>JAPFBR010000043.1:0-202 GCA_035798135.1 Flavobacteriaceae bacterium KMM 6897 | reverse complement strand
TTGAACCCTGAATCGGTCATGAGTAGAATTCTCTGCTCCTAGAATTTCCTTCAATCTGTCAATCAATGAACTTTTTTCCAAAACGACCAACAACCAATTTCTTGCCCATCGATCTGCCCTGGGCAGTAGTCTCAGGCAGACTCGAACTGCCGACCTCTACATTATCAGTGTAGCGCTCTAACCAGCTGAGCTATGAGACTCT
>JAPFBR010000042.1:0-219 GCA_035798135.1 Flavobacteriaceae bacterium KMM 6897 | reverse complement strand
AATGGTCCGTTCGTCTAGGGGTTAGGACGCCAGGTTTTCATCCTGGTAACAGGGGTTCGATTCCCCTACGGACTACAAGTTTAATTTGAACTATTTTTTGGGAGTTGTTTTAATTAAAAAAACAATTCATTACACCAAAGAGAATGGTCCGTTCGTCTAGGGGTTAGGACGCCAGGTTTTCATCCTGGTAACAGGGGTTCGATTCCCCTACGGACTACA
>JAPFBR010000041.1:0-222 GCA_035798135.1 Flavobacteriaceae bacterium KMM 6897 | reverse complement strand
GTCCGTTCCCGTTTCGTTCTGATCATCGGTGACCGTAAGCCTAAATACATAATTCCCTTCAACCAATCCACTGACCGTAAGGTCCGCTGTATCCTCCCCGCTCATGGTCGCGGTATTCGGTCCGCCGGGTTGTTGCGTCCATTGGTACGAGCTGATCGCCCCTCCATCGGGATCGGTGCCCGTACCGTTAAAGGTCGCGCTATTTGTCGGCAAGGTTATTGT
>JAPFBR010000040.1:0-227 GCA_035798135.1 Flavobacteriaceae bacterium KMM 6897 | reverse complement strand
ATACTCCCCGTTGGGGACCGGGATGTCATATCCCATTACACCAGATGAACTGTAGCGTATGGTGCGGTATGGCTGGGGCAGTCCTGTCTGGGACCGGTCCAAAGAGGTCCCGACATCAAAGTACTGGTCCACCTCAAATACGTTCCCGCCATAGGTCGTCTGTGGGCCACCGGCATTGATCCTAAGGGCAAAGCCGCCGGTAGGTTCCGGAAGAACCGTTACCCCTA
>JAPFBR010000039.1:0-249 GCA_035798135.1 Flavobacteriaceae bacterium KMM 6897 | reverse complement strand
GTCACAAACAGGTACCGATGTCACACTATCTAATGGTGGTGGCGCAATTTCAGTTGCCGACAACGACAATGATCCAGCAAACGAGAACCAGACCGTATCACAGGGTACAGGAATAAACGTGACCCAGACGGGACAGGACTTCCAAGTCGTGAACGCGGCACCTGACCAAGTAGTAGCTATAGCAGATGGGGGCAGTGGGAACATCACCGTTGGTGGAACATACCCCAACTTGACCATCGACGTGCCTAC
>JAPFBR010000038.1:0-272 GCA_035798135.1 Flavobacteriaceae bacterium KMM 6897 | reverse complement strand
TCTCGTCATCGGTGACCGTCAACCTAAATACGTAATTCCCTTCCACCAGATTGCTGGCGGTAAGATCGGCCGTGGCAGTCCCGCTCAAGGTCGCGGTATTAGGGCCGCCGGGTTGTTGTGTCCACAAAAAGGTTACCGTCCCTCCATCGGGGTCGCTCCCAGTTCCGTTAAAAATCGTGCTATTTGTCGGCAGGATTATCGTTTGGTCCGTTCCGGCGTTTACTATTGGCGCCGAACCGCCAGCTGACTGAACTACAAGGGCAACGTCGTCC
>JAPFBR010000037.1:0-310 GCA_035798135.1 Flavobacteriaceae bacterium KMM 6897 | reverse complement strand
ACAATGAACGCAGGCTTAAGGTCGGACGCTGGTGCAGTGAAGGTCATGTCGGCGATGTAGATTTGGCCGCGCTCTTCATCGAGGGCGAAATCCTGAAGGAAGGAGATCGGCGTCACAACGTCCGACGGGATGTCGATAATCTTGTGCAGCGCGTCAGCCTGTGTGTCCCAGCCGACCAGTTTCGGCGCACTGGCTGCGCCACCCATATCGAGGATCCAAACGATGCCGTTTGCATCTGATTTGATCCCGATGCTGCCAGCGATACCAACGTCACCCGTTTCTGGACCATCGGCCCAATCTTGCGTCGGAA
>JAPFBR010000036.1:0-313 GCA_035798135.1 Flavobacteriaceae bacterium KMM 6897 | reverse complement strand
CTTCATCACTTTCGCATAATCCTTGGCGTAGTCGCGGAACTGATCATTGGTTACCGCGAATGAAGCTGGCAGGTGTTTCAAACTTTCCAGAATGTATTTGTCGGCCTGAACTCCGCTTGGCACAACATAAATCTCGTTACGGTGGAGGCCGAATATGTCCTCCAGTAGGGCGGGCGAGTGTCGCTCTTCGGCCGGAAACGCACCATGTTCGTGCAGCGTGTAGTAGATATTGGCATCAAAGAAGCAAACGACACGGTACCCTTCTTCGCGCAGTTGGTTTGCAATCGCCCCAAGGGGTTGCGCGTCCACTCCT
>JAPFBR010000035.1:0-315 GCA_035798135.1 Flavobacteriaceae bacterium KMM 6897 | reverse complement strand
CGCAATCTGTCGATTCCAGGCACGGCGATTTTTGTACCAGCCGCGTTTCCGCCGCTGAATGATCAGTTCGCCTCGACAGATCCGATGCAGATCGGTCCAAACGCCGCCATTCCCTATACGGCCAAGTCGATCTTCAATATTTCCGGGATGAGCTATGGCGCGATTTCGCGACCCGCGGTCGAGGCGTTAAGTCGAGGTGCGGCCAAGGCCGGGGTCTGGCTGAACACCGGCGAGGGCGGTTTGTCGCCCTATCATCTGTCCGGCGGGTGCGACATCGTCTTTCAGATCGGCACCGCCAAGTATGGCGTGCGCGAC
>JAPFBR010000034.1:0-320 GCA_035798135.1 Flavobacteriaceae bacterium KMM 6897 | reverse complement strand
CAGAAAAATTGGCTACAAAATCCAAAACCCCACAACTTGAGGGAGTGTCATCGCGGCAGCGTTCAAGGTTACATGGGCCGGTTGTCCATGCACCACAATTCGAGCGAAGCATTCCAGCCTATGATGTTTTGGAGCCCGACGACATCGAAGGGTTCAATAGAGAAAGCATGGGCATCATGGATCGCTCTTTGGCCGAAATTGGATTGGGGAGGCATTTCATTGATGATTGTGACGCTAGCGAAAAAATGCTCTGCCTTGATCAAGTCCAAGACAATGTGAGGTACGATTTTTGGGTGGCTACGGGGTCGAAGCCACTGAGA
>JAPFBR010000033.1:0-325 GCA_035798135.1 Flavobacteriaceae bacterium KMM 6897 | reverse complement strand
GGACTGACGCCGAACACTGCCTATGCCTTCACGGTAAGGGCGATCGATGCGGTTCCCAACGAGTCGGCGAACAGCAATACTGCTAACGTGACCACCACTGGTGACGTAACGCCCCCGAGCGCACCAACGGGATTGGCCGCGAGCGGCACGACCTCTACTACGACGATTTTGAACTGGACTGCCTCTACGGACAACATTGCGGTAACGGGCTATAGGATTTTTCAGGGTGGTTCTCTGATCGGCACGACTGGCGGGGCGACGACAACTTTTAATGTAACGGGACTGACGCCGAACACTGCCTATGCCTTCACGGTAAGGGCGATCG
>JAPFBR010000032.1:0-331 GCA_035798135.1 Flavobacteriaceae bacterium KMM 6897 | reverse complement strand
GTGATTTCTAAAGGCACCCCCCTACTTTGGAGGCTTTTTTTGTATTTGTTTAACAACAAGTACTAATGATACTCTGGATAGAACAATAGACACGAATAAAAAGCTACGCATAAGAATAATTAAAAGATAAACCGGGGACTCATTAATGCCGACACCGTTGAAACCAACTGAATCTACTCTCAGGCCTTGGTACTGGATTCCAACGCTATATTTTACCGAAGGACTGCCTTATTTCGCGATTGTTGTACTTTCCACATTTATGTATAAAAGCTTTGGCTTAAGCAATAGCGAAATCGCTTTTTATACCGCCTGGTTTTATTTACCCTGGGTA
>JAPFBR010000031.1:0-333 GCA_035798135.1 Flavobacteriaceae bacterium KMM 6897 | reverse complement strand
CAAGCCGTAGCGCGCGCGTCTCAACTCTTCCGGGGCGGATTTATCATTCTTGGGCGCGACCTTGCGTATGCGTTATCTCAAATAATAGAACTGTCAGCCAACCGGTCTGGAAAAGGCAGCGAAATACAGCAACAATAATTTCGCTCCAATTCGGTCGTCACACATCCAGCCCATTTCGATTGGATCAGTTGATGAATCAGCTTGGTGCCGAAGCCCGTGCTGTGCGCTTCGACACAACGCTGCGCTTTTTGATCTGACCACATGATCACGAAATCCTGTCTGCCATCCCCTGTCTCCACCTTCCACTCAAGCGAAACCTTTCCATGGTCGCCG
>JAPFBR010000030.1:0-343 GCA_035798135.1 Flavobacteriaceae bacterium KMM 6897 | reverse complement strand
GTAGTTGATGCAGCCTTCCTCACCGCGGGTGATCGGAACCAGCTTCAGAAGCTCGGCTTTAACAAGTTCGATTTTGTCTGCTTTGGCGTGGATGTTCGCGACGATTGTAAGCTTGGACATTGGTATGTTCCTTTGAATGTCTGTTCTGTTGAGAAACATATACATCGCGGGCATATGCGGATAAATAGACATCATTCGAAATGATAATCCGGAAAATCCGTTTAATGGTGATCGACAATATACGCCTGTTTTTGACCATCACCGAAAAGGGCAGCCTTGTCGCTGCGGGACGCGAAGCGGGCCTGTCAGCGACCACCGTTTCCGAACGTTTGGCCGCGCTTGA
>JAPFBR010000029.1:0-347 GCA_035798135.1 Flavobacteriaceae bacterium KMM 6897 | reverse complement strand
TCCGAGCGTTTGAATTTATTCGAAGCGCTTGTTCGTAAATGGAACCCGGCTATCAACCTGGTGTCCCGTAACAGTTTGGCTGATCTGCGCGAGCGTCATATCCTTGATTCAATCCAGACATATCAAGCAGTTAAGGAACCGTTTGATCATTGGGTCGATATTGGAAGTGGCGGAGGATTTCCTGGCGTTGTAATCGCAATTTTGTCGGCCGAGATGTCCCCATCAAGAGACATTACGTTGATCGAGAGCGACGCGCGCAAGGCGACGTTCCTTCGCGCAGCACTGCGAGAAACCGGTGTTTCCGCCACGGTTTTGACCGAAAGAATTGAACGGGCGGTGCCTCAAAA
>JAPFBR010000028.1:0-360 GCA_035798135.1 Flavobacteriaceae bacterium KMM 6897 | reverse complement strand
ACGCTAACCTTTCAGGCGCTTCCGCGCATTCAGGCCAGCTTTCGTTACTCCGGCATTAAGGATGCGGATTTCAGCAGTTTTGATACCTATCGGGACCGCAGCTTTGATGTGAGGTTCCTTCTTAATCGTGAAAGCCGCTATTTGCCTTCCGTGACGGTCGGGCTTCAAGATTTTGCGGGCACTGGCATTTATGCGGGCGAGTTCATCGCAGCGACCAAGAATTTTTCCGGAGAACGCATTCCGGGCACGATCAAAGCGACAGTGGGCCTTGGTTGGGGACGTTTGGGCAGTTCTGGCAGCATTGGTGCGCCATTTGGATCGGACCGTCCATCATTCACACCGGGAGATTCCGGTGGGGAG
>JAPFBR010000027.1:0-363 GCA_035798135.1 Flavobacteriaceae bacterium KMM 6897 | reverse complement strand
ATCTGCACGCTGCCGGTCACTCTGTCGGCCTGACTTGGGCCAGCCCTCGTGCTTAACACTCTGATTGGGCGTCCCACCTGTCGATGATTTCAGCAGCTTCCGCAGCAGTTTCGACGAACTGGAACAGGTCCAGATCCTCTGGGCTAATCGTACCGGCCTCTGCCAGGGCCTCCCAGTTTACGATCGAGCGCCAGAACGCTTCGCCGAATAGCAGGAAGGGCATGCGCTTCATCCGGTCGGTCTGAATCAGGGTCAGCGCCTCGAACATCTCGTCCAGCGTGCCGAATCCGCCCGGAAAGACGCAAACTGCACGCGCTCGCATCAGGAAATGCATCTTGCGGATCGCGAAATAGTGAAAGTTGA
>JAPFBR010000026.1:0-366 GCA_035798135.1 Flavobacteriaceae bacterium KMM 6897 | reverse complement strand
TGTGACCAATCGCTGGCGCCGGCTGCCACCAGTTGGCGCAGCACCGCGAAGGCCTGCTGCAAGGCCTCGCTGTCGCGCTTGCGCGGGTAGACCAAGTAGGTCGGGTAAGTGAATTCCGGCGCCTGTGGCACGCGCTCGAACACGCCGGTCTCCAGGTAGGCCTGTACCACACGGGTACGGAAATAACCGCTGCCACCCTGGTCGAGAATGAACTGCAGGGCCAACGGCCCGAGGTTGAAGCTCAGCGCCGGGCGTGCGCAGTCGGGCAGGGCGGCGTCATGCTGGCGGCGGAAGGCTTCGCCCCAGTCGATGTAGATGTACGGCTCGGGTTGGTCGACCCGGCGCACGCGGATCAACTTTTCTTCC
>JAPFBR010000025.1:0-366 GCA_035798135.1 Flavobacteriaceae bacterium KMM 6897 | reverse complement strand
ACGTTAGCGCAAATGGTGCATAAATAAACCAATCTATTCGGAGGGGTACGTTAAATGAAAAATTAGACTAGGGTTAGGGCAAAGCCGATCCTTTTTAAATTGCCTTGCCAATCTGTACGCAAGCAGAACGCACTCACCCCCTAGCCTGACCTTAAAAAGGCAATTTATAAAAGGTTAAAGAGAGTAAAGGTGATCACAACGCCTTCACTATGGTCTGGGCGACACCACATGCGCTAACAAGGGCTGTAATTCATTGTTTAGCATATTTACTACAATTCAAAAGTTTTGGTACATTTAATCCGGCTCGAATCCAAGCTCGATTTGATTAACATCAAATCTCAACAACGGTATCATAGCCTAAACGTT
>JAPFBR010000024.1:0-370 GCA_035798135.1 Flavobacteriaceae bacterium KMM 6897 | reverse complement strand
CCCAGCCATACCGCACCATACGCTACAGTTCATCTGGTGTAATGGGATATGACATCCCGGTCCCCAACGGGGAGTATACGGTGATCCTGCATTTTGCAGAGACCTGGTTCGGAGCCACTGGCGGTGGCGCCGGTGGGGTTGGCAGTCGTGTGTTCGATGTGAGCATGGAAGGCCAACTGGTAGAGGACAACCTGGATGTATTTGCCGTGGCGGGCGGGGCGCAGACGATGCTGGTCCGGTCGCATACGGTTACCGTGACGGGCGGGGTCCTTGATATCGATTTTTCCTCACTTGCATCCGTCGGCGGGGTACGGCACCCGATCATCAACGCAATAGAGGTATTGGGCAGCGGCAGCACAACCGGTCCACC
>JAPFBR010000023.1:0-375 GCA_035798135.1 Flavobacteriaceae bacterium KMM 6897 | reverse complement strand
CTCTACCAACATGCAGCTTTGGAACACCCATAATCCGTTCCGGGCGGTCTTGCTTTGTGCGGACGGGTACATGGTCATGTGGGACTATAAAAATGCACCCTTCCTCAGTACATTTAACCCCTTGGTTGCTGAACAGCGCTTTGGCGCTGATCTTTTCTATTTTGATCGCGGTGACAAAATCGACGTAGCAGCGGACATCTTTGCCAATGAGGTGCGGATCCTGCTGCACGAACACGCGCCAAATCAGAAGAAGCTCGCGGTGGATAAGATCATGCTGCACGGGCTCACCGCCCTCCAGGCCCAGGGATTTGAGATAAAGGACGGTGAGGAGGTCACCGAAAAATCCAGATCGATAAAGGGCCCTGACGAAATTCA
>JAPFBR010000022.1:0-377 GCA_035798135.1 Flavobacteriaceae bacterium KMM 6897 | reverse complement strand
CTGGACGCGACCATTGTCACCCGCCTGCTCGATGCCGGTGCCGTGATCGCGGGCAAAGCGCATTGCGAATATTTCTGCCTGTCGGGCGGCTCGCACACCAATGCGACAGGGCCAGTGCACAACCCACACAAACATGGCTACTCGGCGGGTGGGTCGTCGTCGGGGTCCGGCGCGCTGGTGGGGGCGGGCGAAATCGATATGGCCATCGGCGGCGATCAGGGCGGCTCGATTCGGATGCCTGCGTCTTTTTGTGGCTGCTACGGGATGAAGCCGACGCATGGGTTGGTGCCCTATTCCGGTATCATGCCCATTGAGAACACGATCGACCATGTAGGGCCGATGACCACCAATGTGATGGATAATGCCCTGATGCTTGA
>JAPFBR010000021.1:0-437 GCA_035798135.1 Flavobacteriaceae bacterium KMM 6897 | reverse complement strand
ATCACCAACTTGGAGACGTTGACGTCAATCGCTCTGAACGCTGACAATACGAACATAGATTATACGGACGAGGATGGTGTGGTAACACAGCTGAACCTTACCGCCTTGGTGGACAACCTGGAAACAGTAACTACCATTGTGGCCAATGCCAACGGAACTTTTACCTATTCGGATGAGGACGGTGTTGATACTATTATTGACATCACCAACTTGGAGACGTTGACTGCAATCGCGCTGAACGCTGACAATACGAACATAGATTATACGGATGAGGACGGGGTTGTAACCCAGCTGAACCTTACCGCCTTGGTGGACAACCTGGAGACGCTGACCACTATTGTGGCCAATGCCAACGGAACTTTTACCTATTCGGATGAGGATGGTGTTGATACTATTATTGACATCACCAATTTGGAGACCTTGACCACTATCGCGCT
>JAPFBR010000020.1:0-453 GCA_035798135.1 Flavobacteriaceae bacterium KMM 6897 | reverse complement strand
CCGCAAACCGAAACAGTCTGGCGTCAGGCCGACCGTTACAAGGTCCCGCGGATCGTGTTCGTCAACAAGATGGACAAGACTGGCGCTGACTTCTTCAACTGCGTGAAGATGATCAAGGACCGCACCGGTGCGATCCCTGCTCCGATCCAGATTCCGATCGGGTCTGAAACCGAGCTGGAAGGCATGGTTGATCTGGTCACCATGGAAGAGTGGGTTTGGGCCGGTGAAGATCTGGGCGCGAACTGGACTCGTGGGCCGATTCGCGACAGCCTGAAGGATCTGGCGGACGAATGGCGTGCCAACCTGGTCGAAGTTGCCGTCGAAATGGACGACGACGCGATGGAGCAGTATCTGGAAGGCAACGAGCCTGACGAAGATACTCTGCGCAAGCTGATCCGCAAGGGTACGCTGTCGATGACCTTCGTGCCGGTTTTGTGTGGTTCGGCCTTCAAG
>JAPFBR010000019.1:0-693 GCA_035798135.1 Flavobacteriaceae bacterium KMM 6897 | reverse complement strand
ATAGGTCGTCTGTGGGCCACCGGCATTGATCCTAAGGGCAAAGCCGCCGGTAGGTTCCGGAAGAACCGTTACCCCTATTTCGTCAAAGGCCGTATCGTTCTCGTCATCGGTGACCGTCAACCTAAATACGTAATTCCCTTCCACCAGATTGCTGGCGGTAAGATCGGCCGTGGCACTGCCGCTCAAGGTTGCGGTATTAGGGCCGCCGGGTTGTTGTGTCCATTGGTACGTGATGATCGTCCCTCCATCGGGATCGCTCCCTGTTCCGTTAAAAATCGTGCTATTTGTCGGCAGGGTTATCGTTTGGTCCGTTCCGGCGTTTACTATTGGCGCCGAACCGCCAGCTGACTGAACTACAAGGGCAACGTCGTCCGTTCCCGTTTCGTTCTGATCATCGGTGACCGTAAGCCTAAATACATAATTCCCTTCAACCAATCCACTGACCGCAAGGTCCGCTGTATCCTCCCCGCTCATGGTCGCGGTATTCGGTCCGCCGGGTTGTTGCGTCCATTGATACGAGCTGATCGCCCCTCCATCGGGATCGGTGCCCGTACCGTTAAAGGTCGCGCTATTTGTCGGCAAGGTTATTGTCTGGTCGGCACCGGCGTCCGCTACTGGTGGACCGGTTGTGCTGCCGCTGCCCAATACCTCTATTGCGTTGATGATCGGGTGCCGTACCCCGCCGACGGATGC
>JAPFBR010000018.1:0-720 GCA_035798135.1 Flavobacteriaceae bacterium KMM 6897 | reverse complement strand
AACGGTTCGTATAAGATTAGTGCGGCTTTGTGAGCGTGGATTTCCCATTTCGAAAATCTGCCGTAACAAAGTACGCACGGAGCTGCGAATAAGCAATACCCCAAGCATTAATTTTATACTTTGTTGTGGCTAGTGCTTTTTTTTAGGTCATAGGTTAGGATTTCAAGTCCATCATCAAATGATTCTTTTTCAATTAGATGTCCGACCAATGAAGATTTAGAATTGCCGAAAAGAGGAATTCCGCCGCCGAGTATTATTGGATTCAATTTTAGCTTCAATATGTCGATTAATCCATTGTCTAAAAGCCAACCCGCAAATTGTCCCCCACCACACAGATATATGTCTGTTTTAGATTCTTTCGTGATTTCTTTTATTCGTTCAATCGAATTCTTTTCAATTCGGACATTATTGGCAAGTTTGTCGATTTTAAGTGTCTCAGAAAAAATATGATGCTCCATATGTGGATAAGCCGGCTGTCCTGGTACGAGTCCAAATTGATATCCAAATTCATAAGTCCTACGTCCCATTATTACTGTTTGGAAGTTTTGTAAATCGGATAAATACTTTTCCACTCCCTTCCCTCTGGGAACGAATTTACTTATGTCGTCATTGACTCCAGCAATAAACCCATCAAGAGAACTAGCAACATAATAAATTACCTTTTGCATCACTTTCCTTTTATTGATATAAAGATGTTCGTTTTTTGCATTAGCCACAACG
>JAPFBR010000017.1:0-1249 GCA_035798135.1 Flavobacteriaceae bacterium KMM 6897 | reverse complement strand
CGATCGCCCTTACCGTGAAGGCATAGGCAGTGTTCGGCGTCAGTCCCGTTACATTAAAAGTTGTCGTCGCCCCGCCAATCGTGCCGATCAGAGAACCACCCTGAAAAATCCTATAGCCCGTTACCGCAATGTTGTCCGAAGAGGCAGTCCAGTTCAAAATCGTCGTCGTAGAGGTCGTGCCGCTCGCGGCCAATCCCGTTGGTGCGCTCGGGGGCGTTACGTCACCAGTGGTGGTCACGTTCGCAGTGTTGCTGTTCGCCGACTCGTTGGGAACCGCATCGATCGCCCTTACCGTGAAGGCATAGGCAGTGTTCGGCGTCAGTCCCGTTACATTGAAGGTTGTCGCCCCGCCGGTCGTGCCGATCTGTACACCACCCTGAAAAATCCTATAGCCCGTTACCCCAATGTTGTCCGTAGAGGCGTTCCAGTTCAAAATCGTCGTCGTAGAGGTCGTGCCGCTCGCTGCCAGTCCTGTTGGTGCGCTCGGGGGAGTTCCATCCGCAGTGGTGGTCACGTTCGCAGTGTTGCTGTTCGCCGACTCGTTGGGAACCGCATCAATGGCCCTTACCGTGAAGGCATAGGCAGTGTTTGGCGTCAGTCCCGTTACATTGAAGGTTGTCGCCCCGCCGGTCGTGCCGATCTGGGTCGCGCCCTGAAAAATCCTATAGCCCGTTACCGCAACATTGTCCGTAGAGGCAGTCCAGTTCAAGGTCGTTGTCGTAGCGGTCGTGCCACTCGCAGCCAACCCTGTAGGGGTCGAAGGAGGGGTCACATCCGCAGTGGTGGTTACGTTAGCAATATTGCTGTTAGCTGATTCGTTGTTCGCTGCATCAATGGCCCTTACCGTGAAGGCATAGGCAGTGTTCGGCGTCAGTCCAGTTACATTAAAAGATGTCGTCGCCCCGCCGGTCGTGCCTATCTGGGTCGTGCCCTGAAAAATCCTATAGCCCGTTACCGCAACATTGTCCGTAGAGGCAGTCCAGTTCAGGGTTGTTGCCGTAGAGGTCGTGCCGCTCGCAGCCAACCCTGTAGGGGCCGAAGGAGGGGTCACATCCGCAGTGGTGGTCACGTTCGCTGTGTTGCTGTTAGCTGATTCGTTGTTCGCTGCATCAATGGCCCTTACCGTAAAGGCATAGGCAGTGTTCGGCGTCAGTCCCGTTACATTAAAAGTTGTCGTCGCCCCGCCGGTCGTGCCGATCAGAGAACCACCCTGGAAGACCCTATACCCCGTCACCGCAACATTGTCCGT
>JAPFBR010000016.1:0-1548 GCA_035798135.1 Flavobacteriaceae bacterium KMM 6897 | reverse complement strand
AAAAAAGTTCATTGATTGACAGATTGAAGGAAATTCTAGGAGCAGAGAATTCTACTCATGACCGATTCAGGGTTCAAATCCGGAATTTCGAAATGGGGGATTAGCTCAGCTGGCTAGAGCGCCTGCCTTGCACGCAGGAGGTCATCGGTTCGACTCCGATATTCTCCACAACGGCACAAGACGGTATTTGGGGTGTTATCAAATTCACCACCGGGTATCCTCGCCGAAACGTTCATTGACATATTGGGACAAAGTGCGTACATGTAAACCACCAGGATTACGTGTACGTCATGGAAATTAATACGAATAATATTACGAGGGCGCATGCCTAGCCGCAAGGCGAAGCAGGTGCGACAAGTTAAATAAGGGCGTATGGGGGATGCCTAGGCTCTCAGAGGCGAAGAAGGACGCGATAAGCTGCGAAAAGCTGCGGGGATCGGCACACACGATATGATCCGCAGGTATCCGAATGGGGCAACCCGGCATGTTGAAGACATGTCACCTGGAAACGGGGGCAAACCCGGGGAACTGAAACATCTAAGTACCCGGAGGAGGAGAAAACAATAGTGATTCCGTTAGTAGTGGCGAGCGAAAGCGGATTAGCCCAAACCGATGTTGTTTCGGCAATATCGGGGTTGTAGGACCACGACATTCGGTGCGTAATGAACTGGAACAAGTTGGAAAGCTTGGCCGTAGAGGGTGATAGCCCCTTACAGGCAAAGACCGTTACCGATAGTGGTATCCTGAGTAGCGCGGGGCACGTGAAACCTTGCGTGAATCTGGCGGGACCATCCGCCAAGGCTAAATACTCCTGAGAGACCGATAGTGAACCAGTACCGTGAGGGAAAGGTGAAAAGAACCGTGAATAACGGAGTGAAATAGATCCTGAAACCATACGCCTACAAGCGGTCGGAGCACGTTTACGTGTGACGGCGTGCCTTTTGCATAATGAGCCTACGAGTTACCGTTGCTAGCAAGGTTAAGGACTTCAGGTCCGGAGCCGTAGCGAAAGCGAGTCTGAATAGGGCGCTTTAGTTAGCAGTGGTAGACGCGAAACCGTGTGATCTACCCATGGGCAGGTTGAAGCTGTGGTAACACATAGTGGAGGACCGAACCCGTTGACGTTGAAAAGTCTTGGGATGACCTGTGGGTAGGGGTGAAAGGCCAATCAAACTCGGAAATAGCTCGTACTCCCCGAAATGCATTTAGGTGCAGCGTTGACATATAGTTTTATAGAGGTAGAGCTACTGATTGGATGCGGGGGCTTCACCGCCTACCAATTCCTGACAAACTCCGAATGCTATAAAATGATGGTCAGCAGTGAGGGCATGGGTGCTAAGGTCCATGTCCGAGAGGGAAAGAACCCAGATCACCAGCTAAGGTCCCCAAGTATATACTAAGTTGATAAAACGCGGTGAGATTGCATTGACAGCCAGGATGTTGGCTTGGAAGCAGCCATTCATTTAAAGAGTGCGTAACAGCTCACTGGTCGAGCGATCTTGCATGGATAATAATCGGGCATAAGTATATCACCGAAGCTGTGACTTC
>JAPFBR010000014.1:0-1814 GCA_035798135.1 Flavobacteriaceae bacterium KMM 6897 | reverse complement strand
ACTCCAAAGTCGTCCGTGATCGTATATGTTCCATCTGTATTGTCAACCACACTGGCAATCTTGGAATCAAATGTAGTTACAGTCCCATTTTCAGACGTATAGGTAAAAGTTCCGTTAGCATTATCTGCAAGGGTTGTAACTGTTTCATTAATATCTGAACTGGCACCAGCTGCATTGGTTACCGTTGCAATTCTGTTACCTGCTACAAGATTAGAAATCGTAATTCCATTAGTATTAATAGTTACATCACTACCATCGTTATTGGTAAAAGTATAAGTACCATTGGCATTATCTGCGATATCTGCTTTACTAACTGTTTGTAGTGTTCCATCTTCATTGGTATAGGTAATAGTCCCATTGTTGTTATCCACAAGATTGGTAACCGTTTCAGCTATCATTACCGAGGCCACATTTAGGTATAATCCTCCGTCAGCACCTACCACAATGTCATTATTGGCATCATTACTTAGCAATACTATTGTCTGATTTACTCCAAGTTCATCGGTATATGTGATGGTTCCATCACCGTTATTAAGGACAGTAGTTAATGTTTCTAAGTTTTTTATGTCTATTACCGTGGCAAGACCGCTTTCATCGGTATACGTAAAAGTACTTCCCGGGTTGGCCACCATAGTAGTTAGTGTCTCCAAGTTTTCCACTAATGGGGTCAGGTCTATAAGGTTTACTGTACCATCCTCATCTATAAATTGGAGGTTGGTGTTATCAGCATTTAAAGAAACGCTAGTCAGGGTCTCTAAGTTTGCTATGTCTATAATAGTAGGTGCACCATTTTCATCTGTAAAGGTGAAAGTACCATCGGCATTTGCCACGATGGTCGTCAACGTCTCCAGGTTGTCGACAATAGCGGATAGGTTCAATTGGGTAACAACCCCGTCCTCATCCGTATAATCTATGTTCGTATTGTCTGCATTGAGCGCGATTGCGGTCAACGTCTCCAGGTTGGTGATATCGATGATCGTATCAACACCGTCCTCATCAGAATAAGTAAAGGTACCGTTGGCATTGGTTACAATGGTGGTCACCGTTTCCAGGTTGTCTACTATTGCAGATAGGTTCAACTGTGTCACAACCCCGTCCTCATCCGTATAATCTATGTTCGTATTGTCTGCATTGAGCGCGATAGTGGTCAAGGTCTCCAAGTTGGTGATGTCAATAATGGTATCGACCCCGTCCTCATCCGAATAGGTAAAGGTACCGTTAGCGTTGGCCACAATAGTGGTCAGCGTCTCAAGGTTGTCTACTATTGCAGATAGGTTCAACTGTGTCACAACCCCGTCCTCATCCGTATAATCTACGTTCGTATTGTCAGCGTTCAGAGCGATTGACGTCAACGTCTCCAGGTTGGTGATATCAATAATAGTATCAACACCGTCCTCATCAGAATAGGTAAAAGTTCCGTTGGCATTGGCCACAATGGTAGTTACTGTTTCCAGGTTGTCAACGATGGCGGATAAATTCAATTGGGTAACGACCCCGTCCTCGTCCGTATAATCTATGTTCGTGTTATCGGCATTGATCGCGATTGCAGTCAACGTCTCCAGGTTGGTGATGTCAATGATCGTATCAACCCCGTCCTCATCCGAATAGGTAAAGGTACCATTAGCGTTGGCCACAATGGTGGTCACGGTCTCAAGGTTGTCTACTATTGCAGATAGGTTCAACTGGGTAACAACCCCGTCCTCGTCCGTATAGTCGATGTTTGTATTGTCCGCGTTCAGCGCGATAGTGGTCAAGGTCTCCAAATTGGTGATGTCAATAATAGTATCAACACCATCCTCATCCGAATAGGTAAA
>JAPFBR010000013.1:0-1975 GCA_035798135.1 Flavobacteriaceae bacterium KMM 6897 | reverse complement strand
AAAAGGGAGAAAGTTTTTCATTTTTTATTTGCGGGGAACGAAAAGGGTTGTATATTTGCAGCCGCTTTGGGAGACAGAGCGAGAAGAAGACAGAATAGACAAGTTCATTGACATATTGATAAGACAGCGTCCAATTGCCGGAAACGGGAGTTGGATAAAAGAATTGAATAACATTGGCTTAAAGAATACTAAGGGCTGGGTTCGGACAATTTATGGTTTGCAGATGTGATAATATTTACAATACAACGATGAAGAGTTTGATCCTGGCTCAGGATGAACGCTAGCGGCAGGCCTAACACATGCAAGTCGAGGGGTAACGGGGTGCTTGCACCGCCGACGACCGGCGCACGGGTGCGCAACGCGTATACAATCTACCTTATGCTGAGGGATAGCCCAGAGAAATTTGGATTAAGACCTCATGGTATCGGGAAACGGCATCGTTTTCTGATTAAAGGTTACGGCATAAGATGAGTATGCGTCCCATTAGCTAGTTGGTGTGGTAACGGCACACCAAGGCGACGATGGGTAGGGGTCCTGAGAGGGAGATCCCCCACACTGGTACTGAGACACGGACCAGACTCCTACGGGAGGCAGCAGTGAGGAATATTGGACAATGGACGAAAGTCTGATCCAGCCATGCCGCGTGCAGGAAGACGGTCCTATGGATTGTAAACTGCTTTTATACGGGAAGAATAAGGGCTACGTGTAGCCCGGTGACGGTACCGTAAGAATAAGGATCGGCTAACTCCGTGCCAGCAGCCGCGGTAATACGGAGGATCCAAGCGTTATCCGGAATCATTGGGTTTAAAGGGTCCGTAGGCGGACTATTAAGTCAGGGGTGAAAGTCTGCAGCTCAACTGTAGAATTGCCTTTGATACTGGTAGTCTTGAGTTATGGTGAAGTGGCTAGAATATGTAGTGTAGCGGTGAAATGCATAGATATTACATAGAATACCGATTGCGAAGGCAGGTCACTAACCATACACTGACGCTGATGGACGAAAGCGTGGGGAGCGAACAGGATTAGATACCCTGGTAGTCCACGCCGTAAACGATGGATACTAGCTGTTCGGACTTCGGTCTGAGCGGCCAAGCGAAAGTGATAAGTATCCCACCTGGGGAGTACGTTCGCAAGAATGAAACTCAAAGGAATTGACGGGGGCCCGCACAAGCGGTGGAGCATGTGGTTTAATTCGATGATACGCGAGGAACCTTACCAGGGCTTAAATGTGGTCTGACAGCTTTAGAGATAGAGCCTCCTTCGGGCAGATCACAAGGTGCTGCATGGTTGTCGTCAGCTCGTGCCGTGAGGTGTCAGGTTAAGTCCTATAACGAGCGCAACCCCTGTGGTTAGTTGCCAGCGAGTAATGTCGGGAACTCTAGCCAGACTGCCGGTGCAAACCGAGAGGAAGGTGGGGATGACGTCAAATCATCACGGCCCTTACGTCCTGGGCCACACACGTGCTACAATGGCCGGTACAGAGAGCAGCCACCTGGCGACAGGGAGCGAATCTACAAAACCGGTCACAGTTCGGATCGGAGTCTGCAACTCGACTCCGTGAAGCTGGAATCGCTAGTAATCGGATATCAGCCATGATCCGGTGAATACGTTCCCGGGCCTTGTACACACCGCCCGTCAAGCCATGGAAGCCGGGAGTGCCTGAAGTCCGTCACCGCAAGGAGCGGCCTAGGGCAAAATCGGTAACTAGGGCTAAGTCGTAACAAGGTAGCCGTACCGGAAGGTGCGGCTGGAACACCTCCTTTCTAGAGAAAAGCATCTCGACTATAGAAAAAGAAGGATTCAGTCCTTTATATTTTTTGAGCCTTTTTTTTTAATTTATCGCTGTCTTGACAATATCGTCATATAATATAATGAAGGGTCGCAAGACTTTCAAAGTGAGAGTCTCATAGCTCAGCTGGTTAGAGCGCTACACTGATAATGTAGAGGTCGGCAGTTCGAGTCTGCCTGAGACTAC
>JAPFBR010000012.1:0-3193 GCA_035798135.1 Flavobacteriaceae bacterium KMM 6897 | reverse complement strand
AGGGCCAACCACTGCCACCGTGATCGCCAACGATGCCGTGACTTCCGCCAAAATTGCCAATGGAACCATTGCAGCGGCAGACCTGAACCAAATGGGAGCCGCAAACGACCAGATCCTTAAATGGAACGGGACCGCATGGGCACCAGCTACAGATAATACCGGAAGTGCCGTAGCGGACACCGATGCAAATGACGGCCTGACAGATTTCAACGCGGCAACTGGGTACAACATCAACGTAGACGATACCACCATTGAAATATTCGCGGATGCTCTCCAAATCAAAGACAATGCTATAACATCATCCAAAATAGCTGCAGGGGCAGTGTCTGGCGGACCAGGAGGTGCAATTGCTGTAAATTCAATAAGACAAGGCGACATCGCTCCGGATGCCATTGGATCCAGCGAATTGGATGCCGATTCAGTTGGAGAATCAGAACTTAAAGACGGTGCTGTAACCACAGATAAGATTTTAGACGGAACTATAGCGAATGTAGATATTTTAGCAGGCGCCGCCATAGATGGCTCTAAGATTAATCCTGTTTTTACCGCAAATGTTAGTACTACTGGTACTTTATTCGTAAATGGCAGCATTTCAACGGGTACAGACGGCCAAGTTCACCCTGACTATGTCTTCGAGAAATACTTTTTAGGGAGCTCCAATCTCAAAAATGATTATGATTTCCAAAGCTTATCAGAAATCGAAGATTTTGTCAAAAAATTCCACCATCTGCCGGGGATTAAATCAGCAGAAGAAATCAAAAAAGATGGCTTTTGGAATTTAAGCGAGTCCAATTTGCAAAATCTCGAAAAAATAGAGGAATTGTTTCTCCATACCATTGAACAAGAAAAAAAAATACAGGAACTTAGGTCGAAAAATGAAATGATGTCCATAGAATTAAAGTCCCTTCGAAAGGACTTGGAAGAGATTAAGGCGATATTAAAAAAACAGTAATGTCAAATTTAAATCGAACTTGTTTAGTCCTTACAATGAGTTGTTTATACCCAAAAAACATATAACTGTGAAGATTTTTCGGAAAATTCAAACCTGCTAAACTCCTTATTCATTCCATTCAGCGAAATTAACATGACATTACTGTTATATTAGTAGTTAAATACCAGTTAAATCTTATTTTTGTTGCGTATTATATTTACAGGATAACCCCCCATATCTTATGAATTTCAAACTACTTTTAATTTTTTCTTGCCTTCTACTAAGTTCAATAACTTATAGTCAAATTAAAATTGGAGATAATCCGCAAAATATAAGTGCCTCCTCCGTTTTGGAGTTGGAGAGCACATCCAGAGCCTTTGTACTCACAAGAATCAATACCATTCAAATGAATGCCATAACTCCCTTGCAAGGAGCCCTGATTTACAATACAGATTCCAAATGCGTCCATTATTACGATGGTACCCAATGGTTGAATCTCTGTGATGCCCTGACCAGTTCGGGAAACATTAGTCTGGTGGACAATGGGGATGGTACCTATACCTTTAGCGATGCCAATAGTAACATCACCCAAATCAATAACCTCAATGAGAGTTTGGAAGTGGAAAATGGGAATCTCATCTTAACGGATTCAGCCGGAAACGCTATAAGTGTTGAATTGCAAAATTTAAATGAACAGACCTTTACCACAGATCCCATTATAAATACGTTCCCAACCATCTTCATTACACAGGATGCCAATGGTACCAATTTTAATTTTGAAGTTGGCATTATCAATGGTGAAAATATACAGGATGGCTCCATAAAGCAGGCAGATTTGGCAGGTTCCTCTGTAGGTTCTGCACAATTAAGGGACAATTCTGTTCGGAATGTAGCTATGGCAGATAATGCCGTAGGATCTCCAGAAATAATCAATGGCTCCATCCAACCGATTGATATAGGTCCTGGAAGCAATAATCAGCTTTTGACGACCAATGGTGCCGGAGCTGTACAATGGGTAGATCAAACAGGTTTTATTTCTGCTGAAGAAGTAAGCTACAACAATGCCAGTTCCAGTTTATCGGCCACTAATGTTCAGGATGCCTTGGACGAGGTAAATTCAGCCAATAATACAATCAATCTGATTGATAATTTGGACGGCACCTATACCTTCACCAAATCGGATGGCACCATTGTGACCATTTCAGATACATCCCTTTCTACTTTAGTTGATAATGGGAATGGCACCTATACCTACACGGATGAGAATGGAACTGCACAGACTATTGATACCAATGGATTTACCATAACAAATCTAATTTCCGGGAACCGAATTGCAACAGTTAGCAAAGCCGATGGCACTACTAACGACATTAACGAAACCATCACCACGGTTATCGGTACATCTGCGACCGGGAAGCCCATAGCCACCTATAACAATGAGAATGGCGCTGCTGTCATCATCAACGAGACGGTGACCAATATTACCGACACCAGCGATGGGTTCATCACCTTTACCAACGAGAACGGCACGGTACAAAAGGTTAGCAAGTCGGATGTAATTGATAATGGAGATGGCACTTACATGTTTACCAATAATGATGGTAGTGATGTGACAATCGATATCAATGGTATTGCGATCACCAATGTCATCGCAGGTAATCTAATTGCAACGGTGACAGATGCAGGGGGTACTGTATCCGAAATTGACGAAACCATAACCACTGTTACAGGGACCGCAGCAACAGGAAAAGCGATTGCCACCTATACCAGTGAAGATACAAGTGTTGTTACCATCAACGAATCTGTTACCAATTTGGTGGACAATACCGATGGGACCATCACCTATACCAATGAGATTGGGACCCTACAAACGGTGAATAAGTCCGATATTACGGACAACCTTGATGGGACCTATACATTTACCAATAATGATGGAAGCGATGAACTTATAGATACACGTGCGAATTCTAATTTTTACACCCCATCTTCTGGGCTTACATCAACAAATGTTCAAGGGGCCATTGATCAACTCGCGGCTAGTAATATGGCTGATTTGGACAGTGACCCAACCAACGAGAACCAGACCGTATCACAGGGTACAGGTATAACCGTGACCCAGACCGGACAGGACTTCCAGGTCGTGAACGCGGCACCTGACCAAGTAGTAGCTATAGCGGACGGAGGTAGTGGGAACATCACCGTTGGTGGAACATACCCCAACTTGACCATCGACGTGCCTACCTTAAACGATGCCGATAGCAG
>JAPFBR010000011.1:0-10829 GCA_035798135.1 Flavobacteriaceae bacterium KMM 6897 | reverse complement strand
TGCGTACTTTGTTACGGCAGATTTTCGAAATGGGAAATCCACGCTCACAAAGCCGCACTAATCTTATACGAACCGTTAGCAAATATTTAAAGATTGGATTTAGAAACAACATTATGGGGATATTTACCAATTTTACTTGCAACGATTGAAGTGATTCTATCCCTATGGATTTTAAAAGAAACATTAAAGCCGATTAACATAATCCTGAGCTTACTAATTGTAATTCTCAATGGACTTGCCATCTATGTTATTTTACAAATGGTTCAGGGCGCGTGGCCGACTTATTTGCCATATTTCGGAATTGGAATCTCAACAATCTTGCTTCTCATTCAATATGGATTTTTTAAAAAGAAATAAATGAACATAAAAGATATATTTAGTCAAACGGACACATCTTTACCCTCAATGCTTTCTGAAATAATCGAAACGCAATGTATGATTAAGGGCATGTTAAGTGCAGTTATCGCGGAGCTTTCGGACGGAAATCCCGATAAAGAGCAGGAATTGGTGGATTTAGCGAATAAATTGAAAGATCAGGAACTTTTACGTGTGGTCGCTCAATTTACAGAAGACAGGAAGGACTAAAAAAACATTTGCTAACAACACCTATAATTAATTGCGGTCGGATTTTCCCTTCGGAAAATCCACGCATATTTAGTATGTTTAGTGTGCGGGCCGAAATCCTGTCGGATTTCACACCGCAACTAATCATAGCCTAACCGTTGGCAGTAATTTGAGGAAAATGAAAATCGACAAACATTTAGTAATTATTTTTAGTTTATTTTTATTTTCAAGTTGCAATAAAACTGAAAATACTGTGACTTTAATTCCTGAAAACTATACTGGAACTATTAAGATATGGTTCAATCAAGAAAACGGAATAGAGAAAAAGTACGAAGGAGCAAAAAGAGTTTATGAAATTCCAGAAAGCGGAATTCTAAAAACAAGGTTCACTTCGCAATCTGGGTATCATTTTCCGGAATATTATTATGTTTCAAAAAGTGGAAAACGGACTAAAATTCAACCGATTTTAAACTTGGACAAAAATGTTCTTGATACGATTGACAAAAATAAAGTTTACGCTTACCGATTTATGTTTCCTGGAGAAGTCGTGAAAATTGACTCACTTGGAAATGTAACCGACAAAAAGGAATCGGGAATTATATTTAATGTGGGAAATCCATTAAACTGAAAATAAAAAACTACTGCCAACACGGTATATAAGCTATTGCTTGGTCAGTCCTCACTTGGAAAATCCTTCGGATTTTCCAAAGCCAGTTTTTATTTGGAGAGGTTTGTGCCGAAAGACGCCACAGCTCATATACTAACCGTTGTAAGTAATTTTCACAGACATTAATGGATAATCTAAAACCAACATTATTTTTCATTTTCGCAGCTTTACTTTTTTGGTTTATTGGACCGATAATTGTGAAATATCAATTAAAATTTCAGAATAAACATAACCCTAAATTAGTTGAGAAAGCGCCAGGAATTTTTAAAGGAATGAAAATCTTTTTTAGAGTCTTTTCTATCATTTGTATAATATTCGCTTTTATAGTTATGTTGGGAATTAAAATTTAGAATTTATGAGTAAATTAGAACTAACTTTTGAAATTCCTAAAAATGGTTGGTTGCCGACAAGTTTAAGATATTCTGACCTCGAATTAAAATTTAGTGCGTCAAATATCCCCGAAAATCCGACTGACAAACTTTGTGAATCTTTGATTTTAGCACTTAACGGAATTAAAACGGAAACACTATGGAATCTGGAACCTGAATGTTATTTCTTTGAACTCAAACCAAACAAAAAAGGAATTGATTTTATAATCTCAAAAAGTGGTGGAATAACAGAAAACCGAAATCTGATTTATGAACTGACTGGAGATTTTGAGTCTGTGATTTTACCGATGTATAGGAGTTTAAAAAAGTTCAGCACATTGGAATTTGATAAAGCGGATTGGAAAAAAATTGACAAAATAAAACTGAGTAAATTAACGGAATTAGTAACTGAAGTAAAAAACTACTTACAACACCGTGTATAATTAATTGCTAGCGGATTTCCTAAATGGAATTCCTCGCAAATAACTATCTTTAATCTCAGCGGACAATTTCCGGTGGAAATGTCCGCAACTAATCATACACAAACCGTTGTACACAATATAACCCAACAGAATGAATAGAAAAATAATCACACTTTTACTTTTAGCAATATTCACAAATTTCGGATATTCTCAATCGGACAAAATAAATATAAAAACTGAACATTTGACAGAGGCTAATTATCTAAAAATGGATGATTTTTATTTGACTCATTACTTATATATCGACTTGTTTTTAAGAGAAAACCTCTTTCCAGAAGCAAACGCAGAAGATGTTTCTTCAATCTTAAAAGCTTTGAAAAAATATGTTTCAGTAGAAAACAAACTAGACATTGAAATTGAAAAACCTGGAAAAAGGAATTACTTAATCCGATTCACAATTTTAAAGAAAGATGACGGAACTGAACTTTTAATAGCTTTCACGAATTGGAGCGTTAAGAAAAAAGAGTTTGAAAAAGATATTAAAATGGAAAATGATTCCTATACGAGGTGGTATTTTCTAAATGGAAACAAAATGACGTACCGAAAAGATATGTCTGACCAAAGCGATTATTCAACTATGAATAAATCTGACTTGGCTAATGCTTATCTATTCGATGAAATATCTGAAAATGATTCTGAGATAAAAAACACAATTGACGAATATCTAAATCAAAGCGAATTAAGTGTTTCAGATGAAATTATGGCGAATTTAATTTTATTGAAATACCAAATTTTTCAAAAAGAGAACGATAATGTAACTAAACAAACTGAATATGTAACTGAACTATTTGAGACAATTAAGTCGGAATCTAATTTAAGAGGTTTACAAGCAGCATTTAATGCGACAAAATTTCAAATAGAATTAAGTAAATAAATACTGTGTACAACAATGGCTATAATTAATACGGGTTTTGGTGCTTAATCCAAGGTTTAGGAATATTTACTAAGTCCGCCAAATCTTTTGATTTGGCTTTAGTACAAAAAAGATAAAACAAAATAAAAAGATTCGGCTAATCGCTTAAACGGAAACAAAAGTGCCTTTTTATTCCTGTACTAATCATAGCCGAGACGTTATCTCTTATTTTGAAAAACAAATAAATCTTGCAAAACTCTTTAAGATATTTACTGCCTCTCGTAATTCTGTTGGCTACAAATACAGCTTTTAGTCAAGACAAAATTAAACCTATAAATGGTAGTGTAAAAAGCATGACCAATGATGTAGAGAACGTATTAATTATCAACCTAAATTCAAAAAAGTCAACTATTACAGATTCCCTCGGCTCGTTTAAAATTGAGGCTAAATTGAATGATTCGATTCGATTTACGTCAGTTCAATATGAAACAAAGGAAATTATTATTGCAGATTCAATCTTCCTAAAAAATATGCTCGTCGTGAATCTTGTAGAAAACGTTATAAATTTAAATGAAGTTACCGTTACGCCTTACAACCTAACAGGTAACATAAACTTAGATATTGAAAGGTTAAATATCGCACCTGCAGTAACTTCTACTACATTGAGCTTACCGAATGCAGATGTTGAAAAAATGACTCAAAGTGAACGATTGCTCATTGAGGCTGACAGAGGAAAATATGTTAATTATTATGGACTAGCCCTAACAATAAACACGCATAAAATAATGAACAGGCTTTCGGGGCGAACCAAGGCATTTGAAGAAATGGTAGTCCGTGATGAAAAAATGAAGCTAGAGAAAGAAATCATTACCAAGTTTTCAAAAAAATCAATGTCTAAAGGTTTCGATATTCCCGAAATGAAAATAGACGGATTTCTTACTTATTGCTCACTCCAAGAAGATTTTTCAGCATTATCTAAAGGGAGTACAACAAAGGTTTGGGAATATCTAAAAATGAAAAGCATTGAATATAAAGAAACAGATTTCTTAAAGGAATAATAGCTATACGGAGAATTGTTGCGGGAAAAACAAGAGATAACAAGGCCTATAATCCATTGTTTAGCATATTTACTACAATTCAAAAGTTTTCGTACATTAGACCGGCATGATCCCAAGCTCGATTTGATTGACATCAAATCTCAACAACGGAATCATAGCCTAAACGTTGTAACAAATTTTGAAAAAAAATATATCTAACCGACATATTACTCTTGGAATATATTCCCTTCTCTTCATTTTGGTTTTGGGAATCTGGACTTGGGAAATAACAGAATTTGATAAATTTCTTAAGTCGTTCTATAACTGGAATGAACGGTTGGTACTAAAAAATGTACTTTTTGCACTAAAAATTACGGATATATTTACTGCTGCTCTTTCCGTATCATTATTGGGAGTTGGACTTTTTTTAAAAAACAGAATTGGATGGACTTTAGTTACTGGCTGGTTTTACTTCTTAGTAACAAACGGTATTAGAGGCTTATTTGAAGACGGAATAAAAGAAACTACAGATTTTTTTCAAGCCCTCCTTTTCTTCTTAATTCCACTCGGACTAATATTTATAATGAATAAGTTCATCGGAATTAATGATTATCATAAAATTAAAGACAGTGAAAAAATGAAGTTGAATTTATTGGCTATCGGAATAGGTATTTTATTAGCTGGGTTTCGAGTACTCAAAAAAAACTTGTTACAACAATACCTATAAGTAATGCGGAGTTTGGTGTTTAATCTAAAGTAAGCGTATATTTACTATGTCCGCAAAATCTTTTGGATTTTGCTCTGGCGAAAAAATATAAATCAAAACAAAAAGTTTTTGCTACGTGCGAAGACGGAAACAAAAAGGTTTCCTTCCCTCCGTACTACTCATAGCTTAAGCGTTGTGCCCAATTTCGCGAATGAGAGATATTGAAAGATTAATTAAGGAAATTATTCCTCCGCCAACTCGCGAGGAAAGGGAAGGATTTACAAATGACAAAATCATTGCTGGACTGAACAAAGAGGAGTTTTTAGCAGTTGAAAAAAGATTAATTGAGGAACTGAAAGAAAAAGATGACCTATTGATTGGGCAAACGTTGGTCGATATGAAATCTGAAAATGCTCTGCCAGTTCTGGCTAAACGACTCGAAAAAAAAGACTCTCATTTTGAGAAAATTACGTGGGCTGCTCTAATAAATGACCTCAAAAAGGGAGATTCCGAAATGGAAAAAATAGCTTTTGAACAATTTGAAGAGTTGGAATTCATTTATGCTGTGCAAGGTTGGATTTTTATGGACTTAATAAAATTCAACAGCCCAAGAATAAATGAACGGATTGAAAAATACGTTAACCACAAATATGACTTGGTTGCTCACCACGCCAAAATGGTTCTGAATTATAATGGTTATGCGGATTCATATAATAACGTTGAACCTAAAAAATGGCGGGAATTTTGGAAATAAAAAAACTGGGCACAACAATGTATAACCGCAATTACGGCGGATTCGACTACGTCCGAATCCACTCGGAATTGCTAACGTTAGTGCCTAACCTAAATTAACGCATATTAACCCGTAACTGACGGTTATACGAGACCGTTGTGTGTAACTAAATAACCGTTTTAAAAATAAAGAATATGAATAACAAAAAACTTATGAAATCTAATGACAAAATGATAGCTGGAATTTGTTCTGGAATTGCTGAATATCTTGGCTGGAAAACTTTCCACGTAAGAACAATATTCTTTGTCCTTACATTGTTAGGAGCTTCTGGATTAATAATATATACTATTTTAAACTTTGTGATGCCTAATTCTAATAATGATTCTTTAGCATAGGGGGTTGTATTAATATATTTTCAATTGCTCTTTATAAATCCGAAATATTTTATAAGCCTATAAAAACGGATAAAAAATACACTAAGTTAGATCAGTTAACAAAACCACAGAATTAAAAATTATAATTTAAATAATTATCAAAATTCAACATTCCTAATCTGAGTATCAAGCAACGACTTCATTATTATTAACAAACTAAGCTACACACAACAAGGCCTATAATCCATTGTTTAGCTTATTTACTACAATTAAAAAGTTTTCGTACTTTAGACCGGCATGATCCCAGCTCGATTTGATTAACATCAAATCTCAACAACGGAATCATAGCCTAACCGTTAGCTGCAAGTTGAAAAAATATGATTAGACCGTTCAAACCTGATGACAAAGAAAGCTTACTGAGAATTTTCAGGTTGAATGTTCCTGAATTCTTTGACAAAAAAGAAATAAAAGATTTTGCAGAATATCTAAATCAAAATACAGAAACCTATCTGACTGTTGAAGTGGATAATACTATTGTTGGCGGAACTGGATATTACGTGAATGAAGATGATAATTCTGGACGAATATCGTGGATTTTTTTTGACCCAAGTTATGCGGGAAAAGGATTGGGAAAACAATCGGTAGAACATTGTATGAAAATATTTCGTGAAGATAAAAGGGTAAAAAAATTGATTGTAACAACATCTCAGCTAGCCTATAAGTTTTTTGAAAAATTTGATTATAGCATTAATCGAATCGAAAAAAATTATTGGGGAGAAGGTTTGGACCTATACGAAATGGAAAAGGCCAACGAATAAAAACCAGCAGCTAACACAACCTATAAACAATACGGGCTTCAGGCTTAATCGCAGGGTTTGTGTATTTTTATGAAGTCCGCAAAATCTTTGGGATTTTGCTTTAAACAATAAAAGAAAAAACAAAACAAAAAGATTTTGCTATGTGCATGGCGGAAAGCAAACGCTAGTTTGCTCCCGTACTGTTCATAGCTAAATCGTTAGCTGCAATGGTAAAAACACATCGTCCTACAATAGATTAACTAAAAAAGAACTTTTAATTAATGAGTGCTTCACAACCAACCAAGACTACATTAAAAACAGTATCGCTTAAATTTAACCATAGTTCTCTATGGAGTTGGTTTCAGAAATTAATTGTCTTTATAATTTTCTCTTTAGTCGTAAATCATTTATCAACTCCCGAGAGTTTCCCAGATGGTGAATTGTATAGATTCCCTATAGAAGGTTTTCTATCAACTATTACTTTGTGTATTCTTATTGGAATCATAGCAGAGCTTAATTTTAAATTTTACAAGAAAAAGTATTTCTCTAAAAAAGTAGAAATCGCCTCTATCTCATGGTATATGGTCTCTACTCTTGGGTATATTACCGTCATGTATATTCCGTTAGGTATTGTCTTAAATAAAATTGCGGGTGGAGAAACTGAATTCTATTATTTATTAATTGGATTGCTAATTACCTTGTTGTTAAGTTTTATTCTCATAGGGTTAGCATATTCCCTAGACATCTACAATTTATATAAGCTATCTATAAAAGATTATGAAATTACTATAGAAAGTGGTGCGAAAATAACCAAGCTTACCTACGAAAATATTGCATGTTTCTATAGCGAAAACAAAATTGTATATACTGTTCAAAATGATGGCACCACAATTACCACCGATTTTACATTGAATGAACTCGAAGAAAAAATAAACGACCAATTGTTTTTTAGAGTCAATCGTCAAATTATCATTCATAAAGATGCGGTAGACCAAATTGAAAAGATTGCAAATGGCAAGTTGCGGATTACGTTAAAAACTTCTATTGAAAATGATGCGATTACCGAAATCAACATCAGTCGTTATAAACGAAAAGCATTTATGACTTGGTTTCAATAAAATAAATTAAAAGCTATCGACCATACAGTTATCAATTTACTACCATTCAGTAAAAACATTAATATTTAAAGGGGTTTTTGGGAGTCTAGTTCATTACTTCGTCTTAGAATTTAAAATCAAAAACGATGAAGAAAATGACCTTACGACAAATAGTAATTCCATTAGTCACCCTTGTCATTATTTGTTTCATGTACTTTGGGCCAATCACCAGAACACCTTTTGAAAATATAATTATCTCTATTATCATCATTATAGCTAATTATATAGAATACAAGGGAAAACCATTTTCAGCTCTTGGGTTTAAACGTGGAAAATTCAATGCAAAAAATCTCCTTGTGCATGCTCCGTTAGTTGCACTGGGACTCTTTATTTTTTATGTCTTTGCAGTGGTTCCTGGAATCGAGATGCTAACAGGAGTTCCTATTGATTATTCAAGCATGAGCCAATTGGAAGGAAACCTTGAAGTCACCATCGTCTGGTTATTAATAGTGTGGGCTACTGCGGGATTTGGAGAAGAAATTATTTTTCGAGGTTATCTTATGCGACAGTTCGTCAAATTCTTTGGAGACAGTAAAATCAGTCTTGCTATTAATATTCTAATAATTTGTGGTTTTTTCGGGTTCATGCACATGCAGCAAGGAATTACAGGGCAACTTGTTGTAGTAATTATCGGAGCACTCTTATCTATAATATTCTACATGCGCAAATACGATTTGTGGTTTATGATTATGATACATGGCTTTTTTAACACACTAGGTATTTTGAGTTTTTACTTTGGTTTGGCATAACTAGACTGAGTAATAGTATTTTCATCTTGAACTGACCGATAAAATGTGTCTTTTTCACCCTTTATTTTATCAGAAAAATAATTGAGATAACTACAGTTGGTGTGTTTTTAGAATACTGCGCAAATGGATTTCAATCTTGCGTAATCGTTGCGCTGATGGACATTTTAGCTAGTTTGCTAAATGGACACGTTACGGAGCAAATACGTAGGAAAACGCAAAGTTTCGTGCTTACTCGAACAAAACCACAGCAGCTAACAATGGCTATAATTAATACGGGTTTTGGTGCTTATCCCAAAGTTTATGGCATTTTAACAAAGTCCGCCAAATCTTTTGATTTGGCTTTAAAAAAAAAGATAAAACAAAATAAAAAGTTTTGGCTAAGTGCTTAATCGAAAGTTTATTTACTTTTAATCCCGTACTAACCATAGCCGAGACGTTATACAAAAGTTGAAGAATCTAGAGAACGAAATAAAAGAGTTCATTTCCGAAATGGTTAATCGCAAGTTGGAATTTAAGTTGGCAGATGTAGCCAAAATTAAACCGATTTTTGAAGATGAATTAACTGTACTGGATAATCTGAAAGAAGTTCGGACTGAAATATGCTACTGCATATTTTTTGGATTACATCAAGCTGCCATTACCCTCACGAATCATTTATTGGAAAATACTTTAAAGACTGGTTTATTATATTCAGAATTTGGAGTTAAACTACTCTCTGATGTAAATAAGATGGATACGTTATACAAAGAGGGGCTTGATAAGTTTAACGGATTGGACTTGAATGACACGATAAATAGATCTTGTAGTAAAGGATTAATAACTAAAGAAGAAAAGAAAATTTTGCATGAGTTTAGAGAAAGATTAAGAAACGGTTTTTCTCATTCCGATTCTAGAAAAATTTTCAAAGATGTAAAAGTTCCTTTTTGGATGGGTACGTTCGATAACGAAGAAGAAAAAGGATTGGATTTTAAAGAATGTGATATTTCTGAAATCCCTCAACTGCAAGGTATAGCAAGGTCAGAACTTGCAAAAAACAATTCATTTCATTACTTAAATTGTGTTTACGGAATTCTAAAGCGTATTGAAGGTAAATTGAAATAAACCTTTGTATAACAATACCTATAAGTAATGCGGAGTTTGGTGTTTAATCCAAAGTAAGCGTATATTTACTCTGACCGCAAAATCTTTTCGATTTTGCTCTGGGGAAATAATATAAATCAAAACAAAAAGCTTTTGCTAAGTGCGAAGACGGAAACAAAAAGGTTTCCTTACCTCCGCACTACTCATAGCTTAAGCGTTGTGCTTCATTATGATAAACCACTAACCAATGATAAAATTCTTTAGAAAAATTAGACAAAAGTTAGTAACTGAAAACAAGTTCAGTAAATATCTACTTTATGCCATTGGTGAAATTGTACTTGTGGTTATTGGTATATTAATTGCTCTTCAGTTAAATAATCTGAATGAAATTGAAAAGATTAATGACACAGAATTTATTTATTTAAATGCCCTTCATGATGAATTCTCAAACAATCTCGAAGAGGTAGAACGTGTAATGAAACTAAATGAGCGAGGCTTGAAGTTCGCTCATGCACTTTTAGGTAAAATGGGAACCGATGATCCAGATTTGACTGAAAAAGTATTTGATTCTTTAATGTATCGCACAATTGTAAGTGAAATTCAATACCGTCCTAGTCCAGGCACTCTCATTGAGTTAATCAACTCTGGTAATTTAGGTATCATTTCGAATAGGGAGTTGCGATTAAAACTGGCCTCATGGGATGGAGTCCTTACCAGGGTCTTGTTTCAGGAAGAAGAACATTCCAAACCCCGTTATAAATTGATTGATTTAATGAATAAATGGGGAAACGGCAGAAAGTCCTTCATAAATGCATTTGGAAATAGGATGGATATGCCCAACAGTAATTTTAAGTCATCTAGTAAAGTGCTGTTAAAGAATCTTGAATATGATAATCAACTAACCTTCTTTTATGTCACTGGTACTTTCCTGAATTTAAATTATTATTCTGATCTGAAGAACAACATTATAAATACTCTTAAGATAATTCAAAGTGAACTTGATCAAAGAACTGACTGAGGCTATTGATTGTGATTTAAATTAATAACGAAAGCACAACACCGTATAAAATTAATTGCTAGTGCAATCCTACTTACGAACCCCGAAGCGTCGGGGCTCGCAGATTTTCTATTTGGTTTGTATTTGCTAAATTAGGTGCTTAAACACGCAACTAATCTTATACATCAACGTTAGCGCAAATGGTGCATAAATAAACCAATCTATTCGGAGGGGTACGTTAAATGAAAAATTAGACTAGGGTTAG
>JAPFBR010000010.1:0-51702 GCA_035798135.1 Flavobacteriaceae bacterium KMM 6897 | reverse complement strand
CAACATAATAAATTACCTTTTGCATCACTTTCCTTTTATTGATATAAAGATGTTCGTTTTTTGCATTAGCCACAACGGTCTTGTGTATGGTTAGTTGCGTGTTTAAGCAACTAATTTAGCAAACAATAAAGTGCCAGAGCAATTAATTATACACGTTGTTGTAGCCTGTACGTTAGATTTTTAACTGGTAGTAAGTGCCGCTCTTGGTAAGAATTCCTAATCTTGCCATTTCATCTAAGTGACTAACTAAGTTTTGTTGTTGAATATCTATCTTAACATCCTCGAATAATTCTTCAATTTTGAATTCATTACCTTTAAACTTATTTAAAATTTCCATTATTAGCTTAGATTGAACTTCAATTGGTGTTGAATAGAAAAATTCTTCCGGAATAATTCCAAAACTTGATTCTAATCTTTTCATGCGAAAAAATCTAATCTTTGCGTTATTAGTTTTTAATAATGAGCAAACTATTTCAACATCCGCTTGAGTTATTTTTATACCAAAATAGATTGATTTTAAAGCGTGCCTTGGGTAACGAAAAATTTTGTTTTTTTCTTGGTGCAACAACCTCAACTCGTCCTCATGTTTCCAATCAATTGATTTATAAGAAAGAAGTTTTTTAAAAGATTCTAAACTAAGTTTATCATCTAATAATAGGTCTGAATTAATTGTTGGAATATTTGAGTTATAAATTACTTCAAAACTTTTTGAGAATGGCTCTAAATTAGAATCAAATTCCAAACAAAACCCTTTGTGACTGTCAGCATAATGAGACCACATTAGAAGATTGGAGTTGTTTTTTGAGAAACAACTCACACCTATTTTCGAGAATAAATCATCTCTGGTTTTTTCTATACTGCTTCTAATCGTATCTTCTAATTTGATTTTAATTGATATAAATAATTCTTCAATGATAATTGGCGTAGATTTTTCTTTTTCTTGCTCAATAGCTGACAAAAAGTTTTCCTTACTATGAAGAGCAACATTTTCGTTGTTTTTGTCAAAATCGAAAAAGTAGTCAATATGTTCTTTGCTGAAGTCGTAAAGCTCGTCTTTTGAAATCTGTCCATTTAGAATTTTAATTATGGTTTTCTCCTCAAATTCTCTTCTGTAAATTCTACAAAAAAGTGACACAAACTTTTCATTACTTAATTCACCTACCGTTGCTGGATGGAATGTATCAAATGGATCATTAAAATCTAAAGGATTATTGAAATATATCTGACTATTATGAAGATTTTGTAATGAATACGAATTAATGGGTGAATATTTAAACATTTTGCTCTCTTAAATTTGGCAGTATTGGCTACAACAATTGGATAAAGTGATAAAGTTCACTTTATATCTATTTTGTCCTAAGGTAGTAAATCTTCGATATCTTTAAAGGAATTTGTTGCTACATAAGTATAAATTTCTGTTGTCTTGGTGGATCCATGGCCCAAAAGCAGTTGAATATAGCGTAAGTCAGTGCCGTTTTCCAAGAGGTGGGTGGCAAAACTATGGCGTAGCATATGTGGGGTTACTTTTCTCTGTATCCCTGCTCTAGATGCAGCCCGGTATACGATTTGTAAAATACTGGAACCACTATAAGGTCTGCCATGGGGGCCTTCAAACAGGTAATGCTGTGGTTTGGTATAAGTATAATAGGCCCTCAAGTCTCCAAGAACACTTTTGCTCAAAACGGTATACCGGTCCTTGTTCCCTTTACCTTGGGTAACCTTTATCATCATGCGGTCACTGTCTATATCTTTTAGCTTTAGATTTAAAACTTCGCTACGCCTTAATCCAGAGGCATATAATAGGCCTAATATGGCTCGGTGTTTTAAATTTTGGGTAGATTGGATCATGTTTGTTACCTCTTGTTTGGATAGGATGGAGGGCAGTTTTCTTTTTTTACGCGGCCTTTCAATACTGTAAAATCTATTGGGCAGTCCCAGGACTATTTCATAATAAAATTTTATACTGTTGATGGCCTGGTTGACATAGGAATGGGATTTGCCTTCCCTAACCAACGTATGTAGGTACGAGCGGATATCGCCTTCGTGCAAATGTTGGGGATTCTTTCCTTCATGGGCTTTTAGAAACCGTTCAAAACAGGAAATATAAGTGCAAATAGTGTTTTCTGCGTACATTTTCAGTTCCAATTTCTGCAAATATTCGGGAGGGCAGATGGTATGTGACCTTATATGGTCTATATATGTTGAATTTGCCTTCCGCTCCTGTTTTCCCGACGGAATTTTGTCGAAAAAATGGGCGCAATTCAACCATGCTACACCTCTAAAGGTTTTAAAGATTTCCCCTAGGTTCTCCTTGGTGTTTGGTAGGTGGTACAATTGGTATTCTTGGTTATAGGATATATGGGGCAAACCCTGGGCCATGGCATTCAAAACCTTGTCCGAATAGAACTGTAGCCCAATACAGCGTTGTTCAGCAATGATAAGGTGTTTTAGGGTGATGTTCTTTAACCGGTCCATATAAAGCTTTTGTGAAAAAGTAACTGAAATTGAAGTCTTTACGGTATATTACCTGTATATTATTCGAATAATATACAGGTAATGGAAAAAACAGGTAGGCAATGCTTGTGCTGTCAGAAGGAGTTAAGTGGGCGGATAGATAAGCTGTACTGTGACGCCCATTGCAAGAGTGCCCATCAATACCAAGTTACCAAAACTACAGGAGGTACGCTGTTCAGGCAGATAGATACCCAATTGAAAAAGAACAGGACCATTCTAAAGGGCTACAACAAATCCGGGATGGCCAAAGTGCGGTCCGAAGTGTTGCTGAAAGAGGGTTTCGACCCCAATTTCTTCACCCATTACTGGAAAAACCAGAAAGGGGATGTGTATCTATTCGTTTATGAATATGGTTTTCTTAAAAGAAACGACCGCGGCGCTGATAAATATGTTCTGGTGCTTTGGCAGGAATACATGAAGCGGCCAACAGACAAATCAATCTAAAAAAGGAAAAATAAGTAGGGTATCCTGTATTGAAATTATAGTTAAAAATTCCGAGCATAGGAAAGGATAATGTATCTGTGTGACTGGGTTCTTTGGGATTCAGGAGAATTGATCCGGTAGCCAAACCAATAATTATTTTGGCCAAAACGGTGTTTAAAATCAAACCCAAAGTACCATACGTTTTTATCGGCTTGCACTAAAAAAACAGAATTGTCACCTAGGGCGTTTCCTTCCAATAGAGCATTGTGGAAGACAAATCTGTGACCTGCGGTCAATGAAAAAAAGATTTCACGGTCCACTGCACCCAATTGGTTATGAGCCATACTGGATGATAAGCGGTTCCTTCTACCAAAGGTTGCCATAAATTCCGGATGAACATAACTGTCCCTTGTCCCAATGGCGATTTGTGGTTTTATGGACATATGTACACTAAAGGGGTTGGGGGCCAAGCGCCATTCCTTTAAATATTTTGCATACATATTTGCATGAATACTATTTTCCATTTGATTGCCCCAAACGGGGGGATCCGATACCACAAAGGTATGGTGGTACCATTTTTGAAAACCACTGGCGCCAGAAGCCGGGCCGGCAACACCCAATAGCAGATCAGCTTCCAATAGACTGGTGTTTTGCGCATGTGACCATCCGCCTACAAGCCCCAGAAAGCCCACATAGGGTCGATCCAAGTCCGCAATTTCACCTGATTTAATATTTGAAGGGGAGAAAATTTCCTGCCCAATAGAAAATTTAATCTGTTCCTTTCCAGAGGATAATATTCCTTTTTGCAAAAGGGTCCGATACGTCAAAAATAAACCAGATGTATAGTAACGGTCCGTAAAGGTGAAAAAATCGTTATCGTGCCTCAATTCCAATTGATGCCCTACATTTTTTACATCATCAGAGGCCGCAGGATTTTGTCCAAAGGAATAAAGGGTACCCAAAAGAATGAATACAAAGATAATTTGGCGGTATTGATGGGTTTCCGTAGTGCTGATTATTTTAAAACGGTAGGAAGGTAACAATTATAATTAAATGTTGATTTTGGAATTTAAAAGTACATTTAAAGTAAAAGGCATAAATCACTTTAATAAAAGTGTATAAAAAGTCTAACCTTGCTGTGAAGCTTTTTCTTAGTAGCGGGAACTGGATTCTTTCCTTCGTTTCACTTCGGAAAGGGCCTTGGGGTGGCTTTACAAAGAAAACCACAGTCACTTTGCGCCTTGTTTTTTGTTTATCTCCAAAGCCAATGCAAGCATAGCTTTTGCGCTAAACGAAAAAACCAGATACTTTCGTATCTGGTTTGCTTAGTAGCGGGAACTGGACTCGAACCAGTGACCTTCGGGTTATGAGCCCGACGAGCTACCTACTGCTCTATCCCGCGCTGTGGGTGCAAAGATACAAAGCTTTTTTGCTATTATCAAAACATAAATCAATAAATCTTTTTTAGTTACTTTCGGGCTTCATCTATTATATTCCATATCTTAGAAATTTTTCAATTTTTATGAACGTAATCAATGATTTCTTAGCCTCAGTTTTACCTTATACAGAGTGGGTTATGCTCTTTCTAATTATAGGGGGAGGATTGTTTCTAGTCTTTTATTCCAAACTATTGCCCTATCGGTATTTTAAACATGCCATCGCAATTACAGCGGGGAAATATGATAATCCCAATGATCCTGGGGACGTGAGTCACCTACAAGCGCTGTCTTCTGCCGTTGCGGCGACCGTTGGTTTGGGGAATATCTCTGGAGTGGCCATTGCCATTTATTTGGGGGGACCAGGGGTTGTTTTCTGGATTTGGGTGACCGCACTCGTTGGGATGTGCATTAAATTTTATTCCTGTAGCCTCGCTATTATGTTCCGGGGTCATGACAGTGAAGGAAACCTCCAAGGTGGGCCCATGTACTATATAACCAAAGGGATGGGTAAGAAAGCCAAACCTTTGGCCGTGTTCTTTTGTTTGGCAGGACTCTTTGGGGTACTCCCGGCATTTACCGTCAACCAATTTACACAAACCCTCATGGGTGTGATCAAACCCAATGAAAATATTGCCCTTTTGGGCGATTTCAATTGGAAGTTGGGCATAGGCATCGTCCTGTCCATCATTACCTCCTTCGTTATCTTTGGCGGGCTTAAGAAAATTGCTAAAGTGGCCACGGCCATAGTGCCTTTTATGGTACTCATCTATTTGGTGGCCGTCATCTATATTATGATCATTAATGCGGGTCAAATATTTCCTTCCCTAAAGTTGATATTCGTGGAGGCCTTTAATTTTAAGACTGCCGTTCAGGGTGGTCTATGGGGACTTATCATCATTGGAATTCGAAGGGCGGTATTCTCCAATGAATCGGGAGTTGGGAATGCGCCCATGTACCATGGACAATCCAAGACCAGTGAACCCATTCAGGAGGGCCTCGTGGCCATGTTGGGCCCGTTTATAGATACTATTGTAGTCTGTACCCTAACCGCTGTGGTCATCCTTTTGAGCGGGGCCCATCTGGAAGCAGAGAATAACGGCATAACCATGACCCTGATCGCTTTTAAAAAATCGCTCTATGGGGTTGGGGATATCCTCTTGATGGTGGTGGTAGCGGCCTTTGCACTATCCACCTTATTTACCTATTCCTATTACGGCACCAAATGCCTTTCCTTTTTGACCAATGCCAAAATTGGCAAGTATTACAACCACATTTATATCTTAAGCATTACCTTTGCAGCAGTAGCTTCGGTAGACTTAGTGGTAAACTTGATCGATTTATCTTTTGCCCTTATGGTGATCCCCAATATGATTGCGGTTCTCTATTTGGCACCCAAGGTCAACCAAGCAATGAAAACGTATTTTTTAAAGGTAAAAGATGGCAGAGCATAAAGCAGGGTTTGTAAATATTATTGGGAATCCCAATGTGGGGAAATCCACGTTGATGAACGCTTTTGTGGGGGAAAAACTATCCATTATCACCTCCAAGGCACAGACCACCAGACATAGAATCCTTGGAATCGTGAACGGGGAGGATTTTCAAATGATCTTATCGGACACTCCAGGGATCATTAAACCAGCCTATGAGTTGCAATCCTCCATGATGGGCTTTGTAAAATCTGCCTTTGAGGATGCAGATGTATTGATCTATATGGTAGAAATAGGGGAGAAGGCCTTAAAAGATGAAGGTTTTTTTGATAAGATAAAGAATAGTAAGATCCCTGTATTGCTGTTATTGAACAAGATCGATATATCGGAACAAGGTGTACTGGAAGAGCAGGTGCAGTATTGGCAGGCACAATTGCCTGAAGCTGAAATACACCCCATCTCCGCACTACAAAATTTCAATGTCAAGGAAGTGTTCCATCGGATCATGGACTTATTGCCCGTTTCACCACCATACTATCCAAAGGATCAATTGACAGATAAGCCGGAACGTTTCTTTGTAAACGAAACCATACGCGAGAAAATCCTGCAGCACTATAAAAAAGAGATCCCATATTCTGTGGAAATAGATACGGAAGAATTTTTTGAAGATGAAGATATAATCAGGATGCGCTCTGTAATTATGGTTGAACGTGATTCCCAAAAGGGTATCATCATAGGCCATAAGGGATCGGCCTTAAAAAGAGTAGGGGTAGAAGCCCGAAAGGATCTGGAAAAATTCTTTGACAAACAGGTGCATATGGAATTGTATGTAAAAGTGAATAAAAACTGGCGCAGTAATCCCAATCAATTAAAGCGATTCGGGTACAATCAATAATCAGGGGGAGATGACCTCGGACATAAAAGTATAGAGCTCCTTCATTTGGGGCTCTCCTTTTTTTCTTCCCGTTCTCCCGAAGGCATAAAGTAAGCCCCAAACCACTACCAATATTACTAAAATCCCCATTTGCAATCCAAAGGGTTTGTGCAAAGCCCAATTGGAATAGGCCCAAATGCCAATGACAATAAATAAGGTGGCAACTCCAAAATGCAGGAACATAAAGAATGTCCATAGTGAAGGACTGGGACCAAAAAGGCCTTTGATTTTACAAGAACTGTTATCCTCTTCGTGTAGTTCCAAGTGCAATTCCGGGGTCCAAAAAGTACGAAGTCCTTGTTCAAATTTTATAAAGATATGATCATCGATCTGTTTTACAAGGAATGTTGGTTTCTTGTTTTTCTCGAATTTGGTGAGTACAATTTCTTTCGAAGTATTTAAATGAAGTTGAAACCGTGGTCTTAAGAAAATATCACTGTTTGGTGTTTTCAATTTATTCGGTTAATAATTTCTGATAAAAGATACTGCTTCTTTTTCCAGTGACCAAGTTGGGATTTGAATTCAAATGAGTTAGAATTTTAATTTTCAGTGGCATTAACTGTAGTAAGACAATTCTATCTTTACCAATATTTTAGATTGGTCGGCTAATATTTTAGATTATCCGATTTAAAGCTAAAATTAATCGACAGATGCAAAAAATAGTCATATTTGGGGCTTCAGGCCATGGAGGAGTGGTTTTAGACAGTCTTTTAAAAGAAGGGATCTTTGAATGTATTGGCTTTTTGGATTCATATAAAAGATCAGGTAGCTTTTTTTCTGGATATGAAATTCTTGGAGATGTAAAAGCCCTGCCTGCTATAATAGATAAATATGAGGTATCTGGTATTGTAGTTGCCATTGGAGATAATTGGATTCGTCAGTGTGTGGTGCAAAAAATTCAAGAATTGGTGCCGGACTTGGAGTTTATTTCCACCGTACATCCTTCTGCTGCCGTTTCCAGAGAAGTGATTTTGGGTAAGGGCACAGTTGTATTGGCTGGCGTAAAAATAAGCTCAAATGCGTTTGTAGGCAATCATTGCATTTTGAATACAAATTCTATATTGGAACATGATAGTGTGATGCTCAATTATTCAAGTTTGGCCCCCTTGGTCTGTGTAGGAGGAGGTTTTCATTTAGGGAAATGCTCGGCTATTTGTATCGGAGTCGTTTGTATCGAAAATATTACCGTAGGTGATCATTCGGTGATTGGGGCCGGTACACTTGTCTTATGTGATATTCCTAACTCGGTTCTCGCTTTTGGTAGACCGGCCAAGATTATCAGGAAAAGAAAAATTGGTGACCCTTATTTAGGAATGGCTCATGAAGAGCTTGTCGTACCTAATTACATGCTCTAAACTAGCGGTCAATCCCATCCACCTTTGCCCTATATTTTTATAACTATTGTAAATTATAGCGCTCCATTGCTGTTTTTGGTAGCTTTTGATCTTCACGTATTCCCCTATGACCTTAAATACCAGAACAGAGGCATTAAGTTATTCTGTTTTTCTTCAGATATAAACAGTACTTTTGCAGCAAATTAAAGAAGTATGAGTGCAATTGTAGCCATTGTAGGGAGACCTAATGTAGGAAAATCGACGTTTTTTAATCGGTTGGTACAGAGAAGAGAGGCGATCGTAGATGCGGAAAGCGGAGTTACGCGCGACCGACATTACGGAAAAAGTGATTGGAATGGACGTGAGTTTACCATTATTGATACAGGGGGATATGTTTTAGGAAGTGATGACGTTTTTGAAGCGGAAATAGATAAGCAGGTAGAGTTGGCCATTGATGAGGCCGATGTCATCATTTTTATGGTTGATGTGGAAGCTGGAGTTACGGGCATGGATGAGGATGTGGCCAATATGTTAAGACGCCACAACAAACCCGTATTATTGGCCATCAACAAGGTGGACAATGGTAAGCGGGCCGAAGATGCTGTGGAATTTTATTCTTTAGGTTTGGGAGAATACTATACCATTGCCAGTATTAGTGGGAGTGGAACCGGAGAGCTATTGGATGCCTTGATAGAAGTATTGCCAGAGCATGAGCAGATAGAGGAAAGCGAATTACCACGTTTTGCAGTGGTAGGAAGGCCTAATGCAGGAAAATCGTCCTTTATAAACGCTTTAATAGGGGAAGATAGATATATCGTTACCGATGTCCCAGGTACCACTAGGGACAGTATTGATACCAAATACAATCGTTTTGGGTTTGAGTTCAACCTTGTGGATACTGCGGGAATCCGTAGGAAGGCAAAGGTGAAGGAGGATCTGGAATTTTACTCCGTTATGCGTTCGGTAAGAGCTATAGAACATTCTGATGTGTGTATCATTTTATTGGATGCCACAAGAGGTTTTGATGGGCAGGTGGAGAATATTTTTTGGTTGGCACAGCGCAATAACAAAGGTGTTGTGATCCTGGTCAATAAATGGGATTTGATAGAGGACAAAGAGACCAATACTATCAAAAAATACACCGAAAAAATCAAGCAGGCCATAGAACCATTTACCGATGTACCCATCCTGTATATTTCTGTATTGACAAAACAACGTATTTATAAGGCCATAGAAACCGCCGTTGAAGTCTATCAGAATAGGAGCAAGAAAATACAGACGAGAAAATTCAATGATATTATGTTGCCCATCATTGAGAACAATCCGCCACCGGCGTATAAAGGAAAATATGTAAAGATCAAGTTCTGTACACAATTGCCAACACCCTATCCGCAATTTGCATTCTTTTGTAATTTGCCTCAATATGTGCGCGATCCGTACAAGCGCTTTTTGGAGAATAAATTAAGGGAGCATTTTGATTTTACAGGAGTGCCCATTTCAGTGTTTATGAGAAAGAAATAAATAGCAGTATTATTTATAATAATCAACTAAGGAGGACCCAATATGTGGTTCTCCTTTTTGTTTTATATAATTGGTTTTGTGGTATAGGAATAATTGAATGCATGTTGGTTTACAAATGAAGTAAAGGGTTACCATCCCCCTGAGGAGCCTCCACCGCCAAAGCCGCCGCCGCCGAAGCCTCCTCCGAAACCTCCGCCACCGCCAAAGCCACCACCGCCGGAAGATGACCCTCCGCCGAAACCTCCACGGCCCATATTGCTGAGGATAATGGCATCCCAAATACTAAAGCCTCCGCGTCTGCCGCCATTTTTGCCACCGCCTCTTTTATTGCGGTTGGAAAGAATAATCATGATGATAAAAAAGATGATAAAGGGTAACAGCGATTTTAAAGGAAAACCACGTTTCTCGGTTTTCGTGCGATCTTCTTTAAACTCCCCTGTCAGCACTTGGAACATGGCGTCCGCCCCTTTGTCCAGTCCTGCATAATAATCCTCTTTTTTAAATTCGGGGATAATAACGGTCTCAATGATCCTGCGTGTCATGGCATCGGTCAAGGAGCCTTCCACACCATACCCGGTATTAATGGCCACTCTACGGTCTCCTTTGGCCAAGAGCACCAATACGCCATTGTCCTCGTCCTTCTGACCTATGCCCCAGGCCTCTCCCCATTGGGCACCTAAATAATTGATGTTCTCCCCTTCGGTTGAGTTGATAATGGCCACAACGATCTGTGTGGAGGTGCTGTCCGAATATTTGATCAGTTTCTGTTCCAAGGACGTTTTTTCCGAACTGGACAGTAAATTGATATAATCATAGACACTGGTCTGTAGTTTTGGTTTATCCGGAATCGGGTATTGACCAAAACTTACTGAAAAGCCCAATAAAAATATAAGAAGAATACTAACCTTTAGATACCTCATTGCTCAATTCGTTAGTATCGTTATGCTGCCAAGGGAAATGTGTTGCCAATGCCTTGCCAGCCTTTAAAACCCCATCTATGAGTCCCTTTTTGAAGTTTCCTTGTTTAAATTGGTGCTCAATGGCCTCCTTGGTGGAATCCCAAAAATCCTTCGGCACCACTTTATTGATCCCTTTGTCCCCTAAAACCACAAACTTTTTATCGGCAACGGCCACATAGATAAGTACCCCATTCTCTTCTTTGGTATTGTCCATTTTTAAGTAATGGAATAAGGCCTTGGCCCTATCAAAGTGGTCTTTGTTGGTATGGGCTTCAATATGCACCCTAATTTCCCCAGAGGTATTTTTTTCTGCCTCCACAATAGCGGCCACAACAGCTGCTTCCTCTTCAGCGGTCAAAAAATCTTCTACCTTGGACATTTGGTTATTTTTAATTGAAATCGAAATTCACATCAGGAACATTTTCTGCGCCGGCTTCTGATTGAAAGTATGCCAGTTCACTGAAATTGAACATCCCCGCCAAAAAGGAATTGGGGAATCTTTTGATATGCTTGTTATAGGGCTCTACAGTGGCGTTGAATCGGTCCCTGGCTACATTGATCCTGTTTTCCGTGCCTTCCAATTGTGATTGAAGCTCCAAGAAGTTTTGGTTTGCCTTTAGTTCTGGATAGCGTTCCACGGTTACCAATAAGCTTTTTAAGGCTCCACTCAAACCTCCCTGTACCTCGTTGAATTTTGCCAATTGCTCAGGCGTGATGTTGGTAGGGTCTATGGAAACGGACGTGGCCTTGGCTCGTGCCTCTATAACGGCCGTTAAGGTTCCCTTTTCAAAATCTGCCGCCCCTTGTACTGTTTTTACCAAATTGCCTATAAGGTCGTTTCTACGCTGGTAGGAACTCTCCACATTTGCCCAATTTTTGGTTGAAGCCTCTTTTAGGTCAATCGCCGTATTATTGAAGCCAACGGCCCAACGGTAAACTCCAAAGACGATGACAACAATAATGATTACTGGAATAAGCCACTTTTTCATTGATAATTATTTTTTATGGTTAGTGTTAAAGTTGGTTTTTGATTTTTATGAGCTCTGCCTTGATCCCCTCCAATTTGGAAATAATATCAAAGGTAGAAAGGGTCTTTAACTTTTCCTCCTTTAAATGGGTTTTTGCCCCTTCCAAGGTAAAACCGCGCTCTTTCACCAAATGAAAGATCAATTGTAAATTTTTAATGTCCTGTGGGGTGAATTTTCTATTGCCCTTGGCATTTTTTTTTGGCTGTAGCACATCAAACTCCTTCTCCCAGAAACGGATGAGCGACGTATTCACGTTAAAGGCTTTGGCGACTTCCCCAATACCATAATATCTTTTTTCAGGAAGTTCTATATGCATCTTAATCCAGAGATTGGTTTTCTTGTATGGCGTATTTCAGCATGTTTTCAAACTCTTCTGCCGTTAAACTTCCATAGTAAAAATTAATAGGGTTGATGCGACCATCATCTTTCCATACTTCATAATGTAAATGTGGGGCTTCTGAACGACCCGTACTCCCTACAAAACCGATGAGGTCTCCTCTTTTTACCAGCTGTCTATACTTGACATTATAATTGCTCAAATGGGCGTAAAGACTGATATATCCATACCCGTGATCTATGCGAATGTGCTTCCCGTATCCAGAAGAATTATTATCGGCCCTTATGATCTTACCATCGCCGGAGGCATAGATGGGTGTTCCTTTTGGTGAGGTAAAATCCATTCCCCAATGCATTTTACGTGCTTTGGTAAAGGGGTCCGATCGCCATCCGTAACCGGAAGCCATACGTGTAAGTTTGTCATTGGAAATAGGCTGTATCGCTGGGATGGCCGCCAATAATTTTTCCTTTTCTGCGGCCAATTTGGTAATTTCGTCCAAAGATTTTGATTGAATCACCATCTGTTTCTGAATGATATCCATGCGCTTGGAGGTGCCCATTATCATTTCAGAATTATTGAAGCCCTCCAATGATTTGTACCTGTTGACGCCACCAAAACCTGCTCTTCGTTGTTCTTCAGGAATAGGATTGGCCTCAAAATATAAACGGTAGATATTGTTGTCCCTATCCTCAATATTGGCCAGGACCTGTTCCATTTGTTCCATTTTCTTACCCAAAAGCTCAAATTGTAGCTCGTAATTTTTTACCTCCCGCTGAAGGGAAAGTTCCCTTGGAGTATTTAAAATGCTCGTGTTTAAAATGATGGTAAGTCCCAGAAGACCAAAGATGGCCGAACCCAACAGAAAAAACGTTAAGTTCCTATATTTTCTAGATTTCTTGGGCTCTATCTTTCGATACGAAAGAGTGTCCGGGTCGTAAAAATATTTTACTTTCGACATAAATGGAAATTATCCTATTTTTGTGCTCTCAATTATCACAACAAACAAATATAAAAATTGTTTGGCACAAACTGCCAATTTTATAAAAAGCTTACCATATTACATGAAATCCCAAGAAGCAAGAAATACGTTTTTAGAATTTTTCAAAGAAAAAACACACAGGATTGTGCCCTCGGCCCCTATGGTCATTAAGGACGATCCTACCCTCATGTTCACCAATGCTGGAATGAACCAGTTTAAGGAGTTCTTTTTGGGGAACAGTGCGCCCAAATCCAAAAGGGCAACGGATTCCCAAAAATGCCTTAGGGTAAGCGGGAAGCACAATGACCTGGAAGAAGTGGGCAAGGATACCTACCACCATACTATGTTCGAGATGTTGGGGAATTGGAGCTTTGGAGACTATTTTAAGAAAGAAGCAATTGCCTGGGCTTGGGAACTTTTGACCGAGGTATATAAAATTGACAAGGAGAGCCTATATGTTTCCGTATTCGAAGGAAGCAAGGATGCGGATAACTTGGGAATGGATACAGAGGCTTTGGAGCTTTGGAAAGCAATAGTCCCCGAAGAGCGTATCATTTACGGAAACAAAAACGACAACTTTTGGGAAATGGGAGACCAGGGACCTTGTGGCCCTTGCTCAGAAATACACGTAGATATCCGTTCCAAGGAAGAAAAGGCCAAAGTTTCCGGCGCATCATTGGTCAATCAGGACCATCCGCAAGTTGTGGAGATCTGGAACTTGGTCTTTATGCAATACAATAGGAAGGCCGATGGTAGCTTAGAATCGTTACCGGCAAAACATGTGGATACCGGAATGGGTTTTGAACGCCTTTGTATGGTACTGCAAGGGGTAAAATCCAACTATGATACAGATGTATTTACGCCAATAATAAGGGAGATAGAGACCATTACCAATTCCGAATACGGGAAAAATGAAGAAACGGACATCGCCATTAGGGTGATTGCCGACCATATCCGTGCCGTATCATTTTCCATTGCCGATGGACAATTGCCAAGTAATACAGGTGCGGGTTATGTAATCCGTAGAATACTCCGAAGAGCCATTCGATACGGGTTTACCTTTTTGAACACCAAAGAACCCTTTATGTACAGATTGGTTCAGGTGCTCAGCAGTACCATGGGTCACGCATTCCCAGAGTTGAAGGAACAATACCAGTTGATAGAAAACGTGGTAAAGGAAGAGGAACATTCGTTCTTAAAGACTATGGATCAAGGCTTGGTGTTATTGGATAGCGTTTTGGCGAATGCCAAAGGAAAACTGATAGATGGCAGAAAGGCATTTGAGCTTTATGACACCTATGGGTTTCCAATTGACCTTACCTCCCTAATTCTAGGGGAAAGAGGATTTCAATTGGACGAAAAAGGATTTGAAGTGGCTATGCAGGAACAGAAGACCCGTTCCCGTTCCGCCTCTGAAATATCCAAAGAAGATTGGACCATCTTATTAAATGATCCGGAGCAGGAATTTGTAGGATACGATAGTTTGGAGGCCAATGTGAAGTTGGTAAAGTATAGAAAGGTGACCTCCAAAAAAGACGGGGAACAATATCAATTGGTATTCAATATGACCCCATTCTATCCGGAAGGCGGAGGACAAGTTGGGGATAAGGGGTACCTGGAGACCTCCAATGGAGATGTGATCTACATCTTGGATACAAGAAAGGAGAACAATGAAATATTGCATTTCAGTAAGGATCTTCCCAAGAATGTTACGGAGAAATTCAAGGCCGTCGTAGACCAAAACCAAAGACATCGTACTGCTGCCAACCATACCGCAACACATTTATTGCACCAGGCCCTTAGAGAGGTATTGGGCGCACATGTGGAACAGAAAGGCTCTGCGGTCCATTCCAAATATTTGCGTTTCGATTTTTCCCATTTCGCAAAGCTCACGGTAAATGAGCTCAGGGATGTGGAGGATTTTGTAAATGCTAGGATCGATGGTCGGTTAGCTCTTGAAGAACACAGGAGCGTACCTATGGAAGAAGCTTTGAAACAAGGGGCCATGGCCCTTTTTGGCGAGAAATATGGGGATGCCGTACGTACCGTTCGCTTTGGGAAATCCATAGAACTTTGCGGGGGGACCCACGTGAGCAATACTGCCGAGATATGGCATTTTAAAATACGATCAGAGGGTGCCGTGGCATCGGGGATTAGGAGGATAGAAGCCATAACGTCGGATGCGGTTAAGGATTTTTATTTCGAAAACAACAGGACCTTGTTCGAAATCAAGGACTTGTTGAACAATGCTCCGGATCCAAAAAAGGCGGTAGTATCGTTGCAGGAGGAAAACAATGTTCTTAAAAAACAGGTAGAAGCATTGTTGAAGGAAAAGGCTAAAAATGTAAAAGAGGATCTGTTGAACGAATTGTCAACTGTTAACGGAGTCCAATTTCTGGCCAAGAAGGTAGATTTGGATGCTGCCAGTATCAAGGATCTTTCCTTTGAGATGGGAAACAATAAAACTGATTTGTTCCTATTGTTCGCTTCGGAACAGGAAGGAAAAGCCTTGTTATCCTGTTATATCTCCAAGGAGTTGGTGGCCTCGAAGAAATTGAATGCAGGAACCATTGTCCGGGAATTGGGCAAATTTATCCAAGGTGGAGGAGGGGGACAACCTTTCTTTGCAACGGCAGGAGGTAAAAGTCCGGCTGGGATCCCTGAGGCATTGGAAAGAGTAAAGGAATATCTGCAATAATCGTAATATCCGTTCGATTGCAGTCGAAAATGAATACACGTAAAAGAAGCACCCATTTGATTTTTGATATCATTTGGGTGTTTTGCTAAATAGAATAGACCATGAAGCTTCAAACACATGTGCCACTGGAAAAAGCTCAAAACCCCATCACCTATGATGGTCATATCTTATCTTTGGGATCGTGCTTCGCGGAGCATATAGGGAATAAGCTGGGGTATTACAAGTTTCAATCTATGGGGAACCCTTTTGGGATATTGTTCCATCCTTTGGCCATTGAAAATTTGCTTTCCAGGGCGATTGCTGAAAAGGAGTATACCAAAGCTGATGTGTTCTTTTTAAATGAGCGTTGGCATTGTTTTGATGGACACTCTATATTGAGCCATGCCTCTGAGGAAACACTTTTGGACCGATTGAATACGGGGTTGCAACAAACAAGGCAACAAATTAAAGGAGCTTCCCACATTTTAATCACCCTTGGAACTTCATGGGTGTACCGCAACAATGCATCGGGTTCAGTAGTGGCCAATTGTCATAAAGTACAGCAAAAACAATTTACCAAAGAATTGCTGTCTGTAGATGAGGTGGTCTCATGCTTGGAAGGTATCACTAGATTAATTCAGACTAACAATCCGCTTGCACAACTTGTATTTACGGTCTCCCCGGTACGGCATTTGAAAGATGGTTTTGTGGCAAACCAACGTAGTAAGGCCCATTTGATTACGGCCATTCACAAGATGCTGAAGACAGGGTCTATTTCTTATTTTCCTTCTTATGAGATTATGATGGACGAGTTACGTGACTATCGTTTTTATGCGGAGGACATGGTACACCCCAGCGAGTTGGCCATTACCTATATATGGGAAAAATTCAAGGATTGCTGGGTAGACAACAAGGCTTATCCCGTAATGGAAAAAGTTGGAGAGATCCAGCGAGGCTTAAGTCATAGACCTTTTGATCCAAATTCTGACCAACACTTGGCATTTCTAAAAGCGTTGGAACAAAAAATGGATGTGCTGAAGCAAACCTATCCCTTTATGAAATTTTAGATTGCTACATGAATTAACCCACCAGGCTTTGGTCCACCAAGGTTAGACCATCATCGATCAGGTGGCCCAAGTTTGGATTTTCCTGTTTCACCATTTCAAGATGTTTCACGATTTCTGTAGCAAACTCCTCATCCCCATTGGTTACCGCCAATTCATAAAGTTCAATTGAAAGCAGCCAGTCTTTTGGATAATTGGCTTTAACTTCTTGAAAAACCTTGTTTCTGGAGATGGTTGTGTTGGTTCCTTCCCTGAATTCCCTTATTTGTTGGTACAGCAATTCCAATTGGGTGGTCTCTTTTGTTTTTTTGGCTTTTATAGTAGTTTCTGAAAGTTCATGGGAAACAAGGTCGAAACTACCCAGGTCGGCAGGTCCGTTATAGGCAGAGAATACATTTTCGCCAACGGCCATATGATATAGGCCCCAATCTGGTTGGAACAAGGTTTCATCCTTGTAGGTTACCGTACAGTTTTCAAAAGTAATCAGGATAATCTCCCCTCGTAGATTACGTGTCCCCGTTATAATATCACCAGTGACTTTAACCCCGCTCTCGAATTCTAAGGAAACGGTTTCTCCTTCATAAATGTGATATGCCTTTAGATCTCGCGGACTCATATCCTCAATGGCCAAATTGAAACCTTTGAGTTTCCCTATGGGAGAGCCAAAACCTTCAGCATGATGTTTGATACTATGTCCTACCAATTCTTTTTCCCTATAAGAAAGGGCGGTCTTGCCTTTTGTTTTTATATAGGCAGGTTTGTTGTCAAATTGAATCACACGATCAAAGACACCTGATATTTGAAGTCCAGTACTAAGTTCTGCCGTACCCAAAGCGTTGGAGTGTATGAGTTTTGTAATGCCAATTAGTCCACCTGTGCGTAAAGCCATGGTATTGGCGAACTCTTCCAAAACCTGACTTAAAAATGCAAAATCAGGGGTGACAAAAAGTTGGGGTTGAGGTTTGGTTATGTCGAATGAGATGTGGGCAGCCTCTAAGGAATAAGGGATCTTTTTTACTTTATCCGTCATGCACCATGCGCTTTCACCAATGGAAGAAAGCAGTCCGGCTCCATATATTTTAGGTTGTTCCACGGTTCCTATCAAGCCGTATTCAACGGTCCACCAATGAAGGTTCCTTATCAGGGCCATTTCACTGGGTTCCCCCATGTTCTGCTGCAGGTCCTCAATGCCTTTTTCTGCCTTGTCCACTTCTTCCTGTGGGGTGTCTGAAGCCTCTTTTATGATGGATAAGTGTCGTACTGCCTCGTACAGTTCGTAATCCTTGGCACTGGAAATGGCCTTACAGCCAATTTCTCCAAATCGCCTAAGGTATTCTGCATACTCAGGATTGGCAATGATGGGGGCATGACCCGCGCCTTCATGAATAATGTCCGGTGCCGGGGTGTATTCTATATGATTCAGTTGACGGATATCCGAGGCGATGACCAAAATATTATAAGCTTGGAATTCCATAAATGCCGAAGGCGGGATAAATCCGTCTACAGCAACTGCGGCCCATCCTATTTCCTTTAGGATACGGTTCATCCCATACATATTGGGAATGTGGTTTATGGAAATACCTGTTTTTTGAAGTCCATCCATATAGCTTTTATGGGCCACCCTACTTAGGTAGTCCACGTTCTTTCGCATAACATAGCGCCATACCGCTTGATTGATGGAGGTGTAATCCTCGTAGTTTTGAGGTTTTATGTACTGTTTCAGGTGCTTGGGAAGCTTATCTAAAATATGATTGCTCTTATAGGACATCGGTATCTTTTTAAAGATATAAAGATACAAAAAATGAGACGATTGTCTGTCGGTAATATACTCCTCTGCAACTAAAAAACCGCCCTGGTCGGACGGTTTTCAATACTAAATCTGTTTTATTTCGAGGCAATCATCGGGGGATAGGCCTTCAAGATTTCTGAAACAAATTCTTTTATCCTTTCCTCCTTTTTCTCTATGTTTTGTGTATTGTTCAAGGTGCCTACGCCTCTTCCTTGCCACACCAATTCCTTATTTTTTGTGTCTATCATATCAATGTAAAGAGAGCCTTCGGTTCTGGTGCTTACATTGTTGCCGCCTCCCCAGCCAAATCCAGGTCCCCATCCGTAATAATAAGGATTCCAGCCCCAGCCGTATCTACCTCCCCAATAATTACTGTAGACGTCTACTTCTTCACGCTCTTTGGTAAAAATACTGATCAACACATCAGGGTCATTGGATTTCACAAATCCCCGTGTAGCCATCTCGGTTTCAATAGCCTTCAAAATGCGCTTCTTGTCCAAATCCGAAATTTGGGCCTTATCTATCCCTGTCTTATAAAAGGCGTAAGATTTAAAAGAATTGAAATTAGCTTCCTTATCGTAATCTGATAATACCCTTACCGAAGTGCAAGAACCCATAAACAAGAGCAATAGCAGTGGGGCGATTAAATATGCGAACTTTTTCATAGCGATTGTTTTTTTTAATTTGTAGAAACACGAATTCTATATACATACCTCAAATATCATGCCGAAAATATACTGCACCTACCTGCGATTAGTTCCCTTGTTATATCCATAGGGGCAATGTCTACAGCCACTTTCACAGCAATGTCCCCGTTTTAAATGGTATTTTTCGGTAAACACCTTATACCCCTCAGGGGAAAGATAAAAGTCGTCCTCTTCCAAAGGAATAATGTTCTTCATTCCTGTAAAATTACAGCAAATCCCATGATTAACGAAGTATTTAAGAATTTTTAACCAAGTAGGTGCGTCCTTACAATTTATTCATGGGTTGCCAATAGCGCCAATATTTAGTATATTTCTATAATCGAATTTAGGATAACACAGGTAATGGTTTTAGTATGTAAATATATTTTTCACAAGAATTATGTGGGCCTCTCCATTTGGCCCTTCATCATTCTAAAAAATACCGCCTTGAGGGAGGATGTGGTTTTGATGAACCATGAACGGATCCACTTGAAGCAGCAACTGGAACTTTTGGTGGTCCCATTTTATATTTTATATATCTTGGAATGGATGGTAAGGTCGGTTTTATATGTAAATACCTATAAGGCATATAAGAATATAAGCTTTGAAAGGGAAGCTTATGAAAATGAAAAAAATCTTGATTACAACAAGAATAGAAGACCGTTTGGCTTTATTAAATATCTTTGGTGCTAGAAAACAATCGTGTGAAGGTTTACAATCAACAGGTTGAGCTACCCATCCTACAAGAAAAGAGAGTCACCCTATTTATGAAGCGGGAAGACTTGATTCATCCCTATATTTCTGGAAATAAATTTAGAAAGCTGACCTATAATCTTTCAGAGGCCAAGCGTATGGGATTTGATACCCTCTTAACTTTCGGAGGGGCCTATTCCAATCATATTGCAGCTTCAGCCTATGCAGGAAAGGAGCAAGGACTTAATACCATCGGTATTATACGAGGGGAGGAACTTGCTGATAATTGGCAGGAAAATCCAACCTTGTTATGGGCAAAAGAGCAGGGAATGGAATTTAAATTTATTCCCCGCCAAAGGTATCGTACTAAGGAGAGTCCTGAGTTTTTACAACAGTTAAAAGAAGAATTTGGCTCCTTTTATAGCATCCCCGAGGGTGGGGCGAACGCCTTGGCCGTAAAGGGCTGTGAGGAAATATTGATGGAAAATGACACAACCTTTGATGTCATCTGCGCAAGCGTGGGAACAGGAGGTACCATTGCAGGTTTGATCAATTCGGCGGGATCCCATCAAAAAGTAATAGGCTTCCCAGCATTAAAAGGTGATTTTTTGAGAAAAGATATTTGTAAATTTGCCCAAAGGGAAAACTGGATCTTGGAGTCCGGGTATCACTTTGGGGGATATGGGAAGGTGACCGGGGAGCTGATTGATTTTATGAACGACTTTAAATCAAAAACTTCTATCCCTTTGGATCCAGTGTATACAGGGAAAATGCTATTTGGGATTTTAGATCTGGTCCGTAAGGATTATTTTGAACCCAATACCAAAATTTTGGCGATCCATTCAGGTGGACTGCAAGGGATTGCGGGCATGAACCTTGTTTTGAAAAAGAAAAATTTACCATTGATTGAACTATGATACAACGAATTGGGCTATTTGTGATGTTAGCCATTTTTTTAACGAGCTGTGGTGCCAAAAAAAGGGCATCCAATACCCATAGGGATAGAAAGGCTCACCAAACAACCGCGAACAGAACAACAGATTCTAACTCCCAAAGTAAGGTGGATTCCGATGGATATCCATTGCCAAAGGATGAAGGTAAGTTTGTAAGGTTCCCCATTGCAACCACTCAGGAATACATTGAAACATTTGCCGAGATTGCAAAATTTGAAATGAAGGCGTATGGAATCCCCGCGAGCATTACCCTGGCACAGGGTATCCTGGAGAGTGGTGGAGGTAGGGGTAACCTTACCATGAGAACCAATAACCATTTTGGGATAAAATGCCATACCAATTGGAGTGGCGATTATGATTTCCATGATGATGACGAAAAAGGGGAGTGTTTCAGGAAATACAACCATCCCATGTATTCTTTTAGGGACCATAGTGAATTCTTATCCTCTAGGGCCAGATACGCTTCCTTGTTCGAATTGGATTCTGACGATTATAAAGGATGGGCCCATGGTCTGAGCGATGCCGGTTATGCAACGGATAGGCGTTATCCACAAAAATTGATTTCCTTCATTGAGCAATATGGACTTCACAAATATGATCAGGATGTGGCCGATGAGGGCTATGCGGTCAAAAAAGAAACCAAGGACTATGATTATAAGGTGCATGTGGTTACCAAAGGGGATACCTTGTACTCCATTTCCCGTAAATACTTTATTTCGGTGAACGACTTGATGAAAATGAATAAATTGAACAATAGCAATCTGGCAATCGGTCAGGAAGTGATTGTCAAATCCGAAAAAATCAAAAAATAAACATGATTTATAAAAGAAGTAGTGCCTTATTCGACGAGGCACAACAATATATTCCTGGTGGAGTAAACTCTCCGGTACGGGCTTTCACGGCAGTAGGAGGTGATCCCATTTTTGTAAAGGAGGCGAAAGGAGCCTATCTCTACGATGTGGACGGAAATAAATTTATAGATTATATCGCTTCCTGGGGCCCAATGATATTAGGTCACGCCCATGAGCCTGTCATCAATGCCGTCATAGAAAAGGCCAAGAAAGGGACTTCTTTTGGGATGCCTACGGAGATTGAAACGGATCTGGCGAAATTGGCGGTTTCCATGGTTCCAAATATTGATAAGATAAGATTTGTGAACAGTGGTACCGAAGCCTGCATGAGTGCTGTGAGATTGGCAAGGGGCTATACGGGAAAGGATAAGATCATAAAATTTGCAGGATGCTATCATGGTCATTCCGATTCGTTCCTTATTCAGGCAGGAAGTGGAGCTGTTACCTTTGGGACTCCAAATAGTCCTGGCGTCACCAAAGGAACAGCCAAGGACACCCTATTGGCAACCTATAATGATCTTTCCAGTGTGGAAGCATTGACAGATGCCAATAAAGGTGCGATTGCAGCCGTAATTATTGAGCCTGTTGCAGGAAATATGGGATGTATTATCCCTGATGAAGATTTTATAAAGGGACTTAGGGAACTTTGCACAAAAGAAGGGATATTATTGATTTTTGATGAGGTGATGACCGGCTTCCGTTTGGGAAGAGGTGGGGCCCAACAGGTCTTGGAAATTGCCGCCGATATTGTGACCTTTGGAAAAGTGATTGGAGGAGGTTTGCCCGTTGGGGCTTTTGCCGCTCGAAACGAAATCATGGACTATTTGGCGCCTGTAGGACCTGTTTACCAAGCAGGGACCTTAAGTGGAAATCCCTTGGCCATGAGTGCGGGATTAGCCATGTTGACCGAATTGAACAGTAAGCCTGAAATTTTCCGAAGCCTTGCCGATAAGACCGCCTATCTCCACAAAGGTTTTGATAAGGTCTTGAAAGGAAAAGGGATCCCATATCAGATCAATAGATTTGGATCCATGATCTCCCTCCATTTTACAGACAAGCCAGTGGTTGATTTTGCTTCATCCGCCAAAGGTAATAACGATACATTTAAGAAGTATTTTCATGGGATGTTATCCCAAGGGATCTACTTGCCGCCAAGTGCATTTGAAAGTTATTTCCTTAACAATGCCTTATCCTATGAAGATTTGGATGCCACCATAACAGCATTGGAAACGATCATTCCCAAATTGCAGTAATAGTTTTTTTAAAAAATCAAGCCCCAAGCTTAAATTAAAGGATGGGGCTTTTTTGATGGAATACTGATTGCTACCGTTTAAACTTTGAAAGTCAATCAATTCTTTGATTTGTGGTTTTCTTTGGAACCATGCTTTCTTTGGCTTTTATGATGCCCCTTTCTATGATGCATTTTCTCCCATTTTTCATACTGTTCCTTGGAAAGAATCTGTTTCATTTTTGCTTTCTGGGCTATTTGCTGGTCCATCTTAGCTGTTTGCATGACATAGCGCTCTTCGGAAGTGGGCTTGGTCATCTCGCCACTTTCTTTTTTCGCTTTCATCTCCATCATTTTTGCCTTACGGCTTGTGGCTTGTTCTAAATGGACTTTTTGAATTTGTTGCTGTTGGGCTTCGGTTAAATCCAGTGTCAACGTCATGCGCTTGGTCTGTAAGGTGGCCATTTGCTCCGGAGACAGATCGTCTTGATTTCCTCTATGTCTCTGCTCTCCTCTTTCATTTTGGGCTAGGCCTATAAAGCCGATCATTAATAGCCCCAATAGAATTACTTTTTTCATTGTAAATTGTATTTTATAGGTTACCTCTATAGGATACCACAAAAGGCAATAGGTTTAAACGGAGTTGGGATTTTGGCAATCTTTTAACGCACCTATTGTATAATCAGGAGCTTTTGTGCAAAATGATAGATGCTAAAAGTATGGTATTCAGTGTAAATAAAAATTAGGACAAAAAAAATCAGGCATATGTAAGGGGTATACCTGATTTGTACTTATAAGTAGGATTAGTAGTTTCTATTTAAGATTATTCCATAATGTCCAAGCTTGCAACTTTATTGGAATCCATTTCATTGTTATCAACCTTGTTCATTTTAACCGATTCAACGGAAGTTGAATTCTGTTCCAATACTGGTTCTAAACCATAATACATGGCAACTGATACCATGAAACAAACAAAATACAGTAGGCTTTTTATTTTCTGAGACATAAACTTGGGATTTAATCTGGAATAAACTTAACTCAATTTAGCGTACGACAAGAAATATTGTTGTGAAAGTGCGATTTCCTGTGGTGAATAATTACAAGTTGAATATTTCGCATTATAAATGGGTCGCCAATAAAAAAGGTGTGGTTTTAAAACCACACCTTTTTATTAATATTTGAAGTATATGTTATCCCTTATTTAGGGTCCAGAACCATATCTATTCTCACAAGGGCATCCTGTAGATGGTATTTGCTCATGCTATCGGAAGTCCTGGAAATGGCATTTCTAATATCTCGTTTCAATATGTTCAGTTCTGCACGTGCTATGGAGCGAATGTCAGACTGACTCGTGTTCAAGACCGTATACTGACGGCTTCCCCATCTGCCCTTTGGAGGGGTTAGGTTTTCTGCCGTCATCAAATAAGCCAAACGGTCAATATGCGCCTTCTGAAGGTTTCTTCTATACGTGTCAATTTTTTTGCCGCTTTTCAATTCAGACCAGATCCCTTTTCTTAAATCCATTGTCACTTCCAATAGATTGTAAGCTTCATCTCCATTCGCAGTTTCATTTTCTACGATTCTGGCCATAGTCCCCAAACTCAGGATATTTTCCAAGGTCCTTACCTGAAGGGCCCTTAACCTTTCTACAGAACCTGAATTTTCTATTTTATTGAATATATTTTGATCCAATAACCATTCTGGAGTGGCGAACAATTGTCTCTGAATAAAATCCATCGCCTTTTTTTGGTGGTCTTTGGCTACATGGGTGTATACGGCTCCGTCCTGGTCGTAGGTTTTGTAGTATTCGTAAACTCCTCCAATATTATTGGATACGTGTCCCATATACCTATTGTATTGGCTTAAAACCTGATTGTAGAGGTCTCCAAGATCTTCATAGTCTTTACCATCTTCGGCTGTCCAAGTGATAAGGTTGGGGACAATTCGCTTTAAATTTTCAATCCCATAATCACTGGCCTTAATAGCGTCATCTCCCAAATCTTCGGTCTGTGAACTTGGGTCGACCACATCGCGTTGCTGGCTACCAAATCTGTACTTAGGATCTCCTGCATGTTCCAAAATCCAACTGTCCAAAGTAGCTTTCTCATCCACTGCATCTTTTCCCATTATAGGTCTGTACCCCCAGTTGATGGAATATTTATCATAGATACCAATATTTGGCATTAAGGCAACTCCTTCGTCTTCGGGTTGTGCCACATAATTGAAACGGGCATAGTCCATAATGGAAGGCGCCGTACCATATTTTTGGGTAAATTTGGCCGAACGCAAGGAATCTACCGGATAGGCAATACTACTGCCCATATTGTGCGGAAGCCCAAGCGTATGTCCTACTTCATGGGAAGATACAAAACGAATCAAACGCCCCATTACTTCATCCTTAAATTGAACGCCCCTGGCATCTGGGTTAATCGCAGCTGTTTGGACGAAATACCAATTGCGTAAAAGGGTCATTACATTGTGGTACCAGTTAATGTCCGATTCCAGAATTTCACCACTTCGTGGATCACTCACATGTGGACCATTGGCATTTGGTATCGGAGAGGCTAAATAACGTACCACAGAATAACGCACGTCTTCTGGTGACCACTCTGGATCTTCTTCCTTTGTTGGTGGATCCATGGCAATTATAGCATTTTTAAACCCTGCTGCCTCAAAAGCGACCTGCCAATCTTCTATTCCCTGTTTTATAAAGGGTACCCACTGTTTTGGCGTGGCCCTATCTACATAATAAACAATCTGTTTTTTGGGTTCAACAAGCTCACCATTGGCAAACTTCTGCTTGTCCTCTTCTTTTACTTCCAATCTCCAGCGGTCCAAATAGCGAATGGTTTTACTTTTTTGGGCGTCCAGACCGTAATCTACTTGACCCCTGGCAAACCATCCAACCCGCTCGTCAAAATAACGGCGCTTCATTGGTTCTTTAGGCAATAAGATCATGGAATTGTTGATTTCTATGGATATGGAACCAAGGCTCCCATTGGATGGGGCGTCACTGGCAGCATATGTTTTTACATGCCTAGCTTCAATATTAAGGGGGTAGCTTTTCAAAGTATCAATGTAGCTTCTGCTGTCATCCAATCTGGATACCTTGTATTTTTTTCTGTAAAATTCTGGCATCCCCAAAGCGTTTACGTCTTTTTCGAAGAAGTCGTTCACTTCAATTACCGTTGCGGTAATCGTAGAATCCTTGTGAAAAGCCTTGATAGGAAAAGTATAAAGGACCGGTTCAAAATTAGAATTTGAAACCGCTTCATGTACAGGTAGGGAGTCTGCTGCAACTACGTCATAGGAAACTACCCTTAAAAGCACCTTTTTGGATGTTTTTTCCCAACGAAGTACTTGGGTATTAATTTTTCCTCCACCAAAACCTATGCCGTTGGCAGTTTTGGAAATGCGGCTCACCATCAACATTTCCTTGTTGAAAAGAGAGTCGGGGATTTCATAATAATACTTGTACTCTACCTCATGAATGGCAAATAGACCTTGATCTGTTTTGGCGTCTTTGGTGATTACCTTGTCATAGGGCTGAATGGCATCTTTTTTGGGTTTTGAACTGTCTTCAGTCTTATCATTTTTCTTTTTCTTGAAAAGTTGGGCTTCAGTCGAGGTAGAATAGCCCAATACCAACAGAAACAAAAGCAATTTTGGGAGTAATTGTTTAGTCATTTAAAGTCAAATTTTTTTAGATCTCCTCAAATAACCGAATAATAAACCCATTTTTTTGTTAACGAAATCATAACCAATAGGTAGTTAGACTCGTAATCTACCTTGATTGGAAAAGGAGTAAAATGATTCTTTAAGGGGTATTCTGTAACGTAAAATTACAGATGTGTTATAATACAGGATATAAAGTGTTGAATTACAGTTATTAAGGTATTATTGTCTCGGGACCAATATTTAGGTTGTCATTATTAAATTTAGCTATTAAAGAGCCCTTTCTATAAAGGGCTTTTTTATTGGTATTTCAACAGCTTTGGTGAGATTACTTAAAGGGAGATGTTAAATAAAGGCATTTGGTGCTATTTTCATTTCCACAACATCCATTAATGCGAAGTAATACGTATATAATGAAATAAAACATTGGTTTCAAGAAACTTGGTTTTAGATTGGTCAGATAAAACCCCTGTTTTAACAGGGGTTTTGTTTTTTATTAGAACACTAGGGGCAGTACCCATTGGAACATTAAAATAAGAATCACTACAGAAATTAAGTTCAGTACAAATCCTACCTTGGCCATTTGCGATACCTTGATATAACCACTGGCAAAAACTATGGCATTGGGCGGTGTGGCCATTGGAAGCATAAAGGCACAACTGCTTGCCATGGTCACAGGTATAAGTAAATATACGATTGGGACATTTAAACCAATTGCTATCCCTGCAACTACAGGCGCCAATACAGCAATCAATGCGACGTTGCTCATCAATTCGGTCATAAAAAGTATTAAAATTATGAGCAGGGATGCTGTAAGCAAGACACTAATATCGCTATTGGCAATGGCATCGGTGACTATATCTACGATCCCACTGGCCGACATTCCATTGGCCAATGCCAAGCCACCTCCAAAAAGCACCAAAATTCCCCAGGCCAATTTTTCGGTATCGTTCCAACGAAGGATAAAATCCCCTTTTTTAATATTATGGGGTACCGCGAAAAGAGCAACTGCGGCAATCATACTAATTATGGTATCCGATAGCCCCAATTTGGGGAATATTCCATTGATAAGGGTCCTGAAGATCCATAGAAAGACCGTGATTCCAAAAATGACCAAGACCATTTTTTCCTTGGAGGACATTGGACCTAATTTTTCCAATTCCGATTGGATAACTTGTTTGGAGGCGGTAAATTTTAGGTGTTTGTTAGGAAACATCCACTTTACGAGGACCAAATAACTAATGGTAACCATGAGCACTGAAAAGGGCACACCAATGACCATCCATTTTAAAAATGAGATTTCAATATTGTATTCATTTTCCAATAAACCGATCAACACAGAATTGGGAGGTGTACCAATTACGGTTGCTATTCCCCCTGCATTCGCAGAAAAGGCTATTCCGAGCATTACACTCAAGGCAAAATTTTTGTCATCCTTGGTAAATCCGTCCTCATCATTGATCAACAATCGGATCACCGATATGGCTATGGGAAGCATTACCACCGTACTGGCGGTGTTGCTGATCCACATACTCATGGATGCCGTAGCGATCATAAAACCAAGTACTACCTTGTTGGGGGTCGTACCGGTAATCTTAATGATGTTCAGGGCAATCCGTTTGTGGAGATTTACCTTTTCCAAGGCCAAGGCCAAAACGAAACCTCCAAAGAATAAAAATATGATGGGACTACCATAATTGGCCCCAACATCATCGATGGACATAACATTGAGCAAAGGAAATAATATGAGGGGCAATAAGGCGGTAACGGAAATGGAAACAGCTTCCGTAATCCACCAGAGGATCATCCAAACCGCAACGGCCACTACTGGGTCGCCAGTTTCTGAAATAAGGTGAAAAGGTAGATTGATTATTATAAAAAATGCGATAGGCCCTAATAAGAGGCCCATTTTTCTGCTTAGGTCCATGGTTGATTTTTAAAATCCCTAAGCTAAACTTTTTACAGTAGCTATAAAAATAAAAAGGAGGGGCAAAAACCCCTCCTCATTATATTGGTCGTAATAAGAATATATAAAAAACTTATTCTTGTAGTTCTACCATTAAAGAATCATCCACTTTGGAAACTTTTGCCAACCCTTGTTTTCCCAAAGATTTTATTCCTTTGTCCCAAGCTTTATTGCTCAATCCAGAAGCATTTTTTAGGGCTTCCAAAGGCATTCTTTTTTCCTTTTTTAGAACATCAAAAATAATTTTCTCATTTTCCGACAGCTCTATAGGCTTCTTCTCTGGACGCATTTGTGGGAAGAACAATACTTCCTGTATGGAGGCATTGTTGGTCATTAACATCACCAAACGATCTATCCCAATGCCTATACCACTGGTAGGTGGCATTCCATATTCCAAGGCCCTAAGGAAATCTTGATCAATAAACATGGCCTCATCATCCCCTTTGGCTGAAAGTTTCAATTGTTCCTCAAAGCGTTCCCGTTGATCAATTGGGTCGTTGAGCTCCGAATAGGCGTTTGCCAATTCTTTCCCGTTTACCATCAATTCAAAACGTTCTGTAAGTGCTGGATTGTCCCTATGCTCCTTACAAAGGGGGCTCATTTCCTTTGGATAATCCGTAATGAAAGTGGGTTGGATATAGAAATGCTCACATTTTTCTCCAAATATCTCATCAATCAGTTTGCCAACTCCCATGGTTTCATCCACTTCTAGGCCTAATTTTTTGGCCACCGTACGTAATGCCACTTCATCCATTCCGGCAACATCGTACCCTGTATGAATTTTTATAGCCTCCAAGATTGGCACCCTAGGATATGGGGCTTTAAATTCTATTTCATTTTTACCAACGGTAATTTTGGAAGTTCCATTGGCATCCATGGCTACTTTTTCCAGAAGTTGCTCCGTAGTATCCATCATCCAATTGTAATCCTTGTAGGCCACATAGAGTTCCATCACTGTAAATTCCGGATTGTGGGTACGGTCCATTCCTTCGTTCCTGAAATCTTTTGCAAACTCATAGACACCATCAAAACCACCAACAATCAGTCTTTTTAGGTATAATTCATTTGCAACCCTTAAGTATAAGGGCATGTTGAGGGCATTGTGGTGGGTAATAAAAGGCCTTGCAGCCGCACCTCCTGGGATAGGTTGTAGAATTGGCGTTTCAACTTCCAAATATTCCCTATCATTAAAAAATTGGCGGATACTGGTTGTTATTTTGGTGCGCTTAATAAATGTCTGTTTTACAGCAGGATTTACCACAAGATCTACATAGCGCTGGCGGTACCTTAACTCCGGATCATTGAATTCATCGTAGACCTTCCCTTCGGCATCTACTTTTGGAAGAGGCAAGGGTCTCAAAGCCTTGCTTAAAATGGTAAAATCTTTGACCATTACCGTTTTTTCACCTACTTGTGTTGTGAACAGTTCGCCTTCTATGCCAATAAAGTCGCCAATGTCCAATAACTTTTTATAAACATCGTTGTATTTTATTTTGTCTTCCCCTGGGCAGATTTCATCCCTGTTGAAATAGACCTGTATTTTTCCCTTGCTGTCCTGTAATTCTGCAAAAGAGGCTTTCCCCTGTATTCTTCTGGACATTAGGCGACCGGCGATAACAACTTTTTTACCTTCCTTATAGTCCTCTTTAATGCTTTTTGAGCTAGCATCCACTGGATACAATGCCGCTGGATATGGGTCGATGCCCATGGCCCTCAATTTGGCCAATTTTTCCCTTCTGATTACTTCTTGCTCCGAAAGTTGCATAAAATCTTGATTAAGGCTGCAAATATAAGTACTCTGAGCAAATCTATCAATTGATTAAATAGGTATTGTTTTAAGAGATTATGATTTCTTTGGTATTGTAACAAATTATAGAAATTATCGTCTTATTAGGTACATCAATCAAAACAATCAAAAAATGAGTTTTTTAAGAGTGCTCTTGGCTATCTTATTTCCACCATTATCTGTAATTGGGAAAGGATGTGGTTCTATATTTATTGTATTTCTTTTAACCCTTTGCGGATGGGTTCCCGGTGTTATTGCTGCTCTGGTTATCCTGAATAATCCAAATAATTAGTTACTTTGCATCCATAGATTCAAAAGGCCAGAATGTGGTTTTTTTATTTTGTAGGAGATGACGTATGAATAAAAAAGTTCAACTAAGGGATTTAGGGCTCAAGGATTACAAAGAGACTTGGGATTATCAAGAGGAATTGTTCAAGGCTACCTTGGATATTAAAATCAAAAACAGGAGGGAAGATGTCCGCCTGGAGACTCCTAACCATTTTTTAATGGTAGAGCATCCCCATGTTTTTACGCTGGGAAAAAGTGGGGATATGGAAAACCTATTGGTAGACCAATCACAATTGGCCAAGAAAGGTGCCAGTTTTTATAAAATAAACAGGGGCGGAGATATTACTTATCACGGACCAGGACAAATTGTAGGGTACCCTATTTTAGATCTGGACAATTTCTTTACAGATATACACAAATACCTGAGACTGTTGGAGGAAATGGTCATTCTGACCATGGCCGATTACGGATTGAAGGGGGAACGATCTAAAGGGGAAACCGGGGTATGGCTTGATGTGGGTACTCCATTTGCCAGAAAGATCTGTGCTTTGGGTGTTCGTGCCAGTCGTTGGGTCACCATGCACGGTTTTGCGTTTAATGTGAATGCTGATTTAGGTTACTTTGATTTGATGATTCCCTGCGGCATCAAAGGCAAGGCAGTCACCTCCTTGAATGTGGAGTTGGGCAGAAAAGAAGTGCCCATGGAAGAAGTAAGGAAAAAATTGATCAACCATTTTGAAGCCTTGTTTGGAGCTGAATGCATTGAAGTAAATGATGAACTATAAGTTTTAACACCAATATCTTAATCTGAATATTCTGCAAGGACCAAACTGTTCATTAGATTTCCACCCTTGTCATAGGTTTCATGTTTAATCATTCCCACCCCTTCAGACAACCATAACCTAGTTTGAAAGGTTTGCTGAATCATCTTTTTGGTCACTCTTTCACCATAAATCACATAACAATCAAAAGTGCCAGCTGGGGTAGTGGTAGCTTCTTTTTTTTCCACGGTTCTATTGATCAAATCTACTTGAAAGTTCATTTTTGTACCTCCCATATCCAATCTCATATTAACGTTGGCGTCATCTAATTTTTGCCCTACCTCCAAGTCATTGGGAAGTATAATGTTGGATCCTGATATTTCCATTTTCTTACCTTGGTACTGTTTCATCATTTCGCTGGAAATAATGGATTCGTAATCTATTTCCACTACGTTGTCAATGCAGTTGAAATTATAATCTGAAGTAAGGAATTCCTTGCCCTTTAAATCTTTATAGGAAATTTTCATCCAAGCTTCCGTATCCATATCGTTATAGGTAACATTATGGACCTTATAGTTAATGGAGCCATCTTTGTTTCCATTCTTGCCATAATTGGCATATTGAAAATTGGCTCCTTCTTCCAAGGTGTAGTATTTACTGCATTTTTCTTGTGCATGGATTGGAAGGACAAAAGTGAAGAGCAAAAGTAGCAATGAGATTTTCTTAATCATAGTGTAAATATTTAATGTAAGATGAAACTAATATCAACTAAATTCTTAATGGGCACATTTTATTTTTCAAAAGCGGTAAGTATACTCTTACCTATAAGGGCACCTTTTTTATTATAAGTTTCTTGTTTTACCATGCCATAACCTTCTGAAAGCCAGAGCTTATTGCTGCTCGTCATCTTTATGCCCATTTTAGCCTCACTGTCATAGGTGATCACATAGCAATTGAAAGTGCCCGCAGGTGTCGTAACGGATTCGTTGGCTTCTACCTTTCTATTAAAAAAACTCATATTCATTTTCATATTAAGGGGAGGCATTTTTACGGTCATTAGTACATCGGCATCGGGCAGTGATTGCCCTATGCTAAGATTGTTCGGATATAAAAGATCGGTACCGCTCATTTCTACCTCCATTTCTTCGTATTGCCCCATTAATTCGGGGGACATCATGGAGCTGAAATCGATGGTAATCCCATCATTGGTGCAAGTGATGCCATATTCTGAGCTTGTAATCATTTTTCCTTTTTCGTCGTGCATTTCGTAGAACATAGTGGCGGTATTACCGCTAACTTCCTTAACTACATAATCCAGAATACCAGAAGCTTTATCCTTTTTGTCATATACCGTGATTTGAAATTTGGTGCCCTCATCCATAGGAAAATATTTGCTGCAATCCTGAGAAAGGACGGCTGAGGTGTAGCAGAAAAAGGCACAAATAAGGAGTATTGTTTTCATAATTTAAATTTTTAGTTGATTGTAGAATTACATTTTAATAAATTCAACCCTTCTATTTTGGGCCTTTCCTTCCGTGGTGGAATTATCCCCAACAGGGTCGGCCTCACCCATTCCTTCTGTGGTCAACCTTGAAGCATCAATTCCATAAACTTGTACCAAGGCATTCTTGACTGCTTGAGCTCGATTCTTTGATAATTGAAGATTTGCCCCTGCATCCCCATCAGCATCGGTATGCCCAATTATATTTAACTTCATAGCGCCCTCTTGTAATAAAACCTGTGAAATTTGACGAATGATGCCCAAGGATTGCGGTTGGATTAAGTCAGAACCAGTGTCAAAAAGAATTCCATTGGTTGATACTTTTCCAACTGAAATCAGTTGTCTTCTTAAATCCAACCCTCCTTCTGCCACTTTTAAATTGGTAATGAACAAACGCTCTTCACCATCTTTGAAGTTGTTCATGTGAAATTTTAAGGTAGTAAGAACAGCACCTTTAGGAACAATTCTTGGAATATCAATGTGTTTTTCTTCATTGACCCACAGTCTAAAACGTTGTTTGTTTACTGCAATGGAAACATGAGGTCGTTGTAATACTTCATCCCTAAGATCAGCTCTTACCACGCTATATATTTCTCGCTTGTTGTTGATGTGGTTGGACATCGTTATACCTATAGCTGCATATTGACAAAATGGCAACTGGGCATGAACAAAATTGGCCCCTTCCTTAAATTTAGCATCATCGCTTAAATCTATACGCAAGGTTGCCGTTGATGATGTTTTATTGCTTAATCCCACAGCCATCACATCAAATTCTATGGTATATTCTTCTGGTAACTTGGGTACATCCGGAATGTTGTATATATTATAACCAGGAAGCAATTCCATCCATTTTTCAGGAGAATCATTCATGGTCACCACTTCACCACCCCCATTGGTATTCCACTTAGAGGGGAAATCGCCAATAAAATCTTTTGTGAAATCATCGTAGAATATGATTTGATCACCAGGCACATAGTCAAATTTACTGTAAACAGCAATGTTTCCCGGACCGGTGGTAACAGGTTCCCCTGATTGACCGTTGTTATTTGGACTACTACTTCCATTTCTCGTTTCTTGCCCTCCATTTATTGTCGGCATCGGTTCTTTTGCCGGACCTTTACTTCCAGGTTCTAAAATGCTGTCCAATACCTCATCTGTCTTCTCCTGTGTTTCTCTATCAACACGTCTCTCAACAGTTCGCTCCGCTGCTTTTTCAGCTCTTTTTCTTAGTTTTTTAAGAATTTGGGAATGGGCATCGGTAGAAAATGCCGTCATTAATAAAAGGGTCATAAATACCTTTGCTATGTAGCTTCTTGTTTTCATTTTTCCTCATTCTTTAGGGTCTGGACAATAATTAAAATGGCCTTTACAGGTCGCTCTTAGCTAAATATAGGAAGAGGCCTAGATAGGGAGACTTGGGGAAATGGATCACTTTAGCCTTTGGGAGAAGAAATAAGGCATATAATAAATAAAAGGTGAATTATTCATTCTTTCTAAGTTACAAAAAAATCCCCTAAGTTTCGGGGATTTTGTATCGTTGGGAATGTATATTGTAAAATTGGAAATTTACCAAACATTAGTATATCTTATACACAATCAATGAGTTATCCATGTCTTTGGCTACCACTTCCAATTTTTTATCACTGTCCATATCGCTTAAATCTATAGTAGAGGTGCCAAATACCGGGAAGTTGGATATGGTTTTTCCTTGACTATCAAAAAGGTATATTTTCTGATTTTGTATATCTGAAACACTGACATACATTTTATCTCGGATAAAAAATATTTTAGGGCTGGAATAAACTCCAAGTTCCAATTCTATTTCCTTATCTCTAATTTTGAGGATATTGTCATTCATTAGTGCCATATGCCTGCTACTTGCATCCATGCCATGCCCCAGGGTAAGGTTTAAATTTGTCTTTCCTATATTGCCTTTGTCATCAACCTGAAAAAGGATACCCTTTTTATTGGTGACAGAAAATTTATCATTGTAAAGATGAACCCCATTGGCGGAAAAATCAATTTTTTCAGAGACCTTAATTCGCTCATCACCCACTCTGTTCAATATTTTCAAAGTACCATCGGCTAATTGAAATACGAGGTAATCCTTATTCCCGATTCGGAAATGTTGGGGAGCGGCTATAATCGACTGCGCGGCCTTATTATATTTAAAACCTTTGACATCCTTCATTTTATTGTTGAACATAAAAACCTTTTGACCTTGGGTAATTACAAAACGATAGTCCTTTCTTCCATCGTAATCAAAAATTGCCAGGGGATTTAGATTGCCATCTTGATAGGTTTTATTGAATGGTGGTACCTCATTACCATTTCTATCCAAGATTAAAAACTGATTATTGGTAGTAAAGGCCAATTGTAATCTGCCATTCTTATAGATGTCCACTTGTTGAATATCCCCTTGCACCTTGCCATTAAGCTCTTTTTTCCATAATACCTTGCCTTCATTGGAAATAAGGTATAGGTTGTTTTCACTATCCTGCACTACAATTTCCTTTTTGTTGGTCCTATAATCGGTCACAAACTGTGGGTTGGTGAGTAAAGGATGATCCAATTGAATGGTAAATAAGGGAGAAGTACTATTGGTTCTATCCTCCTTTTCAATTTTTTGAATCACCGTATTGATATGATAAAAATCGTCATCAGCAACCAATTGGGAGGCAAATAAGTATTTGGTGAATGTACCTGGCTTAAAATCATCGAAAAGCGATTTAGAGAATTCTTCCTTTAAGAAATCGGAAATACCATCGGCATTGGAAATGAACAAAATATTGGATTCATCAGCCAACACGTCTATTGCCGTGGTATAAAGATTTGTTTTATTGAAGGTGGTGCCATTTTTATAATTGCTAATAATGGTTTGCAACGTTTCTATTTCAGTAGAAAAAATAAAGGAATTATCCAAAATGGTGCAATAATTTGCTTTGAATTTTTTTACCAGGGGATTAAAGTATTCATTTAAAAAATTGGGGTCGTTTAATTCCAAAATCTCTGTGCCCTGATATTCGCTGTTCCCTTTTTTTCGCTCTTCTAAAAATTTAATGATCTTTTCTGCTCCAAAGGTGTTGAGGACCACTGCCTTTTGTCCATTTAAATAAATGTTACCAACCTCCTCAACGGTATTGAATAAGGTGTCCATTGGGATAGATTTGTCCAAATAACGTTGTTGATTTTTTGCAAACGTGCCATAATCATCAAATGAATAAGAAATTATGGCTTCTGAAGCCATAGGGGCGAATGAAGGGATGGTATTGGTTCTTGCTCCCGTATTCTTGAATAAGTTGGTAAAATGCTTTAGGGAGTCATTGGCCATGCTGATCCCCGTAAGGCTTAAGTGGTCCTGGGCAATATCGAAATCCAAATTGATCCAATCCGAAAAATTGGAAATCCTGTAACTGGAATTTTCTTTGAGCAAAGAATTGGAAAGGGCATTGCTGTTGTTGGTATTCAGGAAAAGGGTGGCGGATTTCTTGGAATTGGATATTTTATAAAGTTGTTTTAAACGCTGATTTGATGTTGGTTCCGAAGTATTCCGGATGCTGTTTTCCAATAATACCTGTGAGGAACTGATTATGGTCGTTTGGTCTATTGTGGTGCTAAAAAACAATGAACCTTCAGCCTCGTACTTATTGATGCTATTGTTTTCATAGGTAAGGACCTCAACCGACTTGTTTTTCAAACCATCCAAGTTATAAAGCCCTTCTGAAGTAGCTACTATAAAGAGATATTCAAAGTTTTCTTTTCCCAATTCGGTGAATACCAATAAACTTTCCGATGTTGGTTGCAGGTATTCTATATTTTTTACGGATTCAAAAACATTTTTATAAAGGGTATTGGATTTAATAAGGGATAAAAACCCATTGTTTTTTAATTCACTTTTTAGGCCGGGCAGATTATTGATCTTGATGACCAAGGAAGCATCTTTGGGAACATAGTCGAGCAAGGAGGATGAGGTATTTTTCTTTTCGGTACAACTAAAAAAGAGTAGTGTAATGATCAATAAAATCCTATAGTTCATATGGATGCTTTTCCGCAAATTTATAATTTTAAACTTCAAGTTTCAGTTGTTCGGGCAATTGTCTGAAACTTTTCCTATGGTATTTGGTAAGACCATATTTTCTAATGGCTTCCCGATGTTCTTTGGTAGGGTATCCTTTGTTTTTGATCCAGTTGTACATGGGAAATTCTTCATGGAGTTTTTCCATGTAATTATCCCTATATGTTTTGGCAAGAATGGAGGCTGCTGCGATACTGGTATACTTACTGTCTCCTTTTATGATGCATTGGTGGGATACTTCTTTATAGGGTTTAAATCGGTTGCCATCTACCATGATACAGGTAGGTATTTTGGTGAGTTGTGAAATGGACTTGTGCATGGCAAGGATAGAAGCGTTCAAGATGTTTATTTTGTCAATTACCTCAGGGGGAATGTGGAATACCCCAAAGGTTATGGACTCCAGTTCCAAAATAGGGCGTAGCAAGTCGCGCCTCTTTTCGGTGACAATCTTGGAATCATTGAGAAATTCATGATAAAAATCCTCCGGTAAAATGATTGCCGCTGCTGTTACTGGGCCGGCAAGGCATCCGCGTCCAGCTTCATCGGTTCCGGCCTCGTGGTATAAACTACTTGTTAGCATTTACTTATAGATTGATTTAGAGTTCTTTATGTCTGTTTAATACATTTAATTATTAATTAAACATTTAGTGTTAAATAAATGAATTTAACACTTATAACTAGTTAAAATTTTGAATAATATAAAATTATGATGTTTTTTTTAACATACAGCCAATAGGTTTTATATTTATATTGGATAGTCGGCATTTAATTGCCATTTTTGCCGCTGACTAATTCAAAAATACAATTAAATGAAATCAAAGTTAACTTGGATTTTAACATCTTTAATGGTGTTATGTGTAAGTTTTTCCTTCGCGCAAGGAAAAACTATTTCAGGTAATGTGACGGCCCAAGACGGTTTTCCATTACCCGGTGTGTCTGTTATAGTAGTTGGTACTATAACAGGAACTCAAACAGATTTTGACGGAAACTATACTATTGCCGCGAACGAAGGTCAGGTGCTTAGATATAGTTACATCGGACAGAAAACAGTAAACCGAACGGTTGGTGCATCGAGTGTTATTAATCTTCAAATGGAAGAAGATGCTCAAGCCCTTGAAGAAGTTATTGTTATAGGTTACGGTTCAAAGTCTAGAGAACTTTCTACTTCTGCCATTTCAACAGTGTCTACAGAGAAGATTGAAGCGTTTGTTCCTTCCACGAGTATTGATAATATTCTTCAAGGTCAAGCAGCAGGTGTTCAGGTAACAGCGGCCAATGGTAGGCCAGGTGGTACTGCTTTTGTTCAGATTAGAGGTGTAGGTTCTATTAATGCCAGTACCACTCCCTTATATGTAGTGGATGGTGTTCCAGTAGGTCAGGATTTTATTAGTAATATAAATCCAAACGATATTGGTTCGTTTTCTATCCTTAAAGATGCGGCAACGGTTTCTAAGTATGGATCGCGTGGTGCAAATGGTGTTGTTTTGATTACGACCAAAACCGGTAAGCCGGGTGATGCTAAAATTACTTTTCGTTCTTCAGTTGGTTCAGGTTCTAGAATTCAGGATCCTTTTGATTTAATGAATGCTAGCCAAAAACTTGAATTGGAAAAACAATTTGCAGATTTGGGAGTAAATGCAGCTCAAAGTTTGCCTGGCGCTTCTGCTAGCCCAGAACGACTTGCTATATTGCGGTCTTTGGATACCGATTGGGAAGAAGAGCTTCTTAGAAAATCTTATATACAATCCAACTCATTGTCTATTTCTGGTGGTGAGGAGAAATTAACATATTTCTTGTCATTGGGATATGATAAAAATACTGGTATTATTGATAACATAGATGGATTTGAAAGAGTTTCAGCTAGAGTTAATACTACTTACCAAGCTAAAGAATGGTTAAATATTGGGACTAATCTTTCTTTCGCAAGAAGTACAACGGATCTTCCAAGGGATAGAAACAACGTGCAGAACCCATTTAGAGCCATGTATGATTACCGTCCTTATGAGCCATTATTTCTAAGGGATGCACAAGGAGATATCGTAAATGGAGCTGATGGAAATCCAGTATATAATCCTACATCATCTGGATTCCCAATTGCCTTGGCATTACAGACAGAGCCGGAGGATAATAGAAACTTCCTTATGATTGGTAGTATGTTTGCCGATATAAAATTATCTAGCAAATTTTCTAACAGATTTTCTGTAGGTGCTACAAGCAATAGATTTAATAGAACTAATAGGTCTATTGCCGGTGGTGTTCTCCAAGGTTTTGTTGGGGATGCTAATTTCCCAGGATCACAAACAGATAACTACGCTCAAACTTTTGAGTATAATGTGAACAATTTATTTAATTATGCAGATACCTTTAACGGTGTTCATAATTTTGGTGCGACTTTCCTTTTGGAGTATAACGAAAATATCTATACGGATTTGTTCGCTACAAGTAGAGGTTTTCCAACGCCGGATCTTGCTTATCAAGATGTAGCCGCCGAAGCAACTGGCGCAGGTAGTGAAGAAAGAAGAAGAATATTATTTTCTCAAGGTTTGTTTTTGGATTATGATTATGATGGAAAATATATCTTATCCGGTTCTATTAGAAGGGATGGGTCATCTAGATTTGGTCCAGATAATAAATACGGATATTTCTATAGTGGAAGTGGAGCATGGAACATTGCGAAAGAATCTTTCATGGAGAATTCAGTGTTCAACAATTTAAAACTTAGAGCATCCTACGGTACTTCAGGTAACCAGAATATAGGTGATTTCGAGTACTTAAACTTATTGGCCTTTAATACATACAATGGCTCAACAACGGCAATCCCTGTTGGGGTAGGTAACCCACAAATACAATGGGAATCACAAGCCACATTGGATGTTGGTATAGAATTTGGGTTGTTTAACAATAGAGTTAATGGTGTTGTGGATTACTTTAAGAAGAATTCGAAAGACCTTTTATTGAACCAGCCAATTTCACAAACAGTTGGAGATGAAGATAATTCAATTTTAGCCAATATTGGAGAAATAGAAAATAGTGGTATTGAAGTTTCTTTAAATGCTGATGTTGTTAGGAGTATGAATTTTACATGGTCTATTGGAGGTAATGCTACTTTCCTTGACAATAAGGTTGTTTCTTTGGTCGATGGCGAAGATATAATCAACGGGAACACTATTCTAAGCGTTGGTGAGGAAATCAATTCCTTTTACATGGTAAGATATGCTGGTGTTAATCCTGCAAATGGAACTCCGCTTTATTTGGATACAGATGGTAATGTCACAGGAGAATTTAGTGATAGCTTTCAGACTTTGTTGGAGGGGAAATCCCCGGTTGCTGATTTTGAAGGAGGTTTTTATACTTCTTTTAAATATAAAGGTTTTGGTTTAAGAGCTGATTTTATATACAAATCAGGTAACTATATAATAAATAATCAAAGGTCAGCTGGAATTGCAATTGGAAATATTGATAGCAATCAACGAGTGGAAGCATTTGATTATTGGAAGCAACCAGGAGATGTGGATGTACTTCCAAGTCCACTATTTCAATCAACTGCCGATCAAACTTCAACTAGATTCTTGGAGAAAGGGGATTATGTTAGGTTAAGAACAATGACCTTGGATTACAATCTACCTAATGAATTTTTAAAGGATTTTGGCATCAATTCATTACGTATTTTTGCTTCTGGACAGAATTTATTGACATTTACCAAGTATAATGGAGATCCAGAAATTGGTCTTGGTTCTGCCGAAACTGCTGAACCGGGGGATGCTGGTTTTGTACCTGGAGAATTTTCATTATTTAGTTACCCACAAACAAAGTCGTATACTTTTGGTATCGAAGTAGGATTTTAAATTTATTTAAAAAATATACATATGAAAAAATATATAAAACTACTTTCATTTTCATTCATGTTGCTTGCTTTTGTAGCATGTGATGATGAAATAAATGAATTACAGCCTTTTACAGAAGGTAATCCGGAGACATTTTTTAATAGTGTACAAACATTCCAATTTGGAGTAGATGGTATTTATAGTCAATTGTGGAATTACTATGCCAGTTCTGGTTCGGGACTTCAAGGCATTCCGGATATTTTATCCGATAATGTAATCTTGGTTCAGACAGGGAGAAAATCAAATGAAGATTATTACGACTATAGATATGTTCCTAATACGGGAGGGGCAGTACCGCTTTATTGGAGTGAAGCCTACGAAGCCGTTAATGTCGCTAACTTGGTAATAGCTCAGATAGATAATCTTGTTGACGGCCCTGATAAAAATAATATTCTTGGTCAGGCCTTGGCAGCTAGAGCTTATGCTCATTTTGATTTGGCCCGCGTATATGCTAAAATACCAACACAGAGTGCTGATGCTAATGCGTCACTAGGTATTGTTTATTTAAAGGTTGAGGATGGGGATACTGAAGATCCTTTTGCCACGCCATCTCGTGAGACTGTAGCAAGTAATTACACTGAAATTATTGGTGATTTGGAGAGAGCTGCTGGTCTTATTGGACTGAGCAATGGTGAAGGAAGACTTAATAAAAATGCTGTTAATGGTATTTTATCTAGGGTATATCTTTATAATGGTGACTATCAGAAGGCTATAGATGCCGCAGACAAGGTAACAACGGCTCTTGCAAGTGCAGCTGATCTACCAGGGGTTTATACGGATGCTACAAATGCAGGAATTGTCTTTGAATTATCGGTGAATACCACTTCTGAATCTAATTTTTCAAATGTGGGCGTATTGTATAGTCAGTCTAATAGCTCTTCTACAATTTCAGAATATGCAATGGACCTTGAATTCTTCAATAATATTGATGCCAATGATTTAAGAAGAAATGTACTACAGTTTGTTGGTGCGAATCAAGGCAACGATTATAATGCTATAAAGAAGTTCTTAGGTGAAACTGGACAAGTAAATGGCCGGGTAGATATTAAGGTTCTTCGTAAGGCGGAGGTTCTTTTAAATAAGGCTGAAGCACAATTTGAATTAAGTCAACAAGCACAGGCTTTGTTAACACTTAATGAATTACGCGATGAACGTTTTACTAGTTATATAGGTGGGGAAGTTGGACAGTCTCTTGAGGATGCTATTCAATTTAACAGACGTGTGGAATTGGCATTTGAAGGTCATAGATTTTTTGACTTAAAAAGGCGTGGTGAAGCAGTTTCAAGATCTAATAATGGTGATATTATTGATGGTTCAGGAACACCACCTGAGATATTAACATTGCCAGCTGGAGATACTAGATTCCAGTTGCCTATACCATTATCAGAGATTAATGCTAATGCTAACATGAGTCAGAATCCTGGCTATTAATAAAACACATAGATATGAAAAAATATATTTCAATTATTATGTTACTACTAGTAATTGTTTCCTGTGAGGAAGAAGTAGTGATATTTGATGATGTTAATGGACAAACGGCTTTGTCATTCTCTAAGACTAGTTTCAATGTTACCGTTCCAGAAGAAGGATCATCATTAGAAATTCCTGTGAATGTAACCACGGTATCAGAGGCCGATAGGTCATTTAATGTTACAGTTGATGACTCATCTGTAGGTGGGAGTGCAAATTACTCGATTGGACAAATAACGATTCCTGCAGGTGCTTATACTGGAATTTTAGCTGTTTCAATTAATTTTGATTCACTAGTTGATGGTGAGGTCTATAAATTAGTTTTGAATCTTACTTCTCCAGATGGTGGAGTGGTATATGATGAAACCGTGAATATTGAGTATTTTAAAGAAATCGTATGTAATGATTTTCTCGTTACTATCGTTACCGATACTTATGGTGGTGAAACTACATGGGAAATTACCAATGATTCATCTACCGTTGTGGCATCTGGTGGGCCTTATGCCAATGTTAGTGGTGGCGACACCTACACTTCTGATGTATTCCTTGAAGATGGGTGTTATACATTTACAATTTTCGACGCTTTTGGAGATGGTCAAAGTGATGGAACGATATTAGGAAATTTTGCTCTTGAATGTTCTATACTAAAGGTCGCTAATGGCGGAGGTGCTTTTGGAGCTTCACAAGCTACTGATTTCTGTGTTAATCCATAGAATATAAAAGCATATACTAATATATTTATTAAAGTTGGGCCAAAATTTATTTTGGCCCAACTTTTTTATTTTATACAATCAAGATAAAAGTATTTTTTTCATACTTTAATTCCAGGCTTCAGTATTATTAGTATGTTACGGATAATAACGTGCTAGTAATATTAATTGATTAAGAAATATATATTGAATCAGAAATAGCTGGGGATCTTGTATTATACCTACTATATTGGTAGAGATATGTTCCTAGATAGATCATTATAGTATTATAACTTCTAATTTTGATCGAATTCATAAGATCAGTTCAAGGTGTTTATGAATTCTTGTTACAAATTTCAAAAGGATTGTGGCCTCATATTTATTTAAAAGACACTTATGACAGGATGTAAATTTTGAATTGACATGGAAAGGATAATGGAAGAGTAGGTGTATATTTAAAATCTTAAAAACTAAGAGTATCTTGGGATAGTCCTTATAAAAAATAAAACCCAATAATGCCTTTTTTAAGGAAGACAAAGTTGGGTTTATATTTAAAAATTATTTTATAGAGTATTGTAATAGTTCAGCAAGAAGATAACATCATCTATTTTTCTTAAGTTTAAGTTATTTTCCTTTACAAAGGAGTTCATTTCTTCCCTATTTTTCTTTGCGATTTTAAAAATTGATCTTTTGGACAAACGAATTTCATAAGCATTTTCAGAACCATTTTTTATGTAGTAGGAGTTGTTTTCAATATACTTTGCCGCTCTGTATTTATCGTAACCAGTTTCAGGTTCTTTGCTTTGCTTTAGGATAATTTCCGGTTTAAATAGCAGGACCAATTGGCCTTCGTTAAGAGGATTAAAATACCCGGTTTTCTCACGGTTTTTATTATCCATATAGAGAAAGAGCTTATATGTTCTGTCCTCTATCTTAGCGGACATGTATGAACGTTTTAGTAATACATTAAATGTTTCATCTGCCTGCAAAATCTGTATTTCATTTCTATAGGCGTTGTACCTTAGTTTATTCTTCAATTTCAATTCTTCATTTACGTATATTTCTCCATTTTCAAAATTTTCGCTTATAAATGGTGATCCTTCAGCTGGCACATCCTTGTATTGCCCACTTACCGTCTGAAATGAGATTGGACTTCCTTCCGGGGTAGTAGTACTTATTTGTGCAAATGATAAAATTGGGTAAAGAAGTATTAAAAAAATAAAATTTGATTTGAAGAAATTCATAGTGAACATTAAGATTTTGAAATTAAATATTAATTGATTTTAAATTGAAAAATTTCTGAAGTCGAGCTGTTGTTGTTGGAGTCAGTGGTAATAATTCTCCAATAATACGTGTTGTTAGAGGCTACAATAGCTTCCATGGTTTGTTCCGTTGTTGTGCCCAATAAGGTGGATGGAGATGCTGTAGTGTCAAATAGTACCTCATAGCCAATAATATCATTATCAATATCAGTTCCAAGCCATTCCAACGTTACATTGGCAGTACTTGCTAAATTGGCTCCCCTTTTAGGGAACACTGCTTCGGCAGGGAAGGGTGCGTAATTTTCAATTCCAGGACCTTGGTTGTAAAATTTCCAAACATCACTCTGTGCCGTTTGGTTGGTGCCATTGGCCTTGGAAATCACGAACCATTCATAGGGCACGCCTCGACTAAGTGTAATTTGTGCTGCATTGGAATTGGAGGGAATCCTAACGGTATTATTAGTGTTTAAATTTTTTAAATTGACCTCATAGCTATCTGTGTTCTCGGAATTGTTCCATTGAAAATTTACAGTACTCTGGCTGTCGTTTTCAACTATTCCTTCAGTACATTCTTTATTATTCTCCGGGAATACCAATGTTGCTTGCAGTGGTGATGGCACAGGTGGCGGTGGGGGTACAACAGGAGTGTCATTTCCAGAGTCACCTCCTCCGCAGCTCATAAGAATAACGAATGGGATGATATATAATAGATTTAAATTTTTCATTTTCTTATGATCTTATAACTTGTTAATTTGTTGTTCAGGGTAATATTAAGCAGGTAGATGCCCTTGGCAAGGCCATCCACATTAAATTGAATGGAGCTTGTATTGGAAGTAAAGGTTTTTCGAAAGACGCTATTCCCCGACATTGAATATAAACTAACATCCGCCCCAGATTGTAACTCGCGTCCCAACTGTATGGTTAAATTCCCATTTGCTATGGGGTTAGGGTAAATCAGGACTTCCTCCGATAAAACGATTTGTTGAACAAAGCTGCCCTGACAATCCAAATCGGTCTTAACCTCTAGGTTGTTTTCTACTTCGGTAAGCGGTAATGTAATCTCACTTTTCGAAGTGGTATACGCTTTACCGTTTACTAAAATGGTATAGGTATTTCCTCCTTTCAGTTGTAAACTGACCTCTTTCCCCAAGGTATTTACTTTCGAGGATACAGAGAGGGCCTCTGGTTCGGTTATGGTTACTCCAAAACAGTTTTGATATTCCGGTTGTGCATCCAAAGTGATGCAAAAGGTATAATTCCCAGCTGGAAGATCAGTAAATAATGCTTCAGTAGTGAAATCTGCTGTCATAGAGATAGACCCACCGGTAAGGCTCGCAGTGTAATCATTGGAAGTTAGTGACCCTATAGTAATACTTCCATTATTGCTAGAGATACAAGATTCACCAGTTGTCAATACTTGAAAATTATTGCTTGGCAATGAGAATATTTCGCAACCATCCACATTCACCACTGCATCTTTTGGAGTATTATCACACATGTCAACTCCGTTGGGGACACCGTCATTATCCAAATCTGAGTCACAAACATCACCAATTCCATCACTATCGCCATCCAATTGATCGGCATTGGCAATTAATGGACAATTGTCATCCTTGTCGGCTATACCATCTCCATCATCATCCAGGTCGCAAACATCACCAAAACCATCATTATCAGTATCCAATTGATTGGCATTACCTGTTAAGGGGCAGTTGTCTACATCGTCATTAATACCATCGTTATCGTCGTCGTCGTCGTCTTGAAACCCTTCAATTACAAAATCATCTATTACAACTCCTTCTTTATTGACAGCTGGATCTGATTGGAATACAATCCTGAAAATAACATTCGGCTCATTGGTTAAATCGGTTTCCCCATTGAGCGCATTGGCCGTAAAATCATAGGCATATTCTGTTAATTCGGTATTGGTACCCGTCCATTGGGCCCCGGGACAGTTTTGACAATCGTCATCTTCCCCGGAGTTGGCGTTTGTCCTGTCGCTATTATACCAATTAGGGGTGCTATTGATATTTCCAAGCACTTCCCAGCTTAGCCCGCTATCCAAAGAGTATTGCACATAGACTAAATCAAAATTGATTTCAAGGTCATAGGCCATTTTAAATCTAAGTACTGGCGCCAAGATTGAAGAAAACTCGTAACAATTGCTCAAGATGATACCTTTTATATTGTCCGGATGGTTGCCATCTAAATTTGTCGCATAAACTTGTTGCCCCGAAGCCGCTAGATTAAGGACGCTTCCCGTTGGGACACCTTTCTCCCATACGCTGCCATCATCGCCTTCATTATATGTAATCAAGTTTTCTTCTTCTATTTCAAAGGTATTTATGGTTCCGCCATTCCCAAAATCGTTTGCAAAAAAGCGATGCTCCAACGTATTGTTGTCGGAAAAGGCATCATTGGTAATGGTAGCGATCACCTTGAAAGCATTGCGCCCAATGATATCTGGATTTAGCGCAGGCAAGGGAATAGTGCCTGTTTCCCCGAAGTTTAAGGTTATGGGATAATTAAAACTCGATGCTGCCACCCCATTTATGGTATAATTGACCTCTACTTCGGTAATGGGATTGGACCCTTTGTTTTCTATGGTGATTTCAGGTATGATTTCCCCACAGAGCACTGCGTTTTCTTTGGGTGTCAATGCAATTAATCTAACGTCAGCTTCGGGTACTTTAATAGGAATTGGTGATTGCCATACACCTCTTCCGTAAGTAGAAGCGGTTATAATTTCATCATCCAAGCTAATTTCCAGATCCCCAATTGCCGTACTAGGAAGGCCAGTAAAATAATCCTCCCATTCTGTTAACGTATCATCCAATCTATAAACACCAAGACTTGTCCCTAAATAAATAGGGTTATCTGTATTTCTGCCTTGATGCGCAATTGAGAAAAATGCCTGATCCGTAGATAAATTATAAGTAATATTGGTTTCTGTAAAGGTAGTGCCATCAATCTCTATTTTATAAACACCAATGTCCGCTGGTTGAAGATTTTGACTTATTCCTACCCTTCTCGAAGTGACAACATATACGATGTTCTCATTGGAACTATTTAAGGCCATATCGGAAATCTCTCTGTCGAAACTTTGAATTAGGGTGAAGTTCAGTCCTCCATCGGTACTTCGGTGAAGTTGGTTGTCCTGTGCCACGGTAATGATAAGTGGATTTGTAGGGTGTATTTCTACATCCTCTATATTGCCTTTACCTTCTCCTATATTTCTCGAAATTTTTTCCCATGAAGTACCGGTTAACTTATATAGGGCATTATAGCCCGCATAAACAGCTCCGTTGGAATCTATAGCTAAGGGGGTTATCCAATTACCTTGTAAGTTGCTTCCATTAACTTCAGGTGCCCTTATAGTTGTTATGGCTTGTCCGGCATCGGTAGAGATACTTAAAAATCCACCATATTGGGTGAAACCATATACTAAATTATCGTTTAGAGGACTAATGGCATTGTCCATGCCATCTCCTCCGTGGTAGTTGTTCCAATTTCCATCACTTAAAATTTGTCCTCCATTGTCCTGTAATCCTCCGATCAACTGGGAGGCGTTGTTCTTGGAAACGGAAACTCTATAAAATTGACCTATGGCTATTCCTGCAGTATAATCTGTAAAGGTCGTCCCTTTGTCTTGGGACATGTAAATTCCTCCATCAGTGCCACAAAAAAGATTCCCATTGAATATTTTTAACGTGTGTATATCCGCATGTGTATAAGCAGGATTATCTAAATACCATTGGTTAAGTGGTATAAAGGTTGTACCACTATCTGTAGTTTTCCAAACATTTAAACATCCAATATAAACTTCATTCTCGTCAGAAGGGGATACTTCCATAGCCAAATCAAACCATGCTTGGTTAGATTCCAAAATATTGTTGGCATTAGGGGTTTTTGTAAAGGTGGTTCCGGAATCATTGGATTTATAAAGACCTTGGAACGCAAAGTCATTAGCTCCAGTGTCGGCACTTAAAACATAAACAACGGCAGCGTTGTTGGGTGTAACCCCTAGCACCAATCTTCCTGAATTGGTTGGTAATTCACTTGTGATTTCATTAAATACTTCCCCTCCATCGGTAGATTTGAAAAATTCATTGGTGGTAACCGCATAAATCGTATTGCTATTGTTGGGTTTTAATTTGAAATCTTTAATGTCCCCTATTTTTTTTCTGCTCCATAACAAGCCGCCGTTAGTCGATTTATAAAGGCCTTGGTTGGTGCCTACCCACAAAGTTTGCGAATTGGTAGGGTCTATAGTGATTTCATTCATGAGCCAGTTATCCGAAGTATTACTAGGATTAAGGCCTGTCTCATTCCAGCTTATACCGCCATCGAGGGACTTAAATACCCCTACGCTGTACGAGTCCGCTGCATCATCATCACCTGTTGCAATATATATAATGTTGGAATCAGTCGGATCAATGGCTATTCCCGACACCCCAATTTGAAGAAAATCATCAAATAGACTTGTCCAAGAAGCACCGGTATCAGTAGATTTCCATAAACCGCCAGCAGGGGCACCCACGTACCAAACATTGGGGTTATTAGGGTCTACAGCGATGGCATTGACCCTGCCCTGCCCTGGTAATCTTCCAGCATAAGCTCCTACATTAATAGGGCCAAGGGATTTCCAATCACTGATAGGATTAACAATTGCTGTACTGTTGCGTTTGTTTTCCCAGGTATCCCATAATTGTTTGGAGGAGGGGAGATATCCGTTTTCATCCACGAATTGTTTCCAATAATTTTCCCATCTCATAAAAGGTTTATAGCCAGAACCCTTTACATTGGGGTCCTTACCTTCCCAGTACTTATGAAAGGCTTCAGAAATCTCATAAATGGAATAAGATGTTGAACTGCTTTTTGAGGTGTTGGTAGGGTCCTTTTTAATATTTTCCATCCATGGTGCACTTTCATTGAATTGCCCATAGGAATTTACGCCCACAAATAGTAGAACGAGCAGTAATTTTCTTAACATCTCAGCTTTTTTTTTGTAAAAATGACCAAAAAATATAATATTTTCAATATTTATTGTTGTAAAATTAACACCTCCGGTTTTATTGTTGTCGCATTCAATAGAGTGATTGGTAAATTTTTCACATTTCTTTAGAAACAAAAAAATTACCTTTGCCCAACTAATTTTTTGGAATGAGATATTTTGTAGTGCTTCTATTTATATGTAATTCAGGTCTATTTTATGGCCAAGACAAACCTTCTTTACAAGACAAACCTTCTTTAAAGGTTAGTGATAAGGATACCACTACCTCAGTTGCCTCACAAAAATTTAAATCCCTTGCTAAAGGTAAGGAAGAACCTGAATTTACCATCAATGACTATAAGATTATCTCTTACACTAGGGATACCACATATCTAGACACCACAATTTCCATACTAAAGGAATATAAGTACAATTTTCTCCGTAAAGACGACTTTGAGCTAATGCCCTTTTCCAATATAGGGCAGCCATATAATAGTTTGGGAGTGACTATAAAACAAAATACACTGTATCCATCCCTAGGAGCACGGGCCAAACATTTCAACTACATGGAAATACAGGACATCAATTATTATAGGGTGCCCACTCCTATGACCGAATTAATGTTTAAGACTACCCTAGAGCAGGGACAGTTATTGGATGCCCTGTTGACCTTTAATATGACCCCCCGTTTAAACATCTCTTTAGCTTATAAGGGCTTTAGGTCCTTGGGGAAGTATCAGTTCAATGAGGCCCAATCTGGCAATTTTAGAACCACCGCTACCTATGAAACCAAAAGCGGTAGGTATCGACTCCGATCCCATATAGCGGCACAGGATATTTTGTCCGAAGAAAATGGAGGACTTTTCAACAAGGAATTACAATTTGAATCTGGGGATCCTGAATTTTTTGATCGATCAAGAATAGATGTAAATTTCACCAATGCCAACAATAAGGTGCTTGGTAAAAGATACTTTTTTGAACATGAATATGATCTCTTCAAAAAGAGCAGGGATACTTCCAAGTCCAAATCCAATTATTTGGCCCTTGGACACCAGTTCAATTATGAGACTAAATATTATGAGTTTAGGCAAACGGTTCAGAACCCTTATTTTGGAGAGGCATTTGTTAGCGCAATAAAGGACAAGGCGAATCTAAAGACCATGTATAACCAAGGGTATGTCGAGTTGGGCAATAGGACTTTAGGTATATTAAAGGGTAATGTTGCCTTATACAACTACAATTACTTTTTTGACAGCAAACTGATTACCGCGACTGGGGAGGAGATATCCAACCAATTAAAAGGGGAGGAGATAACTGTTGGGGCACATTATGAGAAAACAATAGGTGGTTTTAAATTGAATGGGGGTATAGATTATGGGGTAACTGGAGAGTTGACCGGTAATATCTTCAATGCCGCTGCCAGCTACCAGCTTAAATCTGGTGCAAAGGCTACTTTTGCGATAAACGCTTCAAGTAAAATGCCGAATTTCAATTACCTGTTGTATCAGAGTGATTATATAAATTACAATTGGCAGAACAATCTGGTTTTTGATAAGGAACGTGTCAACGGCCTAATGTTGGGGTTGGACTCCAAATTATTGGGTAGTCTCACAGCAGAATATAATATCATTGACAATTACACCTATTTTACGTCAACAGCCACCCAGGAACAGATAGATGCCGGGGAAGAGAATGCTGCCGTTCGTCCCTTTCAAGAGGGCAGTAGTGTCAGTTATTTAAAGATTAAATACAATAAGGAGTTTAAGGTGGGATATTTTGCCTTGAACAATACGGTAATGTACCAAGAGGTAGATCAAACGAATGAAGTGCTTAATCTGCCCCAATTGGTGACCAGGAATACCCTGTACTTTTCAAAAGATGTATTTGAGGGGGCCATGCACCTGCAGACGGGTATTACCTTTAAGTATTTTACCGCCTATAATATGGATGCCTATAATCCTCTGCTCGGGGAATTCTATATTCAGAATCGGGAAGAATTGGGGGGCTACCCTTTAATGGACTTCTTTATAAATGCCAAGGTAAAGCAGACCAGGATATTTTTAAAGGCGGAGCATTTCAATTCCTCCTTCTCAGGCTTTAATTTTTATTCGGCTCCGGACTACCCATACAGGGATTTTGTGATCCGTTTTGGCCTGGTGTGGAATTTCTTCTCCTAATTATAAGGGGGCTTCTGCCGGGAAAGGGCAAAACCAGGCTTTCGCTACTCGCTTTTACCTATATATTAGGAGTGGTTTTGAGAGAAGGAACCCTCCAATCTGCTTATTTTAGTCAAAACACCCAAATAGTTGTGGTATAGGCAAAGAGCTCAAACAGGGAGCTCAATCCTTGCCCCAAGAAAAATATCCAGGTATTTCCCTCCGTAAATCCTTGTAATCCAGCGTGCTCGGAAGTGGGCGCAAAAAAGTTTTAAAAAAGGATAAAAAAAGTGTTGTTGAATTGTGGAAAGGTTGTAGGTTTGCAGCCCGAAACAGCGTAGGCTGTGTAGGGAAAAGCGG
>JAPFBR010000009.1:0-70460 GCA_035798135.1 Flavobacteriaceae bacterium KMM 6897 | reverse complement strand
GATTTTTCCTCACTTGCATCCGTCGGCGGGGTACGGCACCCGATCATCAACGCAATAGAGGTATTGGGCAGCGGCAGTGGACCGAGTAGTAAAAATGGAACTTTAACAGCTTTAGATTTAGGAAGCAGTAGTAAAACAATACACACACTTAAACATTACCCCAATCCATCATCATTAAATACTGAAATCGCTATTTCAGATCCATCAGTAATCATAAAAGATATCTTTATTCGGGATATTAGTGGTCGATTGGTTGTCCAATACGATGCCCAAGAAATGAAAATTGGGCAAGGAATTTATGGGTTCAATGTAGATGGACTTGAAGATGGAATTTACCTAGTCACCCTTATGAATGGCTCCACCGTGGTTATGAATTATAAGCTAATAGTCAGAAAATAAAGGATGCTCAATAAAAGGTTTGGATAGTTCTATCGATTAGAGGGAGCATTAACTCCAATTGATTATTTGTAAGTTTAATTTCTTTTAAACTTTGCAATTGATTCATATTATGTACATCTGAAGCAACAAAATCAATAAGTCCTTCATCCAATAGGTGAAGGGCTTTTTTTTGCACATCCTTCCCGTAAAATTCTCCTAATGATAACAGGTTCATCTGGAATAGGATTCCCTTTTTTTTATATTTTTTGAACTTTGAAGATTTGAGTTGAAGGAAATTATAACGTTCAGGATGGGCCAAAATGGGAAAGAAAAGTTTGGATGCAATTTTTTGTATGGCCTCATCAAAATTGATGGAAGGCTGTAAGTATGACATTTCCACCAAAAGATAATTTTTCCGTAAAGGCATCATTTCAGATTTGTCCAATAAGCTTTCAAAATTGGCGTCAATCATATGTTCCGCCGCCACATCAAATGAAACATGTTTGAGATCATTGTCAAACAAGCCCTTTTTCAACTCCTCCAATGCTACATGTATGGTTTTAAATGTGTTGGGATAATAGTTATCCATAATATGGGGCGTTCCAATGAAGTTTTGTACCCCAAATTCTGAAAAGGATTTTATCAATTCAATAGACTCCTCAACTGATTTGGCTCCATCATCTATGCCTGGAAGAATATGGTTGTGCATGTCCACAAAATTCTCCAAATAATCTATAAGGAATTTTTTCTTACTAAAGAATTCAAACATTTACTGAAATTTTCATTGCAAAAATAGTGTTTCTGTTTAGATTTCGTAAACAGATATAATAAAGATAAACCCCGATATTTTTGAATCCATTTTTATAGTACATTTGATTCATTATCTACTAATTAATGATCCAAAAACAGAAAGATTAAATTCATACATTCTTTAGGGATTTGGTTTTAAGTGCCGTGCTTTATTTGTAGAAATACCTAACTATTTTTAAGACAATTATTTTATATCACATTGAAATCAAAAAAAACTGAACTACTAGAAAAGGAAGATAAGGTAAAAAGAAAGTTCCTCTTTATTTCACGATGGGGAGAATCATTGGATATCGCCTATACCATTTCATTGGAAGGACATACGGTAAAGATGTTTATTGAAGACAAGCCTTCCCGGGAAATTGGATATGGCTTTGTGCAAAAAGTTAAGGATTGGCAAAAACATATTGATTGGGCAGATATCTTTATTTTTGACTATACGGGTTATGGGAAGGTCTGCTCTGAATTAAGGTCTGCCGGTAAATTGGTCATAGGTGGCACAGAATATACCGATAAGCTGGAACTGGATAGAAATTTTGGACAGGACGAGTTAAAGCGACATAAAATTAAGGTGTTGCCCTTCAAAGAATTTTTTAGTTTCCAAGATGCAATAGATTATGTGAAGTCGCACCCCAATGCCTATGTCATTAAACCCATGGGCGAAACATCTGAATATAAGCAATTGCTCTTTGTTGGCAGTGATGATGAAGGTTTGGATGTGATTAGGGTACTTAAGGCCTATGAAAAATCTTGGGGAGATGATTTCGGAAATTTTCAACTGCAGAAGAAAGTGAAAGGGGTAGAGGTATCTGCTTCGGCCTTTTTCAATGGGAAGGAATTTTTGGAACCCATAAATATAACCTTCGAACACAAAAAATTATTTCCAAAAGAGCTGGGAGTTTCCACTGGGGAAATGGGATCAAGTATGTTTTGGACCAAAGATTCCCCGATTTTTGAGGCAACTCTTCGGAAATTTGAAGCCACATTGGCAAAGCACAAGGTTGTGGGCCACATAGATATCAATTGTATTGTAAATGGAAATGGAATTTATCCTTTAGAGTTCACCTCTCGTTTTGGATATCCGCAAATATTTATACAGCGGGCTGGAATAACAGAGCCTTTGGGTCAAATGTTCTATAAAATAGCTTCCGGCCAAAAATTTAAGATCCAAGTTAAAAAAGGGTTTCAAGTAGGGGCATTTTTGGTAGTGCCTCCTTTCCCATATGAAGATAAAAAGACCTTTGAGCTATTTTCAAAAGATTCGGTCATTGTTTTTAAAAAGGATAATAAAGAGGGAATTCATCTCATGCATTTAAAAAACATTAACGAGGAATGGCTAATTACGGGTAATACAGGAATTGCCCTTTTGGTCACAGGTACAGCAATTACTATGCGGGATGCACAGAAAATGATGCAAAATAGGATCAGTAATATCATCATAAATAATGTGTATTACAGGACAGATATTGGGGATCGATGGTTGGAAGATTCCGATAAATTATGGTCTTGGGGCCTTCTTTAGAAATAAATTGTTTACCATGAAGCTTGATGCAGTAAATCACAGATATGCTGATTTTTTTAAGATCCTTCCTAAGGAATGGCAGGAGATTTTAAATGGAATTTGGGACAAGGTCAAAGAAACATCAACCATTTATGCCATTTTAGAGGAAGGATCAATACTTGCAGGGGGAATTGTTTTTACTGAAAAATTACCTGAAATGACCGAGTTCGAAATTAAAAATGGTCAGCCATTTTTCGATCTGGGTTATGGGTATATCGGATTTTTGTGGGTTGCAGAAAACCGAAGAAATGAACAACTTGGGTCCAAGTGGCTTAAGTTCTTGCAAGAGCGAGATTTAAAACAAGGATTCTGGCTCACAATTGAGGAAGAAGACCTGAAAAAGTTCTACGAGAAAAATGGATTTCAAACATTTGTCGAAAGTGAGGACAAAGAAAATATGGAATGGTTATGCGTTTTTGAACCACAAATCAATTGATATTTGGAAAACAAACAAAAAAGGGGCTACAATGAGCAGCCCCTTTTTTTATAGGTATTGATTTTTATAATTTCTTAACGTACTTGGTAAGTATCACTATTTGTTGTCCGTCCACTTTTCCTTCAATATATTCGGCATTTTCGTGGTCCAAGGAGACCCTTCTAACTGCTGTTCCCCTCTTGGCAACCATACTGGACCCTTTTACGGGCAAATCTTTTATAAGCACCACACTATCTCCTGCCTCAATTATGACCCCGTTACTATCCCTATGAATAACTTGGTCTTCCGAGGGAGCTCCTTCTCCCGTAGCTTTGGCCCATGCCAGAACGTCTTCCTCCAGATACATCATATCCAAAAGATCTTGTGGCCATCCCAAACCTCTTAATCTTGAGAGCATGCGCCAAGCCACGACCTGTACAGGTACATGTTCACTCCACATACTATCGTTTAAGCAGCGCCAATGGTTTGCATCCATAGCATCAGGATTTTCCATTTGTTCTTTACAGGTACCACAAACCAATAAACTTTCATTTAATCCTCCATTCTTTTGTGGTGCGACTTCATAAACACTAAGGTTTTCCGTATTGGAACATAGTTCACATTTAGAATCACTTCGTTTATATAAATCTCTCTCTAAACTCATTTTATTTATTTTAAGAGGTAAAAGTACTCCAAATGATTTAAAACCATTATAGAACAATAGTCAATATTAATTTTATTCTATTTGTTTATAAGTTCTCAGGCATGAGCTTTTCTAATCTAAATAGGGATGATATTTTTATCCCCTTTTAATTTCAATGAAACAGCTAGAAATAGGAGATAAAGTTTATAATATTCATAGGGATGGTTTTAACGATTTCCAACGTTATACATTTTCGGAAGTCGTAAGACTGACCAAAATATTGGCTGTTTTAGAAAATGGTGTTCGATTGATGAACCAACCAAAAACCTCTTGGATTAGTGAGGACATATGCTACTCTGTTTATAGGAATTATTGGACTTACTGGCATTTGACTTCTGAAAAGGCGATTCAAAATGCCGAAGAGGAAAATAAAAAGATAACGGCTTATGATTGGTTCGAGACCAAAGTTTTTGATTTGAAGGAGAAACAAGCCATTTATAAATTATTTCAAGTAAGGGAAAAGTTGGAGCAAAAGGTAGCTTTCCAAGAAGATGAAATAAAATAAAGAAATTGGGCCGCTTCCTAGAAAAATTCTATCATTTCAATACCAACTTGATTTAACTCTTATTTTGCATGTTCGGTCTTACAAGCAGTACTGTTGATTAAGATATTTCCGTATCTTCTGCGTTTAATTTTATGCCCTATGAAAAAACAGCTACTACCCTTATTGATACTATTTCTCACAATCAACTCAATCATTGGACAAGAGGAAACTAAGATAAATGTTCAACCCGAGTACCAAAAGGAAATTGATAAACTTGTCAAGAAGAAAAGTATACAGCTTGCCTTTTCATTTATTGATGAATTGGAGCCAGTCACCCATAAAGATTTGGTGGAATTGACCGAAATTCCGGCACCACCTTTTATGGAGCAAAAACGTGCTGAACGTTATAGTCAAATGTTGGAGCAGGCCGGAGCCGATAAAGTATGGATCGATGAGATAGGTAATGTATTGGCCTTGAGAAAAGGAAAGGATAGCAGTAAAACCATTGCTTTGGATGCCCATCTGGATACCGTATTTCCTGAAGGCACGGATGTTTCGGTACAAATGGTAGGTGATACCCTTTTTGCACCAGGAGTAGGTGATGACACTCGTGGTTTGGTAATGGTCTTAACCGTTTTAAGGGCTATGAACAAGGCCAATATTAAAACGACTTCAGATGTTTTGTTTGTAGGTACCGTGGGGGAAGAGGGATTAGGAGATTTAAGGGGAGTGAAACATCTCTTCAATAAAAATCAACCCAAAATTGATTCATGGATAGCAATTGATGGTGGAGAATTGGGAAGGATCAATAATCAGGCATTGGGATCCTATCGTTATAAGATTACTTTTAAGGGACCTGGGGGACATTCCTGGGGAGCCTTTGGTTTAGCGAATCCCCATCATGCTGCAGGAAAGGCAGTAGCCTTTTTTGATGAAGCTGCTAGGTTGTATACATCTTCTGGTCCTAAGACCAGTTATAATATAGGAAGAATAGGAGGAGGGACTTCCATCAATTCCATTCCCTTTGAGTCTTGGATGGAAGTTGATATGAGATCGGTTAGTCCAGCCCGACTTATAGAAATAGAGGAAATATTGATAACCCAGACAAAGCGCGCTTTAGTCGATTATAATAAAATGGTTAAAAAAGGGCCACAACTAACCGTAGAAATTGAAAAAATAGGAGACCGACCTTCAGGGGAACTCTCGTCTGATTTACCCCTTATTCAACGTTCTATGGCGGCTACCAAGACCTTTAAAACTGTACCCTATTTAACCCGGGGTTCAACGGATTCCAATATTCCAATTTCCATGGGCATACCAGCGGTCACCCTTGGGAGAGGTGGTCAGGCAGGTGGAGCACATTCCTTGGGAGAATGGTGGCTCAATGATAAAACTGGACCTGAATCCATAAAATTGGCGCTCTTGATTTTGGTTTCGGAAGCTGGGTTGGAATAGGTTCTATGAACAAATATAAAATGGTCGGAAATTTAAAATTAATGACAAAATATTTAACTGATTCGGGATCAATCAGGATGCCTAATTGATCAATTTTCTTACTAATAGACCAATCAACGAAATATAATCACTTGGTAACGAATAAATTGAGATATAGCTTAAACATCAGGTAATTATGGTACTTTACTATTTATTTAAACGTATTTAAATGCTCGATAAAGTAGTTATTAACTTCACGCCTACGGGCATGATTCCTACCAAAAAAATGACACCTTATGTTCCTGTGAGTGTGTCCGAGATTATTGAAGAGGTCCACCAAGCCTCTGAACTGGGAATTACTTTAGTGCATTTGCATGCAAGGGATGCAGAAACAGGGGAGCCAACCCATAGGAAAGAAGTTTATGGAGAAATAATTGGCGGGATTCGTAATTATGCGCCAGACTTGGTGATATGTGTTTCTTTAAGTGGAAGAAACGTTAGTGAGTTGGAGTTGCGAGCGGATCCACTGAATTTGGAAGGTAATCTAAAACCTGATTTTGGTAGCTTGACACTAAGCTCTTTGAATTTTAATAATTCTGCCAGCCAAAATTCACCAAAAATGGTTCAAGATTTGGCTGCACTAATGAAAAAGAAAGGCATTGTCCCTGAACTTGAGGCGTTTGACAATGGGATGGTCAATTACGCTAAATATTTAATCAAGAAAAATTTGATAAGTCCACCATATTATTTTAACCTCTTATTGGGCAATATCGCTGGATCTCAGACAAATTTATTGCATACAGGGCTAATGATCAATGATCTTCCGGAAAATTCGGTCTGGAGCCTTGCAGGATTGGGAGTAGATCAATTAAAGATGAATTCACTTTCCATTGCAGTAGGCGGAGGGGTCAGGGTAGGTTTAGAGGATAATATTTGGTTCGACACAGAGAAAACCCAATTGGCAAGTAATCTAGCATTGTTAAAAAGAATACATACCCTTGCCAATGCTAATGCCAGGGAAATAATGACACCTCAAGAATTTCGCATAAAAATGAAACTGGAACCAGGAAGTGGGAAATACGGCCGTTACTCTTAATAAGCATATATAAATTATGGATATTGTAGAAAGTAAGAAAATCTCAACACCCCAAAGATTTTGGAATGTAATTAAAAATGGCCTGTTTTTTCATGGTTTAAGAAATCGATTGGCGCGTATCGGCATTAACATTATGCCGTACTATTGGGTAAGGGAAGAAGTTCAGAAATGTGAGGAACCACAGATAAAAGGTGATACTTCCGATTATAAACTTAGAAATCTAAACCTTGAGGAATTAGTGCTGATCTGCAAGGATATTGATAATTTTATTCTTGATAGCCTATACGAGGATTTTAAGAATTGCGATATATGTATTGGCTTGGAAAACAATAAAGAAATTGCAGCATACATGTTTGTTGGACTTAACAGTTTTAACTTTAATCAAAAGAAGTTCAATATTTTGGAAAATGAGGCCTATCTTTTTAATATGTGGACATTTCATTCCTTTAGGGGGAGAAATTTAGCACCATATTTGAGATATAAGAGTTATGAATTGTTAAATGAAATGGGAAGGGATACCAAATATAGCATTACAGAATATTTCAATAAATCCTCCATTAAATTTAAAAATAAATTGAACTCCAAGCACCTTAAACTTTATATTTATTTGGATTTATTTGGGACCATTAAGAAACATTATTTGATAAGATCCTACAAGTAGGACATTTCGAAGTTTTTATATTTAACCATACTTCATTCCCGATTCCCAACCAAAACAACTTTATCCTACCCCCACTCTTTTTTATGTGCGTAACAAATTTTAAGAGGGTTATGTCGATTTAAAACTGGGGCCAGACCTTGGTTAAATGTTACGTAACATTCAACTGTTTTTTATGAAATAATTAAATACTTACAACACTTTGTTTAATTACTCTCCTCGTTCCAAGATAAGTAAATTCATTCTAATGGTTGTGATTATGGTTGTTTTTCAGAGCTCACAGGAAGATTTTCATAATCCAGAAACCACATTTTTCATCTCATCTGTTGAATCATTTTTTTAGTCCGGATTATTGTTTATTAATGCATTTTTTTATCTTTAGTACAAAGTCTATAGGATGGATGTATTAAAGCGAAATAATGTCAAGATCATCGGCCATGGAACACAGGTATTAATGTTTGCCCATGGTTTTGGCTGTGACCAGAGTATGTGGCGTTTTGTCACTCCGGCTTTCGAGAAGGAATACAAGATCGTGCTTTTTGATTATGTGGGTTGTGGTAAATCAGATATCAGCCAGTATCGGGAAGACCGGTATAACTCCCTTTATGGTTATGCATTGGATGTTCTAGAAATCTGCCATGAACTAAACCTTACGGATGTGAACCTTGTAGGACATTCTGTTAGTTCAATGATAGGCATGTTGGCTTCTATCCAGGATACTAACCGGTTCCGGTCCCTGATCCTGGTATGTCCGTCGGCCTGTTATATCAACAAAAATGGGTACTACGGTGGTTTCGATGAAAAAGACCTTCACGGTTTAATGGAGGTAATGGAGAACAATTATGTGGGTTGGGCAAGTTTCCTTGCCCCTGTGGTGATGAAAAATCAGGAAAGACAGGAACTAACCCAGGAACTGGAAGATAGTTTCTGTTCTATGGATAAAGAGATTACAGAAAATTTTGCTAGGGTCACTTTCTTCTCCGATAACCGCAGGGAGCTATCTAATGTAAAGGTTCCGAGCCTAGTCCTTCAGTGTAGAGAAGATGACATTGCGTCAGAAAAAGTAGGCGAGTATGTTCACAACACTTTAGAGAATAGTGAGATCTATTACATGAATGCTACTGGCCATTGTCCGCATATGAGCCACCCACAGGAAACCATAGACTGTATGCAGCGGTACCTGGCAACGTTAGATATACCTTAATAAACAATCAATAGAAAACCAACCCATTGAATACAGAACCTCCATGCTACGTTTTTTCTTTTTCAGTGGATGGACCACTTACCCAAATTAATACGCGATTTCTTAAACACCTGGGGTATAACCGTTCTGAGGTTTTGGGAGAAATGAGGATTGAAGATCTCATGACCGGGGGTAGCAAGATCTTTTATAAGACCCATTTTCTGCCCATGTTGATGATGCAGGAGCGTGTGGATGAGATGTTTCTTACCTTCAAATCCAAATCCGGAAATGAGTTTCCCGTCCTGATGAACCTGGAACTAAACAATAAAGGGGAGGAAGAATACATACAAGGGGTAGGACTTCACATCGCAAAAAGGAATAAGTTTGAGAAAAGCATCATCGAAGCTAAGGATGCGGCGGAGAAAGCCCTAAAAGAAAATGAATTGCTCTTAGAAATGCGCGCTCGTCTGGAACGTAACCAGGTAACCTTGGAAAGACAGTTATGGGATCTGAAAAGGATTAATTTTGAACATATTGAATTTAGTAAAGTTCTTTCTCATGACCTGCAGGAACCATTAAGAAAGATAGGTCTTTTTACAGGCTTGTTGGAGGGCAAATCTGAAAATGATGAATTGGATTCACAAATAAAATTTTACCTCCAGAAACTGTCGGACTTATCAGGAGAAGCCCGGGGACTTCTGGCCAAGTTACAGCGATTTCATTCCCTTGAAGATCGCATGAACAAAAGTACGAAAGGTAATCTCGAAGATATGATCCATTCAGCCCTGGAAAGGATAAATAACCTAAAAATTAAACCGGATCTTAGCCAGTTGAAAGTCAAGAAGGTTTATGGAGATATCCCCCGGCTAACCAGGGTCCTCAGGGAATTATTGGCAAATTCATTCCAGTTCCGATCCCCAGAGAGGTCATTATCAATAAATATATCTTCTAACCTGATCACGGAAAACTATTACTGGGCTGTAGAGAATGCTTATCGTTATACCGATTTTGTGCAAATCCATTTACAGGATAACGGGTTAGGATTTCCCACTAATTCTGAAGGAAAGGTTTTTAAATTATTACAAAAATTTCATAAAGAGAGTGGGGCAGGCCTGGGACTGGCCTATTGTAAGAAGATCGTGGAATTGCACCACGGCAGGATCCTGATGAGACCCCGAACTGGTGGGGGTACCATATGTACAATCCTATTGCCTATCTATGAAGCCGGGTCTACTGAATAAACTTGCTGGGAAATGCCCAATATTTTTATAATAGGACCCCCTGTTGTAACTCTCATCTAACATATTGAGATGAAATGATCTTTACCTTGCTATTAAGTACTAGGTCTTTTGATTTAATGTTGAATAATAAAATAATTTGGCATAATAGAATTGAACGATATTCATCATCACATTGAATCAAAAGATTCGACCTTATCCCACCACTTGTTTTTCAGTCATAAAAGGTTGATGGTAATGACGCTGGCCTGTTACTTTGTACAGGGCGTTGGCCAATGCTCCAATAGCTGGTGGAAGTCCTGGCTCTCCCAATCCTGTGGGATCTATTTGATTTTCAACAAAGAAAACTTCAATCTCCTTGGGTGCTTGTGAATGACGTATCAACTGATACTTGTCAAAATTCATTTGCTTGGGTGCGCCATTTTCAAAGGTCAGCTGGCTATACATAGAATGACCAATGCCATCTATTACGCCCCCTTGAATCATATTCTTGGCGGCATCCATGTTAACCACTATACCACAATCAACGGCACACCAAACTTTTTGAACCGTTGGTTGACCATTTTGAATAACCATGTCGAATACTTCTGCAACATAGGTTGAATGACAAAAATAAGCTGCTACCCCGCGATAAATTTCCGGTTTTGATTCTCCCCAATTGGCTTTCTCTTTCACCAGTTTCAACACACCTGCATACCGCTCTGCCTCATATTCGTGTTCCTCTCCTACAGGGTTCTTTATAGCCCGATCAAACAATTCCAATCGGAAATCAATGGGATCCTTACCTGCTGCTTCGGCCACTTCATCAAGAAACGCCTGCTCAGCGCCCGCTGTAAAATTAGACCTTGGTGCCCGCCAAGCACCAGTGGTAACATTCGTTTCTGCAATAATTTTTTCTGCCGAATAATTCTCAACGGCCCCTGCCGGAAAACGATTTGGAAATACGGGACCTTCAGGTAATCCTGCACCTTTAACCGTAAAAGCGATTAGGTTATTATTTTCATCCAGACCAGCTTTGTAAACAGATCTATAGGTAGGGCGATAGGTTCCCTGGGTCATATCATCCTCCCGCGTATAAATAAGTTTGACAGGACCACCAATTTTTTTGGAAATGGCGGCGGCCTCTACTCCAAAATGCACATAGAGCCTTCTACCAAAACCTCCTCCAATACGGGTCATGTTTACGGTGACATTCTCAAGGGGTAGGTTCAATAATTTGGCAACCGAACCTTCCAATGCTTCTGGGGTTTGTGTTGGACCAATGAGCTCTGCCGAATCTTCCGTGACGTTGGCAAAGAAGTTCATAGGCTCCAACGTATTATGGGCTATAAAAGGGGCACTATACGTTCGTTCGATCACTTTAGTCGCTTTTTTAAAGGCAGCCTCAGGATTGCCATCTTTTCTACTTTCCTGTACTTCCCCGGATACCAACGCTTTTTCCAGTCGTTTTAAATGCGTGTCGGAACTTTCCAACTCTCCGATAGTTTCATAGTTGGCCTTAAGTGCCTTTTTTGCTTGTATCAACTGCCAAGTAGATTCCCCTACAATGGCAATTAGTTGTTTAAACCCTTTTTCGTCGAACCCGCCCGGTTCCTCAATGGTGGTGTCAATGATAAAGGCATCAGTTACCCCAGGCATACTTTTTATTTCATCTATATTAAAGTCCTTCACCTTCATACCAAAAGCTGGTGGATGTTGAATCATTGCTAATTGCATACCATCCCTGTGAAAATCAAGACCGAATAGGGGTTCACCCATAATTATTTTCTTTCCATCGACATTTTTAACACTTGTCCCTATCAGCTTGAAATCGTTTACATCCTTGAGTTCAACTTCTTTTGGGATTTCGATGCCTACGGCTTTCGAAGCTATTTCTCCATACGAAATGGTTCGCTCGCCATTACTTTCTTTGATCACCCCTTCACTGGCGGTCACATCAGTAACTTGTAGACCCCATTCTTTTGCAGCAGCTTCCATCAACATTCGCTTACCAGTGGCACCGGCCATTCTAAGGGCATTCCAGCTCAAACGAATAGAAAGACTACCGCCTGCGAATTGATTTTGATACCACCCTGTATTGAGTGGCGCTTGTTCAACTACTACATTTTCCCAAGGCACATCCAGTTCTTCGGCTACTATCATGGGCATGGAGGTCCTAATGTTCTGACCTATCTCAGGATTTGGAGAATATATGGTAACCATACCAGTCTCGCCAATTTTGATATAACCGTTGATTTCAAACCATTCCTTGGGAACTGCTACCCCGGCCGCTAATTCAGGTGTATTGGGCTTACATCCGTTGAGCCAACTAAACCCAATAAGCATGCCCCCGCCTGCAGCGGCGGAAACCTTAATAAATGAGCGACGATTATATTGTGTTTTTATTTGAGTCATGATTTTTCATTTTAGGTGTACCTGGTGATTTTAAGCGTTTTCAGAATTGGCGGCAGATTTGATAGCCTTTTTGATGCGTATGTACGTGCCACAGCGACAAATATTTCCGTTCATAGCTCCTTCTATTTCTTCATCTGTCGGATTCGGATTCTTTTTCAGAAATGCACTTGCATTCATGATCTGGCCAGCTTGACAATAACCACATTGATACACATCTTCTTCCAACCATGCTTTTTGTACGGGATGGTCCCCATTTTCAGAAAGTCCTTCAATGGTTGTTATCTTTTGTTCCCCAACTGCAGAAACGGGCAATTGGCAAGAACGTACAGCAGTATCGCCAAGGTGTATGGTACAGGCACCGCATTGGGCGATTCCACAGCCATATTTAGTGCCCACTAACTTCAGGTGGTCACGCAATACCCAGAGTATGGGGGTAGTTGGATCAATCTCTAGTTGTTGGGTTTTTCCGTTGATATTCAGATTGAAATTTGCCATGATTTTCGTGTAAGTATTTGAATAGATTGAATTTACAAAATTATCAGCTTTGTAATATAATTTTTAATAAATTATTTTCCGATATAGGATTAATGATGCCCTGTTTTAACTGGTGGTAAGGCAAAATGAGTTATAATAGGTCCTGGGAAGTCCACGGAAATTGGCGTTTTTTATTTATGTAGCCCAATCTTCATAATTGTAGAGATGTGCTATTCTGATATATGGCTACATGTTAAAATTGTATTCGGCCAGCTTCATCATAAGCAGTTTAATCAACTGTCCCATGCCACTAAGGATTATTAGAGAAAGATATATAGATTGAGAGTTATTAGGACAGCATCGTTGATCAAGGCGGATATTAAATATTCGCATCGTTTGTAACTGCCAAATATCTTGGATACAGTAAGTCTCAATTTTATAGAAATACTGTGCGTCTTTTGGGTTGTTTTCCAAATCTCTATCTCAATAAATTTAGATGGGATAAATCTTTGGATGTGTTAAGAGATGGTTTGAACTCAACATCGGAGACAGCTTTTCTTTGTGGATTTTCAAGCTATTCCTACTTCTCAAAATGTTTTGATAAAAGGTATAGAATACCATCGACCGATTATCTTAGGGCGACAGGAATCTAGTAAAAGATACTTTTACCTTTATTGATATGGTCAATTATTACATTCATTTGGGTAGAATTTACATGTTATTCAATATATTTTGGAATAGCTTTACTTGTAATTAGAATGCTAACAATAAAATATCTCAAGCTATGTCAGAATCATTATTTGAACGATTAGGTGCAGAAGTTGGTATTGTCAAAATTGTAGACGATGTTGTAAAAGCACACATGAACAATCCAGTTATTGCCGCACGCTTTACTCCCTATTTGGAGCAACCAGAAAATTTGGCCAAGATAAAAGGGCATACGGTAAACTTTTTCATTACTGGAAGTGGTGGGCCACAGGTTTATGTTGGAAGAGATATGGCTACAACACATAAAGGGATGAACATAAGTGCTTCCGAATACATGGAAACTATGGATGATATTTTCATGGTGCTCGATAAGCATGGTAAGGATGCACAAACGAAGAAGGATGTGTTGGAGATTCTTTGGTCGCTGAAAGGTATGATAATCGGCAAGTAGTTGCTTTGACGACTTAAAAATAAGACTCGAATGTGCTTTTGCATTAGGATCTATTTTCACCTTTATTTTGAATAACGGTCATCAGTATGAGCTGTTTTAATGGCTTATACACGACTTAAGTTTGATTCTCTTTAAATTGATAGTATAATCAGAAAGAACAAAAGAGAGAATTAAGGTCAGATTAGGGAGTTGATGCATGCTTCTTGCGAAGAGATAGGTAAGGTAACTTAAAAAGGACTGGCTTTTTCCGATCCATGATCTACTTTTTCATTGAACGCGGCCCACCGTACTGCTTTGTATTTTAATGCATCATTGGCGCTAATATTTGCATAAAGTAAACTAGTTCACTTTATATATTTTTTAGTGTTTTAGAAAATAGTATTGCTTATTCCTAAAACAACAATTGATTAGTGAATTTAAGGCTTAATGTTGTTGTGTGAATTAATAGTTCTAAAAATTTATCGACAATGGTCTCATATATCGGGGATATTGCAACCTACGGTAATAGATCTATTGGTTAGCTATATCTAGTGATAACATAATTTCTAAATTGGTCTTTAAGGGAAACCCGATTGTGGTTGAGCAGATTTAGATCTTGATTCTTTTTTACGTAAGTCAAAGACTTGATATACAGTATTATATGAAATATATTTGATGATGTAACACAAGCAACCACACCACCACCACCACTACCCGCCACACTAACAGTACCGCAAAGTACCATAGTTTCACTATTTTATATTGCGTACCAAATCCCTACTATATCAATAGTTCATGCTCCTAAAGCCATTAAAAACATCAGATATTCCGTATAGTTGAAAAATGATCATTGGATTGAATATGATGCCTTATCTTCTTTACCCTAGTCAAAAGGCACATTTCTCTATAATGGTGATGGAGTCTTAACTATTTTTAAGATTTATAATAGCGGATTTCGCTTAAATTGTAGGCTGTTACCGATAATATGCAAAAACTTACCATTGATAACATCATTCAAAAAATTAGGGCAGGCGAAATATTCCACGCTGTTTCAGCTGATTATTCCTTTTCCATTAAAATCGACGAATATGTACCCTATATATGTGCCGCCGTTCATGATGGGCATCAATTTCGCAAAGAACTTTGGGATCATTGTCTACATACCGAATATGAACGATGGTATGAAGAAGACCCAATGACCAAAGAAATGGTCAAATCCCACCCCATTGTAATCGCAGGAATGGATTCTCGTTTCGAATATGACCTCAATCGAAGTCCTGAAGAGGCCATTTATAAAGATGCTTGGGGGAAGCAATTGTGGAAAAAGCCACTTTCAGAATCAATGAAGGAAAAAAGTAATGAAAAGCACCAAAATTTTTACAGGGTAGTTTTAGAATTAATCAAAACTTTAGAACACAAATTTGAGCATTGTGTGGTATATGATATGCATAGTTATAATTGGCAAAGATGGGATAGGGAAGTGCCAACCTGGAATTTGGGCACATCCAACATAGACAATGAAAAATATGGGCTTGCCATTGAAGCTTGGCGACAATTACTTTCAGAAATAAAGTTGCCTAAAGGCATTAAATCAACAGCAAAAATAAATAATACTTTTCAGGGAAATGGATATTTCCTAAAATTCATAACCAAAAACTTTAAAAATACGTTAGTCTTGGCAACAGAGGTTGCAAAAATATATGGAGATGAGTTAAACCATATTATTTATCCTGAAGTTGTGCATGCAATTGAAAATGAGCTCAAAAAAAAGCTAAAGGAGCACGCTTTAAATTTTCACAATATCTATTTTAAGTAAATGATTACTAAAAAACATATTGATTCTCAAATTATTGAACAAATTTGCAGTGATTTAACTGCTAAAAAACCTGCTTATATTGAATTACCCAACAAAGGCTTATTGCATATAGATAAGTTGTTGCCTTTTTTGTGTGTTTATAGGTACAAAGAGCCAGATTATTATTTTTCACGTCTCTTAAAAACGCAAGCTTCTTATTTAATTGTCCATGAAGATTTTGATATTTCACATTTGTTGGAAGCACTTCGTTTAATTGCTTCACAACAGTTTGAAGCTTTTCTCATCTTGGAAATTTGGCCAAATCTGGAGTATGAAAGTAAACAATTTCAAATTTATTGCCCAGAGAATAAAGCCCCAGAAACCGTTAAGGCTTTGGGTAAAGGATTTCGTGAGCTAAAAACAAGTTATCCCGAAGTGACCACCAAAGTAATCAACACACATTTTAGGCATCCCAAACATTTGACGCCTTTGATAGATGTTGAAACTTCCAAAAAATCAGGTACCCTCATCATCGGTATTTCGATTCCTGTAGTATATAAAAACCTAGAAACCAATGATCTGTTCTCAATTTTCTTCCGGGAGTTTTATGCGATTTTTTCTGAGACCATTAAAAGATCCGTATATGAATTTATAAGGGTACAAACAATTGATGATTTTGAAAATTACTTGATGCTTGGTAAAACTCATGTTGATGCCATTACATTATCAGCAGATGAGAGACTAGCGGAAATTAGTGAGGGGATGTCCTTTTTATTGCGTGTAACACCAGTGAACAGTAATGAAGAATGGGAAATATTTAAAAAAAACGAGTTCAAAAAAATACCATCTTTTAAGTATCGCCTTATTGCCTTGGATCCAGAATTGGAAAAACGCAAATTATATAATATTCCCATAGATTTAGTAGAAGATCCAACCATCGCTTTTATTTTAAGAGGAAAGCGGCTGGAAATTGAAAAGCAATTGACCATGTTAGAAGAACGGGGCACTATTAATTTTCGATTTATAGGCAAGAGTTTATACGGTGTCATTCAAAAACATGTGCTCATAGAAGCGAAAAAAATATTAAAAACCTTTCCAACAGGAGAAGAAATACGAAATGAAAGACGCATTAATTGTATTGAATTTGCAGAACTTGCACAACAAGAAATAGATTATTACAAAGATCGGTTTCCAGAGATAGATCTATCTTTAGAAATCAGGAATGATGTGGCAGGAATTATGGTGTCTAAATCAAAATTGCTCATCAGTGATCAAATTTCTTTACATGCGAACCGATGTGAAGCCTTAATTCAACATGAAGTAGGTACACATATTTTGACGTACTGTAATGGTAGAAGTCAACCTTTAAAACAAATGTGTGAAGGTTTTGAAGGCTATGACCAGTTGCAGGAAGGGTTGGCAGTTATTGCGGAATATTTGGTTGGAGGCCTTACGGTGAATCGTTTGCGATTGTTGGCAGGACGTGTAATTGCTGTAGAATCTATGGTTAATGGTGCAGATTTTATTAAAACCTTCAACTTATTGCGAAAGGAACATTTCTTTCCCGATCGTATTGCTTATTATATTTCAATGCGCGTGTACAGAGGAGGAGGGCTTACAAAAGATGCGGTCTATTTAGCCGGACTGATTGATTTATTGGATTACCTTAAAAAAGGAGGCAATCTCGAAAATCTGTATACTGGGAAATTTAATATCACCCACGTCCCACTTATTGAAGAATTGCTATATAGAAATGTTTTGAAACAACCAGAATTACCCCGTTTTTTAAAGCGGGACATTGTAAACGTAAGGCTTAAAAAATTACGTGAAGGAATAGAAATCACAGAACTCGTAAATTAAAAAAAAATGAAAATAGCTTTTATCATCAATGACCATGCCTCGGAAAAGTGGAATTATACAACCCCAGCCTTAGGTTATGCTGCTTATAAAAGAGACCATGAGGTTTATTTTATAGGCGTAGGCGAACTGTCTTATGCCTCCAAGGGCCATTTGTCTGTGCGTTGTAAAACAATCAAAGAGAAAAAAAATTATAAATCTGAAGAAACTTATTTTAAGGCTGTTCAAAAAGAAGAATTGCAGACCATTTCTTCAAATGATTTGGATGTATTGTTTTTAAGAAACAATCCTGCAGATGAAATCAATGAACGCGATTGGGCCTATAATGCTGCTTTTATTTTTGGTGAAATAGCAATGCGAAACGGGGTCATTGTCTTAAATCACCCAAGTAGTTTGGCTGGTGCTGTCAACAAAATGTATTTTCAACATTTTCCCGAAATTTTGAGGCCAAAAACCATTATCACTCGTGACCATCATGAAATCAAGGAATTCTTTAAAGAGCAAAAGCAAAAGATGATTCTTAAACCTTTGCAAGGTTCTGGTGGAACCAATGTCTTTATGATGGACAAAAAAAATGAGCACAATCTATCACAAACAATTGATGCCATATGTAGAGATGGGTTTGTAATTGCCCAAGAATATCTGACTGAAGCTACTGGAGGTGATACCAGATTATTTTTAATGAATGGGGAACCTTTGCAAGCGGATGGTCAGTATGCATTGATGCAGCGTGTAAATGCTTCAGGCGATATTAGAAGTAATATCCATGCAGGAGGTAGACCTGAAAAAGTAAAAATGACAGATCAAATCATGAAATTGGCCGATATAGTACGTCCAAAATTGGTACAGGACGGTATGTTCTTGGTAGGTATTGATATTGTGGGAGATAAACTTATGGAAATTAATATATTTAGTCCAGGCGGTTTGAATGTTATGGGAAAAATGTATGGTGTCGATTTTGCAACACCCGTAATTGAATCCATTGAGAAAAAAGTGTATTATAAAAGTATGTATGCGGGCTATTTGTTTAATAGCAAATTGGCCACATTGTAAATTTTAAAAAGACAGGCTTAAAGGGTAGATTTATATTAATCAAACTAAGTTAAATACCTATTATATCTTTTGATGCCCAAGTTTTAGGAACTTGATGCGGTGTCTATGCCCAAACAATTTCAGCAAATTCTATGGTTTCCGTATTATGGTCTTTCTCCAATTCATTTTTTTGCAAAGAGTAGATTTGTTGCTACAAAAATTATCTTTGAATTTTGTACTGTTCATGAAGTGTTTGGGAAGATAGGCATGCCTTAGAACATAGTGTATAAGCAATGATAGAAGAGGATTAATCTATTTGCCGATACAGAAATTTGCAAAAATATTCCCTAGGAGATCGTCCGATGTGATTTCACCAGTAATTTCACCAAAATGGTACAGGGCTTGGCGGATATCTATGGCCATGAGGTCTCCGGAAATTCCCAAATCTATTCCTTCCTTTACTTTCTCAATATCGTCCAAAGCTTTCAAGAGCGAATTGTAGTGTCTGGCATTGGTGACGATGGTCTCATTGTTTTTTAAGGCCCCGGTGTTAACAAAATTTAGAAGTTCCGTGGTAAGTCTTTCTATCCCTTTCCCGGTTTTGGCAGATAGGAACAGGGCAGAAGGTAATTCTTCTGCAATCTTGGATTGCTGCGAATCTGTTATTTGATCCGCTTTATTTATGATGAACAGCAATGGCTTTTGAGGGTGTTTGTTCTGGATCTTCTCCAGTTCTGTCTTAATTAAGGACAACCTATTGTCATTACTCACCACTTGAATTCCATCCACAAGGTAAATGACCACTTGTGCCTGTTCAATTTTTTCAAAGGTCTTTTTTATTCCTATACTCTCCACTACATCAATAGTTTCCCGTATACCTGCTGTGTCAATAAATCTAAAACCCATACCACCTATTGAAATCTCATCTTCTATGGTATCCCTGGTTGTTCCGGCAACCTCACTGACAATGGCCCTCTCCTCGTTCAATAGGGCATTTAATAAAGTGGACTTGCCCACATTGGGTTCCCCTACAATTGCCACAGGTATTCCATTTTTAATAACATTACCCACCGCAAAACTATCAATGAGCCTTTTGAGCACTTCTCGGATGCGGTCCACCAAGGCTTTAAACTGATTCCTATCTGCAAATTCAACATCTTCCTCTGCAAAATCGAGTTCCAGTTCTATCAAGGATGCAAAGTTGAGCAGCTCGTCCCTTAGTCTTTTTATTTCATTGCTGAATCCACCGCGCATTTGCTGCATGGCAATTTGATGGCTTGCCTCATTGTCGGAAGCAATAAGATCGGCAACTGCTTCGGCCTGACTCAGATCCAATTTTCCATTTAAAAAGGCACGCAGGGTGTATTCACCGGCATTTGCCGTTCTACAACCATTTCTAAGGAATAATTGTATTATTTGTTGCTGTATATAGGGCGAACCATGACAAGAAATCTCAATAACATGCTCACCTGTGTAGGAATTTGGGCCTTTGAATATGGTCACCAACACTTCATCTATGGTGCGGTCCCCATCCATGATATGACCCAAATGGACCGTATGGCTTTTTTGATTGGCCAAATCCTTGCCCCTTATAGATCGGAACAGGGGAGAAGAAATAGCAATCGCATCCTTCCCCGATACTCGGATGACCGCTATGGCTCCTGCACCTGAGGCGGTTGCTAATGCTATTATGGTATCATTTGGAATCATAACCCTAATTTTAGAGCAAAAATACGGAAAATAGAGACTATAAGAGGCTTCTTGGGCAGATTGTCTACCCTCCTTATATCAGTGAATAATTCCCTTTCTTTCTAATTTGGATTGAGTTATATTTCGTACCTTAAATAAGGTCTAACCACTAAACATTTGGCATCATGAAACGATTTAAATATGTACTAGTACTCCTGTGTATTACATCTTTTTGCACTATTTATGGACAAGAAACTATAATTCCAATGGACAGTGTCGCCAAAATGGAACAAGAGGCCATGGAACTCGCAGCCGTGAAAAAGAAAGTGGAGACGGCAGAAAGAAAAGAGGCCAAGGCACAAAAGGAAAAAGAAAAGGCCGAAAAGGAGAAAAAAAAGGCTGAAAAGGAAAGGAAGAAACTCAAAAATTTGGAAGGCAGTATTGCATCCAAAGAAAAATCTATTTCCAATGATGAAAGAAAAGTAATAAAATTGGAAGAAAAATTATTCAATGGGGAACGTAAGGGAACGTTATCTCCTGTTGCTATAGTAAAAATAAAGGATAAAATCAAAAAGTTGGAATTGGGTATTGATAAGGATAAGGACAAACTACAGAAATTGCGCAAAAAGCTATGATCGCAGGCGTATTAAGGGCATTTCCAAAATCTCTTGTAACATTTGATCACAAAATGCGTCCTATATGTACATCAATCATATAAAAAATCAAATCATGCAAGCAGAAAACAGACAACTTTTAGTGATAACCCATTTGACCCAATTATTGGATTTGGTAACCGGCTGTGGAGGATTTATTGTACCCTTGATTTTATGGCTCACCCAAAAAGATAAGATTATGAATATGGATGAGCATGGAAAGGCCATTATCAACTTTCAAATTAGCCTCTTCATCTATATCCTTATCAGTATTCCATTGATATTATTTTTTGGACTAGGTCTGCTAGGCTTTTTAGCGGTGGGGATCATTGGATTTGTTTTTCCAATTATCAATGCGGTTAGAGCAAATAATGGGGAAACCCCTTATTACCCCTTGAGTTTTAAATTCGTTTAATTCAAGAATATATAGGAACAAAAAAAGCCGCATTAGTCAATGCGGCTTTTTTTAATTTTAAAGGTATAATACTAGCTGTTCAACATAACAGGCATTACCAACATGGTAACATGTTCGCCTTCATCCAGGCCATCCACAGGAGTCAATATCCCTGCACGGTTTGGCAAGCTCATTTCAAGGGAAACATCATCTGATGTTAAATTGTTGAGCATTTCTATCAGAAAACGGGAGTTGAAACCAATTTGCATATCATCACCAGCATAAGAACACGTCAAGCGTTCCTCTGCTTTGTTGCTATAATCAATATCTTCTGCAGAGATATTTAATTCCGCACCAGCAATCTTTAAGCGTATTTGGTGGGTAGTTTTGTTGGAGAAAATGGAAACCCTTCTTACAGAGCTCAAGAACTGATTTCTTGAGATGCTCAATTTATTGGGGTTTTCTTTAGGGATCACCGCATCATAGTTAGGGTACTTCCCATCGATTAATCTACAGATAAGCTCTGTTTGATCAAAGGTAAATTTAGCATTGCTCTCATTGTATTCAATGGTAACATCTGTCTCACTACCTGCCAATATTCCTTTTAGAAGGTTCAAGGGCTTTTTTGGCATGATGAATTCTGCTACCTGGGAAGCGGCAACATCTGCACGCTGATACTTTACCAATTTATGGGCGTCCGTGGCAACAAAAGTTAGATTTTCTGGAGAGAATTGAAAAAACACACCGCTCATCACAGGTCTAAGGTCATCATTTCCAGCAGCAAAGATGGTTTTATTTATGGCCGTTGCCAGAATATCACCAATAATAGTTGTGGAGCTTGGATTGGAAAGCTCTACGGCCTTGGGGAATTCTGCCCCATCGGCATAGGCCAAGGCATATTTACCATGGTCGGAACTGATTTCCACCGTGTTGTTATCCTCGACCACAAAGGTCAAGGGTTGTTCTGGAAATGTCTTTAAGGTTTCCAACAATAGTTTGGCAGGAACAGCAATGGTGCCTACACTATCGGAGTCTACGGTCAAAACAGAGCTCATAGTTGTTTCCAAATCGGAGGCAGAAACGGTAAGTTTGTTTTGTTTAAGATCGAACAAAAAATTATCCAATATGGGAAGTGTATTACTATTATTGATCACCCCTCCCAAAACCTGTAATTGTTTAAGTAAATAAGTACTGGATACTATAAATTTCATTGGTTATATTATTTTAATGTCGAAACCCCATCTTGATAAGACGCCCCCGAAAATATACAATTTTGGGCAAAATACAGTTACCAATCCAGAATTTTGGGTTCAAAAATACTTTAAACAAAGGTATTTTAATTGCGCCTTTAAAGAAAACAAACTTATTAACACTTAAGTGCCGTATTTTTTCTTTCTATAGGCGTTGAAAAGCCATCCGAAAAGTAAGATCAAAGCAACGGGAAGCCCAATGTTTAGGTACTGCCATTTACTTTTTTCCTCCATTATTTTTTTCTCATCCAAAAAGGGTATTGCCACCTTCTTATTCCTAATGTTTATAAGTCCGTTGTCATCCAAAAGGTAATTGATACTATTCACCAAGAATTCTTTATTTCCAAAATAGTTGTTTGTCCATTTGTCATATCCCAATTCCAATGGTCTTCCATTTCTAACTTGGTTTTTGATAAGGTCCCCGTCCGCTATGACCAACATTTTATTGGCCTTTCCTATTTCCTTTGCGCCTTTTAAAGTAATGGGCTTCACCCTATTTAAAAAGGCCGATTTAAATTCACCTTCTATCAATACCGCCAAAGGCTGATTCCCGTTATTGTAACTTTCCTTTATAGGTGGAATATTTGTGGTACTGAGATTGATTTCCCTAGGCACCCCTTCTGTCTTTGAAAGGGGAGAACTCCAATATAAAATGGTCTTTTTATATGGGTTGGACAAAGTGTCCATGCTATTGGCAAACTGAAATCTAACGGCCTCCAAATTGTTGTTTATGGGATGGTTGTTCCTCGAAAAAACCATGGGGTTGTAATACCAGGGTACAGGGTTATATGCGGCATTATTGCCTTCTCCCGAAGCCAGGACTATCTGGGTAAAATATAGGTCGCTGATCAATACCGGATTGATTCGAACCCCGTACTTGAAGAAAAAATCATTGAGGTTCAAATTCCGCTCCAGGGCGAAAGCGCTTCCATTTTCATTGAAAAGACTATCCAGTTCCATCGCTACCCCATCTATCAACCATATGGATTTGCCCCCGTTCACAATATACTGGTCCAAAACATACTTTTCAGCATCCGTAAACGCTTGTGTTGGTTTGGCAATGATGGCCAAATCGAAGCTTTTTAGTTGCTCCAAGACCTTCTGGGGGTTACTGGCAACGGAATCTAGGGTAATGGCACCTATGTTGTAGTAATCGCGTATGGTTGTAAGGTAATCTGCAATATAGAGATCTTCCAATTCTCCGTTTCCTTTGATTATGGCAACCCTTTTCTTTTCCTTTATATTCAATTTGACAAAGGCATCGGCAAAAGCGTACTCTAAATGCTGAACCGAATTATTTACGCGTTCTTCCGTACTGGCTCCTAATTTATTCTTCAAAAGAGGAACTTTTATAGTGGTGTTGTTATAATTGACCATGGCCCATGGGAACACTATTTCTTGGGACACTTTACCGTTTTCCTCTATAGTAACATTCGCAGGGGTCAGCCCTAATTGCCTCAATTCTTCACTAATATTTTCCGATCCTTTTTCCTCTTCCAATGGGTTTACAAAATTGAATTTTATATTGTTGTTTTCCGAGGCAAATTCTTCCAGAAGTTGTTGGGTCTCCGCTTTGAGTTTTAAGAATTCTGGGGGCAGGTTTCCATCCAAAAGAACATCAATGATTACCGGATTTTGAAATTCCTGTACGGAAGAGATGGCCGGTTGGGACAGGGTATACCTTTTGTCTTCGGTAAGATCAAAACGGGTATAAAGATACTGGCCGATTACATTGATGATCACCAATACTATAATTACCTTCCCTATAGATAAAAAAGTTTTCTTCATTATCTATTCCGATTTTTGAGTTGTGCCACCGTCAGGTAGAGGAAAAATAAACAAATACTAAGAAAATAAATGAAATCCCTGGTATCAAGTACCCCTTTGGATATGTTCGAATAATGGGCCTTCATCCCTATATTTTCCAAGAATAATGAAATTTGCCCATCGGGGATGACCGTAGCAACCCCTTCCAACCCATAAAAAAGAAAAAAGCAAAGAACAACGCCCAAAATAAAAGCGACGATTTGATTTTCGGTCAGGGTAGAGGTGAACAGGCCAATGGCGATAAAACTGCCTATTAGAAGTAGTAGTCCAAAATAGGAACCAACAACAATGCCCATGTCCAAGTTGCCTACTGTAGTGCCTAATTGGGACACACTGTATACATAAAGAAAGGTAGGTATGATGGCAATTAGGGCCAAAGTAAGGGTGCCCAAAAATTTAGCGATGACCGTATGTGAAATTGCAATAGGTTTAATGAACAGCAGTTCCAAGGTGCCCATTTTTATTTCCTCTGAAAAGCTTCTCATGGTAATGGCAGGGATCAGAAAAAGAAATACCCAAGGGGCCAAAAGAAAAAAATTGTCCAAATCGGCAAACCCAGAATCAAAAATATTGAAAGGGCCTTTGAAGACCCAAAGAAATAGGCCTGTAATAATCAAAAAGAGCCCAATGACCAAATAACCGATTGACGATGCGAAAAACGCTTGTATTTCCCTTTTATATATGGCTAACATCCCGTTATGATCAGTTTAAAGTTGTTTTTTTATCCATACTCCAAGCTTCAGCTCTTTCAGCGAACAGTGTTTTAGTTTTGCCCCAAATATTTTTAAAGAGTTCTGAATTTCTATAATTGTCCAAATTTTCTTCTTTTTGCCAAAAGCTATAGGTAAAGAAAATGTTAGGATTATTCCTATCCTGTAACAATTCTAAAAAGGTACATCCTTCTACATTTCTTATCACTTCTTTTGTTTCTTCAAAAATTTGCTCAAAACTAGCGATATTTTCTTTTTTAAAGGTCAATTTTACAATTCGTACAAACATTTAAATAAAGTTTATGGTAATGGTATCCCTATAGTCAAGACCTAATAGGGTAGAAGCTCCTCCAACGGTATTAAGGTCACTTTTATAGATGGCCAATTCTATATAATCGGAAGAATTAAAGAGGGCCAGAAGATCCCCTGGGCCTTTTCTTTGATTTTTATCCAGATCAAAATTGATGATTTCACTAAACTTTCTGTGTATCTCTGTCAATTTTTTATTCCTGGCCATTAATTCAAATTTTCGACCATTTCGGTAGGCCTCAAATAGGCTTTTTTGTATATTGGAAACTACATTGCCATAATTGTCAATATATATGACATGGCCAGTGATAGTCTTGAAATTATCTGAAACAATTGGAGCAAATTCTTTTAGATCCCGCAGTTGATCAAAGAATTTACCAACAACCTCCAAGGTGCCTCCCCTCGAAATATGGCACGCAACTTTTACAAAGACATCCATTACTGCAAATGGGGTCTGGCCGGTATCCGGTAAACTGATTTCTACAATTTTATCTGGTTGAACTTCTGAGATGATCAATCCTAGGACCCCGTTGTTGGCCACAATAAAATAATGACCGTCCACAAAAACCGCAATATGCTGGTTTTCTGGTGTTTTTTCGGAATCTATACCAACTATATGTATCGTTCCTTTGGGGAAAGTCTTATAGGAATTTTTAAGAATATAGGCGCATTCCTGTATATTGAATGGACTTATGGAGTGCGAAATATCAACAATCCGGGCATCATTGAGTTCACTGTAGATAGTGCCCTTAATTGCCCCAATAAAATGATCTTTATGTCCAAAATCAGTTGTTAACGTAATGATTGCCATGTAGCACTGTTGATATGTTTTTAGGAATGCAAACTGATTTTTTACTTAAGTTTGTTAAACAAAATTACGCAAAAAAATAGCCAAAGGAAATTTTCTTTACAGACATAAACTTTTAAATCCATATTCTTTGAACGAACTTATAATTGAACTTACGGAAATTAGTCCAAGGGAATTTTTTGGACAGCAGAATGAGAACATTGATTTACTTAAAAAATACTTCCCCAAGTTGAAGATTGTTGCAAGGGGCAGTAAGGTAAAAGTGTATGGGGATGAAGACCTCTTGGAAGAGTTTGATAGGCGGTTTGAAAAAATGACGGCCCATTTTGCGAAGTACAACAAGCTAGATGAGAACGTCATTGAAAGAATTCTTGCCAGTAATGGACAAGAGGACTTGGGACCTTCCCAAATTAGTACCGATGTCCTCCTACATGGTGTTAGTGGAAGGTTGATAAAGGCCCAAACCTTGAACCAACAAAAATTGGTTGATTCTTCCAAAATAAATGATATGGTTTTTGCCGTAGGTCCGGCTGGGACCGGTAAGACCTATACCGGTGTGGCCTTGGCAGTAAAAGCGCTAAAGGAAAAGCAAGTAAAGCGTATCATCTTAACCAGACCTGCAGTAGAGGCGGGGGAGAATTTAGGGTTTCTGCCCGGAGATTTAAAGGAGAAATTAGATCCCTACATGCAGCCCTTATATGATGCCCTACGGGACATGATTCCGGCTGAAAAACTAGCTCATTTTATAGAAAACGGCACCATTCAAATAGCACCCTTGGCCTTTATGCGGGGGAGAACGTTGGACAATGCCTTTGTGATCTTGGATGAGGCCCAAAATACCACCCACGCGCAAATGAAAATGTTTCTGACCCGGATGGGTAAGAATGCCAAGTTCGTCATAACAGGGGATCCAGGACAAATAGATTTACCCAGAAGAATTACCTCTGGTTTAAAAGAGGCTCTTTTAGTGCTTAAAAATATAGAAGGAATCGGAATAATATATCTGGACGACAAAGATGTAATCCGTCACCGTTTGGTTAAAAAGGTAATTGATGCCTATAAAGATATAGAGCATCAAAATTAAGTATAAATGAGCAATACCATTACAGGCACAAATTTTAATTTTCCGGGACAAAAAAGTCATTACGAGGGAAAAGTTAGGGAAGTATACCATTTGGAGAACAATATTTTGGTAATGGTCGCCACAGATCGACTTTCTGCCTTTGATGTGGTCATGCCTAAAGGGATTCCCTACAAAGGACAGATATTAAATCAGATAGCCACCAAAATGATGGCAGATACGGCCGATATTGTGCCGAACTGGCTTCTGGCAACCCCAGACCCTAATGTCGCCGTTGGCTATGCCTGTGAGCCTTTTAAGGTAGAGATGGTAATCCGCGGGTATATGTCGGGCCATGCAGCTAGGGAATACAAACTGGGAAAAAGGATTTTATGTGGGGTGTCAATGCCTGATGGTATGAAAGAAAACGATAAGTTTCCACAACCAATCATTACCCCCGCAACAAAGGCTGAAATGGGAGATCATGATGAGGATATTTCCAGAGAGGATATTATAAAACGAGGTATTGTAGCAGAAGAAGATTATCTTGTTCTTGAAAAATATACGCGAGACCTATTTCAAAGAGGCACCGAAATAGCTGATAAAAGAGGATTGATCCTGGTAGATACTAAATATGAATTTGGCAAGACCAAGGAAGGGAAAATAGTATTGATAGATGAAATACATACCCCCGATTCTTCCCGCTATTTTTATTCTGACGGTTATAAAGAAAGACAACAAAAGGAAGAGCCCCAAAAGCAACTTTCTAAGGAGTTCGTGAGACAGTGGTTGATCAGTGAAGGGTTCCAGGGACTAAAAGGACAAAAAGTGCCTGTAATGTCCGATAAATATGTTACAACGGTATCTGATAGGTATATAGAACTTTACGAGAATATTACAGGGGAGACGTTCATTAAGGCAGACATATCCGATATTCAGTTACGTATTGAAAAAAATGTTCTCGCCTATTTAAAGTCGTAGCCTACTATTTTAAAAGATTAATGCTCCAAGAAAAAGGTTACTGCTCTTGGGACTTTTTTATTTGAACAAATCCTTGAGGGTAGGTTCTTTCCTGTATTTCATCCGATTCAATATCTTTTGAAAAGCGATGGCAGTAATATAGGCGTCCCCTATGGCTGTATGCCTGTCCTCTTTTGAAATATTGAATTTATCTGCAAGATCGTCCAAGGAATAATGCTCTTTTTTATCCAGCAAAGTGGTCATCAGCAAGGATTTTTGGTAAAGAACGGCGGTGTCCAATGCTTTGTTCTTTAGTTTGGGCAGTCCATGGCGTTCCAGAGCCTTATTGATCATCGTAATATCAAATTTGGTATGGTGAGCTATGATTATGGAATTTCCAAGGTACGCCAGCAATTGCCGTAACGCCTCAATTTCAGTTATGCGCTCAATTTTTCCTTTTTTTAGGATACAATGTATTTCTGCACTTTCAATATTGTACTGTTCTTGATGTACGAACACCTCCAAGCTATCTTTTAAAGTTATGGTATTGTTTTGAAGTCCGATAGCCCCGATGCAAAGGATGCGATCATTGTTATAATCAAATCCTGTGGTCTCTGTATCCAGGACTACAAAGCGCACCGACTTTAGATCATGGGGAATTTTCTTATCGAATGACTCCTCGTAAGAGATCCAAAAATCGGGTAAATCCTTTTTATGTTTTCTGAAGAGATTGATCATCCTAATATGTTAGCTACTTTAAAACGGACCGAAATGAGCTCCTGAAGTTCAGAAATGGTCTTGAATGTTCTTTTAAGTTTTATTTTTTCCTCCTTGGTTAAAGATTCCAGTGCTATGAACCTCCCAGAATCATTATGGAGCAAGCCCTGCTTGGTCCTAAATTTCAAGAGGGCTTTTGAGGCATAGGAGCAGGCCAAATATAATTCTTCGTTATTTGGCTCCAATTGGGCCAGCTTTTCAAATCTCTCCGAGGTATTGTTGATGGATTTTACGGAGTGGGACAGGATCAGTACGCGGGCGGCATCGGTCAAAGGCATTAATGCCCTTCTTTTGATATCAAAAAAATCTTTATGCGCACCATCCTGTTCCACCACAAATTGTCTAAAAAAACCGGTAGGTGATGGATTTTGTAAAGCCCCACTCGCCAAATGGACATAAAATATAGGATAGCTGCTGACGCTTTTGAATATATACTCGGACAGTTCGTTGACCAATTGGCTATCACCATAGGCCAGACTGTAGTCGTAAAATATGGAGGACAACAATACTTCATCATTACCGGGATTGGTGATCCAATGGGAAACGGTTTTTTTCCATTCCCCTAGACTCTGGCACCATTTGGGGTTTGAGGCCATCATTTCTGCAGGACAATAGTCATACCCGATATCGTTTAGACCTTTGTTGACGATTGTTGCCAATTTTAAAAAATAGGATTTTGTACTTTCATAAAGTTGCTCATCCACGTCTTCAAATACAAGGGCATTATCCTGATCTGTATGCAACAATTGTTCACTTCTTCCTTGGCTCCCCATGGCCAGCCATGCAAATTTTACTGGTGGCGGATCCTGCATTTTGGTCAAGGCTATTTTTACTACTTGCTTTATACAGGCATCATTTAACTCAGCAATAATTTTGGAGGTGAGGGTCATTGGAATATTCTGGGCCAAATACCCCTTCAATAAATACATAATACTTGCCCGTATAGGCTTGATTTTCTTAAATTTCTTGGTTCTTTTAATTGCTTTGATAAGCACAGCAGGATTATTTCCTAGGGCAACCATGATATCATGCTTGGAAAGGATGCCACAAGCTTTGGTATTGGTTGTTCCGTCTTTTGTAAGGCACAAGTGACTGATATTGCTCTTCATCATGGCCATTTGGGCTTGGGTGATGGTGAGATTCTTGCGATAAGTGATTACTGGGGAGGTCATTATTTTTGATGCGGTGGTGGTAATGGGAAATTCTCCCGTCACTATTTTGTTCCTTAAATCTTTATCCGTTATTATCCCTATGGGTAAAAAGTCCTTCACCACCAGCATGGCGCCAACATTTTTCTTCGTCATGGTTTCCGCTATGGTCTTCACCGTTGTCCGTCCAGAACAGGTGACAAGTTTTTTTGAATATTTAACGGGTTGAAGATCATGTAGTTTTTGAATGGTATTGGTTTCCTCCAATATTTCCGATTCACCAAAAAGTTTTCCTCTGTGACTTTTGGAATAGGGATTACGGGTGTTGGAGGCGAAGCTTTCAATAAGAAAGTTCCCTACGTCCTTATTTTCCAGAGCATAGGGCTTGAAAATTGTAATTGGAATAGCATAGAGTATACTTTCCTCATGGGTTTTAGCCTCCATCTTATAATTTTCAAAAGCTATCAGAGGTCTTAATCCAAAAATATCACCCTCATCGCAAATATCCACAATATCATTATTTGGGCTTTTGCGCAAAGCTACGGCTCCTTTATGCACGACGTAGAACTGGGAGTGCGACTCCTCGTTTTCTGAAAAAATAAGGGTATCTTTTTCTTTATATATTATGGATATATGTTCCGATAGTGTTTCAATCTCTGACTTTTGGAGAAAGCTGAACGGAGGGTAATTTTTTAAAAAATCAGCAACCCTATGGGAAATGGTATTCTTCATGGCACAAATTTGTGGATAAAGTTACTTTATAGGCAAATGAATATACTTAAAAATAGACAATAATTGAATATTTGAAAAACGAGACATCTCAAAAGAGAAAAATGGATTGACCGTAATTGCATTTGCGATTCACTAGTCGATTTTCTTTTCTTTGGATATTGATTCATCCCCTCGACTAAGCAATAGGTTAATTGGCCGCCACTCATCTATGTGACCACTTACGATTTTAATGATGGCCACGAATGGGATAAATAAAACCATCCCGGAAACCCCCCATATAATACCCCCACCAATAAGGGCAACTAGTATGGCCCAAGTGCTCACATTCATTTGCTCCCCAACGATTTTCGGAAAAATAATACTGCTCTCCAAATATTGAACTATGGAAAAAACAGCAATTACGCCTATTGGATAAAGCCAAGATCCTGTTGTGATATATACCACCGAAATAGGTAAAAGTGAACTTATAATAATTCCCACATAGGGTACAATGGTCATTATAGCACTAAGCATCCCAAACAAAATGGCATGTTCCACGCCTAATAGCATTAATCCTATACTGTTAAGGATCCCCACAATTAGATATACCTTGATAAGGCCAATGACATATTTGTAATAGGAATGTGATACTTCATGCAGGATAAAATGAAGCTTTTGGTGATATTTTTCGCTGATCATGGAACGTAACACCTGTACAAATTGCCATCGATGATAGAGGAACAAAACAGTGAAAACAGGTATCATAAACAATGAAAATAAAAAGTTGCCGATATTTTTGAACAATGCCTGTATAAATGCCCCTATTCCATTTCCTGAGTTGGTTGTTAAGTTTTCTATCCAAAACGTTTCAAAATCAAACTTTAGGTCAAAATTTTCTTTGAGCCATTCTTCCAAACCTTCCCGCATTTTTTCTACAAGAAATGGGATATCATTTTTTAAGTAATTCAATTGCCATATTAAAATCCAAAATATACCGAAGAACAATAAAAACACTAGGGACATTGAAAAGGCAATAGCCAAACTTTTAGGCCATTTCTTCTTCTCCAGCATATTGCAAAATGGATAGAGTATCAGCGCTATTAATAAAGAAAAGGATAATGGAATGAATAGGGATTGGCCAAAATAAAGGATAAGAACCGTAAAAAACAGTACCTGAAGGTATTTAAGATAGGACCCGGAAAAGCTGTTTTTTATATTCATTATCTAGAGTATTGATTAGAATAAGAAACCGTTCCATTGCCTATATTAATTACTTCTTGATTGAAAAGTCCGATATATGGGATGAAGAGTAGGGTTTTTTGATAATCTTCCAAGTGTAAAATTAAAATATGAATGGTTGGTTTAATCTTTTCGTACCCTAATGTAATGAATTCATTTAATTTAGAACCTCAAATAGTTGATTACAATCACAAAATTATCTTTAAACTTCAGGGTAGTACAAGTACAGACTCATTTAAGCCAATCCAATCATATCCTGTTAAGACCAGCCAATAGACCAGGCCATTTTTTTCAAAAGCAAATTTTTTTAAGTTGTCCCAGTGTCAAAAAGGTAGGACCATAAAAAAGTGTTTATGGTCCTTATTAATTTATTTACAAAATACGTTAAACCAGAAATGAGCACTATTTAGTACTATTGGTTTGTTCGGAATATGTGCTTTCAAATATCTTGTCCGCATTCGCAGATTCAAAGCCATCTCGCCTGTGTTTGCGTTGAATAGAGGTTGGTTCCAAATGGCTAAATTCGGGTAGGACCAGCCTTTCTGCAAATTCAACATAGCTACCCGCTATTTCCATTTTGTGACCACCTGAAAACTCGGCTTCAACCATTTTTGCAATGGTACTGCTCTGTTTTAACAAGCCATCTGGGCTAGTTTTTATTTTCCCTCCGGAGGTGTTCAGGGAGATACCTTCAGATTCCAAGAATATATTAAATTTCTCAACAGTGTTAAATTCCTCAGAAAATTCATGAATGCTAATAGTATAATGGTTGAGGTAGTACCTATTATGGATAACCCAAGCGGCATATTCGCTTTCTTCCGCCAAACATTGGTAGTCGGATATTGTTGGTAACTGCCAAAGGGCGTTATGGAAAAAATCCCCAACAGCATTTGCATCATTTAGGTCCAATGAATCAACTGGATCGGAGGTGATGTGTTTGGTATACTTATGTATGATATGCTGCGCTTCTTCAGATAGATCCTCTACCCTTAGTTCACTCATAAAAATGCGGGGATACTCATCAGAAGGTGGAGCATACCAGTACGCATTTAGTTTTTTGCCTTCAAAGAAGTAGTAATCTCTTTTTACATAACCGAAATGCAGAAATATTTTCTCGAATGAGGCAATCCCTAAATTTGGGACACCTAAGGTTCTAAAAGCAATATGATCATTTATTATTTGGTTCTCATTTTCTATAACGCCACGAGCAATCATGGCAGCATTTACTTTTGCCACATCAGGAACCCTGGTTTTGTATGGGGTGAATAAGGCATCCAAAACATTAGCTAAGGGAGAAAAATCATTTGTAACCATCATTATATATTTTATAGATGCAAATTTAATCGTACTTTTAATTCGACACAATTCTTATTACATGTTAAATGATAAGTAATATTAATCAATTAGAGCTGCGATCCTTGCGTTATTTCTTGGTATTGGCTGATACACTACATTATACCCAAGCAGCAGAGCTATTATTTATTTCACAATCTGCCTTGAGTCAACATATAAAACAATTGGAAGGAACCCTTGGCAGCACATTGTTCAATAGGACCAATCGCAAGGTAGCCCTCAACAGATCCGGGGAGTTACTGGTAAAAGAGGCCAATATGATATTGCAACAGGTGGACCAATCCATGGAGCGTTGGCAGTTGTCCTTGGATGGAATTATAGGACAATTAAAAATTGGTTTTGTAGGTTCTGCCATGCAAGGTTATTTGCCTCCAATTATAAAAGAGTTTAGTAAAAAACATCCCAAAATTAATTTCTATTTGGAAGAATTCACCAATACAGAACAACTAAGAGGGCTGGAACTGGAACAGTTGGATATTGGCTTTATGCGCTCCAACAAGGTACCATCGGACATCCATTTAAAATCTGTATACAGTGAAAATTTTTCTTTGGTCTTGCCATTGGATCATCCTGTAAATCAGTCTAATTTTAAGAATATGGGACAGCTTGCAGAGGAATCTTTTATCCTTTTTCCAAATGAAAATAGTCCAATGTACTACCAACAAATACAAAATCTATGTGCCGATTATGGCTTTAGTCCCCGTATTGCCCATAAATCCATTCATGGACCTACTATTTTTAAGCTGGTAGAAAATGGGATGGGTGTTGCCATTGTCCCCAATTCGCTCCGTGATGAATTCAATTATAAAATCAAATTTTTGGAATTGGACCAGGTACCATATAAAACGGAACTTTTTGCCGCTTGGAAAAAGGGCAATGAAAATTCAGCTTTACACTATTTTTTGGAATTGATTTAAAATTGTTGAATATATTGTATCACTAAATTCGAAATATGTGCCATATTTCAATCTCCAACTTTTATGAATAAAATTGAAATGGAATACAACAAAATCAAAATAACAGCCGACCAAGCGGAACAAATATGCCTGGATCTTTTTAATATAGAGGGAAATGCAAAACCACTTCCGGGGGAAATAGATTTCAATTTTAAAATTAATGTTGCCAAAGGAGAGGGGTATATTCTAAAAATATCTCGCCCCAACGAGAATGTGGAATATTTGGATTTTCAACAAAAACTTTTGCAACATGTTGCGGATCATGGGCGAGGATTGATCTCCCCAAAGGTAATGCATGATGTTAACGGGCAAACTATCTCTGAATTTAAAGATGAAAATGGGCAACTGAGGAAAGTCCGTCTGCTTTCTTGGATCTCCGGTAGGGTTTGGAGCACTGTAAATCCTCAACTGGACGATCTACGATACAGTTTGGGGGAACAATCAGGTAAATTGACCAAGGCCCTACAAGGGTTTGACCATGCCGAAGCGTACAGGCAATTGGATTGGGATGTGGCACAAGCTGCTTGGACAGAAGCCCATATAGACCTGTTTGAAGGAGAAGAAAGAGAAATTATAAAGGACTTTCAGGAGCAATTCAAGAAGGCCCAACATGCTTATTCCATATTGAGAAAGGCGGTAATACACAACGATGCCAATGATAACAACGTTATTGTTTCAGCAGATCTGATTGGCCCCAAAGTGGTTTCAGCCATAGATTTTGGGGACTCTGTGCATACCCAGATTATTAATGACCTGGCTATTGCCTGTGCCTATACCATAATGCACCATAATGACCCGTTGGCAGCGGCATTGCCAATTGTAAAAGGGTATCACAATGCATTTTCACTGACTCCTTCTGAATTGGAGTATTTGTATGTTGCCATTGCCATGCGACTGGTTATTTCGGTTACAAAATCTGCCATCAATAAAATAAAAGAGCCAGATAATCACTATTTACTGGTAAGTGAAAAACCTGCATGGAAATTACTTCAGAAATGGCAATTGGTCGATGCCGATTTTGCATATTATAGTTTTAGGAAGGCTTGTGGCTTTATTGCGCATCCCCATGAGGAAAAATTTAAGACCTGGGCTGGCCAACAATCAATCTCCTTTGATAAACTGTTCCCGACCATCAAATCCAATGAAGCACATCTTCTCGACCTGAGCGTGTCCAGTACTTGGATAGGGCATCAAATGGATTTTAACGACCTCGATTATTTTCAGTTTAAGATACATAAATTGCAAAAGGAAGTTCCGGAAAAAATACTGGCCGGGGGCTATTTGGAACCTAGACCAATTTATACCTCGGAGGCCTATGATAAAATTGGTAATAAGGGAAGAGAGAGTCGGTCCATACATTTAGGGATCGATTTTTGGCTGCCAGCTCTGACTCCTGTACATGCACTTTTTGATGGAGAGGTAGTAGCCGCGGTAAATGATGCCGGGGACAAGGAATATGGAGGTTTGGTGATACTTAAACACAAGGAGGACGAACTTGAGTTTTACACCCTTTATGGTCATTTGACGGTTTTCAGTGCCCTGAAAAATAAAATTGGAGATACATTAAAAGTAGGAGATGTTATTGGTGAACTTGGAAGCTATCCAGAAAACGGTAATTGGGCGGCTCATTTGCATTTTCAAGTGATGTTGACCATGCTCAACTATAAAATTGATTACCCTGGAGTAGCTTATTACAATCAACTTTCGGTATGGAAAAGCATATGTCCAGATCCAAATTTGTTTTTCAAATCAGAGGTGCTACATTCCAATAATTCACCTTCCAATGATGAAATCATTACCTATAGAAAACAACATTTGGGTAAAAGTCTGAGCTTACAATACAACACCCCTATTAAAATGGTAAGGGGCGCCGGGCAGTACTTATTGGACCAGTTGGGTAGAAAGTACTTGGATACCGTGAACAATGTGGCACATGTAGGCCATGAACATCCCGATGTGGTTAGAGCCGGTCGGGAACAGATAGCACTGATCAATACAAATACGCGCTATTTACATGAAAATATAAATCATTTGGCCAAAGAACTTTTGGAGACCCTACCTCCGGAATTAAGTGTATTGCATTTTGTGAATTCGGGTAGTGAGGCCAATGAATTGGCCATTCGAATGGTAAAGGCGGTAACGGGAGAAAGGGATATTATAGCTTCGGAAGTTGGGTACCATGGCAATACCAATATTTGCATAGATATCAGCTCTTATAAATTTGATGGCAAAGGAGGTAAAGGAGCCCCGGAACACACGCATATATTTCCGCTACCAGATGCGTTCAGGGGAAAATATAGAGGTGAACATACAGCAGAATCGTATGCCAAGGAAGTTCAACAGCAGATAGACACTATCCACGCGAAAGGAAGAAAAGTGGGCGGATTTATCATTGAGCCCATTATTAGTTGTGGTGGACAAATAGTTCTGCCACATGGATTTTTAAAATTGGCATATGAAAAGGTTAGGGCAGCTGGCGGACTCTGTATTTCCGATGAGGTACAGGTTGGATGTGGCCGAATGGGGAAAACCTTTTGGGGATTTCAATTACATGGGGTTGTCCCAGATATTGTAACCATAGGGAAGCCTTTGGGCAATGGACATCCATTGGCAGCGGTTGCCTGTACAAAAGAAGTAGCTGAAAAGTTTGCCAATGGCATGGAGTTTTTCAACACCTTTGGAGGAAACCCAGTGTCCTGTGCTATAGGTGCAGAAGTAATAAAAGTTGTTAAGAGGGAGAAATTGCAGGCACATGCTCTTAAAGTGGGGGAATTTCTAAAATTGGAGCTTAAAAAGTTGGCATTGGACTATCCCATAATTGGGGATGTTAGGGGAGAAGGTCTCTTCTTGGGTATTGAACTGGTAGATGCTGCCATGAAACCCTTGGCGGATCAGACTGATTATCTGGCCAGTAGGATGAAAGAACACGGGATACTAATGAGTACTGATGGTCCAGATCATAATGTACTAAAAATAAAGCCTCCCATGGTTTTCACCCAAGAGAATGCAATTGAATTGATTTATTATCTGAGGAAGATATTGACAGAAGATTTTATGAAACCCTATTAGCCTAACGGGTTTTGAACAATTTTTATGCACCTAAGCAAGGTAACTGTCCCATAGTTATTTCTATTAATATATGAGGCAAGAGTTATTTTTGAATAAGAACACTAATGTTCTATTCGTTGGCCATATTTAGCCTTTGAACTTGTTAATAATATGCTCTAATCCCTATAAACTCCAATATGTGAGATAATACTTTGAATTAAATCAATTTCCCTATCATCAACCTTACCATCTGCCTTGGCCATTTCCTGAAGCAAAACAATCAGCGTAGTTTTTTTATGTTCTGACATGGCATTAATAATTGACAAACCTTCATTTCCAGTAGTTTTCCTAGCCTCTTCTATTAAACCACTTTCAAACTTGAGAATTTTCGTTAGTTGACCTAGAAATACTAATTCGCTTTGGCTTACATATCCATCAGCTAGAATTACTTCATCTATAGCTTTTACTATTGCTAATTTTTCTGCTAAATTGAATTCCATTTTTTCTTATTTTAAATTAATAATAATGGCCAATTGTGCTATTGGGTGCTTAAAAATGTCAGTTTTCGTGGATTCTATCTAAAAGTACAACATTTCAGGCATCCCCATGTTTTTGTTTTATTTCATTGTTCTAATTGGTAGGTTTACTTATTTTTTAATGATTTTATAAAACGTGGTATCCCCGTTTTGTTCTACTCCTATATATAAGATGCCAGCTTTGAATTTTGACACATCAAGATAGATTTCTGGTGAGCTACTACCTTCTAATTCCTCCTTTAGTATTGTTTGTCCCAGTTCGTTATATATTATAACCTTGATTTGTTCCGATGTTATTCCAGTAATTATATTGATATAATCTGTAACAGGGTTGGGATATACTACTAACCGTTCTATAGGGGTTTGTTCTTCTGGAACTGATATTTTTGCACTTAAAGAAGTGCTAGTAAGGCAAGTATTAGCATTGGAACCGTTAGCAGATTTTGAGGCACTCGAGCATCCTTGTGTAATCACCTCCCATTGCAATCTTCCGCCATTGGTGTAAATATCAAAAGTATGTTTTCCTGGCAGAAAAAGTTCTGGTGGAGATCCAATGAAAACTGCATTTCCTTTAAGAATATTCTTAGATCCATTTGGAATGAAAATGGGAACATTTAAATTATTAGTGTATTTAAACCGTAATTTTGTTGTTATTTCCGGACGTCCTGCAACAGTAAATGGACTTTTACAAATATCAGATGCCTTTATTCGATCATTACAGCCAACTGATGGATTTACGAAAAGTACACCAGGTACTTGAGTTACGCTATAGTTCTGATAGCCCGATAAATTCGAAATATTTGCTGTTACAGAATACTCACCTGCATTGAGGTTTCCTGTTTGAATGACCCCATTCTTATCTTTAATTACATAACTAGTTATATTAGGTGTAGTGTCATCGCAAACCAAGCCGTTTACCAAGATATCAAAGTTTGATGGGGTTGGGCTTCCTGCCGTAATGAAAGTGGATAATATTTCTATATTAAGTGCTGTTTTATTGATAGTTAACGATCCGGATTCATAGGTAATGTTATAATTATCTGGTTGAATTGGATCATTAATGGCTATACTAGTACTGGAAGTACAAGCATCTGAAGGGGTAAAACTTAAGTCGCCCAAAATTTCAGAAATTGATTCTTCATTGGGTAGGGGCAATTGTTCTGGATTCACCGTTAGGCTGTAATTAGGTTGCTCTATTTGGCCATAGGTAATGATAGCATCGTTTACTGAAATCAGCAGCTCATATTTGATTACCGTTAATAAACCAGTTTCAACATAGGAAATATCATAATTAGAAGAAGTATTCGCCGATGTTGCTTTAATTATATACGGACTATTAAGAACTCCACAGGGTCCACAATCCGTACTATAAGTTATCCCTTCAGGAAAAACATCGTCAAACGTATCTAAATTTTTTAAGTCACCGACAATTCCTGTCAACAGGCTTTCTGTATCATCACCATAAACAATATTTGCATCTTGGGTGGTAACCGTTAAGGTAGCAGGTAATATTTCGATAGGAGTAGGTTCGTATCTAATTTCAAAATTATTATCTAAGATACCTCCAGGTATAATATACTGTGTGCCAGCATCAACTCCAGTGATCACATTAACAGGTCGTATGTCAATAGGAATTTCGCTAGAAGGATCATCACCATTAAGTATAACAAAAATGTTTTCAAAGGCATTAAATATTGGCGCACTATCACTATTTACCAACGGCACACCATTAACCAACGGCAAACCATTAAGACCATTAACCAATGCAAATCCGTTTACTAATGACAAACCATTAACCAATGAAAGGCCATTTACTAATGATAAGCCATTAACCAAACTTATTCCGTTCACTAATGGTAAACCGTTCACTTTCACTGGTACTGGTTCATTGTTTACCAGTGAAAACCCATTAACCAAAGACAATCCGTTTACTAGAGAAATTCCATTAGTAATTGAAGAAAAATCACCAGATGTTATTTTTTGATCAGAAATAAGGTCGGCACCAAAATTTACTAGTTTTTCATTTCCAGTTGCATTTACCAAGGATAATCCATTTTGAGTAATAGTTTCTGATTGGTTAACGGTACTTTGTGACACAAAAAACGTTTTGTTTACCAATGATAATCCATTTAAGAATGGTACACCATTTACCAAAGAAATTCCGTTTACCAATGAAAGTCCATTTACCAATGAAAGGCCATTTACTTCAGAACAAAGTCCATTTACTTCAGGACAATTTACTAAAGAAATTGCATTGACATGGCTTGCGGCAAAATTACTTACTACCAAAGGATCTACGGTTACGTCGGTTTCTCCTATGGCTCCATAGGTATAATCAAAAAACACTTCTGGTAAAGCATCACCATAGGTTATAGCATCCAATGCTTGTGGCTTAATAGTAACAGGCATAGGGTTGATATTTAAAATACCTGGTTCCATGATAAAATTATAGAGTTCTGCCAAGCCAACATCGATATTTTCAATAGTCGGGTCTATGGCATAAATGCCTACTATGGAAGATGAAAGAGCTGCTGTGCTTAGGGTTATTGAAGGTGGTGTTAAAGGTGGTGTTAAAAGAATTAATTCCTCCTCTGAAAGAGGTAATTCTGTTTCGCCAACAATAGTACTAAATGTAAAGGTTGGATTTGCTTCACCATATCTTCTTATTTCATTATTAGCACGAACAATTACATCGGTAATAATGGGATCAGAAAATGTTTTTATTTCTGAGGTTCCACCATCAGATCCATTGGTTAGTGGTCCAGGTTCTGTAAATACATAGATAGGAGGGTTACCAAGAAATTCTGGAATTGTCGCTATCAATTTTTTACTATTGACAAAGGTTGTCGCTAATTCTTCACCTCTAAAAAATACTACAGATGACGAATTAAACGAATTTCCTTCTAAAATAAGATCAAAAGGAACATCTCCAGGTTGGAAGAGACTCAAATCTAGGTTTTCAAGATTAAAGCGAATTAAATTAGGCGAAGGATTGGAAAAGTAGGCAAGAGCTCCATCAGCAGAAACAAACCCAGACCCAGTCTTAAAATCGAAACCAGGGGCATCCATATCTATGGTGGTATTCTTCAAAATATTACGAACAGCAAGACTGTCAATTCTATTAGTAGTAACTGTATCTACACCAAATTTTGTTTTTGCATGAATAATAAGTGCGGCTATACCAGCTGCATGAGGAGCAGAGGCAGAAGTTCCAAAGAAATTAGGCAGTGAATTGCCTTCATAATCAGGTGCTCCCAAATTTACCGAAGTATCGCCGCCAGTTGGGGCCATAATATCAGGTTTACTTCTCAAAATACCTTGTGTTGTTGTGCCACCAAGAGATGAAGATTGTTGCGCAGTAAGGACACCACCAAATGCAGCAGTATTATCATATCTTACGGCACCTACAGCAATGGCACCATCAGCATTGGCATGACCCACAATTGTAGACCCATTAGCGGCAGGAATGGCTGTAAAATTACCATTATTACCTGAACGAAAAACAACATATTTAAACTTTAATGGAGCACCGTTTCCTACGGCCCTTTCAATTATAATATTTGTAGTTGTTGGATTTATTACTGTAAACGGTATAATTTCTATAGGATCTGCTCCTAAATTATTTCTATTGAAACCATATTGTAAAACCCCAGCATCACTTGCAAGGTAAATATCCATATCATTTATTGCACCAGTCGGCGATCCTAAGGAATAAAACTCATCATCCCATTGCAAGGCAATAACATATTGACCTACATCCAGCGTAAGTTTCTGTAAAAATGTATTGCCAACAAAATTATGTCGTAATGGGTTAGAAGGTGCGGCATTAAAAATGGATTCATAGGACCGTGAACCAAAATTACCAGCTGAACTAAAGTAAGTTACGCCACTGTCCGTTGCTGCATCAATAGCTTTTGCGATGATACCATCTCTATAGAAAGGTGCTTTCATATACGTAAGGTCATCAACGATAACGTCACAATTATTAATATTAACCAATTCGGCAATACCTGCAGCCATATTTCCCTCAGAAATAAACCCTGTTCTAAAAAATAATTTTGCATCGGGTGCTACATCATGCACAATTTGCATCATGGCTCTTCCTTCATCACTACTTATACCAAAAGGAAAATCTTGAACAACGGTAACAGGGTTTTCAACACCAGGTAGATCGCCATTAGCAATATCGGTTAATACAGCAGCAGTAGTTGCTGGTTGTACTCCAGATTTTCGATCATAACTATCAGAAATTACGCCAACATTAACACCGGTACCTGAAACATTCCAGCCAAGTCGTGCGATATCTGAATTTTGAGCTGCATCTCCCTGACTGCTAATTAGGCCTTTGTTTGGTATAGGAGGCGATACCTCATATACCTGATTAATAATGTCCGATCTAGGATTCAAAGCTGGTAAACTTGCAATAGGAAAGAAAACAGTAATTACCCGTTCATCGTCTGCCATATTATAAACATCTGAAATATAATCATTGGGACTGATTCCGAATGTATTTAAAAAGGCGCTTACACTATTAAATTGGCCATTGAAAATCACGATTTCAATTAATACCTTTTTGTTAATCGTGTCTAGGGTGTAAATTATATCGTTATAACCACTAGTAGAGGTATAATTTTGATATAAGGACGTTAATGCAGATCCAATGATTTCGTTTACCTTAAATTTAGAAGGATATCCAGGGAGTATGTCACAATTAAGTAAGACACACTCACAAACTTTATTTACCTGTGCTAAAGTACTTGGTGACCCTGGAAGGCCACTACTATTTTGACTAAAAAAGTAAATTATTCCTGTACCCCAGGTGCCAGAATTATTAATATTTCCGTTTAAAGTTTTAACACTACCAACCCCTGAAATATTATTATTGTTAATAAAGTTACCATTAGTAATTTCTATACAGGCATTGGATACAATTATTTTTGAATCATTAATAACATTCCCGTTTTTAATCAAAAGGGCATTAGTTAATGTAATAATACCTTGATTTTTTAATATTCCTGGACCTATCTCCAACTGTCCTTGGTTTACAGTTACTGTACTCCCTGAAGAAATATTTATATTGCTAATGGTAGTTAATTTGGCATTGTTGGAAATGATTAAATTTCCTCTATTATCTATACTTATAGGGTTGTTGGAGTTGTAGAAAATATTGTGGTTAATAGTAATAGTACTATTCATTACTCTTCTATCAGGGATGGGTTTGTTGGCACAGCCTCCACCAGAACAGGTCCAAGCATTGACATCATTCCAATTGGTTGATAGCCCGGTTGTAGTGTAGTTCTGGGCTGATAAAATTGAAACAGATAAAAGAAAAAGGATTGTAATTGGTACTAAAAGTCTTTGACTTACACATTTCCCAATGTTTTCGGTAGTTTCCTCAATAAATTGCATAGTTGTATAATTGGTTTGGTTGACCATGCAGCAAACACATATTCCAGTGTAAGATTAAATATGAAAGTATAGGCGAATTTGGGGCAATTGGGAGGAATACCACTAATATAAGAATGGTTGGGCTCGTATTTTCATTTTAGTATATTTTCTTTTTATTATTTAACATATATTTAACAATTGCGAAATATTTTCTTACATATTCCTGAATAAGGGAACTGTTTAGGTTCTATTGAGATGTTTTATTACTATTATATCTACTGATTCATAGTGTTTTATATTGGCATATAATTAAAACACTAACTGAAGGTCACAATTTGATATCCTATAAAATTACCGACCGAAATAAAAGTGATGAGAAGTTAATCTCACGTTATTTTTAGTACTTTTAAATTCAACTCATTGTGAAAATCATGAAGAAGCTATCTCCAGAAGACAAAATTAATGTGTATTGGCATGGAATTTCTTATATAAATGGCCTTAATCGGTCATCTGAAATAAAGGCAGGACTAATAATATCCTTTTATGGTCTTTTATTAGGAGTGGTTTTTAAGATTGCAACCGGCATGGAAAGTAATTTACATCTGAATATGTTGCTTTCAGCTACCTTTATGGTTTTTATCTTTTTTGTTTCGCGTTCTATTTATTTCAGTTTTAAATGCTTTATGCCTCATATAGAGACAAAATTTAATTCAAATATGTTTTTTTTTCATGATGTGGTCACGAAATATGGTTCTATTCAGGAATACTCAAAAAAGTTAATGGATTTAATGGACGATGAGCACCAACTCTATGATCAATTGGGCGAGCAGATTTTTGTGAATTCCTTAATTGCCTCAAAAAAATTCACGGATGTGAATAAATCGGTTAAAAACTTAGTGTACAGTTTTATACCCTTGTTGGTTAGCGTAATACTTCTTTTGGCCCAGGTGTTTTTGTAGCGTTATTCACATATTTTCTGCTAGCAAGGCAGCTTTTAACTCATTTAGTTTTTGAGCTTTAAACACTTCACGATGTGTATGCGCATATTTGGTATGGTAATGGTGCTTTTCCAAAAACTTAATCTGTAAGTTCAGCCATTCCTTTTGATCAGAGACAAAATCATAATAGATAAATTCTTGATATAACTTAGCGCTAAGTTGATCATAATCTTCCCTACCTAAATAGTCTAAATCGGCATCCGCTATAATTTCTTCATAAATGGTCTTTGGTTGTTGAGGTACTTTTGTTGCCCTAATTAACCCATTGACGATATTGATTTCATCAGCGGTCAAGATGTTTTTTAAATAGGGTTCAATAGCAATAATGCTGCGTTCTTCATGGTTGATTGGAGATACTATATAGCCATAATCGTGGCAGACGGCTGCTATTCGTAAAAGCTTTGCCATTCCTTCATCTATTTTAAAGTGCTCTATAAACCTGTTACATACATTGGCTACATCAATGGTATGATATAGTGAGTGATATGTTAGATGAGCTGGTAAATTATCTTCGAGATCTTTTAAGATCCTATGACAAATTTCGGGGTATGCTTTTTTGTTACCAAGAACCATATTATTACATCATAAGGCTAGCCGTTATAACAATTTAAACAAATTATTGTTAAATTTATTGTTCTGGCAAGTATTTATTAAACAATAGCATCTTTAGTACATTTATATAATGTAATATTTCAAGTTCATAGTTGAGGCTATGTACTTTAGGATTACTAAACAAGTACTTTACTCTCTTCTTCAAGAAAATACATTTTTAAACTTTGAGAATTTTTCACATCAATTATCCCTCGGTATGTAAAATTATATTTGTCTTTTAAAAGTTGATAGGTATTTTCTGAAATATTGATTTTCCCTTCTACAGAATTGCTTTCCATTCTTGCGGCAATATTCACGGTACTGCCCCAAATGTCGTATTGAAACTTTTTGGTCCCGACCACCCCTGCCACAACAGGACCTGTATTGAGACCTATGCGTATTTCGAATGGATACACGCGTTCTGGGGGATTTTTTTTTGTTTTTAGAACAAAATCCAAAATATCCAAGGCCGCATTTAATGCATCCTCAGGATGGGTGGAATTCTCCGTGGGCAGACCCCCGGCACACATATAGGCATCGCCAATGGTCTTTATTTTTTCAAGATTGTATTTGTCTATAATTGTATCAAAATTTTTAAAATAGTAATCCACGCTATACACTAATTTTTCTGCAGAAATATTTTCTGCAATTACAGAAAATTCCTTGAAATCCGTAAAGAGCACTGTGACATAATCAAACTCTTTTGCTTTAATATATCCATTGGCTTTTAGTTCTTCAGCGGTTTCTTTTGGTAGGATATTCAGTAAGATAGCTTCTGTTTTATTTCGTTCTTTATCCAATCTTCTATGAGATTTTTTAACATATCGATATTGAAAGAAGAAGCCTGCTATTATAACAAAAAACAACCCTGATAATGCCAACAGATATTTTTTAGAAATGGCCGATCGCTCAAGTTGTATTTCTTTCAGTTCATTGTTTTTGTTCAAAAGCGCTATTTCCTTTTCCTTATTTTCCAGATCAAATTGAAATCTGAGGTCTCCAATCGATTTTTCATAGGAATCGTTTTTAAGAGTATCGACCATTACCGAATATAGTTTTTGATACTCATATGCTTTTTCGTAGTCTCCAATTCCAGAATAGACATTTGACAATCCTTTGTAAGCATCTTTTTTAGCTCTATATACTCCAGTAATTTCCGTTAGCTTTAAACCTGTTTCAAAACTAAGTATGGCCTGATCGAATTTTTTTTGTTTTATAAGTATGTTGCCTAAATCAATATATGCCTTTGTTTTCTCCATTTTGGCATCGGTTTCATTTGCTGCAAGAATGGCGTCCATTTGGTAGCTTTCAGCTTTTTTAAGGTCACCTAATTTGGCGAATGCCAATCCCATCATGTTATAACTATAAGAAAGGTTTACCCCAGATTTTTTAAAGGCATCAATTGCCTCATTCAATTCTTTTAATGCCAAATTCGGTTCATTGGTCTTAAGGTATAACTCTGCCATATTAATGCAAGCAGTTCCTACGCCTTCTTCATATGAGATGCCTTTAAAAATAGCCTTGGATTTAAGGTAAGCATCAAAAGCCTCTTGATATGTATTTTTTTGATTGGAATAAACGGTTCCAATGTTTAAATAGGCCGTTCCAATTCGCGAAGAATCCTGAATTTGTTGTCCAATCTTTAAAGATTTTATGAAATAATCGAGAGCTTTTGGGTCATCTCCTTTTGTTTGATATACAGCACCTAAATTGTTCAGCAAATTGCTAATGCCGGTTTTATCATCAATTTCCTCAAAAATCGCCAAGGATTTTTTCCAAAATATAAGTACATAGGAATATTCCCCTTTATAATAATGTGCCAATCCCATATTTTTATAGGCGTAGGCCAAACCTCTTTTAAATTTGATTTTCTCCGCTAAGACTATCGCTCTATATGAATAGGTCATGGAGGAGTCTGGGTCTGAATTAAATAGGAGAGAAGCAACTTCCAATAAATGATTTACAGCAATAGAATCGTTGTCTTCCGTATTTATCAATGCTTTAAGACTGTCTATATGCTTAGTATTTTGAGAAATTCCCGCAAGGGAAATGAAAAATAAGACAACAGCTAAAAAGGATTTGTATTTGTTCAAACCTATTAATTTTAAAAGTTATCGGGAGAAGTATCCTAAAAATAGTAATTTATTTTCGTGTGAAGCTACTTTTAATAATTATTTCACCGTAAATAATCTATATCAATAAATTAAGTTGTCAAGGATTTCATCAATATAGCGTTCCTTTAGCGTAAAATTTTTATCTGAGATAAAAATGTCTTGTATCTCTTTTTTTAGCTCTATTAGCTCCAGAGTAGAAAAGCGATGTTCTTCAATAGCTGCTTCAATCTTGTCCAAACTTATATCCTCATTATCTTCATTTGCTTCTTTTTTAATCTTATCAAAGATTTCAGGGGTGGTTTTGGATTTAATGAATGCAATTTCTTCTGGAGTTTCATCCCAATCTGCTTGTGCACAAAGCAAGAGAATATAAACCTTCAGTTCGTTCTTTGACCATTTTGGTTGTTTATTTTTCATCCATTTTAATATTTATGGTACTGTTTGTTTCTGTGTTATGTGATACTATTGAATTCCCAATAAGGCTCCCAATTTTAAGGGGCGTGATTTTCATTGATCTAAAAATATTTTTTGTTTTTACACAAGCTTACAACCACAAATTGGATCTGTACAATAATGCAATTGAGTTTAATCTGGAACATAGTTTCAGTTTGAAATCCTGGGTATATTATCATTAAAGAAATACCTAATAGAATGATTAAATGATTTCCAAGGATTAAAATTTTAATTAAAACATTACTTAATACCATTGATTTTCAAGGCTTAAGTTAATTTATTTAAATGGAAAATGGGTTTTAATTTTTACCAAAATCACTATAGCTTGTGTACATAGCCTAAATTTTGATATATATGTAAATTGATTCAATAGCCTTTTAGAGCATTGTACAAGGGATCTATTCCCATAACCGTTTTTGGACGTGACGGGATCAGTTCCAACGCTTCCTCAATATAAATTTCCCCGGTTATATCCAATAAGTTATTAGTTTAAATTTCCCTTATTATCTTAAAAATTGACTTTCTAACCCCAGGGGATAGTGATTCCATGTACTTTTCTTGAGTAAGCAACAAAAGTTCGTTTGTAAGATCGGGATATGTCTGGGTAATTTTTAGGATACATTTTAAGGCGGTAAAACGTACAGAAGGTTTCTTCTCATTCTGTTTCTATATGTACACACACAAATCATACAAATATCCTTCCTGTTCCTCATCTAGCTTCATTTCCAATAGAATCTTTATTAATTCGCGCTGATACCCGTCGGACTTATTCCTGATAGTATGTAGAATTTTTGGAATATGTTTTTGAACGCGGGGATCATTTTTTGTCAATAATAGACCATAACAACCAGGCAGACCTCCATGAATAGGGCTGTTTATCCGCTACGGCTAAGTCAATAGCTTCATTATAATATTCAGGATGTGCATGCATAAATGAAATCATTTCAGCTTAATGTGAATGTGTCAAAACATATTCCAACTCAGTTTCCATGAATAGAAGCGCTAGTTTATTTCAGTATTGCTTATTTTTTTGGGAGGATATACCAATAGTATGAAGTGCAAACCTTATAAAATCTGTACTTTTTAGGATAAGATCGAAATATTCAAATTCATTGGTGGGATATTAATAAAGTGTCATGTCAAAAGATGATTTTTGTCTTTTATTGCGTATTCAAGATAGCCCATTTCCTAATAATTTTCAAACTGAATATTCAATTGAAAAATTTAGGCATCTAGTCTTAAGACATGTCCTTTAATGTTGATGCCTCTTAACTAACAACATTGATTCCCAATTTTTATTTAAATCAGCTCACCACCAAATAACATTATAGACTATATAATGTATTAAGATTTGGAACATTTTTCATCAAGTTCATGTGATATAGATGTTCAGATTGGGCTATAGTTATTATCTATGAGAATAGTCATTTGGATAAGTATTTATTTTGGTAAATTTAGGTTTCTAAGTAGAATAGTGAAAAAAATCATAAAAATGGAAGATAAAAACACAGACTCCAACGGCAATGCGTTCGACGTTAACAGTTCGGAAGCGGGCAAATGCCCGTTCTTGAACGGGGAAATGAACCAGACGGCTGGCGGAGGAACCAATATCAGGGACTGGTGGCCTAATCAATTGAAATTAAATATTCTTAGACAGAATTCCTCCTTGGTTGATCCCATGGACAAGGATTTCAACTATGCAGACGAGTTCCAATCCCTAGATTTGAAAGAAATTAAAAAAGACTTAAATGATCTAATGACGGATAGTCAAGATTGGTGGCCAGCAGATTATGGACATTATGGTCCATTTTTTATCCGAATGGCATGGCACAGTGCAGGGACCTACCGTATTGGGGATGGCCGCGGTGGAGCAGGTTCTGGATCGCAACGTTTTTCACCTCTGAACAGCTGGCCTGATAATGCCAACCTTGATAAGGCCAGACTTTTGTTATGGCCGATCAAACAAAAATATGGTAAGAAGATATCTTGGGCAGATTTGATGATCTTGGCAGGAAACTGTGCGCATGAATCCATGGGCTTGCCTATGTTCGGCTTTGCAGGGGGTCGAGAAGATATTTGGCAACCTGAAGAAGATATATATTGGGGTTCTGAGACCGAATGGCTTGGAAACAAAGAAAGGTATAATGAAGAAAGCGAACTGGAAAATCCTCTTGGTGCTGCCCATATGGGATTGATCTATGTGAATCCAGAAGGACATAATGCAAACCCAGACCCAGTTGAGGCAGCACATTACATTCGTGAGACGTTTGGCCGTATGGCAATGAACGATTATGAGACGGTAGCCTTGATAGCAGGTGGACACACCTTTGGGAAGACCCATGGTGCCGCCAACGATGCTGAAAATGTGGAACATGAGCCAGCAGGGGCCTCCATTGAAATGCAAGGCATGGGATGGAAGAACAATTTTGGTACAGGAAAGGGAGCGGACACCATAACCAGTGGTTTAGAGGGTGCTTGGACCAATACGCCTACCAGATGGAGTCACACGTATTTCAACAATTTGTTCGGGTATGAGTGGGAATTGACCAAAAGTCCGGCTGGTGCTTGGCAATACAAGCCGGTAGGAGATGCGGGCGCTGGTACTGTACCTGATGCGCATGATCCAGAAAAAAAACATGCCCCATTTATGTTGGTGACAGATTTGTCACTGCGTATGGATCCAGCCTATGAAAAAATTTCCAGACACTTTTTGGAAAACCCTAAAGAGTTTGCAGATGCATATTCACGTGCTTGGTTTAAGTTGACCCATCGTGATATGGGACCCATAGAGCGTTATTTAGGTCCAGAAGTACCTCAGGAAGAATTAATTTGGCAAGATCCCGTTCCTGCTATTGATCATGCACTGATCAACGATAATGATGCAAATGATTTAAAGGCAGTTATTTTAGCGTCAGCTTTAACTGTTTCTGAACTGGTTTCAACGGCTTGGGCATCGGCATCAACGTTCCGTGGGTCCGATAAGCGTGGTGGCGCCAATGGGGCGCGCGTGCGATTGGCACCACAAAAGGATTGGAAAGTTAACAATCCCAAACAATTGGCAAAGGTTTTGGAGACCCTTGAGGGAATACAAAAGGAATTCAACAATACACAAGAAGGAAATAAAAAAGTTTCATTGGCAGATTTAATTGTTTTGGCAGGTTCTGCTGCTGTCGAAAAGGCTGCAAAAGATGCCGGTCACGATATAAACGTACCTTTTAGAGCAGGGCGTTCGGATGCCACCGAAGAACAAACCGATGCTGAGGCGTTCGAAGCCTTGCAGCCACGGGCAGATGGTTTCCGAAATTATGTAAGATCTGGCTTGACCCTTAAAGCTGAAGAGCTATTAGTGGACAAAGCGCAATTGATGACCTTGACGGCTCCTGAAATGACTGTTTTGGTCGGTGGAATGCGTGCTTTGAATACCAATTATGATCATTCCAAACATGGGATATTTACTAATAACCCTGGTTCGTTGACCAACGATTTTTTTGTGAATCTTTTGGATATGGGAACCACTTGGAAAGCCACCTCAGAAGATGATAGTGTTTTTGAGGGAAGAGACAGGAAAACAGATAGTGTAAAGTGGACCGGAACTAGGGCAGATTTAATTTTCGGCTCAAACTCTGAGCTACGTGCCCTAGCTGAGGTGTATGCATGTGCCGATTCCCAAATGAAATTTGTGAGAGATTTTGTTGATGCTTGGACCAAGGTTATGAATCTTGATCGTTTCGACTTAGCTTAAAATCAGCTCTTTTTGAGTGGCCAAAAGGTTATAAATCTAAGTGGAATTATTTAATAAAGAAAAGGTGGTCTAGTAACAGGCCACCTTTATTTATTCCAGTACTCGTTGTTTGGTACTTTAATTCCACAACTGGAAAATAAAGTATTCCCTCCTTAATTTTTCTTTTTCTTTTGCTGGCCAGGGGCATAGGCTTTAGCCGATTTGCTGCCAGTGGCCTTTTTGACCTGTCCTGGGGCGGAACTTTTTGCATTCAAGTGAACAGTGGATTTACACCCTGCAGTCAACCCAAAAACAAAGATAAGTATGATACTGATTTTTAATATTCTAATGAACATAACTTAAGATTTTAATTGGCGAAATTATGTTATTTTAAGATTGCTTGTAGCTACACTTAAAAATAATTTTAATGTAAAGTTTAGCCTTGTTAAAACAATGGTTTCCAAAATAAATCACGAACCATCGATAGCTTTAAATAGGTTTTGTACTTTGTTATATAATTTGCGGATTGTAAAACAGGTAGGAAGAAAATCAAAGAATTTAAGCATGATTTAAATAGCACATAAAAAAACCGTTCGTTAATTTAGATAAAGGGAAGGCCTACGATATCAATCTTGAAGAAAAGAGACTTTATTTTGGATAACTGGAGAGTTGCCTATTAATCAGTAAACAGAATAATTTGTAGCAAAAGGGTAATGATTTTTTTAAACACCCCTCTTTTCAATTTGAAAATATAATATAACAAGAGCAAAAACACCTCGAAATAATATGTATTACCTAGGATTAGATTTAGGAAGTTCCTCCCTTAAAGCGGCATTGGTAGAGATGAAGTCTGGAAAATGCTTAGGTGTTGTACAAGAACCCAAAGAAGAAATGGGCATGTACGCTCAAAATAATGGTTGGGCTGAACAAGATCCAGATGAGTGGTGGTCACATATCTGTAATGCTATTACAAGGTTAAAACAACAATATAACGTAAGCAGAACCCAAATAAAAGGGATAGGGATATCCTATCAAATGCATGGTCTTGTTCTGGTTGATAAAATAGGAAAGCCATTAAGAAAGAGCATCATTTGGTGCGACAGTAGAGCTGTTGAAATAGGGCAACAAGCTTTTGAAGAGCTAGGGGAAGAAAAATGTGCCTCACAGCTATTAAATTCTCCTGCCAACTTTACCGCATCTAAACTAAAATGGGTAAAGGAAAATGAACCTGATATTTATAAACTGATTTATAAGTTTATGCTGCCGGGTGATTATATAGCATATAAATTTTCGAATACAATAAACACGACCATTTCGGGGTTGTCCGAAGGTATTTTGTGGGATTTTAAAAAGGATGGCGTAGCCGATTTTCTTTTGGAATATTACGGAATTGACAAGTCATTGGTTCCAGATATTGTGGATACGTTTGGCATTCAGTCTCTTGTAAATGCAAAAGGGGAGGAGGAAAGCGGTATCGCTGAAGGAACACCTATTTATTACAGAGCTGGAGATCAACCGAACAATGCCTTGGCATTAAACGTATTCAACCCAGGAGAAGTTGCTGCAACAGGAGGAACATCGGGGGTTATCTATGCAGTTACGGATAACCTTTCAGGTAAAGAAAGTACTCGTGTGAATAATTTTGCACATGTAAATTACTCAAAATCAAATCAAAGACTAGGGAAATTGTTGAATATCAATGGGGCAGGAATTCAATATCGCTGGCTGTTACATAATCTAGATGTAGATTCTTACGAGGAAATGAACAGTTTGGCCTCAGAAATCCCAGTTGGCTCTGATGGAGTTTGTTTGCTGCCTTTTGGAAATGGCGCTGAACGTATGCTAAACAACAAAGAAATTGGCACAAGGTTAGTCAACGTAAATCTGAACATCCACAATAAAGCACATTTGTGCAGAGCAGCCTTGGAGGGGATCGCTTTTTCATTTCTTTATGGAATGGAAATATTAAAATCAGATGGCATTGTCCCAAAAGTAATTCGAGCAGGAAACGACAATTTATTCCGCTCAGAAATATTTGCAAACACAGTGGCCACTTTAATAGATCAGGAAATAGAGATATATAATACTACAGGAGCTATAGGTGCAGCGCGGGCGGTTAATTTATATAAAGGTGATTTTGAGACTTTTGGAAAAGTTATTATGGATAATGATCATGTGATGACCTATATGCCGCTTAAAGATAAAAAGACTTATTTAGAAGCCTATTGTAATTGGAAGAAGGAACTGGAACTCATCTTAAGTAAAGAATCATAAAATAGACAATTATGGCAATTTTTGGAGATAAAGAATATTTTAAAGGAATTGGGGAAATAAAGTATGAAGGCAAAGAATCGGACAACCCTCTAGCATTTAAATATTATAATCCGGAACAAATGGTGGCAGGAAAAAAGATGCGTGAGCATTTTAAATTCTCTATTGCTTATTGGCATACATTCTGTGGCCAAGGCTCCGATCCATTTGGACCAGGAACACAAAGTTTTGAATGGGATAAAGCTACAGACCCAATTCAAGCTGCAAAAGATAAGGCCGATGCGGCCTTTGAATTTATTTCCAAAATGGGATTCGATTATTTTTGTTTTCATGATTTCGATTTAATTCAAGAAGGCGCAACGTTTGCGAAATCTGAAAGTAGGTTGGCAACTATTACGGAGTATATCAGAGAAAAGAAAGCGGCATCGGGCATTAAATTACTTTGGGGTACTGCCAACTGTTTTTCTAATCCTCGTTATATGAATGGAGCAGCTACAAATCCGGATTTTGGGGTAGTGGCTAGGGCAGGGGGACAAGTAAAATTGGCACTGGATGCAACCATAGCTTTGGATGGTGAAAATTATGTATTCTGGGGTGGAAGGGAAGGCTATATGTCTTTGTTGAATACAGATATGGGACGTGAATTGGACCATATGGCGCAGTTTTTGGCAATGGCCAGAGATTATGCAAGAGCCCAAGGGTTCAAAGGTAATTTCTTTATTGAACCAAAACCAATGGAGCCATCAAAACATCAATATGATTTTGACACGGCTACTGCCATTGGTTTTTTAAGAGCGTATGGTTTAGACAATGATTTTAAAATTAATATTGAGGTAAACCATGCGACCTTGGCACAACATACTTTTCAGCATGAAATAGAAACTGCTGCAAAGGCTGGGATGCTGGGAAGTTTGGATGCCAATAGGGGTGATTACCAAAATGGTTGGGATACGGATCAATTTCCAAACAACATCCAAGAAACGACAGAAGCAATGTTGATTTTCTTAAAGGCAGGTGGTTTACAAGGTGGTGGCGTTAATTTTGATGCTAAAATCAGGAGAAACTCTACCGATTTGGACGATGTGTTCCATGCGCATATTGGAGGTGCGGATACCTTCGCACGTGCATTATTGATTGCAGATAGAATTATCACCTCTTCACCGTACGAAAAACTAAGACAGGAAAGATACAGCTCTTTTGATACCGGTAATGGAAAAGCATTTGAGGACGGAAAACTTTCAATGCAAGATTTATATAAAATTGCCCAGGAAAACGGGGATTTAAAATTAAGGAGTGGGAAGCAGGAATTATTTGAGAATATAATTAATCAATATATATAATTTTAACACTTAAAAAATCATATTTAATCCTGATAGGACACGTAAAACATTTATCCCAGTTATTCCAAAGCACAAAAAAAAACGGACAGGTGTTGACCTGTCCGATTCTGTAGTTAAGGGATAAAACCTTGTAGCGAGAGCGGGGCACGATCCCGCGACCTCCGGGTTACGGGATTTTTAGTTATATGGGTTTACGTGCTATAACAAGGGGGTTAAGGACAATACTATGTGAAATCCTCAAGAAATATGGTTTTGAATAAATTAAAGGATGTTGACGATGGGTTGATTGACCTGTGGTTTTAGACAGGTAATGATTTCACCCGTTCAAGAATGAAGCGTTTGGACTTTTGTCTGTGTATTGACTAGGGTAGAACATTAATAGAACTTAGCCGGGTGTTAAACTTACACCAATCGCGTAATATAGCGGCTAATTTTACCTATACTGGGGTTTGTATTACGCCTATTACAAAGCATATAGACAAATAATTAAATGAAGAATACAAAGAAAGAACCTCAAGAAATGAACATAAGTATCGACAGGCCATTGACCCGTCATTAAAGGTGGCGAAACCACCGAAGACATAGGGCATTAAAACTGATACGTTTTTCCTAGAACATTAATGAATAAGGTCGAAAGCCTTTATTTAATTTTACCAGTATGATTTATCACATTATTTTACTGTATTTGCGAAGGAAAAAGTTCACGTAGAAAATCAGGTTTAGCGCATATTAAAAGCTTAAAGGACCCGTTTTACTTTACAGCGAGCTGGAAAGAATTAAAACAAAAAGCGGTACGATGGAAACTAGTATATTTAAACGTTTCTCGTGAAATAATTCCCCTTAGGTTTTTAGCTTCTCGTTGAACTCATTTATGATTCCCCCTTTAAGCAGCAAGCTTATCTGGCGATCGCTTAGGGTATGTTTGGCCTCAAATTCAGATGATTTTCCCGAATCGTTGCTAATCTTAACCCGAATTGGATTCCGGTCTTGGACATCCTTCCTTAAATTTGTAAAGTTCACAATATCTCCCTGTTCTATTTTCCCATAATCTTTGACAGTCATAAATTCAAGTGGCAATATCCCAAAATTTACAAGGTTTTGCCACGCTATCCGGGCATAGGACAAAGCTATCACGGCGACCTGCCCCAGATATTTGGGTGCCAGTGCGGCGTGTTCCCTGCTGGAACCTTGGGCATAATTTTCCCTGGCGACAACGATGTGTCCGCCATGCAGTGATTTGGATTCCATGGCCCTATCATAAAAAGAATCATCTACTACCGTGAAGGTGTATTTACTGATTTCGGGTAGATTACTCCGAAGTGGCAATACTTCGGCCCCGGCCTTCAAAATTTCATCCGTGGATATGTTGTCCCCCATTTTTAGCAGCACGGGGATTTCATAGTTGTCCAACAACGGATCGATATGGGGCAGTGCCTTAATATTGGGGCCCTTCTTCAATTCAATCTGAGAACCATCCTTTGGAGGGGCGACCAACAGTTCGGCATTTATGATTTCCATTTCCGGATTTTTATATTGGGGATAGCTCATTCCGAATAATTTTTCAAGGTCCCTAGGATCTGTAATCTTGCCCGTTAGCGCGGAGGCCGCAGCCGTTTCAGGACTGCATAGGTATACCTGATCATCCTCCGTCCCCGATCTGCTAGGGAAATTACGCGGCATGGTCCTTAAACTTATGGAGTCCGAGGCCGGTGCCTGGCCCATCCCGATACACCCCATACAGCCGGATTGGTGGAACCTTGCCCCTGCTTTGATCAAGTTGGCAAAGGCACCGTTATCGATCATATTCTGGATGATCTGTCTGGAGGTAGGATTGATATCAAAGGATACCCCGTTGTATATGGATTTGTCCTTTACGATGGCGCCTGCCATCCAGAAATCTCGCAGGCCAGGGTTTGCCGAAGATCCAAGGACAACTTGACCAACAGGCTTTCCAGCAACTTCGCTTACGGCAACAACGTTTCCCGGGCTAGTTGGTTGTGCTATAAGAGGAACAAGCTCGTGCAGCTTTATCTCTTCATATAGATCATATTCACAACCTTCGTCGGCCACGAGTTCTGTCCAATCTTCTTCCCTGCCCTGTGACCTTAAAAAACGTTTGGTCTCATCATCACTGGGGAACACGGTCGTGGTTGCCCCCAATTCTGCACCCATATTGGCAATGACGTGACGGTCCATTGCGCTAAGGTTCTCTAATCCATCTCCGTAATATTCCAAAATATTTCCGACCCCACCCTTAACATCATGTCTGCGGAGCATTTCTAGGATGATATCCTTTGCACTTACCCAGTCCGGAAGGCTCCCCGTCAATTTAATCCCCATGACTTTTGGCATTTTAACAAAATAAGGTTCGCCCGCAATCGCAGCGGCAACGTCCAATCCCCCTGTTCCAATGGCGAGCATGCCTAAAGAGCCTGCCGCACAACTATGGCTGTCAGACCCTACCAGGGTTTTTCCCGGTTTACCGAAACGCTCCATGTGCACCGGGTGGCTGACCCCATTTCCTGGTCGGCTGTACCATAGTCCAAAACGCTGTGCGGCGGATAAAAGAAACGCATGGTCATCGGCATTTTTAAAATCGGTCTGTAACAGGTTATGATCCACATATTGGACGGCGACCTCCGTTTTGGCTTTATCAAGGCCCATTGCCTCCAATTCCAATTGGACCAGGGTACCGGTGGCATCCTGTAGCAAGGCCTGATCTATTTTTAGGCCTATTTCGGACCCTGGGATCATTTCTCCGGTTACCAAATGGGATTCTATAAGTTTTTGGGAAACATTGTACGGTTTTTTCATAATTATTTCATTTTAATAGACAAATGGTGACAAGCCATGGTTATTTGACTTCAATATGTGATGATAATTCATCCAGGATCCCAAAGAATAGTATATAAGATATGTAACCAGGAAGTGAACTATTAAGATACGAATTTTTGGGTTGCCATGCCAGTCCGGTGGCTAACAAATCAGAATTTGGAAAAGAGAATACTTGAAACTAAAGGTTTGTCCCGAAATAAAACTCAAACTTAAATTGACAGCAAGAAAGAATGATCGGCATTCTATAACTAGATGATTTAACACTAACTTTTTTAGCCCATATCGTAAAAATCCTAATAAGGGAATGTTTTTTGGGACTATATCTTGATTTTCTTTGGTATACTTAAATCCACCTCTAATTGAACATTAATTATTTTAGCGTTTGATTTAATTTTAAGTAACTAAAAGGCTTTTTAAAAATGGTATAGCCCATTCCCTTTCATTCCGTAAAAAGCTACATTCCGGGAAAAGAGCTTCACCAACCCATGTCTTGAACACAATACTCAATGTTGACTTTTCATTTCATTTATTCTTTCTGCTACATTGAAAAGAAACATTTCATTCCCAAATAAAATTCAGGATTACGAATGGCTTATCTTTTCATGTCATTAAGAGAAATTACACCAAAAATACTGCACAAAAAAAACGGACAGGTGTAGACCAATCCGTTGCTGTAGTTAAGGGATAAAACCTTGTAGCGAGAGCAGGGCACGATCCCGCGACCTCCGGGTTATGAATTAGGCTTCATAATTTTGAATTGCCTATATACAGGGTCTTCCAGACGCTATTCTATAAAATCGTGTGCAAAAACGCGTTCAGTTTCGTGTTCACTTTTAGTACTTTTTTATCCAGTTTAGTAATTATTCTTATTTTGATTTACGGTCAGTTTTTAATTCCGATTTCCAGTGAGCAATTTTGATAGGTGCTAAATTCCGCAAACGGGATAAACAGTCCTCTGTATTTCATATGTTTTGTTTTTCCAGTTTTGATTTTCGATAATCTTATTGTTTCTCTAATTTAAGAACCCTTGATTCGAGTTTAGCGTTTACACTTTCAAGTGTTTGAACTCTAATTTCAAGCTTGTCTAGTTCATCCGATTTTTGCTCTATTTTAGATTCAAGTTGCTGAATTCGAGCCTCCTTGTTTGGGTTCATATTACACCCAAAAAGACTTAAAGATAAAAAGCTGATAAGAAATATTTTTTTCATAATGCTGGTTTTTGGTTTCTGTATTTATGTTTTATCCTACTTGAAATTTGCTTTCGTATTAAGGCTAATGTGTTCGTGTATGGTTAGTAGCGGATTTCTACTCACTAACTTTTCAGTTTAGCACTGACCTACGTTTTATGTTTATATTTTCGTTTTATCGGTTAAACCGCTATTATTGATACACTTTGCTGGCACCAGTTTTATTTCTCTTCTTTCCGAAAAATTTTCTCCATTTTACGACCTCTTGCCAATTCATCAATGAGCTTTTCCATACGTCTGCATTGTTTATACAATTCAAATTCCTCCTCTATTTCTTCAATTCGATAACCACAAACGACTCCTTTAATCAAGTGTGCGTTAGGATGTATTTTAGCTTTTTGAAAAAATGTTCTAAAAGTTACTTTCTCTTCAATAAGTGCTTGTAAATCATCTTGATCAAAACCAGTGAACCAGTTAATTACTTGATTGAGTTCTTCTTTTGTTCTTCCATTTTTCTCCAATCTATTCAGGTAAAGTGGATAAATGGATGCAAATATCATATTGGCAACCTTTTCATTTTTATCGGCTGTAACTTTCATTTTATTTGATTTTGAATTGATTGGTGCTAACGGTCTTGTATATGAAAAGTAGCTAATTTTCAGGTTTATAACTGACCTTCTATCTTATTATTTATCTTTTGTTTAGTAATTAAAATCGCTATTTTCTATTTACGTTGTTAGGCTTATTTATTAAAATTCGATTTAAATATGACTCGGTTAATTCTATTTAAAGATGTCTTTATCACCATATTGAATTACATTATCAAATTTTGATTTAATCCCATCATATTTATCCTGTTTATTCATCTTTTTGTAAATCTTCATTAGTCCCCAATATGCCATAGAACTATTTGGATGTTTGTCAAGTATTTTTCCGTAACAAGATTCAGCTTTTTCATAATCACCTTTTTTAGTGTATGCATTTGCTAAACTTAACAAGGTCGGTCTTGGGTAATATGGAGGTTCTGAATAACCTAAATCTTCTTCCATTTCAACAGCTTTTTTTAGGACTTCTATTCCTTTATCATATTTTTTCTCGGCAATTAAAATATTTCCTTTTAGTTCTATGGAAGTGACTAGTAGTGTTTTCAATCGGAATTTATTGATTCTATCCTTTTCATTTTCTAGTTGTGAATTTCGCCAAAACAAAGCATCCAGTTGATCTAATTTTGATTTTGCTATAGAAATGTCATTAGCTTTTAAAGCAGACATTCCTGAAGAAAAAATAGAAAACGCAGCTTTGTAATCCATGGCTTGCCTTCCATAAAGTGAATCTAAATCCACTATTTTATCAAATTTTTCAACCGCTTTATCCCAAAAGCCAAAGCGCATTTCCATAATTGCAGGGGTAATTATTCCTTGATAAAAGTAGGCTCCTCGATGCATATCAACTCTGTCCGCAACAGCGACCATTTTTTCAAGTCTTTCTGCGTAATGTAGACCCTCTTTATAACGTCCATCTTGTGCACAATTGGCTAACAAATAATTAAGATTGTGTATATAATTCCAGTTATCAATCTCCTTAATATTTTGATCAGCCATATAAGTTGAGTCTACTTGCATAGCTTTAATGAATTGATCATGTGCCTTTTTGTAATCACCTAATTTATAATAGATGTGTCCAGGCATATGGACGATGTGTCCTGATTCTGGAGCTAAATCTGCTAGTTTTTCAGCACTCTCTAAAGCCTCTTCAGGGCAGCAGTTTTCCATTTGATGGATCCAATAATGATGAACACCATGATTTTCTGGATTTGAAATAAGAAGGTCCCTCAATAAATATTCGCTATAAATGGTTCCCTTCTTGGGATCCATATGTTCATCATATCCAGACATATTAAATAAGGCTAGAAAAAGTTTTGCATCAACATCTTGTGGGTATTGATGAACGATATTTTCTAACTGTTTCAAATAACCTTCAGGGTTTTTAGTTTCAACAAAATCGAGAATTCCTTTGCTATAAAGGGCTTCATATCCTTCTGCGGTTTTACTTAATACTTTAAGTTTTTCTACGGCTATTTTTTTTTCTTCATCAAACTCTTCATTATCAATAAATATAATTGTGTGAAGAATGCCCCAATATGGCATAATTGCTGTAGAATCAATCTTTATAGCTTCTTTAAATGATCTATAGGCCTCAAAGTCCCAGAAACAATGTAATTGACTAACTCCTTGGCTAAAATACTTTTGTGCAAGTTCTGACGAAGTTTTTATTTTTAATGTTGAAGATCCAACATCATTCATGAGTTTTGGTGCAGGAAGGTTATCAATATAATTTACGCCACTTCTACATGCCATAACATGATTTATTTCTTTAGAATGGTCACTATGATTATGTTGAGCAAAGGTTGGTAGTATAACTGCCTGGAATAAAATAAAAAGTAATATTTTTCTCATGATAGAATATTTATGGTTAATTTTTTCAATTGTTTTGGACTGGTCATAATTAAGCCTATCGGTTAGGCTATGATCCCAAGCTCGATTTGATATTAATCAAATCGAGCTTGGGATCATGCCGGTCTAAAGTACGAAAACTTTTCAATTGTAGTAAATAAGCTAAACAATGAATTACAGGCCTTGTTAGCGCATGTGGTGTCGCCCAGGCCATAGTGATGGCGTTGGTCATCTTAACTCCTATAAATCTTTTATAAATTGCCTTATTTCAGTCAGGCTAGGGGGTGAGTTCGTTCTATATGCGAACAGATGGGTAGGAAATTTAAAAAGGATTGGCTTTGCCCGAACCCTGGTCCAATTTTTCATTTAACGTGCCCCTCCGTTCTGCTTGGTTTATTTATGCACCATTTGAGCTAACGGTTAGAATATGAAGCGTAGCATCCCTCAGGGTGCTATGGTTTCATATACATTGTTAGGTGATGGCTTTATTTCTTTTTTATTGGAATCCATATTTCTTCTTCTGAAGCTGGGTCATTATTCTTGTACTTTTCTCCCAAAACTTCAAAATGAGGTCTGTTATCCAATTGATATTCTGAATTAGGTAGCCAAGTCATAAAAATGTACTGAAAAATAATGCTGTCATTACTTGAACCAATATAATCGAAAACGGCATATTCACCACCACTCAAAGTAAAGGTTTCCATTCCTTTTGGAGTATCATTGAAGTCTGCTACTTCAACAGTTGCCCATTTTTCGAATTCGTTATTGGGGCTAAAATCTCTATGATATGAAGTATCATAAACTTGCATTGCAATCTTATCATCTGTAAGTTTATTTTTAATGCCTTTAATTTTAGGTGCAAAGCGGCCCCATAGTTGACCGGTTTTATTGTCGGTCAAACTCATTTTCAGTCTATAACCAATCAGTTTCTTATCTTCTAATATTTCTATTCTCGGTTCCATTTACTGTTATTTCTTCAATTCCGTCTTGTTTGTTCTGCTTGCACCTAACGTGCTTGTATATGGTTTGTTACGTGGTTTAAGCACCTAATTTAGCAAATACAATCCGAATAAAATCCCGATAGCTATCGGGAGCTAGCTCAGAAGCTTCGGGATTCGTAAGTAAGCTCGCACTAGCAATGAATTATCCACGTTGTTGTAAAACGTTTTTTAGTTACCAACCAAAAGCCGTAATTTGATTTTGTTCATTGAATTTGAAATCAAAGCAAGGAGTTAATTCTTCAATTACTCCATTTTTTGATTCCAATAATATATCATAAGTATAATCTTCATATTCTAAAGTATGTACTAGTTTATAATCAGTAAACTCTTTCTGCATGTTATTAAAATAATTTTTAAAAGGCTCGTGTTCTCCTGTATCAGGAAGATTGCTTTTGATGAAAGTATCTAATGTTGATGTTGTTTGCTCAGAACTTGTTTTTAATAATAATGATACAAATTTGTTTATAATAACCATTCTTTCATTAGGTTCTTCACCTGCAATATATTTTGAACTGTTCATTTTTGGGACTATCGGCTGATAGTTTTCATCAAAGATTAATTTTCCCAATTCCCTGCCAATTCTCTGTGTATCGTATCTTACTAGACTAGTCATATAAATAATAACCGTATTCTTTTCCTCAGGTAATCGAATCAAATTAGCGTAATTAACTCCATTGTAACCACTATGAGCAATAGTTTTGGTATTCCTTTCACTATTAAAAATGAACCATCCATATCCATAATATTTATCCTTATTTTCTTCTATTAATGCGTGAGGATATACTAGCAGTTTAGATGATTTCTCAGTTATGATTTTATGTTCTTTTAAAGCAGTATACCATTTATATAAATCTGATGGGGTAGATAAAATTCCTCCATTTCCTTTTTGATGATATGATACTTTATTTGACATCATTTTCCACTTTTCTAAGTGTGTTCCTCGTTCTTCTTCACATTTATAAGCATGCGCTATATTGTTCTTATCCCAATTAGGCAGCAAATAACCTGTATTTTTCATTCCAACTTTTTTAAAGAACTTTTCATGTAAGTATTCTTCATAATCTTGTTGGGTTATTTGTTCAAGTATTATTGTTAATAAAGAGTATCCTACATTGGAATATCTATATTCACTACCTGGAGAAAAATCTAAAGACGAACTTAAAACCTGATTTAAAAACTCCTCTTTCTCGATAGGAACAAAATCACCACCATTGTCAAGGTTTCCTAACAATCCCGAAGTATGGGTAAGCAATTGATGAATAGTTATGTTTTTCTTGTCAGCAGGGATATTTGTAAAGAAGCTTGATAAAGAATCTCCTACAGATAATCTTCCTTCTTCCTGAAGTTTAAGGATAGCTGTGGCTGTAAATTGTTTGGTGATGGAACCTGTTGTAAAAATAGTTTCCTCGGTAATTGCAAAATTTTCATTTCGGTTGCTAAATCCAAACCCTCCAGAAAAAATTACTTTCCCCTCTTGAGCGACTAACACACTTCCTGAAACACCATTTTTATTACATTCTTTTAGGTACGATTCAATTCTATTTTTTAGAATGTTTTTAGTTTGATTTGATTCTTTACAAGAAGTAAACAGTGTAATGATTCCAACTATGGAAAGTAGTATTTTTTTCATTTAATAGACTAGCCTTGAAATTGATTTACAAATATGACTGATGTGCTTGTTTTATGTTACAAACTTCCTTCAAAATGTTTTACAACGTTTGGTATAAGATTAGTTGCGTGGGTTAGCACTTAACTTTCCAAGTACACACCAAACTGAATCCCGATAGCTATCGGGAGCGAGTCCCGACGCTTCGGGCTTCAAAAGTATGCGAGAACAAGTAATTACTTATAACCATTGTTGTGCTTTCGTTATTTTAATTCTTAGACATTCTATTCTTCGAGCATCTTAATCTCATTTTCTATTTTAATTAATACGTTTCTCAATTTCTCAAGTACTGATTCATAAAGTGTGATTGCAAATAACCTTAATCCGTTAACCTGAGATAGAATATTGGTCATTTCTCTCTCCTGTAACAAATCCTCGTACTAACGGTTAAAGAACAAAATCTTCCAATCCTACCATGAATGTAGTACGGAAGAAATCGGAATAGTTTTTAGGTTGGTTGTTTGAAATCGCCCTCTTTTTAGAGAAAGTGGGCGATTTTTTAGGTTAACGTAAGACCTTAAAATGATCTAATTGAATATCGTCCAACCCTTTATCGTCGAAAGGATACTCTAGATCATCCTGAATATTATAAAGTGAAATTAGTATAAATTCGGTGAGAATCACTACAAAATAAACAGAAAAATGATTATAGGTTTCACCGATATTGAATATAATCGTCGGGGCATAAATCAGCGGGAAAATGTATATAAATACTTTGCAATAGGCCTTAAGACTCACAGGGGTTCTGTGCACATGGATCCCGTTCAAATTATCAATGGCCTCGTGAAGGGCACACATATATTTAAATAATTTATCCTTTAAACTTTTAGAAATAGTTTCCCTTCTAGAATGAATAAATTCGTAAACCTTATCAACTTCTTCATCTAGGTTTTTAATACTGCCTTCATGACTTTTTAGATGCAATATTGTTTTATCCTCAATATTTTCCAACAGTAGTTTTAAACTAACCTCCTCATCATCCAACAATGTACTGGTCGTAATAAAATAATGAAGTGTTTTCATGGCACTACGGTATTGGCTTAAATGTTCCAATGCCTTTTCCCTTCTTCTAAAAGAACCCCTAATAGTAAATACGAGTGGGAAAATTATAGCAATACTCAATAAAGTCAAGTCAACATTAAAATTTATGTTGAAGTGATAACATAAAGATACAGAGGCTATGGAAATGACCATAACAATCAACGTTCTATAATTTAAAGAAGTGAGGTATAGTTTAATAGCTTTATTTTTAATACTTTAAAGGTAAAGTTAATCTTATATGGGAAAGATACAAACTAATCTGAGACTCCTTACTATTTGTTTTTTTATATCCATATCCTGTATTAGTCAAATTGAGGATACCAGTAAAAAATTGGGTAAGGTTTCAAAACTATTCAGAACATCAAAAATACTACCAGTACAAATGGAGTATAGTAATCGTGACCTTAAAAAATTAACCAATGATAGTACCTATATACATATAAACCTAACGTACAAGGATGCCGATACACTTGGCACATTACCGCTAAGGGTTAGGGCAAGGGGTAATTATAGGCGTAAGAACTGTTATTTTTCCCCGGTTAAAATGAGAATAAAAAAGGACGATGCCAAAAAGACATTGTTCAAAGGAAATAAGGAATTGAAATTGGTACTACCCTGTTTAAAAGAGAAAAATGCCAATGATAACGTTATTAAAGAGTTATTGGCCTATAAACTATACGAAGTGGTATCCCCATATCATTTTAAAACTAGACTTTTGGATTTTACCCTAAGCGAATCGAAAGGGAAAAAAATTCAAGAGCATAGAATAAAGGCTTTTTTTATTGAAGATATGGATGAGCTGGAAGACCGATTTGGCGGTAAAACCATGAAAAGAAATGTGCATCCGTTACAACAAGACTCCTTGAACTCTATTCGCAATGCTTTTTTTCAATACATGATCGGTAACACAGATTTCTCTACAGGCTATCAGCATAATCAAAAACTTTTGTTCCTAAACGGTTATTCAATACCCATTCCCTATGATTTTGATATGTCTGGTTTATGTGATACAAGCTATTCCGTAGTCTCTCAAATAGATGGTTTGGAATTGCCGCTTGAGTCGGTTACAGACAGATTATATAGAGGTTTTAAAAGATCTGACGCTATCATGTTTTCCATCCGGGATGAATTTTTGCAAAATCAACCAAACATGATTGCAATACTAGAGGATCACAAGAACCATTTTGAAAATCCGGACGAATATGAGAAATGTAAAAAATATATTTTAGGATTCTTCAAGATTCTAGCCGACCCCGATAAGTTTAAATCAGAAATATTGGACAACCGTCGGGATAATTAACATTATTCAAAAAGTTCCGATAACGGTTTTCCCTGAGAGGAACTAGGTAATGGAATATTAAGTAACATCGATAGACTAGGCGCTATATCTATAGGGTGTACGGGCCTTACAGACTCCCCTTTGGTAATGCCTTTTCCAATCCATATCATAGGAACTTGGGTATCGTACGAATATCCAGATCCATGTACCGTACCATTCACATCGGCTACATCAATATTGGAATTGGGATGTATGATGGTGCCGGAGGTATAGGTTATTAAAATATCTCCAGACCTTTGTACATGATATCCATTTTGAATGGTTTTACGGATTCCTTCTTCGTACACCTGTGTTTGAAGGTCATCCGCAGTTAGGGCAAGTGATACCTCAGGTAAGGTCATTAAAAAATTTGCTGCGTCTTTCTGAATGATAGGGAAGAGTAATTTTTTTTCGTCAACGGTAGTTTTGTTTAAATACAGGTTGTTTCCATTCACGGTAGTAACCCAAGATGCATTTCCGTATTTAGAATCCAAAAATGCCTCTAATTTTCGCCCATCGTTAGTAATTCTTGCAATAGCAGCATCATGCTGGTTATCTTTCAAAAAGGATACATTTTCTATGGCTCCATGGTCAGCAGTAAGGAATAGGGTATAGTTTTCTTTTCCTATATCGGTGTCCAATGCTTTAAACAGTGTAGCAATATCCTTGTCCAATCGTAGATACATATCCTCCATTTCAACCGATTGTGGACCAAAAGTATGACCAATAACATCTGGTACGGAATAGCTAACGTTCAGAAAATCGGTGTGGTCATCCTTACCCAATTGTTCTTCCTGCATGGCGGTGACTGCAAATTCAGTCAATAGGGTGTTTCCTTTAGGGGAAATCCATAATAATTGAAATTCAGTGCCATTTTCGCGATACTTTTCTCTCAAGGTTTTAAAATCATAGGGAAATGTTGGGCTGGGTTTTCCCGCTAATGACGGTTCATAATTATTGTCGTCAGGTGCGCTCAAGGTATACATTTCAATGGGATAAAGGGTATTCCAAGTTTCATTTAAATAGGTATCGGATTTTTCTTGTTTGTTGAATTTGGTCACCCAATTGGGAACACCTTCCATATAATAACTACTACTCACAAAATAACCTGGACTAGACTCCCAATCATGCCAATAAACACCATCGGCAGATTTTCCACCGGGCAAAATAGCACCTCTATCTTTAATTGATATACTTATTACCTTAGATTTGAAGTTGCTCCTCTTTTTCAATTCATCTGTAATAGTAGAGGCTAGCAGGTTTTTTGGAGAGGTCCCATAAGGGTTTTCCACAACGGAACCTATTATTTTTTCTTGATCGTCCTGCACATTACCTATAACACTTTTGGTGTTCCTGTCGAACCATGAATTCCCAATGATCCCGTGATAAGAGGGCGTTGTACCTGTGTAAATGGATGCGTGACCGGGTGCAGTTTCCGATGGGATATAATTGACATTTGTGTTTTTAAAATTAAAACCTTCACGTAATAAACGTTTAAAACCGTCTTCGCCATATCTATCTTGGTATTTATAAAGATAATCTGCCCTCATTTGATCAATAATTACCCCAACCACGAGCTTTGGAGTTTCGTTTTGTTGTGCTAAAGCTGAAGAAGAAAAGAAAGTCAGTGAAATTAATACTAATGTAAAACAGTATAGCTCAAAGATGTTGCGCATGTGTATATATTTTATCATTTTATCTCAAATTTACATTAACTAGGTCCAACATCCTCCATGAATACTTCATCAATTTGAATGGAATCCGTTGCGTGTAGTACCGATATATCCCCCGTAGTTTTAAAAACCGCAGCTTTTACCTGTGATAATTGAAGCACGTTCACCTCACGTAATTTACCTATGAGGTGGGCCCTACTGACCAATGCTTAAGCTATCATTTTTTACGGGTTACAATGTTCATATTTACTACTATCTCGGCTATTATTTTTATATAGTGTTGGCATTAGTTTTTTATCAAAGCCTAATCTTGCTTCAGGTGTTGCAACCATAAATTCTCCAAGCCTTCTTTAGAAATATTATATATTTTTTCAACGCTTTCCGGTTCAATAATATATTGTTTTAATTTATCACGCCCGTAAGATTCTACAAGAAACTCGATAATTGTTGTTGAAATTACATATCCACCCATATCCCCAAATTGGGTAGTATTAGCCTTCTCTAATTCGTTCCAAGAGGGAATTGCATTTTTAAGTAAGTTGGAATGGATTATTTCACGTTGAGATTCAGTAAGTTGTTTGGCTTCATAATAGGCATAACCTTCATTTAACCAATTTGGCAAACCTACAAGTCCTTGTTTTCTGAAATTCAGAACAACAGTATGTGCCAGTTCGTGAACGATTGCTTTCATAAGCGATTCATAAGTATGCACACTGCCAGGTTTTAAAGGGCTCACCATTTTTAACTCATTTTTACTGGCTGCTCCTACAACCCAATCAGGTGCATCTGGATAGCTTATTGCACTATGAAATGCTTTTAAGTCCGGATAAATAAAAACATCAATTTTTGAATTAAAGCTAGTCTGCATATCCTTGGTTATACGAGAATAATTGCTTTCAAGAGTTTCTGATAAGTTCTCCAGAACTTTCACATCTTCTTCTTTTGAATAGAAATTAAAATGTTCACTTGCGAATTCTAAATTTAAAGAAGAGGTATTTTCTTTTTTTAAATTCTCAAAGTCAATTTCTTTGGTTAAAGGTTCAAGAATAAGTGGATATGTGCTTTGAGGTTCTGTCCATATACCATTGATAGTCTTTCTATTATTTTCAAAAACGCCCTTGTAACTGGCTTGAGCAGCAGAAATTTCTAAAACGATTGAATCTTGGTTAATATAAACCTTACTTAAAGGTATGCCTTGAATTCCCTTACTTGGTATACCTAAATTTCCAGCGAGTTGTCCTAAGCTATCAGTGAAAATATTGAATACTAGTTCTGGGTTTGCATCTCCCATTTTTATTTTCCCAATCCAAGAACTCGGAGTAATAGAATTAACTGTTTGTTGACTACAACCAGTAATACTACAAAGAAGGAGAATTAAGAATTTGAATTTCATAAATGTTAATATTTTTTTAATAGGACGATTCAGGTCAATAATTGTTACTTATTTCGGTTGTCTCCAATTAATGCCAACACAGTACATATGAGTAGTTGCGTGGGTTAGTACTTAACTTTCCAAGTACACACCAAATAGAAAATTCGCAAGGATTTTCAGAAGTAGGCGAGAACAAGCAATTACTTATAGCCATTGTTACCTGCTGGTTTTTTGTTTTTGATTGTAATAGCACAAGTAATTATCCATATAATAAATACTGCTTCTACCATTCGTTGATATAATCCGATGTATTCAGAATTCGAGTTAGAGAACAATAAATAGATAAACAGAATGCTTATTGCTCCATATGTGATTGATTGTATAGAGAACCTATTGTAATTTGGTGATTTTTTTAAACCCACACCAATTAGGATCATACAAATAGGAACGAATATATATGTTAATAAACCCGTTAGATTATGAATTACTTGAGAAATGCTAGGATCAATTAACTGCTTATTACACCCGCTATCACAAGGGAAGATTCCAACAATTACAGTAGCCAATCCGTAAAATATTCCGAGACCAAAAAATCCGATTTTGGTTAGTATAGAAGGTTGAAAATATGTAAACCCAAAAAAGCAAAATAAGGTAAGAAGAATTCCACTTGGGATATATCCAAAGGTTCTTAAAATCACTCCATATTCAGTGTCAATTGCATAGGTTTCACTTATATATTGATTCAATATGCTATAGTTTTCAATTAGAAATCCACCTACAATAGAAGAAACAATAAATAGACTAACTCCTAGCATTCCGATTAAAAAAGTAAATTTATTTTTCATTCGTAATTTTGATTAATTCTTATTTTATTTCACTTGCAGGTAACGTTTAGGCTATGATACCGTTGTTGAGATTTGATGTTAATCAAATCGAGCTTGGATTCGAGCCGGATTAAATGTA
>JAPFBR010000008.1:0-114923 GCA_035798135.1 Flavobacteriaceae bacterium KMM 6897 | reverse complement strand
ATGTTCGTATTGTCAGCGTTCAGAGCGATTGACGTCAACGTCTCCAAGTTGGTGATGTCAATAATAGTATCAACACCATCCTCGTCCGAATAGGTAAAGGTCCCATTGGCGTTGGCCACAATAGTGGTCACCGTTTCCAGGTTGTCGACAATGGCGGATAAATTCAACTGGGTTACAACCCCGTCCTCGTCCGTATAGTCTATGTTCGTATTGTCAGCGTTCAGAGCGATTGACGTCAACGTCTCCAAGTTGGTGATGTCAATAATAGTATCAACACCGTCCTCATCCGAATAGGTAAAGGTACCATTAGAGTTGGCCACAATGGTGGTCACGGTCTCAAGGTTGTCTACTATTGCAGATAGGTTCAACTGTGTTACCACACCATCCTCGTCCGTATAATCTATGTTCGTGTTATCGGCATTGAGCGCGATTGCCGTAAGGGTTTCAAAATCCCTTATATCTATTATTGTAGTGCTTCCATCTTCAGAAGTATATGTAAAAGTCGCGTCACCGTTATTGGTTAGTGTTGAAACAGAAGTGTCTGAAATGGTAACTGTAGCACCATTTGACTTTGTAAAGGTATATGTTCCATTTCCGTTGTCAATCAGATTTACAGTATTTGCAGCATTATTAAGTTCATCAATTGCCAATTGCACCGTACCAGCCGACAAGCCCGATGTTGAATTATCATAAATTACCTCTGAAGCAGTTTGGTCATCCGATCCAATATTGCTTAAGCTGCTCAAGTCAACACTCAAGCTACCCCCGTTCTCCAAAACCAGTGTCAACTGGTTGGTTCCTGCGTTGAAGCTAAAATTCTGTAGTTGCTGATTATCCGAAGAAGTCAGTTCCCAAGAATTTCCATCCCAGAAATAAATAGTTCCTGTATTGGTGTTCACATAAATATCTCCAATGTCCGCACCCGTCGGGGCAGAAGCCCCCGGAGCAGTAACTGCAGTACCACTTAGCACTTCACAATTACATTGATCCTGAAGTGTAACAGTGGTTTGCGAAAAGGCAAATCCTGATATCAAGAAAATGATTAATAAAATCTTTTTACTCATGGTTGTCGGTTTACTGTAAATATTTTTATGCTTTCGGTCTTTTGAATACCTCATCATAAAGCTGGTTTTTCAAATATCATCGGACACGGAAAGAATTCTTAAAAAAACTTTAATGCCAAATTGATATTATTACACGCTACAAAATTAGCAGGAAGCTAGCCCGAGGAAAATAAATGTTGTGTAAGTACCAATTAGTATTGTCTACCATCGATAAAGTGTAGTTTCAAGACTTAATATTTGCTAATTCTTGGATGTCTTTGGTCGATTAGTGCAGTAATATCAAGACTTGGCGTATGACATCTCGTCTTGATTACGCATCCTTTCATCTGTTCGTAATGTTGTCAAATCAACAACATTATAGTTTATGATCTGATCGTAAATTGGAGGGTTTTTACACTCATTTTTAGGTTTAAAAGGGAGTGAATTTTTATAGAAAAGGAGGACTTTAAAAATCGAAAAAAATACAACTATTGGATCATTTTAAACTATAAACAACCTCTAAGAAATCCATTTAAATAATCCAGTTTTAGGTATGAAAAGGAAGTTTATTGGCATGAAAATAGATATATTACACTTAAAATCCAGTTTCAGATTACTGAAAAATTGGAAATCTTATTCGATTAAGAATAATAGAAATTGAAAGATCAACTCTTGTTTACCCGATATGTAATTCTCCTATTGGTTATGATGCTACTGACCTTAATAATGGACACAGGTGAAAATTCTGAAGTACTATTGGCAATAGTAGCGGTAGCTGTAATCTTTTGTCCTACCATGGCCCCAATAGGTAATGGTATAGAGAATTTAAAATTATTGGTAGTATCCGTACTCCCATCAACATCTGAATAGTTAGACACACCGGTGTCCAGATCCCCTACAGTCCCTTCTATCACAGTTGCTAAATAAGTTTGCCCTTCCCCATAATCGGCACTATATCCAAGCTGATTAGCTCCTGGTAATGCAGTTCCCGAAGAAACATCTGATATAAAAAGTTCTATGATAGCTCCTGGTCTTGCCCATCCCTGTACGATAAGATTGGCGCCATTCGTGGATATCGTTTTAAAAATAGGAAAGTTGTTTAAATTATTTGGCCCGCTGTCTCCATCCCCATTATCGTTTAAACTAACCCCGTCCCCGGTTTTTTTGGAATTATCCAAATCTATACCTAAAGATGGCGCCCTGAGTCCATTGTTATACATGGAATTCTGTGTTATCCAGATGCCTGTAACATTTTCAGCCACAACAACACCTTCTCCCCGGTTACCATGTATTATATTTTTGGAGACTTCAACATTCGCAGCCTTTAATCGGATACCTGCGTCATCAAATATACCACTGCTACAAGCTACAGAACTAATCCCATTTCCCGTTATCGTATTTTCTGTAATCACCAGTCCACCTGAGTAATTCACTCCCTCGATTCCAATTCCAGCTGCGTCATTGATTAGGTTGTACCTTATTATAATTCCAGATCCACTATCTAGCAATATATTATCCATACAAGTAGTTCCCGTTCCGTTTTGAAAGATATGATTGTATTCTAAAATAGTATTGGATCCCCCATTAATACGGATAGCCGCAATATCGGAACCATTAAAGAAATTACGGGCAATTATTGCAGTACCACCAATAACTTCAGTTGCGTATTGTATAGCACCCGATTTCACACCAAGGGCATTAACCCCAAGAATATTATCAAAAACATTGGTAAGCCCTGCATTGACCAGAATTCCAGCTTTATCATTCGAATATATTGCAAGATTTCTTATGGTGATATTATTCCCCTGAGTTCTAAAAACATCGCCCCCATTTCTATGCACCTGTATTTCTGGACGATTAAAGTTAAAAAGTGCACTTCCATTAACTCCCACAGATGTTCCCCCAGCTCCTAAAGTACCCGCATTTGTATTTCCTGAATAGGCCGTTTGTGTTCTGCCGTCCACTATCGTATTGGCAGCGGTCATTATAGGTAATTGTTGTGCATCTGTAATAAAAATGTCAAAATAACCACTGCCATAGGTGGTGCTTGCCGCTCTTCCCAAAGCATCGCCTGTAGGGGGAATCATAAAGATTGAGGTATCCTCCCCTGCTGCTGGATCAAAAATACTATTGGCCTCTATATCCAAACCAGTTTCATCCAAGTTGTTGGCATTTGTTATAAACTGGTTTAAAGATCCTTGTCCTATTTGATTTGTATTTACTATCGTATTAAAATTATATCCAAAGTCTACTCCTACTACCCCTTGACTAAATATGGTAACCGATGAAATGGATTGTGCTCCAGTGCGTATTCCAGAAGCTGGATCTACTCCTGAAGGATTTTCCCCTCCTACTTTATTTGGATTTTCAGTTAAGGCACCAAGGGCATAGTCGACTTTAAATGTTTGTGTTGGCAAGCATGTTGTACATGCACTGCCACCAATTCTTGTAGATTTTACTGTCCCATTTACAACCCTTACCGTATAAGTTCCATTTGCCATACCTCCAAATACATATTTGCCAGATGAATTAGTTGTATAAGTTTGTAACAAAGTTCCAGTTGAATTATACAACTCAACTTTTGCTCCTCCTAAAGGAATCCCATTCGAATTTATCAAATTACGACCTGCTCCCCCCCCATAATTAATATCTTCAAATACTGTCCCGGTTATTAAATTAGAAGGAACTTTGAGGACCACTGCGTTTAGAATTATAAAATCCTGACCTGACTGTACTGTAGTGGATATGGTTGATTCACCTGCAGTTACATAGGGAGATACGTCATAAGTATCCAAATCTACTCCATAAGCTAGTGCATTATTTACTACAGGTGTTGCTGTGTTGTCATAAATAGTGGAGTTAAATGGATTATTGACAGTTATTCCATTATTGTCCCCATCGCCGGAAAGGGTGAATGTACCTGCACCAGAAGTAACAGATAACAACTCATTATTACTCAAGGTCTGGTCACCTTCCCAAGATAATACCGTTGTTTTAGATCCTGTGGCACCAATAGCAAAAAACCCTCCTAAAGTATAAGAAGAAGAAGAATTGCTTTCCCCATGAAATCCTTGGTATAAATTTATCGTGGAAGCAGGTAAACTCGGATCTGAATAGAACACTAAAAGACTCCATCCCCCAAGAACCGTAGCTGAGGAACAATACGTATTTGAAGTATCTATAGTTAATCCCGAAAAATCATATACATTAGTTGATGGGTTGGTAATTCCCTTTATGATGCTAGTAACATCACTTACACCCCCATAAAATATTCTACCTCCCGTAAGTGAAGAGGTATATACATAATCAGCATTAACGGTATTCCCTTCAAAGGTAACTTGGGTATCCGGCAATGCACCTGAATGTGACCAATATAAATAGGCTCTATCTACGAGTCCAGAAACCGGTATAGAAGATGTTAATGTATTACTTGAAGAATTGGTTACCGAACAAGCGTTCGTATTATTATCTTGGGTCCTCAAGGTGCCTCCAGTAGAGGTATATCCTATATACCCAGCAAAATCATCAAATAAGGTAAGGGGTGTATTGTTCAATATAACCTCATTATCTGTAATTGTTCCTATTCCAACATCTGAAATATTTACCGAAGGATTAGAAACACTTGTAAATTGAATTGTAAAAGTTTCGGAAGATTCATATTCAGAATCGTCGATAATGGATATTGATATTGTATTGGTGACTCCTGATATTCCACTGAAATTTAAAGTGCCTGTTTTAGCTATATAGTCCGATCCTGCCAATGCAGATCCGTTTACAGTTGTATAATTTACTGTAAAAGCTCCGGTAGCGTTTCCATCGGTATGGGTTACTGTAAAAATAGCGGACCCTGAGCCCTCGTTGACTGTTACATCATTAATAGATAAAGTTGGTCCATAGGAAGCTGAGAATTGTACATTATCTATATAATAGATATCATTCTTACCCCATTTTCCGCTTCCCGAAACAAATCGGATAGCTGATGATGAGGACATTTGATTGGCTGTTAAAGGATATGATATGGATCCAGAATTATTGTTATTTAAGGTTGAAACAGTTTGCCATAATGAGCCATTCCATAATTGCACCAACAAGGTTTGCCCACCCCTATCCGCTCCATTATAATTAAAAGTAAGTGTAGCATTCAATGCTCCTGATAGATTTAAACTTCTCTCTATAAGCTCATTATCTATTTTCTGAAATTGTAATACGTTATTAGCAATTCTAATCCCTCCTCCACTTGGGCTATTATCATCATTTCCTTCATTCCAATTCGAAGAAAAACTAGAAGTTCCGTTATTATTGGAATAGGAAGTCGTATTGAAATTATCTAAAAAGGTTTGCTGCCCCATTACATTGGAGAATCCAAAAAGCAACATAATCAAAATATAGCCTCTATTGTTATAGATCCGAAATTTTAATAAATACAACATATTTTATTAGATTCAATTTTTAAATCTTTATTAATCAGGTAGTTTGTAATTTTATATAAAAACTATAAGTCACCAATTTTAGGATTAAAAATAGGAAGGAAAGAATAACCTAGCTAACATTTGTTGTGTATTGACCTTTAAGGACTATGTAGATAAAGATATTAGGTGTGTATGTTAAAAAAAAAGAGTGATTTGGTCGATAAGCCCTTATGAATAAAGGCCTACCGTTTACCTATCACCATTAAATTAATTCTTCTTCACCCTATGGGTAATCCTCCTACTGGTTATTACTGTTTTCACCTTAATGGTCAACAATGCTGAAGATGAAATTGTAGCTGGGCAACTCGATCCTGATTTTGAAGCCAAAACCCTATATCTGTAGCCGTTTTTATTTACTTCTGCCGACTTTACGGTGAGGGCAGTTGACTGAGTGCCGGCATATTCCGTCCCATTCACAATATTATTATAAACCGTTCCTCCATCTGTACTAACCTGCCATTGATAGGTATCGGCATTAGTTGTAGTAACTGTAAAAATAGCATTACCTCCAGTAAAAATTGATTGATTTGGTCCAATAGAGGCCGTAGACGGAGTATTCTGGGTAACGGTAATAGCCGTCCTAGCACCACTGAGGCAGTTTGTTGTTGTATTCCGTGCTTCGGCGTAAAATGTTCCTGGGCCGGTAGGGATGTATGTTGTATTGCCCATTAACAATAATGTTCCTCCACTAGCAGAATTGTACCAGTCCACCGTTTCACCTACACCTACCGTTGCTGTTATGCTTGGTACAGGATCCCCTGTACAATAAGACTTATTACCTCCGCTAGTAGGCGCATTTACCACAGGACAGGAACAATTAGGTGCGGTCACTGGAAGTTGATTGGTACAGCCGTTGGCATCGGTTACCGTAACCACAATGTTGGTTCCATTTGGCACATTAGTAATAGCCCATCTATTGCCAGAGGTATTTGTGACTGTGCCCGCCGTACTCGTTACACTGCCAGTACTAACCGTTACCTCCAATTGATAGGTAGTAGGCGAAAAAAGCTGAAATACACAATTTGGGGCACTGGTGACCGATATTGTAGGCCTTGGGCGAATGGTTAGCGTAACAGCAGTTCTAAATAGGCTTCTTCGACTGGAATCTGAATTATCCACACTTTCTCCGTAATACGTAACATTTCCTACAGTATAAAGTGTGGGAGAAACGGAAGTACCACCACTAGAAGCTGTATACCATTCTACATAAGCACCAGAAGGAGGGGTTGCAGAAGCTGTCAGGGTCTGAATAGGGTCATTTTCGCATTCGGTAATATCCCCATTACTTGTAGGAGGAGGAAGTGCAGACTCAATATCATCAAAAGAATAATCGACTCCCCCATTTCCATTACAATTTGAAAATTTTTCGGATCCAATATAAATATTTTGAGAGGCATTACAATTTTTATCAGTTCTAATCTGACCACCATTATTGAATATTTGTGAACCTTCAGGTAAATACAAATCGGCATTTTTAACCCATGATAGAATACCATCGCTCTCTACCGATACTTGCATTATGTTAACTTGAAAACTTCCGTTATCGGGCAATGACAGGGTATCGTTTCCACCAGATCGATCTCCAATAATTAGCTTATTTATGGTATAAGAAGTAATATTCACATTCAAGGTTACCGTATTCCCACTTCCAATAGTAACAGTACCTACATTACTATTTTGGCCAGGATAGTTGGTGGCATTCACCCAAGAGGATCCATTATATATTTGCCAGGTACTAGAGCTACTCCAATTACCCGTTGCTTTAGATCTATAATCGCCAGTTACTTGCGCCAATAAGGGGAGGCCAAACAGCAGAAGGAACACTATTAATACAAATTGTTTTAATTTATGGCTAAAACACATAGATTCAATTATACTATATCAGTAATTATGATAATAATAAAAACTATTTGAATATATTATCAATTGGTGAATATATTTATTTAACCATGTAATAAAAATATTATGTTGTAAATAGATCTGTAACAGTGGTTAATTGCTACTTCATCCATATTTACACAAAAAGAGAGCAACATAAAGTAGCATTTATGAAGTAAACCAAGTTCAAAAAAAATCTCCATCTTTCCAATACACAGCATAAATGGAGCACATTAAAAATTGAATCAAAAAAAATGCAGTTGTTTTTACAACTGCATTTCAATTTAATATATGAATAAAAAGATACGTTATTCCAATATTATAAATTCTGATCTTCGGTTAAGTTGGTGTTCTTCTGAAGAACATTTAACACTATTACCACAATTGTTTACCAACCTGGTTTCACCATAGCCTTCACCATTTAGCCTGTCCTTGGAAATTCCTTGGGAAACCATATAGGTTACTGTAGACTCTGCCCTTCTTTGTGATAGCCATAGGTTATATGGGTCAGGCCCCCTACTATCCGTGTGTGAGTTCACCTGGATCTTTAAACTTGGGTATTTCTCCATGGCGGCGATTACTTTTTGAATCTCAATCTCAGCATCTTTACGGATATTGTACTTGTTCAAATCAAAGTAGATTGTGCTCAACTGTAATAATTTCGCCAAATCATCACCAAATCCTGCTGTAATAATTTCACGCTCCAGATAGAAGTCAATGATCTTAGGTTTTCCATCAGAAATTCCCAAATACTCTTCTGCAGGGATATACCCTTCTGTTGAAGCCCTAACAAAATTTCCTTGATTACAATCCACTGTTAGGCCATAGTCCCCATTGGAATTGGTAATTGTATTGGACACCTCTATATTGTCCTCATTGATGACCATTACCGTAGCACCAACCAATACCTCATTGGATATTTTATCCCTAACGGTTCCTGTTACTTGTTGTATGCAGTCCAACACCAAAGGCTCAATTTCCTTAAAGGCATAAATATCATCTTCACCCATTCCTCCCACACGGTTGGATGCAAAATAACCATCCCTAGTTTCTTCGTTAAAAATGTAGGTAAAATCATCCAGATTACTGTTCACAGGTTCTCCCACATTGGCAATTTTTCCAGAAAGATCCCCAAAGGCTATTTTCGTGGCAAAGATGTCCAATCCCCCTAACCCTGGATGTCCATCTGAAGAGAAGTATAAAATCTCCTTATCGCTCACAAAAGGAAAGGTCTCCCTAGCCTCGGTATTTATGGTATTTCCCAAATTTTCAGGGGTGCTAAAAGTACCGTCCTGATTGATGGTCACCTTAAAAATATCCGATAGTCCAAGCGTTCCCGGCATATCGGAAGCAAAATACAAGGTTTTATCATCCGGACTTAAAGCTGGATGTGCCACTGAGTATGAATCACTATTAAATGGCAGTTCCTCCACCTCAGTCCAAATACCGTTCTGTAGTTGTGCCCTGTATATTTTCAATCTTATGATTCCCTTTTTACCCTTCTCATTTTTGGTATCCAAAAGGTTATTTCTAGTGAAGTAGATCACCTCTCCATTTTTGGTTGTTGCCGAAGTGGATTCATGGAGTCTAGTATTGATATTTTCACCTAATTTGACTACCAATTTATTGGAAATGCTATCCACATTCACCTTATAGAGATCCAAAAAGTCCTTAGAAGTCCAAGTATGCCTGTACCGAGCCAAATTACCTGTATCCCTATCCGATGAAAAAATTAATCCTTGCTTGTAATAAGAGGGGGCAAAATCACCATAGGGCGAATTATACTCAAAAGGCTTCAATTCATACCTTCCTGAATTATCTTTTATTTCTTCCAGGTAATTACGCTCATTTTTATAGGCCATGGCCCTTTCATCCCCAGAAGTCATTTGTGTAAATTGAGACATGATGACATCCGATTCTGAGTAATTACCCAATGACTTCAGAACTTGTGCGTATCGGAAATAATATTCAGGTGCTAGATCGGTAGGAAACTCGTCGACCAGTCTTTTATAAATCTTGGCCGCCTCTGAATAATCTGCCTTAAAATAATAGGCATTACCCAATTTCTTGAGCATGTCTGGAGTTACAAACCCCTTTTCCAAAACTTTTTTATAGATATCAATGGCCGGACTAAAAGAGTATTCTTCATACTTTTGGTTCGCCTTTTCAATCGATCGCTCCTGCGCAATCAACGTCCCTGACCCAATAAAAGCTAAGACAATAACAAAAAGTATTTTTTTGATCATTTTTATTTTTTTTAGAAGAAACGGGGAGAAACCAAGCGTTTGTAGGATTTTACCAATTCAAACCTCAAAAACACTTCAAAAGATCCATCGTTAAACTGTGTGCCTCCTAAATCTGTGGTTTCACGATCATACGCCAATCCTACCATAAACTGATCCGTTATTTGAAAACCTGCCAAGGCACTTACCGCAGCATCCCATCTATAGGCTGCACCAAATGTAAATTTCTCATTGAACATAAAATTGGCAGAAAGGTCTATTTGCAAGGGAGCTCCGCTAACAACTTTCGTCAATAAGGCTGGTTTAAATTTCAAAACAGGATTGATATCGAATACATAACCCGTGATCACATAAAAATTCATCCTTTCCTTAGAAAGAAAATTGGTGCTATTGGAATCATTATTTGAGTTGTCAAAATGTTTGGTTTCCAATAGGTTGGGAACAGAAAGCCCAAGATAAAACACATTCGTATGATAGTATGCCCCTACTCCAAAATTGGGTGAAAATTTATTGTCTATATTATTACCGTCCGTTGCTTCGGAATCAAAATTCCGCAATTTGGCGAAGTCTAGATTCAGTAAGTTCCCACCGGCCTTTAATCCAAATGATAACTTGGCATCTCGTGCCACTTCAATAGTATATGACACCACAGCATCCAAATAAGTTTCTTGAACTACACCATCCCCAATCTCATCATTGACAATTGATAGGCCATAGCCCAACCTACTATTTTGAATTGGCGAATGTATGTTCAGCGTTTGCGTAGTTGGTGAGCCTTCCAAACCTACCCACTGCGACCTATACAGGGCTGCAATACTCAATTGTCCCCTGGAACCTGCATAGGCAGGGTTTACGCTAAGGGTATTGAACATATATTGGGTATATTGGGCATCTTGTTGCCCATGAACGATCTCAACAAAGGCAAATAATAGCACTAATGGTATAAAATACTTCTTTCTATTAATCATATCCTATTAGATGTATTATTGACTGATATAAATGTAACCACTTTCGGCAATATTTTTTTGTTCAAATGTATATTCAAATATATAAAAATATACCCCAGCTGGTAGGTAATCCCCTGCACCGATAGTTGATCTAACTTTAGATTTGCCATCAAATACATTATTTTGATTATTATAACCTACGCCTTCGTACACCGCTTTACCCCATCTATTGAAAATTTTAATAGAATTATTAAGAGCCAAATCTACATTTCTGATGAATAGAAAGTCATTTTTACCATCACTATTCGGTGTCACCAATTGATTTACTTCAATGGGCCCTTTAGATATAATGCCTATTGTTACGGTTACAATTGCGGTATCACAATTATTGGGATTATCCTTTTCACAAATCGTATATTCAATTGTATACGTTCCAGGGGACACTTTATCATCTATAACAGTAACAGTACCATCTTCATTTACTCTTAATTCATTAGTAGGTGTAGAGGTAATTGTTACATCCAAATCTACTGATTCCCCATTCAGGGTATCATTATCCAATACATTACTACCCTCAATTATACCTCCTACATTATCAATAATAAAGTCAATTGAATAATTGTCATCAACGGCATCTATGGTCATTGCACCAGCTTCAATAACTATTGTAACTGTTGCTGAGGCACAGACATCTGGATCAGGATCTATATTACAGGCTTCATAAATAATGGTTACACTAGTGTCTGTCTCGGTCACATCAGGAATATAAGATAACTCCCCTGTTTCTGAATCAAAAGTAACAGTTCCTATAGCATCACCCCCAATTCTGGTTATTGACGTTGTCCCTAAATTATTGGGATCGTTATTAGGAAGATAATCGTCGTTCTCCAAAATATTTATGAACACTTCTGTTTCCGGCATGGTCGTTCCTGAATCATCTACAGCAGTTGCCACAAGTGGGTTTGGATCGGTACCATTTGGATTTCCATCACTATCACAATCCAGATTATTCCATTCGTTTGTTGGATCCATGGATTGGCTACTCAAAAGTAGGTTACAAGGATCTAAAGGATCGGTTTGATCTATAAGTTCATCCCTATTGGTCACTCCGTCTCCATCACAATCTAGATTTTCCCACTCGTCTGATGTTAATACAGTCTGACTCGCTAAAATAAAATCACAGGAATCCAATGGATCTGTCCCATCCGTTATTTCATCCCCATTGGTCACTCCATCTCCATCGCAGTCCAATAAAAGGTAATCGCCACTTTGAGCAAGGGTAATACTTTCTGAATTGTAATCGCAACCATCCAAAGGATCAGTTCCATCGGTAACTTCATCACCGTTTGTTACCCCATCACCGTCGCAATCAAGAGCAATCCATTCATCCGAAGGTGTTACGGTTTGGCTTGCAAGAATAAAATCACATGGATCTGTTGGGTCTGTCCCATCTGTATTTTCATCAGTATCCGTTACTCCGTCCCCGTCCGTATCCAATGGGGTATCGGGATCAAGGTAATCTGGGGTACCATCATCATCTGTATCATCATTGGTAGGGTCGCCATCATTGTTGGCATCCTCGTCCGGGGTATCAATATTGTCCCCGTCATCGTCAAGGTCCCTATAGTTCACGTCCCCATCTGTTGAGGCATCGCCGTCCGTGTCCGGAAGGTCGTTCGCGGGATCATCGATCTCGTCGTTCACATCGAAGCCGTCGTTCACATCACTGCCCTCGTAACCATCGTCAAGACCGTCACCATCCGTATCAATACCCGTAAAGGTCTGGTCGGGGATCCCGTCAAAATTGAAGTCGTTCCCCTCGTTGTTGTCAGGCACAAGGTCATTGTCACTGTCCAGATCAAGGTGATCAGGGGTGCCGTCTCCGTCCGTATCCACAGGCGTCAAACCTTCGTTGCCAGCGCCTTCATAAGCGTTGTCCAAGCCATCGTTATCGTCATCCAAGCCGGTCGGGGCCACATAACCAGAAGTGGTCTGAGCCTCTACATTGTCGGGAATACCGTCATTGTCACTATCAATATCTATCCTATCTGGGTAGCCATCGTTATCGCTGTCCCTATCTACTGGTTTTTGATCAAGATCGTCAGATTCATCTGTATCCAAGATACCGTCATTATCATCGTCAAGGTCTATTGAATCCGGAACTCCGTCACCATCTGTATCTAAAGGATCAAGGTAATCAGGGGTACCGTCATTATCCGTATCGTCATTGGTAGGATTGCCATCATTGTTGGCATCCTCGTCCGGGGTATCAATATTGTCCCCGTCATCGTCAAGGTCCCTATAGTTCACGTCCCCATCCGTTGTGGCATCGCCGTCTGTGTCGGGAAGGTCGTTCGCGGGATCATCGATCTCGTCGTTCACATCGAAGCCGTCGTTCACATCACTGCCCTCGTAACCATCGTCAAGACCGTCACCATCCGTATCAATACCCGTAAAGGTCTGGTCGGGGATCCCGTCAAAATTGAAGTCGTTCCCCTCGTTGTTGTCGGGAACAAGGTCGTTGTCACTGTCCAGATCAAGGTGATCAGGGGTGTTGTCACCGTCCGTATCCACAGGCGTCAAACCTTCGTTGCCAGCGCCTTCATAAGCGTTGTCCAAGCCATCGTTATCGTCATCCAAGCCGGTCGGGGCCACATAACCAGAAGTGGTCTGAGCCTCGACATTGTCGGGAATACCATCGTTGTCACTGTCTATATCTATCCTATCCGGAAAACCGTCATTGTCACTGTCTATATCTACTCCATCCGGGGATTCAACAGTATCCAAGATACCATCGTTATCGTCGTCAAGGTCTGTTATATCTGGAACTCCGTCACCGTCCGTATCCTTCCCATCGGTCGGATCAAGGTAATCTGGGGTGCCGTCATCATCCGTATCGTCATTGGTGGGATTGCCATCATTGTTAGCATCCTCGTCCGGGGTATCAATATTGTCCCCGTCATCATCAAGGTCCCTATAGTTCACGTCCCCATCCGTTGTGGCATCGCCGTCCGTGTCTGGAAGGTCGTTCGCGGGATCATCGATCTCGTCGTTCACATCGAAGCCGTCGTTTACATCGCTGCCCTCATAGCCATCATCAAGGCCATCACCATCCGTGTCAATACCCGTAAAGGTCTGGTCGGGAATCCCATCAAAATTGAAGTCGTTCCCTTCATTGTTGTCGGGAACAAGGTCGTTGTCACTGTCCAGATCGAGGTAGTCAGGGGTGTTATCTCCATCGGTGTCCACTGGGGTCAAACCTTGGTCTCCATTACCCTCATAGGCGTTGTCCAAGCCATCGTTATCGTCATCCAAGCCGGTCGGGGCCACATAACCAGAAGTGGTCTGAGCCTCGACATTGTCGGGAATACCATCGTTGTCACTGTCTATATCTATCCTATCCGGAAAACCGTCATTGTCACTGTCTATATCTACTCCATCCGGGGATTCAACAGTATCCAAGATACCATCGTTATCGTCGTCAAGGTCTGTTATATCTGGAACTCCGTCACCGTCCGTATCCTTCCCATCGGTCGGATCAAGGTAATCTGGGGTGCCGTCATCATCCGTATCGTCATTGGTGGGATTGCCATCATTGTTAGCATCCTCGTCCGGGGTATCAATATTGTCCCCGTCATCATCAAGGTCCCTATAGTTCACGTCCCCATCCGTTGTGGCATCGCCGTCCGTGTCTGGAAGGTCGTTCGCGGGATCATCGATCTCGTCGTTCACATCGAAGCCGTCGTTCACATCACTGCCCTCGTAACCATCGTCAAGACCGTCACCGTCCGTATCCGTGCCCGTAAAGGTCTGGTCGGGGATCCCGTCAAAGTTGAAGTCGTTCCCCTCGTTGTTGTCAGGTACAAGGTCGTTGTCACTGTCCAGGTCAAGGTAGTCCGGGGTATTGTCGCCATCCGTGTCCACGGGTGTAAGTCCATCGTTGTTGGTGCCCTCGTAAGCGTTGTCCAGACCGTCGTTATCGTCGTCCAATCCACTTGGGGCAACATAACCGGAAGTGGTCTGTGCCTCCACGTTATCGGGAATGCCGTCGTTGTCACTGTCTATATCTATCCTATCAGGGTAACCGTCGTTGTCACTGTCTATGTCTACTCCATCCGGGGATTCAACCGTATCCAAAATCCCATCATTGTCATCGTCAAGGTCCGTTACATCCGGAACTCCGTCCCCATCGGTGTCTGGACATGTTATAGGAATTAAACTTAATCTTATTCCATTAACATTAAAACTTGATGTGGTATAAAATTCTATCTGATTTGTAGTTGATTGAGATTCCCACACAAATCTTTTAGATTCTTCTATTGGTTTGGAGGTTGTATTTTCAACATAATAATTATTCAAATTACGTATAGAAATAATACCTTTTGGTAGACTTGTGGTCTGAATATATTCGACATTATCTTCTGCAATAATGCCATCCCTATGTCTGGCGTCAACCCTTGAAGAGTGTTCCGCAATAACTTTAACAGGTATTGAACCTGAGAAATAGAATACAACCGGTAAATCTCTATTAACTTCAAAAAAACTTCCTGAACTTTTAGTACTGGCACCTCTAACTGTAACAATAATACTTCCTTTTGGTAAATTCCATTTAGCGCTTAAATCAACATTATCTGCGTTTAGACTACCATCAGTTACACCATCTTTAAAACCAAAATCAAATGGTCGTATTTCTAGTTTATTTGAAACTTGACATTCCCCTGAATCCGCAAAATAAAACCCACTTGAAATTTTTGATAAGGATTTATCTATACTATCATCCGTTGAATCATCCTTAGTAATGGCAGCACCATTCTTATCAGTATCCAATGTTGATGCTAATGTAGAAAAACTGTCAAACGAAGAAAATGCGAAGAATAACAGAAAACCCGCTAAAAAGCTTAGCGTATTTTTTCTTTTCCTCTTTATATTTAAAAAAGTAAAGTCGTCCATATGTGTCAGTAATTTATTTTACTAAGCACCATGGCATGGAAAGGTTGGCTATTGTAAGAAGTTAGGGCATTCTTATAATATAGTGCAAGATAAATCTAAATATTTGAGGAACAAATTGTTTCTTTCATAAACATCGTCAATTATCCTTATACGACAATAATACTCGATGAAGCGTAAATTTTCGCCTACCTTGACACCACATGCAAACGCACTTTTTCATGCTTTGGATGTTATATACTCCTCTTCATCGAATATAAACGTCTGAACATAAAAAGCAATTCTTTGTGAAATATTCCAATCCCAAAAATTCAAGTAGCTACAGCAATTTATTATTTCCTTTTCGTTCTACTATAGAAGCGATTTATTTGACTTATTTTTGCGAAAATTTAATGCATGAGTTTTGATAAGGAAATACTGAGAAGAAGGACTTTTGGGATCATCTCCCACCCCGATGCCGGAAAAACAACCTTAACCGAGAAATTATTACTTTTCGGAGGTGCTATCCAAGAAGCTGGGGCCGTAAAAAACAATAAAATTAAAAAAACAGCCACCAGTGATTTCATGGAAATTGAAAAGCAGCGTGGTATTTCTGTAGCGACTTCTGTTTTAGCATTTATCTACAGGGACAAGAAAATCAATATCCTGGATACGCCAGGTCACAAGGACTTTGCCGAAGACACCTTTAGAACGTTAACTGCCGTGGATAGCGTTATTGTAGTGATAGATGTCGCGAAAGGGGTGGAAGATCAAACTGAGAAGCTGGTGGAAGTATGTAGGATGCGTAACATTCCCATGCTCGTCTTCATTAATAAGATGGACAGGGAAGGAAAGGATGCCTTTGACCTTTTGGATGAAGTGGAACAAAAGTTGGGCCTTAAAGTCTCCCCATTGAGCTTCCCAATTGGAATGGGCTATGATTTTAAGGGCATATACAATATTTATGAGAAGAACATCAACCTGTTCAGTGGTGAAAGCAAAAAGAATATAGAGGACACCATTGCCTTTGATGATCTGGACAGTCCAGAGCTGGAAAAAATAATTGGTTCAAAAGCGGCCACCGAACTAAGGGAAAATCTAGAATTGATACATGGGGTATATCCTCCATTTAATAAAGAAGAATATCTAAAAGGAGCCCAGCAACCCGTATTTTTTGGCTCCGCCTTAAATAACTTCGGGGTTCGCGAACTTTTGGATTGTTTCGTGGATATTGCCCCAACCCCTAGACCTAAAATGGCCGAGGAACGTTTGGTGAAAGCTAACGAAAAGGATTTTACAGGTTTTGTATTTAAAATCCATGCCAATATGGACCCAAAACATAGGGACCGCCTGGCATTTATCAAAATTGTATCGGGAACTTTTGAAAGAAACAAACCCTATTTACATGTAAGGCATGGAAAAAATCTTAAATTTTCCAGCCCCAATGCCTTTTTTGCCGAAAAGAAAGAAATAGTGGATATCTCTTATCCAGGTGATATTGTCGGCCTGCACGATACTGGTAACTTTAAAATAGGGGATACATTAACTGAAGGAGAGATTCTTCATTACAAAGGGATCCCAAGTTTTTCCCCGGAACACTTCAGATACATCAACAATGCTGACCCCATGAAATCAAAACAGCTTCACAAAGGGATTGACCAATTGATGGATGAAGGGGTTGCACAACTATTTACTTTGGAAATAAATAATAGAAAAGTGATTGGAACTGTTGGTGCCCTTCAGTTTGAAGTTATACAATACCGCTTGGAACACGAATATGGCGCCAAATGTACCTATGAAAACTTTCCTGTATACAAGGCTTGTTGGGTAGAGGCTGCAGATAAGAACAATGTGGAATTCAAAGAATTTAAAAGAGTAAAACAGAAATTCTTGGCCAAGGACAAGCGCAATCAATTGGTATTTTTGGCCGATTCCCAATTCTCCCTGCAAATGACGCAACAAAAATACCCTACGGTAAAATTGCATTTCACATCGGAATTTGATTAACAAAACTCCTTAGTATACAATCATAAAAAAACCCCGTGATGAAAATCACGGGGTTTTTTGTATTATGCCTCTCCTGTTGGACCGAAATTCAACGGTATAGGTGGCTGTTCATAGTCCTTTATTGTTCCATGGGCTTTTTCAAAACGCTGAACATTATCATTTAAGGCTTTTAGGAACTTTTTAGCGTGTTGTGGGGTAAGTACTATCCTACTCTTCACTTTAGCTTTTGGTGCTCCCGGCATTAAACTGATAAAATCAACAACAAATTCGGATACGGAATGGTTGATGATGGCCAAGTTGGAGTATACCCCCTCGGCCGTTTTTTCATCTAATTCTATATTGATCTGCTTTTGGTTTTGATTTTTATCGTCCATAATCAATTAAAACTTGAACTCTTCCTTACGGGCCATGATCTCATCGAATTCTTCCTTAGAACCAACAATGATGCTATCATAATTCCTCATACCTGTACCGGCCGGAATCTTATGTCCAACAATTACATTTTCTTTTAAGCCTTCCAAAGTATCCACTTTACCTGCAACAGCCGCTTCGTTCAATACCTTTGTTGTTTCCTGGAAGGAAGCTGCAGATATGAATGATTTAGTCTGTAACGAGGCTCTTGTAATCCCTTGTAGGATCGGTGTAGCTGTAGCTGCAACAGCATCTCTAGCCGTTACCAAGTTTTTGTCCCCTCTTCTAAGAAGCGAGTTTTCATCCCTTAGTTCACGGGCAGTTATGATTTGACCTGGTTTCAGGTTTTCAGAATCACCGTCTTCCAAAACTACTTTTTTACCGAAGATTTCATCGTTTTCTAAAATGAAATCATCTTTATGAGCCAATTGGTTCTCCAAGAATATGGTATCACCCGGATCCTGAATACGTACCTTACGCATCATCTGACGAACGACTACCTCAAAATGCTTGTCGTTGATCTTCACTCCTTGAAGACGATATACTTCCTGTACCTCATTTACCAAGTACTGTTGAACAGCAGATGGTCCTTTAATGGCCAAGATATCCTCTGGAGTTATGGATCCGTCCGACAATGGCATTCCAGCACGAACATAATCATTTTCCTGTACCAAAATCTGATTGGAAAGTTTTACCAAGTACTTCTTGACTTCTCCTAATTTTGATTCGATGATAATCTCACGGTTACCTCTTTTTATTTTACCAAAAGAAACGACACCATCAATTTCTGAAACTACTGCTGGGTTAGATGGGTTACGCGCTTCAAACAATTCGGTCACCCTTGGAAGACCCCCTGTAATATCTCCTGACTTAGCAGATTTACGTGGTATTTTAACCAAGATTTTACCTTCATTGATCTTATCGCCATTGTCCACCATAATATGTGATCCAACAGGTAGGTTGTAAGAACGCAATACCTCGTCATTATTGTTTTTAATCAATAATGTTGGTATCAATTTCTTATTCCTTGATTCCGAGATTACTTTTTCCTGGAATCCTGTTTGCTCATCTATCTCAACTTGGTATGTTACACCTTGGTCAATATTTTCATAGGCAATCTTACCTGGGAATTCAGAAACAATAACACCGTTATATGGATCCCACTGACAAATAAGCTCCCCTTTTTCAAGCTTAGCACCGTTCTTGATGAACAATTGCGAACCATAAGGAATGTTATTGGTACTTAATGTGATTCCAGTTTTGGCATCCACAACTTTTATCTCAGACGTTCTGGAAATTACAGTCTCCACCGCTTTTCCTTCAGAGTCTGTTCCTATTACAGTTCTTAGATCTTCGATTTCAGCTATACCGCCAAATTTAGCTTCCAATTTACTGTCTTCAGAGATGTTACCTGCAATACCTCCCACGTGGAACGTACGCAATGTTAACTGTGTTCCAGGCTCCCCAATGGATTGGGCAGCAACAACACCTACAGCTTCACCCCTTTGAACCATTTTATTGGTCGATAGGTTTCTACCGTAACATTTACCACAGATACCCTTTTGGGCCTCACATGTCAATGCAGATCTCACTTCTACGTTATCAAGAGGAGATGCTTCGATTATTTTCACGTCAGCCTCCAATATTTCTTGTCCGGCTCTTAACAAAATTTCTTCTGTCAAAGGATTGATCACATCGTGTAAGACAACTCTACCTAGGATTCTTTCACCTAGACTCTCAACGATTTCCTCATTCTTCTTCAAGGCCTCAACCTTAATTCCTCTTAATGTTCCACAATCTTCCGTATTGATGATCACATCCTGTGAAACATCTACCAAACGACGTGTCAGATATCCTGCATCCGCTGTTTTCAAAGCGGTATCCGCAAGACCTTTACGTGCACCGTGGGTAGAAATAAAGTATTCCAAGATAGAAAGACCTTCCTTAAAGTTTGAAAGGATCGGGTTTTCAATAATCTCACCACCACCTGCAGTAGATTTCTTAGGCTTAGCCATCAATCCACGCATACCGGTCAACTGACGGATCTGTTCCTTAGAACCCCTTGCTCCAGAATCCAACATCATGTACACAGAGTTAAATCCTTGTTTGTCCTCACGGATACGCTTCATTGCCAATTCTGTCAACATAGCATTCGTAGAGGTCCAAACATCAATTACCTGATTGTAACGTTCGTTGTTTGTAATAAGACCCATGTTATAATTCGCCCTAATAGCATCAACTTGTTCGTTGGCTTCAGCAATCATTTCATGTTTCTCTGGCGGGATAATAATATCACCTAGACTAAAGGACAATCCACCTTTGAAAGCGAATTCATAACCCATGGTCTTAATTTTGTCCAAGAAATCAGCGGTGGTCGGTACGTCTGTAACACTTAAAATGTTACCGATAATATCACGCAATGATTTTTTGTTCAATACATCGTTCACATATCCTGCCTGTTCTGGCACCACCATGTTGAACAATACCCTACCTACGGTTGTAGGTATAATTTGGTAAACAAGTTCTCCCGCTTCATTAAAATCTTTCGTTCTAACCTTGATACCTGCATTAAGTTCTACCATACCTTCGTTGAAAGCGATAACCACTTCCTCATCGGAATAGAACGTAATACCTTCACCTTTAACGATAACATCGCCCATGGTTTTTCTCTCCTTTGTCATATAATAAAGGCCCAAGACCATATCCTGAGATGGTACTGTAATAGGGGAACCGTTTGCTGGGTTCAATATGTTGTGGGAAGCCAACATTAACAATTGTGCTTCCAATATAGCTTCTGGTCCCAGTGGCAAATGCACCGCCATCTGGTCACCATCGAAATCCGCGTTGAAGGCAGTACATACCAATGGGTGCAAACGAATAGCCTTTCCTTCAATAAGTTTTGGCTGGAACGCTTGTATACCCAAACGGTGTAATGTAGGGGCCCTGTTCAATAGCACAGGGTGTCCTTTTAGTACGTTTTCAAGAATGTCCCAAACAACTGGTTCCTTCTTATCTATAATTTTCTTGGCTGATTTTACAGTTTTTACAATCCCTCTTTCGATCAACTTACGAATTACGAATGGCTTGTATAGTTCCGCAGCCATATCCTTAGGCAGACCACATTCGAACAATTTCATTTCCGGCCCAACGACGATTACCGAACGAGCGGAATAATCCACACGTTTTCCCAAAAGGTTTTGACGGAAACGACCTTGTTTCCCTTTCAAGGAATCAGAAAGAGATTTCAATGGTCTGTTCGATTCCGTTTTAACAGCTGATGCCTTACGGGTGTTATCGAACAAAGAATCTACAGACTCTTGAAGCATACGCTTCTCGTTCCTTAAGATTACTTCTGGAGCTTTTATCTCGACCAACCTTTTCAAACGGTTGTTTCTGATGATTACCCTTCTGTAAAGGTCATTTAAGTCGGAAGTCGCAAAACGACCACCATCCAATGGTACCAAAGGCCTAAGTTCTGGTGGAATTACAGGGATTACTTTCATAATCATCCACTCAGGTCTATTTTGCCTGTTCTTCTGAGAATCGCGCAAAGATTCAACAACCTGCAAACGCTTAAGAGCTTCTGTCTTACGTTGCTTGGATGTTTCTGTATTTGCCTTATGCCTTAATTCATAGGAAAGCTGATCCAAATCGATTCTCGATAAGATATCGATCAAACATTCAGCACCCATTTTGGCAATAAATTTATTAGGATCTGTATCATCCAAGTATTGGTTCTCCGGTGGTATGGATTCCAAAATGTTTAGATACTCCTCTTCGGTCAAGAAATCCATTTTCTCAATCTCTTCCCCATCAGGATTCTTAGCAATACCTGGTTGGATAACCACATAACGCTCATAATAGATGATCATGTCCAATTTCTTGGAAGGCAATCCTAAAAGGTAACCGATTTTATTTGGCAAGGAACGGAAGTACCAGATATGAGCTACGGGAACCACCAAATTGATGTGCCCTACCCTGTCCCTACGTACTTTCTTTTCTGTAACCTCTACCCCACAACGATCACAAACGATGCCTCGGTAACGGATTCTTTTGTATTTTCCACAAGCACATTCATAATCCTTTACAGGACCAAAAATACGCTCACAAAAAAGACCGTCACGCTCAGGTTTGTGCGTTCTATAGTTTATAGTTTCAGGCTTTAAAACTTCCCCTCTTGACTCTGCCAAAATAGATTCTGGAGATGCCAATCCGATTGAAATTTTATCGAACCTCTTTATTGTGCTATTATCTTTTTGTCTAGCCATAACAATATGGTGATAGTAAGTTAAATATGTATATTACAAATAGTGTTCAAGACCTATTGTCTTATTCCTCCAACCTAATGTCCAAACCTAATCCTTTAAGTTCGTGCATTAATACGTTGAAAGATTCAGGCAAACCTGGTTCTGGCATTGTCTCTCCTTTTACGATAGCCTCGTACGTCTTCGCCCTTCCGATAACATCATCAGATTTCACTGTCAATATTTCTCTTAGGGTTGCAGATGCACCGTATGCTTCCAAGGCCCAAACTTCCATCTCTCCAAAACGCTGACCACCAAATTGTGCTTTACCACCTAATGGCTGTTGCGTGATTAAAGAGTAAGGTCCTATGGATCTAGCATGCATCTTGTCATCTACCATGTGTCCTAGTTTCAACATATAGATCACACCAACAGTTGCCGGTTGATCAAAACGTTGTCCAGTACCACCATCGTAAAGGTAGGTATGTCCAAATCTCGGAATTCCCGCCTCATCAGTATACTCATTGATCTGGTCTATAGTAGCCCCATCAAAAATTGGAGTTGCATATTTCTTGCCCAATTTAAGACCGGCCCATCCAAGAACAGTTTCATAGATCTGTCCGATGTTCATACGGGAAGGTACCCCAAGTGGATTCAAAACAATATCCACAGGTGTCCCATCCTCAAGGAATGGCATATCCTCATGACGAACGATACGGGCAACAATACCTTTGTTACCATGACGACCCGCCATTTTATCACCAACCTTAAGCTTACGCTTCTTCGCAACATAAACTTTGGCCAATTTCATAATACCTGCAGGCAATTCATCACCCACAGAAATTGTAAACTTATCCCTCCTCAAGTTCCCTTGAAGATCGTTCAATTTAATCTTATAGTTGTGCAAAAGATCGGCAACCAATGTATTGGTTTCCTTATCTGTTGTCCAGCTTCCTCCCACCAAGTGAGCGAAATCGTCCACAGAGTTCAACATCTTCATGGTATACTTCTTGCCTTTTGGAAGTACTTCTTCCCCAAGATCGTTCAATACCCCTTGCGATGTCTTCCCGTTGATCAACGCAAACAATTTCTCAACCAAGACGTCCTTAAGTTGTTCGAATTTCACTTCGTATTCCAACTCCAATTTAGAAATGGCCTCTTTATCTTCAGAACGCTTGCGCTTATCTTTAACAGAACGAGAGAACAATTTCTTTTCAATAACAACACCTCTTAATGATGGCGAAGCTTTTAAGGAAGCATCCTTTACATCACCAGCTTTATCTCCAAAGATGGCACGCAATAGTTTTTCTTCCGGGGTAGGATCTGATTCTCCTTTTGGAGTAATCTTACCTATTAAGATATCACCAGGCTTAACTTCTGCACCAATACGGATCATCCCGTTCTCATCCAGATCCTTGGTAGCCTCTTCGGATACGTTTGGAATATCGTTCGTCAACTCTTCAGCTCCCAATTTGGTATCCCTAACTTCCAATGAATACTCATCTATATGGATAGAGGTAAAGATATCTTCACGTACTACTTTTTCAGAAATTACGATCGCATCCTCAAAGTTGTACCCTTTCCATGGCATAAATGCCACTTTCAGGTTTCTACCTAAAGCCAACTCTCCACTTTCTGTTGCGTATCCTTCACAAAGAACCTGTCCTTTCTTAACCCTGTCCCCTTTTCTTACGATCGGTTTAAGGTTAATGCTGGTACCTTGGTTAGTCTTTCTAAATTTCACCAATTCGTATGTCTTGGAATCCTCTTCAAAACTTACTGCTCGTTCTGCGTCTGTCCTATCGTACTTAATGGTTACTTTCTTGGAATCAACATATTCTATAACCCCATCACCTTCTGCATTTATCAATACTCGGGAATCTGAAGCAACTTGACGCTCCAGTCCGGTACCAACAATCGGAGATTCTGGTTTTAACAATGGTACGGCCTGACGCATCATGTTTGATCCCATCAGGGCACGGTTGGCATCATCATGCTCCAAGAAAGGAATCAATGAAGCTGAAATTGACGCAATTTGGTTAGGCGCTACATCCGTGTAATTTACTTCACTTGGATCAACGACAGGGAAATCCCCTTCTTCCCTAACAATTACTTTGTCAATATCTATTGTACCATCATCTTTCAAAGGAATGTTAGCCTGGGCTATTTTCATACCTTCTTCTTCTTCTGCACTTAAATACCCGAATTCCTTAGTATTTACCTTTCCATTTTCAACTTTACGATAAGGTGTTTCCAAGAAGCCCATAGGGTTTACCTTAGAGAATACCGCCAAGGAAGAAATCAAACCAATGTTTGGTCCCTCTGGTGTTTCAATTGGACAAAGTCTACCATAATGTGTATAGTGAACATCTCGAACCTCGAACCCGGCTCTTTCTCTTGAAAGTCCACCTGGCCCTAGTGCCGATAATCTTCTCTTGTGCGTAATCTCTGCCAATGGATTCGTTTGGTCCATGAACTGAGACAACTGGTTTGTTCCAAAGAAGGAGTTGATCACAGAAGACAAGGTCTTGGCGTTGATCAAGTCAATCGGTGTAAACACTTCATTGTCACGAACGTTCATACGTTCACGGATAGTTCTGGCCATACGGGACAGACCTACACCAAATTGCTGAGACAATTGCTCCCCAACAGTTCTTACACGTCTATTGGACAGGTGATCAATATCATCAATCTCTGCTTTAGAGTTGATCAATTCGATCAAATATTTAATTATGGTAATGATATCTTCCTTGGTCAAGACTTGCTTGTCCATTCCGATATCCAACCCTAATTTTTTGTTCATTCTGTAACGTCCTACTTCACCTAGGTTGTAACGTTGGTCAGAAAAGAATAATTTATCGATAATACCACGTGCAGTTTCTTCATCGGGCGGTTCTGCATTACGCAGTTGACGATAAATATGTTCTACAGCCTCTTTCTCGGAGTTTGTAGGATCCTTCTGCAAGGTATTATGAATGATACCGTAGTCTGATTGTGCATTATTCTCCTTGTGCAAAAGAATAGTTTTTACATCAGCTTCTATAATATCGTTGATATGATCCTTTTCAAGAATAGTATCACGATCCAATATGATTTCGTTTCTTTCGATAGATACTACTTCACCAGTATCCTCATCCACGAAATCCTCATGCCATGTGTTCAAAACCCTGGCAGCCAATTTACGACCCAATACTTTCTTAAGTCCGGTAGCGGAAACCTTCACCTCTTCAGAAAGGTCAAATATTTCCAAAATATCCTTATCCCTTTCAAAACCAATGGCCCTGAAAAGAGTGGTTACCGGTAATTTTTTCTTTCTATCAATGTAAGCGTACATAACGCCATTGATATCTGTAGCGAATTCTATCCAAGAACCTTTGAACGGAATTACCCTAGCAGAATATAATTTTGTACCATTTGCGTGGAAAGATTGTCCAAAGAACACTCCAGGAGAACGGTGTAATTGAGATACTACAACACGCTCAGCACCGTTGATAACGAAGGTGCCACTAGGTGTCATATATGGAATCGTACCCAAATAAACATCCTGCACAATAGTTTCAAAGTCTTCGTGCTCTGGATCGGTACAATATAACTTTAACCTTGCTTTTAGAGGTACACTATAGGTTAGCCCACGTTCGATACATTCCTGTATGGAATATCTAGGTGGATCAATAAAATAGTCTAGAAACTCTAAAACAAATTGGTTTCTTGTGTCAGTGATTGGAAAGTTTTCCATGAAGGTGTTGTACAAGCCTTCATTGCCCCTCTCATCAGATTTAGTTTCAAGTTGAAAGAAATCTTGAAATGATTTGATCTGAATGTCCAAGAAATCCGGGTAGTCCGGTATGTTCTTAGCGGATGCGAAACTTATTCTTTCAGTTTGTTTTGTAAACATCAATGGACAAAATTTTGATTGTGAATACTAAAGTGGGTAGTATATGTCCTTATATACAACATATATAAAAGGGTTTAGGTCTAGCCACCAAAAAGGGTGGAAAGACCTAAACCAAAATAGTATGGTTGTCGCTATTATTTAAGCTCAACTTCGGCTCCTGCTTCTTCCAATGATTTTAGAATTCCTTCAGCTTCATCTTTAGAGATACCTTCTTTGATAGCTTTTGGTGCGCTATCAACGATATCTTTAGCTTCTTTCAAACCTAAACCAGTTAATTCCTTAACCAATTTAACTACTGCTAATTTAGAAGCACCAGCTGCTTTCAATATTACATCGAATTCAGTTTGTTCTTCTACAGCTTCACCACCATCAGCGGCTCCACCAGCGGCAACAGCTACTGCAGCAGCAGCAGGCTCAATACCGTATTCATCTTTCAATATTGCAGCTAACTCATTTACTTCCTTTACAGTCAAGTTAACCAATTGTTCTGCGAAATCTTTCAAATCTGCCATTTTTCTATCGTTTAATAAAATTTTAAATATAATTGTTTATAGTGCGTACGTATTATTTCTCGGATAATGTCTTAAGGATACCAGCCAATTTACCACCACCAGACTTAAGTCCAGAGATAACATTTTTAGCAGGAGACTGAAGCAATCCGATGATTTCTCCGATCATTTCTTCCTTAGACTTGATATTAACCAAGGCTTCCAAATTCTCATCACCAACATAAACGGCCTCTTCAATATAAGCGCCCTTCAATAATGGTTTTGTAGTTTTTTTCCTGAAGTTCTTGATTAATTTTGCTGGAGCATTACTAGTATCGGAGTACATAATGGAAGTGTTACCTACCAATACCCCCGAAAGCTCACCAAAATCTTTATCCGATGCGTCCATTGCCTTTGCAAGCAAGGTATTTTTAACGACCGCAAGTTTAATATTGGCTTTAAAACAAGCCCTTCTTAAATCTGATGTGGCCGAAGCATTCATACCAGAGATATCTGCCAAGTAAATAATGGAATTGCTTCCTAACTGTGCAGTTAAATCTTGTATAACGTTCTTTTTTTCTTCTCTTGTCATAATAAAAACTTTAAACTAACAGTTATACTCCTTTAGGATCTAGTTGCATACTTGGGCTCATTGTACTGGACAAATAAATGCTTTTCATGTATACACCTTTCGCTGCTGCAGGTTTTAATTTATTCAAAGTTTCCAAAAGCTCCCTGGCATTGTCAGCAAGCATATCTTCGGAGAAAGAAACTTTCCCGATCGCAGCATGTACAATTCCTGTTTTGTCAACTCTAAAATCAATTTTACCAGCCTTTACTTCTGCTACCGCTTTAGCGACATCCATAGTAACTGTTCCTGTCTTTGGATTGGGCATTAAACCTCTTGGTCCCAATACTCTACCTAAAGGACCTAATTTACCCATAACACTTGGCATGGTGATGATAACATCAACATCGGTCCAACCGCCTTTAATTTTTTCCAAATACTCATCCAACCCAACGTAGTCAGCACCAGCTTCTGTAGCTTCTGCTTCCTTATCTGGGGTTACCAACGCTAAAACCTTTACATCCTTACCAGTTCCGTGAGGAAGGGTAACAACGCCACGTACCATTTGATTCGCTTTTCTGGGATCTACACCCAATCTTACAGCGATATCAACAGACGCATCGAATTTTACATTAGTTATTTCTTTTACTAAAGCAGAAGCCTCCACTATGGAATAAAGCTTGTTTCTGTCTACCTTAGAAAGCGCATCTTTTTGCTTTTTTGTTAATTTTGCCATTCTAAATTGCTTTTAAGATTTTAAAAAGGTCTAGTCCCTGAAACTTTTATACCCATAGATCTAGCCGTACCTGCAACCATTGTCATAGCCGCTTCTGAGGTAAAGGCATTTAAATCCACCATTTTGTCATTGGCTATAGCTTTTATCTGTTCCCAGGTAACGCTTGCCACTTTGTTTCTGTTAGGTTCGCCAGATCCTTTTTTAATCTTAGCTGCTTCCATAAGTTGAATTGCCGCTGGCGGTGTCTTAACAACAAAGTCGAACGACTTGTCCTTAAATACCGTGATAACAACTGGCAATATTTTGCCTGGTCTATCCTGTGTACGAGCATTAAACTGCTTACAGAATTCCATGATGTTAACGCCGGCAGCACCTAAAGCGGGTCCAACCGGTGGCGACGGATTCGCTGCACCTCCCCTAACTTGTAGTTTAACTACTTTACTTACTTCTTTTGCCATTGTTTAAAATTAAATTTTAAGCGTGTCAGATTGGAAGCGACACTACTCTTATTATATGTAACAATTCTTACTTAAACTTTTTCTACCTGCATATAGCTAAGTTCCAATGGAGTCTTTCTTCCGAAAATCTTCACCATTACCTCTAGCTTACGCTTTTCTTCATTTATTTTTTCAACAGTCCCATTAAAACCATTGAAAGGTCCGTCTATTACTTTGATGGTTTCTCCCAAAACAAAAGGAATAGCTATGCTGTCCGTTGTAATGGCCAACTCATCTACTTTTCCTAACATCCTGTTCACCTCAGATTTTCTAAGCGGCACAGGATCTCCTCCTTTAGTTTCACCCAAAAAACCTATTACATTGGTAATAGAACGTATAATATGTATCATTTCTCCACCCAAATTGGCTTTGATCATGATGTAACCAGGAAAATAAACCCTTTCCTTGTTGATTTTCTTGCCATTTCTTATTTGAACCACCTTTTCGGTAGGAACGAGAACGTCTTCCAGGTAATCCTCAAAACCAAGTCTTGCAACTTCACTTTCGATGTATCCCTTTATCTTGTTCTCCTGCCCACTAACAGCCCTAACCACATACCACTTTTTATCTAATACTTCCGACATAGGCATGACTTAGTTGATTATTTTATTAAAATACAATTGGATCAATTCGCCAAAAAGACTATCGACACCCCATGTAGCCAATGCAAAAATAATTGAAAACACAGCTACGATTACCATCAAATTTGATGACTCGGCCCTAGGAGGCAGGGTAACATTGTTTCTAAGCTCTTCAACGGATTCCTTAATATAAGTCAACATGCTGTGAAAGGTTTTCTATAGTTTTAAAAAGAATGGTTGAACAACAACTTCTTCTTTCTGATTCGGGTAAGAAAATCGGTTTTAATAAATGAACGATTTTTCCAGACCCTTCTCAATATATTTAATTTTCCAAATTGGGCTGACCAACAATGGTTTTCCCAATTAACATTAGCACGGGAGGAGAGACTCGAACTCCCGACACCTGGTTTTGGAGACCAGTGCTCTACCAACTGAGCTACACCCGTTTATATTTACACTGAAAGGTATCCCACATAGTAGGACACCCTCAGCGCAATATTTATAATGTGAAATTAATCTAAAATCTCAGTAACCTGACCAGCACCTACTGTTCTACCACCTTCACGAATTGCGAAACGTAGACCAACACTCAATGCGATCGGAGACAATAAATCAACAGTAATAGTTAAGTTATCACCTGGCATTACCATTTCAACACCATCAGGAAGATTGATAGTTCCTGTTACGTCGGTGGTTCTTACGTAGAACTGTGGACGGTAGTTGTTATGGAATGGTGTGTGACGACCACCTTCTTCTTTTTTAAGAACGTAAACCTCTGCCTTAAATTTAGCATGTGGCTTAACAGAACCTGGCTTACAAATAACCATTCCTCTTTTGATCTGTGATTTTTCAATACCTCTTAACAAGATACCTACGTTATCCCCAGCTTCACCTCTATCCAAAATCTTACGGAACATCTCTACCCCAGTAACAGTTGAATTCAATTTTTCAGCACCCATACCGATGATCTCAACTGGATCTCCAGTATTTGCAACTCCTGTTTCGATACGACCTGTAGCAACAGTTCCACGACCAGTAATTGTAAATACATCTTCAACAGGCATCAAGAAAGGCTTATCAATATCTCTTTCTGGTAATTCAATCCAGGTATCAACAGCTTCCATCAAGGACATTACTGTATCAACCCATTTTTGCTCACCGTTAAGTGCTCCTAATGCAGAACCAGCAATTACAGGTCCATTATCACCATCATAGTCATAGAAAGAAAGTAATTCACGTACTTCCATTTCAACAAGTTCCAATAATTCCTCATCATCAACCATATCCACTTTGTTCATGAATACAACCATTCTTGGAATACCTACCTGGCGACCTAAAAGGATATGCTCACGAGTTTGTGGCATTGGACCATCTGTGGCAGCAACAACCAATATAGCACCGTCCATTTGGGCAGCACCAGTAACCATGTTCTTTACGTAATCCGCGTGACCAGGACAGTCAACGTGGGCGTAATGACGGTTTGCAGTTGAATATTCTACGTGTGATGTGTTGATGGTAATACCTCTTTCTTTTTCTTCAGGAGCGTTGTCGATAGAATCGAAACTTCTCATTTCAGAAAGACCTGCATTAGCTAAAACAGTTGTAATAGCGGCAGTCAATGTAGTTTTACCGTGATCTACGTGTCCAATAGTACCTATATTTAAGTGCGGTTTGGAACGATCAAAAGTTGCCTTTGCCATGTTTAATGAATTTTAATCTTAGTTTATATTAGTGTACAATTTATACCTTGAATGAGCCAATGATGAGATTTGAACTCATGACCTCTTCCTTACCAAGGAAACGCTCTACCCCTGAGCTACACCGGCATTTTTAAGTCTTATAGCTAGTTATAACCAAAACTTAAAACTATAACCACAAACTCAATGTAAAGCGCGGACGGGTTTTATCCCGACATCGCTCTGAACCAAATGATCAACATCTAGTCCATTTAATCCCAATTGCCTAAAGCCCCATTAAAGGAGCTATTTGCAATTAAAATTTAGAGCGGGAGACCGGGTTCGAACCGGCGACATTCAGCTTGGAAGGCTGACGCTCTACCAACTGAGCTACTCCCGCATTTCAATTTTTAGGCAAACCTAAAAATCTATTTCATAATTTCAAAAACAAACATTCTGTATTTTCATACAAAGACCCTTTAAGCCTTTTTGTGGGGAGAGCAGGATTCGAACCTGCGAAGACGTAGTCAGCAGATTTACAGTCTGCCCTCGTTGGCCGCTTGAGTATCTCCCCAATCCAATATTTTAAGAACTTAAGAGCCGATAGAGGGACTCGAACCCACGACCTGCTGATTACAAATCAGCTGCTCTAGCCAGCTGAGCTACATCGGCCTTTTAACATCTTTTTCTCTCACAAAAAAGCCCGCTATTTCTAACGGACTGCAAATGTATACGTTTTTTTATTTATTCAAAACATTTTTCAAATAATTTTAACCAAACTTATGCTTTTAATTTTTCCTTGCGTTTTACCAATTTTCTCTCCAATGAACTAGATGCCACATCCACAGCCTCTTCGAACGTTTTACACTGCTTTTTTATTATGAATTGATCTTTGGGGACATGAACTTTAATCTCAACAATTTTATTTTCTTTGGAACTTGTATTCTCCACCTTCAGGTAGACATCAGAACTGATGATCTTGTCGTAAAATTGATCCAACTTGTTCAATCTGGAATGAACAAAGTCAATTAGCTTTCCTTCCGCATTGAAATTAACGGATTGAACATTTACTTTCATAGGCTGAAATTTTAAAAATTAAACATTGAAATAAAATCTTGTACTATTTCTTATTTCTTGGATGGGAAGTGAAATGTACTTTTTTAAGTTCGGCAATATTGTTATGGGTGTATACCTGCGTGGAGGCCAAACTTGAATGACCCAACAATTCTTTGACCGAATTTAAATCTGCACCCTTGTTGAGCAAATGAGTCGCAAATGTGTGTCTTAATATATGTGGACTCTTCTTTACCTTGGAGGACACTTCACTAAAATACCGATTTATAATTCTATAAACAAGTGTTTCATATATTTTATTGCCCCCTTTCGATAGAAAGACGAATTCCCCATCCCCAATACATTCCAGGTTATCCCTGAAAGCAAAATAGCCATGAAACAACTCCTGTGTAGAAGGCAACAAGGGCAGGATACGCTCTTTATTGCGCTTCCCCAACACCTTGAGGGTCCTCGATGAAAAATCCACATTGCCAAGCTTCAAATTTATCATTTCCGCCCTTCGGATCCCTGTGGTATACAACAAGGCCACGATCAACTTATCCCGTGCCCCCTCAAAATCATCGGTATAGTTTATGTGTTGTAGAACGGCTTCCATTTCTAATTCAGAAAACGGTATCTCCACTTTTTTTGCGGTTTTTAAAGCTGTATGCTTCACCAACGGATTGGAAGATATATGCCCAATCCGCAACAGGAATCTATAATACGCCTTTAATGAGGCTATTTTCCGATTGATCGTTCTATTGGACACCTTGGAGTCCACCAACTGGACAATCCAACTTCTAATGAGGCTGTAATTGGCCATATCAATGTCGTCCAGCGAATATTCTTTGGAACAAAACAAAATCCATTCCTCCAAATCGGCTTTGTAGGCGGTAACTGTATGGGGAGAATATTTCCGTTCCAGAGAAAGATATGACAAAAAAGACGGAATAGACATAGGCCAACTTTAATAGCTAAGTTACTATTTTAATGACAGGATTGCGCATAAAAAAAGAGAATCCCGCCAATGGCAGGATTCTCTTACTTATCTCGTTCCAAGGAACTATATCTCTTCTTGATCTCTAAGACCTTGGATATATTGTGCTTTTTGAACTTGAGCTCTTCGCTCTACAGAAGGCTTACTGAATGCCTGACGCTTTCGCAACTGACGCATAGTGCCAGTCTTATCAAACTTTCGCTTGAAACGCTTTAGCGGCCTATCTATATTTTCTCCTTCTTTAATTGGTATAATTAACATAAGCTTTAACCTCCTCTCTTTTGTGATTTTTAAGACTGCAAATATAGTAACTATATTCAATTGGACAACCTAAATCCAAATAAAAATTACCTTTAAAATCAATATGCTATTAATAGTTGGAAAACCAGTAACATAAACTATTTCTTAAAGGCAAATCCTGTACAATCAACTCAATTTATAAATGCCCTCATTTATTGATGATTTTAATTTCCATCCGTTTCAAATAAAGAAACAATTTTTACCCTATCATCTCCTTGTTATTGATTTAAAGTATTACACGCAATTGTACCCTTATTAGTACGTGCAACAGATTTATATACTAATTCTAGATTGATATTTAAATGTAATTAAACGTTAGCGGGCTTATATTCCTTTTTATCTATAACCATCTTAGCTATGATTTCCCGAAGTATTTCCGACGTACCACCGCCAATTGGCCCCAATCTACTATCCCTAAAGTTACGTGCCATAGGATAATCTTCTATATAGCCATAACCTCCTAGAAATTGCAAACATTCATAAGCAACCTCATCGGCCATTTTGGTGGATTTTAATTTGGAAATAGTGGCTTCCTTAACTACGTATTGCCCCTTATTCAAACGATAGGCTACTGAATAATTATATTCCTTACACATATCTATATCTGCATATAAATCTGCAATTTTATGTCTTAAGGCCTGGAATTTATTAATTGTCTTTCCGAAAGCCTCTCTTTCTGACATATAATTTAACGCATATTCCAAAACATGTTCCGATCTTGCATGGGCATTAATTCCCATAATCAAACGCTCCAATGAGAAATGTTCCATGATGTAGGAAAATCCCATATCTTCCTCACCCATAAGGTTTTCAACTGGTATTTTAACATTATCGAAAGCTAATTCCGCAGTATCCGAAGCACGCCAACCTAATTTATTTAGTTTGCTAGCCGTTACCCCTTTGCTTTGCCTATCTACAACAAAAATGCTAATTCCTTTATTTCCAAGAGAAGGATTCGTCTTTGCTGCAACAATCATATAGTCCGCATAAACTCCATTGGTAATGAAGGTTTTGGAACCATTTAAGATATAATAATCACCTTCCCTAACGGCAGTTGAGCGCATGGCTGCAACATCACTTCCTCCAAAGGGTTCTGTTATGCACAAACAACCAACTTTTTCCCCATCAACACTTGGTCTTAAATATTTTTCCTTGATATTGGCATCAGCTTCCTTGTTCAAGTGGGTCATAGCCAAATAAGCATGTGCCCAAATAGCAGCTGCAAATCCTCCCGAATTTACCTTTTGCAATTCTTCCAGAAAAATAACCGTATAAAATAGGTCTAAACCTAATCCACCATCTTTTTCTGGAGTGGCGAGACCAAAGTAGCCCATATCGCCAAATTTCTTCCAAATAAACCTTTCAATGGTTCCGCTTTCCTCCCATTTATCTATATTGGGAACAACTTCTTTTTGTAAAAAATCTTTCAGGCTTTGCCTGAATAGTTGATGTTCTTCAGTGAAGTACATACTTTGCATAGCTTTTTTTTATAATGACAAATATAATTTAATTATATCAATCCTATCCGCAGGAAAACCTTGTATTTCTTTTAATTCCTCAAAACTGGCAATATCACCATTTCTTTCCCGATAAGCCACAATGGCCTTGGACAACGCATAGGGAATATAGATCAATTGGGACAACTCATCACTCGAAGCTGAATTGACATTGATTTTTGCGACTTGAGGTTTACTCAAAAGCTTGAACCTGTCCAGGACCCGGGATGCGACCTCCCGCTCCAGACCATAAACATGATAGAGTTGACCTTCTTGTAAAAAGCCACCCAAGCGATCCCTAAATTTAATGATGCGCACGGATAGCTTATCCCCTATTCCACGGACTATTTTTAGTTCTTCCGCCGTAACCGTATTAAGATCCCTTACCGAAATAATCTTGACCTTTTTTGAGGCGAACCCTTGATTTGTTTTGGCCGTTGATGAGGAGGTTCCTTTTTCCTCTGTCCATTCAGGAAACTTAAAGAAGGGGGAAATCCCAATCAACAATGAGTCATTTATTTGCGTGACTTGCTGAAAATCTGAAATAGAGTTCACGTACTTACCTTCTGCCCTATATGCATGGAGCCTATCAATTTCAATCACGCTCATCCCGAGCACATAGCCCTTATGGTCACTTATAAAGTTTGGATTAAAGGGAAATAGGGTCAAGGGTTCCCGCACCGCCCTCATTGCCTCTATTTTATTTTGAGCGTCTTTATCCGGGAAGAACGAACTTTCAACAGGGACAGGATAAATTTTAAGATAAAAATAGCCTATTTGCAACACTAAAATGATAGCAAGCAAAAAGAACATCCCATTCCGTTCCCGTTTGTTGAACCTAAAATGGGATGTCCTTTCTTTTTTTCTCAAATTGAGTTACTTATTCATTTTGTCTGATTACCTCATCGTCATTCTCTGAATACGAATCCGGTTCTGGCTTTGGGGGAATGGTCAATACCTTGTAAAAAAAGTATCCAGCAAAGAATATTACGATTCCCTGGGCTAAAAACATAACAATTAAAGCTGACGTGTTCATAATGTTGCCCTCCCCTCTCTTCTGCGTTTGTTATAAGCTAAATATACTAAAAATGTAATAAATGCAAACATGGCAAGCAACATGGTTCTGCCGATATTCTTATAAAATACTTTATTGATAAACGAACCTTTGGCAATGACATCCCCAGGTTTAACCAGATCGCCTACCTTTACAACTGTTATTTGATCCTCTTTGAAAGAATATGTTTTAAAGTCGATAAATTTTTCCTCAAAAGAGACCTCCTTAACTTTGTCATACCGTTTTTTAATATTTTCAAAGGAAAATTTAATCTCCTGTGGTCCCACCTTATCTACAGTTCCCATTGAAGTACCATCCGCATTGAATTTTTCCGCATAGTATTCGTTTGCAAAGGAAGAATTGTTGTAAGTATCCTTATGAAGGATATTATCAACCATATTGGGGATACTGGCCAAAAAGACCCAGCCCAACAATACAGGGGTAATAAATTTGATGATAAATTTATAGACCAAAGGAATTTTTATATCGGCTCCGGTGTTTATTTCTTTCCATCCTTTCTCCATACCAAAAATCCAAGCAAAAAGTATTACCTCAAAGAAGGCAAAAACCACTAGGCTTACGGTACCTCCCCAATAATCGTAATCATCAAACACTCCCTCTTGATAAAAGAATACGGTTGGCAATCCCATCAACAAGGCCAATGCACCAAACGACCAAGCTCCTTTTATCTGTCCCCAACCAAACTCGTCCCTCATAAAACCGATCCAGGGAGTCCCCATAGCTAGAGAACTGGTAATCCCTGCGAAAAACAATAATCCAAACCACATTACTCCAGCTACAGCTGCCAAAATTGGGCCCCATTGCTGAAAAAGATATGGCATGGTTTGAAACGCCATCCCGAAACCTGCATTATTGATTACCCAATCCAAACCAAGATATCCGGCAGCAATTGGAATAACAATGGCACTCCCCAGTACAACTTCCACAAAACCGTTCATGAAACCGGCGGAAACGGCATTTAATGCGATATCATCCTTGCTCCTTACATAAGATGCATAACAATGAATGGTCCCCATACCCACAGAGAGGGTAAAGAATATTTGTCCCGCAGCCGCCAACCACACTTTGGGATTCAATAAGGTATCGTATTGTGGGGTCCAAAGAAAATTTAAACCATCCCAAGCATTGGCATCTGGAAAAAGATCAGAAGCGCCACTGGTCCCAAGGGTATAGCCACGAATGGCAAGAAACACTCCAAACAAAATTAAAAGGGGCATCCCTATCTTCGCCACCTTTTCTACCCCACCCAATCCCTTTGAAAGGATAAAGGTATTCAAGGCCAAGCAAAGCACATAAAACACGATGGCCTCAAAGGGAATCCCTGTTGTACTATAGCCCACATCCACGTAGGAATTAAAAAATCCCGCCACTTCTCCCTGGGACATCCCTCCGAAAGTACCGACTATAGAATGGTACACGTAGGAAAGCGTCCAGGATTCTATATAGGCATAATAGGCCACAATGGCCAAATTGGTGAAAATTCCGAAGACCCCGATATATTTTAAGATCCTACCCTTGACCATGGAGTCGAAGATATAAGGTGTACTATGGTTGCCAAACTTGCCGCCATATCTTCCAGATGACCACTCGATAAACAGTAAGGGAATCCCCATTAATAAGAAACAAACCAAATATGGAATGATGAATGCTCCCCCTCCATTTTGAACAGCTTGTACTGGAAAGCGAAGGAAGTTACCCAATCCCACAGCGTTTCCTGCCATTGCCAAAATTAACCCCATCCTGGAACCCCAGGAATCTGATGTTTTTGCCATGATGTCACGGTTAAATCTAGTATCTATTTAACCGGCATGAAATATCGTAAAAAAACACACACGCAAAAGAAAAATATTCTGAAATAGAAAATCCCGTTTAAGTTGTCTTTGACAACTTAAACGGGATTTTAAAATATTGTCAAAAAATGACTGTTTTGTCTATTGCTTTCTGAATAATTTATTTGCCTTCAAATCAATCAAGTACTTGTTCAAGTCAATTTTCACCTCTCCGGACATAATATACAATCCTATTATATTCGGGAAGGACATGGCCAAGATCATCATATCGGAAAAATCCAATACTGCTCCTAAACTCACGGAAGCACCAATGACAACAAATACCAAGAATAACATTTTATATGCAAATTCCGTTTTTCTGCTTTTTCCGAACAAATAAGTCCAAGCTCTCATTCCATAATAAGACCATGATATCATGGTAGAAAATGCGAAAAGAAATACCGCTAAGGCCAACACATAAGGGAACCATGAAATTTGGCTTCCAAAGGCATCAGATGTCAATTGCGCACCTGCCATACCTTCAACCTCATGCATCCCTGTGAAGATAAGTACCAAGGCAGTTAGTGTACATACAACCACAGTATCTATAAATGGCTCTAAAAGTGCCACAAAGCCTTCCGATGGAGGATGGTGGGTCTTTGCTGTACTATGGGCAATGGCCGCAGAACCTACCCCGGCTTCATTGGAAAAGGCCGCTCGTTGAAATCCTACGATCAGCACCCCTACAATACCACCTTTAAGTGCACTTGGACTAAATGCGCCATCATAAATCGCAGAAAATGCAGGTCCAATATTCTCTATGTTCATTATGATTACTGCCAAAGCTGCTACAATGTAAACGGAAGCCATGACTGGCACTACCCTACCGGTAACATTGGCAATACTATTGATTCCCCCGATGATTACAACTCCAACTAGAATAGCTGTAATTATACCAAACCAAAATCCATTTCCTACTAGTGCCGGGAATTGACCGGATAATTGTTCAAAGGACTGGTTGGCCTGGAACATATTGCCCCCACCAAAAGAAGCACCTACGGCAAGTACGGCAAACAATCCTGCCAAAACCTTTCCAATGCCTTTCATGTTTCTTTTTTCAAGACCATATCTCAAATAGTTCATTGGTCCCCCAAAGACACGACCATCGGGAAGGATGTTTCTATATTTCACTCCTAAGGTACACTCTACAAATTTTGATGACATTCCCAATAATCCACATACGATCATCCAGAATGTAGCTCCAGCGCCTCCTAATGAAATCGCAACTCCAACTCCTGCAATATTCCCCAATCCCACGGTACCTGACACCGCGGTAGCCAAGGCCTGAAAATGCGTAACTTGTCCGGGGGCATCTGGATCATCATATTTCCCTCTTGCCAAATCCAAAGAATGTCTAAAGCCCCTAACGTTGATAAAGCCCATCCTTAGGGTAAAGAACAATGCCCCCAATACCAACCATATTACTATAAATGGAATTCCTTTTTCTTGTGGATCCCCATTTGGATGTCTTATTATTTCTGGACTGTCATATTTAATAGAGGCCATGAAATGTGCCCCTTGTTTTATTACATCTTCCTGATTGTTGGAATCATAAATAACCCCTCCTTCTTTAACCAAATATTTTAGAGTCCCATCAACGGGGGAATTTACCGTTTCCGTTACCCCACTATTCATAGTGACAATGGCAATTGCATCCCCTTTTTTTACTTTTGCCCCTTCTGGCTTTAACCATTCCCGAAGTACATATTTATTGTTCGCTTCTGGAGACCAACCTGGCGCTCCTATTCGTTTAACATCTGCATAAATCACCGGGTCATATATTCCGATAGCGGCAAAAGGATCCCAAAACAACACAGATCCCAATGCACTAACCGCAGGGGTCATTGCACCATTGAATACTTCCGTGATTTCTTCAGTTGGAACCTTATATTCTTTTGAAAAGGACAACCCACTGGCATCCGTTATGGTCACATCATAGGTTAGACCTTCTACCAAGCCACTTGCTCTGTTAGAAGTCAAAGGTGTTGCTTGGTTGCTCCATTTGTAGGTATATGGGGCTGTTCCTCCATCTACCTCAAGTTCTATAACACCATCATTTATCCTTTTTGATGGGTTGATAAGTTTTTCTGTTACTGTTAATTCTTGGGAAAATACTGCTAAGGATAGCAGCATAAAAATGGAAGATATATATTTCTTCATAAGGAATTTAAGTTGGTGAGATTTGATTATCGCTCGGCAATATCATAAAAAAAATCCTCGGAATCAAGTATTCTATTGAAATATCATCAGTCAATATGGAACATTTCATTCAATTTCTTAATTTGTTCGGGTCGCCCCAATACAATCACCTTACTTTTGGGCTGCATCTGCAAATCTGCTTCGGGATTAATAATATAATTGCCATTGGGCTCGATGTACCCAATTATGGTACACCCTGTCTTTTTTCGCAGATCCAAATCCCTCAAGGAGTTACCTTCTACCTCATTTGCAAAATTCTCAATGGCGATCTCTTCCAAGTTGGTTGTGTGTTCCCCTTCCATGGACAATTTATCCATAAAAGTGATCAAATCGGGCATAAGCACCAAAGAGGCCATATGGTCCCCCCCAATCTTGTCCGGCATAATGACCTTATCAGCTCCTGCCAATTCCAGTTTCTTTTGGGAGGTGACCAAAGAGGCTCTACTTATAATAAACAAATTTTTGTTCATTTGTCGGGCTGAAAGTACCACAAACAAATTGGCGGCATCATCCGGCATCGCAGTAATTAAAAATTGCGCCCTTTCAACACCAGCTTCTTTCAATACCTCATCATCAATCGCGTCACCCTCTACAAATAGGATATCGTGCTCATATTTATCTATGACCTCTTTGTTCCTTTCTACGACCACAAACGGCCTCTTATACGCTCTAAGTCGTTCTGTAGCCTGCATGCCATTTCTACCAAACCCACAAACAATGACATGGTTGGATAAATTATTGATTTTTTGTTTCACTTTTTTCTTTTTTAAAAGTTGAAGGGAGTTTCGCCCTAAAATATATTCGGTAATAACGGAAATGGCAAATGCAAATATGAAAACACTGGAAATAATTAAAAACACGGTAAAAATCTTGGCTACCGTATCCAAGGGCTTCACCTCGGAAAAGCCTACCGTGGTTACCGTAATGACCGTCATATAGAATGCGTCCAGCCAATTATAATCCGATAGATACCTATACCCCAATATTCCAATAACCAATACACTTAGCACCATTACCAAGGCCAAATATATTTTTGAACGAAAAAGCTTTATCATAGTTAAAGATCAAATACGGAGGTCCGCTTGGTATAGAGCAAATCTTTTATTTTTAGCCAAAAAGCGAGAAAAAGATACACCGCAAATCCGAAACCTAGGGTTACAAAAGTGAGATAAATAAATGTAGTCCTAACGACACGAGCCCTTATTCCCAAGCGTTCCGCAATGCGCCGACATACTTCAAATCCTCTTTTTTGAAGATAGTACAATAAACGATAGAAAGAATCCATGGGCTAAAATTAATTATTTCTGCCCAATATACTAATACCAACGGGACATTGAAGACATTTATTTTTGGTACAGTATGAATTATACAACTGGAGTAGACCCTGACTGTCCATGCCACATTTACAGGATACGCCCAAGTCTTCAAAATTGGAGATGACCGTATTTTGTTCCGGTTTCAATGCCGTGGCTAGTCCTGTAATCACATTGGAAGCTTCCTTTCCCCTTGAACGATAATAGCAAAATTTCAAGGGTAAAATAGCATTGACAATGATCAATTCTACCAAAGACCTGGAGACCTTTTTCTGTTGCTTTTTGGATACCTTGCCAAAGGTAAAATGAGTCGTCCAATAAGAACTGGCATTAACATTGAACAAATCATAAATTTCCGCTACGGTTTCTGCCTCCATCAGTTTGCTGAACAGATGTTCTTGATTTGCATATAATGCGGCTATTTGGGACAGTCTTATCGTTGGAAAATTTTGGGGTCGTAACTTAAAAAAATCGGGTTTTAAATGTGTTGTGCAAGAGACTCCATATTTGACGGTCAGATAATCAAATTCCCTTTTAAGGTCTAGGTAATGGTCATCCAAAATGGATTCATCTTCCAAGAAGCCGGCAACACCCATCAATACACTTTCCAGCCGATGTTCATCCCTGTTCAATTTCCTTATTATAGAATAGGGAATTGCCTTTGCAATTTCAAAAAATGCGTCTCCATTGATTTTAGTCCCTATACTTTTCATGAGCAATATAAAAAGAACCTGCTCCCAATCATGCTTGTATTCCTTAAGTAATTGCGCAATTAAAACAGACCTCGATTCCAAGCGCTCAAAATAGAGGCGTTCCAACCAATTTTGCCATTTGAAATCATCATATTCCTTAATTGCAACCCCGCAATTGATAAATGAATCCCTCTTCCTGGAAAACAATTCTGCATAGGAATTTAACAATGACTGAGGGATGTAATCTTTTAATTGCAGGGTCGGAATCTTACTATTGTCCGATCTAAAAATACTGGTGTCGTCTTCCCAGACCACATGAAGTATTACGGTATTGTATTTTTCATCTGTTTCATGATGATGGGAGTACCAATCCGAGGAACGCAAATGCATTTCCACATTTCCAGCCCACAATTGCTCTCCAATTTTAATACGGGCATTAAAAAAATCAGGACCTGCCAAATGATTGTGACTTCCAAAATCCTCGATAACAATAGGTACACCTTCAACAGTTCTTAAAGGTTGCACTTGCAGTTTCTTGTACTTCCAAATAAAATGCAACAAATCTTCACGCATCCATCTAAGATAAAAAAAACCTGTCAAATGCAGAAAAATATCTACAAATGACAGGAGCTTTCAAAACTGAAATCTTATCCTTAATCTACAACATTACCTTCCCACTTCATAAAACCACCTTCTAGGTTATAGGCATTTTTAAAACCTGCGTTGTTCATAATGGCACATGCTTGTCCACTCCTGTTTCCCGATCTGCAATACACATAATAATTTTTGGATTTGTCCAATTTCTCCAATTCTTCCAAAAATTCTTGCCCCAAATAGATATCTATATTGGCAGATCCCGGTATGTACCCTTCTTCAACTTCATCGGAAGTACGTACATCCAATATAAACGCGTTATCGTCTTGTTCTAACTGAGAACTCCACTCTTCTTGAGATAAATTTGCCATATCTTTTTCATTTTATGGACCAAAAATAAGGCTTTTCCTGTAATAATAGACAATACTCCGCTTATCATATCCCTAATTTTATTTAACAAAATATTATAGCAAGGTCTATTGCAGAATCGAAAAATAGATATACATTTGTATATACAATTGTTGTAACAACATGAATGTAGAAGAAATTATAAAAACGGAAAAGCAGATACCCCTTGAAAGCAGGACCCTTATTCATTTGAGTTTGGTGGAACACAAAATCAATGAGATTATATCCAATGCCCTAAAACCGTATGATGTATCGCTTCAACAATTTAATGTTTTACGGATCCTCAGGGGTCGAAAAGGCAAACCTGCCAATCTTTCAACTTTAAACGAAAGAATGGTCACCAAGATGAGCAATACCACAAGGTTGGTAGATAAGTTGATAGCCAAAGATTATGTTGACCGCATAACATGTGAGAGCAACAGACGTAAAGTAGAGATCAACATTACCGCTTCTGGAGAAAAGGCATTATTGGAAATGGATAAAGCCATGAAGAAATCCGAGCAGACAGTGGTGAAAAATTTCACAGTGGAAGATCTTCATTTATTAAATAAATTATTGGATAAATTTTAAATCAAACCCAGTTATAAAAATGAGTACCTATATAGACAGTTTAAATTGGCGATATGCCACCAAAAAATTTGATGCCAGGAAAAAAGTGTCAAGTGAAGACTTGGATTCCTTATTGGAAGCAACTACTTTGAGTGCTTCTTCCTATGGCCTACAACCATACAAAATATTAGTTGTGGAAGATGCCGAAATCAGGTCTAAATTGAGGCCTGCTGCTTGGGACCAATCCCAAATCACAGACGCTTCCCATCTCATAGTACTCGCCAGCCAAAATTCTTTTGGCGCTGAATTGGTAGAGGAATATGTGGACAACGTAAGTGAAACACGAGGGATCCCTGCCGAAGGACTTAAAGGATATGCAGATTTTATGATCTCTAAATTGATGCCACTTTCAGAGGACGCCAAGGCCGTTTGGACTGCCAAACAAACCTATATCGCCCTAGGAAATCTGTTATCCGCGGCAGCAATCAATAAAATAGATGCCTGTCCAATGGAAGGTTTTGATGCCGCTCAATTCAACGATATTTTAGGCTTAACCGGACAAGGGTTAAATACAGCAGTATTGGTGGCCGTTGGATATCGATCCGAAGAAGATGAAACCCAACATTACAAGAAAGTTAGAAAGTCCAAAGAAAATTTAATTACCCATATTTAAACAAAAATTAAAAACAATAACTTTAAAATTAAGCAATGAAAAAAAATGTATTCAGTTTAGTATTGGCGGTAGTAGTAGGAACTACGGCATTTGCAACCACCCCGATCGAAGTAGAAAAGAAAGAAGTAAAAACTTCTGAAAGTACAGTAACGTGGAAAGGTTATAAGGTTACAGGGTCACATTATGGCACCATCAATATAAAAGAAGGTGCTTTATTGTTCGAGGGAGATAAATTAACTGGAGGTGAATTCGTAGTGGATATGGCCACTTTGGTCTCAATTGATCTAGAGGGTGAGTCCAAAGGAAAATTGGAAGGACATTTAAAATCCGATGACTTTTTTGGTACAAGCGAAAATCCAACGTCCAAATTAGTGTTTACTACTGTTAAGGCTACAGGTAAAAACTCTTACCAAGTAACGGGAGACCTTACTATAAAAGGAAAAACAAATCCGGTAACTTTTGATGTTTCCGTTTATGGTAATAAGGCGACAGCAACCATGAAAGTTGACCGTTCAAAATACGATGTAAAATACGGATCAGGAAGTTTCTTTGACAACTTGGGAGATAAGACCATTTATGATGAATTTGATTTGGTTGTGGATTTAGCTTTCTAATTCCAGAAAATAAAATGTTTTAAACCTCACTTTTGTGGGGTTTTTTATTTTTTACGTAACAGCTGTTTGTCAATTTAAATTTCCTTCCTATATTTGAAGCTCAATGAAAAACAGAATAGCAAATACTTGGTGGTGGAAAAACTTACGAACAACGTCGTGAGCAGAGCATCATTGTAGTTATACTATATAAAAGGCTTGTCATCACGACAAGCCTTTTTTCATTTTCATTTAAATTCCAATTTGGGCCAATAAAATTGAATACATCCATGAAATACGAATTAGTTAGCCATTATAAAAAAATCCTTGCAGATACCATTACACCTGTTAGTGTATATCTAAAGATAAGGGACCGGTTTCCAAATAGCATCCTCTTGGAGAGTAGCGACTATCATGCAAATGACAATAGCTTCTCCTACATCTGCTGCAACCCTATCGCTTCCATTAAGGTGGAAAATGAAATGGTGGCACAGCACTTTCCAGATGGGAGCAAAAAGGAAATTGCCATAAACAGTGATACCGATATTCCATCAATTCTGGATGATTTCAGCAAAAAATTCGATGCCCCAAACAATGAATTTAAATTTATCAACAATGGCTTGTTTGGCTATATGGCCTATGATGCCGTGCGCTATTTCGAAGATTTAAACCTTACCAAAAAAGAAAATAGTATTCTTATTCCGGATATATACTATGCTGTTTATCAAAACATCATTGCTATAAACCATTTTAAGAACGAAGCCTATATTTTTGCCCATTGCCATAAAACAGCAAACAACATTCCAGAAATAGAACAAATCTTAAGCGCAAAAAACTTTGCCTCCTTTAACTTTTCTAAAGCCGGGGATCCCATCTCCAATTTAAAAGATGAAGAATACAAGGAGCAAGTGGCATTGGCCAAAAAACATTGCCAAAGAGGTGATGTGTTTCAGTTGGTGTTGTCCCGAAGGTTTTCACAAGAATTTAAAGGGGACGAATTCAATGTCTACAGGGCTTTACGTTCCGTCAACCCTTCCCCCTATTTGTTTTATTTTGATTATGGGGATTTTAAAATATTTGGAAGCTCCCCAGAGGCCCAATTAATTGTAAAAGATGGCAAGGCCGAAATCCATCCAATAGCGGGTACCTTCAAAAGAACTGGCAATGACGAACAAGATGCCCTCCTCGCCAAACAACTAAAAGTGGACGATAAGGAAAATAGCGAACATGTGATGTTGGTAGATCTGGCCCGTAACGACCTTAGCCGTCATGGCACCGATGTGGTGGTAGAAAACTACAGGGAGGTCCAATTCTTCTCTCATGTGATACATTTGGTATCTAAAGTAACTGGACAAAAGAAAAAAGACACCCCAACAATGAAAGTGGTGGCCGATACCTTTCCTGCAGGTACATTGAGTGGAGCCCCAAAACATATGGCCATGCAATTGATTAATAAGTATGAAAAGACCAGTCGTGGTTATTACGGGGGGGCCATCGGATTTATGGACTTCAACGGCAACTTTAACCACGCCATTATGATTCGCACCTTTTTGAGCAAGAACCACGAATTACATTACCAAGCGGGAGCAGGTATTGTAGCGGCATCAAACTCGGATGACGAATTACAGGAGACCTATAATAAATTGGGTGCATTGACCAAAGCTCTTGAAATAGCGGAAACAATATAAAAGTTCAAAGAAAAAGTTTACCAATCCGTTTTATTCGGGATAGCAAAAGAGGAAATGAAAAACATATTAGTAATAGACAACTACGATAGCTTTACCTATAATCTTGTACATTATTTGGAAGATCTAAATTGTAAGGTGACTGTAAAAAGAAACGACCAATTGAGCTTGGAGGAGATAGCACCCTACGATAAGATAGTGCTTTCCCCGGGGCCGGGCATTCCGGATGAAGCAGGTCTGCTAAAGGAAATAATAGCCACCTATGCCCCTACAAAGAGTATTTTCGGCGTGTGTTTGGGACAACAGGCCATTGCGGAAGTTTTCGGAGGCACCTTGGACAATCTTGAAGAGGTATACCACGGTATTGCAACGAAGATCACCATTATTAAGGACGATATCCTGTTCCAGGGAATGCCCAAGGAAATTGAAGTGGGACGGTACCACTCATGGGTGGTTAACACCAATCTCCCCAAATCTCTTGAAGCCACTTCCATTGATGAAAATGGACAGATAATGTCCCTTCGCCACAAGGAGTATGACGTGTGTGCCGTACAATTCCATCCTGAATCGGTACTGACCCCGGAAGGTAAAAAAATATTAAAAAATTGGGTCGAAAATTAACAAGGTAAAGTCCAAAAAGGCAACATGTTGCCAAAGACCATCACAAGGTAAATACAAAAGAGATTTTGATTGATAGATTGCAATAAGCTATCATAAGAATCCAACAACAGAAAAGAAAATGAAACAGATTTTAAATAGATTGATCAACCACGATGTCCTTTCCAAAACGGATGCCAAACAGGTATTGGTGAATATCGCCAAAGGGGATTATAACACCAGCCAGATTGCAGCCTTTCTAACTGTGTACATGATGAGAAGTGTTACCATTGAAGAGCTCGAAGGTTTTAGGGACGCCCTCTTGGAACTATGTTTGGCTGTAGATCTTTCTGCCTATAATCCAATTGATCTATGCGGTACTGGCGGAGACGGCAAGGACACCTTTAATATTTCCACCTTGTCCTCATTTGTAACGGCAGGCGCTGGAATCAAAGTGACCAAACACGGAAATTATGGGGTATCTTCCACCTGCGGCAGTAGTAATGTCATGGAATTTTTAGGGATTAAGTTCAGTAATGACGTCGGTTTTCTTGAAAAATCGATAGATGAAGCCGGAATTTGTGTTTTGCATGCGCCCTTGTTCCACCCAGCCATGAAAAATGTAGCACCCATAAGAAGGGAGTTGAGCGTAAAAACATTCTTTAATATGTTGGGGCCAATGGTCAACCCTGCTTTTCCAAAAAACCAAATGGTAGGTGTTTTTAATCTTGAGCTTGCCAGAATGTACGGTTACCTATATCAGAAAACCGATATAAATTACACTGTTTTGCATGCCTTGGATGGATATGATGAAATTTCCTTGACCGGGAACACCAAAACCATTTCCAACCACTCCGAGACCATTTTAAAACCATCTGATTTTGGTGTGGAGACCATTTTACAATCGGACATTGTTGGCGGGGAGACTATAGGAGAGTCGGCCCAAATTTTCCTTAATGTCCTTCAAGGCAAGGGTACGGTCCCACAAAACAATGTGGTTTGTGCCAATGCTGGGGTCGCCATTGCTACCGTTAAAAATATCAGTCCAAAAGAAGGTTTTGAAATAGCTAAAGAGTCCCTGCATTCTGGGCAAGGATTGGCGGCACTCAAAAAGCTTCAGGCTCTAAGTGCCCAGTAAAATAACTATTAGAAATGTCCGCGATACAACGTGCAGTCTCTGGAACAAATGAATATATTAGATAAAATAGTCCTGGATAAGCGAAAGGAGGTCGATTTAAAAAAATTGATCATCCCAACCTCCCAACTGGAAGCTTCGGCCCTTTTTGAAAGGCCCACGGTTTCTCTGGCAAAAGTATTACAGCATAGTGATACTGGAATAATTGCCGAACATAAACGAAGATCTCCTTCCAAAGCCGTGATCAATCAAAACCTCAATGTGCAAGATGTAGCCAAGGGATATGAAGATGCAGGCGTATGTGGGATGTCCGTGCTAACAGATGGTAAATATTTTGGTGGTTCCATGGACGATTTACTTTTGGCACGAGCCTCCGTAAACATGCCATTGCTGCGCAAAGAATTTATCATAGATGAGTATCAAATCCTCGAAGCCAAAGCATATGGTGCTGATGTAATTCTATTGATTGCCGCTATTTTATCGAAGGCTGAAATTAAGGCCTATTCCGAATTCGCAAAACAATTGCACCTGAATGTTTTACTGGAAGTCCATAATGTGGAAGAACTGCACAAATCAATAATGCCCAGTCTGGACATGTTGGGGGTCAATAACAGGAACCTAAAAACTTTTGAAGTCAGTTTGGAAACCAGCAAAAGCTTGTCTACCATCATTCCAGATGACTTTGTAAAAGTCTCTGAAAGCGGGATAAGTACCATAGAAGCCATCAGGGATTTAAAAAGTTACGGGTATAAAGGGTTTTTAATAGGCGAAAATTTCATGAAAACGGATGACCCTGGGGGTAACGCCCATCACTTCATAAAAGCGCTAAAAGAATCTTAATGATAAGGATAGTAACTGCTGAATTTTGGAAATCATGGCACTAGTAAAAGACGATAAGAAGCTTTCATCCAATGACCAAGAAGTTAAGATCAAGGTCTGTGGCATGAAATATGCAGAAAACATGGAAGCAGTTGCCCATTTAGGGCCCGATTACTTAGGGTTCATTTTCTGGGAACCTTCCAAGCGTGTTTTTACAGGGGATTTAGGAAGATTGCCCTCCAATATAAAAAAGGTGGGTGTTTTTGTGGATGCCACCCTCGATGAAATTATCCAAAAAGTATTGGAATTTGGGCTGCAGACCGTTCAGTTACATGGCAAGGAATCTCCAAAATTTTGTAAGGACCTCAAAGAATTATATAAAACACAGCAACAGGGCACTTTGGAGACCATAAAGGTATTCTCCATAAAAGATGATTTCGATTTTTCAATCTTGGCAGAGTACGAAGCCGTCTGTGACTATTATTTATTCGATACCAAGGGAAAACTGCCCGGAGGTAATGGATATACCTTTAGTTGGGAGGTTCTCAAGAATTATCCTTCCACCAAACCCTTCTTTTTGAGCGGGGGCATTGGATTGGAAGAACTCGATAAACTAGCGACATTCCTACAAAGGCCAGAATCCCAATATTGTCATGCCATTGATGTAAACAGCAGGTTTGAGGTGGAACCAGGGAGAAAGCAAATTGAAAAACTTAAAACATTTATGCAATTTTTACGTAAATAAAAATTTAAGATGATGACATTTAACGTAGACAAAAAAGGATATTATGGGGATTTTGGAGGGGCTTATATCCCGGAAATGCTCTACCCCAATGTAGAGAACCTGAGGGCGAACTATTTGAAGATCATGGCAGAACCTTCCTTTAAGGAAGAGTTTGACCAATTGTTGAAAGATTATGTGGGCAGACCCACTCCCCTATATTTAGCCAAGAGATTATCCAAAAAGTACAATACCAAAATCTATCTAAAAAGGGAAGACCTGAACCACACAGGGGCTCATAAAATCAATAACACCATAGGTCAGATCTTAGTAGCCAAGCGCTTGGGCAAATCAAGAATCATTGCGGAAACCGGGGCCGGGCAACATGGTGTTGCCACGGCCACTGTATGCGCCTTAATGGGAATGGAATGTATTGTGTATATGGGCGAGATAGATATTGCCCGCCAAGCACCTAATGTTGCCCGAATGAAAATGTTGGGCGCACAAGTACGCCCTGCCCTTTCCGGGAGTAGGACCTTGAAGGATGCTACCAATGAGGCTATAAGGGATTGGATCAACAATCCTGTAGACACCCATTATATTATTGGTTCTGCCATCGGGCCACACCCCTATCCGGATATGGTCACCCGTTTTCAGGCAGTGATTTCAGAAGAGATCAAATGGCAACTGAAAGAAAAAGAGGGGAAAGAAAACCCTGATTACGTTGTTGCTTGCATAGGGGGTGGCAGTAACGCTGCCGGCACATATTATCATTTCCTTCATGAAGAAGAAGTCGGTATTATTGCAGTTGAGGCGGCAGGAAAAGGCGTGGATTCAGGTGAAAGTGCTGCAACCTCAGCCTTGGGCAAGGAAGGTATTATCCATGGCTGTAAAACCCTATTGATGCAAACCTTGGACGGACAAATTACCGAACCTTATTCCATTTCGGCGGGATTGGATTATCCCGGGGTTGGACCAATGCACGCCCATTTATATAAAACAGGAAGGGCAGAATTTATTTCTATCACCGATGACGATGCCATGCAGGCGGGCTTGGAACTTTCCAAAATGGAAGGTATAATCCCTGCCATTGAAACCTCCCATGCCCTGGCCATATTGGAACACAGAAAATTTAAACCGGACGATGTGGTGGTTATTAACCTATCTGGACGTGGCGATAAGGATCTAAACACTTACATTAAATATTTTAATTTGGCCTAGTATCTATATGATGAATAGAATCAATCAGAAATTACAAAATAACAACAAGTTACTTTCCATCTATTTTACGGCCGGGTATCCAGCTTTGAACGATACCGTGAAAATTATTCAGGCCCTGGAAGAAAATGGTGTGGACATGATAGAGATTGGATTGCCATTTAGCGATCCTTTGGCAGATGGACCCACAATACAGGCAAGTTCCACTCAGGCCCTTAAAAATGGTATGAATACAGCCCTTCTTTTTGAACAGCTAAAGGACATTAGAAAAACGGTATCCATTCCGTTGATCGTTATGGGTTATTTTAACCCAATGCTCCAATATGGGGTGGAGGCCTTTTGTGAAAAATGTCAAGAAATAGGTATAGATGGTATCATCATGCCAGATTTGCCCTTAGATGTCTATCAGGAGAAATACGAACATATCTTCAAAGCATACGGTCTTGCCAATATTTTTTTGATCACCCCTCAGACCAGCGATGCCCGCATCCAACAAATCGATGAAGCTTCCAACGCCTTTATCTATATGGTGAGCTCTGCCAGTGTAACTGGATCCCAAGATGGTTTTGGGAACACCCAAGAAGCTTACTTCAAAAGAATAGCTGAGATGAATCTTTCAAACCCTCAAATTGTAGGCTTTGGAATTAGCAATTCAGAAACCTTTCAACAAGCAACCAAAAAAGCAAAAGGTGCGATTATTGGTTCGGCTTTCATCAAACATTTGTCCCAAAAGGGAGTGACCGACATTGCCAAGTTTGTAAAGGCCATAAGATAACCAAACCCCAACCTTACTATTTCAATTGATGTACTGCTATGGATTTAATCAACAACTGGAAAATTGTACTCATACTATGCCTGACCATAGGCTTGGCTCCCTTTCTTCCAGAACCCCATATTTTAGGGAAAATAAAGTGGCTATATGGCGGTGCTCAGGGGATGCAACCCATGGACTGGTTCGATGTTTTGTTGCACGGCTTTCCCTTTCTCCTGCTTTTTAGACTGCTCCTCTTAAAAATTATACGTAAATAATCTAGGAGCTATTTCAGCTCCTTTTTTTAGACATTTAAAAGAGGTTCGATAAATACCCATTTTATAAAAGTATTCGCTAAATTTAGCTTTTTAATATTCAGTTAAAACTTCATGAAAAAATTACCGTTCCTCTTTATATTCCTTGTCTTTTCTGCCATTTCAGCCCAAGAGGCCATTCCTTTGAAATCAAGTGTTAGACACACTATTGATGAATTGAGGGATTTTGTTTCCATTCCAAACGATGCGCTGGAACATGCAGATATCAACAGGAACATTACTTGGCTCACCAAAAAATTTAATGAACGTGGTTTTAACACCTCTGTATTGCCCACCGAGGGGGAGTCCCTGTTTTTTGCGGCCCTACCTATGGAGGACTCTAAACCTACCATCTTATTTTACATGCATTTTGATGGTCAGTCCGTGGATCCAGCAAAATGGGACCAGCCCAACCCCTATAATGTGGTACTGAAAGCTCCTGACGGTGATGGCTGGAAAAACTTATCCTTTGATGAGCTTAATGATGATATCAATTACGATTGGCGGTTGTTCGGTAGATCTACTTCCGATGACAAAGGCCCTATTGTGATGTTCTTGAACGCCTTAGATCTTTTGAAAAAGGAGAACAAAGCCCTCCCCTATAATATCAAAGTCATATTGGACAGTGAAGAGGAAAAGAGCAGTGCACCCTTGGCAAAGGCCGTAAAAGAGTACAAAGAACTTTTAAAGGCCGACTTTTTAATCATCAACGACGGGCCGGTGCACAGTTCCGGCAAACCTACCGTGGTATATGGCTGCAGGGGAATCACAACCCTTTCATTGACCACCTATGGTCCCGAAAAGCCCCAACATAGTGGTCATTATGGAAATTATGCCCCAAATCCTGGTTTTCAATTGGCCCATGTGCTAGCTAGTATGAAAGATACCAGTGGCAAGGTTATTATTGATGGGTTCTATGATGGAATTATTTTGGACGAAGCCACTATGGCTATTTTAAAAAGCGTCCCCGATGATGAAATGGTCATCAAAAACAGCTTGCAGATAAAAACGGCCGAAAAAGTAGGGAGCTTCTACCAAGAGGCATTGCAATACCCCTCATTGAACATTAGAGGTCTAGGCTCTGCCTGGATCGGTGATAAAGCGCGTACCATCGTACCCGAAAGTGCCACTGCTGAAATAGATATCCGTTTAGTTCCTGAAAGCGATGGAATCCGTCTTAAAAATTTAGTTAAGAAGCATGTTGAAAATCAAGGCTTTTACATCACTGATAAGATCCCAACCAAAGAAGAACGCTTGGCACATGATAAAATCATGACCATTACAGAAGGAACCGTTACCAATGCCTTTAGAACTGATCTGAACAATCCCTATGGTACATTTTTAGTCGAAACTTTAAAAAACACTTTTAATGAAGAGGTGGTACAAATACGCATCATGGGCGGAACAGTGCCAATTGCCCCATTTATCAATGAACTAAAGATTCCGGCCTTTATCGTCCCTTTGGTAAACCCGGACAACAATCAACACAGCCCAAATGAAAATTTGAAAATTGGACAGATAGCTTATGGAATAGAAGTGTTTTATAATCTATTGAGTACCCCAAAACTTTAAAATTCATCTGTTATCTTAAGAACACGTAAAAAGATGTGTTCCTATCCTATAATTAAAAAGCCTCCAAATATGGGGGCTTTTTAATTGATTTGGATCGAGGTGTATATTATTGGCAGCTGTATAGATTAATGCCATCGATCCAAAGGTGGATGTAAACACCCAGTGCTATTTAATTAGTGGATCATATTCCTTATATTTAAGGGAACATGTAATTTCCAAGTCCCTAATGTTGAACACTTCAAAAAATCTTGGATTTTTATATTAAAAATCATGGATATGAAAAAATTTGACGCCATTATCATAGGGTCTGGACAGGCTGGTACCCCTTTGGCCTTTAAGCTTGCCAGCGTAGGCATGAAGGTTGCCTTCATTGAAAAGGAGCATTTTGGAGGCACTTGTTTAAACACGGGATGTACACCTACCAAGACCTATGTTGCAAGTGCCCGCAGAATGTTTGACACCAAAAACGGAGAAGCTTTCGGCATAACAATCCCAGCAGGATCCAAGACCGATCTGGGCAAGGTTAAAGAGCGTAAAGATCAATTGATTCAGCAATCCGTAAAGGGAATCCGCAAAGGGATAGAAGACAATAAAAATATTACGTATTTTGAGGGAACGGCCTCCTTTACCGGGAAAAAAACCATTGGCATAAATGGCAGTGAAATAACGGCTGATGAAATTTATATCAATGTGGGAGGCCGTTCAAGAACACCTGAAGAATATCAAGCTGTGGATCCCTTGGACAACCAGAGTATTTTGGAGCTTACCAAACTACCTGAACATCTTGTCATCATAGGCGGGAGCTATATAGGATTAGAATTTGGGCAAATGTTCAAACGATTCGGTTGCGAAGTGACCATTGTTGAAAAAAATAGCACTATTATAAGTCGGGAGGATGAGGATATTTCAGCATCCATACAAAAAACTATGGAAAATGAAGGGGTGAAATTTAGACTTAATGCCACTTGTATGGGGGCTAAAAAATTGGATAATGGACAAATTTGTGTCAATGTCAATTGTAATCAAGGAGAACCTCAGGTGATTGGAACCCATGTTTTGCTGGCTATTGGTCGGGTGCCCAATACGGACCTCCTGAGCTTGGATAAAGTTGGGATAAAAACAAATGACAAAGGCTTTATACAAGTCAACGATCATCTTAAAACCAATGTCCCCGGCATCTTTGCCCTAGGGGATTGCAATGGGGAAGGCGCCTTTACCCATACTGCTTATAATGATTTTGAAATTATAGTCAATAATAAGTTGGAGGGCGGGAACAGAAAAATTTCGGATAGAATCCTGACCTATGGGCTATTTGTAGATCCGCCCCTCGGACGTGCGGGCATGACCTTAGCCCAAGCAAAAAAAACCGGCAAAAAATTGTTGGTTGGCAAAAGGGAAATGAGTAAAATAGCAAGAGCCAAGGAAAAAGGTGAAACGGATGGTTTTATGCGTGTCATTGTAGATGCCGAGACCAAACAAATAATGGGTGCTTCCATTTTAGGGGTTGGAGGGGATGAAGTCATAAGTGGAATATTAAATATCATGACCGCCAAACAACCCTATACTGTTATTCGCGATTCCGTTCAAATACACCCTACCGTAAGTGAACTTCTGCCCACCTTATTGGGGGCATTAAAGCCTTTGGAAAATTAATTGTATTGAGTTGGTTCTTTAACATTCCCTAACAAAGGTTTACAAAAGTATTAACGGAGTTCCTTCCTACAAAATAGCATATTATCTATGAACCTTAAAAACAAAAATGACATGGGAATTATAGACGATAAAAGATTAAAAAGAAAAACAGACTATAAAAGACCAGCAGAATAAAAGATAATTGAACAATTTAGATGCAACACAATCATATGACATTATGTCGATACTAAAAAAACCGACTGTACTGTAAGACCCGAAAATCGATCGTATTGAATTTCGGGTCTTTATTTTTCAACACTTTATACATTGGTAAACTACCCACAGCCCTATTGGCCGCACCTGAAGGAGCTGTAAGGGAAACCGTTCTGATGATGCGCTCTTCTCCTTTATAATTCTCGGAGGAACGCATCTCTGAAGGGAGTTTAAACTCATGAATTCTCGGCACTTCGTTTGAAATCAATTTTAATTGAAGTCCAAATTCCTTTAAGTGCTTTCTAAAGAAATATTCGGGCCCATTCTTACTATTTCCACCTGTAAATAACAACGTATGGACCTTGGGACAATCTTGAAGGTACCCTATCACATTTCTTAGTTGTATTTGTTCCATCCCCAGGTCGGATGCATCAATTTTGGAACGCTCCGAACTGGCTACGATATCACATATTCCGATGCCTCGCTGTATTAAAAAATTCTTTCGCTGGGCTATGGCCTCTTCCGTAGTCTCAAATTCCAGGCTCAAATTAAATATTCGATCTAAAATAGGCCATAACTGTCCGTCCCTACTGCCATAGGAAAAATCCACATCCCCTTCTTTGAGCACTCCGGTAGTAAATCTTGGCGGAGGTAAGGTCCCTACAATCAATTTTGTGGCCTCTTCAAATAAAAAAGGTTCATAAGGGTGTGTATGTAAAAATGGTTTCATCTGGTCAAGTAAGAAAATCACATCGAACCATACAAGTTAATCCAATATTATTTTTGGTGCTATTAACTACCCTATGACCAGTACCAAGTCTTCAGAATTAACCAAAGTTCCTCCATCCAGATAGATTTTGTCCACTATTCCTTCCTCTGTTGCCGTTACTGTAGTTTCCATTTTCATAGCTTCAATAATGAATAGAGGTTGATTTTTCTTCACCATTTGACCTTTCTTTACCAAAACGTCGGATAATAGACCTTGTAAAGGGGAACCAATGTGCTTGGGATTGGAAGTGTCCGCCTTTATATGTTCCACTTTTACTATAGTGATGGAAGTATCCCGGATCAAAACATTACGGGATTGCCCATTCACCTTAAAAATGATACTGACATTGCCATTTTCATCTGGTGCTCCTTTTAACATTAATGACACCAGAAGATTTTTTCCCCTATCCAATTCTATCATAATTTCTTCCCCTACCTCCATTCCATAAAAGAAATTTTTAGTGGGGATGTTCATGACGTTACCATATTTTAGATGTTTTTGGTAGGCATCTGAAAATACTTTTGGATATAATTTATAGGATAGAAAGTCAGTTGTTTTCAATTCCCTGCCCATTCCTGACGAAAATTGATTACGAAACTTTTCAAATTCATTTTCAAAATCTATGGGTTCCAAATGGGCATTGGGCCTTTCTGAATATGGGGTATGACCTTTTAAGATCAGTTTTTGCAATTCTTGGTTAAAGCCCCCTACAGGTTGACCCAAATCGCCCTTAAAAAAACTTAAGACCGATTGCGGGAAAGAAATGGTATCTCCTTTCTCCTGAACATCTTTAACCGTTAAATTATTGCTGACCATAAATTGGGCCATGTCACCAACCACTTTAGAGCTTGGGGTAACTTTTATGATGTCCCCAAAAAGTTGGTTCACCTCACCATACATCTTTGTTATCTCGGGAAATTTATCTTCTAGTCCCAGGGCTATCGCCTGCCCTTTAAGATTTGAGTACTGACCCCCTGGAATCTCGTGCTGGTAAACATCTCCCGTGCCCGATTTTAAACCAGATTCAAAAGTGTAATAATAATTTCGAACGGTTTCCCAATAATTCGAATATTCCGCTAACTTTTCTGTATTGAACTTGGGTGCCCTTTCATTAAAACGTAACATTTCCACTACGGAATTGAAATTGGGCTGAGAGGTTAATCCGGATAAACCACCTATGGCCACATCCACAACGTCAACTCCGGCCTCTATTGCCTTTAAATAGGTGGCCGCCTGAATGGAAGAAGTGTCATGGGTATGCAAATGAATCGGTATATTTATTTCAGATTTTAATGCCGATATCAGTTCATATGCCGCATATGGCTTTAACAATCCGGCCATATCCTTGACCCCTAAGATATGAGCTCCGGCATTTTCAATGTCCTTTGCCAACTGCACATAATATTTTAAATTGTACTTCGTTTTATGCACATCCAAAATATCTCCAGTATAACAAAGTGACCCTTCAGCCAATCCCCCTGTTCTTGTACGTACATGTTCTATACATGGGGCAATGGACTTCATCCAGTTAAGTGAATCAAAGATTCGAAATACATCAATCCCGGATTCCCATGATTTTTCAACAAATTTTTCAATAAGGTTATCGGGATAGGCGGTGTATCCAACACCATTGGAACCTCGTATCAACATCTGCAGCAATACGTTTGGCATGGCCTTTCGTAATAACTCCAATCGCTCCCAGGGGTTTTCTTGTAAAAAACGCAAGCAAACATCAAAGGTGGCCCCTCCCCATACTTCCATACTAAAGATCTCAGGATGATTTTTGGCATATCCCTCGGCAACTTTCAGCATATCAGTGGTCCTCATTCGTGTTGCCAACAAACTTTGATGGGCATCTCGCATGGTAGTGTCCGTAAAATGAACTTTCTTTTCATTTTTTAACCATTGCGCAAATTTCTCGGGCCCAAGCTCCGTAAGTAAATCTTTTGTCCCTTTTGGGTACTCGCTGCCTTTAGGAAATGATGGTACTTTTGGTTTGGTAAATACATGGTTGATATTTTTCCGTTTTACGTCCGAGTTGCCATTCACAATGATTTCCCCTAAATATTCGATTAATTTATTGGCCCTATTTCTAGGTTCAACAATTTCAAATAATTTAGGTTCATTTTTTATAAAATTGACAGTCACCCTCCCTTCCCTAAAAGTTGGGTGCTTTAATATATTATCCAAAAAAGCCATGTTGGTTTGTACACCACGGATACGGAATTCCGCCAAAGCCCTTCTCATTTTACGACAGGCACCGTCCAAAGTCCGACCTGTAGACGAAACTTTAACAAGCATGGAATCAAAGAAGGGAGAGATGTTCACTCCCTGATAAATACTCCCAGCATCCAGCCTTATTCCAAACCCCGAAGCACTTCTATACGTAGTAACCACCCCATAATCTGGCTTAAAGTCATTAGTAGGATCCTCTGTTGTTATTCTGCACTGTAAAGCAAAGCCCGACGTTGTTATAGAAGCCTGGTTTTCTATTTTTATTTGTTGATCCGAAAGTTTATAACCGCCGGCAATGAATAACTGCAGCTTGACCAAATCTATATTGGTGATCATTTCGGTTACCGTATGTTCTACTTGAATTCGCGGATTGACCTCGATAAAATAAATACTTCCATCTTCGTCTACCAGAAATTCCACTGTACCAATATTGTCATAATCTACAGCCTTACAAATTTGAATAGCATAGGTATACAACCTATCCTTCATTTGTTGTGACAGCCCTACGGAGGGTGCGAATTCTATAACTTTTTGATACCGACGCTGAACCGAACAATCCCTTTCAAATAGGTGTACGATATTTCCATGGGTGTCGGCTACTATTTGTATTTCAATATGCTTGGGGTTTTCTATAAATTTTTCCAAGAAAACAGCATCATCCCCAAAGGCATTTAGGGATTCCCTTTTGGCCTCGGGGAGGCCCTTTCTCAATTCCTCTTCAGTACGGATTACCCTCATCCCACGCCCCCCCCCCCCTGAAGCCGCTTTTAACATCACTGGGTATCCAATATGTTCTGCTTCTGACAAGGCCGTTGCTATATCGGTAAGATCTCTGGTGCTACTTTTAATGATTGGAATGTTATTGGCAACTGCAACCTCTTTAGCTCTAATCTTATCCCCTAAAGCGGTTAACACAGTAACTTTGGGACCTATAAAAATTATCCCATTTTCCTCGCATTTTTGAGCGAATTTGGGGTTTTCAGATAAAAATCCATAGCCAGGATGTATCGCATCCACTTCGTTCTCCTTGGCTACATTTATAATGATGTCTATATCCAAATAGGGTTTTAAAGGATCCTTATCCTCCCCTATCTGGTAAGATTCGTCGGCTTTATAACGATGTAGGGAGTAGCGATCTTCATAGGTATATATCCCCACAGTTTTTACCCCTATTTCTACACATGCCCTAAATATTCGAATGGCAATTTCTCCTCTATTCGCTACTAAAACCTTTTTTATCTTCATAGCTTTTCTTTACAAAAAATTACTAATTGGCCCAACAGACAACTCCAAAAAGTGAATAAGCCTGCAAAGCAAACTTACTATTTTTAGCTTAGGCCTCAAATTACTGGAAATGGAAAAAGAAGCTTAAATTGGTGTTATTCAATATAATCCATATTAAAAGAAGGTGGAAATAAAGCAAAATAAGTGCTACCTTCACTGAAGTATACTCTTTAAATATACGAAGTGCAATGAAATAATTGAATGAGCTTGAAGTTGATTAGTGAATTTTTAATTTTAATAAACTAAAAATAGAAGCATGGGCAAAGGTGATCTCAAATCCAAAAAAGGTAAAATTTCTAACAACTCCTATGGGGCCAGGAGAAAACGTAAAATCAAAAAACGACCTACCATAGAGGAAAAAATCAAAATAGAAAAAAAGAAATAGTCTTAGTCTACCACGAATTCTAACTGCACCTCTCCTGTTTCCAGAACATTGAGTTCATAGGTGTAAAAACCTGGTGTCAATGGGGTTTCCCCAACAAAGTCGATTGGTTGAAGGATAAAAACACCTTCTTCGCCAGAGGTTATTTTTATGTAATCATAGGAATAGGCGGTTTCGTATTCCAAGTAAGCGGAAAAAGCACCAGTGGCCACATTTTCATGGATTTTATCTTCTGCCCCTACTTGTACCGAGTCGAAATTTAATTCGCTCACATTCTTTACCCTAATATTGGCCATGGTAATTGAATCATCCCTATCGGTACAACCAAAACAAACCAATACAATAAGTACTACAGATGAAATTACTTTGCCCATCATTTGATATTTTAAAATTAGCATCAAATAATAAACGATTTTTGATGGGATATATTATCGCACAAATACTGGTTCTTGCACATTTTCGGTGAACTGCTCACTATAGGCATAACCATCCACATTATATCCCTTTATATCTTCTAAAGTCTCGGCATTGCTATCTAAAATATAGCGTACCATGGACCCTCTGGCCTTTTTAGCAAAAAAACTGATTACCTTAAGCTTATCGTTTTTCCAGTCTTTGAAAATAGGGGTAATTACAGGTACTTTAAGGGCCTTTTTATCAAGGACACTGAAATATTCATTACTAGCTAAATTCACAAACAGCTCGTCATCCATCAATTCTTCATTTAAATGGGCGGTAAGTGGCTTTTTCCAAAAGGCATAAAGATTTTTCTTTCTACCGACCTTCAATTGAGTCCCCATTTCCAACCGATAGGGCTGCATCAGGTCCAACGGTTTCAAAATACCGTATTGGCCAGATAATATCCTTAGTTTATCCTGTAAATTCTGTAGTTGTTGTTCGGAAAGTGTGTATGCGTCCAAACCGAGGTATACGTCTCCACTAAAGGCATAAATAGCAGGTCTGGCGTTCTCCTTTGTAAATGGCACTATAAAATTTTGGTTCCTTTCCCAATTCAATTCCGCCAAATTCTCGGAGATATCCATCAATTTTGACAATGCTTTGGGCTTTTTTTTGGCCAATATTGCATTAAGGGTCCCTGCTTCCTTTAAAAAGGCAGGTTGTGTAAATTTATTTGTTGGCAATTCACTTTCAAAATCGAGCGATTTTGCTGGTGATACTACAATTTTCATTCCTTACTTAAATTTAAATTCCTAAACGTCCGATAAAATTAATGCCTTCCTTTTTAGAAATCACCTCATTGCAAAAGGACTTTTCAATGATTCTATCGATGAAATTTATTCTTCTTGGCTATGCTTGGCATACTGCTTCCATTTCTCAATACAATTGGCCATATCATCCGGAATCTCTGAGTCGAAACGCATAAATTCTCCCGAAACAGGGTGGATAAAACCTAGGGTCTTTGCATGCAGAGCCTGTCTTGGCAAGATTTTGAATGCATTATCCACAAATTGCTTGTATTTGGTAAAGGTGGTTCCCTTTAGTATTTTCTCGCCCCCGTAGCGTTCATCGTTGAACAAGGTATGTCCAATATACTTAAGATGTACCCTTATCTGATGGGTCCTGCCCGTTTCCAATTTACAGGAGAGGACCGTAACATACCCCAAGCGATCCAACACCTTGTAGTGTGTAACTGCTTCTTTGCCCTGATCCCCCTTTGGAAAAACTTCCATTTGGAGTCGATTTTTGGGATTTCTGGCAATATTCCCTTCAATGGTTCCACTTTCATCCTCCACATTTCCCCAGACCATGGCGACATATTCCCTTTCCGAAGTTTTGTCGTGGAATTGTTTGGCCAGATGCGTCATGGCCGCCTCTGTTTTGGCAACCACCAAAAGTCCCGAAGTGTCCTTATCTATTCGATGTACCAGCCCAGGTCGTTCATCACTGTTCATTGGCAACGACTCTATATGGTACAAAAGCGCATTGATCAAGGTACCCGAATAATTTCCATGCCCTGGATGTACGACCATGCCCGGAGGTTTATTGACCACCAAAAGCACATCGTCCTCATAAACAATGTTTAAAGGAATATCCTCAGGGGTCAATAGAAATTCATAGGGAGGGTGCTCGAACATCACACGTACCTCGTCACCTGCCTTCACTTTATAGTTCGACTTTACGATGGAATCATTGACCCAAATATGACCATCCTTGGCAGCTTGTTGAATTTTATTCCTGGTGGCATTTTCAATAAAATTCATTAGAAACTTGTCTACCCTCAGTGGCTCTTGTCCCTTTCCGGCAACAAATTTGAAATGTTCAAATAACTCCTCTTCATTCAATTCCGGCCCTTGTACCTCTTCCATATGTTATTCTTCTGATTCATCTTTTATGACAGCCCTTTGCGTTATTTCTCCTCTTCCACAGACAAGTTCTATTTTGGAAGTTTTTGGTAATTGGTCACCTGGCTTGATGTATTTGCCTTTAAATCTAATTTCATATACCATATCCTTTCCCATTTCTTCAATATAGGTAATACGTTGAACATCCAGACCCACAGCCCTTAGTTTTGAAGTAGCGTTACGAATAGAATTTTGAATAATATCCGGTACGGTCACCTTATTGTAGCCCGATGGGTTGATAGTAATATAAATTTTCCTGTTCGATTTCACCTTATTCCCTGCAGGAGGGTCTTGTTCAATAATGGAAAATCTAGGATATTCAGGATTGTAATTTGCAGAATCCAAAACTTCGTACCTAAGATTGTTTTGCTCAATTACATTTCTCATATCAGAAACTGATAATTTTGATAGATCGGGCACCGTTACAAACTCACCGTGATTGGTTGAACTTTTAAGCCATTGCATTGTTCCAAAGACCAATAACACTATAACTACAACTGCCAGTGCCAATTGTATTAAAAAAACCTTACTTCCCAAAAATCGGAAAAAATTCATCATAACTCTTTTAGTAATCCGAACAAATATATGAAACACAAAGCTTTTTTCTTTACTTTAAAAAAATGATATTTGTTTTGATGGTTTAGGTATATGACAACCTTGGGAAATACATCTATCCACCAAACACAACGAAGTACATACAGATGAAAAAGAACATTGCCATCATAATGGGTGGGTATTCCAGCGAATATAAAATTTCCCTAAAAAGTGGAGGGGTAGTACATAAATTTTTGGACAAGGAGAAGTTCAATGCCTTTCCAATCCATATATATAAGGACAAATGGGTTTATATAGACGAAAAACTAAAAGAATATGTAATAAATAGGAATGATTTTTCATTGGTTATGCCCGATGGTAAAATAGTTTTTGATTGTGTTTTTAATGCAATTCACGGTACTCCAGGGGAAGATGGTTTAATGCAAGCCTATTTTAAATTGATGGGCATCCCCCAAACTTCTTGTGATCATTACCAAGCGGCATTGACCTTCAACAAAAGAGACCTCCTAAGTGTTCTAAAACCTTATGGAATCTTATCTGCACCCTCTTACTATTTAAATTTGGGGGACTCCGTTAACGAAGATGAAATTGTTGAAAAAGTAGGACTTCCATGTTTTGTAAAAGCCAATAAAGCCGGCAGCAGCTTTGGAATTTCTAAAGTTTATTACAAAAAAGATCTTTCCGAGGCCATTTCAAAAGCCTATAAGGAAGATGACGAGATTATCATTGAAAGTTTTTTAAATGGAACAGAAGTCTCTGTGGGAGTCATTACCTTCAATGGAGTCACCAAGGTATTGCCCATTACAGAAATTATCACGGAGAACGACTTTTTTGATTACGAAGCCAAATATGAAGGAAAATCCAAAGAAATAACCCCTGCGAGAATAAGCAAGGAGCAGGAAACGAAAGTTTCGGAAGTCGCTCGTCGTGCCTATGACGTCCTTAAAATGAAAGGGTTCTCCAGAAGCGAATTTATATTTGTTGGTGATGAACCCTATATGTTGGAAATGAACACAACCCCGGGCCTCACAGAAGAAAGTATTTTACCCCAACAGGCCAAAGCTGCTGGTATAGAATTGCCGCAACTCTTTGAAAGTGCCATCATAGAAGCCTTAAAAGAAAAATAAGTAACTTTAAACACCTTAAAACCAACTATAATGAGACGTGCCATTTTTCCAGGCTCCTTTGATCCCCTTACCCTAGGCCATTTTGATATCATCCATAGAGGCATTACCCTTTTTGATGAACTCGTAATAGCCATAGGAATCAATGCCGATAAGAAATACATGTTCACCTTGGAAGAAAGGACCCGCTTTATTAAAGAAGCCTTTAAAGACCAGCCAAAAATTACGGTAATGACCTACGAGGGCTTAACAGTTGACTTCTGCAGAAAAATAGATGCCAGTTTTATTTTAAGGGGTTTGAGGAATCCAGGTGATTTCGAATTTGAAAAGGCTATTGCACATACCAACCGGAAACTTTCGGAAATTGAGACCGTTTTTCTCCTTACTTCATCCGGTAAATCCTATATCAGTTCATCCATTGTAAGGGATGTAATTAGAAATGGGGGAGATTATACAGGATTGGTTCCTGATAGTGTTCGTGTAAATAAATAGGATATTGCTCTATTTGTAAAATCCCAAAAAATAGAACACTTCAAATATTGGTTTTTGGTGGACCATTTAATAAAATAAAAACTAGGAATTTTCGACAATAATCAATCAAGACTACGCATGCCCTATTGATTTAAAATGTAGTAATTTTCTGTATATCATCGATTTTTTAAGGCACTACACCCATGAATATGGTTCCTCCACCACTACTTAGGTCCTATTCACAACAAACTCTTACTCAATATGTAAAATCCGTTTACATTAGTAAGAAATTTCCCTAGAATGTTGCGTGAAACCCAAGTACAAACTAATAATTACCTTATAAAGCAATTGCCAGGAGCAACGGCTTTTGTGAACACCAAGTTCGAGGTAGTTCATGCTTCGGACAAATGGGTATCCTCTTTCGATTTCAACCCCTCAACCGTATACGGAAAAACACTTCATAAACTCTTTAAGAGTGTAAATCAGAATTGGCAAAATGCCTTGGACGATTGCCTATTGGGAAAATGCAGTGAAGCTCACATTGAACGCCTTATTGATAAGGACAAAAATGAGCGTTGGTACGAATGGACCAATATTCCCTGGTATGATGACAAGGAAAATATTATTGGTGTCATTTTGAGCACCAAGGATGTATCCGAAAGAATACAAAATGAACTGAAATTGGAAAAGCTTGAAGTACTTTTCAAGGAAAAATCTGAAATTGGAAAAATAGGACATTGGGAATACGATGCCGAAAAGAATGAGCTACTTTGGTGCAATATTACTAAGGCCATTCATGAAGTTCCTATGGATTATGTGCCCTCCATGCTTAACGGCCACAATTTTTATAAAGAAGGATATAGAGGGGAAACCATTGCAAATATGGTCCGCAAAGCCGTCAGCACTGGTCAACAAGTGAGCGGGAAAATTCCTTTGGTAACTGCGAAAGGAAAAGACATTTGGATCCTAGCCGCTGGCCAACCCATAAGAAAAAATGGTGTATTTATTGGGCTAATAGGCACTTGCCAAGATATTACGGATATTGTAAAAGCGGAGACCAAGACCAAAGAAAGTGAAGAACTGCTTCGAACCGTATTGGATAATCTACCCTTAAATGTTTATATAAAAGACCTTGAATCGAGAAAAATTCTTGTCAACAGATCCGAATGCCAATATTTGGGCGTGAAAAATGAAGAAGAATTATTGGGCAAAAGTGATTTTGACCTTTACGATGAAAAAATTGCACAAATCTCAAGGAACGAAGACCTAAAGGTCCTCAACACCTTAGTACCTATAATAGGAAAGGAAACGGTAAATATTACCAAAAATGGAAAGGCTACCCATTTCCTCACTTCCAAGATACCGCTCAAGGGATTGGACGGCAAAGCAACTGCCCTGGTTGGGTTCAGTTTGGATATTTCCAAACTGAAACAAAAAGAGGAAGAACTAAGGGATTTGATTAATGTAACCTCCTTACAGAACAAAAAATTGATCAACTTTGCCCATATCGTTTCCCACAACCTAAGGTCCCATACCGCCAATTTTTCTATGTTATTGGATTTCTTGGTCAACGAGAAAGATGAAGAAGAAAAGTATAAAATAGTAAATATGTTGACGGATGCCTCGGACAATTTATTGGAAACCTTGGATAATTTAAACGAGGTAGTTGCGATCAACACCAATATCAATTTAGGAAAACAACCGCTACATTTGAATTCAAAACTTGAGGCAGTACGGCAAAATCTAATGGCATTTCTAAAAAACAATAGCGCTACAATAATCAATAAAGTGCCAGATGATGTTTACATTAGGGCGATTCCCGCCTATTTGGAAAGTATATTGATGAATTTTATAACCAATGCTGTAAAATACAAAGACCCTAATAGAGCTCCAATCATAACCTTGACGACAAAGAGAAGTCAAGGGTATATCATCTTGAGCATAGCTGATAACGGCTTGGGTATTGACCTTAAAAAATACGGCAGTAAATTATTTGGTATGTACAAAACCTTTCACAACAATACAGATGCCCGAGGAATTGGCCTTTATATAACAAATAACCAAGTAGAAGCCATGAATGGCAAAATAATCACGAATAGTGAAGTGGGCAAAGGCACCACATTTAACATATATTTCAATGAAAAAAATTAATTCTGTCTGTATCATAGACGATGACTGCATTGTCGTATTTGGCATAAAAAAAATGCTCGGATCGGTAGTGGATTGCGAAAATATCTTCACATACGGAAATGGGTTGCTCGCAATGGAAGGCATTCGGGAAATGATGGAGGAAAATAAGGAGATCCCAAGTATAATTTTTTTGGATATCAATATGCCCATCATGGACGGTTGGCAGTTTTTAGAAGAGTTTATTACCTTGAAAATGGAACAAAAGGTATTTATAAACATAGTCACTTCCTCTATAGATCCGGCCGACCAACAAAAATCGGAAACCTTCAAATCAAGAACCCACCATACCATTGAATATAAGACCAAGCCTATAAGGAGAAGTGAAATTGAAGAAATAACAAATGCCGCTTAGTCTTTAAACTTTAAATTTGCTTAATTTTGAAAAGACATTGCCGATAATGTCCTCTCTATAATTGCAAATAAATGAGATATTTTTTACTCTTTTCCATTCTTTTCCTACTCCTTTCCTGTGAAAAAAAAATAGAAGACAAAATAGCAGAATATCCGACCCCATTTGAAAAATCCAACGGGAACCAAACCGCCACCTACCCAGAGGTGATAGATTTTTATATACAATTGGCCAAAGAATTTCCTGCCATAAACATCCAAACCATTGGAGAGACAGATAGCGGAAACCCCTTGCACATTGTCACCTATAATTTAGACAGTGATTTCAATTTCATCAAAATAAGCAAGAAAAAAACCATCATACTGATCAACAATGGCATACACCCTGGAGAAAGTGATGGGATTGATGCTACCATGAATTTGTTCCGGGATTTAGCCGTGAAAAAAATAACCCCTCCAAAAAACACGGTCATCACAACCATTCCCATTTATAATATTGATGGGGCACTAAATAGAAACTCCACTAGCCGTGCCAATCAAAATGGGCCTGAGGCCTATGGATTTAGGGGCAATGCCCAAAATTATGATCTCAATCGGGATTTTATCAAATCCGACACCAAAAATGCAAAAACTTTTGCCGATATCTTTCATTTGGTAAAACCTGATATTTTCATTGACAACCACGTCAGTAACGGAGCCGACTATCAGTATACCCTTACACACCTATTTACCCAGCATAATAAACTTGGGGGAGACCTTGGAATATACCTGGACCAAGAATTAAGGCCTAAATTGGAACAATCATTAGCAAGTTCAAATTGGGACATTACGCCCTATGTTAATGTATTCAATGAGGTGCCGGAAAAAGGTTTTTCCCAATTCATGGACTCCCCTCGGTACTCCACCGGTTACACCACTTTATGGAACACTCTTGGAATGATGGTAGAGACCCATATGCTGAAACCGTACAAAAAAAGGGTGGAGGGGACTTACCAACTCATGGTGAAGATGATAGAAATAGCAGATGCCGACTCAAAAAAAATAAAGGAATTACGAGAGCTTGCCTTTTCCGCACAATTGGAAATGGACTACTACCCATTGCGATGGGAAGTGGACAGTACCAAAATTTCTACTTTAAATTTTAAGGGATTTGAAGCCGATACACTCATCAGTGAAGTCACAGGCCTTCCCCGCTTAAAATATGACAAAACCAGACCTTTCACAAAAGAAATAGCCTACAAGGACAACTTTAAACCCTCAGTGATTGTTGAAGTTCCCAAGGCATATCTCATTAAAAAAGGATGGTCAAAAATTGTTGACCTCCTAATAAAAAACCAAATTGGTTACCAAACTTTACAGCAAGAAACCACCTTATCTGTTGAATCTTATAAAATTGCATCTTACAATACCTATGACAGGCCCTATGAAGGCCACTACCCACATTACGGGACCAATATTTCCAAAAAATTGGACACCATAAAATTTTCACAAGGGGATTTTTTGGTTCCAACAAACCAACCCGGAATGCGATATCTGTTGGAAACCTTGGAACCGGAAGCTCCTGATTCATTTTTCAACTGGAATTTCTTTGACACAATTCTTAGTAGGAAAGAAGGATTTTCCCCGTACGTATTTGAAGATGTAGCTCTTAGCATGTTAGAGGAAAACGAAGCGTTGAACCTTGAATTTCAGCTCAAAAAAGAAATGGAACCGGAATTCGCCCAAAATTGGTATGCTCAGTTGGACTGGCTTTATACCCATTCTAAATACTATGAAACTGCCTTTCTGCAGTATCCCGTATACCGCGTACTAAAAGACAGTGGCTTGGCAACAAAATAATAATTAGTCCTCGAAGAGTATCTTGATATTGGTATAGGAATTCTGAAGTGCCTTTTTAATTTTTTTTGGTCCCTTCCATTTAACCTTTACTATCCCTTCATCCGCTTCTCCCACCAAAGGACCCTTATATGCCGTACGCATGGCGTACCAATGTACTTCCTTTAGTTTGTAGGTGCCATTCCTCTTAAATACATGGTAGGTAGTCCTAAGAAAGTTCTCTATTTTCAATCCCCTTACCCCTGTTTCTTCCTCTACCTCCCTGATTGCAGCATCGGGCAGGGTCTCCCCTTTTTCTACTTTTCCTTTAGGTAGATCCCATTTATTATTCCTATAAATAAAAAGAACTTTTCCTTCCTTATTGGTTACAACGCCACCAGCAGCAACCACCAAAGGAATTTTTTTGGTGAACTTTTTTAGTATTTCTTCGTGGTTGGGATGATAGATATAGGCTTGGCTAATTTTATTTTTTGCCAGCGCATTTATAGCCTCCTTGACAGATTTCCCATTCAACAAATAATATTTGCTGTTGTCTGTTTCCGAGAGTTTATTTGTCAAAATAAGAGCGGACTCATTAACAAAAACTTTATACATTTGCGTCATGGTTTTAAATAAAGACACCGCTAAAAAAACTGCAGAGCTTTTGTTGCAAATTAATGCAATAAAGTTGACACCTGAAAATCCTTTTACATGGGCTTCAGGTTGGAAATCTCCAATTTACTGCGATAATAGAATTATCCTGTCCTACCCTGCCATTAGAAATTATGTTAGGGAGGAGATGGCCAAACAGGTGGAAAACCTTTATGGAAAACCAGATGTCATAGCAGGCGTAGCTACCGGCGCCATTGGTATTGGCATGTTAGTGGCCGAATCTTTGGGCCTTCCTTTTGTCTATGTCAGACCCGAGGCCAAATCCCATGGAAGACAAAATCAAATCGAGGGATATTTGGAACCCAACCAGAATGTAGTGGTCATCGAAGATTTGATCAGTACAGGAAAAAGTAGTTTAAATGCCGTGGATGCCCTTATAGAAAGCGGTGCCAATATCAAGGGAATGATCGCCATTTTTACGTATGGTTTCTCCGTGGCCACAGACAATTTCGCAAAGAAAGGCATAGATCTCCATACTTTGAGCGACTATGACCACCTGATAAAACAGGCCTCCGAGACCAACTATATAAAAGAAGAACAACTGAACACCCTTCTAGCATGGAAAAATAATCCTGCAGAATGGAAAATATAATTTATTATGCACATTGAAACTCCAAAGAAAACAATAGCAAAAAGCGCAAAAGAAGTTTATGATTTTTTGCTTGATATCAAAAATTTCGAAAAATTAATGCCCGAAAACATCAGTAAATTTGAAGTATTGGGAGCAGATAAATTTCTGTTTGCATTAAAAGGAATGCCGGAAATAGTTTTAAAACTTAAGGAAAAAGAGCCATATGATAAGGTTGTTTTGGGCGCTGCAAGTGACAAGCTACCATTCACCCTAACGGCAGATATTGTTTCCCTTGGTGAAAACGAAAGCGATGTTGTCCTAAGTTTCGAAGGGGAATTCAACGCCATGATGGCCATGATGATAAAAACCCCTATCACTAATTTTATGGGAACCTTATCGGAAAACCTTCATAAAATCTAATACAGTAATTTAATTTCCTTTAGTCCAAATTCTTTTTTAACATCGTCCTCCAAAACCACAATGAGCTTACCTTCGGAAGAGACGTCGGTGATGAATCCCATGAACAATTCGTCATCCTGATTTCTAAAGGTGGAAGGCTTATCTTTTCTAAAGAGCACACTTTTGTATTTTTCGAGAAGGACGATCCCCTTTGAAGTGTTTTTTGCTATAAATGATTCAAAAGTTTCCTGCATTGTTGCTAAAAGGTTACCTAAAAGCTCATCCAAATCCTGATTTTTTCCCAAAATTAGTTTCAATGAGGAAACATTGGGAAGATTATTGAAGTGCATTTGGTTCACATTTAGCCCAATCCCTATAACAGAAGATTGGATTTTATCACCAGAAAGAATATTTTCGATCAGGATCCCGGCAATCTTCTGATGACCTGACAGAATGTCGTTTGGCCATTTAATACTAAGATCAGGTATTTGAAGCTTCTTTAATTGCTCGAAAAGGGCCATGGAAACCACCACATTAATCATAAATTGATGGGCTACCATGAAATCATCAAACCGCTTCAACACGCTAAACGTTAGGTTTTTACCCGGTTCTGACACCCATTTGGTCCCCATCTGCCCCCTACCCTTGGACTGCTCATGGGCCACTACAACCGTAAAATCATTCAGCTCAACTTCTGTCAATAGCTCCTTTAAGTATGCATTTGTGGATTCCGTGGCATTAAGTTTGAGTATCTGCATAAGTAAGTAGTTAGTTTGTTGCACAATCTTATGTTAAAAACAATAGCTAAAAAAACAAAAAAACGATAACTTTGTAAAATATAAAATTTTTGAATGCAGAATAGTAAAGTTAGTCAAGATGAATTAATCACTTCAATTTTATTCGGAATAGAAGAAGTTAAAGGAAACCATATAAACATCCTCGATCTCAGAGAAATTGAGAATACTGTTTGTGACTACTTTATTATCTGTGATGGCACTTCCAATACGCATGTTAATGCAATCGTCAACTCAATCCAGAAAACTGTAAGCAAGGGCTTAAAAGATAAGCCTTGGCACGTTGAAGGTTCCGACAATTCGGAGTGGGTCTTAATGGACTACGTAAATGTTGTGGTACATGTCTTCCAGACGCAAACTAGGGAATATTATGACATAGAAGGTCTATGGGGCGATGCGAAGGTAACCGCAATTGAAAGTAGTTTTAATAAGTAAAAAAAAATAATGGCTAAAGAAAATAATACAAGTCCCAAAAAACCGAAATTCAGCTCATGGTGGATTTATGGGTTAATTGCAATGTTGCTTATTGGTTTTCAATTTTTTGGAAGCGGCAACTTCAATAGCACCAAAAAAACTACCTCATCTGAACTTCAGGAATATTTGAGAAACGGAGATATTTCAAAAATTTTGATTATCACCAATACCCGTCAAGCTAAAGTCTTCCTTACGGAGGAGGCATTAAGTAAAGACGTTCACAAAGATGTTGCTGAAAAAGCCTTTGCCCTTACACAGGGAGTTACCCCGCAGTACATATTGGATTACGGGGATTTACAGAATTTCGAGAACGAAATAAAAAACATCAAAAAAGAGAACAACCTAGATACCATAGTCGATTACGATACGGAATCCAATGTACTGGGTGATCTGCTATTGACTTTGCTGCCCTTTGTCCTTATCATTGGTATTTGGATCTATTTGATGCGCAGGATGTCAGGTGGTGCCGGTGGAGGTGCTGGTGGACAGATCTTCAATATTGGCAAATCAAAAGCCAAACTTTTCGATGAAAAAACAGATACAAGAACCTCCTTTAAGGATGTCGCTGGTCTTGAAGGTGCAAAAGAGGAAGTAGAAGAAATAGTTGAGTTCCTAAGAAATCCGGACAAATACACCTCTTTAGGTGGTAAAATACCGAAAGGCGCGCTCCTTGTGGGACCTCCCGGTACAGGTAAAACATTACTGGCCAAAGCTGTGGCAGGGGAAGCAAAAGTGCCTTTCTTTTCATTATCAGGTTCAGATTTCGTTGAAATGTTTGTAGGGGTTGGTGCTTCAAGGGTACGTGACCTGTTCAAACAGGCCAAGGATAAATCTCCCGCCATTATATTTATCGATGAGATTGATGCAATTGGTAGGGCAAGAGGTAAAAATAATTTTACAGGATCCAACGATGAAAGGGAAAATACCCTGAACCAATTACTGACAGAAATGGATGGTTTTGGCACCAATACCAATGTTATTGTATTGGCAGCCACAAACCGCGCAGATGTCTTGGACAAAGCTCTTATGAGGGCAGGTAGGTTCGATAGACAAATCTATGTAGACCTTCCGGACCTCAATGAACGTAAGGAGATTTTTGAGGTACATCTTAGACCGATCAAAACTGCCGAGACCTTGGATCTGGATTTCCTAGCTAGACAAACACCTGGTTTCTCAGGTGCAGACATAGCGAATGTTTGTAACGAGGCCGCCCTTATTGCAGCCCGAAAGGAGAAAAAAGCAGTAACAAAACAAGATTTCTTGGATGCCGTAGATAGGATCGTAGGAGGTCTAGAGAAGAAAAATAAAATCATCACACCTGGAGAAAAGAAAACCATAGCCTATCATGAGGCCGGACACGCCACTGTTAGCTGGATGTTGGAACATGCTGCTCCCTTGGTAAAAGTGACCATAGTTCCCAGAGGTCAATCTTTAGGTGCCGCATGGTACTTGCCGGAAGAACGACTTATCGTTAGACCGGATCAAATGAAGGATGAAATGTGTGCCGCTTTAGGTGGTAGAGCTGCCGAAAGGGTTATGTTCGACAAGATTTCAACCGGTGCCTTGAGTGATCTTGAAAAAGTGACAAAACAAGCAAGGGCGATGGTTACCATATATGGACTTAACGAGGAGATAGGAAATATAACCTTCTATGATTCTTCCGGACAGAACGAATATGGCTTCACCAAACCTTATAGTGAAGAAACCGCACAGAAGATCGATAGGGAAATATCCAAATTAATAGAGGAACAATACAAAAGAGCCGTAGACCTTCTTTCTAATCATAAGGATAAACTTACCGAATTGGCAGATCGACTTTTGGAAAAAGAAGTTATCTTTAAGGACGACTTGGAAAAGATCTTTGGCAAAAGACCATTTGACAAGGAGTTTGATGCACAAGGCCAAGAAAAAATCAAAAAAGAAGAATTACCAAAAGAAGAACTAGAATCTTAGGAACAAAAGGCGTGTTATTACACGTCTTTTGCTTTACTTTATGCCATAAATTGAAGATCGTATAAACAACAATGGGTCTATTTGATAAACTATTTGGAGGAGGAAAGAAGAAGGTTTCCAGGGAAACTGCTGAAACCAGAGGGTTGCATATGCCCGATCTCAATATTCCTGTAGACGAGAAATTTACGATTCACTTCAAAAAGAATGGGGGCAAATTTTTATACTGCGATTCCTTTTCAGAAATAACAGAGACCTTGGACAGTATAATTGTAGAAAATCAATGGCAAGATCAAACCTTCTTTACAATAGACGAAAGATTGGAAGCTAGATTTACCAGTCAAAGCCTTCTATTTACCAACAATCCAAACAAGAGCACGGTGTTTTTTACCACTTGTGAGCAGCTCATAGCCCAAAACGGGTCTATTTTAGTATGCTCCAACCAATTAAAAGAATACAAACTACACGATTTACCAGAAAATCTTATTGTTTTTGCCACTACCAGTCAATTGGTTGATTCTATAGGTGAAGGTCTAAAAAACATTAAGAAAAAGTATAAAAATAGCATTCCGGCCAATATTACTACCATAAAACATTTTCAGTCCCCTACCGAGGACAAAGATGATTTCCTCTCTTACGGAAGTAGTTCAAAAAATTTATATCTTTTACTTCTGGAAGACCTTTAACATATGAGAGAAATCCTTAGGCGCCTAATAACGGGTGTCGTCTATGTCTTTTTATTACTATCTGCTATTTTCCTTAGCTCGGATGCCTTTGACTTTCTGTTTATGGCCTTTGGTCTAGCTTGTATTAATGAATACAAGAGAATAGTAAAACTTAAGGGTTACCATTTATATGTGGCCTATTTGGTCCTTTGGTGGGCATTCATTTATATTATTCAGGATAAAATAGTCATCAATATTTTGATGTTACTGACAATTACTATTAATTTTGCCCTACTGGTGTTTCTTTTTACTAAAAAAGAAACAAAGTTCAACACCTTGCAAAAATTTCTTTTTGGATTATTTTATATTGGTGGCGGCTGTATTTTTCTAACTATGATACCTTATAAAGATGACGAATTTGCCCAGTTTTTGATTATGGGTATTTTTATCCTCATTTGGGTAAACGATTCCTTTGCCTATTTGGTAGGTAAAAGTATTGGCAGAACAAAACTATACCCAGCAGTATCCCCAAAAAAAACAGTTGAAGGTGCTCTAGGAGGTCTTGTTTTCGCTTTAATTGCGGCATACATCATGTCTTCTTATGAAACCAACCTCTCCCTTAAGGAATGGTTGATCCTAGCAGTCGTGATTGTAGTTTCTGGCAGTCTGGGGGATTTGATCGAATCCAAGTTCAAAAGAAGAGCAGGGGTCAAGGATAGTGGTGCCATATTGCCGGGTCATGGAGGTATGTTGGATAGGTTGGACAGTTTGGTCTTTGCCGCTCCTTTTGCTTATTTAACATTAAATATATTTTCGTATGTTTCATAAAGAAGGTCAAAAAATCATTTTAATCACATTTTTGATTATTGCCTCAATCTGTCTTTTGGCCCATTTTTTTATTGATCTTACTTGGGCTAGACTAACTGTACAACTATTTGCCCTCTTCATTTTGGTGATGATCTTACAGTTTTTCAGAAACCCTAAACGCAAGGTCGTCAAAAACTTTGATGAGATTTTGGCGCCCGTAGATGGCAAAGTAGTGGTTATAGAAGAGGTAGAGGAAACAGAGTTCTTTAAGGATAAGAGAATACAGGTCTCCATTTTTATGTCTCCCATAAATGTGCATGTAACAAGGTATCCGGTCAGTGGAGTAGTCAAGTATTCCAAATACCATCCGGGAAAATATTTGGTCGCTTGGCACCCAAAAGCAAGTACCGAGAACGAACGGACTACAGTTGTTATAAAAACTCCAAAATTTGGCGACATCCTGTATAGACAAATTGCAGGGGCTATGGCCAAAAGAATTGTAAATTATGCCATTGAAGGAGAAAGTGTCCGCCAGGGTGAAGATGGCGGGTTTATTAAATTTGGTTCCAGGGTAGATTTGTTCTTACCTTTAGATTGTCCAATTACCGTAAAATTGAACCAAAAAGTCACAGGTGCTAAAACCTGTATTGCCATACTTAAAAATCGGGATGACGAGTGATAAATTATACATGAAATTTTCTGAAGCTGTTGCTTTTGTGAATCAATTTACAGAACCACTCCCCGCTGACCTTCTGTTAAAGCTGTATGCTTATTACCGCATTGCGAATGAGAACTTCAACCATCCCGGAAGCAGCATTCCCCTTATCAATGCATTTAAGGCCAATGCGCTCATACAGGCCCAAAATGTAAAACCAAAGCAGGCCATGAAGCGATATATTGCCCTTGTAGATAAGGAACTACGCAATAAGTCGTAAGATCACCTTTGACAATCCAGTATTTAGGCCAATAATTGGGCAGGTGACTCTTCCTTTTCCAAATAAGTAAAGTACACCCCAAATAACATTGTGATCATAAAATAACTTGCCATTAGAACTTTTCCAAAGGGCAGAAAATTTTCAAGACCAAACCAATCCCCTGTATAAAATATCACCCCTAGGCCACACAGTCCCCTCACCACCTCAATAAAAACCGCTATTTTACTTCTATCCATTAAGGACGAATACCCATAGACACCTACAAATACGAATGCCCCAAATAACAATAATCCATCAAAGCCAATATTGCTGTAATTATAGAACATAAAAAGCAACAAAAGTACACTGAACAACATTTGAAAAATCACATAGGCCTTAAGCTTCAATGACGCTACAGTCCTATACCGTTTAAATTGATAAACATCCTCAATAATAGTGATGGGATATTTTTCACGGACATCTATTGGCCTCCATCCCGTTGGCATAAACCAAATCCTAATTTTATCCCAAGCATTCCCAGTTCTCCAGGCATCCTTCAACAAACTCCAAAAATGTTGAAAATTAATATGCACAGGATTCCAGGTTGCCGCTTGCTTTAACACCCCAAACTGGGGAGGGACGTCTTTTAATTCTTTCTGAAATGTACCAAACATACGATCCCAAATACTCAAAATCTGTCCAAGATTCTTGTCTATATATTCTGGATTGATGGCATGGTGAACCCTATGCTGGGATGGTGTCACCAACACTTTTTCAATCCACCCCATACTACCTATGTGCTGGGTATGGTACCAAAATTGGGCAAATAAATGAACTGGGACCAAAATCGCTATAACCTCATAAGGCACTCCCAAAAGAGCGGCAGGGATCAAAAGAATTGAAAAATAACCGATCAAATTTGAGATGGGCTGCCGAAGTGCGCAGGCAAGGTTAAACTCTTCACTGCTATGATGGATCACATGCTGATTCCAAAATATATTGATCTTATGGCTTAATCTATGGTTCCAATAACCCGCAAAATCCAAGACCACGAAAGCCACTACCCAAACCAACCAAGTAGCTTTTATCTCCGTTAGAGCCAATTGTTCCAGCAAATATGGATAACTGATCACAATAAAAGCAAGACCAAGAGAATCCTTAATAATATTTGTGAGTCCGGAACTGATACTCGAAACAGTATCCATCACTTTATGCATTTGATTTTTTATGAAATACCCATAGGCGATTTCAATTACCAACAAAAGAATAAAAAAGGGAATTGCATAAAGCAATGCATTTGCATAGGTTTCCATGACAGGATATTAATATTCAGTTCATAAATATACTAAAAATCCTCTTTTGCTTGGAATACAAAATAATATAGATCACAACACTTAAGGTGCATTCACTTTAAAGATAAAACCTTGACCGTGTACATTGTCAATTTTGATACTTGGATCATTACTAAGGTATCTCCTTAAATGAGAAACAAATACATTTAAGCTCTTCCTATTGAAGTAATCGTTCTTCCCCCAAAGGTGTATAAGAATGTCCTTGTGGGTACAGAGTTGATTTTTGTTATTCACCAAGTAAACCAGTAGTTCGTTTTCCCTACTGGTCAAGGATACTACTTCCTTATTAAAAACCAATTCTTGATTGATACTGTTTAATCTATACATACCAATGGTGTAATCTTTCTCTTCTGGGACGGGTACAGTTTTCTTAACAAGTCTGGACAATAGGCTCTCTATACGTACTACAAGTTCCTCTTCATCAATTGGCTTTTTAAGATAGTCCACAGCCCCTAGCCCAAAGCCCTTTAATACATCAATTTTCAAGGATCTCGCCGTTAAGAATATAAACGGTAAATCAGGTGATAAAATTTGAATCTTCCCGGCAAGGGTAAATCCATCCATTTCAGGCATCATCACATCCAAAATGGCCAAATCATAATAGTTGGTTTCAATATTTTTCAATCCTTCCTTCCCAGATTTCGCCCAAGTAAGTTGAAATCCTTTCATCTTCAAATACTCCGTGAGCAAATAACCCAATGCAGGATCGTCCTCTACCAATAATATGCTATATCCTTTTTTCATTTTTTTTTAATGGGATTAGTAGTGAAATGGTGGTCCCTATGCCAACCTCGCTATCTACTTTGACATGACCTTTATGGCTATCCACCACATGCTTTACGTAATGCAAACCGAGCCCATATCCTTTGACCGTATGAAGATTTCCTTGGTTGACCCTATAATATTTATTAAAAATACGTTGTTGATCCTTTTTATCTAACCCTATACCATTATCCTTAACACTCACCTTCAGGTACTTTTGCTCAATAAATGCTTTTAACTGTATTTTAGGATCCTCAGAATACTTTTTAGCATTTTCGAGTAGATTGATTATTGCGTTTTCTAAATGGGAAGCAGCGGCATGTACTGGGTATTCCCCATTTTCTATTTCGTAGGAGAACTGAAGACTTTCTAATGTCCCCAAAGTCTGAAACTCTTCACAAAGCCTTTGTAAATTAGATCTAAAATCAACATCCTTAAAAACCAATGCATTTTTATTGTGCTCCATGCCTCCCAATTCCAAGACCTTATCAATATGGACTTTCAATCTTTCTATCTGTTGCCTGATAATCACTATTATTGGCATGTGTTTCTCGTCCAAATCCTCTTCCAGAATTTTAGTGGCCAACCCTATGGCGAATACCGGGGTCTTTAATTCATGGGTGAGGTTATTAATAAATTCGTTGGTTGTTGTAATGAGTTTCCCTTGCCAATAAAATGAACTAAGCACCCAAATAACGACCATAATAATAGCAAATATGAATATCAGGCTAGGAATGGTTAGCCCGTTCAATTGAAATAAGAAGTAGGTGTTAATATCTTTGAACTGAAGTTCCAAGACTAAACTTTTTCCTATCAAGGCAGGTAGGTAACCTTCCAATTCTATAGGATAGGCATTCAATTTATCCTCTTTTTCAAAAACGATGGGTGAGGTGAGGTAATCAGTGGAATCCCTAGAGAACAGTTGATATGAAAATTCGGCAGCGATACCGTTTACTGCCAATCTATCTTTTAAAAAGTCATTTAAAAAATGTCCGGAGGCGTTCTGCACACTATCCAAACTAAGGTTAAAATAAGAATCGTCCATTGAAATGGACTTCCCAATTAAAAATGTTAGTTCATTTTCTTCGGCCAGATCTATTTTTATAGCCCGACTGACGGTTCCTATATTTTTACTGAACTGCACCTTGGCTAGATTAAGGCCTATCCTTAAATATTGGTACTGCACCACGAACAAGCCGAGCACAGCTATTATAAATATAATGATATGTAGTTTCCGACTTTTCAAACTAAGATTCAAAATAATACAAAAATGGACTATTTTACCTTCCTTTATAATTTAATGTCTGCATTAACCTTTCATTAATCTTCTTTACTTATCATTAACCTCTGCCAAAGGTAATTCTACCTAATTTAGTCAACAGTTAATTTCAATCCAAATTCATTGCTAGTACATTCATAAATAAGTAATCACCAAAAGCTAACCCATAAAGGGTTGGCTTTTTGCTTCTGGCCATGTTTGGAAAAGTTTCCTTTAGCATTGCAAACCTACCTGCTATTAAATGAAAGAAATCTATTTACATATTACCGCCCGGATTTCTAAGGAATATATCCTCGCTGCCTGTATTGGACTGGTTTATGTTTGGTTTGGATCTTTAAAATTCCTTTCTGCAACGAGTCCGGCCGAAGATTTGGCAATTCATACCATTGCCAGGCTAACAAATGATCTAGTTCCCTCTTACATCGCTATTTTTATTTTGGCCCTTTGGGAGACGCTGATCGGTATTCTATTAATTGCCCAAAAATACAATAGAGCTGTAATTACTATGGCCTTGATCCATATTGGTATGACTTTTACCCCTTTTCTTTTCTTTCCTGAACTTACATTTAAGGAAAATATTCTGACACCTACTTTACTTGGACAATATATTGTAAAAAATATAGTGATTATAGGCGCACTTCTAAGTCTAATGCCACATAAATCAAGGGACTAGAGCCAAAACAGAACTCTTTTCTTTTCAAGGATTTTTATTTAAGGGCCATGTTTAAACTACCAATCTATAGGATGGTAATCCTTCAGAAATTTTCCGGTCCAATGCTTTCCGGTATTAATCCCATCAATGAGTGGATCCAACACTCTAGCAGCGCCGTCCACAATATCCAAAGGTGGTTGAAAGTCATGAACCTCCACTTTTTTCTTTGTAAGCTCCACTGGATCCTCATCCGTAACCCAACCGGTATCCACTGCATTCATGTACACGCCATCTTTTGCGAAGTCGAGGGCAGAGGTATGGGTCATCATATTCAGGGCCGCCTTCGCCATATTGGTATGTGGATGACGGTCTTCCTTGTAAAAACGATGGAATTTACCTTCCATGGCAGAAACATTGATAATATGCTTTTTGCCGGTGTTTTCATGCCGCATCAATCTAGATAAGCGGTTGCACAAGACAAATGGCGCTATGGCGTTCACCAATTGCACCTCTATCATTTCGGGGGTCTCAATCTCCCCTAATTTTAATCGCCAGCTATTGGTCTTTCGTAAATCCACCTGTTGCAGATCCGCATCAAATTCCCTTTCGGGAAATACTTCCTTGGTGGAAAGGGAATTGTCAAAACTATAAGGAATCTGTGATAGCTTGGCCGAAGCCCTGATCCCAATTCCAGGTTCCGGCGCATGCCAGGTAACCGGTAATGCATTGTTTTGTTCTGTAGCGGTGCCTTTCCCCAATGATTTTAATTCCTGTATACAGTAATTGTGATCGGCAAGAACTTCTTGTGCATCCTGAGGTAATTGTGCTATGGACAGTTCTTCATTTTTTATAAGGTGCTGGTAAAAGCCCGCTGGTCTTCTTACCGTTTGTGCCGCATTGTTGATCAGGATATCCAACCGATCATATTGTTGTTCTATGAAATTACAGAATATTTCAACGCTGGGAATATGGCGAAGATCTAGACCATGGATCTTTAATCGATGTCCCCAATGCATAAAATCTTCTTCTTTGGAGAAACGCAAGGCAGCATCCACGGGAAAACGGGTCGTAGCCACCACTGTTGCCCCGGAACGCAATAAAATTAAGGCGATATGGTATCCTATTTTCAATCTGGACCCTGTTACCACTGCCACCTGCCCGGTAAGATCTGCTGTTTGGAACCTTTTGGCATAGTTGAAGTCTCCACAATCCTGACACATGGTATCATAAAAATGATGCAATTTTGTATAGACCGTTTTACAGACATAGCAATTTCTTGGTGATTCCAACTCCCTTTCCTCCAATTGCTCCTTTGAAGGGGCTACCAATAATTTGGGTGCCACAAATACTGTTGCCTCCCTTGCACTGCGTATTCCTGTTTCTTTACGGGCATGTTTGTCCCGTTCTATCATTTTTCTTTTGGCAGCTTTCGCCGAATCTTTTTTGCGCCGTTTGAATTCGTGCCGGTCCGGTCGGGAAAGTATTCCCGCGGCTTTTAATAGGGCCACCCTTTTATCTTCGGGTAATTCCAAAATCTGATGCGCGTTGTCCACCAGTTTATCCAAAATGGAAATACACTGCTCTATCTCTTCTAGACTCACCTCCAACGATGTCAATTCCTTTGGCTCATTTGGATTCTTAATACTCATGTAATCAGGATTATTGCGCTATTTTAAAACGGTGCAAATGTACAGTATTAATCATCTGAAAAAACAATAAAAAGACATCAAATATCAAATGGATCAAGGTATAATATTCCGATTTATGATCGCAAAACAAATGTAGGCGTGCTTAGAAGTTGGCATAGAAAGATTGTGAAATATTAAAAGGGACCTATCATGATATGCGCCCTATAAGTACCTGGATCCATAAGCCAAGGCATTCCAGGCGCGTGCGGCTTATCGGGTAGTCCAGTGGATTCTGTAGTGGCGAATGGAGTGTAAATAACATATCGAAACTTGCCATCGGACAATGCTCCAGTGGTTTTGTCATATGCTTTCTCGCTTCCAAAAAATATGTACAGCATACTTGGCTCTTTGGGAATACTTAATTTTCCAGAGGAAACCTCAACCCCTCTAATATCCCATTTTTCCTGAGCATTTTTTCCTTCGGAAGTCAACTCCCTACCTCTTTTCATAAAAGGTTCCAATTGATCAAAATAACAGGAAACACTAATTCCTTCCTGTTCCGGATTATCCGCCAAACAGACTAAGTTGTTGGTGCCTTCCCGTAGGACCACAAAATTTCCTTGAGGGTCATACCCATAAACCATGGCACCATCCTTTTTCTCATCAGGAGCCGGTAATACCGCTGTTTTTATTTGTATGTCCTTTGATAATATTTCAGTTTTCACTTCCTGTGCAGGTGAAGAAAATAACGACAACAGGAATAATATGAATAGTAGTGGTTTCATAATCCGATCTTTTATTAAAGATAAAGAAAAGTTAGCATATAATCGAAACAGAAATGCGCTTACTTATCCAAAGATGGTAAGTAAGCGCATTGTAATAAATCTAGGCCCAATTATTCCAAACTGGCCAAACTCTTTTCCAAGGTCTCTATCTTGGCAACTGCATCGGCCTCTTTTTGTCGTTCCAATGCAATTACCTGCTCCGGGGCATTGCTCACAAAGCGCTCATTTGAAAGCTTCTTTTGAACAGAGACCAAAAATCCTTTGGTATAATTCAATTCTTCATGTATTTTTTTTATTTCCGCTTCAATATCAATTGCACCGCTTATCGGAATAAAATATTCATTGGATTTCACCCTAAACGTTAGCGCACCTTCCAACGGATTGTCCATATAGGAAATTTTGGAGATGTTTGTAAGCTTGCTTATGATCACATCCCAATCTTTAGCTATGTGGCCTTCGTTCAATACGGACAATTCCAAGGTGTCCTTCATGGGAATATTCTTTTCCTTCCTAATGGTTCGTATCCCGGCAATTACCTCAGCGGCAAAATCGAACCCTTCTATCAGATCTTGGTTTACCTTTTGTTGTTTTGGCCATTGTGACACAACCAGGGCTTCATCAGGCGTACGCTTGGCTATATGCTGCCAAATTTCTTCTGTTAGGAACGGCATAAACGGATGCAACAATTTAAGGTTGTTCTCAAATATTCCGATTACGGCATCAAAAGTGACCCTATCTATAGGCTGTTGGTATGCCGGCTTAATAATTTCCAATAACCAGGAACTATAATCGTCCCATACCAATTTATAAATGGTCATTAGGGCATCTGAAATTCGGTACTTGCTAAAATGGTCCTCTATTTCCAACAAGGTCTTGTTGAATTTGGAATGGTACCATTCAATCCCCAATTTTGAAGATTCCGGTTGAGGCAAATCTGCCACTTCCCAACCTTCTACCAACCTAAAACCGTTCCAGATCTTATTGGCAAAATTTTTCCCTTGTTGACACAGGGCTTCATCAAACATTAGATCGTTACCAGCTGCAGAACTCAATAATAGTCCAACCCGCACCCCATCGGCACCGTAGTCCTCTATCAATTGGAGGGCATCGGGAGAATTCCCAAGGGATTTGGACATTTTACGTCTTTGCTTATCCCTTACCAAACCTGTTAGGTAAACATTTTCAAAAGGTTTTTCCCCTCTGTATTCATATCCTGCAACTATCATTCTGGCCACCCAGAAAAACAAGATGTCCGGACCGGTTACCAAATCATTGGTTGGATAGTAATATTCAATTTCTTTATTCTCTGGCTCCAAAATTCCGTTAAAGACACTTATTGGCCATAACCAGGAAGAGAACCAAGTATCCAAGGCATCTTCATCCTGTCTCAAATCCTTTTCCGCCAAGGCACTATTTCCCGATTTTTTCTTGGCGAGTATCAAAGCATCCTCCTTGTTTTCAGCCACCACAAAATCATCTTGCCCATCCCCAAAATAGTAGGCCGGAATTTGTTGTCCCCACCATAATTGCCTGGAGATATTCCAGTCCCGGATATTTTCCATCCAGTGACGATAGGTATTCTCGAACTTTTTGGGAAACAATTTAATTTCTTCATCTTCCAAAACCGATTTGATGGCAGGTTTTACCAAATCTTCCATTCTTAGGAACCATTGGTCGGACAAACGAGGTTCTATCACCGCCTTGGTCCTTTCAGAAGTCCCCACCTTATTGAGGTGTTGCTCTGTTTTTATTAAATACCCGTTCTCCTCCAATTCTTTGGAAATCTCCTTTCTAACCACAAAACGATCTTTGCCTTCATAATGAAGACCATAACTGTTCAGGCTGGCATCTTCATTAAATATATCAATGGTCTCCAGATTATGTTTTTCCCCCAGAGCCTTATCATTCATATCATGGGCCGGGGTTACTTTAAGACAACCCGTACCAAATTCCACATCTACATATTCATCCTCTATGATTGGAATGACCCTATTACATATGGGAACTATAGCTTTTTTACCCTTAAGGTGGCCATAACGCTCGTCATTTGGATTGATACAGATAGCGGTATCCCCTAAAATCGTCTCCGGCCTTGTGGTTGCAATGGTCACAGTTTCCTCAGATCCTTCAATTCCGTATTCCAAATAGTACAACAACCCTTGCTTTTCCTCATAGATCACTTCTTCATCGGAGAGTGTTGTTTTGGCTTCCGGATCCCAGTTTACCATGCGGTACCCCCTATAGATCTGGCCTTTATTAAATAAGTCCACAAACACCTTAATAACGGAAGCGGACATATTGTCATCCATTGTAAACTTGGTCCGATCCCAATCACAGGAACATCCCAATTTCTTCAACTGCTCCAAGATTACGCCACCATATTCATTGGTCCAGTCCCAGGCATGTCCTAAAAATTCCTCTCGGGTAATATCGGTCTTATTAATCCCCCTTTCCTTTAATCTAGCCACCACTTTGGCTTCCGTTGCAATGGAAGCATGATCCGTTCCCGGCACCCAGCAGGCATTTTTGCCCATAAGTCGAGCCCTCCGAATCAAAACATCCTGAATAGTATTGTTCAACATATGACCCATATGCAATACCCCTGTAACATTTGGAGGGGGAATTACAATGGTATAAGGCTCTCTTTCATCAGGTACGGAGTGGAAATATTTATGCTCCATCCAGTAGTCATACCAGCGGTTTTCAGCCTTTTGGGGCTCGTATTTTGAGGGGATCTCCATTGTTTGGTATAGTTTTTGTCTTCCTTATTCAGGTATTGTTCAATTTATGTCAACAAGTAATGTTAACCTTAATAAATCCATTGCTCATAATATAAGTTGGAAATACGAAACAAAAATAAGTAACGTTATTACATAACAAAAGAATTTTGGAGGTTGATGTGAAAACATTTACATTTGAAATTTACCCAAAACTAAAAATGATGAAAAAAATAGTACTGTTATTGTTTATTGGACTATTAGGAATTAGCCTAAATGCGCAGGATAAAACTGCAAAAATTAAGTTCAATTCGGATACCGTAGACTACGGTATGATTGAAAAAGGAAGTGATGGTGTTCGTGCATTTGAATTCACAAATACTGGTACTGCCCCTTTGATCATCAGCAAAGTTAGCTCTAGCTGTGGATGTACCATCCCTAAAAAACCGGAAGGTCCAATCATGCCAGGAGAAAAAGGTGAAATCCAAGTAAAATACGATACCAGCAGAGTTGGTCCTATTAGAAAGGCGATCACGGTTATCTCCAATGCAGATGAGCCAACAATTATATTAAAGATTAAGGGCGAAGTAAAAGCCTAATCTAATATTTTTTGATAAAGAAAAAGCCCGCAATCGCGGGCTTTTTTTATTTGAATACTTTTTTCAGAACAAAGGAAAATAATAAATCTTTGTTATAGCGTTCTATTACAAGCTTCACCCTTTTTCCCTCTCTTTCATTAAGCATTTGAAGCACTTCTTGGAGTTTGTACTGGTGAACACTCTTTCCGTTGACAGTTAGTATGAGGTCTCCCTCCAACAAACCTGCTTCATGAGCTGGGCTCCCTGCCCGTATGGAGGACACCACTATTTCAGGTACTAGACTTAATCTTGTTCTTCCCTCCATCAACAATTGAACATTCCCAAAGGATTTTTCGTCACTTTTTACAATACCCCTTGCATCGGTCAGTTTTTCGGCGATATAACGCATTCCATCATGCATGAGCTCAATACCACTCAGATTGTAGCGAAAAGGCGCCTTAAAGTTGCCATTCCTTTTTATAATGACCTCATTTTTAGAATAATTGAATACAAGATTGAACCTTTTTAAAATTTCACCCCCAATACTGCCATTTCTCTCTCCAAGGTTTTTAATAGCATTAAAAGATTCCATATCGGGAAATGCGGTTTTTGGTCCTTTTAGACTATGGCTGCCCAATTTAAACCCGTCTACCATGGTCCGCTTACCAAAAATATTGCCACTTAGCCCCTTTCCCAAATAATCGTCATAGTGCTTTTCAGGAATATCCAAGCCCTTTTCTTCATCTTCAAAAAGCCATATGGCATCAGAACTACCTGTATCCACCAATAACCTTACAGGAATTTCAGAACCACTACCCATAGAAACCATACCATCCACGTAGGCCTTTTTATCTAAAATAATCAAAGGGAGCCTTTCTTGGTTTTTTCTGAGTCTGGACCTGTAGGTCTTTGGGTCATGAAATTTAATAGTCTTGGACCCATAATTTATCTCCACTACAAAATCCTTAAATAGATCATACCCAATTATTCCATGTACAGGTACACCCAAACTTGGGGAGAAATTTATATCCTTATCAAGGACCACATAAATTTTTTGACTTCTATTTACAATGGAATTGATTTTTAAGGTATTGCCCGCAGAGCTAAGGCCTTTCATAGGAGCGCCTTCTCCCAAACCTTTAATGGCTATTTCGGTAACGTTGTTTATTTGTACGGAATCCTGATCGGAAAGGTTGAATAAGATAGGCGTGCTCACTCCGGAATCTAGCAGAAAGGATAGTTTTGCCCCATTGACCTCTACGGGAATGATCATTAAATTATTGATGAGTTCGAACCTAACTTTTTGAAATTTCTCGCCTTTCTCCAATTTGAATCCTTGGCCGAAGGATAAAAATGGAAAACAAAAAATAATTATTGCGATATATTTTAAATAGGGAACCAATTTTCAGTATTTCAATTTCATAAACTTCTTTAAATTAGTGAATTAACAATAAGCATCATAATCTATTAACATTTAATTGATGGCATAAAATAAACCCAATCTTATTGCTTGATTCGGTTTGATTTCTCATTTTTGTTGAAAATTTGAATTCATGCCGACTATTTCACAAAAAGGGCTTTCGATGCCCGAATCCCCTATTAGAAAGTTAGTGCCTTATGCTGAAGATGCAAAAAAAAGAGGTACTAAGGTAATTCACTTAAATATCGGGCAACCAGATATTAAAACCCCTAAAATAGCCTTGGACGCTGTGAAGAACAATACCCTAGAAGTATTGGAATACAGCAGAACGGAAGGTTCTGAGGTCTATCGTGAAAAATTGACCAAATATTACGCAAAATATGACATCCATGTTACGGCCCCACAGATCATCATTACCACCGGTGGATCTGAAGCTTTGGCATTTGTGATGGGCAGCATCATGGATAATGATGAAGAAATCATCATCCCCGAACCTTTTTATGCCAATTACAATGGATTTGCAACTGCGGCAGGGGTGACTGTGGTACCGGTAGTTTCAAAAATTGAAAACAATTTTGCGTTGCCACCCATAGAGGAATTTGAAAAACTGATCACTCCCAAGACTAAGGCTATTTTGATCTGTAACCCCGGAAATCCCACGGGCTATCTATATAGCAAAGAGGAGATCGAAAAGTTAGCGGCAATCGTTAAAAAACATAATTTGTTCTTAGTGGCCGATGAAGTTTATAGGGAATTTACCTATGAAGGCAAAGAGCACTATTCCGTACTGCAAGTAGCAGGCTTGGAAGAGCATGCCATTGTGGTGGATTCTGTATCCAAAAGATACAGTATGTGCGGTGCGAGAATTGGTTGTTTGGTTTCCAAAAACAAGGATGTCATCAAAACGGCCCTAAAATTTGCACAGGCAAGGTTATCTCCACCAACCTTTGCACAAATAGCCGCCGAAGCAGCATTGGAGACGCCCCAGAGTTACTTTGATGATGTTAAGGTAGAATATGTATCCAGAAGAAACCTCCTTATTTCCGAATTGGAAAAAATCTACGGCATTAAGGTCGCCAAACCCCAAGGGGCGTTCTATTGTATTGCAGAGCTTCCAATTGTGGATGCAGACCATTTTGCACAATGGTTATTGGAATCTTTTGTACACAATGGTGAAACTGTAATGGTGGCTCCTGCAGCCGGATTTTACGCAACTGAAGGTCTGGGAAAAAATCAAATTAGGATCGCCTACGTATTGGACAAAGAAAGCATCATAAGGGCCGTTCAAATATTAAAGGCAGCCTTGGAAGTTTATAAAGGATAATGACCATACAAGAGAACATATCCTTAAAACCGTACAACACCTTTGGCATTGATGCCAAGGCACGATTTTTTTGTGAGATCACTTCCTTGGGAGATTTGAAGGAAGCCTTGGAACTAAAGGACTATCCTGAAAAATTCATTCTTAGTGGCGGCAGTAATATGCTGATCACCAAAGACATTGATGCCCTGGTGCTCTATATCCATATTAAGGGCATCAAGGTAGTGCAGGAAAACGCAGACCATGTGGTTATTAAGGTGATGGCCGGAGAAAACTGGCACGAAATGGTACTCTGGACCTTGGAACACAACTTTGGGGGGCTTGAAAATTTATCCCTGATCCCTGGGTTTACAGGCACCGCCCCCATTCAAAACATTGGGGCTTACGGCGTGGAACTAAAAGATTGTTTTGTGAGTTGTGAGGCCATGGATAAGAATACGTTGGAACTCAAAACCTTCACAAAAGTTGATTGTCAGTTTGGGTACAGGGACTCCTATTTTAAAAATGAAGGCAAGGATAGGTATATCGTTACCTCTGTCAACTTTAAATTAACAATAGAAGACCATCAGCTCAATACCTCATACGGGGCCATTGAAACTGAAATGAAACAACAGCAGATATCAAATCCGACTATTAAAGACGTTTCAAATGCCGTAGTGGCCATTCGAAAAAGTAAGCTGCCAGACCCCAAGGAATTGGGAAACAGCGGCAGTTTTTTTAAAAACCCTGTGCTGTCCAAAAATGAATTTGAACTATTTATAAAACACCACCCAGAAGCCCATTATTTCAAAGTTTCCGAAGAGGAGTACAAGATTCCAGCTGGATGGCTGATAGAACAATGTGGTTTCAAAGGAAAAAGATTCGGTGATGCCGGTGTCCATAAAAATCAGGCCTTGGTTTTGGTCAATTACGGCAATGCCAGCGGGAAGGAGATAATAGAATTGGCCCAGACCATCCAAAAGAAGGTATGGGACGACTTCCAAATCGAAATCGTCCCCGAGGTTAATATTATAAAATAACCCCCGATGAAAAAATCAACGGGGGTCAAACCAAACCAAACTAACCAAACTTAAATGTACAATTACCAGTTGTACACTTATCTTATTTAAAAACAGGTCATAAAATTATGTTTAACCATCAATTTTATACCTTAGCGTTCAGATGTATTTACGGTAGATAGTTACCCTTGGATTTTTTAATGGCGTTAAAATTCTCTAAACGCAATATATTTTATGAGCGTACTTCTTGAAAAACATATTGTTGAACTACTGCAGGAGCGAAATGAAAAAGCTATTTCCCTTCTCTACGAGCACTATGGCGACACCTTGTACGGAGTTGCCTTTAAAGTGGTCAAGGATTATGACCTCGCCCAAGACATTGTTCAAGAAAGTTTCGTGAAAATCTGGAAGAAATCGGACTCCTATGACTCTTCCAAAGCCAAGCTTTTTACATGGCTCTTTCGGATTACGAGGAATACGGCCATAGACAAATTGAGAAGTGTAAACACAAAAACCGACAAGGAAATCCAAATGGATGTTTCCGACGTATATAGAATAGGCGTAGATAGCACTAAGCCAGAGCTAATGGATGTTCGGGAGAATTTGGACAAGTTGGAATCCAAGTATCAAATTGTGTTGGATGCCCTTTTTTTTCAAGGGATGACACAACAAGAGGCCAGTGATGAATTGGATATACCTTTGGGCACAATTAAATCTAGATTAAAAATTGGACTTCGGGAGTTAAAGAAAATTTACGGCTCGTCCATGGTGCTATTGTCTCTAATAAGTATGTTGTCATGAAAGATAAAATAAAAATATTCCTAGATTCCGATTTGTTGGAAAAATACCTACTCGGTGCCACTTCCAAGGAAGAGACCCTACAGGTAGAAAGATACGTTGCCATGTATCCAGAAGTAAGGGAAATGTACGTTGAGCTTCAGGAAAATTTAGAGGCTTATGCAAAATTGCACGCCCTAAAAACTCCAGAAGGGCTAAAAGAAAAAATATTGAGCACTATTAGGGCCCAAAATTCATTGCGAAAAAGATTCACAAGATATGCAGTTGCAGCCAGTGTAGCCGTATTCATATTTGCAGGATCTTCCTTTTTCTTTTGGGACCAGAACCAAAGTCTTATGCAGGAAAACACTATTGTTTCCAATAAAATTAAATCTTTGGAAGAAAATATGAGGGAACAATTGGAAGATGTAAGAAACCAGTTCATTGTACTCAACAATCCTTTGACCAAAAAATATACTGTAAAAGGCAATAAGAATGCGAAAGACCTTAAAGCCATAGCATATATCAATCCCGTAAAAAAATTGTCCTTTATCAACGTTCGGAACCTACCACAATTGCCAGAGGATAAATGTTTCCAAATGTGGGCAGAGGTCAATGGTCAAATGGTAAACCTAGGTGTTATCAAGGAAATTACTGATAAAGACAAATTACTGGCCCTACCTTACGCTGAAAATGCCATAGGATACATAACCATAGAACGAAAAGGTGGCAATATGGCCCCAACTGTGGAAAATATAGTTGCCAATATCAACTATTAAAAAGTACATCTCTTAAAGTAGTTTTAAATACCTCTGAAAAGGCTATTAATTTTATATCTTTGTCCAAAATTTAGATATGAAACTATTACTATTGACCATTGGTCTATTAGCTATAGGGTTTGCTGGAATAGCCATTAAAATCTGGGCTAAGAAAGACGGAAAATTTGCCGGCACCTGTGCCAGTCAAAGTCCTTTTTTGAACCAGGACGGGGAGGCTTGTGGTTTCTGTGGAAAACTCCCAACCGAGCAAGATTGCAAAAAAGATACAGCCACGGAACTTCAGTAGAGTGCCATAAGCTTATTATTAAGAATTCTATTTGGACAAAACTAAGGATACACTTAAGCTTACCATTGAGAAGGCCAAACTGGGAAATCAGAGAGCCTTTAGTACCTTATTGGATACCTTTTGGAACGATGTTTTCGGTTTTCAACTCATAAGGACAAGAAATGAAAATGATGCGGAGGACATTACAATCCAAACGTTTTCAAAAGCTTTCGACAAAATTGACACCTACGATGACAACTTTGAGTTTAAAACCTGGTTGTTCACCATTTCCAAGAATTTACATGTTGACCTAATCCGAAAACGCAAACGAACTATTTTCGAGAATTCTGGAGACAGCACCAATGATGCCATTAAAAGGGTTTTGGACGATGCCCCATCTGCAGAAGACCAGTTGATAAGGGAACAGGATTTGGCCACCCTTTTACATTACATCAAAAAATTAAAACCCCACTACCAACAAGTCATCAATCTAAGATACTTCAATGAGATGAGTTACACCGATATAGCTGTTGAACTCAAGGAACCCCTCAATAATATAAAAGTAAAATTACTCCGCGCAAAAAAACTACTGGCAGAAGTCATTCAGAATAAAAAATAGGAGCTTGGCCCCTCTTTGGTTATAATGATATAGGCATTACACTAGCATATCGAAAATAATAAAGTATTATGATTTTGGTTCACGTCCCAATATGGAATAATACAAATACCATTTCGTATCTTTGTAAAAAATTAAAGCATGAGCATTGAAACCGTAGAAAGTGTAAGCCCACCTAAAGGAAAACCAAAATGGCTACGTGTAAAGCTTCCTACCGGAAAAAAATATACCAAATTACGGGGACTGGTAGACAAATACAATCTTCATACTATCTGTGCTTCAGGAAGTTGTCCCAATATGGGAGAATGCTGGGGTGAAGGCACTGCAACCTTCATGATCCTAGGGAACGTCTGTACCCGGTCATGTGGTTTCTGCGGCGTAAAGACTGGAAGACCTGAGGATGTAGATTGGGAAGAACCAGAAAAAGTTGCCCGATCCATCAAAATAATGGAAATAAAGCATGCTGTAATCACCTCAGTGGACAGGGACGATCTTAAGGATATGGGTTCCATTATCTGGGCGGAAACGGTTAAGGCCATCAGAAGAATGAATCCAAACATCACCATGGAAACCCTCATCCCTGATTTTCAAGGAATAGAAACCCATCTGGACAGAATCATAGCTGTTTCACCTGAAGTTGTTTCCCATAATATGGAAACGGTTAAAAGGTTAACAAGGGAGGTACGAATACAGGCAAAGTACGAAAGAAGTTTGGAGGTTTTGAGATACCTTAAAGATAATGGGGCCAAAAGGACGAAATCTGGCATAATGCTGGGACTTGGAGAATTGGAAGAAGAGGTCATTGAGACCATGAAAGACCTTAGAAAGGTAAATGTAGATGTAATAACCATTGGCCAATACCTGCAGCCTTCCAAAAAGCATTTGCCAGTAAAAGAATTTATTCTCCCTGAGCAATTTAAGAAATACGAAGAATTGGGATTACAAATGGGCTTTAGACATGTGGAAAGTGGAGCTTTGGTCCGATCTTCTTACAAGGCCCATAAGCACATCCATTAACAGAAACCACAACATACATATAAAATCCATCCCGCAGTAGCGGGATTTTTTTAAAATGAAAAAAGTAAATATTGGCATTAATGGTTTTGGTAGGATAGGTCGGACAGTTTGTAGATTGATTTTGGATAATCCGAACCTTAATATCGTTGCCGTAAATGACTTGGCAGACGCCAGGACCTTGTCCCATTTGTTAAAATACGACAGCCTTCATGGGGTATCATCCAAACAAATAGGTTATGATGGAAACTATATTTTGGTGGACGACGAAAAAATATCCCTTCTAAACCATGAACATCCCAAACAGATTGATTGGGCAGAACATAAGGTTGACATAGTGATAGAGGCCACAGGGAAATTTAAAACTCGAAAAGACCTTCAATACCATTTGGATAACGGAGCAAAGAAGGTGATTTTATCTGTCCCACCCTTGGACGACAATATCAAAATGGTTGTCTATGGTGTAAACGAGGGCATTATTAACCAAGACGACCATATCATTTCCAATGCATCCTGTACCACCAACAACGCAGCCCCTATGATCAAGGTCATCAATGACCTTTGCGGGGTAGAGCAAGCCTATATCACTACGGTGCATTCCTACACCTCGGATCAAAGCCTCCATGATCAACCGCATAGGGATTTAAGGAGGTCGAGGGCCGCCTCCCAATCCATAATACCAACCACCACCGGAGCAGCTAAGGCATTGACCACTATTTTTCCAGAATTGGCCAATGCTATCGGAGGATGTGGGATTCGTGTTCCCGTGCCAAACGGGTCATTAACGGACATTACCCTCAATGTAAAAAAAGAGACTTCAATACAGGAAATCAATGAGGCATTTGAAAAAATATCGCACAAGGAATTAAAAAATATACTTTTTTACACAGAAGACCCTATAGTTTCCATTGACATAAACAATAGTTCTTATTCTTGTACGTTTGATTCTCAGATGACTTCCGTAATCGGAAAAATGGTTAAAATTATAGGTTGGTATGACAATGAAACGGGATATAGTTGCAGAATTATTGACATAATTAATTTATTGATCAAGAATAAGTACATTTGAGAATTAAAACTAGACATAAAAGGATTTTAAACATCCTATTAATGGTAGTGGTCATGACCACTTTTCACGATATCTCCGCTCAGGACAATAAGCCTCCTGTGAAGGACATAGATGCTTATTTCTCCGAAGCAAGAATGTATAAGAACCAAAACCAGATAGATCTTGCCATAAAGGCAATGTCCATGGCAGCCAATCTTGCAGAAGAAAATGAGGATATCAAGACCATTATTGATAGCTATCACGAAATCTCATCTTTAAACCTCAAGCTGGAACGGGAAGAAAATGCCATGTTCTATTATGAACGTGCACAAATCTTATTGAATGAAATTGCTTACCCACATGGTGATGCAGCCCATAAGTATATTGAAGCCCAAAATTATTTTAGGAACGAAAAACCATATCAAGCTTTAAACTTATTAAAAGAGGCCAAGGTACTAAGCAATGACCGACATCTTTTAAACGAAATATCTTTATTGGAGGGGAACATCTCACTCAAAATTGAAAAATATAGAGTAGCCTCCAAAAATTTCAATTCCTTGGTGGTCAATAGCGATATATACGAAAAGGCTTACTTGACAACAAAAGCCTATTTGGGGCTGACGCAGTTAAACCTTGCCTTGGACAGTTTGGATTCGGCAGCCAAAAACGGAAAGAATGCGTTGACCCTTGCACAGGAAAACAAATTCCATCAAGAAATCTTGGAAGCCAACATATTGTTGGGGAAAGCCTTTGAGGAATTGGGCCAATACGATGCTGCCTTGGTCTACAATAGAAATCTTCTCCAGATCAAAGACTCTTTGATCGCCTCTGAAAGAATCACTTCCCAGGTCAAAACCGCTGACCAATTACGGGGAGAGTTAATGGAAAGCACGATTAAAAAGCAGGATATTGAAATTAGAGACTTGAATGAGTCTTCGAGTCGCTCCGAGATTACAGCCATCTTGACTTCCGCATTTTTGACCATTATATCCCTCTTGGCCGTTTCATTATATAGGAACAATCAGATTAAACTTAAAACAAACGATCTATTACACACTAAAAATAGGGAACTACAAAGTGCCAGGGATGCAGCGGTACAGTCCATGGAGGCCAAGACTAATTTCTTGTCAACAGTCAGCCATGAATTACGGACCCCATTATATGCAGTAACCGGTCTTACGCATTTACTTTTAGAGGAAAACCCAAGCAAAAAACAGGAAGAACATTTAAAAGCCTTAAAATTTTCCGGGGATTATTTATTGAATTTCATCAATGACATCCTACAGATCAATAAAATTGATGCGGATAAACTGGAACCTTTAAATATTAGGTTAAATCTTAAAAAGATCTTAACGGAAGTCATCAGTTCCCTGCAACAAAGCGCCAAAGCCAACAAGACGATAATTACTTTGGATTTCGACCCAAATATACCAACCCATTTACTCAGTGATCCTTTAAAATTATCCCAGATTTTCATCAACTTGGTAGGTAACGCCCTTAAATTCACAAAAAAAGGGGAAGTAACGGTTATTACCAAACTACAGGAACAACACGAGGACGAAGTCACCATTTATTTTGAGGTAAAGGATACAGGGATTGGAATTGCCCCAGAAAAACAAGAAAACATTTTTGATAGTTTTGAACAGGGGTCCATACAAATCAATAGGGAATATGGTGGTACCGGACTTGGCCTTACTATTGTAAAAAGTTTACTTGGCCTCTTTGAAAGTAAGATCAGATTAAAAAGTGAACTGGGCAAAGGCAGTTCCTTCTTTTTTGAGCTAAAGCTTAAAACCACGGAGGGTAGTGAAATAGACGATATGTACTTCCAAATCACGGAGAATGAATACGATCTGACAGGACTACATATTTTGATTGTGGAAGATAACAAGATCAATCAAGTCATTACCAAAAAAATGTTACTTAAAAAAGAGGTGACCTGTGACATTGCCAGCAATGGAACGGATGCTATAGAAATGGTTAGGGACAATACGTACGATGCTGTTTTAATGGACATTCATATGCCGGGCATTAGTGGAGAAGAGGCAACCATAGAAATACGTAAATTTAACACAACATTGCCTATCATTGCGTTAACAGCTATTTCCCTAGATGATAGTTTGGAGAGTTTCTATGCGGCAGGGGTTAATGATGTGGTCACTAAACCTTTTAAGCCAGAAGTCTTTTATCAGAAAATTGGCCAGAATATCTTTGCTCCCAAAGTTATCAATCCAACATCATAAAGACGCCAGGGCATCAAGCAGTTGCTGCCTTCCTTTACCGATAAAACTGTGCTCAATACGGATATAAAAAAGATTGGCAACCTTACCCTTTAGCCTAACAAAATCCTTTTCCGTAGTCAAAATCATCTCTTTGGAATTAAAAGTGTTTATCTCTTTTTCCGTGAAAAAATGATGGTCCCCAAATTCCAGATGCTCAAATACTATTGAGGCCTCCTTCAGATAAGTGACCAATGGCCCCGGATTGGCAATACCAGTGACCAAGGATATTTTTATATCGTGTAGTGCCCCGAGAGCTAAGGTTTTCCTTTCTCCTTGCAAAACGGTATCATAGACCAAACTACTGAAGAGTACTTGCTGATGTTTTAAGGGATGTAACTTTTTAATTATTTTTTCTTGCTCCGCATCTTTTAGATTTGATGGGCATTTGGTTACCACAATGAGATCGGCCCTACGGGCTTCCCTTTTACTATCCCGTAAATTTCCAGTTGGCACATACCAATCATCTATATACAATTGATCATAGGCAGTTAATAGTATAGAAAATGCAGGTTGCACCTTACGGTGTTGAAAGGCGTCATCCAATAAGATCAGATCTGGCTTTTCTTGGGTTTCCAAAAGTGATATTCCATGTCTCCTATCTGCATCCACTACCATGGTGACTTCAGGAAATTTTTTATGTATCTGGAAGGGTTCATCACCAATTTGCTCAACGGTAGTACCTATTTCGGCCTTTATATAACCTTTAGATTTCCGTCCGTATCCCCTACTTAGCACCGCAAGTTTTTTATTTTTCTTTAAAAGTGCTATAAGATATTCGATCATGGGAGTTTTTCCCGTTCCCCCAACACTTAGATTCCCAACACAAATAGTGGGTGTATCAAAGGAAAGGGACTTGAATATTCCCTTATCGAACATCATATTTCTAATAGAGACCACCAATCCGTAGACCAAGGAAAATGGAAACCCTATTTTTCTGAGTAGCTTCATCGGAACGAAAATATAATATTTTATCTTTGAAGGGCTATAAAATTCAAAAATGATCGTAAACGAAGTTACCGGAATACTTGAGGAGTTGGCACCTTTGGCCTATGCAGAGGATTTTGACAATGTTGGTCTACTCATTGGAGATAAAAAAATGGAGGTAACGGGCATCTTGGTGACCTTGGATACCTTGGAGAATGTGGTTGACGAGGCCATAGAAAAAAACTGCAACCTAATTGTAAGCTTTCATCCGATAATTTTTAGCGGATTAAAAAAAATTACGGGCAAAAATTATGTGGAACGGGTGGTCCTCAAGTGTATCAAAAATGACATAGCCCTTTATAGTATGCATACGGCGTTGGACAATGCCCCAATCGGTGTCAATTCCAAAATGTGTGAGGTTTTAGGGATACAAAACCCAAAAATCCTAATTCCTCAAAAGGGAACCATTAAGAAATTGACAACCTATGTACCCAAAGGCAGTGCCCAGGCACTCAAAGAAGCACTCTTTAATGCTGGTGCCGGCAATATTGGCAACTACAGTAACTGTAGCTTCTCTGTGGATGGTACAGGCAGTTATAAGGCCGGACCAAATGCCAATCCCACCCTAGGCGAAATTGGTGAGGTACATTTCGAGGAAGAAACGCAGATCAGCATTACCTATTCCAAGGCAGATCAGGCCAAAATTATCAATGCCCTCTTACAGACGCACCCCTATGAGGAGGTAGCCTATGAAATACAGACTTTGGAGAACAAAAATCAGCATATAGGCATTGGAATGGTCGGAACTCTGGAAAAACCTATGAAGGAAGAAGATTTCATGCAATGGGTTAAAAAACAAATGAATGTCTCTTGCATCCGTCATTCCAATTTATTGGGCAAAAAAATCAGAAAAGTGGCTGTTTTGGGAGGAAGTGGTTCTTTTGCCATATCCGCTGCCAAAGGGGCAAAAGCCGATATTTTTATTACCGCTGACCTTAAATATCACCAATTTTATGAGGCCGAGAACAAAATAGTACTTGCCGATATTGGACATTTTGAAACAGAGCAGTTTACAAAAAATTTATTAGTTGACCATCTTACAAAAAAAATTCCTAATTTTGCAATCTCTTTAGCGGAGAGTATAACAAATCCCATCAAGTATTTTTAATATATGGCAAAAAAAACAGAAGCAACAGCAGAAGAAAAATTAAGAGCATTATATGATTTGCAATTAATTGATTCTAGAGTTGACGAGATACGAAATGTTCGTGGAGAATTACCTTTGGAAGTAGAAGATTTAGAAGATGAGGTGCTTGGCCTAAAGACAAGGTTGGATAAGTTAAAAACCGATGTTGAAACCATCAACTATGAGATAACTGCCAAAAAGAACCTTATTGACGAATCCAAAGTTTTGGTAAAGAAGTACACCGAACAACAGAAAAACGTAAGGAACAGTAGAGAGTTCAACTCATTGACAAAAGAGGTGGAATTCCAAGAACTGGAAGTACAATTGGCCGAAAAGAACATTAAAGAGTTCAAAGTTCAAATTGAGCAGAAAAAAGAGATAATTTCCCAAACAAAGGAACGTTTATCAGAACGGGATGCCCATCTAAAACACAAAAAAAGTGAATTGGATGCTATCTTGGCCGAAACTGAAAAGGAAGAAAAGGCATTGATCAAGAAATCTGCCGAATACGAAGAGCAAATTGAAGAGCGTTTGATAAAAGCATACAAGCGTATCCGTAACAATGTTAAGAACGGATTGGCCGTAGTTCCAATTGAAAGAGGAGCTTCAGGCGGTTCTTTCTTTACCATCCCACCACAGGTGCAGGTAGAGATTGCTTCCCGTAAAAAAATTATTACGGATGAGCATAGCGGAAGAATCTTGGTAGATCCTATTTTGGCAGAAGAAGAGCAAGAAAAAATGCAAAAATTGTTCTCTAAAATATAAGAAGAACACTTAGTCCAATAAAAAAAGCCAGCTTTCTAAAGCTGGCTTTTTTTATTTATGGTACTATTCGGTTCACAGTAACTCCAAGATGCGTTGCTCCACCTCTGGGCTATCCCATTTTTCATCAATTTGGGGCATCTGCATTATTTGTTTCATTATTTCTTCCTGGGCATCCCCAATAGCCAAAGCCTCAGCATAGGATCCGTCCGAAAACGTCACCCTGGAATAGCTCGGGATCCATTTATCTGGGTATTTTTCAGAAAAGCGGCGTTCTATCTTTTTTTGCAATAAAAACTTGGGATCCGCAGTTTTACTGCTCATTTCCATAAAATTGCGATAACTAAGTTCTGCAATAGCATCCGCATTGGGCTTGCGAATCTCTTGATAGGCCTGGAACGCATTACTCCAATCGTCTCCACTGGTCTCCAACAATTCACACAGCACATATATATCCTCAAAGCCAGCATTCATGCCCTGCCCATAAAATGGAACTATGGCATGTGCAGAATCGCCCACCAAAGCCACTTTGTCCCAATAGGTCCAAGGATAGCATTTTGTGGTCACCATGGCACTGGTAGGGTTTTTAAAAAAGTCAAGGGCCAAGTTTTCAATATCCTGCATGACGTTGGGGAAATATGCCGTAAAAAAGTTCTTGGCATCTTCCTTGGTCTTAATGCTTTCAAAAGATATCTCCCCCTCAAAAGGCAAAAACAAGGTACAGGTAAAACTGCCATCCAAATTTGGCATAGCGATGAACATAAACTTGCCCCGTGGCCAAATATGGAAGGAATGTCTGTCCAGCTTATGGGAACCATCCTTATTGGCCGGTATGGTAAGTTCCTTATATCCTACATCAATAAATTCTTGTGAATAATCAAAACGGCTACGGCGTTGCATTTTATGCCTAACCCTTGAAAAAGCCCCATCACATCCAAAAATGACATCAAAGGCATATTCCTCCCATAGCCCTTTCTCCGTTTCCCCTGTATATATCTTGGCATTGGGCAGGTCTATATCCCAGACCTTCTCTTCAAAACGGAACTCAACTCCGGCTTCTTCCGCCAAATCGATCATTCTTCTATTCAACACCCCTCTGGAGATAGACCAAATGGCCTCTCCATCCTTGCCGTATTTCTGAAAGTAAACCGGTTGTCCTACAACATGCATTGCCCTTTTATCCAAGGGGATGGCAATCTTTTTAATCTGGTCCTCGATCCCTACAGCCCTTAAGGACTTCCACCCCCTATTACTCATTGCCAAATTAATGGAACGACCGGAAAACTGAACGTTTCTAATATCTGGTCTACGATCGAATACCGTGATGGTATGCCCAGCTTTTCTCAAATATATTGCCAGTAAAGAACCTACCAGTCCTGAACCAACAATAGCAATGTTTTTAGGAGTTATTGCCATAGTTGCCCCCATAGGGGAAATAATATTAAGTTGTAAAAATACTAAATTTAAAAAACACAACTTCTAGTTAAATTGGTATATACATGAGGATTTAGACCCGAAGTACCAATACTTCTGATTTTTGTTTAATTTTTATTTACATTTATTAAACGATTGATTTCTATGATCCATTAGTCCTCAGTGCAGCTCCAACAATTTTGCTCCAGATTTAGGGCCAATCTCATCAATAGCTGTACCGGCTATAAATCTGCCAATCTCACTTACCGATTTTCTTATGCGAAGCCCAATCAAGAGTCCCATTCCTTAACCCATGGCGCTTAAAAACTACTTTTGGCAAGTAACATTTGTTCCCGCTGTGCCCTCTCCTTTTCGTGTAGAAAAAAATAGAATTAGAATTGCGAAGCAGTCAATTATTGCCATGAGCCTTGTCTCAAGAATAAATAATTGAACCTCCGGGAAAATACCAATAGCCCAGCTCATTCATTTTTTTGATCCTTTTAATCCAAAACCAAAAGATGAAATGTATATATATATATATATATATATATACATATATATTGATTTTTCCGCTTAGGCGTCTATATATAGAAAAAGTCCTTTCCAACATTTTGGAAAGGACTTTTCACTTTTTAATATATCGGGAATTATTCTAAAATTCCATCTATTATACCGTATTCCAAGGATTCTTTGGCATTCATCCAAAAATCCCTATCAAAATCTTTCATCACCTTCTCAAATTTCTGACCACAATTATCAGCCAAAATATGGGCACTGAGCTCACGGGTCTTAATTATTTCACGAGCCTGAATTTCTATGTTAGAAGCTTGTCCCCTTGCCCCACCACTAGGTTGGTGAATCATTACCTGTGCATGTGGCTGAATAAAACGTCTCCCTTTTTTTCCTGCCGACAATAAAATAGAACCCATTGAAGCCGCCAAGCCCGAACAAACGGTTGAAACTGGACTTTTCAATGATTTGATGGTATCGTATATAGCAAAACCAGAGGTGACATATCCACCAGGGCTATTGATAACCAATTGTATTTCTTTATTGTTCTGTAAATCCAAATATAAAAGACGGTCAATTACATGTTTTGCAGAATCGTCATTGACCATTCCCCACAGAAACACTTTTCTTTCGTCCAATAACTTTTCATCTATAGCTTCTTGTATCTTTCCTTTTTTCGAACTCATTGTTAGTTTTCTTTATTGCAGCCAAAAATAATCAATTTCTTGGGATTTGTTATCCCAACAAACCCAGCGATTGTTCAAATATATACCTAAAAGAATATATATTTGTGAAAAGTTAAATAATATGAGAAAATATACCTTCCTTATTGTCATAGCTGTTGTACTCTTCGCAAGCTGTAAGACTGATAAAAAAAAAGAAACACAAACTGAAGTAGCCGAACTGACCATTTTGGAAAAAGTGGCCAATGCCCACGGTATTGAGAAATGGAATAATTTAAAGGAATTGGAATTTACCTTCAACGTAGATAGGGACACCACCCATTATGAGCGTTCTTGGATCTGGAATACAAAAACCAATGAGGTTACAGCCATGAGTACCACGGACACCCTTTCTTATAATAGAAAAAGCGTGGATAGCCTGTCCATGAAGGCAGATGGTGGCTTTATAAATGATAAATACTGGTTATTGGCTCCATATAACCTAGTTTGGGACAAAGCCAATTTCACGTTTGAACATAACACTGAGGCGACTTCACCAATTAGCAATACCCCAATGCAAAAATTGACCATTGTTTATGGCAATGAAGGTGGATACACTCCTGGGGACGCCTATGATTTTTATTTTGGAGATGATTATGTTATCAAAGAATGGGTGTATAGAAAAGGTAATGCTTCAGAGCCTTCCACCATGACCACTTGGGAAGATTACATGGATGCCGATGGCTTAAAAATAGCCAGAATGCACAAAAACAAAGATGGGAGCTTTAAACTTTATTTTTCCAACATCAAGGCAGTCACCGAGTAAACCATTAGTTCACTTCTTTTTTCTTAAGGCGAAAGTTGCAAACAAAACAACGACACAACACCCTAGTAGGGTTATAAAGCTTAGTTTTAAGGAAGATGACTCTGCTAAATACCCAAGAATTACAGGGCCCAAAAGAAATCCTGAGACCCCTGTCCCAGCAATAAAGGCAACACCTTGGGATGTTTTAACGCCTTTGATGTTGCCCCCTATTCGGAAAAGTTCTGGGACAATCGCTGAAAATCCCAACCCGATAAAGGCGAAACCAATAATGGCCATATACATGTTGGTAGTCAATACCATAAAATAACCGAAAATGGCCACTAATGCCCCGAGGCCAACTATTTTTACCGAACCTATTTTGGCACTGATACTATCTCCCAAAAACCTACCCAAGGTCATTGTGATGGAGAAGGCTAAAAATCCTGTTCCTATTAGTGATATGGGCGCATTGCTTATTTCCTGTAAAAAAATACCACTCCAATCCACAATGGCACCTTCACTGCCCATGATCAAAAAGGAAACCACCCCAATCAACAGTAATGGCCTTAAATTTTTAAATTTAAACGGTTCCATTTCTAAGCGGGGAGAAACAATATGGATATAATTTTTGTAGAAAAAAATGTTGATCCCGACTACCAATAGAACGGCTAGGACGATATGCAAAACTGGGTTCGCCAAAGACAAGATCATAAAACTGCCCAACCCTGCCAATACTCCGCCAAGGCTAAAAAAGCCATGGGCAGCAGACATAAAATTTTGGCCATCCTCCTTCTCAATTTCAGTGACCAAGGTGTTCATGGAAATATCCAAAAAACCATTGGCCGCACCATATAAAAAGAGCCCGCCCAGCAAACCGAAATAATTGGGTGCCAAAAAAGGCAATACGGCCGTTATACTTATAAAAAGTACGCCGTACCAAGTGGCCTTCCCTACTCCTATACTATTAATGATTTTGGAAGCTACAGGGAAAATGGTAAAATTTCCCAGGGAAAGGAAAAATAACGCAAATCCCAGACTTGCCTTATCTATTCCCATATCTCCTTTTACCTGGGGAATATAAATTGCCCAAGTACCAAAAAGGATATTGAGGCTGGCAAAAGCCCAAGCCGGGGCAAAATATCTTGGATTGGAAAGGATTAGCCGTAAGGATTTCATAGAAAACGGGATGTTTAGTGGCCAAAAATACTTTATTTCTTTAAGACACCCGATTTTAAAATTTGTCCAAATCTGTACATATCCTCATAGGAACAATAAAATGGTGCTGGAGCCAGTCGTATTACATTGGGTTCCCGCCAATCTGTAATGACCCCATTTTCCATTAAATAATCGAATAATGGTCGCCCTTCGCCATGTAGGAATACCGATAATTGGCAACCGCGTTCTTTAGGGGTTATAATTTCAAAAGAGCTTTCTACTTCCTTATCGATTTCTTGGAGCACGAATTCCAAATAGGCGGTAATCTTATTTCGCTTTTCTATTAATGCATCCATTCCTACTTCTTCGAAGAGTTCCAAACAAGCCAAATAAGGGGCCACGGACAAAATAGGGGCATTACTCAATTGCCATGCATCCGCATTTTCCATCGGCTCAAATTCCGGTTTCATCAAAAAACGGGTATCTCTTTTGGTTCCCCACCACCCTTCGAACCTCGGGATATCCTTCCGGTCCAAATAGCGTTCGTTCACAAAAACCCCAGAAGCATTTCCTGGGCCACTGTTCATATATTTATAACTGCACCAGGAAGCAAAATCTACGTCCCAATCGTGTAACTTCAGTTCTATATTTCCTGCTGCGTGTGCAAGATCCCATCCCACAAAGGCGCCTTGCTCCTTGCCCGCTTTGGTAATGGTTTCCATATCGAACACCTGTCCGTTGTAGTAATTGACACCACCAATAAGTACCAAGGCCAGTTCGTCACCAACCTCCTTAATGGTCTTCAATATATCTTCGGTCCTCCAAAAATTCTCCCCGTCCCTTTTCTTTACTTCCACAATGGCATCATCACTAGAATACCCATGGTACCTAGCTTGACTCTGTAACATATACTGATCGGAAGGAAATGCCTTTTCCTCGCAGATGATCTTATACCTTTTCTTGGTAGGCCTATAAAAGGAGACCATCAATAGATGAAGGTTTACGGTCAGCGTGTTCATTACCGTTACTTCTTCAGGTTTTGCTCCTACTACCTTTGCCAAAGGGGCAGCCAATCTTTCATGGTAATCCCACCAAGGCTTGTCTGCATAAAAATGCCCTTCCACAGCCAGCTCTTTCCAATCGGTCATTACCTCATCCACAAATTTTTGTGTCCGTTTGGGCTGAAGTCCCAGAGAGTTGCCCGTAAAATAGATGACTTGCTTGCCATTTACCTTAGGAAAATGAAACTCGTCACGATAGTTACGCAACTTGTCTTCAGCATCCAATTGTTGAGCGTATTCGAGGGTATTTTCAAATTGCATAGGGTAGTTTTTTGGTAAAAATACGATATCAAAAATGAACTAATACGGAATCTTGAGGTAAGATTTAGCTAGTATTATTGGGTATTCAATCTCATTTCAATAATATGCTTTTTGAACCCCACCCTTTCATATGCTTTGATAGCCGGGATATTGTCATCGTAGACGGTCAATCTAATTTCTTTCATTCCTTTTGCGGATGCCCATTTTTTTAATTCCTCTACAACCAATTGATTGACACCTTTCCCCCTATAATCGGGATGGGTATACATAAACCCTAAATAGGCGTATTCCAAATGGTCTAGATAAGGCCGTGCCGTTTTTATCAAGGCATATCCCGAAGCAATCACAATCCCATCGGCCTCTACAACTACTACCTCTATATCCTCCGAGAGGATATATTCCCGCAAATTGTAATACGTAATCGGATCTTCTTTAATAGTAGGATCAAAAGGCCGTTCTGCCACAATTATGCCCTGTTCGAACCCCAACAGGATCTCCAAATCATCAATAGTGGCCTTTCTACATGTAAAATTTTCCATCGTCCTCTATATTTTAGGGAATTAATGATTGGTAGGTGCTGACCAAAAATAGCATATAATTCCATAATTTTGCTAAAACACCTCCATGCATTTCTTATCTCCATTATTGGAAAAATATATTGCCGACCATTCCGAACCCGAACCTTTGGTGCTTCAGGAACTCACCAGGGAAACGCATCTTAAAGTGATACAGCCCAGAATGATCACTGGACATTTTCAAGGAAGGGTATTGAGTATGCTCTCCAAGCTCATTGCTCCAAAAAATATCCTTGAAATAGGTACATATACGGGATATTCTGCCATATGTCTAGCCGAAGGCATGCAAAAGGAAGGAAAGTTGCATACGATTGATGTCAATGAGGAATTGGGGGATATACAGCGACGATATTTTGAGAAGAGTGGCTTTGGACCTCGGATTGTGCAACATGTAGGTGACGCCCTGGACGTAGTGCCAACATTAGATGTAGTTTTTGACCTGGTTTTTATCGATGCTGGCAAAACAAGTTATGATGCTTATTTTGAAAGTGTGCTCGCAAAAACAAGGCCTGGCAGTATTATCCTTTCAGATAATGTCCTTTGGTCCGGCAAGGTCATCGAACCCTTGCAGCCAAATGACAAAGCCACTAAGGTGCTCTTGGATTACAACAAAAAACTAAAGGAAGACCCTAGGGTAGAAACGGTATTGCTCCCTATAAGGGACGGATTGACGCTAAGTAGGGTATTATAAATCTTTGGTACAACCTATAAAACAATAAGGCCGAAAGTGTTCCTACCATGGCTCCGACCAAGATATCTACTGGATAATGGACTCCAACGTAAATCCTACTGAAGGTAAACAATAGTGGCCACAGATAAAATAGCCATGCCCATTTGTATTTTGGTCTTAGAAAAAGAAAGACCAAGGTGGTAATGGAAAAAGAGCTGGAAGCGTGCCCAGAGAAAAAACTGTATCCTGTGGGACTTCGCAATATACGTATAACCGTATTTATTTCCTCGTTGTTATTGGGCCTTAACCTGGCTACAAATTCCTTGGTAATGTCAGTTAGACCTAGTATAAAGGCAACCAATAGCAATACTGTCAATGTCATGGCCAGCGCTTCCTTTTTAGAATACTTAACCCATATCAAGATAAAAAACAGCACAAATAACGGAGTCCAAGTGCTTATATTGGTCACTATGGACCAAAACACATCATAATCTTCAATCCCTAGGCTATTTAGGTAGATAAAGATATTTCGGTCCCATTCTGCGATTTTCTCAAGCATGCACTAACTTACTTTCTCTTGATAACTCCAGTTACCTCGTCAACGCTATCCTTTACCTTATTGATCTCACTCTTGATATCCTTGGTAAAGCTTGTGTCGATGCCCTGCTTATCGGCTGTTTTATAAATTTCTTGTTTAATATCTTCGGTTGCGTCCTTCAATTGTCGCATACCTTTACCCAGACCTCTAGCGATATCCGGAATTTTATCAGCACCAAATACCATTACCACAATGAACATGATAAAAAATATCTCGGCCCCGCTTATGAATAATAATACATTTGCATACATACCACAAATATAATGAGAAGTTTGGCAGCTAAATAAAAAAGCCATGCCAAATTATTTAAAATTAATTTTGTCCTTCCTTGTCCAAGTGCAACGCATTGCCCAATGGTCATTCTGCTGATTTCTGACAAAAAAAAGCCCCAATTACTTTGAAAAGCAATTGGGGCTGTATTTATGTTACCTATACTTATTCTCCTTTGATATCTTCTTTAAATTGGTCAAAGTCTGACTTCTCATCCTTTTTAGGCCATGAGTTGTTAGTGGTATCAATATCGGCAGTTTCCGCTTTAGGATCTACCATAATGCCCACCAATTCTTTCTGTGTAGCCATTACCCTTTTTACCTCTTTATCACTTTTTCTCCAAATTTCTGGAGGGTACGTTATATTTTCCTTGGAACCATCTGCATAGGTATATTCTACGATCAATGGCATTGGCAAGCCTCCTGGCTTGTCAAAAGTGATCTCATAAAAATACTTAGGTTCTTTAACAGCAGCTCTTTCAGCGGCTGTCAGGTTATCCATCATATATTCATTTAGGGTTTTGGAGTTTTCTGAAGGTGCTTTTCCTTTAAGGTCTGCATCAAAATCCTCACTATCCTCTTCGGCCAAATACACCAACGGAGGCAAATCGGCTTCCGTAACATTTCTTTCGGCCATGTACTCCTGCATCTTCTTGGTAGGCTTATTGGAAACAAAGTATTTTTTAACTTCCTTCACTCCTATATCCACATAATCAGTTGTATAGAACCATCCTCTCCAGAACCAATCCAAATCCACTGCGGAAGCATCTTCCATGGTACGGAAGAAATCTTCTGGGGTTGGATGTTTAAACATCCAACGGTGGGAGTATGTTTTAAAAGCATGATCGAACAGTTCCCTGCCCATTACAGTCTCCCTAAGGATGTTTAAAGCTGTCGCCGGCTTTCCGTAAGCATTGTTCCCCAATTGGTACACATTTTCCGGATTATCCATGATAGGAGAAATCGTACTTTGATCCCCACTCATATAAGGCACTATTTTAGATGGGGCTCCCCTTCTTGAAGGGTATTTATCATTAGGTGCAATTACATCAGGAAATGCTTCGCCAAACTCTTGTTCGGCCATATATTGCATAAAAGTATCCAATCCTTCATCCATCCATCCCCATTGGCGCTCATCGGAATTTACGATCATTGGGAAAAAGTTATGTCCCACTTCATGGATGATCACACTGATCATTCCGTATTTCACACGATCTGATATGTTTCCATTTTCATCAGGTCTTCCATAGTTCCAGCAGATCATAGGATATTCCATTCCTTGATTTTTGGCATGAACAGAAATCGCTTTATGATATGGGTAATCAAAGGTGTGGGCAGAATAAGATCTTAATGTATGGGCAACCGCTTTGGTAGAAAGATCTTCCCAAAGTGGATTCCCTTCTTTTGGATACATAGATACAGCCATAACATCCCTAGCACCAAATTTTACCGCCTGCATGTCCCAAATAAACTTACGGGAAGTGGCAAAGGCAAAATCCCTCACGTTCTTGGCTTTTAATTTCCAAGTCTTGGTCTTATCAGAGAAGCCTTTTTCTGCAGCCTCAGCTTCCGCTTGGGTCACAATGATCACAGGCTTGTCGTATGATTTTTTAGCTTTCTCAAAACGGTCCATCATGGTTTTGGTGAAGACCTCTTTTCTATTTTGAAGTTCTCCCGTACCATCCAAGATATGGTCTGCTGGCACAGTAATATTCACTTCATAATCCCCGAAAGTCAAGGCAAACTCTCCACTGCCCCAAAATTGATGGTTCTGCCATCCTTCCACATCGCTATAAACAGCCATTCTTGGAAAGAATTGGGCAATCACAAAGGCTCTGTTCCCATCTTCCGGGAAAAACTCATATCCAGATCTTGCCCTATTTACCGTATGGTCAGGAATATTGTACCACCATTTTATAGAAAATGAAATTTGGTCCTTACTTTTTAATGATTGCGGTAGGTCTACACGCATCATGGTTTGGTTGATGGTATAAGGCAAATCTTTTCCAGAGGCATCCTTAACATACTCTATGTTAAAACCTCCATCAAAATTTTCGATCATATATTTTTGAACAAAACCAGAAGTAGGTTCTGCCAAAGGCACCCCATCCCCATCTTTTAGAAGTGATTTGGAATCCTTGGTCCTTACATTTTGATCCAACTGAAGCCAAAGATATTCTAAGTCGTCAGGAGAATTATTGATATAGGTTATGGTTTCCGTACCGTAGATTTTGGTGTTTTTGTCATCCAACAAAATATCCATCTTATAATTGGCCTGCTGTTGGTAATAATCAGGTCCCGGGGCACCGGAGGCAGACCTATAGGTGTTGGGAGTGGCAAACTCCTGATTCATTTGCCTAAATTTACTTTGGGCGGTGTGCCCTTGTTCACGTTCTGTCTTCACTTCTTCCTGGGCAGTAACAATAGCTGCAAACAAAAATAATAGGGAGGCAAAACAATACTTTAATTTATTCATTTTCTTAATAATAGTTAGTGGCGGGAAATTACCTTTTTTTTAAAGAAATCGATTGAATATGTTATAATTTTAACATTCCTTTATTATTGTCCTTCATCAATACAAAACTTTTCTTTTTTCCTTCGATTTTATAATGCAACACATTTTGTTGCTCCTCGTACAAATCGGTTAGGACCTCATTTTGTATTTCTATCGTTTTTATTTTGGATAATTTAACCTTTGGAACTTCCAGATAACAGACCATGATATCATTGTCATATTTCTTGCCCAAAAATTTATACGTTACCAGCTTACCGTCTACCCTGATGAGCAGTTTGGACCTTAGGTATTTTTCGATATAGGAATCGGCCATTTCCGACTCGAGAGGGGTAGACAGATTGGGATGCACCCCATAGCGTTCTTCCAACACTTCTTGAAAATCATCAATAAAGATCCTAGAAGTAATTTGTAGGGCTTCATCCTTTTCCGAATAATGCACATTGGTAACGCTCAAATAAAATTTATGTGCTGTGGTAAAAGCAAACAATGGCAATAGCAATAATACCAATCCCTTCTTTAATCCTTTCATTCCCATTTCCAATTTGTTATACTTATGCAATATATGTGCCAAAGCTTTTTGACCGACACTATCTTTCTTTTACTATTCCAAGTCGTTATTTTCTCTATAGACTATACTTTTCTTCCTAAAAAAACTCCATATTTTTAATCTATCATGGGTATCCACTAGACTACTAAAGGCAATATCCGCTTCACAGAAATACATAAAATCATCTATTTTGGTGATCGGGATTTTTAGATTCTGCACATAGAGAGAATCTAAAAAAAAGGCCCTGACCCTATCCGTTCTAGCGTATTTTTCTTCTATTTCCAATCGTTTTTTCAACATTTTAGTCCGCCCCGATATCCCATTTAAAATAGGGTTCAAGGGCACTATTCCGCCGCCGGTGGTGGCCTCATTCAATATTCTTTCGGTCTGGGTCATTGGTATTACATAGGCATTGGGCAGCCCTAAGGTAGATGCCGTTACCACAGGCTCCGTTTCCAGAGATTCCAAATCTTTTGAAATATCGCCCGACAAATAAAAAGGCCTTACTACTACTTCATCCAGTTCCGTTAGGGCATCCTCCATGGTAATAAAAAGACTTTTACTCTGTAGTATAGATTGGGTGACCACTACTTCTTTCTTTTTAAACTGTACGGCAGAAAAAACCAAGGTATCGTTCAGGTGTGCCGCTATTTTAAAAAAGCCCTCCACACTGGTAATAGTAGCCCTATTTGTGGTAGTATTCATTACATGTGTAGCTGCCACATCTCCACTTTCGTTCAAAACACGGCCTTCCAATTCCTTGGAAAAAAAAGATTGTGCTCCTACCGAAACACCCATCAGATAGAAACATATTAAAATGACCTTACTTTTCAGCGCCCTGTTCTTTAAGATACAATTTACTGTAAGTGACCAAGAAGTCGATTAACTGGAACTCATTGTCTTTTTTTAATAAAGACTGGGTAGGGATCTTATCATCGCAATAAACCAAGAAATTATTGATCTTATCTTGGGGCAAATGTAGGTCTTCCACAAAAAAGCGATCATCGTACACCTGCCTCATTACATCGCTCAATTTTAAAGTTGGCCTGGCCTCAGTTTCATCCGCAGTTTTGGATTTGGTCAGGGCTTTAAAGATATTCACAAAATTAAGTCCATTTTGCATCCCCCGCTCTTGTTGGGAAAGGGCTATATTCTCTACTTCTGTGGAACGGTCAATTTCGTAATCGTACTGTTTTTGAATCCTTTCATTTTGAAGTTGTAAGAATTTCTCTTGGTTTTCAGGACTCACCACAACTTCGTCCAATTCGGTCACCTTCTCGTTCACCTCAACGACCAATCTATTGTTTTCTATCATTTCTTGGGTCACCCTCAATTGTAACATCTGATAGTTAATAGCAGTAAAGACCAGCTCGTCCCCGGCCTTAACCCGTATTCCAAACTCTCCATTATCATTGGTGATGGTAGCGTATTCGGAGGTGGTATTGATCACATTCTCATTGGGCACGTTTGAGTTTCTGTACAATACTTTTCCCCTCAAGAGGGTTCTGGCATCCTCTTGAGCATTTGTTATTCCGAAACCAAGTAAAAACAAAACAAGTACAAATAGATTTTTCATAGTAAAATTTTAGAAACTTATTTCGGGCTTATGGATATTAAACCAACAGTTTACGCTCTACTTAAAGTTACGAAAAAAAGAATGGCAAACGCCGATATTTCCGTGGATAAAGAAAATGCAACTTATGGTCATATAAAAATTTATCCCAATTAAACTTTTGTTAATTTGTAATTCATAAGTCAATCCGAAAGCATGAAAAAATTACTATTAGCAAGCACTTCCACTCTTTTTGGGGAACCTTATCTATTCTATCTCACCAAGGATCTGGAACTATTTTTCAAAAATGTGGACACCATAACCTTTATCCCATATGCGAGGCCGGGTGGAATCACCCATGACTCCTATACGGCAGTTGTGGAAAAAGCATTTGCTAAACTGAACAAAAAAGTGGTGGGATTGCACACCTATGCAGATCCAAAAGAAGGTGTAGAAAAGGCCCAAGCCATTTTTACGGGTGGGGGAAACACTTTCCTTCTTGTAAAACAACTTCATGAACAGGGACTTATAGAGTTGATCAAAGAAAAAGTTGAGCAAGGCATCCCCTATATGGGTTCCAGTGCGGGCAGCAACATAGCCGGACCCACCATGCAGACCACCAATGATATGCCCATTGTATACCCACCAAGTTTTCAAACGTTGGGACTGGTCAATTTCAATTTAAATCCGCATTATTTGGATCCCAATCCAAGTGGCCGCCATAATGGAGAAACTAGGGAAACAAGGATCAAAGAATTCCATCAATTCAATACCACTCCGGTTGTAGGCCTCAGGGAAGGCAACTTTATTTGGATAGAAAATGGAAGTGCCAAACTTAAAGGAAAAGGTACCGCCCGCATTTTTGAAGCGGGAAAAACCCCTTATGAGTCCGAAAATATTCCGTTCTAGTGTCATTCATCCGATAAGTGGACCGTTAATCCTTTAGTATGAGAATTTTATCCCTATTATTTAGGGAAATGGGTAAATCGTTTTATTTTTATAGACTTGGTTTTATCAAGGATAAATTCTTTTCCTATGAGATTAAAAGAAGCCCTTCTCGTTTTCCTAATGTCCACAACTACTTTGACTTACGGTCAGATAAAAATTGGTGACAATCCCCAAAATATAAATCAGGCCTCCGTTTTAGAATTGGAGAGCACTTCAAGAGCCTTTGTAATCACTAGGGTCAGCACTGCACAAATGAATGCCATTACTCCTTTACAAGGCGCTATGGTCTATAACACTACCACCAAATGTATCCATTATCACAATGGTTCCCAATGGCTCAATCTATGCGATGCCCTTGTCAATTCGGTAAATATAAGCTTAGAGGACAATGGAGACGGTACCTACACTTTTAGTGATGCCAACAATAATCTCACACAAATCAATAACCTCAATGAAAGTTTGGTTGTTGAAAATGGCAATTTGATCTTGACGGATACCTCCGGAAATGCCATCAGTGTTGAACTACAAAATCTAAGTGCACAGACATTTACCACTGATGCCATCATCAATACATTTCCCACTATCTTTATTACACAGGATGCCACTGGGACCAATTATAATTTCGAGGTAGGCGTTATTGATGGGGAAAGTATTCAAGATGGCTCCATTAGGCAAATAGATTTGGCCGGAGCCTCCGTAGGATCTACCCAACTGAGGGACAATTCGGTGGGGAATCTTGCCATGGCGGATAATGCCGTGGGATCCTTGGAAATTATTAATGGCTCTGTTCAACCTATAGATATTGGCCCGGGAAATAGCAATCAGATCTTAACCACCAATGGTGCCGGGGCTGTACAATGGGTGGATCAAACTGGGCTTGTTTCTGCCGAGGAAGTAACCTATAACAATAACACTTCTACGCTTACCTCAAACAATGTGCAGGATGCCTTGGATGAAGTGACGAACAATGTGAATACCTTGACCATAGGAGATGTTTTGGCCCAAGGCAACGATGCTGGCAACCAGAATATCAGAAACGTTACGGATCCTTCCTTGTCCCAAGATGTTGCTACCAAAAATTATGTAGATCAAGCGATAACTGCAGGAACGGCCGATGGGTCCGAAACCATTCTGAGCAATGGGACAAATATTAATATTACTGGAATAGGAACCTCGGGAAGCCCTTATGTCATCAACAATACATTTACCGAGGTAGATGGGAGTGTGACCAATGAAATACAGACAATCAGCCTATCTGGAAACAATTTAATATTGTCCAATGGTGGTGGATCAGTTCCATTGCCTTCGGGTGCAGATGGGGTAATATCAAACATAAGCGCATCAGCAAATAATCTAATTTTTACAGGGGTTAATGGAGGTTTTAACGGAAATGTAAATCTTGAACCACTAGTGGATAATGCTGTCGCGAACAATGGTTTTCTAACGGTTGAAGTTGATGGCAGTATTACCAATGAAATTATAACTGCTTCATCATTAAATGGCCCTATCCTTACAATTACTGAGGGAGGAAATGACTTTGATATTGACCTTACAGGAGTAGGTGGAGGAAGTGCTGATGGGGTTGTATCCAATGTGGTACTCAATGGAAACGATTTAGTCTTTACCGGATTCGGTGGAGGGTTTAATAGTTTTGTTGATTTATCATCTATAGACACCACCTTGGATGAAGCAGCGGTGGACGCATTCGTAGCAAATAATGGTTTTTTAACCACCGAAGTCGATGGAAATATTACTAATGAGATAATTACTGCTTCATCATTAACAGGTACCACCCTAACCATTACAGAAGGAGGAAATGATTTTGACATTGACCTTTCTGGGCTTGGTGGAGGGTCTACCGAGGAGGCAGACGGAACAACCATTACGGGAATAGGGTCCAATGCGGATCCATTTAAAATTGAACCTTCCACAGTTTTAGGTCAATTTCTTAGAACAGATCCAGCTACAGGCAATGTTATTTGGGATGATTTACCAACTGGTACTGCTGGGGCTGTAAATTCAGATGGAATAACAATTGTTGGCGATGGTGTGGCATCTGACCTTTCAGTTCCTACTGGAGGAATAACTTCTGCTCAAATTTTTGATGGAACCATTGCAGCGGTAGACCTGAACCAAATGGGAGCCGCAAACGACCAGATCCTTAAATGGAACGGAACAGTATGGGCCCCGGCAGCTGATGCAGGGGGAACTGTATATGCCGCTGGTGCGGGACTGACCCTCAACGGAACGGATTTCGATGTCGACAACCTGGCCGGAGAAGTCACAGGGCCAACCACTGCCACCGTGATCGCCAACGATGCCGTGACTTCCGCCAAAATTGCCAATGGAACCATTGCAGCGGTAGACCTGAACCAAATGGGAGCCGCAAACGACCAGATCCTTAAATGGAACGGAACAGTA
>JAPFBR010000007.1:0-139086 GCA_035798135.1 Flavobacteriaceae bacterium KMM 6897 | reverse complement strand
CTACACAGCCTACGCTGTTTCGGGCTGCAAACCTACAACCTTTCCACAATTCAACAACACTTTTTTTGCCCTTTTTTAAAACTTTTTTGCGCCCCCTTCCGAGCACGCTGGATTACAAGGATTTACGGAGGGAAAAATTTCAATTGAAATGCGTAAGGGATTAGGAATGGCATCCCCACATGGCATGTGGGATATAATGGATAGCCCGACCTATCTTATATTTAAGATAAGGTTACGCCCAAAAACACGTTTATTATTATTGTCCGCATCAATACTAGGTAGTATATTTGCATCCTTATAATTAGGTATATAAAGGTATGATCAAAATTACATTACCAGACGGAACAATTAAGGAACATGCAAAAGGGAGTTCCCCAATGGATGTGGCGAAAGGAATTAGCGAGGGTTTTGCGCGAAATGTCATCTCCGCGAAACACAATGATACCATCGTAGAAACAGTGACCCCCTTAACCGAGGACGGGACACTAACCTTATATACATGGAATAACAAGGAAGGTAAAAAAGCTTTTTGGCACTCTACCTCCCATGTTGTTGCCCAGGCCTTGGAAGAACTGTACCCTGGCATAAAACTGACCATAGGACCGGCCATTGACAACGGCTTTTATTACGATGTTGATTTTGGGGACCGCAACATTTCCGAAAAAGACTTTCCTGAAATAGAGAAAAAGGCGATTGAAATAGCACGTGGCAAGCACGATTACAAAATGCGAGCAGTTACGAAGGAAGAAGCCTTGACCACTTATAAGGCACAAGGGAATGAATACAAGGTAGAGCTGATAGAAAATCTTGAGGATGGTACCATCACCTTCTGCGACCATGATACCTTTACGGATCTTTGCCGTGGGGGACATATCCCGAACACAGGCATCATCAAGGCCATAAAAATATTGAGTGTTGCCGGTGCTTACTGGAGAGGCAACGAAAACAATAAACAACTGACCCGTGTCTACGGTATTTCCTTTCCAAAACAAAAGGAGCTTACCGAATATTTAGAGCTATTGGAACAGGCCAAGCAACGTGACCATAGAAAATTGGGCAGGGAACTGGAATTGTTCACTTTTTCGGCTAAAGTAGGACAGGGCCTTCCTTTGTGGCTTCCAAAAGGAGCAGCCCTTAGGGAGCGTTTGGAAAACTTTTTAAAGAAGGCCCAGAAAAAAGCTGGGTACGAAATGGTAGTTACCCCTCATATTGGTCAAAAGGAATTATATGTTACCTCAGGTCATTATGCCAAATATGGAGAAGATAGTTTTCAACCTATCAAAACCCCTAAAATGGATGAGGAATTTTTATTGAAACCCATGAATTGCCCTCACCATTGTGAAATTTACAACTTTAAGCCACATTCATATAAAGATCTACCAAAACGCTTTGCCGAATTTGGTACCGTATATCGATATGAGCAGAGCGGTGAACTACACGGTCTAACCAGGGTACGCGGATTTACACAGGATGATGCCCATATATTCTGTACCCCGGATCAATTGGCAGAAGAATTTAAAAATGTTATTGACCTTACCTTATATGTATTGGGATCTTTAGGATTTGGCAATTTTACAGCCCAAGTATCCGTAAGAGATCTTGACAAACCAGAAAAATACATCGGCTCTGTTGAAAATTGGGAGAAGGCAGAAAATGCGATCATTAATGCAGCCAAAGAAAAAGGGTTGGACTTTGTCATCGAAAAAGGCGAAGCCGCTTTCTATGGTCCAAAACTGGATTTTATGGTGAAGGATGCCCTAGGAAGAAACTGGCAATTGGGAACTATTCAGGTAGACTACAACCTACCCGAACGTTTTGACCTCACCTATAAAGGAAATGACAACGAACTACATAGACCCGTAATGATTCACCGTGCCCCCTTTGGAAGTATGGAACGATTTATTGCTCTTTTACTGGAACATACTGGAGGAAATTTCCCCTTATGGCTGATCCCTGAACAGGCAATTGTACTGCCTATTAGTGAGAAGCATGAAAAATATGCCCAAAAAGTTTTGAATTCACTAGAAAATCACGAAATTCGCGCCCTTGTAGACAAGAGAAGTGAGACTGTTGGCAAGAAAATACGAGAGGCAGAAATGAACAAGATCCCGTTTATGCTGATTGTAGGAGATAATGAGGAACAGGAAAACACGATTGCTGTTAGAAGACATGGAGGAGAAGATTTAGGTTCGATCTCTTTGACAGACTTCGCCAACTTGGTTACTACTGAAATAAATAGTACCTTAAAGTCGTTTTAAAAATTAATGTTTAACTAAAATTTAAAAGCCATAGCAATACGAAAAAGATTTAGGCCACAGCCTAGAAGAGAAAATAAGAATCCGCACAATATTAATAGGGCTATTACCTCAACCAACGTACGTTTGGTTGGTGATAATATTGAAGTGGGAGTTTACTCTTTAAAGGACGCACTAGCAAAATCTGAAGAATTAGAGTTGGATTTAGTGGAGATTTCTCCAAAAGCAGATCCACCCGTATGTAAGATTACGGATTACAAGAAGTTTCTTTACGAACAGAAGAAAAGGGAAAAGGTAATGAAGGCCAAAGCTACTAAAGTGGTAGTTAAGGAAATCAGATTTGGTCCACAGACAGATGATCATGATTATGAGTTCAAAAAGAAGCATGCTGAAAAATTCTTAAAGGATGGCGCTAAGCTAAAAGCTTATGTCTTCTTTAAAGGACGTTCTATCGTATACAAAGATCAAGGTGAGATATTGTTGCTGAAACTGGCCTCCGAATTGGAAGAGCTTGGGAAAGTAGAACAGATGCCTAGATTGGAAGGAAAGCGTATGACGATGTTCCTTGCTCCGAAAACAAAGAAATAAGAACTGTATTTCTATTTATTTTCCAACGGCAATAGCAAAACTAAAACACCTGTTGAGACTCCCGAGATTTTGGGGCAACAGCAAAGATAATAAGCGAGATAAACCATAAATAGGAACAAGATGCCTAAGATGAAAACAAAATCCAGTACCAAAAAGCGTTTTAAGCTTACGGGTACCGGTAAAATCAAAAGAAAGCACGCTTTTAAGAGCCACATTCTAACGAAGAAGTCTAAAAAGCGTAAGCTTGCGTTAACCCACTCCACATTAGTACATGCGGCGGATGTTAACAGTATTAAAGAGCAATTACGTTTAAAGTAATCGTTTCTTTCGGTAATTAGTATTAACCCTGGAGTTAGGCCATTCAAAGATTTTGAAATAAATTCAGAACGCCTACTACAAAAAAACTTAAAATTATGCCAAGATCAGTAAATTCAGTTGCTTCACGAGCTAGAAGAAAAAAAGTGATGAAGCAAGCCAAAGGTTACTTTGGAAGACGTAAAAACGTCTGGACAGTAGCTAAAAATGCGGTTGAAAAAGCAATGTTATATGCTTATAGAGACCGTAGAAACAAGAAAAGAACTTTCCGTTCCCTATGGATCATCCGTATCAATGCGGGTGCTAGATTACACGGAATGTCCTATTCTCAGTTTATGGGGAGAGTTAAAGCCAACAACATTGACCTGAACCGTAAGGTTTTAGCCGATTTGGCAATGAACCACCCAGACGCTTTTAAGGCTGTTGTGAATAAAATAAAGTAACATTAATAATATATCTCGCTTATAAAAAAAATCCGATTCAAATGAATCGGATTTTTTTTATCTATTGAATTTTGCCAATTGCCTGTTTAAACTCTGCCCAATCAATAAGTTCATCCCCAGATTTATCGTATCCTTCCACCAGTTTGGAAGATACCATGCCACGAATAAACCCATTGATCTCGGCCTTTTTCAATAGTTCAACTATCTCTCCCTTTGTCAATTTGCCATCCCCGTCCCCATCAAAGAAAGCAAAAGCTTCCTCAGGAGTCTTAAAGTGATTGGTTATCAATATTTGAATTTTATTTAGGATATCCTCTTTTGCTCCCATATTCCTTTCTTTAAGTCTTACCTCTAAAATACGAATAATCTGTTAATTCCATTACTGCCCAAAGGCAGAAACCACCAATTTTCTTCCCCCGGCATGGTTCCTGTGTTCGCAAAGATAAACCCCTTGCCAGACCCCCATATTCAACGTCCCATTGGTAATGGGGATCTGTACTGAAGCCCCCATCAACGAAGCCTTGATATGGGCCGGCATATCGTCAGACCCTTCATAATCATGCTGGTAGTAAGGAGCATTCTCGGGAACCATTACATTCATATGGCTCTCAAAATCGGAACGCACTGTAGGGTCCGCATTTTCATTGATCGTTAAACTTGCCGAAGTGTGTTTTATAAAAACCTGCAACATCCCAGTTGTAATGCCTTTAATTTCAGGAAGTGCCCTTGCAATATGTTCTGTGATGATATGAAACCCTCGCTTAAAGGGCGGTAAGTTTACTTCTGACTGATAAAATTCCATAATGTCCTTTTTTTTTACTGTTTACCAAAGATGCCAATCGTTTCCTTTATAACAAAAATACCACAAACTTTACTTCCCAAGTTTCCTCAATTACCCATAGAACAAATACCTTTGCACCCAAATAACGAAGCACTGATGGATTTAACAAAAATTAGAATGGTAGTAACGGACATGGATGGCACCCTGTTAAATTCCGACCATGAAGTGAGTGACCGCTTCTTTGAACTGTTCGAAGAGCTAAAAAAAAGGGACATTCTCTTTGTAGCCGCAAGCGGAAGACAATACAATAGCATTGTACATAAGCTTCAGCCCATTAAAAATGAAATAATCGTTATTGCAGAAAACGGGGGTTTTGCCATGCAACAAGACCAAGAACTTCTATCCACTCCCTTGGAACAAGGGTCGATTAAAACTATCTTGGAATCACTCGAAAATGTTCGAGGGGCACATGCCGTACTTTGCGGGAAAAGAAATGCCTATCTCAACGGTACTTCCCATGAATTTTTAAACAAATTGAAAGAGTATTATTCAGAATATACGGTCTTGGAAGATATTGGCACGTTCGAGGGCGAGGTCCTAAAAATTGCCGTTTATCATTTTGAGAGTTCCGAGAAATTTATTTATCCCTCTGTAAAACATTTGGAAGCTGATCTAAAAGTAAAGATTTCCGGCGAAAACTGGTTGGACCTATCCCACCTGAACGCACATAAAGGCTTTGCCCTGGAACAGGTTCAAAAGAAACATAACATTACCAAAGCCGAAACTCTGGTTTTTGGGGATTACAACAATGACTTGGAAATGTTGGCCTTGGCAGATTATAGCTTTGCTATGGCCAATGCACACCCCAATGTTCTCAAAGCAGCCAATTACAGGACAAAAAGTAATGATGAAAATGGGGTAGAGCATATATTGGAACAGCTCATTGCCCATCGGAAAGTTTAGGTTTTTTGTTTCTTTTTCTGGGCTGCAGGAAACAATACATTGTTCAGGATCAACCTGTAACCAGGGGAAGTTGGATGTAGTTCCAATTCTGTTTTGGGATCCCCTACCCTATGCTGGTAATCTTCTGGGTCGTGGCCTCCATAAAATGTAAAAAAACCTTTTCCTTTGATCCCGTGGATATAGCGGGCCTCCCCATTGATCTTGTTTTCACCCAATACCATTACCGTTGGTTTAATTTCATCCCTGGCGAAAGCCGTGGTCTGCCCCATAAATCCTTTCACAAGGGAAGTATGGTTTTGGCACAACATGGTAGGTACCGGATCCCATTTAGCGGAGAAATCCATTAATGAAAAATAGTCGGACTCCTTAGGTACCATCCCCCTTTTGGCAGTCATATCTATGGAAGAGAACTCATACTGCAACGGGCTTCGCTCTAAGGTAAAGTTGGTAAACGCAAAGGTTTTACTATAGTCCAATTTATTTTGGTAATTGGCCTCTGAAGGGTCGCCATCGAACATGGGTTCGCAAATATCCACCCCATCGGCTGCCAAGGCGATGTCGAAACTATCGGTTGCAGAACACATGGCAAACATAAACCCACCCCCAATCACATAATTGCGAATTGCTTTGGCCACGGCCCTTTTTTCCTCTGAAACTTTTGAATACCCTAATTTTGTTGCCAAGGCCTCTGCTTGTTCCTTGCCTTCCAAATACCAAGGTGCCGCCCTATAAGCGCCATAAAATTTACCGTATTGGCCTGTAAAATCCTCATGGTGCAGGTGCAACCAATCGAATAACAACAATTTATTGTTCAATACCTCTTCATCATAAATGGTTTCGTAGGGAATTTCCGCGTAGGTGAGTACCATGGTCACGGCATCGTCCCAAGGTAAATTTTCCTTTGGGGAATAGACCGCTATTTTTGGAGCTTTTTCCAAAATCACGGCTTCTTGATTTTTTGAAGGGCTACTAATTTCTGATAAGATGGCCTCTGCCTGTGCATCGGAGATGATCTCAAAGGATACGCCACGAATCTGGCACTCTTTTCTGATGTTATCCCCATCTGGAAGAAGAAATGATCCTCCCCTATAGTTCAACAACCATTGTACCTTTTGTTGTTTGGTAAGCACCCAATAGGTGATTCCGTAAGCCTTTAGATGATTTTTCTGGCTTTCAGCGTCCATAGGAATAAGGATATTGGAAGCTGAAACAAAGATAGAAAGGAACAAAAAGAATACCAGACACCCTCTCGAGATAAGTCGAGAAGATAAATTTATATGTTTGTTTTTAAAAAGGGACCTCACTGTCATCCATATCCATATCATCGTTCATTGAACTCCCAAAAGCCTCATCGGCATTCGGTAGGTTTTTTGTTATGAACGGATTATCTTCATTGGCATTCATTTTCGATTGGAATTCGAAAGGAGAATCGAAGTCTTCCAAGTTATCGAATTTACCAAGCTGGCCAATAAATTTCAATCGAATGTTATCCAAACCACCATTCCTGTGCTTGGCAACAATAAATTCACCCTGACCCGCTGTTGGGGTGCGCTCATCATCATCCCATTCGTCTATTTTGTAATATTCAGGACGATAGATAAAGGCTACAATATCTGCATCCTGTTCAATTGCCCCAGATTCCCTAAGATCCGATAGGATAGGTCTTTTACTTCCTCCCCTGGTCTCCACGGCCCTGGACAACTGTGATAATGCAATTACCGGACAATTCAATTCTTTTGCCAAAGCCTTAAGGTTCCTGGAGATGGTAGAGATTTCCTGTTCCCTATTTCCTCCTTTTTGACTCCCTCCTGCCGTCATCAATTGCAAATAATCTATAACAATCATTCGGATGCCGTGTTGTGAGGCCAATCGCCTAGCCTTCGCCCTAAGGTCGAAAATGGAAAGGGACGGGGTATCATCTATAAACAAAGGGGCATTTTCCAATGCCTTTACTTTTACATTTAATTGTTCCCACTCGTGTTTTTCCAATTTACCGGTTCTCAGCTTTTCTGAGGACAATCCGGTTTCTGAGGATATCAAACGGGTGATCAATTGGACCGAGGACATCTCCAAGGAGAAAAAGGCCACGGGAATATTGTGATTTACGGCCATATTTCGTGCCATGGACAAGGTCAGCGCCGTTTTACCCATACCTGGACGGGCAGCTACAATAATCAAATCACTGGGTTGCCATCCTGAGGTCAGCTTATCCAATTTATCAAAACCGGAAGGCACACCGCTGAGTCCTTCTTTGTTAGCGATTTCTTCTATCCTCTTTTTGGCCAGAATTACCAAATTTTGTGCAGTCTCGGCAGAACGTTTTAGGTTTCCTTGGGTAACATCGTATAATTTGGCTTCCGCATTATCCAAAAGATCAAATACATCCGTGGAATCTTCATAGGCTTCCTGGATGATCTCACTGGAAATTTTTATCAGACTCCGCTGAATATATTTTTGAAGGATTATACGTGCATGGAACTCAATATGGGCCGAGGAAGCCACCTTTTGGGTCAGTTTTATCAAATAAAAATCCCCTCCAGCTGCCTCTAATTTCCCATCTTTCTTTAATTGGGAAGAAACGGTTAATAAATCCACTGGTTCAGAGGTCTCGAACAGTTTGAAGATGGCCTCATATATGAACCTATGAGCGTCCTTATAGAACACATCGGGATGTAGAATATCAATTACCTCATCTACACCTTTCTTATCAATCATCATCGCTCCAATCACAACTTCCTCTAAATCAATTGCTTGAGGAGGTATTTTACCCCTCTCTAGGTTGATTAAGGAAGATTGGTCTATTTTACGACCGACAATTGGACTTGGTTTCTCCATGGCTGCTAATGTATGCTAATTAACCTTTAGTTAACAATGATTAGGGTCATAGGATGTCCACCATTAGTTAACAATTAGGGTGTTGATAAGTTACGAAATTGTGTTGATAACGAAAAAAATCTGGAGTTTGAATCCTCCAGATTTTCAGAAAGTTTTTTAAACGCGCTTATTAGCCGTTAAAGACACCCATGTTGGCATATTTGTCCATTCGGGCATCCACCAAATCTTTTGGTGATAACTTTTTTAGCTCCACATAATGGGAAGTAATTTTATTTTTTACAATTTCAAAAGTCTTTTCCCTATTCGAATGGGCTCCACCTGCCGGTTCTTTGACGACCTCATCTATAAGCTTCAACTTCTTCATATCGGTAGAGGTCAGTTTCAATGATTCTGCCGCTTGTTCTTTATATTCCCAGCTTCTCCATAAAATAGATGAGCAGGATTCAGGAGAAATCACAGAGTACCATGTATTTTCCAACATCAGTACCTTATCCCCTACTCCTATACCCAAGGCGCCACCGGAAGCACCTTCACCAATGATCAATACGATTATGGGCACTTTCAATCGGGTCATTTCCAAAATATTCCTTGCAATGGCCTCCCCTTGTCCACGTTCCTCTGCTTCAATTCCGGGGTAAGCACCAGGAGTATCAATCAAACATACCACAGGTACACCAAATTTTTCGGCGGACTTCATCAAACGCAAAGCCTTTCTGTAGCCTTCGGGATTGGCCATCCCAAAGTTCCTATACTGTCTTGTTTTGGTATTGTATCCTTTTTGCTGACCGATGAACATATAACTCTGGTCACCAATTTTACCAAGACCACCAATCATGGCCTTATCGTCCTTCACGGTTCTATCCCCATGAAGTTCCAACCAAGTATCGCCACAAATGGCATTGATATAATCCAAGGTATATGGCCTATTTGGGTGTCTTGAAAGTTGCACCCTTTGCCATGCTGTAAGGTTCTTGTAGATTTCTTTTCGGGTTTCGGAAAGCTTTTTCTCTATTTGATTGCAGGTTTCCGTTACATCAACGTCGCTCTCCTTTCCAATAATCATGCATTTATCCAATTGTTCTTCAAGTTCTTTGATCGGAAGTTCAAAATCCAAATACTCCATGCAACTACTGTTTAAATTATAAAAGCAGACAAATATAAAACTTTATAGGAGAACCTTAGCGTACTCTTCGACTTTTTAACCTTGTCCAATTCTTAAGAATTCCATTGGCAATTACAGTGGAAAGAATGACCAATGCACCAAGATAAAACATGGGATCCATTTTCTCACTTTCCCCTAAGATTATGAACGCCAAAACAATACCATAAATAGGCTCCAAATTAATGGTCAGCATTACTGTATATGGGGTAATGAATTTCATCACCTTCACCGAAGCAATAAAGGCATAGGCCGTACAAATGGATGCCAAAATAAAAATATACATCCAATCATTGGAGGAAAGCTGAAAGAATTTCGGCGTAAAGCTTCCGCTAAAGGACAGGTAAATGGACAAAAAAACGACCCCGCTTGCCATCTCATAAATAGAAATGACCGATGGCTTTTCTTTTTGTATCAGTTTTCCGTTGATCAGGGAAAAAATGGCCGACAATAGGGCCGATATAAGGGCCAGAACAATCCCTTCCACATAGGATGATTCTACATTAAAAATTAGGTATAACCCTAACATTACGATAACACCAAAGAGGATCTCATACCAAACTATTTTTCTGCCATACCAAATAGGCTCCAATAATGCGGTGAAAAAGGCCCCAGTGGACATGGTAGAGAGGGCAACTGAAACATTGGACACTTTGATCGCCTTAAAAAAGGTAATCCAGTGCAGGGTAATGACCACACCCGCAATGATTAAGACAAGTAATGTTTTTGTTGGTACCCTTAGTGAAAATTTCTTATAAGCGATATAGAGAAAAATGAATCCCGAAGCCATGAACATTCGGTACCAAACCAATGGCAAGGCATCTACGGTTATCAGTTTCCCAAGCACAGCAGTAAACCCCCAAATAAATACAATAAAATGAAGATGAAAGTAGTTTTTGAGCTTATCGTTTAGCATTCTGCAACAGATAAAATGCAATAATTCCGAAGGCTACATTAGGCAAAACAACGGCTAACATTGGAGAAAATCCTGATTGTTCGGCCAAGGTTCCAAAAACCTTGTCGAAAAAGATATAGATAAATGCCACCCCAATCCCAAAGGCAAGGTTTACCCCCATACCGCCCCGGCGTTTTGCTGCTGAAACTGCAACCGCAATGATGGTCAATATAAAGGCAGTGACAGGGAGGGCCCATCGTCTGTACTTTACAAGAACATAACTATTTATGTTCGAGTCCCCTTTTCTTCGTTGGGCATCGATAAAGCTGTTCAGCTCAAATAAATTCTTGGTCTCCGCTATGTAGGAAACAGGTGTAAGATCTTCTATCTTAAAATTAAAGATGGTATCCAAACTACGTTTGGTCTCCACCACTTCTTTATTATTGACCAGCGTTCTTTTCATATAGGAGGTCAGCTCATAGACACTATCTTTTTCTTTCCATCGGATATTCCCTGCCGATATTTTGAACTCCAGCTGGTCCTGGTCATTAAAATGCTCCAAGGTGAAATTATAACCACGTTGCCTGGCAGGATCAAAGCTACTTACATAGATATAGTCATTCTCATTCAATTGATTGAAAATATTGCTGGTGACCCTATCCTGTTTGCCTTTTTTTAGGTATTTGAATTTAAACTCATTGAATCCCTTACTGGCATTGGGTACAATGAACATCCCCATAACGAACATGATGGTAGCAATTATGGAAGCTCCAATAAAATAAGGGCGCAAGAAACGTCCATAGGAAACCCCTGAACTTAAAATGGCCACAATTTCTGTGTTATTGGCAAGTTTTGAGGTAAAGAATATTACAGATAAAAACAAAAAGATGGGAAAAAGTAAGCTGCCGATATAGATCGTAAAATTAAGGTAGTACGTGGCGATCTCGTTGAAAGGCGCCTCATTGTCTATCATTTTACCAATTTGTTCCGCAAGGTTGGCCATGATCCCAATGGGGATGAAAAGCAACAACATCACTGCAAAGGTTGTCAGATAACGTTTTAATATGTATTTATCCAGTATGGTTAACATTACAGTCTCTTATCCATTTGTTTTACCATTATATTCTTCCACTCGTAAAAATCCCCAGCTAAAATATGCTTTCTTGCCTCACGGACCAACCACATGTAAAATCCAAGGTTGTGAATAGTGGCAATTTGTTTGCCCAAATATTCATTGGCAGCAAATAAATGTCTTAAATAGGCCTTTGTATACTCGGTATCTACAAAAGTCATCCCCATTTCGTCCAAAGAGGAAAAATCATCCTCCCACTTCTTATTCTTAATATTAATGGTCCCATGGGCCGTGAACAACATCCCATTACGAGCGTTGCGTGTGGGCATCACACAATCGAACATATCGATCCCCAATGCTATATTCTCCAAAATATTGATAGGTGTCCCCACTCCCATAAGGTAACGAGGTTTGTCTTCAGGCAAAATTTCAGTCACGACCTCGGTCATGGCGTACATTTCTTCCGCAGGTTCTCCAACAGATAATCCTCCGATAGCATTACCTACTGCACCAACTCCGGCAATATATTCTGCTGATTGCCTTCTTAGGTCCTTATAGGTTGATCCTTGAACAATAGGGAAGAATGCTTGTGTGTATCCATATTTAAAAGGTGTTTTGTCCAAATGGGTCAAACAACGTTCCAACCACCTATGTGTCATGTGCATAGATCTTTTGGCGTAGTTGTAATCGCATGGATACGGGGTACACTCGTCAAAGGCCATGATAATATCTGCACCAATGGTGCGCTGTATTTCCATTACATTTTCTGGAGTGAACACGTGATAGGATCCATCTATATGAGATTTAAACTTTACCCCTTCTTCCTTGATCTTGCGGTTATCGGAAAGGGAATACACTTGATACCCCCCACTATCGGTCAATATATTGCTGTCCCAGTTCATGAATTTGTGCAAGCCACCGGCTTGTTCCAAAATCCTTGTTTTGGGTCTGAGATATAAATGGTAGGTATTTCCAAGAATGACATCTGGCTTGATATCGTCCCTTAATTCGCGCTGGTGCACCCCTTTTACGGAGGCTACGGTACCGACCGGCATAAAAATAGGAGTTTCTATCGTTCCATGATCGGTAACCATTTTACCCGCACGTGCTTTACTCTTGGGGTCTGTATGTAATAATGTAAATTCCAAATCTTAGTTTAAGACGGCAAATATAACCAACAAAGCCTCAAATGTCCTTAACAAAAAAATAAAGTTCACCCACCGTCCTGACCGTTAACAAAATATAACAATTCATACTTGTATACGCAAAAGATACCGTTTACTTTTGGTAACTATAAAACAACATAAAAAAAATGCCAACAACACAAGAATTACAGGATATTACGGTACAAACACGTAGGGACATCGTACGGATGGTACATAAGGTAAACTCAGGACACCCTGGAGGCTCTTTGGGCTGTACAGAATTTTTAGTGGCCCTGTACAATGAAGTTATGGAACTTAAGCCAGGATTTGAGATGGATGGTATTGGGGAAGATCTTTTCTTTTTATCCAATGGGCATATATCTCCTGTATTTTACAGTGTTTTGGCACGAAAAGGATACTTCCCTATTGAAGAATTGAACACGTTTAGATTGATAAATTCTCGCTTACAAGGACACCCCACTACCCATGAAGGCCTTCCTGGAGTAAGGATTGCCTCCGGTTCTTTGGGACAGGGAATGTCTGTAGCCTTAGGGGCCGCACAAGCGAAAAAATTGAACAAGGATTCAAAATTGGTCTATACCCTGCACGGGGATGGTGAATTACAAGAAGGCCAAAACTGGGAGGCCATTATGTATGCCGCCGGAAAAAAAGTCGATAATATCATTTCAACCATCGATTACAATGGCCAACAAATAGATGGGGCAACCAATGACGTAATGCCCATGGGTGACCTAAAAATGAAATTTGAGGCTTTTGGATGGGATGTTCTTGAAATAAAAGAAGGTAATAACCTAGAGGCTATCATGAAAGGCTTAAAAGAAGCCAAAAGCAGAACGGGTAAAGGAAAACCTGTTTGTATTCTATTACATACCATTATGGGACATGGGGTCGACTTTATGATGTATACCCATGCATGGCACGGGAAGGCACCCAATGATGAACAGTTAGCGACAGCCTTGGCACAGAACCCAGAAACGTTAGGCGACTATTAATCTTATCCAAACCACTATACAAACAAGTGTCCATAGGACCTTACACTAAAGAAATACAGAAATGAAAAAATATATAGATCAAGGGAAAAACGATACACGAAGCGGATTTGGTGCCGGGTTAACAGAGTTGGGCAGAACAAACCCTAATGTAGTTGCCCTTTGTGCCGATTTGGTCGGCTCTTTAAAAATGGAGAAATTTATAGAGGAGAATCCTGAGCGCTTTTTCCAGATAGGAATCGCTGAGGCCAATATGATGGGGATTGCAGCGGGATTGACCATAGGCGGAAAAATACCGTTTACCGGTACCTTTGCCAACTTTTCCACGGGAAGGGTTTACGATCAAATAAGACAATCCATTGCCTATTCAGATAAAAATGTAAAAATATGTGCCTCCCACGCAGGGGTAACCCTAGGGGAAGATGGAGCCACCCACCAAATATTGGAAGATATTGGTCTTATGAAAATGCTTCCGGGCATGGTGGTCATCAACCCATGTGACTACAACCAGACCAAGGCGGCTACAATAGCCATCGCTGATTATGAGGGTCCAGTTTATTTAAGGTTCGGAAGACCAAAAGTAGCCAACTTTACCCAGGCCGACCAGAAATTTGAAATAGGAAAAGCATTAATGCTCAGCGAGGGTACTGATGTGACCATCATCGCTACCGGCCATTTGGTTTGGGAAGCCCTTATTGCCGCAGAAGCATTGGAGGCCCAAGGGATCTCAGCGGAAGTGATCAATATACATACCATCAAACCATTGGACGAAGAGGCCATATTAAAATCTGTGAAGAAAACAGGATGTGTTGTCACCTGTGAAGAGCACAATTTCTTAGGTGGATTGGGAGAGAGTGTTGCTAGGACACTAACCTTGAACCACCCGGCACCGCAGGAGTTTATAGCCACGAACGACACTTTTGGTGAAAGCGGACCTCCAGAAGAATTAATGGCAAAGTACGGCTTGGACAATAAAGCTATAGTAAATGCCGTTGTAAAAGTTTTGAAAAGAAAATAGAGATTGGCACCTTTATTGGAGCTATGACATTCACAAAACAAAACACATTATGAAAAAAACATTTTTAGTAGCAGTTTTTGCTTTGATAGGAGCCTCGGCATTCGCTCAAAGTGGATCAGGATTTGGTATCAAAGGTGGTCTTAACTATGCCGGCAACGGAGATTATTTTGATTCTGCCGAACAGGCCTACAATAATCCAGACAGAAATGTAGGGTACCATTTGGGCTTTTTTGGTAAAATTGGGGATAAAATCTATTTCAGACCCGAACTGATGTACACCAAAACGAAGTCCGATTATGAAAACAATAGTTTGGCCATGAGCAAATTGGATGCTCCCTTACTTGTAGGGGTTAACATCATTGGCCCTCTGAACGTTTTTGCAGGGCCTGCCCTTCAGTACATTTTGGATACCGACTTTGATGGGGTTACCATTGGTGATGTGGAAAATGACGTTACCGTTGGGATGAACATTGGTGCTGGTTTGAGCTTTGGCAATTTTGGATTGGATCTGAGATACGAAAGAGGTTTCAGTGAAAATGAAGTCGCTGTATTATCAGCCAACAACGCTCCTACCGGAGATCGAATCGACACAAGACCAGATCAACTTATCTTGAGCTTATCCTTTAAGATGTAATCATTCTTATAAATCAAAAAAAAGCCCGCTACATGTAGCGGGCTTTTTTTTATACAGTACTAATATTAATACTATTTAGTGTCTTTATCCAAGTAATCAGGAATACCATCCCCATCGGTATCAGGGAAGGTAATATTACCATTGGCGTCTATCACGATTTCCTCTCTGGTAGGGGTGCCATCACCATCATCATCAACATCCAAATGGTTGGCTATCAAACCAGTTCTCGCCTTTACTTCCGCTTCCCTATCGGTGTTGTCGTTGGTCAAATAGCCATCCCCGTTTAAGTCTTCCAGGATAGAAGGAATTCCATCGTTGTCATAATCGGTATTGGCGACCATCAATCCCAAATCCAATTTAAATATCAGTGGAGAATATTGTGGAATATTTCCTGCACCTACACTATTATAATAGGCCAAGCCTGAAGGCATGATTACCAGACCTACGCCACTGTTCGTAATGCTTGAAGTTCCATCCTCATTGACTACTATATTGTTTCCTGCCCTCAATTGACTAACCCCATTTGAATAGCCTCTTAGAAAAAATGGTAGGTACTGCCATGAGTAATTAGTAGTCCCATCAAAAACAGTTCCATCCAACAAGGAGCCTTCATATTTCAAAAAGGTTGAATCTGCAATAGTAGGTCGTTCCCCTTCTCCTTCCCTGGCTATCAGGTAGTAATAGGTATGTTCCACACTTTGCTCAACTTCAAGACCTAGATCGGCATTGTTTACGGTAATCGTTTCCGATTGTACTTGTTGCATTAATGGAGTCTTCCCTGCATTATCCCCTGAGATAGTATCTATCTTAATTTTAAAATTGAATTCCGCGGTAGGATTGGCGAACTCCTCGTAATTGTAAAAATGGGTCTCCAAAAATTCCTTAATGGCTGCGTCATTTTCCAAGATCACCTCATCCAAAGCCCTTGGTGGTATGGATTCAACACTTGGCCCGTCATCCTTTTTACAGGACCATACCATTCCTATCAACAAAAACAGCAAAAATATTCTGTTTACTCTCATGAATCTCTTTTTAAGGGTCGCAAGATACAATTTTCCCTTATTTTTGCGGAAGACATCAATAAAGAATTTCAATAGTTTATGCGGGTAGATAAATTCCTTTGGAGCATTCGGTATTTCAAGACCAGATCCATAGCTACAGAGGCTTGCAAAAAAGGACATATTAAAATTAACGGACAGGCAGTAAAACCATCCCGTGAAGTATATGCCACAGATAAAGTTGTGGTTCGCAAGGACCAGATCAATTACGAGTTTACCGTGCTTGATATCCCTCCTAGTCGCGTAGGTGCAAAACTTGTGGATCTCTACAGGGTAGACACAACCCCCAAGGAAGCCTTTGCCCAAAATGACCTTTTGAAATACGCCAAAGACTACTACCGTAAAAAGGGTTCCGGCAGGCCTACCAAAAAAGATCGTAGGGATATAGATGATTATAAGGATGAAACTGACTAAAAACTTTTGGGAGGAGAAATATAAAAATGGCGAATTAAAATGGGACATTGGTTACATCTCCACTCCATTAAAAACATATATTGACCAGCTAAAGGACAAGGAGATCAGAATTTTGGTCCCCGGGGCAGGTCATGGGTACGAAGTAGCCTATTTACACCAATTGGGATTTAAAAACGTGTATGTGGTTGATCTGGCCGAACAACCTTTAAAACGCCTTGAAACAGAATGCCCCGACTTCCCAAAGGACAGATTGAAACAAGCAGACTTCTTTGAATTGTCATATACCGATTTTGACCTTGTTCTGGAACAAACTTTTTTTTGTGCCTTACGTCCCGAACTTCGAACAGCTTACGTTCAAAAAATGTCAGCGCTCTTACGACCTGGAGGAAAAATTGTAGGCTTGTTCTTTGATTTTCCTTTAACCAAGGCTGGTCCCCCATTTGGAGGTAGCAAAAAAGAATATGAGACCCTTTTTAAACACTCTTTCCGTATAAAAGTATTGGAGAGGGCCTATAATTCCATCCAACCGCGAAAAGATAAAGAACTGTTCTTTATCTTTGAAAAGTAAACCAACACCCTATGCAAAACCAGATACTATCACACGCACAGATACAGCATAAGATAAAACGCATTTCATACCAGATTTACGAGGCCAATGTTGAAGAGTCGGAAATAGTTATAGCCGGAATCGAAGGTGGGGGCTTGTTGTTTGCAAAAAAAATCAGAAAGGTGCTCCAAAAAATAACGGAAGCGGAAATTACCTTGTGCATGGTATCCATGGACAAAAAAAATCCAGTGGCGAGCGGTGTTAAGACCTCTATCCCAGAGGAAGAGTATGCCAATAAATCTGTTGTTTTGGTAGATGATGTCCTTAATTCGGGAACTACCCTGATCTATGGCGTACACCACTTTCTTAGGGTCCCCTTAAAACAATTGAAAACGGCAGTCTTGGTAAACAGAAACCATAAAAAATATCCCGTAAAAGCAGATTACAAGGGCATTTCCCTATCCACTTCCCTACTGGAGCATATAAAAGTAGATTTCAAAGCTAAGAACGACTCTGTTTCATTAGCGTAAATGTGATTTAATTGCCATTGCAATGTCCTGTGGTGTTCCATCACTAGGTATCGTATGGGCTGCCAAGGAATAGAAAAGGGAACGTTCAAAAATATGTTTTCCAAAAAACTCTGGTAAATCCCTATCTTCTATGTGGGCAATCAGAGGTCTATGCGACTTTTCTTTGGAAAGGCGTTTTACCAAGACCGGAATGGACACCCTAAGATAAAATACATTTTCTGTATGCCTGGAGATGACTTCCATATTGCCACTATAGCATGGCGTACCTCCACCAGTTGAAAGTATAATATCTGAATTATTTTCTAAGACTTCCAATAAATATTGATGCTCCAATTTTCTAAAAAAAATCTCTCCTTTTTCCATGAAAATAGCAGCTATTTTCATTCCGGTCCGATCTTCGATGTAAGCATCCAAGTCTAAAAACCTGAAACCCAAATATTTGGACAACTCCTTACCCACAGTGGTCTTACCACTGCCCATGTAACCCACCAAAACAATTTTCATTCTTTAATTTTGGGTAAAAATGATTCAAATAAAGGGGAATTCAAAAAAAAATGAATTTATTCGAAAAAAGGCTTGTGAAATAAAATAATGCCCTTATATTTGCACCCGCAAACAGCAATACGCTAGCGCTGAAATAATGACCTGGTAGCTCAGTTGGTAGAGCATCTCCCTTTTAAGGAGAGGGTCCTGGGTTCGAGCCCCAGCCCGGTCACAAAAATCTTAAATGATTTAAAAAAAGCCCATAAACATTATGTTTATGGGCTTTTTCAATTCTTCTATCTATTGAAATGTTGTTTATTGGATTTTGACCTTCTAAAGTGATCTATCTTCCGTTGTAACCAATAATTGCTGTAGCTTGTTTGTTGTTAGAGGCTTACTGATAAAATCGATGACCATGTCATATTTTTTTGATCTTTCTTCATCTACCCTATCTATGGAGGAGGTAACGATATATACCCCAATCTTATTTTTGAGATCCATTGCTTTTAATTCATCCAAGAATTCCCAGCCGTTCATAATAGGCATGTTCAAATCCAAAAAGATAATCTCCGGCAATTCCTTATTGGTATTTAACATAAACCTTAAATCATCCAAAGCTTCCTTGCCATTTTCGAATACAATGATATTAGAATAAAGGCTGCTGTTGTAATTTAGCAACACCTTGGTACCATAAACGAATATCGGGTCATCATCTATAATACAAACTGTATTGAGCTTCATAATATTGAATATAAATTAAAATTTTACAATATTAAGCAATTTCCTACAAATATTGATTTATTAAATTGATAATCAGTACAATTAGGGAAATATAGGTTACCATATCCAAAGTATCAGAAACAATGCCGTTCCATATTTCTAAAAAGTAATCCTCAAATCCGATTTATAGTTGCATCGCAATTCTAGCATATCGCAAATTCAACTCCGTTTACCAATCAACCCCGACTGAACAACCAATTTAATACTATTTCAAGAACCAGCTAAAAATCACTATAGTGGCAGGAACGACTTATTTTCCCTAATATCCCGAACTAGATCATTGATAGTGGTCTTTTCTAAATTCTTTCTAAAATCCATTTTGGCAGAACCAATCAACCTATGAAGGGGACAAGGATTTTCCTCATCACACTCATTTATACTCAACATACATGAATTTATACGATCCTTCCCGTCGATCAAATGAACGATGTCTATTAATGGTCTTTCCTTATTTTCTTTGGTCAAATAAAATCCACCTTGAGGGCCTCGAGAAGAAGAAACTAATTGATTTTTGGCCAGTTCTTGTAATATTTTAGCTATGTATGCCTTTGGGACATTGATGGGTTTACTAATATCCTTTGCCATAATCTTGAAATTTTCATTGGAGTTTACTGCTAAATATAGCACCGCTTTAAGGGCGTATTTGGATGATTTAGAGAGCATGTATTCTACATTATCATTAGTTAAAAATAAAAAGACCTTTATGTCCTTTATATGACATTTGTCATATTTTTTATTCACAACGGCATCTACTTTTGAGCCATAATCTAATAACTAATTTAATCATATGAAACTAATATTCCGAAGCACAGCAATTCTTTTCTCCACCTTAATATTAAGCTGTGGAGGTAAGGAAGAGAAAAAAAAGGATGGTTTTTCCGTAGATAGAGCAAAAACTTCCACGGAACAACCAAAGCCTGAAACCAATAGCGGTGTTAAACCGTCGGAAACAATTGATTTAACAAATAAAGGTATTGGTCCCATAACCTCCGTCACACTCAATGAAACGATTGATATGGAAATGGCAAAAAAAGGGGAAGAAGTGTATAACCAAATGTGCATAGCGTGCCATAGGATAGGAAAAAAATTCGTCGGCCCACCACCTAACGGCATATTAAGTAGACGTACCCCGGAATGGGTGATGAATATGATCCTTAATCCTGAAATAATGGTCAAGGAAGATCCACTGGCCAAAGATTTAATGCAAGAGTTCAATGGGTCTCCCATGGCAAATCAAAACCTTACCGAAGAACAAGCCAGAGCGGTACTGGAATACTTTAGAACCTTATAAACCAAGTTATGAAAACAACCACAAACGGCAATTTATTGATTGTTTCATTCTTTATGCTGAGTCTTTTAATCGGCTGTAAGAATACCAATAAAACCGAACCTTCCAGTACTGTTCAAACAGAATTGGACAAAAAACAAGGCCAAGCCTTTATTGAAGACGATGCTTCAACACCTAACGTGCTGAACATAGCCATTGGATCTCCGGACCATACTACATTGGTCGCAGCCGTACAAGCTGCAGAGTTGGAAAATGTTTTGGTAAATGCTGGACCATTAATGGTGTTTGCGCCTACCAATGATGCCTTTGATGCCCTGCCTGCAGGTACTGTAGAAAATTTATTGAAGCCAGAAAATAAAAATGCATTGGCCAATATCTTAAAGTATCATGTAACACCCGGAAACTACTCGAAAGATTTTTTGAAGAAGTTTAAAAAATTGGGACAGGCCAACAATCAAAATGTGGCCGTAGAGGTAATAGGTGATGATGTTTATGTAGGAGGGGCAAAAATACTGGCCAGTATTCCTGCTGGCAACGGCATCGTTCATGTAGTGGACAAAGTCATCCTACCCCCTAGCGAATAAACATAAACTGAATAAACAATTAAAATAAAATCAATGAAAAACTATAGTTATTTACTATTTGGAATATTTTTCTGCACCTCTCTTTTGACCAGTTGTAAGAATAATAACAATTCTAAATCCAATGGAGCTTTGGCTTCCAATGCCGCAGAGAAAGTATATGTCGCTCCTGGAGAATACGATGATTTTTACGCCTTTGTTTCTGGAGGATTCAGTGGTCAGCTGTCTGTTTATGGCCTACCGTCCGGAAGGCTCTTTAAGGTAATTCCTGTCTTCTCCCAAGATCCTGAAAAGGCGTACGGGTATAATGAAGAAACTAAACCCATGTTGAATACCTCCCATGGATTTATTCCTTGGGATGATGCCCACCACCCTGACATTTCACAGACCAATGGTGAGTTGGATGGTCGCTTTGTATTTATTAATGGAAACAATACACCCCGTATTGCGAAAATAGATTTGACGACCTTTGAAACAACAGAAATCATAGAAATTCCAAATAGTGCAGGGAACCATAGTTCTTCATTTGTAACTGAGAATACGGAATATGTGGTGGCTGGAACCCGTTTTTCTGTTCCCGTTCCTCAACAAGATATGCCCATTAAGGATTATAAGGGTAATTTCAAAGGGGCTTTATCCTTTATCAGTGTAGATCCGGAAGATGGTCGTATGGATATTAAATTCCAGTTGATGATGCCAGGTTTTGATTATGACCTTTCCCATCCGGGAAGAGGCAAATCCCATGGTTGGTTTTTCTTTACTACCTATAATACGGAAGAAGCCAATACCTTATTGGAAGTTAACGCATCACAAAATGATAAAGATTTTATAGCCGCGGTTAACTGGAAAAAAATTGAAGAGTATGTAAATAATGGAGGTGGCACAAAAATGCCTGCCAATTACGCCCATAATATTTATAGTGATGAAACCCATACCGCTACTTCAACTATGAAAAAAGAAGTTTTAGTAGTAGATCCATTAGATGTTCCTGGTGCCGTATACTTTTTACCCACTCCAAAATCTCCCCATGGTTGTGATGTAGATCCTACCGGCGAATACATTGTAGGTAATGGAAAATTATCAGCAGACCTTACTGTTCATTCCTTTACCAAAATGATTGCTGCCATTGAAAACAAAAAATTTGACGGGGAGGCCTATGGAATCCCAATATTAAAATTTGAGGATGTATTGGCCGGAACCGTAAGTAGTGGTGGACTAGGGCCGTTGCATACAGAATTTGACGGGAAGGGAAATGCTTATACTACCTTTTTTATATCCTCTGAAGTTGTAAAATGGAAAGTGGGATCATGGGAAGTTGTAGACAGACAACCCTGCTACTATTCTGTAGGGCACATAATGATACCTGGAGGAAATTCTAGAAAGCCTTTTGGAAAATATGCCATGGCCATGAACAAGATTACCAAGGACCGTTATTTACCCACTGGTCCTGAAGTAACACAATCTGCCCAATTATATGACATTTCAGGAGAAAAAATGGAATTGCTTTTAGATTTTCCTACTATTGGAGAACCACATTATGCTGCCGGAATCCCTGCAGATTTAATTGCAAAAAACTCTAGAAAAATTTATAAGCTGACCGAGAACAAGCATAAACATGCCACTTTATCCGACAAAGATGTGAGGGTAGAACGCAATGGCAAGGAGGTACATATTTATATGACCATGATCCGTAGTCATTTTAATCCGGATAATATAGAAGGTATAAAAGTGGGAGACAAAGTGTATTTCCATGTCACCAATCATGAACAGGATTATGATGTTCCCCATGGAATATCCATGATAGGTGCCAACACTTCAGAACTATTAATTATGCCTGGACAGACCGAAACGATGGTTTGGGAACCAAAACAAATAGGGGTTTGGCCTTTCTATTGTCCTGACTTCTGTTCTGCCCTGCATCAAGAAATGCAAGGCTATATCCGAGTCTCCCCAGCTGACTCAAAATTGGAACTATCTTGGGGATTGGGGGATTAAATTACGGTAAGAAGTATGATACTAATAAAAAGCGGGTTAGGAGGATAAGCCTTCCCGCTTTTTTAAATATTTTAATTGAACAAGAATCCAAAGTTTTAAAACCATTCTTGAGACAATAATTTAAAATTTTTATAAATGAAAAAATCAGGATCACTCATGATTATTGGCTCATTATTGCTTTTAGGATTGTTTGTCTTTCCCCTCTGGAATATCATGTTAGGAGCACCACAATATCCCATTCCCTTAGGAATGAATATACATATAACCGGTATACAGGGCGTTGAAGAATTTGATATCCAAAATATAGATGGACTAAACCATTACATAGGAATGAAAACAATTCCAAAACCTGAGGAAATGTGGGAATTTACTGCCTTCCCATATGTGATTGGAGGTATGGTCTTCCTCGGGGTAGTTATAGGTCTATTAGGTTTTGCAGGTAAAGTAAGTAACAATTGGTTTTTAGGCTGGTTTATTTTCATGTCCATTTTAGGAATCTTGGGGATGTACGATTTTAATGCTTGGATGATGGATTACGGGACTAATCTTGACCCACATGCCATAATGAAAATCACAAACTCAGATGGCACTCCTATGACCTATAAACCACCGCTTTTCGGGCATGAGAAAATGTTAAATTTTGATGTAACCTCCTTGCCACATACAGGTGCCTATATGATGTTTGTTGGAATGATGCTAACGGTAGCTGCTTTTTTTGTTGGAAAAAGGGAATATCGAGCATTGAAAAGTCAAAAATAATAGCCTATGTCCTCAAAAAAAATATACACACTCCTATTTTTGTGCTTTATTTTATGCTCATGCCGCATCCGTCCAAAAGCCATCAACTATGGTTTTGATACTTGTCACTTTTGTACCATGACCATTGTAGACCAACAACATGCGGCTCAACTAGTGACTTCTAAAGGCAAGGTGTTCAAATTTGACGCTATAGAATGTATGATAAATCATTTGAAAGAAATTGATGAGACTTCTGTTTCCCTAATTTTAGTAAATGATTATGATCATCCAGGAAAATTAATAGATGCCAAAACTGGATATTATTTGATCAGTACTGGTATTTCCAGTCCTATGGGTGCCAATTTAACGGCTTTTAGCACTCTTGAAAGCTCAACAAAAGCCCTAAAGGAACTAGGCGGTGAACAATATGCTTGGGAATCATTATTAACTCATTTCAATTAACAACTATGTATCAAATTGACAACCGCATAAGACAACAAGATTATGCTCAACTTCAAGTACTAAAAATTGTAAACACGGACGCATTTGATATACTTTCAATTAGCTTGGAAAAAGATGCAATATTCCCAGATCATACTTCCCCAACCAATGCACATCTAGTTGTTTTGGAAGGAGAGATACTTTTTTACATTAACGATACCTCATATCAATTAAAAGAACAACAACATTTCAATTTTCCCAAGAATACAAATCATTGGGTAAAAGCAACAACAAATTCTAAATTCCTCATCATCCGATAATTTGGAACTATGAAACCAATATTAGCCTATATTTTCCTTTTTATGTTTTCAGGTTTGGCCATAAATGCCAATACCATTACCGTTTGCAAGACGTGTCCCGTTAAAACCATAAAAGAGGCTATCCTAATGGCCAAGCATTTTGATACTGTAAGGGTACAAAAGGATACCTATAAGGAATTTAATATCCATATTAATAAGCCCCTAACTCTTATAGGGGAGAAATTTCCAATAATAGATGGACAGGATAAAGGTGAAATCATAACCATAACCTCAGACAATGTTACTGTGGATGGCTTTTATATCATAAATGTTGGCACTAGTTATACAGCAGACTATGCCGCTGTCAGAGTAGTCAAGAGCAAAAATTTTGTGATTCAAAATCTGGTTCTTGAAAAGTTATTCTTTGGCATATATTTGGAAAAAGCACAGAATGGAAAAGTATTTCACAATACGATCCTTGGAGATGCGGTCAACGAATATAATTCCGGTAATGGGATACAACTATGGTATTCCCAAAATATTGAGGTATCCCAAAACATAGTGCAACATGTAAGGGATGGCATTTATCTGGAATTTTCTGATAATATCATTATCAAAAATAATATCAGCTCCAATAATATCAGGTACGGTCTTCATTTTATGTTTTCCAATGATGATGTTTATGAGAACAATACTTTTGAGAACAATGGTGCAGGAGTGGCGGTAATGTTTTCCAAGAAAATTAAAATGATAGGGAATACATTTCGAAAAAATTGGGGCACGGCCTCTTTTGGTATGTTACTAAAAGAAATTAATGACGCAGAAATATCCAACAATACTTTCGAAGAAAACACCATAGGAATCAATATTGAAGGTTCTAATAGAATCATATATAAAAACAACAATTTCATCAAAAACGGTTGGGCCATTAAAGTGAGGGGAGCCTGTTATACAAATTCATTCATCAACAATAATTTTCTATATAATTCTTTTGACATCTCCTATAACAGTAATTTGAATGACAATGTCTTCGACCATAATTATTGGAGCAACTATACCGGTTATGATCTAGATAGAAATGGTGTTGGAGATGTACCTTATAGACCGGTAAAATTATTCTCCTATATTGTTAACAGAACCCCGGAGACCATTATTTTATTGCGGAGCTTATTTATGGATATCATCGACTTTTCAGAAAAAGTATCCCCCGTTTTTACTCCAGACAATCTCCTGGACAACAATCCATTAATGAAACACAATAAATGATACAGATAGAAAACCTACATAAAAGATTTGGAAAAAATCATGTCCTGTCAGGGCTTGACTTAACAATTGATAAACCTGGAATCATAGCAGTATTGGGCCCAAACGGCTCCGGAAAAACTACTTTGATCAAAAGTATTTTGGGTATGGTAGTGCCAGATAAAGGTGCAATTTATGTAAAGGGAACGTCTATCAAGAAAAGTTGGCAATACCGTCAGGACATCAATTATTTACCTCAAATAGCAAATTTTCCGGGCAACTTAAAAGTGCATGAACTCATAGAAATGATTAAGGATCTTCGGCAAAAGCCGAGCGATGAACAAAAATTGATTCAACTTTTTGGTTTAGGTCAGTTTTTGGATAAAAAATTGGCAACTCTATCTGGAGGTACCAAACAGAAAGTCAATATTGTGCTCGCCTTTATGTTTGAAAGTCCATTGATTATATTGGACGAACCAACCAATGGTTTGGATCCAACTTCCATGTTATCCTTGAAGGAGCTTATTTTTAAGGAAAAAGAAAAAGGAAAAACTTTTTTGGTCTCGTCACATATTATGCAGTTTGTAGAAGAGGTGGCAGACGAGATTGTATATCTACTTGAAGGTAAAATATATTTCAGGGGAACAAAAGAGGAACTGAACATCAAGACCAAACAAACCAATTTTGAACACGCAATTGCGGCCATTTCAACTACTAAAACATATGCTTAAAATACTAAAATATAGCTTTTATGATCTCATTCGAAGTAGATGGAGTTATGTCTATTTTATCTTCTATTTGGTCATGGGATTTCTGCTCTTATTCCTAAATAATGATGTTTCTAAGGCCGTCATAACACTAATGAATATAATTATTGTGCTTGTACCACTTATCGGAACAATTTTTGGGGTGATGTATTACTATAATTCCAAGGAATTTACCGAACTATTATTAGCTCAACCCATCAAGCGTTCCTCTATTTTTTTGGGACAGTATCTAGGGGTGGCAGGTTCTCTGACCATGAGTTTGGTATTGGGACTCGGCATACCATTTGTTATTTACGGTTTATTTAGGAGTGATGCCATTTTTGACTTCACATTATTGTTGGTCACAGGTGCGTCCTTGACTTTAATTTTTACAGCCTTATCCTTTAATATAGCGCTCTCCAATGAAAACAAAATTAAAGGCTTTGGATATGCAGTTCTCCTTTGGCTTTTTATGGCGGTAATCTATGACGGGCTTTTTCTTATGTCACTTATACTATTTGAGGAATATCCATTGGATTCATTTTCATTGTTTGCAACTATGTTGAACCCTATTGATCTTTCTAGAACCTTGATACTTTTAAAACTCGACATATCTGCTCTTTTAGGTTATACTGGGGCTGTATTCAAGTCGTTTTTTGGAACAAAATTAGGATACATGGTTTCAATGACATTACTTTTGACATGGGTTATTTTACCCATTTGGCGCTTGGTAAGCATCGCCAAGAAAAAAGATTTTTAATCCTCGGAATTGCAGGAAAATATTTTCAACAACATTGCCAGTGAAATGGTTTAGTAAAAAAACATGTTTATATTTGCATCCTCTTTATAAGCCCACGTGGTGAAATTGGTAGACACGCCACCTTGAGGGGGTGGTGTTCGCAAGGATGTGCTGGTTCGAATCCAGTCGTGGGCACAAAACCGCTTTATTTAGCGGTTTTTTTATGCCCTTTTGTCTCAAAGATTATATAGAGTAAACCATCCGTGCGAACACCATAATAATATATAAATCATGTGCTGGCTCCCCCGAAGCGTCGGGGCAGGCGTGGGCACAAAACCGCTTTTATAGCGGTTTTTTATGGCCTATTGTACCGTAAATGACCGATGGTAAATAAAAAACACCATCCATGCGAACACCATAATAATATATAAATCATGTGCTGGCTCCCCCGAATCGTCGGGGCAGGCGTGGGCACAAAACCGCTTTATTTAGCGGTTTTTTTTGCCCTTTTGTCTCAAAGATTATATAGAGTAAACCATCCGTGCGAACACCATAATAATATATAAATCATGTGCTGGCTCCCCCGAATCGTCGGGGCAGGCGTGGGCACAAAACCGCTTTATTTAGCGGTTTTTTTATGCCCTTTTGTCTCAAAGATTATATAGAGTAAACCATCCGTGCGAACACCTTAATAATATATAAATCATGTGCTGGCTCCCCCGAAGCGTCGGGGCAGTCGTGGGCACAAAACCGCTTTTATGAGCGTGATTTATTCATTTTCTGTTATCTGGATTATCGTTACCCAGTTGTAGATATTCCATAAAGTTCAGGATTCCGGTGATGTGGAAATTGAGCGAAAATTAACCTTAAAAAGATTTTTCCAGTTATAATTTACTCAATCTTATTCTTCGTAATTTAGTTTCTTTGCCCACATCCTAATTGGATGTGGGAATTAATATTCTACAATTATGGGAAAGAACATCATTATCATTGGTGGAGGGATCATTGGTCTAAGCAGTGCCTACTATTTACTAAAGGAAGGACATCAGGTCACTATTATAGACAAATCGGACATTACCAAGGGAGCTTCTTTCGTAAACGCTGGGTATATTACCCCTAGCCATATTATCCCATTGGCATCTCCTGGCATGATGGCCAAAGGAATTAAAATGATGTTCAACAGCAGTAGCCCTTTCTATATTAAGCCACGTTTGGATCTTGACTTCCTTAAATGGACATGGAATTTTAACGCTTCCTCCACCAAAAAAAATGTGGAAAAGGCCATTCCTTTGATCAAGGACATTAATCTTTTAAGCAAGGACCTATACACGGAAATGTTCAATTCCGGTGATTTGGGCAACTTTCACCTTGAAAAAAATGGATTGCTCATGCTCTACAAAACAGCAAAAGAAGGAAAGCATGAAGCGGAAGTTGCGAAAAGGGCACAAGAAGAGGGACTGGAGACAAAAATACTCACCCTCAAAGAACTTAATGCCCTACAACCCAATTTAAGCCATGAGATATTAGGGGCAATACATTATGAATGTGATGCCCACACTACCCCAACGGAATTAATGCCCAAATTGGTGGACTATCTAAAACGGAAGGGAGTGGTATTCAAAATCAATGAGGAAGTATTGGACTTTTCCTTTCAAAACAGAAAAATTTCAACTGTAACTACCAATAAACAAACCTATAAGGCAGATGAATTTGTCTTGGCCTCAGGATCATGGAGCGAAGGAATTTCCAAAAAACTAAAATTAAATCTGCTGGTTCAGCCTGGAAAAGGATATCGGATCAATGTACATCGAAAAACAGGAATTCTTCTCCCAGCCGTTTTAATGGAAGCCAAAGTTGCGGTTACTCCTATGCAGGGCTTTACACGATTTGCAGGGACCATGGAACTTTCCGGTATCAACCATGATATTAAAGCAAAAAGGGTTCATGCCATTGCAAAGGCTGCTTCTTCCTATTACAATGGACTGGAGATCAACGAAACAGAAAAAAGCGAAGCCCAATGTGGCTTAAGACCTGTTTCCCCAGACGGACTCCCATACATTGGTCGCCCTTCTGCATATGATAATTTGACCATTGCCACCGGGCATGCTATGATGGGCTGGAGCTTGGGGCCTGCTACCGGAAAATTGGTTGCGGAAATAATATCCGATCAAAAATTATCCATGGATATAGATGGATTCCATCCTGATCGCCGCTTTTAATTACAGGCGTTTAACTTTTACATCTTTAAACCAGACTCCTGCACCATGGTCCTGAAGGGCTAAATGCCCACTATTGCCCATTCCATAATCCGGATAATCGATCCATTTCCCGCTATTTCGCTTTTCCTTCCATTCCTCGGAGGCTCTATCAAATTCCACGATCTTTTCCCCATTGAGCCAATGCTCCACTTTACCTTGGTTGACGATGATCTTCGTGGTATTCCATTCCCCTACCGGTTTAAGGGATTTCTTATTGTTGGCTACAAACATAGCATAGTCCGCTCCTGTTTTCTGCCAGTCCTCAATGGGTTCCGGAAAGCCAACATCGTCCAATAGTTGATATTCCGGTCCAGTTTGATATGGGGAATGATAGATGGTATCCTCTATCACATTGTAAAAAACACCGCTATTGCCTCCTTTACTGATCTTCCATTTTAGCTGCAATTCAAAATTTTCAAATTGTTCATTGGTAATGATATCGCCCCCCATATCACCTGCCTTTCCAAAACATTCGATTACACCATCCCCAATTTTCCAATTACTTGGTAAATGATCCATGTTGTAACCTCTCCACTTCGTTGAATCCATTAAGGACACCCATTCATTGATTACTATTTCTACAGGCTCATGGACTGCCTCCGACTCCTGTTTCTTTTCATGTTTGCATGCCGATACCACTAGTAACAGACATGTAATCCCCATTATTACCTTCATCCTTTTTATAATTATATTTTTTTCATTTTCACAGGGTCCCATTTTATGGCCCTATCTTCAAAATAACTTTCGTTGCACGCCAAAGCAGGAGCTGCGGCCCGATACCCAAATATGGCATCCTCAACCACAGGGTCACCTCCCCTTATGGCGCTGAACCAATTTGCAAAATGATCGTAATGGGCACCCTCATACCCATCTTCTGTTTTGTAGACTATTTCTTCTTGGGGCAAAATTTGTTTTCTACCGGAACTGATACCTTGTTCCTTAGATTTAGCTTCCAAAAAAGGGTCGTCAAATTGTTCATTATTTCTTTTCAAGGTGATTTTATCCCATTCAACGTCCATAGATCCCTCACTACCCACAATTCTTAAATATGTAGTTCCTGAGGTACCATCTACAAAATTGCACCGCAAGGACAAGTTAAAGGCCGGATGCTGTGCACTATCAGGGTAATCGAATACCCCGAGAAGTACATCGGGCACCTCCCTCCCATCCTTCCAATAGCGTAACCCTCCCGAAGCATAGATCTGGTTGGGTCCATAGGAATTGGTTATAAAATGCAAGCTGGAAAAAAGATGTACAAAAAGGTCTCCTGACATTCCCGTACCATAATCCTTATAATTCCTCCATCTAAAAAACCGGGAGGCATCAAAAGGTATCTTATTGGTGTTTTTAATGAAAGTATCCCAATCAACCGTTTGGGCAGAGGCATCATTTGGAATATGATATTGCCAAGCACCCAATGGGCTTCTTCTTGCCCAGAACCCTTCTGCATAATTAATGTCGCCAATAGCGCCTTCCGCCAAAAGTGCCTGTGCTTTTTCATTGCCCAACGATGACAGGCCTTGACTGCCAACCATAAAGACCATACCAGTTTCTTTTTGTGCTTGGATTACCTCATGGCCTTCATCTAGAGAATGAACCATTGGTTTTTCACAATACACGTGTTTGCCAGCCCTCATGGCATCAATGGAAATTTGCTTATGCCAATGGTCAGGAGTGCCAATAATCACAGCATCTATATCCTTACGACTTAAAATCTCCCTGTAGTCCTTGGTAGTAAACAAATCGTTTCCCCAGGTTTCCTTCGCAATCTTTAGGTATCCATCATAAAGGTCACATACCGCAACCAATTTTACTCCATTGTGTTTAAGTGCCGTATAGGTATCTTCTTTCCCCATTCCTCCTGCCCCAATAAGCGCAATCTGAATGTTAGAATTGGCAGGATACCGCGCTCTAGTCAAAAAAGAGATGTGTTGTGGAGTACTTGCCGTGAGTATAGATGGAACACCAGCAATTGCAAAAGCACTCGTTCCAAGGGTTTTAATAAATTGTTTACGAGTATGCTTGGAATTTTTAGACATTCGTTGCTTTTTATTGAAACTAGTTAAGAATTAATTAAGATATTAATTTTATTAATAATAATCATACTAACTTTCCCTTTATCCATTGGCACCAAATTATTTTATTAAAATTTAACGCTGTATTTTATAGTTGCTTGAGATTTTCTTGTAACTTTGTTTAACCATTTTAATAAAATGATGAACAACGTAAAAAAGACTTTTAGTATCAGGGATTTGGAGAACCTTTCAGGAATAAAGGCCCACACCATTAGAATTTGGGAAAAAAGGTATAGTTTATTGACTCCGGAAAGAACCTCAACAAACATACGTAATTACAGTTTGGCCAGTTTACAAAAACTCCTGAACATTACCCTTCTTTATAACAATGGTTATAAAATCTCAAAAATAGCCCTGGTTCCAGAGGATGGGATTCCTTTGCTGGTCAAGGAAATTGTAGCGAGAAACAGTTTTAAAACCCATGCTATCAATGCCTTTAAATTGTCCATGGTTAATTTTGACCAGACTATGTTTTACAATACCTACAATAGGTTATTGGCCGATAAATCATTTAGGGAGATATTCAATGACGTGTTTATCCCCCTGCTCAATGAATTGGGTCTCTTATGGCAAACAGATACCATTAGCCCTTCCCATGAGCATTTTATCACCAATTTGATCAAACAAAAGATCATCGTAAATACAGATAAATTACAGAGCAACGAGCCTACACGCAAGGATAAGACTTTTGTGTTGTTCTTACCGGAAAACGAAATCCATGAATTAGGGCTTCTATTTGTCAATTATGAGATTACCCTAAGGGGGTACAAGTCCATTTACCTGGGCCAAACTGTACCTACCGAATGTTTGACAGATCTGACCAAATATTATGATAGTCTCCATTTCGTGTCCTATTTCACCGTAGAACCTTCTAAAGATAAGATCGATAAATATATTAAAGAATTCAGTGCCAATGTAAACCACGACGGGAAGTCTAAATTATGGATTCTTGGATATCAAATTGAGAATATAACCAGAACCAACATGCCCCCTATGTTACGCACTTTTAATTCCATTGAGCAATTGGTACAAGAAATTTAAATATTGAGCACTCCAATAACACCCCTTCATGAGTAAAAAAATAATTGTCATAGGTTCCGGTTTTGCCGCCTTATCAGCTTCTTGCTATTTGGCCAAAGAAGGTCACGACGTTGCTATTTATGAAAAAAATGCCACCGTTGGCGGGAGGGCCAGGCAGTTAATTAGGGATGGTTTTACCTTTGATATTGGGCCCAGTTGGTACTGGATGCCCGATATTTTTGATAAATTCTTCAATGACTTTCACAAAAAAACTTCCGATTATTACCAATTGGACAAATTGAGTCCGGCCTATAAAATTTTCTTTTCCGATGATGTCATTACCATCGGTGACCACATGGATAAAATCTGCAAGGAATTTGAACGGATTGAAAAAGGAAGTTCTGTCCGTTTGCGAAAGTTTATTAAAATAGCCCAAGAGAATTATGATATTGCGATCAATAAAATTGTCCTGAGACCTGGGCTATCCCCATTTGAACTGGTAACCAAGGAAACGGTATTACGGGTGGACCAATTCTTTAAGACGATTAGTCAGCAAGTGCGAAAGGACTTTAAAAATCCGAAACTTGTTTCCACGCTGGAATTCCCCGTCCTGTTTTTAGGGGCCAAACCCAATAAAACCCCTTCCTTTTATAACTTTATGAACTTTGCAGATTTCGGTTTGGGGACATGGCACCCAAAAGGTGGAATGTATGAAATTATTAAGGCCATGCGCAGCCTTGCCGAAGAATTAGGGGTGAGCATTCATACCGATAGCCCTGTAGAAAAAATTATCGTGAACCATAAAAAAGCTGAAGGGATACAAGTGAACGGTAAAACGGTTCATGCCGATGTAATTCTCAGTGGTGCCGATTACCACCATTCGGAAACCCTTTTGGATAAAGAACACAGACAATATTCCGAAGCTTATTGGGAAAGTAAGACTTTTGCCCCCTCCTCCCTGTTATTCTATGTGGGCTTTGATCGAAAATTGAAAAATGTAGAGCACCACAACCTCTTTTTTGATACAGATTTTGAAAAACACGCCCAAGAGATCTATGATGAGCCCCAATGGCCAAGCGACCCTTTATTCTATGTTAATTTTCCATCCATCACGGACAATGGTATGGCTCCCGAAGGTTGTGAAACAGGGTTCTTCTTGGTGCCCATTGCCCCTGGTTTGGAGGATACACCGGAGTTAAGGTCACAATATTTTGACCTTATCATAAAAAGATTTGAAAAGCGCACTGGGGAAAAAGTGGAGAAAAATATTATATTTCAAGAATCGTTTTGTGTCAATGATTTTAAGGAAGCCTACAACTCTTATAAAGGGAATGCCTATGGCATGGCCAATACCTTATTGCAGACCGCCTTTCTGAGACCAAAACTGAAAAGTAAGAAAGTAGAAAACCTATATTTTACAGGTCAATTGACCGTTCCCGGACCTGGAGTGCCACCGGCCTTGATATCCGGCAAACTTGTATCTGAACTAATTGCCATGAAAAATTAATAATTGGATTATGAAAGCCATTTTTGACAACGTATCCTATCAATGCAGCAAGACTGTCACGGAATCCTATAGTACCTCTTTTGCCCTTGCCACAAAAATGTTGGCCACTTCCATCAGAGGTGACATCTACAATATATATGGCTTTGTAAGATTTGCAGATGAGATTGTAGACACTTTTCATGATTACGATAAAACAGAACTGTTCAATAAATTTGAACAGGATTTGGAACATGCCCTTCTTTACAAAATCAGTTTAAACCCTATTTTAAACTCTTTTCAGCATACATTTCACAAATACCAGATACCAATGCACCTTGTCTCCTCTTTTATGAAGAGCATGCGTATGGACCTCACCAAGAATGTTTACCGAACGGACGAGGAATATAAAACATACATATATGGTTCCGCAGATGTTGTTGGTCTAATGTGCCTTATGGTGTTTGTACATGGAGATGAAAACGAATACGAGCGTTTAAAAGTATCCGCTATGGCTTTGGGAAGCGCATTCCAAAAAGTAAACTTCCTTCGTGACCTTAAAGCCGATTATGAAACCCTAAATAGGACCTATTTTCCCAATACCAATTTAAACGAGCTAAACGAATCCTCAAAATCTAGCATTATAGCTGAAATAAAAGCAGATTTCGACATGGGGTATTCAGGGATCGTACAGCTGCCCAATGAGGCTAAATTAGGGGTGTATACGGCATACAGATATTACTCCAAATTGTTGCAAAAACTTCAGAACACGCCGCCATTGGAAATTAAGAATGCTAGAATAAGCGTTCCCAACTATCAAAAATTTCAATTATTGGCCAAGTCTTATGTCAACTATAAATTAAATTTAGTGTAATGAATATTTTAATAGGATTACTCATCTTTTTAGCCACCTTCTCCATCATGGAATTTATGGCGTGGTTTACGCATAAATATGTAATGCACGGTTTCCTATGGGTCCTGCACAAGGACCATCATAAAAAGGACCACGATTCGTGGTTCGAGAGAAACGATGCTTTCTTTATTTTTTATGCGGTCATCAGCATGAGTTGTTTTTATATTTCGGCAAGTACCTCATTTTGGTATGCTCTACCCATTGGGTTGGGTATTATGGCTTATGGAGCTGCATATTTTTTGGTCCATGATATTTTCATACACCAACGCTTCAGACTATTCAGAAATGCAAATAACTGGTATGCGAAAGGTGTTCGAAGAGCACATAAAATGCACCATAAACAATTAGATAAAGGAGACGGTGAATGTTTTGGGATGTTATTTGTACCCTTCAAATATTTTAAAAAATAGCAATGCCCAACGCCATAGTGATCGGTTCAGGAATTGGCGGAATAGCCACTGCCCTGCGTTTAAAAAAAATCGGCTATGATGTAACCGTTTTTGAAGCCAATAGCTATCCCGGTGGTAAGTTACACTCCAAAGAGGTTAGGGGCTACCGATTTGACCTAGGCCCCTCCCTATTTACCATGCCACACTTAGTGGATGAATTATTTCAGCTCTACGAAATAGATCCGAAATCCCTTTTTCAATATTCTAAAAAAAATGTGATCTGCAATTATTTTTGGGAAGACGGCACCTCCTTTTCCGCACCCGGAGATACAGAAACCTTTATCAAAGAAGCCGCAAAGACTTTTGGGGAAAGCGAGTCCAAAATAAAAAAATATCTGGCAGACAACGCTAAAAAATACGATTTAACGGCATCCATTTTTCTGGAAAAATCCCTTCACAAGGTCAGTACTTACCTTTCCAACGACACGATCAAAGCTATTTTACAAATAGGAAAATTGGATGTAAACAGCACCTTGAACACTATTAATGAAAGAACATTTCAAAGTCCCAAATTGGTACAATTGTTCAATAGGTTTGCCACCTATAATGGATCCTCACCTTATCAGACCCCTGGTATCATGTCTATGATCCCGCATCTGGAAATGCATTACGGTACATTCTTTCCCAAAGGAGGGATGGTCCAAATAAGTAAGAGTCTTTATGAATTGGCGGTAAGCCAAGGGATTATGTTTAAGTTTAATGAAAAAGTGCAGAAGATTAAGGTGGAACATAAAAAAGCTGTGGGTGTGGTCTCAAACAAAGGGGATTATAGGGCCAATATGACTATATCCAACATGGATATTTTTCCCACCTATAAAAATTTACTCCAAGATCAAATCCATCCTAAAAAGGTATTGGAACAAGAACGCTCCAGTTCGGCCCTGATTTTTTACTGGGGCATCTCCCGGGAATTCCCAGATATGGATCTGCACAATATCCTTTTCAGTAAAAACTATGAGAAGGAATTTTCCGCTATCTTCAAGGAGGATACCATCTTCAATGACCCCACCATCTATATCAATATTACCAGTAAGGAACAGCCCGAAGACGCCCCCAAGGGACACGAAAATTGGTTTGTCATGATCAATGTTCCGGGAAATTATGGACAGGATTGGGAACAATTAAAAGCTGAAGCCCGCGGTAGAATTATTTCAAAGATCAATAGCATCCTTGGGGTGGACCTTGAACGGTTGATCACGGCAGAACATATCATGGATCCCATTGGTATAGAAAGGGACACAAGTTCATATAGGGGCGCTTTATACGGAGCGGCGAGCAATAGTAAATTTGCCGCATTTCTAAGGCATCCCAATTTTAGCAATGCCATAAAAAATTTATATTTCTGCGGAGGATCCGTACATCCTGGAGGTGGTATTCCCCTCTGTCTATTATCAGCCAAAATAGTCGGGGATTTGGTCCCAAAAGTTTAATATATGTTAGACAAGATCATCATAAAAAAAATTACTGTGGCCATAGGAGTTGTTTGGCTATTCCATATTGCCGCTCTTATAGGAATCAGCATAGGATATCAAGCATGGTTCGTATCCAAAACCACCTTAAACCTTTCCATTAGCCTGCTTTTATTTTTTTGGGTCTATCCTATGGATACTGTCAAAAAATATTTGGCCTTTGTTTTATTTTTTGTTGGAGGAATGTTTGCCGAATGGTTAGGTGTCACTTATGGAGTTCTTTTCGGCACGTACAGCTATGGCAGTAATTTTGGTCCCAAGTTGGATGGGGTTCCCTATTTGATTGGTGTCTATTGGGGCATTCTGACCTTTATATCGGGAACTTTGGCAACGTTGGTAACCACCAACGCTCCGCTAAAAATTTTACTTGGTGCCATACTAATGGTACTCCTCGATTTTTTTATGGAACAAAGTGCTGCTAACTTTAACTTTTGGACTTTTGAAGGCGGGATGGCGCCATTTGAAAATTACACCACATGGTTCTCCATAGCGTTGCTCTTCCAGATCATATTACATTTTTTACGGCAGGAAGGGAATACAAAATTTTCCCTTCATTTATACTCGGCCCAATTGGTCTTTTTTGGGTATTTCTTTCTATTTTTCGGTTAAGGCCGGTAATTGCTGTACTCCTTTCCATGTTCCCAAAGAACGATAGGGCTGAAAACGGGAAAACAACTCTTCCTTATACCATTTCAACTCCTTAGTTTGCTGTATGGCACTCTGATGCTCTTTACTGGCATAAGCGAACTCCATCAGGGATTCTTTATTCTTCCACAAACTAAAAGTGGCCATTTGCGTAATAGGCACCTCTCCGACGCCCTTGGTATAGATTAATCCCGGATTGGCGTTTAAGGAAGATTGGGAGGTTGGCACATACTTCCAAAATCTGTACAATAACCTTTTTTTTATGGTTGCTCTGGTTATAACCGCTATATATGGGTTCTCCTGATCTATATAATTGTTTTTTTCGAAAGGATTAACCCCGGCCCACTCCCCTTTGGCAGAAATATTTTTCAAATAAAGGGTCCAACATTCCTTACTTTGGCCCCTGTACCTTTTTATGAGATCGGAAGAACCAAAAAATAGGTTTGCGGCTGCTTCATTGTCCCAAACTTGTAGTATGGCGTACACCGACCAATCTGGAAAAGGATCAAAACCTTCTTTTCCGCTTCCCATTAATTTATAGAATTGCAGGCCTGATACCTTGGACATCGGCCTATGACCAAATTGCATCATACCAAAGGCCCATAACTTCTTCAAGAAACCGTGATATTTAAAAAAGGTAAGGGTGGTAATCTGTGACATAAAACTACTCCTCCAATAGGGAATCCAACAATTTTCTAGTGGCTGTGCTGTTCCAATCGGTTGCACCCGTTTCAGCTACCATTATTTTTCCCTTTTTATTGATGATATAGGTTGTTGGTAGTACTTTTGAGCTCAATACTTTTGGTTCTTGGGTCTGTGGAAAATATACAGGAAGGTCGTAATTTTTTCGCTTTATGAAGTCCAATACTTTTTGCTCTTCCTCATTGGAAACGAACATAAAGGCAACCCTATCCCCATAATCGTTATAAAGTGCCTGCATACTTGGCATTTCTGCTATACAAGGCGCACACCATGTGGCCCAGAAATTAACAAGTATTACCTTTCCTTTTTGGTTTTCAAAATCAAAAGATTGCATTTCGGTATCTTTCAATTCCCATTTATATGAATCCAAGGGTACTTGCAGCTCTGCTTTAACCATGGCTGCGCTACTGGAAAGCAATCTACTTGCCATAACCTTGATCTTAAACCCAATAGGAGTAAACAACACTAGGATGACCCCCAAGATCAAGGCAGCGTTCATCCATTGATTTTTACTAATTTTAAATGACATTGTTACTCCTTTATAAGTCCATCCAAGATATCTCGCACCTTACTGTTGTCCCAATCTGCTATGCCCTCCTTATGGATCACTATATTGCCGGATTTATCCAGCAAATAGGAAGCAGGAACTACTTGATCACTGATCGGCATCTTCTCCCCTATGATCAAATAAGTTACAGGAAAGGTGAAACCATGTTCTTCCATAAAGGCTTCTACGGGTTCACGCTCCTCATTGGTTATGATATAAAAATCCATTTTGTCGTTATACTTATCGTAAAGGTCCTGGATACTGGCCAATTCTGCAACACTTGGTAATTGCCATGAGGCCCAAAGATTGATAAGCACTACATTACCTTTTGATTTTTTGAAGTTAAAAAAGTTCCAATTCGCATCTTTCAACCTCCAATCGTAGTCAGTGATACGCTCCCTATCCGAAACTGCCGTAACATTTGGACTGAATGAAAATATTTTATTTAATAAAACCTTCCCATAATACCCTACAGGCGTTACAAAAAACGATACTATAAAGGCAATAAGCAATACATTTAGAAAGGTCTTCTTACTAATTTTCATATGTTTTTTTATTTCCCCCCAAAACTAAAAAACTCCTGATGATAATCAGGAGTTTTCATAAACTATTTAAAAAATGAATTTAGGAAGCATTTTCCCTTTTTATCACATTTAATGCAGAACCTTCATGAAACCATTCTATTTGGGATTGGTTATAGGTATGGTTCACTTTAATGGTATCCTTACTGCCGTCCTTGTGGACCACTTCTATGGTTAACTGCTTGTCAGGAGCAAAAGCATCAATATCCAAGAAATTGAAGATATCATCTTCCTGAATCAGATCATAGTCGGATTCATTGGCGAAAGTCAATCCCAACATCCCTTGTTTTTTAAGGTTTGTTTCGTGGATACGTGCAAAAGATTTCACCAATACGGCAGCGACCCCCAAATGTCTTGGTTGCATGGCCGCATGTTCCCTCGAAGAACCTTCCCCATAGTTATGGTCACCCACCACAATGGTATTAATGCCCGCAGCCTTATAGGCACGCTGTGCATCTGGTACTCCAAGATACTCTCCGGTAAGTTGGTTCTTTACAAAATTGGTCTTTTTGTTATAAGCATTTACAGCACCGATCAAGGTGTTGTTGGCTATATTGTCCAAGTGACCTCTGTAACGCAACCATGGACCTGCCATAGAGATATGGTCAGTGGTACATTTCCCGAAGGCTTTGATCAATAATTTTACTCCTTGTAAGCTTTCAGGTGTAAGAGGTTTGAAAGGGTCCAACAATTGTAATCTTTCTGATTTAGGGTCTACCTTTACCACCACACTTGCACCATCATCATTAGGCGCCAAATATCCGGCATCCTCTACATCAAACCCTAATGGTGGAAGCTCTATTCCCAACGGTTCGTCCAATTTTACTTCTTCTCCCTTGTCGTTCAAAAGGGTATCGGTCATTGGATTAAAATCCAAACGCCCTGAAATTGCGATTGCAGCCACCATTTCCGGTGAACCTACAAAAGCATGCGTATTTGGATTTCCATCAGCTCTTTTGGAGAAGTTTCTGTTAAAGGAATGTACAATGGTATTTTTCTCATCCCCTTTTAGGTCACTTCTATCCCACTGTCCTATACATGGCCCACAGGCATTGGTAAATACTGTGGCTCCTAAATTTTCAAAAATCTGCAAAAGGCCATCCCTTTCTGCGGTGAACCTAATTTGCTCTGATCCTGGGTTGATTCCAAAATCAGATTTTGGTTTTATTTTTTTATCAACGGCTTGTTTGGCAATAGAGGCGGCCCGGGTCAAATCTTCATAAGAAGAGTTGGTACAGGATCCGATCAATCCCCAATCTACTTTAATAGGCCATCCATTTTCTCTGGCTTTCACTCCCAATTCACCCACTGGTGTGGCCAAATCCGGTGTAAATGGACCATTTAAGTGTGGTCTCAATTCATCTAAGTTGATCTCAATCAACTCATCAAAATATTTTTCTGGATTGGCGTATACCTCCGCATCAGCGGTTAGGTGTTCCTTTACAGCATTCGCAGCATCGGCTATATCACTTCTGTCCGTAGCCCTAAGGTAACGCTCCATTGAAGCATCGTATCCAAAGGTAGACGTAGTTGCCCCTACTTCGGCACCCATATTACATATGGTTCCTTTTCCCGTACAAGAAAGGTTTTTAGCTCCTTCACCAAAATATTCTATTATAGCCCCAGTTCCACCCTTTACGGTAAGGATCCCGGCCACTTTTAAGATTACATCTTTCGAGGAGGTCCAACCAGAAATATTACCGGTCAATTTTACCCCAATCAATTTTGGGAATTTCAATTCCCACGCCATTCCGGCCATTACATCCACGGCATCGGCACCACCAACTCCTATGGCTACCATTCCCAATCCCCCGGCATTCACCGTATGGGAATCTGTACCTATCATCATTCCTCCTGGGAAGGCATAATTTTCCAGTACTACTTGGTGGATAATTCCAGCTCCCGGCTTCCAAAATCCAATTCCATATTTGTTGGATACCGATTCCAAGAAATCGAATACCTCTGCACTTGTGCTATTGGCAACCTTTAAATCGGCCACTGCCCCACTTTTTGCCTGGATCAGGTGATCACAGTGCACTGTTGTAGGAACGGCAACTTGAGGTTTACCCGCCTGCATAAACTGCAATAATGCCATTTGTGCGGTTGCATCCTGACATGCTATACGGTCCGGTGCGAAGTCTACATAGTCCTTGCCCCTTTTAAATTCTTTAGTAGCGTTACCTTCCCATAAATGGGAATATAAAATTTTCTCCGAAAGGGTCAGTGGTCTCCCAACGATCTCGCGTGCCTTATCAACGCGCTCGGCCATATTGGAATACAATCCCTTGATCATATCGATGTCAAATGCCATTATATAGTTTTGTGTTTTAGTTATTGCAATCTAACAAAAATAATAAAATAGTGGAGGCAAACGAAATTTTAAGACCACGATTCATGTCATTTTCATTGAAAAATCAATTAATGGTTCAAAAAAAATGAATTTGTTACTTTTTTCGAAAAAAATAAGCGTATTCGCTTACGACAACGATTGAAATAGGGTCTTTTGGATTAGAGTAACCTCAAGATTATATCATCTTCGGAGATCCCTTCGGCCTCCGCCTTGTAGTTTTTGATGATCCTATGCTTTAAAATTCCCCATGCGACTGCCTTTACATCTTCTATATCCGGGGAGAATTTACCGTTTACCGCTGCATGCGCCTTGGCTGCCAAAATGAGGTTTTGCGATGCCCGAGGGCCTGCACCCCAGTCTATATATTGTTTCACGAAATCTGAGGCCGTCGGCAAATTGGGTCTCGTACTGTTCACCAATCGCACCGCGTATTCCACAACATTATCGGGCACAGGGATCCTGCGGATCAAATGCTGCACTTCCACAATTTCCTGAGCGTTGAACAATGCATTTAAAGATGCGGTATGGTCAGAGGTCGTAGACTTAACTACTTCAATTTCCTCCTCAATGGAAGGGTACTGTAATTCTATAGCGAACATAAAACGGTCCAATTGCGCTTCTGGCAAAGGATAGGTCCCTTCCTGCTCAATAGGATTCTGTGTGGCAAGAACAAAATAAGGTTCCGCCAATTTATATTGTGTCCCTGCAATGGTAACCGACCTTTCCTGCATGGCCTCCAGAAGGGCTGCCTGCGTTTTTGGCGGGGTACGGTTAATTTCATCGGCTAGGATGATATTGGAAAATATAGGGCCTTTTATAAACTTAAAATTGCGGTTTTGGTCCAAGATCTCACTTCCGAGGATATCACTGGGCATAAGATCCGGGGTAAATTGTATCCGCTTAAAATCGAGTCCCAAAGTTTGGGCAATGGTATGAACCATTAAGGTTTTTGCAAGACCGGGCACACCGATCAATAGGGAATGTCCTCCTGTATAGATAGACAATAGCACTTGGTTGACCACTTCCTCTTGGCCGATGATCACCTTGGCAATTTCTTGTTTTAGGGCTTTGTGTTTTTCTACTAACCTATTGATGGAAGCAACGTCTGACATGCATTTACTCCTTTACCCAATTATTCGCAAAATCGCATTCTCTGTTGTCCTTGTTTACGCTGATATAGGTTTCATCTATATGCTCGGCCATCCACTTTTCAATGGCCTTGAACTGCTTATCGCGAAGTGCCAACTCCTGGATCTTCATATAATCCTTGGCAAAATCAGCCTCATGCTCATCATACCTATTGGTAATCTTCATGATTTTATATTTTGGGGCTCCACCCCTTGGGTCTTCCTCTACAATAGGTTGTGAAATCTCATTATCCTTAAGGTTACGCACCTGGTTATAAAGGGTAGGATCCATTTTTGTCAATTCAAAACGGGAATCAAAATTAATAGGGTTTCTTAAAAGACCTCCATCGAATTTAGTTTCTTTTTCATCTGAAAAATTTAGTGCGGCCTCAGCAAAAGTATATTTACCATCCATTACATTTTGGCGAACACTATCTAATTCTACCTTGGCGGCATCCATAGCTGCCTGAGGGATTTCCGGGGCAATCAATATGTGCCTTAGATCTACTTCTTGACCCCTTATCTTTTCAATAAAAATAATGTGGTATCCAAATACCGTCTCAAAAGGCTCGGATATCTCCCCTTCCCTTAAACTGAAGGCAACATCCTTAAATTCTTTTACAAACCCTGTCTGCCTTGTCATACTGTAAAAACCACCTTTCGATTTTGATCCTGGATCTTGGGAGTAAAGAATAGCCTTAACACTGAAACTGGCATTGTTGTCCTCAATATCGGCCTTAATGCCCTTCAACTTGTCTATCACCTTTTGTTTTTCCACATCTGGGGACTTAGGTTCCTTTACTATTTGCGCAATTTCTAATTCGGCGCCAAATACTGGACGCTCGTCTGCAGGAATCTTTTTAAAGAACTGTCGCACCTCTTCCGGTGTTATCTCTATTTCACCAACAATCTTCTGCTGCATTTTTTCGGACAGCATCCTCAATTTGTTGATCTTAAAAAGTTCGTCCCTAAAACTTTCCTCGTCTGCCTTGCGGTAGAACTTCAATACTTTTTCAATGGAGCCCACTTGGGAAATTAGGGATTGCAATTGCCTTTCACTTGTGGCATTCACCTCATCTTCGGAAACCAAAATACTATCCTGAACTGCTTGGTGGGCATACAAACGATCTTCCATTAATTTACCCAACAATCCACAACGCGTAATATCTTCTGTTGAAGCTCCTTGACTCCGTAGATCTATCAAGGTTTTCTCGATATCCGATTCCAAAATAACGTAATCACCTACCACGGACGCTACCCCGTCCAATTTTACTCTTTTAAAATTATTCACGGTATCCTTTTTGTACCCTTCATTGGCTACCACTGCTGTATCTTGTGGTTCTACCTGGGTATCCGGCATTTTATCGTTTTCCTGTGCATTTCCCATTACTGTTAAAAGTAATGCGGTTAAAAAAGTGATCATCCTATTCATCTTGTACATATATCTCAAATTCTTTTTCTTTTACGGCCTCATCAATTATTTCGGTCTCTAGCTTTCGCATATAATCCAACCTTCTCCTGTTCATTAGTACCTGCCTTATCGAAGGCCTAATAAATGATAACGGGGCAATATCATTAATGTTAAGCACATCAATTACCTTGCCCAAATATACCCCTAATGAATCCTGTAATTCAAAAAATTGTGATTTTTTTAAGTACAGCTCCTCATTTTCAAGGCTTAACGGTGTAATTTCTTTAACCACTCTGGATACGGTGACCCAAACAGAATCGTTAAAGTTTAATTTTCTAAACTGAACGCTTACAGAGTCTAGATAAGCCATGTCTTTTTTATTGAAGCGCTTAATTTTTTCAGCTATGTCATCCTTATTCAAAAATTGCTGGGGCAATTCCACAAAGCGGATCATCAATAGTTTCTCCCTCAGTTTAAAATTTTCCTTTTCATTCTCATAAAAGGCTAACAGACCTTCTTCATTAACCACAGTATCCAATGCCTGTTGTACCAAGGCTTCTTTGTAGGCCCTAGTATAGAGATCTATCCTATAATCGTCTACCAACTTATCAAAGTCGGCCAGTTTGTCCACCGGCAGATTAATCTTTGATTTCGATAACAACAATTGCTTGGCAGCCCACGTATTGATATAATTGGTCACAAAAGAGACACTGTCCTCTTTTGACATGTTATCCGTTATCAGCGGAGCGATATCCTCTTGATGGAGATACACTTCCCCAACACGGGCAATGGCTTTGTTATTCTTCTCTTTTTTCCATATTCCTTCACAGGAAGCCCCTAAAAAGAGCAGTGCAACTGCGATTAAAATGGTGAGAAGTCTAATGATATGTCGCGTTATAAAAAGCATCCTGCAAAAGTAACAATTAACCAACGCTGTGCAAGTTCTCATTTTCTGCCAAAAATCAACTATTTTTAACAAATGTTTAGAAACACTAAGCCTTTTTGTACTGAAAAAACACTTAAGGTCTTATATCCTACCAACACATGAGTAACAGAAGAATAAAATTGATTTGGGACTTTAGAGGTCCAGCTGCCGCCAAAACGGCAGAACACCATGAGATACACCTCACGGATTATATCATTGCCGAAAAATTGGATTTGGGAATAACAGGTTGTAAAACCTACAGTGAAATGCACAGCATTGCCTTTTTGGTCGTGGATGAATCAAAAATGATACAGGTTCGTGATGCCTTAAAACCGCACAGAGGGGAAGTTTTTGAAGACTGAACCTAAAATTGAAAAAGGTCCTTTGTGAATTTTAAATTTGAGCCCTTGAGCAAAACATATGTATTCATTTTTTCGATCCTTCTAACGGTCATCGGCTGCAAAGAAGACATACCTCCACCGAAGGACCTTTTGGCATATGTTCTCCAATCCAACAACCCAAATATCAAAAGGGTAATGGACAGTATTGAAAAATATGAAGTGCAGATCCGATTTACGGCGGTAACCCGAAGAAACAATAGTATTATTTTAAATGATTATGATTTTCAGGTCAATCCAGAAAATTATTTTTATCCAGCCAGTTCCGTTAAATTTCCTATTGCTGTCTTGGCTTTGGAAAAATTGAACGAGAGCGACACCCTTACCATGGATTCCCGTTTTTTCGTGGAAGGAGACTCTGTCACGACCACCTTTGCCAAAGAAATCACCAAAATATTCGCGGTAAGCGACAATGAGGCCTATAACCGCTTGTACGAATTTTTAGGAACCGATGAGATCAACAGTCGTTTGGAAAACAGAGGAATAGGGCCTGTTCGCATTTCACACCGTTTGTCCACCGAAAATGCTGACCGTACCACCACCAAGCCCTTGGTTGTTTATTTAAACGACAGCACCCTTAGCAATAGAAGACGGTCCTACAACAAAGCTCCTAAACCTTTAATTTTGAACAACACTAAAAAAGGGAGAGGATATTATGATGAAGGAGAGTTAATCATGGAGCCTTTTGATTTTGCCCTAAAAAACTATTACCCAATAGAGGCACAACACGCCGTATTGAAGCGTATCATATTTCCAGAATTATTTTCCAAAAAAAAGCAGTTTCATATCAGTAAGGAACAACGACAACGCCTTTTGGAAGCCATGAGTGTTCTGCCAAGAGAAGCGGGCTATAGTGCCGGTGAATTCTACGACAGCTACGGGAAATTCTTTATGTATGGTGACACCAAAGAACCTATCCCTAAATCGCTGGAAATTTACAACAAAGTAGGCTATGCTTATGGTTCTCTGACCGATTGTGCGTATTTTAAGGATACGGAAAACGATATTGAGTTTATGATCACAGCCACCATTTTGGTGAACGAAGATGGGATTTACAATGATGACCAATACGAATATGAAACGGTGGGCATTCCTTTCTTTGCAGAATTAGGCCGGGAGCTTTATCAACTGCAATTATCCATTAAAAAAGGCACCTATGGAAACCCTGACCTTTGATTCGTTTACAAAGAAAATATATATCAAGGCCCCTTTGGAAAAATTATACTGGTGTTGGGGCACAACTGAGGGCATCATGTCCTGGTTCTTAAGCAAGGCCGAATATCTTCAAGAGGACGGAACTTTGAGAACACCTTCCGACAACATTCAAAATGGAGATACCTATACTTGGGAATGGCATAATTGGGACGGACAGGAAAAAGGAACTGTTCTTAAAGCAAATGGTACGGATTTTTTAGAAATAAGCTTTGCCGGGGATTGTCGCGTGGCCATAACTTTGGAAGATAAAAGCTCTGCCGTGTTGGTCACCTTGAGACAATACAACATTCCCACGGACGAGAAAAGCAAAATGCAAATACATTTTAGGTGCAGTAATGGATGGACATTTTGGTTGGCCAATCTAAAAGCCTATTTGGAACACGGCATCCACCTGAACGAAACCGAACACGAATTGCGACATTTGCCAAATGTTGGTTTTGAGTTTGTTAATATGTGATTTACAGCTTCCCGAGACATCCAATAATTCCACTTTAAGGTTCTCTAAATACAGACATTCATACTACTTAATAAGGCTTCCAAGAATAATATTAAAAATAGAATAGGTCATATCAATAAAAGCAGTACTTTTGCGCCCAGTTTAAAAAAAATGGAGTACAACTCCACTCATAACCAATGTTTTACATGTGGCTGGAGGGGATATTAAAAAATTAGATTCATGAAGCGCATTAATGAATACAAAAAGTTATTCAATGTTGAGAAGGACACAGACCTGAAACAACTGAAATCAACCTATAGAAATTTAGTCAAGGAGTGGCATCCCGATAAATTCCAGAAAGAAGATACCTTGTTTGAAGAGGCTCAATTAAAGAGTCAAAAAATCATAGATGGCTATCATTTCTTAGTGAGCATTGCTCCTGAGACCAAAACTGCCAATTTAGAGGAATATAAGTCAACAACAAATGAAGCTGGAATTTCTGACTTCACCCATAAAGGACTTTTAATGGAAATTTCCTTTTTGGACGGTACAACTTATGAGTATTTTGGGGTAACTAAAAATATTTATGTGAAGATGATTAATTCTGATAAGCAACTACGATTTGCCAAAAGGAACATTTTTAACTCCTATTTGTACAGAAAATCTAAAAAAAGCGCATAAAATTAAAATAATAACCTCAAAGTAATGTGAAAATCATTTTTTTGGAGTTATATTTGCAACCAATTTAGTAATTAATTAATTTATATAATGAGCACAGGAACAGTAAAATTTTTCAACGATGCCAAAGGATTTGGTTTTATCACTGAAGAAGGAAATAACAAAGAACATTTCGTACACGTATCAGGTTTAATCGACGAAATCCGCGAGGGTGACGAAGTTGAATTTGAATTGGAACAAGGGAAAAAAGGATTGAACGCAGTTAACGTTAAAGTTATCGACTAATTACGTTTCAATATCTAAAAAATAAGGCCTATCTATCGATAGGCTTTTTTTATGCCCAAAAATGAAATTTGTTTCCCATTATCACTTGCAAAGACCTATAGTATTGGTTCTAATTTAATTATATTGAATCAAACTTTGCAATAAATTATGGTACTACTGGCTAAAATCATCCTTATTTTATTTGGTGTATTCCTGATTGGGGTTGGGTTTATAATGCTTTTCTTCCCCAGCAATGCCAGGAACATTCTTAGGAAAGCTGGAAGCACTCCATTTATCAATTATATGGAAATAAGTGTTCGTATGCTCCCTGCAGCAGCTTTGGTCCTATATGCCGATAACTCAAATTACACCTTGGTTTTTCATGTTTTGGGATGGTTTATGTTGATCACTTCCCTGATACTCTTTTTTGTCCCTAGAAGGATGCACCATCAGTACGCCTTAAAATGCGCAGCTATTTTAAACCCGATGTTCATTCAATGTATATCGCCCCTATCCCTTTTATTTGGCCTTTTTATTCTTTACGGGACCTTGTCATAGCAAATTATTTTTAAAAACCTCCATAACACCTGAATATTCCAGATATCACATATTTCTTCCGTTCTTAAAATTCTTCAAGGTTAGTACGTCAACCGCTATTCATATTTAGACAATATTTTATATCTTTAAGAACCTCCCCTATAAAATGGCCTTCCAAACCTTATTCATGGATCAAGAATTGATGTTGATGGTATCCGAAAGCTGATTATAATTCTTTGGATCAATATTATTATGAAACAAAAAATACCACAGGAAACATTGGAGGATAAGATTCAGGAACTAGAGTCGCAGGTAGCCAAATTGAAGTCACACCAGCTTCAGATTGACCAATACCGACATATGTTGAACGATACACAAGAGCTCTCCAAAATTGGAAGTTGGAATTGGGACCTTACAACCAATAGCGTAGAGTGGTCCGATACCATGTTTCGCTTGATGGGACTAGATCCCAATGAGGCCGTCCCATCCTATGAATTGGCACTTCATCATGTCCATGACAAGGACAAGGTATATTATGAAAAGAGCTTGGAGGAAGCGATCAACAATAAGTCATCGTACTATTTGGAGAACAGAATCACAATGAAGAACAACGCTGTCATTTCCGTTATTTCCAGGGGAAAGTGTTATTTGGATGCAGAGGGTAACATGGTCGGTATGATAGGAACGGTACAGAATATCACAGAACAACAAAATAGTTTTGAAAAACTTTTAAGGGTAAATAAAGAAGTCAAGAAGAAAGAAAAGCAATTAAATGAAGCCCAACGCTTATCCAAGGTAGGGAGTTGGGATTATGACCCTCAAACAAAACGGTTTCAATGGTCAAATGAGATGTACCGCATTTTTGCTCTGGATTCTAAATTTGAGGCACCAACGTATACAGATCTTAAAAAACTGATACACCCCGAAGACTGGAAGGAATTTGATGAAATCATTTTCGAGGCAGCTGAAAATAACAAAGCCTTTCATTCTGAACTCAGGCTCCTTCTTCATAATGGATTAAAAAAAACGGTTACTTTTCTCTGCCAACCTGTAATAAAGGATATTGGAGAGCGCTACTTGTTAAAAGGGACAATTCAAGATATCACTACCTTAAAAGTTGCGGAAAACAATCTTATGAGCATGAATTTTTCTTTGGAGGAGAAGGTTAAGGAGAGGACCGCAGAACTGATGTATTCCTTGGAACGGGAAAAGAAGATCAGTGATCTAAAATCCAATTTCGTCTCCATCACCTCCCATGAGTTCCGTACCCCTTTGACTATCATCAACCTAAGTGCCATGCTCATTGAAAAAAATACCAAACTTGGAAAACTAGAAAATATACAGCAACAAGTAGATAAGATACGATCTGCCGTATTAAATCTTGTCCAAATCCTGGATGACCTTCTTACCATAGGAAAAATTGAAGGGGGCAAAATTGATGCGCAAAAAATATCAACGGACATTAAGAAGCTTACACAAGCCTTACTAGCAGAGATAAGTACTATAGCCAAAAAAGGACAAAAACTCAACTATACCCATCAGGGTTCAACTGACTCCCTTATAGATGTGAACTTATTTGGAGGTGTTTTCCTCAATCTGATCACAAATGCGATTAAGTATTCCGAAGCGGATATTGATATAAAAACCAAAGTAGAGGGACGCGATTTGGTCATCTCTGTAGCGGATAAAGGCATCGGAATTCCCATTGAAGACCAAAAAAAGATTTTTAGTAAGTATTTTAGGGGCCGTAATGCCGGACATATTGCAGGTACAGGGCTAGGACTCAATATCGTTTTTCAATACGTACAATTATTAAAGGGCAGCATAAAATTTAGCAGTATTCCTGGTAAAGGCACCACCTTTACGGTAGTGCTGCCCTTTTAACCAAACATATAACCAAAATAAATATTTATGAAAAAAGCCATTAGAAACGTATTAGCAGTCCTTTTAGGGCTGGTCATTGGCAGTGTTGTGAACATGGGACTCATCATGACCGGGGGCGATGTAATCCCACCTCCCGAAGGTGCTGATGTTACGACCATGGAGGGGCTAAGGGCTTCCATGTACCTTTTCGAGGCCAAAAATTTTGTATTTCCCTTTCTGGCACATGCATTGGGCACATTTGCTGGTGCGTTATTGGCTGCACTGATTGCCGCCAATTATAAAATGAGGTATGCTTTTGGTATTGGTGCAGCCTTTATGCTGGGTGGCATCATCAATAGTTTCCTATTGCCCGCCCCATCATGGTTTATTGTCTTGGACCTTGTGGCCGCTTATATACCCATGGCCTGGTTTGGTGGAAAATTGGCACTGGACCTACAAAGAAAAAGAATTACACCAAACCTATAGAACTCATGAAATACACCGTATCCATTGATATCGATAAACCCATTGATAAGGTCATTGACCTTTTTGACAATCCGGACAATCTCAAAAAATGGATGGAAGGTCTTCAGAGCTTTGAACATCTGAGCGGCACCCCTGGACAGGTAGGAGCCAGATCCAAGTTGGTCTATAAAATGGGCAAGCGTGATATTGAGATGATCGAGACCGTCACTGTCCGCAAACTGCCCCAAGAATTTAGTGGTACCTATGAGGCAGAAGGGGTGTTCAACATTGTAAAAAACAAGTTTGTGCAACTCTCGGATACCAGGACCAAGTACATCTCGGAACAGGAATTCGAATTTAAGGGCATGATGAAGATTGTGGCCTTTTTGATGCCATGGGCCTTTAAAAAACAATCCATGAAATACCTTAAGGCTTTTAAGCAATATGCCGAAGGACAAGCATAACATACAACACTGTAAGTTATTTGGAATGTTTTTCCATTAAAGAACAGGAATTAAACCTAAATAACCACCAATGAATAAATCGGTAGCTTTTTGTATCCTTCTTATGTTCCTAACAACGCTGTGCAGTTGCAATGGGCAGCCACAAAAGAATACCCCTTCTGCAATCCCATCCCAAAGTCAGGAGTTGGTAGGCGGGGGCTGCGATGGTTGTGAATTGATGTATGTTGGGATGCCCAAAAATATCGCTACCATTGACACCAGTGCAGGATGGTCCGAAAAGGGCCAGAAATTGCTCATTACGGGTACTGTTTATAAACTTGGCGGAAAAATACCGGCCCCCAATGTGATTATCTATTACTGGCAAACCGATGCCGATGGATACTACTCCCCTATTGAGGGAATGGACGCCAGAGCGAGAAGGCACGGGAATTTAAGAGGCTGGGTAAAGACCGACGAGAAAGGGCATTATGCCATTTATACGATTAGGCCTGCACCATACCCCAAGGATGTGATGCCCGCCCATATCCATACCTCCATCAAAGAACCCAATATAGCGGATGAATACTATATAGACGAGTTTGTTTTTGACGATGATGCCTTGCTGCTACCTGCCTGGAAAAAGAATCCGCCAGAAAATAGGGGTGGTAGTGGGAAACTGAGGGTCCTCATTTCCGATGACCTACAGATTGCCGAGCACAATATTGTCTTGGGATTGAACATTCCCAATTATCCTAAAAAACTTGCTTCGGGCAAGAAATCAGGATTGGAAATTGGGGAAGACCAACCCTCTTTTACCCCTTTCCATGCCTGGGGTCCCGATAAAGGCACCAAAACCTGTCCCGTTTGTAAATACGGGCGTTACCATGGTATTGTTTATTTCGTAGGAAACAATCCAAATTGGCAAGAAATTAAAAAGTGGTTGTTCTACTTGGAACAGGAAAGCCGTAACCGAAGCAAATACCTAAAAGCCTATTTTGTATATGGCAATGACAATGGGTATACCAAAGAGAAAAGAATGGCCGAACTGGAAGAGGTGGGCAAGGAACTGAACTTGGAACACTTGGCACTTACGTTTGTACCTTCTTTTTCGGACAAGAGCAGTGAAATAAACCTCAACAAGCTGGATCCCACGGTGGCAAATACTTTTATCATTTACAAATACCGCACTATTATAGATAAGTATGTGGACCTAAAACCCACAGCAGAAAACTTCTTAAAATTATCCGAAACCTTGGACGCCACTACTAATGATTATTTTGGCCTGCCCGTACCCAAACACGATTGATCTCCAATGTCGCATTTAGTGCTGTCATGAAATCTTCTTCACGAATAAACCCAACACATCCCTTTTTGTTTTGCACTTCGGAATTTTGGTAATACTTGCTTATCATCAAAAAATGCTCTTATTTTAGCAGCAACTTAAAAGCTGTCAATGCCCCTTAAACTTAACAACGGACTCCTAGAACTCCAAATTGATCTTCCTCTTGAGCAATATCAAGGTTCACGTTTCGATTGGACAGGAAAAATCACAACTGTTACTTTTAAAAATATAGTCGTTACAGGCGTCGAACGTACCAATACAAAAGCAGGGGAACATTGTGGAAAGGGCTTTTATAATGAATTCGGTATAGATTCCCCATTGGGATTTGAGGAAACCGCCATTGGCGAATGGTTCCATAAGATTGGGGTTGGATTATTAAGAAAGGATTCGGAAACCTATGACTTTCAAAAGGCGTATGAGGTTCAACCAGCAGATTATACCATTCTTGAAGAACCCCATAAAATAGAAATCACCTGTACGTCCCAAGTAAATAATGGTTATGGGTACATCCTGAAAAAGGAAATCGCTCTTTTAGAACGTGGCTTTACTATTCGTTACCAATTAAAGAATACCGGAGCCAAACCTATAGAGACCAGTGAATACAGTCATAATTTTCTAACGGTGGATAAAGATCCAATTGGAAGTGATTATCACTTGAAATTTCCATTTTCCTTACAGCCTGCCCATTTTGGGGAAACAGTGAACCCTGAACAAAAGGTGGTGTTGGGTGAAAAAGACTTTTCATTTATAGGAACACCCCAAGAGCAGTTCTTTTTCAGTAACCTATCAGGAGGCAATACGGTAACCGCCCAATGGGAATTATTTAATAAGAAAAGTAATATCGGGATTCGCGAAACAGGAAGTTTTACTACCAACAGCATCAACCTATGGGGATGGACCCATGTGATCAGTCCGGAACTGTACTACAGTATTTCCCTTAAACCAGGTGAAACAACTTCATGGTTTAGAACGTACCAGATCTTTTCACTTACCTAAAAATAGACGCTCCTATTGAAAGTAACTCCTAGGGCACACAAATGAGGTCAAAACCAATCCATCCTTGAATATCAAGCCACACATCTACTTAATTTTCATATAGTTACCAATACTTCCAATAAATTTTGATAGCTTTAATATATTACTAGTGGTTAAAAATGCATTTAATGCACGTTAACCTAAGAGAAGATAGGACAAGTTAAAGTTACCTACCAATTCATTTAATGATAATTTAAAAAACAAGATTAAACTAGGACACATGAAAACAATGACCTGTAATCAATTAGGAGGCGCTTGTGAAAAAGAATTTAAGGCCAACACTTTTGAGGAAATAGAAGAAATGAGTAAAAAGCATGGTATGGAAATGTTCCAAAAAGGGGATGAAGCCCATCTAAACGCCATGAAAAAAGTGAAACAGCTCATGACATCACCTGATGCCATGAAAGAATGGTTCGATTCTAAAAGAAGAGAATTTGATGCGCTACCAGAGGACGAATGATCCTTAAATTGAAAAATAACCTTCAAACCATTGGTGACAGCAAACTCTTCGACTTCCATTTAAATTTCTACTAGGCCCCAATTTGAAATGTTCAAGAACCATAGTTCCTATTGTTGAGACAAACTTTTTTCAGAATCGCTATGGAAATGAACACCTCTACTCTATTCAATTTCTTAAATTTAGTAGCAAGACCATTACACATACCTATTGTAATGATAGGTCCATGAGATATGTTTTGGACATGATAAGCTCGTAATCAGAGTACACAGCAATTGAGTTTTAAATACGAATCAAACAAAAACAACAATATGAAATTAGGAGCATTTTCAGTTAGCCTTAATGTTAAGGACATCGAAGTATCCAAAGATTTTTATGAGAAATTGGGGTTTACCGTTTTTGCAGGGGACATCCAAAAGAATTATCTCATTATGAAAAATGAAAATTCCCTGATTGGTCTTTTTCAGGGTATGTTTGAGAATAATATTTTGACGTTTAATCCAGGTTGGGATTCCAACGCAAAAAAACTTAAAAATTTCGATGATGTAAGGGAAATTCAAAAAACCTTAAAGAAAAACGCTATATCACTCAATCAAGAAGCAGATGAAAAAACCAGCGGACCAGCCAGTATCGTTATAATGGATCCAGACGGAAATGCCATTTTAATTGACCAACATGTTTAAAGAATTGGGAATAAATGACTTGGTAAAGTAGGGGTTGAATTATGGGAACCGAGAGATTTTCTTTCTTTGCTCCATATCACCTGCCAGCAGAATCAAGAGGTAATCCCGATTTGATTTCCAAATATGGTAAAAAACCATAAACCACTCCTATATAGCCATTTATATACACTTTGTTTTTGATGTTTAGCAATTATATTCTATATTAGGGAGTTCAAATCCCCCTTTACTTTTAATTTTAAAAGTTTGGATAAAGTGCTACAATCCACTTTATTCATATGCCTTGCTATCTCCTGAAACCAAAAGCTATTAATCATTATTATATTGCAACGGGAAAGCCGAAAACCGATCCAAGTAGGCACATATAAATGAATGAAAATGAAAAACTATTTTATACTCTTCATTGTTTTTTTATGTACGATGACCTCCTTCGCCCAAAAAAGCAACATTAACAAGGATCTTAAAATGTATACCCAAGTTTGGGATGACATTGTAAACAAGCGCCAGATAGACCTGATCAATTCGGAGAATTTCGCCACGGACATTACCCTGGTCACAAGTCCAGAGAATATTGTTGGGATTGAAGGTTTTAAAGCCTATTACCAAAATTTTTTCACCGGGTTTTCAGAGGTTTCCTTTACCATTTTGGATGTCTTTGGACAAAACGATAAAATAGTAAAAAAATGGAATTTTAAAGGCGAGCACACGGGCGACTTCTTTGGGATACCCGCCACCGGAAAAAAGGTGGACATTGATGGAGTGACCTTGGTGAAAATGAAAAACGGAAAAATTGCCCAGGAAGAGGATTTTATGGACAATATGTTGTTTATGACACAATTGGGCCTGTTGTCCAATCCAGAAAATATGGGCATTGTGGACAACCTCTATAAAGCCTTTGCTGTTGGGGATATTCCAACTGTACTTGCCAATATGGATACGGAAATTGTCTGGAACGAGGCAGAAGGCAATGCCTATGCGGACGGCAACCCCTATATAGGCCCAGATGCCGTGTTAAATGGTGTTTTTGCCCGCATTGGTGCAGAACATGAGTATTTTAACCTCACTGATATACAACTACACGAGATGAGCAATAATCAGGTTTTGGCCACTTTGCGCTACAATGCAAAAGTCAAGGAAAATGGAGCCCTTGTAGATGCACAGGCCGCCCATCTCTGGACCCTTAAAAATGGAAAAGTGATCGGCTTCCAGCAATATGTGGATACCAAACAACTTGCAGAGGTGCTTAGCAAATAAACGAACATAAAAAAGAAACAACCAAACACACCCTTCACCGAGGAACAGAATATTTTACATTCCCTATTTCTGATGAATTAAGAGCACTATTAAATAAGCACAGGTGATAGTCCCTTGTGCTTATTTAATATAAACTCTTGCCTGGGCTCAAAGGAACACATTTTTTGTATCTGTTCCTGCCTTGCAGTACTTACCGCATTAATGTCTAAATCAAATCCCTTAATAGTTCCCTAAATTCCATTAAAAAGAGAACGAAAATTCTCTATAATTTCATAAATTAGATACGAGTATTAAACACTTCTCTTTTATGAAAGCAAAATCAATCTTCGTGAACTTGCCCATAAAAGACCTTAAAAAGAGCAGGGTCTTTTGGGCAAACCTAGGCTTTTCTTTTAACGAACAATTCAGCGATGATAAAGCCCTTTGCCTTATTTTGAATGAAGGCACCATTTATGCCATGTTGCTCTCCCATAACATGTTCTCTACCTTTACAAACCGAGCTATAGCCAACAATACGACCACACAAGTATTGATCGCTATTGAAGTGGAGAGCAGGCAAAATGTTGATAACCTTGTAAAACTTGCCCTAGACAATGGGGGAAGCCGTTATAGGGAACCCCAAGACCATGGGTGGATGTATTATGACAGTTTTGCCGATTTGGACGGACACCAATGGGAAGTTCTATATTCGGACCCATCCAAAATAGCACCTTAAAATGGAAAAAATTATATATCCCTGCCTTTGGTTCAACAATAATGCAGCAGAAGCTGCAGGATTTTATTGTTCCGTTTTTGAACAATCAAAAATACTGAAAGAGACACCCATAGCAACCACTTTTGAATTGAACGGAACCAAATTTATGAGCCTCAATGGTGGCCCTACACACAAGGTAAATTCTGCCGTTTCCTATTTCGTGTATTGCGGCAATGAAAAAGAAATTAATCGTCTCTTTAATGTACTTTGAAAAAATGGGCAGGTACTATTTCCTTTGGACAAATATGACTGGGCAGATAAATATGCTTGGGTGGTAGACTAATTCGGTGTCAACTGGCAGTTGGATGGTGATCCTATCAATAATAATCAGAAGATTGTTCCCGCCCTACTCCTTGGTAACGAGAAAATGACAATGGTAAAAAATGCGGTTTCCCATTATACAAGCATTTTTAAAGATGCAAAAATTTGATATTGAAACACTGAAAAACGCTTAACCCATGGAAAAAACTAAAATTAGGGTTTCCACTACCATAAACGGAGAGCTCTCTAAAGTTTGGGACTATTGGACCAAACCGGAACATATTATGAACTGGAACTTTGCTTCCAACGATTGGCATTGCCCTGCCGCAGAGAACGATCCCAAAACAGGTGGGAAATTCAAATATACCATGGCTTCCAAAGACGGGGAAATGAGCTTTGATTTTGAAGGGGTTTATGATGAAGTAATCCATGAAAAGAAAATTGCCTATTCCATGGCAGACGGGAGGCAAGTGACCGTTGTATTTAAGAAAGAAATCAGAAAAACTAAAGTTACCGAGACCTTTGATGCAGAGGATATACATTCCGAAGAAATGCAAAGAACGGGTTGGCAAGCCATTCTGGATAACTTTAAGCATTATACAGAAACAACATAGGAGGATTTCACGAACTAGCACCAATGAACTACAATCTAAAAAATGTACTGTTATTTGTCGGATTGGCCATGCTATTGGTATGCTGTAACTCCAAAAAAAAAGACAAGGTCAAAAATGATAGGTTGCCTTTGGACATTTCCCAAATGAGCATAGCATACAATGTGCTGGTAAATGAGGAAAAAGATGATTACGAGGTGTTCACCATGAACATGGATGGTAATCAAAAAATCAATGTCACCAATTTTCCCGGAGTGGAATGGACCTATGCCGCGAATGGAAAAAACCTATATTATATCTCGGACAAGGATGCTAAAAAACGCAACTACTATCTGTACAAATCTGATTATTTGGGAAGGGGGATAGAAAAAGTAGGGAATCTAAGGCTTGCCGATAGTTGGATGGATTTTAGAAAAAATGGGACGGAGATCATTGTGAATCCCCATTCCTCCGTAGATTCGGTATTTTATATCATCAATCTAAAGGGCAAAATCCTACAAAGGATAAAAACCGGTCTTCCTAGGTCCTGGGACCCCATATTCGTAAATAATGGCACGCAGGTGGTTTTTAGGGGCGGCACAAAAAAATCAAAAAAAGAAGAAGGTTATAAAGAAGAACTCTACCTGATAAATGAAGATGGATCGAGTTTAACGCAACTTACCCACTATCCCGAAACTGATATTTCGGCCCCATGGTATGCGTATAAAGCAGGACCGCCCAACCTACACCCTACTGAAAATTTCATAAGTTATGCCAGTTTCCAAAATGGGAAGTACAGTTTATATGGGGTTACCTTGGACGGACAGAAACAATGGAAACTAACGGACAATGAACTTTGGGAAGTGTATCATGACTGGTCTCCCGATGGTAAATGGTTGGTGACCGATGTTTCCGACAGCGAAGAGTCGCACTATGAAATTGCCCTCATCAACTGGGCAACAAAAGCCATGACTATCTTGACCGATACTACTTACCGATTTCAGCAATCGCCTAATTTTGTGATGAAAACCAATTAGGAAACATTATCCTACAAACTTCTTGTCCCCTCGAGCGCAGTCGAGAGGTCATTCATTAAAACTACATTATCATTGCTTCCGCCACCGCTGTCCCCTCGAGCGCAGTCGAGAGGTCAGGACCAACAACCTACTTCAATTTATGGTAACCAGTTAAATAGGTTTCGACTGCGCTCAACCTGAAAATGAAACATTTTAAATGATTCCGTGTGGTCCCCATGAATGCAGTCGAGAGTTCCCTACCTAGCCAAGAACACCTTTCTATTCCCAATAACCTTTATGAAAAATAAAGCCAACTAAATAATTTAACCCATCTTTGGAAAAGAAGCATAATTAAAAAGGGTGAAAGACAAAATTAAACTAGGATTAAAGGAAAACTGGCCACAATTCACCATTTTGGTGATCGTTAATGCCTTTGTAGGTGGTATGGTAGGTTTGGAACGAACCATTATCCCCAAATTTGCGGAATTGGAATTTGGGATTGCTTCCAAAACAGCTATTTTATCCTTTATTGTCGCTTTTGGGATCACCAAGGCCGTTACCAATTACTTTACAGGAAAACTGGCCAACAGGTTTGGCAGAAAAAATCTGTTGGTCTTAGGTTGGATCATTGCCCTTCCCATTCCCTTTTTATTGATCTATGCCCCTACCTGGAACTGGGTCATTTTTGCCAATATCCTTTTGGGTATCAATCAAGGGTTGACCTGGAGCAGTACCGTGGTGATGAAGATTGATCTGGTAGGCGAAAAAGACCGTGGCCTGGCGATGGGAATCAATGAGTTTGCAGGCTACTTCGCTGTTGGGGTCGTAGCCTTCCTAACAGGTATTATAGCCCAACAGTACGGGGTAACCCCCTACCCGTTTTATTTGGGGATCGGGATTTCTATCATTGGGCTGCTATTGACCCTATTTCTTGTAAAGGATACCCGCAAATTTGTGGACCAGGAACAAAAGTCCACCGAGACCAAAACCTTGGAGAATGTTTTTTTGGAAACCTCCTTTAAGGACAGAACCTTGAGTTCCATTACCCAGGCAGGGTTGGTCAACAATTTAAATGATGGCATGATCTGGGGCCTTTTGCCCATCCTCCTTTTATCCTTTAATTACGACACCAAAAGTATTGGGATCATTGCCGCCATTTACCCAGCCGTATGGGGTATTGGGCAACTTTTTACAGGAAAAATGGCAGATCTCTATTCTAAAAAAGGGATGCTTTTTTGGGGTATGCTATTACAGGGATTAGCCATCTTGCTCATACCATTTTTAACAGGTTTTTATCAATTGGCCAGTATTGCGGCCCTCTTGGGACTTGGAACAGCATTGGTGTACCCTACTTTTTTATCGGCCATTGCAGAGGCTACATCGCCAAGACAACGGGCAGAAAGTATTGGGGTCTTTCGCTTATGGCGAGATTTGGGTTATGCCATAGGGGCCATTGTTTCAGGGGTCATAGCCGACCTGTTTGGGGTAGAATACGCCGTGTTGACCATTGGTACGTTAACGGTAATTTCTTCCTTGGTCATTAAAGTACGAATGCCTAAAAATATCACCACGAAACCATGAACGAAATACAAGTAGATACCGACAGACTAACATTGAGACTGATCGAAATATCGGATTTGGATGCTATACACAACCTACACGCTCTACCAGAGACGGATGCATTTAATGCTTTGGGGATACCTAATAACATTGAAGAAACAAAGGCAATTATTGAGCCCTGGATAGCCCAAAACAACTTGGAGGAAATTGAAAACTACACTTTTGCCATAGAACTGGGAAAAACCCAAGAATTCGTTGGTTTATTTGGACTGAAACTAGGCTCCAGGAAGTATAAAAAAGGGGAAGTATGGTATAAAATACATGTGGAACAATGGAATAACGGATATGCCACTGAGGCCTTAAAAGGTATGATAAGCTACGGATTCAACACGTTAAAACTACACCGTATAGAAGCAGGCTGCGCCGTAGAAAATTTAGGATCCATTAAAGTGCTTGAAAACTCGGGAATGATAAGGGAAGGCAAAAAAAGACAAGTGCTACCCTTGAAAACAGGTTGGTCCGACAATTTTGAGTACGCAATTTTAGAAACTGATATAAGAGAAAGTCAATCCTAGGACTACCTGAATGGATTGTACACTCTGGTTCCCTCGAGCGCAGTCGAGAGGTCCTTTGCCTCCTCTGTGCCAAAACAAGCCTTAGCCTTCACTATCGACTGTAACAACAAGTTGATAACTTCCAATAAGATCATAGCGTGTTAGTTAAAAATTGAGGTAATATGCTCTATTTTGCTATTAAATAAATAAGGTTGGATAAAGTGAATTCCTTGACTTTATCCAATAGTTGTGCCACATTTGAAAAAAAACTAGAATGAAAAAATATTTAGAAATACTATTATTAGCTTTTATCACTATTTCTTGTAATGGTCAATCTAACTCTAAAGTCGAAAGAAATGTAGGTGGTCCTTGTCAAGATTGCAAAGCAGTTTTGGATTTCAAGATGTTAAATATTACACCAAAAGCGACTGATACTCTACCTGGTTTTAGAGAGAATGAGCCTAAAATTAAAATAACGGGAACTGTTTTTCAAAACGACAGAAAAACTCCTGCGGAAAATGTGCTGCTGTATATTTATCACGTAGACAGAAATGGAATATATAAACCAAGTGATGAACCAATTGGTTGGGAAAAAACGCACGGACAATATCGTGGATGGTTAAAAACAGGGAAAGATGGTAATTTTACTTTCTACACTTTTAGACCTGCACCTTATCCAGAAGTGAATGAACCGGAACACGTTCATATTTATATTAAAGAGCCGAATACCATACCCTATTATATTGACAGCTACCTTTTTGAAAGTGACCTAACACTTACAAAAGAAAAAAGAATGGCTGAAAAAAATCGAGGAGGTTCAGGAATTGTAAAACTTGAAAAGAAAAATGGAATTTGGACTGCGAACAGAAATATAATTTTGGGAATGAATATTCCAGACTATGAATAAAAAACGTTGCACAACACCATGTATAATTCATTGCTAATGCAAGCTTAGTTATGAACCCCGAAGCTTCGGGACTCGCTCCTGAAAGCTATCGGGATTCTATTCGGTTTGTATTTGCTAAATTTAGTGCCTCACCAATGCTACCAATTTTATTCAAATCTGTTAGCCACAAGCAAAAGAAACGATGCGAATAGCTTTAATTATAATAATTGGAATACACGGAATTATCCATTTATTCGGATTTCTAAAAGCATTTGGTCTATCGGAATTCAATGCCATTTCCCAACCTATTTCCAAACCTTTCGGAATAATATGGTTGTTGAGTTTTATGTTGTTTGCTGTAGCCGGATTTCTATTGTCCATGCAGTCCAATTATTGGTTGATATTCGGAATTATTGCTGCTATGTTGTCTCAATTTCTAATCATTAGCTATTGGAAAGACGCCAAATTTGGCACCATACTAAATTTAGCTATCCTTATTTCAACGTTGTTAGCATATTCAACTTTTAATTTTCAGAGAAAAATCAATATAGAAACGAAGCAATTACTGTCCGGTCTAACTTCGACCAAGGAAAAGATTATTACGGAACAAATGATTGTGAATTTACCATTTGCAGTCCAGAATTGGCTATTAAATAGCGGCATGGTCGGAAATAAAAATATTAAAAGTGTTTTTTTGGAACATGACGCACAAATAGTATTGAAACCCGAACAGAAAGATTGGAACACTGCCAAAACGAAACAATATTTCACAATTGAGCCCCCTGCTTTTAATTGGTCGGTAAATTTAAAAATGAATCCGCTAATCAATGTGGTAGGCCGGGATAAATTTGAGAACGGTAAAGGGGAAATGACAATGAAAATATTTTCTCTTATTCCAGTAGTAAACGCAAAGAATAATAAAAGAATAAATCAGGCAACCATGCAGAGATATTTGGCGGAAATTGTTTGGTTTCCTTCAGCTGCTTTAAATCCCTACATTACTTGGGAGGCAATTGATGACCGTTCCGCCCGAGCAACAATGATATATAATGGCACAGAAGGTTCGGGCGTGTTCCACTTTGATGAAAATGGATATTTCAAAAGTTTCATAGCAATGCGTTACAAGGATGCAAATGATAATGAACCTACCGAATGGACTGTAACCGCAACCAAAACCGAAGCAAGGCAAGGGATAGAAATACCAGTGGAAGCGAAAGCAGAATGGAAATTGAATAGTGGAAAATGGACATGGTTAAAACTAAAAATAACGAATATAGAATACAACGTAAAATAATGAAGTGATTAACAATGGGTTATTCAATTGCATGGGTTTATGGTACTCGGAAAATTATACTAAATTACCTAAGGTTCGATTTCCTTTTGCTATTTTAGTTGCTCGAGCCATGCAACTAACCATACGCAAACCGTTACCTTTAATTTTCAGACACTCTCTTAAATAGCGAATTCATTAGACTATAAAGCTGTTGAAAATGGCTTTTAACAAATTAGAAATTACATGAAATTAAGAAGCATCATTTTAGTTTGCATTGCATTTACAATGTTTACATGCAAGTCCCAAACTACCACCCACGAAGAGGTCGCCCCTAAAAACGTTATCCTTCTAATTAGTGACGGAACTGGATTGTCTCAGATTTCTTCTGCTTTCTACTTCAAAGAGTCTTCACCAAACTACGCACGATTTAAGAATATTGGCCTGATAAAAACTTCCTCTTCCAGACAGGATGTAACAGATTCTGCTGCTTCGGCAACCGCTTTTGCATGTGGAGTGAAAACATACAATGGTGCAATCGGAGTAGCTGATGATTCAACTGTTGTCAAAAACTTGGTTGAGATAGTTTCATTGAAAAATATTAAAACTGGAATGATCGCCACTTCTTCTATTACCCATGCTACACCAGCCAGTTTCTATTCCCATACAATTAATAGAGGCTCAGCGGAGGAAATAGCTTTACAATTAGTACAATCGGAAATAGATTTTTTTGCCGGTGGAGGACTTCAGTTTTTTATCAATCGAAAAGATGGACAAAATTTAATGAAGACATTAAATGAAAAAAAATTCGCAATTGACACCATCGCTCTGAATGATTTCTCGAATATACAATCTGTCCAAAAGGCAGGGTTTCTGCTAGCCAAATATGATATGCCTACAGTTACTGAAGGTCGAGATAACTTTCTTCCTAAAGCAACAGAACTAGCCATTCAATTTTTAAGTAAAGATAATTCAGGTTTTTTTATGATGGCAGAAGGCTCTCAAATAGATTGGGGTGGCCATGCTAATAATGCACCGTATCTTGTATCTGAATTACTTGATTTTGATGATGCTGTAGGAAAAGCATTGGATTATGCTGATAAAGAAGGCAATACATTAGTGATTGTAACTTCTGATCATGAAACGGGTGGCTTTACATTGGCTGCAAAAAAGAAGATAAAAGAAGATGGCACGGAGTATAGTGATTATAGTGAGATTGGTATGACCTTTTCTACTACCGGGCATTCTGCCAGTTTGATACCTGTATTTGCTTATGGCCCTGGATCTGAAGAATTTATAGGGATTTATGAAAACACCAATATCTTCGAAAAGATTCTGAAAGTCACAAAATGGCGAGAGGAAAATTAAGTGCTAAAACCAAACTATAAATCAAAGATCAGTCATACATGGAAAAGTTAGTGTTCAGAACCCACAACTATTCTTTTATGAGACCATTATAAACAAGCTTGCCCCATCCTGAAGTAGGCATACACTAAATCAAATGTATACGTATAAAAATGATGGCTATATGAAACCTTATAGTGAGAGTTTTAAACTCAAGGTCCTTCCTACCATCAAACCAATACAAGCCTTAGCCTTCACTAACGACAGTTACTACAAGTTGATAACTTCCAATAAGATCATAGCGAGTTCGTTAAAAATTGAGGCAATATGCTCTATCTTGTTATAAAATAAACATGATTGGATAAAGTGAATTCCTTGACTTTAGCCAATAGTTGGCAACAAGCTGAAAAAAAAACCATCCGAATTAGGAAAAACTGAAATTAACACGAAGATTTGAATATAAAACTGCAGAAAACAGAGCGAATTCACTCTTTAGACTCTTTACGTGCAATAATGATGCTATTGGGACTTGTTCTGCATTCGGCTTTGACCTACAATGTAACTTATCACGGAGACGCTTGGTCTTTGAAAGACCCTGAAACGACACACATTTTCAGCGATTCCATTGTGTTTTTAATTCATTCGTTCCGAATGCCTATATTTTTTCTTGTAGCAGGTTTTTTTGGAGCAATGCTTTTTTATGAAAGGCAACCATTACGAATGGTAAAAAATAGAATTTCGAGAATTGTTTTTCCTTTCCTTATTTTCTTATTTCTTCTTTGGCCAATCACAGTATTTGCCTTTGGTTATACAAATGCAGTTTTTTTATACCAAGAAAATCCGTTAGAAATTGCTCTAAAACCATTTACAAATCTTTTGGCTTTTACACCAAAAACAACATCGCATTTATGGTTTTTGTATTATCTGGCATTGATTACTGGAACAACTGTATTATTAGGACTTTTGCTCAAGAACGCACGAAAATTGACCCAAATAACAACAATAATATTCGACTGGATTATCCAAAGACCCTTGGCTAGAATTTTATTTTTTTCAGGTTTATTATTTTTAACATTAACTATTTTGGGAACTTCAATGGTTGAGGCTTCGGTTTCCTTAATTCCTGAACTGAACACTTTCGTTTATTATTTAGTTTTCTATTTGATAGGTTGGGTTTTATTCAAATCAAAACATCATTTGGACACTTTCGTTCGTTTCGATTGGATTTACACAATTGGGGCAGTTGTTTTGGCTACAATACAAGGTTTTATAATTCAAAATTCTGGACTGTCACCGAACACTAATTCTGGAATACTGATTCTCTATAGTTCAGTTGTGGTCTGTCTGTTTACGTTTGGGATTACTGGACTTTTTATTCGTTATGGCAGTATCCATTCGGAAAGAATGCGTTACATTTCTGATTCATCTTATTGGGTTTATTTAATTCATTTACCATTAACGGCAATCATTCCAGCATTTATTTGGCAATTACCCTTGCCAGCAGTTGGAAAATTCCTAATTGTACTTTCTTTAACAACTATAATTTGCTTTGTCAGTTATCATTATTTAGTAAGAAATACTTTTATCGGAAAATTTCTAAATGGTCGCAAATATCCTATGAAAACAATAGAAAAGCCAGTTGCCAACAACGTATAAAATTAATTGCTAGAGCAAGCCAACTTACGAATCCCGAAGCTTCGGGACTCAATCCCGATAGCTATCGGGATTCTATTCGGTATGTATTTGCTAAATTAGGTGCTTAAACAACGCAAATAACCTTATACCAAACGTTGTGCGTAATTTATAACATCAACAATCAATTGAATACTTTATCAACATTTGAACAATTCTATCTCAAAATCAAGGGAAATAGGTGGTATTGGTTATTTTCAATCTTTTGTCGTTTAGCATTAGCTTACGCTTTCATCGTTGCAGGATTGGTGAAAATTGTCGGTGAAAGATTCGCTAGTGGATTATCAGTCATTCATCCAATGGGAGCTTATCTGGAAGCATTACATCATACCGGTTATTATTACACGTTCATTGGAATAGCCCAAGTTGTGGCTGCTGTTTTGTTGATAATACCTAGAACTGTAACTCTGGGAGCATTACTATATTTACCCATTATTGTAAATATTTGGTTACTGTCTTTTGCATTGCGTTTTGAAGGTTCTATCGTAACATCACCATTAATGGTTCTAGCCAATTTATATATTCTTATTTGGAATTATGATCGGTTAAAATATATTTTGCCATTCAAGAGATTCTCAAACTACGGAATCATTGAAAAACCTGCCAGCTATAGCAACACGTTCCCATTTATGTTTTTCACAGGGGTAATTATCACAATCGGAATAGCTCTCGCATTAGCTCAATTTGGCTATGAAGTTATGCCTAGAAATTCTTTGTCAGATTGTAAAGAAGAATTTAAAAACACCATAAATGAAACTGCCGGATTTAAATTCTGTGAATGTATTCACAATAAGGGAGCCCCTTTAGATCAATGCTTGGAGGAGTTTGAAAACACAGAAAACTAAATATAAAATTATGCACTGCAAAACCTCTTATGAAATGTCACAGTCCAGTCCTTCAATGTCAAGATGTATTACATTTTTAACCAAACAGCCCATAAAATGAAAAAAACGATCCTATTGCTTGTATTGACCTGTCTTTTTGGTCATCTAAATTTAAATGCCCAATCCAAGGGTACCCAAAACGAAATTCCAACCAACATAAAAAATATTGAAAAGAAGGTGATAGCATGGCGCAGGGATATTCATCAAAATCCTGAATTGGGCAATCGAGAAATCCGAACTGCTGACATGGTAGCAAAGCATCTAAAGTCCCTTGGTATGGATGTAACAACCAATGTTGGGGTAACTGGTGTCATAGGAGTTCTAAAAGGTAGTCTCCCAGGCCCTGTAGTAGCTTTAAGAGCAGATATGGATGCTTTACCCGTATTAGAAAGAACTCCTGTTCCCTTTGCGTCCAAAGTAAAAACAATTTACAACGGGAATGAAACCAATGTGATGCATGCCTGTGGGCACGATTCCCATGTAGCAATTCTAATGGGTGTTGCAGAAGTTTTGTCCGGAATGCAAAAGAATTTAAAGGGAACCGTTAAATTTATTTTTCAACCTGCTGAAGAGGGCGCTCCCAAAGGGGAAGAAGGCGGTGCCGAGCTCATGGTAAAGGAAGGGGCATTGAACAATCCAAAAGTTGATGTTATTTTCGGACTTCATATCAATGCACTCCTGGAAGTTGGGAAAATCTCATATCGTCCAGGTGGCATGTTCGCCGGGGTTGGAGATTTGAAAATAACGGTAAAAGGGAAGTCAGCACATGGTGCAGAACCGTGGTCTTCTGTTGATCCCATTGTGACCTCTGCCCAAATTATAAACAACCTTCAAACCATCATTAGCCGTAATGTTAATATTACAGAAAATGCGGCTGTAGTAACCATTGGTTCCATACATGGAGGGAATCGTTCCAATATTATTCCAGAAAGTGTTGAGATGTTGGGTACAGTAAGGACATTAAGCGATGCTGATGAGAAATTAATCTTTGAACGAATTCGCCAAATCGCGACTAAAACTGCCGAATTAAATGGGGCCGAGGCCATTGTTGAGCTTCCGTACTCCAGTCATTACCCCGTTACTTTTAATAACATCGAATTAACGGCACAAATGCTACCCTCTTTAAAAAGTGCTGCTGGCGAAGCCAATGTTATATTGGTTCCTGCGGAAACTGGAGCAGAGGATTTTTCATTTTTTGCCAATGAGGTGCCGGGATTTTATTTTTATATAGGTGGTTTGCCTAAGGGCAAGGATCCAAAAACAGCTGCGTCCCATCATACTCCAGACTTTTTTATTGACGAAAGTGGATTTATTGTAGGGGTCAATGCAATGGTAAATTTAGTGACTGATTATATGAAATTTGGTAAGTAGTGGCACATTGAAAGCCGCACATAACAGGGTATAGAACACAGCAATAAAATGATAGTACAAAAAATAAAGGAAGCATTTGACCCCTACTTTAAAGAATCTCTTGAAAATTGGGGGAGATTTGCATCTTTGGGGGAAGTTATCCATTGTCCTAAAGGAGAAGTCCTGAAAAGACCTTATGAAATAGAGAAGTATTTTTATTTGATATTATCGGGCAGTGGGAGTATTCATCTTTATAGTAAGAACAATTATAAATGTGTAGACTTAGCCTACGAGTTTGATTTTTTTGGGGACTATATGTCTTATATGACACAGCAGCCATCTCCATTGGAAACAATCACCATTGAGGATTCTGAATTGCTCCAAATCCCGTATCACAATTTTCAAAAAATGCTGGCAGAGTCGAAAAGTGGGGAGAAAATTGCAAGAATAATGGCTGATTTTGCTTTTTTTTCCAAACAGCAACAACAAATCGATCTCCTTACTAAAACAGCTTCAGAAAGACTTCAACAATTGAAGACTCAAGTCCCCAAACTTATAGAAAGGACTCCAAAAAAATACATAGCCTCTTATTTGGGCATCACCCCCCAAAGCTTGAGTAGAATTATAAAAGCTACTCCTTGATTTACCATATGATAACTTCTATCCCATTTCTTTACCCTATCCTTGTAGGAGTAAAAAGATGATAACATCATATTAAAATCGACTATTTGGAAATAAAAAAGAATTCTAGCGTATGGAAAACGCTATTGGTTATTATTGGCTTTCCCATTTTGTATATGTTATTTGGAAAGACTTCCATTGCAATTGAACTTTTTGCAAATAAGAATTTGGATTACTATATCCCATTTTGGGGCGGTATAATTATTTTGCATTGGGCTTCTGTATTTGTAGTTATGCAATTTTTAAAAAGTGAACATAAGACGTTCGTAGACATCGGGTATAAACTATCTAGAAAAGGAACTTTACTTCTTATAGGCGGTTACCTTTTAGTTGCTTCACTTGTACTGGTAGGTGTAGAAGTAATGCTTACCAATGTTGTCATTGACAGTTCTCAATTTGGAAGCATCTCTGGCCTAGTTCCAAAAACAACTTCCCACAGAATATTTTTTATCCTTCTTGTCTTTTCAACCGGCTTTTGCGAGGAAATAGTCTATAGAGGATTTGCTATCACCCGACTTGAAAAAATGGGAATAAACAAATGGATAGCATTAGCTATTGCCGCATTTGTATTCATAGGAATACATGGTATTAATGCATATTCCAAAAGTTTTATCTTTTATTTTGGGGGTGGTTTAATGTTCGGGTTGGTTTTTTTATTCAGCAAGCGATTGTTGCCTTCCATGCTAATTCATTTAGCCATTAATTTATCAGCCATGATGGCAATTATACAATTAATAAAATAGAATTGGATAAAATACAAGTAGCCAATAATTGAAAAAAAAAATAAAAACCTTCTCGAATTAATGAAATACACAATTCTAACAGCTCTTTTTTTAATTTTCGTGAATTGCAAAGAAGGAACAAATTTAGCACAAGAAAGTGCGATAATCCCAACTAAAATCCAAAAAAGACTTAAGAAAACAGACTTGCCTATTGAAGTAATACAGGCTGATGTCTCATTCTTGAGTAATCCAATACAAGCCAACAATACAATTCAATTCAGTTATGAGTTGAATATTTTGAATAATTACAGAATACCCTTCACATTAAAAAAAGTAGAGATATACAATTTGCAAAAAGATGATTTTCCAATAGCCAATTTCAATGCAGCCTATATTGACGAACATTTTGAAAGACCTGGCAATAGTGATTTAAATGATTTAAAACTACTTTCGGGAAACGAATTTGGCATTTTAAACCTCAATATTGTTTTCAAGCAAGGGCAATTAATCCCAGAAAAAATATTTCATAAGCTTTATTTCGAAAGACAAAATAGAAAAGAAGAGCTTGTAACACATGCAATGGAAGTTGCGGTCATAAATGTTCCAGACATCAATAATTTTACATTAGGACTACCTTTTAAGAAAAAAGGAAAATGGCTTTACGAAGCGGAAAGTCATAAGGGTGCTCGCTTTTTAACAGAAGGTAGAATTACTTACCCACAACGGTTTGCCATTGACTGGACCCTTATTGATAACAATGGTACTTTTGCAAAGAATGACACCAAAAAGAATGAGAATTGGAATACGTATGGTGTCGAATTAATAGCAGTAGCCGATGGAACCATTGTAGATATAAAAGATGGAATAATCGAAAACGAACCTCTTTCTGAAAAGATGGCTGTAAGAATTACAAGGGAAACGATAGGTGGTAATTTTATTGTTATTGATATTGGGAACAACCTATACGCTTTTTACGGACACTTAATCCCAAACAGTCTTAAAGTAAACATAGGCGATAAAGTAAAAAAAGGACAGGTAATAGGTTTGTTAGGCAATAGTGGAAATTCAGACGCACCACATTTGCATTTTCATTTAGAGTCTAAAAGCAATACATCTTTTGGCGGAGAAGGGATGCCATATCATCTTGAAGAATTCACACAGATAAAAAAATATTCAGAAGAAGAAATAACAAGATTATTTAATGTCAATATCGTTCCTTTGGATTCATTAAGTTCAATTGAAAAAAGCAACGAATTACCCATTGAATATGGCTTAATCGAAGTAAAATAACTATTACCAACAAAGACCTGCCTAAATTTCATTTTGTACCCTTGTCCCCTCGAGCGCAGACGAGAAGTATGGAAAGGCACACCCTCTTCAACTCATGAGTACCAGTCAAATAGGTTTCGACTGGGCTCAACCTTACCATGAATCATTCAAATTAATTCTCCTGTGTCCTTCGAGGGCAGTCGAGAGGAAATTTTCGAATAATACTTTCTCCCAAAAGTGACGTTTAAAATTATAAATATCACAAGAAAGACTAGAGACAATAACCGATATCACAAATAAATATTTATCTTTTCAATGAATATAATTAATTTTACGGACCGATCTGGTCTAAACATGTAAGCCATTTTTCTAAGTCTCAACTTGTTTTAAATGTGATCATTAGGTGTAAAATGATTTTTATAAATAAGTGAAGTACACTATAAAATTTAAAAAGAATTATATTTCCAAAGCCAACCTAAAACATGAACAAAACCAACGATTTTCAACAATTTGAAAATATAGACGTAGAACAATTACCAATTGCCAAACATAAATTACATGATTGGACCCATTTTGCGGGACTTTATGCGGCAGAGCATGTCGCTGCGACCGAGTTTGTGATAGGGGCAACATTTGTCGCATTGGGTGCGAAAACCATGGATATTTTGTTGGGATTATTAATTGGAAATATTTTGGCCGTTCTCAGCTGGACCTTTATCACCTCCCCTATAGCAGTAGACACACGTCTTAGCCTCTATACCTATCTCAATAAGATTGCCGGGGATTCCATGACAAAACTCTACAATTGGGCAAATGTTCTCATCTTTTCGGTCATTTCAGCTGCAATGATCACCGTATCTGCAACGGCTGTTCGTTTTGCTTTTGATATCCCTGCCCAATTAAACTGGTACCCCACAAATCTTTGGTTTATTTTGATCGTATTTTGCGTTGGTGCCGTCGTGGTTTCCATTGCACTTTATGGTTTTAATGCCGTGTCTGAATTCTCAGGAATTTGTGCCCCATGGTTATTTGTGATGTTCACAAGTGGGGCCATGGTACTTTTGCCCGCATTATCCCTTGCAGTTTTAGATAAAACGATTCCATCAGGGTGGAACGATTTTATAGCCTTGGGTAATCAATCTATATGGACGGGAGTAGATAGTAACGGGGAACCGGGAATAGGCCTGATAGAAGTCATTGGTTTTGCATGGGCCGCCAATACCATTACCCACTTTGGGTTAATTGACATGGCCCTTTTGCGCTTCGCAAAAAAGAAAATATATGGCTTGGCCACGAGTACGGGAATGATGTTCGGGCATTATGTAGCATGGATTGCTGCAGGTATTATGGGAGCAGGAGCGGCCGTTATTCTAGGGCAATCCATTGCGGAACTAGACCCAGGTGATGTTGCCTACTATGCCTTAGGTTGGTCTGGGTTTGTAATTGTAATTGTTGCCGGTTGGACCACAGCCATTACTAATCTTTATAGAGCTGGCTTGGCAGCGCAAGCAATTTTTTTCAACAATTCCAGAAAAAAAACAACCATTATTGTCGGTTTGGTTACCATGGTGATAGCATGCTTTCCCTTTGTTTTTTCACAAATACTCCCGCTTCTGACCTATGCCGGATTAATTGTAGTACCGGTAGGGGCAATTGTCTTTGCGGAACATCAGATATTTCCTAGGATTGGGTATACCCGTTATTGGTCTTCCTATAAAAATTTATCATTTAGTACGCCAGCAATTGCATCTTGGGCTTTGGGATTGCTGTTCGGTTTTGGATTGAACGCAATAAACGTAATATCCTTCTTTTATTTGTTTATCCCCACTTGGATATTTACCATCCTCGTTTACACGATGCTAGCAGCACGCTATGGTGCCAAAAAGAAGTACCCAGAAGCTGAGGCGCAGGAAAAAATACGTAGCGAAAAAATTGTAAAATTTCAAGAAGAAAAAGGAAAACTAGAAAGCAAGCATATAAAGGATACATCCAATTTTTCAAGGGTACTAAAAATTATAGCCATCATTGCCCTTATCATTACTTTGGTATTGGCCAGTATTGTGCTCTTTTATAGTCCTGATGAAAATATGTATATCGCACATCGAGAACTATTTTACCGATACGCATTCATTTGTACAATTTGCTATTTTGTAGTAGCCTATTGGGCCTTATTACGTGGAAAACAAAAGCAAAAAAAATAAAAGTAATGGAAACTGGTATTTTACTCAATCAAAAGAATTTAACTCAGATTACGGACCGTATTTCCAATATACAATACGATAGAAATAATCTTACATTGGGAATGGTTCATATTGGTGTAGGTGGTTTTCACCGCTCACACCAGGCTTTTTATACACATAAACTTCAAGAAAAATATAATGCTCCGGAATGGGGTATCTGCGGCATTGGTTTACGTGAAGCTGATAGAAAAATACATGACGTATTAAAAAAGCAGGATGGACTATACACACTTTTGATTAAGCATCCGAATGGAAAAATAGAATCAGAAATAATTGGTTCCATAAAAGAATTCATGCTATCGGTAGATAACCCTAAAGCTGTCATAGAACTTCTTTCCGACCCTGCCACCAAAATAGTTTCGCTCACAATTACCGAAGGAGGGTATAATTTTAATCCTTCGACTGGCGAATTTGATTTTGAAAATCCAGATATTCAACACGATCTAAAACACCCCAATAGTCCAAAAACTGTATATGGGTATTTAACGGCCGCTCTTAAAAAGCGACTGGAGACCAACCTGCCCGCCTTCACCATAATGTCTTGTGATAACATTCAGCACAATGGGGATATGGCTCGTAAAATGGTATTATCATTTGCCAAGCAACAAAATAAAACCCTAGCCGATTGGATTGAAAAAGAAGTTTGTTTCCCCAATAGTATGGTTGACCGCATAACACCGGTAACTACCCAAGCTGACATAGATTACGTATCTAAAACCTACGGCATTATAGATGAATGGCCCGTAACCTGTGAGCCATTTATACAATGGGTCATGGAGGATAATTTTTCAAATGGTCGGCCAGAATTCGAAAAGGTAGGCGTACAATTTGTTCCCGATGTGAAGCCTTATGAGAAAATGAAGCTCCGTTTATTGAATGCGGGACATTCCGTTCTAGGCATACTGGGGGCATTACACGGACACAAAACAATTAATGCCTGTATGGAAGACGAAACATTCGTTTCTTTTTTGAGGAGGTTTATGGATATAGAGGCCACCCCGGTCTTGGATGAAGTGAAAGGTATCAATTTAAAAGAATACAAAGACAGTTTGGAAACACGCTTCGCCAATCCCAATATAAAAGATAGTGTAAGTCGTATTTGTTCTGAAAGTTCTGCCAAACTTCCAAAATTTTTAATCGCTACCCTTCAAGAAAATTTAGCCGCCAATAAAAGCATTGAATTTGTAACCTTGGTAATTGTAGCCTGGTGTTATTACAGTGATAAGCAAACCGATAAAAGCGGGCAGCCTTTGGAGATTATTGATGAAATGAGTACCGAACTTCACGCAGCGGCGGCACAAACCGGATCCGACCCTCTGGCCTTTATCAAATTGGAATCGCTTTTTGGCGATCTTGCTAAAAATGATCGATTTACTGAGTTATATGCCAATATGGTTCAGAAGATCTATAAGGATCCCAATATCAAAGTGTATATGCAGGAAATGATTTAAAAGCTGCTATTCCGATTACCGGAGTAAAAACAGATTGAAGACCTTTGTGGTTCCGAATAAGGCAATTCTGGCCTCCCTGTCCCCTCGAGCAGTGTCGAGAGGTATGGACAGACACACCCCCTTCAACTCACAATTCCAGTCACATAGGTTTCGACTGCGCTCAACCTGACAGTGGCACTGCCATCTTTTTTATTTGTTCCCTAGAGCGGTGTCGAGAGGTCCTTTGCCGCCCTGCATGCCATTTCCAATGCCGAAGTGTCCCCTCGAGCGCAGACGAGAGGTATGGAAATACACACCCTCTTCAACTCATGAGTACCAATCAAATAGGTTTCGACTGCACTCAACCTGACATTGAAACATTTTATAGGATTCCCCGGTGTCCCTTTGAGTGAAGCGTAGAGGTCTTTGTCGACAACTCTGCACCATTACATAAAACTCAAAGGTCAATTGGTTCATGATCCACATGTATGTAGCAAAACATTACCCCAACATCAAACAACCAACAACTAATCTTGTCCCCTCAAGCGAAGTATGGAGTTCTCTCTCCTCCCTCCCACAAATAAGAAACAATTCACAACCCCTTGCTGTTGAACGCATTAAACTATAAAAGGAGTTGGATAATTAACTATTATTTTCTACATTTAAAGTAAAATCCCCTTCATTTATTATTTGAAAGCAGTTATAAAGCGCCTTTATGTGCTCTATACGAATGCGTATGTCCAAACTATAACTATTATGATAACAACAAAACAGTATTTACAGGGGGTGTACGGCCAATTACCCGTGCTATGTATATCATTGGTCCTACTGCTAGGATGCAAATCAGATAAAAAAGAGGAGAACACGGAAAGTACCATGGAAGAAAAAAGTGATCCCGTAATTGAGATCGTCACCCAGGTAATGGATTTTCAAAGTGTTGATACCATCCCTTCTGGCTGGAACACCTTTAGGTATATAAACAAATCCAATGAACCTCATTTTTTCCTATTGGACAAGTATCCTGAAGGCAAGACCATAGAAGACACAGAAAAAGAGGTGATGCCTGCATTTAATGAGGGGATGGACCTTATCAACGAAGGGAAATCAGAAGAAGGTTTTGCAGCTTTCAACAAACTGCCAGCTTGGTTTTTTGATGTTGTTTTTACAGGTGGGTCCGGCTTGGTTTCCCCAAGGCATTCCAGCATAACCACTGTGTATTTGGAACCGGGATATTATATTATGGAGTGTTACGTTAAAATGTCTAATGGCAAGTTCCATTCCTCTATGGGCATGGCAAAACCAATTATCATCACAGAAGAAAGTAGTAAAATACAGCCACCCGAGGCTACCGTACTACTATCCATTTCCAGTACAGAAGGTATTACCTATGATGGGGAGATTGGGAAAGGACCCCAAACTTTTTCGGTGGAATTTATAGATCAGATCGCCCATGAAAATTTTGTGGGGCACGACATCAATTTGGTCCGTTGGGATGAAAATAGTGATTTGGATGCTCTGGATGCATGGATGAACTGGGCAGACCCGAAAGGACTCATCAATCCGGCACCCGAGGGTTTCACCTTTCTAGGTGGTGTCAATGAAATGCCAGCAGGGTCCAAGGCCTATTTTAAGGCAGATTTATCCCCTGGCACCTATGCCTTTGTTTCCGAGGTCCCACAACCGCGAAGTAAAAATATGTTGAAGACATTTGTGGTATCCGAATAAGACAATTCTGCACTTACTGTCTCCTCGAGCGCTGTCGAGAGGTTTTTACGTTCTTATTTCGCACCCTGTCCCCTCGAGCGCAAGCGAGAGGTCAGGACAGACACACCCTTTTAACTAAAACGTCCTAGTCACATAGGTTTCGACTGCACTCAACCTGACAGTGGCACATTTTATTATGTATCCCATTTGCCATCCTTACTAGTTTTGTAGTAGTAAACCTTTTAGTAAAAACCTTAAAGAGTTTGTCAATGGTAAAGTTAATCTTTGGCTTTTAAGACAGTATTAATACAAATTCCGTATTAATACTGTATACTGCGACTGAACGATTTACACAATTACATATATGAGTACAACATTTTTGAATACGAAGTCAAAAGGAATAACCAAAACAGTAGCTGAGTTCTCCAAACAAGATGGTCAGAGCAACAGTGAGTTCCGTGAATTTATCACTGAACAAGTTGTGGAGCATAGAAAAGAGGGAATTGACGTATTCAAGTCCCCGAGACCAGGAGATGACCGAAAGGACTAATAACTTCCTGTCCAGAACGGATAATGGAATACATAACAAAGAACTAAAAGGCTGTTTAGGGAATCTAAATAGCCTTTTAGAAACACATGCAAAAAAGCAGTAAAAAACTATAGCATATGACAATTCAAATTAATACAGACAAAACTATTTCCGGAGAACAAAGAAGTGAAGATTATTTTTCCTCCCAAATTGCCGAAGCCTTGCAAAGGTTCGAATCCCACATTTCCAGAATTGAGGTACACTTAAAGGATGAGAATGGAAAAAAAGATGGAATCAATGATATCTCCTGTCTCATAGAAGCCAGACTTGAGGGCAGGCAACCAATTGCAGTCACCAATCAGGCAGACTCTGTAGATCTGGCATTAACAGGTGCCATTGATAAAATAAAAACCGCAGTTGGGACCATTATTGGGAAAATGCAAAAACACTAATAGTTATAAAAATGAAAGTCGGTTTTTAGCAAACTACATTCCCTTGCTGTCCCCTCGAGCACAGTGGTGAGGTCTTTAATTTCTCATTGGGCGGCATTGTTACCTCGAGCGCAGTCGAGCGGTCCTTTGTTACCTCCTACCCAAAACAAGCCATTTATACCTCATAGACAACCCTTACTTCAAGGTTGATAACTTCTTACAACATCATAGAATTTTAGCTAAATATTGAGGCAATACACTATATATTGCTGTTGTTAAATAAACAAGGTTGGATAAAGTGAATTGGTGGACTTTAGCCAATAGTTAGCAATAATTATAATACTATGAAAAAAATATTATTTCTATTAGTAGCTCTTTGCTTAGTCATAAAAGCATTCGGACAAGATTTTTCAGAAATTAATAAAAAAGCTAAAGAAGGAAATTCAAGAGCACAATTTATTCTTGGAGTAATGTATTATAAAGGAAAAGAAACATTAATTAATAAAAAACAAGCTTTTTACTGGTATCAAAAAAGCGCAGATCAAGGAAATACGGACGCGCAATACAATCTTGGACTAATGTATTCTAAAGGGGAAGGAATCAAAACCGATAAAAAACAGGCTCTACATTGGTATAAAAAAAGTGCCGAGCAAGGAGTGGCTTTTGCTCAATATAATCTTGGACTTATTTACTTTACAAACGAAAATGGATTTACGGACAAAAAAAATGCGATGTATTGGTTTCTTAAATGTGCAGAGCATGAAGATGAAAAAGCTGAATACTTACTCGGGATAATGTCGTATATCGGTGATGGGGTTCCTATGGACAAAAAAAAAGCATTTAAATGGTTTCAAAAAAGCGCGGAGCATGGAGACGCAAACGCTCAATTTAACCTTGGGTTTATGTATTCTAATGGCATCAGCACCCCAATAAACAAAAAACAGGCTTTTTCTTGGTGCAAAAAAAGTGCAGAGCAAGGATTTGAAATTGCTCAGTCTAACCTTGGAAATATGTATTACAATGGTTTAGGTGTTGAAATAGGTAAAAAACAAGCATTTCATTGGTATCAAAAAAGTGCAGAGCAAGGAAATGCACAAGCACAATTCAATCTTGCAAATATGTACTCCAACGGAGAAGGAACAGTCCCTGATAAAGAACAGGCTTCTATTTGGTATAAAAGAGCTAACGAAAATAGAGAATGGGATGAGGTACAATTATGGAAGTATTAATAAATAACTAATGCCAACAATGACTATAAGTAATTACTTGTTCTCGCATACTTTGGAAATTCCTGCGGATTTTCAGTTTGGTGTGTACTTGGAAAGTTAAGTGCTAACCCACGCAACTACTCATAGCCGCAACGTTAGCTATAATAAAGGTTGCATTAAAATTTTATCGTCAAATTAAGAAGTATGATATATTACTGGTTTACAATTTTGAAAATATTGATTCTGAAAAATTTTCAAAGTGAAGTGAATTATAATCAAACAATAAGAAGGACCTTCAGAGTAGGACCGTTTGACTGTGATGGATTAAGAGTTATGACGGCTGCAAAGTACCCAGTATATATGGACTTCATTCGTTGGGAATTAATCGCCAGATCTAAATTATATAAGGCTATAGTTAAAAGAAAGTTAGCGCCATCATTAGGTTCTCAGAAATTGATATATCGCAGACCTCTAAAAATTTGGTCAAAATTTGATGTTATATTAGAGTTTTCTGGAATGGATGATAAATGGGTTTACTATATACATTATTTTGAACAAGAAAAAGAAATTAAGGCTGTAGGAGTTGTGCGCACGCTAGTTTGGAAAAAGAGCATTCCAACTGCTCTTTCAGATATTATGGACGAAGTTGGCGCTACTGAAAAAACAAAAGCACCTAATTGGGTATTAAAACTTTTTGAAGATGATAAAGACATTATAGCTAACGCAAATAAAAACTATAGCCAACAACATGTATAAAATATAGCTAATAAATGCTAAATCGAAAGGAAGGTGATTGTTTGCAAAGACCCCCAAATTTTTAAATTTGGCTTTTAAAAATGATAATTTAAAACAAAATATAAAAATTCGACTCTGTGTTTATCCGAAAAGTTAGCGTCTTTTTACACGCTCCGTTTCATACACAAACCGTTACCTAAAATGGCTCTGAAATACACCTCCAAAACCGGCAATTAACAATAAGAAAAGAACATGAAGATCAGTCCGATCGAACAATTGGACCCTTGATAAATCAGACTGAACAGCGGTTTTCATTTATTCTGAACAAGAAAAGGATGTGCTATGTAGTTGATGCCTAATGTGGCAAAAATTAAGTGACTTATATTTTATAACGTCAATTGTAAAATAAGAAAGCCCAACTCTAAACAGTTGGGCTTTCTTGTAAATATGGTCTTCTAATGACATTGTATTGTTAATATGCAGTAAGTATTTCGAAATTACCAACAAAAACTCCGGTTACGGTCATATTGTTGTCATCTACATATGAATAACTGCAATCAATTGTTCCTGTCATGGTAGTCAAGTCAAAAGTCCTCGCATTGATGGTAAATAGGTTGCCATTAGAGCCATCACCATCTGCCAAAGCAGTATGGTTGTAAATGGTTCCACCACTAGGTTGTCCAAAGGTTTGGCCTCCAATTGCCGAGGTATTTGAAAAACTGGCAATACCAAATTGTGAATTATTATTACCATTCATAATTATATTCAAAAAACCGTTCGGATTTGTTTGGGGCTCCCATACGAAAAACGGGGTAGCATCCAGTGTAGTGCTAGTGGCAATAAGGTTACAGGTTACCTTGGAAAAATGAGTAGTTGATGTTTCAAAAGCTATTTCATTTGTAGCATCTTCTACAATATCGCCATTACTAAAAACAAAGGTGAACGATCGTTCATAATCCCCAGCTGCATCATCAACCAACAAATAGGCATTGGGCGTCACGTAAGCAGAGGTCCCAATCACAAACTCGGTATTGGTTGCCCCTGGAACGGCTGGCATTTCCGGTGGTGCAGAATTATCGTCAGATGAACAACCGACAATCAGTAACAAACCAACTAATAAAGTAAATGGCTTCATGGTATAAGATTTAAAGTTTTTATCAAAACGTTAAAAGCATTAAAATGTTGTTGATCAATATTTTCGCCTAGATGTAAGATGCATGATGATAGTTGAAAAAGGGGACTGGCTGAATGATTTTGTATAAAAGCATCTTAAGCTTTTACTATTATATCAAGAAAGGCTTATAAATTAGACACGCTTATGTGAATTTACCCCTGAATAGATTATGAAAAATTTAATATTCTATTGATAAGTAAACACTATAAATCTCCAAAATAAAGTAAAATACATTTTGCCGTAGCGAATGAAAATAGGTGAGCTACATTAGGTAACAAAGTGTCTAATTGATTACAAGCTACGGCGGACAATTTCCGATGGAAATGTCCATAACTAGTCGTACACAACCCGTACTCGCCCCCTAAACCTTCAAATCTATCTCTTTTAAGTTCTCAATTCGGTTGCGGATCAGGAAGGCATCAATGGTCTCAAAATGCTCTATCACCCTTTTCTCCTTAAACTCAAATACCTTTTGGCTCAATCCCTGTAAAAAGTCACGGTCGTGGGAAACCAAGATGAGGGTGCCATCAAAGGACAACAATGCCTCTTTCAACACATCCTTGGACTTCAGGTCCAAATGGTTGGTAGGCTCATCCAGAATCAACAGATTCACCGGTTCCAATAACAATTTTACCATCGCCAATCGCGTCTTTTCCCCTCCAGAGAGTACACTTACCTTTTTCTCCAGATCATCCCCGCTGAACATAAACCTGCCCAAGATATTTTTTATTTGGGTACGGATATCCCCTGCCGCCACTTCATCTACAGTTTGGAAGATGGTCAGGTCAGGATCCAATAACGAGGCTTGGTTCTGGGCAAAATATCCCACTTTTACGTTATGACCCAAGGAACATTCTCCCTCAACATCTATCTCGCCCATAATGGCCTTGATCATGGTAGATTTTCCTTCCCCGTTCCTACCCACAAAAGAGACCTTCTCCCCCCTACTGATAGACATATTGGCATCCTGGAACACCACATGGTCTCCATATTTCTTGGTTAGGCCATTGACCGTTACGGGATAATCCCCAGAACGGATAGAGGGAGGGAAACGCAATTTTAGGGCAGCCGTATCTATCTCATCAATCTCTATGATCTGCAACTTCTCCAACATCCGCTCCCTAGAGGTCACCTGGTTGGTCTTGGAATAGGTCCCTTTGAACCTATCTATAAACTGTTGGTTGTCCGCTATAAGTTTCTGCTGCTCTTGGAATGCCTTTATCTGATGGGCACGCCTGTCTTCCCGCAATTGCAGGTAATGGGTGTAGTTGGCCTTATAATCAAAGATGCGGCCCATGGTCACCTCTATGGTCCTATTGGTAATATTATCTATAAAAGTCTTATCGTGTGAAATAACCACTACGGCCTTGGCCTTGTTCAACAAGAAATCTTCCAACCAGATTACTGATTCTATATCCACGTGGTTGGTAGGCTCATCCAAGAGGATCAAGTCCGGTTTTTGCAACAAGATCTTGGCCAATTCTATACGCATACGAAATCCGCCACTGAACTCGCTGGTCAGGCGTCCAAAATCTTCCCGCCTAAAGCCAAGTCCTCTTAAGGCCTTTTCCACTTCTGCCTCGTAGTTGATCTCCTCCAGGGCATAGTATTTCTCCCCGAGGTCGGATACCTTGCCAATGATTTTCATATAGGCGTCGGACTCATAGTCGGTACGCGTTTCCAATTCTTTGTTCAGGCGGTCCATTTCGTCCCGCATTTCAAATATTTCCTTAAAGGCCTTGGAGGCCTCCTCAAAGACGGTACAGTTATCATCGGTGAGCAAATGTTGTGGCAAATAAGCGATCACGGCATCCTTGGGAAAGCGAATATGCCCACGGGTAGCCTTTTGCTCCCCGGCGATGATCTTCATCATGGTAGATTTCCCCGCCCCGTTCTTCCCCATAAGGGCAATTTTATCGTTCTCATTGATCACGAACGACACATCACTAAAGAGTGTATCCCCACTAAATTCTACTGCAATTGCGTCTACCGAAATCATACTTTTTTCTTTGGTGCTGCAAAACTAAAAAAAAGCCGGTCACCACAAAGAAATAGTTCGCTATAATGCAGCGTGTTAGGGGATAAAATTTCATGGATACCAATGTCTATTTTTACTACATTAGCCGTTTTTTACCACCTATGAACAAGCCAAGATTAGCATTAGCCATTGGAATACTCGGCGTATCCGTTTTTCCTCTATTGATCAAGATGGAACTGGCCCCAGGTTTGATCTCTGCCTTTTACCGTATGGCCATAGCATTGGCGCTGATATTGCCCTATGCATGGTTTACCAAACAGCTGGTGATGCCCTCAACAAAAATAGTATTGTTAACTGCCCTAAGTGGAATCCTATTTGGATCGGATGTGGCGGTATGGAATATCTCCATCCTGGAATCCACCGCCACCCAGGCATCCCTACTGGCGAACCTCTCCCCAGTATGGGTAGGTATTTCCACTTTTTTATTTTTAACGAACAAGCCCACCAAGAATTTTTGGATCGGGACCCTCATTTCCCTCCTGGGGATGGTTACGTTGGTAGGCTTTGGAATATTTGCCTCCCTCTCATTTGATATCGGATTTATTTTTGGGGTCTTGTCCGGAGTTTTTTATTCCGCCTACCTTTTGATAAGCAAGGAGGTACTTGCCAAGATATCCATCGTTACCTTTATGACCTACAGCCTAATGGCCTCTACCCTATTTCTAGGCCTTGCCAGTTTGTATTGGGACCAGCCCTTTGGCGGGTTTTCCACCATGGGATGGATGTTACTTTCCATACAGGCCGTAGTATGCCAATTATTGGCCTGGCTGATGGTGAGCTATGCCTTGCAGTATATGAGGACTACCCGAGTATCCTTGGCCATGTTGAGTCAGGCTTTGTTGACCGCCTTTTTGGCTTGGATCTTTTTGAACGAGACCATTACCCTACAAATGATATTGGGAGGTATTATCCTTCTTTTTGGGATCCGAGTTACCTTTTACAATAAACCCATAACGATAAAAAGGCTGCTCAATAAGCAACCTTTGGTATCGAATGGGGCCATAGGCCCTGTAGTATAGTATTGTATGATTTAATAGCGTTCGGTTCCTAAACAGGTTCCCCGTACAGGTCGAAATCTGCCGCTTCACTGATCTTTACATTGGTGAACTCCCCTATTTTTACATAGTGTTTTGCAGCATCTATCAACACCTCATTGTCAACATCAGGAGAATCGAACTCGGTACGACCTACAAAATAAGGTCCTTCTTTACGGTCGATGATACAACGGAAGGTCTGTCCTACTTTTTTCTGGTTCAGCTCCCATGAGATCTGGGACTGTATTTCCATAATCTCGGCAGCACGTTCCAATTTTACGTCTTCCGGCACATCGTCCTCCAAGTTAAAGGCATGTGTATTTTCCTCATGGCTATAGGTGAAGCATCCCAAACGTTCGAAACGCATTTCCTCTACCCAACTTTTTAAGGTCTGAAAGTCTTCTTCGGTCTCTCCAGGATACCCAACGATCAAAGTGGTACGGATGGTCATTTCTGGTACAGTGGCCCTAAAATCCTGTAATAGTTTGGTCGTTTTGGCCTTCGTGGTCCCACGACGCATACTTTTTAGGATAGAGTCTGATATATGTTGTAATGGAATGTCCAGGTAGTTGCACACTTTTGGTTCTTCGTTCATCACATCCAAAACATCCATTGGGAATCCTGTTGGGAAGGCATAGTGCAAACGGATCCATTCGATCCCTTCTACTTTTACCAATTCTTTCAACAGCTCCGCCAAATTTCTCTTTTTGTAAATGTCCAAACCGTAGTAGGTAAGATCCTGTGCGATCAATACCAGTTCCTTCACCCCTTTTGCGGCCAATTTCTCCGCTTCCAGGACCAAATCTTCAATTGGGGTACTCTTGTGCTTCCCGCGCATAAGGGGAATGGCACAAAAGGAACAAGGTCTGTCACAACCTTCGGCTATTTTTAAATAGGCATAGTTTTTTGGGGTGGTCGTTAAACGTTCCCCGATCAGCTCATGCTTATAATCGGCTCCCAAGGCCTTCAATAGATTGGGCAGATCACTGGTCCCAAAATATTCATCCACATTGGGAATATCTTTTTGTAGGTCTGGCTTATAGCGCTCACTTAAACATCCGGTCACAAAAACCTTATCAACAAGGCCGGCCTCTTTTTTCTGCACAAACTCCAAAATGGTGTTTATACTTTCCTCTTTGGCATTGGCAATAAAACCACAGGTATTGATGACAACAACATTCCCTTCCTCTTCATGTACCACCTCTTTATTGTTGGCACGCAACTGTCCCATAAGTACTTCTGAATCGTACACATTCTTGGAACACCCTAGGGTTACTACGTTGATTTTGTTCTTTTTAAGTGATTTTGTCCGCATGTTTTTTCTAAATAGGGTGCAAAAGTACGATTTGATACAACAATGGCATCGTAATAAGACTAATATTAACGTTTCGGGGCATTGCCCCCTTCTAACCACCCCTTTACGGATCTATGGCTATCCTAAAAATATAACGTACTTCTATTGAAACATTTCAGGCAACTTTCGCACCTTGGTGCCCATTTCAAAGGCACGGCCCAAGGCCAATAATTTATCCTCTTGAAACGATTTTCCAATGAAGGTAAGACTGATGGGCTCTCCTGTTTCCTTGTATCCCATTGGTACCGTTAAAGCCGGATATTTGGCCACAGCGGCATAGCCAGCATGGTAATTATTGATGGACAGGATGGCATCTAGGTTTTCCTTATCCAAGGCGAAATCAAAAAAGGTCCTTCCCTTTTTTTCCAACCTGCTTTTTATTTCCTCTAAGCTTTCAGCAGTGGTAGAATCTGCCACAATCCCTTCAAACAAGGCCTGTCCGTAAGGAATACGTACCAAAGAATCCAAATTGTTAAAGTCGATGGCATCTTCGATACTGCCGATTTTTACCGCATCCTTGTCCTTCACATAGGAATTCAGGTAGTTGGGCAGGTCGTTTTTCATGTCTATATTCAAAATGCTAAGGAAGCCTTCCATTTCCACCGTCGGCGGGGTAAATACCACAATTTCGGCCCCCAAGCCCTTCAATTGCTCTACGGTATTCTTATAGATCTCATTCTCCTCTATGAGGTTTGCAAAAACTCCCAAGCGCTTTCCTTTCAGGGTAGCAGCATTGGAAACCCCACTCATATAATCGGTTGTGGATGCCACAGATTTCATATCGGATAGGTCTTTCCCCAACATGGCCGATAATAAAATGGCATTGTCCACTACATTTTTGGTCATGGGTCCAGGGGTGTCCAAGGTACTGGAAATAGGTACGATCCCCGAACGACTCAATAGTCCGATAGTTGGTTTTAAGCCAACTACGGAATTCTGACTGGAGGGTGATAAAATAGAGCCCGAAGTTTCTGTGCCTACAGCCGCCACCGCATAATTGGCAGCCACAGACGTACCACTCCCGGCACTGGATCCCCCGGTTTCAAATATTCTTCTTCCATAAGGATTCAACGTTTGTCCCCCAACTGCACTGTACCCAACAGGGCATCCGGAACAAAGAAAATAGGCCCACTCACTTAGGTTGACCTTCCCCAAAATAAGGGCGCCGTTCTTTTTTAGTTGTTGCACGATAAACGCATCATCGGTCTTATTATCCTTCAAGGCAATAGAACCTGCCGTAGTGTTCATCCCCAAAGTGTTGATATTGTCCTTCAATAAAATGGGCATTCCATAGATAGGATGGTGTTTCTCCTTCGGATATTTTTTATGGAACTCGTCCAATGCCCTGGCCTCGGCCACCACATCCTTGTTCAAGGCCAAGATGGTGTTCAGGGTTGTGGTATTGTCCAATTCGTACTTATAGATGCGTTTTAAATAAAAAAGCACCAGCTTCTCATAGGATAGTTTCCCTTTGGCAATGGACGCTTGAAGGGTAGGAATATCCTGTTCCAGGATTAGTGGTATGAGGTTCTTGTATTCGGTATCGGTCATTTTGGAAACCTCTTCATACAGGGGCCGGAACACCTCATTTTTGTCCAACACTTTGGATTGGATGAGCTTGTACTGCATTCTCCCTATTTCATGGTCGGCATTGGCCGCAACCTCTGCAGAATCATTATAGGCTTCCCAAAGCACTACGGGTTCCTTGGGGTTCTCTTGTTTTTGTTTACAGGATGTACATCCCAAGGTCACTGCTAATACCAAAATAAAGAGTCTTCCCACAAGTGCTAGTTTTTAATTAATGAATTCCAATTCTTAATATTCTCTTGGTTCATCCGTACGAACTCGTCCTTCCCTTCTATCGCCGCCAATTTCATAGATTTTTGGGCTGATGTTACTGCAGCTTTATAATCTTCCAATGCCGCCTCTACCAAGGATTTTACCCGATGAAAATAATAGGTGTCCCCACCGAGGTCAATGGCCTTGTTCAAATAATTTAGCGCCAAAGGATACGCCATCCCCTGTTCCTGATAATACCTGGCTGCCTCATAATAGGTTTGTGCTGTTGGATTTTCTTGTACCTGTTTTTTGATTTCCCCTAGCATGGCACCATGGGTATCCACGGTCATTGGGATAACCACTTTTGTATGCTCCCAGACCCAGATCATTTCCAAACTGTTATGGGTCATTGCATCAAAGGTGATTAAAAAATTCTCTTGAAAAAAAGGCGCCTTTTCCGGGATTACTGTTACCCTAAGGGCATCCTCGGCCGGGTTGTAGTCGTTTCTACCATCACCCCAATGTGTTGTATTGTTATGGAACACTATTTCCCATGTATCTTCCTGTGGAAAGGCATAGAGCGCATAGGTGCCTTTGGCAAGGGAATTGCCAAGTACTTTCATGTCCGTATCCAGAGTGATCTTGGTAGATTCATTGGCCCCAACCCGCCAAATACGGCCATAGGGCACGAGGTGCCCAAAAATGGCCCTACCTTTTGTGGCCGGACGCGAATACGCTACGGTAATTTTAGAAAGGCCAACCTCTTGTTCCACAAGGGCAAAGGGACTGGCTTTGGGATGTGTGATTTGCGCTGTGCTTAGCAGCGCTAGAAACAAGAATAGTATGACTATTGAAGGTCTCAATTTTTTCCGCCGAAAAAGGAATCCACGAACTCGTACTTGTTAAATATTTGAAGATCTTCGAGGCCTTCACCAACGCCAATATATTTTACGGGCACCTTGAACTGATCGGAGATCCCGATGACCACCCCACCCTTGGCGGTGCCATCCAATTTTGTTACAGCCAAGGAGGTTACCTCGGTAGCCTTGGTAAACTGCTTTGCCTGTTCAAAGGCATTCTGACCTGTGGAACCATCAAGAACCAGCATTACATCATGTGGCGCATTGGGAACAACCTTTTGCATTACCATTTTTACCTTGGTAAGCTCGTTCATCAGATTTATCTTATTGTGCAAACGACCTGCTGTATCAATAATGACCACATCGACTCCTTGTTTTACGGCAGAACTCAAAGTATCAAAAGCTACGGAAGCGGGATCACTCCCCATGGCCTGTTTTACAATGGGCACACCTACACGGTCTGCCCATACTTGCAATTGGTCTATGGCGGCAGCACGGAAGGTATCCGCGGCACCCAATACAACGGAATAACCTTGTTTTTTAAATTGATGGGCCAGTTTACCTATGGTGGTGGTCTTACCGGCACCATTGACACCGACAACCATGATCACATAGGGTCTTTTATCTTTGGGCACCACAAACTCGGTCTCCTCCCCAACATTGGTCTCTGCCAGAAGACCTGCAATTTCTTGGCGGAGGATCACATTGAGTTCGTCCGTTCCCATATATTTATCACGGGATACCCTGGCCTCTATTCTTTTAATTATTTTGAGGGTCGTATTTACCCCTACATCCGAGGTAACCAATACTTCCTCCAGATTATCCAAAACATCATCGTCTACCTTGGTCTTCCCGGCAACTGCTTTCCCCAATTTTGAGAAAAAACTGGTTTTGGACTTCTCTAATCCCTTATCCAGGGTTTCCTTCTTTTCGGAAGAAAATATCTTTTTGAATAAACTCATTTGTGTACTACTTCTTTTACCCAAAGATATGAAAATAAAAAAGCTACTTTCCATGGAAAGTAGCTTTAAAATCTATTTTGGCAAGTTTTATTTATGCTTTGCCAACCAATCGTTTACAACTTCAGGAGCCATTACTGACTCAACAAAAGTGTAAGCACCACTCTTTGGTGACTTTACCATTTTAATGGCTTTGGTTAATCTTTTTGAGCTTGTCTGTAAACTCGCTACGGTCTTCTTTGCCATGACGTATTATTTTATTTCTTTATGAACTGTCATTTTCTTCATGATAGGGTTGAATTTCTTAATTTCCATCCTATCTGGAGTATTCTTTTTGTTCTTGGTAGTGATATACCTAGAAGTTCCAGGCATGCCGGAATCCTTATGCTCCGTGCACTCCAAAATAACCTGGATCCTATTACCTTTCTTTGCCATTGTTATCTTTGTTATTTACGGATTACTTAACCAATCCTTTTGCTCTTGCTTCTTTTATAACTGCAGAAATCCCCTTTTTATTGATGGATTTCAACGCCTTAGAAGTCACCTTTAGGGTTACCCAACGGTCTTCTTCAGGGATATAAAAACGTTTTTTAGAAAGATTTACATCAAATCTTCTCTTGGTTTTGTTAATGGAAAAAGAGACGTTGTTACCAAACATAGCTTTCTTTCCAGTAATTTCACAAACTTTTGACATTTCGCTACTTTTAGTGTGATTTTAAACAGGATGCAAATTTATATCTTTTTTATGGGAAGGCAAAATTCTTTTTTCAGAATTTTAGAATTTCTTTTTGCAAAAGCTCAAAAGACTTGTTTACGGCCTTCTGAACAATACGTTCCCGATGGTTGCCCATCATGAATTTTTCAACATAAACACCATAAGGTGAGGCAATTGCAATGTACACCGTTCCCACATCTGCATCCGAATCTCCTTTTGTGGGTCCAGCGTTTCCTGTGGTGGCAATTGCAAAATCTGTACCTAAAAGCTCCTTAACATTGCTCGCCATGGTCTCCGCAACAGCAGAACTGACCACAGAATTGGTTTTTATCACCTCCTCGGGCACGTTTAAGAGCTTAATTTTAACTTCAGTGGCATAACTGACCACACTGCCCTTAAAATAGGCAGAAGCACCTGGAACAGAAGTTATTCGCTCTGCAATGGCACCTCCGGTACAACTTTCGGCCGTAGCCAGGGTAAATTGCTTTTTTGTCAATAATTTTCCGACAACCTCTTCCAAAGCTCCATTTTGGTCCTCCCCGAAGATAATATCCCCGATTATTCCATGGAGTTTTTGGATTTCTTCCTCTACAGCATTGGCAATGCCTTCCTTATCGGTGCCCTTGGCAGTCAATCGAAGTCTAACTTTTCCAAGATTCGGCAAATAGGCCAATTTTATGAAAGGCGGCAGGGCATCTTCCCAATGCTCTATCTTTTCCGCAATGGCACTTTCCCCTACCCCGTATGTGATCAAGGTTCTATGGAGTATAAAGGGTCTATGGAAGTCATTAACGATCCTAGGGATCACTTCATTCTGGATGAGGCCCTTCATTTCAAAGGGCACTCCAGGAAGGGATACAAATACCTTTCCATTACGTTTGATCCACATCCCTGGAGCGGTACCATAGGCATTCATCAACACTATGGCCTTGGAAGGCACCAATGCCTGTCTGCGGTTTACATCTGAAATGGGCGTGGAAATATAATTTTTGAACAGTTCCTCTACATGGGCAAGTACTTCCTTACTCTCTATCAAGGTATCCCCAAAATATTCACAAAGGGTCAATTTGGTGATATCATCCTTGGTAGGCCCCAAGCCTCCAGTAATAATTATGACATCTGCCCTGGATTCGGCTTCTTCAAATGCCTTGAGGATATGGCTGCGCTCATCCTGCACCGATGTGATCTGATAAACAGAAACGCCAATCTGGTTCAGTTCTTGAGCGATAAAAGCAGAATTGGTGTCAATAATTTGCCCAATAAGGATTTCATCCCCAATGGTTATGATTTCTGCAAGCATTATAAATTGAAGTCTTTTTTTAGCTCTGATACCACTTGATGGATATCATTTTTCAACAAAGGAAACAATTTCTCTATTTCAGGACCACTGCCTTCCTTTTTGCCAAGGTTTTCTATCTCCAAGGCATTGGCACGGGTCTGCTCCATTCCTAAAAGATCCACGTTGGGTTTTATCTTGTGCGCCAATTGGTATACATTGGAGTAATCCTTTTTATCGATAGCCTGTTCCAATAACTCCAAATCGGTGGGCACTTCATCTAAAAATACAGCTATTACAGAGTTGATGAATTCCTCATCCCCTTCCGCCATTTCATTTAATTTGTCTAAACTGTATATCATTATTTTATTTTTACCGTAAATAATTCTTCGTTTTCAAGCTTACCCGAAAGGTAGTCATTTGCATCTATTTTTCCTACCCCGGCAGGTGTTCCCGTGAAAATTATATCCCCTTTTTTTAGCATAAAATACTTGGATACATAGGCGATGATTTCATCTATCTTCCAAAGCATCAAACTGGTATTCCCCTGTTGTACGATCTTTCCGTTTTTGGAGAGTGAAAAATTCAAGTTGTTCAAATCCTTAAAATTGGACTTTGACAACCAATTGCCCACCACGGCCGCACCATCAAATCCTTTGGCCTTTTCCCAGGGCAATCCCTTTTCCTTGAGTGCCGTTTGTACATCCCTGGCCGTAAAATCTATCCCCAGTCCAACCTCATCATAATAATTATGGGCGAATTTTTCTTCAATATGCTTCCCCACCTTCTTGATCTTTATCAAGACCTCCACTTCATAATGCACATCATTGGTGAATTCAGGGATATAAAAATCCTGCTCCTTGGGGAGTACCGAAGAATCGGGCTTTATGAAAACTACCGGATCCTTTGGCCTTTCATTATTCAATTCTTTAATATGGTCTGCATAATTGCGACCTATACAGATAATCTTCATTCTCTTACTTCAATATTTAACAATCCAGCAAAATTAAATTGAATTTTCAAAATTGTGAATCCCCCAAAATTAAGGACAAAGATTGTATTTACCCTAATTTATTATTGAGCTTATTTAGTTTTATTTGTGTGAGTACTTTTTTGGTGTACAAAGGAAAATCGGCATTCAAGATCCATCCAAAATAACCCGGTTCCTTTTCCAATACATCATGCACTTTTCTCCCCTTGTGCTTCCCAAAAGAAAAAATTTCTTCCCCGTCTTCATCGAGCCCAATAAACCCTGCAAAATCGACAAATTGCCTATGGGTTGAAAATTCAGCCAGTTTTTTGACGTTGTTCTCCAAATCCGGGTAGCGATCCAATTGGGACAAGAGCACCTCATAGGTGGCGTTGGTATCTGCTTCAGCACTATGGGCATCGGTCAGGTCTTTGTCGCAATAAAACTTAAAGGCTGCCTCCAAGGTTCTTTTTTCCATTTTGTGGAAGATGGTTTGTACATCAATGGAAACGGTGTTTTTCATATCAAAATCTATATCGGCCCTTAGCATTTCTTCGGCCAGTAGGGGAATATCAAATCGATCCGAATTGAACCCTCCCAAATCACAGTCCTTGATCATGTTATAAATTTCCTTTGACAACTCTTTGAAGGTGGGTTCCTTGGCCACTTTTTCGTCTGAAATACCATGAATGGCAACTACCTCCTCGGGGATATGCATTTCAGGGTTCACCAACCATGTTTTGCTTTCCTTGTTCCCGTTGGGATACACCTTTAAAATTGAAATTTCTACGATTCTGTCCTTGGCCACATTGATTCCTGTTGTTTCCAAGTCAAAAAAACAAATGGGCCTTGTGAGGTTTAATTGCATGCTTTTAAATGATTTTCACAAAGATAGTTTTTAGAAATACAGGATAAAAAAATAACCCCTGATATTCGACCAAGATCAATTCTACCCTTTTATCGATCATTATAGTCTGGTATTGATAATATTGTTAAAGGCAGAGCCAAACGTATAACTGATTCCTACCCCAAATTGTATTTCAAAATTAGTGGCGATCTGTTTTTGCTGAAGAAGGACATCCTCAATAGAGGCTGACCCTGCTGGTAGGTTGATCTGATCTTGTATCAATTTTAAATCTCCAGAAAAACGCACGGAGAGACCCTTGAATATACGGACAGATAAATAACTATCTACCTCCAACCGGTTTTTGGACCAATCATTCAAAAAGGTCGAGGCGGACACCCTGGCAAAAACATTGCCCCATGGCTGTCTAAAACGAAGTCCTACGTTTAGAGAATGACTAAAAACCGTTTCCTTGTCCTTTCCAAAAATTGTGGTTTCCATATAATCGTTGAACTTAAACCCAATTTTATAGGCAAAGACAATTTCCCTTCTCAACACCTCCCGATAGGGGAAAATATTATACTCAATAGCGGGCCTTGCGTCCAAGGCTATATTCAGATTGGTATAGGTATCGTGCCGAGCACCACCGAAGATTCCAGCAGACCAATGATCGGAAAGGCTGCGTACCACACTTCCAGATCCGGAATATCGCTCCCTTTCACTGGTAAACTCTTCCCCATCATTTTGAAATTTACTGCTGAATCGGTTCATTTCCAGATCAGCTCGAATACGCCATTTTTCGGTTACCCTATCACTTTCAAATCCCAATTCATACCTAAACTGGTTCCTACTGGCCTCACTGCTTACATCCACCTCACCTCTCACCTCAAAGATCCAATTGTTCCAAGAATCCTCAAAATTGATATCTTGGCGCTCTTTCATTCCATCTTTGGAGATATTGTATTCTATATTATCAGCCACATCGGACTGTAGGATATATTTTAATAATCCGGTTTTAATGCGCTGTAACAACCCCTTGCGCACCTCATCGGAAGACATATTGGCTGTGGTATCATATGAAATTTCATTTTCCATTTCACCAAAGTTGCCCTCCCCCGTAAATTCCAATTTATAGGTGCGTCCGCCACTGCCATTTGCAATATCATAAATGAACAGTTTAACATTTGCTAGACCTTGGTCTCTAACATGGCTTACAAAATTGATTTCTTGCTGTATGTACCTCTTATCACAATTGCAGTCGAGGTACATTTTTATTGATTCATTCTGGGGAAATACGGCAAAAGGAAGTAGTACTAAAATGAAAAAGCAAAGCCTTTTCATCATCGGGAGAGGAAAAATCATTAATATAATTACGTTTTGTATGTGGGCCAAAGGTAAGGTTTGACACCCCTGCAAACTAGAATAGGACGGGAAAGCCTCCTTTTAATAGTGTTAAATATTTCTAAAATCAACTTTGAAATACACCTATCCAATCTAATTGGAGCATATCCCATGCTCCTGATAACGGGGTTGTAAACAAAAAATGCCCCGATAAATCAGGGCATTTTTATATAATATCTGAGTCTATTACACCTCTCTATTCACATCCCATGCCTCCAAATAATCGGCAACGGCTTTGACGAACATACCGCCCAAAGCACCGTTAACTACCCTATGGTCGTAACTATGGGACAGGTACATCTTACTTCTTATCCCTATCAGATCCCCTTCTGGGGTCTCAATAACAGATGGGATCTTACGGATAGCTCCCAAAGCCATGATCCCCACTTGTGGCTGGTTGATGATGGGCGTTCCGAAAACACTGCCAAAAGTACCCACATTCGTTACCGTATAAGTACCATCCTTGATCTCATCAGGTTTTAGGGCATTGGTTCTAGCCCTATTGGCCAAATCGTTCACCGCTTTCGCCATCCCTACCAAATTCAATTGGTCGGCATTTTTGATTACCGGAACAATTAGGTTTCCATCTGGCAAGGCTGCTGCCATCCCAATATTGATGTTTTTCTTCTTTATAATATTGTCCCCATCCATGGAGATATTTAGCATTGGATATTTCTTTAGTGCATTGGCAATGGCTTCCATGAAAATTGGGGTGAACGTCAATTTCTCCCCTTCCCTTTTTTCAAAGGCATTTTTCATTTTATTCCTCCAGTTTACCAAATTGGTCACATCCACTTCCACAAAACTTTGTACATGGGCCGAAGTTGAAATACTGGCGGTCATATACTGGGCAATGAGTTTGCCCATGCGGGACATTGGGATCACCTCATCACCACTACCTACTTGTACCGGTGCGGCTTTTGGCTTTTCCTCTGCCATTTTGGGAGCAGTTGGCTGCGCTTGTTGTTTCACCTGAGGCTGTGTTGTTGCTACAACTGGCGCCTTGCCTGAAGCCTTGTTCTCCACATATTCCAAAATATCACCTTTGGTTACCCTGTTGTCCTTCCCGGTACCATTAATAGTATCCAATTCGGCTACGGTAATCCCCTCTTCCTTGGCAATGTTTTTCACCAACGGGGAGTAAAATTTTTCAGATTCACTATATGCCATGACCGGAGCGGCTATAGTTTCCTTTGCCCCTACCACATGGTCTTCCAGTTCCGCTACCACTTCTTGTGGCACTTCTTTCTTAACGCTTTTAACGGTCGCATCCCCATCATCAGGACCATCCCCAGCTATTTCTATGATGGCCACGGTGTCTCCTACGTTGATTACATCATCTACACTAAACAATTTCTCCACCAAAACACCATCCACTTCACTAGGAACTTCGGAATCTACTTTATCAGTAGCAATCTCAAAAACGGCTTCATCCATTTCAATGGTGTCACCAACTTCCTTTAACCATGAGGTTAGCGTTGCCTCTGCAACACTTTCGCCCATCTGCGGCAATTTTAATTCGAATCTTGACATATTGATACTTTGTATGCTTAATTGGTTTGATATTTTGCAAAAATACTAAAAAAAAGACCTTATGATTAAATTAATCCTATTTTTTAGTTGGTTTATTAGGATGATTTTAGTGAATTCTCAAAGGGGATACGGTTTACTATACTTCTGCCCAACGTTACCTCATCAGCATATTCCAATTCATCGCCAACAGCAATACCCCTAGCTATGGTAGAGGTTTTAACCTCAGCTCCTTCCAACTGTTTATAGATATAGAAATTGGTGGTATCGCCCTCCATAGTAGAGCTCAACGCAAAAATAAGTTCCTTGATGACCCCTGCTTTCACCTTGGTTATAAGTGATGATATGGTCAAATTTTGTGGTCCTATGCCTTCCATTGGAGATATTTTACCCCCCAAAACATGATAGAGCCCTTTGTACTGCCCTGTATTCTCAATAGCCATGACGTCTCTGATATCCTCTACCACGCAGACCAGACTTTCATCCCTTTTTGGATTGGCACAAATCTCACATAAGGCCACATCGGATATATTGTGGCAATTTGAACAAAACTTAATATCAGTCCTTAAATGTTGAAGGGAAGTGGTCAGACGCAAGGTCTGTTCACTGGGTTGCTTTAACAAATGCAGCACAAGACGCAAAGCCGTCCGTTTACCAATGCCTGGCAATTGTGACATTTCGTAAACTGCATTTTCCAATAGTTTAGAAGAAAATTCCATAGATGCAAAATTACGATTTTAGATTTATGTTTTATCTTTTTGTACTTTGCGATGCAAATTTATTTTTATGACCGCCACGCATATCCTGCTCCTCATTGGGTGTTATTTTTTGTTGCTTTTATTCATATCCTATCTTACCGGAAAAAATGATTCCAATAACGACTTTTTTAAAGCCGGAAAACAATCGCCTTGGTTTTTGGTTGCTTTTGGAATGGTCGGGGCCTCCTTATCCGGGGTTACCTTTATTTCTGTTCCAGGCTGGGTAGAAGCATCCCAATTCAGCTATATGCAAGTGGTCTTTGGGTATTTCGTAGGTTATTTTGTCATAGCCTTCGTGCTTTTGCCCATCTACTACCAACTCAATGTAACTTCTATTTATGAATATTTGGGGCAGCGTTTTGGAAAAGTGAGTTATAAGACCGGAGCCTTCTTTTTCTTTATTTCCAGGGTATTGGGGTCCGCGTTCCGACTATTTTTAGTGACCATTGTGTTACAGCAATTTGTTTTCGACGAGCTGAACGTTCCTTTTGAAGTGACTGTGATCCTATCCATTCTCTTAATATGGGTTTACACCTTTAGGGGAGGCATAAAGACCATCGTGTGGACGGACACCCTTCAGACCTTATTTATGCTTGTTTCCGTTGGGTTGAGCATCTATTTCATCAATCAGGAATTGGACTGGACCTTTTCCGAATTCTTGGCCTCTGAAGAATTGAAGCAGTACAATAAAATATTCTTTACAGATTCACTTTTTAATAAGACCCACTTTGTGAAGTCGTTTCTTGGCGGGATGTTCATCACCATATGTATGACGGGCTTGGATCAGGATATGATGCAAAAGAACCTCACCTGTAAATCGCTGAAGGACGCCCAAAAGAACATGATTTCCTTTACTGTTGTCCTTGTGGTCGTGAATTTTATCTTTTTACTCCTTGGGGCCCTCCTCTTTATCTATGCTTCCAAATTCAACATCGCCATTCCTTTAATGGATGGATCACCCAAGTCGGACCTACTTTTCCCAGAAATAGCCTTGAACAGTGGCCTTGGAATTACGGTAGCCATCACCTTTATGTTGGGTCTGATTGCCGCGGCATACAGTAGTGCGGATAGTGCCCTTACTGCCCTGACCACCTCGTTCTGTGTTGATTTTTTAAATATTGAAAAAAGACCGGAAGCCGTTCAAAAGAGCATCCGTAAGAAAACCCATATAGGAATGAGCATCCTTTTGATCATCGTGATCATTATCTTTAAATATGTGCTTGATAAAAATGTTATAGACGGCCTGCTTACCGTTGCCACGTACACCTATGGACCGCTCTTGGGCTTGTTTGCGTTTGGCATCTTTACCAAATACAAAATCATGGATCAATATGTCTGGATGGTAGCAGTAGCCTCTGTCCTAATTATTGTTGCGATAGCCAATATCCCCATGGAATATTTGGGAGGTTATGCCGTTGGTTACGAACTACTGCCCATAAATGGCTTATTGACGTTTTTTGGATTGTGGTTGATCCGGATAAAAGACTAATTGTAACGAGGATTCATATCAATATTGCCCCGTTCCCAAAAGCACCAAGGTACAGGCCACTTCAACCAGTATACCTTGTTTTTTCAAAATATCATATAGTTCAGGGTTTTCCGTACCTGGATTGAAAATAACCCGCTTTGGGGAAAGGGCCAGAAATGAGTCATAATAAGCTACCTGACGCTGTGGCCCAATATAAAGGGTAAGGGTGTGTATGTCTCGCATATGTTCCAGAGTGGTTTTCACCTGAACAGTATCTATATACCCTTCTTTAAGTCCAAAGGCCTCGGTCTCAATTTCATTGGCCACTAAACGTTTTACAGCCACATAACTGTAGCGGTCCGGTTTTAAGGAAGCGCCAAAAACAAGTGTTTTCTTCATATGTTAATATAGTTGTAAAATAATGTTAATTCCTGCTGTATTTCGATAAATTCTTCGTCAATTGCTTGTGACTAATTCTCCATAAAGTCATTGATAAGATTATATTTTTATAGTTAATGGTTAGTGTTTAGTATAGCTTATCAATGATAAAACCCGAGGCAATTGCTTCGGGTTTTCTTGTTAAGATCTGACTTGTATATTCCCAAAGCAACCTTCCTCAAAGATACTGCATTTCACATTACTGGGCCATCCACTTTTACTTTATCATCCAAAGACACCCAACACCATAATTGCTATTTATCACACTAAGCATAAGAATCAGGACAAAAACCAGCTCGTGTTAAATGCATAAAAAAGTTTTGATTTATAGTAACATTTTAGAATTTACATCGTCTTATTTACATCAATCAATCATCAATAAACGAACAATCAAATGAAAAAAGCAATCTTGTTTATTGCACTTCTTTTCTGTGGTGCAATCTCAGCGAATTATTTTAAACATCCAACAGATTTAAAAAATGGAATAATAAGCGGTGTTGTTTTGGACCAAAACACAAAGCAACCCGTAGCCTATGCTTCAATTGTCATTAAATCCCAATCTGATCTACAAACCATTACCGGAGGCATAACCCAGGAAGATGGTAGCTTCGAGATAAAAGGACTTCCCGAAGGAAACCTCCTGTTGGAAATACAATTTATAGGATACAAATCCTTCTCCAAGAACATTACCATTACCAAGGACATCAAAAAAGTGGTATTGGGATCAATTTTCTTGGAAGAAGAGACAGAGGAACTTTCAGGGGTAGAGGTTGTTGGCGAACGCACAACAATTGAGCAGAAAATAGATAGAAAGGTGATCAATGTAGGGAAGGACCTTACTACTACAGGAGCAACGGCTTCTGATATTATGAACAACATACCTTCTGTCAATATAGACCAACAAACAGGGGAACTTAGTCTTAGGGGTAATTCCAATGTTAGGGTCATGGTAGATGGCAAGCTATCCAATGTCCCTGTGGCACAACTTTTACGTCAGATACCATCGACCTCCATCAAATCCATTGAATTGATTACCAATCCGTCCGCCAAATACAATCCGGAGGGGATGAGCGGCATTATCAACATTATACTTCATAAAAACGCCAATATCGGCTTTAACGGAACCCTTAGTACGGGATTAACAGTAGGTGTTGAGGCAAAATTTAATAGCTCCATCGATTTGAACTATCGCAATGGAAAATTCAACCTTTATGGAAATTACGGAAATAACATAGGGAAATATGTTAATGATGGGACCATTTATAGGGTAGATGAAAACTCGGAGCAATTGTTCGATTTCTTCAACAACAACAAGTCCCACCTATATAAATTGGGTATTGATTTCTTTTTGAATGACAAAAACACCATTTCGTTTTTCACCAACCAAAACATGTTTGATGGCAAAGGAGAAGGCCTTACCGAAATTTTATATTATGACGATAACTCCAGAAATTCCAAACAGTTTTTTAATAACGTCAATGACAATTTAAGTGAGCAATATAATTTTGACTATAAACTGGGTTTTAAAAAAGATGGGCACAACTTGGAACTCGAGGTAGATTACAACCATTTTAATGATGCCGAAGTAGCCGATTTTAAGTCAACGGGTTCAGTGCAATTTCCCGACTACCAGGATTTTGTGGATACGGAAAGGAAACAGACCATTGCGAACTTGGATTATGTAAACCCCTTGGATTCCATTTCCAAGTTGGAAGTAGGTGTAGAGGTCAGGGTTTTTGAAACCCAAGTTGGGTATTCTTCCACAGGTTTATCCTTTAACAATAACGGTAATTTACAACCTACTCCGGACACTGATTTTGTTTATGGAATGGATATCTATTCCGCTTATGCCACCTTTGGTCAAAATTATGAGAAATGGTCCTATCAATTAGGAGTCAGAGTGGAAGATGTAGCGGTAAAAGCAGACACCAATACGGTCAGATCTTTTACCGACAAATATACAGAAGTATATCCTTCTGGATTTTTGACTTATAGCCCGAGTGAAAAAAACCAATTTCAGATGAGTTTAAGTAGGCGTGTGGATAGACCGGGCCTACAACAGGTAAACCCTATTCGAGAATGGTCCACCCCATTGATATCCTCATTTGGAAATCCAAGTCTAATACCACAATTCACCAATTCCTATGAAGTGAACTATACGCGAAGATTGGAAAATGGAAGCATAACAAGCGGGATATTCTATAGGACCATATCAGATGAAATAAATAGAGCTGTTTATGTAGACCGATTAGATCTTAACAAATTAATTTTAACCCATGACAATTTTGATAACACCACAGCTTATGGCATGGAGGTCTCCTTAAATTTGAAACCTGCCAAATGGTGGAGTATCAATGGAAGCTTCGATCTTTTCTCCCAAACGCAAAGAGGTATAACAGAGCGTTTGTCCATAGATGATGATACCCCAACAGAGGATGATATTATTGTGGAGAAGGTTTCTGTGGACAATTTGGCCTGGAACCTTAGAATGAACAACAGTTTTAAAGCAACGGATAAGCTGACATTCCAATTATTCGGATTTTATAGGGGAGAAAACCAAAATATTCAGTTTCTGGTAAAACCCATGTATTTTATAAATACCGGCGCCCGTTACAGCTTTGCGGATGGGAAAGGAACATTTAGTCTCAATTTCAACGATGTTTTCAACACCATGCGTTTTGCTTTTGAAGGCGAACGCCCATATCAGCAAAATGGTCGCTTCAACTGGGAAAGTCAAAATGTCTATGCAGGACTATCCTATCAATTTGGTAGCGGAAAGAATAGATCTTCGAGCAGAAAACGAAGGGACAGCAATACCAAAGAAGGTGGTGGAGGCATATTTTAATGGGCTTGCTAGGGAACATTTTGGTTGGTTAAGTTCCCAGGTAATCCTGTTAATTGAATCCCTAGTGCAATTGCACTAGGGATTCTTATTTATTACCATTTAATTATAACACTACCCCAAGTAAACCCACTACCAAAAGCTGCCAATACTACTACATCGCCTTCTTTGACCTTTCCTTGTTCCCAAGCTTCTGTCAAAGCAATAGGAATAGAAGCTGCAGTGGTATTACCATATTTCATGATATTATTGAACACTTGATCGTCATTCAATTTGAATTTCCTCTGAATAAATTGGGAAATACGCAGGTTGGCCTGGTGCGGCACCAATAAATCTATATCCGAAGCTTCCAAATTATTTTTCTGCAGTCCTTCCACAATCACCTCACTAAAACGAACTACCGCATTTTTAAATACAAACTGTCCGTTCATATACGGGAAATAAGATTCGTCATTAGGATCATTATCTGCAATGATATCATTTACCCAGCGTTTACCCATGCCCGGCGCTATCAGGGACAATTCCTCCGCATGTTGCCCTTCTGAATGAAGATGTGTGGATAATATTCCTTTGGACGTATCCTCCTCCCTGCTTAGGATTGCTGCTCCTGCCCCATCACCAAATATTACGGAAACCCCCCTACCCCTAGTGGTCATATCCAACCCATGGGAATGTAGTTCCGAGCCAATGACCAATACGTTCTTGTACATGCCGGTCTTGATATATTGATCTGCAATGGATATCGCATAAACAAAACCAGAACATTGGTTCCTTACATCCAAGGCCCCAACTGTTTTTATATCCAGATCGCGCTGCACCAATACCCCAGGTCCAGGAAAATAGTAGTCAGGGCTTAGGGTGGCAAAAATTATAAAATCAATATCATCCTTGTCTATCCCTGCTCTTTCAATAGCTATTTTGGCTGCTTTTACCCCCATGGAAGTGGTGGTATCCTCTCCTTTGACAACATGCCTACGCTCCTTAATACCTGTCCGCTCTTGTATCCAAGCATCATTGGTATCCATTACCTTGGACAACTCGTCGTTGGTCACAACATTATCTGGCACAAAATATCCTAATCCTATTATTTTTGAATTGTACATGTTTTGGTCTGTTAGTTTTTCGGAAATATGTAGCTTACCTATATCTCTTGGTCAATATAATAAAGATTGATGGCATTCCATATAAAAGTCAAAAATAAAATAAAGTCCCTTAAAATTACCCCCTGCCACACAAGCTTGATCATGAATAAAAAGGGTATACCCTTGTTTTAACTTTTTCACAACATTTTAAGGAGGTGGATTTTAGTAAATTGTCAGAGGAACAAAGAGCCGTAATCTCGCTTTTCACGTTCTTTTTTTAAACCAACCTAAAAATATTTTACATGAAAAAATCCTTACCCTTTCTCCTGATGCTCCTAGTTTTCTGGGGATACGCACAGGAAAGCCTTACGTACCAGAAACCTTCCGATGAAATTTTAAACTTGGTAGACGCCCCCATGGCCCCTAGGGTGCTACTTACCGATAACGGCGGACAAATGGTGATGCTTTATAGGGATGCCTATAAGACCATCGAAGAACTTTCGGAGGACGAATTGCGGCTGGCAGGGCTGCGGATCAACCCAAAAACAAACATTGGAAGCCGTACCAATTACTACAACAATATTAAAATTAAATCCACAACAGCTTCCCAAGAAACCCAGGTAGGTGGACTGCCCGAAAACCCAAGGCTGGTAAATTTCAGCTGGTCCCCGGACTAAACTAAAATTGCCGTGACCAACACTACAAAAACAGGGGTGGAAGTCTGGGTCTTGGATTTGGAAAAAGCCTCGGTTAAAAAACTCACCGAAGCCAAGGTAAATGCCAATATGGGAGATGTCATCAACTGGTGCAAGGATGGGAATTCTATCTTGGTAAAAATGTTGCCTTCAGAAAGAAAGGCATTGATCAATGCAGGTGAAGCGGTACCCGATGGACCTACCATTTCGTCCAATGACGGAAAAAAGGCACAGAATAGGACCTACCAAGATCTGTTGAAAAATCCGAATGACGAATTTAATTTTGAACAACTGGCACTTTCGGAGTTGCACAAAGTAGATCTAAATGGAACATCTTCTCTATGGAAAAGTGCGGATATGTTCAGCTCCCTTAGCTTCTCGCCGGACGGCTCATATATAATGGCCGTAACTATAGACCGACCCTTCTCATATTTGGTGCCCTATTACAGATTTCCACTTACCACTACTATATATAAGAATGATGGCAGTTTGGTTCAATAAGTACTAAAAGTGCCTTTGATAGAGGATCTTCCCCAAGGATTTATGGCGGAACGTACCGGCATGAGGGATATCAGCTGGAGAAGCGACAAACCTTCCACGTTGATCTATGCCCAGGTCCTGGATGGAGGTGATCCAGAAAACGAAGTGGCCTTTAGAGATGAAGTTTTTCAATTAAATGCCCCTTTTAAGGGAGAAGGAAAAAGTATCCTCAAGACCATTAATAGATTTGCCGGGATTCAATGGGGCAATGACGGACTAGCTATTGCCTATGATCGTTGGTGGAACACCAGGAACACAAAAACCTATGTTTTCAATCCTTCAAATCCTTCAGAAAAGCCCAAAATACTTTCAGACCGCAATTACCAAGACGTCTACAGCGATCCAGGTAATTTTGTGACCACTAGAAATGAATATGGGATAAATGTTTTGGCCTTGGACAGTAAGCACAATGCCTTTCTGTTGGGAGACGGGTTTTCTAAAAAAGGACAGTTCCCGTTCGTTGACAAGATGAATTTGGTATCCCAAGCAACATCACGTCTATACCAATCCAATCTAACGGATAAAAAAGAGACCTTACTGGAGTACCACCCAGAAAAAGACCAGCTCTTAGTCCGCATAGAATCCAAAAACGAATACCCAAATTATTTCTACAAAAACCTTCTTCGTAAAAAGGCGCCGCAACAGCTTACCTTTTTTGAAAATCCCTTTAAAAGCATCCAGGATGTACAAAAGGAAGTCATTTCCTATAAAAGGGAAGATGGCTTGGAATTAACCGGTACTTTATATCTGCCCGTTGGCTACAACAAGGCAAGCAAAGAAAAAATGCCGATGATCTTATGGGCCTATCCAAGGGAGTTCAAGGATAAGAATAGCGCATCCCAAAACACGCAAAACCCAAATGAATTTACCTATCCAAGTTGGAGTTCTCCCATATATTGGGTCACAAAAGGCTATGTGGTCTTGGACGACGCGGCCTTTCCCATCATTGGTGAGGGAGATGCCCAGCCCAATGATACTTTTAGGACACAATTGGTTGCCAATGGCAAAGCAGCCATTGATGCCGTGGATGACATGGGGTACATAGATAGGACACGAGTGGCGATAGGAGGCCACAGTTATGGTGCTTTTATGGTAGCCAACCTACTGTCCCACTCCAATCTATTTGCTGCGGGCATCGCAAGAAGTGGCGCCTACAATAGAACGCTTACCCCTTTTGGTTTCCAAAGCGAAGAACGAAATTACTGGGAAGCTCCTGAAGTGTATTACACCATGTCTCCTTTTATGCATGCCGATAAAATGAAAACCCCATTATTGTTGACCCATGGGGAGGCCGATAATAATTCAGGGACGTATCCCATGCAGAGCGAACGTTACTTTAATGCCCTAAAAGGCTTGGGGGCTAAAGTTAGGCTGGTCATGTTCCCTAAGGAAAGCCACGGTTACAGGGCCAAAGAAAGCATCTTGCACCTACTATGGGAACAAGACCAATGGCTGGAGAAATACGTAAAACAAAAAGATGAAATTATAGATACCCCTTTGATGGGGAAGGATTAAAAAAAAGCCCCGAAATAATTCGGGGCTTTTTTTATATGTATTGTCTATAATTATTGACCACTACTTTTGCCTTGAGATCATGCAGTAAATTGTACAGGCCAAAAAAGGTCCTATTAAGATATAGGAAATGTTTGGAACCACGGTTACCGTTCATTTTCCTTATCTGTGGATCTTTTGAATAGCGCTCACTTAAGGTTGCTATCCTGATCCAGAATTCATCCGCTCCAAAATCAAAATGCTCTTCATTGAAATGGGACGTGAAAATAATCAACAATTCCTTGAACAAGGCCTTGAAGAATTTTAATTCCTCCGGGGAATCAGTATCGGACAATATTTCCAATTCATAAAGCTTCTCCATGAATATGGCATCATTCTATATATTTTCCTTTTTGGCAAGCTCAAAATAGGGTATGTAAAATTCATTGGGCACCTCTTTGAAATAACCAAAATCTATGGCGATCAAGGTTTCCCTTACGCTGACCAAAAAATTACCGGGATGTGGATCGGCATGCACTTTCTTTAAACCATGTAGTCGCCTATAATGGCATCTTCCGTAATTTTCTTAGTATTTGCATTTGCTGGCATAGCAATATCATTTTGTTTATGTAAAAAAACAATTATGTAAACATAAATATGTTAAACATATATGAAATAATTAAAGTCCATAAAAAAAGCGTGTTTGAAAAAACACGCTTTTTAAACAACCTAACCAATAAATAAACAAACTTGTTACAGTAATAAATCTTTTTCATAGCATTTTTCCTGCAACACTACAAATATAATAATTGTTTACTTATACTTATAAATAATCAAACAAAATAATTTGTTAATTTTTTGTGGAAGCCATGTTCAATCTTGGCAATGTGTCAGTTTGTCACTTATACAGAGTATGGTATTTTTTTTGACATAGGATTAATCATAATATTTAAAACTATATCAAAATATGGCTACAGGTAAGATTAATGTGTCCGTTGAAAACATATTTCCGTTGATTAAGAAATTCTTATACAGCGATCATGAAATATTTTTACGGGAATTGGTGTCCAATGCCACGGATGCAACTTTAAAGTTAAAGCACATAACTACTATTGGAGAGACAACAGTGGAATATGGCAACCCAATTATTGAGATCAAAATTGATAAGGAAGGCAAGAAAATCCATATTATCGATCAAGGTTTAGGGATGACCGAAGAGGAGGTTCAAAAGTATATCAATGAAGTGGCCTTTTCAGGGGCTGAGGAATTTTTGGACAAGTATAAGGATTCTACCAAGGACTCCGCCAAGGATACTGGTATTATTGGTCATTTTGGTTTAGGCTTTTACTCCGCTTTTATGGTGGCAGAAAAAGTTGAACTTATCACCAAGAGTTATAAAGATGAGCCAGCGGCCCATTGGACTTGTGATGGTTCTCCTAACTTTACCATAGAACCAAGTGACAAAACAGATCGCGGTACTGAGATTATCCTGCACATTACTGAGGACTCTACGGAATTCTTGGAAGAGAATAGGATTTCTGAGCTATTGAGCAAGTACAACAAGTTTATGCCGATTCCGATTAAATTTGGAACCAAAACCGAAACGCTTCCCAAGCCAGAAGATGCCAAGGAAGAAGACAAGGCTCCTACCCAAGAGGTGGACAACATCATCAACAATCCAAATCCGGCTTGGACCAAGATGCCAGCGGATTTAAAAGAAGAGGATTACAAAGGGTTTTATAGGGAATTATATCCCATGCAATTTGAAGAGCCCCTATTCCATATCCATCTAAATGTAGACTATCCTTTTAACCTTACGGGGATTTTATATTTTCCAAAATTGACAAACGACTTAAACGTTCAAAAAGATCGTATACAGTTATACCAAAATCAAGTTTTTGTAACGGATAATGTGGAAGGCATAGTTCCTGAATTCCTTACGATGCTAAGAGGGGTGATCGATTCTCCGGATATTCCATTGAATGTTTCCCGCTCCTATTTACAGGCAGATGGTGCAGTTAAAAAAATAGCTTCCTATATCACTAGAAAAGTAGCCGATAAGTTGTCGTCCCTATTCAAGAACAATAGAGAAGATTTTGAGGCCAAATGGAACGATATTAAAATCGTAATAGAGTACGGGATGCTTTCTGAAGATAAATTCTTTGAAAAGGCTGACAAGTTTGCCCTCTACCCAACAGTTGATGGGAAATTCTATACTTTTGAAGAACTTCAAGAAAAAACAAAGGAAAACCATACCGATAAGGATGATAAATTGGTAATCCTTTATGCTTCCAACAAAGAGGCACAGCACAGTTATATAGAAACGGCCAAGGCTAGAGGTTTTGAGGTTTTGTTATTGGATTCACCAATAGTGCCACACTTGATTCAAAAATTGGAGACTTCCAAAGAAAACGTATCCTTTGCAAGGGTTGATGCCGATCATTTGGACAACCTAATTAAAAAAGAGGATACCCAAATTTCAAAATTATCCGATGAGGAAAAGGAGAAATTAAAAACCGAATTGGAAGAGGTGATCCAAAATAAAAGCTATACCATTCAATTGGAGGCTATGGATAGCAATGCAGACCCTTTTATTATAACGGAGCCAGAGTTTTTAAGGAGAATGAAAGAAATGCAGCAGACTGGCGGCGGAGGTATGTTTGGTATGGGCAACATGCCAGAAATGTACAATCTGATTGTAAACACAAACTCCGATCTGGTAAATGAGATCCTGAACACCAAAACGGCCAAAAAGAAAGAGCGATTGATCAATCAATCCCTGGATTTAGCCCGTTTATCAAAAGGATTGCTCAAAGGTGAAGAACTGACCAACTTCATTAAAAGGAGTTACGATATCATCAAATAAGAAGATTTCTAATCTATAGGAAAAAGGGACTGCTTTAAAAAGCAGTCCCTTTTTTATTGGTATATTCATACCATGATTTATCCGTGGCATCTTTATCTCATGTCAGCAATGTATTTTTTTGCCGGCATTATGCATTTTGTAAAACCCAAGGCGTATTTAAGAATAATGCCAAGATATCTCCCGAGCCATAAATTATTGGTGGCCCTAAGTGGCATAGCAGAAATTATGTTGGCAATTGGAGTCTGTTTTAAAGCCACTAAAGACTTCTCAATTTTCGGAATCATAGCTATGCTTGCCGTATTCTTACTGGTACATTTCTATATGCTAACAGGCAAAAAAGCCGCTGCCGGTGTTCCAGTGTGGGTTTTGGTATTTCGTATCCCCCTACAATTTGTCTTGATGTTTTGGGCGTTGTGGTATCTACAGTTTTAATATCTTTATTATTATTATTAAATAACACCTAAATAACGCTTGGTTTCCAATAAAAAGGATCAAACCTATTTTCTAATGAAAGTAATCGCTACCAATATCAGCAAAGGCACCACTATTACATGGCACGGGAAGGAAGAAATAACCGGCATCTTCAAAACCCCTACCCCAGCACCTATTTTTCTTGGCAAAACAGATGTAGACAAGGATACTGTAGTGGATAGAAAGTATCATGGCGGACTGGATAAGGCCTGTTACCTATTTTCGGCAGATGAATATGCTTATTGGAAAAAATTGTACCCTAAACTTACATGGGACTGGGGTATGTTCGGCGAAAACCTAACCATTAAAGGATTGGATGAATCCCAAATTCGGATTGGCGACATCTATAAGATCGGCGGGGCTTTGGTGCAAATTTCACAGCCTAGGGAACCCTGTTATAAACTTGGTATTCGATTCGAAGACCAAAACATTCTAAAACAATTCATAGACCGATCCCATCCCGGTTCCTATGTCCGAATTTTAGAGGAAGGCTTGGTGGGGCAAGGGGACAAAATGGTCTTGGCGCAACAATCTAAAAATAGCCTTACAGTCCAACAATTTTACAACCTTTTATTCGCTAAGGAAAAATCCCGCGAGATTTTAAAACTTGCAATAAACAACCAAGCATTACCCTTGAAAAAACGAGAAAGCATAGAAAAGTACTTATAATTTTACCCAAGAAGTGGCTATAGTAATATCCTTTTGCATTAAAAGTAGGTTTCGTTTGGAGCACAGGGCCTCCTGAAAATACCGTAATTTTAATTGAGAAACCACTAAAAATCTAGCATTGAAAAAATATCTAATCCTAGTCCTTGGAACCCTTGCCTTAACGGCCTGTAAAAACAAACCAGAACCCTTAAAAGAAAATGCTATGGCTAAAAATGAGGCATTTGGGACCTTAATGGATAACTATTATGAAGATGGTTTAAAATTATACCCCCTTAAAGCCACCTCGGAAGGGGACAGCAGGTATAACGATATTTTCCTAAATAACCTTACAGAAGACTACAAGGCAATGGAAAAGGCCTATTACCAAAAATATAAGGAAGAACTGGCCCCCATCAAGGACATCGACCTATCCGAGAGCGAAAAAATGAGCAAGGCTATCTTGGAATGGGAATGTACTCGGAATTTAGAACGTATGGAGTTTAGGGAAGACCTCACCCCTATCAATCAAATGTGGACGCTACAGTTGACCATGGGCCAATATGCAGGAGGCACAAGTGCCCAGCCCTTTAAAACCGTCCAAGATTACGAGAATTGGTTAAAGAGACTGGATAGTTATGTCGTTTGGATGGCCACTGCTGAAGAGCGGATGAGGGAAGGATTGGAAAAGGGTTATGTACTCCCGAAAGCGTTGATCCAAAAAATTATTCCTCAGCTGAAGGCATTGACAACTAAGGAGATTGACCAACATTTATTTTTCTCCCCGGTAAAGAATTTCCCAGAAGCTTTCAATGCAGTGGAAAAAAAGAGAATTACCAACGATTATATGGCAATGATAAAAAAGAAAATAATTCCTGCCTATCAAAAGCTATATCATTTTATGGGTACTAAATATCTGGCAGCTGGGCGTTCCACAAGCGGTATTGAAACCACTCCCGATGGCAAGGCCTACTATGACTATTCCATCAAGCTTTATACTACCACCGACATGACGGCGGAAAAAATACACCAAATAGGTTTGAAGGAAGTGAAACGTATTTCCATGGAAATGGAAAAGGTGAAGCAACAGGTTGGTTTTGATGGCAATCTTAAGGCCTTCTTTGATTATGTGCGGAATAAAAAAGAATTGATGCCATTTACAGACCCACAGCAGGTATTGGATAATTTTAAGGCCATTCACAAAAAAATGAAGCCACAGGTAGATCTTCTATTCGACCATCAACCTAAAACACCATTTGAGATACGCAGAACGGAAGCATTTCGGGAGGCCTCTGCCAGTGCCGAGTACAACCCCGGATCCTTGGACGGTACAAGACCTGGTATATTCTATGTTCCAATACCAGAGGTAAAAGCGTATAATGTGTATTCCGATGAAGACCTTTTCTTACATGAGGCCATCCCGGGACACCACTTTCAAGTTTCTTTGACCCAAGAGAACGGGGATTTACCTAAATTCAGAAAAACCCTTTGGTACAGTGCTTATGGAGAAGGCTGGGCCCTTTATACAGAATCCTTGGGCAAGGAATTGGGACTTTACCAAGATCCTTACCAATATTTTGGAATGTTGGGCGCAGAAATGCACAGGGCCGTGAGATTGGTTGTAGATACAGGGTTGCATGCAAAAGGTTGGACAAGGGAACAGGCCATACAATACTCTTTGGAAAACGAAGCAGAATCTGAAGAAGGGATCACTGCAGAAATAGAACGCTATATGGCCAATCCAGGCCAGGCTCTTTCCTATAAGATTGGGCAGCTCAAAATATTGGAACTGCGCGCCATAGCCGAAAAAGAAATGGGGAAGGACTTTAGCATCAAGGAATTCCACAACCAAGTTTTGGAAATAGGATGCGTGCCTTTAGCGCTATTGGAAGACAAAATAAATAGTTGGGTATCATCCAATAAAAAAGGGGCTAATTAGCCCCTTTTTTCTGGATAAAATTAACTGACTCTAAACTAACTATTTTACAAGGACATTCTCATAATATGTGTCGTTACCATCTTTTATAATAACTGTATATCGACCTCTATAAGCTTTTTCAAAATTGAACGCTTTTTCCACAATTACCGTATCATAAAACGTTGTTTCATAGATGACATTTCCAGAAGCATCTTGAACCTTTACTTCTACTTTTTTACCATTTAGGTTTAAGTGGTTCATATAAACCATTTTCCCTTTTGTGCGGAAGGTAGGTTTAATGATCTTATCTGCATTCAAATTAAGAACAAGAGGCTTAACCTCACGGACTTGAATTGAATTAGATTTAACTTCTGTGGCCATACCCACTACTGTAGTTAACATAAGGCCCAATACTGCTGTAATTTTCAATGCTTTTTTCATAATTTTTTAGATTTAAGATTACTAAATCATTTCTATAGCAAACTTACGGCCATACTCCTCCCCCCACTACACCTCATTTCTCCTATTTATGTGCTATTTTACCCGTTTAACACAACAATAACTGTACTAATGTTAATACAGAACATATTTTAGGTAATTTTGCAGAGAATTGCAATTACGACCTTTACTAAATTTACAATGAAAGTGAATTCTATGATAAAACTGAAACCGGCATTTGAAGCTATTGAACCAGATTTTGGGCATTCCTTTACCTATCAGAAATTTGATGCCAATCTTTCCAACAAAAACCATATCTGGCATTATCACCCGGAAATGGAATTGGTTTATGTAAATGGAGGCAGTGGTAAACGCCAAATAGGAAGCCATGTATCATATTATACCGATGGTGACCTAATTTTAGTAGGATCAAATCTACCCCATTGTGGGTTTACGGATAAACTGACAGAAAATACCAGCGAGACCGTGGTTCAAATGAAAATGGATTTTTTAGGAACCGATTTTTTTGGAATTCCTGAAATGAAAAAAATCCAAAAGCTTTTTGAAAATGCCAAAGGTGGAATAGCCTTTAACGGGACTACCAAACGAAAGATCGGGGAAAAAATGGAAATTTTGGAATACCAGACCGATTTTCAGCGGTTGCTTTCCATTTTGAATATCTTGAACGAATTGGGGAATTCCCAAGAATTTAAGGTTTTGAATGCTGCTGGCTTTTCTATGGAGACAGAGATTAAGGACAATGACAGAATCAATGTTATCTTCAATCACGTAAAAACAAATTTTAAGGAGGAGCTAACCTTGGAAGAAGTGGCCGATTTGGCAAGTATGACCGTGCCTTCCTTTTGTCGATATTTTAAAAAAATCACCAATAAAACCTTTACTCAGTTCGTCAATGAATATCGCTTGGTTCATGCCTCCAAATTATTGGCGGAAAAACCAATTAGCATTACAGACGTCTGTTTTGAAAGCGGATTCAACAATTTTTCGCATTTCAACAAACTTTTTAAAGCCTTTACTGGACAAAATCCTTCTGAGTATCGAAACCAGTTAAAAGCCATTTTGCACTAATGTCCTATTTGTTTACAGAACCACTTCGTTTAGAACTTCCTGATGCCGACATTACCTATTATCCCCACTTTTTAGATCCAAAAAAAGCGGATGCCTATTTTGAAAGCTTTAAAAATACAATTCCATGGCATCAGGACGATATTAGGATTTTTGGCAAAACCCATGCCCAACCTAGGCTTACCGCACTTTTTGGCAATAATGGCAAGCCATATTCCTATTCCAATATCACCATGCAACCACATAGTTTCACCCAAGAACTATTGGATATCAAGGAAAAGATAGAAGTCATTTCAAAAAACAAGTTCACCTCCTGTCTCTTAAATCTTTACCGGGATGGCAAGGACAGCAACGGGTGGCATGCTGATAACGAAAAGGAACTTGGAAAAAATCCGGTAATAGCATCCATAACCCTTGGACAGGAACGCATTTTCCATTTAAAACACAGACAACATACAGGATTAAAGCACAAGTTATTATTGGAGCATGGCAGCCTTCTACTGATGAAAGGGACTACACAGCATCATTGGTTACATCAAATTCCAAAAACGGCAAAACCTATTTCCGAACGTATTAATCTGACCTATAGAGTTATCATTTAACAGGATAAAAGGTGTCTCTATTATAGGGTTGACCCAATTCCATCTTCAAAAATGTATCTAGTTTGATTTAAAAGAGTTCATTCATCACTTTAGCCAACCGAAGCCCTCCCTTTTGGAGCTGATTGCGGACGGTATTGGTGAATTTGTAACTGTATTCGTACCCCAATTTTTCACCTGCCTCAACAGAACCATAAACTTCTTTTGCCAAATCCTGGGATTCCTCCACCCAATCATACACATCTCCCTCTTGAATTGCCTTACGTTCCTTTTTGGAAAGTGAAGGAAGGTTCCCTGCCAGTTCCGTATAACTCATTCCAAATTCATCGATCAAATTACTGTCCCATACCCTGTGTAAATTGGTCCCTTTGCCAAACCATTGCAACTGTATATCATTCCCTCCTTTATCCTCTTCCCTACCTGCATGCAGTGGCTGGTGAAGATCACCTATAAAATGCACCAACATTTTTAAGTAAAAGGCCCGGTCTGCATCAGAACTGTTCTTATCCTTAACTATGGTAATACAGGTTTCAATACCCTTAACCAAATCGCCATAGGTACTTGGAACTACTTCTTTATATTCTTTGTCCATTGGAAAATTGACATAGTGCCATGGACCATATTTTGAATAGCTACGATCCGACTTAATATCATCTGCATAGTTGGACACCAAAGCTAAACTCTCCCCCTTTAAGATCTCCTTTATGGCTCTTTTTGCTCTCCCTGTAAGATGTTGTGAAGCAACTTCCCCTACTGTTCTATGTCCTGTTTTACCCCAGAAGATTTCATTACCAAAAGAGAATTGAACTACCAAGAACACCAATAAAGTGATTTTTTTCATGCTTTAATTTATTTTAGAATTAAGAATTTATGCATTAGCAGTAGAACCTAGGCAGTCAACGCTATACCTTTGGCCAAAAATAGAGAAACTAACATTAAGGTATTGTTAATAGTCTGAGGATTTTGCCTTTTTTGCTCCATCTTGCGACATATAAAATATAATAGATTGATTTCCATACCAATAAAAAATAAGGTGCTCAAAATTGTGGTTCATATTGCCTTGGGACTGACAATGATTTTTGTTTTATTTCTTCTCAGTATTTATATAGGAGCTTGGGGAAAAGTACCCTCCAAAAAAGACCTTTCAGAATTTAATTATCAAAGGGCTTCTGAAGTTTATTCTGCCGACAGTGTTCTTATAGGAAAATACTATTTGTTTGATCGGCAACCAATTGCTTACCATGACCTTCCCCAACACCTGGTCGATGCATTGGTCTCTATTGAGGACGAACGTTTCTATGGACACCACGGTATTGACTATCCCAGTTTGTTCAGGGTCATCTTTAAGACCATTTTATTACAGGACCAATCGGCCGGAGGTGGAAGCACCCTCACCCAACAGCTGGCCAAAAACCTAAATCCACGTGTTCCTAACGGTAAAGTGCGTTTGGCGGTGGATAAAGTGAAGGAAATGATGGTAGCCACCAGATTGGAAGATCTTTACACTAAAGAGGAATTAATCACCCTTTATCTAAATACTGTTTCCTTTGGGGATAATACCTTTGGCATTGAAAGTGCATCCCTGAAATTTTTCAACAAGAAAGCGAAAGAATTAAAGGTGGAAGAAGCTGCAACCCTTGTGGGTATGCTCAAAGCTACCTATGGATACAATCCCAGAGTTTTTCCCGAAAACAGCCTCAACAGACGTAATCTGGTCTTAAAAGCCATGGCCAACAATTCCCATCTTACAATGGACCAAAAAGATTCCCTCTCTGGGCTTCCCACAGACTTGGATTATAGGGAATTTGATTATAACGATGGGATAGCTCCCTATTTTAGGGAAGAGGTCAGAAAACAGCTATTGGGGTGGGTAAAAGAACAAAACGCCAATGGTGAAGAATACAATATTTATACGTCTGGACTAAAAATTTACACCACCCTGGATTATAGAATGCAAGTATTGGCGGAGGAGGCCATGACCGAACATATGAGGTCATTGCAACAAAGCTTTGAAAAGAGCTACGGGGCCAATGCACCATGGCTCAAGGACACCAAATTGATCCAGAAAAAACTTCAAAATTCCCAAGTGTATAAAACATTGGAACAAAATGGCCTGAGCAAAGATCAAATTTTGGATAGCCTGAAAAAGAAACATACAATGACGTTGATGGACTGGGAAGGAGAAAAGACCATCCAGGCCAGTAGTATGGATAGCATACAACACTATATGAAATTTCTTAATACTGGATCCTTGTCCATAGACCCTACAACAGGGGCCGTAAAAACATGGATCGGTGGGGTTAATTTCAAATATTTTAAGTACGATCATATATCCCAGAGTAAAAGACAGGTAGGTTCAACTTTTAAGCCTATCGTTTATACCGCCGCCATAGAAAAAGGCATTGCTCCCTGTACCTATTTTTCCGCACAGGAGGTATCCTATGATAATTTGGAAGGCTGGTCTCCCAGCAATTCCGGAAATGAGGATGAGACCTATCTAAACTATTCCATGGAGCAGGCCCTAAGCAATTCCATAAACACAGTAGCAGTTAAGGTATTGGAAGAAACGGGGATCCCCAATGTAATTGCACAGGCCAAGAAAATGGGCATCTCCAGCAACCTACCCAATCTTCCCTCCCTTGCACTGGGCACTGCCGAAATAAAAATAAATGAGTTTATTGGGGCCTATGCCAGCTTTGTAAACGATGGGAAGGCTGTCACCCCATTTACCATTGCCCATATTGCCAATACCAAGGATTCTATTTTGGCAAACTTCCAACCCGTCATCGCCAAGAAATCGGCCTTCTCCAAGGAAACGGGCATGCTGGTATTGGAAATGCTGAAAGCGACCATTGATAAGGGTACAGCAACAAGGATTAGAACAAAATACAGCCTACCAAATGCCATTGCGGGTAAAACCGGTACCACCCAAAATAATAAAGATGCTTGGTTTGTTGGCATAACCCCTAAGCTCGTCAGTATTACTTGGGTAGGAATGGACACCCATGAAATAGGCTTTAAAAGCACTAGTTTGGGGCAGGGGGCCAATGCGGCACTTCCAATTTTCGCCCTTTGGTTACAAAAATTGAACAAGGAAAAACAATTTAATACCATCACCAAGGCACGTTTTGAAACGCCAAGCTCAACAGTTTTGAACCTATTGGATTGTGAACCTATAAAAAAAGATGGATTTTTTAAGCGGCTATTCAAAAACCCCAATAAAACAAAGTCGAAAAAATTCAAAAATAGCGACAATTCCCAATAGCACCCTGTCATTCAGTAATTTAATTTGAATGTTAATTTATTTATCATATCTTTATGATATCATAATAATATCATTTTAAATATATCGACATGACAAACGAAAAAAATTTAGTTCCTTTCAATGGCTATATAATGCTGTTGGTATTTTTAATTATTGCCGCAGGAAGTATCATCTTATTGATAACGAAGGAGTCTCCTGTTTACATCATAGGGTTGGTCCTAGCACTATTCATGTTGCCCGGTTTTGTATTGGTCAACCCCAATAACTCAAGGGTATTGCTTCTTTTTGGAAAATATATTGGCACCATCAAGAAAAATGGTCTTTTCTGGGTCATTCCATTTTACACAAAAAAAGCCATCTCCTTAAGGGCCAGTAATTTTGATAGTGAACGACTCAAGGTCAACGACAAATTGGGAAACCCAATCATGATCAGCACCATATTGGTCTGGCGGGTAACCGACACCTACAAGGCCGCTTTTGATGTGGACGATTACAAAAATTTTGTTCGCGTACAGACTGATGCGGCGGTTCGTAAATTGGCCAGTATGTATCCTTACGACAATTTTGCCGATGAGGGTCATAAGGAGGATATCACACTCCGTTCCAGTGTCAATGAAGTGAGCGAGGCTCTTGAAAAAGAAGTCCAGGAAAGGCTTTCCATGGCCGGAATAGAAGTGTTGGAAGCCAGAATTGGGTATTTGGCCTACGCTCAGGAAATAGCAAATGCCATGTTAAAAAGACAACAGGCCACAGCCATTGTCGCTGCCAGACATAAAATTGTAGAAGGTGCAGTAAGCATGGTGGAAATGGCCTTGGACCAGCTGAGCAAAAAACAAGTGGTGGATTTGGACGATGAGCGAAAAGCAGCCATGGTGAGTAATTTAATGGTGGTCCTTTGTTCTGATAAGGATGCCTCTCCAATTGTTAATGCTGGCACTTTAAACCACTAATAATGCGGGTTTTTCAAGAGACACAACGGTTTAATCAATGGCCAGTGCGACTCATATCATTGGGCCTGTTGGCATTCCTATTATTTTCATTGTACAAATGGTTTGTGGCCAAAGTTGCAGTAGGCAATGTTCTCCCAGACGATAGTATTGGTCAGTTGGTGGTCATATTGGTTCTTGTACTCACCCTTATGCTGTTCCATCTCCTGCAATTAAAAACGGAGATCGACGAAAGAGGAATACATTATCGTTTCCTACCGTTTCATTTTAAAGATAAAACAATCTCTTGGGAAGATATAAGGAAGTGTCATGTTAGAACTTATAGGCCAATTATGGAGTATGGAGGCTGGGGATATAGAATCACCATTAAAAATGGAAAGGCATTCAACGTTTCCGGAAATAAGGGCATACAACTGGTTTTAAATTCTGGAAAGAAAATATTGATCGGTACACAGAAAGAAGCCGAAGCATCGTTGGCCATTAAACGATATCTAAAAAAAGAAACATGAAAGAATATAAAATAGTTAAACAGAAAGGAAAAGTGTTTGGCAATCCAGATCAGGAATTTGAAGATGAACTTAACAATTATGCCCGAGAGGGCTGGAGAGTCATTAGTGTTTGCTCAATGTCTCACAGTACTTTGGTAAAGGCATATTTGGAAAGGGATAAATTCAGGTAAACAACTATAGCATGAAACAGATCGCACTATTGATAGCATTGCTGCCTCTATTCCTGTTTTCCCAAGATATTTTAGAAGAGGAAATACATCTTGAAAATGGGGAAATAGAGCTACCTGGCATCCTTTCCATTCCCGAAACCCACATCAAAATTCCTCTGGCCATTTTCATCCATGGTTCTGGCAATATAGATAGAAATGGAAATCAAGCAGGGGTAGGTATTAAAGCCAATTACATAAAGACCCTAGCCGATAGTTTAAACAATAGAGGGATTGCCTTCTATAGATATGATAAAAGAACAGCCACCTTATCCAACATAAACAAACTAGGAGATATTACGCTCCATGAATTTGTTGCTGATGCCAAAATTGCCATTGACCACTTTAAAAAGGACCCTAGATTTAGCGCCCTATTTTTAATTGGACATAGTCAGGGTTCCTTGGTGGGAATGCTCAGTATAACTCCAAAGATTAACGGGTTTATTTCTATTGCAGGGCCAGGGCAATCAATCGATAAAACAATGGTGGAACAATTAAATAATCAGAATCCAGATCTGGCAAAATTGGCGGGAGAACATCTTTATGAACTAAGGACCACGGATACCATAGTTAGCGTACATCCCTTTCTAATGCAGCTTTTTGCACCACAGAACCAGAAATTTCTCAAATCGTGGATGGTATTGAGTCCTGAGGAGGAAATTAAAAAAATCACCGTACCCATGTTACTGCTAAACGGTGAGGAAGACCTCCAAGTCACTGGTAAAGACTTTATGAAATTGAAAGAGGCCCAACCAAATGCAAAAGGAGAGCTAATACCTCATATGAATCACGTTCTTAAGGACGTATACTCAATAGCGGAAAATCAAAATTCCTATTTTCAAGAAAATTTTCCACTATCGAGCCGACTTGTTGACTTAATAACAGAATTTATCAACCCTTAACTATGAGCAAGAAAAAAGCGTTCGCCCTACGGTTAAATGAAGACATGCTGAAGGCCATTGAAAAATGGTCTGCTGATGAATTTCGGAGTGTGAACGGACAAATAGAATGGATGCTAATGAAAAGCTTAAAGGAGGCAAAAAGGGCCCCAAAAAAAGACATTGAATAATTTGATTTGGAATTTTAGGATTTTTTTAACGGTTTAATCCCCTATTTTTAGACCCCAAACAATTATTGTCCATGTTTAGAATACTTTTTTTCCTTGCCATTGTACTTTTCACAACCAATATCCATGGTCAAAATGAAAAAAAATCCTTTACCGTAAAGTACACAACGGAAAAAATTACAATAGACGGCGTTTTGGACTACCCCACTTGGGACAAGGCAGAAGCCATTGGAGAAATGCAACAATACTTTCCCTCCGACTCCATCCCCGCCATACAACAGACCGAAATAAAAATGTTATATGACGACACCAACCTGTACATCAGTATCAAGGCTTATACAGAAGGAAGCGACTATATCATTCCTTCACTAAAGCGAGACTTTAGAGCGGGTGGTAATGATAATATAAGTCTCATGTTCGACACTTTTAACGATGGCACAAATGCCTATTTATTTGGCACCAACCCTTTGGGAGTTCAAAGGGAAGCACTTATATCTGGTGGAGGATCGGACAATAGCGGTTTTAACACTTCCTGGGACATCAAATGGAAGGGGGAATCGAAAATTTATGATGGCTACTATATATCGGAAATGGAAATCCCCCTTACTTCCTTTAAATTTAATGAAGGGGAAACCAAATGGCGTTTCAACACCTATCGTTTCGATATGCAGACCAATGAGACCAGCACTTATGCGAAAATTCCCCAAAACCAATTGATCTACAGTTTGGCTTTTATGGGGGATATGTACTTTGAGAGGCCTTTGGGGAAATCAAAATCGCCCGTTGCCTTGATACCTTATATCAATACAATAGCGCAAAAGAATTTTGAAAATGAGGCAAGCCTGACCAATTTTAAGGTTGGAGGGGATGCAAAATTGGCCATAGGCAACGGTATGAACTTGGATATCACCTTGAATCCCGATTTTTCCAATGTTGAAGTGGATGACGTAATAACCAATTTGACCCGCTTTGAAATATCACTGCCTGAAAAAAGACAATTTTTTATAGACAACAGCGATCTTTTTGGTAATTTTGGGGGTCGTAGGGATGCCAATCCTTTCTTTTCTCGCCGTATAGGAATCGCTAAGGATACCGCCGATAACTCCATACAAAATAAAATTTTGGGCGGGGTTCGGTTAAGCGGAAAACTAAGCAATGACTGGCGACTAGGACTCTTGAACATTCAAACTGATGAGGATTTAGACAATGAAATTGCATCGAACAACAATACCATGTTGGTATTACAAAAGAAGGTGTTCTCCAGATCTAACATAGGGATGTTTTTTGTGAACAGGCAATCCTTTAAGGATTATGAATTTTTGGAGGAGGATGAGCGCTACAACAGGGTCCTGGGAATCGACTATAATTTAGCTTCAGCAGACAATACTTGGACAGGAAAAGTATACACCCATAAATCATTCGAACCCAATGGAGCTGGCAAGGATTTCTCGTCTGGTCTCAATCTTAATTATAAGAGTCGCTTTTTTAATGTGATCATGGATGGTACTTATATCGGGGAGGACTTTAGATCTGATCTTGGTTTTGTGAGAAGGACAGATATCATCAAGGCGGTAACTGGGATTGAGCGTATTTTTTGGCCTAAATCCGGAAACATAAACAGCCACGCGTTTAACTTTTTCCCGATCTTTACCTGGGTCCCTGGACTTGATTACAAGAATACCGATTATGAAATTAGAAGCTCTTGGGGCGCAGAATTTAGAAATCTGGCCAAACTGGAGGCTCGTATGGTAAACAACTATACCTTCTTAATTGATGGTTTTGATCCTTCAAATACAGATAACGGTGTCCCACTTCCTTCGAATCAAAGTTATTATTACACCAATTTTGAAGTGGAATTCAATTCGGATAGAAGAAAAATTTTCTCATATAGGATTGAGCCTTCCTACGGAGGGTTCTACAATGGCGAAAAACTTTCCATTAAGAGTGAAATGAGTCTTCGGTTCCAACCAAAAGTCTTTTTGTCCCTATTGGTAGATTACAACAATATTTCATTGCCCTCGCCATATTCAAGTACCGACCTTTGGCTCATCAGTCCAAAAGTGGAAATCACGTTTAGCAAGTCTATTTTTTGGTCGACATTGGTACAATATAGCAACCAAAATGATAATTTAGGGTTAAATTCGAGGTTACAGTGGCGTTTTGCACCACTTTCAGATCTGTTCATTGTGTATAATGATAATTATTTTGTGAATAATTTTGAGCCAAAGAATAGATCTATCAATCTTAAATTGACCTATTGGCTAAATATTTAAAATGAAGTTTAAAATTTTATGTTCCGATTTGGATGGCACTTTGCTAACCAGTAAGAGCAACGTATCCGATTATACAATCACCGAAATCCAACGTATTAAAAATGCGATTAAGATTATTTTGGTATCCGCAAGGATGCCCAAATCTATGACCTACCTTCAACGAAATCTAGGAATTGAGGATCAGCCGATAATTTGTTATAACGGTGCCTTGATTCTAGATGGCAAAAAGGAATTGGCCTCTACAGTCATGACAATTGACCATTTGGACGCGGTATACGACTTGTCCGAACCCCTTGGAATTAAGTTGGGCCTTTACCACAAAGACGAATGGTATGTGGAAGAAAATACGGAACGCGTCAGAAAAGAGATTCACTACACCCAATCTACCCCATTGTTCAGAAATACTACTGAAACCATTAGTGATTGGAAAAATCGCAATATCGGTGCACATAAAATCATGTTAATGGGTACCAAAGCAGCTGCCGATATAGCATTTCTACAGCTCCAAAAACAATTAGGCCAACAAGTTCACGTATACAGATCAAATGAAACCCTCATTGAATTGTCCCCAAAATCTGTCTCCAAACTATCTGCGATACAACTATTGCTCAGAGAGGGAGAAACCCTTCAGGACGTCATTGCTTTTGGGGATAATTACAACGACATGGAAATGCTGCAGCACGTAGGATACGGTGTGGCTGTCGCCAACGCAAGGGAAGAATTGAAACAGATCGCCAATAATATTACCCTAAAAAATACGGAAGATGGGGTCGCCCATTTCATTAAGCAGCATATTATAATTTAATTATATTTGGCAAGCATACAATTCCATTTTACATGAACGATCCCCTAATAACCAACGATACAGTTGTTTTTGGCCTTATAACCCTTTGTTTAGGTTTTATTTTTTACACCTCATCCCGTAAAACGGGATTTTGGAATTCCTTTTATTCGGTAGTCCCAGCTGTTTTAATGTGTTACCTCTTACCAGCAATTTTAGCCAGTACAGGTATTGTTTCCGATGAAAAGTCGAACCTGTACTTTATGGCAAGTCGGTATTTATTGCCAGCAGCATTGGTACTGATGACACTAAGTATTGATTTAAAGGCCATTTTGAACTTAGGCTCCAAAGCTTTGATCATGTTTTTAACGGGTACTGTCGGTATTATAATTGGAGGGCCTATTGCCATATTGCTAGTTTCCATCTTCTCCCCTGAAACCGTGGGCGGCAACGATTTTGATGCCATCTGGAGGGGCTTGTCAACCATTGCCGGAAGTTGGATAGGTGGCGGCGCCAATCAGGCAGCAATGTTGGAAATTTTTCAATACAACCCTGAAAAATACGGGGGAATGGTCCTTATTGATATTGTTGTGGCCAATGTATGGATGGCCATTATTCTCTTTGGCGTGGGGAAGACCAAACGAATAGACAAATGGTTGAAGGCTGATACCTCTGCCATAGAAACTTTGAAAGTCAGAGTAGCCAGCTATACGGACAAAATTACCAGGGTGCCAACACTTAATGATTATATGGTCATTCTGTGTTTGGCATTTACAGCAGTTGGTATTGCCCATTTTTTTGGAGATTATCTAAGTGCATTTCTTACAAGTTCATTTGAATCGGTCAGGGACACGAAGAGCTTTTTGTCCTTTTTGGGATCAAATTTCTTTTGGATGGTGGTCATCGCAACGGGTTTAGGCATACTCCTTTCCTTTACCAAAGCCAAAAACTATGAGGGTGCAGGTGCCAGTAAAATTGGAAGCGTGTTTATATACATCTTGGTCGCAACCATTGGAATGAAAATGGATTTGGGCATGGTACTCGAAAATCCAGGGCTGATAGCAATTGGTTTTATTTGGATTAGCATACATGCAGGACTTTTAATCCTTGTTGCCAAAATAATAAAGGCCCCCTTTTTCTTTTTGGCTGTAGGTAGCCAAGCGAATGTTGGTGGTGCAGCCTCTGCCCCAGTTGTCGCGGCAGAATTTCATCCATCATTGACCTCTGTAGGGGTTCTTTTGGCAGTCTTTGGATACGTAGTAGGCACCGGTGGTGCTTTATTATGTGCTTACCTTATGGAAATTGCCTCAAAAATTTAATTTTTCATAAACTTTCATCATATTTGCGGCTCTAAACAAACAACATGAAGAAAATTTTATTTTTGGCCGTAATTGGCATTTTTATGATATCCTGCGGTGGGGACACTGAGCAGACCATGACGGTTACGGGAAATGTAAAAGGTCTTAAGAAAGGTACTTTATACTTGCAAAAGATACAGGACACTACCTTGATATCAATTGATTCCCTAACTGTTGAAGGCAATGGAAATTTTGAGTTCAAAACAGAACTGGAGAGTCCGGAAGTCTTTTACCTATACCTAAAGAAAGAAGACTATAACGATATCAATGACCGAATCACATTTTTTGGCGAACCGGGAAACATCACCATTAATACTTCATGGGATACCTTTGATACCAAGGCAAAGATTAAAGGTTCCGAAACCCAGAAAAAACTGGAAGAATACAGAGGGGTGATGACTAAATTCAATACCAGAAATTTAGAATACCTCAAATTTACTTTTGACCCACAGATCCGCAAAGATTCTATTGCCCTAGATTCTGTAAAAAAATTGAGTGACAAAAACATTTTAAGAGGATATCTATATGCACTCAACTTCGCATTGAACAATAGAAATTCCTACATATCCCCTTATATCGCCTTAACGGAAGTTGCGGATGCGAATACCAAATATCTGGATTCCATTAGCAATTCCCTTAGCCCTGAGGTAGCCAAATCCAAATATGGCAAGGAATTAAAAAAATATCTGGAAGAAATTAAGAAAAACGAATAACAAAAAACATCCACCAATTGGTGGATGTTTTTTTATATGTTGATGCGATAAGAAGTCTTACGCAGCCAATTTGTTCAATTGCTCAACAAGATCAGTGGCTTTAGTCTCTAATTCAGCTTGTACTGATTTTAAATGCTTCGCTCTGTTCTCAACATCTTTCTTGTTTACTTTTACGATTAATTCGTCAAAGACTGATATAGCATTTTCTATTACAGCAGATCCTTCTTTGGAGTTTCTATTGTTTGTAGATGCTTCCCATAAATAAACTGCTTCAATAATATCACCTAAAACAAAATTGATATCCTTTTTTAAATCTTTTATACTTGCCATTTGTACTACTTTTAATTTTTTACAAAAGTACACTTTTTGATACTAATCAAATATTTTATGGTCCGCTTTTTATTTTCCTTAAAATAATACAAAATATAAGCGAAATAACTTATAAAAAGTACCTTTTCATGTAATTTTCTCCTTATTTTAAATGGTCACTTCCAATAATTTAGCTCCTGAAGTTTGTATTCCGATCTTTTTGGAGTCTGCAGGGACTAAAATTGTTTCCCCTTTTTGAATTTTTTCGGTTCCAAACTCGTTGGAAATGATCGCTTTCCCACCTACACACATATAGATGGTGAAAGAATCCCTTGCCAAAACATTTAGATTAATATTATTCGTCAATTCTAGAAAATTGGTCTTAAAATAAGGACAGTCCACCATGGTATTCACGGTATCCTTCACCTTGGGATAAGCCACTTTAAAATCGTCCTTCATTTCATAGTCAATGGCATCCAATGCCATTTCAGTATGCAACTCCCTCAAATTTCCTTCTTTGTCCCTTCTATTGAAATCGAAAACCCTATAGGTGACATCCGAAGTTTGCTGAATCTCGGCCAAGAGAACACCCGCTCCAATGGCATGGATCTTTCCGGTATTGATAAAAAAGGTATCCCCTTCTTTAACGGTTTCATAATTCATCAAATCCAATAAGGTATCCTTTTCCAAACTTTTGGAATACTCCTCTTTGGTCACTGCTTTATTAAAACCAACAATTAGGTTGGCATCTTGATCGGCATCCATGATGTACCACATCTCAGTTTTACCGAAAGAATCGTGTCGCTTTTTCGCCAGTTCATCATTAGGATGAAGTTGTATGGAAAGGTCCTGTTTGGCATCAATAAATTTGATAAGAATTGGAAATTCCTTCCCAAAACGTTCGGCCACACTTTTTCCCAAAAGCCCTTCTGGATTGGAATTTATAAGCTCTTGAAGGGAAGTTCCAGCAAGATTCCCATTGGAGACCATCGACACATCACCTTTTACAGTGGACAACTCCCAGCTTTCACCCGTGATATCACTACTTATGGATTTCCCTAAAACCTCTTTCAACTTGGTACCTCCCCATAAACGTTCCTTTAGTATTGGGTGGAATTTTAATGGATACATATTCATTTTACTACTTCTTTTAGGGCGTCCAATGCTTTCTCCATATGTTTTGAGGCACTGATACTATTAAAGACCATGATTACTTTTCCTTTTTTGTCGATGACATAGGTTTCCCTACCTGGCAACAAATTAAAGAGATTATTATCCACTTTAAAGCTTTTTCTTACCTTTTTCTTTTCGTCGGAAAGCAAAATAAAGGGCAATCCATATTTTAAAGCAAATTTCCGATGCGATCGCTCTGAATCCGAACTAATACCTATCACTTCTGCCCCTAGATCCTTAAACGCCTCATAACTGTCCCTAAAGGAACAAGCTTCCTTGATACAGCCGGGGGTATCGTCTTTGGGATAAAAGAAAATAACCATGGGTTTGTTTCCAATTAGACCCTTGCTGGAAAATAGATTTCCATATTGGTCTTTTAAGGCGAACTCTGGTACCCTATCCCCTATTTGTATTGCCATGGTCTAACCAGAAAAGGTTACAAAATTCCTTGGAGTCTCATAGAGAACCACTTCCAATTCGTTGGCAGTGTCTATATGGGGCCTGAGTTTTTGCCAAATGACAACCGCAATATTTTCTGCTGTTGGGTTCAGTTCCTTAAACTCCGGCACCTCAATATTCAAATTTTTGTGGTCAAAGGCATCCTCCACCTCAGTTTTAATGAGGTCTTTCAATATCTTAACATCTATAACAAATCCAGTTTCCGGATCTATTTCTCCGGTAACACTTGCAATCAATTCATAATTATGTCCATGAAAATTGGGGTTGTTGCATTTCCCAAATATGGCATCGTTCTTTTCAAAGCTCCAATCCTTCCGATATAACCTATGTGCTGCGTTAAAGTGCGCCTTTCTACTAACTTTGACTTTCATGGCTATTGAGGGGTTTGTATTAAATGATTATAAAATCGTTCAAATATAATTTTGAACCAAGCTGTGTAGGTATCTGGATTTTCGGAAATATCATTTTTCACATCTTCCGGTTTCATCCATTTCCAATCTGCCACCTCTTCGGGATTGATTGATGGCGCAGCCTCATAGTTCCCTATCATCACATGATCAAATTCATGTTCCGTTAGGCCATTGTCAAAAGGGGCCTTATAGATAAAGTAGAAAAGTTCTGTCAATTCCGTTGAAAATCCCATTTCTTCCTGAAGTCTACGTTTACCTGCAGAGATATTGGTCTCACCTACCCTTTGGTGGCTGCAGCAGGTATTTGTCCAAAGTAAGGGTGAATGATATTTATGGGCTGCCCTTTGTTGCAGCATGGTCTCTCCCTTTTCATTCATTATAAATACTGAGAATGCCCTATGTAGAAGTCCCTTTTCATGGGCCTCCATCTTGGGCATGGTTCCGATCTGTTCATCGGATTCATTTACTAATATGACATTTTCTTCTTTCATATTGTAAAAATAAGACCTTTACCTAATTTTAAAAGTTAACTGCAACATAAAAAAAGCCACTTCTTAACAAAAAGTGGCTTTCATAATATATAATATTGAATAGTTTAAAAGAATCTAGGTGATTTTAGATTGTCCAACGCTTTTATAAAGTCGTACCTCAGAATTACTTCAAAAGATCCATCGTTGAACATGGCACTTCCCAATGCTGTGGTTTCCCTATCATAGGCCAAACCAATTAGCATATTATTTTTTAAGTTAAATCCTATCATTCCACTAACGGCTGCGTCCCATCTATAGGCCGCTCCCAATATAAATTTATCATTATACATGACATTGGCGGAAACATCCAATTGCAATGGTGCTCCCTGCACCACTTTTGTCAATAAGGTTGGTTTAAATTTCCAAAAAGAATCCAATTCAAACACATAACCGGTAATCAAATAGAAATTCATTTGTTCCTTCGCTGTGGAAAGGGAAGACTCTTCAAAATGTGAGGTTTCCAAAAACCTGGGAACCGACACCCCCAGATAAAATTTTTCAGTGTGATAATAGACTCCAGCTCCTATATTTGGTGATAGTTTATTTTGAATATCCTGTTGTAAAGTTGGGTCCTGCCCATTGGAATAATCTTGATTCAATTGTGAAAAACGAACGTCCAGCAAATTGGCACTTGCCTTTAAACCAAAAGACAAACGGCCTTCTGTTGAAGTATAAATGGTATAGGAGAAATCTAGATCAAAAGTGGTTTCCGAAGTAGGTCCTATTTCATCATTAACAATGGAAAACCCTAATCCAACACCCCTATATCCTATTGGGGAATGAATGTTCAGAGTCTGTGTTGTAGGTGCTCCTTCCAGACCAACCCATTGCGACCTATAAAGAGCTGCAATACTCATATGACCCCTAGAGCCGGCGTAACCCGGATTTACGGTTACAGTATTGTACATATACTGGGTATATTGCGCATCTTGTTGTGCAAAAATAGTAGGAGCATAGCTAAAGGCCAATACGAAAAGTATGAAGCTTATAGCGAAGGATGTAGGTGTATATCGATTTAAGGTCTTCATGTGCATTATCTATTTATATAAATATATCCGGATAGGGACTGTGTTTTACCAGCTGCTTCTTCATAATCCAGAATATAGAAATATGTTCCTACTGGAAGTTGATTATCTTGATTGACAGTTACCCTACCATTCGAAGTACCGTCAAAATAGTTTCCTTCAGAATCATAAGCATTGGTCGTATAAACCAGCACACCCCATCTATTAAATATTTTCAAGGTATTGTTTGGATAATTTTCCAAGCCAGCAATTTTTAAAGTGTCGTGTATTCCATCTCCGTTGGGGGTTACCACATTAAACACTTCAATCTTTCCTGTATTAAGTACTATTAGATCGGAATCCAAATAATCTGGAATGCCATCTCCATCAGCATCGTCATTGGTATAATCCCCATCCCCATTAAGGTCTTCATCCCTAGTTTCTATACCATCATCATCATCGTCAGTATCCCTGTAATTGGATTCTTCATCCCCATCGGTATTTGGTAAATCGGCATAAGGATCATTAAACTTGTCGTTAACATCAATATCTATAACTGTAGTTCCCTCAAAACCATCATCGAGACCGTCATTGTCCTTATCGGAGCCGAGTAAAAAGACGTCAGCAATACCATCAAAGTCATAATCATGACCTTCCACTATGTCCGGTACATTATCATTATCACTATCTTCATCCAGATAATCCGGCAAACTGTCACCATCAGTATCCACAGGGAAGAGGCCGAACAATCCGTTTTGTTCATAATTATCATCCAAGCCATTGCCGTTATTATCCAAGCCACTTGGCGGAATATAACCTGCTGTAGATTGTGCCTCTACGTTGTCAGGAATACCGTCATCATCACTGTCTATATCCAAATAATCTGGTATCCCATCCCCATCAGAATCTGTAGGATTTGTAGATGGATCACCATCGGCATCTAAATTAAGATCTTCGAAAGCATCCAATATGCCATCATCATCGCTATCTATATCGACTACGGCAGTGGAATTCACAACGATAGTAATTTCTGCTGTACTACAATGCCCCGCATTGTCACAAATTGTATAGGTCAAGGTATCCGTGCCTACAAATCCGCTATTTGGAGTATAGATCACCTCATCATCGGAAGGGTCGTTCGGTGTTCCCCCATCATTAATAGTAATAGTTCCATTGGTTGGATTGGTCGCGCTAAACGTTCCTATCGATGGAATATCATTATCATTGTTTGACCAAGAATTTATCGTCAAAACGGAATCCTCGTCCATCGCTACCATATCATCAAAAGCATCAACAATAGGCAATACGTCTATTGTGACAGTAGCGGTACTACAGTCCCCCAACGTATTACAAACGGTATAGGTAAACGAATCTGGTCCATTGTAATCCGGATTAGGAATGTATGTTACGATATCATCCGTAGGATCGTTCGGGGTTCCATTATTATTGATATTGACGGTGCCATTGGATGGATTGGAAGTTGTTAGGCTGCCAGTCGTCGGTAAATCATTGTCGTTATCATAAATGGGAACAACAATAGACTCATCTTCATTAACTGTAATGAAGTCATCTTGAAGATCAGCTGATTGGTCTAAACAGACAACAGTAAAACTTGGAAGATTAATACTGTTACCAGCTTTCATTAAAGTCGCCGTATACCTAATCACATTTTGGTCTGCAGTAACGACGGGTTTCAATTGATCCCCGCTTACGGCAGGAGACCAAGTAATGGTAGCACTGGCTCCCACATTGGCTGTTATGTCCAACGTAACCTGATTATAAGGATTATTGCAATTAGTCACAATAAAATACCCTGTTGCATTTTGTCCACATAGGGTACCGTCATAAGTTGCAAAATAAACCCCTGGCATGGTAACCTCATAAAAGAAATCGGTTCCCAATACCGTTGTTGTATCTGAAGCCTCGTACCATTTGTAATTATTCTCATCAGTACTATTGGGTGCCTGCAGCAAAAACTGCGCACCAACCTTTGCAACACTCAAAAGTGTAAACACCAGGGTTAAAAATAGTAAATGATATAGTTTGGTCGGTTTCAAATTATTTCGGTTCGTTGATGCTTAATTTTAATTATTTTACTACAAATACCACGTTGATCAACGAGTTGTAATCAGAAGGTTGCCCGACGATTGTATACGTTAATTTACCATCAGCAGCAATACTCATTGTACCTGTATTGAATACTGTTGGATCTGCATAGGTTACATAATAGTACAATTCAGCAGAGGTATACGTTGGCAAAGCCGCCGGTGCTCCCGCACTTCCTACTGTTGGAGAACCATATTGAGCAATATACTGTGCGTATAAATCAATTGTAAAGGTTCCGTTGGCAGAAGCATCTACCGCAATGGACGGGGGATAAAAAATCCTGGCCGCCTTAGAGGTAATTGGTGCAATAGCTTGGATCACTTCTTCCACAGTGTTATCCAAAACACTATCACCATCAACATCAACAGGAGTAACCACATTTACTTCGGCAGCTGTCTGATCATCTGTACCTAAGTCTGTAAGTGGTACAGAAAGCGTATTTCCCAAATCGGTCAACTCAAGGTTCGCACCGTTCACTGCAAAGGCTGTGTTATATTCATTGGCAGGGTCTGAATCCGCATCATCAGCATCAATGGTTACGGAACCTCCATCCACCAAGGAGATGATCTTGCCCGTAGCATCTATTGAAAGATCCTGGGTGTCCGTATTCACATATGAGGATAAATCTACTTGGTTTCCTCCAGTTGCAGGATTTGATAACGTCAATATGTTTGCCGCCAAATTTAAATCTGCTAATTCGTTTGTTGGATCTGCATCAGCATCATCAGCATCAATGGTCACAGAACCACCATCCACCAAGGAGATGATCTTGCCCGTTGCATCTATCGAAAGATCCTGGGTATCCGTGTTGATACCGCTGATATCAACGGTTTGGTTACCACCTGCATCCGTTACAGTAAGGTTGGATCCTACAAAACTGATCCCGGTGTTGTATTCATTGGTCGGGTCTGCATCCGCATCATTCACGTTCAAGTTTAGGGTATTACCGTCTTCAATGGTAATATTCCCTGCCGCTCCACTAGTGGATAGGACCTGGTTATCTGAACCAATAGTTGCCAATGGCACTGAAAGTGTTCCATTACCATCGGTAATTGTCAAATCACTTCCTACAACTCCAAAAGCGGTGTTCACCTCGTTGGTAATACTTCCGTCAACTTCGGTACCTGTTATTACATAAGGACTGGCGGTTGTTCCTGAACCTGTAACGGTGTTAATTCCAGCTCCAGTAACTTTCGTTTCGGAACCGTCAGCAACAGCAACCGATAGATCGTAATCATCACCACTAGGTGTCAAAGTCACTGAACCATCTGTTGAAGTCAAGGTTTGTATTTCATTGGTTGCATCCGCATCCGCATCATTTACATTTATGGAAAGGTTATTTCCTCCAGAGATAGTTATATCCCCAGCAGCACCTGATGTAGACAAGGTCTGGTTATCCGTATTGTCCAAATATGAAGTAAGATCTACTGTTCCTCCATCTTCCAAGGTCAAGGTGTTTCCGGCCAAACTCAAGGCCTGGTCATCTGTACCTAGACTTGCCAATGGCACTGAAAGCGTGCTTCCCAAATCTGTCAACTCAAGGTTCACACCGTTAACCGCAAAGGTCGTGTTGTATTCGTTCGTTGGGTCCGCATCCGCATCGTCCGCATCAATGGTTACGGAACCACCATCCACTAAGGAGATGATCTTGCCGGTTGCATCTATAGAAAGATCCTGAGTATCCGTATTGATTCCACTGATATCAACGGTTTGGTTTCCACCTGCATCCGTTACGGTAAGATTGTTACCTGCCAGACTGATCCCCGTGTTGTATTCGTTGGTGGGGTCTGCATCAGCATCATCCAATGTGGCAACACCCACCACATAAGGTGTGGCAATGGAGCCATCACCGGCAACCGTTACATTTGTCCCAGCAGTTACTTTCGTCTCCGTACCATCCGCTGAAGGAAGGGTTACGGTATTACCATCCAGTATACTCAAGTCGTTTCCTACTATACTCAATGTCTGATCGTCGGTACCACTGTTGTTCAATGAGGAAAGATCCACGATCGTTGTTCCTCCCGCATCAATGATATTAAGATCCGTACCGGTTAAATTGGCACTCGTGATCAATTCATTTGTCGGGTCTGCATCAGCATCGTCCAAAGTGGTAACACTCACCACATATGGAGTGGCAATGGAGCCATCACCGGCAACCGTTACATTGGTGCCCGCATTTACTTTGGTCTCTGTCCCATCGGCTTCAGCTACGGAGAAATCATAATCATCACCAGTTTGTACCAAGGTTACTGAACCATCCGTAGATGTCATTGTCTGTATTTCGTTCGTTGGATCTGCATCCGCATCGTCCGCATCAATGATTACGGAACCACCATCCACCAAGGAGATGATCTTGCCCGTTGCATCTATCGAAAGATCCTGGGTATCCGTATTGATTCCACTGATATCAACTGTTTGGTTTCCACCTGCATCCGTTACGGTAAGATTGTTGCCTACCAAACTGATCCCCGTGTTGTATTCGTTTGTTGGATCAGCATCAGCATCGTCCAAAGTGGCAACACTCACCACATAAGGAGTGGCAATGGAACCATCGCCGGCAACCGTTACATTTGTCCCAGCAGTTACTTTCGTCTCCGTACCATCTGCTGAAGGAAGGGTTACGGTATTTCCATCCAGTATGCTCAAGTCGTTTCCTACTATGCTCAATGTCTGGTCATCGGTACCACTGTTGTTCAATGAGGAAAGATCCACGATCGTTGTTCCTCCCGCATCTATGATATTAAGGTCCGTACCGGTTAAATTCGCACTCGTGATCAATTCATTTGTCGGGTCCGCATCCGCATCGTCCAAAGTGGCAACACCCACCACATAAGGCGTGGCAATGGAACCATCACCGGCAACCGTTACATTGGCACCTGCAGTTACTTTAGTCTCTGTCCCATCGGCTACAGCTACTGAAAAATCATAATCATCGCCAGTTTGTACCAAGGTTACTGAACCATCCGTAGATGTCATTGTCTGTATTTCGTTCGTTGGATCTGCATCAGCATCATCAGCATTTATCGTAACAGAACCACCATCCACCAAGGAGATGATCTTGCCCGTTGCATCTATCGAAAGATCCTGAGTATCCGTATTGTCCAAATATGGAGTAAGGTTTACTGTACCGCCATCTTCCAAGGTCAAGGTGTTTCCGGCCAAGCTCAAGGCCTGGTCATCTGTACCTAGACTAGCCAATGGCACAGAAAGTGTACTTCCCAAATCGGTCAACTCAAGGTTCGCACCGTTCACCGCAAAGGCTGTGTTATATTCATTGGCAGGGTCTGAATCCGCATCATTCACATTTAAGTTTAGGGTATTACCGTCTTCAATGGTAATATTTCCTGCCGTTCCACTAGTGGATAGGACCTGGTTATCAGAACCAATGTTGGCCAATGGCACAGAAAGTGTTCCATTACCATCGGTAATTGTCAAATCACTTCCTACAACTCCAAAAGCGGTGTTCACCTCGTTGGTAATACTTCCGTCAACTTCGGTACCTGTTATTACATAAGGACTGGCGATTGTTCCTGAACCTGTAACGGTGTTAATGCCAGCTCCAGTAACTTTCGTTTCGGAACCGTCAGCAACGGCAACCGATAGATCGTAATCACCACCACTTGGGGTCAAAGTCACTGAACCATCCGTAGATGTCAATGTCTGTATTTCGTTCGTTGGATCTGCATCAGCATCGTCCAAAGTGGCGACACCCACCACATAAGGCGTGGCAATGGAACCATCGCCGGCAATCGTTACATTTGTCCCAGCGGTTACTTTCGTCTCCGTACCATCTGCTGAAGGTAGGGTTACGGTATTTCCATCCAGGATACTCAAGTCGTTTCCTACTATGCTCAAGGTCTGGTCATCGGTACCACTGTTGTTCAATGAGGAAAGATCCACGATCGTTGTTCCTCCCGCATCTATGATATTAAGGTCCGTACCAGTTAAATTGGCACTCGTGATCAATTCATTTGTCGGGTCTGCATCAGCATCATCCAATGTGGCAACACCCACCACATATGGAGTGGCAATGGAGCCATCACCGGCAACCGTTACATTGGTACCCGCATTTACTTTGGTCTCTGTCCCATCGGCTTCAGCTACGGAGAAATCATAATCATCACCAGTTTGTACCAAGGTTACTGAACCATCCGTAGATGTCATTGTCTGTATTTCGTTCGTTGGATCAGCATCAGCATCGTCCGCATCAATGATTACGGAACCACCATCCACCAAGGAGATGATCTTGCCCGTTGCATCTATCGAAAGATCCTGGGTATCCGTATTATCCAAATATGTAGCAAGGTTTACTGTACCGCCATCTTCCAAGGTCAATGTATTTCCAGCCAAGCTCAAGGCCTGGTCATCTGTACCTAGACTCGTCAATGGCACAGATAATGTACTTCCCAAATCGGTCAACTCAAGGTTCGCACCGTTCACCGCAAAGGTTGTGTTATATTCATTGGCAGGGTCTGCATCCGCATCATTCACGTTCAAGTTTAGGGTATTACCGTCTTCAATGGTAATATTCCCTGCCGCTCCACTAGTGGATAGGACCTGGTTATCTGAACCAATAGTTGCCAATGGCACTGAAAGTGTTCCATTACCATCGGTAATTGTCAAATCACTTCCTACAACTCCAAAAGCGGTGTTCACCTCGTTGGTAATACTTCCGTCAACTTCGGTACCTGTTATTACATAAGGACTGGCGGTTGTTCCTGAACCTGTAACGGTGTTAATTCCAGCTCCAGTAACTTTCGTTTCGGAACCATCAGCAACAGCAACCGATAGATCGTAATCATCACCACTAGGTGTCAAGGTTACCGAACCGTCTATAGATGTCAATGTCTGTATTTCGTTCGTTGGATCTGCATCAGCATCGTCCGCATCAATGATTACGGAACCACCATCCACCAAGGAGATGATCTTGCCCGTTGCATCTATCGAAAGATCCTGGGTATCCGTATTGATTCCACTGATATCAACTGTTTGGTTTCCACCTGCATCCGTTACGGTAAGATTGTTGCCTACCAAACTGATCCCCGTGTTGTATTCGTTGGTGGGGTCTGCATCAGCATCATCCAATGTGGCAACACCCACCACATAAGGTGTGGCAATGGAACCATCACCGGCAACCGTTACATTTGTCCCAGCAGTTACTTTCGTCTCCGTACCATCCGCTGAAGGAAGGGTTACGGTATTTCCATTCAGGATACTCAAGTCGTTTCCTACTATGCTTAATGTCTGGTCATCGGTACCACTGTTGTTCAATGAGGAAAGATCCACGATCGTTGTTCCTCCCGCATCTATGATATTAAGATCCGTACCGGTTAAATTGGCACTCGTGATCAATTCATTTGTCGGGTCCGCGTCCGCATCATTAACATTTATGGATATGTTGTTTCCGTTAGAGATGGTGATATCACCAGCTGCGCCAGAAGTAGATAACGTCTGATTGTCCGTACTGCCTATTGCCAATTCATCAATTGCTGCCTGCACATTGGTAGCAGTTAAGCCAGAAGGAACATTATTGTATGGATTTGATATTGCTCTTGAATCAATTACAACATCCGAACCATCGTTGTTGGTAAAGGTGTAGGTTCCATTGCCATTATCTGTAATGTCTGCTTTACTTACCGTTTGGGTCGTACCATTTTCATTTATATAGGTGACTAGGCCATTTCCTGCATCCGATAAATTGGTAATCGTTTCCGAAATAGCTACCGAGGCTGCATTCAAATATAATTTACCATCTGCTCCGAAAGCAATATCATTATTAAGATCGCTACTGATAAGGCTTGTTGCAAGGGTACTACCGTTGTCAGTTATTTCAAGGCTACCTGCGTTCATACCCAGTGCAGTGTTATACTCATTCGTGGCATCCTTATCGCCGTCCAAATAATCAACGGTATAGTTCCCGTTGCCATCATCCGTAACGGTGATATCATTTGCACCTATAACGGTCTCGCTCAAGGTTGTAAGATCTGCCGAGAAGGAGGTTGTTCCTTCATCAACGGTAATTGTATTTGTACCCGTGTTAAAACTAACTGCAGTAATATCGTCATCCGCAACACTGTCCACATAATTCTTGGTGGCCGCATCCTGTGGGTTGACAGGGTCCAATAAGTTTGTTATTCCTTGGGCTCCGGCATCATTGCCAGTGGCCAATACTTGATCTAGATTTTGAATTTCATTTGCTGGATCTGCATCCGCATCGTCCAATGTGGCAACACCCACCACATAAGGCGTGGTAATTGAGCCGTCACCGGCAACCGTTACATTTGTCCCAGCAGTTACTTTGGTCTCAGTGCCATCTACGACCGCTACTGAAAGATCATAATCATCACCAGTCTGCACCAAGGTTACTGAACCATCCGTAGATGTCAATGTCTGTATTTCGTTCGTTGGATCTGCATCAGCATCATCCAAAGTGGCGACACCCACCATATAAGGCGTGGCAATGGAACCATCACCGGCAACCGTTACATTTGTCCCAGCAGTTACTTTCGTCTCCGTACCATCTGCTGAAGGAAGGGTTACAGTATTTCCATCCAGGATACTCAAGTCGTTTCCTACTATGCTCAATGTCTGGTCATCGGTACCACTGTTGTTCAATGAGGAAAGATCCACGATCGTTGTTCCTCCCGCATCAATGATATTAAGATCCGTACCGGTTAAATTGGCACTTGTGATCAGTTCATTTGTCGGGTCCGCGTCCGCATCATTTACATTTATGGATATGTTGTTCCCATTGGAGATGGTGATATCACCAGCTGCGCCAGAGGTGGATAAGTTCTGATTATCTGTATTGTCCAAATATGAAGTAAGATCTACTGTTCCTCCATCTTCCAAGGTCAAGGTGTTTCCGGCCAAACTCAAGGCCTGGTCATCTGTACCTAGACTAGCCAATGGCACAGTCATTGTACTTCCCAAATCGGTCAACTCAAGGTTCGCACCGTTCACCGAAAAGGCCGTGTTGTATTCGTTTGTTGGATCTGCATCAGCATCGTCCAAAGTGGCAACACTCACCACATATGGAGTGGCAATGGAGCCATCACCGGCAACCGTTACATTGGTGCCCGCATTTACTTTGGTCTCTGTCCCATCGGCTTCAGCTACGGAGAAATCATAATCATCGCCAGTTTGTACCAAGGTTACTGAACCATCCGTAGATGTCATTGTCTGTATTTCGTTCGTTGGATCAGCATCCGCATCGTCCAAAGTGGCGACACCCACCACATAAGGCGTGGCAATGGAACCATCGCCGGCAACCGTTACATTGGTGCCCGCAGTTACTTTCGTCTCCGTACCATCTGCTGAAGGAAGGGTTACAGTATTTCCATCAAGTATGCTCAAGTCGTTTCCTACTATGCTTAATGTCTGGTCATCGGTACCACTATTGTTCAATGAGGAAAGATCCACGATCGTTGTTCCTCCCGCATCTATGATATTAAGATCCGTACCGGTTAAATTAGCACTCGTGATCAATTCATTTGTCGGGTCCGCATCCGCATCGTCCAATGTGGCAACACCCACCACATAAGGAGTGGCAATGGAGCCATCACCGGCAACCGTTACATTTGTCCCAGCAGTTACTTTGGTCTCAGTGCCATCTACGACCGCTACTGAAAGATCATAATCATCACCAGTTTGTACCAAGGTTACAGAACCATCCGTAGATGTCATTGTCTGTATTTCGTTCGTTGGATCAGCATCCGCATCATTAACATTTATGGATATGTTGTTTCCATTGGAGATGGTGATATCACCAGCTGCGCCAGAAGTTGATAATGTCTGGTTGTCGGTACTGCCTATTGCCAATTCATCAATTGCTGCCTGTACATTTGTAGCGGTTAAACCAGAAGGCACATTATTGTATGGATTTGATATTGCTCTGGAATCAATTACAACATCAGAACCATCATTATTGGTAAAGGTGTAGGTTCCATTACCCATGTCAGTAATGTCTGCTTTACTTACTGTTTGAGGTGTTCCGTCTTCATTGGTATAGGTAATTGTCCCATTATTATTATCCACTAAATTGGTAACCGTTTCAGAAATAGCTACCGAAGCTGCATTCAAATATAATTTACCATCTGCTCCGAAAGCAATATCATTATTAAGATCGGTACTAATAAGGCTTGTTGAAAGCGTACTGCCATTGTCAGTTACTTCAAGGCTACCTGCGTTCATACCCAGTGCTGTGTTATACTCATTCGTGGCATCCTTATCACCGTCCAAATAATCAACGGAATAGTTCCCGTTGCCATCATCCGTAACGGTAATATCATTGGTTCCAACAACGGTCTCGTTCAAGGTTGAAAGATCTGCAGAGAAGGTAGTTGTTCCTTCATCAACGGTAATTGTATTTGTACCCGTGTTAAAACTAACTGCAGTAATATCGTCATCCGCAACACTGTCCACATAATTCTTGGTGGCCGCATCCTGTGGGTTGACAGGGTCCAATAAGTTTGTTATTCCTTGGGCTCCGGCATCATTGCCAGTAGCCAATACTTGATCTAGATTTTGAATTTCATTTGCTGGATCTGCATCCGCATCGTCCAATGTGGCAACATCCACCACATAAGGTGTGGCAATGGAACCATCGCCGGCAACCGTTACATTTGTCCCAGCAGTTACTTTGGTCTCCGTACCATCTACGACCGCTACTGAAAGATCATAATCATCACCGGTCTGCACCAAGGTCACTGACCCATCTGTTGAAATCAATGTCTGTATTTCGTTCGTTGGATCTGCATCCGCGTCATCCAAAGTGGCAACACCCACCACATAAGGCGTGGCAATGGAGCCGTCACCGGCAACCGTTACATTTGTCCCAGCCGTTACTTTCGTCTCCGTACCATCTGCTGAAGGAAGGGTTACGGTATTACCATCTAGGATACTCAAATCGTTGCCTACTATGCTCAATGTCTGGTCATCTGTACCTAAACTTGCCAAAGGAACTGTAAGTGTACTGTTACTGTCTGTAATTTCTAAATTTGCACCGTTTACGCCAAAGGCAGTGTTCACCTCATTAGCTGGATCTGTATCATTATCCGCCGCATTACTGGCAGCCAATTCGTCCAATGCTCCTTGAACATTAGTTGAAGTTAAACCTGAAGTAGGCGTATAAGGATTAGAATTTGCTCTAGTATCAATGTTTTGTGGAACACCAGACTCATTCGTATAGGTATAGGTGCCATCTCCGTTGTCCACCAAAGTGGTCACCGTGTTGTTTGTATCAACGGTCACCCCTACTCCAAAGTCGTCCGTGATCGTATATGTTCCATCTGTATTGTCAACCACACTGGCAATCTTGGAATCAAATGTAGTGGCAACCCCATCCTCATTGGTATAGGTAAGAGTACCGTTGGCATTGTCCACCAAAGTGGATAACGTCTCTGTAAAGGTTGTAATTGTACCATTCTCAGAAGTATAGGTAAAGCTTCCATCACCGTTATCCACCAATGTGGTCACCGTGTTGTTTGTATCAACCGTCACCGCTACTCCAAAGTCGTCCGTGATCGTATATGTTCCATCTGTATTGTCAACCACACTGGCAATCTTGGAATCAAATGTA
>JAPFBR010000006.1:0-242648 GCA_035798135.1 Flavobacteriaceae bacterium KMM 6897 | reverse complement strand
TCCGAACAGGGAAGTTAAGCCCATCTGCGCCGATGGTACTGCTATACCAAGTGGGAGAGTAGGTCGCCGCCTTTTTTTGAGAATCCCGATCACATTTGTGGTCGGGATTTTTTTTTGTTCTATATTTAGGTATAGCAATACCATACCAAATGAACAGAATACTGACTTCTTTCCTTTTTATTTTAACTTCCCTTTTATCCCTAGCACAAGAAAACCAAGTAAAGGCCTTGGTAGGGGGTACCCTAATAGATGGTTTTGGGTCCGAACCCATTAAAAACAGCGTAATAATTATCGAAGGGGAAAAAATCATAACTGTGGGCACCATTACAGATACCCCCATTCCATCCAATGCGGAGGTGATATCCACTGAAGGCATGACGGTCCTTCCCGGGTTGTGGGATATGCATGTGCATACCATGATCAATGGGCATGCGGATTACGATTATTGGGACAAGACCTATCCACCTTTGCTTGAAGATGTGATCATGCCATCAAGTGCACACCAACTCTTAATGGCCGGGGTCACCAGTGCCAGGGACTTGGGCGGTCCCTTAGAAGAAAGTATTGCCGTAAGGGATGCCATTAACAAAGGAGAAATTCCAGGTGCTACCTTGTATGTATCCGGGCCATTTATACAGCATCAAGCTTACCCAGGAACAGAAGATTTTAGATGGGGCGTAACAAGTCCAGAGGATGGTAGGGCCAAAATAAGAAAACTTGCCAAGGCAGGGGTAGATGTGGTCAAATTGATAGACCATGATCAAATGACCATGGCCGAGCTGCAGGCTGTAGTGGACGAGGCCCATAAAAATAATCTAAAGGTCGTGGCGCACGGTCATAGGCCCAATGAAATAAGAAGGGGACTACAGGTGGGGGTAGATTGTTTTGAACATACGGGATTATCCTCCGCACCGGAGTATCCTGCAGATATCATGGAACAGATCAAGGAAAGGACCGCACAAATGAATTTAGGCCCATTATTTTGGTGTCCCACAGTAGAAGGATTGTATAATTATGAATATGTAAGGGACCATCCTGAAAAATTGGACAATGATTCCTGGCATTTGGGATTGCCCGATAGTGTTATCGTAGATATTAAAAACAGCATCACACACCCGGATCGCTTGCCATATTTTCAATTGACACCAATTAGAAAACCTACCTTAAAAACCAAGATCAAGCAACTTATGGATGCCGGGGTAGTCCTGATGATAGGTACCGATAGTGGTATCCCCATGAAATTCCACAGTCAATCTACATGGAACGAGCTTGATGTTTGGGTTAATGAATTTGGAATAGATCCTATGTATGCCATAAGGGCGGCGACCTATTGGCCGGCGCTATGGATGGGTGTGGCCGATGAAGTTGGGACCATTACTCCAGGGAAATATGCAGATATTATTGCAGTTGACGGGGATGTACTGCGCTACATTAGTTTACTGCAAGATGTGGACATGGTCATTAAGCACGGGAAACGCTATAAGTAGTGGGGAGTAGCAATGACACCATAGCCAATGGATCTTTTGAAAAGGAGGAAAGACTTCATGCGTATTCCCATGCTCTGGGAATTATTCTTGGAATTTTAGGTGCATTTTTTCTCCTATTTAAGAATAGTGGCAAAACGGACTATGCCACCATAGCTATCCTCGTTTATAGTTTTACAGTTGTTTTATTGTTTTCGGCCTCTACCTTGTATCACTATGTATCAAATTTGGAACTGAAAAGAAGGTTGCGAATTGTGGACCATGTGAGTATTTACTTTTTAATTGCTGGAACGTATACCCCTGTTGCCTTAATATCTTTGGCGAGCGGCAATGGCTTTCTTATTTTTTATACTGTTTGGGGCATAGCACTTATAGGTACCCTTTTTAAAGTGTTTTATACAGGTAAATTTGAAATACTCTCCTTACTGCTTTATTTGGCCATGGGTTGGCTCATTGTCTTGGATTACACTAATTTGTTGGAGAATACCACCCAAATAGGCATAGATCTGCTCGTTTTGGGCGGTGCATTTTATACAATTGGAATTTTGTTCTACGCCATTAGAAAAATACCTTATAATCACCTGATATGGCACTTATTTGTATTGGGAGGTGCCATAAGCCATTGGTTTTTTATTTATTTGGATGTGGTTTAACTAATTAGAATATCCTTGAATTCTTCAAAAAAGACTTCAAATTGCAGCATATTTTCATTTAAAAAGACCATAGTCTCCTGCCAGCTTTCCTTGTTATGAATGGAAACTCCTTCTAAAACCAAATATATCCTGGATATTTCTTTCTGATTTTCCAAGACATAAGAATCATTGAAGATGGCATCAGGTAGATATTCTTCGGTAAGAACAGATTTTAGGGTAAGTAGCTTTTCCCAAAGTGCTATCCTTTTTTCCAAATCATGGTGATCCAAATCCAAAGATACCATGGCCATTTTGGTGTCAAAATGGAATTTAAATGCAAAATCTTTAACCCTGGTATTGTACAGGATCCATTTTCTTGGAAAGGATTTTCCAAAGGATATCCAAAAATCCTCTCGTAGTTTTCGCGATGCTTCCTTACTGAACATTTATAGGAGATAGGCAATGGCAATACCAATGATGATCACCACCAATTTTCGTAAATTAAATTTATGCCCTTCCGTACTTTCAAATAAGATTACGGTGGAGATATGAAGAAATACACCAATAACAACAGCAGTAATAGGGGCATAATACTGCTCTATGATTTGCATATTGGCAGCCATAAGGCTCCCAAGAGGGGTCATTATGGCAAACAATACAATAAAAAATATCGCTTTCCTCAACTTGATCTTGGAATTGATAAAAAATATACTGAGAATAATGGCAATGGGAACTTTATGAACCAAGATTCCATAGAGTATGGTTTGGTGTTTTTCAATAGGGATCCCTTCCAATAAAGAGTGTATGGAAAGGCTGATGAATAATAACCATGGAAAATTTGTTTTTTCAGTATCGAAATGCACATGCCCATGTTCTGCCCCTTTGGAAAAGAATTCCAGAAAAATTTGAAGTAAAATCCCCAGCATCACAAAGACACCAATTGTTTTTGGATTGGAATTTAAATAAGCTTCCGGAAACAGTTCAAATACCGTAAGGGCCAAAAGAAAGGCCCCACTAAAGGCCAAAACTAATTTAAAGGCTTCCTTATTTTTGGGTTTTACCACGAGAACAAAGGCAAAACTTAATAATACCGCTAGAATAGGCAATAAATAGATCATGTAATATAGGTTAGTGCTCGGTACTATTCAAATGTACTGTGTAATTGGGGTAAAATTAATGTATTTTTGCGGTATTCTTTAAAGTAAGTATGGACAATAATTTTAAAATGGTAGCCAAAACCTTATTCGGTTTTGAGGAGATATTAGCAAAGGAATTGCGCAATCTTGGGGCAAGTAATGTAGAGGAAGGGGTAAGGAGCGTCTCTTTTGTAGGCGATACTGGTTTTATGTACAAAGCCAATCTTTGTTTAAGGACCGCAATAAAAATAGTGAAACCGGTGCATTCTTTCAGCGTAGTTGATGAGAACGATCTATACAAGAAAATATATCAGATGGATTGGAGCGAATATCTCTCGGCAGACACCACCTTTGCCATTGATACCACCATCAATTCAGAGAATTTTACGCATTCCCTCTATGTTTCCCAAAAAGTAAAAGATGCGATAGTGGATAAATTTAGGGATACCGATGGTCGTAGGCCAGATGTGGATATAAAATTTCCGGATGTCCGTTTAAACATTCATATTCAAAAGGAGCACTGTAACGTTTCTTTGGATAGCTCGGGAAGATCTCTGCACCAAAGGGGATATCGGACCGCGACCAATATTGCACCGATAAACGAAGTTTTAGCAGCAGGTTTACTGCTTTTGAGTGGTTGGGACGGTCAATGTGATTTTCTTGATCCTATGTGTGGTAGTGGTACCTTTTTAACAGAAGCCGCCATGATAGCCTGTAATATTCCGGCCAATATCAACAGAAAGGAATTTGCCTTTGAAAAATGGTCCGATTTTGATGAAGAGCTTTTTGAAAAGATCGTGGATTCTTGCTTAAATAGGACCAGGGAGTTCCATTTTAAGATCATTGGGTACGATAAGGCACCTTCCGCGGTAGCCAAGGCCAAGGAAAACGTTAATAATGCAAATCTGTCCGAGTATATTACAATTGAAAGGCAAAACTTTTTTGAGACCGAAAAGTTTACCGAAAAGCATTTGCATATGGTATTTAATCCGCCTTATGGAGAGCGACTGGATATTGAAATGGAAAGCTTCTACGCTTCCATTGGAGATACCTTGAAACAGAAATATCCTGGAACCGATTCATGGTTCATTACTTCCAATTTAGAGGCGTTAAAGTTCGTTGGACTTCGGCCATCAAGGAAGATAAAGGTTTTCAACAGTCAATTGGAATCGAAGTTTGTAAAGTATGTGATGTATGAAGGAAGTAAAAAAGCTAAATTCAACCAACCATCTTAGAGAATGAATATAAAATATAAAGCCTTACTATATAACTTCGTTGGATTTGCTGTCCTTTTTATAATTATTAGGTCGGTTATGTGGTTTCTACTAACCAGCGACAGCATTTTTTTTGCAATAGCTGCTGCTATAATAGCTTCTGTTCTGGCGCCAAAATTTAGTGCCACTAAGACCAAATTGGGAGAGAAACTTTTTATGAAGTGGCTATTTATAAAGGGGATAAAGGAAATTTGAATTAGTTTTTAATTTTCTTTTTTGTCGGCTTTTTGACTTTTTTGTAAAGCGGGATAAAATAGGAAATGGAATAGTTGTAACCGGCACCAAATTTACTGCCATCGGTGACCTTATTGAAACCTGGGATCCATAGGGTTGGAAATCCCTCGGCTTGTTTTTGGGTAACCAAGAAGCCCAAGCGTACGCTGGCCCCCAAATAAATATTAGCAAAAAGTTCCACTTTGGCGCCAAAAATAAGCTCTAGCCAAGATGCATTCAAACCACTGAATTCCTGACCAGGCGATTGCCCATCCGCAAAATTTCCTGTGTTCCAATACCTATTGCTGTCAAATACAGAGTAATCGTTCAAAGTTTGACTAAAGGTACTAACGGCATACCTACCGCCTAAGAAAATCGTATTGTCCATTCCAGCCCAGTTCTGGTAAGTGTTGTAATCTACCCCTGCTTTAATATAGCTGCCCGAAGAGTTGAAATTATACAAATCTTCCTGTTTGGTTCGGTCTTCATTACCAAGTTCAGCAGCAAGGAAAAGTTTTTGGGTCAGTCTGTAATCACCTACAAGTTCAAGGCCCGTATAATCTTCATTAAAATAAGATAGTGCCAATCTACTAAGGTCCACACCCACGCGTAAGCCATAGGATTCTTTTTTTACTATGGTATCCTTGGGTTGTAGGTCGATAGATTTACTCTGAGATTGCCCCACAACACAACCAAATAGTAATAAAATACTAATGAAATATCTTAACATGTGCTGTTGCTTGATCGTTTATAGTTGTTTGGACTATTTCTACTCCTTTAATCCAGTTATCGGAATCAGCGGTCAGGGCTCCACTTAGCGTGTCATAATTTGCAATAAAACCACAGGCCCTGGAAACGAAGACCTCATTTGTTTCATAATTGAAGGTTAAAACATCTGTATTTCCGGTTTCCTCATCAGCGCTATTGGTGGCGGAATTTGAAATTAAAACGTAAGAGGTGGTAGGATTATTAATCTGTAAGGGAATCTCTATTAGATCCAAGTCGGTACGGTCTGCCACGGTATTGACCGTAAATTCCTGATCGACCCCTGCTACCCTTAATTTAGTTACCTTTTTGACCGTAGTAGTATCATTGATATCGTAAAAACCTATAACTAACAGGGGCGTGTCCCCATCTACGCAAATATCATCTTTCTCACAGGCCGAAAAAGAAATGATTATCAATAAAATAGCGCCAATGGCCAGAATTTTTTTCATGAACAAAATTGAATATTTCTACAACTTGGACTTAAGTTCGTTTCTCCAAAAGTACAACATTTTCCACATGGTGTGTTTGTGGGAACATATCCACAGCTTGTAATTTGGTGATTTTGTACATATCTTTCATTAATTCCAGATCCCGGGCCTGTGTAGCACTGTTGCAACTTACATATACTACCTTTTTTGGACCGATATTCAATATTTGTTGTACAACGTCCTTATGCATGCCGTCCCTTGGAGGATCCGTAATAATTACATCCGGTTTTCCGTTGACATCAATAAATCCGGCGTTGAAGATATTTTTCATATCTCCGGCAAAAAAGGCAACATTATCTATGTTGTTCAGTTTTGCATTGGCTTTTGCATCTTCAATGGCCACAGGAACGGCTTCTATTCCTACTACCTTCTTGGCCATTTTTGCCACAAACTGGGCTATGGTCCCTGTGCCGGTATATAGGTCATAAACGAGCTCATCGCCTGTTAGTCCTGCAAAATCCCTAGTAATCTTATAGAGTTCGTAAGCCTGTTCCGAATTTGTTTGATAAAAGGATTTGGCATTGATCTTGAACTTTAATCCTTCCATTTCCTCAAAAATATGATCACGCCCGGCGTAACATTCAATAATTTGGTCGTAAATGGTGTCGTTTTGCTTTTGGTTGATGACATACAATAACGAAGTAATCTCTGGGAAGGATTCCTTGATAAAATCCATCAAAAGTGTACGTTGTACCTCATTATTTTCAAAGAATTGGACCAGAACCATGATTTCACCATTAGACGAGGTTCTAATCATTAGGGTACGCAATAAGCCTTCTTGGTTTCTGGGATTAAAAAAAGGAAGGTCGTGTTTATTGGCAAAATCCTTGATGCCTAAGCGTATGGCATTGGACGGATCAGCCTGCAAATGACATTTCTTAATGTCCAGAATTTTATCCCACATACCAGGAATATGGAAACCAAGCGCATTTCTGTCTTCAATTTCGTCCTTGGAATCAATTTCATCATACGTGAGCCAGCGGCTGTCAGAGAATGAAAATTCCATCTTATTCCTATAAAAATATTGCTTTTCGGAACCCAAAATGGGGGTTACGGTTGGTAATTCCAAATGTCCAATGCGCACCAAATTATTTTCGACCTCTTTTTGTTTATAGAACAATTGGTGCTCATAGCCCATATCTTGCCATTTGCAGCCCCCACAAACCCCAAAGTGCTGACATTCTGGTTTCGTTCTTTTATCGGATAGCGAATGGAATTTTATGGCTATCCCCTCAAAATAGGATTTTCTTTTTTTGGTGGTCTGCACATCAACTATGTCTCCTGGTACTGTGTTGGTTAGGAATATGACACGGCCATCTGGAGCCTTACCTATTGTTTTTCCCTTCGCCCCGGCATCTACAACCTGTACATTTTCGAAGATCAGTCTTTTGTTCTTTTTACGCATGTCGCAAAAGTAAAATCTTTTTATAGAACAATAAGGGCCAAGGGCCTAAAATCTATCTAAAGTTTTACGCGTTTTAATATCAAAAGGGAATATATGGGGCAGGATTTTTTTTACCGTTTTTGATGGAAACTGTATGAAGGTGACCATTTCCAAAAGCTATTCTTTTATGTTTTCTATTTCCAACTTAAAGTATTAATGAGGACTTTTGATATGGGATGGCGCTTTTACCGCAAAAAATAGACCGATCCTCTTTGGCCGTTATTCCTTAAAAATTAAGAGGTTCGGGGAGTAACTAAGCGTTAATAAACTTCATAATCCCCTTAATTATTTGTAATTTGCAGGCACTTCATAGGATGATTTCTCTCCTTAAGCAGGAATCATATAAGTTTTATTTAAAAAGTAGAAATCATGTCAGTTTTAGAAAGAATAACTTCTGAGGATGCCATTGCATTGGAGAATGAATACGGAGCCCACAATTACCATCCATTACCTGTTGTTCTGAACAGGGGAGAAGGCGTATTTGTATGGGATGTAGAGGGCAAGAAATATTACGATTTCCTATCGGCCTATTCAGCGGTAAACCAAGGGCATTGCCATCCAAAAATTGTTGGTGCTATGGTAAAACAGGCACAAACATTAACATTAACGTCCAGGGCATTTTATAATGACATTCTCGGTAAATTTGAGAAATACGCAGCAGAAACTTTTGGATTCGATAAATTATTACCAATGAACACAGGTGCTGAAGCAGTTGAAACTGCTTTGAAGATCTGTAGAAAGTGGGCTTACGAGAAAAAGGGAATTGCTGAAAATGAAGCTGAAATAATTGTTTGTAAGAACAATTTTCACGGACGTACCACAACAATCATCTCTTTTTCCAACGATGAAGTCGCAAGAAAACATTTTGGTCCCTATACGCAAGGTTTCATTAAAATTGAGTATGATAATATCAAGGCCTTGGAAACCGTCTTAAAAAGCAATAAGAATATTGCAGGATTTTTAGTGGAGCCAATTCAAGGGGAAGCAGGGGTTTATGTTCCTTCCGCGGGATATCTTGCTAAGGCAAAGGCCTTGTGTGAAGAACACAATGTCCTTTTTATTGCCGATGAAGTACAGACCGGAATTGCCAGGACAGGAAGGTTATTGGCCACCTGTGGTAACTGTAGTTGTGCTGACAAGCACTGTAGCGGAACACCAGAAGTAAAACCCGATATTTTAATTTTAGGGAAAGCCCTTTCCGGAGGAGCCTATCCAGTATCAGGTGTTTTGGCAAATGATAACATCATGGGGGTAATTAGGCCTGGGAACCACGGAAGTACATTTGGCGGTAATCCTGTGGCGGCAGCTGTAGGTATTGCGGCATTGGAAGTCATAAAAGAGGAGAAGCTAGCCCAAAATGCCTTTGATTTAGGAGAGCTATTTAGGGAAGAATTGAATAAATTTATTCCTACGTGCTCCTTAGTAAATGCGGTAAGGGGTAAAGGCCTGTTGAATGCTATTTTGATCAACGATACAGAGGACAGTACAACGGCGTGGGATATTTGTATGGCCCTAAAGGAAAATGGGCTTTTGGCAAAACCAACACATGGGAACATCATACGATTTGCCCCTCCATTGGTTATGACCAGGGAACAGTTATTGGATTGCGTATCCATTATAACCAGAACCTTGAAAAATTTTGAAAGTGAACGATAAGTACTAGAATAAGTAAAAAGCCGCTCTTCAGAGGAAGAGCGGCTTTTTTTATTTCTAAAATTTAAATTTAAAGGTATTTAGATTCTTTAAATTACTTCCATGCCTTATCTCCTTAAAAGGCAGATGTCAGTTCTTTAGATCTTGACCTTTTTAATTGCCGTTGAATTTTTCTAATGGCAGATTCGATCGATTTTTCAGGTTCTATGATATTGTATTCGCCCCAAAAATCAGGATCCGAAAAACCACTGGCCTCATCACTCAAGATTATACGGGATTTCATTTTTTCCCTTGCCTTTAAATGTGCCTTTTCGGTATTTGTTTCCCAGTCGGTCACGGCCATTTCAGCAGTCATACTATAAACGGAATTAAAAAAACGGTCGTCCCAATTTATCTTAAATTCCATCAGCACATTACTGTAACCATAATGCCATTTTCCATCCTTTTCTCTATAATCTACCCTATATGCCACATCTGTAGGCCAAACATTGGCGTTGGCAGGCTTTTTTCGGACAAATAATCTTGCTGCCATGTTAACATCCGTAATATTTAAGGTATAGATGGCACTCGTAAGAATTTTATTTTGCGAATCAATATAGAGTTTCCCCTTGTACAGGGGCTCATTAATATAAGAATGTTGTTCAAAATTTACCACATAAATAAGTCTGTCATTTACCCTAGTAGACTGATCGAAACTAAAATTGTATTTTGGGATATCCTCATTGGTAAATATATACTCTGGATATTTCATGATATCCACATACAAGGTATTGAAAGGGCCGCCTTCCAATTTTAGGGCAACGGTATCCAACCTGCTATAATCTGTGCTTTTTCGAGCTTTGTACAACTGTACAGCATCTCTCTTAGGGGTATTGTATGGCGCCTTGTAAATGGTTACGACCGCTTCGGATAGGGAAACGTTTTTACGTCTCTTTTTTATGGTCTCTCTATAAAATGCCGTCATAATGGTTGGATCACTAAAGTAGTTTTCTCCTTTATTTGCCAATGTTTCACGAACCAAACCTTCGGCACTTTTGGGTACGGTAAGGTTGACCTCAGAGAGTTCAATACTGGACATATCCATCATGATCTCATTTTTTTCGGGTCGTAAATCGGTCAGTGCTACTGTTTTGGTCTTATAGCCTAAAAAGGAAATGTTAATATTTCCTTGAACGGTGTTTTTTGGTATTTTAAGTGAAAATGTACCCTCGGTATTGGTAACTGTACTGATGTTCGTGCCTTCTAAGGTTAGTGTGGCAAAGACCAAAGGTTTTTTTGAGTCACTATCCAAGACTTCCCCACTAAATGAATTGTAATTGATCTCTTGGTCCTCTTGGAATAAGATATTTGCATAGACATTGTCGTGTATTCCAATAAAGCACAATGCAATGATTGCCATTAATAGGGCTTTTCTTGCAAATATGAAGGTGTATCGAAACATAACAATTTTTTTTAAAAAGCTGTACGCTTCTGGAAATGAATAGCATACTTACTCTAAGTTAACGATATTTGGCCTAATTCGCTATTTTTTAAGTCGATTTCTATCTGTTTTTGGAGAATTATTACCATGATTTTGCGGATCATTGAAATGGTGCAATGGCTTTTTAATTGGAAGAAGTTTGGTAAAGGGGTTCAGTTATTTTTTACGCATTCGTTTAGGTCCGAGCCATAACCAAAAACCTGTGGTGGTAAAAAGAAATAGGGCTATGCCCATTATAGTCGTATAAATTAATTTGAATTGCCCATGCCGGGTCTCAAAATAATAATCGAGTAGGGAGCCATCGTGTATTTTTTCAATATAGTCGCCACGTCGATTTTCAATAAGCAGCAATTTTCCAGTAGTCCCGTCCAATTGGATGCCCCAGAAATTACCCTCAAAGGTAAATTTGACTATCCCCTTGTCTTTTCGGATCTCCATCCGGTCTATCTTAGCTTTTGCCGATGGGGAGATGGAATCCCCAAATATTTTTAGTGCCTTTTGATTCAGTTGGTCCAAAGGTTGCCAATCTGCCAAATTGGAAGAAACCCCCTTTTGGGTCTCTGCCAAAATATAACCCCCACTATTTTTTTTCCAACCCAGCAATAAGCCAGATATGGAAATGATAAAGAAAAATGAAAAGAGCAAGGCACCCATCGTACGATGCACCTTCCTGAATATTCGTAATAACTTGGCTTGTTGTTGTCTTTTTGTGGGCTTGGGCATTTACTTTAAGGTCTTCTTGGATAAAATTGATAAAACTATATGCTTGTGCTATTCTTTGAAGTTGTATTTGGGTTCCTAGTGTTTAATTGGGAATCGTTATAATAAATGTGGCTCCTTCATTTAACCTGCTTTCCACTTCAATTTGTCCTCCTAAACTAGAAATGTAATTATAAATTAGATAGAGGCCAACTCCTTTGCTGTCTATATGGTGATGGAATTTTTGATTAAGCCCAAAGATTTTATTCTTGTCCTTTTCCATATCAAAACCTAGCCCTTTATCCGTAAATATTATTTGGATATCATCATCATTTTTCTTGGAACATATCGATATTTCTGGTGCATGATTGGGTTTTGTGTATTTTATCGAATTTGTAATCAGGTTCAAGAATATACTTTCCAGATAAACCTTGTTGAATTTTATGGTTTTTACAGCTGAAAAATCGGTGCTAAATGTGGTTTTAGAATTACTTATTAAAGAACTAATTAATTTTTTTACGGATTGCAAGGATTCGATGATATCCAAATCTTCCAATGAAATGAAATGGTTATTATCTTTTACGGTCAGGTTATCCACAAACTCGTTCAAATTATCTTTTATACCTTCTGCTGAGAATTTTAAAAGTTCTATAACCTCTAATGTATCCTGGTCTTGAATTTTGGAGGTGTCAATCAGGTCAGTTAGCGCCATTATATTATTTACCCGAGACCTTAGATCATGTGATGTTCTATAGGATAGTTGTTTTAAATCATTATTTGAATTCGATAGCTTGGTTAAAAGTTGATAGCGCTCTTCTTCAATTTGTTTTTTAATGGTTATGTCTTTGGCTATGGCATAAACTAATTTTTCTTTGGACAAAGGAATAGAAGTCCAGGACAACCAAATTACATCTCCTTTTTTTGTAAGGTATCTGTTTTCAAAATTTAAAAGAGAGGTATTATTTATAAGATTTTCTCTTTGCAAGTTGGTCTTGCCCTGGTCTTCAGAAAAGACAAACTCATCTATGGGCCTAGAAAATATTTCCTCTTCTGAATAGCCCATTAGCTTTAAAAAGGCAGGATTTGCTCTTTTGAAATAACCATCGTACCCAGCAATACAAAGAAAATCTTCAGATATTTCAAAAAACATCCCCAAATTATAGTCTTCACCAATCTTCTGCATACGTTGCTTTTTACCTATAAAATCGATTTATTTTTTATTTTGAGGGTTTAATTCACCATAAATAGGGCATTCACAAAAAATAGCTTGCCATTTTCCCAAAACCCTCTAAATAATGGATTGTCTACCATATAAACTACCTGTCCTCTGCCGTAGTTCTCAACTCCGAAAATTAATGTTTTGCCTATTTTTTTCTGGGCATCGCTTCCTGCGAATCCTGCAACAGGCGTAGTATCCTTATCTAGATATACTACCGTGCCCTTGTCCAAGTATTCATAGGCATCATCCCCTAATTTTAAAGAAAAATAAGTATCCTTATAACCGTATGCCAAAGGGTGTGTCGTATCCACTTTCGTTTTGAAAATTGCACCTGTAATGGCATTTTTAATACCTTCCCTTTCAGAAATATCATAGGACTCCAGGGTCAGGGTGGTATCTTTTTTAGTTTCCCTAGCTTTTATTCCAAAACCTTTCTCCCCATCGATACCATTAATGGCTCCGCCCATAGCGATTAACTTTCCGCCATTTTTGACCCAATCTTTTAGACGTTGCAACTGGTCTTCATCAAAGGAACTCCCATACCAACCATTGGGCAATACCAGTACATCGTAATTGGAAAGGTTTACTTGCTTCCAGTAATCACTGTCTAATATGGTTACGGGGTAATTTAACTGTTGTTCAAAAAAGTGCCAAATTTCACCAAACTGTAACGTGCTTGTTGGTTCTCCTGAGAGCACGGCAATTTTTGTATCGGAGATCATCTGTACTGAAGAGGAACCAAAATCTTTCCCGCTATCCACAAACCCTGTGGCAGTTGCGGTGAGGGTCTTGCCATTCTTTTTGGCGGTTGCTTCCAATAAGCCATGGAACCCTTTCTTGTTCTTGTTATCGGCATTGGTGATAATTAAACTACCCCTGTCGAATTTTTTGCCCTCAAAGGAAAATGGTTTTTCCGAATAACGAACCCGAATACCTTCTTTTAACAGGTCGGCTAAAAAACGGGCATCATCCATACTGTTCCAATCCGTTATATAGGCATATGCCTTCATATCAAGGGATATCCCCCCTTTATTTTCTATATTGGATTTGCTCGAAGCAACAAGATTCTCTGATGCAATGGCGTCCAATCCATAGGCATAGGGCAGGGACCAAGCGGTAATATCGTAAGTAAGGGAGTCACTTAATTTGGCATTAGGTTCAAACAATACCTTTACCAAAGTGCCTTTTGTCTGGTTAGTGGAGACCACCAAGCTATTTGAAGACGTCTTGGTGCTTCCTGTTTTACCAGAGGCATAATCGAAGCCTTTTGCCGTAGAACCGTTGCCGTTGCCGTATTCTATTTGGTGTTGATCCAAAAGCGATGTTAGTGCTTTTATTTTGTCAGGTTCACCGTTTAGGACATAACTCTTGTATTTGTAATTTTTGGGTAGGTAAAATTTCTTGAACTCATCATTTAATTTTTGGGCGTTTCCAGCGGCTACTTCAACCGTGGAAATTCCTGTGGTAAAGTGGTGGGCTATCCTATCCTTCAAGGTAAGTGTATCTCCTATGCTGGTGATAACTCCAAGACCGGCACGGCCGCTTCCCCCTTGTTCATAGGTCATGCCTATAGAACCATTGTACATGGGATAGGTGTCCCCATAACTGGGATATAAGAGGTCAAATACTTCTTTAGTAAAGTAGAACCAACCTTTGGCATCAAAATACTTTGCATGGTTTTTACCAATGGTAACCTGAAAATCCCGTTGAAAATCAGTGATTACCTCATGGAATGGTTCTGCAGCCGGCGCAAAATAATATGGATTGTTCACCCCTTGCTCGTGGAAGTCCACATGTACATGTGGAAGCCACTGGTTGTACATTTTTAAGCGTTGTTGACTTTCCACTTGTGTTAGCCACGCCCAATCGCGGTTAAGGTCGAACATATAATGATTGGCTCGGCCACTCAACCAACCTTCACGGTGCTCTTTGCTGTTGGGGTCTACATTGTTCGGGGTGTTTTTATTTTCGTTATACCAGTTTACATATCGGTCACGGCCGTCTGGGTTAATACACGGATCCATGATCACTACCGTATTTTCCAAATAATCCGATTTGTTGGTCAATAGCTCATAAATGGTCTGCATAGAAGCTTCGGTGCTTACGCTTTCATTGCCATGCACATTGTAGCTAAGCCAAACAATGGCCTTGGTGGGATTGCCAGTACCCGTTGTGTTCTTTAAATGCTCTTCCCGAATGGTTTCCAAGTTTTTAATATTGTTGGCAGTGGATACAAAGGCAAGTAACAAAGGTCTGCGCTCATTGGTTTTGCCATAAACGGTCAGTTGTACACGATCCGGAGCCACCTCTGCCAAATATTCATAATAGTCCACTACTTCATGGTGGCGGGTAAATTGTGTGCCCAATTCGTAACCCAAAAATTCCGATGGGGATTTGATATCTTGGGAGATTGCGGAAATAGTAAATAAAAAACAGGCAAAGAGTAATAATTGCTTCATATTGGGAAGTGAGGTTGGTTATTTTCCAAATCTAACAATAACTCTACAATTTGTAAACATCTTAACGTATTTTTAGGAACTCAAAATTTCAATAATTTTAACTTTACCCAGATTTTAAGCTGCCTCTATGAAAAGCGACTGTATACCTTTTAAAAAAACAGGTTATTTCTCCAATTTGATTTGCGATTATTTAGACGAAAAGGAAAGCCTGAAGTCATTTTTCAATAGATTTTCAAACCTGGATAATTTTAAGGATCAATTGTTGGAGAAGCAGGCCAATTTTCCACTTGAAAATAGGGTGGTCCTTCATGAGGCAATGAAAAGGCAATATGCGACTATTGATATTTCAAGATCAACCGAATTACATATCGAATTATTGAAGGATAAATCTACCTTCACGGTGGTAACCGGACATCAATTGAATCTTTTTACCGGTCCATTGTATTTCTTGTACAAGATTATTTCAACCATTAATTTAACCCAACAATTAAAGGAAGTCCATCCCAACTACAATTTTGTTCCCGTTTATTGGATGGCCACCGAAGATCATGATTTTGACGAAATCAATTACTTTAATTTTAAGGGTAAAAAATTACAATGGAACAAAACAGCCTCCGGTGCCGTTGGTCACTTAAACACGGATGGTCTGGATGATATTTATGACATGTTTTCTTTGGAAATTGGAATGGGCCAAAATGCAGAGGAATTAAAGGCGCTGTTCAAAAAAGCATATTTGGAACATAACAACCTTACCGGCGCTACAAGGTATTTGGCCAATGAACTATTTGGAGAATATGGTCTGGTAATTTTGGATGGTGATGACAGGGAGCTCAAAAAATTATTGGTGCCTTTTGCCAAAAAAGACATTTTGGAAAATTCGGCATACAAGGCTGTTACCTCAACTTCCAAAGAGTTGGAAAATTTACCGGAGAATTACGGTATTCAGGTAAACCCTAGGGAAATCAATTATTTTTATTTAAAGGAAGGGCTAAGGGAGCGGATCATTGAAAAGAACGGATTGTATTACATTAATGATACCGATTTAAAATTTACCGAAAAGGAGATTTTAGAGGAACTGGAAGGTTTTCCAGAGCGGTTTTCTCCCAATGTTATTTCAAGACCCTTGTTTCAAGAAGTCATTTTGCCCAATCTATGCTATATAGGTGGTGGGGGAGAGTTGGCTTATTGGTTGGAGTTGAAATCGTCCTTTGAAGAAATGGGCATTACTTTTCCAATCTTGCTTTTGAGGAATTCGGCCTTGGTAATTACACAAAAACAAGGCGATAAATTAAACAAGCTCCAATTGGATATTGCCGATCTGTTTTTAAAGCAAAATAGTTTTATCAATAAGAAGATAAGGACAATTTCCAATATTGATATAGATTTTTCTCCTCAAAAACAAGTATTGCAAGAGCAGTTTCAAGGACTTTACAGCTTGGCGGAACAGACGGACAAATCGTTTTTAGGCGCTGTGAAAGCTCAGGAAGTTAAACAGCTTAAAGGACTGGGCAATTTGGAAAAGAGGCTATTGAAAGCCCAAAAACGCAAGTTGAAGGATCATGTAGTGCGCATCACGGAAATACAGAATGAACTGTTCCCAAATAAATCCCTTCAAGAACGCAATTTAAATTTTTCGGAACTTTATTTGGAATATGGGAAGGACTTAATTCCTGTTCTAATGAAGGCCTTAAAGCCTCTATCGGGTGGATTCACCATCTTGACCATGGATAAATAAATGGTATAAACAGGTTAGAATTAAATACTAAGGCACCAAAAATTCCCCATCCCAATCAGATTCTTGTTTGGAATAGCGAACTCTGATATGATTGGGGCGATTTAGTTTTAAATACTCTATTTTAAATGGATATACCTCTACCACACAAAAATGGTTTTCATCTGACAAATATTCAATAATATCTGGATCTCTGATCTCTTTTCCGGGGGCTTCGGAAGTGGTGTAATCTTTTTTGGAGTCTTCCGGAACAGCATCCCATAGCAATTTTTTACTTTTAATGTCATTGTTCACGATTGCTATACCTTCAATACGTATTTGCAATAGTTTTTTTGGATGATAGAACAATAGGCTGACCTTTTTGTTTTCTTTTATATGGATGATCTTTTTTGAGCGTTTATCGGTATAAAAAGTAAGCATCAATTCATGCGTGGCCTTTCGAAGGACAATAGTCCGTAGCCTAGCCATATTGTCCAATCCTACCGTAGCTAGGGTACAGTATCGGAAGGGATGCCCGTTTTCGGTAGCTCCTTTTCGCAGTTCCTCGTGCAATTCCTTAAAAAAAGTTGCTTTCATATACCTTGGATTTCCTAGAATAAAGGTAAATAATAAAAGAACAGGTAGGGTATTTTGTTTATAAGTTGTTTAGTGTATAGACAGTGCAATAAGGATAGGTTTCAAATAATTGTAGTTAGGTTAGTTTTCCCGATAGAAATCGGGATCGATTTAAAAGCTCGGGGTGGTTTCCGGGCTTTTTTTATGTTTTGAATTAAAAGTAATTCAACGGTGTCCACTTCGTAAAAAGTGGTTCAAAATACTACCTTTGCCAAAAGATCAAAACCAAATGCACAATATAGATATACAACTGGTGGAAATGACCTTGGATGTCATGAAATATGTCATCAGTAGAATAACAAAGACAGCTCCTGAACTGGGGCAACCCAAAAAGGAAGAGGAATTGAGAAGTTTGGTAGGGGAGACCATTACTTCAGCGGGAATAGGTGGAGAAAAGGCTTTTGGTCTATTTAAGGATGTGCTTATAAAAGCTACGGTTCCCATTGATCATCCCCGACATTTGGCATTCGTACCCGCATCCCCGACAAGAGCTGCAATTATGTTTGACTTGGTTACTTCGGCTTCCAGTATCCATGGCGCTTATTGGATGGAGGGTGCAGGAGGGATTTTCTGTGAAAACGAGGCCATGAAGTGGTTGGTTTCCCTTACCGGTCTTCCGGAACCTGCCTTTGGTGTATTTACAAGTGGGGGTACAGCGGCAAATTTGTCGGCTATAGTCACGGCTCGCGAAAATTGGAGAAAGGATACGGAAAACATTAATAAAAAGGCGCTTATAATAACTTCTAGTGGGGCACATTCATCCATTAAGTCCATGGCAAAGGTGATAGATGCAGATGTTGTCTTGGTGGAAACCGAGGATAGCATGTCGGCTACTATGCTAGCCAACGCCTTAAAAGAACTTACGCCACATCAGAGAAAAAGGCTGTTTGCTGTTGTGGCCACGGGTGGCACCACCAATGCAGGGATTATAGATGATTTGGATGGGATAGCTTCTATTTGTGAGAAGGAAGGTTTGTGGTTTCATGTAGATGCCGCCTATGGTGGTGGCGCCTTGGCCTCTAAATCGGCAAGACCACTTTTTAAGGGCATAGAGCGTGCCAACAGTATTACCATTGATCCCCACAAATGGTTGTTTTCACCTTATGACTGTGGTGCTATACTTTATAGAAATCCAGAATTGGCAAAAGAGGCCCATTCCCAGGAAGGATCATATTTGGATATTTTTAAGGATGAAGGGGCACACGGCTTCAATCCTTCCGATTATCAGATCCAATTGACCAGAAGGGTCAGAGGGTTGCCCTTGTGGTTTTCTTTGGCCATGCACGGGACAGATAAGTATGAGTGGGCCGTACAACAAGGGATAGAGCTCGCAAATTTGGCGGGGACTATTATTCAGGAAAACCCAGAGGTAGAATTGGTAAGGGATCCCAGCCTATCTTGCGTACTGTTCAGAAGAAAAGGATGGTCGCCTGATGATTATAGAAATTGGACCTATAAGAATCACAGGGACGGATTTGCCCTAGTTACCCCAACCAAATGGAAGAATCAAGGGGTTTATGAAACCGTGGCCAGATTTTGTTTTATAAACCCGGATACGACTGAATCTGACATCAGGGCTATTTTAGATTCCATGAAATAAATCGGAATAACAAAATACCTTAAAAATTATTGCCATCTAAACTTTCAATTTTTCAATTTAATAGTATTTTTGCCCATGCAAAATAACGTCCTCATTTTAGATTTTGGTTCTCAGTATACACAGCTCATCGCAAGAAGGGTTAGGGAACTTAACATTTTCTGCGAAATTAAACCTTACAACCATTTACCTGAAGACCTTTCAGAATATAACGCGGTAATTCTTTCGGGATCCCCTTTTTCTGTTAGGGGAGAAGATGCTCCTCATCCGGACCTTTCTCAAATCAGAGGTAAAAAACCACTTTTGGGCGTTTGTTATGGGGCACAGTACTTGGCGCATTTTAATGGAGGAAGTGTAGAAGGATCCAATACTAGGGAATACGGAAGAGCAAATTTGTCCTATGTAAAGGAAAATGAACCGTTTTTTGACAAGATTTCGATTGGGAGCCAAGTTTGGATGAGCCATGCAGATACCATCAAGGAAATGCCGGAGAATACCACGAGATTGGCCAGTACCCACGATGTGGAAAATGCGGCCTATAAATTCGACGGAGAGGAAACATACGCCATACAGTTCCATCCCGAGGTATACCATACAACAGATGGCAAGCAATTGTTGGAGAATTTTTTGGTACATATTGCTGGGATTGCACAAACTTGGACACCTGATGCGTTTGTAGAGACGACAGTAGCGGAATTAAAAAGTAAAATAGGCCAGGACAAGGTCATATTGGGGCTTTCTGGAGGGGTAGACTCTACAGTAGCTGCCATCTTACTTCACAAGGCCATTGGAAAACATTTGCACTGCATCTTTGTAAATAACGGACTCTTGAGAAAAAATGAGTTCGAAGATGTATTGCACCAGTATAAGGATATGGGGCTTAATGTTAAAGGAGTTGATGCTTCGGCACGCTTTTTGGATGCATTGGCTGGAGAGAGCGATCCCGAGAAAAAACGGAAAGCCATCGGAAATGCTTTTATAGAAGTGTTTGATGGTGAATCACACTTGGTGGAAGATGCCAAATGGCTGGCCCAGGGAACCATTTATCCTGACGTGATAGAATCTGTTTCGGCTACCGGAGGACCATCGGCCACCATTAAGAGTCATCACAATGTAGGGGGCTTGCCCGATTTTATGAAATTAAATGTAGTGGAGCCATTGCGTATGTTGTTCAAGGATGAGGTTCGCAGGGTCGGTGCCAGTTTGGGTATCGATAAGGCTCTGTTGGGAAGGCATCCCTTTCCTGGCCCAGGTTTGGCCATTCGTATCCTAGGGGATATCACACCGGAAAAAGTGGCTATTTTACAAGAAGTTGATGCTATATTTATCAATGGATTAAAAGAATGGGGACTTTATGATAAGGTTTGGCAGGCTGGAGCTATGCTTTTGCCCGTAAATAGTGTGGGGGTGATGGGTGATGAAAGGACTTATGAAAAATGTGTAGCTTTAAGGGCTGTAGAAAGTACGGATGGAATGACTGCAGATTGGGTTAACCTACCCTATGAATTTTTGCAGAAAACATCCAATGATATTATTAATAAAGTAAGGGGGGTAAATAGGGTCGTCTATGATATTAGCTCAAAACCACCTGCAACCATAGAATGGGAATAATGATGAACAGTACGCGTTTTAAAATACTTATTACAGGCTTCTTTATGCTGTTTTTATGTTTTAGCATAAGCGCACAGCAATTTGCAACCCATGCAGTGAAGAAAGGGGAAACGTTGGAGAGTATTGCAAAACAATACCGGGTTACCCCATTTAATATCTTAAAATATAATAAGGAAATAGTCCAAGGAAAGCCGTTGGTCGCCAATACGGTGCTTGTCATACCAATGATTGCCAAACCTGCTGAACCTAACGTTCCGGTAGTAAAAAGCAAAACAAATGAACTTGTTAAGGAGAATGCAACTGTCCAAGAAAATCCTATTGGTTTTACTAGTTACAGGGTAAGAAGGAAAGATGGCCTTTATGGCATTGCCAAGAGGTTTAATATCACCATTGATGATATCAAGCGTTATAATAAGGAATTGTACTCCGGAAATCTTAAGAAAGGAATGAATCTAAGAATTCCAAAATTCAGACGCGTTGATTCGGCCGATGTGGCTAAAGATGTGGATGATTTTGAAATCTACACGGTGAAGGCCAAAGAAACTAGGTGGAGTATAGCCAACACTTATGGAATTACGATAGATAAGCTATTGGAGTTGAATCCTGACCTTTCCAAAACCAATAACTATCTTATGGAGGGGCAACAGTTAAAGTTGCCAAAAATAGCAGGAAGTACCGTTGAAAACCAGAAGGTTCAGTTGTTTAACTCCTATGTTGTTACACCAAAACAGACGTTTTATAATCTGGAAAAACAATTTGGGGTCACAGAAGAAGAAATTAAATTGCTAAATCCCGAAGTGAAAGTTCGTGGTCTACAGGAAGGAATGATCATTCGCTTGCCCAAAAAAGAGACGGCGACCAAAGAGGTTATCAATACCGATACATATGTTTTCTATGAGGTAAAATCGAAAGAAAATATATTTAGGTTAACCCGAAAGCTTAATGTCACCTATGCGGAACTAATGGATTTAAATCCAGAGCTCAATGATGGTTTGAAGGCTGGAATGGTGCTTAAGATCCCTAAAGAAAAGGCAACAGATTTAGAAATAAAAAATTCATTGGTATTGGATAGATTCAGCCTTATTGATAGTATCCAAACTATTAACAAACCCAGTCTGCTTTTCTTACTGCCTTTTAGAACGGATAAGATTGATGTTGCCAATAAGGAAAGGGCCAAGGATTCAATGGCGGGCAGGAAAGATGCCAAATACAGTCTTGGAATTTACACGGGAGCAATGGTGGCATTGGATTCCATTAAAAAACTGGGAGTTTCCGTGAAGGTGAGAACTTTTGACACCCAATTGAATGTAGCTAGGGTAAAGGATATCATGTTGCGGGAAAATCTAAACAATATAAGTGCAATAATTGGTCCTTTGGATTCCAAATCCCTTAAAGAAGTCGCTTTGGCTGCTGGGCAATATGACGTTCCAGTGATTGCTCCTATTGCTTCTGATAGTGATATTGGCCTCCGTAATGTGTTTTTTTCCATCCCCACGGATGAGGTTTTAAGGAATAAAATAATAACCTATGTTCAGGACAATAGAAAGGAAGAAAATATGGTCATCATAGCCGATGAAAATAATAAAGGAACACAACGCTTGCTTTTGGAAAAATTTCCCAAGGCCAAAATTCTTGCTCTGAAGGATAATATTTCATTGGACATTAATATGGTAAAGCAGGTTGTTTCGGCAAAACACAATTGGGTATTTCTAGAGTCGGACAACCCCAACACCATCTATCATGTGAGTTCTGTTTTGAATTCCACAATTACCGATTCCATTAGGGTCAAAATGTTTACGACCAATAGGAACAGGGCTTTTGAAAATGATGTTATTTCCAATTCACATCTTTCAAATTTAGGGTTTACCTACCCATCCGTTGAAAAGGAGTTAGGAACCAATTCGTTTGTAAAGATGTATAAAAGAAAGTATGGGATGGAACCAGATCGATATGCTGTTCGTGGTTTTGATATCACGTTTGATATCCTTTTGAAGTTGGCCTATAAAAATGACCTATTCGAAGCTGGTAAAAATATAGGAGAGACCTCTTATAACGCGAATAAGTTCAACTATACAAAACAAGCATCATCGGGGTATTACAATCAATCGGCCTATATTGTATCCTATGACAAAATGATGATCGTGGAGGTGGAATAAGATACCCTTTTGCCAATACAATTGGACATATCTTTTAGCTAGTTTACTTGAAGAATTAAAGGGTGTTCGTATGTTCAACAATATGTTTTGTTACAATATATTAAACATCACAGATTAGAAACCCCTGTTTCAAAGCTTCAATTTTATCATCGCTTGCCGGGATAAATTCTTGGGCGACGTATCCTTTATAACCAGTATCCAAAATGGCTTTCATGATGGCAGGGTAATACAATTCCTGGGTTTCGTTAATTTCATGCCTTCCCGGTACCCCGGCCGTATGATAATGTCCAAAATACTGGTGATTGTCCTTGATGGATTGGATAATATCCCCTTCTTGGATCTGCATATGATAAATATCAAAAAGGAGTTTAAAGTTTTCCGAATCAATTTGCTTGCAAAGTTCTATGCCCCAAGCAGAAGTATCGCCCATATAATCCGGATGGTTTCTTTGGTTAAATAGTTCCATTTGAATTACAACCCCATGTTCTTCTGCCAAGGGCATTAATTTTTTTAAGGCTGTAACACAATTATGTAAACCCGTTTCATCATCCATCCCCCTGCGGTTACCACTGAAGCAGATGAGATTGGTGTAGCCGGCCGCTGCTACCAAGGGTATCATTTTGCTATAGTTATCTATGAGGATCCCATGATATTTTGGATCGTTGAATCCTTCGGTCAAACTTATCTCTGCCCCATTGCACATGGCAGAGTATATATTGTATTTCTTTAACAGCGGCCATTCTTTGGGCCCCATCAAGTCAACGGCCTTAATGTTCAGTGCATTTAGATTTATCAAGAAGTCCTCCAGAGGAATATCTCCGAAACACCAATGGCACACACTATGGTTGATGTTGTTTTTCAGCTTAAATCCCATATCTTGCTTTTTTTCTTGGGCATTGGTAGTTTGATATGCCAAAACTCCGATAGTAGCTACAGCTGAAGTGCCAATAAAAGTGCGCCTTTTCATAATAAATGTATTTTGTACGTGTATAAAGATAAGTTTTTAGTTCTGAATAAATGAACATATACCCAGATAAAAAGCAGTTGATAGAACTGGCTCATTATAAAATGCCGTTCGGAAAATTTAAGGACAGATATCTGGTTGATCTTCCAGAGTCTTATTTGTTGTGGTTTCAACAGCAAGGTTTTCCCGATGGAAAGTTGGGAAATTTGTTGAAATCCATGTTGGAGATCAAAATAAATGGCTTGGAAGGATTGATAAGGAAAATTCGAAAAGATTTTCCTAGAGATTAACAGTGTTATCGGACTGCAAGTTGTACTTTTGCCTGCGTTAAGAAAAGAACCTAACGCTTCATGTCACAGACGAAATATATTTTTGTAACCGGTGGGGTTACATCTTCCCTTGGAAAAGGGATTATTGCAGCATCATTGGCCAAATTACTTCAGGCCCGCGGTTATAAAACAACTATTCAAAAATTAGATCCTTATATCAATGTAGATCCAGGTACCCTAAATCCATACGAACATGGTGAATGTTATGTAACGGATGACGGAGCGGAAACCGATTTGGACTTAGGGCATTACGAACGTTTCTTAAATGTAAGGACTTCCCAGGCCAACAACGTAACCACGGGAAAAATCTACCAAAGTGTCATAGACAAGGAAAGAAGGGGCGAATTTTTAGGAAAGACCGTTCAAGTAGTACCGCATATAACCAATGAAATAAAGGAACGTATTCAGATCCTCGGTAAAAGTGGCGAATATGATATTGTTATTACCGAGATTGGCGGAACCGTTGGGGATATAGAATCCTTGCCCTATATTGAGGCAGTGCGTCAATTATTATGGGAATTGGGAGATACCAATGGAATTGTAATACACCTCACCCTTGTGCCGTATCTTTCAGCTGCAGGTGAACTTAAGACCAAACCTACCCAGCATTCTGTAAAAACCTTAATGGAGAGTGGTATCAAAGCGGATATCTTGGTATGTAGGACCGAACATGAAATTTCGGACGATATCAAGGATAAGATAGCGCTTTTCTGCAATGTTAAAAGAGATGCCGTCATTCAGTCCATAGATGCCTCCACGATATATGATGTGCCGATCCTTATGCAAGAAGAAGGCTTGGACACGGTCACCCTTCGTAAATTAGGGTTACCCGATGATATTGTTCCGGATTTGACTAATTGGAATGAATTTTTGGACAAACATAAAAATCCCAAAGAGGAAGTTAATATCGGATTGATAGGAAAATATGTAGAATTGCAGGATTCCTATAAATCCATTCTGGAAGCCTTTATACATGCTGGAGCCGTAAACGAAGTACGGGTCAAGGTAAAATGGATCCATTCCGAGCATATCACCGATCGGAATTTGGTGAACAAAATGAAAGATTTGGACGGCATTCTTGTTGCTCCGGGTTTTGGTGAAAGAGGGATTGAGGGAAAAGTCAAGGCTGTAAAATATGCAAGAGAGCAAAACATCCCATTTTTGGGTATATGCTTGGGAATGCAAATGGCCGTAATAGAATACGCTAGAAATGTACTTGGCCTGCTCGATGCCAATTCTACGGAAATGGACGCGAATACTGCCAACCCCGTCATCAGTTTAATGGAAGAACAAAAGACCATCACCAATAAGGGAGGAACCATGCGTCTAGGGGCGTGGGACTGTGATTTAAAAGAAGGCAGTTTGGTTCATAAGGTCTATCACGGAGAAAAAACCATTTCAGAAAGACACCGTCATAGATATGAGTTTAACAACCAATACAAGGAGGCTTTGGAAAAAGTTGGAATGGTAACCTCTGGTGTAAATAAAAAAACAGGCCTTGTTGAAATTGTGGAATTGCCAAACCATCCATGGTTTATTGGGGTGCAGTACCATCCAGAATACAAAAGTACCGTTGCCAATCCACACCCTTTGTTTGTTGGGTTTGTAAAAGCTGCCTTGGAACATAAATTAAAGTAATCTAATGTCACAATGGCATTAAATTCATATATGGACAAATATTTGCTCACTTAAAATTAAACAAGCCTGCACAGTTTAACCACTATGCGGGTTTTGTAAATCAAACTTAGATGGAAGAAAAAAAATTTGATGTAAAATCTATAATTGGCTTTGTACTGATTTTCGGTATCCTCATATTCATGTTTTACCAAAATCAGCCGACCCCAGAAGAGTTGGAGGCACAAAAGGCAAAACAAGAGCAGGTTGAGGCCCAAAATAAAGCTGCGGAAGCCCCAATGGAAACTCCAACCACCGAACCCAGTATGAACGTGCAGGACTCCACTTCGGTTGCAGGTTATAAGAATGCCGTGGGAGCTTTTGGCTTTAATTCGCCATCTGACGCCATTACAGTATTGGAAAACGACCTGGTTGTTTTAAAGGTGAGCAATAAAGGAGGGCAGATCGTTGAGGCAAGAATGAAAAATTTCGTCACCTACGATTCCATTCCTGTATATCTGGTAAAAGATGGGAACGCATCGTTTGATATTTCTTTTAAAACAAATGAGAATAGGTCCCTTAATACTAAAGATCTATATTTTGAACCAACATTGACGGATAATGGGGACATGCAAGTGCTTTCCATGAAGGCTAAAGTGTCTTCTTCCCAATTTTTGGAATACCGATACGAAATGAAGCCAAATGATTATTTGGTCGATTTCATAGTTAGATCCCAGGGCCTTAGTGGAATAATCAATCCTAGTGGCGCCATAAATATGGAATGGAAACTCAAGGGAATCCGTCATTCAAAAAGTATTCAGTACGAAAACCGATATACAAGATTGACCTACAATCATGAAGAAGGAAAGATCAGTAAGCTTTCTGACAGTAGTGATGATGAGGAAACGGAAACGGATATTAAATGGCTTTCTTATAGACAGCATTTTTTCAGTTCCATCTTGGCAACCAAAACACCATTTGAAACAGCTCAATTAAATTCTGTTAATTTGGTTGAGGAAGAAAGTAAAACTGCCGGATATACCAAAGAATACAGTAGTGTGGCACCATTGGAGTTAGAAGGAGGAGAACTCTCCTATACCATGAACTGGTACTACGGGCCTACAGATATTGCGGTTTTATCACAATATAAAGAACTAGGTTTGGAAGATTCCATTCCTTTTGGATGGGGGATTTTTGGATGGATCAATAGATACATATTTACACCGACATATACCTTTTTAAGTTCTTTCTTCCCATTTGGTATTGCTATTGTGGTCATGACCATTTTAGTGCGTCTGTTAATGTCCCCGGTCACCTATAAATCGTATCTATCACAGGCCAAGATGAAGGTGTTGAAACCTGAAATCACCGAACTAAATGAAAAGCATAAGGACAATGCCATGAAAAAGCAGCAAGAAACCATGAAATTATATGGTAAGGCTGGGGTGAGTCCTATGAGTGGTTGTTTACCGGCTGTAGTTCAACTGCCGATATTCTACGCCCTCTTTATGTTCTTTCCAACATCCTTTGCCTTACGTCAAAAACCGTTCTTATGGGCAGATGATCTTTCTTCTTACGATACCATAGCGGAATTGCCGTTCCATATTCCATTTTATGGGGATCATGTTAGTCTATTTCCAATATTGGCCTCCGTTGCCATCTTCTTTTATATGATGATGACCACGGGACAAAATATGCCGACTCAACCGGGAATGCCGAACATGAAATTTATCATGTACCTGTCGCCATTAATGATGTTATTCTTCTTTAATAGTTTTGCGAGTGGATTGAGTTTGTACTATTTTGTTTCCAACTTAATTACTATTTTCATTATGCTGGCCATCAAGAAGTTTATCATCAATGAAGATAAAATCCATGCCCAGATCCAAGAGAACAAGAAAAAGCCTAAAAAAGAAGGAAAGTTCCAGAAAAAAATGCGTGAGATGATGGAGCAGGCAGAAACCCAAAAGAAGAATAAATAATATATAGCATTTAAAAATAAAAAAAGCTCCCTCAAAAAGGGAGCTTTTTTGCATTAAATAGGTATAGTTTGGAAAGATTTGGGACTGTAAAGATGAGGGATAGAATCACGTTTTAAAAAATATAGTTGTAAACCGTTCATATTTGTATGTTAAAGGAATATTCTTTGTTGTTACCTAAATTCAAATTGATCGAAATAATTAAAAAACTACACTGTTCAGCAGGTTGGTTCAGTGCTAGTTTCCTTGAAAAAACTAGCCCAAAGAAAAGTCATACCAGAATTAATTGGGGTGATAGTAGGCAATTAAAACCCTATGGGCATACTCTATTTCTTGAGGCAATACATATGTCTGGTTTTTATATTATCTGAATTACTGCTAAAATTGTAATGCTAACTTCAAAAACAATATCTCACATCGGACAACAAGACCCCGCATTACTTATACATATTGGTGTAAAATGTTTTTATTTAATGAGATGTCAGTTTTATAACATATGTAATTACATATAATCTGTACGTTTGTTTTAATATTTCATTTGAATACATATTAATATGCTTTTATATTTGGCATAGACCAAAAGGGTGTTTATGAAGAAGAAAGAAAGTGGAACTAAAAGAATAAAGAAGCCTTGGCCAACCAAAGAGGCTATGGAACAGGTTTATGCAATGAATCTTTGGGGTGGTAACAAATCTGATTTTTATTCAGGTAAAGGATCCCATATTCCTGAGGTAATAACCCCATACATCGATGTTTTAATATCATTTTTAACATCTTTTAAAAGTCCTCTTGTGGTATGTGATTTAGGTTGTGGGGATTTTAATGTAGGAAAAGAATTGGTAAAGTATACTGAGAAGTATGTTGCGGTAGATATAGTTACAGACCTTATAGCCCATAATAAACAAAAATTTAAAGAAGAAAATTTAGAATTTCATTGTTTGGATATCGCAGTAGATGATTTGCCTGCTGGGGATTGTGTATTATTAAGACTAGTACTACAACATTTATCAAATGCTGAAATACAAAGTATAGTGCGTAAGCTATCTGATTTTAAATATGTTATTTTAACGGAGCATTTACCTGAAGGAGATTTTTCACCGAATAAAGAGATTATTTCAGGACAAGGAATTAGAATAAAAAAACAAAGTGGTTTAAACTTATTAGCTCCTCCATTTAATTTTAAGGTAAAAGAAGAAAAACAATTATTGTCTGTTATTTTAAATGACAGTAAAGGAGTTATAGTAACTATGATGTATACAATTTTTTAAACTACATATATTTTGATGCCTTAGGTTTCATTCAAATTTTTTACTTCCTGTCAATAACGTGAACTGCTCCATTTGTTGTAGCGATATTGGTAATAACCAAATCGGTATCTGCCTGAATAAGTGCATCCCCCAATAGACCTCAATCTGCTGTCGCCAGTATTGTCTCCAAAATGTTTAGTTCGGTGGACATCCTTTCTTTAATTACCTTCTTATCCATGTCATCTCAGGAAATTAGCAATTATGAAAACAAGGCCATGAAAGGGATCCCATTTAATCTAAATAAATTTTTATCATATTTTAGGCTTAAGAATAATGCTTAAAAAAATTAATGGGTAATGAAGTCTTATTGGAGAATCCCAAAATGGTAAGGCTTACATCCCAGATTAGGTGATTTTCATTGTTTATTACTGTTTAGGTTTAATTAAAAAAGTTTAATAAAATATAATTGTGTTATTTATGGAGATCTGGAGCGACAAACAGATTTAGGATTTATTGGAGATTGTCAACCTCTTTTGGTCATACCTTTAAATAGGTGTTGTCAAAAGAGATTATGACATCTGTGAATTTTGTATTTTTGCATATTGATTTGAAGAAGATGAAAAAAGTTGTTGTAGGACTTTCCGGAGGAGTAGATTCCAGCGTAACCGCATATTTGCTAAAAGAGCAGGGTTACGAGGTAATTGGCTTGTTTATGAAAAACTGGCACGATGATTCCGTGACCATTTCAGATGAATGTCCATGGTTGGAGGATAGTAATGATGCGCTTATTGTAGCCGAAAAATTGGGGATTCCCTTCCAGACAGTAGATTTAAGCGAGCAATATAAGGAACGAATCGTGGATTATATGTTCCACGAATATGAAAAGGGAAGAACGCCAAATCCGGATGTTCTTTGCAATAGGGAGATAAAGTTCGACGTCTTTATGAAAATCGCGTTGCAATTGGGTGCAGATTATGTAGCCACAGGCCATTACTGCAGGAAAGGGACCATCACCAATGCAGATGGTTCGGAGACGTATCAACTTTTGGCGGGAGTAGATGGTAATAAGGACCAATCCTATTTTCTTTGCCAATTATCACAAGGGCAATTGGCCAAGACACTTTTTCCAATTGGGGAGCTTACCAAGCCTGAAGTCCGTAAGATCGCTGCAGACAATAATTTGATCACCGCAGATAAAAAAGATTCGCAAGGGCTCTGTTTTATTGGAAAAGTGAGGCTTCCAGATTTTTTACAACAAAAACTGAAACCAAAAAAAGGTGTGATTGTTGAGGTACCTTCCTCATTGCCGCATTACCAAACAGATGTTCCAACATTTCATTCAAAAAAGGATGAATTGGAATTTTATGCTGTAAAGCCAAGTTATCATCTTGAAGACGGCAGGGTTGTGGGTGAGCACCAAGGGGCGCACTATTTCACCAAAGGTCAGCGGAAAGGTCTGGATGTTGGGGGAACCAAGGAACCCTTGTTTGTCATAGATACCGATGTGGAGGACAATATTATATATACAGGTCAGGGAAAGAGCCATCCTGGGTTATATAGACGAACGCTCTTTGTAAGTAACGAGGAATTACATTGGGTACGTACAGATTTGGCTTTAAAAGCGGATGAGACCATGGAAGTGATGGCCAGAATACGTTACAGGCAACCATTACAAAAAGCCACTTTATATCAAACAGAGGGTGGTATGTATGTAGATTTTGAAGAAAAACAATCAGCCATAACCGAAGGTCAATTTGTGGCCTGGTATATGGATGATGAACTAATAGGATCTGGAGTGATCTCATAATATGGTAAAAAACATCGTTATCCTTTTCTGCTTTTTTACCCTATTTGGGGTAGGAGCTCAGGAACACGCTTGGGTTTATTTTAAAGATAAAGTTGGAGTAACTGAAGCCGTGGCAAACCCAGAATCAATTTTAAGTACTCGAGCCTTGGATAGAAAGACCAGATTTGGAATTCCAGTAGATGATAGGGATGTCCCGGTCAATGAAAATTATATTACACAAGTAAGAAGTCAAACCGGTATTACTGTAAAAGCTAAATCCAAGTGGTTCAATTGTGTGCATGTCATTGGAAGTATCAATGACATTGTAGCACTTTCCAGTTTGGAATTTGTTGATCGTATTTCTTATGCCGATCGCAGTCTCAATGCAAAAATAAATACTTCTAAGCGCCGAAAAAGGCGAGGGGATAATCATATCCATAAATTTTTATCACAGAAAGCAAATTTTGCCTATGGCGAAAGTCAGGCACAGATTGTACAATTAAAGGTTGAAGCACTACACCGGGCGAATTATACAGGAGAAGGATTGTGGGTTGCCGTAATGGATGGGGGATTTCCCAATGTAGATCTACTCCCTGCTTTTTCCCGTTTGCGAGGCAATAATGATTTATTGGGCGGTTATGATTTTGTAGATCGCACCAGTAATATTTACCGTTCCGATGGAGATAGCCATGGCACAAAGGTCTTGTCGGATATGGGCGGATACGTAGAAAATCAGTTTGTGGGATCTGCTCCAGATGCCAGTTATATATTGTTTAGAACTGAGGAGGGTGCTACTGAGACCCCTGTTGAAGAAAGTTACTGGGTAGAAGCCGCTGAACGGGCAGATAGTTTGGGGGTGGATCTTATAAACACCTCCTTGGGCTATAGTACTTTTGATAATTCCAATTACAATTATACCCCTGCGGACATGGACGGGAATACCGCCTTTATTTCAAAAGGGGCAAACATTGCCATAGAAAAAGGAATGCTGGTGGTGAATTCGGCGGGTAATTCCGGCAACACTTCTTGGGGGGTTGTTACCGCTCCAGCCGATGCCAATGTGTATGCTGTTGGCGCTGTTGATATGAACGGGGCCTATGTAAGTTTTAGTTCTCGCGGTCCCAATGCCCAGGGCACAGTAAAACCGGACGGGATGGCCATGGGAAGAAATTCGGCTGTGGTAAATGAAAATAATGCTATTGTACGTAATAACGGAACGTCTTTCTCTTCCCCGATCATGGCGGGTGCGATTACCTCCTTTTGGGGGGCTTTGCCCGATAGAACCAATCTGGAAATTATGCAACTTGTTCGGGAGAGTTCTTCATTTTATCAGAATCCAAACTCACAAATGGGATATGGTATTCCAGATTTTGATTTGGCGATGACGATAAATGGGGTGGACAGGCAAGATGGTGAAGATGTCATAGGGGAGAATACCCTCGATTATATTTTATTCCCCAATCCGATGGAAAACAATGTGCAGATACAATTGCCTTCAGGGGCAACAACGGCACGCCTAAGGTTGTACGATATTTATGGAAAACGTATCTTGGAAAAGCAAATCACCGAAGCTGATAATCTAATCTCCGTAGAGCAATTGAGTCAGGCTATGTACATCATTCAATTGGAAATGGAAGGAATCAGTAAGGAGTACAAGTTGATAAAAAAATAATGGAGAACAGAATTACGGAACTCTTTAAAATACAGTACCCCATAATACAAGCAGGAATGATTTGGGCCAGTGGATGGCGATTGGCTTCCGCCGTGTCCAATGCAGGTGGATTGGGAATCATTGGAGCAGGATCAATGTACCCGGAAGTCTTGAGGGAACACATCCAAAAGTGTCAAAGAGCGACCAAGAAGCCTTTTGCCGTCAATGTGCCGATGCTCTATCCGGACATAGATCAATTGATGTCTATTATTGTGGAATTGGGGGTAAAAATAGTATTTACATCAGCTGGCAATCCTAAAACTTGGACCTCTTATTTAAAGGAAAAAGGAATTACTGTGGTACATGTGGTGAGCAGTGTGAAGTTTGCTGTGAAAGCCCAAGAGGCCGGCGTAGATGCCATTGTAGCTGAAGGTTTTGAAGCTGGGGGACATAATGGAAGGGACGAAACAACCACTTTAACCTTGATTCCAGCGGTCAAGGAAAAAATCACAATCCCAATACTGGCAGCTGGTGGTATTGCCACAGGGAAAGCAATGTTAGCGGTAATGGTGCTGGGGGCAGATGGGGTGCAGGTAGGTAGTAGATTTGTGGCCAGTTATGAGGCTTCTTCACATGAATTGTTTAAACAAAAAGTGGTCCAAGCGGGCGAAGGAGATACTATTCTGACATTAAAAGAATTGGCACCTGTAAGAATGATCAAAAACAAGTTCTATCAGGACATACAAAATCTTTATGCAAAATGCCCCCCAGTAGAAGAATTGAAAAATCTATTGGGAAGGGCCAGGGCCAAAAGGGGAATGTTTGAAGGAGATATGGAGGAGGGGGAATTGGAAATCGGTCAAGTAGCTTCGATCATTCACGAAATTAAGCCTGCTGCCGCGATCGTAATGGATATGGTAGAAGAGTTTGAAGAGGCAAAAAACTTTGTGCTGCAATTAAAAAAATATTCATAAATGTTACTTGGAGACATCTACTTAAAATTTGGTTTTCAATAAGTAAATGTCCTTTACCAAACGTGCTATTTCTGAGTCTTTGGTACCATCGTAAATTCCCCTGATTTGTTTTTTTTTGTCCACCAAAATAAAATTCGGGGTGTGGATAAAATCTTGTAGTCCACCATCCCCTTCATCAACAGCAGCAAAATAACTTTTTCTTGCCAGATTGTAAATATGTTTCTTATCCCCTGTAGTAATATTCCATTTATTTTGAATAGCATTATTTCGGTCGGCATATTCTTTTAAAATGGGAACACTATCTATTTTAGGGGTGACAGAAATAGATAGAAATCCAATCTCTTTATCATTTTTGAATTCGTTCTGTAGCTTTTCTATATTATTGGTCATTAAAGGACATATTGAAGGACAGCGGGTAAAAATAAAATCCGTTACATAAATCTTGTTTTGGTAATCGTGCTGCGTAACGGTGTCCCCGTATTGATTTATTAGGCTAAAGTCAGAAATCACATGGTTTTTGCTATGGGTTTGCATGCTACTTTCAACCAATAGCGGATTGAAATCAATTGGATTATAGATAGGGATTTGCTCTTTTGTTGACGTATTGCAGGAAACTACTATACCGCAAAAAATTAAATAGAACACATAGATGGGGACCTGGGTATGAATTTTCATGTATTTTCTATAAAATGATCATTTCTTCTTATTCAATAAAGCAGTGTAATTGTACACGGTTCTAGAATCACAATATTGAAGTGGTTATTTTGATGTCCGAATGTTTCCAGGCAGTATCAAATTCTTCCTTTACAGCTTTGGCCTCATCAATTTTACCTTGGCCCATTAAACTATGGTATAGGCCAATCAAGGACCAACCATTTTGTCTAAGAATGGCAAGATCCTCCTTATAAATTTTTTCCGCTTCTTCTAGTTTTCCATTCTTCAATAAAATGGCGCCCAAGTTCTGACGTGTGGGGATATGCCAAGCAGCAGGTTCGGTGTAAACTAATTTATCTTCAGCTAATACCGCTTTTTTCAAATGTAAAATTGCTTCTTCGGGAAGACCATTAAGGTTGGCCAATTCACCTGCAACCACTTCATAGGCAATTTCTGCAATATGGGATGATGGGTTGTGTGCGGTAGCAACCAAATTCACCATTTCTGGATCATCCTTGAAAAGGGCAATAGCATCCAATTCTTCTTTGGCCTCTTTTGCATTCCCTTTGCGTATAAAGGCTATTCCTCTGGCGTAATTGCGAATTAATCGCAGATGTTTAATATCTGTTTTGGGACTTGGGATGGTCAATATTTCATTCCATTTTCCAAATCTAGTGTAAGCCAAATAAGGAGTTGCGGCAAAATCTTGCAAGAAGGTAAGCGTAGCCAGTTCTCCATTTGGAACCTTTTCAGCTGTTTTGGTGGCCGCATTAATTGCAATTTGGCTATTTCCCAACATACTTGAGGCCGACCATAAAAAATGAATATTATGTGGATAATATCCTAGAGGATATAGTCCTTGGGAATAACATTGGGAAATATAATCCTCATCTGCCAATATAGCTGCTTGGTTTACCTTTACTGCATCCATATAACGTCCCACTCGGATATAAATATGAGAGGGCATATGTACAATATGTCCTGCACCTGGCATTAACGTAACTAATTTATCGGCACTGGAAACTGCCATATCTGGCATTGGCAGTTCCATTAAATGGATGTAATAATGATGTGCCCCTGGATGCTCCGGGTTTAGTTTTATTGCACCTTCCAGGGCTTCCCTAGCCTCCTTAATAAATGGAGAAGGATTACCGTTTTTGTCCCAATAATTCCAAGGTACCGTGTTCATAATTGCTTCTGCATATAAAACTTTTATATCCACATCGTTTGGAAACTTCTTGGCCACCTGAGCCATAGCATGCATATAATCCAAATTCAAAATTTCAATTTCTTTTTTGAGGTCATCACTATACCTTTTTTGGAGCGCTTCTATTAATGCCTGCTCTTTTTCCGAAGATTTATCCGCCAAATCCATTGCCTTCTTTATTGCCTTATGGGCTGATATTTTCCTCTCATCATCTGGTAAGGGATCATTAATATTGGGGCCTAAGGCCCAAGCCTGTCCCCAATAGGTCATGGCTGCATTTGGATCTAGTCTAGAGGCTTCCATAAAAGAACGATGGGATTCCGCGTGGTTAAAGGCATAGGCTAATTTTAATCCCTGATCGAAAAAAGCATGCGCCTTATTATCTTTAATGGTTATTGGATAGTGAAGGTCTCCTAAGTTATCAAATAATGGAGCTATTTGTCGGGTTGTATCCACGTTTTGCAATACGTATTGGGCAACGGTACATTTAATAAAATTAAAAGATGCATTTTGCGATTTTTCAGAAGTATTTTCCTCTTGCGAAAGATCCACAAAAACAACAATGGTTATAAGTGCCATTGCTATTACCAAAAAGCTGATTTTTGCTTTCATAGGAATATTGTTATTAGAAGTTTTATTAATATATAATTGTAAAACCTTACGCTTCAGAAGGAATATGCGTGGGTTTAATTTCCAATGCAAAAGAATTGTCTTATCTATTTGCAGAACAAGGTCGCCAAGTGGGGGACAATGGTATATTGTATTCATTTAAGCCAATAGGTAAGACCCATTTGCTTCACTTAAAGGTACCATTTTCCCTAGATAAATAATGAAATAACCTCTTTTTTCCTATCGGTAGGAAAAATTAATGTATTGATTACCTGATATTTAGTATAAGTGGAGGATTAATCCAATTCTTTATCCAATTTCAAAATGGACTGTAACAAAACATTTGCACCATTGGCCATATCCTCGGCAGAAGTGAATTCTTTGGGCGAGTGACTAATTCCATCCTTACTGGGAACAAAGATCATTCCTGCCGGTGCAATGAGCGCCATATCCTGGGCATCATGGCCCGCCCCACTTTGCATTTGTTTGTATGTAAGTCCTAGGTTCTTGGCTGAAGCTGCAATAACCTCTTGTATAATCTTATCCGTTAAAGCCGGTTTTGCATTGGCATCTATGGGATGAAAATTTATTGTTGTATTGGATTCCTCGGCGATTGCCGCAGCTCTTTTTTGGATGCCATCAAATACTTGTACTATTTTATCAGAGGATAAGTCTCGGATTTCCAAACTTAATAGAACTTTGCCAGATATCACATTTGGGGCTCCCGGTTCAGCACTAATACGGCCTACCGTACCCACTTGTTTGCCTTCAAAACTATTGGTGACCTCATTGACCGCAATGATAAATTTAGAAGCAGCCAGGAGGGCATCCTTTCTCATGTTCATCGGTGTAGTTCCTGCATGGTTGGCGAAGCCGGTGATTTCTACATCCCACCATTTAATGCCCACAATACCTTCCACAACACCAATATTTATGTTTTCTCTATCCAAAATTCCGCCTTGTTCTATATGCAATTCTAAAAAAGCCGCTAATTCTCCCTTTTTACGTGCCGCCTTTTCTATTTTTGAAACATCGCCTCCTAGTCGGTTTGCGCCTTCGCCTTGAGTGAATCCTGAGCTGTTTTTGACAAGGAGGGCTTCTGGGCTCAATGCCCCTGCAAGGGCGCGACTCCCTAATAGACCACCTTCTTCATTAGAAAAGATAATGACTTCCAAGGGATGATTGGTTTCTATATTATTCTCCATCAGAGTTAGGGCTACTTCCAAGGCGGCCAAGGAACCTACACATCCGTCATAATTTCCCCCATCGGGAACGGTATCTGTATGGGATCCAAAGGCAATAATTTTTTTGGTGCCATCAGAACCTTTTCGGCGACCTATGATATTTCCGGCAAAATCTATATGGACCTCCAATCCCGCATTTTTCATGAGATTGATAATGTAGGTTCTAGAAGCAATATCGGCATCGCTAAAAGCCACGCGGCTTGTTTCACCGTTCTCTTTCATTCCAAATTTGGCCAATTCAAAAATACTGGCCTCCAAGCGGTCTTTATTTACAGTAATAATTTTTTCGGTTTTGGATGTAGTTTGTTGGGGAAAGCAGGACATAGAGCCTAAGAACAAAAAAACGATAAGGTATTTTAGAGACATTTCTAGGGTTTTAGTGATGAGTAAGATAGAAAAAAATCAGACATCCTAGAATACAAAATGCGGTGTAAAGGGTATGGGTCATCATTACTTAATTAAATCTAAATATTATATTATGTACTTTGTGTTCAGTAAGGAAATTGTACTTTTATTAGTAAGTAAATACTTCCTATAGATGCGAATAGAACAAGATATAAAATTAGGTTTTAAGGATGTCATGATTCGTCCGAAGCGATCCAACTTGAAAAGCAGGGCACAGGTGCAGCTGGAGCGTGAGTTTAAGTTTCTTCATAGCAATTCCAATTGGGCAGGTATTCCGATTATGGCTGCGAATATGGATACGGTGGGAACTTTTGAAATGGCATTGGCCCTAGCAAAGAATAAAATATTTACGGCCATCCATAAACATTATTCACCTTCCCAATGGAATAAGTTTATGGTAAATGCACCGGCGGATATTGTAGATCATATTGCGGTGAGTACTGGGACAGGTCCTAGAGATACAAAGCACTTGGCATCTATTTTCAGCATTTATCCAAAATTGAAATTTATATGCATCGATGTGGCCAACGGGTACTCAGAGCATTTTGTAAATTTTGTAAAACAAACTAGGAAACAATATCCAGATAAGGTCATAATTGCGGGAAATGTGGTAACCGGTGAGATGGTGGAAGAATTACTGCTCGCTGGGGCGGATGTAATAAAAGTCGGCATAGGCCCCGGATCTGTATGTACCACAAGAATAAAGACCGGGATAGGGTATCCCCAATTATCGGCTATTATTGAATGTGCAGATGCTGCCCATGGTCTTGGAGGTCAAATTATTAGCGATGGAGGTTGTGCGAGCCCAGGTGATGTTGCCAAGGCATTTGGTGCAGGTGCCGATTTTGTGATGCTCGGAGGGATGTTGGCCGGACATGATGAAAGCGGGGGGGAATTGATAGAACGAAACGGTCTGCCATTTAAACAATTTTATGGGATGAGCTCCACAACGGCCATGGACAAACACGTTGGCGGGGTGGCAGACTATAGGGCCAGTGAGGGAAAAACCGTGGAAGTGCCCTATAAAGGGAAGGTAGAACTTACCGTCCAAGATATTTTAGGTAGTTTACGGAGCACTTGCACTTACGTGGGCGCCCAACGTCTAAAGGAATTGACAAAACGCACTACTTTTATCCGTGTCGCAGAACAGGAGAACAGGGTGTATACTGAGTAGAAATAAGGGCCATCATTTTTTTGACATCAGCAGGCTCAGAATTTAAAATTTTCCATAACGTATTTATGGACTGGGCCAGTAATTGGTCTACCCGTGAATGGTCTCGGATTTGCCGTAATTTTTAATTACTTCCCCTTCAAACTTTATCAGTTCAGCCCAGCGTTTATTTACGTCAAGTCCTTCTCCGTACTGTCTGGCAAAACCAATGAATGTGGTATAATGCCCTGCTTCACTGATCATGAGATCGTGATAAAATTTAGCTAACTCGGGATCTTTTATTTTTGTGGACAAGAGCTTGAACCGCTCACAACTGCGGGCTTCTATCATAGCGGAAAATAATAGCCTATCCACCAAACTTTGTTGGTGCGTTCCCCCTTTGATCATGAATTTAAACAACTCGTTTACATAACTGTCCTTGCGTTCACGTCCTAAAGTATACCCTCTTTTTTTAATGATTTCATGGACCATTTCAAAATGTTGCAGTTCCTCTTGTGCCAAGGTTAAGAGATCGGTGACCAAATCCGTATGTTCTGGATTTTGAATAATAATAGTGATGGCATTGGTGGCCGCTTTTTGTTCGCACCATGCGTGATCCGTTAATATTTCTTCAATATTTGATTCTACGATATCCACCCAGCGTGGGTCGGTCTCCAATTTTAAACCTAGCATTTCTACATATTTTAGGGGACAAAGTTAATCAATCCCAGCTATCCTTTAATGGGCAATCCAATTAGGAGTACATCAAGCTATAACATGGATTTTAAACCATGATCATTTTTCATGAAATAGTTGTTTTATTTCGGGCTTGCTCAGTTCAATAATGGTAAATATGCCTAAAATGATTCCCAATATTCCTGTAAAGCAATTAAGGATGGCCATTACAAAAATAAAATTGTAGTTCTTTATCTCTTTTAGATATCTGGAGGCCATTAAGGTGAGGATTCCCAAAACAATGGAAATCACTAATCCTATTCCCCCGATTACGATAAAGATCAGACCGGGATTGAAGGGTATAGAATTGTGATCATGGGACCATTTATCAGCATTCCCTATGATAATTCCTATACAGCCATAGAGGATAAAGAATATGGAGAAGCATAAGGTCAAGATGCCCTTGACCAGAAATAAGGTGCTAAACGTACTCAAATTGTTGTTCGTGTTATTCATGCTTGGTTTATTGTTGTTTAGTGAAAAAATGGCAATTTAACTTTCATCAATTAAAGTTAGGATTAAATTTTAAGAGTTTCAATCCAGTTGGCAAGCAACTTTATTCCCTTTACAATTCTGGGACAATCACTTTCTATGTTAAATCCATTTTCTTTCAATGGTTCATCAATATCTACAAATGCCAATCTAGCACCCAGAAAATCTTTATTGAATCCAAATGCCGAACTGGGTAGGATCATGACTCCGGTATCTTTTAAAAGGTGTTCACATAGTTCACAGGATGTTGTGATCCCTTTTTTTGCTAATGTATTCTGATGCAGTGAAAAGTCCAGAAGAATGTAAAACCCACCTTGTGGAGGATGAACACGAATATGTACAGCATTTAATTCTCTGGCACAATACAAACCGATTTTTTGAAGTATATCGGTTTGTTTGTATAAGTAATCTTTTACGTCATCATAGCTTTTATACGCTTCTTTAGCCGCCATTTGAACCGGTGTCGGAGCACATGAATAGGTTTCCGATCCAATGCCTATCAACGCCTGTTTAAATTCTTTTTCAATGCCGTCATATAAGAAGGCAGCGCCCAACCTCCAACCTCCTGCACCACACCATTTGGATAAACCCGTGGTAGTAATGGTTCGTTCAGGGTAATAGGTGGCAAAAGATTCATGGGAACCATCAAAGGTAAGAAGGCCATAAATTTCATCGGAGATGACCAATATATTATGGTCTTTTGCAAGTTGTGCCAATTCTTTTAGTTCAGATTTTGAATAGGTCAATCCATCGGGATTGCCTGGATAGTTCAAGATCATGATAGTTGCATGGTGCCGTTTATTTTTTATGGCTTCTTCAATGGTTTTGGCACTAATACGCCACCGTTCTGCATAGGAGGTATTCAGTTTTATTACATGGTGTCCAGCAAGTGCCGCTTGTGGTGCATAGGACACCCACGACGGTACTGGTATAAGAATATCGGCATTTTCAAAGGCAAGCATAATGGTGTACAACAATATTTTTGATCCCGGGGCCACCAATATATTATCTGGTTGAACTTTTAGGCCATTATGCGTCAAGTGGAATACAGATATCAATTTTCTAAGGTCCAGATCTCCCTGTACCGAGGAATATTCTTTGTGATGTGCCGCTTCCTTAAGGGCATTTATGACATGATTTGGTGGGAGAAAAGGGGACTGGCCAAAACCAAATTTGATAATTTCCTTGTTAAGGGCTTCCAAGTCCTTGGCCTGGGTATTGATCAGCAAGGTTTGTGACTCTTCTACTTTTCTATACATCTTACCGTTTATTGAGTGACATTCTTAATTTTATATTTGAATACGCAATAATTTTAAAATTATCTTTGTTCTAAGATAAACCATAGTATTTGTTTTCACTGCTTTAAATTGGGTGTACCTCAAAGTTATTTTATCCGTATTAAAATTTAATTGAAGTTATTCGTTAGCTGTTACGGTTTAGCCAAGCATTTTTCTTTATTTTGCCATCCAAGTGGGGCGGAGAAACATTAGTTGATGTATTTCACTTAAAGGAAACGAATTATATACCAAAAAATTAGGCGTTAATCCATGTTTTATTTCATCATTGATATTTTAGGAACCATCGCCTTCGCCATTTCCGGTGTATTGGTGGCCATTGATAAGAAGTTGGATCTGTTCGGTGTTTTTATCATTGCCTTTGTAACCTCAGTAGGAGGGGGTACCTTACGGGACCTATTAATAGGTAATACACCCGTTTTATGGTTAACGGATCCAGTATATCTTTATACTATTTTTGGTACAGTGGTCTTTGCTGTTACCTTTAGGGCGCGACTTAAATATATTCGAAAATCACTTTTTTTGTTTGATGCCATCGGGATAGGACTATATACCATGGTTGGTATTGAAAGAGGGTTATCTGTTGGCCTTTCTTCTATTATGTGTATTGGCCTAGGAACCATCACTGCATGTTTTGGTGGGGTGATCAGGGATATACTTTGTAATGAAATACCAGTAATCTTTAGAAAAGAAATTTACGCCACTGCATGTATTCTGGGTGGGGTGTGTTATTTTTTATTGAGGAAGTTGCCTTTTGATGATGCCTACGCATTTATGGCAGGAATTATTATTGTTATTGGAATCCGACTTGTTGCAGTTCGCTTTAAGATTGCATTGCCAAGCATCTACAGGACTACCTGATAACTTCTGCCTTTAGGATGTAAATGTTTTGGATGGGCCAATCTCCTTGACCTACCGGTTGGCTATTTATTTTATCTACCACATCCATGCCCGCAATTACTTTTCCAAAAGGGGTGTAGTCCCCGTCCAAATGATAGGATCCTGGTTTGGTGACCACAATAAAAAATTCGAATGGGGATGCCAACATATGTGGATTATCTATTTCGCTACTTGGCATGGAAACCGTACCTCGATGGTGTTTATGACCTTTTCTGGTATCGGGAGGCAATAAGTACCTTCCTATTTTACCTCTTTTTCTACCGGTTTCCACGTTATCGGCATTTCCCCCTTGGATAATGAAATTTTTTACGATCCTGTGGAAATAAGTGTCGTTGAAATATCCTTTTTTGGTCAAGTAGATAAAGTTTGACTTGTGGTAAGGCACGTCATCAAAAAGTTGAATGGTGATGTCACCAAAATTCGTGGTCAATTTAACGGTGTCCTCTTTTAGTGTTTTGTTGTAATTAAAAAAGAATTCGATGGCATTTTCCTCCGTAAGAACAAATTCCTCTTTTTCGCTCTTTTTTTCCGTAACTACGGCCACAGAATCCACCACATTGCTTTTTTGAGGTTCTACTGGCACTTTTTTTACTTTGGTTGTATCTTTGCAAGAGGCCAGAAGAAATAATGGTAGTATTGTATAGAATGTGAAGGTTTTAAGTGTCATGGATTTTAATGATTTTTCTCAACGTATTGCAAAAATAAAAAATCTCCCACTTCCGGGAACGGAATCCCATTATAAAATGGCGCCGTTGGAGCGGATTGAATCCTTGCAATCTATTGAAATAAAAAGAAAAAATACAAAAAAAGCTGCTGTTATGGCTCTTTTTTACCCCAATCAAAGTTCGGGTACCAATTTACTCCTTATTTTAAGAAAATCTTATAAGGGTGTCCATTCCAATCAAATAGGTTTTCCTGGGGGCAAGGTAGAAAAGGAAGATACAGATCTTTTGCATACGGCCTTGAGGGAAACCTATGAAGAGGTAGGGGTAGAGCCTCAGGCAGTAAAGGTTATCCGTTCTTTGACGGAGCTTTATATTCCTCCAAGTAATTTTGAGGTGTACCCCTATATAGGTTTGTATCCTGAAGTGTCCCCATTTATAATTCAGGAATCTGAGGTTGAGGCCTTGGTAGAGGTGTCTTTGGATGAATTTATGGACGATAGGACCATCATTTATCAAAAATTGAACACATCCTACGCCCAGAATATAGACGTACCTGCCTTTAAACTAAATGGTTATACGGTTTGGGGGGCAACAGCCATGATGCTTAGTGAAGTTAAAGAGCTATTTAAACAGGTACTATAAACCGTTATTTTGTAATTTTGAATTCTCTAACCACTAATTATGACCTTTTTTAAAAGAAACCCCTTCGGACATATATTATTTATTAAGAAATGGCTAATACGCATCATGGCGCTTATTACGCACCAGAGGTATAAGAAATTTAACAAGTTGGAAATTGAAGGTTCAGAGATAATTAGGAGCCTTCCAGATCGTAATGTCCTTTTCGTGAGCAACCATCAAACATATTTTGCGGATGTGGTGGCCATGTTCCATGTATTCAACGCCAGCCTAAGTGGAAGAGAGAACAATATTAGGAACATTGGATATATCTGGCAGCCAAAATTGAACATGTATTATATTGCGGCAGCGGAAACGATGAAGAAAAGCGTGCTCACCAAAATTTTCGCCTATGCCGGTTCTATAAGTATAGAGCGCACTTGGAGGGCCGAAGGGAAAGATGTGAACAGGCAGGTTAAAATGAGTGATATTTCCAATATTGGGGTCGCATTGAACGACGGTTGGGTCATTACCTTTCCACAAGGGACCACTACGCCTTGGAAACCATTGCGCAAGGGCACAGCACATATCATTAAAAAATACAAACCCATTGTAGTTCCTGTGGTGATTGATGGTTTTAGACGTTCTTTCGACAAAAAGGGATTGCGGGTAAAGAAAAAAGGAATTCTGCAATCCATCGTCATCAAAGAACCTCTGGATATTGATTATGCTAATGAATCCTTTGAATCCATCATTGAAAAAATGGAATATGCCATTGAGCAGCATCCATCCTTTCTTAAGGTGATTTCCAAGGCAGATTTGTTGGCCTACGAGGAGGAGAATAAACAACGAAAATGGAAGGTCTAGACTTCCAAATCTTTCAGTTCTTGGTAGTTTTTTCGCAGTCGCTTTAATAGGATCCCATATAACAATTTGTAAAAGAGCCAGATAAGTCCTAATAGTACGACCACTGCTATGATACAGATTCCAATAATAATAGTCCAAAAAACGGTTTCGTTCCCCGCCTCTGAAGCAGCATTAATGATCTTGCCACTATCGGGGCCGTATATGAGGCTACCATAAATCCCAGAGATCAAGGAGAGGGAAAACATTATCAAATTGAACCATACGTATTGGGTCACCGTTCTTTTGACCTTGAGAATAGCCTTCATGAGGTCTTTTGATGAATCTGTAAAGGATATCTTCCTATAATTCACATAGAACTTATAAATAAAATAAAGCAGGATGATATAGTTCACTACCATCAGTCCAATGGTAAACTCATAGAGATGCCATGATTTGATAAGCTGCCATGATTCCCCATCGGTGAACACAATATTTATGGCCGTCCAAAACGCAAATTCCATTATACTGATATAGAAAATCCATTTCACAATAGAAGAGGATTTTTTCCATATCATCTTGTAGATATCAGCGTAGGATATTTTAGGAAGATGTTCTTCCTTTTTTTGCCAGTCCTTTTTTAATAGATCTAGTTCATCCATCATCATCTTAAGGATTAAGTATAGTTCTTAATTTATTTTTTACCCTGTTCATTTTCACCCTCGCATTTACTTCTGAAATACCTAAGGTTTCGGCTATTTCGGTGTAATTTTTATCTTCCAAGTATAGAAATACCAATGCTTTATCGATATCGCCCAACTCCTTGACGGCATTGTACATTAATTTCAATTGTTGTTCCTGTGTTTCATCGTACTCATCGGCCTTGATTTTAAAAATGACCGATTCATAATCCTGTGTCTTTATGCTTTTTTTCGATTTTCGATAGAGCGTTATGGCCGTATTTAAAGCTACCCGGTACATCCAAGTGCTAAATTTGGACTCCCCTCGGAATTTTGGGTATGCCCTCCATAATTGGATGGTAATTTCCTGAAATAGATCTTTGTGTGAATCACGGTCATTGGTATACAATGAGCATACCTTATGAACAATATTCTGATTGTTCTCTAGTTCGCTTACAAATTGATGTTCCTGGTCCTTCGTCACTTTTATTGGTTGGTTACCTATTGGTGTTAAGAAGTCGATTTTTGTTACAAGACAACACAAAAAAATCGATAATAAAAATAGTATCGGTTTTTGTTAAATGATGACTTGTTATTTTCTGTAATCCAAGGCGGGGGCCCTATCACCCAATAAGGGGATGTAGTTAAAATCTTTTCCCCGTCTTTCTTGAAGTTCTTGTTTCGCCTTCATTATAATATCCTTGCCCTTTAAAATATCAATGGCAGTAAGTGTCAGTGTTTTTGCCGCTATCATCATGCCTTTATTACCAATGGAAGTACCACCTGCTGCAACAGCTTGCCAGCTGTGCGCTGGAGTTCCGGGAACCCAAGTGGCAGTGCTCAGACCAGCTGTGGGAACCGTAAAGCTTACGTCTCCAACATCTGTGGATCCGTATGCTTTGGCTTCGGTTTTATAGGGTTCTATATTTTTGGCAACCTCCATATTTGCTTTTTCATATCCCAAGCTCAGGGCTATTTTATCTGCAAATTCCTTTTCTTCCTGAGTATAGGATAGCCCACCAACCTTCACCAAATTATCGTACATCAATTTTTGGAGGGTCAAGTTGGGCAATAGTTCGTGTGTGCCGCCAATCATCTCATAATCCATAGTGGTTCCAGTACCCAAGGCTGCACCTTCCGCAGCTTTTACAATTCTATCGAAAATATCGATGACCACATCCCGCTGTCCATGTCTCGCGTAATAGTAGACTTCAGCAAAATCGGGGACCACATTAGGAGCTTTCCCTCCTTGCGTAATCACGTAATGTATTCGGGCTTCAGACGGGATATGTTCGCGCATCATGTTCACCATCATGTCCATAGCTTCCACGCCATCCAAGGCAGAACGACCTTTTTCTGGAGCTCCTGCAGCATGGGCAGAAATCCCATGAAACCTAAATTTTGCCGATTTGTTGGCCAGGGCGGCTCCGGCATTTGCTTCATTTTCTGCACCTGGGTGCCAATGTAAGGCAACATCCACATCGTTGAACAGGCCTTCCCTAACCATATATACCTTTCCTGAGCCCCCTTCTTCTGCTGGGCAACCGTAGAATCTAATGGTTCCCTTGGTGTTGTTTGCTTCCATCCACTCTTTCACGGCTATTGCGGCAGCTGTAGAAGCTGTCCCGAATAAATGATGGCCGCAGGCATGCCCCGCAGCTTTACCGGCAGATAGTTTTTCAGGAGCTGCCTGCTGGGATAATCCAGGCAAGGCATCAAATTCTCCCAGGATAGCAATGACAGGTCCTCCGTTGCCATATTCCGCAATAAAAGCTGTAGGCATTCCCGCAACCCCTTTTTTTATGGAAAAACCTTCATCACTTAAAGTCTTTTGCAATAAGGAAGAACTATTTTCCTCCAAATAACCCATTTCTGCAAATTCCCAGATATTTTGGGCTATGGTGCCGTAGGTTTCACTTTTCTTGTCCAAGTTTTTTAAAACGTCCTGAGTTGTTTTCTGTGCATGTATCTGGTATGACAAGAAGCACATTACGGCTGCGCTGAATAATAATTTTCTCATAATTGGATAGGATTGTTAAAGGTTTGGATAAATATAATAAAAACTACATATTGAATAGGGCAAAAAACATATGAATGATTAATTTAGGGCAATGAATTTCGATATGAACATTTCAAGGACCAGCTATCCACGCATTGTAATTATAGGCGGTGGTTTTGCAGGAGTATCCTTAGCCAAAAAATTGAGCAATAAGGAAGTGCAGGTAGTCCTGTTGGACAAACATAACTACCATACTTTTCAACCTTTACTTTACCAAGTATCTACAGGTGGGTTGGAGCCCGACTCCATAGCTTATCCCATCCGAAAGATATTGAAGAACTATTCCAATTTTATTTTCAGGCTTGCCGATGTGCAGGAAATTGAGACTAAAGAAAAAAATATAATAACCAATATAGGGGCCATAAAGTATGACTATTTGGTGTTGGCTACAGGTTCTGAAACCAATTTTTATGGGAATACGGAATTGGAAAAACATAGTATGGCCATGAAGTCCATTGTCCAATCCCTTAATCTAAGAAGCCTCATCCTCGAAAATTTTGAGCAAGCATTATTGACCGATGATATACATCAGAGGGATGCCCTTATGAATTTCGTGATCGTAGGAGGGGGGCCAACAGGGGTGGAACTTGCCGGTGCCCTTGCAGAAATAAAAAAAGGAATCCTTCCCAAGGATTATCCAGACCTTGATACCCGTAGGGCTCAGATTCACTTAGTGCAATCTGGCCCGCGAATATTAAAGGAAATGAGTGAAAAGGCCTCTGAAAAGGCCGAAGAGTACTTAGAGAATCTCGGGGTTCAGGTATGGACGGAGACACGTATTACCAATTATGATGGAAAACTGGCCACGACTATGACCGACCTTGTTTTTGACACGGCTACCCTTGTTTGGGCGGCAGGTGTTAAAGGGACATTGATAAAGGGGGTTGATGCCAGTGAACTGACCGTTACAGGAAACCGCTTAAAAGTAAACCATTTCAACCAAGTGGAGGGGGTAGAGGATGTATATGCCATTGGCGATATTGCCTGCATGGTCTCGCCGGAATTCCCTGTTGGTCACCCCATGATGGCACAACCTGCTATTCAGCAAGGTGCCAGTCTTGGAGATAACCTCGTTAGACTTTTGGAGCATGTACCATTGATACCTTTTAATTACAAAGATAAGGGCAGTATGGCTACCGTGGGGAGGAACAAAGCTGTGGTGGACCTAAAAAAATATAGGTTCCAAGGGATATTTGCATGGTATGTTTGGATGTTCGTACATCTATTCTTTTTGATAGGATTTAGGAATAGAATGGTGGTTTTTATCAATTGGGTTTACAATTACATACGTTTTGATAGGGAGGCACGACTTATCATTAGACCTTATAATAAAGATTATAGAAGATATAGGGATTAGTGGGAAAATAAATTGGAAGCAGCAGGACAAAGGGTTTATTTCTTATTATTTCCTTGGATGGAATTCGTTAAGGACCTCCGAAAGCTTGGTTCTGTCTAAATGCACATAGATTTCCGTAGTTGTGATGCTTTCATGTCCCAACATCTGCTGAATGGCCCTTAAGTCGGCACCGTTTCCCAGTAAATGCGATGCAAAGGAATGCCGTAAGGTGTGTGGACTAATGGTTTTGTTGAGTTTTATTTTTTCTGCCAATTGTTTAATAATGGTAAAGACCATGGCCCTGGTCAGTTGCTTGCCCCTTCGGTTGAGAAAAAGGATATCTTCATGACCTTTCTGAATATTTAGGTGTACTCTTTTTTCTTTCTTGTAGATATTGATGTATTTTTTGTTGATGTTGCTGATGGGGACAAAACGTTGTTTGTCGCCCTTTCCGGTAACCTTTATAAAGTCCTCCTCAAAATATAGGTCGGATATCCGGAGGTTGATCAATTCGGTGACCCGTAATCCACAGCCATAAAGTGTTTCCAAAATAGCCCTATTGCGCTCCCCCTCCTCTTTGGAAAGATCTATGGCTTCAATTAAAGCATTGATCTCAACCTCCGAGAGGGTATCCGGAAGCTTGCGGCCTACTTTAGGGGATTCTATCAAATCCATTGGATTGTCGCTTCGGTAATCCTCAAAAACCAAGTAGTTAAAAAAGCACTTTAACCCTGATATGATCCTCGCTTGGGATCGGGGATTGACCACTTTGGCTATTTCGTAAATAAACTGTTGTACTGTTTCACGACCTATGGCAATAGGTTTTTCTTGAATGGAATTCGTTTCAAGGAAGAGAACGAGCTTTTGAACATCCAAACAGTAGTTTTGAATGGAATTTTTGGAAAGACCCCGCTCAATTTTGAGGTAATTTTGAAAGTCTTTTAGTCCTTGATGCCAATTCATAGGTTAAAGATACAATTATGCATTGATTCTTGTCGTAGCCGAAATAAAGTTGCTGATACTTAACTAACCAACAAGCAATTAGGATTTTAATTTCATATTTAAATAAAAGGAATTTACAAAATTGTATTATATTTAGAATATAATCTAAAAATATAAATTATGAAAAAATTAGTGTTAGTTGCCGTATTTGCATTGATTGGTTTTGGTGTTCAGGCACAAGATGGTTTTAAGATAGGCGTAAATGCACAATTACCAGTAGGTGATGCAGCAGATGTCTATTCTTTTGGTTTAAGCCTTGATTTGTTATACATGTTCGGCGTTTTTGAGAGTTTTGACGCAGGTATTACTACTGGATTTTCAAATGCATTTTTGAAAAGTGAGTTTAAAGATTTTGGTGATCCAGCGCAGTTTATTCCAATAGCAGCCGCAGCTCGTTTCAAAGCTTCTGAGGATTTTTCTATTGGTGCTGATTTGGGTTATGCCTTAGGAATTAATGACGGCAACGACGGAGGGTTTTATTATAGACCTATTGTTGGTTATGATGTTTCTGAAAAGGCACAACTAACATTATCTTATTCTGGCGTAAGTGTTAAAGATGCTGATTTCACCTTTTCTACGATCAATTTAGGTGTTCTTTTTTCCTTATAATGATCAAATTAAGTAAATTATTTAAAGCGGAAATAGCGATGTTTCCGCTTTTTTTATGCCTAACTATTTGATATGTTTACAAAACGATTCTAGGGTACTAATTATATTCCAATATTATAATTTTAGCGCTTAAGTTAAATACGTTTATATTATTGGAATAATTAAAAGTTTTAACGCATGAAAATTATCATTATCAACGGTCCCAATCTCAACCTTTTAGGTAAACGGGAGCCCGAAATATACGGTAGTATCACTTTTGAAGATTATTTCACAGAATTGCAGTTCAAATATAAGGACGTGCAATTGGAATATTATCAGACGAACATAGAGGGGGAGATCATCAATAAGCTGCATGAGTGCGGTTATGAGGGCTATGAAGGCATAATTTTAAATGCCGGGGCTTACACCCATACTTCTATTGGAATTGGGGACGCCATCAAGGGGATAAAGACGCCTGTAATAGAGGTACATATCAGTAATACCTTTGCTAGGGAGGAATTTAGGCACATGTCCTATATTTCACCTGTTGCTAAAGGGGTTATTCTTGGTTTTGGCCTACCAAGTTATAATCTGGCAATTCAAAGTTTACTAAGCTGAAGGTCTTAAATACTTTTTGTCAATATAAAAAGTACCAAATGGGAGTAAGGAAGCAGAGAACAGGATAAGAAACCTTTTAAATCCCCATTTTCTTTCGATTGTCATTAAAACGGCAAGAACTGCGTATCCAATAAAAAGAAATCCGTGGGCATATCCAATATATATATTGGGTTCCGGAATTCCGCCTTTGTATTTTAAAGGCATTCCCAATCCAAATAAAAGTAAGAAGGATATACCCTCCAAAATGGCAATTAATCTAAAAATTTTCAGCATCCTTTAATTGAATTAAAAAAGAAAAAAGGACTACAGCGGTGTTGGTCAACAATACCATCTGTAATCCTTTTATAATTATATTATAGGTGTATTACCTCGCCATAGGCTTCGGCAACAGCTTCCATTACAGCTTCACTCATGGTTGGGTGGGGGTGAACCGCTTTTAAGATCTCATGACCGGTAGTTTCCAATTTACGGGCAACAACAGCTTCAGCGATCATATCGGTCACTCCGGCACCAATCATATGGCAACCTAACCATTCGCCGTACTTGGCATCAAAAATCACCTTTACAAATCCGTCAGGGGTCCCGGAAGCCTTGGCCTTACCACTCGCGGAGAATGGGAATTTACCAACTTTAAGCTCGTAACCTTTTTCCTTGGCTTGTTTTTCTGTAAGTCCAACAGAGGCTATCTCCGGAGTACTATAGGTACATCCCGGGATGTTACCGTAATCCAAAGGCTCTACATGCAATCCTGCGAGCTTTTCAACACAAAGGATCCCTTCGGCTGAGGCAACATGTGCCAATGCCTGCCCAGGAGTAACGTCTCCAATGGCGTAATATCCTGGGATATTTGTCTGGTAGTAATCGTTCACCAATATTTTATCACGGTCAACCGCAATTCCTACCTCTTCCAAACCGATATTTTCAATATTGGATTTGATACCTACTGCGGAAAGTACGATATCTGCATCTATTATTTCTTCACCTTTGCTGGTCTTTACGGTCACTTTTACACCCTCACCCGAGGTGTCTACCTTGGTCACTTCCGAAGAGGTCATGATTTTGACACCCGATTTTTTAAAGGAGCGCTCCAATTGTTTGGAGATGTCTTCATCTTCCAAAGGCACTACGTTTGGCAAAAATTCCACAACGGTAACCTCTGTTCCCATGGAATTATAGAAATACGCAAATTCTATTCCAATAGCCCCACTACCAACAACAACCATTTTTTTAGGTTGTTTGTCCATGGTCATTGCCTCTCTATATCCGATTATTTTTTTACCGTCCTGTGGCAAACTAGGTAATTCCCTACTACGTGCCCCAGTAGCAATGATAATGTTATTAGCGCCGTATTCTGTTTCTTTTCCGTTGGCATCGGTCACCATCACCTTTTTGCCCGGCATCAATTTGCCAAATCCTTCGATGACCTCAATTTTGTTCTTCTTCATAAGAAATTGAACGCCTTTGCTCATACCATCGGCAACGGTTCGACTGCGCTTTACTACGGCATCGAAATCTTTGTCGAATCCGTCTACGGTAAGACCATAATCTTCGGCGTGCTTTAAATATTCAAATACCTGAGCAGATTTTAACAATGCTTTGGTTGGGATACAGCCCCAGTTTAAACAAACACCACCTAAATTCTCTTTTTCAATTACGGCAGTTTTAAATCCTAATTGTGAAGCTCTAATGGCTGTTACATAACCACCTGGACCACTACCCAAAACAATAACATCGAAATTGCTCATTTATATCTGTTTTAAAATATCTATTTTTTGAAGTGCCAAAGTTACAAAACCAAACCTAAACCCCATAGCCGGGATTTGAAAATAAGTGTACCATTTAACGTATTCCATACGATCCGTTAATTTACTCCGGAAATTGCCATCCTTTTGTCCTAGAACGCTATCGTGGTTCCAATAAAGTAAACCCACCTATTCTTTAACTGAAATGGTGGGTTTTAGTGTTCATAAATGTCATGGGATATTACCAACAGAGTTGTAAAATGCCGACAACTATTTTTTTGGATCAAAACCAATACTCACAGAATTGATGCAGTACCGTTGCCCTGTTGACTCTTGGGGTCCATCGTTAAAAACGTGACCCAAGTGACCTCCACAATTGGCACAGACCGTTTCCGTGCGTACCATGCTATGGGTGTTATCCCGGATATATTCTATCGCGCCTTCGATAGCTTCGTCAAAAGAGGGCCAACCACAGCTACTCTCAAATTTGTTTTGACTTTCAAAAAGTTTGGCATCGCAAGCTTTGCAATGAAAGGAGCCATCTTCTGAATGGATATTATATTTTCCGGTATGTGGATATTCAGTTCCTTTTTTACGTAAAATTCTGTACTCTTCATCCGATAATTGCGCTTTCCACTCTGCTTCGGATTTTTCTACGCTGTATTTTTTATCCATGTTTTAAAAATTTAGGATCACATTAAATTCATTAAAAAGTTTCTTAATGCCAATGAAAGAAGTTTGATTGGCGAAAATATAATTTCTTACCATCAACCATCAACCATCAACCATCAACCATCAACCATCAACCATCATCTAATGAGCCAGAATAAATTTCATGGCAGCTCCATTGATACAGTGCCTTTTGCCCGTTGTTTCCCTTGGGCCGTCTTCAAAGACATGTCCCAAATGTCCCCCACAAACTGCACAGTGTTCTTCTGTACGTTTATAACCAATTTTATAATCCACATCATAGGTGACATTCCCATCTATGGCTCTGTCAAAGCTTGGCCAACCAGTTCCGGAATCAAATTTGTGCTCAGATTTGAATACAGGAGTGCTACAAGCGGCACAGACATAGGTCCCTTGCCTATTTTCCTTGAGCAGGTCACTAGTAAAAGCGTTTTCGGTCCCAGCTTCCCTCAATACATAGTACTGTATGTCCGTAAGCTCCTTTTTCCATTCTTCTTTGGATTTTACGACCTGATATGTTTCTTTAGTACTTGTGGTACTCTTGTCGGCTTGTTTTTTTTCTTGTGAATTTCCTTTACATCCAGTGAGAATAATGCAGAAAATTAAAACGATATTCTTGATCATTGTATAATGCTTTTGGTTTCTTTTTAAGACGGAAAAATTCATTTATCCTTTCAAATTTAAAGTACTTACGGGAAAATTTGCGTTAAGGTTTTGCCAAGTTGGATGGTGTTTATAACAAAAATCCCCAAAACCTTTAAGGAATTGGGGATTTTAGAAAATAATATACGGGCGTTTAGTCCACTATTACTCTATGAATATCTTTTTCTGTAACTCCTAAAGTTTGCATAACAGATGCAATATTGGATCTATCCAATTTGCCAGTGGCGAAATCAGCGGGCATAATTGCGATTCTAAAAACTTGATTGTCAGTATCTCCCGGCGCCAAAGTTCCCAGGTCAAAGTCCGATTCCAAGAAAATACTTGCGTCCAAAAAGGTATGGTCGTAATTGTATTGTAATATCCCTTGGTTTAAGATTCTGGTTTGGGGCAGCAATCTCCAAATATCTACAGCTTCCCCATTGCTATCCTCTGTTTGGTCCCATAAAATGAAAATCAATACAATATCAGATTCAAAAACTTCCACGGTTTGGGGAAATTCATAAAAAATGGAGTAGTTATTGGCTGCGGTGAAATCACCTTCGATTTCCAAGACCTGCCCAACCACGTTGACCCCGTCAAGGCCGTCCTGACCGTCAAAGCCATCAAATCCAGGAGGTCCCACAGGTCCTTCACATGCCATAAAAAATAAGGCTAAAAATGTTCCTAATACTAAGCTGATTTTTTTCATAATGTAAGGTTTAAAGTTTTTATATTTACTCAGGACGCATCCTAACTTTGGTATTCTAATAAGGAAGGTTTCAAAAAGCGTTCCACTTTTTGTAAAACGATATAAAAAGATAAAAGTTGTAGTAAATTATGGTCCCCCAAAGGATATGACCAAACTTGTTTTATATTGCAATAAATAACCAACCCATGCCAGAAGTACTTTCCCATAGTCTATTTTCCAATTTTGATATTCATTTATTTAGATCAGGAAAGCATTACCGACTTTATGAGAAATTAGGTTCCCATCCCATGAAAGTCAATGGAGTCGAAGGCACCTATTTTGCCGTTTGGGCACCTACCGCCAACGCTGTATATGTTATTGGGGATTTTAATTTTTGGCAACAAGACCATAAATTGAATGTACGTTGGGACGGCAGTGGTATTTGGGAAGGATTTATACCGGGTACAGGCAAGGGAACGCTTTATAAATATAAGATTCATTCCAATAACAATGGCATGGTCACAGAAAAAGCGGATCCTTTTGCAAGATCCTGCGAGCACCCGCCAAAGACGGCTTCAGTTGTTTGGGAGGGCGACTATAAGTGGAAAGACGAAAATTGGATGGAGCATAGGGAAACCAAAAACGGTTTGGATTGCCCCTATTCTGTTTATGAGGTGCATTTGGGGTCCTGGCAACGTAAAAACGATAACGAATTTCTTTCTTATACGGAGCTTGCCGACAAATTGGTCACCTATGTAAAGGAGATGAACTTCACCCATGTAGAATTTATGCCTATCATGGAATATCCTTATGACCCTTCTTGGGGATATCAACTAACGGGGTATTTTGCCCCTACTTCAAGGTTTGGAAGTCCAGAGGAATTTAAACTTTTGGTGGATAAACTTCACCAAAACGGGATTGGGGTAATCCTGGATTGGGTGCCTTCACATTTTCCGGAAGATGCACACGGGCTCGGGATGTTCGATGGTTCACATCTCTTTGAACATCCAGATAGAAGAAGGGGGTATCATCCAGATTGGAAGAGTCTCATTTTTAACTACGGGAGGAACGAGGTACGTGCTTTTTTAATCAGCAATGCGATTTTTTGGTTAGACCAATTTCATGCCGATGCCTTACGGGTAGATGCCGTAGCCTCCATGCTATACCTAGATTATTCCAAAGAAGAAGGGGAGTGGGAGCCCAATATATACGGGAGCAATGAAAACTTGGAGGCCATTTCTTTTATAAAAGAGCTCAATGAGGCCGTCTACCTTAACTTTAACGGGGTGCAGACCATTGCCGAAGAATCAACGTCATTTTCAATGGTCTCTCGTCCTGTAAGCAATGGGGGACTGGGTTTTGGCATGAAGTGGATGATGGGTTGGATGCACGACACCTTGGAATATTTTAAAAATGATCCGATCCATAGAAGGCACCATCAGAACGATCTTACATTTAGTATGACCTATACCTTTACTGAAAATTTTATGCTTCCCTTTTCCCATGATGAGGTGGTTTACGGAAAACAATCTTTGTTGTTCCGTATGCCAGGGGATGAATGGCAGCGATTTGCAAATTTACGTTTGTTATACGGGTATATGTTTGCCTATCCAGGTGCCAAATTATTATTTATGGGAGCCGAATTTGGACAGTCGTCCGAATGGAATTTTCAAACCAGCTTGGACTGGCATTTGCTTCAATATGATGTTCATGTGGGAATCCAACAATTGGTGAAAGATTTGAATAGGTTGTACAGGGACCAGCCAGCACTGTATGAAAAACAATTTACCAATGAAGGTTTCCAATGGATAGATTATGGGGACCATGAAAATTCTGTACTAACGTTTATGCGGAAAGGGACCAATAAAAAGGATGATCTGATCATTGCCTGTAATTTCACCCCTATTTTAAGGCTTAACTACCGGGTAGGAATTGAAAAAACAGGGAAATTAAAAGAAATATTTAATACTGACAGTGAGAAATACGGGGGCAGCGGTAGTACTGATAACAAGACGCTTAAGGTGGAAAGTATCCCCTGGCATGGACATAAAAAATCCATGGAGTTGGATATTCCACCATTGGGAGTTGTGATAATTAAATAAAACTCTAATATTTATACCATTAAAAAATTCATTAAGGTAATACGATAGCCTTAGAATCCATCGTTAATGTATTTTTTGTATTGATTAAACCAACTGATTATGATTACGAATACAGAACTCGAGTATAAGGGAAATTTATATCCCAATACTATCTCAGATTATAAAAGAGAGGCAGACAAATTATATTTCACTACAGAAAATGGAGTGATTTTGGAAATCACTGTTTTAAGGGACAGTGTTTTGCGGTTTAGGTATGCCACAGAAAATATTTTTGAACCCGATTTTTCATATGCCATAAGCGAGGATGTCAGTACCGGATACAACGAGCTTGAAATTGAGGAAACCCCCACGGAATACTTGATCAGCACAGCCAAACTGAAAATTTTGGTCGATAAGCAGACTTTAAGGACCCAAATTTCCGATTTGGAAGGTAATATCATTAATGAAGATGAGCTAGGCTTTCATTGGGAAGAAAATTATGAGTACGGCGGCAATACAGTAAAAATGAGCAAGATTACCCAGTCTTCGGAGAGTTTCTATGGCTTGGGGGATAAAGCAACACATTCCAATTTAAAAGGGAAAAGAGTTACAAATTGGGCAATGGATCAGTATGCTTTTGCGAAAGATCAAGATCCACTGTACAAGGCGATACCTTTTTATGTTGGACTCCACAATGATAAGGCCTACGGCGTCTTTTTTGATAATTCCTTTGGAACAACCTTTGATTTTGCACAAGAAAGAAGAAATATCACCAGTTTTTGGGCTGATGGTGGGGAAATGAATTATTACTTTTTCTATGGGCCAAAAATCTCAAACGTGGTTAAGGCTTATACCGACCTCACGGGGAAACCAGAATTGCCACCGCTTTGGGTCTTGGGGTTTCATCAGTCCAAATGGAGCTATTTTCCAGAAAGTAGGGTAAAAGAGATCGCAACCAAATTTAGAGATCTGAAAATTCCTTGTGATGCCATTTATTTGGACATCGATTATATGGAGGGTTTTCGTTGTTTTACTTGGAACAAAAGTTATTTCCCTGATCCTAAGGCAATGGTAAAGGAATTGAGCGATCAAGGCTTTAAAACCGTAGCAATAATAGATCCAGGAATTAAAGTGGACAAGGATTACTGGGTGTACCAAGAGGGAATGGAGAACGATTATTTCTGTAAAAGAGGGGATGGTCCTTATATGCGCGGAAAGGTTTGGCCTGGAGAATGTAATTTTCCTGATTTCACCAATCCCGCGGTTAGAGAATGGTGGGCCGGTCTTTACAAAGAACTAATTGCTGACATAGGTGTTAAAGGGGTATGGAACGACATGAACGAACCGGCTGTAATGGAAGTACCGACCAAGACATTTCCTTTGGATGTTCGACACGATTATGATGGTAATCCCTGCAGCCATAGGAAAGCACATAATGTGTATGGTACCCAAATGGCAAGGGCAACCTATGAGGGGGTCAAAAAATTCATGTATCCCAAGAGGCCATTTGTAATTACCAGATCGGCCTTTTCCGGGGCGCAACGATATACTTCTACTTGGACCGGTGATAATGTGGCGACTTGGGAACATTTATGGATAGCCAACGTGCAAGTTCAACGTATGTGTATGAGCGGAATGTCATTTATAGGTTCCGATATAGGAGGATTTGCGGAGCAACCTAATGGGGAGTTGTTCGCCAGATGGATTCAAATGGGAGTTTTTCACCCTTTTTGTAGGGTGCATTCCAGTGGAGACCATGGCGACCAAGAGCCTTGGTCTTTTGATAATGAGGTTACGGATATAGTAAGGAAGTTTATTGAGTTGAGGTATCAACTATTACCTTATTTATATACCATGTACTGGAATTATTGTAAGGAAGGTACCCCTATGATACAGTCTTTGGTTTATTTTGATCAGGAAGATCAACAGACACATTTTAGAACGGATGAGTTTATTTTTGGGGAGCAGATATTGGTCTGTCCCGTACAGGAACCAAATGCCCAAGGGAGAAGAATGTATATACCAAGAGGCAAATGGTATAATTATTGGACAGATGAAATGGTGATGGGGGGTAAAGAGAAATGGGTGGTGGCCGATATAGATAAAGTTCCCCTATTTATAAAGGAAGGGGCCTTGATTCCAAAATACCCGGTTCAACAATATGTAGGTGAATTGGTAGTCACAGAACTGATCTTGGATGTGTATTTTAAAAAAGGAACAGAGGAGTCTACCGTTTACGAGGATGGTCAGGATGGTTTTGATTACAAAAAAGGCAGATATAGTCTTCGCAATTTTAAATTAAGAGGGAAAGTCGATCAGTTGATCATCCAGCAGTTTAAGGACGGCACGTTCATAACTTCATACGATACCATAAAATTGAAGTTTCATGGTCTACCATTTGAAATTAAAAGTATTCAAGTGGATAATGAAGCAGTAACGTTTGAAGATGTCAAATTAAATGGTAGCCATTCGATTGTATTGAGCAAAGAATTTACTGTTTTAGAGTTAACGGGGATGTAAAATTTTTGTACTTTCAAATTTCAAAAAAGAACATATATCATGAAAAAGATAGTATGGGTAGCAGCCCTTTTATTACTTGCCTCGGCCTGTAAAACAAATCCATTTACTGGTCAGAAAACATTGAATTTTTATCCTAATAGTCAAGTGTTTCCAACAGCTTTTGCTCAGTACGACGAATTCTTGGAAGAGAATAAAGTGGTGACGGGAACAGCAGATGCCAAAATGATCACCAAAGTAGGGCAACGCATAGCGGCCGCCTCTGAACGTTGGTTGACCGCCAATGGGTATCCAGGATATCTAAAGGATTATAAGTGGGAGTACAATCTTGTCAATGACGAAACCGTAAACGCTTGGTGTATGCCGGGAGGTAAAATTGTTTTTTACACAGGTATCTTGCCCATTTGTCAGGGGGAAACCGGTATAGCCGTGGTTATGGGGCATGAGGTGGCACACGCCTTGGCAGATCATGGAGCACAACGTATGAGTGCCGGAACCTTACAACAATTAGGGGCAGTGGCCGGGAACGTTGCAATAAAGGACGAAAGTACCTTGGCTATTTTTAATCAAGCTTATGGGATTGGTACTACAGTAGGGGGGATGCTTCCTTTTAGCAGAAGCCACGAAACAGAAGCCGATAAGATCGGACTTCAGATCATGGCCATTGCAGGGTACAACCCTCGTGAGGCTGCGGAACTTTGGAAGCGAATGAAAGCCAATAGTAGTGGACAGGCACCACCTGAGTTTCTGAGCACCCACCCTTCCAACGATACCAGGATCAATAATCTGACGGTTTGGGCACCGGAAGCGGAAGCCGAAGCAAGAAAATTTGGGGTTACCACATTTCAGTAAAAACATGAAGGCATTACTATAATTGGACTTATAAACTGACAAGCTGCTCTGTAAAGGGCAGCTTTATTTTTTTCATATGGGAAGTATCGCTTTGGTAAAGGGGAGTAAGAAATTGTTGAATGCTTGGGCATTTTACGATTGGGCAAATTCAGTGTACAGCTTGGTCATAGCATCTGCAATATTCCCTATTTTTTATGGTGCCTTGTTTCGCAGTGCCAATATTGAAAAGGTTGTATTGTTTGGCGGGGAAATAGCTAGGGGACCATTGATCAGTTATGTTACCTCGGCAGCCTTTTTATTTATTGCCATCATTACCCCGCTCTTGTCAGGAGTGGCAGATTATCTCGGCAACAAAAAACTATTCCTAAAATTTTTCTGCTACCTGGGAGGCATTTCCTGTATGGGCCTATATTGGTTCTCATTGGAAAATATTTACTTCGGATTGGTATGTTATTTCTTTGGGCTGGTTGGCTTTTGGGTCAGCTTTGCATTTAACAACTCCTACTTGCCGGATATTGCCTATCCAGAACAACAGGATGGTATCAGTGCCAAGGGATTTTCCATGGGGTACATAGGGAGCGTAATTTTATTGTTGTTCAATTTGGCTATGGTGATGAAGCCCGATTTTTTTGGGATTACCTCGGATGGCGGTGAAATTGCGGAGATAAAAGCGATGAAGTATTCTTTTCTTTCCGTTGGTATATGGTGGATGGTTTTTAGCCAATATACTTTTTACCATTTACCCAAAGGCAATAAAAAAGAAGGGCTAAAAGAACATGTGTTCCTCAATGGTTTTAGGGAATTAAAAAGTGTTTGGAGGCAATTGGGTAAGGAGGTTCGTTTAAAAAGGTACCTCGGTGCTTTTTTTGTGTACAGCATGGCCGTACAGACCGTAATGCTCATAGCTACCTATTTTGGGGAGGAAGAAATTAGTTGGGGCTCGGATAATGAGCGTACCATGGGCCTTATCATAAGTATTCTTGTGATACAGATCGTAGCCATTCTTGGCGCTACTTTAACGGCAAAAGCTTCCAAGGCCTTTGGAAACATAAAAACCTTGATCGTGGTTAATATTTTGTGGATAGCCATTTGTATCTATGCCTATTTTGTAATTACCCCTACAGATTTTTATATTGCCGCCGGGTGTGTTGGTATAGTCATGGGAGGAATTCAGGCCCTATCAAGATCTACCTATTCCAAATTTATACCCGAAACGAAGGATACGACCTCGTTCTTTAGCTTTTATGATGTCTCAGAAAAAATAGGCATTGTCATCGGGACATTTATGTATGGATTTATTGCCCAGCTTACCGGGAGCATGAGAAATGCGACTATTTTTCTTGGGGTTTTCTTTATCATTGGTGCTTTTCTCTTGACCAGAGTGCCCAAAAAATAAAAAAACCCTTGATAAGGGCTTTTTTAAATGTTTTTGGAATGAACTCAACCCTTGGAGATATCCCCAGAACCTGATGATTTGGAATCTATCTTTTTTGGGTTTCCACGGTAGGTGATATCCCCTGAACCTGAGACGCGTGCCTGTATCATTTCGGTAGCTGTCACTTCAATACCTGCCGAACCGGATACATTGGCCGATACATTTACGGCAGTTAGACCATAGGCTTTAATGTCCCCGGAACCGGAAACCCTTACATCAAAATCCGATGTTTTTCCGCTTAAGGTGATGTCCCCAGAACCAGAAATCGTAGCCTTTACAGAATTGGCAGTCACTGAAAGTGAAATATTCCCAGAGCCGGAAATATCTGTTTTGAAATTGTCGGTTTCTATTGTTTTTTTGCCAACAATATCCCCAGAACCAGATAAGGTGACTGCATCAACACTTTCTACAGGGACGGTGATAAAAATGCCCTGTTTCCAGGTAGACGGACTTAAATTAATCCCTTTTTCAACCTTGATGACCAACTTGCCATCCTTTACTTCGGTAACGATATGATTTAAAAGGTTTTCCTCCCCTTTTAAGGTAAGTCCGCCTTCCTTCCCATCAATAAGTTCTACATCAAAGAACCCTGATATAGATATGGCATCATAGGATGCTGTAGTCCTATTTTTTGTAATGATATTCCCGTTCCCTTTTATTTTTTTCCCCCATTGGGCATTGGTAAAAGTCATGCACAACATGGAAACACCTAGTATCAGAATTTTTTTCATGGTCGTAGTGGTTTTAGATTAATTTTTATTGAAAGATATGCTACCGTATTCACTGCTTATGGAAACATTATTTCCGCTATTGCTTTTGCCATAATGGCCTTTGTAGTATTTTTTGTTCGACTTTTCAGTACTGATATTCATCTCAAAATTTTCTTTGCCGCTAACACCGGCGTATTCCGCGTTGATCTCAAAATCAAAATGGTATTGTGGGTTATAGCCTATTGTTATTCCCATATAATCAGATTTGATCTGCACATTACCCGCATCTGCTGCCAACTCCTTAATTCTAAGGGAGCCATAGTCGGCCGAGATATCTAAATTTCCATGGATAATACCCAGTTTTACATTGATATAATCTCCATTACCCTGAACATTATTGGCCTCTCCAATGTCAATGGAGCCATAATCACTGGCGTATTGTAGATTGTCCATTTTTGTTACTGTAGCGTTGGTATAATCGGCTTTAATGACCAGATCCCCTGCCTTTTCAATGGTGAAACCAGAATAGTCCGCGGAAACACTGCCACTATTGATATAGCCAATACTGCTTTTGGATGTATAGTCAAAATTAAGCTCATTGTTTCTACCTCTCAATTCGCCAATCTCCAATCTGCCATAATCACAATTGATCTTGGCATGGCCATCTATTCTGTCCAATACGATACTGCCGTAATCATTGTTGAGGTGAATGTTGTTCTTTACAGGTACTTTTATGAAATAATCGATCTGCATATTCACATTATTGCTTCCTCCCCAGTTCCAGTTCCAATTGTTGTTGTTCTTGTTGAAAATTGTTTTGGCGGAAACCATTTCCCTGGCAGCTTCAAAATTAACGGAGATTTCATCCAATTTTTTTTGAACCTTCTCTTCATTGTTGCCATTGGTCTTGATCCGTACCTCAATTACGATCCTGTTTTCGTTCCAAGAGGTGATATTTAGATTGCCATAACTATTATCTATGGACATTAAAGCATTTGAGCTAACCTCAAACTCTTTTTTGATTGTTTTTTCCTTGGTGTATTTACCTTTTAACTTACCCTCATGGGCTTGTGACAATATGGGCAATGCAAAAAACAAGATAATACTTGCAATTGGGATGAACTTTTTCATTTTCTTTTATATTAAATTAGGGTGTGCGTTTTTTCTTTTTCGTTAATAGATTTTATCTGTTCGACCTGATGTAGGACCTCCTGCAAAAGAGCTATCCTAGTTTGGAAATTGGTGACCATGGCACTCAAAATGAACTTGCTATTGCCGCCGTTTAAAAGATCTTGTTCCATTTTTTTATAATCTTTTTCCAATTTATGTAATTGGAACATGGCATCTTCCACCATTTGTTTGGTCTCGGGCCTACTTTCACTTTGCAAGAGTTTGGTCTGTTCATTAATTAGGTTTGCAAAATAAAATTCTGTTTTGGAGGCTTCTGGGGAAATTTTAGCTATTTGCTGTTCCATGGAAGGTTTTTCCAAATAAAACCCTATACCTATAGAAACTATCAGTGCTATTGAAGCAGCCATTAGTAGTGGTTTCCATGCACCAATTGCCCAACCTTTATTTGGCCTAGTATTATGGGTATTTAATTTCTTGATAAACCTGGCTTCATGACCATTAGCAGGTTCATCTTTATCGAAAGCACCTTTTAATTCGTTGAATATGGTATCTAACTTGTCCATTATTATTGTATTACGGGGGTTAATTTTTTTCTAAGGCTCTCCTTTGCCCTAGATATAATAGTTCTGCAATTAGCATAACTAATTTTCATGATCTCACTTATCTCTTCATAATCATAACCTTCTATTAAAAATAAGGTCAAAGCAACTCTGTAATTGTCCTGCAATAGATTCATGGTCTGCATCACTTTTTGAGCCATCAATTCAGTGACTCCATGATCTGGATCAATACCATCATCATCTTTGACCTTGTACAAAATAGTATCAAGGGCAACCTCATTCTTTTTCTGTTGCTTGCGATAGTGATGGATACTGTTGTTCACCACTATTCTTTTTATCCAGGATCCAAAGGTTACTTCGCCTTTAAATGTGTGCAACTTGGTGAAAGCACTTAAAAAAGACTCTTGCATAATATCTTCCGCTTCTGCACTATCCTTAACTATTCTTAGGGAAGTATTGTACATGCTTTTATAATAGCGATTGTATATTTCCAATTGCGCTCCTGCGTTGCTTTCCATGCATAATAGCAACAGTTCGTTAATATGTTCTCCTTGGTGGCTCAAAAAGTGAATCGTTTGTATAATAGATGATTCAATTTACGGATTGTTACAGTTTTTTTGAAAAATAAACCAGTTGTTGGCATAACAATTGTTTTTAGATGGGGGAATGCGGATCTGAAAACGCTCTTTTGTTAAGTATTGCGAGGTTTTACAGACCAATCAATTATAATTTAAATTAAGACTTCTGTCCTAAAATGACAGAATGACCGAAATAATGCTATGAGTAAATCTAAATTTTTAAATATTGACAGTATGTCACTGCAGGGAATTGATGAGGAATCAGAGTTAATACCCTTAATGACCCCTGAAGATGAAGAGGAGATCAATAATGAGTCCTTACCGGAAACTTTGCCAATTTTGCCTTTGCGCAATACGGTTTTGTTCCCTGGGGTTGTCATTCCGATCACGGCTGGAAGGGATAAATCTATAAGCCTGATAAAGGATGCCAATAATGGTTCAAAAGTTATTGGTGTTGTTTCCCAAAAAGATGAGGAAACAGAGAATCCGGGAATTAAGGACATCAATACTTTGGGGACCGTTGCCCGAATTTTAAGGGTGCTTCAAATGCCCGATGGCAACACAACGGTCATAATCCAAGGAAAAAAACGTTTTGAGATTGCCGAAGTCCTTACGGAAAAGCCGTATATGACCGCTACGGTCAGGGAGACAAAGGAGGAAAGGCCAATTGGTGACAACCAGGAATTTCTGGCCATTATAGAGTCCATTAAAGAACTGGCATTAAAGATTATAAAGGATAACCCAAATATTCCCAGCGAGGCTTCTTTTGCAATCAAGAACATCCAGAGCAATTCTTTTTTGATCAACTTTGTGTCTTCCAATCTAAATCTTGGGGTCAAGGAAAAACAAGAGTTATTGGAAATACCCAATTTGCAGGATAGGGCCTTGGCAACGTTAAAGTATATGAATGTGGAACTCCAGAAATTGGAGTTGAAGAATGATATACAAAGTAAGGTGCGCAGTGATTTGGACCAACAACAAAAGGAGTATTTCCTTCATCAACAAATGAAGACTATCCAAGAAGAATTGGGTGGTATTTCTTATGAAGAGGAAGTTGATGAAATGGCCCAAAAGGCGAAAGAAAAAAAATGGGGCAAAAAAGTTTCCGAACACTTCCATAAGGAACTTGCCAAGATGCAGCGCATGAACCCACAGGTTGCTGAATATTCTATCCAAAGAAATTATTTGGAGCTGTTTTTGGAATTGCCCTGGAATGAATTTTCTAAAGATAAATTCGATTTAAAAAGAGCACAAAAAATATTGGATAGGGACCATTACGGTCTTGAAGATGTCAAAAGAAGGATTATTGAGTACTTGGCTGTTTTAAAGCTGAGGAACGACATGAAATCCCCTATTCTATGCTTGTACGGTCCTCCAGGTGTTGGTAAAACCTCCTTGGGTAAATCCATTGCCAAAGCAATTGGTAGGGAATATGTTCGTATGTCCCTAGGTGGACTAAGGGACGAGGCGGAAATAAGGGGGCATAGAAAAACCTATATAGGTGCAATGCCGGGCCGAATCATCCAAAGTCTTAAAAAAGCAGGGAAATCCAATCCCGTGTTTATCTTGGACGAGATAGATAAATTGTCCAACAGTCACCAGGGTGATCCATCTTCTGCCATGTTGGAAGTATTGGATCCAGAACAGAACAATGATTTCCATGACAACTTTTTGGAAATGGGCTATGACCTTTCCAAGGTGATGTTCATTGCCACGGCCAATAATTTGTCGGGCATAGAACCCGCTTTATTGGATCGAATGGAAATTATCAATGTGACCGGATACACCATTGAGGAGAAAGTGGAGATTGCCAAAAGGCATCTTTTGCCTAAGCAATTGAAAGAACACGGACTTACCGATAAGCACTTAAAGATTGCCAAACGGCAATTGGAAAAAATAGTGGAAGGGTACACCAGGGAATCAGGAGTACGTTCTTTGGAGAAGCAGGTAGCAAAAATGGTGCGACATGCGGCCAAGTCCATCGCCATGGAGGAGGAGTACAATTTAAAAGTGACCAATGAGGATATTGAAACGGTATTGGGACCAGCCAGAATGGAGAGGGACAAATACGAAAGCAATGATGTGGCAGGGGTCGTAACTGGGTTGGCGTGGACCAGTGTTGGCGGGGATATTCTATTTATAGAATCCATTCTTTCCAAAGGTAAGGGAACCTTGAACATTACAGGTAACCTAGGAAAGGTGATGAAAGAGTCTGCCACCATAGCCATGGAATATATCAAGTCTAACGCAGATAGTTTTGGAATAGATTCAGAAGTGTTCGAAAAGTATAATGTCCATATCCACGTTCCTGAAGGAGCTACTCCTAAAGATGGTCCCAGCGCAGGTGTTACCATGCTGACTTCTTTGGTTTCCTTATTCACTCAGAAAAAGGTTAAAAAGAGTCTGGCCATGACAGGAGAGATCACCTTGAGGGGCAAAGTGCTTCCAGTTGGGGGTATTAAAGAAAAGATTTTAGCCGCAAAAAGGGCTAAGATCAAAGAGATCATTTTATGCGAGGACAATAGAAAGGATATATTGGAAATAAAAGCGGAGTATTTAAAAGGCTTGCAATTCCATTATATAACGGATATGAGCGAAGTGATCAATTTGGCCCTAACGGATGATAAAGTAAAGAATGCCAAAATTCTTTAAAAAGAAAATGGCTATTCGAAGTTAAATGCAAATGAAAGGATGATGGTTCGAGGAAAACTGGAACCATTGTCCTTTTTTCATGTAGATTGTTAAAGAAATAATTGAATTCTGAGTATTTTTAGCCAATGCACAAAATAACCATAGCTATTGACGGCTTTTCTTCAACTGGAAAGAGTACCCTTGCCAAGCAACTGGCAAAGGCCTTGGGTTACATTTATGTGGATACCGGCGCAATGTACAGGGCCATCACATTATTTGCCATGCGCAACAAATTTGTAGGGGCGGAAAATGAAAATATCGATGCCTTGATAAAATCATTGCCAAAAGCGAGGCTTAAGTTTGTTTTTAACGAGCAAGCTGGATTTGCCGAAATGTACCTCAATGAGGAAAATGTGGAAAAGGAAATTAGAAGCATTGAAGTTTCCAACCAAGTGAGCAGGGTTGCCACTATCGAGGAGGTGCGCCATAAATTGGTAGAAATGCAAAAAGATATGGGCAAGGAGAAAGGAATTGTGATGGATGGCCGCGATATAGGTACTGTTGTATTTCCCAATGCCGAGCTTAAAATTTTCATGACCGCATCACCAGAAACCAGAGCCTATAGGAGGTATAAGGAATTATTGGACAAGGGTGATAAGGTTACTTATGAGGAAGTATTGAAAAATATCCAAAATAGGGATTACGTAGATTCCCATAGGGAGTTCTCGCCTTTGAAAAGGGCCGAGGATGCCATTGAATTTGATAATAGTGATATGGGGATGGAGGAGCAGTTTGATCGCATTTACAATCATACCCTGCGGATAATAGAACAAATATAAAAAGAGCCACTGTGAAGTGGCTCTTTTTTGTTTCATATAGAATTTATGCCTTGGGGATAACCAAGACTTGATCGGGATGGATCATATCCGGATTTTTTAGAACGTTGGTGTTCGCTTCAAATATTTTCTTGTATTTCATGGCGTCGCCGTAATAGTGTTTTGCAATTTTACTGAGAGATTCACCACTTTTTACTATATGCCTATGGTAAACGGAATCATCCGCCACGGTAATATTTGCTTTTATGTCAGAAGGATTTTCCCCGCCCAATTCTTTGATCTTATCCCAAAGGAGGTCTTTTTCAAAAGGGGTGTTGGCCATTCCCTTTATTTTAAGGATGCCACCTTCTTCGGTAATGTCCCCATCTTTTATACCTAATTTTTCCCCAAGGGTCAAGACACCTTGGTATTTGTCTTTAGCACTCATATTATATATTTTAAGTTAATGATATTGTAGCCAATAAGATACGGAATTTCAGGGATTTTGTAAAAATTACCTTCAATTATTTATTCAATGGGTAGCCTTCTGAAAATAAGTTTGTAAAACCATTTTTTAGTTGTATTTTTGCACACCTTTTTTACAGAGAATCAAGAGGAAAAGGGAATAAAGAAAATTTATAAATAACATCTTCTGCAGTAATTGTTTAGCTCTTGGATGGCTGCGGAATACAAATTAATAATCAGCAATGGCTGAAGAAAAAACAACAGCGCAAGTAGATGAAACTACGCAAGACGCTAAAGAAACAAAAGTAGAGACCCCGGTACAGGATCCAAAAGAATTTTTGGAGAACTTCAACTGGGAAAAGTACGAACAAGGTATTGAGCGTGTGGACGATTCCAAATTACAGGAATTTGAAACATTGGTTGCTAAAAACTTTGTGGATACTGCAGATGAGGAAGTAGTACAAGGAACTGTAGTTTATATTACAGATCGTGAAGCTATCATCGACATCAACGCAAAATCTGAAGGTGTTATCTCCCTAAATGAATTTCGTTACAACCCAGATCTTAAGGTTGGTGATAAAGTTGAGGTGTTGATCGACATCCGTGAGGATAAAAGTGGACAGTTGGTATTATCTCACAGAAAAGCCAGAACAATCATGGCTTGGGACAGAGTTAATGCAGCCCATGACAAAGAAGAAATCGTTAATGGTTTTGTAAAATGTAGAACTAAAGGTGGTATGATCGTTGATGTTTTCGGCATCGAAGCGTTCTTGCCAGGTTCTCAAATTGATGTGAAGCCTATCCGTGACTACGATCAGTACGTAGGAAAAACTATGGAGTTCAAAGTTGTAAAAATCAACCATGAGTTCAAAAACGTAGTAGTATCCCACAAAGCGTTGATCGAAGCGGATATTGAAGAACAGAAAAAAGAGATTATCGGTCAATTGGAAAAAGGACAAGTATTGGAAGGTGTTGTTAAAAACATTACTTCTTACGGTGTCTTTATTGACCTTGGAGGTGTTGATGGACTTATCCATATCACTGATCTTTCTTGGAGTAGAATCAATCACCCGAACGAGGTTGTTGAACTAGACCAGAAATTGAATGTGGTTATCTTGGATTTTGATGACAACAAATCTAGAATCCAATTAGGATTGAAACAATTGGAGAAACATCCTTGGGATGCTTTGAGCGAAGAGATCAAAATTGGTGATAAAGTAAAAGGAAAAGTAGTTGTTATTGCTGATTACGGTGCATTTATTGAAGTAGCTGAAGGAGTTGAAGGACTTATTCACGTTTCTGAAATGTCATGGTCTACACATTTGAGATCCGCACAGGATTTCGTTAAAGTTGGAGACGAAGTAGAGGCAGTAGTATTGACCTTGGATAGAGAGGACAGAAAAATGTCCCTTGGAATCAAGCAATTGACTCCAGACCCATGGACTGATATTACTACTAAATATCCAGCAGCTTCTAAGCACAAAGGAATCGTTCGTAACTTTACAAACTTCGGCGTATTCGTTGAAATGGAAGAAGGAATCGACGGTTTGATCTATATCTCAGATCTTTCTTGGACTAAGAAAATCAAACATCCATCAGAATTTGTTACCGTTGGTGACACATTGGAAGTGGAAGTATTGGAATTGGATGTTGAAGGACGTAAATTGAGCTTGGGCCACAAACAGACTACTGTTAACCCTTGGGATAAATACGAAACTGAATTTGCATTGGATACCGTTCATAAAGGTGCCATCGCAGAGATCGTTGACAAAGGAGCTACCGTAAACTTTAATGAGGACATCGTTGCATTTGTACCGACGCGTCACTTGGAAAAAGAAGATGGTAAGAAGCTTGTAAAAGGTGAAGAGGCAGACTTCAAAATTATTGAGTTCAACAAAGAATTCAAAAGAGTTGTCGCTAGCCATACAGCAATCTTTAGGGAAGAAGAGAAACGTAATGTAAAAGCTGCAGTTAAGAAAGCTGCAACAAGTGCAGACGAAGCAAAACCAACCCTTGGTGATGCCAACGTAGCGTTACAAGCGTTGAAAGAAAAAATGGACGCTGCTGCAAAGAAAAAGTAAGCATCTGTTTAATCATAATTGAAAAGCCCGGACATTTGTCCGGGCTTTTTTTGTTTACGCATTTTTAAAGAGATGATACCCTCTTTAAATTACAGCTCGAATATTGGAGAGAAATCCCTATTTTTGTTTTTCAATTGAATCGGTCTCCCAACATATGAGTCAAAAAGTACTACTTTCCTCCAAAGAAATACATATTATCCTTCACCGATTGGCTTGCCAACTATTAGAGAATCATTTGGATTTTAGCAATACGGTGCTCATAGGACTTCAGCCCAGAGGCACTTTTTTGGCAGAACGTTTGGCTAAAATTCTGAAAGAGGAGTACGGGATAAAAAAAATAGAACTTGGATTTTTGGATATTACTTTTTATAGAGACGATTTTAGAAGGGGCAACAAACCCTTAGAGGCCAATGAAACAAAGATGGACTTCCTTATCGATGATAAAAAGGTGGTATTGATAGATGATGTATTGTATACCGGGCGCAGTATCCGTGCGGCCTTGACAGCTATTCAATCCTTTGGAAGGCCATTGGAGATTGAATTATTAACCTTGATAGATAGGAGATTTAGTCGTCATTTGCCCATTCAACCCAATTATAGGGGGCGACAGGTAGATGCGATAAACGATGAAAAAGTAAAGGTGATGTGGAAAGAAAATGATGGGGAAGATGCCATTTACTTAATCAATAAATAATATAGTGATAGCACAGTAATAGCCTAGTGAAGGTTTTGTGGTGCAGTCGAATAAATAGAAATAAAGAATATGAGCGAACTAAGTGTAAAGCACTTGCTAGGGATTAAGTATCTAAATGAAAAAGATATTCAGCTCATTTTTGAAACTGCCGATCACTTTAAAGAGGTAATCAACCGTTCCATTAAAAAGGTGCCGTCCCTCCGAGATATTACCATCGCCAACATATTTTTTGAGAACAGCACCAGGACCCGACTTTCGTTCGAACTGGCGGAGAAGCGCTTGTCAGCGGATGTTGTGAATTTTTCATCTGGCCAATCTTCAGTAAATAAAGGGGAAACACTAATAGATACCGTAAATAATATTCTTTCCATGAAGGTGGATATGGTGGTTATGCGCCATCCAAACCCCGGGGCAGGTATATTCCTTTCCAAACATGTAAAAGCCTCCATTGTAAATGCAGGTGACGGAGCACATGAACATCCCACGCAAGCCTTATTGGATTCCTATTCTATTAGGGAAAAATTGGGCAGTGTGGCGGGAAAGAACGTGGTCATTGTAGGGGATATCCTCCATTCAAGGGTAGCTCTTTCGAATATTTTTGCCCTAAAACTACAAGGTGCAAATGTAAAGGTCTGTGGTCCAAAAACATTGATTCCAAAACATATCGAATCCTTAGGGGTAACGGTGGAGACCGACCTAAGAAAGGCACTAAATTGGTGCGATGTGGCCAATATGTTGCGCATTCAGAACGAACGTATGGATATCAGTTATTTTCCAACCACCAGGGAATATACCCAACAATTTGGGGTAAACAAAAAGCTTCTGGATGGTCTTGATAAAGAAATTGTGATCATGCACCCAGGCCCCATTAATAGGGGTGTTGAGATAACAAGCGATGTTGCCGACTCCAAACAGTCTATAATTCTCAATCAAGTAGAAAATGGGGTAGCCATTCGCATGGCAGTAATATATTTATTAGCTTCAAAAATAAAATAGCAACCTATGATTTTCAATAGAGAAGATACTACGACCATTGTTTTGCAGGAAAACGCTTCCTTAAAAGTATTTTTGGATAATTTGAGATCAGGATATCCCAAAATTAAGAACGATCATATTATCGTGAATTTATTCTCCTTTTCGAAACTCACTGCCAACGATGTTTTGGAATTTCATGAACTTTCAATTGCCCATAGAAAATTAAAAAAATCATTCGTTTTGGTTACGGATAAAGTAACCTACGAAGAAGTTCCAGACCATATCATTGTGGTGCCAACCATACAGGAAGCTAGGGACGTTATTGAGATGGAGGAGATTGAGCGCGATTTGGATTTGGAGGAAAAGTAAGGAAACAGCCAAAAAATAGTAGGTTAAAAGTCGTTGGAAAAAAAGTCCTCGACTAGCGCCTAAACTTAAAACTTACATGAAATTACACATCTTAGGTTGTTATGCCGCCACGCCCAGAACTTTCACCAACCCTACTGCCCAGATACTTGAAATTAAAAACCATGTATTTTTAATAGATTGTGGGGAAGGCACTCAAGTTCAGTTAAGAAAACAAAAAATCAAATTTTCTCGAATCCAACATATCTTTATATCCCATTTACATGGGGATCATTTTTTTGGGTTGCCGGGCCTAATCTCAACATTTCGCTTACTGGGCCGCAAGACTCCATTGCATATATACGGTCCAAAAGGTATAAAAGAGGCTGTGACTCTCTTACTAAAACTGGGGGATTCATGGACCAATTATCCATTGCTGTTTCATGAACTTACCACCAAGCTGCCTGAAGTTATTTTTGAGGATGGGAAAGTTACAGTAGATACCATCCCATTAGATCATAGGGTGTATACCAATGGTTTTTTGTTTCGGGAAAAACCCGCGGAGCGAAAACTTAACATTGGAGTGGTGAAAAAATACAATATAGATACTTGTTATTATCAGAACATTAAGAGTGGAAAGGATATTGTTTTGGAAGACGGAGTAGTTGTACCCAATGGTATCCTCACTCTGGACCCGCCCAAACCCAAGAGTTACGCATTTTGCAGCGATACGGCATATATGCCTGAAATTGTACCACAAATAAAGGAAGTGGATGTGTTGTACCACGAATCTACCTTTTTGGAAACAGAGCGACATTTGGCCCCCAAAACCAAACATGCCACTGCTAAAGAAGCGGCCAGCATTGCCAAAGCCGCAAATGTAGGTGTCCTTGTTTTAGGGCATTACTCTACACGATATGCGTCTATTGAACTTTTTAAAGAGGAGGCAATGGAGGTTTTTGACCGTGTAGAATTGGCAGATGATGGAAAGTCATTTGATTTCAATTAGCATTGTTTATTTTGATGAAGTTCTTCTAAGGAATTTGTAATTTAATTGCTCAAAATGTGCAACAAGGTCCTTTTTAAAGCCCATAGCCAAAATTTTGATAAAAAGCGTTTAGACTTTTCGTGATTTGCGTTCTTTTCCCCATTTTTGTTACTATGTGGCCGGTAACGAATTAATGGAATATTGAATGCAGAAAGATTTAGGCAATTATAGAAAGAGTTACGAAAAGAGTGCCTTGGAAGAGAATGCTATTTCGGACAATCCCATAGAATTATTTCAAAAGTGGTTTTATGAGGTAGAGGCCTCTGATGGCAATGATGAGCCCAATGCCATGACCATTTCAACTATTGGATTGGATGGTTTTCCAAAAAGCAGGGTAGTGCTTCTTAAAAAATATACCTTCGAGGGATTTATTTTCTATACCAACTATACAAGCGAGAAGGGAAAGGCAATAGCCCATAATCCCAATGTATGCCTTTCGTTTTTTTGGCCCAATATGGAACGTCAGATCATCATTAAGGGAAAAGCCGAAAAGTTGGCTGAAAACTTATCCGATGGATATTTCGAATCAAGGCCGGAAGGAAGTAAATTAGGGGCCATTGTTTCTGACCAAAGTAGTGTGATACCTTCCAGAAAGGTACTGGAGGAAAAGTTGAAAGCACTAGAAAAGGAATTTCAGGGAAAAGAATTAAAAAGACCTTATTTCTGGGGTGGATACATGGTGAAACCAGTGTCCATAGAATTTTGGCAAGGTAGGCCCAATAGATTACATGATAGGGTGAGATACTCCTTGCAAGAAGATTACAATTGGAAAATAGAGCGTTTGGCACCTTAAATATAAAGAAAATGAAAACATTGATTTTAATACGTCACGGGAAATCATCTTGGGAATATCAAGTAGGAGACCAGGACAGGCCTTTACAGGAGAGGGGCATTAAGGATGGTCATTTGGTAGGTTCGGAATTGAAATCCAAGCAAATTAAAATAGATGCAGCATTCTCCAGTCCAGCCAATAGGGCGTTGCATACCTGTATGATTGTTTTACGTAAACTGGATTTTCCATTACAGAGTCTTGAAATAACCAAGGAATTGTATGATTTCTCTGGTGAAGATGTGCTGCGCTTTGTCGGAAATCTGGATGATAAATATGATACTGTCCTTATTTTTGGACACAATTATGCGTTTACCCAAGTGGCCAATAGCTTGGGGAGTAAACCTATAGATAATGTACCCACAACTGGCATGGTGCAAATAAAATTTAAAGAAGCTCGTTGGGATAGCATTACAAAAGGCACCACCGAGCGGACTATATTCCCAAAACAACTTAAGAAATGATTAAATCCAAATATCAATACATCAACCGGGAAATTAGTTGGTTGCAATTTAACGAGCGCGTATTACAGGAAAGTGCCGATAAAAATGTCCCTTTGATAGAGCGACTTAGATTTGTGGGGATATTTTCCAATAATTTGGACGAATTTTTTAAAGTAAGGTACGCTACAGTTAAAAGAATTGTAGAGGCAGGGCGATCCGGTAAGAGCGTTCTGGGGGGTGAGATAGCCAAGGATCTGTTAGAGGAGATTACAGAGATCGTAATTAGGCAGCAGACCAAAAGTTTAAAGATACTTAGCGACATAGAAAAGGAATTGGAGACCAAGAATATTTTTTTGATCAATGAAAAGGAAATAAAGGACAGTCAGGCGGAATTCATCAAGAATTACTTTGCACAAAATGTGAGTCCGGTATTGATGACCATCATCCTCAATGACCTTGCTGAATTCCCTACGCTAAAGGATACTGCGGCATACTTGGCTGTAAAAATAATTTTGAAAAAGGATGCAAAACACCCCACGTTGGATGGAAAAAAGGAAAAGCGTTATGCGCTTATTGAAATCCCCAAGGGAATCGATCGCTTTATAGTTATTCCGAACGAAGGGGAGGACAGCTATATCATATTGTTGGATGATTTGATACGTTACTCTTTGGGAAATATCTTTAATATGTTCGATTATGAGTCCATAACCGCGGATATGATAAAGATAACCCGTGACGCCGAACTGGATATAGACAATGATTTGAGCAAGAGTTTTATTGAAAAGATTTCGTCCAGTGTGGAACACAGAAAAATCAGTGACCCCGTTCGCTTCGTATATGATAAGAATATAAGCAGGGACACCTTGGAGTTTTTAAAGGATAAAATGAACATTGAGGATACTGACAGTGTTATCCCAGGAGGGCGTTATCACAATAGAAGGGATTATATGGGCTTTCCAAGCTTAGGGAGAGAGGATCTAATGTACGAGAAAATTACACCTTTGCCCGTGAAGGATTTTGCAATGGAGGGAAGTTTGTTCAATCAGATTGCACAAAAAGATTATTTGCTATACGCCCCTTACCATACCTTTTCATATGTGATCAGATTTCTGAGGGAAGCTGCGCTTGATCCCAAGGTAAAAAGCATTAAAATCACTGTTTATCGCTTGGCGGATAATTCACAGGTGACCGCCTCCTTGATCAATGCGGTAAAAAATGGCAAACAAGTGACAGTTCAAATAGAGCTACAGGCAAGATTTGATGAACAGGCCAATATCCAATACGCTGAACAATTACAAGCAGAAGGGGTAAAGCTCATTTTTGGGGTTCCTGGGTTAAAGGTCCATAGTAAGATATGTCTTATAGAGAGGGAGGAAGATGGAGTCAATAAGCGTTACGGATTCATCAGTACGGGCAATTTCAATGAGGCTACGGCAAGGATCTATACAGATTACACCCTTTTTACTGCTCACGATCCCATTCTAAAAGAACTGAACATGGTTTTTGATTTCTTTGAAACCACGTATAAGATCAATAAATATAAACACCTAATCGTTTCGCCACATTATACCAAAAATGTATTCAAAAAACTGATCGATAACGAAATTGAAAATGCAAAAGCAGGCAAGGAAGCCTATATTAAAATCAAAATGAACAGTTTCACCTCCTATAAGATGGTCGATAAATTATATGAGGCTAGTAAAGCAGGAGTGAAGATTCAATTGATTATTAGAGGTATCTGCTGTTTAGTGCCAGGAGTAAAAGGGTTGAGTGAAAATATTGAAGCTATCAGTGTTGTCGATAAATTTTTAGAACATCCAAGACTGTTTATATTTTCAAATAATGGTAATCCAAAGATTTATATATCATCGGCAGACTGGATGACCAGAAACTTGGATTATAGGGTAGAGGTGGGGTGCCCCATCTATAATGCAGATTTAAAACAGGAGCTATTGGATACCTTTGAGATCTCTTGGAACGATAACGTAAAGGCAAGGGTTTTTTGTGCCAATCAGGATAATGCGTATCTAAAAAATAATAAAGTCAAGGTCCGTTCGCAATTTGCGACCTATGAGTACTACCTCCAAAAATTAAACGAATAACCCCAAGTATTTTGAAAATAAGAAAGTTTGCTGCAATTGACATTGGTTCCAACGCGATACGTCTGTTAATTCATAACGTAATAGAAGAAAAGGGCAAAAAGACCCAGTTTAGAAAGAGCTCATTGATTAGGGTACCTGTCCGTTTAGGGGAAGATTCTTTCACCGTAGGGGAAATATCAGAGCGCAACGAGGAACGCATGTTAGATGCAATGAAAGCATTTAAATTGATCATGGATGTGCATGGGGTAGAGAAATATATGGCCTGTGCGACTTCTGCGATTAGGGAAGCCAATAATGGGTATGAGATCGTGGATCGCATCTATAGGGATTCCGGAGTTAAAATAGAAGTCATTGACGGAAAAAAGGAGGCAGCAATCATTGCTTCTACAGATTTAAAACAGCTGATTCAGAGTGATCAATCTTATCTCTATATTGATGTAGGTGGCGGAAGCACAGAATTTACTCTTTTTACGGATGGTAAAATAAAAACCTCCAAATCTTTTAAAATTGGAACTGTTCGGATCCTGAACAATTTGGTGGGTGAAGGTATTTGGAAAAAAATAGAATTGTGGATCAAGGAAAATATTAACGGGCTTAGCGCAATTACCATTATCGGCTCAGGGGGGAATATCAATAAACTCCACAAAATGTCGGGTAGGAAAGAAGGGGAGCCTTTGTCTTATATTTGGTTAAATGCCCAATACCATTTTCTGGAAAATATGAGCTATGAGGATAGAATATCAGAACTGGGACTCAACCCGGATAGGGCAGATGTTATTATCCCAGCTTCACGAATTTATTTATCTGCTGCAAAGTGGTGTGGGGCCAAGAAAATATACGTACCTAAAATAGGTTTGTCGGATGGTATCATCAAGACATTATACTATTCCCAACAATAAAAACAAGATCGGTACTATTTGCAATTTTGTAATTTTAACCATGTATGGATTCCTTTGTTCCAAGATTATTCATAAGTTGTGCTTCGTATTTTAATAAATCCTCCCACTTTTGGTCCACCTCTGCCCGTTCGCCGTACTGGCGGGCAAACTTAAGAAACATGGTATAATGTCCAGCCTCACTGACCATTAGTTTGTGATAGAATTCTGCTAATTCCTTATCTTTCAACTGCTCAGAGAGCAATCTAAAACGTTCGCAGCTACGGGCTTCAATCAATGCCGCATACAGTAACCTATGGACCAACTGTGTTGTGCGGCTGCCGCCTTTAGGGAAAAATTTCAAAAGTGCCAATACGTACTCATCTTTCCTGTCCCTTCCCAATACCTGTCCTCTAGCAATGATGCGGTCATGCACCATCTTAAAATGCCCCATCTCTTCCCTGGTAAGGGCCACCATTTCCTGTACAAGATCCGTGTACTCTGGAAAACTGACGATCAATGAAATTGCCGTTGCTGCTGCTTTTTGCTCACAATAGGCATGATCGGTCAAGATTTCGTCGATATTTTTTTCTACAATATTCACCCAACGGGGATCTGTGGGTAGTTTAAGGCCAAGCATTTTCTTATATTTGAAAACAAAATTAATCGAATTTTATAAACGGAATTTGTTATAGGGCATTTTTTTGTTTGGGAGGAATTTAACCTAATGAATATACTATTCTTTTTTGATTCCAGTTATCATAAGTACTGCGAAGGGATTCTATATAAAAATTGATTGTGAATACTAATTAAAATGATTGGTAGAACTTAGTATTAGGATATGTAAATGGAAAATGTAAGTCAAGAATTGGTCAAGGTCCTCCGTCATCATAGGGATACCAATCTATTAAAATGGTTGGAAGAGAAGATTGATGCAATTAGTAGCAATAAGTCTTCAAAAGATCTTTATTTGACATATAGTTTGATAGCTTCAAAGATCAATACTAAAGAAGTTTTGAATATACCGTTGGGCCCGAACAACGTAATTCAATATTTGAAGGCCCATAACGCCAATCTTTTACAAATAGGGAGGGTATATCTCCTGATCAGGGTGCTTGAGGCCGATGAAGAATTCTTTTTTAAGAAGGTCGAGAATATAATTCAGGTTTCAGACACCGGAGAATTGTCAACTTTTTTAAAATTCCTAATATTGATGCCCAATTCAGGAAACTATAAAAACGTTGCGGTAGAGGCCTTGAGGACGAACATCGCCACCATATTTGATGCCATCTCTTTAAAGAATCCATATCCTTCAATGTTTTTTAATGATCAGCAATGGAACCAAATGTACTTGAAGGCCGCGTTTATGGAAAGAGATCTTAGCCAAATCATGGATATTGATAAGAGGGCAAACAAGGATTTGGCCCGAATTATCTCTGATTACGCACATGAAAGATGGGCCGCTTCCCGAAAAGTGGACCCTTATTTTTGGCGACCAGTAGGTAAATTTCTCAGTGATGCCCTGCTTGATGATATGAAAAGATTATTGCAAAGCGAGAACGAAAAGGAAAATATGGCAGCAGCACTAACGTGTTCCATATCCGAAAATCCACAAGCGAAAGAATTGCTGGACAATTACCCAAATTTGAAAAATAAAATAGAATCAGGTTTAATTTCTTGGAATAATATATAGTGATATGAAAGATAAATTAATGATTATAGATCCCCATGTGCATATGACCTCTAGGACAACAGATGACTATGAGGCCATGGCAGCTGCGGGGATAGTGGCGGTTATAGAACCTTCATTCTGGTTGGGACAACCTAGAACCCAGGTGGGCTCTTTTCAAGACTATTATAGTAGTCTGGTAGGTTGGGAACCTTTTAGGGCGAGTCAATTTGGAATTAAGCACTATTGTACAATAGGTTTAAATTCAAAAGAAGCCAACAATGAGGCATTGGCAGAGCAGGTTATAGAGCTATTGCCATTGTATTTTCATAAAGAGAATGTCGTTGCCATTGGAGAAATTGGTTATGATGATCAAACCCCAGCCGAGGATAAGTACTTTAGAATGCAGCTGGATTTGGCCAGGGAATTGAATATGACGGTACAGGTACACACGCCCCATAGGGATAAAAAGGCAGGGACCATTAAAAGTATGGAAGTTTGCTTGGAACATGGGTTGGATCCTTCAAATGTCATCATCGATCACAATAATGAAGAAACGGTAAAAGAAGTGCTCGATAGAGGTTTTATAGCTGCCTTTACAATTTATCCCAAAACAAAAATGGGCAATGAACGAATGGTTGAGGTAGTGAGGAAATACGGAAGTAAGAACATAATTGTGGACAGTTCTGCGGATTGGGGTGTAAGTGATCCATTAGCAGTACCAAAAACGGCTTCATTAATGCTAAATAGGGGTATCTCGAAAGAGGATGTGATAAAAACATGTTATCAAAATGCCTTGGATGCCTTTGGCAAAAATGGAAAAATGAAAGAGGAACATTGGTTGGGGGATAAAGGCATTGACCAAAGGGAATTCTTTAATGATAACAGTGTTTTAAGGGGGCAGGAACCAAAAATAGAAGGGGATAGAATTGTCTAAAAAATATTCTTTTATAAAAGGTTGCTTAATTTTAATGCGACCTCCAAATCTGCCAACAGCTGCAGCAGACATTTTGGCTGGTGGTGCCATTGTAGGCGCGTTTTCCCAAAATGGGGTATTGTTGCCCTATGACCTTATACTTCTCGTTGTTGCCTCTATTCTTCTATATGCTGGAGGTGTCGTTTTGAATGATGTTTTTGATCTTAAAATAGATACCTTGGAAAGGCCGGAGCGACCTATTCCAAAAGGAGTGGTGTCCTTACAAACTGCCGCTATTTTGGGTGGATCATTATTGCTATTGGGAGTGATTCTTTCTTTTATTTGCAATAATGAAGCTGGCTTGGTGGCACTCGTATTGACTAGTGCCATATTGCTTTATGACGCCTTGGCCAAACATCATTCATTTTTTGGCCCTTTGGTCATGGGTGGTTGCCGAGGTCTGAATTTATTGTTGGGAATGAGTCTATTTGGTTTACCCGAGGGACCCAATTGGTATTTTATTTTGTTGCCTATTATTTATATCGCAGCTGTAACCCTGATTAGTAGGGGAGAGGTGCATGGGAATAATAAACGAAATATTATGCTTTCCGGCTTTCTATATTTGATGGTAGCATCCGCTATTTTTATCATAATGCTACAGGATTTGAATAGCTTTATAAAGGTGATTCCATTTTTGATAGTATTTGTATTTTCTATTTTCAGACCCCTTCTAAAGGCTTTTAAGATAAATACCCCAGAAAATATTAAAAAGGCCGTAAAATCCGGTGTTTTATCATTGGTATTAATGGATGCTGCATTGGCATCTGCCAATTCAACATGGTGGGTGGGATTGTTGATTATCGTGTTATTACCTTTGTCATTATTTTTATCAAAGCGTTTTTCTGTAACGTAATTTAATTAATCATGTTAATTCCAAAATCAATCGAGCAATCTTTCAAAGTGGAGTACAATTACCAATTGCACTTCACGCAGCATTTATTTGACAGCGGCAATACGCTATTCAAAGATATCTTTGAAGCTTACGCCAAAAAAGATGGCGTTAAAATTTTATTTGTGATAGATGAAGGGGTCGTTACCTCACATCCCAATTTATTGGATGAGATCAAAGCTTATTGTGAAAATCATGCCTCACAAATTCAATATCGCGATACTCTTGTTATTTCTGGGGGAGAACAGGCAAAACATTCTGTTGCTTCCTTAGATCAAGTTTTACAAGGCATCAATGATGCTAAAATATGCAGACATTCCTTTGTAGTGGTTATTGGTGGCGGGGCCATTATAGATATGGTCGGTTACGCGTCTGCCATAGCACATAGGGGTGTTAAGTTATTGCGGATACCTACAACCGTGCTTTCCCAAAACGATTCGGCAGTGGGAGTTAAGAACAGTATCAATCACTTTGGGAAAAAGAATTTTTTGGGAACGTTCTCTCCTCCTTACGCCATTATTAACGATAGCGATTTTTTGAAAACCTTGGAAAAAAGAGATTGGATTTCGGGAATTGCGGAGGCCGTTAAAGTGGCGCTTATCAAGGACAAATCGTTTTATAGGGAAATTGAAGGAGCGGCCGAAATGCTGAGAACGCGGGATATGGCAAGTATGGAGTATCTCATATACAAGTGTGCGGAGCTACATATGGAGCATATAGCACAAGGTGGAGATCCTTTTGAAGCTGGTTCTTCAAGACCTCTGGATTTTGGACATTGGGCAGCCCATAAGCTCGAGCACATGACCCAGTATAGGATACGACATGGGGAAGCTGTTGCCATTGGAATGGCCATAGATCTAACATATGCTAAATTAATAGGTTTAATTTCCGGGGAAACCCTTACTTCGATACTTGATGTTCTAGAGGAAATAGGTTTCGATATGAAATTGCCTATTGAAGCGAACCAAATTGATGAACTATTAAAGGGGATAGAAGAATTTAGGGAACATCTTGGTGGTGAGTTGACCATCACCTTGATTTCTGAAATTGGAAAAAAACACGATGTGTATAAAATCGATGTGCATCTGATGAAGGAGGCCATTTCCCATTTTTTATAACTAGCTTGATTGTTGTTTATATGTTGATTCAAAATAAATTTCACGTAACATATTGTTCCAATATCCATCCTGGTGAGGATTGGGATACTACCTTTCTCAATCTTAAGGAATATATCCCAAGAGTGAAAGGAGAGGTATCAATGGATGCCGCTTTTGGGATAGGCCTTCGCCTTTCCAATACCGCTAGCCTACAATTGAACCGAGGAAATAATTTAGAGGATTTTAAATTTTGGCTAGCTCAAAATGATTGCTATGTTTTTACTATGAACGGTTTTCCTTATGGGGACTTTCACAATACTGAAGTCAAGGATAAAGTTCATGCCCCAGATTGGACCACCAAGGAACGGTTGGATTATACAAAGCGTTTGTTCGGACAGTTGGCTTATTTGTTGCCAAAAGGGATGTCTGGGGGTATTTCTACCTCCCCAATAAGCTATAAGCACTGGCATACCAACAAAGAGCAGCGTACTTATGCTTTAAACACAGGTTCCAAACATCTTGCTGAGATCATATTGAACCTTCAGGAATTGGAGATAACTACGGGAAAGCATTTGCATTTGGACATAGAACCTGAACCAGACGGACTCCTTGAAAATACAGCAGAATTTATAGATTTTTATAAGAATTATTTAGTGCCTATCGCAAGAGAGGAAATCGTCTCCAGATTAGGTGTAAATGAGCAAGATGCCGAGCAATTGATTAAAAGGTATATTACCCTTTGTTATGATATTTGTCATTATTCACTGGCATTTGAGGTACCTGCCTTTACTTTTGGGCTAATGAAGAAGGAGGGGATTGCCATAGGTAAGATCCAAGTGAGCTCTGCCCTTAAAATAATATTTGAAGAAGGGAAGGAGGAACAAATTTGGAATTCCTTGGCGAGATTCAATGAGCCTACCTATTTGCATCAAGTGACTGAGAAAAAAGATGGTAAGGTCAGAGTTTATAATGACCTGCCTATGGTTCTCAATGATAGAAAGTCACATAAAGAACTAAGGGCCCATTTTCACGTCCCCATTTTTTTGGAAATGTTTGATGATCTTTACTCCACACAGGATCAAATACTAAGTACATTGGCTTATCTGGAAGAACATTTTATAACAGAGCATTTAGAGGTTGAGACTTATACTTGGGATGTACTGCCGGAAACACTGAAAGTAGACCTGGGGCAATCTATCATAAGGGAGTTGATGTGGTTAAAGGAACGAATGGCATGAAGAAAACAGTAGTTATAAATATAGTGGGATTAACTAAGAGATTGATTGGTGAGCATACCCCATTTATCAAAGGTTTTATGGATGAAGGGGCATGTGCTACTATAGAACCTGTTTTACCAGCGGTTACTTGTGCCGCCCAATCAACCTATCTCACTGGGAAATGGCCTTCAGAACATGGTATCGTCGGGAATGGTTGGTATTTTAGGGAAGAGCATGAGGTTAAGTTTTGGAGGCAGTCTAATAGCTTGGTGCAATCGGATAAAATTTGGGATACGTTAAAAGCGCAATTTCAAGGATTTACATGTGCCAATCACTTTTGGTGGTACAATATGTATTCAAATGTGGATTATAGTATTACTCCGCGTCCAAACTATCTTGCTGATGGTCGAAAAATACCGGATGTTTATTCCTATCCTTCAGACCTTAGGGATAAACTTCAAAAGGAATTGGGCACCTTTCCGCTCTTTAATTTCTGGGGTCCAAAAACCTCTATAAAAGCCAGTGAATGGATAGCCAACGGAGCGCTTTCCACCGATAGAATGTATGATCCCACATTAACTTTGATCTATATTCCACATTTGGATTATAACATTCAAAAATTTGGTATCGACTTCAATAAAATAGGAAAAGATCTTCAGGAAGTGGACGCTTTGGTGGAAAAGATGGTCACCTACTATCAAGAAAAGGATACCAATATTATATTACTATCGGAATATGGTATCACTAATGTGGATCAACCCATCCATCCAAACAGAATTCTGCGAGAAAAGGGGTTTTTAAATATAAGGGAAGAAAGGGGGTTGGAATTATTGGATGCTGGTGCAAGTAGGGCATTTGCAGTTTCTGACCATCAGATATCCCATGTCTATGTTGAGAATAAATCAGAGTTGGATACCATAAAGAAGATTTTTGAATCTGTACCCGGCATAGAAAAGGTGCTATCGGGCAACGAAATAAAAGAAGCTCATTTAAATCATGATCGAAGTGGAGATTTGGTCTTGGTTGCCGATGGACATTCGTGGTTTACATACTACTTTTGGCTAGACGATGCAAAGGCTCCTGATTTCGCAAGAATGGTGGATATCCATAAAAAACCAGGATATGATCCTGTGGAATTGTTTACGGACCCCAAGGACCGTTTTGTAATGCCAAAAATTGTATGGAAATTACTAAAGAAGAAACTTGGTTTTAGAACCTTGATGAATGTAATTCCCTTGGAGGCTTCTTTGGTGAGGGGATCACATGGTAGAACTCCGGAAAGTACTGACGATCATCCAATTTTTATTACCAATTCAAAAAGCGGCCCGTTGGAACAATCTATTAAGGCTATAGACGTTTATCATTTATTGTGGAAACATGTTTCAAATACGTAAAGTTTATGAAAACATTATTTAAATTGATTTCAATAGTTTTTACAATGCTCTTCGTATGGGCGGGCTATGTGCAGTGGAACGATCCCGATGCCCTTCTGTGGTATGCCATTTATGGGAGTGCAGCTGTGGCATCCTTATTTTTTTTCCTTGATAAACTATCGTTTAATATAGCCCTACTATTATTTGTCTTGTATTTTATTGGGGTGTTTGTTTTTTGGCCTGACCAATTTGAAGGGGTGGGTATTGGTGATGGTGAAATAAACAATATTGAACACGCTAGAGAATCGCTCGGACTGCTCATCAATGCCCTAGTGATGCTTATGTATGGTTTGAGGATTAGGATGAAAAGTTCTTAAAAGTCAAGATCAAACTCTTTTCTCAAAATATCAATTGCCGGATTCTTTTCCCTAAGTTTTTCGTATTTCTCCAAAGGGGTAAAGGCGAACTTTTTGGCAGTTTCCTCATTAACGGTAATGGTCAGGCTGATAAAATAATTGTTCAATTTCAGCCTTAAGTATTCTATAAGGTCGTACTGTTCTCTTTCCACCTCTTTCTTCATTGTACCATTGGGAAGTTCTATCCATAAGGTGGTTGGATCTTTAAGCTTCGGGATGTCCGTATTCAGATTTGAAGCCAGAATTTTTCTGCCGTCCTTATCAATTATTTCCACGAATTCTGCCCAATGTGCCCTCATCTCCTCTTCGGTAAATGGGTCTTTAGGTAATTTTCGCTCATCGATGGTGTCATCCTTTTTATTCAGCTCATGCTCTTTTTTTGCCTTTACGCTGGATATGGATAGACCTGACACCCTTTTTGTTGGAATATTCAGGGCTGGTTTTGGAGTGTTTCCGTTTTCACTTGGTTCGTCCTTGGACGGACTATTGATTTCAATGGGTGGTTCCGCAACGAGGACATTTGCAGCTGACACCTCAGGGACAGGTATCGGTTTTTGAATGGTTATATTGTCTGTTGCCTTAGGCACTGGGTTGGTAGCAAAAGCTTTAGTTGCTTCTTCCTTTTTTGGTGTAGGAGTTGTACTTCCTTGGCCTTTAAAAAAAGATGCGGGTATTAAAAAGTCATTAATTCCTAGACGATCAGATTTTTTTTTTTGGCCATCGAAGTCGATGGAAGCCAGTTTCATTAGGGAAAGTTCTACGAGAAGCCGCTGGTTTTTGCTTGACTTGTATTTGAGGTCACAATCATTGGCGATGTCAATCCCGTGCATTAAGAAGGCATTGGAAACCTTTTTGGATTGTTCCAAATAATTTTTTTTGGCTTCGTCCCCTACCTCTAAAAGCGTTATGGTATCTTGATGTTGACATACCATGAGATCCCTAAAATGGGAAGCTAAGCCCGATATAAAATGGTGTCCATCGAAGCCTTGGGATAAGGTTTCGTTGAACAAAAGCAATAAACCTGGGATATTGTGTGCCAAGATCAGGTCAGTGGCCGAAAAATAAGTATCGTAATCAAGTACGTTCAAATTTTCGGTAACCGCCTTTCTGGTCAATTTTTTTCCAGAAAAACTTACCACCCTATCAAATATGGAAAGGGCGTCGCGCATAGCCCCATCTGCCTTTTGGGCAATAATATGCAAGGCGTCGTCGTCCGCTTCTATTTCCTGATTTTCTGCAATATATTTAAGATATTGAGCCGCATCTTTTACGGTGATTCGTTTAAAATCAAAAATTTGACAACGGGACAAAATTGTGGGTATGATCTTGTGTTTTTCCGTGGTTGCCAAAATAAAGATGGCATGTTTGGGTGGCTCCTCCAAGGTTTTTAAAAATGCATTGAAGGCAGCCTGAGATAACATATGCACCTCATCAATGATATATACCTTGTACTTGCCGGTCTGGGGTGGAATCCTCACTTGGTCCGTAAGGTTTCTTATGTCATCCACCGAATTGTTGGAGGCCGCATCCAATTCAAAAATATTGAAAGCAAAATCTTCATCGGTATGTTCTGTACCGTCCTCATTTATCTTTTTTGCCAATATTCTGGCACATGTGGTCTTGCCAACGCCTCTTGGGCCACAAAAAAGGAGGGCCTGAGCCAAATGGTTGTTTTCAATGGCATTGAGCAGCGTATTTGTAATAGCTTGTTGTCCCACAACATCCTTGAATGTTTGGGGCCTATATTTTCTGGCTGATACTACAAATGGTTCCACAAATATTAACTTTTAAGCAGGTTGGCAATTGCCCAATGCTGCGAACTACAAATATAAAAATAGCATTGTATAAAGTGGCCAGTTTAGGATAGTTTAAAGACTTTTTTATCAACAATTGAAGTATCTTTGCCCTTAGCAGGTCGCTCTATCGCTTCCAATACAAATTGGGAGAGGAAAGTCCGGACACCATAGTGCAGTATAGCGGGTAACGCCCGTCCGCCGAGAGGTGAGGACAAGTGCAACAGAAAGAATGTACAGGTAATGCTGTAGTGAAACCAGGTAAACTCTATGCGGTGCAACGTCATGTAAATCGGTGTTTGAGGGCTGCACGCCCGAGCTGAAGGGTAGGCGGTTTGAGCTATTGGGTAACCAATGGCCTAGATAAATGATAGAGGGTTCCTGATGATTCAGGATGAACAGAATCCGGCTTATGACCTGCTTTTTTTATTTCTGGATTAAAAGGGTAAGTTCCCTAGGTCTACGTTCCCTCCAGATAAAATGATTCCCACTTTTTTTCCTTTAAAGAAATCTTTTTCCCTCAAAAGGGCAGCAAATGGCACCGCGCATGAAGGTTCAATTATAATTTTCATACGTTCCCAAAGGAGGTGCATGGCATCAATAATCTCCTTCTCTTCTACTCTAATAATCATTTCCACATAATCCATGATGATAGGAAAGTTGATATCTCCCAATTCCGTTCTAAGGCCATCGGCAATAGTGTCTGTAGAGTCATTACTTACAATTTGGCCGGTTTTTAAAGAGTGATAGGCATCGTCTACATTAAAAGGTTCACCTCCAATTGTATTACATCGGTGACCAAAAAAATGAGCGGCCAACGCAGTTCCGGCGATGAGTCCACCTCCACCAACGGGGGTCATTAGGTAATCTAGGTCTGGATGGTCTTCCAGTAGTTCCATGGCGGCTGTACCTTGTCCTAGTATGACATTTAAATTGTTTGAAGGGTGCAAAAATGTGGCACCGTATTTTTTTACAATTTCATCTGCGGCTTTTTCCCTTGCGGTCAAATTTGGTTCACATTCAATAACCTCGCCCCCATAACTTCGTACAGCATTTTTCTTTACCTGTGGAGCATTGTTAGGCATTACAATATATGCTTTCACCCCTATTGATCTAGCCGCCAAGGAGAGGGCTTGGGCGAAATTTCCAGAAGAATGGGTCACAACCCCTTTGGCTTGCTGCTCTTTGGACAGCTTGCTAATGGCATGGACCGCTCCCCTCATCTTAAAGGATCCAGCTCGTTGAAAATTCTCACATTTAAAAAACAATTCAACCCCTGAAAGTTCATTGAGTAAGGTAGAGGTCAAAACTGGAGTATGGTGAATATGTTCCAGAACTATGGCTTTGCAATCTAGCAAGTGATTCCTGGTAATACGAGTCATACCTTAAGTGGATTGTTCGAAAAAACTAAAAACGCTCACACCATATCTTCTTTGGTTGGAAAAATGGTCCAGTTGGGATAGATCGGTGTATTTGGAATGTTCAATGATCAGCATGCCGTTTTCCAATAGAAGCTCCTTCTCAAAGACCAAGGCTTGTATTTTAGTGAAATCTTCCATGGCCATATCATAGGGTGGGTCGGCAAAGATAATATCAGATTTGATTTTGGTCCTTTCCAAATAACTGAACACATCACTTTTTATGGTAGAGATATTAAAATCCAATTCATTTGAAATTTTGTTGATAAATTTTATACAACCAAAATCAGCATCTACACAGACAATTTGCTCCGTGCCCCTGGATGCAAATTCATAACTTATATTCCCCGTACCTGCAAAAAGATCTAAAACTGAAATTTCATTAAAATGATATTGATTGTTCAGGATATTGAACAAGGCCTCCTTGGCCATATCCGTCGTAGGTCTAACAGGAAGCTTTTTAGGGGCAATGATTCTTTTACTTTTGTAATTACCGGCTATAATTCGCATTAAAGGGTTTTAAGTACTGTAAAATCTATGGCGTTATCCTTATCATTACCCGTGATATGGGCAATATTGGAAGGGACGAAAATAGAGATGTTTTTTATGTAGTTATAGGAAATACCGTAGATAGCATCATCCTCATCAATGGATCCGAAGAGCTTCAGTCTTACGGTATTTGTATCTAATTTGAGTTGTTCCAGGGTAAAAAGAAGATAATAGATAAAGTCTTCCTTGGTAGAAAAGTTGAAACTATTGTGCAATAGTAATTTTTTGTTGGCTACTACAGTGATATCCAATTGCTTTTCACCAACATGCACATAGCAAACAGTATCATTACCTGATTGGGGAATGTTCAATAGTGATTCCACCATGACAGTGCTACTATGTTTAAATTCGAATTCCCCAAATAGCTCATAAATGTAATTATTGACATTCATGAAGGGCACGTAAACATTCATAAGGTCATTGCTTTCCAACTCATCGTATACTATAACATCGTTAGTTAGAATTTTTGCGTTGAACTTAAGGTAATTGGCCAATTCGCCCTCGTCAAATAAGGCTTTGGGAACCAAACTGAAAAGCTGGTTTTTGTGAATGGCAATGACTTCGGAGAAAGATACTTTTGCTACGTTGTACTTTTCAAAAACCGTCTTTACTTTTTTTAGAAGTTCCAAGGGATTCACTTCCCGCTCGAAAACTACATTCTCTGAAGCAAGTATATTGTTGTCTACTGTGTCCAGTACACAAAAAGAAAGTCCATTCAAACTAATTTGAATGGACAGTTTATTATAATCAGATTTAGATTGCTCTAAATTAGTTAATGTCATTTTTTCTGTCATATATCGGAGGCCAGTTACCATTGGTGCTCACTTCAGTTAAGGAACCAACTTTTATTGTAGTTCCGTTTACTTCTTCAACACTGTTATGTGCATTTTCCCTTGCCAAAAGTTCTTTAGGCTGGTCACCTAAAATAACATCTTTCTTGACTTTGGCTTCAAAAACCGGAGCCTTGTATCCGCTTTTCTCAATAATGTCAGCCTTCATTTCAAATTTCTCACCCTTGGTAGCGAAAGGAACGTTCATCATTGTTTTATAACGATTATCTTTCTTAAACAAGGAATCCTTTACAGAAACAAACCCTAATGTATCAACGATTTTCACCTCTTGAAGCATATCTATACCATAGGTCTTGTTAAACTCCATATAAGAAGAGTCCCTTTGTTGGGTAATGATGTATTTTCCAGTATCGACAAAACTGATAAGGGAATTAAAATCATTGGCGTACTTTCCATTGGAAGATTTGTAAGCTTCTTGTGAATTTCTAATATCCTTCAATACAGAAACTACTTTTGAAAAACGCTGCTCTTTTACTTTTTGGAATTCAATAGGGCCGTTTACGGAGTGATAAATCAAATATCCTAAACCAATACATGTTATCCAAAGTAAAATTTGTATTATGCTCTTCATTTTTTAAGTGTTAATTAAATTTTAGTGGTTATCACAAATCTACAATTTTTTTTTAATCACAAAAGTATTTGCCCTTAAAAATCCTGATTATCTTTGAAACCTTATGAACGCACTCACAGCCTCATCTTTTACAACTATTTTACGCGATAAATTTCCTCACGATCCAACCTTGAAACAAAATGTTGTTCTGGAAAAACTTGCAGATTTTGTTTTATCCAAAGAAAAGGAGGTGGTTTTTATGCTCAAAGGATTTGCTGGAACTGGTAAAACAACCATGATTGGGGTCTTGGTCACCAATTTATGGAGGACCAAGATGAAAGCCGTTCTAATGGCTCCCACGGGTAGGGCAGCCAAGGTAATGTCCAATTATTCCAATACACAGTCCTATACCATTCATAGAAAGATCTACTTTCCTAAAAAACAAAGTGGGGGCGGGGTCCAATTTGTCCTATCCCCAAACAAACACCGCAATACCATCTTCATTGTAGATGAGGCATCCATGATACCGGATACACCCGCCGATTCCAAGCTTTTTGAAAATGGATCATTGTTGGACGACCTGATGATGTATGTCTACTCGGGCCATAATTGCAAATTGATCTTGATAGGGGATACGGCCCAATTACCACCTGTTCACTTAAATTTAAGTCCGGCATTGGAAGAGAACCAGTTGGCCCTGAACTATAATAAGGAGGTGATAATGTTGGAGATGGATGAAGTAGTGAGGCAGGCCGAGGATTCTGGAATATTGGTCAATGCCACCAATTTAAGGGAGCAGCTCCAAAATGATTATTTTGAAGATTTTAAATTTGACGTAAATCCATATAAGGATATTGTCAGGTTAATTGATGGCAATGAGATACAAGAGGCCATAGATAGTTCGTACTCGCAAAATGGAAAGGAAGAGACTGCAATTATTGTGCGTTCCAATAAAAGGGCCAACCTTTATAATGAGAATATCAGAAATAGAATCCTCTATCTGGAAAATGAAATTGCTGTGGGTGATTATATGATGGTGGTAAAGAATAATTACTTTTGGTTGGAGCTCCAATCCGAGGCGGGTTTTATTGCAAACGGGGATATTATTGAGGTTTTGGAGATTTTCGCCATTAAAGAGCTTTATTCCTTCAAGTTTGCCGAGGTAAAAGTCAAAATGGTAGATTACCCAAACCAAAAACCTTTTGAAACTGTCTTGCTCTTAGATACCATACAGGCCGAAACTCCTTCCCTCTCTTATGACGACGGAAATAAATTGTATCAAGAGGTTATGAAAGACTACGCTCATGAAACGTCAAAATACAAGAAATTCTTAGCGGTAAAGAACAACAAATATTTTAATGCCCTACAGGTAAAGTTTTCATATGCCATTACCTGCCATAAATCCCAAGGCGGTCAATGGGATACCGTATTTGTGGAACAGCCCTACCTCCCCAATGGGATAGACAAGGAATATTTGCGTTGGCTATATACTGCCGTGACAAGGGCAAAGTCTCAATTGTATCTAATAGGTTTTAAGAACGATTTTTTTGTTGATTGAGAATATCCTAATTTTATTGCAAGAACACAGGGAATGACTACAGAAACGATGATTAGTATTTTTTTAGGGGTAGGCCTTGCTGCTTCAGTGGGCTTTAGGGTTTTTCTTCCCTTATTTGCTTTGAGCCTGGCTTCTTATTTGGGGGCTTGGGATCTCAATGCCAATTGGGAATGGATGTCAAGTCTTTCGGCCCTAATAGTTTTGGGGGTCGCCACCATCATGGAAATTTTTGCCTATTTTATACCTTGGGTAGATAATCTTTTAGATAGTTTTGCCATTCCTTTGGCAGGAATTGCCGGAACGGCTGTTATGGTCTCTACGGTCGCAGACTTGGAACCTTTGGTAACTTGGACCATGGCTATCATTGCCGGAGGAGGGACTGCTTCTGTAATTAAAGGGGCTTCTGCAACCAGTAGGTTGGCATCAACTGCAACAACCGGTGGATTGGCAAATCCCATTATTTCTGCGGTGGAAACGGGAACTGCCTTGGTGGTTACAATTTTGTCCTTATTGGCGCCTATAGCGGCAGTTATTTTGGTAATAGTGATTTTGGGAGTTATATTCACTATTTATAGGAAGCTTAGGCCGAAGATCTAATTTTTAATTCGAAAGTAAATGAACATAATTGCAATGATTCCCGCGCGTTATGCCGCGTCTAGATTTCCAGGCAAATTGATGCAGGATCTTGCAGGGAAGCCGGTTATTCAAAGAACTTATGAAGCCGCAATCAATACCCAACTTTTTGATGAGGTCTACATTGTTACGGACAGCGATATTATTTATGATGCAATTGTAAAAGCTGGAGGCAAGGCAATTATGAGTCTCAAGGAACACGAATGTGGTAGCGATCGAATTGCTGAGGCCGTCGCAGATATGGATGTGGATATCATTGTAAATGTTCAGGGCGATGAGCCCTTTACGGAAAAGGAAAGTCTGGCGAGCGTCTTGGAAGTTTTTAAGCATGACCCCAATAAAGAAATAGACTTGGCCTCTCTAATGACAAAAATCACCGATTGGGAAGAAATTAGTAATCCTAACACGGTAAAAGTGATTGTGGATCAAAATAATTTCGCCCTATATTTTTCTAGATCACCAATCCCATATCCAAGGGCAAAAGAGGTAAACACTCCATATTACAAGCATAAGGGGATCTACGCCTTTAGGAAAAGTGCATTAATGGATTTTCAACGTTTACCGATGTTGACATTGGAGGCCACCGAAAAAATAGAGGCCATACGGTATTTGGAATATGGCAAGAAAATAAAAATGGTAGAAACCCATGTTACGGGCATAGAAATTGATACCCCTGAGGATCTGGAAAGAGCAAAAAAATTATGGAAGTAGATTACAAAAATATAACCGTTATTGGCTTTGATGCCGACGATACCCTTTGGGTCAACGAAACCTATTTTAGGGAGGCAGAAGATCAATTTTGCAGTTTAATGGAGAATTATGAGACCAAGAATAAAGTGGATCAGGAACTCTTTAAAATGGAAATAAAGAACCTGAATCTATACGGTTATGGGATTAAGGGATTTATGTTGTCCATGATTGAATCTGCCCTGGAACTGTCAAATAATAAAATTCCCCAGACAACGATCAACGAGATTATTGATATTGGAAAACGGATGTTGTCCCAACCAGTGGAATTATTGGATGGGGTGGAAGAGGTGTTGCAGAAATTGGAAGATCGCTATAGATTGATTGTGTTGACCAAAGGGGACCTGCTGGATCAAGAACGGAAATTGGAAAAATCAGGGTTGTCCAAGTATTTTCATCATGTAGAGGTTTTAAGTGATAAAAAGGAAGTGAACTATCAACATTTATTGGACCATTTGGAAATTCCAGTCGCTAAATTCTTAATGATAGGCAATTCCTTGAAATCGGATGTGCTGCCTTTAATCAACATAGGGGCACAGGCTGTACATGTACCTTTTCACACCACTTGGGCCCATGAAGAAGTGCCTAAAGAGCAACAAGGAAATGGACATTTAACGCTGAATAGACTGACAGATATTTTAAAGTATTTGCCAGAAGGTAAAACGACGACTACTAAACAATAAACATTTTATCCCTAGTATGACTAAATACAGGAATTTCCCTATGGTGCCGAGAGTGATTTTCGGGAAAGGTTGTTTTAAACAACTGGGAGAAATATTGTTGCCCAAAAGAAAGAGCTCTGAAGCTCCCTTTATTTTTTTGGTCGATGACATTTTTGAAGGGCACGCACTTGTAAAAAGTATCCCTTTGCTCTTTAATGATCAGATCATTTTTATTTCGGCAGATGAGGAACCCAAAACCCATCAGGTAGATGCCTTAGTGGCACAACTAATAAATAGTTGCCCAGAGCTTCCCTCCGGCATAATAGGAATTGGCGGCGGTACTTTGTTGGATTTGGCCAAGGCAACGGCTCTAATGTTGACCAATTCTGGTAGTGCTTCGGAATATCAAGGATGGGACTTGGTAAAAAAATCTGCTGTTTACCATGTGGGTATCCCTACGATAAGTGGTACAGGGGCAGAAGTTTCCAGGACAACGGTTTTATTGGGGCCAGAGAAAAAATTGGGGATCAATTCAGATTTCACCCCCTTTGATCAAGTGATTTTGGATCCGGACCTTACTATCGGAGTTCCAAAGGAACAATGGTTCTATACAGGTATGGATTGTTATATCCATTGTGTGGAATCGCTCAACGGAACTTTTTTGAATGCTTTTAGTCAAAGTTATGGTGAGAAGTCATTGGAGTTGTGCAAGGAGGTTTATCTCGATTCCTTATCCTCTGAAGCTTCGAGGGATAAATTGATGATGGCCTCTTGGCATGGCGGAATGAGTATTGCGTATTCCCAAGTTGGAGTGGCACATGCATTGAGCTATGGGCTTTCATATCTTTTGGGCATTAAACATGGGATTGGAAATTGTCTTGTTTTTCAGCATTTAGAGGAATTTTATCCAGAAGGTGTCGTCTTATTCGATCAAATGAGGGAGAAACATCAAATTGAACTTCCTAAAGGGATCTGTGCCAATTTAAGTGATTCCGAATTCGAAACTATGATCAAAGTAGCCATGAGTTTGGAGCCTCTTTGGGAAAATGCAGTAGGCAAAGAGTGGCGTAAGACCATTACCCCACAAAAATTAAAATCAATTTATAAAAAAATATAAACCAATAGGCTTAAATATTGGACTTTGTAACCCACAAATTTCCCCTATACTTGTTAAATATTTAAAATACAAAATGCAGGCACTGGCGAAATTCATTTATTATAAATTATTGGGATGGAAGACGGCAGGTGACTTTCCGGACGTGGATAAGTGCGTTGTGATCGTCGTACCCCACACCAGTTGGGTGGATTTCTTTTTGGGCTTATTGATACGAAAGGTATGGAACGAAGAGATCAATTTTATTGGTAAAAAAAGTTTGTTCGATTCCCCATTCGGTTGGTTCTTTAGGTGGATGGGAGGGGCTCCCATTGACCGCAGTAAAAAGAGCGATACAGTGAAGGCAACAGCGGCTATATTTAAAGAACGACAAAAGTTCAGAATGGCCTTAGCTCCGGAAGGGACCCGTAAAAAGGTTTCTGAATGGAAGACAGGCTTTTATTTTATTGCCAAGGAAGCTCAGGTTCCTATTGTGATGGTAGCCTTTGATTTTGGCAAGAAACAGGTCAAGGTATCACAACCTCATTTTCCTTCGGAGAATATGGAGCAGGACCTTAAAGTATATAAGGACTTTTATAAAGGGGTAGTAGGCAAGGTTCCAGAATACAGTTTTTAAGCTCTCACAAAACTAAGTGTAACATAAGCAGGCTCGTCATTGCCATCTTCATCAAATTACCATTCAGTATAATCTGGACCACCACTATTCTTCAATATTTGAGGTTAAAAATTAAATACCATTATTTTTAAAAACCCTTTTAACCTTTTTATGGTGGGTGTGAGAAAGTAAGGGAATCATAAGTCAGTTTAAATGATTCCTCATATTGAATTGGTAAAAAATAATTTGTCTTTATCTTGTAAAAATTAAGAATATTACTCCTTCATCGAATGATACACGTTCTGTACGTCATCATCCTCCTCTATTTTTTCGAGCAGTTTTTCCACATCGGCCGCCTCTTCTTCGGTTAGCTCTTTGGTGATCTGTGGGATACGCTCAAAACCTGAGGACAGGATTTCTAAGCCCCTAGTTTCCAATTCTTTTTGAATGGAACCAAAGCTTTCGAACGGAGCATAAATAAGGATGCCATCCTCATCGGCAAAAACTTCTTCTGCCCCAAAGTCGATCATTTCCAATTCCAATTCCTCTGGATCTATCCCTTCGGCCGGAATCCTAAAATTACAGGTATGGTCGAACATGAATTCCACAGAACCAGATGTTCCCAAACTCCCGTTGCATTTATTGAAATAACTTCTGACATTTGCTACCGTTCTGGTATTGTTATCAGTGGCAGTCTCTACCAAAATAGCAATTCCGTGGGGGGCATACCCTTCGAACAATACTTCTTTATAATCTCCAAGACTTTTGTCACTGGCCCTTTTTATGGCGCGTTCCACATTATCCTTGGGCATGTTAATGGATTTTGCGTTCTGAATGACCGCCCTTAGCCTAGAGTTGGAATCTGGATCTGGACCACCTTCTTTGACCGCCATCACGATATCCTTACCAATTCTTGTAAATGCTTTGGACATGGCAGACCAACGTTTCATTTTACGTGCCTTTCTAAACTCAAAAGCTCTTCCCATTTCTTTAATCGATTATAATGCTATTGGCAAATTTAATAATTTTTGGATGTGCTGCAAGGTCCAACCTTACTCGCTTTCTATGATGTTTTCAATGGTCGCAGCAAGTTTGAAATCCTTTTCTGTTACCCCGTCCGCATCATGCGTACTCAATCTAATGGTTAAGGTCTTGTATACATTGGTCCATTCCGGATGGTGGTTTTGGGCTTCGCATTCAAAAGCGATACGCGTCATAATGGAGAAGGTCTCCTTAAAGTCTGCAAATTCGAAAGTAGTCTGTATAGCCTTATCGGTATAATCCCAGCCTTCCAATTGATCCAAACGATCTTCTATTTCTTGTGTTGTCAATTTTTTCATTTTCTTAGATTTTATGGATTACTAAGTTAGGCATTACTAATGCGAGCTAATAGTATTTAATGGCACTTTTTTATTTTGGGACCTAACTAAAAATATGGTGGTCTATAATGTCCTGATAATTTACTTGTAAGTTTTTTGGCAACTTATTTGTTTTGGGCAGAACAGCTAGGAATCTGTCTTCATTGGTAGTAAATACCCGTTTGAAGATGGGATTGTACAACCCCATCTTTTTTACAACGTCCTTTATGAAATCCTCATGGTGTACTAAGTCCGTACTCCCCAAATGGTATATGCCACTTTTGTTTCTATTGATGAGATAATGGATTTGCAGGGTAAGTTTGTCATCATTGGTCACATTGATGATAAGGTTTGGGAAGACTTCTATGGGTTCGTTATTGGCCAGAGCAGTCTTTATCTCCTTAATTCTGGGGGAATTATTACCGAAGACCATAGGTGCCCTAATAATACCCATTTTTTCCGTGGGCAATCGAAGCAACATATTCTCGATTTTTATTTTAAGCCTACCAAAAACACTTAAGGACAAGGTTTTATCGTATTCGTAAGAAGGAAATTTGCTGTAAGCATCAAAAACGTTGGCCGAGGATATAAAATAAATTTTACAATCGTTCTTTTCAATATACTCCATCATATGTTGATGGGCCTGAATTTGGGAAGCAAAATCGCCACGTAAGGCTGAAATGATCAACTTGGGCCTTATTTTTTCCAATAAGGGAACAATGTCATCCTCCCTCATATCATATCTAAAGAACTTTTGATTATCCTCAAAGGACCGCCTAGCGGAGTTGTACGTCCCGTAGGTGTCGAAATAGGGGTACAGCTCCTTGTATAGGGCATTGCCCAAGAATCCACTTCCACCTAATATGAGAATTTTTTTAGTATCCAATAATTAAAAGATTGATAAACCGGTTTGCGTGGTAAATTGCTCTAAGGCAATCATCCCCAGCTTGGAATTTCCTTTTGCATTTAGTCCAGGGGACCAGGTCGCTATACAGAACTGATTTGGCAATAGTGCCACAATACCACCACCGACTCCACTTTTTCCCGGGAGGCCCACTTCAAAGGCAAATTCCCCCGCTTCATCATAAAAACCGCAGGTCAACATAATGGCATTGACCCTTTTTACTTGGTTGATATTCAAAAAGGCATTCCCTCTTCTACATTTTCCCCTATTCATAAATACGTAGAATACCTCGGTGAGTTGTCTACATGACATTTGTAGGGAACATTGTTGGAAATAAAAGTCGAGCACCTCGTCCACATCATTCTTGATGTTGCCGTATGACTTTAAAAGATTTGCTGCCGCATAATTCTTATACCCTGATCTTTTTTCGGACTCGGCCATTTGCATATCATAAGCTATGTTTTCATCATTGGCCATACTACGGACATAGGCGAGAAAGTCGGCTTTAGGATTTTCCAAATGTGAAATCAGAACATCTGCAATCACCAGGGCCCCCGCATTGATCAATGGATTCCTTGGAATGCCATTCTCCAGTTCCAACAGGGATAGGTGGTTAAATGGATCGCCAGAGGGCTCCACACCTACCCGTTTCCAGAGTTCATCACCCATTATGGCAAAGGCTTGGGACAGAGATAGTACTTTGGAGATACTCTGTATGGAAAATGCTTCTTCCGAATCTCCTGTACCGTATTGGTTGCCCAGAGCGTCTATAAGGTGCATGCCAAATTTGTTCCTGTCCACATGTGCCAGTTCTGGAATGTAGGAAGCTACAGTGCCCCGGTCTTTTACCGATTTAAAATTGTGGGCAATATGTTCCAATACTTCCTGAAATTTATTCATTAGGCTTTGTAAAAAGGCAATTTCACCACAGTAGCAGGGACGCTATTTTTTCTAATTTGGATATAGATGGTAGTTCCTATTTTGGAAAGCTCCGTTGGGATATAGCCCATGCCAATTCCTTTGCCCATAGAAGGGGACATGGTACCAGAAGTAACGACGCCTATTTTATCACCATTTTCATCCACAATATCATAATCGTGTCTTGGAATACCTTTTTCGTTCATTTCAAAAGCAACAAGTTTGCGTTTCACCCCTTCTTCCTTTTGTTTGGCCAAGGCCTCACTGTTCACAAAATCTTTGGTGAATTTGGTGATCCAACCCAATCCTGCCTCTAAAGGGGAAGTGGTGTCATTAATATCATTTCCGTAAAGGCAATACCCCATTTCCAATCGTAAGGTATCCCTTGCGGCCAAGCCAACAGGTTTTATTCCGAAAGCTTCACCGGCTTCAAAAACGCGATTCCAAATTTGTTCGGCATCTTCATTCTTGCAATAAATTTCAAAACCGCCAGACCCGGTATACCCGGTTGCAGAAATGATCACATGTTCCGCACCGGCAAAAGGAGCCACTTCAAAGGTGTAAAATTTTATATTGGCCAAGTCCACATCCGTAAGGGATTGCATGGCTTCAATAGCTTTTGGACCCTGAATGGCAAGAAGAGAAAATCCCTCTGAGATGTTCTTCATTGTGGCCTTGATGGATGTATTGTATTTGGAAATATGTGCCCAGTCCTTATCTATATTGGATGCGTTAACAACCAATAGGTACTGCTCGTCCTTTATTTTGTAAATAATTAAGTCATCCACAATACCCCCTGTTTCATTGGGAATACAGCTATATTGTGCTTTGCCAATTTCTAATTTGGAGGCCTCATTGGAGCTTACTTTTTGTATCAGATCTAAGGCATTTGGGCCTTCGATTAAAAATTCACCCATGTGGGATACATCAAAAACACCAACCCCTTTGCGTACGGTTTCGTGTTCAATATTGACGCCTTCATAGGAAACAGGCATGTTATAACCTGCAAAAGGCACCATTTTGGCTCCTAATGATTCATGTATTTTAGTAAGTGCTGTACTTTTCATGCGTTTGGTTTTGTGCTGCAAATTTATTGAAAATTAATCGATAGGGGAGAGGAGATCTTTAATGTTTTATATAAAGTATTGTTTATAGGGACATCCGGGATAAAAAGGCTTTGTTTTATCTCTGATTGGTCTAGAAATCAATTAAATTAATTATTTTCATACCTTTCAAAATGAATCAAATGAAAGTCTCTTCCTTCTTTTTACTGTTTTTATCTTTAGTATTGGCAACAGCTCAAGAAACACCTACAGATTTTTTATCTGCAGATTTTCATCAGGAAAGAAGGAACAAGGTGCGCAAATTGATGCCTACCAACAGTGTGGCTGTATTTTTTGCAAATGCAGAACGCAACAGGGCCAATGACGTGGATTATATCTACCATCAAGATCCAGATTTTTATTATTTAACAGGGTATAAGGAACCTAATTCTGTATTGGTTATTTTTTCTGAAGACCAAACATCGGTGGATGGCAGCGCTTTTAACGAATTGGTTTATGTCCAAGAAAGAGATCCGCGGGCAGAACAGTGGAACGGAAAAAGATTGGGGGTCAAAGGTGTTAAAGAGCAATTGGGCTTTGAAATGGCATTCAATGGGAGCGAATTTGAAAAATCGAATATCAATTTTAAGGGTTTTGATAACGTTTTGTTTTTCGATTTTAAGAATGATTATAGGGATTTAAAGGGTACTGCTGATCTGTTCGATTTGATAAAGACCTTTAAAATAAAAACGAATTATCCTTCGGACTACAATGCGACAAAGCAGCAAATCTATAGCATGATTACTTCCACAGATATTGAAAATAGTGCCAATGTGGCCCAAACCTTGGGCAGATACTTAAATTATCATGAGGATCTAAAATCCGATCAACTGTTGACAGGTTATGTGAATGCGGAGGATAATGGGAAGCGTAAGGAAATTCAGGAAAAAGTCATGTTGGAAATGAAATCCAACAATTTAAATTCGGTTCTTTTGGAGGAAATAATGAAGACCCTCCGGGAAGCCAAAACAGCAGAGGAAATGGACTTGTTGAAAAAGGCTGTTGAAATATCCGCTGTAGGGCAGATCGAAGTCATGAAGGCCATGCATCCCAATATGAGTGAAACAGAAATACAGGGGATCCATGAATATGTTTACAAAAAATATGGAGCAGAGTACGAGGGCTATCCATCCATTGTAGGGGGTGGTAACAATGGTTGTATTCTTCACTACATTGAAAACAACAAACAAAAAGTAGGCAATGAGTTGGTACTAATGGATCTAGGGGCCGAATATCATGGGTATACTGCTGACGTGACAAGGACTATTCCTGCCAATGGAAAATTCACAAAAGAACAGAAATTAATATATGATATTGTCTACAATGCACAAGAGGCAGGGATTAAAGCAAGTGTCATAGGTGCTCCATTCCAAGCTCCCGGAAAGGCAGCTCTGGAAGTGGTTACCAAGGGATTACTTGATCTTGGTATTATTTCCTCCCCTAGTGATGCAAAGACCTATTTTCCGCATGGAACGTCCCATTATTTGGGATTGGATGTACATGATAAAGGTACCTATGGCCCATTTCAAGAAAATACAGTTATTACTGTAGAACCTGGAATCTACATTCCTGAAGGCAGTGATTGCGATAAAAAATGGTGGGGGATCGCGGTCCGCATTGAGGATGATATTTTAATCACCCACAATGGTCCCATAAATCTTTCTGCGATGGCGCCAAGAACTACAGAGGCCATAGAAAAAACCATGGCAATGCCCAGTGTTCTGGATAACTTTACGCTACCAAGTTTGGATTAGGAAAGATTTTTTGGTTAAAAGTGATTAGTTCAACAATAAATAATTTTTGAGCTCATCATACGTTGAAATGGCGATTGCCTTTTTCTTCTTATCCATGATTTTTGCTATCTTATCAGGAAGGTCTATATTTTCCCTGATGGTGTCCTCCACGATATCCAAAAACTTCACGGGATGTGCGGTCTCCAAGAAAATGCCATAGGTGTTCGGATGTTTTTCCTGATACTTCTTTAGGCCCAAGTATCCTACTGCGCCATGAGGGTCTGCAACGTAAGAACAATCATTGTATATTTTGAGCATTGCCTCCTTTGTCTCCTCATCTGTGAAGGAATAGGAAGAGATGTTTTTGGAAATGGTCTCAAAATCATCTTGGTACAAATGGCGAATCCGAATAAAATTACTTGGATCCCCAACATCCATGGCATTGGAAATGGTCGCGATAGATGGTTTTGGCTCGTATTTGCCCGTTTTCATGAAATTGGGAACAATATCATTAACGTTGGTGGCAGCAATAAAATGGTTGCAGGGCATTCCTAATTTTTGTGCCATAACACCTGCACAGATGTTTCCAAAATTCCCACTGGGAATGGAGAAAACAATTTCCTTTCCTTTGGATTTAGCTTGTTTGTAAGCAAAAAGGAAATAAAATAATTGAGGCAGCCATCGTGCCACATTAATGGAATTGGCGGAAGTCAACTGCATGTTTTTCAAGAGTCCTTCATCCAGAAAGGCAGTTTTTACCATTTTTTGGCAATCATCAAAAGTCCCATCTACCTCCAAGGCGCTAATGTTTTTTCCCAAGGTGGTCAGTTGTTTTTCTTGGATATCACTGACTTTTCCACTTGGATAGAGGATAACAACCTTTACACCTTTTACCCCTAGAAACCCATTGGCTACGGCACCTCCAGTATCCCCTGATGTAGCTACCAATACGGTAACTTCATTTGTATCGTTGGCAGAAAACTCTCCAAGACATCGGGCCATAAAACGTGCCCCCACATCCTTAAATGCCAAGGTGGGTCCATGGAACAACTCCAAGGTCGCCACATTTTCTTCCAATTCCACTACCGGAAAATCAAAATCAAGTACATCTGCTAAAATCTCTTTCAATTTGGTTTCAGGAATTTCATCTCCAACAAATTGGCGAATGGCCAAAAAGGCAATTTTATGGTTGGATAGGGTTTCTATATTGTCAAAAAAGGTTGTTGGTAAAGGCGTGATGTTTTCCGGGAAATACAAACCACGATCTGGGGCTATACCCTGTACTACCGCATCTTTAAAGGAAACAGAAGGGGCTTGCTTGTTAAGACTGTAGAAGTTCATTAAAATATTGGTTTTGAGTTTAATACTTAGGTTTACTTAAGGATTTTTATCCCTTCGGTATTGATTTTTGATACATGGATGTCGTAATCTATTCCGATTTTCTGATAGACATTGCGCATGGCTTTGGCTACTTCCTTGGCGTTGTCCTCGCCTTTGCTCAGAGCAAATATAGAGGGTCCAGAACCTGATATACCACAACCCAAGGCTCCTGCCAGTAGTGATTCGGATTTGACCTTGTCGAAACCGGGGATCAAAATGGAGCGAATAGGCTCTACAATAAAATCTTCCAATGACCTACCTATAAGTGCGTAATCTTCGGTGTAGAGTCCGGCAATTAAGCCGCCCAAATTTCCCCATTGTTTAATTCCGTCTTCCAAGGAAATGGTGGTCTTGAGTATTTTTCTTGAATCCGAGGTCTTTATTTCTATTTGCGGGTGAATCACTGTGGCAAACAATTGGCTTGGGCTATTGATCTTAACGATATCCAAGGGAGTATAGCTACGAACCAAGGTAAATCCACCAAAAATTGCTGGGGCCACGTTATCGGCATGGGCTACCCCACTGGCCAACCGTTCCCCTTCCATGGCAAATTTCACCAATTCCAAATTACTAAAGGGTTTTCCTAATAACTGGTTCATGCCCCATACGGCTCCTGTAGAACTTGCAGCACTACTACCTATACCGCTGCCAGCCTTTATGTTTTTGTAGATTTCAATTTCGAAACCACCATCATAATCGCTTTCGGCCAAGAAGGCCAAGCCCGCTACACCAGCCACATTTAGATGGGTCTCCATCGGTAAGTCCTGCCCTGTTAATTTGGTGATTTTGATGCCTTTTTCCACGGTTTTACGAACAACCATTTCATCGCCCACCGCATCCAATGCCAGTCCCAAAACATCAAAGCCACAGGAAACATTGGCGATAGTTGCAGGGCAAAATACTTTTATAGCCTCCATAATTAAAAGTTTCCAATTCGTATAATGTCCGCAAAAATTCCAGAAGCCGTTACATCCGCACCCGCACCCGCACCTTTAATGATCATGGGTTGGTTGGGATAGCGCTCTGTGAAAAAGAGCACAATATTGTCACTGCCCTCCAAATTGTAAAAATCATGGCCTTTTGGAATTTGCTGAAGACCTACACTTGCTTTACCATCTTCAAATTGAGCCACATACTTTAATTTGCAATCTTTTTCATTGGCATCCTTAAATATATTTTGGAACGATGCTTCATGTTTTACAAGTGAGGCAAAGAAGTCTTCATTATTTGTGGTAGCCAAACTTTCTTCTGGTAGGAACGATTGGTTTTCAATGTCCTCAATATCCAGTTGGTACCCACTTTCACGGGCCAATATCAATATTTTACGCATCACGTCAATTCCACTAAGATCAATTTTTGGATCAGGCTCTGTATACCCCTCTTTTTGGGCTTCAAGAACCACGTCATGGAAGGTAGTTTTGTCGTTGAAATTGTTAAAGACAAAATTTAAACTACCGGACAGCACAGCTTGTATCTTTCTAACTTTGTCACCAGAGGCAATTAAGTTTTTAAGAGTGTCTATAATGGGCAAGCCAGCTCCAACATTGGTTTCGAACAAAAACGGTGCATTGTATTTACGGGCCATTTGTTTTAGTTCCAAATATTTATTGTAATCGGAGGAACACGCAATTTTATTACAGGTCACTACAGAAATACTGTTTCTCAAATAGGTATAGTAACTGTCTGAAACGGCAGAACTCGCAGTATTATCCACAAAGATGCTGTTGCGATAGTTCAGGGAATTTATGGTTTCGAAGAATTTGTCGCTATCTGCTTTTTCGCCTTCGTCCAAAACAGATTCCCAATTTTTAAGGGAGATGCCATTTTCATCAAAAGCCATGGTCCTTGAGTTGCTGATCCCAATAACCCGTATATTGAGCTTTAAATACTCTTTCAGGTATTTTTTTTGCTGTTGGATCTGCTTTAAAAATTTAGCCCCTACGTTTCCGACGCCCATGACATAGAGATTCAATTGTTTGATGTTCTCTTCAAAGAATTCTTCGTGTAGGGCATTTAATGCTTTTTTTACATCGGCCTTACTAATTACGGCGGATATGTTTCTCTCAGAAGCGCCTTGTGCAATGACCCGAATATTTACATTATTCTTTCCTAAGGTGCTGAACATTTTACCGCTGAGGCCTTGGTGACTTTTCATATTGTCCCCGACAAGGGCTATGATAGCAAGGTCTTCCTCCAGAATAATGGGCTTTATTTTACCTAGGGATATTTCATATTCAAAGGCCTCATTAACGATGGCTACAGCTGTTTTTGCATCGCTGGAAGCTATACCAACACATATGGAATGCTCCGAGGAAGCTTGTGTAATAAGGACCACGCTGATACCTGCATTGGAGAGTACTTCAAAAAAGCGTTTTGAGATACCCGGAATGCCTACCATGCCAGGTCCTTCCAAGGACAAAAGGGCAATACTTTCTACATGGCTTATTCCTCGTACCGTTTTGCCTTTTTCATTCTGATTTTTTGTGATCAAGGTCCCAGCGGCCTCTGGATCAAACGTATTTTTTATAACTATGGAAATCCCCTTGGACAATACCGGTTGTATGGTAGGAGGGTACAGTACCTTGGCTCCAAAATGGGAAAGTTCCATTGCCTCTTCGTAAGAGATATGGGGTATGGCCATAGCCTGCTTTACAATCTTGGGATTTGCAGTATACATGCCACTCACATCTGTCCAAATTTCCAAAACCTCGGCATTCAGGGCTCCAGCTATTATTGCTGCTGTAAAGTCCGATCCGCCCCTGCCCAGGGTTGTTGATTTTCCATTGACCGACGAGGCTATAAATCCACCGCATATTGTAATTGAATGGGGGGATTCCTTAAAGAAAGCCAAACAGTTGGCATTGGTCAGTTCAAAATTTACTGCAGCTTTCCCATGATTTTCATTGGTTATAATGAGTTCCCTGCTATCCTGATAGCCTACATCCAATTTTTCCGACGCAAAATATTCGCTGATGATGTAGGAGGATAACAATTCTCCATAACTAACAATTTTATCAGATAATTTTGGGGTGATTTCTCCAATTAGGTAGGCACCCTCTAAAAGGGTTTCCAATGTATTCAGTTCGCTTTTCACCTTGCTGAGGACCTTGCTTTGCAATTGGACGGGAATGAGTTCCTTGATGGTTTGTATATGCCGATCCTCTAAATCTTTTAAGTGGACGCGATACTCCTTGTTTTGATCGGAAGCTAATTTGGCAGTGGTCAATAATAGATCGGTTATTCCACCAAGGGCAGAAACGATAACAATTATTTTTGTATCCCCATTGGAGGAGACTATATTTTTAACCAGGGATATATTTTTGGCGTTGGCGACTGAAGTACCACCGAATTTTAGAACTTTCATTATGGTATTATATTAAAATGAAATTTATTTATGAGATAAAATGGAATAGGAATGGACGAATATACAGTAGTTTACCCCAAAGGGGTGATAGTGATTGTAGCAATAGTGGTTGCGCTACCATTGGTATACAATGAAAAAGATGATTTTAGGTCCGTTTTGTAAGGATTCATTGGTCTGATAAAGCCTCAAATGTAGTATTTTTGGTTAGGTAATCAAATGATTGGGAATATTTTTACCAAATCATCAACTTTTGTTAAATATTATTATTGAATGAAGATTTTTACTGCCCATCAGATATACGAAGCTGATAAAAATACAATTGTGAAGCAGCAGATTACAAGCGACGCACTGATGGAGCGTGCCGCAACCCAATTATTTAATTGGATGCACCAACGACTTCAAGGGGCACCCGTTACAATCCATTTGTTTTGTGGTATAGGAAATAATGGGGGAGATGGTTTGGTCTTGGCAAGGCAGTTACAGGAACATGGGTATCTGATTAAGGTATATGTTATTAGTTATAGTGAGAAACGATCCCATGACTTTCTATTGAACTTGGACAGGTTAAAAGAACGTAAAATCTGGCCCATATTTATAGGTCCAAAGGATAAAATGACTGAAATAAACAAGGAGGATATTATCGTTGATGCCATTTTTGGAATAGGTCTCAATAGAACTCCTGATGATTGGGTAATTGAAGTCATACAGCATTTAAACAATTCCAATGCTTTTGTACTATCCGTGGATATTCCGTCAGGACTATTCGTTGATAAAGCTCCGGAAATTGCCGAAAGTATTGTTAAGGCCAATCATGTATTGAGTTTTCAGGCTCCCAAATTGATTTTCTTTTTACCTCAAACGGGGGTTTATGTCAATCAATGGGAAGTATTGGATATTGGGTTGGACAGGGATTATTTAAGTGCTGTGGACAATCAGTATGAACTGATTGGCAAAAGTGAGGTTTTACCGTGGTACAGGCCTAGGGAGAAGTTCTCCCATAAGGGCACATATGGACATTCGTTGATTATTGGAGGTAGTTATGGAAAAATAGGTGCTGTACTATTAGCTTCTGATGCTTGTTTAAATACCGGCAGTGGCTTGGTTACGGCATATATTCCTACCTGTGGGTATGTCCCAATGCAAACTGCATTGCCCGAGGCTATGGTGATTACGGATATCAATGATAAGATAGTAACGGATATACAATTTGATGTCTCCCCCACAGTAATTGGCTTGGGAATAGGTATTGGGCAAGATGAAATCACGGTTCAGGCATTAAAAAGATTTTTAGACACCAATAGTACGCCCTTGGTCATTGATGCCGATGCCCTTAATATCATCTCCAAGAATAGGGAATTTTTGAAAATGATTCCCGCCCAATCCGTCATTACCCCTCATCCAAAAGAATTGGAACGCCTGATAGGAAAATGGCAGGATGATTTTGAAAAATTAGAAAAAGCGATGGCCTTTTCGATGCAAAACGATATAATATTGGTCATTAAAGGCGCCCATACCATAACGTTGTTCAACGGTAAAGGGTATATAAATACCACTGGTAATCCAGGGATGGCCACGGCAGGAAGCGGTGACGTCCTCACAGGGATGATCACAGGATTGATAGCCCAGGGTTATGATTCCTTGAGAGCTACTGTTTTTGCAATTTATTTACATGGAAGATCGGGGGATCTGGCAGTTGATCAATGTGGTTATCAGGCCTTAACTGCGTCTGAAATCATAGATTTTATAGGTGACGCCTTTTTAGATCTTTTTAAAGACCAAGAAGCATCAGGTCCGCAGGAGGAAACGGAATAAGAATTATTCTATTTGGCCCCTACGCGCTTTTTAACCCAAGCCAAGGCGTTGTCATATTCTATGAAAAATTTCATTGGTTTTTTATAGAACATTTTTTCAATCTTAAAATTATGCATATCTATTTCCTTTATGGAAACAATGGCAAATGCTTTAAGATTCTCCATTTCTCTAAGATAATTGTAAACCGTAGGGTCTATAGCGTAAGAATTTTTTCGGAGGCTGATATAGCCAAAATCCTTTTCTCTAAAGTGAATTTCAGAAATTCCAATAATTTGAAAGGCCCTTTCAAGGGTCATAGTGACACCTTCTTCGAAAATGGCGACCATGTAATCATCAAATACTTGTACTATTCCTGTTTCTAATTGGTATTCCCTTACGATTATAGTCTTCTTGGTGTGTCCGACTTTCATTTCGTATTGTTTATAGTGTTCCTCGAATACGAATGTAGTTGAAGGCTTATGTTTTGGAAAAAATATTAGATTAAGAGCTTAAATATCGTTTATTGTGTGTAGTAGGGTCCATAGTTGTCCTTTTATTCCTACGCCTTAAATTTTTGGGCATAAAAAAAGGAGTCGATTCGTTCGACTCCTTTATGTTTAAATTCTTACAAGATTTATGTTTTGGAAGATTCCTCGGCTTTTTTTATTACTATGGTAAGCTCTTCTTTTTTCTCATCAAGGTCCATAAAAATGCTATCGCCTTCATTTAAATTGGAATTAACAATTTCCTCTGCCAAGGCATCCTCAATATACTTCTGGATAGCTCTTTTTAAAGGTCTTGCACCATACTGTTTATCGAACCCTTTTTCTGCGATATAGTCCTTTGCCTTATCCGTTAGGTTCAGGTTATATCCTATATCTTTGATCCTAGCGAACAATTTGCGAAGCTCAATATCAATGATTTTGTGGATATCTTCTCTCTCAAGAGGATTAAATACCACCACATCATCTATTCTGTTCAGAAATTCTGGGGCAAAGGCTTTCTTTAAAGCATTCTCTATAACCCCTTTTTGGTGTGAGTCTGTTTGTGCCTTCATTGCAGAAGTGCCGAAACCGACGCCTTGACCAAAATCTTTCAACTGTCTTGCTCCAATATTGGAGGTCATGATGATGATCGTATTTCTAAAATCTATTTTCCTTCCAAGGCTATCCGTTAAAAATCCGTCATCCAATACTTGTAAAAGCATATTGAAGACATCTGGATGGGCCTTTTCTATCTCATCAAGAAGTATAACAGAATATGGCTTACGTCTTACTTTTTCCGTCAATTGTCCGCCTTCCTCATACCCTACATATCCTGGAGGTGCTCCTACCAATCTCGAGATAGCAAATTTTTCCATATACTCACTCATGTCGACACGTATCAATGCATCTTCAGAGTCGAACAGTTCTTTGGCCAATACCTTGGCCAATTGGGTTTTACCAACCCCTGTTTGACCTAGGAATATGAAGGACCCAATAGGCTTGTCCGGATCTTTTAGTCCGGCCCTATTTCTTTGTATAGCTTTTGCAACTTTCGCCACAGCTTCGTCCTGGCCTATTACATTGGATTTTATCAATGCCGGCAATTCTGCCAGTTTTTTGCTCTCTGTCTGTGCAATTCTGTTCACTGGGATGCCGCTCATCATGGAGACTACATCTGCCACATTGTCTTCAGAAACGGTTTCTCTATGTAATTTGCTGTCCTCTTCCCATTTTTCTTGGGCTATGGCCAAATCTTTCTCCAATCTTTTTTCGTCGTCCCTCAGTTTAGCGGCCTCTTCATAGCGTTGTTTTTTAACAACACTGTTTTTTAGGCCTCGGACATCCTCCAATTGTTTTTCCAACTCCAAGATTTGCTTGGGTACATCCATATTGATGATATGGACTCTAGATCCCGCCTCATCAAGTGCATCAATGGCCTTGTCCGGTAAAAACCTATCGGTCATATAACGGTTTGTCAATTTTACACAGGCCAAAATAGCTTCATCTGTATAGATGACATTGTGGTGGTCCTCGTATTTTCCTTTAATATTTTTAAGGATTTCTATGGTTTCCTCTACAGTGGTAGGTTCAACGATCACCTTTTGAAAACGACGTTCCAATGCCCCGTCCTTTTCAATATACTGTCGGTATTCATCCAAGGTGGTGGCTCCAATACATTGGATCTCGCCCCTTGCCAAGGCTGGTTTGAACATGTTGGAAGCATCTAAACTTCCAGTAGCCCCACCGGCACCAACAATAGTGTGTATTTCATCTATGAACAAAATGATATCGTCATTTTTTTCCAATTCGTTCATCACCGCTTTCATTCGCTCTTCGAACTGTCCACGATATTTTGTGCCCGCTACCAAGGATGCGAGGTCTAAAGTCACTACCCTTTTATTATAAAGGATACGAGAAACTTTTTTATTGATAATCCGCAATGCAAGGCCTTCAGCGATGGCACTTTTACCAACTCCAGGTTCCCCGATCAATAACGGATTATTCTTTTTTCTTCTACTCAATATTTGAGAAACCCTCTCGATTTCTTTTTCACGTCCAACTACGGGGTCCAATTTGTTCTCTTCAGCCATTTGGGTCAGGTCCCTTCCAAAATTGTCCAATACCGGAGTTTTGGATTTCTTGTTCCCTTTTTGAGTGCTTGAAGAACCTCCAAAAGTACCCTCTTTGCCTTCATTGCTCTCATCGGAGTCATTTGGGAAAGATTCAGCTCTAGGAGTGTCTATGTAATCATCATCACTGGTTATCATTGATTTGAATTGTTCTTTGACGCCATCGTAATCTACTTTGAGTTTATGAAGTAATTTTGTTGTAGGGTCGTTTTCATTTCTCAAGATGCAAAGTAGTAGATGGGCAGTGTTAATAGAAGAGCTCTGGAATAATTTAGCTTCCAGAAACGTAGTTTTCAAGGCACGTTCAGCTTGCCTAGTTAAATGTAGGTTCTTTTTGTCTTTTTGTATGTTACCTGGGTTGGGATTGGCAGGGCTTAGTATTTCAACTTTTCTTCTTAAGTGGTCCAAATCTACATCCAAAGCATCCAAAATACTTATTGCCTTTCCATTACCATCGCGCAAAAGACCAAGCATAAGATGCTCGGTACCAATGAAATCATGGCCAAGCCTAAGCGCTTCCTCTTTACTGTAGGCAATTACATCTTTTACCCTTGGCGAAAAATTATCATCCATAAAATATTCCTTTCTTCATTAAAAATAGTAAATCTAATACTATATAAGGCAAATACTGTACCCATATTTTTATAAACTCGGTGTAAGTGACGAAAAAAAGGAAGATTTACAAAAAATTTAACAATCAAATTATCAACTAAATCAACTAGTTCAAGTGTTAATAAATTATTGGATAAAGTGTCGTTAATATGCCTTGTAAGCTTTCATTTTCCGTATATTGGCTTGATTTTTTAACCAATTTAGTATATACGATTTTATAATATGGCAGAAGGGGAAAAATTAATTCCAATCAACATTGATGATGAAATGAAATCTGCCTACATTGATTATTCAATGTCGGTCATTGTGTCACGTGCCTTACCAGATGTTAGGGATGGCTTAAAGCCGGTACACCGAAGGGTTTTGTACGGGATGCACGAGTTAGGGGTAAGATCAAATAGTGCACACAAAAAGTCCGCTAGGATTGTCGGGGAGGTTTTAGGTAAGTTTCATCCACACGGAGATACTTCGGTATATGATTCCATGGTGCGTATGGCCCAAGAATGGAGTTTGCGCTACATGTTAGTGGATGGTCAGGGTAACTTTGGATCTGTAGATGGCGATAGTCCGGCAGCAATGCGTTACACGGAGGCCCGTATGCGTAAGATTGCCGATGAAATGTTGGCGGATATTGAAAAAGATACGGTAGATCATCAGCTTAACTTTGATGATTCCTTAAAGGAGCCAAAGGTGCTTCCTGCCAAAATACCAAATTTATTGGTCAATGGCGCATCTGGTATTGCTGTAGGTATGGCGACCAATATGCCGCCACATAACCTATCCGAGGTGGTAGATGGAACCTTGGCGTATATCGATAACAATGATATAGAGATTGACGAATTGATCACTCACATTAAAGCACCGGATTTCCCTACAGGGGGAATCATCTACGGGTATGATGGAGTAATTGAGGCTTTTAAAACTGGTAGGGGTAGAGTGGTAATGCGCGCCAAGGCCAATATAGAAGAAGTACAGGGCAAGGAATGTATTGTAGTTACAGAAATTCCTTACCAAGTGAATAAGGCGGACATGATCAAAAAGACGGCCGACCTTGTAAATGATAAAAAGATTGAGGGTATTTCTAGTATCCGTGATGAATCGGATAGAAACGGTATGCGTGTTGTCTATATCCTAAAAAGGGATGCAATACCCAATATCGTATTAAATACCTTATATAAATACACTGCTTTACAGACTTCATTTAGCGTAAATAACATTGCCTTGGTCAAAGGAAGACCTCAATTGTTGAACGTTAAGGAAATGATTCATTATTTCGTGGAGCATCGTCATGAGGTAGTTGTTAGAAGAACGGAATTTGATCTTAAAAAAGCAGAGGATAGGGCTCATATTTTGGAAGGACTTATCATTGCTTCCGATAACATAGACGAGGTAATTGCCATCATAAGAGCATCCAGCAACGCCGATGAGGCGCGTGATAATTTAATTGAACGATTTAAATTATCTGAAGTACAAGCCAAGGCGATTGTAGAAATGCGATTACGTCAGCTTACCGGTCTGGAGCAGGATAAATTGAGAGTTGAATATGAAGAGGTAATGGCTACCATTATTGATTTGAAAGATATCTTGGCCAGGAAAGAACGCAGAATGCAGATCATAAAAGACGAGCTTCAGGAGATGAAGGAGAAATACGGTGATCCAAGACGTTCAGAAATAAATTTTGCAGGTGGAGACCTTAGTATGGAGGATATGATCCCTGATGAGCAGGTGGTCATTACCATTTCCCATGCGGGCTACATCAAAAGAACGGCGCTTTCAGAATATAAGACCCAGAATAGGGGAGGCGTTGGTCAAAAAGCATCATCTACGAGAAATGAAGATTTCTTGGAATATTTATTTGTTGGGACCAACCACCAATACATGTTGTTCTTTACCCAAAAAGGTAAATGTTTCTGGATGAGGGTTTACGAGATTCCGGAAGGAAGTAGAACATCCAAAGGCCGTGCCATCCAAAACTTGATCAATATTGAGCAGGATGATACCGTTAAAGCCTTTATTTGTACCCAGGACCTTAAGGATGAAGAGTATGTGAACAGTCATTTTGTGATTATGGCTACCAAAAAGGGGATTGTTAAGAAAACCTCTTTGGAACAATATTCCAGACCGAGACAGAATGGTATCAATGCCATTGGGGTAAGGGAAGGTGATGAATTGTTGGAAGCTAAATTGACCACTGGTACCAGTCAAATTTTCCTAGGGTTAAAATCCGGAAAGGCCATCCGCTTTGAAGAGAGCAAGACTCGGCCAATGGGAAGAAATGCCTCTGGTGTTAGAGGAATAACCTTGGCACATGAGAATGATGAGGTGATTGGAATGGTTTCCGTCCATGATTTCGATGAAGAGATTCTCGTAGTTTCGGAAAACGGTTATGGGAAACGTTCCAGCATCGATGATTATAGAATAACAAATAGAGGAGGTAAAGGAGTTAAGACTATCTCCATTACGGATAAGACCGGGGGACTTGTCTCCATTAAGAATGTTTCTGATTCCGATGATCTGATGATCATCAATAAATCTGGGATCGCCATACGTATGAGCGTGGAAGATCTTAGGGTAATGGGTAGGGCCACACAAGGGGTCCGACTGATCAATATCAAAGGCAACGATTCCATTGCTGCTGTGGCGAAAGTCATGAAAGACGAAGAAGAAGTGGTTGAAACCGATATCAACGATATTGACGTAGAACCAGAGAATGGCACGGGTCTTGATATTGATGATACCACAATAGAAGAATAATCATTAAACACACTATAACCATTAATACATTTAAAATGAAAACTAAAATTTTAATACTGGCGGCCATATCATATTCTTTGGTCGGTTTTTCACAGAAAAATGAATTGAAGACGGCTGAGAAAGCTTTGAAATCCGGTGATGCCGTTGCCGCAAAGGCAGCAATTGAAAGCGCATCTGGTTTAATTGGAGGAGCAGATGACAAAATGAAGGCCGAATATTATCTTTTAAGAGGGAATATTTACAAAGATTTGGCCCAAAAAGGAGACGCTGCTGCTTTTGATGATGCTGTGAAAGGATATAATGACCTTATTGCATTGGAAGCTCAAACTGGAAAGCAAAAGTATACGGTTGAGGCCCAACAAAAACTAAATGCTATTTCTGCGGACTTGGTAAATTCAGCGGTTACGGACAATCAAGAAAAGCGCTATAAAGAAGCTGGTGAAAAGCTATATATGAGCTATAACTTGAGCAAAAAAGATACCATTTATCTTTATTATGCTGCTAGTAGTGCTGTAAACGGGGGACATTATGAGCAAGCCCTCACCTATTATAATGAGTTAAAGGATCTCGGTTACAATGGTAGTGAAATGAAATATTCCGCTGTGAACATTGAAACTGGAGAAGTTGAGGAGATGGCCAAGAATCAAAGGGATTTAATGGTGAAGTCAGGAACATATAATGAACCTAAGGATGAAAAAACTCCCTCAAAAAGTTCAGAGATTGTTAAAAACATTGCGTTGATCTATACCCAATTGGGTCAGGATGATATGGCCTTGGAAGCTTACAAGGATGCAAGGGCCACCGACCCAACGGATGTAAATCTAATTTTGAATGAAGCTAATTTATATTTTAAATTAGGGGATAAGGAAAAGTTTAAATCTTTGATGGCTGATGCTACTGAAGTTGCTCCTGATAATCCAGATCTTTTTTACAATATTGGAGTAATCAATATGGAACAAGGGAATTTAGAAGCTGCAAGGGATGCGTATAAGCGTGCTTTGGAGATCAACCCAGGTTATGTAAATGCCCAATTGAATTTGTCCACTACCTATGTGAACGAAGGAAACGGGATGATTGATGATATGAACAAGTTGGGCAATTCAAAGGCAGATATTGCGAAATATGATGTCTTTAAGAAAAAGAAAGATAGCTTGTTTAGAGAAGGCGCTACTGTTTTGGAAGATGCTTTAAAGTTGAATCCTGATAACCAAGGAATTTTGACGCAGTTGAAGAACATCTACGGTGCTTTGGGAGATAATGAAAATTTCATGAGACTTAAAAAGTTGTTGGGCGAATAATTCCCAATATCAAGTAATAAAAAAAAGCCTTCGAAATTTCGAAGGCTTTTTTTGTTAGATAATTTTTTTAATGACCCTGAGTTGATGGGTGTAGCTTCGTGTTTCGGCGTTGAAAATACCGGTATGGTCAATCCGGTCAATTCTAACCTTGCCATGCACGTGGATCACATAGTTGTTCTTCATAATGATGCCAACGTGGTCAATAACGCCTTCATTGTTGTCAAAAAATGCTAAATCTCCCGCTTCGCTTTCTTCAATAAAACTCAAGGGTTCTCCTTGTGAAGCCTGTTGTGCCGAAGTTCGAAGGAGTTGGTAGCCGTTTATTTTATAGACCATTTGGGTAAAGCCGGAAGCATCGATGCCAAAAGGTGTTTTTCCACCCCATAAATAAGGGGTATTCAAATAAAGTAGGGCTGTATCCAAGAGTGTGCCCTTTTCCTTGATGCCACCAATGAAGTTGCCTTCAAAGTGGTGGGTTGTTAAATCTATATTCTGTACTGTTGATCCTATTACTATTGGAATGAGCATATCGGTATCGGTACTTACAAAGGCAACCAGATCCGAAGAGTTTTGTATTGCTTTATTGGTGTCGGCCTGTTGATAGGCTTCTTCCGAAATGATCAGGAATTGACTATTGCTCACCCATCCTTCTGTAGTGTCAAAGGCGATGCGGATTTTGCTCCAATTTTTGCGATGTTCCAAAACCTTGAAATGGTCCCCATACAAAAGCTGTGTGACCATTTCACTGACATTGTCTGCAGTTGCTCTTAAGGGAACAATACTCAGGTGGCAAATACCGTATTGCATAGATTTGCTTTACAGGGATATATTATTTTTTTTCCAATACTATTGCGGAAGCACCACCACCACCATTACAGATAGCTGCTGCACCGATCTTTCCATTATTTTGTTCCATAACGCTTAAAAGTGTTATGATGATCCTAGCACCGGAACATCCAAGTGGATGCCCTAAGGAAACTGCGCCCCCATTTACATTTACATTCTTATCCGTTAATCCAAGGATTTTCATATTGGCCAAGCCAACAACGGCAAAAGCCTCATTGAATTCAAAATAATCTACTTGGTCTTGGGTTATGCCTGCTTTGGCCAAAGCTTTTGGTAGTGCTTTTGATGGTGATGTAGTGAACCACTTTGGTTCTTGCGCGGCATCGGCGTAACTCTTTATTGTTGCAAGGGGCTTTAGGTTTAATTCTTTTGCTTTCTCGGCACTCATCAAAACCAAGGCTGCTGCACCATCATTAATGGTGGACGCATTGGCCGCAGTAACGGTTCCGTCTTTGGAGAATGCAGGACGAAGGGTTGGTATTTTATCCAGACGAACGTTTTTGAACTCCTCATCTTCATTAACTATAACAGGTTCTCCTCTGCGTTGTGGCACCTCTACAGGAACTACTTCATCATTGAATTTTCCCGCCTTCCATGCTGCTGCAGATCTCTCATAGGACTGTACAGCATAGGCATCTTGATCTTCCCTTGTGAATTTATATTCGGTAGCACATGCGTCCGCACAAGTACCCATCGCGTTTTGGTCATAGGCATCGACCAAACCATCCTTTTGCATGCCATCGATCAAGGTGGCAGGTCCAAATTTATGTCCATTTCTCATATGCACATAATGGGGAATGGAACTCATGTTTTCCATGCCTCCTGCTACTATAATTGAAGCATCGCCCAAAGCGATACTTTGTGCTGCCTGCATTACGGTCTTCATTCCTGAGGCACATACCTTATTAATTGTCGTACATGGGACAGTGTCCGGAATTCCGGCATAAATAGCTGCTTGTCTGGCGGGAGCTTGTCCTGTCCCTGCTTGTACTACATTACCCATTAAAACCTCTTCGACCAATTTAGGGTCCAAATTGATTTTGTCCAAGGCCCCTTTAATCGCGATAGCGCCTAATTTGGGAGCAGGGATGCTGGATAAACCCCCCATAAAACTACCTATGGGAGTTCTAGCAACAGATACAATGACTACTTCTTTCATGTCTCTTTTTATAAATGATATTGCGAAATTAATAAATTAAAGTGCAAAGAACATGGTTCTCGGGTCAAAAGCCTTTTTTAAATATATATTTTTCTATTTTTGGTGGAGATACCAAGACATATGAGGAAATTTTTAGATCGGCTTTATAAAAATCAATCACTCATATATAAGTATATTTTATATGCACTTTCAATTTTTCTGGTCGTATCCTTTTTCCCTAAAGGAGGTAAGTTTAAGTACGAGTTCCAAAAAGGGAAACCTTGGCAGTATGATAATTTATATGCACCATTTGATTTTTCCATCAAGAAAACGGATGAGGAAATTGCCAAGGAAAAGCTGGCCATACAGAATGACCTTGTCGATTATTACGCTTTTGATGAAGACTTAGAAAAAGAAGTCTACTATGCTTTTGAAAGGAAATTCGATACCATTTTTGCGGGATACAAATTAAAGATGGGCCAATTTACTTCCTTAAAGAAGGTAGGTAATGAAATTCTTGATGAAATCTACGCCAACGGGGTCCTTAGGTCTACTGGAATGACAACCAAGAGTAGCCTTTATCTGGTTAAGGGCAATGAGGCACGAAAACTTAATTTTGATGATTTTTATAAACTTCAGGATATAGCAGATCTTGTTGATCGAGATTTAAGAAGTAGAGGACTAAGTGCTTTTTCCTCTCAATTCCAAGAACTGTTTTTCAATGTCATAAAACCCAACGTATTTTATGATGAAAATCTATCGCAAAAGGAACTTGAGAATGAGTTTTCGGAACTATCCAGTACCAGGGGCAATATAGATGAGGGGAAACTCATTATAGTTAAGGGGGAAGTTGTGGAGGCGGAGAATTTTAAGATCCTTAAATCCCTAAAAGAGGAATATGAATCTGAATTATGGGCAGCCAACAACTATTATTTTATCCTTTTTGGGTATACGGTTTTAGTGGCATTGGTCTTATTGATGCTCTTGTTGTTCTTAAAAAAATATAGGTCGATAACTTTTAAAAACAATACCAAGGTCACCTTTATCTTTTTTAATATTTTACTGATGGTATTTGTGACCACTTTAGTGGTAAAATATGACGAAACCTATGTTTTTGTGGTTCCTTTATGCATTCTCCCCCTGATAATAAAGACCTTCTTTGATGCACGCTTGGGGTTGTTTGTACATGTGCTTACCGTGCTCATATTGGGATTTGTTGTTCCCAATAGTTTTGAATATATATTTCTTCAGATCATGGCGGGTATCGTTACTATTCTAACGGTATCCGAACTTTATAAACGGGCCAATTTATTTATATCGGTAATGGAGATTACCCTTATTTATATGGTAGGTTATTTTGCCTTCCATATTATTCACGAGGGTAATTTGGATAATATTGAATGGTTGGTGTTCGGGCTGTTTTTGTTGAATGGGATGATCACCCTATTTGTTCAGCCTTTGATCTATATCTATGAAAAAATCTTTGGCTTGGTCTCAGATGTTTCCCTGTTAGAAATGTCAGATACCAATTCCAAGCTTTTAAAGGAACTGTCCAATAAGGCCCCAGGGACCTTTCACCATTCCCTACAGGTGGCTAATTTGGCCGAGGCGGCAGCAAATGAAATTGGGGCCAATGCCATGTTGGTCAGGGTAGGGGCGTTGTATCATGATATTGGAAAAATGAACAATCCCACCTATTTCACCGAAAACCAGATTACCAATGTGAACCCACATGATGAGCTACAACCATTGGACAGTGCGAAGATCATTATAAACCATGTGATAGAAGGGGTAGAGATTGCCAGAAAAAACAACCTTCCGGATCGTGTGATAGACTTTATTAGGGTACATCATGGTACCACCTTGGTCTACTATTTTTATAAAAAACAAATGGAATTGGAAGAGGGAACACTAGAAAAGGATTTTAGATATCCCGGACCCATACCTTTTTCAAAGGAAACCGCTATTTTAATGATGGCCGACTCCATAGAAGCGGCGTCCAAAAGTCTAAAAAACCCTACTTTTTTGATCATTGATGAATTTGTGGATAAGATCATTTCTGGCCAAATGAATGCAAATCAGTTTTTAAATGCCAATATTACCTTCAAAGAAATAGAGACCATTAAGAAGGTATTGAAACAGAAACTCATTAATATCTACCACCTTAGGGTTGAGTACCCCGAATAGGATTTTAGGGGTAAAAATATTTCGATAAAAAAATTTAAAAAATAGTTGCGTTCTAGGATATGAAAAAGTACATTTGCAACCGCATTTTTATATGCGCGATCTTAAAGATTATTGGAGAGGTGCCGGAGTGGTAACGGAGCAGATTGCTAATCTGTCGACGGGTAACTGTCGCCAGGGTTCGAGTCCCTGTCTCTCCGCTTTTTTGATTTTTTGATTTTTACTTTTGACATATCCACATTGTCGTTTTTCGGGGTGTAGCGTAGCCCGGTTATCGCGCCTGCTTTGGGAGCAGGAGGTCGCAGGTTCGAATCCTGCCACCCCGACAATGGTGGCATAGCTCAGCTGGATAGAGCACCTGCCTTCTAAGCAGGCGGTCCCAGGTTCGAATCCTGGTGCCATCACAAGACGACCCTCTGATATTCAGGGGGTTTTTTTGTTTAGATATCTTTTAAATTTTGTATGATATTATTGTTGGATTTTATTCTCGAACCATTCTTTTTAGATACTAAATAGAAATTTACGGGCCTATTTCTCAATGATAAGTTCAGTCTTCATTAATAAGAAATATATCCTGTGTTTTCTTATAGTTGTTTGCGCTATGGCATTCCGCCTTTGGAATACATTTTTCAAGGGTCTATAAAAACAAATCAATATTGTAGGCGTCATTTTTGACAAGGATATGGGTTTGGTTGGTTTTTATATCCAACAGCATTTATTCAATTATATATAGGCTATTATTAGTATTGATGGACCAATGTTGCCAATTTTATAGATTACCTTTATATTTATAAATCTGACATCGCTAAAATGGCATCAATCATAACCCATAAGAAATTTCCAATAATTGGCGTCGGAGCATCGGCAGGCGGGATTGTTTCCTTTCAGAAATTCCTAAAAGCCATTCCCGTAAACTCCGGAATGGCCTATATACTTGTTCAGCACCTTTCCCCTTCACATGATAGTATACTTCCCGAAATACTTTCTAAGGTCACTCTTATCCCGGTGAATGAAATATTAAATGATTGCCAGATCGAACCAAATAATATCTATGTCATTCCCGAAAACCAAATGCTGGAGGTCATAGACTACTCATTGAGACTTAAGCCCCGTAAAAAGGAAGGCATCAACATGCCCATAGATGTTTTCTTTAGTTCCCTTGCGCGGGTTCATGGCCCTCTTGCAGTTGGTGTAGTCCTCTCCGGTACTGCGAGCGACGGCACTTTGGGGCTGCGCGACATAAAGGATCAAGATGGCATTACATTTGCGGAGGACCCGAAAACTGCGGCATGGGACGGAATGCCAAAGAATGCCATAGATTCGGGGGTGGTTGATTTTGTCTTGCCGGTTGAGGAAATTCCCGCAAAGATCATAAATATCCATTCCCTTTCCGGAACCAATGCAATTACTGCAAACAGTGAAAAAAATAAAATGGGTGCAAATGGGCTTAAAGAAATCCTCTCAGTGGTGCAACAGCACAGCGGGGTCGATTTCAGTTACTATAAAGAGCCAACCATACTTAGACGTATCGACCGGAGAATTGCTATAAATCAGATTGAGGCACATAGGGATTATCTAGGATTTCTTAGTGAAAGCCGTATCGAACAGGAAGCGCTTTTCCATGATCTTCTGATAAAAGTCACTTCTTTTTTTCGGGACCCGGAAGTTTTCGATGAACTAAGTGAGTCAGTCTTTTCCAAGCTCTTGGAAAACCGGACCGACCCAATCCGCATCTGGGTCGCTGCATGCGCCACAGGGGAAGAGGTCTATTCACTGGCCATCTCCCTTTTGGACAAATTGGGTGGACTTCAGGGAGGGGGCGACTTGAACCGGGCAAAGATTCAGATATTTGCGACCGATATCTCGGAAGCTGCTATAAAGAAAGCACGTGACGGCGTATACAGCAATAGTGAGGTGGAACCTCTTTCAAAAAAACAACTCGATACCTATTTCACTAAAATTGATGGGAACTATAAAGTGTTGAAGTCTCTGCGTGATAACATTGTGTTCGCTACCCATAATTTCCTTCAGGACCCGCCCTTTGGGAATTTAGCCATGGTAAGCTGCCGAAATGTTCTCATTTATCTGGACCCCATACTTCAAAAAAAGGCGCTCACCACGTTTCACTATGCGTTAAGGGAAGATGGATTTTTGCTATTGGGCAGATCGGAGTCCACCGGGACAACTTCGGACCTGTTCGTACCGCTTTCCAAATCTGGGAAAATCTATTCGCGCAAGTCCGGTCCTGGCCGTTTTGTCCATGTTTCTTCAAAACAGAACAAAAATAGTTTAAATTCCAATATGGGGGCAATACCATCTTTGAAGACAGCCAAAAAGGATTTTAGAAAAAGCGCGGAAAGCATCCTGATCTCAAAATATACTCCAGTAAGTGTTATTGTTGATGAACATATGGAAGTGGTACATATCAACGGTAGCGTTGTCCCATTTTTGGAACCTTCCATTGGGAAGCCCTCCCATGAACTGATGAAAATGGTGCGAAAGGAATTGGCCTTTGAATTGCGCAGTGCCCTGCACAAGGCCAAAGCGTCCCAGAAGTCGGTTATAAAAGAGGGGATTCCCTTAAATCATAACGGGGAACAGTTCTTGGCTACTATCGAAATCATTCCGTTGATCGATACGGTTGATCCCCACTTTTTGATCCTCTTTCAAAATAAATCTGCGGCTACTTCCTTTTTGGCAAGGACCTGGAAAAAGTTGAAATCGTCTTTCACCATGTCGGCAAAAAATCATGTACATCAGCAAAATGCAGCCTTGGAGAATGAGTTGGAACAATCTCGGGAAGACATGCGCAGGATTACCGAGGAACAGGAGGCGTACAATGAGGAACTTCAGAGCACCAACGAGGAAATGCAAAGCACCAACGAGGAGATGCAGAGTCTTAATGAGGAACTGGAAACTTCCAGGGAAGAACTTCAGTCCACCAACGAGGAACTGATCATTACGAACCGTGAACTCCTGGAGAAACAGGAAGAACAAAACCATACATTGTACCTTCTTGATGGGGTCATCGCAACGCTGCGTGAACCCTTTGTGGTACTGCAAAAAGATTTTCAAATACAGATCGCCAGTACAGCCTTCTATAAGAAATTTGATGTGGAGGAAGGGGAAATAGTGGGCAAGTCTTTTTTTGAAATTCAGATGGGCCTTTGGAAAAATACCGAACTACGTTCCCTGCTAGAGAAAATTCTTCCCAAAAAAGAGCGTATCGTGGACGAGGAAATTAATATCAAGTACCCTTCAGATATTGTACGCTCGTTTATGTTCAATTCAAGGCAGATCAAGCAGGAGAAAGATGCTGATAAGTTGATCCTCCTATCGATGGAAGACATCACTGAAAGAAAAAAGACCCAAGGCTATAAGGACGTCATAGCTGAACTCACAAAGACCAATCGCCAGTTGGATCGATATGTGTATGTAGCCAGCCATGACCTGCAGGAGCCGCTCCGAAAAATAATGATATTTTCCGACCGTATGATTGAGAGGGGAGAGTCCCGATCTGCTGAGGATATCGAAATTCTCGAAAAAATAATATCCTCTGCCGAAAGAATGTCGGGCCTTATCAAGGGTCTGCTTGAATACTCCAGTCTTACCCATTATGGGGGCATGTTCGAGATAGCCGACATCAACGACATCATGAAGGATATTATTTCCGACTATGAAGTGGTAATAGAAGAAAAAGGTGTGCAATTTGAAATAGGCGAGCTACCAGTATTGGAGTGTTTACCCGTGCAAATCAACCAGCTTTTGACCAACCTTATCGGTAATGCCATTAAATTTACGAAACCAAATGTTACACCGATAATAAAAATATCATCACGAGCATTAACAGCTGAGGAGGTCAAAAAATATCCTTCGCTCTCCCCGGAATTATCTTACCAGGAAATAATAGTAAATGATAATGGGATTGGGTTTGACCAGAAATATGGGGAGCAAATATTTGTTATTTTCCAACGCCTACGCCAATCCCTCGAACATAGAGGAACAGGCATTGGCCTCTCATTGGTGAAAAAAATAACAGATAACCATAATGGTGAGGTATATGCTGTGTCGAAGATAGGTGGAGGAGCTAGTTTCCATCTGATTCTCCCTATTAAACAATCTCAATCGCCAATTTAATATTGGTAAGTTTTCTGATAATTATACCCAACCTATTGGGCGTTTATAAGTAGGACGGTTAAATACACCCACTCCATTTGTATTTTGGTAGCAACATTTATATTGAAAGTAGTTTCATAAAATGAACGTTTTATGGAATAGTGTTTGAATAAGAAACTCACCCTTACAACCCTATAAAGCTTTAAGTGTTTCTACAAAGATGATTTCTAGATAATGCTCCAAAGTTAATGCCATATCCTTTGTTGTATTTTTCGGGTCCAACATGTTTAGTGGCTGAAGTATAAAAAAATAGGTCAGCGTGTTTCACTGTGATTGGTGATCTTGGTTTCTCTTGGATAATCAAACAACAAGGGGCTTACAATAATATAGTTTTATTTACTTTTACCAGAATCACTACCTGAAATTTTAAGTAGATATGAAATTGAGATTATTGTTGCTTCTTCTTACTATTGGAATGCCTATTTGCTTAGGAGGGCAGGAGTTGTTGCCACCGATCTTTAATTATCCCATTTTTGAATACAACGCTGCAAGCCAAAATTGGGGTCTATCTATTAACGATGACGGGGAGCTGTTTGTTGCTAACAATAAGGGGCTGCTTCATTTTAATGGGGAGCAATGGAATCTATATAGATTACCAAATAAGACCGTTATTCGTTCTGTTGTTATACTAGCGGACAAAATATTTACTGGCTCCTATGAAGAATTTGGGTACTGGAAAAAAAATGATAAGGGTTCGTTGGAATATTATTCTCTCACTCATTTAATTACCGGCCACACCTTTAATAGTGAAGAATTTTGGCAGATAGTCCCAAGTGGCGATAGCGTATATTTTAGATCTTTTTCCAGAATTTACAGATACCACGAGAATAAAATCCAAGTAATTAATCCACATGCGGTAGTTACTAATATTGTTGATTTTAAGGGTGAATTATTGGTTTCGGTTAATGATAGTGGAATATACAAACTCCAACAAAATGAACTAATCCCATTAATTGATAAAGCAAAACTGGAAGGCGGCAATATCGTGGATCTTGTTCAAATAAAGGATGGGCTCCTCATAGGAACAAAGCAAAAAGGATGCTTTCTTTGGAAGAACAATGAGCTTGTCACTTGGGCGCCCCAATTGACCCCACTTCTAAATCTACATCAACTTAATAAGATCATCAAACTGTCCAATGGCAAGATAGCATTTGGAACAATCAAGCGCGGTATTTATCTCTATGATAGCACTACAGAAAAAGTAGAAAATATCAATAGAGAGACAGGTCTGCAAAACAATACGGTCCTATCCATGATTGAATTAATGGGACAATTATGGATAGGGTTGGATAATGGTATAGATCGTATTCAATTGGATACGCCAATAGCATATTATACTGATCATACTGGCGTCTTGGGGACCGTTTATGACATGGCTTTTAATAAAGGGACTTTGTTTTTGGGCAGTAATACCGGAGTTTATTATTTCGCGAATGATGAACTTAAATTTGTGAAGGGATCCCAAGGGCATGTCTGGGATTTACAGGTCATTGGAGATGAACTTTTCTGTGGACATAATTCTGGCACTTATCTAATAGATAAGGATAAATTCGAAGCCATTTTTAAATTATCGGGAGGATATGCCATGGTTAGAATTCCGGAAAGGAAGTCTGCCTATCTACAGGGCACATATAACGGGATTGTGCGCTATGAAAAAGAGATTAATGGGGATTGGAAGGCAATAGGAGTTCCAGGGCTAAATTTCCCTATAAAGCAACTGTGTTTTGAAAATGGGAATATCCTTTGGGTGGCACATCCTTATAAAGGTCTCTATAGGGTCAAAATAGACAAGAATTATAGCGAAATTAAAAAAGAGGATATTCAATTGTTCGATCAAGAGGAAATTCCTAATAATTATAATGTTAAATTATATAACATTAAAAATCAAATCGTAATTCGCAGTGATGGAAAATGGTTTAAATACGACCCTATTCTTGGTAAAATTATTCAGTTTACAGAATTTGGACCTTATGTCAACAAGGATTTGGTGCATTATGACGAAAACCATTTTTGGTTTGTCGATAATAATGAAAATAAGGAAATAACGTACACCGACCTGAAAAATGATAAATTGGTGATCGCAGGGAATCAAATGGTCAGGCGATTGGTTCCAGACTCGGAGAATGTCTTTAAATTGAATGATTCCATCTATTATTTTACTTTAGGGGACGGTTTTGGTAAAATAAATCTAAAAAAATTAAAAAGGAATTTAGAAACCAATGAAATACCAGCACCAAAGTTAAGTTTTTTAAAGGCGCAGGATTCCTTGTATACTATCTATAATGAGCCGATTTCAATTGGCTTTAAACCCTCCAGAGAAATCACAATACAGGTAGCTTCTCCTATTCTAGTTCAACCCCGTTATTATTATGAGCTGAAAGGATCCGAACAACAAGTTAAATTTACGGATAAGGGGACGCTAAGGTTTCAAAATCTACCTTTTGGAACATATACATTGAACGTTTTTACGGTCAATATTGACAATAATAAATCACTACCCTTGGTGGTGTCCTTTGAAATTGCACCACCTTGGTACTGGTCAGAATTAAGTATTGTTGGCTATGTACTGTTGATTTTCTTGATGTTGTTCTTGATCAGAAAATACAATCGTAGGAAAATAAATAAAGAACAAGAAAAATTATTGACCCGATTGCAAAAGGAGCAGGAAGAAAGGATGCAAGAACTTGAAAAGGAAAAGTTGGCCAAAGGGATAAGACAAAAGCAAAAGGAACTAGCCGGGAGTATATTGAATGTAACCAAAAAGAACGAGTTAATACTGGAACTGAAGAGTATCCTATTGTTGAATAAGGACAAATTTAACAATCAAAAAAGATACAAATCCTTTATTGCAAAATTGGACGATTCTATAAATAACGACGATGATTGGAAAAGGTTCGAAATAAACTTCAAAGAATTACATGAAGACTTTTTTGAAAAATTATTGGAATCATTTCCAAAGTTAACACCCAAGGATCTTAAACTTTGTGCATATTTAAAGATGAACCATTCATCAAAGGAAATCGCACCATTAATGGGTATATCAACAAGAGGGGTAGAGATACATCGTTATAGATTACGTAAAAAATTGAGTATAGATGGGAATCAGAATATATCGAACTTCCTAATCACCTTTAAATAAGCCGTATAGAGTATAGGTGCAATTTCTTTCAGGGATTATAAATCTTCTATTTTTTCACTACATCACTACTACATCAATCTGTTAATTATTAACATAATTTTTTATTTTTCACTACAGCAATTGTAATAGATATGGGCTATTCGGCGGATCAATTCATTATGATGTAGTTTTTATGTAGGACAATAATTAATATAAGCAGGTCATTTTGTTAATTTAGCATAAAACCAACTCAATTATTATAATATCATGAAAATAAGAGGTTTAATTTTGTTAATCGCATTTCTAATGTTCCAAGCAACAACCCATGCGCAAAACAATATTTCCATTAAAGGGAGTGTTGAAGATGTGGATGGAGTTCCTTTGCCTGGTGCAAGTATCGTTGTGAAAGGATCACAGCGAGGTACACAAACAGATTTTGATGGCAACTTTGTTGTGGACAATGTATCCCCACAGGCAACATTGCTCATCAGTTATATTGGATTTATATCCAGAGAGATGGCAGTCGCCGGGAATACATCCTTAAGAATTATCCTTGAGGCAGATGCCCAGGCTTTGGATGAAGTTGTTCTTATAGGTTATGGTTCCATGAAATCCAAGGATCTGACTTCTTCCATTACTACCATTAAGTCTGAAGAGCTTTCTGCAACCCCAACAGGACAAGCCATGCAGGCTTTACAAGGAAAGGTTGCTGGCTTACAGGTCATCAGTAGTGGAGGGCCAGGACAAGCGCCAACCATTAGGGTTAGGGGTATTGGTTCCTATGATTCCGGAGCTTCGGGTCCTTTATATGTTGTTGATGGTATGTTCTTTGACAACATAGACTTTTTGAACACCGCCGATATCACTTCCATATCTATTTTAAAAGATGCCTCGGCCGCTGCAATTTATGGCGTAAGGGCAGCGAATGGAGTTGTTTTGATTGAAACAAAATCTGGTAAATATAACCAAAAGGCAGAAATCACCTATGATGGGTATACGGGATATCAAGTGGCACAAAATGTACTGAAAGTTGCTAATGCAGAACAGTTTACAACCATTGCCTTGGAATCTGGTTCTGCACCCGATGCACAGTTTATTCAGAATGCCATGCAGCGTTATGGTCGTAGTAGGGTAAACCCTAATGTACCAGATGTAAATACAGATTGGTATAATGAGATAATGAGGACTGCACCTATACAAAACCATAGTTTTGGGGTTACAGGTGGTAGTGAAGATGCTACCTATGCCATAGGTGCCAATTACTTTGCCCAAGAGGGGATTCTCAAAATGAAAAACGAGTACGAGCGCTTTAACCTGAGAAGTAAAATAGATTATAAGGCTAATGAATGGCTTACCATTGGCGCAAATACTGTAATTAGTAATGCTACTAGGTATGATGCTGAGGATTCGGCTTGGAGACAAGCCTATTTTGCCGTACCAATATTGCCGGTTTTTGATCCTTCAAATACAGATGCTACACCAATTGCTTATGCCAATGCACAGGATTTGGGATACAGAGGGGGACAAAATCCATTTCCAACATTGGATTTTAGTGAAAATCGCTCAAAAATCAGAAATGTACTGGCTAACTTTTATGCGGAAATAGAATTGGTTCCCAATAAACTAACGTTTAAAACAGCTTATAATCACAATATTGAAACCCGTGAAAAAAGGGAAGTTAGATTGCCTTTCTTTCTAGGTAATAACTATCAAAGAGAAGATGCTTCTTTATTTAAGGGAAATGAAACGTATTCCAATCAGATTTGGGATAACACATTTACATATACTGATTCTTTCGGAAAGCATAATTTAAGTCTCCTTGCAGGTGGATCATTTCGAGATGAATCGTTTGAGCAACTGAGAGCAAGAGGATTGAATTTTCCATTGACAGGGGAAGAGGCATATTTTCTAGATTTGGCCCAAACCATAGTTAACGAAGATGTTGGAGACAATGGAAGAAGGGAATATGGCTTGTCATACTTTAGTAGACTGTCTTATAACTTTGATAATCGCTATCTTTTGTACGGAACCTTTAGGGCAGATGGTACAAATAAATATCAAGAAAAATGGGGATATTTCCCAACGATAGGTGCTGGTTGGGTTATTTCCGAAGAATCTTTCATGGCGAACAACGGAGTTTTTGATTTTTTAAAGTTGCGAGGAAGTTGGGGAAAATTGGGTAATGATAATGTACCTTCAAGTGAAGGGTCTATAACTTCAAACGTTGTAACTACTGCTTTGGGGGATATACTTTTTAGCGGATTGAGTACAAGTAGTGATTTTACATCTTTAAAGTGGGAGGTGACAGAAGAAATCAACGGAGGTATTTCCGCAAACTTATTGAATAATAATTTGTCCTTGGAAGCGGATTATTATGTGAGAGATACTAAGGATGCAATTATTCCAGTTCAACGTCCCTTGATTCCTGGTAGTATCAGGAAAAATGTAGGTGAAATCAGAAATTCCGGTTTTGAACTGGCCCTTAATTGGAATAAGGTAGTTTCAGACGAATTCAATTATAGTATTGGCACCAATTTCACTACACTTAAAAATGAAGTTAGGGACTTAGGAGGGCAGGAATTTATTGATGCCGGGACTGCAGAATTTAGACAAAGATCTATTGTTGGGGAATCCATATTTGCCTTTTATGGTCGTGAAATAGCAGGGGTTTACCAGAATGACGCGGAAATTCAGGCTGATCCAGTCGCTGTGGCAAATAATTTGGCGCCTGGGGATTTTAAATATAAAGATCTCAATGGTGATGGGGATATTACAGATGATGATAGAACCGTTCTTGGATCCTTTTTGCCTTCATATTCTTTTGGGTTTAATTTAGGAATCAATTATAAAAACTTCGATTTGTCTGCGAGTGCAATAGGACAAGGAGGGAATAAGATTTTGAACCGCAAAAGAGGTGAAGTGATTTTCACCAACGACACCAATGTGGACAGGGATTTTGCAATCAATCGCTGGCATGGTGAAGGAACATCAAATAGTTACCCATCAGCAGCCGGGATAAGAAAAGGTTGGAATCAAAGATTAAATGATTATTTTATAGAGGATGGTGACTTCTTTAGAATCCAGAACATAACGTTTGGATATACCATAAATAAAAATGGAGAGAATCCAAATATCCCTAAAGTTAGGATATACGTGACTGCGGAGAAGCCCCTGACTGTATTTAAATACAATGGCTTTAATCCGGAAGTGGCTAATGGTGTAGATAACCAAACCTATCCAATCCCTTCTGTTTACACTTTTGGAGTTAACATTAAAATTTAAAAAAAATTATTATGAAACTGTTTACAAGAAATATCATTTTAACCCTTTTGGCAGCGATAGGCTTTGCCATGGTCGGGTGCACTGACAAGTTGGATGAACCGGAACTGAACAATAATTTTGCCGGAGGAACCGATTTCACAAAGACAGAGGATATGAAATTGTCGATTATAGGAGTCTATGCAGCCTTCCAATCTAGAGGGTGGGAACAGCCTTTATTGATTTCGGTTCGGGGCGATGATGTTAATGCTGGAGGTCTTGGAGACCAACAGGATTTTGCTGAAACCGATCTTTTTAACTACAATAAGGATTATTGGATGTACAATTCATTGTGGGAAAATATATATGTGGATGTAATATCCGCGCATACCGCCATGGATCAAATCGAGAGGTATCAGGAAGTAGCAAATGATCAAGGAGTGGCCTTGGGAAATCAGTATATAGCGGAGGCTAAAGTGTTAAGAGCTATGATGCTTTTTCAAATTTCACAAGTTTGGGGAGATGTTTTTATAACTACATCTTCTGACACTGGCGACCTTTTGTCATTGACATCCGTTCCAAAGCAAGAAGAGGTGATGCAGCATATTTCGGACCAAATGGATGAAGCTATACCATTTCTTCCAAATTTACGCCCAAATCAACGTACAGACCTTCCTGGAGGAGTTACGGTATATACCGCATATGCCATTAAAGCTTTGGCCAATCAAGAAATAGGTAATTATCAAGGTGTTGCAGATGCGGCGGGAAAAATAATTAATTCAGGCTTGTTTAGCCTATACCCAGATTATTACGAATTATTTAAAACGCCTGGAAAATTGAGTAATGAAAGTATTTTAGACTTGCAGTATTCAGATTTTGGTCAAGGGGAAGGAGATAGTGAGAGTCACCTTTATGCACCTTATGGGCCACAAAACTGGACACCTGCAGTAGCAGGTGCTTCAAGTGGATGGGGCTTTTTTGAACCGAGTATGAAGTTCATTAAATTTATGTTGGACAGGGGAGAAACGACACGTTTGGAAACCAGTGTTCTCTTTACAGATCGTGGTATAGCGGAGCTACAGGCCGATCCCAATTATGCCAACCTGCCCGGTTTTGTATCTAACACTACAAGGGATGGGGATATAATTGAAGATTATGCAAGGGCACTTTTTGCCAGTGGAAAGCATTATATGCCATCCAATCAATTGATACCGGGTAGAACTGGTTATGGTAGTAATAAAAATTATTCCATAATCCGCTATTCTGAAATACTCTTAATGTATGCCGAGGCGATTACTCAAGGCGCTAGTAGTTCTGGGATGAATGCAGACCAAGCAGTAAATACGGTTAGGGCCCGAGTTAATATGTCGGCCTTGTCTGGAGTTACCCTAGATCAAGTACTCGATGAAAAGTTTGCGGAATTGAGTATGGAATGGGGAAAACGGTATTATGATATGATCAGATTAAAGCGATATAATGAATTGAGTTATGATGGAAGGACCTTTACCGAGGGCAAGACCTTCTTACCTTATCCACAAGCTCAAGTTGATCAATTTCCTATTTTGGGTAATCAATAAAACATAGACAAATGAAAAATTTAAAGCACATATTTACAAGTTTAAGTGTTCTATTCCTTTTAATTTCTTGTGATCAAGGAATAGATGGAATTACTGAAGTAGATCCTGGGGCCGATGCATCATCGCCAGTTGTAACTATAAAGGCTCCTTTGGATGGCGCCAAGTTTAAAGTGAATGATCCTGTGATTTCAATTGATATTGAATTTGAAGTTACCGATGATATTGAAGTTGGTTCTATTACCGTATTTATGGATGGTTCAGAAATTGCCAAAATGAGCGATTTTATAGATTACCGTCGTGTATTGGAAAATATAACTGCCAATAATATAAGCACAGGTGTTCATGAACTTAAAGTAACGGCGACAGACCTAGATGGCAAATCTACTACGGCTACAGTTAGTTTTGAAAAAGAACCTCCCTATGTTCCAATATTCAGCAATGAAGTCTTATATATGGCCTTTGATGAGGATTTTACAGAGTTGATCAGTGTGAAACCTGCAACAAAAGTGGGGTCTCCTGGTTTTGCTGGTGAAGCGGTGGTGGGTACCAATGCTTATGCAGGTGATACGGATTCTTATTTAACCATTCCAACCGCTGGATTGCAATTGGGATCGGAATTATCGGCTTCTTTTTGGTATAAGGTAAATAGTGCTCCAGATAGAGCAGGTATTTTGGTGATTGGACCACCAGATGCGGCAAATCCCGATGCACAAAACAATAGAAATAGTGGGTTTAGATTATTTAGAGAAAATGCTGGAGGAAAACAACGTATTAAATTAAACGTTGGAACCGGTGCCGGCGATACATGGGTCGATGGTGGTAGTGCCGCAGATATTGATCCAAACTCCGATGAATGGGTAAACATTGCGTTTACCATTTCCGCTACAACGGCAATAGTTTATATAAATGGTCAAGAAGTACAACAAAGTACTATCACTGGTGTTGATTGGACGGGTTGTGATATATTATCTATAATGTCTGGTGCACCAAGATTTACTGGTTGGGATCATAAGTCAGATAATAGTTATATGGACGATTTACGTTTGTTCAATAAAGCGTTGACACAGGTGGAAATTCAAAATATTATAGGGGTTACCAACCCTTATGAACCAGCGGATGGCGAAACTTTCTATATGCCATTTAATGATGATTATATAAATCTTATAGGTGGTGGTGCAGCTACTATTGTAGGCAACCCAAGTTTTTCTGATGAAGCAACAAAAGGATCCAATGCATATGCTGGGGCTGACAATTCCTATTTAACCTTTCCTGCTACAGGTCTAACCACGGAAGAATTCAGTGCCAGTTTCTGGTACAAGGTGAATGCTGCACCGGATAGGGCCGGGATATTGGTCTTGGGACCTCCCGATACGGAACGGCCCGAATTTCCTACGGTACAAAACCTAAGAACAAATGGTTTTAGATTCTTCCGTGAAGGGAGTCCAACAAATCAAACTTTTAAGTTGAATGTAGGAAATGGAACCGCAGATACTTGGATTGATGGAGGCGCAGCCGCTTCTTTGGATCCAGCTACAGCAGGATGGCAACATATCGCCTTCACCATTTCTGGTTCAAAAGCAATCGTTTATATCGACGGGGTTGCAGTGGCGACAGCAGATATCACAGGGGTAGATTGGACAGGATGTGATATTTTGTCCATTGGATCGGGTGCTCCAAGATTTACAGAGTGGGGCCATTTATCGGACCTAAGTTTTATTGATGAACTTCGGTTGTTCAATAAAGCATTGTCACCTGAGGAAGTACTCAACATAAGAAACAACAATTAAAAAGCAGTTCTTAAAACGTAACACAAATTCTATGAAATTTCAAGTATTGATTGTGGCCCTGGCAACCTTGTTTGTTGGGTGCAAGGGCCATAATACACCCAAAAATAAACTGATATCTCACAATAAAAATTCCCAGATGACCAATCTTTCAGACCTAGCTTTGATGGATACGGTTCAGAAGCAAACTTTTGAATATTTTTGGAGTGGTGCCGAGCCAACTTCAGGATTGGCAAGGGAACGTATTCATCTGGATGGAATTTATCCCTCCCATGACCAGGATATAATCACCATTGGTGGTTCTGGTTTTGGGGTCATGGCCTTATTGGTTGGGGTAGAACGTGGTTTTATAACCAAGGAGCAGCTTACTAAACGCATGATAAGGATCCTCGACTTTTTAGAAAAGGCAGATCGCTTTCACGGGGCATGGCCTCATTGGTTAAAGCCTGATGGAACAACAGCTCCGTTTTCTAAAATGGACAATGGTGGGGATTTGGTAGAGTCGGCATTTATGATCCAAGGTCTTCTTACGGTAAAAGAATACTATGATCAAAATCCGAATGATCCCAACGCAAAAGAAATTAGTGCTCGGATTCAACAACTTTGGGAACAGGTAGAATGGGATTGGTACACCAAAGGAGGGGAAAATGTATTGTATTGGCATTGGTCTCCCAACTTTGGTTGGGACATGAATTTTCCTGTTGGAGGTTATAACGAAGCGTTGATCATGTATGTTTTAGCAGCATCTTCTCCAACACATCCCATTAAAAAAGAGGTTTATGATAAAGGATGGGCCAGGGATGGCGAAATAGCAAAGGATACCGTGTATTATGGCTTAAATACAGTTCTTAATCACTACGAACACGATAAAGCTCCTGTTGGACCTTTATTCTGGGCTCATTATTCATATTTGGGATTAAATCCAAAAGGGCTCAAGGATAAATATGGTGACTATTGGAAATTAAATCAAAACCATGCCTTGATACATTATAAGCATGCTGTTGCCAATCCAAATAATTTTAAGGGATATGGGGAGGATTGTTGGGGTTTAACATCAAGTTACTCCATGAAAGGATATGCCGGACATAGACCAGATCAAGATCTAGGGGTGATTTCTCCTACAGCCGCTCTTTCATCTATGCCCTATACGCCTTTCCAAAGCTTGAATTTTTTGCGCTTTATGTATAAAGAGCAAGATTCCTTAATTGGAAAATATGGACCCTACGATGCTTTTAGTTTGGAAGATAATTGGTCGTTACCGCGATATTTGGCGATTGATCAAGGTCCTATTCCCGTAATGATCGAAAATTATAGGACAGGATTATTGTGGAAGCTATTTATGAAAAACGAGGATGTCCAAAATGGATTAAAAAAATTGGGATTTACGTATACAGAGACCAATGAGTAAGTTTTTTTACATATTATTTTTAGGGCTCTATTTATCCTCTTGTACTACTCAAGATGATTCAAGCCCAGTTGGAGTTTCCGAGTTACCGGATAAACCTGAGGAACCTGCTGTTGTTATTTCTGATGATGAACTCATGGATATTGTCCAAAGGGAAACGTTTAAGTATTTCTGGGACTTTGCAGATGCAGATTCCGGGGGCGCAAGGGAACGTTATCATCCCGCTGATCCCAATATAGGAAAATCTGTTGTAACCTCAGGGGGAACAGGTTTTGGGCTGATGAGCATTCTGGTAGGTATCGAAAGAAATTATATATCCAGGGAAGAGGCTGTACTAAGGTTGTCCAAGATTTTAACTTATTTAGAAAATGCAGACAGATTTCATGGGGCATGGCCGCATTGGATGAATGGTACAAACGGGAATGTAATACCCTTTAGCAGCTTGGATAATGGAGGGGATTTGGTAGAAACCGCCTTTTTAGTCCAGGGATTGATCTGTATCAAAGAATATTTTAAGACTGGGACTACGGAAGAATTGGCATTGGCGCAAAAGGCCGACATCCTATGGAAAGGGGTGGAATGGCAGTGGTACACCAAAAATGAAAATACATTGTATTGGCATTGGAGCCCCTCCAATCAATTTGCAATCAATATGCAGTTGAAAGGATATAACGAAACACTTATTACGTATGTTTTGGCGGCAGCTTCTCCAGAATATTCCATTTCCAAGGAGGTTTATACGAACGGATGGGCCTCCAACGGGGCGATAAGGTCAAATAATGTGCAATATGGATTTCCATTAGTGGTAAAACACGCAGGGAGTGAACAATTTGGGGGTCCCCTTTTCTGGGCGCATTATTCATACTTGGGATTGGATCCAAATGGGTTAACGGATCAATACGCCAATTATTGGGAAACAAACGTGAATCATTCCAAGATAAATTATAGGTATTGCGTAGAAAATCCAAAAGGCTATCAAGACTATGGCAAGGATTGTTGGGGGTTGACCGCAAGTTATACCCGGAACAATGATGGGGAAATAGGCTATAATGCACATAGTCCCAGTAACGATACCGGCATTATTTCTCCTACTGCGGCACTAAGTTCCATCCCTTATACACCAACTGAATCGTTGGCGGCCATGCATTTTTTCTATAGTAAAAAGGATAAACTAATGGGACCAGCCGGCTTTTATGATGCATTTAGTCCATCCAATGGCTATTGGGCGGCAGAAGCGTATTTGGCCATTGACCAAGGGCCCACTGTTATTATGATAGAGAACTATAGGTCCGGCTTGTTATGGACCCTTTTTATGCAAAACGAAGAGGTGCAAAACGGGTTGATCAAATTAGGGTTTAACACAGCCCCATAAAGGACAAGACCATTTGAATTTGGTATCAATATCCCATTGTGGTCCTATGAAATTAAGCACCTATCATAACCGTCGTTTTGATATTTAGTAATAGGAACAACACCTGTTTCTAGGCTGGTTATTGTAGATGAATAACACGATATAAGGCAATATGCCAAGTAAATAAGTATAGCTTTTAAATCCATAGGTGAGATGAGAAAATTAATTAATGTATTCAAATTGATACCCTATTTGTATTTGGTGTTTGTTTTCTCCGGAAAATTAAATGCACAATCCAGTACACAAAAAACCTTTTGCAACCCCATTAACATAGATTACGGGTACACCCCTTTTGAATCGTTTTCCCAAGAAGGAAAGCATAGGGCAACTGCGGATCCAGTTATTGTAAATTTCAGGAACAAATACTTTTTATTTTCAACAAATCAGGAGGGGTACTGGTGGAGTGATAACATGCTAGATTGGAAGTTTGTCTATAGAAAATTTTTATTGGGTGATAAATACATTCACGATCTAAATGCACCCGGAGTATTTGTCATGAAGGATACGTTATATGTGCATGGTTCTACCCACCAAAAAGACTTTCCAATATGGAAAAGCGGAAACCCTACCATTGACGAATGGAGCATAGCAACCGACACTTTAAAAGTTGGCGCTTGGGATCCGGCATTTTACTTTGATAAGGAAAAGGACAAACTCTTTTTGTATTGGGGATCGAGCAATGAATTTCCTTTATTGGGTACAGAATTGAATACCAAGACCTTGCAGTCAGATGGTTATGTAAAACCATTAATATCCTTAAAACCAGAAGACCATGGTTGGGAAAGGTTTGGAGAGTATAATGATAATACGTTTTTAAAGCCATTTATGGAAGGGGCATCTGTGACCAAGTACAACGACAAATATTACTTGCAGTATGGTGCTCCGGCAACAGAATTCAGTGGATATGCAGATGGGGTTTATGTAAGTGACAATCCTCTTGAAGGTTTTCAATATCAATCCCATAATCCGTTTTCATATAAGCCAGGTGGGTTCGCCAGAGGATCTGGTCATGGTGCTACTTATCAAGATAATTTTGGAAATTGGTGGCATACTTCAACCCTTATTTTAGGGGTTAAAAATAATTTTGAGCGCAGATTAGGAATCTGGCCAGCTGGTTTTGATAAGGATGGAATTTTGTATTCCAATACGGCCTATGGGGACTATCCCACCTTTTTGCCACAAAATAATGCCGATCATTTAAAAGGGCTATTTGCTGGCTGGATGCTTTTAAATTATAACAAACCCATTCAAGTTTCTTCAACACTAGGTGGATACCAACCAAATTATAGCGTTGATGAGAATATGAAAACCTATTGGTCTGCAAAGACCGGTAACAAAGGGGAATGGATTCAATCAGATTTGGGGGAAATCTCAACGATCAACGCCATCCAAATCAATTATGCCGATCAGGATGTGAAATTTATGGGTAAAACCATGGGCAAATTTCATCGTTATAAAATCTATAGTTCAATAGACGGAAAAAACTGGAAGACAATAGTGGATAAGAGCAAGAATATAACCGATGTTCCCCATGATTATATTGAATTGGCCAAACCTAAGAAAGCGAGATATCTTAAATTAGAGAATATAGCAATGCCTACGGGTAAGTTTGCTATTAGCGGGTTTAGAATTTTTGGAAAAGGTACTACACAAAAACCGGAAAGCGTTGAAAGGTTTATTGGTTTAAGGGCCGATCCAAATAAAGACGGAGAAAGAAGGAGTGCGTGGTTAAAATGGCAGCAAAACCCAAATGCGGATGGTTATGTTATCTATTTTGGGAAGGAAAAGGACAAATTGTACGGAAGTATAATGGTTTACGGTCAAAATGATTACTTTTTTACGGGAATGGACAGGACTGATTCCTATTATTTCCAGATAGAAGCCTTTAACAACAATGGTATCTCAGAAAGAACGCCAACCATTTTTGTGAAGTAGTGAAATCTTGTGGTTTACCTCATTAACATCTGTTCGTTTTAGCAGGAATTTGAATAAAAATTTACAATGAAATACAAAGATAGTTTAGTAGTTTTTTTAATTCTCATGGCTCCATTTTTTGCGGTGGCACAGGTACCTTCCTTGTATGAAAAGGGTATTTTCATAGATCAACAAGACACCTTACGTTACCGCATTATGTGGCCTGAAAATTTTGATGCTACCAAAGAATACCCTGTAGTTCTTTTTTTACATGGGGCAGGGGAAAGGGGTCATGATAATACAAGTCAATTAACACACGGCAGCTCGTTATTTACAGATGTTGGCAATAGGAATGACTACCCGGCCATTATTATTTTTCCACAATGTCCCAAAAATGATTATTGGTCTAACGTTAAAGTAGATCGGAGTCGTTCTGGGGTAAAGAAATTTAGGTTTAAAAAAGAGGGCACCCCAACCAAAGCCATGGATTTGTTATTAAATTATTTGGATGCTATGGTGGGTAAGCCATTTATAAAAAAAGATCAAATATATGTGGTTGGGCTGTCCATGGGAGGCATGGGAACCTTTGAGATTCTTGCAAGAAGACCAAATCTCTTTGCAGCAGCTATGCCAATTTGTGGAGGGGGAAATCCCAAAAGTGTGTCCAACTATGCCAGTAATGTACCAATCTGGGCCTTCCATGGTGCCAAAGATGATGTGGTTTCCCCTGTTTTTTCTATTCATATGATTGAAGAAATTATAGAAAAAGGCGGAACACCAAAATTTTCATTGTACGATACGGCCAATCATAATAGTTGGGACCCGGCATTTAATGAGCCAGAGTTTTTATCGTGGCTCTTTTCTAAGCGGAGGAATGAGAATATCCAAAAATAACGACAGTGGAGAATTTGCTGAATTTGATTATGTACTCAAAGTAAATTACAAATTGACCATAAGACAAGAATAATGAAAAATAGTTTCATTTTACTAGTATTGCTATTCACCATTATCGGATGTAAAAGTGTTGGTCCAAATGTGAAACAAAAAGCGGCGACCAATCAAAATAGACCCAATATTATTTTTATCATGGCAGATGATCATGCCGCACAGGCAATAAGTGCCTATGGACATGAATTGGGAGCCTTGGCCCCTACGCCAAATATTGATCGACTCGCCAAAAACGGAGTTTTATTTAAAAATAGTTTTTGCACCAATGCCATTTGTGGCCCTAGCAGGGCGGTTATTCTCACCGGAAACCATAGTCATATCAATGGATTTAGACAGAATGGAGAAGTCTTTGACGGAAAGCAATCCACCCTGCCGAAAAAGCTACAAAAGTTGGGTTATGCTACAGCCATGATCGGTAAATGGCATTTGGATGGTTCCCCACAAGGTTTTGATTATTGGAATATTCTGAACGATCAAGGAAATTACTATAACCCGCAATTTATTCATGCCAAAGAAAAAGATGAACAAGGAAAAGCCATTTCCTTGGATACAACTACCATTGAAGGTTATGCAACTGATATTACCACAGAATATGCCATAGATTGGCTTACCAACAAAAGGAGTGATAAAAAGCCCTTTTTTATGATGGTACATCACAAGGCTCCCCACCGGAACTGGATGCCCGCACCTCGCCATTTAAACAAATACGACACGGTCACTTTCCCACTCCCGGACAGTTATTTTTCTGAGCATATCGGCCAACAAGCGGCCAAAGAACAACAACAGACCATTTACAAGGATATGTATGAAGGTCATGACCTTAAAATGTCGGTTGGTTTGGGCTCCAATGAACTGGCTCATAATCCTTGGAAAACCGATTTTGACCGCATGACCTCTGAGCAACGTAATATTTGGGATAACGCCTACAGACCAAAAAATGACGCAATGCACACGGCCAATCTATCGGGCAGGGAATTGGCGGAATGGAAGGGACAACGTTATTTACAGGATTATTTGTCAACTGTGGCTGCCATTGATGAGGGAGTAGGGGAAATATTGGATTATTTGGAACGAACAGGCCTTGCCAAAAACACCTTGGTGATTTACACTTCCGATCAGGGTTTTTATCTTGGGGAACAAGGATGGTTCGATAAACGTTTTATGTATGAAGAGTCATTACGCATGCCTTTGCTCATGCAATTGCCAGGAGTCATAAAGTCCGGTTCAACCATAAATGCCATGGTGCAAAATTTGGACTTTGCACCTACAATTTTGGATCTGGCTGGTGGGTTGAACGAGAACTACAATATGCAGGGAGAATCGTTTAAAGGGTTGTTGAATGGCACTCAAAAAGAAGATGATTTCAGGGACGTGGTCTACTATCATTACTATGATTATCCTGCGTTCCATATGGTGAAAAAACACTATGGAATAAGAACAACACGGTACAAATTGATGCATTTTTATGACGATATAGATGCATGGGAATTCTATGACCTTGAAAAGGATCCGAAAGAAGCCTATAACGCCATAAATGACGAGCACTATGCGACTGTTGTTCAACATATGCACCAGAAATTGGACAGTGTTCAGAATAAATATAAGGTAACGGAGAAGGAATTTGAAAAGGCACCGAAAGAGAAGATTGAGAATGCCTATAAGCAATTTAAAAGGTTGAGAGGCAACAATTGATCTTTTGTTGGTTGGTATCTGCGTATAGATACGATTTTATCCATTGAGTAGCTTTGGGTATACATTATTTGTATGCCGCAATGTTCCCGGATTTATAACATAGTGCACAATAGAAACAACACACCGAACTAATACGAATGTCTAAGATAAAAAACTGCATTTACATATTGTTTTTTGCATCCCAGTTTGTCTTTGCCCAACAGGTAGAGCTGAAGGAATGGACCTTTTCTATAGGTGGCGCCAGTTCAATGGATTCCTTGGTTACCTTGCCCCATACATGGAATGCAGAGGATGCCTTTGACGATGTGCCGGGCTATTATAGAGGTGATGGGGTTTACAAAAAGAATATAAATATAGAAGATCTATCTAAAGTATATTTTTTGCACTTCGAGGGGGCCAATCAAAAAATGGAACTTTATGTGAATGGGACTAAAGTGGGGGAGCATAAAGGCGGTTATACGGCTTTTAATTTCGATATTTCTGCCGCATTAACTAAAGGGAAAAACATAATTAAGGTAATTGTAACCAATGCCCATGATGGGACAATTCCACCCTTGGACGCGGATTTTACGTTTTATGGGGGTTTATATCGCAAGGTATTTTTGGAAATTGAAAATTCACTTTTCTTTTCAAAGAATTATGGGGCTGACGTGGTCAAGATAGACCCCGTAATTACAGCTAATAAGGAAGGAAAAATTTCCTTTACAGTAAAGGTAACAAATAGTAATTCTCCCAGTAAAACCTTTTCCCTGGCGACCAATATTTCAACCAACAACAAATTAGATCGTCCGCTTACTGATGTTAGGGAGCTTAAAGTGAGTCAATCTGATACATTAATAGACTGGGAGTTAAATATTCGAACTCCAGAATTATGGTCGCCCAATCATCCATATGTATACCAGGTTGTATTGAAACTTTACGATGACCGAGGAAAGTTAATGGATTCCTATTCCCACCATATCGGCTTTCGCACAATTTCCATATCAACCGATGGTTTTCTGATTAATGGAGAGAAATTAAAGCTGTCAGGTGTCAATAGGCACCAAGATTTGGAGACCTTGGGAAATGCCGTGGACTCAGATATTCAAGTACAAGATTTGATAAAGATCAAGGAGATGGGCAGTAATTTTTTACGATTGGCCCATTATCCCCAAGTAAAGGAAATATATCGCGCAGCAGATAGTCTTGGACTTATCCTATGGTCAGAAATCCCAGTGGTTAACAAGGTTCCTTCCAATAAGGATTATATGGAGTTCAAAGCTACATCTTTACGAATGCAACAAGAACATATCGCCCAAAACTACAACCATCCTTCTTTAGTGTTTTTGGGGTATATGAATGAAATATTCCTAAGGATGGTTTTTGATAAACCAGAAAAAAAGGAAGCGGATCAAATCATTGCGAATACGATGGAACTGGCACAGGAACTGGAAATACTCACTAGAAGGCTAGCTCCTAGGCATGTTACGGTGATGGCACTACATGGGGATCCAATTTATAACGTCACAGGCATTTCTGATCTTTCCATGGTTATTGGTTGGAATCTCTATTACGGATGGTATTTGGGTATGCCTGAGGATTTAGGTGCTTTTTTGGATGATGAGCATAGTTTATATCCAGATAAACCGTTAATTCTCTCCGAGTACGGGGTTGGAACAGATGATCGAATTCATAGCTTGGACCCATTAAAATATGATTTTTCGGAGGAGTACCAATTGCTTTATCATCAAGGGTACTGGAATCAAATACATGATCGATCCTTTATGATTGGTATGACCGCATGGAATTATGCTGATTTTGGATCGGAATTTCGTGGCGATCCCCAACCTCATGTGAATCAGAAAGGTTTGGTCAATTTTAATAGGACCCCTAAGAATATTTATTATTGGTACCGGACCATGATGAAACCAGAAGAAGGGTTTTTGAAAATATTCCGGGATTTTCCGCTGCTTGTTCAACCAGACTCCACTCATGTTTCTAGAGTAATGGGTAATGTGGAGGTACTACTAAAGATAAATGGAAAGGAACTGGGGAAGAAGGTGCCTAAAAATGGAATAGCGGCGTATGACGTTAAGTTAATTCCGGGTGATAATTTGCTTGAAGCAACCTCCTTGGATGGCAAACTTAAGGATACGATGACCGTGGTATGGAAAACCCCGAAAATCCTAGTGAAAGGTGACTATCTAGCCTTTAATCTTGGTACGGAAGCCTATTTTAAAGAATCAAATCAAAAATTATGGATTCCTATTACTACATCCCAAAAATATTTTAGGATACAAGGTTTGCCCGCTATTTCTAAAACAGCTGCCAATATCAAAAAAACTATTAGTGACCCCATCTTTCAATCCTCACTTTCCGGTTTGGAACAAATTGAATTAAAAGTACCTAACGGCACTTACCAGATTGATTTTTTAGCTACAAATTTAAAACCTCAAAAGGCACTTTCCTATGAACTTAAAATGGATAGGGCAGCAAATGGAGTTTCGAATTCGAATCTGACATTACTAATCAACAATGAATATGAAGTCCATTTAACCAATATGCCACTGTTGGAAAACTCAGTTTATACCAAAATGATAAAGGTGACCAATGAAACTATATTGATTACAAATAAGAGCAGTACATCCTTTGCCTTGAATGGCCTTTCAATTGAAAAAATTAAATAACAGATATTAAACTAACAAACCTAATGAACAAGATCATTCTTACTAAACAAATTGTAAAACTCTTTTTCTGTGCCATCTTATTCTCATCCACCATCCAATCCCAAGTGAAGGGAGAGGAGTCCGCTAAAATGCTTCCAAAAGTGGACATTGATTATTCTGCATGGGGATCAAAAGAAAGTCTTATACAGAAAAAAGTAGACTCATTACTTTCCATAATGACCTTGGAAGAGAAAATTGGACAGACCGTACTTTATTCCAGTGGTTGGACAGTAACCGGACCTACTCTGGACAAGAATTATACTGATTATTTAAAAAAGGGAATGGTTGGGGCACTTTTTAATGCAAAATCCGCAAAATATACGAGGGAAATGCAAAAAATTGCTGTCGAGAATACGAGGTTGGGCATACCACTTCTTTTTGGTTTTGATGTTATTCATGGGTATAAGACCATATTTCCAATTCCTTTGGGAGAAGCGGCTTCATGGGATTTGGACATCATGGAAAAAACAGCTGGGATAGCTGCAGCAGAGGCAGCGGCATCTGGCTTGCACTGGACCTATGCCCCAATGGTGGACATAGCACGTGACCCGCGTTGGGGAAGGATCTCTGAAGGGGCTGGCGAGGATGTTTTTCTGGGCAGTGCCATCGCAAAAGCCCGGGTCAAAGGATTTCAAGGCAAAGACCTTGCCGATGTGAATACGGTTCTTGCCTGTGTAAAACACTATGCAGCCTATGGGGCAGCTCTAGCGGGGAGGGACTACCACAGTGTGGACATGTCTGAACGCGAGCTAAGAGATACGTATTTACCACCATTTATAGCAGCCACAGAAGCAGGTGTGGCAACTTTTATGACCTCCTTCAATGAAATTTCCGGTATACCGTCTTCTGGAAACGATTTTTTACTGGATGATGTATTGCGTGGAGAATGGGAGTTTGATGGATTTGTGGTAACAGATTATACCTCTATCAATGAAATGGTTCCCCATGGATTTTCCAAGGATGAGAAGCATGCAGGGGAACAGGCAATAAATGCAGGAGTGGATATGGATATGCAAGGGGGAATATTTTTGAACCACTTAAAACCACTAGTTGCGGAAGAAAAAGTATCGGTGGAGCGAATTAATGAAGCCGCAAGAAAGATATTGTCAATGAAATACAGATTGGGCCTATTTGAGGATCCATATAGATATAGTAATGAGGTCAGGGAAGAAGAAACAATATACAAAGCTGAATATATGGCTGTTGCGAAAGAAGCGGCCACAAAGTCAATGGTATTGTTGAAGAATGAAAATAGGACCTTACCACTAAAAAAGAACGCAAAAATTGCACTTGTTGGACCATTGGCAAAAGACGAGGCCCATATTTTGGGATCTTGGGCAGCAGAAGGGGATAGACAGGGCAAGGCAATCAGTGTTTATGAGGGGTTGGAAAATATGGGCATTTTGGACAATATCCAGTATGCCAAGGGATGTGAGATAGATTCTGATTCTAAAGAAGGATTCCAAGCAGCTCTTGAAGCTGCCAGTCAATCCGATGTTGTAGTAATGGTGCTTGGGGAAAGCGAACACATGAGTGGGGAAGCTGCCAGTAGGACAAATATAGATCTGCCAGGAGTTCAAAAAGAATTGATTGCCGAAATTAAAAAAACGGGGAAACCAATTATTTTAGTATTGATGAACGGTAGGCCCCTCACCTTGGAATATGAAGCCAAAACAGTGGATGCTATTTTGGAAGCGTGGCAACCAGGGACAATGGGAGGGGCAGCTATTGTTGATAATTTATTTGGTATCCATAACCCTAGTGGAAAATTGCCGGTAACCTTTCCAAGAAACATTGGCCAAATCCCAATTTACTATAATATGAAGAATACGGGAAGGCCAATAGACCCAAATAGCCCAAACCAAGATTACAGATCTAATTATATTGATGCTCCCAATACTCCATTGTTCCCTTTTGGTTACGGACTTAGTTACACCGATTTTATATACTCTAAAGTAACGTTGAATACAACCAAGATCAGGTTTAATGAATCGTTAAAAGCATTTGTTACCATTAAAAATAATGGCGCAGTGGCAGGAGAGGAAATTGTACAGCTGTATATCCGCGATTTGGTAGGTTCGGTGACACGTCCTGTTAAGGAACTAAAGGGATTCAAAAAAATTATGTTGGAGCCAGGCCAAGAGCAAACTGTGGAATTTACCATTACCTCCAAGGACCTTCGTTTTTACAATCGTCAAATGGATTTTACGGCAGAGCCTGGTGATTTCGACCTCTTTATTGGAACAAATTCGGATACGGGAAATAAAACTTCATTTGAGCTAATTAAATAATATTGAGCCCAAGCATTCATATTATTTTGATGTTTGGGCTTTTATAAGTTCTTCCCGGTTTCCAAACCGCTCGGCAATAAATGCAATGATCAACAGCTGCGAGATGTGATAGATCATCACCGGTAAAATATAAATACTTGCATTGATGCTATGACCAAACATGATTTTGGCCATTACAGACCCATGGACCAAAGATTTTTTAGATCCACAGAATAAGGCGGTGACACGGTCTTCGGTTGTGAAACCCAATTTTTTAGATACCATGTTTACCAGAAACATAACCAAAAGGAAGAGCACTAAAATGGCCGTATATAGGAGCAAAAGCTCATTTAATTGCATTCCGGAAAATAGGTTGGCGTTGAAGGAAAGACAAAAACTGGAATATACGATAAGCACGATGACTGTTTTGTCAAAATAGCCTATCAGAGTATTATTCTTCACAGCGAGATGACCAATTTTATGATGAAGTATAATGCCAAGCCCCAAAGGGATAACAATCTGTAAAAGCAATTTTGAAATTACGGTTATTGCGGAAACACCTTGGGCATCATTTATGACCAATCCAAGCCATAACGGGGTAAGAACAACCCCTAAAAGCCCGGACAGACTGGCATTGAAAATCGCCGCTGGGATATTTCCTTTGGCAATGGAAACCATAACAACTGAGGAGGAAACTGTAGAGGGCAATACAGCCAAAAAAAACATACCTACCCATAGAAGGTGTGCACTTTCACCTACCATTAGGCTCTTGAAGGGCAGTACCAGTAAAGGGAAAAGAATAAACGTGCTAAGGTGTATCAGAAGATGCAGCTTATAATTACGTACCCCACTTCTGAAAGTACCCAATGATAATTTTAATCCATAAAAAAAGAAAATTAGTCCAATTCCCACATCCGTAACCTCATTTAAATGGAGAATTCTAGACCCTTCAGGGATTAGATAAGCAACAGGGATAGCCATTAATAAGGCTATAATAAAGCCATTCACTTTAATTTTATTCTGAGGCACAAAACTATTTTTAGGTAGTTGACAAACGGGATGAACCAATTGGTCAAATGTAACGTATTTAAACCAATGCAATTAGAACTGAAATTGGGGATGTGTGATAAACGATCCCTAAGTGTACAATTCTCTTTTGATTAAAAGAGTTGGCAATTAATCTATTGAAATAGAATATAGTAGGTAATAAAAGTAATATATTTAAAAACCCTAAAATAGTTTGTGGCCTGATGATTTTTAAATACAACGGAAGCTTCTATTTTATACTTTTGTCCAAATTATAGAGAACTAATAATCAATGAGTTTACGCCCCATTTTATTGCTGACTTTGCTTTTGGTATTGTCCTTATTACAAGGCTGTAGTGCCCAATCCCAACTGATAAGTGATGAGCAGCAAACCATAACCATAGAAAATCTTAAATATTATCTATATTTTCCGCCAGGGTATGAGCCGGAAAGCACCGAAAAATTTCCTTTGCTTCTATTCTTGCATGGGGGAGGAGATTCTGGAGATAGTATAGGTCGTGTTAAATCCAGTGGCCCACCAAAACTTATTTCGGATGGCAAGGATTTTCCATTTTTAATCCTGGCACCCCAAAATCCGCATAAGAAGGAATGGTGGAATACCAAGGCAGTGGTCCAATTATTGGATACCGTTGTCGCCAACAATAATGTGGATACAAAAAGGATATACCTGACCGGTTTAAGCAGGGGTGGTGGTGCAGCATGGCAATTGGCAGTACAATATCCCGAAAAATTTGCGGCCATGGCAGTGGTCTGTGGAATGACCCCAGTACCCTATGCTGCATGGATAGATAAGAAAATGCCCATTTGGGTGTTTCACGGGGAGGAAGATAAGTCCATTCCCTTTTCAGAATCTGTGCAAATGGTTGAAAGACTTAAAGAGATGGGGTACGATGTTCAGTTTACAAGATACAAAGGGGTAGGTCATAACTCTTGGACAAGGGCCTACAATACACCGGAACTATATGAATGGTTCATTGAGCAGAGAAGAAAGTAAACCTATCACTCTAAATTCATGGCTCAACCCATCTGAGGGATACAATGTTTAAATTTATCTTATCCACAGCCATTAGATACCAATATTGTCATTAATTTTACTAGATTGTTGTAATTTAGAACGCCTTATTATTTACTAAAGATGCTTAAGAATTTCTACCAAATATCTTTTATTGTCCTTTTATTTTTTGTGTCGTGCAATGGGATAAAGGAAAAAACATCGGAGCATAAATACACCAATGCGCTTATTAATGAGACCAGTCCCTATTTATTGCAACACGCCCACAATCCAGTTGATTGGAGACCTTGGAGTCAAGGGGCATTGGATGAGGCAAAAACCAACAATAAATTGGTATTGGTAAGTATTGGTTATTCTTCATGCCATTGGTGCCATGTCATGGAAGAGGAAACCTTTGAAGATGAGGAAGTGGCTGAAATGATGAATAAAAATTTCATCAGTATCAAAGTTGATCGGGAAGAAAGGCCAGATTTGGACCAGGTCTATATGACAGCCGTTCAATTAATAAATGGCAGTGGGGGATGGCCATTGAATGTTATTGTCCTCCCCAATGGAAAACCATTGTATGGAGGCACCTACCACACCAAAAACCAATGGGTAAAAGTATTGACAGGAATAAGCAAATTATATAATGAGGACCCCGATAAAGCCAATGATTATGCAGATATGGTTGCCCAGGGGATACAGGATGCGAATATAATTGAACCTATAAAAGATGTTGGTATTCCTTCAAAGGAAGGGATTTCGGAAAGCGTTTTAATATGGTCCCAAAATTGGGATCTGGAATGGGGTGGAGAAAGTGGCACTCAAAAATTTATGCTACCCAGTAATTTGGATTTTTTATTGGACTATGCATCCCTTAGTCATGATTTGAATGTTAAAAGTCATGTTAAAAATCATGTTAAAAATACGTTGGATAAAATGGCCTTGGGAGGTGTTTATGACCAAATCGGCGGTGGATTCTTTAGATATAGTACAGACAAGTATTGGAAAGTGCCACATTTTGAGAAAATGTTATATGATAATGCACAATTGATCAGCCTCTATTCCAAGGCTTATAAGGTTTTTAAAGAGCCAATGTATAAGGAGTTGGTACTAGAGACGTTAGACTTTCTTGAAAGGGAAATGAAGGGGCAGGATGGTGGTTATTATGCCGCAATAGATGCTGATAGTGAAGGGGAGGAGGGAAAGTACTATGTATGGACCAAAGATGAGCTCAAAGGGCCTTTGGATGAAAATTATAGGTTATTCACGGAATATTACAATATCACTTCTGGTAATTCGTGGGAAAAGGGAAAATTTGTCCTTTATAGAACTCAGAGCGATTTGGATTTTGCTAAAAAAAATAGTCTTTCTTCAAGTCAATTGAATGAGTTAAAATCCCAATGGAAAGACACCTTCTTAACTTTAAGAAAAAAAAGGAAAAGGCCTAATACGGATGACAAGATCATTACTTCTTGGAATGCTTTAATGATCAATGGTTTTGTGGATGCTTATAAGGCGTTTGGTGATAAAGAGTTTCTGAATAGGGCAGAAGCTGTTTTTGATTTTTTAAGAGAAAAAAGTTATCAGAACAAAAAATTGGTGCATTCATACAAAAAGGGGGACAAGCGGACTGAAGGTTTTCTTGAAGATTATGCGTTTTTAGCCAATGCATCCTTAAACTTATATGGGGTTACCATGAATTCCAAATATTTGGAATTTTCTATGCAATTAAACCAAATTGTTGAATCCCAATTCTCTGATACTGCATCAGGGATGTTTAGATTCAATAGTAGCAATGAGTTAATCTCCAATATTATCAAAACTGATGATGGAGTGTTGCCCTCTCCAAATGCTATAATGGGACATAATCTTTTTCAATTAGGCCATATTAATTATAATTTGGAATTAATGGACAAGGCCAAAAACATGTCTTCTACTATGATGAACATAAGTAAGGGTGCAGCGCAAAGTTATTCAAAATGGAACTCTTTGTTTCTTCACATGGCCTATCCTTATTTTGAGATTTCGGTTGTAGGTTCCGATGCAAAAGACTTAATGACAACATTAAATAAAAGACATATTCCCAATGGACTTATAGTGGGAAGTAATTTAAACAGTAATCTTCCACTTTTTAAAGGAAGGTTTGATGAAAATGAAACCTTTATTTTTGTTTGTCAAGATACCACTTGTAAGCTTCCAGTATCAACGGCTGAAGAGGCAATTGCACAAATTGAAAATTTTTAAGTTTTATGAATTTATTTTCACCAATTGCTGGTAGTCGCTATTTTTTCCGATTAGAAAATATTTTTCTCCTTTAATCATAATAGGGACCATATCTTTAACATCACCCGGGATAAAAAGACCGCTGTCGTAATTTTTTATGGGTTGGAAGTGGCCATTGCCATCACCTTTTAAGTAAAGTCCTTTGCCTGCATCATTTCTTGGGGTTTCTACCTCCGAACTATATAAATTCCCAGCTACAATAATATCTAGATTTGAATCCCCATCAAAATCATCAACCAATATCTGGTTAATACTCGAGATTTGTGCAAGGTTAGGTAGGTTGTGCTTTACAAAGCTCCCGTTTTTATTTTCAAGAAGTATACTAGTAAAAGATTTAACTTTATAATGTAATGAATTTTCGAGATACTCTTCCGTGTAGACATCTTCAAGTGTAGCGACAGAAAAGGACGAATAATCTTTAAACTTTTGCTTTATCGTAGGTATTTGTTGGGAAGAACACTCCCGGCCTCTCAAGGGATATTTTTTGCCCCCGTTAAAGTAACTCAATACGATATCATTGGTTTTATTATTGTCAAAATCGTTAAAATATATGTCAAAGGTTTCTGTTTCATTCGCCTTGTATTTGTAGTTGAGGCCCAAATTCCCAATTATATAGTCCATATCCCCATCATTGTCAAAATCACCTTCATTGATACTAAACCACCAACCATTTGAATCTTCTAACTTTAGTTTTTTTGTTATATTTTTAAAAAGTCCTTTTTGATTTTGAAAAACACTTATCGGCATCCATTCACCGACCACAATTAGATCTTCCCAACCGTCATTGTCATAATCTGTCCATATGGCGTCAGTAACCATTCCCAATTTCGCTAATTCAGGTGCTATTTTTTGAGTAACATCAACAAATTTTGGGGTCCCTAAGGAACTAATATTTTCAAGCAAATAACTGTTAGCCGGCAAAGGATAGTTGCTAGGGATTAATCTGCCTCCAACGAACAGATCCAGGTCCCCATCTTTATCGTAATCAAAACTATGGATCCTGGAGCCACTAGTGATCATTTCAGGAAGTGCTTGGATTGATCTTTCGAATTTGCCATTCCCGGAGTTTACGTACAAACGATCTTGTAACATCGTTGAATTGTACTCAAATTCATTGCCTCCGCTAACGATGTAAATATCATTGTCCCCATCATTGTCGGCATCGAAAATATGGATTCCCATATCTTCATATCCGCTGTCATTTGCTAAGGCGGGGATATCCTGTTCCATGAATCCTGATTTGCTTTGAAAAAATACAGCCGTTTGGTTCTGTGAAGCACCGCCAATTATATAATCCTCCAAGCCATCGCCATTTAAATCTCCAACGGCTAAACTGGGCCCAAACATAGAGGTTTGGTGGGGTAATAGAATTTCTTTTTCAAAGTCATTATAGTAGTTCTCAATATGCTTATGGGGAGCAAGAAGTATGGTGTCCTTGATAGTAGTGAATAATTTTTCTTTAATATCCAGTACTTCTTTGGAAATAATTGCCGCATTTTTATAGTCGATGCCCAAAAATTGATTGCTTGGAATATTGTTTAATATTTCCTCCTTGCCGTCGGGCCATTTGATTCTTAAAGTATTTACTGTTTTCTCTTGGCCCAAACCAAAGTGCAACTGTGGCGCTACTGACGATTGAAATCCCCTCGTCATTGTCAATTCTTGGAATTGTTCAGAATCATTGGTCTTAATATATGTCTTTACACCTATCCCAAAGGGATTTTTTTCAGGGCCTTTAAAATTTAGGGTGATGTAGTTATTATTGGAAGAACTGGTATTTTCAAATATAGAGGCTTTATCATCTATATTGTTGGTGACAATTTCCAGATCTCCATCATTATCAAGATCTACATAGACACACCCATTGGAGAACCCTTTAAAGCTAATGCCCCAATCATCGTTCATTTGGGTAAATGTCAGGTCCTTATTATTTCGAAACACAAAGTTGTCTATTTTTTCCGAAGGAATAGCTAAGCTTCTTTCCAATAAATTGTCTGATGGTTTTCTTTGGTTGTCAAGTGCTAAAAAGTAATCCCTATTGTTTATTTCTCTTCGTGTACCGTTCGAAATAAAAATATCTTTCCACCCATCATTATCCAGATCGGCAAAAAGTGGTCCCCAACTCCAATCCGTGGAAGAAACGCCAGAAAGCCTTGAAACATTACTAAAATCCGGAAGGGAATCAACAAGGTTGCCATTGTTCATTTGAAGACTGTTCTGCATATATTGGTAATGAAAACCTGCATTAACAGTACTCCAAAATAGGTCTGGGTTCATACTTGCCATGTTCGCTTTTGCCCGTCTATTATCTTTGGCGGTCATATCCACTTGGAGGATGTCCAATAATTGGTCATTATTGAAATCTGCAATATCTACGCCCATGCCATAAAAGGAGGTATTTTTCGTTAAGTTTTTAACCTGTTCGGAAAATGTTCCATTTTTATTGTTGATGTAGAGATAATCTGGAGAACTAAAATCATTGGATACGTATATGTCTGGCCAACCATCTGCATTAAGATCTCCCACAGTTGCACTTAAAGTAAGTCCGAAGTTGCTCAAGCCAGCCTCAGCCGTTACATCAGTAAATTTATCGCCATCATTTCGATATAATTTATCCATTTCATTCTCCATGGGATGCTGTTGTTTGAATGCATAATAATGATTGGGGGCATTAAACGGAGTAGGAGGGTAGTTTCCCAGATATAAATCGAGGTCACCATCTTGGTCATAATCAAAAAATGAGGCTTGAACGCTGTTTCCTGAATCGGCAAGGCCATAAGCCTCCGCTTTTTCCGAAAATGTATTGTCTCCGTTGTTGATAAAAAGTTGATTTTCCTTTGTTCCAAATTTCCCACCGACCGAACAATAGAGGTCTAAAAAGCCATCATTATTAATATCCGTCATAGTAACGCCAGTGTACCATCTTGCATCTCCACTGACACCTGCCTTTTCTGAAATATCTTCGAATTTTAGATTCCCTTTATTTAAATAAAGCTTGTTGGGGACCATGTTGCCCGTAAAGAACAAGTCAATAAGTCCATCATTATTGATATCCCCAGCTGAAACACCACCGCCCATATAAAGGTAGGCGTAAGTGAAATAGTTAAGGGAGTCATTTTCTGTAAGTATGTTATTAAAGGTAATACCAGTATCCTCGGCGTCCTTTTGATGAAATATTTTTTTTTCTGATAGGTCCTCAGTCTTTTTAGTACAAGACGCAATGGCTAAAATCAATAGCAAGAGGGAGAGATGCCGTGGCTTCATGGAAAATATTTTTTGAATATAAATATAAGAATTAGTCCAAAGTAAGGATAGTTTGGGTATTAAAAAAGCAGGACATTTTTAATGCCCTGCTTTTTATTACAATGTTTAATATTTGGAATTAAAATCCGGGGTTTTGCGTTAAAATACCTCCACTTAAATCTATTGCACTTAATGGAATAGGCAATAAATTATGTCTTGGTTCATAGGTTTTGAACTTGGTCAATATACTTGGAATAGTTCTTCCCTCATTGGTTTTATAAGCACTTAGGATAGCTTCCGCATTACCCCATCTCCTCAAATCGAAAGTTCTATGTCCTTCCATTGCCAATTCTAAACGACGCTCAAATCGGACTGCTTTACGCGCAAAAACTGGGTCAGCGAAAGCCAAATAAGGTTCTACTTGATAATTGGCAGCATCTGCTGTACCGTTTGCATCTTGTACATAGGACATGTTCTTTGCCCTATTTCTTACTTGGTTCACATAGTTCAATGCTGTTAAAAGGTCGCTATTTTCAACGGCGGCTTCAGCGGCCATTAATAAAACATCGGAATATCTCATGATATGGTAGTTAATGCCCGAGTGTTGTTGGCCCCATGCACCGGTTCCTTGATTAGCGGTTTCGCCAGCATAGTAAACATTTTTCTTGGACAAATAGGGTCCAGAAATATCTGCAAAATCAGCACGGATCCATGATTTACCGACCATTGTTCCGTAACCGTTATAATCAATAGCCCTTCTACCTACTGTATAATCCAACCTTGGATCTAATGGTCCGGTATGTGGTGTAAATGCAGCAGTGCTTTCTATACCATAATCGTTGGTAACGTCAGATTGGTTGAAAGTGTCCAATAATGGAAGGCCACTACCGTCTGTTTTATAAGCGTTGACCAAATCCTGTGTTGGCTGGTAAAAGCCACAGCAAGATCCAAATGGTCCCGGGTTTGGAAAGTTTAAAGTACCTCCACGGTTTCCATTCAACGATTGGCCATCATCAGCCGTAAATTGAATTGAAAAAACTGCTTCTGGACTATTATCGCCAGCTACCCTATAATTGTCAACAAATTCTGGGAGCAGGGAATAAGGTCCGTTATCTATAACATCCTTCAATAAGGTAAAGGCTTCCGTATAGTTTGATTGGAACAGTTTCACTTTACCCATGAATGCTTTGGCCGTCCAAGAAGTTGGTCTTCCTGCCTCCCCCTGAGTAGCCGGTAAGTTGTTGATGGCAAAGTCAAAGTCTGCTTCAATTTGAGTCCAAATTGGACCTGGATTAGGTTGATTGTAGTCCGTTTTAGCCTGATTTTCTTCAGAAATATATGGCACATTCCCATAAATTTTTTGCAATTCAAAATTGTAATGACCCCTTAAAAAACGGGCTTCTGCCAATTTTGCGTTTAAATCTACATCTTCTATGGTAGCAATTAATGAGATAACTGCATTAGATCTGTTTACTCCTGCAAAAAGGCCGTTCCATTTTCCGAAAATGTAAGGGTTTCCACTGGTCCAGTCATAAGTCTCCAATAAGAACAAATCTGCTTGATCTCCATCCGTACTACCCTTATGGGCGTCATCGGACAAAACATCAAACCACCAATTGTCACCACTTACTTCCCAGTCCGCACCGCTTTGATTGTTTCTAATACCATCCAGCACTGAATAAGCACCGGTGAGCAAAAGGTCAACACCCGCCTCATTTTTAAGCGCCGCATCACTCAGGGCGCCAATGGCTGGTTTTTCTGTGAAATCTTCGCTACATGCTATGATCGTAACGAGGAATATTACATAATAAAATAATCTCTTTTTCATATTTTTATAATTTAACGTTAGCCCCAATGGACACTATTCTTGATGGTGGATAAACTTGGAAATCGACACCTAAAGATAGGTTATCATTTGAAATGATCTCTGGATCAAAACCGTCATATCCCGAAACGGTAAATAAATTGGTTCCTTGTACATATAATCGAAAGGAATCCATACCCAGTTTATCAACAATATCAGATGGTAAGCTATATCCAATTTGAAGGTTTTTAAGCCTTAAGTAAGATCCATCTTCAACAAAATAAGAGTTGGAATTGGTCTCACTATTAGTGATTGCAGAACTCAATGCAGGTAAAGTGGCATTGGTATTGGATGGAGTCCAAGAATCAAGTACACGTACACTTCTGTTGCCATCAAAGAATGTAGGGAAATCAGTATAGATTTTATTGTAGTTATACAAATCGTTGCCTTGAGATCCCGTAAAAAATAAGGATATATCTATTCCTTTATAGGCCGTTGAAAGATTTAATCCATAAGTGAAATCTGGATGTGGTGATCCTATATAGGTTCTGTCATCGTCATTTATTGTTCCATCATTATTGATATCCTTATAGGCAAATCTTCCATTTGCGTCAAATCCGTCAACAACACGACCATAGAATGAAGAAATTGGTCTTCCAACTTCGGTCCTTGTTACTGCACCACCCCTTAAATCTGTTCTCCCAACTTGAAAATCACTGATCAAATCTGTTACCTCGTTTTTGTATTTAGAGATATTGGCCTGTATTCCATAAGACCAACCAGAGGACGTTTCATTATTATAAGCTACACTTAGATCAAAACCAGTATTCTGAACACTACCAAGGTTTACCAAGGGAGCCTGAGCATCAATTGCTGTACTGCTGATTAAACTATTATCTCTGGTTATCAAGTCTTCTGTCTTAATATTAAAGATATCAAGAGAAATATTAAGGGTGTTGCTCAATAGGCCCAAATCAGCACCAAAATTGGTAGCAACACTTGTTTCCCATTTTAAATCAGGGTTTCCAACTTGACTTAAAATTGCACCAGTTGAAATATTGCTCCCATCAAAAGCATAGTTAGCCAAACCTTCATTAAGGTTGGAAATATTTATAGTAGGATTGGAAGCCGGTAAGGTTTGGTTACCCAACTGTCCCCAGGATCCTTTTAATTTTAATCTACTCACTATACTTCCCAATGGAAAAAAGTCTTCTTGGCTCAACAGCCAACCTGCACTAAATGAAGGAAAGACATCACTCTTATTATCTCCCTGGAATCGTGAGGATTCATCCCGACGAACTGTTGCCGTGGCAAAATACTTTCCTTGAAACGAATAATTTGCCGTTCCAAATATCGAAAATAAAGAGGTGGCACCATCATAGGCATAATCTATATTCGGTGTGCCCGATCCATTTTGTAAGAGATAAAAATCTGGTGTTTCGAACAAAAACCCAGTTCTACTTACCCCCTTGCCTTTACTGCCATCCTCCACTGCTTCAATCCCTGCAAGTACATTTAAGTTATGCGCGCCGAAGGTAGTGCTGTAATTAAGCGTATTGGACCAAGTCCAATTGTAATTGTCAATATTCTGTTCGGCAAGTGTATTGGTTCCAAGTGGCTCTCCATGCTCGGGATCCAAGGCTTGGAAACTTCTACTACGGAAATTTTCCAAATTACCACCTATAGTTGTTTTAAAGGTAAGACCGTCGATTAATTCAGCAGAAAGATAAATATCACCGAATACTCGGAACAACTTATTGTAATTGTCATTACTACGTTCTAATTGGGCAAGTGGACTTCTTGCGTTTCCAGTACCTTGGGCACCTGTCCCGGCAAACCGACCTTCATCATCAAAAAGAGGAATTAATGGGCTACTTCTAATACCATTCTCAAGTGCTTCGCCTACACCACTTTTAGTATTGGAAAAGGAAGTGGTCAAATGTTCACCTATCCTTACTTTATCTCCAATTTTGAATTCAGAATTCAATTTAGTCGTTGCTTGTTCAAATCCGGTGTTTATCTGAATCCCCTCCCTATTAAGGTAATTGGCAGACATATAATATTTACCGGTTTCGGTTCCATTTGATAAGGACACAGAAGCACTTTGTAATAGCGCATTTTGTGTAATAGCATCCAACCAATTGGTACCACCAGGGGTTATAGTAGCAGAAGCAGGTCCGCGTACAATTGGATCATAGGAAACAACCCTAGTATACCCATTTAGTGACGTAGGGACAACTGGACTTGCACCTGATCCATATTGTGGATGTGAAAGTGGAGATCCATCATTTGCCAAACTTTGGAAAATCATCTCCCCATGTTGTTGTGTGTTCAACAGGTCTGGCAGATTGGTTGCTTCTGAAAACCCGGTATAAAAATCAAAAGAAATTTTAGCCTTGTCCATATTATAACCGCCACTTTTTGTGGTGATAATAACTACACCATTAGAGGCTCTTGCACCATAGATGGCCGCAGCTGCATCTTTCAGTACGTTCATTTGATCAATATCGTTAGGGTTGATACTGTTCAATACAGAAGCATTGTCTGTTTGTACCCCATCTATAATATATAAAGGATTGGTGTTATTACTAGTTCCAAAGCCACGGATAGTAATCTTTGGAGCACCTCCTGGAGCACCACTATTGGTTACCGTAACACCTGTTACCCTTCCTTCCAATGCCTCAGCAGCATTGACAATTGGGGCTTTGGTTGCTTCGGACATATCCACAGAAGAAACTGCGCCGGTAATATCTCCCCTTGTCTGGGTGCTATATCCCGTTACCACAACTTCCGTAAGAAGATTGGAATCTTCTGCCATAGACACACTTATCGTTGTGCGACCATCTATGGCAACCTCCTGTTTCATAAAGCCAATATAGCTAAATACCAGAGTGGCATTGCTATCGGCGTTAATGGAGAAATTACCATCAAAATCTGTTTGGGTTCCATTAGTGGTTCCCTTCACCAATACGTTCGCACCCGGTAATGGTGCGCCGTCGGCATCTGAGACCGTACCTGATACGGTCTGTGCTTTAGTCAGTGCAAAACATAAAAATGCTCCGAACATCAAAAAGCTTTTTAGTGATGTGATTTTCATAAAAAAATAGTTTAGGTTGTAGATATTAATCGAAATGTAAGCAAATATTTTGTTAATATGACAAAACAGAACTGTTAATTAACACTACAACGTTTGCGCATTTAAAATGTAACAAATGGCAGTATTTTTATAATGAAAATTATATTTTAGTCATCGCAATTAAAAATTAAAGGCATTTTCTTATACCTTATTAAAGGCAAACCCAATGATTAGAGATTTAATTTTATGGTCATATGAGATTCAGTAGGAAACATAATTATAGGTCCTTGTAAATTGAATTTTTCTTTGTTTTAATAATCATAGAAAGGATAGTTCAAGTCGAATCATATGAATATTGAAAATCACTTAATTGGAATAATACCTAATTTTAATGAATGTACTTTCATTAAAATGAAAAGATATTTTTATATAACTTGTTCAACAATCTAAATTCTAAACATGCAAATAATAGAATCATCCACCGTATATGATGTAATCATTGTAGGCTCTGGTGCAGGGGGCGGTATGGCTACAAAAGTCTTGTCAGAAGCCGGACTAAAAGTGGCCGTAGTGGAAGCCGGGCCTTATTTTGATCCTGCTGCCCCAGAACAACAGACCCAATTAAAATGGCCCTATGAATCTCCACGAAGGGGTGCTAATACCGTAAGGCCTTTCGGAGAATTTGACAGTGCCTATGGTGGATGGGAGATAGAAGGGGAGCCCTATACACATAAGAATGGAACAAAATTTGATTGGTTCCGATCCCAGATGTTGGGAGGTCGAACCAACCACTGGGGAAGAATATCCCTACGTTTTGGAGAACGGGATTTTAAACATAAAAGTTACGATGGCTTAGGGGATGATTGGCCTATAGGGTATGAAGATGTGAAACCTTATTATGATAAGGTAGATAAGTTGATAGGTGTTTTTGGTAGCATAGAGAATATTCCCAATGAACCTGATGGTTTTTTTCTGCCAGCTCCAAAACCCAGGTTGCACGAATTGTTTTATATCAATGGGGCCAAAAAATCGAATATTCCTGTGATTCCATCAAGGATGTCCATGCTCACAAAAAAAATTAATAAGGATAGAGGGGTATGCTTTTATTGTGGACAATGTTCTAGAGGTTGTTCTGTGTATGCCGATTTTTCTGCGGGGACCTGTTTAATTTTTCCAGCTCAAAAGAATGGCGGACAAATTGACTTGTTTGTAAATTGTATGGTGCGTGAAGTAACCACTAATGCAGAGGGTAGGGCAACAGGGGTTTCCTATGTCAACAAAGAAGACCGAAAGGAATACAGGTTAAAGGGGAAAATTGTGGTATTGGCCGCTTCTGCATGCAGTAGTGCTAGAATCCTTTTAAATTCCAAAAGCAAGCAACATCCCAATGGCTTGGGCAACAGCGGGGATACTGTTGGGAGATATCTTCACGATTCCACTGGCGCAAGTCGATCTGCCTTTGTTCCCGGACTCATGAACCGTAAAAAATACAATGAGGATGGGGTTGGTGGAATGCATGTGTATACGCCTTGGTGGCTGGACAATAAAAAACTCGACTTTCCACGTGGATACCATATAGAAGTCTGGGGCGGTATGGGGATGCCCAGTTATGGTTTTGGTTTTAATCCAAACGATTTTAATCGCTTTTTTAATCAGAATGTAGGAGGATATGGAAATAGTCTTCGTGAGGATGTCCAAAAATATTACGGATCTGTGGTAGGATTCGGCGGCAGGGGTGAATCCATACCCATGAAGGATAATTACTGTGAGATAGATCCCACCACGGTTGATGAGTTTGGTATCCCAGTGCTTCGATTTCACTATAATTGGACCGATTATGAACGAAAGCAGACCAAACATATGAACGAAACTTTTGAGGAATTGTTCCACAATATGGGCGCTGAACCATTACAACCCAGGCCATCAAAAGAAGATGACTACGGCTTATTGACTCCTGGTAGAATTATACATGAGGTAGGAACTACCCGGATGGGCAATGACCCAAAATCATCAGTTGTGAACAAGTTTCAACAATTGCACGATGCGGATAATGTCTTTATAGTGGATGGGGGACCTTTTGTTTCCCAGGCGGATAAAAACCCCACTTGGACCATTTTGGCCCTATCATGGCGAACATCAGACTTTATTGTAGAACAATTGAAAAAGCAAAACATCTAAGGTTATGGATAGGAGAAAAAGTATAAAATCGATCATATTGGGTTCTGTTGCCGCCGGTGGATTGGCATTTGTCGGCTGTCAACCAGGTACTGAAGAAGAAGCTGTTATTGCCCAATCTGCTGAAAAATATTTTGGGAGGACACCCGAAGAAAAGGAACTTATTGACGAATTGAACGCGGAAGAGTTTTTAAATGAGCATGAAATGGAAACTATAAAAGTACTCTGTGCTTTGATATTACCTGCAAACGATAAGTTTGGCAGCGCTACAGATGCAGGTGCACCCGATTTCATTGAATTTATGAGCAAGGATTATCCCCCATTCCAAATTCCGCTTAGGGGAGGACTGATGTGGTTGGACCATAAATGCAATACAGAATTCAATACAGAATTTATAGCCTCCACGCCAGAGCAACAGAAACAGATTCTAGATACTATGGCCTACCCCGATGTTACTATTCCTAATGAGGAACAGCCTTTAGAAATACAATTTTTCTCATTGATGCGAAATTTAAGTCTAACGGGATATTATACTTCAAAAATGGGGATAGAAGATCTGGGCTATAAAGGGAATATGCCCAATGTTTGGGATGGGGTACCTGCTGATGTCCTTGAACAACATGGGGTTGCTTATGACGAAGCTTGGTTGGCCAAATGCGTGGATCAAAGTAAAAGAGGAGATATTGCGGAATGGGATGAGAATGGAAACTTGTTGACCTAGGGTTTTGTAAACCAACTTAATCATGAAAAAGGGTATCTCTTTTTGTTCTTGGATTGTTTTCTTGGTTTTTGTATTGTTCAATTCTTTCCAATTGGAAGCACAAGAGATTGGTTTGCAACTCTATAGTTTAAGGGAGCAATTTAAGACCGATGTGCCGGGAACCTTAAAAATGATCAGCGACTGGGGAATACGATCCTTAGAGGGAGGTGATTCCTATGGAATGCCAGTTGATGAATTCAATGATCTCTTGAGCAAAAACAATCTAAAGGTTGTAAGTGTGGGGGCGTCTTTTGAAGAATTAAGGGATACCCCCAGAATTATTGTTGAGCGAGCGAAAAACTATGGCGCAACCTATGTCATGTGCTCATGGATTCCTCATCCGGGCAATACGTTTGGGATTGAGGAAACTAAAAATGCAGTATCCGTTTTTAACAGGGCAGGAAAGGTGCTGAAAGAAAATGGATTGCAATTGGCATATCACGCACACGGTTACGAATTTCGTCCCTATAAGACTGGCACCTTGTTTGATTATATGGCTAAAAATGCTCTTCATTTTAATTTTGAAATGGATGTTTATTGGGTACAACATGCTGGTGTGGATCCTCTGCAACTGCTAAAGAAGTATCCCTTGAAATTTATATTGATGCATCTAAAGGATATGGCAAAAGGGACACCAAAGGATGATACAGGTCACTCCAATGAGGAGACCAATGTGGTCTTGGGAACAGGAGAGGTTCATATTGCCGCTCTTGTGGCTGCAGCTAAAAAGTTGGGGATACCTTATTTATTTATAGAGGACGAATCCTCCCGAGTGGTGAATCAGATACCACGAAGTTTAGCATTTCTTAAAAGTCTTTAGGGATTATTTAGAACTATAAAAGGGCTTCAATTGAAGCCCTTTTAGTTATTTAATCCACTATTGTTCTAGTTATGATTCTCTTTAATGGCCAAACCGACCATGGAATCCGCTGTTCCGTAATACAGGAACCATTTATCTTTAAAATAGACCAATCCTTCTATAAAAGTAGTTCCAGCGGCATATTGCCCGGAAGTCTCATGCGGAAGGTCAGGACAAATAAAAGGTGTTTCCAAACGATCGAGCATTTTGGTGGGGTCATTCTTGTCGAATAAGACTTGCCCACCACAATAGGTGCTAGGTGCTACCTTTGTGCTTGCTCCTTCCCCCTGTAGGTTTTTGCCATTGTATAGCAATAGGATTCCATGCTCGGTATATAAGGCAGGAGGACCAGGCTCGGTAAGGTGACTATCAAATTCTCCCAGAGTAGGTTCAAAGACTCTTAAAAGCTCACCTTGGTCATCAACCATAGGTGCCCAATCAACAAGGTTATCCGATTGTGCCAAGTTTACAAAGAGCTCCCCCCAATACATCAAATATTTCCCATTGACCTTCTTAGCTATTATTTTACCATCTTTTAATTCTGTAACGATTGATCCTGATTTGCTCCAAACGTCTAAAAATTTACCATTATAGGCATCTTCAAAGGCTGGTCCGTGTTTGGTCCAGGTTCTTAAATCTTTTGAGGTAGCACTGGAAAGTCGAGCTACATCCGTGTTCCAGCTAGTATAAAGGATTACATAAGTACCATCTTCCTTTTCTACTATCCTTGGATCTTCGCATCCTCCCGGAAATTCATATTTTAAATTGTCATCTTTGGAAGGATAAAGAACAGGTTCGGGATATTTTGTAAACGCTATTCCATCAGTACTATATGCCAAACCAATTCTAGATGTTCTGCCCCCTAAAATAGCGTCAGGATTATCCTCTGCCCTAAAAAGAACAAAAACGGTATCGTTTCTTACGATGGCTGCAGGATTAAAAACATCGGCTTTTTGCCACTGCACCAGTTTCTCCTCCATGGGACAATTGAAAACAAAACTCGAATCAGCCTGCATAATGGGGTTTTGTGCTGGTTTTTCAAATCCCAACATCCACTTGTCTTGGGCTTTGGTTTGACATTGAAAAAGCAAGGAGCTGATCAATATGATAAAAGAAATTGTTTTTATGGTTTTCATAGTACTATATCTAAGGTTGAATTTTTTTTGAATCAAATGATTGATGTAATTTGCAATGGTTGTTTAATAAGAATATGAAAAGCAAGTTAAGGTATTTCAAGATACTCTGGATGTTTGTGCCATTAATTTTGATGGGCTGTAAGGAGGTTAAACCAAACAAAGAAGGAACTATAGTATCAGAGCAAGAAGTTGTGGTAGTGGACACTAATGTGGTGTCTGAGCCAGCTGTAAAAGTTACACCATTACAGTTGCTGGGGGATACCACCTTTGTGCGATTAGCAGATTACAGCGATGATTTTGTATACGATTTGAGATATGCGACAACCAATAATTTTTTAAAGTCCAAGGTCTACGATTGTCCGGAGTGCTATACCAGAGTCAAAACGGCAAAAGCTCTACTTAAGGCAAATAAGGAATTGATGGCAAAGGGCTTTAAAATTAAATTCTTTGACTGCTACAGACCAAACTCCGTGCAATATAAAATGTGGGAAATAGTACCCAATCCCCAATATGTCGCTAATCCGGTAAAAGGTTCCATTCACAATAAAGGGGGCGCCGTGGATATAACATTAACGACCATGGAGGGGCAGGAATTGGATATGGGAACCGATTTCGACTTCTTTGGCAAAAAGGCCTATCATGACAATTATGATCTCCCGCAGATTATTCTGGACAATAGAAAGTTGCTTAAGGAAACTATGGAGGCGCATGGCTTTTGGTCTATACGGACAGAATGGTGGCATTATAACTTATCAGCAGCGACCAATGATAAGATCGCCAATTTTAAATGGGATTGTTCCCTAGATTGAAATGATAATTTAAGTTGAGGTCAAAGTGTAATAGGGGTATTTATGTCAACAGGTTCTTAGAATTTTATTAAGATTGACAACATTAAAAAAAAAGAGCTCGTTTTAGCGAGCTCCTTTTTTTTTCATCATAAGATGTTGAATTAATCGTCAAGTAAATCGGCGTACTCTTTTATTTTGTTTTTTAGCAGATCAGCCAATTCCCTATTCCCGTCCTCATCGTTTGGATGTATTTCTATTAGTCCGTTACCGTTGCCATCTTGGGCAGTGGAAAGATCTATATTGGCAATGACCATGTCCAAATTGAAGTTAATTGTCACCTTATTATTGCTGTTTTCAATGATGATATCTGATAATGAATCCTCAAAATCAATTTCTATTTCCTCCTCAAACGCATACCAAAATTCAAAAGGGACAGTATCTATGGTGCCTGTGAGCAAAATCGTTTTATTGAAAAGTGGACTAGCTTCATTTTTGTTGACGTCAAATTTGAATTCTATCTCTTCATAGTTTCCATTGGGGATTTGAACGTCAACAAAAGTCAATGAGCCATTCAGCAAGTCCAGTTCAAATGGACCCTCTAGTTCAATTTCATCTTCGTGGTCATAATACCCATTATCGTCGTAATCTTGGTCATCATGGTCAGAATCACTGTTGTCTTCATTTTCGAATTCGTTGTCAATTTCAAATTCAATTTCTTTGATATTTACCAAAAAACTGCTCAGCACTACTTCGGCATTGTTTGTTTTGGCCGTTGTTCCTTTATTTGTTAGTCCCGTGTAAGAAGCTTTGGCGGCCAGACTAATAGTACCGTCTCCCGGTAAATCGGAATTAGAATCCTTATTGCAAGAAATCACTAACATTGCTAGGATAGCCATTAAAATTCTAGGCAAAACATTTGTAGGTGTCATAAAATTTAGTTTTAGATTATATATGTTTAACAATCCAAACGAAGAATACCCTACCTAATTATGTTATTTTTTTGCAAATTAGAATTGTTTTTTCGTTCAAGTAGTTGGTAGTTAGGAATAAATAGTCATTTCCGCCATCCTTTATTTTATGTTTTTTTCTGAAGCTTTCAACACTTTCTGGAAAATTCCTCGTGGTAACATTGGCCTTCTGTATTCCGAGTTTTTGAATGGCTTTTTTGTTGTAGGGGATAATCATTTGGATGTTGAAAGTCCTTCCTGGAAAGTCTACTAGCTTATCCGCGGTGTACAGATGTGAATGTTCCTGTAATTTTTTAAGTCCGAAAGTATTACCTATAGTTTTAAATGCACCCGATTTGAGGATGGCCGAATTGGGTTCATATAAATAGGTTTGGGGGAGTCCAAATTGGGAAATACTTCTCTTTTCATCGCCCCAACCAAAATCAAACTTTTCAGCTCTCCCAATATTGAAATTGATGGTTTTTATACTTATCTCCCCGAGATAGTCCTTTTCTAAAATCCAAAGCAATTCCTTGACCTCGTTTTTAATTGCGACAACATGAATTTCCTTGACAGATTGCAGCTCATTTATCCCAATGGTAAAATCCAAAAGGGGGGAGGTCTTTATTAAAATATTGGAAGTTTTTTTAAAAAGGAGGGATAGATTATTGGGCACATCGGGAAGGCAATCCGAAAGCATAAAAACCTTTCCCTTGGCATCATTTCTTCGTGAAGGATCTACATAGATCCAATCAAATTTTTGAGTAGAATCTTCTAAATAATCAAGTCCATTTTCAGGGAGGCAGCGAATGTTTTTTACTCCTAAAATACCATAATTATAATCGGCGATTTCGGACAAATTTTTATCGATTTCACAATGAACTACCTGCTCCATTTTTGTGCTGAAAAAGTAGCAGTCCACACCTAAGCCGCCTGTGAGGTCTATCATTGAATTTCCATGCACCAAATTTGCCTTATATTGGGCAGTAGTTTCGGATGATGTCTGTTCAATATTCAACTTATCCGGATAGTAAATACCTGTGGTTTTGAACCAGGTTGGAAGCTTGGATTCACACTTTTTCTTGGCTTCGATCTGTTGGACCAATTCTTTTGTGCCAACCCCGTCAAATGTAACTTTTTTTAATAATACTGACACGATGTCAGTATTCAAATTTTCAACTATAAAATGTTGTACACCAGTATGTAATATGTCTTTATTCAAAGTAAAGCTATAAATTTTTTGTTAGGGATCTTACAATCTTGTTTTCGGTTAAAAATTCCTTTAATATTACTTTTATGGCGGTATATCCCGGTACGGCAATGATCATTCCGACCACCCCAAAAAGGAGTCCGGCAATAATAATGATCAAGAATATTTCCAAGGGATGTGACTTTACACTATTGGAAAAAATGAAGGGTTGTGAAAAGAAATTATCTACCAATTGACCTATGGCAAATCCAAGTAAAACCCACCCTGTTTTAGGTAGAATGACCGCACTAAAATCGGCTCCTAAATTACTGGTCATCGTCAATATGACCATGATGGTGGCACCAATGATCGGACCTAGATATGGGATGATGTTGAACAGGGCACATAGGAAAGCTATGACCACCGCATTTTCGATTCCCACAAGAAGTAAAACAACAGTGTAAATAACGAAGAGAATAAATATCTGTAATAGAAGTCCAACAAAATATCTGGACAGTAAATTTTTAATTTTATCAATGGAATTGATCATCCCACTTTCTTTATTGTTTGGAATAAAAATAAGAATTCCCTTTTGGAATAATTTACTATCCTTTAGAAAGAAGAACGAAATAAATAAAACAGAAAAAAGCCCTATGCTCACTGTACTTAGAACATCTACAAACGAGTTCAGAAAATCAGGAATGAACCCCAACTTCAACCCTTCTAAAAGATTCTTTTCAATGTCTGCTTTTTGGATCATTTCATTGACCACAGAAGGGGATGCTCCAAAGTATTGTGTTACTTCCCCATATAGGGAATTGAGGCTTTTCTGAAGGTTGTCGATATCCAACAGGGAAAGGTTTTTACTCTGTTCTGTGATCAAAGGTACAAAAAGAGCGACTACTCCTGCAAAAATGGAAACCATCAACAACATGGTTAAGATTACAGCTATGGTATTTGGCAGTTTCAGCTTTCTTTGGAGGAATAGGACAATTGGCCTACCAACTAACGCCAGTACAGCTGCGATTGCCAAATAGGCGATGACGGATTGGATGGTGTACAGAAAATAAAGCAATAGAAGTACTCCCGCAATGATTGCTACGGCCCTGATAATGCCATAGGTGATTGTTTTTGATGTCATGGTTTTAACTTTTAAAGACATATGAAATAATATTGGCCCCCATCTGTAAGGCTTTTAACCTAACTTCATTGGGGTCATTATGTACCGCCTCATCTTCCCAGCCATCACTAAGGTCACTTTCATAGGTAAATAATAATACCAAACGTCCTTTATGAAATATCCCAAAGGCTTGTGGACGCTTACCATCGTGTTCATGGATCTTTGGTAGGCCATCGGGAAAATTAAACTGCATTTGGAAAATAGGGTGATCTTTTCCCAGTTCTTCCAATTCAGTGTCAGGGAATACTTTAATTAGCTCCTTTTTTAAATAGGGTTCCATGCCATAATTATCATCAATGTGTAAAAATCCCCCGGATAGTAAATAGGTTCTTAGATTCTCTGCTTCTTCTTGGGAAAAGAATACATTCCCATGTCCCGTCATATGTAAAAAGGGGTATTGAAATATATTGACATCCCCAACTTCCACTGTTTGGGCTTTGGAATAGATCTGTGTCCCTATTTTTTCATTACAAAATTTTATGAGGTTTGGGAGGGCTGTTGGATTGGCATACCAATCACCACCACCATTGTATTTTAAAACTGCAATTTCCTGAGCCTCAACGCTAAAACTCACAAAAAAAGTTAAAAAAACACTCAAATAAGCAAGTTTTTTCATCAAGTTATGTACCTTTATATAGTCCAAATTTACTAATAAAAGAGGGTCAAAAAAATCATTATCCCCCAATAGTTTAAAAGCTGGGTGTGATTCAAAATTTTAAAAGTCAAAAAAGTAATTGGTGGCTGCATCCCATTAAGGGGAAATAAGTTAGTATCAATACAGCTTATAAAGTATTTTACTTGCCCAAAGTGGTGTTTGTATAAAGGTATTATTCGGTGTTCATCGTACTGGATAAGTTAGTAAGTGTTTATTGTGGTTCCGCATTTCCAATTAGTAATAATTGGAAGTGCGGAATTTTTTTTACTGGTTAGCCAATGCCAATGTGGTACAGGCAACAATGGCCGCCGTCTCGGTGCGCAATCTTGTTTGGCCAAGGGCAACAGGCAGGAAACCTTTTTCCATGGCCATTTCTATTTCAGTGGTAGAAAAATCCCCTTCAGGTCCTATAAGAACAATAGTTGGTGTTTTTGGTTTCACCCGTATGTTGAGCTCGGTTTTGTCATTTTCCTCACAATGTGCTATGAAAAGATCCCCGGTCATAGCAGTGTTCAAGAATTCCTTAAAGGTGACTGCCTCATTTAATTTTGGTATATAGGCTTGTAAGGATTGTTTCATTGCGGATTGGATTACTTTTTCCATCCGGTCCTTTTTAATTATCTTTCTTTCCGAATGGTCACAAATGATTGGGGTAATTTCATCAACTCCTATTTCTGTCGCTTTTTCCAAAAACCATTCAAATCTGTCATTGAGCTTAGTTGGGGCAACTACCATATGAAGGCTATAAGCTTTGGGATCGTAGTGTTTCTTTTTAATTATCCTTGCAGTACATTTTTTATGATCGGGTAGCAGAATCTCTGCTTGGAACATATCACCATGACCATTGGTAATCTCTAATGTGTCGCCCATTTTTTTGCGCAATACTTTAACTATGTGCTTGCTTTCATCAGTAGGGAAAGTGAATTGTTCGGTTTCTAAATTTATATCGGGATTATAAAAGAGTTGCATGGATTGTTTTAAAAATTAAGAAGTAGACCAACTATTATCGTGGTATTGGAAGTTCTGCCAAAAATCGTTTAAATATACTTTTTTTTATGATAATCAAAATTAAGCTTGACCTTATGAAGAACTAAAATGGTCATTATTCCCAGTTTTAGGATGCATGTTGTGGTCATGTATAGGTGAGATATTTGTGAGAATCTAATAGTAAGTCTAATTTGTGATGAATTAATAATTTAACCACCAAATTATGATGAATTTTACAATTAAAAAGCCAATAAATTATTTATTTATTATATGCTTCCTTTCTAGTATTCAGTCGGTTTTTTCACAATGTCCTACTGTTGTTTGGGCCGATGAGTTTTCTGGAACTTCTTTGGACGTCACCAAATGGAATTATCAGGTGGGAGACGGGTGTGCGGAAGGCATTTGTGGATGGGGAAATGCTGAGCTGCAATCCTACCAACAAAGTAATGTTACTGTAAGTAATGGTACACTAAAGATAACGGCAAAAAAGGAAAGGATTCGGGGTTCCAAGTATACTTCTGGAAGAATTAATTCTAAGGCGAAAGGCGATTTTACCTATGGAAGATTCGAAGCGTCAATAAAATTGCCGTTGGGTGAAGGTCTATGGCCGGCCTTTTGGATGTTGTCCACCAATGAGATATATGGGGGTTGGCCTCAGAGCGGGGAAATAGATATTATGGAGTTTGTGGCCTCTGATCCTTCCAGAATATTAGGATATATGCATTATGGTGATCTTTATCCCAATAATCAATCTCAGGGCAACACCTATACGCTTCAAAACGGGGTTTTTCCAGATGCATTCCATGAATTTGCCATTGAATGGGAGCCAGGTGAGATACGATGGTTTATGGACGGCACATTGTATTCTGTAAAAAAGACATCGGATGTGGATCCATTTTTCTGGCCTTTCGATCAGGATTTTCATTTTCTCCTCAACGTGGCTGTTGGTGGTAATCTTGGGGGTGCGGTGAATGAAAACATGCTGCCCGCTACCATGGAAGTAGACTATGTGCGTGTGTATGATGGGTTCAAACCCTTTGTAAACGGAGAAAGGGTTGTTGTAAACCAGGCTCAGGGTGTGACGTACAGTTTAGCTAATATTCCATCAAACACGAATGTGTCTTGGTCAGTACCCCAAGGTGCCACCATAGTATCGGGGCAAGGAACAAGTTCTATTGTAGTGGATTTTGGTGCTGAAAGTGGGGCAATATCCGCTTCGTTCAACGATGGATGTGGAACTCAACTATTAAACCTTTATGTTGAAGTGGAGCTTCCTTATGTAAAAGATGTTTCCTTTGAAAATTTTGATGAGCCCTCAACCGCGACGTTTTCTTCAGCTACAGGTATATTGACAGAGGTTGGCAATCCTGCACCGAATGCCATTAATGGAAGTGCCCTTAGTGGGAAATATGATCGAAATGCCGCAGAACAATACGATGTATTGGTATATGGGGTGAACAATATTACAGATGCGTCCCAATATGTAATCAAGGAAAAGAAATTTTATATGGATGTACATACATCCGCTCCAGTGGGGACAGAAATAATCTTACAGTTGGAAACTTCCGTTGCAACGCCTTCAAATTACCCCAGTGGTCGTCATAGTCGCTATGTTGCCACTGTTGAAGATACCAATACTTGGCAACGATTGGCCTTTTCTTTGTTGGACCGACCAGACGGCACTGCCTCGTCAACAGATGTAGGTACCATGATATTGTTGTTCGCTTCCAATAGTTTTACTTCGGATACCTATTATTTTGATAATTTGGATAGCTATAATGCGGATAATGGAGGAGGTAGCAATCAAGCTCCAGTAGTAAGCATTACCGGCCCAACAGACGGAGCAATGTTATCACAAGGGCAGACTATTTCCATTACTGCAAATGCTTCAGATGCAGACGGTTCTATAGTTCAGGTAGAATTTTACGTGAATGGTAATTCCATTGGAGTAGATACAACGCAACCTTACAGTGTCAACTGGCAAGTAGTGGCAGGTAATTCAACTATTACCGCAGATGCTACGGACAACGAACTTGCCACCACCACCTCACAGAGTGTTGGTGTAACGGGGGAAAGTTCGGGGGATCCCGTGAATGTTCATGTTGCTTCTATAGCAACAGGGACCGTGGATATGGGAAAGGGCAATAAGTCTGGAACAGCTACGGTAATTATTTTGGACGATCAGGGGAGTGCTATTTTAAATGCCAGCGTAACTGGTACTTTTTCTGGCACTTTTAATGAGCAGAAAAGTGCGGTGACCGATAGCAATGGTGTGGCGGTCCTACAGACGCAAGCCAGCTCCAAAGGGGGAGTAGTGGTCAACCTTTGTGTAGATGATGTAGTCTATACATCTTTACCATATGATCCTACTGAAAACATTGTTACTTGTTCAGGAACCTCGGCTAAGACCGCGACCACATCTACCCGTCTTGGTGAAGATGACATAAGTGTTGTTCAGGATACGAATATCAATTTTATGATCTATCCCAATCCGGCCAAAGATGTCGTTAGAGTTGCTTTTGGCGAATTAAAAAATTCAAAAGTAGCACAAATCTACAACTTAAGTGGCAAGGTTTTGATGACTAAACAAATGAATGGGGCTGAAGGTGAAATGGATATTTCCTCATTACCAAAAGGATTATACATTATAAAAATAACAGATAGTTCCAATACCATTAAAACAATCAGATTGGTTAAGTAAGAATTCACTATAGTAGGTCGTTGAATTCTAAATTTCAATGACCTATTATCTATTGGTTGTACTGGTTTATAAGCAGTTATCTTTATTATTTAGGAAATGTCAGTTGAATTCGTTTAACTGTTCAGAATTTTGTCTTTGGCATGCTCCAACCCCAATTCAATCCAAGGTAGAAGATCTTCCTCTGTTTTAAAGGCTTCTTTGGCAACAAATACAAATTCTTTCATGGGGCGGTTTGTGAAATCCATAGGTCGTGTATCTGGATTTTTTAAAATCATCTCCATTTTGTCGCTGATAACCCTAACTACAAGCTCGTCCTTTATAACGCCAACCGTCATTTTGCTTTGGTATAGAAAAGAGAGTCCCCCGAACATTTTTTTTTCGGTAAACTGTTCAGGAAACAATTTTAAGGTTTCCCTTATTCTAAATGCCAATTCCTCATTGTACGCCATGCCGAAGTTTTCTATATCACATAACGAGCCTTAGCTGTAATACTCTGGTCGCTAAAATTACCTTCCAAATATTTTAAATACCCTACAATACCTATCATTGCCGCATTGTCCGTGCAATATTCAAATTTGGGCACGTAGGTAGTCCATCCGTATTTAGTTTCTGCCTCTTTTAGGGCATGCCGAATACCTGAGTTTGCAGATACGCCGCCGCCAATTGCGATTTGTTTGATGCCTGTTTGTTTGACTGCCTTTTTAAGTTTGCTCATAAGTATGTCTATGATGGTAAACTGTATGGAGGCACAAATATCATAAAGATTCTCCTCAACAAAATTCGGGTTTTCCTTCACTTGTTTCTGAATGAAGTAAAGTATACTGGTTTTTAAACCACTGAAACTAAAATTGAGATCCTTGACCTTTGGTTTTGGGAATGGAAAGGCCCTAGGATTGCCCAGTTGGGCATATTTGTCTACAAGTGGGCCGCCAGGATAGGGCAGTCCTAAAATTTTTGCGCTTTTATCAAAAGCTTCACCTACAGCATCATCCAAGGTTTCCCCTAAGATTTCCAAATCAAAATAATCTTTGACCAATACTATTTGGGTATGCCCTCCACTGATGGTTAATGCCAAAAAAGGGAACTGCGGTTTTGGATTATTTTCCTCATCGATAAAGTGCGCCAATATATGGGCTTGCATATGGTTTACTTCTATCAGTGGGATGTTTAAACCTAATGCTAGTGACTTCGCAAAAGAGGTGCCAACCAATAAAGATCCCATAAGTCCAGGCCCACGTGTAAAAGCTATGGCGGATAACTCTTTTTTATCGATATTTGCCTTGGCCAATGCTTGGTGGACCACTGGTACAATATTTTGCTGGTGGGCCCTTGAGGCAAGTTCGGGGACAACACCCCCGAATTCCTCATGAATTTTCTGTGTTGCCACAACATTGCTAAGCCTCTTGTTGTTGTGTAAAACAGCAGCTGAGGTATCATCACAAGAAGATTCTATTGCAAGAATATAAATATTTTGGTGTTCCACTTAGTTTTGGAATAAAATTTGAAAGAACAAAGGTAAAACAATAAAGCCCTATCAAAAAATTAAGAAAAATACTCCTTAGGATCCTCCTGGTAATCCTGCTGATATCTGTTCTAGGTACTGCTATATTGTCTTTGCCCATAGTCCAAACAAGACTTGCGAAATTTGCGACCGATACCATCAACTCAGAATTTGGGACCAATATTCATATAGACCGACTTAAATTTTCGCTTATATCCTGGGATACTTCCTTAAAAGGAGTGTATGTGCAAGATTATCAAAAGGATACACTTTTTTATATAGACAAGCTTTCAACATCCATCCTCAATATTAGAAACTTGGTGAATGGAAAACTGGAATTTGGCGATATAGCTGTTGAGAAGTTAAATTTTAAATTGAGGACCTACAAAGGGGAGAGCAATAGTAACCTTGAAGTTTTTATAGATAAATTGGATGACAGGAAACCAAGGGATCCAGGTACGCCCCCATTTTATTTTTCATCCTCGGACGTGAAAATATTCAATAGTAAATTTAGGCTTATTGATGAGAATAAGGAAACGTCTGAGGTCCTAGATTTTAAGGACCTAAATATTAATGCAACTAATTTTCTGATTTTGGGACCAGAAGTGACCTCAGAGATACAGAATTTGTCATTTTCAAGTCAAAGAGGCCTAACAATGGAAAATATGGGAACCTCCTTTAAATATTCCAAACAACAGATGAGGTTTGATTCCCTTCGAATAAAAACGCCAAAATCCAATATCAAGGGAAACTTGGTGTTGGATTACAACAGGGAAGATTTTGCAGACTTTTTAAACAAAGTGAATATTACTGCAGTTTTTGAGGAATCTGCCGTGTCATTTGATGAGGTGAATTTATTGTACAGTGAATTTGGTAGTGGGAAGGAAGCTTATTTTTCAGCTAATGTAAATGGGGTGCTGAACGATTTGAATACGACCAATCTTTTCTTGCAATCTAATAATACAGGGGTACGGGGCGACTTCAATTTTAAAAATTTATTTACCAAAGCAGATCCCTTTGTGATCGATGCACAAATGCGGAACGTGACTACCAGTTACTACGAACTTAGATCTTTAATGCCCAAAATCCTTGGGGACAACATCCCTTCTTTATTTGAAAAATTAGGGCAGTTTACTATAAGGGGAACGGCGGGGATCACTCAAAAGGTGATTGAGGCGAAAGTCAATATCAACACCCTTATTGGAAGTAGTTATGCCGATTTGATCCTTACCGATATTAATGACATAGATAATGCCTCCTACAAAGGGTTTGTTTCTTTAATCGATTTTGACCTTGGGGAAATGGTCAATAATGAGAAATTGGGAAAAACCAATTTGGATGTCAATGTGGAAGGCAAGGGTTTTGTACAGGAAACATTAAATACAAAGGTTACAGGAGAGGTTTATGCTTTGGAATTTAATGATTACAACTATCAAAATATCAAAGTATCTGGGGTTCTAAAAGACCAGTTGTTCGATGGGTCCCTGGTATCTGCAGATGAGAATTTGAAATTTAATTTTAAGGGATTGGCCGATTTAAAGGAGAGTCGCAACAATTTTAATTTTGTGGCTTCCGTGGCTTATGCCGACTTAAAAAAGTTGAACTTTATTAAGGACAGTGTTTCCATCTTTAAAGGAAACATCAATATGGATGTCTCCGGAAATAGTGTGGATAATTTTATAGGGGATATCAATTTTACCAAGACCAGTTATCAAAATAAGAATGAGATCTATTATTTTGATGATTTCAAAATTTCCTCCACCTTCGAGCAAGATACCGTTAGGGTAATTGATATTAATTCCCCTGACATCATTACTGGATATCTGCGAGGGAATTTTAAAGTGAATGAATTGGGCAAACTGGTCCAAAATGCAATCGGAAGTATTTATACCAATTACAAACCATTTCAGATTTCAGATGGCCAACGTCTGGCCTTTAATTTTAAAATTTATAACAAGATTGTAGAGGTCTTCTTTCCCGAAGTGGAATTTGGTCCCAATACCTTTATCAAGGGCAATGTTATAGCCGATGAGGGCGACTTTAAGCTTACCTTTAAATCGCCTAGTATTACTGCTTTTGGAAATGTGCTGGATAATATTGATTTAAAGGTGGATAATAAGAACCCGCTCTTCAACACCTTTGTTTCCGTTGCCGATGTTTCAACAAAGTACTACAACGTAAAAGATTTCAACCTGATCAACACCACCATTAACGATACGCTGTTTTTTAGGACTGAATTTAAAGGGGGCAGTGAATACAATGACAGTTATAACCTTAACTTTTATCACACTTTCAATAATAACAAGAAGTCGGTTATTGGACTAAAAAAGTCCGATCTTAGTTTTAAGGGCAATACTTGGGTACTGAACAATGAGGGCAACAACAAGAACAAGGTTATATTAAATAGTACATTGGACAGCATCACGATTGAGGATATAGTGATGAACAATGAAGAAAATGAACAGATCAAACTTAGGGGGCAATTGGCGGATTCTACCTATAAGGATTTGGAACTACAGTTCAAGATCGTCTCCTTGGATAAAATTACGCCCAATATAGATAGCCTAAACTTAAAAGGTGAAGTGAATGGGATGTTGAATATCCGCCAAAAAGATGGAATCTATCTGCCTTCTTCCAATTTGGATATCACTGGTTTTTCCGTGAATGATATCCGTCAGGGGGATCTATCCATTGGGATTGTAGGGAATCAGGATTTGACAGATTTTGTGGTCAACGCCCAATTATCCGATCAGGGAGTAGATAAGTTGAGTGTGTTTGGTAAGATATCCAATAGGACAGAAATTCCTCAAGCAGATCTCTTGGCAAACTTCAACAATTTTAGTTTGGAACCTTTCAGTCCCTTGGGGGAAGGGGTCATAGATCATATTCGGGGGGATATCTCCGGGAATGTACGAATAACGGGAGATTTAAATAATATGGATATCAATGGGCAGCTTTCCTTGAACAATGCTGGAATCGCTGTCCCATATTTGAATGTGGATTATGCATTTGCCCCCAATTCGCAGGTGCGACTGTTCGACCAGACTTTTTATTTTGAAAATATCGGCCTAACTGATGTTTCACAGAACACAAAAGCCACTGTTGATGGTAGAATTACCCATCAATTTTTTAAGGATTGGAATTTGGACCTAAGGGTAGATACAAAAAATGATCGATTCATGATCATGGATAAGCCGTATAGCGAAGATGAGCTGTACTACGGGACAGGCTTTTTAAACGGTACCGGGGAAATATACGGATCTACCAAGGCATTGACTATTAAGGTAAATGGAAGCACCGCCAGAGGCACTTCTTTAAAGATACCATTGAGCGATGTGGCCAGTGTGGGTGATTTTTCCTTTATTACTTTTATTGAAAAGAACAGTAAAAAAACTATAGAGGCACAGCGGACCCTTAAAACTACTGAGGGTTTGGAGCTGGAGTTTGACTTATTGGTTACCCCGGATGCTGAAGTGGAAATCGTAGTGGATCAAAAAACGGGAAGTTCATTAAAAGGAACAGGGGAAGGTATCTTGTTAATAGAGATCAATACCCTAGGAAAGTTCAATATGTATGGAGATTTTGTGGTTGTGACAGGAGAGTATCACCATAAATTCGGGGGGGTCATCGATAAAAGGTTTAAAGTGAGACCGGGGGGAAGTGTCGTTTGGGAAAGGGATCCATTGGCAGCTACTTTAAATTTAGAAGCCGTTTATTCCTTGAATGCCAACCCGGCACCTCTTTTAGACGATCCTGGATATACCAGAAGAATCCCTACGGATGTTGTGGTTAGGTTAAATGGGATGTTGGAGAGTCCGGAAATCAATTTCGATATTGAATTCCCCGGGACAAATTCTGTGGTAAAATCCGAGCTACAATACCGTCTGCAAGATCCAACGGTAATGGAGCGGAATGCCTTCTTCTTAATGGCGCAGGGCACGTTTGTAAATGAAGTAACTGGAATTAACCAACAGGCCGTAACGGGAAACCTGATACAGACTGCCTCAGGATTATTGAACCAAGTGTTCGATGGGAATAGTGACAAGTTCGATTTTGGACTATCCTATGAACAGGGTCAGCTCGCCAAAAGTGCCGATATACAGACCGAAAACAGGATAGGGGTAACCGTTTCCACACAGATCAGTGATAGGGTATTGATTAATGGTAGGCTCGGAGTTCCGGTAGGGGGCGTAAGTGAGACTGTGGTTGCCGGCGATGTGGAAGTTCAGGTGTTGTTGAACGAAGAGGGCACCCTGAGCTTAAAAATCTTCAATAGGGAAAATCAAATTCAGCAGTTTTTGTCTAATAATCAGGGATATACCCAAGGCGTGGGCTTGTCTTATGAGGTTGATTTTAATACCTTTGAACAATTGTTGGGCAGACTGTTTGGGAAAGACAAAAAGAATAACAAGAAAAAGGCGCTTCTACCAAACCCAACTGCAATAATCGAAAAGGATAGTATAGTCCGATTCAGAGAGAAAAATGGGGAAAACTAATTCCTTAAAATTCTACGTTTTCTGTTGCTTATTTACTTAAAAGACTAAAAATTGTTAACGAAAACGTTTGAGGTTTAGTCGGTTCGTAAATTAAGACCTCCTTGCATTAGATTATTGGAATAAGTTTCCTAGTTTTACTTTTTTAAAGATTTTAATGAATTCAAAAATAAAGAAAATAGGGGTGTTCACCTCTGGTGGTGACTCTCCGGGAATGAACGCTGCCATTCGATCTGTTGTGCGTACCTGTGCGTACATGAAGATAGAATGCATGGGCATTTATAGAGGCTACGAAGGGATGATAGAAGGCGATTTTAAAGCCATGGATGCCCGTAGCGTAAACAATATAATCAACAAAGGAGGTACCATCCTAAAGTCGGCACGTTCCTTGGCATTTAGAACCAAGGAAGGACGTCAGCAAGCATATGATAAGTTAACCGAAGCAGGGATAGATGCTTTAGTGGTCATTGGTGGTGATGGGAGTTTTACCGGAGCCATGATCTTTAACCAAGAATTTGATTTTCCAATTATAGGCATACCAGGCACCATTGATAATGATATTTTCGGCACCACGTTTACTTTAGGTTTTGATACAGCCTTAAATACGGTAGTTGATGTAATAGATAAGATAAGGGACACGGCCAGTTCCCATAACCGATTGTTCTTTGTTGAGGTAATGGGTAGGGATGTTGGTCACATTGCTCTAAATGCTGGTGTTGGTGCCGGGGCAGAGGAAATACTGATTCCCGAAGAAAATTTGGGATTGGAACGTTTGTTGGAATCCCTCAAAAGAAGTAAGGCTTCAGGTAAATCTTCCAGTATAGTGGTGGTTGCCGAAGGGGATAAGACAGGAAAGAATGTTTTTGAACTCAAGGAATATGTAGAGACCCACCTTCCTATCTACGATGTTAGGGTTTCCGTATTGGGACATATGCAAAGAGGGGGCTCCCCTTCTTGTTTCGATAGGGTTTTGGCCAGCAGAATGGGTGTAAGGGCGGTAGAGGCCCTATTGGAGGGAAAAACCAATCTTATGGTTGGTATTCAGGATAATAAAATTACAATGACCCCAATAAGTAAAGCCATAAAAGGGCATACTAAAATAGATTTGGAACTCATGAGAGTCTCCGAAATAATGACAACATAAAAATAAAAATTAGAGAGATGTCAAATTTGAAAATAGGAATTAACGGATTCGGTAGAATAGGAAGATTGGTCTTCAGGGCTACAGTGAAAAGAGATAATGTGGATATAGTGGCTATCAATGATTTGTTGGATGTAGACCATCTTGCATATTTGTTGGAGTACGATTCTGTTCACGGTAAATTCGATGGAACGATCGAAGTGAAGGATGGAAATCTTGTAGTAAACGGTAAAACAATCCGTATTACTGCCGAGAGAGATCCTAAAAATTTAAAATGGGATGAAGTTGGTACTGATGTCGTTGCAGAATGTACTGGTATTTTTACTACTATGGAAACTGCACAATATCATATTGACGGTGGTGCCAAAAAAGTAGTGATTTCAGCTCCTTCCGCCGATGTGCCAATGTTCGTAATGGGTGTTAACCATAAATCAGCAAAAGCATCGGATAAAATTGTATCCAATGCATCTTGTACAACAAACTGTTTGGCGCCATTGGCCAAAGTATTGCACGATAATTTTGGAATCGAAGAAGGTTTAATGACTACAGTGCACGCAACAACGGCGACACAAATGACCGTTGATGGTCCATCCAGAAAAGACTGGAGAGGTGGGCGTAGTGCTTTATTGAACATTATTCCATCATCTACAGGTGCAGCTAAAGCGGTAGGAAAAGTAATTCCTTCATTGAACGGGAAGTTAACAGGGATGGCATTCAGAGTGCCAACTGCAGATGTGTCTGTTGTTGATTTAACTGTGAAATTGGAAAAAGAAACTTCTTACGAGGAGATCAAGAAGGTAATGAAGGAAGCTTCTGAAGGGTCATTAAAAGGAATTTTGGGCTACACAGAGGAAGCCGTGGTTTCCCAAGATTTTATCGGTGATACTCGTACAAGTATCTTTGATGCAGGTGCCGGAATCGCGTTGAGCTCAAAATTTGTTAAAGTAGTATCTTGGTATGATAACGAAACAGGATATTCAAACAAATTGGTTGACTTGGCAGAGTACGTTTCTAGCCTTTAAGAACAATTTTTAATTAAAAGAATTCCTGAAGGTGGGCATTTAGCCCGGTTTCAGGTTTCTTTTTAAAAACGGGCCTATGATATTAATTGTTGATAGCGGTGCTACAAAATCGGATTGGATCGCCCTTAACGATAAGGGAGAACAATTATTTAATACCCAAACTTTAGGGTTGAGTCCAGAAGTATTGACCAGACAAGTGATTGAGGATCGTATGGCCAATAACTTTGAAATCTCAAAGAATCAGAATAACGTCACCGGTCTTTATTTTTATGGTGCTGGCTGTGGTACGGAACGCATGAAATTGTTTTTGAGGGGCATTTTTAAGGATTTCTTTCCCAATGCCAAAATTGAGGTGAAGGAAGATACCTACGCCGCAATTTATGCTACCACCAAAATAGGGCATCCAGGAATCGTTTGTATTTTGGGAACGGGGTCTAACTGCAGTTATTACGACGGTCATCAACTAATACAGAAAGTGACTTCTTTAGGCTATATCCTTATGGATGATGGCAGTGGAAATTTCTTTGGTAGAAAATTATTGAGGGACTATTATTTTCATAAAATGCCGCAGGATTTGGGGATAAAATTCGCCAAGGAATATAATCTGGATGCAGATGTGATCAAGGATAATCTATACAAACAGCCGAACCCAAATACCTATTTGGCCAAGTTTGCCCGTTTTATTATAGAACATAAAGAACATCCTTATTGTCGTGGGGTAATTGACAAGGGTTTACAGCAATTTGTAAACAACTACATCATGCAGTTTGAATTGGCCACAAAAGTTCCTGTCAATTTCGTAGGGAGTATAGCACACTACCTAAGGGAAGAATTGGCAATAGTTTTAGATCGCAATGATTTAATTCTAGGGGTAATTCGCCAAAGACCTATTGAGGGCCTAATGGAATTCCATAAAGAAACTATTTAACAGCGATCATGGAAATTTCTACGTTTACGAATTTAGGTAGATTGGAAACTTCCACAGTTTCACGGGCTGGAGCTGTTTCTGCATTGAAATAAGCACCATAAACCTCGTTGATAGCAGCAAATTGGTGCATGTCTTTCACAAATATGGAAGATTTCACAACATTTTCAAAGGTCATTCCTGCTTCGGTAAGAATGGCCTTTAAATTTTCCATGGATTGCATGGTTTCCTTTTTAATATCTCCTGCTATCAGTTCTCCGGTAGTTGGATCCATAGGAATTTGCCCAGAGATGTAAAGCGTATTGCCAGTTAAGATAGCCTGGTTGTAAGGTCCTATAGGTGCAGGGGCATTGGTGGTGGTGATTACTTTTTTCATCTTTGATTACTTTAGTTGTTACTACTATCTAGTTTTTAACGTCTCTGACTTCTGTTTTCCCATTTCAGATCCTTGAGTAGCGAACTTTTTATTCCAATAAAGAAATACCATCGCTCATAGGTTCCAAAGGGCGTCCAATCAAAATTCAATCTAAAACTCTTTAAGTCCCTTTCAAACCGCAATTGGGTAATGGTAAAACCCTTGTTTTTGAAATCATATCCAGAGGAAATTCCAACCTTCCACATAGGAGTTAGGTCTATATTTCCTGAGAACATCAAAGAGCTATTGGTGATGTCATTTTGCCTATTGGAATTGTTGTACGTTACCGTATAGGCCAAGCGCAGGTCCCAAGGCAGCTTGTTGCCGTAATTACTGGTTTCTGCAGGATCTTTATTGTCATCCTCCCTTGACCTTCCTTGATTGCCAAAACTATCCGACCTTCCGAATAGATCATCTGTTCGTCCGCCACTTGCGGCAACATAATCATCTGTGGGTTCTTCTTCTTCGTCTTTTTTGTTCTTTCCAAAGCTAGTACTGCTAATGGAATAGCTCATATTTGCATTGGCCCTTGTCAATCTAAAAAGGCTACCACCGTTATCCTTGTTCCATGTGTCTATTCGTGTGCCATTATTATTTATGGCGTATGGATCCAAACTGGAAGAAAAGTTAATAGACATTTTATTGTTGAGAATGGTGGTCCCACCCGTGATGTTCAATGGGCTTAATTTTAAAGAATCCGCTTCAAAATTATAGGCCGTTGATAAGTTGAAGCTGTTGAGCAAGGAAACCTTTTTTGGTTCGAGAGCCGTGGAATCCTTATCCCGTACCTTGGCTTCCAGGGTGTTGGCCAAATTAAAGCTCATGGCGCTAGATTTGTTTAGTCCAGGGGCGCCGTTCAAGGTTTGTTCAAATCTGCTGTATCTTTCGATATCCCCGTTGGCATTTAGAATTTGATCGCCATTTTCATCAAGGAAATCCTGGTAATATTGGTCAAAAGCAGGCGTATACCCATAACTCACGGAAGGTCTCATAGTATGTCTAATGGCCTGTATTTTTTTATCCTCCCCTAAGTCAAAGGTTCCATAGAGGGTAGTTCCCAAGCTGGCACTTAAATTGTATTCTCCATATCTATCAAACCCGGAGACGGTATCTGTGACTACGCCACGTCTGGTGGCTTGGTCATATTCCCTATCATAGGTTTGTAAGGTCCATACATCATTGTAATTTGCCCCAACCGTAACACTAAAGTGTTTGGCAATTTTGAAGTTGGTGCTTATGGGAATGCTATGTAGTGCTCCAACTTTCGCGCCTTCGAACATTTTTGAAGTAAAAAAAAGTGAATCGGTTGTCGCAATTCTGTTTTCTGCCCTTAGGTTATACTGAAAATTGATGTTCTGTATAATACCCTTCTTTATTCCATCCCGCTTGGCAAACGGATAAATACGCTCTACACTGGTGGTGAGCGTGGGCAAGGTTAGATTTACCGCCTCTGTATTCGTGTTTTGGTTATGTGTGGCCGTTAAGCTCATATTTACCAAAGGATATTCTGGAAATGTCTTGGAATAGGAAATGGAGGACGAAAGGTTGTTGTTCTGTGTGTTGGGCACGTTGAACTGGTTCAATGAGTTTCTATAGTACTGGCTACTACCAAAGTTTACCGACGCCGAGAACCTGGAATTGGGACTCGCCTTGGTATCTTGGGAATGGGACCATTGGATGTTGTAATTGGTAGATCTGGAATAATCATCAAAACCTTTTTGGCTATTGATGATGTTTTCGTACCGGACATTCACATTTCCCCTGAATTTGTAACGCTTTATGTATTGTGATTCCCCTCTAAGACCATAGCTACCATTGGTGTATGCGTCCCCGGTGACACTCAAATCCACGTAATCATTGATGGGGAGGTAATACCCTCCACCCTGCAAAAAGTATCCTCTGGTAGGGTCGTTTCCAATGGTCGGAAATATAAGTCCGGCTACACGCCCAGTGGTCAATGGAAAATAGGCAAAGGGAAGTGCAATTGGTGTTGGGACGTCAGCAATATACATATTGCTGTACCCGGCTATAATTTTCTTTCCAGGTACAAACTTTGCTTTTCTCACCCGAATGTAATAATCCGGATCTATGGTGTCCTTGGAGGTGGTGAGTTTACCTTCGTATAGGAAGTAAACGGAGTCGTTCTCTTTTTTTGTGATCTTTGCATATACCTTCATAGCGTCGGTTCCCAACGCTCCCAATTCGGCCTGTTGTTCTGATCGGGAATTGAAGATCAATGCTTTTTGGGTATCAAAATTGAAGCGGATGGAATCTGGTCTTACTTCCATGCTCCCTTGCTTAAAAAACGGGATCTGGGAATAAGTGCCCGTTGAGTCTTTGATCCTTCCGGCATAGACCTCATTTTTTTCGTAATCCATGATGATGACACCAGCCTTTAATTCGGTATCCTGATAATAGATTTCGGCCTCATTGTAAAGATATATTTTATGGTCTTTCTGGCTGAGTTTTGCGTAATCTTTGGCCTTATATCTAATTTTATCCAACAAAAGGGGCTCCTTTTTGGGTAAAGTGTCTTTCTGAACGGTATCTACGGCTACAGTATCTCGACTGATAATTTTTGATATTGGGGAAATAGTAATGGTATCTTGTTCGGCTTTAATGGGAACAGAGGGTACTGGGATGTCTTGACCAAACAACGAAGTTACCGTTAGTAATAACAGGAAATATAAAAGTAAATGATGTTTGTTTGATTGCAAGACTTTAAATCCTATTTTTGTAATAGTTTGGCTTAATTTTTGGAATCCAAACTTACATATATTTTTTGTTCCGCCTGTTCCTGTTTACAATATTTTTAACCATATTTAAAACACATATGCTTAAAAGGTTAAAGGGATCAGGATTGGTCAAAAATACCACCTAATTCTGGAGGAATTGAAAAAATAGTGTATAAAAATTCAAAATAAGTAGAATAGCATTATGGTTAAATATATTGGGTACAAACGTTTTTATACAATCACTTTTTTAGTATTGGCTTTATTATTGTCGGCCTTCAGTGTTCCTGGAGATAAGGAGCCCAAGGCAAAAACATTTGTAGTTGTTTTGGATGCTGGTCATGGCGGCCATGATCCCGGAAACTTGGGAAATGGATACCTTGAGAAAAATATTGCCCTGAACATTGTTTTGAATGTGGGCAAATGGTTGGAGAAGAATCCCAATGTTAAAGTGGTATATACCAGAAAGGACGATACCTTTGTTGACCTTTATGTTAGGGGCCAAATAGCCAATAAGGCCGATGCAGATCTTTTTGTTTCCGTCCATTGTGATTCCCATAATTCTGACGCTCATGGCGCTGGGACTTTTGTTCTTGGGCTACATGCCAACAAGCAGAATTTTGAAATAGCGAAAAAGGAAAACTCCGCTATCTATTTGGAAGACGATTACGAGACAAGATATGCCGGCTACGATATCAATTCCCCGGAATCTGTTATTGGGCTAACCATAATGCAAGAAGAATTTCTTGATCAGAGTATTGAATTGGCAAAATTGATACAAGAGAATTTCACCAACAAATTAAAGCGAGTAGATAGAAAGGTAAAGCAGGCAGGTTTTATAGTGCTACATCAGACCTTTATGCCGAGTGTTTTGGTGGAAACTGGATTTTTGACCAACAAAACAGAGGGCGCATATCTAAATTCAGATAAAGGACAGACCGAAATGGGAAGTGCCATTGCCTCTGCCATCTTAAATTATAAGAATACCCTCAACGGCAATACGGCAATGGAATACGTGCAAAAGAAAGCCCCAAGTGTAGCGGTGGATTCCAAAGAAGAGATAATTCAACCTAAAGAAACTCCAAAAAAAGAATTGCCCAAGCAAGAAGTTGTTACGGTGAAAAAAGTTGTGAGTATTCCGGAAACCCCTAAAGAATTACCCAAGGAAACTGTAGAAATAAGTAAAGAATCCAAGGATGTTGCGATTGATGCTGCCCCTGGAGAAAAAGTGGAAGGAACGGATCCGATCGAATTCAAAAAGAAAAACAACCTCATCTTTAAGGTACAACTATTTGCCAGCTCTAAGGTGATTGCGTTAAATTCAGAAAATTTTAAAGGCCTGAACAGGCTTTCAAAGGAACCCGTAAGCAATCTTTATCGATATATGTATGGCAATGCCGAGTCTTATTTTGAGGCCAAACTATTGAAGTCCAATGCAGATGCCAAAGGGTATACCACATCTTATGTAGTGGCATATAAGGAAGGAAAGCGCATATCATTGGATGAGGCTTTGAAATACGTCTCTGAATAATAGCACCTCTTCTAAAAATTATTTCTAATTTTGTTAAGAACAGTAAATCGATCTCGTTGAAAATATCTAGGGAAATTAAGACAGGAATCATTGTATTGAGTGGTATCCTGTTGTTTGTTTTAGGGTTTAGTTATTTAAAATCTTCACCAATTTTTGATAATAGTAAAACCTTTTATGCGGTATACAAACACGTGGGCGGACTCCAACCTGGAACACAGGTATCCATTAATGGTTTTGCAGTAGGGAAGGTCAATGACATCAGGTTTAAAGATGGATCGGGATTGTTGTTGGTTACATTTTCTGTAGATAACAAATTTCAATTTTCTAAAAATAGTAAGGCCGAACTTTATGATACTGGGATCATAGGGGGCAAGGGAATTCAGATAAAACCGGTGTTCGACAAGGCTCCGATGGCAAAATCTGGAGACACGCTACTTACAGAGACCAAACCGGGACTTACTGACTTGGTGCAACAGAAATTGGCTCCCTTACAAATAAAAGTAGAGAGTGCTGTTTCCAACGCAGATTCACTTTTGATCAATTTTAATGAAGTTTTGGATGATCGTACCAAAAAAGATCTTAGGGAAAGCATAAGTGGTTTAAATGCCTTGGTCAAAAATTTTCAGGGTAGTGCAACTGCCTTGAATGAAATACTGGTTGGCAATAAGGAAAAACTAAACACATCCATTAATGATTTGAGCAATATAACCGGGAATTTCTCCAAATTATCAGATTCCATATCCAATTCTGGTATTGCAGAGACGATGGTAAGCCTACAATCGACCATTAAAAACTTGGACGTGTTATTGGGGAAAATGGAAAAGGGAGAAGGAACATTGGGTAAATTGATGGAAAATGAGGAGCTCTATAACAATATGTCCAATGCCACCAAAGAACTGGACCTTTTATTACAGGATTTTAGGTTAAATCCGAAACGATATGTGAACGTATCCGTATTTGGGAAAAAACAAAAGGAATATACATTACCGGAAAGTGATCCGGCAGAAAAAAGCAATAATTAGGACATGGAATACCTTCCCAATATTTTATTTGCAATAATACTAATAGGTGCATTAACATTTTTTACGAAAAATGTAAAAAAGTTGTCCCGTAACATTAAATTGGGAAAAGATGTAGATGTTAGTGATAACAAATCACAGCGGTGGAGGAATATGGCGAAAATAGCCTTGGGACAGACCAAAATGGTAGTGAGGCCCATTGCTGGTATCATGCACGTGATTGTATATATAGGGTTTGTCATCATTAATATAGAAGTGCTGGAAATTATTATTGATGGACTATTGGGCACACATCGTATTTTTGCCCCTTTGGGAATTGTCTATGATTTTTTGATTGCTTCCTTTGAAATATTGGCCTTTTTGGTCATTGTAGCGGTAGTGGTTTTCTGGTTGAGACGAAACGTGGTCCGCATCCAACGATTTATTAAACCTGAAATGAAGGGTTGGCCAAAGAATGATGCCAACCTGATACTTTATATAGAATTGGTTTTGATGTTTTTGTTCCTCACGATGAACGGAGCAGATTATCAATTGCAGCAATTGGGCGCGGAGCACTATACCCAAGCAGGTTCTTTTCCGATAAGCCAACTCTTGGCACCTATATTTGATGGGATGGGTATTACGACCTTGATCATGGTGGAAAGAAGTGCATGGTGGCTTCATATTGTGGGAATCTTATTTTTTCTGAATTATCTCTACTATTCCAAACACTTACATATCCTCTTGGCATTCCCAAATACTTATTTTGGTAAAATAAGGCCAAATGGACAGTTCGATAATCTTGAAGCTGTTACCAAAGAGGTGAAATTAATGATGGATCCCACAGCCGATCCATTTGCTGCGCCAGCGGAAGGGGCAGAGCCTCCTGCTAAATTTGGGGCTTCAGATGTAATGGATCTTAATTGGGTGCAACTGTTGAATGCCTATACCTGTACAGAATGCGGAAGGTGTACCAGTGAGTGCCCGGCCAGTCAGACAGGAAAAAAACTCTCCCCAAGAAAGATCATGATGGATACTAGGGACCGTTTGGAAGAAGTAGGAAAGAACATAGAAGCCAATAAGGGAGAGTTCAAAATGGACGGAAAGGAATTATTGGGCGATTATATATCCCATGAGGAACTTTGGGCCTGTACCTCTTGTAATGCTTGTGTGGAAGCATGTCCGGTAAGCATAGACCCTTTGTCCATCATTATGGACATGAGACGTTATCTCGTAATGGAACAATCCGCTGCACCATCAGATTTGAACAATATGATGGGCAATATTGAAAACAATGGAGCTCCTTGGCCGTTCAATCAAATGGATAGGCTTAACTGGGCAAAAGAATCATAAAATTATAGCTTAAAAAAGATATGGGCAAAGAACTAAAAGTACCAACCATGGCAGAACTGTTTGCAGCTGGTCAACAACCAGAAGTACTGTTTTGGGTGGGATGTGCAGGAAGTTTCGATGATAGGGCAAAAAAAATCACCAAGGCATTCGTAAAGATCCTGAACAAAGCAGAGATTAATTTTGCAGTGCTAGGAACAGAGGAAAGCTGTACGGGCGATCCGGCCAAAAGGGCGGGAAACGAATTTTTGTTCCAGATGCAGGCCGTGACCAATATTGAAGTATTAAATGGTTATGGTATAAAAAAAGTGGTAACAGCTTGTCCCCATTGTTTTAATACCCTAAAAAATGAATATCCTGGATTGGGGGGCGATTATGAAGTTGTACACCATACCCAATTTCTGAAACAATTGTTGGACGAAGGAAAGATCACCATGGAAGGGGGGCAGTTCAAAGGAAAACGCATCACTTTTCATGACCCTTGTTATTTGGGCAGGGCAAACAATGTGTATGAGGCTCCAAGGGATCTTATCAGGAAGCTCGATGCCGAATTGGTAGAAATGAAGAACTGTAAGAAAAAAGGTTTGTGCTGCGGTGCAGGAGGGGCGCAGATGTTCAAGGAACCTGAAAAAGGAGATAAGGATATCAATATAGAGAGAACCGAACAAGCCCTTGAAACAAAACCTGAAATTATAGCGGCCGGTTGTCCATTTTGTAACACCATGATGACCGATGGGGTAAAGAATAAAGAACAAGAAGGTGCTGTGGCAGTAATGGATATTGCGGAATTGATCGCCACTGCCGAAGATTTATAAAGATTTATAAAAAAGAACAAATGCTAGTAGAATTCAATTCATTATCAGATACTTCAAGGGTATGGATCTATCAAGCCAGTAGAAGCTTCAGTGCTGAGGAATTGGAAGAGGTGAGAGCGGGATTGGACCAATTTATAAAAGAATGGACCGCCCATGGGAGTGAGTTGGCAGCTGGATATGAGATACGTTACAATAGGTTTATCGTTATAGGTTTGGATCAGACCAATGTAACAGCTTCTGGTTGTTCCATTGATGCATCGGTACGGTATATTTTGGATTTGGAAAAAAAGTATGCTATAGATCTGTTGGATAAAATGAACGTTTCCTATAAGCAAGGAGAGTTTGTGGCCTATAAGACCCTGATCGACTTTAAAAAGATGGCCAAAAATAAATCGGTCTCAAAAAACACCATAGTATTCAACAATTTAGTTACCAATAAGTTGGAATACGAAAACCATTGGGAGGTTCCTGCAGAAGAGAGTTGGCACGGTCGTTTTATGTAATTCCTGTCGCTGAAATTCAAGTCATAAATATCACTTAAGATAATGGCTTTCAGCGTGTTTGTTATTTCCTTTTTACTTATGTTAGTACCTTAGAACACATGTTTTTTTATGAGGCTTAAATTCGTATTCCACATTCTGATTGTAATGCTTTTGGCTCGAAGTTCAGCTTGGGCTCAACAAGACCCATTGGTTTCCAAGGACAGTCTTTTTCAAGCCCAATGGGTCAATGATATGTACCTATCCATGACTTTGGAAGAAAAAATCGGGCAACTCTTTATGATGAGTGTTGCTTCGGAACAAGCTAAATCAGGGACAGATAAAATAAAAAAACTGATTGAAGAACAAAAGATTGGAGGGGTTATTTTTTCTACAGGTGGTCCAGTCCGGCAGGCGAAACTGACCAATGACTATCAAGCTGCGTCAAAAATTCCTTTGCTTATTGGGATGGATGCCGAATGGGGCTTGGCAATGCGTTTGGATTCTACCTATGCCTTTCCTTGGAACATGACTTTAGGAGCCATAAAAGATACAGCCGTTGTGGCCAGGGTAGGCCATCAGATTGGATTACACGCCAAACGAATGGGGGTACACATCAATTTTGCCCCCGATATAGATATCAACATAAATCCTAATAATCCGATCATTGGGAATCGTTCTTTTGGGGAAGACAGGGATAATGTAGCCCTCAAAGGAATTGCCTTTATGAAAGGGATGGAAAGAGCCGGGGTATTGGCCAGTGGGAAACATTTCCCTGGACATGGTGATACTGCTACGGACTCACATGAAGCCCTGCCCATTTTAGAATTTACTGCTGAACGTTTGGACAGTATTGAACTATACCCTTTTAAGAAATTGATCAACAACGGGTTAAGCAGTGTCATGGTGGCACATTTGAGCATTCCCAGTTTGGAGAAAAGAAAAGAATATCCTTCATCCCTTTCCAATAGAATCATTACCAATTTACTGAAAGAGGAATTGCAGTTCAATGGATTGATTCTGACGGATGCCTTGAACATGAAAGGCGTCGCTGATATAAAAGGAAAAAGCAACTTCAAAGAGCCAGGGGATGTGGAGCTCACAGCCTTTTTGGCTGGTAATGATATACTGTTGATGCCCAAAGAAGTTGAACCGGCAAAGAAAAAGTTGATTCAGGCCTATGAATACGGTATTATAACTGAAGGACGCTTGGCAACTTCGGTAAAAAAGATACTTAAGGCAAAGTATAAGGTTGGGCTCAATACTTATCAACCCATAAAATTGAAAGGTCTTTATCAAGATTTAAATTCTTTGGAAAATGATTTGGTCTATGAGGAAGCCATTGAAAATGCCTTAACCGTTGCTAAAAATGATTTTGATCTACTACCCATAAAAAATTTAGAGAACAAAAAGATCGCCTATGTCAAATTAGGGGATGCCGATGGGAGTGCCTTCTTGGAAGAGTTGAAAAAATACGCCAAGGTTACAGAAATAAGTGGGAACGATATCAATAGCCTAAAAAAGAACCTGCAAGGGTATAATTTGGTCATTACCGGTTTTCACAAAAGTGACGAAAGTCCGTGGAAATCTTATAAATTCTCATCAAAAGAAATATCGTGGCTAGAGGAAATAGGGTCACTAAGGACGTCCAATCTTATACTTGCTTCTTTTGCTAAACCTTATGCCTTATTAGATGTGCCGTCTATAGACAAAATTGATGCTATCATGGTTGGTTATCAGAACAGTGTTTTGGCTCAGGAAAGGGCTGCTCAGCTGATCTTTGGGGCAATTCCGGCAAAAGGCGTGCTGCCAGTTTCTGCACATCCAAAGCTACCTGTGAATACGGGGATACAATTAAGTGACATTTCACGATTGGGGTATAGTTTTCCTGAGCGGGTAGGGATGAGCACTTCCAAGTTGGCTTTGGTAGATAAGATGGTGAAGAATGGACTGGATTCCCTCATGTTTCCAGGAGCGCAAATCTTGGTGGCAAGAAAAGGAAAGGTTATTTATAATAAGGGGTTTGGTAAACCCACCTATAATTCCGATCAGCAAATAACTGGTGATAATTTATATGACTTGGCATCACTTACCAAGATATTGGCTACCCTGCCAATCTTAATGAAAATGGAAGAGGACGGTAAGGTCGATTTAATAGACACTTTTGGTAAATTGAATCCGTCTTATGCGAATACAGAACTAAAGGATGTCACCGTTTTAAAAGCGTTATCGCATTATGGAAGGTTACCGGCATGGATTGCTTTCTATTTGGATACCTTGGATAAGAACAGAAAACCTTCACCCCAATATTATAGGAGTTCATCGCTTCCTGGCTATACCACCAAGGTGTCGGATAATCTATATCTGGCAGACATGTATCAAGATTCCATTTACAATAGGATCGGTCGACAAAGCTTAAAATCAAACAGGTACCGTTACAGTGACCTATCGTACTACGTCTTTAAGAAATTTATTGAGGGCAACTTTAAAAGTGGATTGGATAAAATTTCCAACGATTATTTATATAGTCGGTTAGGTGCAGATCATACCAGCTATAATCCTCTGGGGAAGTTTCCCATAAATAGCATAGTCCCTTCGGAAGAAGATGATTACTATAGGTATGGTACTGTTCAAGGCTATGTTCATGATATGGGAGCTGCTATGCAAGGTGGGGTAGGTGGTCATGCAGGATTGTTCAGCAACTCCAACGATGTGGCCAAAATAATGCAGATGTACTTACAGGGGGGGTATTATGGCGGTGAGCGTTTTATGGATTCGAGAACAGTAAAGAAATTCAACACCTGTTATTTTTGCGACGAAAATGTCCGAAGGGGCGTGGGGTTTGACAAACCAGAACTTAAGAACGGGGGGTCTACCTTTAAAGGAATTTCTCGGAAAAGTTTTGGGCATAGTGGATTTACGGGTACTTTGGCTTGGGCAGATCCAGATGAAGATCTGGTCTATGTTTTTTTATCCAACCGCACCTATCCTTCAGCTTCCAACACCCTTTTAATTAAATCTGGATTGCGTACAAGGATCCAGAAGGTGATTTACGATGCCATATTAAATTAAATAGTAGTTTTGTATAATAGGAATTAACAGGATATCAGTTCGTTATAAATTTGGATGATCTCTTTTACAATTAATAGAGGACAAATCAGAGGGTTAATTGAAATGTTATGGATGTAATACCGACTTATTATGGAGATACAAGGAGGAATTTTTCTATTTATGGATGAATCGACTTCGTTAAAAGCCAAGATAATAGAATGAAAATAGCGATTGTTTGTTACCCGACTTTTGGAGGTAGTGGTGTTGTAGCCACAGAATTAGGTATTGGCCTTGCCAATAAAGGACATGAAATTCATTTTATCACGTATAAACAACCGGTACGTTTGGAGTTGTTGAACAATAGGATACATTTTCATGAAGTGCACGTTCCAGAATATGCATTATTCCATTACCAACCCTATGAATTGGCGCTTTCCAGTAAATTGGTGGATACCGTTAAGTTATATGGAATAGAACTTTTGCACGTGCATTATGCCATTCCACATGCTTATGCCGGATACATGGCCAAAAAGATGTTGGAGGAAGATGGTATTTTTCTACCAATGGTGACAACCCTACATGGTACAGATATTACTTTGGTTGGGAAACACCCCTTCTATAAACCCGCAGTAACGTTTAGCATCAACAAGTCCGATGTTGTGACCTCCGTTTCGGCAAGTTTAAAGAAAAACACCCTGGATTTGTTCGATATCAAACAGGATATTGAAGTCATCCCCAATTTTATAGATAAAGCAAAATATAGCACCAAGTTCACGGATTGCCAGCGATCCTTAATGGCCAAGGACGATGAACGTATAGTGACCCATATCAGTAATTTCAGAAAAGTAAAGAGAATCCCGGATATCATCCACATTTTTGACAAGATCCAGAAGGAAATTCCCGCCAAGTTGATTATGGTAGGGGAAGGGCCAGAAAAGGAAGGTGCGGAGTTGTTGGTGGATAAATTGGGTCTTACGGACAAAGTAGTATTCCTGGGGAACAGCAATCAGATAGATAAAATCCTCTGTTTCTCCGATCTGTTTCTTTTGCCTTCTGAATCAGAAAGTTTTGGCCTTGCGGCTTTGGAGGCCATGATCAATAAAGTGCCTGTCATATCCAGTAATGCCGGTGGTATTGCCGAAGTAAACCAACATGGAGTAACAGGATTTCTAAGCGACATTGGAAACATTGATGAAATGGCTAAGAATGCCCTTTATATCCTTGGTGATGATAAGGTTATGGAGGAATTTAAGGCAAATGCCCTCAGGGTTGCCGAGACCTTCGATATCGGCAGTGTGTTGCCCTTGTATGAAGCGGTCTATGAAAAGGCGTACAAGGCACGTTTTAACACCTCCTATTAATATGAAAATAGTCATCCTTACCTTGTTATTTGTATGTCTTTCCTGTAAAAGCCAGAAGAAGGGAGTTGAACATAATGAGGAAAATGTTCAAATGGATGAACCTACCTTGGTGTTAAAAGATAACTACTCCAATATAGACAGTTCACAAATAAGTGTAATTAAAGATCAAAAGGCACTGAATAAATTTTTTGTGCAAGTGAACAAAACCAGAAAACCTGGGTTGCCAGTTCCGGAGATCGACTTTACAAAGGAAATGATGATTTTGATATGTGCTGGGGAACAGAAAGGTAGTTATGTGCCTAGGGTAACCATTGTAAATGAAGACGCTGGCAATATGATTGTTAATATAAGTAAAAATCAAGCTTCCGATTCTACTGATACAGCTATGTCCACTCCTTTTTTCTTATATAAAATGCCTATCTCCGAAAAGTTGATCACCTTTAAGAAAAGTGATCAATAGTTGAAGGAAAATTCTTAGAACGTCCTACACCGAGTATTATAACATTTCATAGCACTTTATTTGGGCTGCACGCTATTAGCAGTAATTTCACCTCATAATTATCCCAAATTTTAGTGTAATGAAAAATATTAAACCTAATTTACTTATCGCATTATTTCTAGTTGTAAGCCTAGTTTCCGCACAGGAAGATATGGAATTGACCGCCAAGGACAGTATTGTCAAAAGTTCTTGGGTAGCTGGAATAGGAATGAATATAGTGGATGATTCCGCTACTCCCTTTGGTGATAACTTTCTTAATATTAAAGATACATGGAACACTGTTCCTTATCCTTCTACATTGAGTATAGGTAGGTATTTTTCCAATGGAATTGGATTAAAAGCTATTGGTTCCTACAATAAATACAAAGTTGGGAAACTAATTGATGGGCGCATTAATTTGGCAGAAAGAGATTACTATGCCGTGGATGGAATGGTAAGCTATGATTTGAACAAGTTGTTTGGGGAATCTGGATGGTTCGATCCTTTTCTTCAAGCCGGGGCAGGTTATAGTTCAATAGGAGATATAGGCCGAACAACAGGTAACGTTGGTTTCGGATTTAATACATGGTTCAATGATACATGGGGGCTTAATTTCAATACCATGGGAAAATGGGGTATAAAAGAGGGCTCAACAAAGCAAATCCAACATTCAGCTGGGGTAGTTTACCGTTTTGGTATTGAAAAGGAATTGTCCAAAAAAGGAGAAGGTCATTTGGCGTTAATTGAAGCCATGAAAATGGAACAACAACGTGTTCAAGATTCTACCGATGCCGCGGATAAAGCAAAGGAATTAGCAAAACGAATGGCAGAAGAGTTAGAAGCGGCTAGACTTGCAGCAGCTGAGAAAGCTAGGATAGAAGCAGAAAACAAAAGAAAGGCCCAGATAGAAAATGACATCAAAAATCTAGGTAAGATATACTTCGCTTTCGATTCAAGTGCATTAAATAGCGAATCTAAGGCAACGTTGGCTCAATTAGTAACACTAATGGATGCCACCCAAACTATTACTTTGGAAGTAGCATCTTATACAGATAGTAGAGGGCCAGCAAATTACAACTTGGGACTTTCGGAAAGAAGGGTTAAATCTACCATGGATTATTTAATTGGTAAAGGACTAAAGGCAGATCGCTTAGTGCCTAATGCCTATGGAGAGACCAATTTGGTCAACGAATGTGATGACAACACCCCTTGTTCAGCAGCCAAACATAAGTTGAACAGAAGATCGGAGTTTGTGGTGATTCGGTTTTAAAAATTATAATATTAAAATAACACGAATAGCAATTTATTATAACGAGATTGCTTGATGTGAATAAATAGTAACCCCTATCTACTTAAAAAATGATTATACTCGGACTTAATTATTATTTCCACGATTCAACGGCATGTATAGTAAAAGATGGAAAAATAATAGCAGCCATTGAAGAGGAACGTTTAAACAGAGATAAACATACCCAGGCATTTCCTGAATTAGCAATCAAAAGGTGTTTAAAATTGGCAGGGTTGACTTTTGCTGATATTGATCACGTCGCCGTTTCGATTAAACCAACGACCCACTGGTTTAGAAAACTTATATATGCTTTTAAAAATTTTAAAAGCTTGCTCCCTTTTGTTGGCCATCATCTAGTTAATGCGTATGCCAAGCAAAGACGCTTTTGGATTTGGTACAATGGTAATTGGGATAAGAATATGGGACCTAAAGTCCATTTTATAGAACATCATTTGACCCATGTGGCAGGTTCATTTTTTGTTTCCCCTTATAAAGAAGCTGCGTTATTGGGTATTGATGGTTCTGGGGAATGGGCTACCACATGGATAGGTCATGGAAAGGATAATACCATCAAAAAGTTTGGGGAAAGCTTTTTCCCTCATTCTTTAGGTTCATTTTACGAGGCAGTGACGGAATTCTGTGGCTTTCAGCCCAATTATGATGAGGGTAAGACCATGGGGCTGGCACCTATGGGAAATTCTGAAACTTTTATTGAACAGGTTAGAAAAATTGTTGAGATAAAAGATGACGGCCAGGTAAAAATTGATTTAAGCTACTTTAATTACCAAAAAACTGTAGGTAAAAGGTGTTCCAAAAAATTCTATGAAACTTTTGGTGAACCTAGGATGCTAGATGGAGAATTTCAGCAATATCACATGGATCTAGCGGCGGCTTTCCAACGTGTTTTAGAGGAAAAGGTCTTGGAAATTTGCGCCATTCTCCACAAAAAAACAAAGGCAGAGTATTTAGTGATCGCAGGAGGCGTAGCCTTAAATAGTGTAATGAACGGACGAATCATCAGGGAAAGCGCCTTTAAAGATGTTTATGTGATGCCTGCGGCTGGCGATAATGGGACTGCTATAGGTGCCGCATATTATTTGTATAATGGAATTTTAAAAAATAAACGTAATTATATTCATGACAATCCTTACCTAAGCACATTTTATTCCAACGAAGAGATTAAGGCCGCACTGGATAAGGCGAAGTTAAAAGCGGAATATGTAGTTGATATTGGAGAAAGGGCAGCTACGCTTTTGGAACAGGGAAAAATAATTGGATGGTTCCAAGGGACCATGGAGATTGGTCCTAGGGCATTGGGTAGTAGAAGTATCTTGGCAAACCCGGCATTTCCACAGATGAAGGATAAGATAAATGCTCAAGTGAAATTTAGGGAGGCCTATAGGCCTTTTGCACCATCATCAACCTTGGAGTCATACAAGGATTATTTTGACCTACAGGTAGAAGATCCATTTATGCTTAAGGTATGTAATGTCTTAAAAGAAAAACAACATATTTTACCAGCGATCACCCATGTGGATGGTAGCGCGCGTCTGCAGACCGTAGACAAGGAATTACATCCACTATACCATGACGTTATAACAAAACTAGGTATCAAAACAGGAGTGCCAGTAGTATTGAATACCAGTTTTAATATACAGGGAGAACCGGTAGTAGAATCGCCTTTTGATGCCTTGAGATGTTTTTATTCGAATGGTCTCGATGCTCTTTGCATTGGGAACTATATTATTGAAAAATAAAATTAGCTTTAAAAGGCAACTAATTTTAAGGCCTGGATTTGTCTAGTGAACACCTATTAAACTAATATTTAAATGCTACAATTTATGAGTCCTCTATTTTAATAAATAAAATCTCTAGAATTAATTTTGAGCTTTACTTAATTAATAAGGAATTCATTTCTAAACAGATGAGGGAGGGAGGTGTTTTATTGATAAGCACATGTAAATGTTTATGACATTCATTAACTTTTAAAAACAATCTTCTGCGTGTTTTTTTGGCCCTTGATGAGATAGGATTCATCTTTTTTGACTTCATACACTTCAATATTGGAAATATGTTCCAAGTTGGTGTACAAAAAATCATTTACCGATTTTTTTAAGAAGGCATAAGAAGTATCATTTATAACATCTATACGTTCTAAACCTAGATGGTCGGTCATAGCTTTTTTTGATTCATCTACTTGGTATTCCAATTCTCCAGTATCGTGTTTTTTGTTGAATATGGACTTTATTTTATGATACTGTACGTTTACCCCTTTAGATATTAAATAGTTTAGCAATTGGGTCTTTAAGGCAATGTAATGAATAATTACCGCGGCAATAATTGAATTTTTTTTATAAAATAAATGGTGTTCTAAGTCATAGTTGTGATTGCACCACTTTAATTTATAATCAAAGGCCCCAAAGCCCATATCTAAAATTTCATAATTATTAGTTATACTCCATTCCAATAATTTATGTACGGCAATATTCCCTAAACCAAATTTGGCATAATCAATATCATAAGAAGGAATTGCTAAAAATACAATCTTATCATAATGATAGTTTAAGGATATCTGTATTGGTTTGCGGTCATCATAAATAACATAGAGAGATGCTTGTTTCTTGTTGATCAATGTAAATACACTATCGTAATATGAATCCCACCGTAAAAGTGACTCATGTTTATCATCGCGTTGATTAAATCTTCTGACAAGCATATCATATAGTGCCTGCATAAGAAACTCATAGTCATTTCTGCCTATCTGTCCATAAAAGAGTTTGTAACCTATGTTAAAACTCGTCTCCAATCCTTTTATTTTTCTTCTTAAAGAGGTCCTTAAATTAGTATTAATGTTAGCCTGGATATATGCGTCAATATTTTTGACATTATTAATATATATACAATAGCCTTTTACACGAAAAAGCTTTTTTATTTTATAGTCTGTGGGAATTTCGATCTTTGAAATAAAATATGTAGGGAATAGTTCTATGCATGTTACAAGCGTTTTTACAGCCTGGTTAACGTTTGGCGAATATTCTGAAAGTGGTAATTCAATGTTTTTATAAGTTACCCCTTTATAGAAATGCGGAACAACTTGTTGTTCAAAAAAAGTAAAATAAAAATTCTTTTTGACTATGAATTTTAATACCATCATTTTAATTTCAATCCAGGGGATGAACCAACTTTGTTAGATAAAGAATACAAAGTGTAAAGTAAGCCAACCATTAGCTATTAACCAAATATTAATTTTTGAATGTTATTTGCTGTACATTAACCTTTCCTCTAAGCAAAAATGTATTTGGGTTCTCGGAAATTTTAAAAATGGATGTATAATCCTTATGTTCTTGTGATGTATATAAAAACTCATTTAGGATACGCCGTAGGTACATATAATCTTCCGTTTCTGGATCTACTATAGATAATACTTCATATCCAACGGATTCTGTTATTGAGATATTTTCAAGGGTAAAGTCAGAAGCTTCATTTAACTCCTTCAGCTTTTTAAAGGACAGTTTCTCCATTATGTTGTTAAAAATCATGTTTATTTTTCTCCCTTTCAGGTATTCTTTAAGGGATAACTTGTATAGCTCCATTTTCGCAAATATGGGAATGAATAATGATTCTTGGTTATATACAACCTGATACTTAAAATTATAAATATGATTGCACCATCTCCTTTTAAAATCCAAATCGCCATAGCCTAACTCTAGAAAGTCATACTGGTCTTTTAGGCACCATTCTACCAATTTGATCATTTCAACATGGCCAACCCCAAATTTATGATAGTCTATATCATAAGATGAGATAGCACTGAACATAATTTTATCAAAATGATAATTTAAAGAAATATCTATTGGTTTTTCATTGTCATATATAATAAATAAAGAAGCTTCCTTGTTCTTGATTTGATCAAAAGTCTTGTCTAGAATTAAATCCCATTCCTTTATCTTTTTATTGTCATCTTTTCGTTGGGCGAATCTTCTTATTAGCATTTCCCTCAATGTTGACATTAAAAATCCATATTCTTCTTTTGTGATACTTCCAAAAATTATTTGATAACGGATATTAAAACAAGATTCAAGCCTGGTAAGACTTCGTTTTATCACCTTGCTATTTGATTTGAATTGGGATTTAAGATACCCATCTAGATTGACAATGTCTTTGATGCGTATTGCATATCCCAGATTGTTTTGTGAGTAAGTTTTTTGGACATGCTTTTTGTCGTTTTTAAGAACAAGGTTTAAATAATCAGGGACTAATGCAATGGTATAAATTTTATGCTTCTCATTAGTGTTTTTGGTTGCCTTTGTAGCCTCATAAAGGCTTTGATCGTTTTCCAAATAGGTGATTTTTTCATAGACATCAGCTATTTCTCCTTTTTCAAAGAGATCCATAAAAAAATTACATTTAAAAGTTAATTTATTATTCATTTCAAGAAATGATTATAATAGTTCAATTTTAAGACATTTCTTTTTTCCACTAATGATAAAGACTTCAGGGAAGTTTATTGGATTGTAAACTTTAATGTTTTGAGAAGTCTCAAAATTTAAATATTGGAAGTCATAAACAGGTCTTTTTATAAACTCATATTTATCCGACCGAATGTCAATTTCGGAAAGAGTTTCCATTTTTGGTATAGTTTCTATTTCTGTTACATCAAATAATATTTTTGATTTATTGGTGTCTACTTCAATTTTTCTATTAAAGAGTTTCCTTGCCTTATGGTAAACCAAATGGACATTTTTCTTCTTTAAATGCGCCTTTAATTTGTTCAACTGCATTATTCCGAAAGCAATCGCTTTATATTCAAAACGCGATTTATTGTATATTATTTGAGTTTCAAAATCATACACTTCATTGCACCACTTTCGTTTGTACTCAAAATCACCAAATGATAGGTCGAAAATTTCAGCTCCATTTTCAAAACACCATTCCAGTTGTTTTAAAATATCGATATATCCCAACCTAAATTTAGAATAATTTATATCATAGGATCTAATGGCGTTGTCCAAAATATTCTGGTGGTGATAATTAAGACAGATATCAATAGGCTCTTCACCATTGTATATTACAAATAATGATGCTTTTTTGTCAAGGATCATGGCATAGGAATTCTTTTTCAGAATTTCCCAATTTTCCAATGCTTCGTGCTTGTTACCTCGTTCTTCAAATCGATTTAAAATGAAGCAATGTAGTTTCCGGAATAAAAGTTCATAATCGGCGATAGTTATATTACCATAATACATTTTATAATGTATGTTGAAGCAAGTTTCCAATCGCCTTAAATATCCCCTCATTTTGGTCCGACCTTTAGAGCTCATTTTAAACTTCATATATTCATCTACATTTGAAAAGCCATGCAAGTTGGCCAAAAATCCGATGTGTAGTTGAAATTTAAAGGCTTTCAGTGAAATTTTGGAGTCATTTAATGATAATTGGAGGTAAGGATTGATATAGTTAACAACATGAATTGTAGATCCTAATTCAAGACTGTTATTCTGATTGGGATTTAAGAAATTTTGATGATTGCTCTTATTATAAACATTGGAATAGAATGGATAAATTGACCTAGTTCCAAAAAAGTCAATATTTAAATTGTATTTTTTAATTTTAACTAAGCTCATTGCTTTTGGGACAAGCTAGTAATGGTAGCTATTCGATTGGTAGATTTTCCCCTGATTATAAAAAGTGATTTGTTATTTTTTACTTGTTGTACTCTAATATGCTTCAATTCTTCGTTATTGAGATACAAAAAATCAAAGACCAATGCAGTTAAAAAAGTATGTGGGGGGGTCTTAAAATCAATTTCTACCAAATCCAATTCCTCTGTATCCTGTTTTAAATCAGAAAACTCATAGGTTAGATTTGGAGTGCTTTCAACCTTTTTACTTTTTAAATGATACCGTAGTTTTTGAAGGTTTTCGATTATTTTTTTATCGCGAAGCTTTTGCTTTAAAGTGAAAAATCCAAAAACAGACCAAGCAATAAGTTTAGCGCTAATAGAATTTGAATCATGATATACATGGTATTCGAAGCGGTATTCTTTATTGGCCCATCTTTTCTTATAATCAAAATAGCCTTTGGAGAAGTCAAATGTTCTGATGTTATTTTTCAAACTCCATTCTACGAGCTTCATAGTGGTTACCGAGCCTAAATGAAATTTTTCATAATCAATGTCAAAAACAGTAATAGCGTCGAAAAGAATATTTTCAGAAAAGTAACTTAGTGTAACCCCTATTGGGGAATTGCCTTCATAGATTACAAATAGACTTGCTTTTTTTTCAAGGATCATAGGAAATGCAACCTCGTAATAAAAGTCCCATTCTTTCGGATCTAGATTGTTATTTGTAATCCCTTTGTCCAAAAATCGTTTTTCCAATAAAATTTTAAAATGCTCAAAAACAAAATCGTATTCCTCTTTGGAAATATCCCCCAAGAACATTTTATAGGAGATATCAAACGAATCTTCCAGCCTTTTTTTGTACTTGTTGAGCTTATATCGGGAGCTTTTACTGAAATTTGATACCATGTAATGGCTGAGATCGTTAAAATTGTCCAGCTGTATTAAAAACCCCGGATATTGCTGAATTTTATGTAATTGACTGTTTTTATTTAAGGTGGGAAGCTCCAAGTCAAAAAATGAAGGGACATCATATATTAACAGTACCTTATTTTTTAAATCCAATTGCTCTTGTTCATTTAAGGTATAAGAAATTCCTTTGGTGTGTGTCTTTCCAATGTTTACATATAATAGAGGCAACCAGCTTTTTACAAAAGAAATTCCTTCTATACTTTTAAATTCAAAATAAGGTTGGTTCTTGTTGAATTGCCTTAGCCAGATATCTGAAAAGGTCTTTGAGGTAAATGGATTGGATATAATTCGCACAGGAATCTAATTAAGTTCTAAAGATCGGTAAAGTGGGAAATAATTGGTTTCTACTACAATATTTTTTTCTAAAGTCAATTGATCGTAAATTTCTTGGTTAACAATAACCTTCCAAATGTTAAATTCTTTGAAATCTTTAGAAAATCCAGATTTAAAATGGAACAAGGAGTCTTCTTTATTTCCAACGCCGCCCCCAAGATTAAAAAAAGTGATATTTTCTTCGGTTGCAATAGTCCTCATCTCATCTATTAAAAGTTTAATGGGATAATGATCTAATTTATTCTCATCAGTTCCGGACAAATGGTATTGTAGAATTTGGTTCGTTGTAATAAACATGGCACCTGCTATAATGGTATTGGTTTCTTTATCAGTAGCCAATAATATACGGGATTTGAAATCTTTGGAATTCAAGAGATCAAAAAAGTACTTTTCTTCAAAAAAATAATACTTTTTGGCATTTACACGTTCCATATTCCTATAATATAAATCGATGTAGGCAAGCACTTCCTCTTTCGTTTCTGCAAGCTTAATGTTACAGAGTCTTCTAGCTTTGTTTACATGGGTTCTTAACCTTTTGTGATATGCTTGCAATTGTATATCCAAGTCTAATGTAAGATTTATATTGACCACCTTGCCTAAATTGGATATTTCACCTAGTTTATGGATACATCTATGTTGGTTGGAAACAAACGGGTTTAATCTAGAAAATATGGATATAATATTATGAGAGGATAGATAAGAATTGAATTCTATAATAAAGTTTTGATTATTGAAATTTTCATCCAAGTTTTTTGAAATAGGACCTGGGTACCCATATACCGATGTGAGGTCTTGATAGTGGGTTTCGGCAATTTTTCGCATTAAAAAAGGAATCGCTATGATTTTGTTGTCCTCTGTATATTTGACCATCAAAGGGTCATCCAAATTATTTTTGGTTATATGATGATAATCATAAGTATGATATATATCATAATATTCCACTTCTTCAAGCAGATTATCCCAATTTTTTTTATCTCTTATTATTTCGATCATTCACTATGTATTCAACTATTGAATTATTTATTTTTTATCTCTTCCAACCCTAAATGTATTAAACTTAAACATGTTTGGTCATTTAGATTGTTGAACTGTAAAATACAACGTTAAATCAGAGATTTATATTATATCCAGATCCATTAGAGATGTAATATACGTTTTTGGCTGATATTTTATTTCTTCATATAGGTAGGCATCTTTATGGATATTCAGGCCATTATCAATGAGTCCTACTGTATTCCATCCAAGGGCGTTTGGTGTAAGAAAATCTTTTTTCAAGTTATCCGCTATATAATGATAGGATCCTTTGCCAAAAGTTGTTTCCATAAATTTATAATTATTTAAGTGTGGTTTTTCTGTCCCAATTTCTTCGGAAATTACAGTGCAATCTAAATAGGGGACAAGACCTAAGGCTTCAATTTTATTGGTCTGGGTAATTTTTCTTCCGTCGGTGATCAGCCCTATTTTTCCGTTATTTTTTTTAATTTCTTTAATTGTTTCCAGAGCGCCTTTAAATAGTGCAATATTTGGTTTGTGCTCCCTATACCATGACATAAGATCCGTTTTAGGAATATTATACTGCTGGGAAATGTATCCAAAAACATCCTTGTTGTTTCTATACATCGAGATCATTTGAGCATATAGGAAGCGCCAGTTCTCATTTTCCATCTGTTGGGCAATATCCGAATAGGCCGATTTTAAAAACTCAATCTCATTGTATAAGGTGTCATCCAAATCAAAAACGATAATGGTATTTTGATCAACCTTTATATCCATGTACTAAAATTTCGTCATCATATCTGATCATTAATAGGTCACTTTCCCAACTATTAAAGTTATCTTCAATTTCTTTGTCGAAAAGATACTCTTGGATAAGCCATTTGGGAAAATTTGCTCCCGCCAGATAGGTAAGTGGGAATCCTCCTCCAAACCTAGGGTTTATTTCAATGCCGTATATAGTATGATTTTTTTTGTGTTTGAAAAACTGAGCGGTCAAACACCCTCTTGCACCCTCAATGGTATGCAAATGCTTTTTTATGTACGGTATCAGTTCATTATCCATGGTAACACCCTTAAGGACTTCTCCATCCCGTACTTCAATTCGTTTTCTGGGGACAGCACATTTAAGGGTGTTCTTTTTGTCATAATATAGGTCACACGTAAATTCCTCAAATTCGTTATGATCCAAATATTCCAAGAACATTAATTTATCATTTTCAAAATGAAACTCCCTTAATTCTGCTTTGGATTTAATGATATAATTATCAACACTGCGGCTCCCATCCAGGGGCTTTATGTATAATGGAAGACTATAGTTATTCTTACTGTATTCTTTTGCTCTGTTCACTCCCTTGGATTCGAAGAAATCATGGATGATTCTTTTATCCCTGCATTTATGAATGAATTCTTCAGAAGAAATCACTACTTCTATATTGTTGGTTTGAAACAGATCCCTATGGCTAGATAAGAGCATCAGTTCTGTATCTATGGTAGGAATTATTAATTTAATGTCATTCGCTTTACAAAAACTTAGTAGTTTTTCAATATAATCCGGTTGATCCAAAAAGGGGACTTTTATATGACCATCACTCACATGACAGGCTGCTGAGACTTCTGGATAGGCATCTACGGTAAAAACTTTGCCATTAGGAACCAATTTCTTTAGCTCTTTTTGGAACGCCCTAACAAGAGACACCCGTCTTCCTGCTGAAGTTATTATTATGTTCATCTGGTGAAGGTATAAAAAGTTCTAAAGATTTTAATGAATGGATTGATTAAAGGTCTATTATTAAAGATGTAAACCATGAACGAGTAGTTAAACCCATGGTAATCCTCCCCAATAAATTTTTTCAACGGATAGGCGTCTATCTGTTTAAAGTTGGATAGCATTTCGGGAATATTTCGGATAGAAATATCCGATTTCATTAATCTTACCAATAAAAAGAAGACAAACGACTGTTGTCTAGTTTTTAGACGATTAATACATGCTTTTGCCTTTGGGTGATATTGGGGAATTTTTTGGATAAGAACACCAAATTCCCTCGCTGCATTTGCATTGTCAAAAATAACCTTTTTATAATGTTCCGGGCTTTTATTGCGCATGGCGGAGGTTGGTAATATACGGTACCTATGTGCATCCAGATTGAGATAGGCCATTCGTTCTGCTTTACAAAAAAGATGGGCCGTTAAAATAGCATCCTCCATCCATTTTCCCTCAATAAACCGAATCCCGGTATTGACCAAAAATTCCCTTTTAATAAAATACCACCATACTTCATTGTGGTATTTTACCGAAGCAATATAACTGATACCGTCAATTATACTAATTTCATCCTCAATAGTATCAATATTGTTAGATGTGAGATTAGTGTCAACCTTAACTTCCAAGCTGTTGAAGACCAATATATCCAAATTATGTTCTTCTATTGTGGACAGAATCTTTCCTATTACATTTTTGGCCAAATAATCATCGGGATCTAAAAAATAGATATAAGTACCAGTGGCAACATCTAACCCTGAGTTACGTGCTGCGCCAACACCTGCATTTTTTTTATCTATTACTTTTATATTAGGGTATGTTAATTCATAAGTAAGGGCAATATCCAGGGTAGTATCTTTGGATTCATCATTAACTATGATAATTTCAAACATAGAGGTATCAATGTCCTGTTCTAAAAGGCTATTGATGCATTTAGGTAAATACTTTTCCATGTTATAGCATGGAAGGACAATGCTTAGTTTCATAGTTGGTTTTGTTATACACGATTACAATACGCTTTTAAGTTCCTTATCAGGCGAACTATTAATATTTTTATACTGGCAGCATTCTCTTCAACAGACTGCCGTTCGTCCTCTTAAAGGCCCGGACGGTTCATATCCTAGTAAGGGCCATAATTTAAATTGCAACCATCACTGCCCAAGTTGGACCTATTGTAGCAATTGGTTTGATTGTATGGCTACACACAGGAATTGAATGACACAAAATATGAAATGTTCTTTTGGGGGAATTTATCTGGATTGTGAATATTAATATTCACTCATCAAATCAGCTCTGAAACTACAATTCTTTACGGGGAAAAGATATTTATATCATACTCTTTCGATTAAGATCTCAAAATTTCGACCAGAGGTAAGGTATTGCTTGCTCCAAGTAATTAATTTTGATTAGGATTTTTGTGGACAATGGTAGAAAATTTACTTAAACTTTATAAGGGAATATTTAACTCTTAAATGAAGGGTGAAAAGATTAAGGCATAATTAGCCCAGAGCCTTGCCTGAGTACATTAAAGTGATATGTTTTACTAGTTGCGGCCTGTACCGTAGAAAACTAAAGATGACGTCCCAATTCAAATAAATAGTTACTTTTTTAATTACCGGTAAAAAATTCCATAGTTGCACTTGTACTGGAGGAAATCCCATCTCTTTTAACCACTTTTAAAAATGTCATCCATAGTATTTTTAAATCCAAAAGAATAGAACAATGCTCAACATACCACACATCATACTCGAATTTTTGTTGCCAGGATATGGCGTTGCGACCATTGACCTGCGCCCAACCTGTTATCCCTGGTTTAATAAGGTGTCTTTTACGCTGTTGGTCATTATATAATGGAAGATAGGAAATTAATAATGGTCGGGGCCCTATGAGTGACATATCCCCTTTGATTACATTTATTAATTGTGGTATTTCGTCCAATGAGGTTTTACGCACAAATAATCCGACTTTAGTGAGGCGTTTTGCGTCCGGCAATAATTCCCCATCTTTATCTTTCTTATCGTTCATGGATTTGAACTTGATAATTTTGAAGAGTTTTTCATCCTTGCCTGGTCTCGATTGATAAAAAAATGGTCTTCCATTATTGGTAAAAAATAAAATAATAAAAACAATAATGATTACTGGACTTAACAAGACCAATATGAAAAGTGAAAGAACAATATCCATTATCCTTTTTATAATGTGCATATACATGTTTAATATGTTTTACGTTTTTAATGGGCAACTGATTATACTTTAATGATACAAATTACAGAAATATGATGCTCTATATTTTACGATACAAACCATTGATATACATTTTATAATTTACTGATTACATTAATTACAGTTTCCAAAGCTTTTTTAGATGTTAGTTCCTTTTTCATATGATTATACCCGTTTTCACCCATTTGCATTCTAAGTTCAGAATCATTGTATAACAACATCAGTTTTTCTTTCAACAAGGATGTGTTACCAGCTTCTGCCCATAACCCGGCATTTATTTTTTCCAAACCTTCTCCAAAATCAGTACTCAAGTCAAGAGACGCCAATATTGGTTTCTTCGCGTTAAAATAGGATAAAGCTTTGGAAGGGTAATTGGGTATGGTAAATTGATCACTTAAAGAGATTAATCCCACATCCGTTATTTGCAATAATTCAAAGTATTCATTATGTTTTAAGCCTTTTCTTAATTGAATATTTGAAACTTCTTTTGAAGCTATTAAATTCTTTAAATCTTCCAATGCACTGCCCACACCAACAATTAAGAAAAGTATATCGGTTTTATCTTTACAGGCCAGTGCTAAATCCACAATATTTTCCATTTTTTGTGGAATCCCAATATTACCTCCAAATACAACTATGAATTTACCTTCTAACCCCTCTTGTTTTTTAAGCTGTCTATTTATTTCATTGCTTTGGAGTGGTAACAAATTTGCCCAATTTGGCAGAAGATGTAATTTTTTTTTATCGATTTCAGGATTGTGTTTTTCTAAATAAGAAATATTACCTTCAGACATACAACCAATGCTATCGGAAATAGCATAAAGCTTTTTTTCTTTGTCCCTGAAAAATCTGTGGATAAAGCTCTTTTCCTTCATAAGTCCTAGATCAACGGCATTTTGAGGGAAAATATCACGTAAGATCAAATATACTTTTCCATTTGATTTTCTCTTTAACCAAGCTACTACATTATAGAGGGTTATTGGTGGGGTAGCAGTAATGATCAAGTCAAAATTTAAATCAATTTTGAGATTTTTTAGTGCTCTTTTGTAGAGGTAGGGCAGTAAAAGATTAGCAACCCCTTTCATAATTAATCCTGAACCGAACAATTCTAAGGTAGGCACCCTGAGCACCTTAATTCCGGTCTCTAGCTGAAGTCCCTTTCTCTTTGGATCATATGCCGGCGCCACAACTAGAATTTCGTGGCCCTCATTATGCAGTTCTGTAACCAGTTCCGTATATAAATAATAGGATTGCTCCATATTGGGAAAAGCCAATGCTAAAAATACTATTCTCATACCAAATTATTTAGACCAAACTACTCTATTAATATAATCGACATAGGAAATTATAATACGCACAACCTTTTCGCTCACATTTGGCATGGAATAATCAGTAACCTGTCTAAAATTTCGATCAGGGTTTCTTTCCTGGACCTCCAGGGCAACTAAGGCTTGCATAATACGCTCTGGGTTAAGGCCAACCATCATAACGGATGCTTCTTCCATAGCTTCTGGCCGCTCATGTGCATCCCTAATGTTAAGAGCCCTAAAATTCAAGATGGAGGATTCTTCAGAAATAGTACCACTATCGGATAACACTGCAAAGGAATGGTATTGTAAAGCATTGTAATCCGAAAAGCCTAAAGGTTTAAGGAACTGGATGTTTTTATGAGCGTTTATCTTCATAGTATCCAACATATTCCTTGTTCTTGGATGTGTTGAAACTATAACTGGATAATTATATTTTTCGGCGATTTGGTTCAAAGAGGTAATAAGGCCTTCAAAATTTTTGGGATTACTTATGTTTTCCTCCCTGTGGGAAGACACAACAAAGAACTTATTCTGCTCTAAATTTAATTTTTCAAGCACATTGGAAGCTTCAATCTTAGCCTTAAACTTGTGTAAGACCTCATACATAGGACTACCTGTCTTAATAACCCTGTCAGGCGGCAAACCTTCCCGTAATAAGTATTCGCGGGCAATATCACTGTACGTTAGGTTCACATCAGAGATGTGATCTACTATTTTTCTATTGGTTTCTTCAGGTACACGTTGATCAAAGCAACGATTCCCTGCTTCCATATGGAATACTGGTATTTTTCTTTTCTTGGCAGGGATTGCACATAAACAAGAATTGGTATCTCCAAGCACCAAAAATGCATCCGGGGCTAGTTCTTCCAAAATAGGGTCAATCTTAATTAGGATATTCCCAACAGTTTCTGTTGCATTTTTACCTGCGGCATTTAAAAAATAATCTGGTTTCTTAATTCCAAGATCTTCAAAAAATATTTCATTTAGTTCATAATCATAATTTTGGCCTGTATGTACCAGGGTATGATCAATTGCTTCATTGGCATCAAGGGCGTTCAAGACACAAGACAATCTAATTATTTCGGGTCTAGTGCCTACAACGGTTACTACTTTTAATTTTTTCAATTTTAGAATTTTAAGTTAATTCCTTTGTTATTATACATCTTCAAAATAGGTGTCGGCATTTTCGGGATTATAGGGTTCATTGATCCAAAACAAGGTAATTAATTCTTCTTTACCAATATTTTTTATGTTATGTGTATGCCAAATGGGCATATCTACATAAGCTGGTTCCGTTCCATCCAAATAATAGTCTATCACCTTATCTGTGCCAATTTTACGTAATTGGATCAATGCTTTACCACTTATAACAGCAAAGCGTTCTGCTTTTCTAGTATGAAAATGATTCCCTCTTGTAATTCCAGGAACGGTTGTAGAAAAGGAAAACTGACCACTGGTCTGAGTCCGCGCTATTTCCACAAAACTACCACGATTATCGGTATGTTTCTTATATTTTACGGGATATTGTGATTCAGGAACATAACATCTAAAAGTATTGAATAAGGCCTTGCCAAATGGATCTTCTAGATTCGGAAAAACTCCGTTCTCCATATAATCCACTTTATATTGCTGCAACAAACGTAAAAGTTCGGAAACATTTATATTTTTTGTAGGCTCAATTTTAACTTCAGCGACATTATGACTATCTCCCTGTATTTCATTTTTAATGTTCTCTATAAATATAGCGACCAATTCATTAATGTAAATTAGTCCCACCTCACTATCGTTTATTATGCTGGGAGATTCACCATGGGCAATTTTATAGCAAAAGGTCGCCACTACGGAATTGTAGTTTGGTTTGCCAAACGGGCCAAAAACATTAGGGATAGTCAAAGAGGTAAATTTGCAGTTATTTTTCTTAGCCCAGGCAATAAATTTCTCTTTACCCTCCTTTTTAGATTTACCATACAGGTTGTCTTTCTCCTCTTGTGAGGAGGACGAAAAAATAATGTGTGGCTTAACCTTCAGGTTGGTACAGGCATCAATTAATTTACTGACCAATTCCAAATTGGTATTGTAGATGACTTTTGCATCTTCGTGCCTGTTCATTGCCGCTAAATGGACAATGACATCGCACTGAGCCACAAACTTCTCCAATGCCTGGGAATTTTCAAAATAATCACGCTCAAATGGGATTAATTCTATATCATTATCCAAGCTAAGGGTTGTATAAAGATGGTTCCCTACAAACCCTGCCTGTCCTGTTACACCTATTTTTTTCATTATGTTATGTTTTACCACTGTGCTTTCCATTGTTCCAAGGGAAATCTTATATCATCGTTTTTGGAATTGTCCAATGAACAATTCGAAAAGACCATAAGCTTAGAATTTTCCACCATTGATTTAAATCCTGAGGCATACCCGCCTGGCACGGCCAGTATTATGGGATTATTAGCATTCAATTCGAATCTTTGGGAAACCATATTAATAGGATGGGAGGAATCATCGATAATCTTTTTCAAATTCACAATAAAAGCTCCAGCCGTACAATAAAACCATTTTTTTTCTTTCTGGTGTCCTTGCCAAGCTCTAATAGTATGGGTTGAAGACGGGGCTATTTCATAAAACCTAACTATTTCTCTCATATCAAAAGCATTGAAAAAGGTTAATCTCCCCCTCTCATCAATATGTTGTGACCCTTCAATTTGATTTACAGGGTTCACTTTAAATTTTCTTTGATAAAATCCAGATTAAGTAGTGTTTCCTTTAGAGCTGCATTGGTCAATTGCACGGTGTTATGGGAATGATAATCCTCAATTTCACTAATATCCGTTTCCCCTTCGGAAAAATACCTGCTATAATTTAAATCCCTGTTATCTGCAGGAATACGATAAAATTCACCCATATCCTCTGCCTTTTGCATCTCTTCCCTCGTACATAAGGTTTCATATAGTTTTTCCCCATGCCTAGTACCAATTACCTTTATTTCATTGTTGGCCTTAAAGATGTCCTTTATGGCATTGGCCAAATCTCCAATGGTGCTTGCGGGTGCCTTGTTTACGAAAAGATCTCCTTGATTGCCATGCTCAAATGCGAACAAAACCAAATCTACGGCATCCTCCAAAGACATCAAGAACCGTGTCATTTTGGGATCTGTAATTGTTAAGGGACTATTTTCTTCTATTTGTTTTACAAATAAAGGAATCACGGATCCCCTTGAGGCCATTACGTTACCATATCTGGTTAAACAAACGATAGTGCTGTCATTAGGTATGTTTCTAGAGGCCGCAACGGCTACTTTTTCCATTAAAGCCTTGCTTATGCCCATTGCGTTTATAGGATATGCTGCCTTATCCGTACTTAGACAAATAATTCGTTTTACATTGTTTGCAACTGCCGCGTCTATGGTATTTTGTGTGCCAAAAACATTGGTTTTTGTGGCCTCCAAAGGAAAAAATTCGCAAGAAGGCACTTGCTTAAGGGCTGCAGCGTGAAATACATAGTCTACCCCATGCATGGCCTTGGCAATACTGTTGTAGTCTCGTACATCCCCAATATAGAATTTTACCTTTTCGTTTTTTAATTGGTTCCGCATATCGTCCTGTTTCTTTTCATCACGACTAAAGATGCGTATTTCTTTTATGTTGGTCTCTAAAAAGCGGGTCAATACCGCATTTCCGAAAGATCCTGTACCTCCCGTAATAAGAAGAGTTTTGTTTTTGAACATGCTTATTTTTTTTTCTTGGTAAACTTAACCTCTATATTTGATTTTGATAACATTTTTCTGTGCAAAACGATTTCTTCTTCGTTAAAGCGCATTCTAATTAGTTTAGCAGGATTTCCTCCATAAATAGAATATTCGGGTATATCTTTTGTAACCATTGCATTGGCGGCAATAATAGCACCGTTACCAATAGTGACACCTGCCATTATAGAAACATTTGCGCCAATCCAAGCATCTTCACCAATAGTGGTCTGTGGCATTTCAGGCCTGCCGGAAAATATTATTGGTGTAGTAGGATCTGTGAAAATGTGATCACCCCCTAAAATGGATACATTAGGTGCCAGCATGGCGTATTTGCCAATAGTGACCTTTGGGGGTATATAGGCCCCTGGACCAATATAGGCATATTCATGGGCGATTAGATCAGGACTGAGATACCCATTGCCTGCAAAATAAAACGTCGGGTGAACCTGATTAAGTCGATATTTAAATCGGCACCATTTCATTTTTAAATTTCTATAAATTGCTCTTAACGAAAATTTATTCATGAGTTTGAAATAATTTCATTGATCAAACTTGCTTGATTTTTGGGATTATATTTGGAATCTATAATTTCAAAACAGTTTTTTCTGATTTGCTCCCTAGATTTTTGTTTGGCTCCATTTATCCAAAGTTTAATTTTATAGGCTAAGTCTTCTTTAGAATCGTGAATAAAGAAATCACCATTTATTCCAGGTTCGATAGATTCATATTCAGGCATTTGATAATTAAAATTTCCATGGGAAATTACAGGTGTCCCATAACCTAGTGATGTAATTGCGGTAAGACCCACTTCTCCAGGGGATACACAAATATCGGCAGAACCTATTAATTTAGAGATTACGCTTTCATTGTAGCAAGCCCCATAGAAATTAAAATAATCTCCTAAACCATGAAGATTTACTAAAGATATTAAATCTTCTTTTCCTTCACCATCTCCAACAAACAAAGTATTTATTTTAAATCCTTCCTCATTTAATAATTTAGAAGCTTCAACAATCATATCTAATTTTTTTTGCATTGTAAGCCTGCCTACGAATACAATATAAGGCAATTCAGGGTTTAGAAACAATGCCTTTTTAGTTTCTGATACAGTGACGTCTGTAATTTCGCGTCTATACTGCATTTGAATTTCATGATCTAGGGAATTATAGATTACATGTAACTTTTGTTCCTTAAATCCGTTTTGGATCATCACATTTTTTGCTTCATGACCATACAAAAGAAGACCATCTGTTAGGCTATAGAAAAATTTTCTAAACCTCCATTTTATATCATTAGCATCTGATGTAACCCCATGTGTCCAAAGAAATATCTTTTTTCTCTTTAGCTTTAGGTAACCTATTGCAACCCAGGTTGAAAGATAATAGATATTTCCTAAAAAAACTACAGTGTCATAATTCTGTTTGCGCAAATGGGAGATTAAACCAGATTGCCATAGAAGTCTATTTTTTAACAACCACTTATTTTTTACAAAAAGCCATCGAAAGCCACCCTTATTAATAGGAGTGAAGGCTAATTCCGGGTCTATTGTTTTAATATTATTTCCTGATTCCTTTGCGGAAATTAAGGTGTAATTATGATTAGAATTGTTAAAGAGCTCTTGGAAAATGGCATGTCTGTAATGGGCGATATAATGGTATACGATTCCCACCTTTTTATTAATTTTCATACTGCAAGTTTTTTTTTGATAAACTAAACAATATTGCTAAAGGAACAAACAATAATGTTGAAGTATAAAAACCAGCAGTAAATAAATGTTGGGTTAATCCTTGAATCATAATTAAAATTACAAAAAGGTTAGTTTTATCATACCGTAAATTTTCTATTCCCAATTTAAAGCCTTTAATAATAACTGGTGAAATTAGAATTGTGCCCAAAATACCAGTTGCCATAAGTATTTCTAAAATAATATTATGAGGGTAAATACCACCAATTTCAATTTTTCCCCCAAAAATTGGATGTTCAATAAAATGCATGAATGCATTTTTCCAAAGCGATTCTCGACCTCCCCCTTTATCTTCTATTGTATTTCCCATCCTTGTAAATATGCTACTTCCGCTTGCTTCCAAGGCCCATATTATAACTGGAGTTGACAGTATTGAGAGAAAAATTAGTCCAAATTTTTGTTTTATGGGGCTATAAATTAAGAACAATGGAAGAGTTAGCATTAAAGCAATAACAGAACCTCTTGAAGATCCAAGTAAGAACATTATAAAAGATAATATTATAGTAGAGGATAAATATAGGATTTGTAATTTATTCTTTTCTTTTAGAATTACGAATTTATAGATACATAATACTATTGTTAATGCGCCAGAATAGGATAGTGCTAAAGGGCTAAGAACTTCTTCTCCTGTCTGATAACGTACTAAATTTAATCGTCCAATTCCTTGTACTAAATATTTACCATATAAAAATAGACTAACGAGTCCCAATATAAAGCCAGAAGATATAAATCCATTTAGAATAATTTTTTTGTATTTGTAGAAATCTATTGAATAGAATGCTAAAAAGGGCATAATAATATATAAAAAAGCGAAAAGCGGGTATTCATACCAAATACGTCTTAATTCATTATTTGTTGTAATTGATTCTGTATATAGAACTTTCAATAAATAAAAAACCCAAAAGACAATAAATAATATTATATAATGAGAGTTTTTGTTTTTGATTAAAAGATTTTTATGTCTGTGAATGATTATAATCATTAATAATGCCATCACTACTCTAATAGGAACTGAATAAAATCTTGATAATTCGGAAAGATTTAGTGATAAAATAATTGCAAGACCGGCATAATAACCACTATAAGAAAAAAATGAAATTAAGAAAATTAGTTTTTTCATTATGAATTATGCTTTCTTTTTAGTTTTAATTCATATACTATACTCATTAAAGCTAAGAAAATAATATTCGAGAACAATGCGCTTTTTGCTAATGATAAAGCACCATTAACTCCATTATTTTCATTTATCAGGTAAAATGCAATTATTAAAATTGAACTATCTCTCAAGATTCTAAAAATTAACATAAGCCAATTTTTATTTTCCGACATATATGCTTGAGCATAAACATTACTCATGCTTACAAAAATAGTTGTAAATACAGAGATATTAACAACATCTTTAAGGCCCGAAAAATTATCGCCATAAGACAATACAATGTAGTCCGATAGAAAGTAAATTATTACAGAAAGAAAGAAAGTTATTGAAAAATTAAATAAGAGTATAATTCTTAATATTCTTATGTGTCGTTTTTTATCACTTAGATTGGATGCCAAATGAGACAATATTACATTTCTTAGGATTCCTGGAATAAATAAAATAATAGCACTCCAATATACAGCGGCTGAATTAAGACCCACCTCTCCATAATTGGAGTATTGAACCAGTAATAACCCAAAGGAATAGGTTATGACTGAGTAAAAGGCTTCTTGTAAAGCAACTGGAATCGAAAAATTTAAAATTTCTTTGACTGAAAATTTTTCTCTTATATTTGTTTCGGCTGATTTTATTTGTTGATTTATGAAATACTTATTCAGCAAATAATTCATAATATGCATTATCATTAAAGCCATTAAGGCACCAATAAAACTATATAAATAGGTTAATAAAATACCTGACACAAAAGTTATAACACCAATTATCGTGTTTATTTTGGCCAATTCCTTAAATTTTCCGAAACCTGCAAGTATACCAGTTTGAGTTCTACACAACGAACCAAATAAAATACTAATGGCGATCAGGCGAAGGGGAAAACTAAATTTTGGTGATTTCAGTAAATAAACGGCAACATAATCCGCAACAAGAAATAGGGCCAAAGTGGAAATGCCACTAAATATCATTGTCAATTTCTGACAAGATTTAATTATCTGAGGTAATAATTCAGGTTTAGTCTTTTTGTATTCGGCGATATATTTAGTAGTTGTATAATTTAGCCCAAAGTTTGAAAAAATTATAAAGGTTCCAATAGTTCCACCAACAATTCCTAATTCCCCATAAACTTCTTTTCCTAATATTCTTGCAATTATTATTGCGGCTGACAGAGATAACCCCTTTCCTAGAACATTACCAAATATAGCCCAGAAAGAATCATTTACTAATTCACTTTTTCTTAAACGATCTGTAAAATTGGTCAAATAGGTCATTGCATCAAGAGTCCTCAAAATAAATGTAAATTTATTGAAATAATATTCATGTAAATTTTATCTGAGGTATAAAAAGGACTCAAAATTGCTTAAATCTAACTGTAAAAAAATCATTATTTTAACACTTTTAAAGTAAGTACAAATATAAGTATTTGTCAAAAATCATTATTGATTGTCGATTTATTTTTTTAATTAATTAAATTTTAAAAGTATGAATAATCAATTCGATTTTTGATTGCTGAATTAAATAAGTTGGTTTTTTTTTTGAATATTTACTAATATCAAGTAATGATAAATAAATGGCCTATCCAACAAAACTAAGTTAATTCATTTTGATTCGAGCATAATATATCAAATTAAGAATGGATTTTGGTTTTAAAACCAAAATCCATTCTTAATATCAGATTCTTATGTCTTGTAAAACTCTAATTGCAATTAACGCTAGTCCACTTAGCTATATTTAGTTCATTATAACCGGATGGTGCAGTATTATTTCCTATGGAAATCATACCTATAAAGTTTGATAAACTTATATTGTAGCCATAGATTCTTCCACCGCTTTCAAAAGTGTTATTGCATACAAGTACATCTCCAATTTTTTTTGTAAACGCCAAGTCTGCTCCTGCTTTAAACGTACTGTTTAAAATTTCTACATCTTTTGCATTTATGCCTATGACTCTACCATCATATCCTCTACTTACAAATTCACAATTATTAAATTTTATATTACTCATAAGATTATTTCCACCAAAAACAACCAATCCTGATTTAGTGCCTTTCTGTATATTTGGATTACTAGGTAAAGGGTCTGTAAAAGTTGAATTCTCAAATGTTACATTTCCAGAGAACCCTTTAACAGCTCTTCTTTCGGAATCAAAGAAAGTCATGTTTTTTATTTCTACAGAGCCTAAACTCCCAGAAACACCATTGCCAGTTTGATCCAAAATATAAAGAAGGCCAGCATCTTCACCCCATGAATTATTCATAGAGCCATTTTGTATTGTTACTTTTGTAGGAGAGGATGGTATTTCTTTCCAGTACAATAGCATACTATTGGAAGCTCCCCAAGAATCAGTTATGCTTCCATTTGATGCGCCAACCGTTTTAGTAATAATCAAGCCATCAAACATATAATCTCCCATCGAATCTTCATCATTATACACCTGAAGATAAATTGCAGCTGGACTTGATGAACTAGTCTGAAAAAAATCGGTAAGTTGTACATCCTTAAAATTCACACGGCTTTGTATTTGAATTCCCCTGGTTGCTTTTGCTTTCCCATCCACCAAGAGATTAGACATACTTGTAGTACCTCCATTAGAAGCCCTTTTATCAATATTGATCATTGGGTTTAAAGTGGAAGATGTTAATATTGTTGCACCATTCCAATCTATAGAATGTTCAAAACTTTGATTTATTTTAAGTGTACCGCTAATCTTAAATGTAGCCCCAGCGTTTGCAACAAGCTTGCCTTCTTTATTCAAAGCAGCCTGAATTGCCTGCGTATCGTCCGTTGTGCCATCTCCTTTTGCACCAAATGTGCTGAAGTTTACAAAGGAGGCATCAGAGGTAGTATTGGTTGTTGTTTCAGGTTCTTCTTCTGCTGGCGCAGTAGCCTCACCATCTTCAGTAGTTTTATACGTTACTATAAGTTTTGGGCCATTGGAATTTGGGTTTTCTTTGGAGACTATAGAAATGTCATTTCCGTCTTCTTGCGTCAATACAAAACTGATCATCTCATTTTTAATGAGATTTTTGTCAATATTTATTTTCTCCGTGGCCCCAACCTTATAAGCTTTAGATATGGAAGCCAATTCGCTCTCCTTTAAGGGAGCGGTGGTTGAAGTTATTTTACTCTCAGTCCAATTACTATGGGAAGCTTTGAAGACTTTGATAGTCCCATCGCCATCATCAGTATCTACCGTAAGTTTTAATTCAATGTTTTCTAATTGTCCTTCTACGGTACTCAAATCGAACATTAAGTAACTCGTTCTATAAGTAGGTTGTAAGCGAATAATATTATCATCGTATCCTTTTCCTTCTTGAACGTAGGCATCATTGGTTGGAGATAATTCAACAGTTTTAGAAACGAGTGTTACTTCTTCCGTTTCTGATCCTGTAGTATTCTCAATATCAACGGGATTGTCTGGAATTAAAACAGCTTCTAAGAATAAGTCGGAGTCTTTTTCACAGGAAATTTGGAAAAAAATGACAAAAATGAGCAGGATCAATGATTTGATTTTTGTAGGGTGGGGCATCATCATAATTAGGTTAAGGGATTAATAGTAAAACTACTTGGGTGAAACAATATTACTTTATATTTTAAAATTATCGGTAAAAGGATCGTTATTTTCGATGAAATACATTTCTTTTTAACATAAAGTAAATTTTCGTAATGACTTGTCACTCTTTTAGTTATACTTTGTACTTTCTTTAGAAGTAAAAATTTAATGGATAGAACAACTATTGTTCTTTGGAAGGTATTACGCTAAGACAGAGCGTAATGGATCACGCCAAAGCCGTATTTAACACTTTGTTAACTAAAAAATCGATGAAATGCACAAATACTTGTCGTGCTACACACAAAAGCGCAATCTAAGTGCTTATTAAATACGTATATAGAAAGGGAGTTTTTGAAAAAGTGAGAGGGTAATTGGTGCTGGAAACAATCAAAGTGATCTAAAGTTTTCCGTCCACTGGATAAGGGAGGATTCCCTTTACATCATAAATAATACCACCTTCAGCCAAAAATGAGGTTAGGTCCGGCGTTATAAATTGCTGATGGGCCACAGTAAGGACAATAGCATCGAAAAGTTTTACCGGAATTATCTTCAGTGTTTGTATTCCATGTTCCATAAGAACATCATCTGGATTTGCCCAAGGATCTACAACGGTAACATTGGCACCATAGCTTTGTAATTGCCTTACCACATCTACAGCTTTGGAGTTTCTGGCATCTGGGCAATTTTCCTTAAAGGCAATGCCCAAAACCAATATGTCGCATGCATTTGGTGATAATGACTTCTTGGTTAGCAATTTAATCACTTCGGCAGCCACATAATGCCCCATGCTATCGTTCATGCGTCGGCCAGCTAAAATTATTTCAGGATTATAATGATGTTGCTGTGCTATTTCTGCCAAATAATAGGGGTCTATGCCAATACAGTGCCCCCCGACAAGGCCTGGAGTAAAGGGCATGAAATTCCATTTTGTTGCCGCCGCCTTTAATACTGCTTGGGTATCTAGGCCCATTAGATTAAAAATTTTAGATAATTCATTGATGAAAGCAATATTGATATCCCTTTGGGAATTTTCAATGACTTTTGCTGCCTCTGCCACTTTTATGGAAGGTGCCAAATACGTTCCAGCGGAAATGACGGATGCATATAATTCATCAATTTTTAGTGCTGTCTTAGGGGTTGAGCCAGAGGTGACTTTTAAAATTTTATCGACAGTATGTTTTTTATCTCCTGGGTTTACTCGTTCTGGGGAATATCCTACAAAGAAATCCTTGTTAAATATAAGACCACTATGCTTTTCTAATATAGGCACACAATAATCCTCGGTGACACCTGGATAAACAGTAGATTCAAAGATGATAATATCACCTTGTTCAAGGAAATTGGAAAGGGTAATACACGCCATTTGTAGTGCGGAAAGATCTGGTTTGTGCTCTAAGGTGACTGGTGTAGGTACGGTTACAATATAGATAGAGCAACTTTTTAATTCAGCGGCCACATTGGTAATGAAAAGTCCGTTTTCCTCAGAATCATTAGGTTTTAATACCGATTCCAATTGTTCTTTGGAAATTTCCAAAGTATGGTCTGTTCCTAAATTGAGTTCGTTAACCCTTTTACTACTTAAATCATAGCCAATTACAGGATAACGATTACTAAACAAATGGGCTAATGGCATACCCACATAACCCAAACCTATAATACCAATCTTACTTGTCCTCATACACTAAAAGTAGTTTAATAAAGATATCAATTAGAATAATGAAGGGCCAAATGTTTTAGCGTAAATATCTGTTACAAATGTCCAGGGTAGAGCAAAAATAGGACTATTTACATCCCGTTTAAAGAATTAATCCACTTTATAATAGGCTTTGTACCAATCGATAAATGCTGAAACTCCTTCTTTAATGGGTGTATTGGGGCTATACTTATAGTCTTTGATCAAATCATCCACATTGGCCCAGGTTTTGGAAACATCCCCAGGTTGCATGGGGAGCATATTTTTCTGGGCGATAAGCCCCAGTTTGGCTTCTATAGTTGCAATAAAATCGGTCAATTTTACGGTATTGTTGTTCCCTATGTTATAGATCTTATATAAGGATCTTTCCTTGCGCTTCGCAATGGATTCAATCAATATTCGTTCTACGCCCTCAACAATGTCATCAATATAAGTGAAATCCCTTTCCATGTTCCCATAGTTGTAAACATCAATGGGTTTATTTTTTATAATGGCATCTGTAAAAAGGAAAAGGGCCATGTCGGGTCTTCCCCAAGGTCCATAGACCGTAAAGAATCGAAGGCCTGTGGTTGGGATCCCGAACAAATGACTATAAGTATGTGCCATCAACTCATTACTTTTTTTACTGGCGGCGTACAAACTAATGGGATGGTCCACATTGTCCTTAGTGGAAAAAGGCACCTCTTTATTAAGTCCGTACACACTGGAGCTACTTGCATAGACCAAATGTTCAATTTGGTGATACCTACAGCATTCCAATAAGTTGACAAAGCCAACAATATTACTATCTATATAGGCAGATGGGTTCTCTAAGCTATAACGCACTCCTGCTTGGGCGGCAAGGTTGCAGACTACAGTGAATTTTTCATCTTCAAAGAGTTTGGATAAGTGTTCCTTGTCTTCTAAATTTATACGAACAAAGGTGAATTTACTCCCATGAATGTTACTTTCACACCTATTCAATGCAATCTCGGCATCTTCTTTGGTAATGCCCAGTTCGGCAAGACGCCCAAATTTCAGCCTTTGATCATAATAATCATTTATATTATCAATACCGATAACGGTAAAGCCCTTTTTTAAAAGGGATTCACATAAATGATAGCCTATAAATCCAGCTGCTCCTGTAACTAATATTTTCAAGACTGCCCTATTTTATAGTATTCAAATCCTTTGGCGTTCATTGTTTCGGTTTCTAAAAGTCTTCTTCCGTCAAAAACAAAAGCAGGCTTCAACATTTTCTTGTAAATGCTGTCCCAGTCATAGGTCTTAAATTCATCCCATTCTGTTAATATGGCAATGGCATGTGCCTCTTCGGTCGCCTTAATAGGATCATTAACAACCTTGAGCAACCTTCTGTTCTCTTCAGGTGATCTGGTGTTCAGGTAATCTAAATCAGCGTAAATAGTTTTTTCTGAAACTTTAGGATCGTATACTATAATCTCAGCCCTCTCCTCCAATAATGCATCTGCTACGTATATAGCGGCGGATTCTCTTGTGTCGTTGGTGTCTTTTTTAAAGGCCCAACCATAGATCACTATTTTTTTTCCGGATACGGTATTGTATAATGAGGAAATGATATTTTCGGCAAAGCGCCTTTTTTGGTAATCATTCATGATGATCACCTGTTCCCAATAATCAGCAACTTCATGGAGTCCAAAACTTCTGGAGATATAAACAAGGTTCAAAATATCTTTTTGGAAACAAGATCCACCAAAACCTACAGAGGAATTAAGGAATTTAGATCCAATTCTACTGTCAAAACCGATGGCCCTTGACACTTCAGCTACGTTGGCATCTGTACGTTCGCACAATGCTGAAATAGAATTAATGGAGGATACCCTTTGGGCTAAAAAAGCATTTGCAACTAATTTTGATAATTCCGAGGACCAAACATTGGTCTGTAAAATACGTTCTTTGGGTAGCCAGTGTTCGTAAATAGCACTAAGGGTATCTTTGGCCTTTTGGCCAGAAGGGGTTTCATCCCCACCAATCAATACCCGATCGGCATTTAACAAATCATCTACCGCGGTTCCTTCTGCCAAAAATTCAGGATTGGAAAGGATTTCGAAATTGACACCATTGCCAGTATTTTCAAGAATACTCTTTATGGCCCCAGCCGTTCTTACGGGAAGGGTAGATTTTTCTACCACAATCTTATCAGTTTTTGCAACCTTGGCAATATTTCGAGCACAAAGCTCAATATATTTCAAATCGGCAGCCTGTCCTTTACCCTTACCATAGGTTTTGGTAGGAGTATTTACAGATATAAAAATAATATCGGCTTCTTCAATTGCCTTGTCAACTGCCGTTGAGAAAAATAAATTTTTATTTCTTGTGGCAGCAATTATTTCCTTAAGTCCTGGCTCGTAGACCGGTAAATTTTCCAAGTCTTCGTCATTCCATTGGTTTATCCTATTTTCGTTGATATCAACTACAGTGACCTGAATCTCTGGACATTGACTTGCAATTACAGACATGGTTGGACCGCCAACGTACCCGGCTCCAATACAGCATATTTTTGTTGTCTTTTTCATTTGGCTTTGTACTTATCTAAAAGGGTTCAAAGATGACAAATATAATTCTTTAGTAGTGAATATAGTCGTTAAAGGGCGTATTTATAAGTTTTTGGGGATTGTGGTAATGTGTTGCATTTTATATCTCTTAGGATATTAATGTTCAACTGTCCGTTGACCGATTATTTTTATGCTTGAACGAATTATGGAATAATTTTGAATCATTACTGTGGGCAATGGTTATTTTTGAGGGACCAAATATTACTAAATTATAAAAGAACATTGATGACCCAGACAAAAATATGGCTTTCTTCCCCTCACATGGGAACCAATGAGCAACGTTATGTGCAAGAGGCATTTGATACCAATTGGGTAGCACCGTTAGGGCCAAATGTGGATAAATTTGAAGAAGCTATTCAGGATTTTGTTGATCACGATATTCAGGTTGCGGCATTGAGTTCTGGGACAGCTGCCATACACTTAGCGCTGGAGATATTGGGGGTTTCCCAAGGGGATGAGGTCATTTGTCAAAGTTTTACTTTTTCGGCATCTGCCAACCCAATTAAATACTTGGGTGCCAATCCTGTTTTTGTGGATAGTGAAACAGAAACCTGGAATATGTCTCCCATTTTATTGGAAGAGGCAATTAAAGATCGATTAAAAAACGGGGTGAAACCTAAGGCGATTGTGGCCGTACATTTATATGGAATGCCGTATAAAGTAGATGAAATTAGAAAGGTGGCAGATTCCTATGGTATTCCAATCATAGAGGATAGTGCTGAAGCATTGGGGAGTAGATATAAAGGTAAAAACTGTAGCTCCTTTGGAGACATAGGGATACTATCTTTTAATGGCAACAAAATCATCACTACCTCTGGAGGTGGTGCAATGACGACAAAAAGTCTGGAAATAAAGAAAAAAGCTGTATTTTTAGCAACACAGGCTCGTGATGATGCCCCACATTATCAGCATTCGAGCGTTGGCTATAATTATAGAATGAGCAATGTGCTTGCTGGAATTGGTCGTGGCCAAATGGAGGTATTGTCCGATAGGGTTGCCGCAAGAAGAGCAAATTATGAGTTTTATAAATTCCAATTGGAACATCTAAGCGAAATTGAATTTTTGGACGAACCTAATGGTTTTTACTCAAATCGTTGGTTGACATGTATATTGACACCTTCCTTTGAGAAAAGGGAAATGATACGTTTAGCATTGTTGGAAGAGGATATTGAGTCTAGGCCATTATGGAAGCCCATGCACTTACAGCCCGTTTTTAAAAATGATATACACTTTAGTGACGGCACTTCTAAAGATTTATTCGAAAGGGGACTTTGCTTACCAAGTGGATCCAATTTGGAATCCAACGATTTGGAACGTATAGTTTCTTTAATCACACAAAAACTAGCCAAATGATAAAAAACTACCTAGTTAATAACGCGCACAGATACGCATCCAAATGGTTGGTACTTGCTATTGATGTTTTTTTAATATCGGTAGCTTTTGTGATGTCATATTTTATTCGATTTAACTTGACATTCGAGTTTGATATCGAAAAATTGATCATGCAATTCCCGGTGGTTACTTTAATTGCATTAATTTCTTTTCTGGTCATAGGTTCTTATAAAGGAGTGGTAAGACATACGGGTGTTAGGGATGTTTACAACATTTTTAATGCAATATGTCTCTCCAGTATCTTTACCATATTTATGGTGATTTTGAATAGGCAATTTAATATGTTGGAAGATTTTACTATTCCATTGTCCATAATCATTATCCATAGCCTTATTGGATTTGTCCTGTTGGTTGCGTCGCGGTATATCTTTAAAACCAGCTATGACAATTTGGTTAAGAAGTTTAAAATCACTAAAAATGTTTTGATTTTTGGTGCTGGAGAATCAGGTATCCTTACGTATAATGCTCTTAGTACTTCAACCAGTAGTAAGGCAAGGGTAGTAGGTTATGTTGATGAAGATGCAAAAAAAATCGGAAAAAGCATCAATGGAATTACAGTTTATGGTCCTGAAGATTTAACAGAGTATTTTTTAGGCAAAAAGGATATTTCAGAAATTATTTTTTCGATACATAATATTTCCAATGGCAAATTAAGGGAGCTTGTTCAAAGTTTGGTGGATTTTCCCATTCAAGTGAAAATTGTACCGCCCGTGGAGGATTGGATCAACGGAGAATTAAATGTTTCCCAGATTAAGCAGGTACAAATTGAAGATTTATTGAATAGAGTGCCAATTGATATTAAGAAGTCCAAAGTTTCCAATGAGCTAAAAGGGCAGGTGATTTTAGTAACAGGCGGAGCAGGTTCTATTGGCAGTGAAATAGCTAGGCAAATTGCGCATTACGAGTACAAATCCCTGATTATTATTGATCAGGCAGAATCAGCACTTTATGATCTGCAACAAGAATTAAAGCAAAACGGGTTCCATAATTTCGTTCCAATCGTAGGCGATATCCGCGATAAGAATAGGATGAACGAATATTTTCAAGAGTTTAAACCAACTATGGTGTTTCATGCTGCAGCCTACAAGCATGTGCCTTTAATGGAATATAATGCTTACGAGGCTATCAAAATAAATGTTGCAGGCACAAAGAATATTGTAGATCTATCCATGAACCACAATGTGGATAAGTTCGTCTTTGTTTCTACAGATAAAGCTGTGAATCCTACCAATGTAATGGGAGCCACCAAACGGATTGCAGAAATGTACATTAGTTGTAAGCAACAGGAGAATAAGACCAAATTTATCACCACAAGGTTTGGTAATGTTCTTGGCTCCAATGGTTCTGTAATACCTTTATTTAAAAAGCAAATAGATAAAGGAGGCCCATTAACAGTTACCCATAAAGATGTAACCAGATTTTTTATGACCATCCCAGAAGCTTCACAATTGGTTTTGGAAGCAGCGGCTATGGGAAGTGGTGGAGAAATTTTTATATTTGATATGGGAGAATCTGTTAAAATCTTCGATCTGGCCAAGAATATGATCAAGTTGTCCGGCTTGAAGTACCCTGATGATATCGATATAAAAATAACAGGGTTGCGCCCAGGGGAAAAGTTATTCGAGGAATTATTGGCCAATGGTGAAAATACCCTTCCAACCTACCACAAAAAAATAATGATAGGAAAAGTTCGGGAATTGGACTATAATAAAATTAGAACAAAAATTGAGGAGCTTTGTGTAACCAATATGTTCTTCAATGGCAATACAGTCTCCTTGATGAAGGAAATTGTCCCTGAATTTGTTTCCAACAATTCCGAGCTTTGTAAGCTCGACGTAAAAAAAGATTCCCATAAAGAGGGTGAAGGAACCAAGAAAATTTTGCAGTCCTAAATTTTCAGTTTACTTTTATTTATTAATCACCATTATATCCATGAAAAACCATTCTAAATTTTCAGTTATTTTATTATTCCTTGTTTTTTTAATTTCATCTTGTGCCTCTAAAAAGGAAGTGGTGTATTTTCAAAATGCAAGTAGTTTTGAAACCTTGGTTAACAAAAATGACTTTAGTCCAAAGTTTAAAGTGGACGATCTAGTCAGTATATATATTTCTACCTTGGATAATGAGGCAAGTGTTCCTTTTAATTTATTTAGAGGAGCATCTGAAGGAGGCATTAGAGCAGAGCAAGTAGATTATTTAATTGATCAAAATGGGGAAATTGATTTTCCAGTAGTCGGAAAACTGAAAATAGCTGGATTATCTCCAGAAGAGGTTCGAATTTATTTACGCTCCAAATTGTCAGATTATCTCAAGGATCCTATTATAAATATCAGATTGAGAAATTTCACGGTCACCGTTTTGGGAGAGGTTGCAAGACCAGGCACCTATCCTGTTAATGGGGAGCGAATAACCATCTTGGAAGCATTGGGCTTGGCAGGAGACTTAACTATCAAAGGAATGCGTGACAATGTCATGGTGATCAGGGATTTTGATGGTACCAAAGTTTACACTAGAGTAGATTTGACTAAAAAGGAAGCCTTGAGTTCCCCAGTATATTACCTAACCCAAAATGATGTGGTTTATGTTGAACCCAATAAATCGGCAATTACATCTTCATCATTGGATAATAGGGCTACCATTGCAATATCAATAGCATCAGTATTGATTACTTCATCTGTGTTATTACTCACAAGAAATTAAAAAGGCATAACTTCAATTCCTACGCAAAAAAATATGATCCAGGGCAATACCACAGAAACTACAGATTTAAAAGAAATTTTATCGGTATATACAAAACAATGGAAATGGTTTGTAATTTCAGTCGTTATTGGTTTGCTTATTGCGTTTGCATACTTAAGATATGAGACACCTGAATATTTAGCAGAAGCAAAAATTCAAATAATTGATGAAGATAATTCTAGTCCTAGTGCTGACTTATTGGGAGAATTAAATTTTTTATCTGGAAATAAGAATAATATTGAAGATGAGATTCAATTAATTAATTCTAGGTCTAATTTTATAGAAGTCGTTAAGGAGTTAAAATTAAATATAAAGGTAGAAGTAATAGGTAATGTAAAAAGTTCAGAGCTATATAAAAACACGCCAGTATACCTCAATTTAATTGCGCCAGATTCTACCTTATACAATTCAGATTTGGATTTCTATGTATCAATATCTTCCCCAACTACCTTTGGATTTAGTTTAAGAGAAGATGAACCTGAAAGAGTACATTCTTTTGGTAATAAAATAACATCACAAATTGGAGACATTGTCTTTACGCCAAACCTTGACGCTATTGAAAGATTTAAAGGCAAAAGATTAAAGCTTAGTATTGAGCCTATTACTAAGGTTGCACAGGATTATAGAGATAAAATAAGTATTAGGAGTATAGATGAAGTTTCTAATATAGTAAATATTTCATTGGAAGACCCAATCAAGGATAAGGCAAAAGACATTATAAATTCTTTGATAAGGATTTACAATGAAAATGCAATTGAAGATAAAAAAATAATTGCAGATAGGACCTCCAATTTTATTAATGAACGAATAGCAAATATATCCTCCAGTTTATCAAGCGTAGATCAATCAGCAGAAGATTTCAAAACGGATAGGGGGGTCACGGATATTGCCTCTGAGGCTAATATCAACTTGAATGTCGGAGTTGCAAATCAACAGGAATTGGCCAATGCCAGAATGCAAATGAACATAGCTTCGTCTATGATGGATATAGTGGATCAACAAGATCGGTTCGAGGTACTTCCTGCGAATGTAGGATTGTCAGATCCTTCTATTAATAATGCAACTGCCAAATACAATGAATTGGTTTTGGAACGTAATCGGTTATTAAAAAGTTCCAACGCGAAAAATCCGGTTATTGTAAATTTAGATCAGCAGATTACTGGTTTAAAGAACAGCATGCAATCCAGTTTAAGCAGTACGGTCAACAACCTCGGGATGCAGGTGAATACCCTAAGTGGCCAACAAGCAATCTTTAATTCCCGTATTTATTCCGCCCCTAAAAACGAAAGGGAGTTAAGGGACATTACCCGTAAACAGCAAACTACTGAATCTCTATACCTATATTTGTTGCAAAAACGGGAAGAATCCCAAATTGCAGTTGCTTCTACTTCTCAGAAATCCAAAGTGATAGATTATGCCTATAATCCAACTGAATTACCTGTATCACCTAAAAGAAGTATTGTCTTTCTTGCATCACTTATTTTAGGATTATTGGTTCCTTTTTCTATTATATACATTAAAGAATTATTGGATAATAAGGTACATAATATGCATAGCTTGGAGAAAAAGGCAAAAGAAATTCCAGTCTTGGGCGAGCTACCTAAATTATCAAAAAAAGAACAAAAATTGGTTATTAAGGAAGATCGTTCGGTTTTAGCCGAGTCCTTGCGGATTATAAGAACCAATTTAGATTATTTGATTAAAACAAAAAGGAGTAAATCTGGCAATAACAACATCATTTTTGTCACTTCTAGCGTCCCAGGAGAAGGTAAGACATTTTTGTCATCAAACTTGTCCATGATTCTGGCCAGCACCAATAAAAAAGTCTTGCTTGTTGGGGCAGATATTCGAAATCCTAAACTGTATTCGTTTTTTACTTCCAGTAAAATTGATAGTCTTAAAAAAGATAAACAAAAAAGGGATTTGGGACTTACTGAATTTTTGTTTGATGATACGGTATCTATATCGGATATAATTAATCCAATGTTGGTATATCAGAACACTATTGATGTTATTTATTCGGGAAAAATCCCCCCGAATCCTTCAGAGCTACTTATGAGTTCCCGTTTAAAAGATTTATTTTCCAATGTTTCTGAAGATTATGACTATGTGATTGTTGATACAGCACCGTTAATGGTGGTATCAGATACCCTTTTAATCAGTGAATACGCCAATCATACGATCTATGTGACCAGAGCCGGGGTTACGGAAGAAAAAGCAATAGAATTTCCTTTAAAACTACAGGAAGAAGGTAAGATTAAGGGACTTTGTTTTGTGGTAAATGATGTAAAGGCTACTAACTTGGGGTATGGTGGTAAATATGGATACGGCTATGGCAAGAGCATTAAAAAATGGTGGAAATTTAATACCTAAATATTGATATAATTAGTGGTTGATATGGGTGTTTTACCGCTTATCATATCCTTATTAATTAGACCTACAGATATATTAATACCTCTAAAATATAGTAAATACACTATATTTTAGAGGTATTTTTTTATTAAGTATTTTATCGAGATTCTTTCCTATTTAAACGAGTATTAAGGATTGAAATAGTGTTTTTAAACCTATTGCAATATCTTTGAGTGTGTAGTGGGGAATTTTTCTTACAAAAAAATGATAACGCTATTTAATTGGAAATTATGATTAAAAATTACTTCAGAAATTGGAATAGTATATTAATTACGGGAAATCAATTAAAGCTATGCTGTCTATCTTTTTTGATTTTTATTGTAGGTGGTGGGATAACGCTACAAGCTCAACTCCCAAATGAATTCCAAAAAGTGAACCTGCTCACAGGCCTAGGTAATGCTACAACTATGGAGTTTGCCCCAGATGGAAGAATTTTTATCTTGGATCGATATGGAGAGCTGTTGATATATAAAACAGATACGCAGACTGCGGTTTCGGCCGGATCCCTGTCCGTTTTCCATGAATTGGAGGATGGTCTTCTTGGGATTGCCTTTGATCCAAATTTTGAGAATAATAATTTTATTTATTTGACGTATTCACCCACCGCAGTCAGTGTAAATCGTGTATCCAGATTTGAAATGAATGGTGATGATTTAAATTTAGGTTCTGAAATTGTGATGTTGGAATGGACAACTTCCCGTACCGCGCTATATCATTCCGGTGGGGGAATGGATTTTGATTCCCAAGGGAACCTTTATGTAGCCACTGGTGATAATGCTGGGTATGACAATTTTTATGCCGCACAAAACGAATCCAACTCTAATTTTAGTGCGGAGAAGGCTTCCTCCAATACTAATGATTTAAGAGGAAAGATATTGCGCATAACGCCACAACCAGATGGGTCTTACACTATCCCTGCGGGTAACCTTTTTCCTGAAGGAACCCCGTTGACCCGTCCGGAAATTTATGTAATGGGGGCTCGTAATCCCTATAGGATCTTTGTGGACAAGGAGAATACGGATTGGCTTTTTTGGGGGGAGGTAGGCCCAGATGCCAATAACCCCGGTGTTTTGGGGCCTGAAGGGCTGGATGAAATGAATTTGACCAAGACAGCTGGAAATTACGGCTGGCCTTATTTTTCTGGCGCGGATAATGACGCTTACCAGATTCCCTATAGGACGCCATCACCTTACTACAACGATCCGGCAGCTCCGGAGAATACTTCTGTATGGAATACCGGTGCCACCGTTTTACCACCTGCCAGACCTGCTTGGCTGGAATTTTTCCATATGAGTTATTTTGCTGGTCCCAGATATTATTATGATTCCAATCTTAGTGATGAACAAAGATTTCCGGTAGAATTTGATGGGATGTTTTTTTACTACGACTTTAATTCAAGTAAAATATGGGCGGTAACATTGGATGCCGCAGGTACTATTAATACAAACGAGCCGTTGGCCCCCAGTGTATTTCCGAGTACTAAAGATGGTTTTATAGACATGGCAATGGGACCAGATGGCAAGATGTATATTTTGGCCTATGGCGCCGGTTGTTGTCCCCAAAACGTAGGTACCGGAAGGCTAATTAGAGTAGATTACACCGGGATAACCACAAATGCACCCCCAACAGTAATGATTGGTGCTGATCGAAATAATGGATCCTTGCCTTTGGTAGTGAATTTTTCCAGTGAGGGCACAACTGATCCTAACGGGGATACCCCTCTAACATACGAATGGGATGTTGATGGGGATGGGAATACGGATTATACCGTGCCAAACCCCACCCATACCTATACCTTAGCAGGAACTTATGACGTGCAATTGAGAGTAGATGATGGCAATGGAGGCATAGGGGTAAATAATATCACAATTTACGCCGGAAACAATGCAGCCAACTTTACCTTTAATTATCCCCCTGACGGAGGTTTAATGAATTGGCAAGATGATGTGGATATAGATCTTGTCGTCACCGATGTTGAAGATGGTGTAATTGACTGTACTAATGTAAACGTAATACCCTCCTCAGGACATTTGAATCATTTTCATGATGAACTTACAATAAATGGTTGCCCTAGAACCCTGACGCTAGACATTGGTAATACCCATGGGGTAGATGGCGAAATGGATATTTTTTATGTTTTAAACACCAACTTTACAGATTCAGGGGGGCTAAGGGCTTTTGATCAGATCCAATTGCACCCAAAAAGAAAGGAAGCTGAGTTTTTTGATACGCAGAATGGAACGACTATTATTCCAAATACCGATTCCTTGGAAGGGGGCTTCGAGGCTATACAGGTAGATAACAATGGTTTTATATCCTTCTCAGGGAGAAACCTCTTGAACATAACATCCGTAAAATACAAGGTTGCCTCTGCATTATCAGGTGGTTCCATTGAATTCAGGGTGGGGAGTCCCGCAGGCACTTTATTGGCGACCACAAATGTACCTTCAACAGGTGGTTTGGAATCTTGGGTTGCGGTAGAAACTACATTTGCGGATCCTGGAAGTAAAAACGATTTATTTTTCGTTTTTAAAAATTCATCTGGGACACAAAATATTTTTAACCTAAACTACGTGGAGTTCATAGGTGCCGGTGTATCGGTGGATAATTCTCCACCGCTTGTCAGTAGTGTACAATCTTTAGGTACATCACAAGTTAAAGTCCAATTCTCGGAATATGTTACACAAGCTACAGCTGAGCAAGTTTCAAACTATACCATAGATAATGGCATTGTCATTTCCTCTGCGGTTTTACAATCGGACAATCTTTCTGTTATTCTAAACGTTTCCCCATTGAGTTCTGGTGTAACCTATAATATACAGGTTGGCAATGTTGAGAATATTTCAGGGCAGCCTATTGTTACAGATAGTTATCCTTTTACTACACCTAGTGCCGTAAGGATTAATGTAGGTGGCCCACAAGGAACTTTTGGGTCCCAAAGCTTTAGTGCAGACCAATATTTTACCGGCGGTAGCTTGTTCAGTGCAACAATCCCAATTGCCGAAACTACAGACGATGAATTGTACCAAACAGAACGTTTTGGAAACTTTTCCTATAATATTCCTGTGCCCCTATCCGGAGAATATGACATTCGTTTGCATTTCGCCGAACTCTATTTTGGAGTGGGAGGTCAGAGCGGAGGTCCTGGATCACGAGTGTTCAATGTAAGTATTGAAGGCACTCCGGTCCTAACCAATTTCGACATCCTTTCTGAAGTGTCACCTGCAACCGCCCTGCAGAAAGAATTTGACAATATTTCCATTACTGATGGTGTTGTAAATATTCAATTTACAGCATCTGTGAACAGTCCTAAGCTATCGGCAATAGAGATCTTATCTCCGGACACCTTTAGCTTAAGCGCCAACCCAGATATTACAATACTATCCCCACAAAACGGTTGGAGTGTAGATCAAACTTTTGAGGTCAATTTTACAGTAGAAAATTGGACGATACAAGAAGGAGGCACCCATTTACAATATTCAATAGATGGACAAATGTTTTCCCCCCATTATAATTACGGTCCAATTACCATTGATGGCCTAAGTTTGGGAAGTCATAGTATTCGGTTGGAACTATATGATGTAGGTAATGTCGCAACAGGGATATTCCATGAGATAACGGTCAACATTACGGATCAGGGCGTGTGTAATTCCACCCCTTTTCCTGATTCTTGGGCGGTCCACCAGTTGGAAAGCAATCCGTATACAGCGGTTTATACCTTACCGGACCATGATCTGGACGGGGATGGCCTCAAGGATATCGTCACAGGTGGCTGGTGGTACAAGAATCCCGGTTCCGCCTCAGGTAACTGGATAAAAAGTACTATAGGTGGAACCTTTGGAAATGTGGTGCACGTCTACGATTTTGACGGTGATGGCCATATGGACCTACTGGGGACGGCTATTGGTTCCGGAACGGGCAATGAATACAAGAGTTTTCAACTTTTGTGGGCCAAGAACGACGGTTCAGGGAATTTTACGGTATATACCAATATTCCCGCAGGGAACACCACTTATAACGAACCCTTTTTGGCAGGTATCGCCGGTGGCAATTTTGGTTTGGGAAGTCCATACCAGATGGCGATCAATTGGAACGGGGCCGAATCAACCGGATCTCCCGTACAATTGCTTACGCCCACTGCGGATCCCACCACGGGCACTTGGGCTTTGGTAGACATCAGCAACGATTCTTCTGGGGAGGATATCAAGGCTGGCGATATAGATGGGGATGGCGATCTGGATCTTTTCCAGGGAATCAATTGGTTAAGGAACGAGGGCAATGGTTCCTGGACGACCTTTTCCACCGGAGTCACGTATGTTACAACGCCCGATAGAGTCCAAATTGCGGACTTTAACGGGGATGGAAGATTGGACGCGGTAGTTGGCCAATTGGGAGTTGGGAGCAGCAGTCCAGACCGTTTCGAACTAGCTTGGTTCGAGGCCCCCGCAGACCCCACCCAGCCATGGGTAAGGCATATTTTGAGCACCACAGTGTCCGGTAGCCTTAGCGTGTCCGCGATCGATATAGATTTTGATGGCGACAAGGACATTGTAGTAGGGGAATGGTTGGGCAGCAGACGCCTGATCTCCTTTGAGAACGACCTTTGCAATACCGGGAACTGGATAACCCATATTCTTGATGACGGGGCCTTGAACCTAGAGCACCATGACGGGGCCATGGTAACCGATATAGACAATGACGGGGACCTAGACGTGATTTCCAACGGATGGATCAATCACAAGGTGCCGCGCATATATGAGAACACTACCCTGACCCAGGGCAATGATATTCCTTTGGCCAACGCTGGCGAGGACCAATCCATTATCCTTCCCTTAAACAGCATTACATTGAACGGAACCGGCAGCGACCCGGATGGAGGTCCGGTATCTTTTTTATGGACCCAGACAAGTGGTCCAAATACAGCTGCCCTGAGCGGCAGTACCACGGCAGATCTTACCGCCAACAATCTGGTGGAAGGGGCTTATGTGTTTAGGCTGACGGTCACCGATGATGAGAACGATACGGCCTTTGACGAGGTAGGGGTAACTATACTGTCAGAATTTGATCCAATCCGAATCAATTCAGGTGGTCCTCAGTATACCCAAGGTACCATAGAGTGGGCGCAGGATCAATATTTTAGTGGAGGAACCACTACAACGACTTCAATACAGATTGCAAATACGGCCAATGATCAATTATACCAAACGGAACGATACTCTACTTCGGGTACTTTAGTTTATAATATTCCTGTTGCATCAGGTACCTTCGATCTTAACCTTCACTTTGCCGAAATATATTTTGGTGTACTAGGACCTGGGTCCAATGGGGGCGAAGGATCAAGGGTATTTAATGTGAATATTGAAAATGGTCAAGGACTGCTTACCAATTATGATATTGTAGTTCGTGCAGGGGGAAGTGCTACCGCTGTAATTGAAAACTTTACAGGTATAACTGTAGATGATGGAAATTTAACCATTACCCTAACATCCGTCGTTGATTTTCCAAAAATTTCAGGAATGGAGGTATTTGTTTCTGGAGGAGGCTCTTTACAGCCTATTGTAGATGCGGGAGGAGATAGGACTATTACCTTACCAAATAATAATTTAGTCTTGGATGGATCTGCCTTTGACCCTGATGGCGGAGTTATAAGCAATTATTTATGGACACAGGTTAGCGGTCCTAATACAGCTACCTTGAGCAATGCAAATACAGATGACCTTTCCGTTGCTGATGTAATAGAAGGAACTTATATATTCCGTTTAACTGTTACAGATGACGATAATGATACTGCTAGCGATGAAATGACATTGACGGTCTTAAGTGAGCCAATTCCTTTACGGATAAATTCCGGTGGTCCAGATTTGGACTTTAATGGAGAGTTATGGAGTGCTGATCAATATTTTGTAGGGGGCTCCGTAAGTTCAAATAGTATTGCAATAGCTAATACTGAAAATGATGCGTTGTATCAGACAGAACGTTTTAGTTCTTCTGGTGCTGGTTTAACTTATGAAATTCCTGTTATTAATGGTACCCACAATATAAACTTGCATTTTGCGGAGATTTATTTTGGGGTTCCGGGACCTGGTTCTGGGGGGGGAGTAGGTTCTAGAGTATTTCATATAGATATTGAAAATGGCACCCAACGCATTGATAATTATGATATTGTCGTAGCTGCCGGTGGCAGCGCTACAGCAGTTGTAGAAGCGTTTTCAAATATAGAGGTAGCAGATGGAAGTCTTACAATAACGTTAATTCCAGTAACCCAATTTCCAAAAATTTCAGGAATTGAGGTGGTTGAGTCGCGTTCACCTAATGCTGACGCGGGGCTAGATCAGAGCATAACTTTACCAGTAAATACAATAACCCAAAACGGATTAGGGAATGATCCTGATGGGGGAACGGTTACCTTCCTATGGACCCAAGTTAGTGGACCAGGGGCTGCAACATTGATAGGTGCAGATACCCCAGATCTTACTGCAAATGATTTAATTTCAGGCACCTATGTATTCCGTTTGACGGTTACAGACGATGAAAATGATTCAAGTGTGGACGAAGTCTCTATTACAGTTTTACCAGATCCTACTAATGAAGCTCCTGTAGCCATTGCCTCAGCAAACCCGCTGAGCGGGGATGCACCTTTGACGGTAGCCTTTACGGGAAGCGGTTCTACGGACGATTTTGGTATAGCAAGTTATTTATGGGAATTTGGGGATGTTGCAGGAAGCACTTCCACAGAAGCCGACCCAAGTTTCGAATTTACGGAAGTTGGAGTGTATACAGTTACATTAACCGTTACCGATGACGAAGGACTGACCAATTCTACAACTTTAGAAATTACGGTGAATACACCTAATGAAGCACCAGTTGCTATAGCCACCTCGGATGTGTCCAGTGGGGATGCACCCTTGACAGTTGCTTTTACAGGTAGCGGTTCTACGGATGATGTTAGTATAGCTAGTTATTTATGGGAATTTGGAAATATTGCGGGAAGCACTTCCACGGAAGCCGATCCAAGTTTCGAATTTACGGAAGTAGGAGTGTATACAGTTACTTTGACCGTTACAGATGATGCAGGCCTGACCAATTCTACAACCTTGGAAATCACGGTGAACACGCCTAATGGGGCACCAGTGGCTGTAGCAACCTCTGATGTGTCCAGTGGGGATGCACCATTGACGGTTGCCTTCATGGGCAGTGGTTCCACGGACGATGTAGGAATAGCCAGTTATTTATGGGAATTCGGGGATGTTGCGGGCAGTACTTCCACGGATGCGGACCCAAGTTTCGAATTTACAGCTGCTGGGATGTACACAGTTACATTGACCGTTACAGATGACGATGGCCTGACCAACTCAACAACCTTGGAGATCACAGTGAACACGCCTAATGGGGCACCAGTGGCTGTAGCCACCTCTGATGTGTCCAGTGGGGATGCACCATTGACGGTTGCCTTCACGGGCAGCGGTTCCACGGACGATGTAGGGATAGCAAGTTATTTATGGGAATTCGGGGATGTAGCGGGCAGTAATTCCACGGATGTTGATACGAGTTTTGAATTCACGGCTGCTGGGGTGTACACGGTTACATTGACCGTTACCGATGACGATGGTTTAACAGGTACGGCAACCATAACAATAACTGTATCTGAAACTAATGCTGCACCAAATGCAGTTGCTACGGCAACTCCTCTGGAAGGTAATGCGCCAATGGAAGTTACATTTGATGGATCTGCTTCTACGGATGATATAGGTATAGTCTCCTATACCTGGGATTTTGGGGATGGTTCAACTTCAAATGAAACCAATCCTGTGCACACCTATGAAGTTGCAGGTCAATTTGACGTGGTACTTACTGTGTCGGATGGAGAATTTATAGATACTGACATGTTGACTATTGTGGTTAATAATATACCTATAGAAATTGGAAATTTTGAATTTATAGTAGCACCCAATCCAATAGTAGATGGTGTTATAAATATCGTTATGGTCACTGAACCAATTGACGATTTTATAACCATTGTTTATTTACATGATGCCAGTGGACGTTATATTAGCGGTCATCTCGCCCAAACTATTTATGATGCAGGAAACTACAGAATACCTACCTACGGATTAAGAAGTGGTATTTATTATGTAACCTTATTAACTGAAAAAGGGGATTCACTAGGTATAAAAATTATGGTGAATAATTAAATGATTTATAAACTTTTTTCTAGGGCAAACCTTAATTGGTTTGCTCTTTTTGTTTTTATTATTTTTAAAGAAATATATAATAAGTTTAACGTTGTATTTCATCGATAAACTGTCACTTTTCATCTTATAAGGCAAGCAAATTTTTTATTGTCACTTTATTCTATATATTTTTAAATGTATTCAAAATTACTCCCCCACTTTTTGTTATAAAAATCTAAAATTAGACTAATCAAATGGGGACAAATTACATTTATAGATCGGCATTATTCTTTCTTCCAATCATTTTCTTTTTTGGAATTTTTCAAAATGGTCTTCATGCCCAGTTACCGACTGCTTTCCAGAAGGTGGACCTGGTTACAGATCTTACAAACTCGACCACCTTCAAGTTCGCTCCAGATGGCCGGATCTTTATTGCCGACCGTTTTGGGGAGTTGTTGATCTATAAGCCTGCCACGCAGACTACGGTATCTGCGGGGACGGTACCTGTGTTCCAACAATTTGAGGATGGTCTTCTGGCCCTTGCTTTCGATCCTGACTTTTCAACGAACAATGTCATCTATCTGTACTATTCGGCGGTCTCCCCTTCGGTGAACCGCATTTCCCAGTTTACAATGAACGGGGACGTACTGGATCTTTCTTCCGAGGCCGTGCTTTTGGAATGGTCCGTACAGCGCACGAATTCCTTCCATGCCGGGGGTGATATGGACTTCGATTCCCAGGGCAACCTATACATTTCGATTGGTGACAATACGAACCATGGCAATTATGGTGCGCTCGATGAGAACAATTCCAACAACAGTGCTGAAAAAAGTTCGTCCAATACGAACGACTATCGGGGCAAGATCCTGCGCATCCACCCTCTGGCCAACGGCAGCTATTCTGTACCTTCTGGCAACCTTTTTCCAGGGGGAACCGGCGGTTTACCCGAAATTTACGTTATGGGTGCCCGGAACCCCTACCGGATTTTCGTGGACAAGGAGAACACGGACTGGCTTTTCTGGGGCGAGGTGGGCCCGGACGCGAATACGGCCAGCGATATGGGGCCGGAGGGCAAGGACGAGATCAACCTGACCAAGGCCGCGGGGAATTACGGTTGGCCCTATTTTTCTGGGGAGAACGAGGCCTACCAGGTGCCCTACCGCAGCCCCCCCCCTTCACTTTATTACAATAGCCCAGCGACACCGGAGAACATCTCTAAATGGAACACCGGTGCGACGGCGCTCCCACCTGCACAACCCTCATGGCTTGATTTTTTCCACCGAAGTTATTTTGCTGGCCCTCGCTACTACTACACTCCCGGACTGCCCGACGAGCAACGGCTCCCGGTAGAGTTGGACGGGGGGTTTTTCTACTATGATTTCAACACCAGCAAGGTATGGGTGGTAAAGATGGACGCTACTGGGAGCATCCTTAGCAACGACCAATTGGCACCTGCGGTATTTCCACAGGCCCCGAACGGCTTTATCGATATGAAGATCGGCCCAGATTCACATCTCTATATCCTGGAATACGGCGTGGGTTGCTGTGCAAATGGCGACGGCTCGGGTAAACTGGTGCGTGTGGACTATACGGGGATCTCAACGAATTCACCGCCGAATGTAGTATTGAACGCATCCCCGACCAATGGGGCACTGCCTTTGACCGTTGCCTTTTCAAGTGTGGGCACTTCGGATCCCAATGGAGATTCTCCCTTGACGTACGAATGGGATTTTGATACCACCGTTCCTAGTACCGACTCCACTTTGGAGAACCCTAGTTTCACTTACACCACTGCCGGGACGTTCAACGCACAGTTGAGGGTGGACGACGGGAACGGGGGCATCGGTGTCCAGAACATTACGATCTATGCGGGCAACACGGCCGCGGCCTTCACATTCAACTCCCCTATTGACGGAGGTTTTATAGGCTGGGGGGACGAAATTGATTTCGATCTGGAGGTCGACGATGCCGAGGACGGCAGCATCTCTGGGGGTGGGATCGACTGTGCCGATGTGAACGCGGTGCCCTCTCTGGGACATTTGGGACATTTCCACGATGGTGCCACCCTGGACGGGTGCCCTAAAACAATTACCTTGGATCCCGGGGCCCACGATACTGAAGGGGAGATGGACATCTTCTATGTCCTTGGGACCAACTACACTGACCAGGGGGGATTGATTTCCTTTGACCAGATCCGGCTGTACCCCAAGCGCAGGGAGGCGGAATTTTACGATACACAAAGTGGTGTTTCGAAGATAGCGAATACGGACCCCCTCGAGGGGGGCAGCGAGGCTATCCGTGTGGACCACGACGGGTATATATCCTTTTTCGATCGCAATCTGCTGAACATTACCTCGGTGAGGTACAGGATAGCTGCGGCCGCAACAGGAGGGACCATCGAGCTTAGGACAGGAAGTGCAACAGGTCCATTGTTGGCCACTACCAACGTACCGGTAACCGGAAGTAGCAATACTTGGGTAAATGTGGAGTCCAATTTCACGGACCCAGGGGGCAAGAACGATCTTTACTTCGTGTTCAAGAACAGTCCTGGGCAATTGGATATATTTGATCTGAACTACATAGAATTTATTGGCAACGGAGTGTCGGTGGACAATTCGCCACCTGAGGTCAATGAAGTGGAGTCCACTTCCTCGACAGAGGTAAGGGTAGAATTTTCGGAATACGTGGACCAGAACTCCGCCGAAACTACCGGTAACTACACTATAGACAATGGAATTACAATATCTTCCGTGGTCTTGCAACCTGACAACCGAACGGTACTGCTGGCAACATCACCTTTGAGTTCGGGAATTCAATATAATCTGCAAATAAGCAATGTTGAAAATATTTCGGGACAACCTATTGTTACAGATAGTTATCCCTTTTCTACAATTAGCTCCATAAGAATCAATACTGGAGGACCTCAAGTGGTCTTTAATTCTGAAAATTTTGGCGCGGATCAATATTTTTCAGGAGGTAGTTTATACAGTGCGACGATCCCAATTGCCGGGACCAATGACGATGCAATGTACCAAACAGAGCGTTATGGAAATTTTTCTTATGAGATTCCTGTGCCAGTATCGGGAGATTATGATTTTAGGCTGCATTTTGCAGAACTCTATTTTGGTGTAGGAAGAGCAGGAGGTCCAGGGTCACGGGTATTCAATGTAAGTATTGAAGGCACACCTGTCCTTACTAATTTTGATATCCTTTCTGAAGTGTCACCTGCAACCGCTCTGCAAAAGGAATTTGAAAATATTTCCATAACGGATGGATTTGCCAGCATACAATTTTCAAGCGTTATTGAAAATCCAAAAATTTCTGGAATTGAGATTATACCATCAAACACAGTTGATCCTGTGCCGGATATTACCATTACTTCCCCATCCAATGGAACAAATGTGAATCAACCTTTTCAGGTTAATTTTACCGTAGAAAATTGGACTATACAAGAAGGAGGCACCCATGTGCAATATTCAATAGATGGGCAATTGGTGGCCCCCCATTATAATTACGGTCCAATTACTATTGATGGTCTAAGTTTAGGAAGTCATAGTATCCGGTTGGAACTATATGATGTAGGCAGTGTCCCAACAGGGATATTCCATGAAATTTCGGTCAACGTCGTGGATCAAGGCGTGTGCAATACCACTCCTTTCCCAGACTCTTGGGCCGTCCACCAATTGGAAAGCAATCCTTACACGGCAGTTTATACAATACCTGATTTCGATCTGGACGGCGATGGCCTTAAGGATATAGTCACAGGGGGCTGGTGGTACAAGAACCCAGGCTCCGCCTCTGGCAACTGGGTAAAAAGCACGATCGGGGGAGGCTTTGGAAATGTGGTTCACGTACACGATTTTGACGGTGACGGGCATATGGACCTATTGGGGACAGCCCTTGGTTCCGGTTCGGGCAATGAATACAAGAGTTTCCAACTTTTATGGGCCAAGAACGATGGTTCGGGCAATTTTACGGTATATACCAATATTCCCGCTGGGAACACCACTTACAGTGAACCTTTTTTGGCCGGTATCGCCGGTGGCGATTTTGGTTTGGGAAGTCCATACCAGATGGCGATCAATTGGAACGGGGCCGAATCTACCGGGTCTCCGGTGCAATTGCTTACGCCCCCTGCGGATCCCACCACGGGCACTTGGACCTTAGTGGATATAAGCAACGATTCCTCTGGGGAGGATATCAAAGTTGGGGATATAGACGGGGATGGCGATCTGGATCTTTTCCAGGGAATCAATTGGTTAAGGAATGAGGGCAACGGGTCCTGGACGACCTTTTCTACCGGGGTCACTTATGTCACCACCCCGGACAGGATACAATTGGCTGACTTTAACGGGGATGGCAGATTGGACGGGGCAGTGGGCCAATTGGGCCTTGGTAGTAATCCGAATCGCTCCGAGTTCTCCTGGTTTGAGGCTCCCGCGGATCCCACCCAGCCATGGACAAGACATATTTTGAGCACCACGGTGACAGGTAGCCTTAGCGTGTTCGCGATCGATTTTGATTTTGATGGCGACAAGGACATTGTAGTAGGGGAGTGGCTGGGCAGTAGACGCTTGATCGCTTTTGAGAACGACCTTTGCAATACTGGGAATTGGATAACCCATATTCTTAATGACGGGGCCCTGAATTTGGAGCACCATGATGGTGCCATGGTAACCGACATAGACAATGATGGGGACTTGGATGTAATCTCCAACGGATGGATCACCCACAAAGTGCCGCGTATATATGAAAATACAACACTGTCCCCCGGCAACCAAGATCCTTTGGCCAACGCTGGAACGGACAAGAGCATAGTGCTCCCCACTAACAGCATTACATTGAACGGAACCGGCAGCGACCCTGATGGGGGTACTGTGACCTTTTTATGGACCCAGACAAGCGGTCCGAACACGGCTGCCCTGAGCGGGACTGCCATGGCCGATCTTACGGCCAGCAATCTGGTGGAAGGGGATTATGTATTTAGGTTGACGGTCACCGATGACGAGAACGATACGGCCTTTGACGAGGTAGGGGTAACGGTTCTTCCGGAACCTACCGGCGGCTTTGCCCTAAGAATCAATGCCGGTGGCCCTCAGACTACCTATGGCGGGAACGTTTTTGAGGTGGACCAGTACTTTGATGTCGGGACCCCTTTGGACCGGTCCCAGACAGGACTGTCCCAGCCATACCGCACCATACGCTACAGTTCATCTGGTGTAATGGGATATGACATCCCGGTCCCCAACGGGGAGTAT
>JAPFBR010000005.1:0-244341 GCA_035798135.1 Flavobacteriaceae bacterium KMM 6897 | reverse complement strand
GTCACAAACAGGTACCGATGTCACACTATCTAATGGTGGTGGCGCAATTTCAGTTGCCGACAACGACAATGATCCAGTAAACGAGAACCAGACCGTATCACAGGGTACAGGTATAACCGTGACCCAGACCGGACAGGACTTCCAGGTCGTGAACGCGGCACCTGACCAAGTAGTAGCTATAGCGGACGGGGGCAGTGGGAACATCACCGTTGGTGGAACATACCCCAACTTGACCATCGACGTGCCTACCTTAAACGATGCAGACAGTGACCCAACCAACGAGAACCAGACCGTATCTCAGGGCACAGGTATAATCGTGACCCAGACCGGACAGGACTTCCAGGTCGTGAACGCGGCACCTGACCAAGTGGTAGCTATAGCAGATGGGGGCAGTGGGAACATCACCGTTGGTGGAACATACCCCAACTTGACCATCGACGTGCCTACCTTAAACGATGCCGATAGCAGCCCAACTAACGAAATTCAGGTTTTGTCACAAACAGGTACCGATGTCACACTATCAAATGGTGGTGGCGCAATTTCAGTTGCCGACAACGACAATGATCCAGTAAACGAGAACCAGACCGTATCACAGGGTACAGGTATAACCGTGACCCAGACCGGACAGGACTTCCAGGTCGTGAACGCGGCACCTGACCAAGTGGTAGCTATAGCGGACGGGGGCAGTGGGAACATCACTGTTGGTGGAACATACCCTAACTTGACCATCGACGTGTCTACTTTAAACGATGCAGACAGTGACCCAACGAACGAAATTCAAAATATTAATGAGGTATTGACAGACGGCAACGATGCAGGCGGATTGCTCGTCAAAAATATTGGAACACCAGTTGCTGGAACCGACGCAGCAAACAAGGATTATGTGGACAATACAATAATAGCTTCAAATCCTATAAAAGCTCATGGTACAATCGTTATATCTGGGACAACTTTTACTCCTCATACAATCGGTGCAACGGTAACTTCCGATTTTTTTGGCAAATTCACGGTTACCTTGAATAGTCCGATACCAGATGCATTATATCAAATTCAACTTAGTTATTTAGGTAACAATGCTGAACTTGTCCATATTTATGTCGCTGACCAGCAACCAAACTTTTTTACAGTTGAAATTGTTGAAACACAAACACCTACAAATTTCGTGGATAGAACTTGGTATTTCACTATCTTAGATTTCTAAGCTATGAAATACTTCATTTTCATATCGTTCCTTTTTCTCAGCCTTGGTCTCCAGGCCCAAACAGCCTTGTACAACAGTGGGAATATCCGCATTCATGATGAGGGGCAGATAGGATTTCATACCAACCTCATCAATGATGCTTCGTTTGACCAAAATGTGGGTTTTGCAGGATTTTATGGAGAACTGCCCATCAGCGTTTCAGGGGCCTTTATGCCCATATTTTATGATATAGAGTTCTTCAATGACAATGGGGTATTTCTAAATACTTCCATGGCACTTACCAATGACGCCAACTTTATAAGTGGAGATGTGATTACCCCAAGAAACTTGGTGGACATTTACCTCAATTTTATTCAAAATGGGGATTATTTCAGCACTTCGGACGTAACCAAAGTAGATGGATATGCTGCCATTACCAACAAGCAATTTTTTAGCTTTCCAGTGGGCAATACCGAAAAAATTCGACCTTTGATTCTAAACTCCAATGCTGTGAATACCTTGGCGAAATGCGCCTATTTTTTTGAGGATCCCAACAATCCCAGCACTTTTACCACTAGTTTTAATACCACCAGAAAAACAAGGGATGTCAATGTAGTGAGTACCACCGAATTTTGGCATTTAACAGGGAATGTTCCCTCAACCATTACCATCAGTTGGGACCAGGACAGCAATATGTCGGGCATCACCGATGCTGCCTATAAGGTGGGTGTTGCAGGATGGTCGAAAGTAGGGAACCAATGGGTAGATCTTGGAGCCGTGGCCCAAGGCGGTGATCTTACCAATGGCTTTGTGTCCTCGGCTGTTTTTGTTCCGGATGATTATGCCGCCATTACCTTTGCCAGCTTGGCCATTGCGACCGAGATCGTAAACTTGGATAACTATTACCTTACCCCAAACAATGACGGACTCAACGATGTCCTGATCATCCCAGAATTGGAACAATCGCCCAACAACCATATCCAGATTTTCGACCGTTTTGGATTAAAAGTATTCGATAAGGTAAACTACACCAATGAATTCAGGGGCTTTTCCAATGTAGGCAATGTTGTAGTTGGGGAGAAAAATGGCCTGCCAGCAGGGGTCTATTTTTATCTGGCCACCTTGAACGATCTGGGAACGGAATATCAAGGATTTCTGTACCTACGTCGATAAATTTCTACTCTTTTTTTAATCGGTGAACAGTCAATATCTTGGCTGACTTTTACACGCCTTCCTATACACCACAGGTTCTATCATCTACACAACATTTAGTTAGTATTCTATAGTACTTGCATTAGTTTTATGTGGAATAATTACGCATGCCCAAATTTTATCTCCAAATGGTTTTTAAAAGAATATTTTTCCTGCTCATCATCTTAGGCATTCACTTCGCCTCTGCCCAAGTAAAAATTGGTGCCAATCCCAATAACATTGATGCAGCTTCCATTTTGGAAATGGAGAGTACTACCAAAGCATTTGTACTCACAAGGGTTTCTACTCCTCAAATGCAAAAAATTGCTCCACTTAGAGGGGCATTGGTCTACAATACAGACACCCAATGTGTGTACTACTATGATGGACTCAAATGGATGAACCTATGTTCTTCAACTGGAAAATCAGAATCTGTCGGAATAATATCCACGGTAGATAATCAAAACGGCACATATACTTTCAATTATTCGGACGGAACAAAATTTACGACCTCTAATTTAAATGGACCGAAAGGTGTCCAGGGAGATCAAGGAATTGCCGGAATTAACGGTAATGATGGAGTTCAGGGACCACAAGGGTTACCTGGAGCTGATGGAAATAATGGAATTGACGGAGCAAATGGTGCTGACGGCAATGATGGTGCCCAAGGCCCAGCAGGAAACGATGGTACCGAAGGAATAAACGGTAGTGATGGCGTCCAAGGTCCGCAAGGGTTACCCGGTGCTGACGGAAATAATGGAAATGACGGCGCAAATGGTGCTGATGGCAATGATGGTGCCCAAGGACCGGCAGGAAACGATGGTGCCGACGGAACAAACGGTAATGATGGCGCTCAAGGTCCGCAAGGGCTACCTGGTGCTGATGGAAATAATGGTATTGACGGAGCAAATGGTGCTGACGGCAATGATGGTGCCCAAGGACCGGCAGGAAACAATGGTGCAGATGGTGCCACGGGAGCTACAGGAACTCAAGGAGCGCAGGGGCCAGCAGGAAATGACGGTGCCGACGGTACAAATGGTGCTGATGGCGCCCAAGGACCGCAAGGGTTACCTGGTGCTGACGGAAACAATGGAACTGATGGAGCCCAAGGTCCGGCAGGAAACGATGGTGCTGACGGTACAAACGGTTCTGATGGTGCCCAAGGTCCTCAAGGTTTGCCTGGTGCTGACGGAAATAATGGCATTGACGGCGCAAATGGTGCTGATGGCAATGATGGTGCTCAGGGACCGGCAGGAAACGATGGTACCGACGGAACAAACGGTAGTGATGGCGTCCAAGGTCCGCAAGGTGATCCTGGTGCTGATGGAAATAATGGAATTGACGGAGCAAATGGTTCTCAGGGTATACAAGGTGAAAAAGGTGATACCGGAGACGCTGGAACTAACGGAACAAATGGTAACGATGGAGCGACTGGTGCTGATGGAGCTCAGGGAGTTCAAGGTGAAAAAGGTGATGCTGGAGACGCTGGAACTAACGGAACAAATGGTAACGATGGAGCTACTGGTGCTGATGGAGCTCAAGGACCGCAAGGTGAAAAAGGTGATGCTGGAGATGCTGGAACTAACGGAACAAATGGTAATGATGGTGCGACAGGCCCAGTAGGTGCCAACGGAAACGATGGAGCAAATGGTGCTCAGGGAATACAAGGTGAAAAAGGCGATACTGGAGACGTTGGAACTAACGGAACAAATGGTAATGATGGTGCGACAGGCCCAGTAGGTGCCAACGGAAACGATGGAGCAAATGGTGCTCAGGGAATACAAGGTGAAAAAGGCGATACTGGAGACGCTGGAACTAACGGAACAAATGGTAATGATGGCGCGACTGGTGCTGATGGTGCTCAGGGAATACAAGGTGAAAAAGGTGATGCTGGAGACGCTGGAACTAACGGAACAAATGGTAACGATGGAGCGACTGGTGCTGATGGAGCACAGGGAGTTCAAGGTGAAAAAGGTGATGCTGGAGACGCTGGAACTAACGGAACAAATGGTAACGATGGAGCTACTGGTGCTGATGGAGCTCAGGGAATTCAAGGTGAAAAAGGTGATACTGGAGACGCTGGAACTAACGGAACAAATGGTAATGATGGTGCGACAGGCCCAGTAGGTGCCAACGGAAACGATGGAGCAAATGGTGCTCAGGGAATACAAGGTGAAAAAGGCGATACTGGAGACGTTGGAACTAACGGAACAAATGGTAATGATGGTGCGGCAGGCCCAGTAGGTGCCAACGGAAACGATGGAGCAAATGGTGCTCAGGGAATACAAGGTGAAAAAGGTGATACTGGAGACGCTGGAACTAACGGAACAAATGGTAATGATGGCGCGACAGGCCCAGTAGGTGCCAACGGAAACGATGGAGCAAATGGTGCTCAGGGAATACAAGGTGAAAAAGGTGATACCGGAGACGCTGGAACTAACGGAACAAATGGTAATGATGGCGCGACTGGTGCTGATGGTGCTCAGGGAATACAAGGTGAAAAAGGTGATGCTGGAGACGCTGGAACTAACGGAACTAATGGTAACGATGGAGCGACTGGTGCTGATGGAGCTCAGGGAATTCAAGGTGAAAAAGGCGATACTGGAGACGTTGGAACTAACGGAACAAATGGTAATGATGGTGCGACAGGCTCAGTAGGTGCCAACGGAAACGATGGAGCAAATGGTGCCACAGGACCGCAAGGAGCAATAGGACCACAAGGAACAACAGGACTGGCAGGTAACGATGGTGCAGATGGTGCAACAGGAGCAACAGGACCGCAAGGAGATACTGGACCGGCAGGAAATGACGGTGCAGATGGTGCCACAGGACCGCAAGGATTGCCTGGTGCTGATGGAAATAATGGAAATGACGGCGCAAATGGTGCTGACGGCAATGATGGAACAAACGGTAATGATGGCCCTCAGGGACCACAAGGTAATCCTGGTGCTGACGGAATAAACGGTAGTGATGGCGCTCAGGGACCACAAGGGTTACCCGGTACTGACGGAAATAATGGAATTGACGGCGCAAATGGTGCTGATGGCAATGATGGTGCCCAAGGACCGGCAGGAAACAATGGTGCAGATGGTGCCACGGGAGCTACAGGAACTCAAGGAGCGCAGGGGCCAGCAGGAAATGACGGTGTCGACGGTGCATCAGGAGCTGCAGGACCTCAGGGTCTCAAAGGTGATACGGGTGCAACTGGAGCTAAAGGAGACATAGGAGCAACAGGACCAGCAGGACCACAAGGGCCGGATAAAGTAACCACCCTAAGCCAGAATACAACCACAGGGACAATCTCCTATGTAAATGAAAGCAACAACACCCAAACGGCAAGGGTGGTATCCGCCAATTCCAATAATGCCATTAAGGTAGGTACTGATGGAGGAGCTTATTTAAATATCTATGAAAAAATGGTTATTTGGGCTGAAACCGACAAGTTAGATGATTCAAAATTGAACTGGTCTTTTGGTAAGGATCAAGAAGGTCAAATGGGTATTACTTTACCAGAAGCATGGGAGATCTATGCTGTGAGTTTTAATGCCATTGAAAATGACCCAACAGATTTTGTTACCGTAGCTATTAGCAATATTTACACAAATACAAATCTTGTTTCATTCTCAGTTTCTGCAGGCGGGGTTTCCAACAAAATGGTCTATTCCCAAGTATTGGCAACTCCTATTACTATCCCAGCAGGAACCACTATTGGATTTCAAACAATACAAGGCGACCGAGATACTAAAAATGCCAGGATTTCCGTCTTTTTAAGACGCAGACCATAAAATTTGGATGTAATAAAGGACATGAAGAATCTAAAATACATAGCGGCCTGTTTTATCTTATTTTCCATAACTTTTGGTCATGGACAAGATGCCGTACACAATTATGGAAACATACAAGTGCATAATACGGCCATGGTAGGATTTCATATGGACGTGATTAATGATGGTACCTTTGACAAAAATTTGGGTTTAGTAGGCTTTTATAGTGAAACCGCTCCCATTACTATTTCTGGAGCCTTCCCCCCTGTTTTTTACGATACTGAAATTGCAGTCGACAATGGGCTTTTTATTGAAACACCTATAACTGTAACCAACAACAGCAATTTTATCATTGGCGATATTTATACACCAAGGGACAAAACTGATGTGTATTTAAAGTATTTGGAAGATGCCTTTTATACCGGGGAAAGCAGCACCTCTAAAATAGATGGCTACAGTACCATTCAAAAGAAGCAGACTTTTATATTTCCCATAGGGGATGACAATAGATTACGACCCTTGACCATTACTTCTATTGGCGTGAACACCTTGGCCAAGTGTGCGTATTTTTATGAAGACCCAAATTCTCCTTCTACTTTCAACGATAGTTATAATACGGATATAATGGGCAATGGCATCTTCAGTGTCAGCTATGAAGAATTTTGGAAATTGGAAGGTTCAGTGCCTTCAAAAGTGACCCTTACCTGGGACGAACGCAGCAATGTGGGACTGTTGGGGGAACTGTTACGAGATCTTAAGGTAGTTGGATGGAGCAAAGAAGAACAGCAATGGGTCAATTTGGGAAATTCCCATGTGAGGGGTGAAATGATACGAGGAGAAATCACTTCCAATAATTTCATACCGAATGACTATGAGATCTTGACCATAGGAGGAAACACCGATATTTACGAGACTTATAGTGTCAGGGAATTGGACAATTATTACCTGACTCCCAATGGGGATGGCAAAAATGATTACTTAGTGATTGAGGGGATGGATGCCTCTCCTAACAATTCTCTTGAAATTTTTGACAGAAATGGTCTTTTGGTGTATTACAGAGCCAACTACACCAATGAGTTTAATGGGATGGCAAATACCAAAAGAGTCATTAAAAAAAATGACGGTCTACCAACTGGTATCTATTTTTATCTGGCAACCCTCAACGACCAACAACAAAAACATCAGGGATATCTTTATATCAACAACTAACAAACCAATTACTTCATTGCCCATTTAATTTCCTGATCTAGTTGGAGGTAAATTCTGTAATCTTGTTTTCTCCGTATTTCTAAAGTACTTGAATAGTTTCAAAATACTTCTTAACTTTGAAAAGAACCTTGAGCTTTCAATACATTGGTACCACTAAAATCCAACGTCATCAATAATTGGCAGCCTTTTTGATAAATGTTGTATAAAACCACAATATTTAATACGCAAAATAGACCCATGATATGCAGAGAAGATCCTTTATAATAAAAAGTAGTACTTCAGGTTTGGCTTTGGCCGTAATGCCCACGCTAATGATTTCACAGGAACAAGAATATTCTATCCTTGAACTAATGGGTAAAGTGGAGATTCCACTTTATGGGAAGGGCATCAACCTTAGAAAGGAGGCACATGATGCCTTTTTGGAAATGAAAAAAGCTGCATATAGTGAGGGGGTGGATATCAAAGTGGTTTCCAGCTACCGAAGTTTTGACAGGCAAATGGCTATTTGGGAACGTAAATTCCTCCAATATACAGAGGACGATGGCCTAAAACCATTGAACGCCATAGATAAAATCATTGAATACTCTACTATCCCAGGAACAAGCAGACATCATTGGGGAACCGATATTGATATTGTAGATGGTCAACCTAAAGTGGAGGGCGACGTTCTTGTACCGGAAAAGTTTGAAGCCGGAGGGCCTTACGAAAATTTCAAAGCTTGGATGGATGCCAATGCCAACAAATATGGCTTTTACCTAGTGTATACGGACATCCCAAAAAGACGGGGATTTAAATATGAGCCTTGGCACTATAGCTACGCCCCTATTTCTATTCCCATGTTAAAAACTTTTAGGGGAAAAAATATCATGCAACTGTTGCAAAAGGAAGATTTCTTAGGGGCCGAACATTTTACCTCGGGCTTCGTCCGGAACTACATATTAGATAATATTTTGGACATCAATCCAGAGCTATTGTAATGGGATTTATATAGGGTACTTTAAAAAGTTAATGCTCTAACATATAGATTATGAAAAGAGGGAGTTGGAAAATTAGAATTTTTATTGGGTTGGCCATTGTGGTTTTCGCCTTTGTCCAACGCTGCAGTAATAAGGAAGAAAACCCATATACTGGCAGGGAACAGAATATAAATATGACCTCTGAACAAGAAATTGCCATTGGTCTGCAGAGTGCCCCTGAAATTGCTCAACAATACGGGGGCCTATATCCCGATGATCAAATGCAGTCTTTTGTTGATGCCGTTGGAAATAAATTGGTAAACAATAGTATCGCCAGGGAAACGCCCTACCGCTATGAATTTCATTTATTGGCAGACGACAAAACAATAAACGCCTTCGCACTGCCTGGAGGGCAAGTTTTTATAACCTATGCCCTCTTCTCCCAATTGACCGAAGCCCAACTTGCCGGTGTATTGGGACATGAAATTGGGCATGTTATAGGTAGACATTCTGCTGAGAGAATTGCCGATGGTGCTTTTTGGCAAACGATATCCATGGGTGCCTCCGTAGGTGCCGACGCGGGTGATATCGTAAGCAGCATTGGGCAAAATACCCTGTTAAAAAATGGTCGTGGCGATGAACTTGAAAGTGATGATTTAGGTGTTTTGTTTATGATAAAATCTGGCTATAACCCGATGGAAATGATCAAGGTAATGGAAATATTAAAAGCTGCAGGAGGGCCAGACAGAGTCCCCGAATTCCAGAGCACCCATCCCGATCCAGAAAATAGGATTGAAAAGATCAAAGAAGCCATCGCAAAGTATAAAGGCCAGAATTAGTGTTAATTACTGCATAACATAGTTCATTATAATTCCATTTTATTATATTTGAGTCCTCACAAATCTTTTTGACGCCTCAGATTTAACCCTTATAGCTTTGATTTAAAATCAACTAAACGAGACTATATGGGAACACTATTACATTTTAAAAGTATTTACTTAGAAGCATTCGAGAATTGTAAACCAGAATTTGTAGTAATTCTCCTAAAGGTTTATTCTGTCTTCTGTGTATTAATGATTTTTATGGCGCTATATGCTTTTGTTTATAGAGCAGCCACAGGATTCCATTTTTAAGGAAATTATAGTTTAGTTGCCCTTTTACTTGAGCACTATATGGTGCAGATAAACTAAAAAAAAACAACCCCATGGAAATATTTCCATGGGGTTTTTCAGTATATAATACGTCACCTTTTCAAAATAAGGTCTATACTTTACCCTATTATCCAGGGAAGGAGATATATAATAGAAGGTGTCAGATCAAAGAATATTGATAAAAAATTATCCTAAACTTAATCTTCATACAAAAGCCATTTTCCCCCCAGATAAATGACCCAGTATATTTAAAATGACACCTTCTTATTAATTATTATTATATTCTCAAAATACTCGTCTTCAACCATTTAATGTAGGTGTCGATTTCTAATCCGGAACCCAAGGTGGAATTCCATTTCGGAGTTACGTAAGAATTAATGGGTTACTTATATAGACTCAGTAAAGGGTGTTTTGTTTCATCAAATCCCATTATATAACATAATTTTAACACTTTTACACCTAAAAGGTTGCAACCACAACAAGGATCGCCAGGAATGTGAAATTTTTGAAAAAGCTTATCCATTGCTAGTAATCCATTTGAAATCGGCCTATTTTTGATGTAAGAATAAATCACAAAGCAATGAACAAAAAAGTAATCTTAATGATTTTGGATGGATGGGGTAAATCTCCAGACCCTAAAATCTCTGCTATAGAAAATGCAAATACACCTTTTATAGACTCGCTATATAAGAAATACCCGAATGCCAATCTCCTAACCGATGGCATGAACGTTGGCCTTCCTGAAGGACAAATGGGGAACAGTGAGGTTGGACATATGAATCTGGGAGCGGGAAGGATCGTTTACCAAGATCTCGCCAAAATTAATCTCGCTGTAAAGGAAAATACCCTAAAGGATGAAAAAGTATTAAAAGACGCCTTTTTACATGCAAAGAAGAACAACAAACCAGTACATTTCCTAGGTCTCTTGAGTGATGGTGGGGTACATTCCCATATTACACATTTAAAAGGATTGATTCAGGCCGGAGAAAACTATGGTCTGGAACATATGTTTATCCATGCCTTTACAGACGGTAGGGATGTAGATCCCAAAAGCGGAAAAGGCTTCTTAGAAGATCTTACCAATTTTTGTGCCGATAAAAATGCACAAATAGCTACCGTTATTGGCAGATATTATGCCATGGACCGCGACAAAAGATGGGAGAGGGTAAAATTGGCTTATGACGTTTTGGTCAATGGTATTGGAAAAAAATCGACCAATTTATTAAGTGACATGATGGACAGTTATTACGATGGGGTAACTGATGAATTCATCAAACCATTGGTAGAAACCAAGGCTGATGGTTCTCCTGTGGCCCAAATCAAGGATGGAGATGTGGTAATTTTCTTCAATTTTAGAACCGACCGCGGAAGGGAACTGACACAAATGTTGACCCAAGAGGATTTCCATGAACAAAATACCCACCGGTTAAACCTGTATTATGTGACCATGACCAATTACGATGATTCCTTCAAAGGAATGAAAGTGGTCTATGACAAAGACAATATAGAGCAGACCCTGGGAGAGACCCTTTCCAAGGCACACAAAAAACAAATACGGATCGCAGAAACAGAAAAATACCCCCATGTTACCTTCTTCTTTAATGGAGGTAGGGAGATACCTTTTGATGGGGAACAACGCCTTCTCTGTCCGTCACCAAAAGTGGCTACTTACGATCTACAACCGGAAATGAGCGCCTATGACATCAGGGATGCCATTATCCCGGAGCTAAAAAAAGGAGAAGTCGATTTTGTGTGCCTCAATTTTGCCAATCCGGATATGGTAGGCCATACTGGAGATATGAATGCAGCTATAAAAGCATGTGAAGTGGTAGACTCCTGTGCCAATTCGGTAATTACGGCCGGACTGGAGAACGGGTATACAACAATTGTGATTGCAGACCATGGAAATTGTGAAACCATGATGAATCCCGATGGCAGCCCTAATACCGCCCATACCACCAATCCAGTTCCCTTGATATTGGTGGACAATGAAATTAAAACCATAAAAGATGGTGTTTTGGGAGATATTGCACCTACCATTTTAAAATTAATGGGCGTGCCACAACCGGCTTTAATGACCCAAAAATCCTTGGTATAAAAAATCCATTTATTAACAACTATAAAGGACCTCATTTCTGAGGGTCTTTTTTTTGCCATAAAATTATACGGGCTAACATTTTACTTTTCAACCCTAAAAACCTAAGTTCTAAAGTAAAGTTTTACCTTTGCATCCTATGATAAAAATTAAAACAGCAGAAGAAATAGAATTGATGCGAGAGAGTGCATTGATAGTTTCTAAAACCTTAGGGGTATTGGCAGGGGAAGTTCAACCTGGTGTTACCACATTACATTTAGATAAAATTGCAGAAGAATGCATCAGGGACCATGGAGCTATTCCTGGTTTCCTTGGTTTATACGATTTCCCCAACACCCTTTGTATGAGTCCCAATGCCCAAGTGGTTCATGGGATTCCCAACAAGACCCCTTTGCAAGAGGGTGATATTATATCCATAGATTGCGGGGCGTTCAAAAATGATTTTTATGGTGACCATGCCTATACTTTTGAAGTGGGGGAAGTATCTCCTGAGATCAAAAAACTCCTGGAGATCACCAAAGAATCCCTCTATGTGGGCATTCGGGAATTTAAATTAGGTAATCGCGTAGGTGATGTAGGTTATGCCATTCAAAAATTCACTGAAGACCACGGATATGGTGTTGTACGTGAATTGGTAGGTCATGGCCTGGGACGTAAAATGCATGAAGACCCTGAAATGCCCAACTATGGTAAAAGAGGCAGAGGGAAAAAATTTGTAAATGGGATGGTTGTCGCCATAGAACCTATGACCAATATGGGGACCCATAGAATCAATCAATTAAAGGATGGGTGGACCATCCTGACCGCCGATGGTCAGCCTAGCGCCCACTTTGAGCACGATGTTGCCTTAATTAATGGGAAGCCGGAATTATTGTCAACCTTCCAATACGTAAATGAAGCCCTTGGAATCAAAACCAATGTTGAAGACGAGTTTCGGCAGAAAAAATTCCAATTGTAGTTCGTACTAACCAAGTCTGGGAGTTACAAACAATGAAAAAAATCTTTAAATATATTCTGAATACCATTCCCAGACCTCTTTTGATCCAATTGAGTTATTTGGCAAGGCCTATATTGGCCCTAACCTTAAAAGGAAATACGCACCAAGACCCTATTGATGGCAAGCAGTTCAGGAAATTTCTTCCTTATGGATATGAGAATCCCAGAGACAATGTGCTCTCTCCCTCTACCCTCTCTTTGGAACGGCATCGCTTATTGTGGCTGTACCTAAAAAATGAGACTGACTTCTTTACGGGAAACCATAAAGTCCTTCACTTTGCGCCAGAACAGGCCTTCTACAAGCGGTTTAGTCTCTTGGACAACCTTAACTACACAACAACTGATTTAAATTCTCCCTTGGCAGACATTAAGGCCGATATATGCAATCTTCCTTTCACGGACAATTCCTTTGATATTATTTTGTGCAACCATGTGCTGGAGCATATTCCGGATGATACCAAGGCCATGAAAGAATTATATCGAATCTTAAAACCAGGTGGGTGGGGAATTTTTCAAATACCCCAAGATTTAAAAAGGGAAACCACTTTTGAGGATAATTCCATTACCGACAAACAGGAACGCGCAAGAATATTTGGGCAGTACGACCATGTGCGTATATATGGATGGGATTTCTTTGCAAAGCTTCGGCAAATAGGGTTTCAGGTAGAAGAGGTCGATTATACTGCAACCATGGAGCCCGAAGCCATTGAAACCTACAGATTGGCACATGGCGAAATCATACCTCTAGTGCGCAAAACTATTCCAAAAGCAGGCCTTTAAACCCTTTTGTAACATAACTCTGGGGATTGCCCTTATCGTCCAAATAGATGATATACGCCTCTAAATTAGCATCGTTTTCCAATACCCTTTTGGAGTCTTCAAGATCCATCGCCATGAGGCCGGTAGCATAACCATCGGCTTTTGCACAGGTATTGGCAAGTACGCTTGCCGCTAAAATATTGGAATTTTTGGTGTATCCGGTTTTAGGATCTATGGTATGCACGAATTTGTTACCGGTGATAGAATCTATCCTAAATTTCCTGTAATTCCCTGAAGAAGCCAAGGCAGTATTTTTCAAATTGATCAGGATCTTTGGCTGATCGTCTCCTGCTGGATTATCTATTCCCACGACCCATTGTTTTTCTTTTACCTTGTTCTTTCCTTTAGCCACGATCTCTCCACCTACCTCAACCAAATAGTCGGTAATTCCGTGTTTTTCCAACATCAGTGCCAATCTGTCGATGGCGTAGCCCTTTGCAATGGCATTAAAATCAAAATAAATATTTGCATTGGCCTTGTTGATACGGTTATTGGCTGTAATCCCTACCTTTTCAAAGCCTACATATTGCAAAATGCTATCCACTTTTAAGGAGTCCAAAGGAATTTGTTTCCCTGGACCGAAACCCCAGGCGTTCACCAAAGAACCTACCGTGGGATCAAAATAACCCTTGGTCCTATCGTGTATTTCCTTGGAAAGTTCAAATACATCCCTGAACATATGATCTACTACTACGGCCGTATCCCCCTTATTGATCTTGGAGATGTCCGAGGTTGGCATATAGGTCGACATAGATCTATTGATAACTTTAAAAACAGAATCGATCTCCCTTTGATAATCCAGTTTGTCCTTGCTGATGTATGTAATATGGTATGAAGTACCCAAAGCGGAGCCGCTGTTAAAGTTTTTTACCCAATCAGATTTTGAGGTACAACTGCCGAGCACAAAAATGATGGCTATAATTGAAAGTGACTTTTTCATTATTCTATTGCTATTAATCCGTCATAATCCACAATATACTCCTCATTTAAATATATCGGAAGTTTGTATTCCTTTGCATTGACCAACCCTACCCCGGCATAGAATACCTGGGCCTTGGATTTCTCCGCATGTGCCTTTATTTTGCCCAACAATACAGCGTCATACTCTTTGGGGTCTTCTGGATAGGAAATACTGCGAACCACCACAAAAGAAAGTTGCTTCTCTTTTGTACAGACAAATTGGGGGTTTTTTCCCAGGTTGCTGTTTATGGCCACAAACTCAAAACCATTGGCCTCAAGGTGCTTTCCAACAATGTTCATTGCCAAATTATGTAATTCTTGTCTTGAAAGCTCTTTCATATTTCATTAGGTATAAAAAAACCGATATCAGAAATATCGGTTTTTAAAAATATAGTCATAATTACATGGAGCTATTATCCTCCAAAATCATCAAACCTGATATGTTCATCCGGTATTCCATAATCTTCACCCATTTTTTGAACTGCCTTGTTCATTAATGGAGGACCACAGAAATACAACTCAATGTCTTCAGGAGTTTCGTGATGGCTCAAATAGTTATCAATAACACAATTGTGTATAAACCCTACAAAACCGTCTCCAGGAGCATCTATGTTCTCCTTTACCTTCCAATTATCTTCTGGCTGTGGCTCGGAAAGGGCCAAGTAGAACTTAAAGTTTGGAAATTCTTTCTCCAAACTGTAAAAGTGTTCCAAGTAAAACAATTCTCTTTTGGAACGTCCTCCGTACCAATAAGTAACTTTACGGTTAGTCTGTAAGGTTTTGAACAAGTGGTACAAATGCGAACGCATTGGTGCCATACCTGCTCCCCCGCCAACATACAACATCTCTGAATCTGACTCGTTGATGAAGAATTCACCGTACGGTCCAGAGATAATAACCTTATCGCCCGGTTTCTGTGCAAAGATGTAAGAAGATGCAATTCCAGGATTAACATCCATCCATCCGTTCTTGGAACGGTCCCATGGTGGCGTTGCGATACGAACGTTTAACATGATCTCTCTACCTTCAGCAGGATAAGAAGCCATAGAATAGGCTCTTTCAACTGTTTCACCATTTTTCATGGTCAAAGGCCAAAGATTAAACTTATCCCATTCGGCCTGAAACTTATCTGGAGTTTCATGTTCCTCAGGGTGGGCAGTTATATCTATGTCGGAAAATTTTATGTGACACTCGGGAATTTCAATTTGGATGTACCCTCCAGCTTTGTAAGGCATGTCCTTAGGGATCTGCACCACAAATTCCTTGATAAAAGAGGCAACATTGTAATTTCTAACTACGGTTGCATCCCATTTTTTAATCCCGAATACTTCTTCAGGAATGGTAATATCCATATCCTGCTTTACCTTGACCTGACAGGCCAAACGTGCCCCTGCGTTCAATTCCCTTTTAGAGAAATGTGGTGTTTCTGTAGGCAAAGCCTCTCCCCCACCAGAATTTACATGACACTCACACTGAATACAGGTACCGCCGCCCCCACAAGCGGAAGGAAGAAATATTTTTTGGTTACCCAAAGTGGATAACAATGAGTTCCCGGAACCTACCTCAATTTTCTTTTCACCGTTGATGGTAATGGTCACAGGTCCTGAAGGCGATAATTTCTCCTTAGTGAACAACAAAAGTGTAACCAATAATAACAATAGTACCATAAAGGCCACTACGGTTATGACAATTGTTCCAACTGTACTTGTAGCTAAAATCATTCTTATTTGTTTATAGCATTGTTGTAAGAAACCGTATTCTCCTTGGCTTCTTTTTTGATTTTATTTTCATCCACTTTTTGGGCAGTGGTCTCCGTTGCTTCTTTAGGGGCTTCATCACCACCAGTAAGCATTCCACCAAAACTCATAAAGCCAATAGCCATAAGACCCGTGATGATAAAGGTTATCCCCAGACCTCTCAACGGGGCTGGTACATTAGAGTATCTAATTTTTTCACGGATAGCAGCAATGGCCAAAATTGCCAAGAACCAACCAATACCAGAAGAAAGTCCGTAATTGAATGCAAGACCCAAAGTTTGAATATCCCTAGACTGCATAAATAAAGACCCTCCCAAAATAGCACAGTTTACTGCAATCAAAGGTAGAAATATCCCAAGAGAATTGTAAAGTGCCGGAGAAAACTTTTCTACTACTATTTCCACCAATTGCACCATAGTTGCTATAGTGGCAATAAATAGAATAAATGACAAAAAGCTTAAGTTATAGTCCGCATATTCCGGTCCCAACCAGGCCAGAGCCCCATCTCTCAATATATATTGATCCAACAACCAGTTCAATGGAACGGTAACCGCCAATACAAAGATAACAGCAGCTCCAAGACCTACAGCAGTAGTCACTTTTTTGGACACAGCTAGGTAGGAACACATCCCAAGGAATGTGGCAAATACCATATTATCTATAAATATGGATTTAAAGAATAATTCTACATGTTCTAACATAACATTGTTCTTATTAAGTAACTACTAGTTTTCTTCGATTAAGGCTTTGTTCCTAGAACGTTGTACCCATATGATGATTCCAACAACAATCAAGGCCATTGGTGACAACAGCATGAATCCATTGTTTTCATATCCAATACCATATAACCCTGACTTAGTGATAGGGTCTCCCAAAACCTTAAATCCTAAAAGTGTTCCAGAACCCAATAATTCCCGGAAGAAACCGACAATAACAAGTATTAATCCATAACCGGCAGAGTTTCCAATACCATCCAAGAATGATCTCCATGGTCCGTTCCCTAAGGCAAATGCCTCAAAACGACCCATAATGATACAGTTGGTAATGATTAATCCAACAAAAACCGAAAGTGTTTTGCTCAGTTCATACGCAAAGGCCTTAAGCACCTGATCCACGATGATCACCAAGGCAGCTACGACAACCAATTGAACAATAATCCTGATTTTTGACGGAATAATGTTTCTCATTAGAGAAATAACAACATTCCCCAACCCAAGTACGAACATTACAGAAATGGCCATAACTATGGAGGCTTTGAGCTCAGCGGTAATTGCCAAAGCTGAACAGATACCCAAAACCTGCATGGTTATAGGGTTGTTATCTGCCAGTGGGTCCAGTATAAGACTGGTATCTTTTTTAGAAAGTAGTGCCATAGTTTAATTTTTAGCTCTTATTGTTTCCAAATAACTTTTATAGAGATTTACGCTTTCTCTGATCATGGCACTTACACCGTTTCCGGTAATAGTAGCCCCTGCCAGCGCATCAACCTCATTGTCATCTTTTATATTGTTCACAGGATCATTGTTTCCTTTCGCCACCTTGATACCTGCATATTCCGTACCGTCAAGAATGGACTCCCCTTCGAAGTCATCCATAAAGTAACGTTGTTTGATATTGGCTCCCAATCCTGGAGTTTCTCCCTTATGGTCAAAATAAACGCCCTGTACTACCAAATTCTCATCCAAGGAAACAAAGCCCCAGATAGCGTCCCATAATCCTTTTCCGTACATAGGGATGATATAAAACTTCTTACCCTCTTTTTCCCCAATGAATAGCGGAAGCTTTCTGGCTTTTCCGTTTTTGGCGGCAGTCTCTTGTTTTTTTAAATTGATCAAATATGCCTCCTTGTTCTCGGTGATTTTACCATCTTCAATAACGAGTTGCTCTATAATATACTTATTGAACTCGTCTTCCACTTTATCCGTAGGCACAAAGTTCACACTACCTTCGTCTTCATTTTCATTAATGCCCATGGCGTACAAAATGTTCTGCTGTTTTTCCAACTTCTCATTTTGAATGATTCTCTCACTTAGGGCAGATGCTAAAAATGCCAGAACCGACCCAACGACAATCACCATGACAGCGGCAAAGGCAACGGTATAAACGTTTTTATCTGTATTGAATGCCATAATTAAATTGTTTCAACTTTTAGTTTCTTTTCTTCACCATGCGCATCCTTTGGAAGAATGTTGGCATTCTTTAATCTCTTTAGACGTTTATTGACGTTTCCGCGGATCACATAGTGATCAATGGTAGGAGCAAATACGTTCATCAACAATATAGCCAAGAAGACACCTTCTGGATATGCTGGGTTGAACACCCTTATCATTACAGATATAAACCCGATGAAAAATCCGTAGTACCATTTCCCCTTGTCAGTTTGAGAGCCAGTTACCGGATCGGTGGCCATGTAAACAATACCAAAGGCCAAACCTCCTACGATAAGATGTTTCCAAAAATCAAAGCTCATCAACCCATAGAACTTACTGCTTTCAGTTATCCATTCGGCATCCACGATACCGTTGAAAATAAGCCCCATTGCCAAAGCTCCGATTACGGCACTCACCATAATCCTCCAGCTTGCAATTTTCGTGAAGATCAAGAAAAGACCTCCCAGCAAAATCAATATGGTAGATGTTTCCCCTACAGAACCAGGAATAAAGCCAAAGAACATATCGGAAACAGAATATGAAAATTCACTTCCCCCGCCCTGAGCCAAATAGCCCAGAACCGTTTCACCTGAAATGGCATCAGCAGTTCCAGCTCTTTCTACGGCTTCATGAACCCATACCTTATCACCACTCATCCAAGTAGGATAGGCAAAAAACAAGAAGGCCCTAATGGTCAATGCTGGGTTTAGAATGTTCATCCCTGTACCACCGAAAACTTCTTTTCCGATAACAACCCCGAAGACAACGGCAACAGCCAACATCCACAAAGGGGTATCAATAGGAACGATCAATGGAACAAGCATCCCTGTAACCAGATATCCTTCCTCTACTTCGTGTCCTTTGATCACTGCAAAAACAAATTCTACTGCCAGTCCAACTACATAGGAGACCACTACCAACGGCAAAACCGTCCATGCCCCCATGATAAAGTTGTCCCAAGTCAAGAAGTTTCCAAGAAGGGAAGCTTGACGAATCACCCCATTGGCAGCGTCAACTGCAGCATAATGCTGGTAACCCGCATTGAAGATTCCAAAGATGAGCACCGGCACCAAAGCCATGATCACCGTATTCATGGTCCTTTTTAGATCATCCGCTGAGCGAACGTGGGATCCTGAATGTGTTGTTTCATTTGGAGTGTACAAAAAAGTATGCAATGCGTTGAATGCAGGAGCCATTTTCTTGCCCTTGTACTTCTCCTTTAATTTGTGCAAATTATTTTTTAAACTCATCTCTTATCCTATTTCTTTATACAACAAGTCCAATCCTTCCCTGATGATCTGCTGATGGGGTTGTTTGGAGATACAAATAAACTCTGTCAATGAAAAATCTTCCGGAGCCACTTCATATAATCCCAATTGTTCCATTTCGTCCAAATCCCCTATCATACATGCCTTAAGCAATTGTAAAGGATAAATGTCCAAAGGAAAAACCTCCTCATATTTACCGGTTAACACAAAAGCACGGTGCTCACCATTGGTATTTGTGTCCAGATCATATTTTTTATTGGGGAACATCCAAGAGAATGTTAAGGCTCTAGTAGATGATATTTTATCAAAAACCGGTTTGTTCCAGCCGAATAATTCATAATCGTCACCTTCTGGAATAACACTTACGGTATTGTTATAATAGCCCAAATACCCATCCGGTTTAGTTTTTGAACCGGTAAGAACATCACCATTGATAACTCTAAAATTTTTGCCGTTCACCCCACTTGCATATAAGAAGGCAGCAATTTCAGAACCTATTTTTGTAGTGTAGTACTTAGGAGCTTTTACCGAGGATCCTGCCAAAGCCACAATGCGTTCAGCATTGAATTTACCCGTTAGCAGCAATTCTCCAATAATCACCAAATCTTGGGGAGTAATGGTCCAAACCACCTCTCCTTTATTGATAGGATCTACTATATTGATCAAAGTCCCAACAAGACCTGCTGGATGCGGTCCTGACATTTTATGTAGCTCAACACCATTTAGTCCGGCCAATGGCGAGTTGGAATTTGCTCCAACCGATACATGAACCTTTCCTGGTGTAAGTTTGCCCAAGGCGGTAATTGCCGCCTGTAATTCCTTTTCTTTCCCTTGCAACACATAATCAAGATCAGCTGCCAATGGTGCCGTCACATAACCTGATATGAAAATACCTTTTGGAGTTGACTCAGCATCTGCAATGATATCATAAGGTCTTTGCTTTACAAATGGCCAAACACCACCCTTTAACAAGAACCCTCTAATCTCTTGAGGTGAAGCCCCTTCCAGATTTAAAGGTTTGTGTGCAAGATGTTCTTGCGTTTTGTCGGCAAGAATCTTCAACGACAAGATTTTCCTGCGTTCTCCTCTAATAACTTCCACCAATTCTCCACTTACTGGGGAAACAAATAGCACTCCTTCTTGATTCTTATCAAAGAAAAGTGGCTCACCTGCTTTTACCTCAGCGCCTTGCTTAACCAATAATTTTGGGGTAACACCGTGAAAATCATGAAGATTAATTGCATAAACATTACTTAAAACGGCTTTAGAAGTTGCGTGTTCCGCAGTACCGACAAGATTTATGTTTAAGCCTTTTTTAATTCGAATGTCTTTAGACATATATTGTAGACCTTAGGTTAACAAAATTAGGTAGCAAATTTAGTATTTAAAAGAAAGTTTTCATAATAATTGCCCATAAATTTAGGGAATGCCCCAATGTTAATTATTTGGGCATCCTTTTTGTTTACTTTTACCCTAAAAATACAATGTAAATGCGCCTAAACCTTAAACAGATCATTATTCTTCTGTCTACACCAATGCTCTTTGGACAGGCCCTTGAAGAAGTTAACCCTCCTGAAAACATCAAAACCATCATTTTTAAAGGAGATACAGATGACCAGTTTCCCGTTGTAAAATTGGGAGAGGCCATCTATTTGGAATTCGACGACCTATCTGCCCGTGAGGCAGATTACTATTATAAAATAAGGCTCTGTAATTACGACTGGACTCCTTCGACTCTTTTAAAATCCCAATACCTAAGTGGGGTGGACAACCAACGGATCATGGATTACGAGAATAGCTACAACACCCTCCAAGCCTACTCCAATTATAGACTCAGCATTCCAAACCAAAATGTAAGACCAACTGTTAGTGGCAATTACATGCTGGAGATTTACAACAACTCCTATGAGCTGGTCTTTTCAAGGAAATTTGTCATTTACCAAGATCTAGTTACTGTGCCCGCCACCGTAAAGCGCTCCAGAGACTTTAATTTCATCAATGAAAAACAAGTGGTCCAGTTCAGCATAAACGCCTCGGGGATACAATTGGTGAACCCAAAAAAAGAAGTAAAAGTGGCCATCCTACAAAACCATTACTGGCCCACAGCCATTTACAACATCTCTCCCCAATTCACCATCGGCAATGAATTGGTCTATAAATACGATAAGGAAACCAGCTTTTACGGCGGGAATGAATACCTAAATTTTGATACCAAGGATCTTAGAGCGCCAAGCGCCGTGATCTCGCACATAGAAATGGACGGACTCTATAACCATTATCTTTTTCCGGATATATTTAGGGATCAACGTCCTTACACCTATTACCCTGATATTAATGGGGATTTTGCCATCAGAACACTCCAAGGTGACGATTCATCTAGAGAAGCGGAATATACCAATATTCATTTTTTTCTTCCATATACTCCCGAAATTGGTCTGGACGAGATATTTGTCTTCGGCAAATTCAACAATTACGAAATGACCGATGAAAACAAAATGACCTACAACGACCAAAGTGGATATATGGAGGCAGTCATTAAAATAAAACAAGGCTTCCACAACTACAAATACGTTATCAAAAGAGGAGATGGGACCATTGACCTCAATACCGTTTCTGGAAATTTTCATTTTACCGAAAACAATTATTTGATTTTGGTCTATTACAGAAATTTTGGAGATTTATATGACAGCATTATTGGCATCGGTTCGGCCAATTCGAGGAACATCAGCAACTAAAATTAAATTGTAATCAACCAAGAACCAAAATGGAACAATTACCTTCCAAAGGCAAGCACCCATTAAAATTTAGAGGGACGGAGTGCCTTAATTGTGGCCACACCCTCGATATCAGTGATAAATACTGCCCCAATTGCTCCCAGATCAATAGCACCAAAAAACCTACCTTAAAGGATTTAGTGCGTGAATTTTTTGGAAGCATCATATCTTATGACTCCAAAATTCTTAAGACCCTAACCGCCATGCTACTGCATCCCGGCAGGATTACTAAGGATTATTTAAAGGGAAAAAGGATAACCTACACCAATCCCTTTCGTTTTTTGTTGAGTTTGGCCATCATATATTTTTTGATCTTCAGTTATACCCAGAATTTTTCCGCCTTTGACGACATTGAAGACTTAACTGAGTTCAACGAACTGGACTCCAAAAAAATAGAAGCTGATCAAGAACAGGAAGAAGCATTAAAAATAGCGGACTCCATACAAAAAGACATGGCACGTACGTTGCTCACCGCAACCAAAGACTCAATTATCCTCGCCAATCCAAAGAAGTATTTTGATTCCCTGAACACCTTTGCCTATTTTAAAGGTTTTTATCTCAAGACCGACTTCTTTATGACCTTATTAAAGAACAAGCGCGTCAAAAGATTCAATACCGCAAAGGAAGAACTCAAAATACCTGAAAATTATCAAAACAGAAAATCTTTTGATATGGCAAAGAGCCTTTTAAAGGCAGTTGATCAGCCTGGAACATTTTTAAATTTTCTAATATCGAAAATTCCGTTTTTTATCTTTTTCTTTTTACCTGTATTCGCTTTGTTCATTTGGTTGATGTATGTCAGAAAAAAACACAATTACATCGAACATCTCATCTTTAGCTTTCACATTCAGTCATTGTTGTTTATCTTGCTCCTCATTAGTTTTATCATAGATGCTATTTTCAAGACAGCTAGTGGTTGGATTTTCCTGCTTATTTTTTCTGTCTATCTTTACAAGGCTATGCGAAACTTTTACGGACAGGGAAGATTGAAAACTTTTGTTAAATATCTGATTCTTAACACTGTTTTTTTTATTTTAGCCGTATTTTCGATAATAATCCTGTTTACGGGAACCATTTTTACATATTAAAAGATCATGACCACCCAGGTAACAAAAGGCATTAAAATTTCAGTATCCACTAGTTTTGAAGGAACCTTCTTTAAAAACTACAAGATGCATTTTGCCTTTGGTTATACAATCACCATTGAAAACCAAAGCAAGGACTCTGTGCAGTTAACTTCCCGACATTGGCAAATCTATGATGCGCTCAACGAATTGGAAATTTTGGATGGGGAAGGGGTTATTGGCAAAAAGCCGGTGATTAAACCCGGGGAGTCCCACACCTATAGCTCTGGATGTCTTTTGGCCTCTCCTATCGGCGCCATGAAGGGACATTACAACATGGTAAATTTCACCTCCACAGAAAAATTTAGGGTGTATGTACCCGCTTTTAAATTCAGTGCTCCTTTTGCCTTGAATTAAATTCCTGATTTACTCCATTTTAGTTTTTAGTAGATTTTTCATTTAGTATCTTTGATGCGATTTTTAACTTAAAATAAAATTAATATGGGTAAAGGATTTTTTCATGTCCCCACAGCAATTAATGAGCCTATAAAGAGCTATGCTCCAGGCACCCCAGAAAGGGAATCCGTTCTTAAACAGTACAAGACCTATTTCGATGGAAATGTGGACGTACCACTTTATATTGGTAGCGAGGAAATAAAAACTGGAAATACCAGACCGATGTCTCCTCCACACGACCACAAACATATTGTAGGCCAATACCATTTGGCTGAAAAAAAACATGTTTCCAAAGCCATTGAAAACGCAATGGAATCTAGAGAAGCTTGGGCCAACCTTACTTGGGAACAACGTTCTGCCATCTTCTTAAAGGCAGCTGATCTTATTGCTGGACCCTACCGTGATAAGATAAATGCCGCTACCATGATAGCGCAATCCAAGAACATCTTCCAAGCTGAAATTGATGCCGCTTGTGAACTTATAGATTTCCTTCGTTTTAATGTGGAATACATGTCCCAGATTTACGAAGAGCAACCAGATTCTGCCGAAGGTATCTGGAACCGAGTGGAGTACAGGCCTTTGGAAGGTTTTGTATACGCCATAACCCCTTTTAACTTTACTGCAATTGCGGGGAACTTGCCAGCAAGTGCCGCCATGATGGGGAATGTAGTTTTATGGAAACCTAGTGACAGTCAAATTTTCTCGGCTAAAGTCATCGTAGATATATTTAAGGAAGCAGGTCTTCCTGATGGCGTCATCAACGTTGTTTATGGGGATCCAGTAATGATTACGGATATTGCCTTGGCAAGTCCTGATTTTGCCGGCTTACACTTTACAGGTTCTACCAACGTTTTTAAGAACATTTGGAAACAAATAGGAAACAACATTCATACATATAAGACCTACCCAAGAATTGTAGGCGAAACTGGAGGTAAGGATTTTATCCTTGCACACCCTACTGCCAAACCACAACAGGTGGCCACAGCAATCGTTAGAGGTGCTTTTGAATTCCAAGGACAAAAATGTAGTGCTGCATCCAGGGTTTATTTACCTAAATCCACTTCCAAAGAAATATTGGAATTGGTGAAAAAGGATTTGGCGACCATGAACAAGCCAGGAACTCCTGAGGACATGAGCAATTTCATTACCGCTGTCATCCACGAAGGATCTTTTGACAAATTGGCCAAATACATAGACCAGGCAAAGGCAGACGCAAATGCTGAAATAATTGCAGGCGGAGGATACGATAAATCCAAAGGATATTTTGTAGAGCCAACAGTTATCTTGACCACTGATCCAAAATACACTACCATGGAAACGGAATTGTTCGGCCCTGTGGTTACTATTTATGTATATGAGGACAAGGATTGGAAGAACACTTTAAAGTTGGTTGATTCAACTTCTGAATACGCCCTTACAGGAGCCGTATTATCTAGAGACCGCTATGCCATTGATGAGGCTACCAAAGCGTTACAAAATTGCGCAGGTAACTTTTACATCAACGACAAACCGACTGGAGCCGTTGTAGGACAGCAACCTTTTGGTGGTGCAAGAGCATCTGGAACCAACGACAAAGCTGGTTCCCCACAGAACCTCTTGAGATGGGTTTCCCCAAGATTGATCAAGGAGACATTTGTAACTCCGGAAGATTATAGATATCCATTCTTAGGATAAAACAATACATTTGATGTAAGGTCCGCTAGGTTATACACCTAGCGGACTTTTACATTAAGCCTACTGCTCACTTTTACAAGAGATTTTTTGCAGATTATAAGTTCTATTAAATCAAAACATGCTTTAAATCAGAACAATACTGCATAGAAATTTTTCCTATAAGCACAATATATTGATGGATTTTACGTTACTAAAGTACCATAAGACCACCAAAACCTTGAAAGCATGGAAGAATATCAAAGAAAAAGTGTCGTACACAAAATCATTAGTTCATTTAGTCAAGCAGGAGACTTTATAAAAGGGTACGCTAAAAATTGCAGGGAATCCTATTACAATTTGTTAAGCCTTTAGACTTAGCCCTTAAATTTAATGGGGAGATACACCACTTTTTTCGTATCAAAAAATTCCTCCTCGTAGAAGTCGGGCAAATCAATTATTTCGACTGTTTTGTAGTCTTTTAACTCTTCGGCCAAATCTCCTCCTTTTAAATATAGAATACCATTTCTCCGTTCATGGACAGAGTTCTTTTTGATCCTGCCTTTTACCCAATGAACAAAGGTGGGCATTGCGGCCACAGCGCGGCTAACAATAAAATCATATTGCCCCTTTAATTCCTCCACCCTCATATTTTTGGCGGTCACATTGTTGATTCCCAAGCCTTGCACAACCTCTTCCACCACCTTAATTTTCTTACCAATGGCATCTACCAGGGTAAAATGTGTTTCTGGAAAAAGAATGGCCAATGGAATCCCGGGAAATCCGCCACCCGTTCCGACATCCAATACGGTTGTCCCTGGATTAAATTGCTGCACCTTGGCAATGGCCAAAGAATGAAGCACATGGCGCAGATACAACTCATCAATATCTTTTCTGGATACCACATTTATTTTTTGGTTCCAATCCTGATACAGTTCCTGAAGTTTGGTGAACTGTTCCTTTTGTTCGTTGGTCAGATTTGGGAAATATTTGAAAATGAGGTCCACGGCCATAATATTGGGTTAAATTTTTGGTAAAAATAGCACAATACTGGCGTTGTAAAATACAGATATGGCAATTTTAGTTCCTAATTGTGCTATCTTTACAAAAAATATACTTCATGGCTAAAGAAACCATTCGCTTTTCAAGGAAGGATTCTACCCAATTTTTCAAGACCTTAAATAAGCGTGTAAACGACTATTTCAAAGAAAACAACTTAAAGAAAACCGGAAATTGGCGGTTACATGTTAAAACAGCGGTAATGTTTGCCCTGTTTCTGGCACCATACTTCCTAATTTTGACACTGGGATTGCCCAATTGGGCAAATCTGTTGCTGACCATCACCATGGGTGTTGGAATGGCTGGGGTTGGAATGAATGTTATGCACGATGGCAACCATGGATCATATTCCACCAAAAAGTGGGTAAATAAGGTTATGGGTAGCAGCATCTACATCCTTGCCGGCAACGTTTACAATTGGCAGGTACAGCATAATGTGCTGCACCACACCTACACGAATATCCATGAACACGATGAGGATTTGGAAGCAGGTCGCATCCTTAGATTTTCAAAACACGCCAAATGGCGCAAATACCATAGATTCCAACATTTCTATTCTGTTTTACTCTATGGCCTACTTACCTTCAATTGGGCCATTACAACAGATTTCCAACAAATGTACCGCTTCATGAAGCGCAAATTATCTTATGGGAAGTTACCAAGCCCCGCAACCAATTGGAGCACCTTGGTGATCACCAAATTAATTTACGCTACCATTTGGATCTTATTACCGATGTTGATCTTGGATATTGCCTGGTGGAAAATTCTGTTGGGATTCTTTATTATGCACTATGTGGCCGGAGTTGTTTTGAGTGTTGTATTCCAATTGGCACATATCGTCAATGATGCACAAACACCGTTACCGGACAAGAGTGGTACCATGAAAAATACGTGGGCCATCCATCAATTGTTCACAACCGTGAATTTTGGAACCAAAAACCGTGTAGTCAACTGGTTTACAGGAGGCTTGAACCATCAGGTAGAGCACCATATTTTCCCTAACATCAGTCACGTTCATTACACAAAAATTTCCAAAATTGTTAAACAGACTGCAAAAGAGTTTAATTTACCATACAACGAATATAAAACTACAAGAAAAGCTATAATTTCGCACTTCAAACATTTAAAGGAATTGGGTAAAAAGCCTAATCTACAGTACCAATAAATTTAAACTACGAATGACGAAACATTTATCCGAAAGGATTACAAACATGGCTACATCGGCCACTTTGGCGATGGCTGCCAAAACAAGGGAACTTAGAAATGAAGGCAAGGACATCATTGGACTAAGTTTAGGAGAACCGGATTTCAATATCCCTGATTTTATTAAGGAAGCTGCAAAACAGGCAATAGATGACAATTACAGCAGCTATTCCCCTGTAGATGGCTATGCCGATCTAAAACAAGCGATTTCCAATAAGTTCAAAAGGGACAATGGCCTTGAATACAACATCAATCAAATTGTTGTTTCCACGGGAGCTAAACAGTCCTTGGCCAATGTTGCCATGGTCATGATAAATACCGGTGACGAGGTACTATTACCTGCTCCGTATTGGGTAAGCTACAGTGATATTGTAAAGATTGCTGAAGGGGTACCCGTAGAAGTACCTACAAGCATTGAAAGTGATTTCAAAATGACTCCGGCCCAGCTGGAAAAAGCCATTACACCAAAAACCAAAATGATTTGGTTCAGTTCACCTTGCAACCCAAGTGGTTCTGTATACAGCAAGGAAGAGCTGGAAGGATTGGCCGTTGTTTTAAGAAAACATCCAAATATCTTTATCGTTTCCGATGAAATATACGAACACATCAACTTTATTGGTGGTCACGCAAGCATCGCCTCTATAGATGGCATGTACGAAAGGACCATTACTGTCAACGGTGTTTCCAAAGCATTTGCGATGACCGGATGGCGTATTGGTTATATTGGCGCGGCAGATTGGATTGCCAAGGCCTGTACCAAATTCCAGGGTCAGATCACCAGTGGTGCCAATGCCATTGCTCAACGTGCAACCATAGCCGCACTTGAGGCTCCAGTGAGCAAAATACAGTTCATGATTGATGAATTCCATAAAAGACGCGATTTGGTATTGGATCTTTTAGGAGAAATAGATGGGTTTAAATTGAATGTCCCAGAAGGCGCATTCTATGTATTCCCCAATATCGCCAGTTTCTTTGGAAAGACCTTGAATGGAACCACCATTAACAACGCGTCGGATTTTGCACTGTACCTTTTGGAACATGCGAACGTGGCCACAGTGACAGGTGAAGCTTTTGGCAACCCAGACTGTATCCGAATTTCTTATGCAGCTTCTGAAAAGGATCTTAAAGAGGCCATGGCTAGAATAAAAGCAGTGGTTTAGAAAAACTAATATTATTTAAGAATAAAAAAGCCTGCATCTGCAGGCTTTTTTCATATTATATCTTCTTCCAAAAATAAGGGGTAAACAAAATCAGCACCGTAAAAAGCTCAAGTCTTCCCAACAACATCAAGAATGAGCACCACCATTTACCTACTGCTGGAAGTGAATTAAAATTACTCATAGGGTTTAAGCTTCCCAACGCTGGCCCCACATTACCCAAAGAAGAAGCAGCGCCCCCAATGGCCGATTCAAAATCGAGACCCATGAATCCCAATCCCAAAGCTCCTATAATAAAGGAGAGCATGTACAGTACAAAAAAGGCGATTATGTTATACACAATATGTTCCTTAACGGTCTTATTATTGTATCGTACCGGTATGATAGCATTCACATGCAGGGTCCTCTTAAATTCGAGAAGCCCGTTCTTGATGATCAATAAATGTCGCATCACTTTAATACCCCCAGCTGTTGAGCCTGCCGAACCTCCTAAAAAAAATAGGCCAAAAAAGAAGATAGTCAAAAAGGGTGTCCAACTGGTAAAATCAGCTGAAACAAATCCAGTGGTCGTGATAACGGTGACCACAGAGAAAAGGGCATGCCTAAAAGCTGCCTCTGCATGACCCAAGACCATAGGATGGTAATCCGATATGGGTACATTTGCCTTAAAATAGATGACTAGGGCAGATATTATGGTAAAACCTATTATAAATATGGTATAGTATTTAAACTCCTCATCCATCAATACCTTTTGTACCTTTCCTTTAAAGGCATAATAACTCAGTACAAAATTACTTCCCGCCAAAAACATGAACAGGATTACAATGTATTGAATAAGGGGTTGATTGTTCCAATACGCTAAACTGGCATTTTTTGTAGAAAAACCCCCAGTGGACAAAGTGGCCAAAGAGTGGTTGATGGCATCGAAAAAAGACATCCCCGCCAACTTCAACAAAATAGTTTCCGCCACTGTATAACCGAAATAAATAAGCCACAATCTTTTCGCCGTATCGGTAATCCGTGGATGTAGCTTATCGGCACTTGGACCGGGTGCCTCGGCAGCAAACAACTGCATACCCCCAATACCCAATAAGGGCAATATGGCTATGGCCAAGACAATAATTCCCATTCCCCCTATCCAATGGGTAAGACTGCGCCAGAACAAAATACCTTCAGGCATAATTTCTATGTCGTCCATAATGGATGCTCCCGTAGTGGTATAGCCCGACATGGTTTCAAAAAAGGCATTCGTAACATCGGGAATGGCACCTGAGAACAAATAGGGCAGCATGCCGGAAACAGACATCACCAACCAGCCAAAGGTCACAATAATGTACCCCTCTTTACGCTTCACCTCTTTTTTATGTGCCCTGGTGTAAAACATGGACACCACCCCCAGCAACATGGTCACTATGGCGGCCAAGGTTATATCCAAGGTCACCCCATCCTTATAGATGCCACTTACAAATGCAGCGATGAGCATGAAGAAGCCATTGCAGAGCAACAGCAGTCCCATTAGGTGAATAATTATTTTGGAGTTTAATGCCATCTTATAAAAACAGCTTTTCTATTTTAGGAATGGAGCTGGGCAAACAACATACTACGACCCTGTCCCCATGGACAATTTTAAAATCCCCCAAGGCAATGACTCCCTTTCCATCCCGGATAACACCACCTATGGTAGCTTCCCTCGGAAAATCGAGTTCCCTTATGATCTTCCCATTGACCTGTGAAGTTGGTTTTACAATAAATTCAAGAATCTCGGCATTGAGGTTATTTAGCCTGGTAAGCGCTACGACCTCTCCTTTTCGTATGTGTCTAAAAATATTGTTTGCTGCCAGCAGCTTTTTATTTAACAGCGTGTCTATACCAATGGAATGTGATAGCTGAAAGTAATCCATATTCTCCACCAAGGCGATGGTTTTTTTGACATTCTTGGATTTAGCCACCAAACAGGACATGATATTGGTTTCGGAATTGCCGGTTACCGCTACAAAGGCATCCATTGCTTCCAGATTTTCCTCTTCCAATAATTCTACGTTCCTACCGTCCCCATTAATAATTAAGGCATTGGGAAGTTCATCGGCCAGATCAAAGGCTTTTTCCTTATCCTTTTCTATCAATTTCACGTTGAACTTATTTTTGCAAAGGTCCCTCGCCGTTTTATAACCCACCTTGCTCCCACCAAGAATCATCACATTCTTAATTTGGGTCTTTTCTTTCCCTGTCAATTTGTACAACTCATCCACCCCCTCTTTAGAGGTGATAAAATACACCTGATCTTCAGATTTAAATTCGGTATCCCCTCTGGGAATCAGGGTATATTGGGTACCCGTTCGCTGTATGGCAATGGGCATAAAATGTAATTCAGGAAATATCTTTGCCGCATCCTTTACCATTTTCCCCACAAAGGGAGCTTGTTTTGGTAAAGAAACACCTACCATGATCAAGGCGCCATCCTCAAATTCATAGGTATTGTTAAATGCTGATTGGTTCAGCAACAACTGTATTTCCGTTGCTGCCAGTGCTTCAGGGGAAATAAGCTCATCTATTCCAAGTTCAGAGAATTTGATGGCTTCCTTGTTTTGGATAAATTCCGCATTGGAAATTCTGGCTATCGTTCTTTTACAACCCAACTGCTTCGCCAAAAGGCATAAGGTAAGGTTGGTGGTTTCAGAGGCCGTAACGCCAATGACAAGGTCGGATCTATCTACCTGCGCATCTTTTAAAACCGAAATTGAAGTGGCATCGCCTTTAAGAACCCGAATATCCAAATGGCTATCCGCGTAGGACAAACTTTCCTTGTTCGTGTCTATCAAGGTAATATCCTGAGATTCGTATGAGAGTAATTTTGCCAAATGAAAACCCACTTCACCTGCTCCCGCAATTATAATTTTCATTCGTTAAATAACTTGTTTTTTCATAAATATGAGTAAACGCCTACGGATATATTACTACAAATGATAATTTCCAAAAGCAACACCAAAACTTTAATTTGATTTTTTTGATGAAAATTTTTTGCAAATTCTGCACTGCAAAATTACAATAATTTATACTCACCACATTTAATTCGCATAGGAATTACGAACACTACATCGGTTTATTGGATTAACTAAACGAACTACTGCCAAGATTGCGTCTTTATAGTATCTTTGCCAAAAATTGTTGTCATGAGCAAAAAAGTAACCCCTTACAAGGATTCTTCCCTAGGCAAAAAAGAACAGGTTACAAAAATGTTTGATACCATCTCTACGAATTATGACGGCCTTAATAGGGTCATCTCTTTTGGGATCGATATAAAATGGAGAAAACGGGTGGTTGCCGTTTTAAAGAATAAACAGCCTCATAGCATCTTGGATATTGCTACTGGTACCGGAGATCTGGCCATTAACTTGGTACAGACAGGCGCAAAAAAAATAGTAGGTTTGGACATTTCCGCTGGGATGTTGGAAGTGGGCAAAAAGAAGATCAAGGAGAAGAAGTTGGCCGACACCATAGAAATGGTAGTGGGCGACAGTGAAGACCTACCGTTTAAGGAAAATACCTTTGATGCGGTCACCGTAGCTTTTGGGGTAAGAAATTTTGACGACCTTGAAAAGGGATTGTCAGAAATATACAGGGTTCTGCAACCCGGAGGCACCTTTGTGGTCTTGGAAACTTCTGTACCCACCAAAACCCCTTTTAAACAAGGCTATCACTTTTACACAAAAAATATCCTCCCAAAAATAGGAAGACTGTTCTCCAAGGACGACTCTGCCTATGCTTACCTATCCGAATCGGCTGCCGTTTTTCCACATGGCCAAGCGTTCAACAATATTTTAGAAAAAATTGGGTTTATAGGAGTAGCGAACAAACCCCAGACATTTGGGGTGGCATCTATCTATATTGCTACAAAATAGGCGTATGAAAATTAAATTTTTTCTCTTGCTCGGAGTATTGCTATGTGGCTTTGCCTCGAGGGCACAGTTCAATGAGAAACCAGTAATGAACTTGGAAAACGAGGATAAACATCCTTTAAACTGGGGATATTACCTGGGCTTTAATCAATATGATTTTAAGTTCGATTACAAAAATGACCTTGGGGACGTACTAACACAAAAATCCATTGGTTTTAATGTTGGGCTTATCGGAGAGTTGCGCATCAATGAGTTTTTGGACGTAAGATTTGAACCAGGGCTCACCTATACATCAAGAATTCTTGGCTTTCCTGGATTCACAAGTGAAAATGAGGCCATAAGGGAAGTTAAATCCACCTATGTGAATTTTCCGCTATTATTAAAGGTCAGTACCCGAAGATTGGGGAACTGGAAACCATTTTTGATCGGCGGCGTTTCATCTTCTTTAAATTTAGGTAGCAATGAGGCCAGTTTGGACGACAATAGCAGTGGCACTTTTAGGATGAAAAAAAATACCTATGCCTATGAAATGGGCTTTGGAATTGAATTTTATACGGAGTACTTTAAATTTACACCATCCATCAGAGGCGTATTTGGCCTTTCAGATGAACTCATCAGGGACAACGACCCCAATAGCCCATGGACTGGCAACATCGAATCGATGAAAACAAGAGGTCTTTTTGTGAATTTTACATTTGAATAGGGATCAAATTATCCCCGTCGTATTTCATTCAAAAGAATTGCAGTAGCCGTGGCAACATTTAAACTTTCAGTGTTGCTTTTTCCAAATTGAGGAATGGTAATTTTTTTTGTCATCATGGCTTCAACCTCTTCGCTTACACCGTTGGCTTCATTACCCAAGACCAAAATGCCCTTTTTCGGAAGTTCTTCCTTATAAACGGTTGCACCATCCATAAAGGCTCCATACTTGGGCAGTTTGGTGTTTTCCAGAAAATGAATCAGATCTGTATAAAAGATATTCACCCTTCCAACAGACCCCATAGTGGCCTGTAACGTTTTTGGATTAAAACAATCCACTGTGTTCAAAGAGCACACTAATTGATCTATCCCAAACCAATCACATAAGCGTATGATGGTACCCAAATTTCCAGGATCCCTCACATCGTCCAAAACCACCACCCAGTCGGTAATTTTTAATTCCCTATCCTTTGGAAAATGAAAAACTGCCAAAATCTTATTGGGCGACTTAAGGCCGCTCATTTTCTGAAGATCCGATTCCGAGACGAGGTGTATCCCCTCTTGTTCCTGCAGCAACCCAAGATCTGTCGTATAAATCCCATACACCTCAAAATCTGAATCCAACAACTCCCGGACCAACTTTATACCCTCTGCAACAAACAACTTATGTTCAATTCGGTACTTTTTTTGCTGTAGGTTTTTTATAAATTTTATTTGGCTTTTAACAACCATACAAATAATGTATTTTTGAACTCTATGAAGACCCTTTTTACTTTAAAAAATCACAGTGCAAAAATAGGTTTATTATTGCTAGGTATCGCAATTACCTCTTGTAATGCACTTAAAAGGGTGGCAGACGATGAGCTTTTATTGACAAAGAACAGCATCCATGCCGATGAAAAAAAAGTCACCAATGAGGATGCACAAAGCCTTATTGTACAAAAACCGAATAGCACACTTTTACGGTACCCCTTGCGGTTGCACCTTTATAATCTGGCAAAAAAAAATCCTGATTCTTCTTATCAGGCTTGGCTCCATAGAAACGATAAAAGAGAAGAACGCCTTAATAATCTCTTGTCCAAAAAACAAGTGGCAAAACTTGGTGAATCATTTTTGGTGAAAGGGTATAGTGAGTGGCTAAAACAAATAGGGGAAGCCCCGGTAATCATAGATACTTCAAGAACACGGAAGTCCTTGGAGCGCCTAAAGGCCTATTATGGGGGGAAAGGGTATTTCAACGCCAATGCAACCTATGTTTTAGACAGCAGCAAAAGAAAACAGCGCGCTGCCATAGACTACCAATTAACCCTGGGAGACCCTTTTATCATTGATACCTTTTCAAAAAAAATAACTTCTCCGGCCGTTGATTCCATCTACCAATTAAATACCAAGAACTCTTTGGTAAAAAGCGGAAGGCAGTTCAATATTTCGGATTTCAACAATGAGCGGGAACGCCTTACCAATATTTTTAGGAACACTGGGATTTATGGCTTTCAGGAAAGCTCCATTTCCTATGAGATACTTAGGGACACTACCAAGGCCAGCGATGACCAAAAATTAGATGTGGAAATGAGCATCGAAGATCTCAGAAAACGCGATGAAAATACGGTGACCACGTCAAAATATTATGTTCACAGGTTCAATAAGGTCAACATTTATGCGGACTATCTTTTCAATACGAATGAAGATTCCCTAAAATCCGTAGATTTCAACAATTACACCATTTATTACCAGGACAAGTTGCGCTATAAACCTAAAGCGCTCACAGATGCCATATTTATCAAAAAAGATAGTATTTATAGGGAGTTGGACAGAATTCGGACTTATAGGCAGATTGCCAACTTGAATACTTTTAAATACCCCAATATCGATTTTATAGTGGATAGCACCCAGAGCAAAATTGAAGCCAACATCTATCTCTCGGCAAGACCCAAATTCTCCCTTCAATTGGATACGGATGTTACCCATTCCAATATTCAATATGCCGGTCTGGCTTTTAGTTCCTCCCTGGTGACCAGAAACGTATTCGGAGGAGCTGAAACCCTGAGTTTTTCTGTAAGGGGATCGGCGGGCCTTTTAAGTGATGCCTCCCTATCCAATGAGAAATACGTCACTGAAATAGGTGGGGACATCAACTTGAATTTTCCAAGGTTCTGGCTCCCTTTTTTTGGCACCAAAAAGATCATTCCTTATTATATGCTGCCCCAAACCAAAATATCCATTGGGACCAGCTTCCAAAAGAATATAGGATTGGATAAAAATACCTTGAACACTATTTATGGGTTTAATTGGACCTCTACGGAAATAAAAAAGCACTATATAGAATTGCTCAATATCCAGTTTGTTCGGAATTTAAACCAAGACCGGTTTTACAATGTCTACAACAACAGTTATGACCTGTTGGACGGCATTGCCAATAATTACGAAACAGACCCTTCCCTCTCTACCTTCTTTGAGGACCGCAACAATGATGGAGAGTTGGAGTTGATTATTCCCGAAGGAACCCAAGGTTTTACCGAGGCCGTTTTGGACAATGGACTCATCCCCCAATCTTCCAATGATTTCAATGATGTACGCAGTCTAGAGGAGCGTAGGGTAAGGCTTACAGAAAACAATTTAATTTTTGCCAGCAATTACACCTTTACCAAAAACAACAAACAAGGCATTAACGATAACGAATTTTATCAATTTAGGATGAAACTGGAAAGTGCCGGTGCCCTTTTATCGGCCTTGACCAGTGTGCTGCCGTTCAACCAAAATGAAAGTGGGCAAAATCTGGTTTTTGATGTCCCCTACTCCCAGTATATAAAAACAGAATTCGATTATATAAAACATTGGGACCTATCCCGATCCAATGTTATTGCTTTTAGAAGCTTCTTTGGATTGGCTGTACCTTATGGTAATTCTGACAATATCCCTTTTGTACGCAGTTACTTCGCTGGGGGATCCAATGACAACAGGGCTTGGAACGCCTATTCCCTAGGGCCTGGTACCACAGAAAATTTAAATGATTTCAACGAGGCCAACTTAAAACTGGCTTTTAACTTGGAATATCGCTTTCCCATCGCGGGAGCAGTTAAGGGCGCACTCTTTGCCGATGCAGGCAATATATGGAACGTTTTCGATGCCGTGGAAAATTCCGAAGCCACATTTAACAATTTAGGCTCAATTGGTGATATTGCCCTAGGTACCGGTTTTGGTCTGCGTTACGACTTTACGTACTTCGTTTTTCGCTTAGACACTGGTTTTAAAACGTATAATCCGGCAGTAGAAGGTTCCAATAGGTGGTTTGGTGGCTATAAATCGGGCAACGCCGTATTCAACATAGGTATCAATTATCCTTTTTAGACCTAATAATTTTATTACTTTTGTGCATTCATATCATAGAAACAAACACATAACAAATTATGGCGCATAATATTAAACCAGGAGTTGCTACAGGCAATGAAGTCCAAGCAATCTTTAACTACGCAAAAGAAAAAGGGTTTGCATTGCCCGCAGTAAACGTAATTGGTTCTGACACCATCAATGGTGTTTTAGAAACTGCTGCCAGTTTAAATGCTCCCGTTATTATACAATTCTCAAATGGAGGAGCCCAGTTCAACGCTGGTAAAGCTCTGTCCAATGACGGACAAAAAGCAGCTATTTTGGGTGCTGTGGCCGGAGCAAAACATGTACATGAATTGGCAGCAGCCTATGGCGCTACCGTTATCTTGCATACAGATCACTGTTCCAAGAAATTATTGCCTTGGATCGATGGACTTTTGGATGCCAGTGAAAAACATTTCGTTGATACCGGAAAACCATTGTACAGTTCGCATATGATCGATCTTTCTGAAGAGCCGATCGAAGAAAATATTGAAATCTGCAAAAAATATCTTGCGAGAATGAGCAAGATGGGAATGACCTTGGAGATAGAATTGGGAATCACAGGTGGTGAGGAAGATGGTGTTGACAATTCGGATGTTGATGATTCCAAGCTGTACACCCAACCAGAAGAGGTTGCCTACGCTTATGAGGAGCTTTCAAAAATAAGCCCAAGATTTACTATTGCAGCTGCTTTTGGAAACGTTCATGGGGTATACAAACCCGGAAACGTAAAATTGACCCCAAAAATATTAAAGAACTCACAGGAGTATATCTCCAAAAAATACAACGTAGAGCACAACCACATTGATTTTGTATTCCATGGTGGATCGGGATCTACAGTTGAAGAAATCCGAGAAGGAATTAGCTACGGAGTTATCAAAATGAACATTGATACCGATTTGCAGTACGCTTTCCTAACAGGAATCAGGGATTATGTCCAAGACAAAAAAGACTACTTACAGACGCAAATCGGAAATCCTAACGGAGCCGATGAGCCCAACAAAAAATATTACGACCCAAGAGTTTGGTTGCGCGAAGGTGAAAAAACTTTTGTTGCACGATTGAAGAAAGCTTTTGAAGATCTAAACAACGTTAATACATTATAATACGCGGTAACCGTCTAAATTAAACATTAGCCTATGTCGTCTTGGTTTAAAAGAAAAGAAAAAGGAATACAGACTGCCACCGATCAGAAAAAGGACACCCCAAAAGGGTTATGGTACAAATCTCCCACAGGTAAAATTGTTGAGGCAGATGAACTGGCCAAAAACTTCTATGTGAGTCCTGAAGATGATTATCACGTCAGAATTGGCAGCAAGGAATATTTTCAAATCTTATTTGATGACAACAAGTTCAAGGAATTGGACGCAAAATTGACATCCAAAGATCCCTTGAAATTTGAGGATACCAAAAAGTACTCTGAAAGATTGAAGGCCGCACAGGCCAAAACAGGTTTACAAGATGCCGTTAGAACAGGTGTTGGTAAATCTATGGGGAAGGAAGTTGTGATCTGCTGTATGGATTTTGCCTTTATAGGTGGATCGATGGGGAGTGTGGTAGGAGAAAAAATAGCAAGGGGAATTGATTATGCCATTAAAAATCAACTGCCTTTTGTTATGATTTCCAAGTCTGGTGGGGCCCGTATGATGGAAGCCGCCCTGTCCTTGATGCAATTGGCCAAAACATCGGCTAAATTGGCACAATTGGCAGAAGCAGGATTACCTTACATTTCCTTATGTACCGATCCCACAACGGGAGGTACCACGGCATCCTATGCCATGTTGGGAGATATCAATATTTCCGAACCTGGTGCCTTAATTGGTTTTGCAGGTCCTAGGGTAGTTAAAGAAGCTACCGGAAAGGAATTACCGGAAAATTTCCAAACTGCGGAATTTTTAAAGGAACACGGATTTTTGGATTTCATTGTCCATCGAAAAAATCTAAAAACAAGGATCAATCAGTATATAGATTTGATTCAAAACAATCCTATTAGAAAACAAGCATAATAAAAAAGCCCTGATAAAAATATCAGGGCTTTTTTTATACGTATTACTTCCTGTTGAACCTTCTAAGTAAGATTTCCTCCACCTCCCCATTGGGATAGGTGAGAGATCCTTTGGCATCACAAGTACCATCACCAAAATCAAGTCTGGCGGTAGCATCGTTTTTAGATATTTCCAAAACACCACTTACAAGAAATCTACAGGAAAGTTCACGACGCAAAGCGGTTACTATTTCTTTGGAGAATACGTTCCCCATTTTTCCGGTATAGGTGCCTTGGCCTGAAATAAGGAACACATTATCGCCCCAAAAGCCAGAACCATAGCCCTCAATCCATTCTCTTGTCCTATTGCCCGTAAAGTTTGCGGTATAGCCATCGGGCCATACCCCGCTGTAATTGGCAACGGCCTCGGATTGTGGATTACCATTGTCATTGGAGCGCATCCTTAACAGACTTGAGCTACCTTCTACGGCCACCCCATTAAAGGTGAAATCGTCTAGGGAAAGTGCAATGGTTTTGGAGGCCATTTCCATATCCTTGGCATAGTTCAAGAGGATAATCCCACTTAGCAAATTCCCATTGGGAAGTTCACAACCTTCGCCAAAATCGATGGTGGTCAACTTGGTGGTACTGGTCACCACAGTGGTTATGGTGACACAATCGGGCAAGTAATTGGAAGTATAATTTGCCTTTGAGGTTGCCTTAATTTCCTCCATGGCGTAAACATCTTCCCCTATATTGGTTATTTCTTCCGAAATTAGTTCCGCTTCATCGCTGGCGGTAAGCTCGGCCACATCAAAAGTTGCTTCTTCAACAATGATCGGGGATTCATCTTTGGCACAGGAGGCCAATACCAATAATGCCATAAGCACTACGCCTGTTAATTTCGAGATATTGAAACTATTTTTCAATTGATTAAATTTAATTGTTACACATATGTCATAGGTAATTCGCGATTAATTTGCTAGCTAAATAGTACGATCGTTTATCGCTCATTTCATAATAACATTTTTTTAACGTTTAATATTATGACCCGGGATCCACCAAATAGTTTAATCATAGCCTTAAAAAATAAGGTGGATATTGACAGAATCTAAAAAAATGTCTATCTTTGCGCCCTGATTGAAAATCAATCACATACATAAAAATCATTAAACAATATTGGAATGTATTTATCTAAAGAAGTAAAGGCCGAGATCTTTAAAAAACACGGCGAATCTGAGAAGAACACAGGTTCGGCAGAAGGACAAATCGCTTTGTTCACCTACAGAATCAACCACTTAACGGAACACTTAAAAAGAAACCGCAAGGATTTCAACACTGAGCGTTCCCTCGTAATGTTGGTAGGTAAAAGAAGAAGTCTATTGGATTATTTGATCAAAAAGGATATTGTAAGATATCGTCTTATCATCAAAGAATTGGGCATCAGAAAATAATTTTAAAGGGGAAGCTGAGCTTCCCCTTTTTTATAGGTTGACTTCACTATCGGAGAAAACCCAATACAAAATCCTCAAAATCAATTATTTGAGGCAAAATAAAAAGCTTGCACATAGTTTTTCATTGGTCCAACACACAACAACAACACAACAACACAGTCCGTCTAGGTAAGACGAAAAGACCATTGTTTAACTAATCTGTAATTCGCAGGTTCTAATTAAAATTTATGATTCCAAAAGTTTTTAAAGAGGTCATAGACCTAGGTGACGGTAGGGAAATTTCTATCGAAACCGGAAAATTGGCAAAACAGGCCCATGGTTCTGTGGTTGTCCAGTCGGGAAAATGTATGTTATTATGTACAGTTGTTTCCAATTACAAACAAAGCGATCTTGACTTTCTACCTTTAACAGTAGATTATCGCGAAAAATTCGCAGCTTCTGGTCGCTATCCAGGAGGTTTCTTCAAAAGAGAAGCAAGACCAAGTGATGGTGAGGTATTGACCATGAGATTGGTTGACCGTGTTCTTCGTCCTTTGTTTCCAAAAGATTACCACGCGGAAACGCAAGTGATGATCCAATTAATGTCTCATGACGAGGATGTTATGCCAGAAGCTATGGCCGGTTTGGCTGCGTCTGCGGCAATACAACTTTCAGATTTTCCTTTTGAATGTGCCATCTCTGAAGCAAGAGTAGGCCGTGTAAATGGAGAATTCATAATTAACCCTACAAGATCACAGTTAAAAGAATCTGACATCGATATGATGATTGGCGCTTCTGCAGACTCCGTGATGATGGTAGAAGGTGAGATGAAGGAAATTAGCGAAGAAGATATGGTGGAAGCCATTAAGTTCGCACATGATCACATTAAACTACAATGTGCTGCCCAAATTAGACTTGCCGAAGCTTTTGGCAAGAAGGAAGTACGTGAGTACGATACCGAAAGGGAAGACGAGGAATTGGCTAAGAAAATTCATGAATTGGCCTACGATAAGGTATATGCAGTAGCTAAAGCCGGATCTGCCAAACATGAGCGTAGTGCTTCTTTTCAGGAGATCAAAGAAGAAATAAAAGCCACTTTTTCCGAAGAGGAACTTCAGGATTTCGGTGGTTTAGTTTCTAAATACTACTCTAAAGCAGAAAAAGCTGCCATCCGTGACCTTACCTTAAATGAAGGCTTGCGTTTAGATGGTCGTAAAACAGATGAGATCAGACCTATCTGGTGTGAGGTTGATTATTTGCCCTCTACACACGGTTCTGCAATTTTTACCAGAGGTGAGACCCAGGCATTGGCCACGGTAACCTTAGGTACTTCAAGAGAAGCCAACAAAATAGACATGCCATCCTACGAAGGTGAGGAGACATTCTACCTACATTATAACTTCCCTCCATTCTGTACCGGTGAGGCTAAACCCCTTCGTGGTACGTCTAGAAGAGAAGTTGGACATGGTAACTTGGCTCAACGTGCCTTAAAAGGAATGATCCCTGTTGATTGTCCTTATACCGTACGTGTTGTTTCCGAGGTATTGGAATCTAACGGTTCTTCTTCCATGGCAACAGTTTGTGCTGGAACAATGGCGTTAATGGATGCCGGTGTTAAATTAACAAAACCAGTCTCAGGTATTGCTATGGGATTAATTTCTGGTGGCGAAACAGGCAAGTATGCCGTTTTATCCGATATTTTGGGTGATGAAGATCACTTAGGGGATATGGACTTTAAGGTAACTGGTACTGCCGATGGTATTACTGCTTGCCAAATGGATATTAAAGTAAAAGGATTGTCTTATGAAATTCTTGTAAATGCATTAAAGCAGGCACAAGCAGGTCGTATTCATATCCTTGGTAAGCTTACCGAAACTATTGCTGCACCAAACGAAGATGTGAAACCACATTCTCCGAAAATGATTACGCGTACCATTCCAAACGAATTCATTGGTGCCTTGATCGGACCTGGTGGAAAAGTGATCCAAGAACTTCAAAAAGTAACTGGTTGTACCATTGTTATCAATGAAGATCCTGTTACCGAGGAAGGTATTGTAGAAATTTTGGGAACAAATCAAGAAGGTATTGATGCCGTATTGGCAAAAATCGATTCATTGATGTTCAAGCCAACTGTAGGTAGCGTTTACGAAGTAAAAGTTATCAAGATGCTTGATTTTGGTGCCGTTGTAGAATATTTGGATGCCCCAGGGAACGAAGTATTGTTGCACGTATCCGAATTGGCTTGGGAACGCACAGAAAATGTGTCCGATGTGGTAAACATGGGTGACGTATTTGACGTGAAATATTTTGGATTGGATCCTAGGACCAGAAAAGATAAGGTATCCCGTAAGGCTTTATTGCCAAAACCAGAAGGTTATAAGGAAAGACCACCACGTGAAGATCGTGGAAACGATAGAAGAGGAAATGACCGACGTGGTAGCGATAGAGATCGTAAACCAAGAAGGGATTAAGACTCCATCTATTTAGATATTTAAAGCCCCAACGGATCCCGTTGGGGCTTTTTACTGTTAAAAGGGAGTGTTTTGACTGAAATATGAAATTAATATCAAATAAATTGTAACATTTCCTGTTTTTCAACGTATAACCTTATGCAGCCTTTGTATTGCACATCTAATTTATAGAAAGGAAAAACCTAAATGAGACAGCTTAAGATTACAAAACAGGTTACCAACAGGGAAACCGCCTCCTTGGACAAATACTTGCAAGAAATTGGCAAAGTAGACCTTATAACAGCAGATGAAGAAGTAGAATTGGCACAACGTATCAAGGCCGGTGACCAATCCGCACTTGAGAAATTGACCAAGGCAAACCTTCGTTTTGTCGTTTCTGTTGCCAAGCAATATCAAAACCAAGGACTAACCCTACCCGATTTGATCAATGAAGGTAATCTGGGATTGATTAAAGCTGCACAGCGTTTTGACGAAACCAGGGGTTTTAAATTTATCTCCTATGCTGTTTGGTGGATTCGTCAATCCATTTTACAGGCGTTGGCAGAACAGTCACGTATTGTGCGTTTGCCATTGAACAAGATTGGTTCTATCAACAAGATCAACAAAACCTTTGCTTTCTTGGAGCAGGCTCACGAAAGACAGCCTTCTGCAGAAGAGATTGCAAAAGAGTTGGATATGACCGTTGAAGACGTAAAACAATCTTTGAAGAACTCTGGCCGTCACGTATCCATGGATGCCCCTTTGATCGATGGAGAAGATTCCAACCTTTACGATGTATTGCGTAGTGGGGAATCTCCAAATCCAGACAGGGAATTATTGCATGAATCTTTGCGTACGGAAATAGAACGTGCTTTGGAAACCTTGACCCCAAGGGAAGCGGACGTGATCCGTTTGTACTTTGGTCTTGCAGGACAACATTCCATGACCTTGGAAGAGATTGGAGAAACTTTTGACCTGACCAGGGAACGGGTTCGCCAAATTAAGGAAAAAGCGATCAGAAGGTTAAAGCACACTTCTAGAAGCAAAATATTAAAAACCTATTTGGGCTAGCCCAAGGCAATATTACAATCTTACCTGCCCTATTGGTGTCTTGGTAATAAAGTTGTAATTTGCATACAATAACAACAGTTATCATGACTGTTCGTTTTTTGATTGATGAATAAACTCCGGCTGATTACCGGAGTTTTTTAATTTTGGGATATTTGCCGTTTTAACTCCCTTGCGCTACACGTAGCATCTATTTACACTTAGACCAAGCACCAAAAGTCATATTCATTTGTAAATATTTGTACTCGTTTGCTGTCCTTTTGCACAATATCATCCCAAAGGCGCAATTTGACTATTATTTTCTATATTTATACAACACAAAATAGATGTAAAGTGAATAACATCACTTTATCCAATTGTTAGGGCAAATTTAAAAAATCAATATTTCGAATGGGAGAAATCATTGCAGAACTTCTTTTAATCTGGGAGGACTTAAAATTCTGGAAAAAGAAAAAAGCAAGACGGAAATTTGAAAAAGAGAACAATCTTCCCAAAAAATTGATGATTCGACCCTCAATTCAAATACTACTAATTGCGGTTGGATTTATTATCGTTGCGCGAATTTTACTCGGAATTTTTTATTTTGGCAATAAAGGAACCGAAGAAACAACAGCAAAAATTGCGGAGATTACGACAATACTAATTGACGAAAAAAAGGACTTAGGGATTTATCCTAAAGAACTTAATATAATTATCAGAAACAATCCGTTACGGCAAAATATTACGCTGGACTATTGGAATAATGAATTTCATTACGAACAGTTGGACAATGGACTAAATTATGTTCTGAAATCTATGGGTAGTGATGGAATTTTAGGGACTGATGACGATATTAACGGAAATAAAAACTTGCCCTAACAAAACCTAAACGTAATGCGGACTTTAGGGCAAAACCGAAAGGTCTGAGTATATTTATAAAGTCGCTAAATCTTATGGATTTAGCTTTGGACAAGAAAAATAAAACTAAACAATAAGCTTTAGCTTCGTGCGCAGACGGAAACGAAATGTTTCCTTACCACCGCACTACGCTTAGCTCAGGCGTTGTAAACAAGCTGAAAATATGAACTTTTTTAAAAAACTTTTAGGAATTCAAGAAAAAGTAGAGGATTCTGAAAATTTTGTAGTCGCCACTATTAATGATAAAGTAATGCCAATTGACAGAGGAGAAATCTATGAAGATCCTTTGGACGAATTTCTTCAAGCAAATGGAATTGGGGAAGTTACAGGTGGAGGCACAATGCAAATGAAATCGGGAGAATTAGAATATTGCGATATTGAAATCCAATTAAAGTCTGATAAAATAAATGAAGGGCATATTAAAGCAATTATTGACAAACTGGAAGAGCTCGGTGCTCCAAAAGGCTCTAAATTGACAATAGAAAAAACTGACCAAAAAATTGAATTTGGAAAAAAAGAAGGTCTAGGAATTTATCTCGACGGAATAAATCTATCGGACGAAGTCTATAAAAACTCTGACTCTAAAGCTATAGCTGTTGAAATTAGAAGACTGGCTAAAATAGAAAATAGTATTCTTAGATATTGGGAAGGAAACACAGAAACTGCGTTATATTTTTATGGAGATTCATTTGAGAATATAAAAAATTCAATTGCTGATTTTGTTAGCTCAAATCCAGAATGCGAAAATTGCCGTATAGAACAAATTGCATAATAGCCAGTTTACAACAATGGCTATAATTCATTGTGGCAGAATGCAAAAAACAATAATATTAGCCATTAAACGGCCTAATTTCATAAGTGGAAAAGTCTACGACGTTTCCCACAACGAAATCATAGCCTAGGCGTTGTACGCAATAAGAAAATCACATGAAAAATAAATTTACTCTTTTATTATTACTCACTGTTGGTGGGTTTGCAAATTCATTAGCTCAAGATAAATTTATAGAAGTTATGGTGAATGACACCATTAGTTTAAAACCATTATCATATGAGTTCCAAGTCACTAGTGGACTTAAATTTGAATACGACTATGAAAATCCGAACACGAAAGATGAATTTTCTGAAAAGCTCAGACAGTCAGAAGAAAAAATTGATTCTCTTTTAGAAAAATTGGGGTACGAATTTAGATTGAGCGGAAATCCAGAGGCCAACATTACCATGGAACCGACCGATAAAAAGAATTTCATGGTCAAAATAAAAGATTCTGTTCAAAAAGAAGATTTTAAAACAAGAATGAAACAAGAGGGCATAAATTTCTACATGACGGATGTAAAATATGAAAATAAGGATATGAAGATTAGAGAAATTTATATCAGATTATTGAAAAAAGCCAAGGAAAGGGCTGAACTAATTGGGGAACTGAGCGGAAGGAAAGTTGGAGAGATTATTCAAATTTCCGAATCAAAATCAGAATTTGGTATAATTTCAAGCTTTATCGAAAATTTTTCTTATTCTCGTTCGTATGGAGGTACATCTACATCTTTCTCTTTTAATAAAGGAGTTATAGAAAAAAGCATATTGGTAAAGTATTCAGTTAAATAAATTACAGCGTACAACAAGGGCTATAATTCATTGTGGCACTATGCAAAAAATAATAATAGAAACCATCAACCGGCCTGATTTCATAAGTGGAAAGTCTACGACGTTTCCCACAACGAAATCATAGCCTAGGCGTTGTAAAACATTTACACAAACATTAATTTCAATCATAAAATAATATCTATTGGAGACTAATAATGATGGATTTGAATATGTTTATGTTGAAATTGATGGAACTGTAAGAGAGCTGGACAATGGGGAAATTGAATATTTGGAAACAAAATTCGAGCCTTCAGATGGAGCTAGACCTTATATAAAAAGTAGCTACAACCAGCTGACTCCCGACAAAAAGATTTTAGGGTTTCTTCACCGAGATAAAGTTCCAGAAAAAATAAAAATTTCGAAAACGGATTTAAGATTTTTAGAACTTAGATTTCCTTTTAGCATTTATAATTCTGGTCAAATAATAGAATTACCTGTTGGAATATATAGCGTAAAAGTTCTTGGTGGTTGGGAAGTTTCCATTGGAGACTTTTCGTTTGCTTTAAAAAATAGAGAAACTAATAAAATTATATATCCTAAAAATACAGATTGGAGAGTTCAGTCATACGAATTCGGGGAAAGAGCAAAAAAAATAATGGTTCTCGATGTTCCCGAGTTTGGATATTATTACATTGAACTAAAAAATCAACAAGACCTAAAAGTGCGACCATCAAATCTGATTTTTACAAGATTATGGGAAAAACAGATTCCGAATAAGGATTTGAGAATTTGGATTGGATAAAAAAACGTTTTACAACAAAGCCTAAACGTAATGCGGACTTTAGGGTTTAAAGCTAAGGTCTGTGTATATTTATGAAGTCGCTAAATCTTATGGATTTAGCTTTGGACAAGAAAAAATAAAACTAAACAATAAGCTTTAGCTTCGTGCGCAGACGGAAACGAAAAGTTTCCTTGCCTCCGCACTACGCTTAGCCCAAGCGTTAGCGCCAATGGTGCATAAATAATCCAAGCAGTACGAAGGGGGACGTTAATTGAATAATTGGACCATGGCTCGGGCAAAGCTTCTCCTTTTTAAATTGCCCACCAATCTAAACGCAAGCAGAACGCACTCACCCCCTAGCCCGACCGAATAAGGGCAATTTATAAAAGGTTTAAGGAATCAATGAATCACAACGCCATCATTATGGCCTGGGCGACACCACATGCGCTAACATGGCCTATAATCCATTGTTTAGCATATTTACTACAATTCAAAACTTTTCGTACATTTAATCCGGCATGATCCCAGCTCGATTTGATTAACATCAAATCTCAACAACGGAATCATAGCCTAACCGTTCTACGCAATTTAAAATCAAGAGATAAATTGTAACAAATAATTAGATTACACTACTTATCAATTGAATAACTTAACAAAAATGAAAAAAAATAAAGGGACAACCCTATTTGTAATTGGAATGATGTTTACAACACTTGGATTAACAATTTTTTCTGATCATAAAATCTTACAGTATAGTGCTCTAATACTTGGAGTACTAATCTTGATTTATAGTGTATTTGTAACAGATAAGTGGAAGAAAAGCCAAAGGAACCCGAAAGAGTAAAATTCAATCAAGTTTTGGGCAAATGGAATTAAAAACGGCTAAATAAATCACTCTGAATCGGAACAGAACGCTGAATTTACTCTTGCGGAATTATTACTGAAACGGAATATATAAATGTTGCGTAAAACTGAATTGAAAAATGGAATCCACTCTTATGGGATTTAGCAAGTTTACGGAATTGAAAAACTGAACAAAAAGTTAAGCGGAATAAAAAACTGCGCAGAACACCGTGTATAATTAATTGCTAGTTCTAGCCTACTTACGAACCCCGAAGCGTCGGGGCTCGCAGATTTTCTATTCGGTTTGTATTTGCTAAATTAGGTACTTAAACAACGCAACTAACCATACACAAACACGTTGTACGTCATACTGTAAACATAACAGAAAGGTTAATTTAAGTTTAAAAACATTAAATATAGAATTAGCGGAGAAGCCGAAAACCGATTAGAGTAGGCGTCAATAAAAAATACTAAAATGAAAAATTTAGCAAAATGTTTAACCCAAATAGTTGTGACACTATTTTTTATTTTTTCAATTACCAGTTGTAATCAAAAAGCCGAAAAAACCAAGGAGACCATAGTTGAACCTACATTCAGTTTGGCAATTGCCAAGGGAGAAATTGTAGATGCTAACAAAGAATTTTCGGTGTTATTTGCGGCTAATGACTCGATAGGCTTGTCCAAGTTGTATACGCAAGATGCCAAGTTTATGAATAACGGAGCGCCTGCCGTAACTGGAAGAAAAAATATTCAGTCAGCCATATCAGGACTAATGAATTCTGGAGTTTCCAGTGCTAATCTGACAACAATTGACGTGTGGGGAATGGAAAACCTTATAACAGAAGAAGGAGAGTTATCCCTATTCGTAGAAGACGCTGAAGTATATAAAGGAAAATATATTGTGCTTTGGAAAAAAGTTGATGGGAAATGGAAATTATTTAGAGACATTTTTAATTCAAATTTACCAGCCGAATAGTCAATCGGGGAAATCTGATATAAAAAATACGATTATATATTATTTATTCTGCCAGAAGTACGAACGTACAACAATGGCTATAACTAATTGCTTGTTTTCGCCTCTTCTGAAAATTCCTGTGGAATTTTCAGTTTGGTGTCTACATACAAAGTTAAGTGATAATCCACGCAAATAATCATAGCCGAGACGTTGGCAGTAATTAAAACAACAACAAACTAATAAAAGGTGTAGGGCTTACTAGTGCGTAACTAAAACGAGAAAACTTACAAATGGCAGAACAAAAAGATTTAGATTTTACATATACCACTATTGACGAGATATTCCGTTTGAGTATGGGGGAATCAGGAGATTACAGTGGAGCGAAATATGATGGTGATTTTTCGATGTCCTTGGAAGATGCTCAAAAGGCAAAACACAAATTCATAGCGGATAGTCTCAACATTACTAAAGGCAGTAAAGTGCTTGACATGGCCTGTGGTTGGGCACCTTTCATTGGATATATTACACATGAAAGAGATGCAGAAAGTATAGGTTTGACACTCTCGCAAGGGCAGGCGGACGCATGTCAAAAGAATGGTTATAACGTGATGGTGAAAGATTGTCGCTATGTAAAACAAGAGGACTTTGGAACTTTTGATGCAATAACCTGTATTGGGGGATTGGAGCATTTCTGTTCGGTTGAAGAGTGGCAGGCAGGCAAACAGAAGGAAGTTTACCGCGATTTTTTTAAAACGGTCTATGATTTGTTGCCAGTTGGTGGGCGGTTTTATATGCAGACGATGACATTCAGTAAGAATATGATCGAATTTGAGGAACTGGACGTGAATGCTGAAAAGGGATCAGCGGCCTATGTGATGGCACTCATGGTAAAAGAGTTCCCAGGTTCCTGGCTTCCTTATGGCCCCGAAATGGTCATCAAATGTGCGGAACCCGGATTCAAACTAATTTCCCAAAGCAGCGGAAGGCTTGATTATATTGAAACCATTACTCAATGGCGGAAGAAATTCAGAAAATTTAATCTCAAAAAATATTGGCTTTACCTATCACTGATTCCAAGATATTTCACGGATAGGGAATTCAGACACCTTGTTGCTATTTTCAAAGTAAGCCCCAACAAGGTCTGTTTTGAAAAAGAGATTATGGATCATTACCGTATGGTTTTTGAGAAAGTTTAGCGATAAAAAAATCAAAAAAATAACTACTGCCAACAAAAAATATAGGGCATTTGGCAAATAGTAGTGAAAATGAAATTAATAGCAATAAATATAATTTATGGAAACTTGAAAATAAGATATTCCAAAATGCCAAACGCCCTATATTCAAATCGTTAGCAATAATTATGAAAATTGTGTAACCTATTTTGAATTCTTCACGCCTTACTAAGAAATTAGAAATCATAATGAAAAAAACAAATCTTATCTTCTCGACAATTACATTAATAATTCTTGGAACATTAACTTCAAATGCTCAAGAAGATTTAAATTCGAAAAACACTTTTACTAAAATTGACAATTATTTGAGTAATGGAACTACCAATGGGTTTTCAGGAGCAATTCTAGTTATTCAAGAAGGAGAATTAATTATTAACAAGGGTTATGGGTTGGCAAACAAGGACAACAAAACTCTTAATAACCCAAACACTATTTTTGACATAGGTTCTAACACAAAACAATTCACAAGTGCAGCAATTTTAAAACTTGTTGAACAAAACAAACTAAATGTTTCGGATTCATTAAGTAAATATTTTACTGAGCTGCCAATTGACAAGCAAAGCATTACAATACACCAATTGTTAACTCATTCTGCAGGCTTTGTAGAATCTCTTGGAAGAGATTTTTCAGAAATCTCGCAAAAGGACTTTTTTGAGAAACTTTTCGCGAGTAAATTATTAGCTGAGCCTGGTGAAAAATATTCTTATTCAAATACTGGCTATAGCATATTGGGAAGAATCATTGAATTAGCTTCTGGTCAATCCTACGAAGCTTTCTTAAACGAGCATCTTTTTACACCAGCAGGAATGTTACAAACAGGGTATCTCCTGCCTAAATGGGATGCAAAACAGCTGTCTCATGGTTACAACAGAAATATAATAGAAACGGAGTCACCGGTTACTCGTTATCAAGAAGCTGGAGCTGTCAATTGGCACTTAAAAGGGAATGGCGGTATTAATTCAACTCAAAATGACATGCTTCTTTGGTATAAAGCGTTGAAAAAGAATAAGATATTAACACCGGAATCATTCGAAAAATTAACAACGCCTTATGTTTCGTCTTCCAATAGTACTTATAGTTATGGCTATGGCTGGGGGGTTAAAAATATAGAAAACGATAGATTACGAATATCTCATAATGGCTCTAACGGACCTTTTGCACATTCGTTAATATGGTATCCTAAGGAGGATATGTACATGGTATATGCTACAAACGCAAATAGCGCAAGAGTAGAGGGCATTGCTCGTGTTGTTGAAAAAATGATTTTGGACAAAACCTATGTTCCTGAACCTATAAAAGACAATATATACTCCTTTATGATGAATTATATAAAACAACATCCAACAGATAAATCGAATGAGTTCGTTATATTACTTCAAGAAAATTACGCTGATGATTTTACAGATTCAGGGGCTTTAAATACAACTGGAAATTTAGTATTAAAATCTAATGAAAATTTGGAATGGGCTTTAGAGTTATTTAAAATAAATGTTCAACTATACCCTAACGATGGTAATCTTTGGGATTCATTAGGTGATGGATATAAGGCAAATGACCTAAAAAAGGACGCAATAAAAAGCTACCATAAAGCAATTGAACTAGGATATAAAGATTCACAGAAAAAGCTATCAGAATTAATTAAGAACTAGTATAACAACTATTGCCAACAAAACCTAAACTGCATTGAAACGCAGCTTAGCTAAACCGTTATACTCAATTGAAAAAAATGAAAATGAAAATATTCTTCTTTACTATAATCGGACTATTATTATTCTCCAAATCATACTCTCAACAAATACAATTAGACTCACTTAATTTACAAATTCATCAACTCATAAAGGACTTTAACGTACCTGGTCTTTCGATTGGCATTGTTCGAAATGATTCTATCATATTTTCCAAAGGGTATGGAAACTTGGAAATTCATAAAGAAAGAAAAGTTGATGAAAATACAATTTTTGGAATAGGTTCAATCTCGAAGTCATTTACTGCTTTAACATTGGGAATATTAGTAGATGAAGGGAAAATAGATTGGGATGATAAAGTTAAAGCATATCTACCTTACTTTGAATTGTACGCTCCTTATGTAACGGATAATTTTACCATTAGAGACTTACTAACCCATAGAAGTGGTCTTAAAGATATAAGTGGTGGAACACTTTGGTATCACTCAGATTATTCAAGAGAAGAAATAATAAAGCGACTCAAATATTTGGAACCAGTATCCGGCTTTCGAGAAAAACCAGCATACCAAAATGTGATGTATGTAGTTGCCTCAGAAATAGTGAGAAAAGTTTCTGGAATGTCGTGGGATGCTTTCCTTAAAATCAGAGTGTTTGATAAACTGAAAATGAATAATAGCATATCTCTTTCAACTGAAAGAGAATCTAATAGAAACCTAGCCCAACCACATATTTGGAATGAGGATTATGAAAAAGTTGCAATAAAACAGGAAAAGGGAGATAATCTTGCTCCAGGTGGCTTTATCTACTCTTCGTCAAAAGAAATGTCAAATTATATGAGACTCTTGCTGAATAATGGAACATTTGGTAATGATACTATTGTTAGTCCGCAAATAATTAATGAAATTTTCAAACCTCAAATTATATATCCTATAGGTGGTGCTCCGTTTTACAATGAATTCACATCTTACGGATTTGGTTGGTGGCTAACCCCAAAAAAAGGACATAAGATAATTGAACATAGTGGAGGTATTGATGGTATGTCTGCTAACCTTGTTATGATAAAAGATATGAACTTAGGGTTTGTAATACTTACCAATGAAGCGGAAGAGCCTGCAACTTTTTTATTGACAGCTAAAATATTGGAGGAGCTGTTTGATGATGAGTCGTATGATATATATTCCAGAGTAATGGATTATAGAAACCGGAATTTAAAAAAGAAAAAAGAATCCCCTGTTCAGATTTCTAAAACCCCTAAAACAAAACCTTCATTAGAAATTCAAAAATACGCTGGAAAATACATCGACAAAATGTATGGAGACATTTTAATAAATTATACCGAGAGTGGTGGATTAGAAATTTCATTTTCTCATTCACCAGTATTTAAAGGAAAATTAGAACATTGGCATTTTGATACGTTTAAAATAGATTGGTATGACATTCGAGTTCCTGATGGATTTTTAACTTTCAACTTTAATTCAAAAAGAGAAATATTAGGGTTCTCCGTCGACCAAGAAAATCTACTTGATGTTGATTTCGGAGAACTGAACATTCTGAAAAATAAAAACTAAGTATAACAATACCTATAGCAAATAGGACATAAAGTAATAAATTTAAAGGCTTGAGTTTATATGCTAATCCTGCCAATTCTTTTGGATTTGGCTTTTAAATTGAAAAAGATAAAAACAAAACAAAAAGCTTTGGCTACTAGCGTAGACGGAAATGAAAGATTTCCTTGCCTGCCCTACTTGCCATAGCCGAACCGTTATGCGTCATAATCAAAACCAATGAACAAACCATATTTGCGTGCAAAAATCTATTTCCTGTTTTTTTGCTTATTGATTTTGATTAGTTCTTGCAATGGACAAAACAAAGTAAATAAGCAAAACAACAACCACATTGAACCGAATACAATAGGAACCAAATATGCTCTGGTTACTAAAACTCAACCTACAAAAAACGCACTTGCAGAAAATGTTCATTGTAGCTTGTTAGATAAAGCAGGGAATCTTTGGTTCGGAACTACTGGACATGGTGTTTTTAAATATGATGGAGAATCATTTACAAACTATACTGTCAAAGATGGATTGGGTGGCAATAGGGTTATTGACATTTGTGAAGATGAAAAAGGAAATATTCTATTTGGTACAGATAAGGGAGTCTATTACTACGATGGCAAATCCATTAAGGAGTTTTTAAATAATGAAGGACTTGGCGAACAATCAATTAGCGAATTGTTTGTAGATAGTAAAGGACAAATATGGATTGGAACACATCATACTGGTATGTATGTGTACAATGGAAAATCCGTGAACAATCTTTTATCTAATGATAGTATAATAAATGACTTTGGTTTAACACTAAACGCTATCAATGATATAACAGAAGATAAAACCGGAAACATTTGGTTTGCCTCTTGGGCTATAGCAAGTGAAGGTGTTATTCGCTATGATGGCAAAACATTATTGAGACAAACAAAGAAGCAAGGAATTATTGACACCAAGTTTCATAGCGTAATTGAAGATAAATCGGGTGCTATTTGGGCTGGTTCACGAGACTTTGGATTGTTACGGTATAATGGCAATTCCTTTACTCAAATATTAGAAAACAATGGGCCAGGAAATGAGTCTATTTTATGGATTTTAGAAGACACAAATGGAAATATTTGGTTCACTTCTGGAAGCAAAGGAGTTTATCGATATGATGGAAATTCCTTTAAAAATTATACAACCGAAGACGGATTAATACACAATTCTGTTTTTACTATTGTTGAGGGTAACGATGGTAATCTATGGTTTGGAACCAGAAATGTTGGTCTAAGTCGTTTTGATGGAGAGTCCTTTAAAGATTTTTCAGAGTAAGTGTTAGAACATATCATATTAAAAAGAAAATACGCACGCATAACACCGTGTATAATTAATTGCTTGATGGTGGGTAAAGTGTATCTAGGAAATCCTCCCACGCTAAAAAGCGTGGCGGGACGGATTTTCTATTCGGTTTGTATTTGCTAAATTAGGTGCTTAAACACGCAACTAACCATACACGAACACGTTGTAGTGCATTTAAATACAACTTCAGAACTGAATGAAAATATATGGAATTAGTGGACTTGGTGCTGATAAAAGAGTGTTTAAATATTTAACTCTTGAACACGAATTAATTCCAGTTGATTGGATTAAACCAAAGAAGAATGAAACTCTGATTGGGTATTCAAAACGGCTGATTGAAGAATATGAAATTGGAAATGAAGAGGAGTTTGGTATTTTAGGAGTAAGTTTCGGAGGTTTAGTTGCAACAGAAATAAGCAAACTGACAAAACCAAAACTCACCATTTTAATATCGTCTGTAGAAACAAGAACCGAATTAAGCGGAATTATTAAGCTTGCTGGAAAATCTAAATTGATTGACCTAATTCCTGAAAAATTACTAAATCCGCCAAAGGCTGTTGCTCACTTTATGTTCGGAACTGAAAAGAAAGAATTGTTGAACTCAATTTTGGACGATACAGATTTGAATTTTACAAAATGGGCAATTAGAGAATTTATGAATTGGAGTAACGAATCACGACTGAATAATTTGATCAAAATCGGTGGGACGAAAGATAAATTACTTCCGTCAAAAGGAGAAAACACAATTTTAGTTGAAAATGGAGAGCATTTTATGATAGTTGATAAAGCTAAAGAAGTAAGTGATATAATAAACGACCGAATAAAAACGCACTACAATCGAGTAGACGGTCCAATGTAAAGGTAAAATACTGTGTTATAGTTTTTCTCATAGCTAAGGAATGGTAATTTAATTCTGTATTTTTAGATAAACTAATATGTACTTAAAAATAGAATTCATGAACAATATTTTTAGAACCCTATTAATCATTATGGTAATGGCAGCTACTGTTACAGTAGCCCACGGTCAAAAAAAATTAGACCAACAAGCTATTACAGATTTACAAAAAACACCTAAATATGCTTTTATACTTACTACGGAAAGGCATTTTAAGGGGGTACTAAGTATGTATGATTTGCTCATTGAAAACGGTGTTTTAATAGAGGATTACGAGATTGTGGTCAAAGGCAAGGTGGTTACCCAATTGGTAAAAAAATCTGAACTGGAAGAGTTTTTTCAAAAATATAAGGGAAAAGTCAAGGTAAGCGTATGCAGCGTTGCGATGGAAAAATTAGGCGTAGCGGAAGAGACGCTTTTTGAAGGTCTTAATGTTACCCCGACGGCCTCGGTACGGATGCTTCAATTACAAGCAAATGGGTACAATACTTTGACGTACTAGTTAGAGGAATTTTTTGTGGTTACCCTACGGCATGGATTATGAACCAATTGGAAAATATAATCAGTATATAAAACGATTTCAAAAAGAATAGAAAGCGGAGATTATTGAAAAAACTGAGCGCAAAAAAACGACACTACAACAAAACCTATAAACAATACGGGTTTCAGGCTTAAACGACAGGTTTGCGTATATTTATGATGTCGCGAAATCTTTAGTCCCGAAGTTTCGGGATTGCTCTGGCGAAAAAATATAAATCACAACAAAAAGCTTTAACTACGTGCGAAGACAGAAAAAAAAGTCTCCTTGCCTCCGCACTACTCATAGCTGAAACGTTAGCGGTCATTGCTGGTGAACTCGAAAAATATTTAGAAAGAAAAATATTTGAAACTATTATGGAAACTAAATTGGATAAGAAGTTTCGTGCGAAAATGAAGAAAAGTCCTGCCAAAGGTGGTTGGACATATGTGGTTTGGCCTGAATCTGTAAATTATTTTGGCACAAAAGGTCTTGTGAAAGTACGAGGGACTGTTGATGGTCATCCTTTCGAAAGTTCATTTATGGCTTTGGGAGATGGCACTCATAAGCTACCAATTTAATCTGATCTGCGTAAAGCAGTTGGTAAAGATGCGGGGGACGAAGTACTGATTCATTTGAACGAAAGACTCTAAAAACACGAACCGCTAACAACGGCTACAAATCATATCGCTCCGCGCCACGCTTCATAGCCAAAACGTTAGTCACAAGTAATAAAAATAATAATAGTTAGTACATTTACCTATTTATGATTAACAAAATTAAGAAGTTAGAAAAATTGTCTCGACTTCTAGATCCAAAAGAGAGTCAAAGAGAAAAATGGAATTCTGAGGTTTTAGATTATTCTAATACTTTCATTAACAACTTAGATACTTCCAAAGCCTTTATCAAGTCTAAAGAAAACGGTAAGGAAATATACAATTTAGACATTGATGAACAAGCAATTGAATTAGCGCCACTATTAGAAAGCACAACAAACAATATTGATGGAGTTGGTATAAACCCTTCTTCTGGTGGACATATGGGCTATATTCCTGGTGGAGGACTTTATCCTTCTGCACTTGGAGATTTTATTGCAGCAGTTAGTAATCGTTATGCAGGTGTATTTTATGCTGCGCCTGGAGCAGTACGTTTAGAAAATATGCTTATTAGATGGATGTGTCGTCTAATGGGGTATCAAGATAATGCTTTTGGCAATTTAACCTCAGGCGGATCCATTGCTAATTTAATGGCCTTAGTTACAGCGAGGGAAGCTCATAACATCAAAGCTCGAGATTTTGAAAGATGTGTAATTTACCTTTCTGAACAAGCACATCATTCTATATTAAAAGCTATCCGAATTTCGGGGTTATCTGAAGCCCAGTTAAGATATATACCTTTAGACGCAAAACTAAAACTTTCACCAAGTCATTTAGAAAAAGCAATTATTGAAGATAAAAAAAATGGCTTAATCCCATTCTATATCAATGCCTCTTTTGGAACCACTAATACAGGAACCGTTGATCCTTTAAAATCAATTGCTACTATTGCTAAAAAACATAAGCTATGGTTTCATGTAGATGCAGCTTATGGAGGTTTCTTTAAATTAGTACATGAATTAGACTCAAAATTTAAAGGCATTAAAGAGGCTGATTCTATTACCTTAGATCCTCACAAAACACTTTTTCTTCCTTATGGAACAGGAGCTATACTTATAAAGAATAAAGCGCATTTATTAAAAGCGTATCATTGTCTAGCTGACTATATGCAAGATATAATTGGCAAAGAGGATGAAATTTCACCGGCAGATATATCTGCAGAACAGACAAAGCATTTTCGAGGTATGAGAATGTGGTTACCATTAAAATTATTTGGTTTAAAGCCTTTTAGAGCCGCATTAGAAGAAAAACTATACTTAACTAAGTATTTCTATGATGAAATACAAAAAATAGCAGGATTTGAAGTAGGACCAGAACCGGAACTTTCTGTGGCTATTTTTAGGTATGTTCCCAAAAAGGAAGACGCAAATTTATTCAACAGAAATTTGATTGAAGCGATTCAAAATGATGGTCGTATATTTCTTTCATCTACTAACATAAATAATGTTTTTTGGATACGGATAGCGGTTGTGCAATTTAGAACTCACCTTGAACAGATAGATCTTTTGCTAGATATTATCAAAAAACACTTAAAATCAGAACTTCACTGAATTAAATAAAACCAGTGGATAACACCGTATAAAATTAATTGCTCAATTTTGGGCTTAACCAAAGGTGGTTGTGTGTAATTACAAGAAAAAATGATAGAAAAGATAATTGAATACCAAAACCAATCTGAAATAAATTTTGAAAAGACTAAAAATTTAAGTACGATTTCAAATTATATCGTAGCTTTTATTTTATTCATTTCATCCACATTTATTGCTGCATTGACTTTTCCTTTTAGATATATTTATAAAAAAGTATTTCAAACTAATAGTCACTCTAAGATCCTAACGCTTGATGAAAGCAACATTGAAACAATCTTAAATAAGGAAGAATTAGTATTGCTTGATTTTTGGGCTGAATGGTGTGGCCCTTGTGTAATGATGAGTTCAATAATTGAAAAATTCGCATCCGAATCAAAAAATATTAAAGTGGGAAAGGTGAATGCTGACTTTAATAAAAGTATAATTGACAAATACCAAATAAGAGGTCTACCTCAATTTATATTAGTTAAAACGGAAAAGAAATTAAACGATTTGCAGGTGCAATGACAAAATCTGATTTAATTAAATTCTGCAATAATCAAGATAAGTAACTACACACAACATCGGTCAAGCGCAAATAGCGTGTATTTCAATGAAAAGATATATTTTAGACATCAAGTAACAAACAACTAAGCCGACAATCCCGATAGCTATCGGGACGCTTCCCTACTCTACACTACTTGCGTTAACCAAGACCGTTGTGCAACATTAAAACAACCCTATGAATAATAGATTAAAACTTTATCTAACGGCCACTATTTTATTCATTGTCACTTTAAGTTTTGGACAATCCAACAGTGAAAAAAAAATTAAAATCAATTCATATCTAAACGATTTAAATAAAAATGATTTTTCGGGAACAGTCTTAGTTGCACATAATGACAAAATAATAGAAAAACGAGCTTACGGACAAGCAAGTATTGAATTTAACGTAAAAAACAATATCGATACTAAATTCAATATTGCTTCTATCACCAAACTGTTTACGGCAGTTGCAGCCTTGCAATTATACGAGAAAGGAAAGTTAAAATTAAAAAGTCCGATTGGCGACTATTTACCTGACTACCCCAATAAACTCTTAAGAGATTCAGTAACAGCTCATCAATTGCTAACACACACGTCAGGACTTAATAATTTTTATGTGGCAGATATAGATAAAATAAGGAATTCAGAATATAAAAACATTTCAGATTTTGTTCCACTGTTTGTTAATGATTCACTTTTATCTAAACCAGGAACTAAATACGATTATAGTGCAACAGGATTTGTCATTCTTGGTCTAATCATAGAAAAGGTAAGCGGTAAAAACTATTATGACTATATAAAAGACGCTATATTAAAACCTGCCGAAATGTTTAACACAACTGAATTAGAAATTGATTCTATTGTGAGCAATACAGCAAGTGGATACACGTCAATGTTTGGGAAAAATAAAACTCTCAAAAAAAATGACTACTATTTAACAAAAGCATCACCAGGGGGTTTTTATTATTCAACTGTAAGCGACTTATTTAACTTTTCAAAAGCCTTAAGAAACTATAAACTTTTAAATAAAAAAACAACTGAATTGATGTTCGAACCAAAAGTGAAAGGTTATAATACACATATGGGTTATGGAATTGGTGTTGACCAAAGATACAATCAGAACATTCTTGGTCATAGTGGTGGTTGGTACGGAATACATTGTGAATTAATGGATTTTATGACTGACCATTATACCGTCGTAATTTTATCCAATATAGACGATGGCGGAAATAATGGAGCTTCAAAATTATCTGATTTTTTTATGGAATTGATAGCTGACAAGAAATTAGAAAAATAAGGACATATTTAAAGCAAAAACATTGCACAACACAGTATATGATTTATTGCTAGTTCTAGCCTATTTAAGAAACGATATCACTTAGGTGTATCTAGCCGAGACCTCTCTGTCCCTTCTATTTTAGCTCATATTAATAATTAGAAAACTACTATATTTATATATAATAAGTAACACTTCGTAAACATACGAGCCGAGACCGTTGGCAAACATTAAAAAAAGAAATATGAAAAGAATCATTTTACTATGCCTGACTGTTCTTTTAATAGGATGTAAAGAGCAAACAAAAAAGGAAAATATTAAGCCTACAGAAAATAATGAAAATGCAAAAAAGAAACGACCAATAGCAGCAGAAAATAGTAAATTTTTCGAAGTTAACGGCAAGAAAATGCTTTATGGTGGAGAAAATGAAAATCAACATTTCGACATAACTGGTTATTTACTTAAAGATGAACAATTCCATTATGGAATAGGTCGTGAAAAATTTCCGGCATTATTAAATCCTGAATTCATTACTGTTAGCCAAGCAAATAAAATTTGGGCAGATAGCACTAGATTTCTATTAGCTCATTCTGGAAATGATATTAAAGCTTATTCTGTCAAAGACCTAACAAGACATGAAATTGTAAATGATGTTTTAGACGGACAACCAATAATGGCAGCTTACTGCATTTTAGCTGATTTAGGAGCTATTTATGAGCGTGATTATGGAGGCAAAGAACTAACATTTGCGTTAAGCGGATACACCTATTATGATAAAAATGTATGGAACGGATTAGATGGGTTTGTCTTTTGGGATAGGGAAACAGAAAGCCTTTGGTGGCCTTTAATTGGGAAAGCTGTTTCTGGACCTCTAAAAAATGTAAAACTTATTGAAATGGATAATAGCAAGTGGAAAGATACTACTTGGAAGTATATAAAAAATAATTATCCAAATGCTCAGATTTTAAAATCTGAGCAGGATTTTGAAAGACCAACGGAATGGAAAAAAATAAAAAATGTAACATCAATAATAGAGAATTACACGCTCGAAAAATAAAAACATTTGCCAACAATAGCTATAAGTAATCGCTTAATCTCCCCTACTTCTGAATCCCGACGTTTCGGGACTCGCTCCCGACCCTTCGGGATTCTATTCGGTTTGTATTTTCTAAATTAGGTGCTTAAAACACGTAACAAACCATACACAAACACGTTGGTAGTAATTAAACAAAAGATGAAAATATATATTTTAAAAATTGGATTATTAGCATGCACCCTTATTATCACTTATTCTTGTATGAAGGAAAATCTCGAAAAAAGATCGTTTACCACTTCATTTGAAAGTGTTGATGATTTTGCAGGTTTCTACCTTACACCACAAGGACACAAGGGAACAACTTATCATGAATTATCTGATTCTATAGTACATAGTGGACCCTATGCCCATAAGGCGTGGATTGATGGAGCGAACCCTCCTTCAATTACTGAAAATAATAACCATAGAGGATATCCGACTATTCAACTTCAAAAGACATCAGACGGTTCGTTTGTTTCCCCTTGTTACATAACATTTTGGGTATGGTTAGATATCGATTTACAGGCAAGCACAGCTGGAAGTGAAAATGATTGGTTTAGCTTCGCTACATTCACGAATGACGAGTCTGACAATTGGGATAGAACAATATTGGTCAATTTATCTCATGACGGTTACGTACATCTACAGAATGTACCAAAGCAAAATGAACAAGAACATGAATTCCAAACTACAAGCATTACTTTCCCTCAAAAAGAATGGGTCGAACTCAAAGTATATTTGGATCTGAGTAATGGAGGATATGCAAAAGTTTGGCAAAATGGACAATTAGTATCACATGCAAAAATCGGGGAAACCAAAAACAGACTCTCACAAGCACATTTTGGGATGTACTGTTCTCCTCAATTAACAAGTGGTGTTGTATATAATGACGACTTATCCATAGAAATGGTAAACGAAGAATAGAAACTACTATCACCAAAAAATAAACAACATTAAAACGACTGTTTATTCAAACCGTTGTATGCCATTTAAGAAAAATACTGAATGAAAATTGAACATATCGCTATCTGGACCATGGATTTAGAAAAAATGAAAAACTTTTATCTTAAATTCTTTGACTTAAATTCTAATGAAAAATATTTTAATCCAAAGAAAAAGTTTAGCTCATATTTTTTAGCTTTTGAAAATGGTGCGCGTATTGAATTAATGCATAGACCTGACATTTCTGAATTAATTGAGAAATCGGATTCAAAATTAAGATTGACTCATTTTGCTATATCTGTTGGGTCAAAGGAAAAGGTTGACTCTCTTACTGAATTATTACGGAAAAATGGATTTAATATATTTGGAGAACCTCGGACAACTGGAGATGGATATTATGAAAGTGTAATCTCTGACCCAGAAGGAAATTTAATTGAATTAACTGAATAAAAAACGGCATACAACAATGGCCAAAACCATTGTTTAGCATATTTACTACAATTCAAAAGTTTTCGTACTTTTAATCCGGCATGAATCCAAGCTCGATTTGATTAACATCATATCTCAAAAACTGATTCTTAGCCTAACCGCTGTATGTCATAAATAGATCATCAGTAGTGAAATTGAATCACTAAATGAAGAGGGAAATAAATATAACACTTAAGCAAGGCCTGGAGAAGTTCTATAAAGAACACAAGAGTCATCTAAACCATAACAAAGAAGGAATTCCTAGTGAAGTTAAATCTTTCTTTAAGTCGCACGATATTGCTCATGTACTCTTTGGTTGTGATATATCACTTTTCGGTGAAGGTTCGGTAAAAATATGGACGATCTTCGGCACAACTTTGGGATTTTGGAATCACATCAGCGCTTATAAAAAAGCCAATGCATTTGAATTATCCAGAGATTTCAGCCTTGTCCATGTGGTAAGTAATATCTTCAAGTTCCTAATATCCATCCCTGCGCTGATCATACGATCAAAGAAGATGCACAAACCATGGCCTTGGTCAGAGTACGAACCCTATTTGGACATACCTATTTCTGAAATAAGAAAAGAATTTAACATTCATATATTATAAAAAACACGAACGCACAACAATAGCTATAAGTAATTGCTTGTTCTTGCCTCTTCTGAATCCCGACGCTTCGGGACTTGCTCCCGATAGCTATCGGGATTCTATTTGGTTTGTATTTGCTAAATTGGTTGCTTAAACAACGTAACTAATCTTTTACCAACACGTTATGCTTCACTTAAGACAAAAACACATGAAAAAATTAATCCTTCCCCTTTTAATTCTAATCTTCTTAACTGGTTGTAATTCAAATAGGACTGATATTAAACAGAAACGCGAGCATGATTCGAGTCTGACACCCTTAGAGGTTGTTAATAAACGAATGGATTTTTATAATCTTCACGACTTTGATGAATTTATAAAACTCTATGCACATGACGTTAAAATCTACACATATCCTGAGAAATTATTAGGAACTGGAACAGATAACATAACCTCAATTTTTAAGCCCAAATTTTCTGATAAATCCATTCAAGTTGTAGTTATAAGTCAAATGAATAACGGAGACCATGTTATAAATCTCGAGAACGTGACGGAAGAGGGAGTTGATTCAAAATACGTGTCAATTTATGAAGTAGTAGATGGGTTAATAACAAGTGTGAGGTTTGTCAGAGATAATTAATAATCAGATTCTATCGAGACAGTAGATACCATTAGTAGCTTAATGCGCGAGCAAAACAACGTTTCCTATGAAAAGTACTAGGATGGTTAATTCTTTGAAAATTCCTGCTTTTAAAAACAACCAACTTCAGCAGAAAGAAACGTAAACCAACGCTATTTTCATATACGAGAGCGTTACCTAAATTAATTAAAAACACCGATGAATGGTTATGAATGATATAAACGTAAGCACAGCAATGATTATTATCTTTATTTGTCATTTGGCAACCATTACCATCGGGTATAAAATGCAAAAATCAACTTTATTAATTTCCTATTTAAATGCGGTTATCGTGATAGGTATATTTATTTTTTGGACTATAAATAGTCTTAATAAAAATCAGCATAACTTAGAATTTAGAGAATTATTTGTAATAGGTTTGGAAGCTTGTATTTTAATATTCGCCCTTTACGCCATCATAGGTTATCATAATAAAACCTATGTGAAAGTCATAAATTATATTGGCTTTGGGTTTCATTTATTGGTTACATCAGCAATGCTTTATTATATATCGACATTCAAATTTAACAGGCTCTTTTAACGATAAACTACTCTTGTGAATAAGGAGCAGTTGTGATTAAAAACACTACAATAAAAAACACTCAATAATGAATATTTTTGAAATTAATATCCCATTAATCCTACTACTTGTATTCATTCATGTCCCAGGATATGCTCAATCAGAAAAAAACATGATGAACAATTCCATTATAATACCTCTAAAAATCGGCAAAAATCCTAGTACACAATTTGAGACATTAGTCATAGAACCTACCAATCTGTTCATTCAATCAAAACCAATAAACAAGTCCTTTTCGCATATCCAACTAGAATTGAATATAATTGAAAACGATAATAGATATACTACTTTTCTCTGGCACTATGATGAATCAAGTGGTAGTCAAAAAACAAACTATCCGAAAGCATATCAAAACTATTCTTTTAAATTAAAAATCATTAAAAAAGCGGTTGAGTTAGTTGTTGAAAAATTAGACTTTGGAAAAGCAATGTTTATTGATTTAGGGCAGACCGCAGTTATCGGAAACCTTACAATTCTGTTTGAAGATTCTTTTGGAGAATGGTCTACGGATATAAATGGAAATCAGATAGATGCCTTTAATACATATACTATTTCATTATCCGAAGCAAATGAGCAGAAGACCATGTCGTTTATGTCACTAAATAAACAAGTTGGAAAGGAACTATCGTTAGAATGGAAGGATTATAAAATTTTAATTTTGGAAGATTCTGAAAAAGCATTAAAGCTAATGGTGTTTAAAAAAGATTCTAAAAGAAATAACGGTAGGTAAAACAACCCATAATCAATACGGGCTTAAGGCAAATCTTTAACTTGTTTTAACTATGTACCTTAACGAACATTGATAAGAAATAGAATGAGTATAGAAAAAACATATAATGGCAGGAGAAACAAATTTATCTGAATTAATAAAAGGAATGACTCCAGAACTGAACGATGGAGAATATGTCTTTTCAACAATAAAAGATGTTAGTAAGATTGACCGTAATAATACTATTTGTGAATTCAAAGAAAAAGAAGGAATAACTATTGTTATAGAGAAAGAAAAAGCAGACGAACTAAACTTAAAATATGAATATATTGCCTCTTGGATTACCCTAATGATTCATTCATCTCTTGATGCTGTTGGTTTAACTGCAATATTTGCAACAGCATTAGCAAAAAACAATATTAGTTGTAATGTAATCGCTGGATATTATCACGACCATATTTTCGTCGACAAAAAAGACTCGGACAAAGCAATGAAAGTTTTAATAAAATTATCAAAAAATCAATAATAAAACCAGTTGCCAACTCCGTATATAATTTAAAGCTGGTTATAGCTTGCTTACGAATCCCGAAGGGTCGGGGCTCGCTCCCGATAGCTATCGGGAAGAAAAGTCAATGTCTTTTTACACGCTACGTTTCATACACAATCCGTTGTGTGCAATTCGGATTTACTGAGGAGCTAATGAATGGATAAATAGTTTTCAAGGCCAGTAGCATAAAGACCCATAGCTGAAATTATGATATTACCTCACTTTGTTGCAATTGCTGAGCTAGTTTTACAATAGGTTCTATACTGGATTTGTCCATGAAGTCGAATCCCTCAAATTCCTGTTTACTAGCCACGGGATCTTTATTTGTCCAGGCCCCAATTATCAGCATCATCCTATCATAGAAGGTAAGTTCCCCTGGTATTTGTCTTCCTCGCAGTGCAATATGATTCATTCTCAAAATAAAATATTCGGGTAGGCTGTTCGCGATCCAACCATTAAGTTTATCCCCAGCAGGGGCTCCGGAAACTGAAAAGAAGATTATTTGTTTGTTCTCAATACTCGCCAAATTCCTTTTCACCCATTTCCGAATTAAGAGCTTATAGTATATTATTGGGCTGCCTAAAATCAAAAAATCATATTTCCCTGGATCAACTTTGTCATCTTTCACATCAAACACAGGCAAACCAGTCGCTTCGCCTATCCAATTGGCATATTGCTCTGTGCTACCGTACTTGCTTGAGAAAAAAATTGCGCCATTCATGATTGATCCTTATTAGTTTTTTAAAAAATAATTCATGCACTTGTATTCAAAACATTTACATTTTCACTTTAAAAGTAGCAGTTATTTAAAGGCTTTTCAATGATTTTAATCATCTTTCGTTATGCATAGAAAAAACTAAACCAGCACAAAACAAGGTCCAAAAACCATTGTTTAACATATTTAAAACCATTCAAAAGTTTTCGTACTTTTAATCAAGCCCGAATCCTCAACTGGAATTAATTAACATCAAATCTCTGCAACGGCTTCTTAGCCTAACCGTTGGCAACAATTTAAAATGAAAACAATTCCTATCTTATTTTTTAATCTATTAGCATCAACTTTCCTTTTTTGCCAAAATGAAGAATGTATTAAAACCGGTGAAAATACTATATACATAACCACCTATGGTCAAGGTCAGCCAATACTAATTATAAATGGTGGCCCTGGCATGAATAGTAATGGTTTCAGAGGGCTAGCAGAAATAATAGGTAAGTCGAATAAGGCTATTATATATGACCAAAGAGGTACAGGCAAATCTAAACTACCAAATATAGACGCGAATACAATAACTCTCGATTCTATGATTAATGATATTGAAATCATCAGGAATCATTTAAATATAGAGCAATGGGTAGTGCTTGGTCATTCCTTTGGAGGAATGCTTGGTTCATATTATGCTTCAAAATTTCCAGAAAAAATAAAAGGGCTTATTTTGTCCTCTTCAGGTGGAATAAATATGGATCTTTTCTCAAGAATAAATATTACCTCTAAATTGAATAGAGCGGATAAAGACTCTTTAAATTATTGGAATGCTAAAATCGCAAATGGGGATACCACATACTTCGCCAGTTTACAACGAGGAAAATATTTAGCTCCAGCATATTTATTTAATAAATCAAATGTCCCGATTGTAGCTGAGAGGTTGACACAAGGGAATCCCGTTATTAATAGTCTAGTTTATCAAAACATGAGAAAGATTAATTTTGATTGTTCAGATGGTCTGAAAAAAATTAAAGTGCCTGTTTTAATCATTCAAGGAAAACAAGATATAATTGATATGGATACTGCTACTTCTACTATAGAAACAATGCCTCATTCAACTTTAGTAATTCTCGAAAATTGTGGCCATTATGGATGGCTAGATCAACCAGAGCAGTACTTTAAAAATATTAATGACTTTTTGAAGAACTTAAATACTTAATTACTGTAGCCATTAACGTATTTGAAATATTTCTTAAATAGTGCCTAACCAAAGGCAGTTGCATTTAGAAAAACAAAAATGGAAGGAATAGGAAACACACCACTTATCAAATTAAAACATCTTACCGACTCTTATAGTGCTGATATTTATGTGAAGATAGAAGGAGCAAATCCTACTGGAAGTATGAAAGACAGAATGGCTCTTGCTATGATTGAAGGTGCTGAAAGAAGAGGTGATTTAAAAAAAGGGGGCACTGTTGTCGATTATACAGGAGGTAGTACAGGAAGTTCTTTAGCTATGATCTGTTCCGCAAAAGGATATAAAGCCCATTTTGTTTCGTCTGATGCTTTTGCCCAGGAAAAACTGCAAACTATGAGGGCCTTTGGAGCAAAGCTTGAACTGATCCCAAGTGAAAATGGGAAAATAACAGCCAGAGTTATTGATAAAGCGCTTGAAAGAGTTAGAGAAATAGCAAAACAACCAAATACATTTTACACAGACCAATTTAAAAATATTGACAATCGCACTGCCTACCATAAAATGGCACAAGAAATAATGGCTGTTTTAGGCACTGACATTGATGAGTTTATTACTGGTGTGGGAACAGGTGGATGCTTTTCTGGAAATGCAGAAATATTCAAAAAAGAAATCCCAAAAATTAGATGTATTCCTATAGAACCATATAATGTGCGAACTTTATCGGGCGGAGATACAACTGGAACGCATAGACTTGAGGGAATGGGTGCTGGATTTATTCCAGAGATATGTAGAATGGATTTAGCCGATGAAATAATTTCAGTAAAAGATGAAGATGCCTATGAAACCGCCAGAAACTTGGCAAGAATAGAAGGCATTTTTGGCGGTGTTACTTCTGGTTCCAACGTTTGGGCTGCATTGCAAAGAGCAAAAATAATTGGAAAGGGAAAAACGATTGTAACCGTTATTTGTGATTCGGGATTAAAGTATTTGAACGGAGATTTGTATACATAAAAAACTGCGTATCACAACGGGTTTAAAACATCGCAGATAAGTGCTGACACTGGAAGAATGCGATTATTGGTGTAACAGTCATCCCGATCACTATCGGGATGAAAAAATTAGCGTCTTTCTACAGGTTTCATACACAAGACCGTTAGAATCAATTTACAATGAAGAACATAACTACATTACTTCTGATCTTATCTCTATTGGGATTTCCATTTTGTGAAGCTTCGGCGCAACTAAAAAACCCGAAAAACATCCCCTACACTTGGAAGACTGATACTACTAAACGAAATATTGAGCTGTCCGAAATTACTGTAGCTGTTCCAAGGCATACTTTCCCTACTATTGATTTTCCCAATTTTATAGATAAAGCAGAAGGCCTTAAGAGCTTCTTTGAGCATGAACCAGTAATTTCTATTACTATCGATGGGAAATCAAAAGCCTATCCCTTAAACATGCTTACCATGCATGAAATCTCTAATGATAGCCTAGGAGGAATACCAATTTTGCCCACATTTTGTCCATTATGCAATTCAAGTGTTGTCTATGATAGAAGATTGACCCATGGAGGGCAACGGTATGTATTGGAATTTGAAGTATCAGGAATGCTTCGAAATAGTGATATGGTAATGGCCGACAAGCAAACTCAAACTTGGTGGCAACAATTGACGGGGTTTGGACTAGTTGGAGATTTAAATGGTGCAAATTTAAATGTTATTCCTTCAATGGTTATCTCAGTTAAGGAATATTTTGAAAGATACCCAAATGGAAAAATATTATCTCCAAAAACAGGAACAGTAGCAGAAGAAAGATATGGTACCAATCCGTATGCAAATTATGATAGTTTAAGTAATAAACCTTGGGAAAGCTTTTTTGATCCATCCAAATTAGACCTTCGCCTTCCCGCGATGGAAAGAGTAATAGACTTGGAGGGTGAAAATAGTTATAAAATATATCCGTTTTCAATTATTGCTAAAATGGGAGTAATCAACGACAATTTTGACGAGAAGAATATTGTGATATTCCATAAAAAAGGAACTATTTCGGTTTTAGATAAAAATGAGATCTCAAAATCAAAATCAATTGGGTCTGCGACTATGTTTTCATCCGATTTAGATGGCATAACCCTTACATTTAAAAAAGTTGATGAAGATTTTATCGATAATGAAACAGGAAGTGTCTGGGACATTACAGGTAGATGCATCCATGGAAATCTGAAAGGAAAGGAATTAGTACCTGAAAGATATAGCAATCACTTTGCTTTTGCATGGCTAGCTTTTCATCCGGAATCAGAAATTTATGGAGAAAAACAATAGTATCTAGCAATAGATATGAAATCATAGTCACACAAGACAATTGCAGGTTCCTAGACCCCGATTCACACACAAGACCGTTAGCTGTAATGTTGACCTGTACTGAATAAAGGCCATACGTTCTAAACAGTTATGTAACAACACAACAATGTATTTGGACGTTACACCAAACCCTTCAAATTAAAAACTTCAGCCGTATACTTAATAACCAAAATAATTTACACCTGAGAGGTATTTATAACATAACATTAATGTCATACGTCTCCCATTTGCCTTCATTAATAGATTTGAAGAAGTGGATCTTTTAGTAAGAGCCTTAAAAGAGTATGCCCATTGTTAAGTCAATCTATGGATTTTAAGACAGTATTAATAAAGTTCCAGTATTAAACCTGTATACTGCAAATTAACTATAAAAACAATTACATATGAGTACAACATATTTGAATACTAAGTCAAAAGGAATAACCAAAACAGTAGCTGAATTTTCCAAACAAGATGGTCAGAGCAACAGTGAGTTCCGTGAATTTATCACTGAACAAGTTGTAGAGCATAGAAAAGAGGGCATTGACGTATTCAAGTCCCCAAGACCAGGAGATGACCGAAAGGACTAATAACTTCCTATCCAGAATGGAAAAAGGAGTACATACAAAGAACTAAAAGGCTATTTAGGGAATCTAAATAGCCTTTTAGTTCTTTATGTAATAAGTCATTTTTAAAAATAGCCACCCACGTTGTTTTGTGGTACAGGTCCTAAATACTTCTATGGGAACTTTGTTATTTGGTTACTTTATGTTTTTTATTGATCTAATACGCCTACTACATAAGCCGTCCCTGTTTTAATAACGCCATTTTCTACTAAGCAACTTTCTGGCCACTTTTACGATGATACCCTTCGCGTTTTTACCCAGATGCCTTCTATAATACGACTACATCACAGGATTGGCCCGTATCGTTTTCCACTAGGCCTAAAATCCATTATTTAGCATATTTACTACAAATCAAAAGTTTTCGTACATTTAATCAGGCCCGAACCCAAAGCACGATTTGATTAACATCAAATCTCAACAACGGATTCTTGGATTATGCGTTGGGCTCCATTAGAGAGAAACTAAAATGTGCAGAAAATGAAAGCCTCAATACGTAGGAAATATGGTTCATCAAATCTGATAAAAATTGAGAATATAGAAAAACCTGTTCCGAAAGACAATGAACTATTAATTAAGGTTCATGCTACTACGGTCAATAGAACAGATTGTGCAATTCTCACAGCTCAACCCTTTATTATGAGATTTGTATTAGGATTAATTAGACCAAGAAAAATTATATTAGGAACAGATTTTGCAGGCGAAGTAGTATCAATAGGGAAAAATGTCAAGTCATTTAAAGTAAAGGATGAAGTATTTGGATTTAATGATACAGGTTTAGAATCACAATCTGAGTACATCACATCAGCAGAGGAAAATTTATTTCCCATTCCTGAAAATATAAATTTTAAACAAGCTGCTGCAAGTTTGGAAGGAGCTCATTATGCTTATACTTTTGTCCACAAAGTGAATATTAAATCTGGACAACGTATTCTTATTAATGGAGCAACCGGAGGAATTGGTTCAGCTCTTTTACAATTTATTAAGCAGTATAATGTCAAAACAACTGCTACATGCAATACAGAAAATATAAAACTAATAACATCTTTAGGTGCTGATAAAATTTATGATTACACCAAAGAAGATTTTACCTATGATACAGAAAAATATGACTTTATATTTGATGCTGTAGGCAAAAGCACATTTGGAAAATGTAAACCATTGTTAAAAGATAAAGGCATTTATATCTCCTCAGAGTTGGGGCCTTACTCCCAAAATTTATTTTATGCTATCTCAACTTCAATTTCAAATAATAAAAAAGTAATTTTTCCTTTACCATATAGTACTCAGCATACCATACCCTATATTATGGAACTTTTGAAAAATGAAAAGTTTAGACCTATAATAGACCGTGAATATTTATTGGAAGATATATCCAAGGCTTATGAATACGTACTTAAAGGAGAGAAAATAGGGAATGTAATAATCAATGTTTAAGATATTTAGGGTTTTGCATAATAAATAATCCCAATACCCTCTTTTATGCTTTCTGGTAAATAGAATCAAACTTAAGCGGTATATAAAAAATCATAAACAGAACAACCTTGAAACTATGAAAACTACAGAAATCATTAAAAGAAAACGCTTTATAAATGTTAGTGGATTCGCTTTGGCATCCATCTTCATATTGATTGCATTTTCGGTTAAAGCACAGGATAATATTGCAACTAAATTAGGTTACGATGCAGAAGCAAAACTGCTAATTATTCATGCAGACGACTTAGGGGTCTCTCATTCTGAAAACATGGCTTCTATAGAGGCCATAGAAAATGGTTCCGTAAATTCAGCAAGTTTAATGATGCCTACACCATGGGTATTGGAAGTTGCCAACTACGCCAAAAAAAATGCTGCAACCCATGATTTTGGTTTGCACTTGGTTTTATCTTCAGAATGGAAAAATTATAGATGGGGACCTGTTAGTTCCATCGAAAAAGTCCCCAGTTTAATTAATGAATTTGGATATTTTCATGAAGGATGTACACCAACTGTGAATCTCAAAGAAGTAGAGATGGAATTAAAGGCACAAATTGACAGAGCGTATTCCATGGGATTCGAACCTACTCACTTAGATAGCCATATGGGCTGCTTGTTTCAGTCTGACGAATTAATAGAAGTCTATTTAAAAATGGGAAAGTTATATAACTTACCAGTTCTTACTACCAAACAAGCTGTTCCAGAAGAACTTCTTAGGAAGTATGATGTACCGGTTTTCTTAGAGGAGGTTTTAACTATTATGCCGGAAGAATACGCAAAGGGACCAGAAGAGTATTATATCAATGCAATTAAAAATTTAAAACCTGGTTTGTCCACCTTATTGATTCATACAGCTTACAATAATGATGAAATGAAAGGCATGAATATTGATCATCCCGATTGGGGTAATGAATGGAGACAGAAAGATTTTGATTTTTTTACAAGTGATACTTGTAAAAATATTCTAAAAGAAGAAAATATTATATTGGTTACTTGGCGACAAGTTAAAGATGCATTTTATTCAAACTAATAAATTTCTGCAAGTCTAGGCTTCTAGTTACAAAATATCCTTAATTCCCGTTTGTACTATCAATTAAAAGAGAATCAAACGTAAGATGTATACAAGGCATTAAAACGCACCTTACACCAAACGTTGTAATCAAGATTTGTCTCCGATGTGAGAGATTCGCTACCGTTAACCGAGACCTGTAAACCAGTGATAAAGCTGGACCACAAAACTGCCTTTAAATTATTTTTACAGTATTAAAGTAGAGGACTTTGGTTGTGGGAAGCGTGACACAATTATTAAATAGTGGTGCATCTTGCACATTTTAAGTTTCTGTCTATATTACTTTCCAGAATAAAAAAAAGAGGCTTGCCTCTCGGCAGCCTCTCACTCTTAGATACTATTTACTTATAATTATTGTGGCTTATTAACAGTATTCATTTGAAGAGTTACTGCTGTTTGTGCTAACATTCTTCCGTTTAATGAAGCGCCTGTTTGCATATTAATACCGGTCTGACCTATAATGTTCCCTTCAAAATGGCTGGATGTTCCAATAGTAGCGGCTCCGGCTACCACCCAAAAAATATTCTTTGCCTGAGCACCACCGGCCAAAGTAATATTAACTGCAGAACTCATATTAAGGTTTCCTGCAATCTGAAAGATAAAAATATCGTTCGGGCCACCTGAAATTGTAACATCAGTTGGTATAACAACCGCACTGGTAAATTTATAAAGACCTGAGGTAAGCGTTAAACCTCCAATACTTCCTGCGCCTAAATTTAGAAAATCAGGATTTACTCGACCTGCAGCATCAGTGTATGCAGCCTGCATATCACCTACAGCGGTAGTTAACATGGTAGCGCTAGTCACTCTGCATGGCAGTGGACCTGCAGCATCGACTGTATAAATTGTACCTGTCACTTCTGCGCAACTCACCAAAAGAGCGGCACCAGTGATTGGACTTGTTCCGATATCACCTAAAATCGTGGATTTGTAAACATTAGTAATTCCTGTTTTTGACAAAATCGCAAAATTTTCGGCAACACCAAGATTTACTGTTGCCAGTGATCCACTTGATGAAAGGAGATTAGTTGAAGATAAAGGTGATATATTTGAGTCTTCCTCTTTATTACAACTTCCCATCAATACAACCAATAACACTGCTATGGTTGGTAAAACGTTTTTAACTTTCATATTTTATTTTTAGATCGTAACAATATCATTACTGGTCAAATATGAGGTATTAAACTAAGAAAAACTTACATAGTTATTTATATTAGTTGTAATACTCATACATTCTTAGTTGCTATTGGAATACTTAAATTTAAGAGTATGTATATTCTAATTAACACTCTTTTCTATTTCTTAATAGACGATGAAATTTATACAACATTCGCTTAGGATGAATTATCCGGCTTTCTATAATTAAGATGTAATCCATTTTACATTTATGGGAGACAGACGAATTTTGCCATTATGCAGATATTGGCAGTACAGCAAATTATTTTGAAAATAGTTTTAATTCTGTTTTACTTAAAACAGAATTAATTCTCGATTATATAGATGAAAAATATCATTACTTGAAAAAATAACATAGGCACAACAACGTATCCTCTGAAAAATAGCGATGCTGGTACGTTACCTAAATTACCTTTATCTTTAGGCTATAGAACACCTATAATGGCATATAAACTAAAGAATTATGAAAAACTTAATCTTAAATAATGGACATAAAATACCGTTAGTAGGATTTGGCACCTACAAAGCTACGGAGCAAGAGGGAATTGAATCGGTCATATCTGCTATTTCCAGTGGCTATTCCCTAATCGACACGGCAGCAATTTATGGAAATGAAAAAGCTGTTGGAAAAGGAATCAAAGTCAGCGGAGCTTTAAGAGATAATATTTTCATTACCACTAAAGTATGGCGTGAGTGTTTAGGTTATGAATCAACTAAAAAGGAATTTGAAAAATCCTTAAACAGGCTTAATCTAGATTACATTGATCTATACTTAATACACTGGCCAGCAAATGCTAAAAATTACGACAATTGGCAAAAAACCAATGCTGACACTTGGCGGGCAATGGAAGAATTACAAGCTGAAGGCAAAATAAAATCTATTGGTGTAAGCAATTTTTTTCAAGAACATTTAGAAGCTTTATTTCAAACGGCCAATGTGATTCCGTCAATAAATCAAATAGAATTTCATCCAGGTTATTGGCAACAAGAATTAGTAGAATATTGTAAAGGACAAAATATAGTTGTTGAATCATGGTCGCCTTTGGCAAGAGGAAAGGTATTTGGAAATCAAGTGTTAGAAGCAATCGCCAAGAAACACAACAAATCTGTTTCACAGGTTTGTCTGAGATGGATTATTCAACATGATGTAATTGTAATTCCAAAATCTACGTCACCCAAAAGAATTGAAGAAAATATCAATCTGTTCGATTTTGAATTGACTTCAGCAGAAATGGAACTAATCAACAACCTTCCAGAAATGGGTTTCAGCGGAGAATTGCCTAACACTTGGCCAGACAGGATTTGAGAAAATTTAAAAAAAAACGATTGCTCACAATGGATATAAATAATTGCTTGTTATCGCCTCTTTTGAATCCCGATAGCTATGGGTACTAGCGACCCCAAGGTTTCGGGGTCAGCATGACAGGTAACTGCAAAGTTAAGTGCCAACCCACGCAACTAAACAAATACAACCAGGTTGCAATAATTTAATTAAAATACCAATTATGAAGAATTATTTAAAGATTTTAATGATAGTACTTTTTATTAGTTGTGAAAATGAAATAAAAGACACCACAGGCTTAGTTGAAGTTAACCAAACAACAATTGGCAATCATATTGAGCGTCTTGCCTCCGACGAGTTTCTAGGAAGAAAACCTTTTACTGAAGGCGAAGTAAAAACCGTAAACTATCTAAAAGATGAGTTTGAAAAATTAGGACTTTTACCAGGAAATGGGGATAGTTATTTTCAAGATGTTCCAATGGTAGAAATTACAGGAACACCTTCAGAAAACATGGTTATTTCTGGGAAAAATGGAAGTTTTAGTTTAAAATCCTTAAAAGATTTTGTCGCCACAACAAATAAAGCAGTGACTGATGTTAGCCTAGAAAACTCTGACCTTGTTTTTGCAGGTTATGGAATTGTCGCTCCTGAATATGAATGGAATGATTATGAAGGTATCGATTGGAAAGGAAAAACGGCTGTTGTTTTAATAAATGACCCAGGTTTTAAATCTGGAGATTCCACCTTATTCAAGGGAAACGAAATGACCTATTATGGTCGTTGGACCTACAAATATGAAGAAGCGGCTAGACAAGGTGCTGATGGACTTATTATTATTCATGATACTGAGCCAGCCTCATATGGTTGGAATGTAATTGAATCAGGTTGGAGTGGCGCCCGATTAATAATTGAAAGTGATTTACCCCTTTTAAATGTGGAGTCTTGGATAAGTAGTGAGAGCGCAAAAAAAATGTTTGATGCATCATCTATGAAAGGTCAAGATTTTAAAACCATTTCAAGAAATAAAGACTTTAATCCAATTCCTTTGGATTTAAAAGTTTCTGTGAAAATTAAAAACAAAATTAAAAGAGACGTGTCTAAAAATGTAGTTGCACTTATACCTGGTACAGATCGGAAAGATGAATTTATTATTTACTCTGCGCATTGGGATCATTTTGGTGTTGGAAAAGCAATTAAAGGTGATTCAATCTACAATGGGTCTGTAGATAATGCTTCCGGAACTGCTGGCTTATTAGCTATAGCAGAAGCGTTCAAGAAAAGTAGTACAACAAAACGCTCTATTGTATTCATTGCTGTTACCGGGGAAGAGCAAGGTCTATTAGGTTCAGCATATTATGCCGAAAACCCGATTTTTCCTCCTAAAAAAACAGTTGCCAACATTAATATTGATGCTCTAGATAGTCCAGGAAAAATGAAGGATTTAACAATTACAGGTTATGGTCAATCTGAAATGGATGGATATGCCAAAGAAGCAGCTCTAAAACAAAATAGATACATAATTCCGGATCCAGAAGCTGAAAAAGGGTATTTCTTTAGATCGGATCATTTTAATTTTGCGAAAATTGGTATCCCTGCTTTATACGCAAGTGGTGCTTATGAAGGATTTGATAAAAGTATTGAAGAAATAAAAGCGTATAATGATTTTTATATCATCAATAAATACCATCAACCTTCAGATGAATACAATCCTGAAACATCAGAATTAAGTGGCGTACAATTAGACCTGCAACTATTCTTTAATGTAGGATTGAAATTATCCAATGAAGATTATTTTCCAAAATGGTATGATGGAAGTGAATTTAAGGCCGCTAGAAAATAAAACTATTGCCTAAAGTGTTTAAACCGCATAAAACGGCTCATCTAGAATACCGTTATGAGCAATTGAAAAAAGATCAGGCAACCATTCGCCATTTTTTTCCATCTATATAATAAACAACCAAACCGTAACCAAATATGAAAAACCTAAAACCACTATTATTTGGTTTAATCCTATTCCTGACTTTAAGTTGTTCCATAACTAAAAATCAAAGAAAAGGAGCAGTACTGCCTGAAAATTTTAACTACAAAACAGAATTTACTACTGCTAAAACAGTAATAATCTTGCCTTTTGAGATTGATGGAATTTCCAAAAATTTTCTTTTGGATACAGGAGCGGATTATAGCATTATTCAACGAGACTCAACCATAGGGAGGACTGGAAATTATGATGGAGCGTCGAACCGGAAAATGAAACTCGGGAATGAATTTGTGAAGTCTATGAAAATTGGAAATATAGAGTTTCAAAATACTTTTGCAGTGAACGGAAATTTAGAAGGGCTAAAAGAACAAATCCCAAATTTTGGCGGAATTATTGGTCAGCCTATTATAGGCAAAGCAAATTGGTTAATAGATTATCCCAATAAAATATTACAGATTTCAAATAAAAATTTGGCAGATAACACCTTTCAAACTATTCAAATCAAAAGAGAGGATGGTGCACCATATACCTACATTTCTATAAATGGTACTGAATACAAGGTTATAATAGATTTTGGTTCGTCATCCGAATTTAATTTGCCAAAGGAATCTAATCTGGCTAAACAACTTTTACAGCAATACCATTTTGATGACAACGAAAGAGACAGGTATACCTTTGGCGGGCTCCAGATTATTCAAGAAAAAGTCGGATTTGTACCTTCAATAAAATTGGGGAATATGGAATTTAAAAATGTCCATACAACGATAAATATTTCAAGCCAACCAAGGATAGGAATCGGGTTTTTTAAAGACTGTGAAATCTATATTGACAACCTCGATAATAGTTATAAAATTAAAAAATAGAGCGAAAAGCACTGCTCAAAACAACGTAATGTTTCAGCAGACTGAGTTTGCAACTACGTATATTTTGCTACTTTTAAACTTCAGGCGTACCTGAAACTATTGGACAAACCAACCTTGCCAAATCATACGCAAACCGTTATCCTTCCTCCCATTAGCTAGCGGGGCCAATTAAGCCATCAACTTTAATTAAAAACGCAATTTCTATAATATCTAATTGAAAGGTTATAAATACTGTTGCTAAAATGCTTCAATGAAATTACACCTTCTTTCCTGCTAATTGCTTTTGGGAGTTTATCCAAGTATTGACTCTGCGTTCCAATAATTCCAATGGCAAAGCACCACTTCCGAGAATGGTATCATGGAATCCCTTAATATCAAATTGGTCTCCCAATTCTGTTTCCGCCTTTTTCCGCAATTCCTGAATTTTCAGCATTCCTATTTTATAAGAAGTAGCTTGGCCCGGCATTACCATATAGCGCTGCACTTCTGCCTTTATTGCCCCCTTTGAAATGGAGGAATTCTCTGTGAAGTACTTTATTGCGTCTGCTTCGGTCCATCCCTTAGCATGTAATCCAGTATCCACCACCAAACGAATGGCTCTCCAAATTTCGTTTACCAAGCGTCCAAAGTCGTAATATGGGTTTTGATATCCGCCCATTTCCTTTGCCAAAGTCTCTGAGTATAACCCCCAACCCTCACTGTATACACTGAATCCTGCTTGTGTTCTAAACTTAGGAACTGACTCTAACTCTTGGGCTATGGAAATTTGCATATGATGCCCAGGGTTACCTTCATGATAGGCTACACCTTCCATCGTAGATTTAGGCATGGCATTCATATCCGAAAGATGCACATAATAAGTGCCCGATCTAGACCCATCTGGCGTTCCTGCTGAATAGTGCTGTGGGGCGCCATCTTGCTCCCTAAAAGCCTCTACCCGCTTTACCTCCAATTTGGCTTTGGGTAGAATTCCGAAGTATTCCGGTAACTTTTCAGTTAAATCATCCAAATATTTAGTGGATTCATCTAGGTACCCTTGTCGCCCTTCATCAGTATTTGGAAAGAAAAACTGTTTATCGGTATTTACAAATTTAAAGAATGCATTTAAATCGCCTTCAAAACCTACTTTTTCTTTAATAGCCATCATCTCTTCCTTAATTCTGGCCACCTCCTTAAGACCAATTTCGTGGATTTCATCTGCAGTAAGCCCGGTAGTTGTAAAAACCTTTAATCGGTAATCGTAAAAAGCCTTCCCATTAGGATGACGACTAACCCCTGTTGGCGTTTCTTCAGCATTGTCAATTTCACTTTCCAACCAAGATAAAAGATTGTCATAAGCCGGTTTAAAATAATCATTAAGAGCTTTCTCCGATTTTTCTTTAAGAGAGACTGCTTGCTCAGAAGTAATTTTCTCCGATTCCAAAAGCGCCTCAATTTTACCGTTCATGTCATTCAATAATGGAGCATTTTTTTTGCTTTCCTTAAAAGGCTTACCCTCTATTAATGACTTAGTTTGTTTAATTACAGTTTCAAAAGCAAATTTTGGAGGTAGAATCCCCAAAGCTCCCTGTTCTTTTGCTCTTTCTACCAATTGATTCATGGCTCTTCCCGTTTCTTGGATCCTAGAAACATATGCGTTCATATCGGCAAGACTGTCCACCTTATGAAAATTGATCAAGTAACTTGGGAGGCGGGTATGCATTCCCCGCATTTGATCAAAAACGTAATCCATATCCCTATAAGCAAAACCTTCTTTAAAAGTTTCATATTGATACACCCATAAATCATAGGAAGTCTGGTCTGTCCCATCCAGACTGTCATAATTAAATTTTTCCTTTAGTTCGTTGGTGCTTTCTGTATACCAAGCCAATTGTTTATCCTCGGCTTCCTTACTCAAGTCATCAATTTTATCATATTGATCTTTTCGTCCCAGAGCAGTAAGTCGTAGTGGACTCATCTGTAGCAACTCCTCATACTGATCATCAAACCATTTGTTAAGCTCTTCCGTTTGACTGACTTCTTGTTTAGGAGCTTCTTTGCAAGAAGAAAGCAAAAGAAAAATAAGTGAAAAGGATATTGCAATACCTGTTGTGATGAATTTTTTCATTTTAACTATTTATGGATTAAGACACTAAATATTGTTGTAGAGGTGTAATCCCATACAACATTGGAGGACGTTTTAAATGTATAGCAATTTGTTCAATTTTAAGCCTTGACACACACAATTTTCTTGGATACCAGATCCACTTAGAGATATTACCCCCATTTTTTGTGCACATTTGGATTAAATAGACGGTATTTCTATATAACCATGTCAACACATCTGCTTACAAGAATGCCTACAACGGCCAGCCGCCTAAACGTCATCCGGCGTGTGTCCGAGGCATTACCTGCCAACAAAAAAGACCCTTTCTTGAGTGTTTTTTAAAATTTATTTCAAAATATTCTTGTTTTTATTTTATTTAGTTAGGATTCCTTACTATATTTATGTTGCGATAGTGCATTAATCAACAAAAATCCATCACAATGAGTAAATCAATTTTTTATCATGCAGGTTGTCCAGTATGTATTAGTGCTGAACATGACGTAATTGAGTTGGTAGGAGCCGAGAACGTAGAAATAGTAAATATTGGCGAAAACAAATCAAGAATAAGTGAAGCAGAAAAAGTAGGAGTTAAATCTGTTCCTGCCTTGCTTACACCTAATGGCAATGTCCTACATCTAAATTATGGAGCTTCCATAGCAGATGTAAAAGGCTAATTATAATTGAAACATAATGTTAGGATTACTAACTTTGCCTGTCGCATAAACGTTGGCAGGCTTTTTTAATATGGACAAGAGCATTTTTAATCCAAATGACCAAGAAAACAATATCTCCAGTAAAATTATTGTTGGTCTTGAACGAATTTCGGAGGTTTTTAAGATATTACTTTGGGATAAGGCAAAATTAGTGGGCTTAAGTCCAATTCAAATTCAGCTACTTATTTTTATAGCATATCACAACCAAGAACTTTGCAACGTTAGTCATTTAGCTAAAGAGTTTAATATTACCAAACCAACCATTAGTGATGCTATCCGAATTTTGGATAAGAAAGGATTGATTAGTAAAGACTTCTCTTCTGTTGATAATCGTAGTTATTCAATTCGCTTAACACCATCAGGAAGTAAAATTGTTGCCGAAACCGCAAATTTTGCGGAACCTTTAAAAACTCCACTTAATGGAATTCAACATACCCGTTTAGAGAATCTATTTGAAACTTTAAGCAAATTAATTTACCAATTGAATCAAAACGGTATTTTGACAGTTCAGCGAACCTGTTATGGTTGTAAATTTTATAAACACACTGAAAATGAAGACTTTTGCAACTTGTTGAATAAAGAATTGCTGAATTCTGACATTAGGCTAGATTGTCCTGAATATGAAGAAAAGGCCAGCAAGTAATATGGCCTAAAATCCAATATTTAGCATATTCACTACATTTCGAATGTTTTGTACATTTAATCCCGAACGACCCCAAACTCGATTTTATTAACTTCAAATCTCAACTACGAATTCTTAGTCCAACAGTTCACTTCACTTTAAATTAGAACCATTTCAGACTTATAAATTATACGTATATGTATGATTTTATTTTTATAAGGATACATATAAGTATTCTTATGTTTGTTTTTTTATACATATTTATATACTTTTATTTTAATTAGTATACTTATATGTATAATAAAATTAACCCATGAGAAACAAAAAAAAACTACTCATAGAACAATTGGACCAAAAACTGGCTAAATTTAAAGATGCTGGTATGGTTCTCGTCCCACAAAAAGGATGGATAAATACTATTAGAACTACTCTTAACATGACAAGGGACCAATTAGGGACCAAACTTGACTTGACAAAAGGAGCTATCCAAAAAATTGAAGAACGTGAGGCTACAGGTCAAATAACCATCAATAAATTAAGGGGTGTTGGCAAGGCATTGGAAATGCAATTTGTCTATGGTTTTGTCCCAAAAGATGGGACCATTGAAAATCTAATCAACTCAAGGGCGGAAAAACTGGCCCGAAAAATTGTTTTAAGGACCAATCAAAATATGAAATTAGAGGACCAAGGGATCAGTGATAACAGAATTAAGGAATCCATAATTGAATTATCAAATGAAATAAAAAGGGAAATGAGAAAGTCATTATGGGATTAAATCTTAAATATGAAGATGGACAAACACCTTTAGATGAAGACGAAAAAGAAGGTCTAAAGATAAAATCAATTACAACACAAAAAGAACTGGATGAATTTGAACAGTTAAATATTGAAAAAGCAGTAGAATGGACCATGCGGGTCAATTTAAAACCTGAAAAAATATTGACCGAAAAATTCATAAAGGATTTACACAAAAAAATGTATGGTGATGTTTGGAAATGGGCTGGCGAATTTAGAAAGACCAATAAAAACATAGGAATAATATGGACTCAAATCGGAATAGAACTAAAAAACCTTATTGATGACACCAAATATTGGGTTGACAACAAAACCTATGCGCCTGCAGAAATTGCTATTCGATTTAAGCATAGAATTGTAGCAATTCACTGCTTTCCCAATGGAAATGGCAGGCATTCAAGAATGATGGCTGATATAATTATTGAATCTATTTTCGGAAAAGAAATTTTCAGTTGGCACAAGTCAAATATGGTCAAAGCAGATGAAACAAGGAAAATCTATATAACAGCTTTAAGAGAAGCCGACAATGGAAACATAAACCCTCTAATAAATTTTGCCGAAAACTAAAGTGAACAAACATAGATTGAAAAGGCTTACTGAGACGATTGTGCTGTTTCGCGAAGATCTCCACGCCAATAATTATCAAGATTGGATTTGGCTTTGAAAAAAAACCCGATCTGTACTAAACTAAAATTATAAAGTTATTTATAGGCTAAGTTTCATGCATTAGCCTGTTGACACACATTTAAAAATTTAAAATTAAATGACTGAGATTATAGATTTAAGTCAAGAAATTTATGCGGGAATGCCCGTTTACAAAGGTCTTCCACATGTAAAAATGACAGTTCATAATTCTCATGAAGAATGTGATGGAATTGAAAATTCGGAAACAATTACTCCCTCGGTATATAAACTGGAATTAGGGGAACATACTGGAACCCATGTCGATGCTATGAACCACATGGCCAAGAAATATAAATACCAATCCATTGATACAATGCCACTATCCATGTTCTACACAGAAGGTATTTGTTTAGACTTCTCCCATAAAGGATTAAAAGAGTTGATAGCACCTTTCGAACTTGAAGTTGCATGTGATAAAGCCAAATTAACAATCCAAAAAGGAGACACTGTTTTGATTTACACGGATCATTACAGAAAGGCATTTAACGGTAAGGATAAGGGCAATGGCCCCGGAATTACGGCCGACTCGGCACGATGGCTTGGAGAGAAGAACATATCTGCTTTTGGAGTGGAGACCATGTCCCCCGGTGTTCCTGGTATTTCTAATAAGGAAGTACATCATATCTGCGGCGAACTTGGGTTTACCCATTATGAGAATATGGTAAATCTCAACTTATTAATTGGTCGTGGCAGATTTAGATTCATAGGATTCCCTCTAAAAATCAGAGGAGGAACGGGTTCCCCGGTAAGGGCCGTAGCCATATTTGAAAAATAAAATCACACCAAAAGGCCAGAAACCTACATTTTAGCATATTTACTTGAGTTCAAAAGTTTTCGTAATGTAGTCTAACCCATATCTCAACAACAGATTCTTAGCGTAACCTAATCCAGCAATTGATGAAGGATATGAACATCAAATTTTCTAAATCATTTTATGATTGAAACTGTATTTTAGCACTAGGCCAACATTTTTATTGATGTGCGCTACACTATGGCCAGTATCTTATAAGCAAGAAATACAATGCATAGGAGAGCAGCTATCAATGGCAGGACAAACTTCCGGTTCCTCCAACATTTCTTCTTGCCGAAATCCATAAAAGCCATCTTGGCCTGTGAGAGATTGACGAGTACAAAAACGCTGATGATAACGTAACTGGTTGTATTGGCAAGTTGAACAATCGGGATGAAAATGGCCAAGACCACAATCCCAATAGAAATGACGACGGTGGCCAGCAAAGGAGTCCGGAACTTCTTATGTACCCTATGAAACAATTTCGGTGCGCTGTTCTGACCGGCCAATCCGTAAAGGACCCTTGATCCCATTATTACCTGTGCCAATACTCCATTTAATACAGCAACCAAACTAATGACACTTATAAAATAAGCATAATGCTGCCCTTTTCCCGCAACTATTTCCGCCATAGGGGCATTTGTAGAAGCAAGCTCATTTAGCGGTAAGGCTATCACGGCTACTACAGCTACAGCTATGTAAAGGAACAACGCGACGAATAAACTGCCCATAATGGCTATAGGCATGCTCTTTTTCGGGTTTTTGGCCTCCTCGGCTACATTTGCCAAGTCTTCAAACCCAACAAAAGCATAGAAAGCCAAGAACGCTCCTTGGAACACTGCGAAAACATCATAACCAGGTGCCCTAATGAACATTTGAGAAAAATGCGAAGTGAATTTCTCAAAATCGATACCTGCTACAAAGATGACAAATATGAGCCCTCCTACCTCAATCAGTGTTATAAATCCGATCACATTCAAGGATTCACCAATACCCCATATGGCAAGCATACAAAGGAGCGTCATACTAACGATGATTATAAATGCATCGGGCATTTCTATGAATACATCCAGATACCCAACAAATCCTTTGATAATGGCTGCAGCTGAAATGAACCCAGTGAAAATTACCCCCCATCCAACCAAGGTGGCCAATCTTTTTGAGTTAAATGCATTATTTACATAGACAATTTCCCCACCGCTTTTGGGAAACCGCGGTGAAAGAAGGGAATAGGAGTAAGCGGTCAATCCTGCTAAAACGCCAGCAATGAGGAAGGAAAGTGGAGCCAGTGTTCCAGCATACCCTGCCACTTTACCCACCAGAACATAAATACCTGCACCCAACATGGTTCCAATTCCGTACAATAGAATTTGAACTGTACCGAGTTGTTTCTTTAGCCCTATGCCTTCCTGTTCATCGTTCATACCTTCAGGATTTCTCTCTAAGTTAAGGGATAGTTTAATTTGAAATATAAAAAGGCCCTTTTTTCTCCAATGCTCGTGTGTAGAACGGCAACCATTTGTTTGATGATTTTGTGTTCGTCATTAGGCACCTTTATCTCAGTTGATAATAGGGCTTTTCCAAGTTGAAGCAAAGCAGACAATACGGTATATAGAAAATAGCGGTTTAGATGCTGACCTATACCGTTTTTGTATATATTAAGTATCTTGCTTTTAGAAAGGTAAAAGTAAATCCAATCCTGCAACTACTGTTTTACAAGATCGTTGGTGGTCATTATAAAAATATAACCAATTCAAAATAAATCCAATCATGAAATTAATCATCAAGTTATTTGGAGTATTAATGCTGGTTGCAGGAATATCACTGCTTATTTATCCTGAATTCATTATCGGATGGATGGAAGATAATATGGAAAGCACCCCACTGTATATCTCCGCTATAATCGTGAGGTTGGTTATTGGTGTTTTATTTATAGCAGCTGCCAGAGAATCAAAATATCCTGTGGCAATTAAATTTTTCGGTTACCTGTTCATATTAATTTCCATCACCTTTATTTTTATCGGTCAAGAAAGTTTTCAACACCTTATCACCTCCCTTCTACCCGATGTGGAACCCTATGCTCCTTTGAGCGGTCTTCTTAGTATGGCCTTCGGTGGATTCATTATTTATGCATTTTCAACTAATAGAGAATTGGAACGGAAATAAATTAAATGAAAGCAGCAGTAACAATTCAACCTGGTAGTCCAAATGTTATTAAAATAAGGGAAGTCCCGAAACCCAAAATTAAATCGGGTTGGGCACTCATTACCGTAAAAGCATTTGGCTTGAACCGTTCAGAAATATTTACTCGAAGGGGTGATTCTCCAGGTGTTTCCTTTCCCAGGATACAGGGAATCGAATGTGTTGGCGTCATAGAAGAAGACCCTTCCAATACATACGCAAAAGGTCAGCAAGTAGCTGCAATGATGGGAGGCATGGGGCGCTTCTTTGATGGTGGATATGCAGAACACGCTTTGGTACCATTGGAAATTATCTTGCCCTTTACAAGCCTGTTACCTTGGGAAACCTTGGGCGCAATCCCCGAGATGTTTCAGACCGTATCTGGCTCCCTCAACCAAGCCCTTGAAATTGAAAGAGGCGAATCACTTTTAATCCGTGGAGGCACTTCCTCTATAGGGATGTTGGCTTGTCAGTTGGCAAAAACATATGGGTTAACCGTAATATCAACAACTAGAAATCTCAAAAAGAAGGAGGCTCTAATAGATAATGGGGCGGATTATGTTGTAATTGACAATGGTACTGTTTCTGATCAAGTAAGAGAAATCTTTCCCCTAGGTGTAAACAAAGTTTTGGAATTGATAGGTACTAGCAGTCTAAAAGATTCACTGAAGTGCATTGCGCCTAAAGGAGTGGTCTGTATGACAGGAATCTTAGGAAACGAATGGACAATGAAGGAGTTTACTCCCATGGATGACATTCCTTCTTTAGGCAGGCTTACGGTTTATAAAGGTGAATCAAAAAACCTATCTAAGGAGCTGCTCCAAGAATTTATTGATGAAGTAGAAAATGGAACTATCGTATTGAATATTGACAAAGTTTTTCAACTTGATGAAGTTTCGGCAGCTCATCAATATATGGAAGACAATAACGCAAAAGGAAAAATAGTAGTAAAGATATAAAAGAAGTTTTGCAAAACGACCTATAAATGTGGGTTAGGTTCCGTACTGCTGTGTAAGGCCAATTCAGGGGTGATATTAGCATATATATCCTTTACGATTTTATGCAGGTCCGGGATCACTTTTTTTGCTAATCTGGAATTACTGTTTAAAAGAACACAGATACCAAGATCTGCTTCAGGATAGACCGCAATTTCATTTCTATAATTGTTAACACTTCCCCCATGGTGCCATATAGTTTGTTCCTGAATAGAATTGTCATCCTTAAATTTATGGATCCTCCACCCAAAACCATAATATGAGCTGAGATGCCCAGGCCAACGTTGGTAATATTTGCTATGGCCCTTTATTTCCACAAATGGGTTAAAAGCTTCCGCTAGGGCAGCCTTATCCATTAACTCTGGGTTATGTCCAAGTAAAAATCGCATCCATCTGCCCATATCGTGGGCGTTGGCACTAATCCCTCCTGCCGCAATGGCATTGTAATAATGGTCGTTAAGTTGTAAAGTTTTCCAACTGTTGCGTCTTTGTGAATGTGGCAATGCCACATTTTCTGTTTGTTCCAAGGTTTCATAATCCATTGTGGTTGAGCACATTCCCAACGGTTTAAAAAACGTGTTTTTCAATGATGCCGAAATCTCTTGCCCAGTTGCCTTTGACATTATTTCACCACAAAGGGCAAACATGGCATTCTGATAGCTATAAAGCAGTCCTGGTTTGCTTATGGGCACTACTTCCCCGAAACGCCCTGCTATTTCCTTCAATGGCAGGCCAGCCTCAATAAGGTTGGTGAAACTGTGGTAGGGTGTGCCAGAAGTGTGCGATAATATATTGGCCAAAGTAATTTTATCGGTATTGTTTTTGTCCCCCAATCGGAATTGCGGAAGATAATCACTAACCTTATCCTTCCAATCCAATTTGCCCTCATGCTTTAAATTGGCAGCCAATATTCCAGCAAATCCTTTGGATAATGATCCCAGTCGAAATACGGTTTCCCCATCAACACCGTCATCTAGGTTGAAATTCCTTTTGCCGTAACCATCTGAAATAACAATGGAATCTTGCATTACTATACTTACACCAGCTCCTACGATATCCCCCGATGCTATTGCTTTTTCAAAATAGGCCTTTATGGCCTCCCTTAATTCTTGTTGGTGTACCTCATATAGTTGCGCCTCCTTTTGGGTTATTAAAGTTTTCACAGTTGGAGCGATGAAAATTGCCTTATCGGGCTCTACTGTAGAGACAGGTTTATTGACAAAAACATATAAAGCAAAAAGCGTAAGAATTAAAAGCGTAGGTACTACTAAGATTTTGAGTCTTCGCATGGGGCGACAATTGTTTAGTTTGGTTAAAAAAGGACGAATGTAGGATTATATACTATTATAAACGATGAAATACATGGTTTTAGTACAATTTCCAATCTATTCATTCATATTTTAAGGGGATGGTTGTTACTCAATATAGTGAACCTGCCGCCATGCTTACCACAGCCGCACATATCCAACCGGCTTTCATGTAAAATAATAGTCCAAAACATATCAAATGTTCTATTATGTTTTGCTCCTGATATAATTAATATAAAAGTAAAACACCCTTGTTAAAATGTATTAAACGCACAAACAGTAATTCGTATAAAATCTTTATTTTTAATTCACGATCATGAGGCATTGAAAGCAGAAAAAATAATATGTGATTTACCATGAAAAATAAAAAAGAGTTGACTTTGGAACAGCGCAAGGAACTATTCAATACATTAAAAGCACGTTTTGAAAAGAATCCTAATCGGCATCAAGGCCTGCTATGGGAAAAGGTTCAAGCAAAGCTGGAAGCTAACCCTGACAAATTATGGTCGCTCTCTGAAATGGAAAGAACTGGTGGTGATCCGGATGTGGTGGGTCAGGATAAAGGGACGGGCGAATACATTTTTTATGATTGTTCCCCTGAAAGTCCAAAAGGCCGTAGGAGTGCTTGTTATGACCAAGAAGCTCTAGAATCAAGGAAAGAATATAAACCTAAAAATAACGCCATAGATATGGCAGCTGCCATGGGCATAGAACTTTTAACGGAAGAGCAATATCGGGAATTACAGGAATTTGGAAATTTTGACACCAAAACATCCAGTTGGTTAAAAACCCCCGTTGGGATCAGAAAACTGGGGGGAGCTATATTTGCTGATTTCCGATACGACCATGTCTTCATATATCACAATGGTGCACCTTCGTACTATGCTGCCAGAGGTTTCCGTGGTTCTTTTAAGGTCTAAACATTACACCAACTGCTGTGTAGAATAGTATTCATACTATTTAGGGCATCCGCTTTTTCCCCCATGCATCCAAATCCCTCAAAATAGTTTCCAATGATTTTCCAGTTTCCGTTAATTCGTATTCCACCTTGGGTGGCACCACGGGGAATACCTTTCTACTCAATAGTTGATCGCGCTCTAACTCCCTAACGGTCTGGGTAAACATCTTGTTTGAAATTCCGGGAACCGTTTTTTGCAGGACCCCCGATCTTAAAGGACCATCAAGTAGGTGAAACAATAGCAAGGGTTTCCATTTATTCCCTATAAGATCCATGGTTAAATGTAACGGGCAATTATATTCTTTTTTTAATTTCATAGTCTTATTTAACTCAATATCAATATTATACTCTTTTTAGCAGGTATAACACTTTTTGGTAAGTTATTGCCAATTATGCTAATATAGCCTAATTTTACAGCACCATATAAATTGAACCCTATGAAATTGAACACGAATTATCCAAAATCCTTTTCCCATATCGGGATCACGGTACCGAATATAAAAGAAGCTGTAAAATTCTATTCTGAAGTAATGGGTTGGTACATCATAATGGAGCCCTCCACGGTCAAAAAAGAAAAGGAAACGGCCATCGGACTTATGTGCATTGACGTTTTTGGTGAAGATTGGACTGAATTTGAAATCGCGCACCTATCCACTTCGGACGGCATTGGTATAGAATTGTTTTCTTTTCCACACGGAATTAAAGAGGCCCCTGAATTCAATCCCTTCAATACCGGACTTTTCCATTTCTGTATTCAAGATCCAGAAATTGAAAATTTAGTAGAAAAGATAGTTGCTTCTGGCGGTAAGCAACAAATGCCGATAAGGGAATACTACCCCAACGAAAAGCCCTTTAAAATGTGCTATGTGGAAGATCCCTTCGGAATTGTGTTTGAAGTCTACACCCATAGCTATGAACTCACCTATTCCTCTGGGGCCTATGCCAAGTAAAAATCAATAAACTAGATATATTTCAAAATGGCCCAAGATTCAATCCTTGGGCCTTTTGCTTTAACCCACTGTTTTTGCATCTTGGTCTGGCATGATTGGTGCTACAGGATTGATGAAGAACCAACCTCAAGATAAAAATGAAACTTATACTATTAACACTATTATTAGTCGGTTACCTTTCATTATCTGCCCAAACGGAATCGCATGCAGGAACTTATGGTATCTCGCCAGAAAATGAAACCGGACATGTCTTGAAATGGACCCTATCCCTGAAAGCGGATGGTACATTTTTATACAATTTCTACCGCAAGCTTAATTGCACTTTTTGTACTCAAGAAAACTTCTATGGCAAAGGAACATGGGAGGCAGAAAAAAATCTAATCTCTTTTACTGCTGATGAAAAGGATGATATAGATGATGTACATACCATGAATTTCAACAATACCAAAGCAAGGATCAATCGCAAATCCCCTAGGGATATATCCAATAAAATCATTAAAGAATCCATCATTTTTTATAGCTCTGAACTTTCAACAATCAAAGGATTGGAGCTTTATAAAATGGAATAGCATTAAAATCTTCTTTGTAAGCCTTTTATTTTATATTGTTGATAAACCCTTTAAAAAATGATGATCAGAAAGGCTACAGCCAATGATGCGGAGTCCATCGCCCCTATTTTAATGCTGGTTTTGGAAAAAATGGTCTATAAATTCATTGGTGAAACGGACTTTATTAAGGCGAAAGAATTTTTGACGCACTTTTTAAAAAGAAAAAATAACCAGTACTCCTACCAGAACTGTTTTGTTGCAGAAAGTGGCAATGAAATAATTGGGGTTGTAAACCTTTATAATGGGGCGGACCTAAATAGATTAAGGCAGCCCGTATTGGAACATATTCACCACTATTATTCCACTGATCTACATATTGCAGATGAAACTCAAGCAGGGGAATATTACATAGATACCATTTCGGTACGCAGCAGCGAGCAAGGAAAAGGTATAGGCTCCAGGATGTTGCATCAATTGATTGAAGAATTTACCGTGAAGGAGAAACAGACCTTGGGTTTACTAGTAGATGTAAATAATCCCAAGGCCAAAAAACTGTATCTAAAAATGGGCTTTGAGTGCGTGGGCACAAAGGTGCTACTAGGACATAATTTGGATCATCTGCAATTCAAAAGTAAAGGGCATATCTTAGTATAAGAGCCAATTCAAACCCAATTTGCCCATTCAAAAAAAAACGTGAGATAACCATACAAAAAGCCGATTTGAGAACAAATTTTATAAACCTAACGCCTGTAATACCAAGTCAAAATATAGTACGGGATGTTTTATGGTATAAAGAAAAGGTTGGATTCGACCTTGTTCATAAGGATGATTTCTACGCCGTTTTGAAAAGGGAGCATCTTTGCTTACCTCTGCAGTGACATGCAGGTACCCGGGCCGACCCCTTACTTGGCGGCTCAGTCATCAAGATATTTGTTCAAAATATTGACCCAATCTACAGAGAATTGATCCAAAAAGGTGCCATCCAGCCGAATAAACTAAGTCTTAAGACTCCTTGGAAGACAAATTTGTTTGGGTTTTATGATTTAAACCAAAACGCCATATTTTTCGTTGCCGATATTTAGCGAACACCAACCTCCGATTGCAAAAAATTGAATGGGAAATTTCGAAAAGTTCCCATTCATCTTTCCTATAAGCATATCATCATAGTATGAATGGGAAAAAAGCAAGGCAATGTCGATTCTAAGAACACAATTTTCAGAGAATTAAGTGGGTACAGATAATATTGGTATATTTAAAGAATAACTCATTCTATTACACCATGTCAAACAAAAAGGATAATAAAAGTAGTTGGGCCATTGGCGGCGGCCTACTCGTTGGAATGGGAGTCGGATTCTTTTTCTTGGAGAAATCGCCTCTGGCATTTATAGGTTGCATGTTTATCGGACTTGGTGTAGGCCTTCTCATAACCGCTATACTTTCAAAAAATAAGCAATAAATTTCATCTTATGGCTACTTTGAATTCTAACAATAGTTTTCAATTAATTCCATCCCATATTTTTATCGTTTTTGCTATCTTCATCACCGAGAATCTTTCAAGGACATCACCACACAAAAACCACTATATATGAAGCAGTTTTACCAAGCCGCATTTTTAGCCCTATTCTTATTTTCTTTTCTTTCTACTTCCGGCCAGCGAAAAGTCAAAAATCCACTTGAAGTGGATAGTTCCATTCCTAAGGATTTTTATGAGCAATTGGAATGGCGCAATATTGGCCCTTATCGGGGTGGGCGTTCTTTGGGTGCCGCAGGAAGCCCAGGAAGGCCCTATGAATATTATTTTGGAGCTACCGGAGGTGGTTTGTGGAAAACTGTTGACGGAGGAAACGAATGGTTCCCGGTTACCGATGGACAAGTGACCAGCTCTTCTGTTGGCGCTGTAGCCGTTGCTGAAACCAATCCTGATATCGTATATATCGGAATGGGTGAAGTACAGCTAAGGGGTAGCATCACCCAAGGCGATGGGGTCTATAAAACCACCGATGGTGGAAAAACATGGCGACATATGGGGTTGAAGGAAACCCAAGCGGTGGCGCGTATCCGCATTCACCCAACCGATCCCAATATTGTTTATGTAGCGGCCTTGGGCCATCCTTATGGCGACAATGAAGAACGTGGTGTATTCAAAAGTACCAACGGGGGAATTACGTGGAAAAAAGTCCTTTATGTAGGGCCCAAGGCAGGGGCAGTAGACCTCATCTTGGATAGGAACAACCCAAAAATCATCTATGCCAGTACCTGGGAAGTGCAGCGAAAGGCTTGGAAAATGTGGGGCGGTGGTCCCGATTGTAAGTTATGGAAGTCTGTGGATGGTGGTGAGACATGGACCGATCTATCAAAAAACCCAGGAATGCCCGAAGGACCCTTGGGAAAAATTGGTGTCACTGTCTCCCCTGCAGATTCCAATAGGGTTTGGGCCATAGTAGAGGCCAATGAAGGGGGCGTTTTTCGCTCCGATGATGGAGGAAAAACTTGGGAACGCACCAATGACGAACGAAAATTACGCCAAAGGGCTTTTTATTATTCCAGAATTTATGCTGATCCGTGGGACAAGGAAACTGTATACGGATTGAATACCGGTCTTTATAAGTCGAACGATGGCGGAAAAACATTTGACAAGACCATAGAGGTTCCCCATGGGGATAACCACGATCTATGGATAGATCCCAATAACCCTGAACGTATGATCAATGCCAATGATGGTGGTGGAAACGTTACGATCAATGGCGGTAAAACATGGACAGAACAAGATTATATTACTACCCAATTGTACCACGTAATGACCACAAGCGATGTGCCCTATCATGTTGCCGGGGCACAACAGGACAATAGTACAGTTGCCGTTCCAAGTGATGGATGGGAACATAAGATGGCAAGAGGACCTAACCACGGCTGGTATTATGCCGTTGGTGGCGGCGAAAGTGGATGGATCACCCAACACCCTAGCAAACCGGATATTTTCTACGCAGGAAGTCAGGGGGCATTACTGACCCGTTACGATCGTAGCAATGGACAGTCCAGAGACATACAAGTATATCCAAGGTTCTTTTCGGGAGAACCTGCCAGTGCGCTTCCAGAGAGATGGCAATGGACCTTCCCCATTATGTTTGCCCCACAGGATGACACCGTTATGTATACCTGTTCGCAACATGTTTGGAAAACTACCAATGATGGCCAAACTTGGGAAAAGATAAGTCCAGACCTGACCTATGCCGACCCTTCAACCCTTGGAAAAACAGGCGGTGTAATCACTATGGATATGAACGGTCCTGAAATATACGCTACGGTCTTTGCCCTAGCGCCTTCCAACCATGATATCAATACCATTTGGGCAGGATCCGACGACGGAAAAATACACATTACCAGGGATGGTGGAAAAAACTGGGCTGATATCACGCCAAAGGACCTTCCTAAATTCTCTAGGGTAAGCATCATTGATGAATCTGTTCATCGTCCAGGAACACTATTTGTTGCCGCTAACCGCTATCAAGTAGATGACAGACAACCCTATGTATTCAAGACCCATGACTACGGAAAAACATGGACCAAAATAACCAACGGTATTGCTGATGGTCATTTTGCCCGTGCCGTAAGGGAAGATCCAAAAAGGGAAGGACTATTATTTTTAGCTACGGAACACGGTGTATATTTTTCTCTGAACGATGGTAAGCAATGGCAGAGTCTACAGTTAAAATTACCGGATACCCCTATTCGGGACCTTGTCATAAAAGACAATGATGTAGTTATTGGCTCACACGGTCGTGGTTTCTGGATTTTGGACAATATTCAGCCCTTGCGCCAGTATCAAGACAAAATGAAGACCGAAACAGCTGTCCTTTTTCAACCGGCGGACGCCATTCGTGGAGTCTATGACGCCCAAGTACAATACTATCTTAAATCGGAAATGGATACTATTACCATTGATATTTTAGATGCAAAAAATCAACTTATTTCATCCTTTACGGGCAGTAAGCCCAAATATGAAGTAGACCCCAATATCCCATGGTGGGAAAGAGGGGGCTCATCGAAACCAACTACGGCAAAGGGCATCAATACCTTTACTTGGGATCTACGCTATCCAGGGGCTACTACTTTTGATGGAATGATCATATGGAGTGCCAGCCCACAACGCGGGCCAAAAGCACCATTGGGAAATTACAAGGTACGCATGAAAGTGGGAGATATAGAGCAGTCACATGATTTTGCCATTAAAATAGACCCTAACCTAAAAGGTATAACCGCAGAGGACCTCCAAGAACAATTTGAACTGGCCACAAAAATCAAGGATAAGACAACCGCGGCAAATGAAGCTGTCATTAGAATACGAAGCAATAGAAAACAGTTTAATATTCATAAGGACGAATTAAATTCTTCTGAATTCACCAACGCCATGACTCCTTTAGCATCCAAAATGGCACAGATAGAGGAAGAACTCTACCAAGTAAAGAACCAATCCGGTCAAGATCCCCTTAATTTTCCGATCAAATTGAACAACAGATTGGCCTCTTTACGCAGAAGTTTGGAAGATGGGGATGCAAAACCAACAGATGGGGCATATCTCGTTTACAAAGAATTATCTGTAGAATTGGATGGCTTATTAAACGATTTGCAGCAGACCCTAGAGCTTCACCTACCAAAAATAAATAGTATTTTAAAAAGTGAAGGTAGATCCGAGATCAAATAAGGAAAGGACATTCTACCAAAAACAATATTAGAAGTAACGTATTAATGTCACAAAAAATATATCAAGTAGACGCCTTCACAGACAAGGTGTTTTCGGGTAACCCTGCAGCAGTTTGTCCTTTGGACAATTGGTTGGCAGACGAATTGTTACAGAAAATTGCAAAGGAAAACAACCTTGCCGAAACCGCTTTTTATGTCAAGGAAAAAGATCAATACCAACTGCGATGGTTTACACCTAAATTGGAAGTAGATCTCTGCGGCCATGCCACCTTGGCCGCTGCTTTTGTTTTGTTCAATTTTGAAGGGCATAAAGGCGATAAAATACAATTCCACTCCCACAGAAGTGGGAGACTAACTGTAGTAAAGCAATCCCAACTATTGACCTTAAATTTTCCTACGGATGTATTCCATGAAATAGAGCTGACCAAAGCCATTGCCGATGGTTTTAATTTACCGCCTATAGTGACATTCAAGGGTAAAACTGATTATCTTTTGATCTATGATTCGGAAAGTGATATTCGTGCTTTGAAACCTAATTTGGATGCTATTGCAGCACTGAAAGGTCGTGGTGTAATTGTAACGGCTAGGGGTGAGCATGTCGATTTTGTGTCCCGTTTTTTTGCACCACAATCCGGGATAGATGAGGATCCCGTTACTGGTTCTGCCCACACTACCTTAACGCCATATTGGTCAAAAGTCTTGGATAAAAAGGATATGACAGCAATTCAACTTTCCGAGCGTAAAGGATATTTAAAGTGTACCTACCTGAAAGAACGGGTAGAGATCAGCGGACAGTGTGCCCTATATCTCACTGGAAGTATTAATTTAAACTAGTATTAAGTAATAGGTCTTTTAACCTAAATATGTACAACATTAAAAAGATATTATTTAAAAATGATAATCTCTTCTATACTCAATTAGAAAGTAACTATCTTAGATTATATATTTAATTCATCAAACTATGGCAAAATCACAAGACGCAAAGAAAAATGTCAAAAAAGTGCCTGTTAAAACAGTCAAGGAAAAAAAAGAAGAAAAGCGACTGAAAAAGTCCAAATAAAAACATCTTAATTTCAGTACTTTAGGCGGTTCATTGAATTTTAATTCTTGACCCGCCTTTTTATTATTCCCTATTTTCCCCCCATGTAATCATACCTCTAAAAGCAGTCGATACCTCCAATATTTCCTTTACTTTTGCACGGAGGATATAAAGACTATCCGTAGCCCTCCTTTACAAAAATCAGAATTGTTTGAAAGACCTTCTACTCATTACTCCTCCTTTTACCCAGCTGAATACACCCTATCCGGCAACGGCTTATTTAAAGGGATTTCTGAACACCAAAAACATTGGTGCCTTTCAGATGGACTTGGGGATGGAGGTTATATTAGAACTATTTTCCCAAACAGGGCTACAGGAAATCTTTGAGCTTGCGAAAGCGAATAAAACCATCAGTAGTCCCAATAGTCAACGGATCTATGCGTTAAAAGAGGATTACCTTCAAACCATAGAACCAATAATTTCTTACTTGCAGGGACACAATGCTACTTTTGGCAGGCAGATTTGTACCCCTTATTTCTTACCACAAGCTTCCAGATTTGAGCAATTGGATGATATGGACTGGGCATTTGGAACCATGGGCGTACAGGACAAGGCCAAACATTTGGCCACCCTATATTTGGAAGATATCTCCGATTTCATTGTTGAATGTCTGGATGAAAATTTTGGTTTTAGCCGATACGCAGAACGCTTGGGTAGAAGTGCCAATTCCTTTGACGAACTATATGACCACCTTCAAAAAGAGCCCACACATATTGATGAAATCACCTTAAAGATTTTACTGGGGCGCATCGAAACAGAACGGCCCAAACTGGTCTGTTTTTCCGTTCCATTCCCTGGGAATTTATACAGTGCTTTCAGATGTGCACAGTTCATCAAACGACAATTCCCAGAAATCAAAATTGCCATGGGTGGTGGATTTCCCAACACCGAACTCCGATCTGTTTCCGATGCCCGGGTATTTGATTTCTTTGATTTTATCACCCTTGATGATGGGGAACTCCCTATTGAGCTCTTAGTTTCCCATTGTATCGATGCTGAATCCCAGAATACCTCTCCCATCTTAAAGAGAACTTTTTTAAAAAAGAATGGGGAAGTGTTTTACAACAACCTGTCCCCAAAAGCTGATTACAAGCAAAGTGACGTGGGTACTCCAGATTATTCGGACCTCCTTCTGAACAAATATATCTCTGTCATAGAAATAGCCAATCCCATGCACAGTCTATGGAGCGATGGCAGATGGAACAAACTGACCATGGCACATGGTTGCTATTGGGGCAAATGTACTTTTTGTGACATCTCCCTGGATTATATAAAAATCTACGAGCCCATTGCCGCCAAACTGTTGGTGGACCGCATGGAACAGCTCATTGAACAAACAGGGGAAACAGGATTCCATTTTGTGGACGAGGCTGCTCCTCCTGCTCTAATGCGTGCCTTGGCGCTGGAAATTATCAAACGAAAGTTGATCGTGACCTGGTGGGCCAATATTAGATTTGAGAAAAATTTCGGCAAAGATCTTTGTATTCTTCTCAAGGCTTCTGGTTGTATCGCTATTTCTGGCGGATTGGAAGTAGCCTCGGACCGATTGTTGAAATTGATCCAAAAAGGGGTAACCGTGGAACAGGTAGCTCAGGTGACCCGTAATTTTACGGACTCGGGGATCATGGTCCATTGCTATTTGATGTACGGCTACCCCACACAAACTATTCAGGAAACCGTGGACAGTCTTGAAATGGTCCGGCAAATGTTTGAACTTGGGATTCTTCAATCGGGATTCTGGCACCAATTTGCTTTAACTGCACATAGCCCCGTTGGACTAAACCCGAGCGATTACCACATTATCCCCGATTATCAGCCTATATCCTTTGCCAATAATGACATTCAGTTTACAGATATAACCGGTATAGACCATGACCAATTTAGCTATGGCCTCAAAAAATCCCTTTTTAATTTTATGCATGGCATAGGGTTTGACTTTCCTTTGCAACAGTGGTTCGATTTTAAGATTCCTAAAACTACCATCGAAAAAAAATATATAGCACAAGCCTTGGATGCACAACCACAATTTAAGATACGGCCAAATGCCAAAATCACCTGGCTGGGTGGTATACCTAAGACAGAGGTAAGCAGCAAGTCCAAAAAGGGGCAGACATGGGAACTGCTAAAACTCTCTTTTCACGGGAAAATGGAAAGCAAAGAGATCACAGTTTCCAAAGAACATGGAGATTGGTTATTGCATACTTTGGAAAAAATTTCTGTGCATACCGGAAACACGGTTACTTTTGGTCAGCTCAAAACCGACTTTGAAACCCATTACGAGGATTTTGAATTGTTTTGGTTTTCCAAACCAATACTTACTCTTAAGTCCCAAGGTTTGTTGACACTTTAGTAAAGACTCCGATAATATCGTTAATAATTTCACAATTAACGAATTGCCATCTCCAATAATTCTTATTTTTATATAGCTGTCAATCAGTGCAATACTCCCAAATAAAATACTATACAATCTTTGTTTTTTTTTCTTTTCATTGTTCCCCTCCAAATACGTTTTCGATTTATGTATTCATACAATCTTAAAGAAAGAGGAGTCCAGCAACCCCTTAAAAAAACGGGGCGTAACTGAAAAGCCATACGAGTAGGACACTAATTATCAATACTATGAAAAAAGTTGTAGTTCAATTTGATTTCCGTGGTATGACCCAAAAACAGTATGACGAATGTTGGGAAGAAATCCGCAAAACAGGTCATACCCACCCTAAAGGATTATTGCACCACTTCGGGGCACCCTCGTCCAATGGAATGTTGATTGTTGATCTATGGGAATCAGCAGCTCGTTTTAATGAATTTGGCAAAGTGTTAATGCCCATTCTTGAAAAGTGTAAGGTTCCCAAAACAGAACCCACTATCTTGCCATTGCATTATGAATACAATGGTAATTTGGTTGCATCTTAAATAAGGTCTGTCATTTTAAATGTTATTATTTAAAATAGAAAAAGAAGCATTGAGATGACTCATTGCTTCTTTTTCTTTGATGGCTCAAATAGAATTCCATTATGTTGTTGCAGCCGTCTCACCTATAATGTCGGACATCAACTTGGATTTGTTTTGTTTTAACCAAGTTTCCAACGAAAGTAATTGAGGGTTTAACTCCTTCGCAACCTTCACGTCCCTAGCCTTACAGAAATCGGCTTCAAACTCTTGATTAAACTGGAACATATTCCCTAGATCGTCGGCTCCTGGAAATCCAAAACCCCGGTACTCTTCAGCTGAGACCTTGTTATATCCAACAGGTACTTCAAAGATTTTGGTGAAGGTGTCTGCCATTTCTTTTACTGTGGTCTGTTCCCCGCAGACACCCACGATTTTTCCCTGATATTTTTTACCTGCCTTGAATATTCCATAGGCACATTTGCCAATATCATCCGAGGCAATACTGGGAAGTCTTTTATCGCCCATAGGCAAGATAAGGGCCAGTTTTCCATCGGGACCTCTTTTTGGTCCCATTCCAAAATGGATAAAATTCTCCCAATAAAAGGAGGTCAAAAACAAGGTATAGGGCACACCACTTTTTTCAAAATAACTGTTCGATTCGCCTTTAACATCAAAGTGTGGCACTTTATACTTCTCCATTAAGGTTGGCATACGCTTATCGGACAATGGGATCCATTTTCTGGTATCTTCCAAGGTAGACCATATCACATGTTGTAGATGTGTTTCTTTGGCTGCCTCTGCCAAATTTTTCGCATGTTGACTTTCCTTTTCAGGCGACATATGCTCCCAAAAGAATGTTACGCAATAGGCGCCGTACGCCCCTTTAAAGGCCTTGATCAAACTGGCTTTATCATCCAGATTGGCCTGGACCAATTCAGCCCCTTGCCCTTTCAATTCCTTAGCTTTGGCAGAATTGATATCACGAACGATGGCCCGTACACCAAATTCCCCCTTTCCGTCATTTAAAATTGCCTGGACCAGGCCGCGACCTTGTGCGCCCGTAGCCCCAACTACCGCAATAATTTTCTTGTTTTCCATAATAAACAGGTTTTATAAACCTTAATCATGTTCATGCCATCTGATAGAAGGAACACCTTAAAGGATGCCTTTCAATCAGTATATTGGAACGCAAAACTGGGAGTTTTGGGATGCATTTAATGAGCATTCAAAAGAAACAAGACTATAGCAATTCCAATGTATGATCAAATTCTAAAACGGGGGAAGTCTCGTTGGACAATATTCAAATGGAAACAATACCCTGAGGGTCTATTTGTATATTTCTTCATTCAATAGGTTATTCTCTATTGTACACATACAAATTGGGGAAAGGGCCAATGAGAAAACTAATGGCTATCTCCTTCCAGTACCTCATCTTTCCAAAAATAATCGGCTTTTTGAGGCTCCTGAAAATCCATTTGTTGTTCCATAAAGATATCTAAATATCAAGTGAACATTGATTCAAAAAGTAACTTAAAATTACTAAATTTTCAGACTCAACCTTCTGAAAAATGAGTTAACTTTTAGCTAAAGTTTAAATTTTTTGTATCATAAAAAATTACAAACCGCTTATAATCAAGTCTTTATAAAAATAATTGCATTTTAGAAAATGCCCCTATTATAACCTACCAAAAAAATTAAATCCCAAAATCCAATAATCCAACTCGTATTACGCATTTCATTAATAGAATTTATTTTTTATTCTAAATGCAGAATTGATTAGTGTAGTCCTCTGAATAATATATATTCCTAATCTAAAAAGGAGGTAGCGCTTCCTGTTGCTATATCGAATGTCCTTTTTAACCTACCTTTGCCCTATTATTTAAGACCATTATCCTATGTCATTTAAAGAATTAAAGCTGAACAGACCCATACTAAGGGCCATTGCCGAAATGAATTACGATGAGCCAACTCCCGTGCAGGAGATGACCATTCCCTTGGTTTTGGACAAAAAAGATGTTATCGCCTCAGCCCAAACTGGTACGGGAAAGACAGCTGCTTTTGCCCTTCCTATTTTACAGCAATTATTTGACCGACAAGATGCCCCAAAACAAGGGAAAACAGTTAAAGCATTAATTATAAGTCCTACAAGGGAATTGGCCATACAAATAGCCGATAATTTTAAAGCTTATGCAAAACACACGAAACTTACCACAGCGCTTGTTTTTGGTGGTACGTCTGTGGAACCACAGATTGAAAGTCTAAAAAAAGGCGTGGATATCCTAGTAGCGACGCCTGGACGTCTGTTAGACCTACATAAACAAGATGTAATCAATTTGGATTACATAGAGACCTTAGTCTTGGATGAGGCAGATTTAATGTTGGATATGGGCTTTATTGACGATGTGAAGAAAATTGAACGCCTATGTCCCAAAGACAAACAAGTGTTGCTCTTTTCAGCAACGATGCCCTATAAGGTGACGCACTTGGCCAGTGATATTCTAAAAAATCCAGAAACAGTAAAGGCGGCCCGTATTTCCTCGGCTGCTGAAAATGTTCAACAACTGCTGTACTACGTCCCCAAACCTAAGAAGATTGAATTGTGCCTACACCTTTTAAGAGATACCATAAAAGGAAACATCATCATTTTTAGGCGTACCAAATACGGAGTGGACAAGTTGGAGCAGACCCTGATCCGAAATAACTATAAGGCAGAAAGCCTACACGGCGACAAATCGCAAAGTGAACGCCAACAAGCCTTCAATAACTTTAAGAACAAAGAGGCAGCCATTTTGATCGCTACCGATGTTGCCGCCCGTGGCCTGGATATCGACCAATTGGATGCGGTCATCAATTTTGATCTGCCCAATGTGCCAGAAACTTATGTGCATCGAATTGGAAGGACAGGTAGGGCCGGAAATTCTGGCAAATCCTATTCTTTCTGTTCCGCGGATGAAAAGCCTTATCTGGCCAGTATCCAAAAATTGCTGTTCACAAAATTGGAAGTGGAAGAAAACCATCCGTATCCTTTAGATCCCCAGGCAAAACCTATAGTACACAAGAAAAAGGGGAGCAAACACAAAAAGGGAAGAAAATCAGAAGCGTCCAAAAAGAACAAAAAACGTTGGTATAAATAAGTCTAGACTTTTAAGTATACCGATCCCAACTATCTATAAACATCTGCCTTTCCTTACTTTTTACAGATTAAGGGCGTTCTTAAGTACCATAACAATTCATTATCTTTGTAAAAACTTAGGTAGTTACTACATATGGACAAAAAAATCATTGCCCCTTCCCTATTGGCAGCAGATTTCGCCAATCTACAAAGAGATATAGAAATGGTTAATAACAGTGAGGCCGATTGGTTTCATATTGATATAATGGACGGGCTTTTTGTGCCCAACATATCTTTTGGGATGCCCGTTTTGAAAGCTATTACCAAGTATGCCGACAAAACCATAGATGTACATTTAATGATTGTAGATCCAGATCGCTATATCAAAGACTTTGCCGAGCTGGGCGCCAATAATCTAACGGTACATTATGAAGCTTGTAACCATTTGCATAGAACGCTACAGGCTATAAAGGCAGAAGGCATGACAGCAGGCGTTGCCCTCAACCCACATACGAACATCCATTTATTGGAAGACACCATCAATGATATTGATCTTGTATGTGTGATGAGTGTAAACCCTGGATATGGGGGACAATCTTTTATTGAAAACACCTATGACAAGGTCAAGGCCCTTAAGGAATTGATCAACAGAAAAAAGGCACACACCCTTATAGAAATAGATGGGGGCGTAAATGCCGATAATGCTAGAGATTTGATAGAAGCTGGAGCAGATGTTCTGGTAGCGGGTAGTTTTGTGTTCAATTCTAGCAACCCTACCCAAACCATAAAAGAGTTAAAAGAAATTGTAGGATAATAATGAAGCAGATTGATGTAATAATTGTTGGAGGTGGTCCTATTGGTATAGCCTGTGGCCTTGAAGCTGAGAAAAAGGGATTGGAGTATTTGATCATTGAAAAAGGATGTATCGTGAACTCCCTGTACAACTATCCCATGACCATGCAATTCTTTTCTTCCTCTGAGAAATTAGAGATCGATGAGATTCCTTTTATCAGTAAGGAAGCCAAACCCAAAAGGGATGAGGCTCTGGAATATTACAGAAGGATCGTGACCACCAATAAATTAAAGATCAATCTATTTGAAAAGGTAGAACACATCTCTAGAAATCAAGATGCCTTTACCGTAATCTCCAATAAGGCGACATATAAAGCTGGATCTGTAGTGATCGCAACTGGGTTTTATGATATCCCAAATTACATTAACGTTCCAGGGGAGGATTTACCCAAAGTATCCCATTATTACAAGGAGCCTCATTTTTATGCCAGCCAAAAATTAGCGGTCATAGGGGCAAGTAATTCTGCGGTGGATGCCGCTTTGGAATGTTATAGAAAAGGTGCCGAGGTAAGTTTGATCATAAGAGGTGAGGAAGTTGGACAAAGGGTGAAATATTGGGTCCGTCCAGATATCATCAACAGAATTAATGAAGGCAGCATCACAGCCTATTACAATGCCAATGTAAAAGAGATTACGGAAGATCGTATTATATTGGATACACCGGAAGGTACCAAAAGCTTGGAAAATGATTATGTCCTGGCACTTACAGGATATAAACCAAATTTCAGTTTTTTGGAAAAACTGGGGATCCAACTTTCCGATGACAACAAGAAATTACCGAGTTATAATGAAGATACCATGGAGACCAATGTGGATGGCCTGTATTTGGCCGGGGTGATTTGTGGCGGGATGGAAACACATAAATGGTTTATTGAAAATTCAAGGATTCATGCCAAGATCATCATCAATTCAATTATTGGCAAGAAAGTAGCTGCGGAATAATTTCAGTTCACATAACTTCATAAAAATAAAAAACACGGGCTTTAGACCCGTGTTTTTCTAACTAACTCAACTTACTCAAACTAATTCAGAAAACTGAACTGTATTTTCCTGACAGAGGTATTAATATCCAGGGTTCTGCATATATAAACCTCCAGTAAAATCTATTTCACGTTGGGGAATTGGATAATACTCATCCCTTCCCGGTGTAAATACGGCATTTGACAAAAAGTCCCTTTTGGTCTTTTCCTCAGCTAAATAGGCGTTTAACACCTGTCCTGCCTCACCCCATCGGACCAAATCGAACCAACGGGCACCTTCCATTCCAAATTCCAATCTACGTTCAAACTTTAAGGCCTTCCAAGCAAAATCCTTATCTGGGAATGCAAGGTACTGTCCAATATTGTAAATGTCCGATGCCCCGGCGTCAAGCTGGCGTTGGGTACTGGCCGCAGCACGAGCTCTCACTTGGTTGATCAAAGGCAAGGCCTCATCCCAACGATCCAATTGAATCAAAGCTTCTGCTTTGTACAGCAAGATATCCGCATAGCGTATAAAATCAACATTCTTGGAAGTCCCTACAAAGGGTCCCTCTTTTACATAGCAGGAACAATCAGGAGCTTGTTGCTCTTTCATATTTCCAAAATAGCCATATACTCCTGGATCTCTGGCCCAACTGAAATTGTATACCATATCTCCAGAACTATTCACCGTGTTTCTGTATTTAAAAGGTCTACCAGGAACGCCAACCGTATGATCCAGTCTTGGATCTACCGTTAACCCCGGGTCTGGGGAAGCGGTGCCATCAGGGTTAACTGTGGCAAAAATATCGGCATCGTTGAACGTATCCAATAAAGGCAAGCCACTGGCATCTGTTTTAAAGGCGTTCACCATATTCTGACTGGCCAAATGGAAACCACAACATCCGTACAATACAGAGCCATGGGGGGAATTTAGACCCGTAACAAAACTTACCCTGCTGACCTTGGTTCCATCATTGATGGAAAATTGTGCGGCCCAAATAGATTCTGGTCCGTTGTCAAAGCCGTCTAAAAAATTGTTGCCATAATCAGCTTCCAAACCAGCTGTAACGTCATCCGCAAAATCGATGACTTCCTGAAGCCTTGTCGGATTGATTGATGTTACCTGATGTTGATCATTCTGCTCATAAGCCTGGTACAATCTCAGTTTGGCCAAATAGGCAGCAGCGGCATTTCTATCTGCCCTACCTACCTCATCCTGCGACTGAGGCAAATTGTTGTAGGCAAACAAAAAATCATCGGCTATAACATTCCATAGGGCTTCATTGGCAAGATCATTGGACGTTTGTCCAATTTCTTCCGGGGTCAAATTCTCTGTAATATAAGGCACCCTTTTGAACAACAGCTTTAGCATAAAATGAGAATGTGCCCTTAAGAATCGCAGCTCTGCCTGTCGTAAGGTTTTGTTTGCATATTCAGTTTCCGGGATTTCATTGATGACGGACAGGGCAAAATTGGCCCTGGAAATGGCTTTGTAATAATTTGTCCAAGTTCTAGGAGCCATCCAATCCCCAAAATCGGGAATGGTGAGGTTGTATTGCTCATAGCGATCAATAACATCAACATCACTTCTACCCCCACCTCCTTTGTAGGCATCATCTGAACGTACACTCCCGTATACCCATTGGTGGGTCAATGGCCCTACCATTTCATCATTGGCAATTCCTGCATAGGCTGCCACAACCAAGGCCTCCGCATTTTCTGCAGTAGCTACGTTATCATTGGATAAAACACCTTCTGGTTCATACTCTAAAAAGTCCTTTCCACAAGAGACCAAAAGAAATGAAACCATTGCTCCTATTATATAAATTTTATTTTTTTTCATGATTTTCATTTTTTAAAAGTTCACGTTTAGTCCTAATGAAAGTACTGTTGGCACTGGAATATTGTCAACAATTGTACGTTCCGGATCAGATCCTATATAATCCTTAGGGGTAAACCAAAATAAGTTCTCTCCTTGAAAGTAAATTCTCAATCCGGTCATTCCTCCCAATTTACTGATCAAATCCTCAGGAAGGGAATAGCCCAATTGCAAGTTTCTAACTTTAAAATAGGAATTCTTCCTATACAGATAATCGGACACCCTTTGGTCATTAAATGCCAGTGATAGGGAAGGAATATCCGTATTGGTATTGGTCGGGGTCCAAGAATTTAAGACACCCAATCCAGCATTCTCCCGACCTTGGGTAAAGTTGTTCCAAAAGATGTACGGATCCTGTCCGATTCTTCCGGTAACCCCAGAACCAAAGATGGAGAAGTCAAAATTCTTATAGCCTAGATCAATTCTAATACCATATTCCAGATCAGGCAATGTATTCCCAATGAAATCGCGGTCATCGGAATCGATGACGTCATCTCCATTTAAATTCTGGAATTTAAGTCCACCTATTCTAGCCCCTACTTGTGTAGGACTGCTATCTATGTCTGCCTGACTTTGGAACAAACCTTCTGTTTTATATCCAAAGATTGAAAATTGTGATTGTCCTAGAATAGAATTCTCAGCTGTTCCCGGAAAACCGGCCCTTACCTCTTCAGGCAAGAAAGTGATCTTATCTTTAAAGGCTCCAAAATTGGTAGACACTGCAAAAGAAAGGCCATTTTCCAAGGATTTGGAATAGGCAACAGACAATTCCCACCCTTTGGTTTCGGTGGTTGCCCCATTCAAAACACGTTGCTGTCCTTCCCCAATAACTGAAGCAATGGGTGGTGTGATCAAGATATCACTCGTTTCTCTGGTAAAGTAATCAAAGGTTCCTACTACAGCATTTCCAAATAGACCAAAATCCACACCATAATTATACTCTTTGGTGGTCTCCCATTTCAAGGCCGGATTGGCCGCTTGAATGGACACAAAACCAGACGGCAAGGTCCCTCCATTATTGCCATTCAAGTCATACGCAGTTCCCACATTATAGTAAATATTGAAAAAATCCGGAAAATACTGGTCTTGGTTTGGGCCATATCGGGATTCATAAAGACCAAATCGGGCCAAATCCCCGATGGACTGGTTTCCAACTTCACCATAACCGGCACGTAGTTTCAAATCGGAAACGGCACCTTCATCATTAAAGAAATCCTCTCTGCTTATTCTCCAACCGGCTGATACTGCAGGAAAAACCCCGTATCTATTTTCATCACCAAATCTTGATGATCCATCCCTTCGCACAGTTACCGAAGCCAAATATTTATCTGAGAAGGCATAATTTAATTTGCCAAATTGGGACAAAAGACTGCTCCCACTGGAACGTCCTGTGGTAGTTCTTGCCCCCGTTGCTGCGTCTATTACAAAATAGGACTCCGTTTCCACGGCAAAACCATCTGCAATGGCCGTTACCGAATCAAAATCATTTTTAATGGATTCAATTCCGACTAAGAGACCGAACCGATGATCCCCTACTTCCAAATTATAGTTCAAAGTATTTGTAAAGACCACACTCGAAAATTTATTGGTATCCAAGATCAACCTATTGTTTGTTCTGTTCACAAAGCCATTGGCCACTTTTGGCTCTATATCCTTGCGCTTGAAATCGTTGAAATCCAGACCTATACTGGTCCTAAAGGTTAAATTTTCTATTAACTGTAGTTCAGCGAATACATTTCCAAAAATATTGGTCCGTTCCGTATTGTCCCATCTGTTCAAAAATTGCATCAGAACAGGGTTGTTACGGTCAGAATATCCTGCGCCCAAAGGCCCTGCAAAATTACCATTGCTATCAAACACTGGAATAGTAGGCACTAAGGATATCGCTAGGGACGGAATTGGCGCACTCCCTACATCTTGTGAGGCCAAGGTCTCATCTGAAGTAGAAAAGGCTGTATTTATTCCAATCTTCAATTTATCATTGAACAATTTAAAATTGGAATTCAATTTTCCTGTGTACCTCTCATATCCAGTGTATTTTAAAACACCTGTGTTTTTAAGATATCCCAAATTGATCAGGTGAAAAGATTTATCCGTACCTCCAGAAACGGAAACTTCATTGTTGTATACATATCCCGTCTCATATGTTTCATCTTGCCAATCTGTATCCCCTGCTGGTACTGTAGGATCACCACCAACAAAAGGTTGGACAGAAACACTATTGAGTACCGGATTATTAAAATCTCCGTTCCAATCAAAATTGTAAATTTCGCCATATCCTCCTGTAGGATCGGCACCATCATTTACCGAAGCTCTCCAAAGAGCCTCCCCTCGTTGAACTGAATTAAGCATGTCATACCGTTGTTTTTTTTCTGATAATACAGATATGTTGGAATTAAGGCTGACACTGTACTTCTCTTCCCCACCAGCTTTGGCGCTGTTTTTAGTGGTTACAATAATAACCCCATTACCTGCCCTAGCTCCGTAAATGGAAGAGGCCGATGCATCCTTTAGCACTTGTACAGATTCGATGGCACTGGGATTAAGACCTGAAAACACTTCTTGCCTTACTGTTGGTACCCCATCTATTACATATAGGGGATCATTATTTCCCAGGGTAGTTACCCCACGAATCAAGATCCTACTACTGGTCCCGTTTGGATTCCCAGATTTTTCCACAAATAGGCCGGGCACCCTTCCCTGTAAAGCTTGCATGGCATTACCAGAACTTAAACTTTGACCTTCCACCGGTCCTAGTTCAACAACCGTTATGGCGCCTGTTAAATCAGCTTTCCGCTCTACGGTATACCCTGTAAGGACTACCTCGTCCAACTGTTGGGCATCTACCAAAAGGGCAACATTAATGGTCGACCTACCGTTCACTGCAATTTCTTGCCTCACAAATCCGACATAACTAACAATAATATTAGCGTCTGCAGGCACCTTGTCCAAGATGAAGATCCCGTCAAAATCCGTGGTCGTTCCATTGGTCGTACCCAACACAACCACAGAGGCACCAGGTAAGGGCATCCCATCATCCTGGGAGGTCACAACACCTGTTAATTGCCCTTGGGCAATTAGGCCCAGAGGTGCAAAAATTATTAGATAAAAAAAGAGTTTTAATTTCATAATAATTGTTTTAGTTGTTCTATTGTTTATTTATTTAGGGATAATTGATTCACTTCTATATAATCCAGCACATATTCTTGACTTTTTGAAATTGCTGAGAGCTTGTCAAAAGGGGCATTGGGAAAGAATATTTCCGTCATTACTGTTTCACCATCATCATAAAACAGTTCAATGGATGTCTTATCCAATAAGATGGTACCTTTCAATGTAGTATTGGAAGAAGTTCGGGGTGCCGTGGAAATTTTTGATGCAAACCGTACCTCAAAATCCACTTTTCCAGATTTTCTTCGGTCCACATAAAAATTATTGTCCTTTGGGTTAAAACCAAACAACAATTCATCACCAAAAGAATTGGAAAGTTTAAATGAAAGACCTTTATCCTTAGCCTCAGTTAAATTGAATGTAATTTCTGCTTTTGCAAGGTCGATCTGTTTGGAATTGATGATTTCCAATTCCCCTGAAACTTCAACGTCCTCCTTTTTAAATTTTATGCCCTTATAAGCATTGAGTTCGTCCGCAGGGGTAAAAGCGATTCGATATGAATTCGCTCCCTTGATCAATTTGATCTCTCTAGATACGGTCATGGCACTTCTCCAGGCTTCTGTAGGCACAACATTGGCATATTCCCAGTTGGACATCCAGCCCATTAGAAATTTCCCTCCTTTGGCAGAGGAGAGGTTGGAGAATGTGACTCCAGCGTAATTGTCCTTTCCAAAATCGATCCAGAAATTGTGCTTTTCCTTTAAAGCCTTTTCAAAATCCTTGTCCATAGTAAAGGTTTTTCCATCAAAATCCCCAATGAAATATTGAGTGGCACTACCTCCATTTGGACCACCGGGATTAATACTTACCAATTGTACCCATTTAACTTCATCTGACCCTTCAACAGGCAATGGAAAAAGATCAGGGCATTCCCAAACCCCCCCATGGGCACCAACAGACTTTTCAAAATCACCGCCAAAATCAGATAGATCTTCCCAATTTATCAAATCCTTGGATCCATAAATCTTTGTCCGGTCCTGGGCTGCCAAAATCATGATCCATTTTTTGTGCATATTATCCCACAATACTTTTGGGTCCCTAAAATCCCTAATTCCAGGATTTTTTATCACTGGATTTCCTTCGTATTTTGTCCAGGTAAGACCTTCATCCAAGGAATAGGCAATGGCCTGTGATTCCACATCGATGCCTTCTGCCTTTTCAATCTCCATATTGTGATAGGTAAACATGGCTATAACAGGCACTTTTCCATCCTTTCCAAAACCAGAGGTATTGTCAATATCAACTACAGCACTACCAGAAAAAATATAACCCAACTCATCTGGATATAGGGCAATGGGTTGTTCTTTCCAAGTCACCATATCTGTACTTGTGGCATGACCCCAATGCATTGGACCCCATTTATTTCCGTCCGGATAGTGCTGATAATAAAGATGGTAGTACCCATTATAAAAAAACATACCGTTGGGATCGTTCATCCATCCCGACTTCGGGGTAAAATGAAAGTTTGGTCGGTATAATGACTCTTCGGAAAGCATTTCCGATTCCGAATTTTTCGACTCTTCCATTTTATTAGTTTTATTTTTACATGACAATAAGGTGCTACATACGACCAGCACAAAACATATCTTAAATGCTTGTTTTTTCATAAGACCTATTAATTTATTTCTATTAGTTATTATTAAACATCTACTACGCCTTTTTTAGGCAAACTTTTACTTTTTGACAAGGACTTGCTCAACTCCTCCAAGGATTTCCCTTTGGTCTCCGGCATCATAAAGGCTACAAAAAGCAATTGCAAAAACATCATAAATGCAAAGAATGCAAAAACGGTCCCTGCACCTATGGAGGTAAACAATACCGGTATTAAGGAAGGTATTATGGCAGCCAATATCCAGTGTACCGAACTTCCAAATGATTGTCCCGAACCCCTTAAATGATTGGGGAATATTTCTGATATAAAGACCCAGATCACGGTACCTTGCCCTACGGCATGTGCCGCTATAAACAAAAAGAGGAAAATAGCAACCGACATGCCTTCCCACCCAAAGAAAAAGGCACAGGCCACCAAACTCAAGGATACTATATATCCAAAAGAACCTATATACATCAATTGTTTCCTACCCAATCTATCAATGAGGAAAATTCCCAGAAGTGTAAATAACATATTGGTAACTCCAATCCCTATACTGCTTAAAAGGGCAGTACTCTCGCCAAGACCTGCTTCTTCCAATATTCTTGGAGCATAGTATAAAAAGGCATTGATCCCTGATAATTGATTGAAGAAGGCAATTGCGAAGGCCAACATTAAAGGGAAACGGTATTTAAGAATAAAAATATTCTCACCAGAGACCGTACTCTTATTTTCCGTGTCAATATCGAGCATCATCTTCTCCACATCTTGACCAGGATTGATCAATTTCAGGACATCCCTTGCTTCATCGGTTCTGAGCTTGGTGAGCAACCACCTTGGACTCTTGGGGACACTAACTACAAATAAGGTATATATGATTGCTGGTATGGCCTCAACCCCCAACATCCACCTCCATGCATTCTCTCCTATCCCACTTAAAAGATAATTGGACAAAAAGGCTATTAAGATCCCGAAGACAATATTAAATTGATAAAGACCAACCAATTTACCCCTATCCTTAGCTGGAGCAATTTCAGATATATAGGCAGGTGCTGCAATTGTGGATGCACCTACACCCAAACCTCCAAGAAATCTAAAAATCGCGAAAGTGATCGGGTCATTGGCCATTGCGGAACCAAGGGCTGAAATGGTATAAAAAATACCTATCCACAATAAGGTCTGCTTACGACCCAATTTATTGGTGGGTATCCCACCCAATAAGGCACCCACAACGGTTCCCCATAAGGCCATGGCCATGACAACCATACCGTGAAAAACATCTGATGATCCCCACAATAATTGGAGCTTTTTGTCGGCCCCAGAAATTACTACAGTATCAAACCCAAATAAAAAACCTGCCAACGCCGCTGTTAAAGACCATATTACTATTTTCTTCATTTGATAATTATTTAGTACGATTACTAAATTATTCCAAATAAATAGAGGACTTATTTAACGATGTTGCAATATGTTATGATTATGTTAAGAAAGAAAATTAAATATTTAATATATTGATTTTCAGTGTTTTATAAAAAATATTTAATGCGTACATTCCCAAAGGTTATACTCAGGTTACAAGAACATTTAAAATTGTTACCATTCATAGTACTGTAGAAACCATACATTGACCATACATTATGAATAGAACCTTAAAATGACTTTCTAAAAGCTGCGGGGGAGCTCCCATATTTATTCTTAAAGGCAGTTGAAAAATAATTAGGGGTAGAAAAACCACAGGAATAAGCAATTTCTGAAATGGTCAGTTCATTGCGATCAAGCATGGTTTTCGCCTTTTCCAATCTAATAGCACCAATGTAATCACTAATATTGATCCCAAGAATAGCCTTTATTTTTCGATATAGCTGTACACGGGAAATGTGTAGTTTCTCGGCAAGCTGTTCCACAGAAAAATCGGTGTTATCCATATTCTCATCGATAATGGCATTCAACCTACCAACAAACTGCTGTTCTGTACTTCCAAAGGTTTCCAGACCTTCCATCCTATACTGATTGCTGGTATAATAGCAACGCAGTCTTTCCCTATTGTATAACAATGATTTTATAGACTGATGAAGAATGGTATAACTAAAAGGTTTGGTCAAATATAGATCTGCCCCAGATTCCAATCCTTTAACATAAGACTCTTGGTTTCCCAATGCTGTAAGAATTATGGTAGGAATATGGGAGGTTCTTAAATCCTTCTTTAAGGTTTCACAAATTTCAAAACCCGATTTTTCAGGCAGGTTTACATCACAAATAATAATATCCGGCACCAATTCCAAAGCCTTTTCAATCCCATCGGTCCCATCCGACAAGATCACTTCATAGCCTTCAGTGAACTTGTTGTACAAAAATTGGGACAGGTCCCTATTATCTTCAATAATCAGAATGGTATACTGTTCAGATTCCGCTGCAGACACAGCGCCTATAGAATTTTCCTCTGGAATAATTTGCGAGCTAAAGTCGATATTGGCCGAATTAACCGCAATTTCCAAGGCTTGTACGATCTGATCTTCATTAAAATGCGTCTTTCCCTTAAACAAACTGATAATAAACTCAGTACCCTGAAATGATTTTACCTCAATTTTGCCCAGATGTAGATCCACAAACTGTTTACTGAGGTGCAAACCTATACCGGAACTGTTCCTCCTATTATTTGAACCTTTGAAAAAAGGTTGGAAAACTTTTTGAATTTCATCACTGGGAATACCAATCCCGTTATCCTTAATATGTATTGTTGCGTTGTTCCCCTCTATAGTATCGGTAATAATAAGTTTTATACTACCATTATCCGGTGTGAATTTAAAGGCATTGGACAGCAGGTTGAAATACACCTTATCCATCAGGTTGCGGTCTATATACAATTCCAGCTCCTCATTATTAGTACTAATATCCAAATCTATCCCTCGCTTTTGCGCCTCCCTCTCAAAATCCTGAATTATATTTCTAGAAAATTGATAGATATTTGTGTTGGAGGCACGGATATTAAAATTCCGGTCCTCTACTTTTCTAAAATCCAGAAGATTATTGATCAGCCTAAGTAACCGGTTAGAATTATTATAGATCAATTCAACTTCGTTCATCACTTTGGAACCCCTCTCCTTGGCACTTTCGGCAAGAGATTCAATGGAACTCATAATAAGTGTCAAGGGAGTTTTAAATTCATGGGAAAGACCTGTAAAGAAATTAAGTTTGGCGTCGTTGCTCACCTTTATCTCATTGGCTATTTTTTGAATCTGGTTTCTTTGAACGGTAATTTTCTTATTGATCAATTCCAGTTGCCTATTCTTTTTTCGAATTGCAAAAATGGAATAGATGCTGTAAATGGCAAGACTCAATATTATGGCCAATAATGCCATGGTCACTTTTAAAAGGTTATTTTGGGAGTAATAAAGTTCCTGTTGTTCTTTGATGGCCGACAATTGTTCTTCGATTTTTAATTGTTGGTCCATTATCTTATCGAACTGGTTGTTCATGATGTCCGCATTGAATTCATCTATAACCGTGGTGGATAATATGTTGTTCTTGGCAATAGGTTCTTTATTAAAAATCTGCAACGCCAACTTTATGGCTTCTTCCCCACCAGTTGGATAAAGAATGGTAGCCTCAAGCATCCCTTCCTTTACCATCTGTATCCCACCATTTGGTCCATTTAGACCATCAACCCCAATGATCTTTAATTCATTTTCCATGCCCAATTCCCTTGCCACATCCCATGCCCCACGGGCCATCCTATCGTTATGGGCAAATACATAATCTACTTTATTGCCCTCCAATAAATAGGTCCTGAATTGTTCATGAATGGATTCCTTTTCCCAATCCCCTTCTATAGTGGCCACAATCTTTATGGTATTGAACCTGCCAATTACCTGTGAGAACCCCCTACTACGTTCTTCTGCAGGAGAAGAGCCAGCAAGTCCTCTCAATTCCACAATCTTTAAGGAATCCTTGGTTTTGGAGGCTACGATATATTTGGCGGCGTTTCTTCCAACTTCAAGATTATCTGCCCCTAAATAAGCAGTATAAATCTGATTTTCTGTTTTTCTATCCACAACCAGGACCGGAATTCCGGCTTCAAGTGCCCTATTGACAACAGGTGTTATCGGTTTGGATTGGATTGGTGAAATAATAATGACATCATACTGGTCAGCAATAAACTGTTCTACTTGCTTAATCTGAGTAGCAACATCGTAATTGGCATCGGCTATTTTTAAATATATCCTAGGCTCCAAGGAGGCCTGAAGTTTCATGGTACTGTTCATAGAACGCCTCCAATCATCCTTGGACATGGCTTGGGCAAACCCTATTTTGATTTCGTTCTGGTCACGATCAGAATTACACGAAAAACAACAGACCATGAATAAAAATAAAAGGCTAAAAATGTATTTTTTATGCATCATATAGACCAACTAGCTTTATGTAAAATTATATAAAAATGAATAAAACGTTTAAATCAACAAATAGTAAAATATTGAAATTGTAAGAACAGAAGACCTCCTTCTATGACCCAAGATACTACATACGAAAGTCCTTACCCAAAATTTTAAATTTAATGCATTCATTAGAGAATATAAACTATCTTTAATTAGGTTTCAACAGGACCATAAAGTGAAGATCATGGAAGAAGCAATGGTAAAATTAAAAGAACTACTTGACCTCAACTCTCAATCCCTTAAAACTATTGGCACGGATCTTAAGAAATTAAAACACCGAATAGCTTCACTGGAAAACAAAATAGATTCCAATTCAAAACTGTCAGATTCCAATGAAGGAACTTTAGCTACGCTATCAGAACACATTAAAACCCATGATGAACATTTGGGTTTGGTGAATAGAAATCTAGAACTACACCATCAATATCTGGCGCTTATCAACGAAAAGATTTCTTAATTTTATTGACAAAGCTTGAAAGTGAGCTAACAAAAAGTAAGGATATATAATGTTCTCTAACTTCCTGTACCTTCCAAGCAAAACACAGCTTTGAAAAGCTAACCATACTCCCCCAATTCAAATGCCTACTTAATTATGTCGCTTATTCATTGGCCAAGGTCCTACATATCCAAGATAGCCTTAACCACAAAACTAAGGCATGATGTACATCATTTTATAAATCCGCCAATTTCCATAATTTTGCACATCCATATATTTATGGACTTTTGATTTTTCTTAAAATAAATGCCATAATTTACCGGCACACTATTTTTTGCAGATGTATGCAACTAGAATAATTTAATACGTTAACCATGAAAATTCTTAAAAATACCTTATCATTTTTCCTGCTCTTTTTGATATCATCCAATCTAACTGCTCAAGATATGATGACAAAAAGCTGGGAATTGGATCAGAATCACACCTCGGTCAATTTTGGTGTCAAACACTTTTTCAATACCGTGAATGGCATTTTTCAAAAGAAAGAAGGAACCTTTCATTTTGATCCAAAAGATCTATCCAATAGCAAATTTACATTTAAAATACCTGTGGCCAGCATTGATACGAATATTGAAAAACGAGATAAGCATCTTACTTCCAGCGATTTCTTTGACGCAGAAACTTATCCCTATATCACTTTTACTTCAACCAAAATCAACCATCTTTCAAGTAACGATTATGAAGTGATGGGAGATTTAACAATCAAAGATGTTACTAAATCCATCACCATCCCTTTTAGAGTTACTGGGGAAATGGAACATCCCATGATGAAAGGTACTAATATTATGGGTCTTGCATTTGAAACTAAATTGAAGAGGACCGATTTTGGGGTAGGTACTGGAAATTGGGCCATGACCATGGTAGTTGGGGATGAAGTGAATGTAGAGATCAATATGGAGTTGAACAGAAAGATGTGATTCAATAGGCAGGGTTATTATACTATTGCTGTCAAAAGAAATTAACGGTAAGGTTCATTAAAGAAATGAAGCTGGGAGAGCGACAGGTAATTGTCTTTGTACATAGGGCCAAGGAACATACCCATGTGCATATTTGCGTAAACTGCATCCATTTTAAATACTGGACCTACAAGGGCAATTAAATCTGAAAACGGACAATAGAACCTCTTGCCATTCAATATTCTAGAATGAATTCAAAAAAGGGATGGGGGTGTTAATTTTATTTATACCCACCCCTTTTAATATATGTCCTATTTTAATTTTTCCAAGAATACCTTAAACTCAGCCGTGTCATAATCAGCCATCCCTTTATGTTCGAGTACCAAATACCCTTTTGAATCGATGACAAAGGTGGTAGGGATTGAGGAAGATTGGTACATTGTGGGAAGGTTACTACCTAGGGCATAAATAGGAAGATCGTATCCCTTGCGCTTGTCGAAATCTTTGGCCTTTTGAAAATCCTTGTCAAGGGATAACATTACGAAAACGACCTCATCGCCCATTTCCTTATGTAGCTTATCGATACTCGGCATTTCAGCGATACAAGGTGGGCACCAAGTTGCCCAAAAATTCATAAAAATTACCTTGCCCTTCAATTCCGCCAAAGACTTGGTGTTGCCCTCCTTGTCAATCAATTTCAGGTTAAAATCTGCATTTTTATGGGCTGATATTGTAGCCGTCTCCATTTCGTTTATATTTTTTCGAACTTGAGTGATTTCCTCCACATCGGGGTTCATCAACCCTGTGGCAAGCAGCCCACGTTGAGCAAATCCGATGATCTCGGTGTGCATTCCAGTTGCGTAGAGCGTAATGGCCACTACAGCAAAAATTCCGTACTGTACCCACGATTTTTTTGATTTCATGTTATTCTTTTTTTATTTTAGGAAATTTATATTCCTAAATATTATTTATAGACTTAAACTTTTATATCCTTGTTTCTGAAGCTGAAAATTATAGAGAATTCCATTTTCGACTACCTTCATTTTCTTTGGGACTTTTGTTTTATCGACCTTGAATTTATTGAGCGAAAAACCACAGGCCACAAGATGAATTCCGGCCTTTTCTGCTTTTTCAATAAACGCACCAATTTTTTCGGGATCGGTAATATCGCCTATTTCCTTACCACAGATGATGATCTGAAAATCACCAAAAGCTTTGCCGTCCTCTTCTTTGAGAGCTTCGGCCGTTAACAGAATGGGTTGCAGTTGTGGTACTTTTTTAGTAAGCACCACGTAATTGTTCTTCTTATGGTTCTCGTGGTGCTGTGCCTGTAGCTTAGCAGTGCTAAATAATGCAAGTAGTATAAAAATTGAACTAATAGTGTATGTTTTCATTTTGATTTATTTTAAAAAGGTTATCGGTGTCGTTCAGTATAAAAAAAAGAAGTGCACCTAAAATTGCAATGTTTTTGAAAAGAGGTCCAAGTGTGGTAATTTGTCCCACCTGAACCGTTAATGTGATTGGGATAAGTACCATCATTAAGATGATTGCTGCCCATTTTGTCTTGTATCCCAATAAGAATAAAAAACCTGCTGCAACCATTACGACGCCGGATAAAACAATAAGCAGGCTCGGCTCACCGAAAAAATATGCGATACCTTTAAAACTAGCTTGTTCAATCCGTTTAACAGTTTTCTCAATATTCAGTAAATGATTAGTACCAGCTACCAAAAAAATCCCGCTGACCAATATGCGCAACAGTTGTATGGAACGACGATTAATTAAAATTTTTGTCGACATTATTAATGTTGTTTAATGAAAATCTAATATTTGAGGAGCTTACCGAAATATAGTATCAGTTTGTATTTTTTTGAATCTTAAAAAATACAAGTGCAGCACCGACTTTAAATGTTGTGGAATGATAATTAAAATAAACGAGGAGGAGGAGAAACGTTATCCAAATATTGATAACATAATCTTGAAGAAAAATGTTGATTATAAGTTGCAATAGGTTCGGATGTTACCGTTCCCCAAGAGAAGATCTCAAATTGAAACTGCGAATTACAAAAACCGCTTAAGTATATCACTTGTGAAATTACAAGTTCATCTTGCGAAAAATCGGCAGTGTTTTTTGTCTGCTCTGGAGAGTTATTCTTTTTACAATATGGGTTCACGAAAGTGATATCAGTTACGCTGAAAAGTATATTCAAACCATTAGCATCAATGGCTAGGAATTTTACCAAGAAAATGGAGACCAATACTATCGATATGTACGTTTTCGCTTTCAAAACCGAAGCAAATTTAAAAAACTAAATTCAAAAGGTTAGTAACATTTGTTACACAACCTTACATAAATACGCTTCATTGTATTAGGTCTTACATACTATGCCTAAGACTACGATTTCCATTACGCTAACCCTGCCAGAAAAAGGCAGGTATGTTTCATTCCCAATCTACATCTTTGGAATTAAGTACTTTATAAATCTAGTATCAAATATAATTGTTTTGTCTAGCTGACTTTTTCTATTCATAATAAGATGGACTAATTCAATTATTTGTCACAATTTTGCATATTTTCTATGGGTCCAACGCGACAAACAATTGCCAAATATTAATTTCGAAACCGATTTCCCGCAACAAGTCATCTTCAACAAATTCATTATGTTCGGTTTGCCAAAAGGGCAAAATTAAGATGATTGAGCAAGGGATTGTTTGTTGAAATCCATCAATTTATATTTTTTGGTCATAATTTGTGCCTGCTAAATAGAAGGCTATTTCAATAGGGAATAGAAATTGACCTTACATTGTAGGACTTAAAATCATAAAGCATACTGACCTTTCAGTCTTAAATTTACTACAACGTCCTCATCTCCGGTATTTCTAAAAAACCATCCATGTTTTCCTTCGTAGGGGGCTAAAAAAGTTCCAACCATATTGTTGGAATTGGCCATTGTGAAACTTTCGAAGTAAACTTCCTCAACCTCTATTTCTTGTTTTACTTCACCATGAAAATCGAAATAGAGAACTTCAGCATTAGAGGTAGTCCATTCGTATTTCAATTTCCCGTATTTCAGCATATTTATTTTAAATTCAATGCCTTTTCCTGCTGGAACAACAACCATGGTTTCATCTTCCCGTGTACTTAATTGTGTTGTCGAAGGAGGGTTATCAGCCTCAATAGGTCTAGCGACATTAGGGCCCGAACCTGCTTTTTCGAGTTTGATTATTGGAGTTGAAGAATTTGATATACTATTAGTTGTCCCAGAATCTTCAGGTATGTAAAGCTTACTAAATCCCAATAATTTCCCTGCACCTGTAGGATCTATTCCGAATTCCGCTGGCAAAACCGCTACGACCAATAATAACGCACCGACGATAAGTGAAATGGCGGTTGCTTTTATAATTTTATTTTTTTCCAATACTGGATGATTCATTTCTGACATAGTTATTTATTTTAAGATGTAAAATAGCCTGTTAGTTGAAAGCCGAGCAATAAAAACCCGGCAGCCATCAAAGCTGTATTTGTAATTGTAGAAAATTTCATAAAACTGGGTTGACTTCTCCAAACCGTTATTAGAATCAATACTACTGCTAAAGCAATAAATTGTCCTATTTCTACACCAATATTAAAGCCTATTAGGTTAGTAAAAAGACCTTCTCGGTCGAATTTAAATTCTTGTAGTTTGCTTGCAAGGCCAAAACCGTGGAATAATCCAAAAATCAAAACTGCAGCCTTGGTATTAGGTTGTTTTCCAAAGAATCGCTTAAACCCACCTAAATTATCAAACCCCTTATATACGATAGATAGCGCTATAATTGCATCGATTAAGTATGCATTAATATTGATGTCGGCTAAAACACCTAATAATAAAGTGGTACTGTGACCAATAGTAAAAAAACTAACATATAAGAACACTTCTTTCGGTTTATACAGAAAGAATATAACACCGACCAAAAATAGTAGATGGTCATACCCTGTTATCATATGTTTCGCTCCTATATATAAAAATGGTCCGAAGGCAACTCCACTGTTTCCCAATAAAAAGGTTTGGGTATTTTCATCGACACCATGCGCAAATGCGACAGTACAAAGTGCGCCAACGACAGTTAATACCAAAAAGGATATTATCTTTTTAATTTTCATAGTAAATTTGATTAGATCCCATCGCATATCACGGTGCAATGGGGTTATAGTTATTAATGGACGTGCCCGTGGGATTTAACTTGCTCTAAACTATCCATTGTTTTTTTGTGAGCCATTTGGATGCTGTCTTGATTCATCATCATTTCTGCATTGTTGTCTTTCTTAACTTCTTCCTGCATTGTGGGTGCAGTGGCATTTTTTGGTGTTTCCTTGCATGATGCCAATAATGTTAAGCTAATAGTTGCAATAAAAAGTACTTTTTTCATAATGTATTTGATTTAAAGATTAAAGTGAATTTGATTTATTAAATTTTAATTTTTAATAATTTGGTTGAGTTTATAAAGACCAATGTGTCTGGTAATAAATGAATTGCAGCGGCTTCAATTGGCCCTAGTATTTTTAATAACACCAAGGTTATTCCTATAACGTGAACAATATTTACACCAACAAAGATGGTTCCCTTTAAAATAAAAACAACTACCTATTAAAAAGAAAGTTGTTTTTTATTAAAGCGACCTCGACATGATTGGCTGTGGTTTTACCTCAAAAACAAACCAAAATTGACCAAGAATCCAAATCAGGATTGGCTGCGCCCTTCCCTCAAAGCTCCGCTTTGAAAATCACAAAAGACTGCCTTTGGAATCCAACAATAATGAAGTGAACCTTGAACTCGAATATGAAACAGGATTGGCTGCGCCCTTCCTTCAAAGCTCCGCTTTGAAAATCAACAAAAAAAAACTTCCTGCGCTAAAAAACAAAAGCAAGCTATGTTTTATAGCTTGCTTCGTTTTCAACTTTTGTTGATTTATTCGTGACCTCGACAGGATTCAAACCTGTAACCCTCAGAGCCGAAATCTGATGCGCTATTCAGTTGCGCCACGAGGCCTTATTACGTTACAAATTTACGAAAGTTTTCTTTTAACTATGTTGGAAATTGTTTTACCATCTGCCTGACCGGCCAATTCCTGGGATACAATGCCCATAACCTTTCCCATATCCTTCATCCCAGAAGCACCAACGGCATCTATGGTCTGTACAACAACCTTCTCTATTTCTTCCTCGGTGAGCTGTTCCGGTAAAAATCGCTCAATAACAGCCGCTTGCGCCAATTCTGGGTCAGCCAAATCTGCCCTGCCTTGTTCGGTATAAATGGCCGCACTATCCTTGCGTTGCTTAACCAGCTTTTGCACCAGCTTTACTTCATCCTCTTCGGTTAGCTCAGCACCAGCTCTTGTTTCGGTCTGTGCCATCAACAAGGCCGATTTAATGGCTCTGAGTGATTCCAATGCAACAGTATCTTTAGCTTTCATTGCTGTTTTCAATTCTTCCATTACACGTTGTTGCAAGCTCATATCCAAATAATTTAGCGGTGCGAAGATAAAAAATAAACCCGAAAATAACTTGTATTTTCGGGTTTAAACTATTCTAAAAAATTAAAAAAATCACATTCCCATTAATCCACGTTATCATGTAAAAATGAATTATTGGAACGCATTTGTATTTCATCATTGCTGTCCTCACTTAGAGAAGTCCTTGAGACCTTATTTTCCCTTGATGCCTCGTTCAAACTTACCCCTTGTCTTTTGTAGGCGGGCTGTTTTTCGATCTCATCGATCTTATTCATGCTATTTTGAAACTTATAATTGAAGTCTTTCAATTTTCTTCTACGCTCATCGGCCCTTGACTTCAACAATTCTTCTAGAGGCGTATCCATAGGATTAATTTCTCTGGTTTCGTCTATGTGCGGTTCTTCCTCCCTTTGAACCGTCTTCTTTTCAAAGACCAGTTCATCCTCTAAAATTTTTGGCTCAAACTTTTCTGCTTTGGATTTGGCTCCTGTCAATTTGTGCTCCAACTCCATATAGTCATCCAAGCTATATCTTTTCTCACCGTTCTTATTGTATTCCAACACAGGAACAACTTCAATATGGTCCTTAACATCCATTTCCCTTACCTCATCCAAGTTAAAGGTAATGGTATGCTCTTTTTCCTCTTGCTCCTCATTTTTTCTTTTGGATTGGCTTAAAGGCATATCAAAACTTAAAGTAAATTGATCCTCTTCCTGTTTTTTGGAGGAAACATATACTGGCTCCACAACCTCTATATCACTGAGACTGTCCTTGGACTCAATAACGATGAAATCCTCCTGTAGGTTCTCTGCGATAACCTCTTCGTAAAAGACATTGAAATTTTTGATATAACTTGTAGTCGGTATCAAATTCATTTCTTTTACAGGGGCTTTTGCATGTACTTCTTCTTCCTCTGTTTCTTCTACCAATTCATGTTTAACGACCAGCTCGGGAGTTCGAGTTGCCTCTTCCTCTTCATCCATTTCCAATTTGTGCACAACATTACGCGTGGTAAGCATCAAATCCTGTTCGGCCTTTTGCTCATCTTCCAATGTGTGTATAATCTTCTTAGATTCCGTATTCACTATATTATCCTGCTGGTCTATATTAAAACCCGTGGCAATGACCGTTACAGCGATGGCCTCTCCCAAACCTTCGTCCTCTCCTACACCCATGATGATATTGGCCCCATGTCCGGCCTCAATTTGGATATGGTCATTGATCTCCCCGATCTCATCAATGGTAATCTCCTGGGATCCAGAAACGATGAGCAACAACACATTTTTAGCACCAGTTATCTTGTTGTCATTTAATAGTGGCGAATCTAGAGCCTTCATTATCGCCTCATGGGCCCTTGATGATCCAGAGGCCGCAGCAGATCCCATAATTGCGGTGCCACTATTTGAAAGCACGGTCTTGGCATCACGTAAATCTATATTTTGTGTGTAGTGATGGGTTATTACCTCTGCAATACCTCTTGCAGCCGTTGCCAACACTTCATCTGCCTTGGAGAAACCGGCCTTAAAGCCCAAATTACCGTAAACTTCCCTAAGCTTGTTGTTATTGATAACAATTAATGAATCTACACTTCTACGCAGTTTTTCCATTCCCACATGGGCCTGCTCACAACGCATTTTCCCTTCAAATTGGAAAGGTATGGTCACTATCCCAACCGTTAGGATATCCAATTCCCTGGCTTGTTTGGCAATGACAGGGGCAGCTCCAGTACCTGTTCCCCCACCCATACCGGCAGTGATGAATACCATTTTTGTATTTGTTCCCAACATGGATTTAATATCCTCCATGCTCTCAATAGCAGCCTGTTCTCCAACTTCAGGATTTGCACCAGCGCCCAACCCTTCTGTTAGGGAGACCCCTAATTGTATTTTATTGGGAACTGGACTATTGTCCAATGCCTGTGAATCTGTATTGCATATCACAAAATCCACCCCGTTGATACCGGCCTGGAACATGTGATTGATGGCATTACTACCACCCCCTCCTACACCTATGACTTTTATCACATTGCTTTGATTCTTGGGCAAATCAAAAGCTATACTTTCAAATTCAGTGTTCTTGCTCATTCTATTTGTATTACTGGTTATACGATATGTGTTCTCTTTCTATGCCCTATTCCGCATTATCCAAGAAGTCTTTCAACTTTTCGGACCATTTGTCAAATATGGATTTTCTTTCTCTTATTGCTTTTGGCTGCTCCTTCGTGGCCTGTCCGTTGCCTTCGTCGTAAATAACTTCCGTTTCCACTTCGTTTTGAGACTCTTCAATAGCTTTGACCTTTGCTTTTGTATTGATGGCATTCATCAACAAGCCAACAGCTGTAGCGTACAAAGGACTGGCTATTTCCTCATCGGAATCCCCAGCCAAATGTTCATTGGGATATCCAATTCTAGTGTCCATCCCCGTGATATATTCCACTAATTGCTTCAAATGTTTCAATTGGCTACCTCCACCTGTCAAAACAATTCCGGCAATCAGTTTTTTCTTTTGATCCTCATGACCGTAGTTCTGAATTTCCACATAGACCTGCTCTATGATTTCCACTACCCTGGCATGAATGACCTTGGAAAGGTTTTTAAGGGTGATTTCCTTGGGCTCCCTTCCCCGTAATCCGGGAATGGAAACGATCTCATTATCCTTGTTCTCACCTGGCCAAGCCGATCCAAACTTTATTTTTAGTAGCTCCGCCTGTTTCTCAATGATGGAGCATCCTTCCTTAATATCTTCGGTAATGACGTTACCACCAAAAGGGATAACAGCCGTATGTCTGATGATCCCATCCTTAAAAATGGCCAAATCAGTGGTGCCGCCCCCTATATCGATTAAGGCAACTCCAGCTTCTTTTTCTTCTTGACTTAAAACCGCATTGGCAGATGCCAACGGTTCTAGCGTAATACTCCCAAGATCCAAGCCGGCACTTTTAATACATCTCCCTACATTCTTTATGGAAGATACCTGACCTACCACTACATGGAAATTGGCTTCCAATCTTCCTCCATACATCCCAATGGGCTGTTTGATTTCAGCTTGACCATCAACCTTATACTCTTGTGGCAGAACATGAATGATCTCTTCTCCCGGCAACATCACCAATTTGTATACTTGGTTGCACAGTCTGTCCAAATCATCTTCATTGATCACCTCTTCGGAATCTACCCTAGTGATATAATCACTGTGTTGTAAACTTCTAATATGCTGACCTGCAATTCCAACCACAACGGAACCAATCTTTAATCCTGAATTCGCTTCGGCCTGTTCAATTGCCTGTTGAATGGATTTAATGGTTTGGGTAATGTTATTGACCACACCGCGATGCACGCCAAGACTCTTGGATCTTCCGATGCCTAGAATCTCGATTTTGCCGTACTCGTTCTCCTTCCCTATAATGGCCACTATCTTGGTGGTTCCAATATCCAATCCAACCGAATAACTTTCTTGTTCCATACCCTAAATTTTGGTGCACACTACTTGATTATTATACTCTAAACTCACTAAATCATAATGATTCAGTGTCTTGTCCTTGGTGGCCTTGTTGTAAAAAGCCATAAAGTTGTTGAACTTTTGCTTTAAATTCTCAACGCCCCCCAAGTTCACCACAAAGTTTTCCATCCGAAACTTTAGCCGGTAATCCCCATCGACACCCACATGGATACCGATGATGTTTTTTCTTAGAAAATTATCCGTATTGATATATTCTAGGATCACGTATATATCTTCCAAACTTTTTCCAGTGATGTTGCCCGTAATTATAGGCACCCTTGCGGAATGAATTTTAGAGAAAGGCATGCGCATTCCCTCATCATCCACATAATACTTTTTAATCCCCTCAACTCTTCCGATTGGCTTCCGCTGTATGATTTTCGACGTAAGTTTCCCATCTACAGTTAGATACACTTGGGCATTTTTTACCATGTCATCGGTCTCAATTACCTTTTCTATGGTATTCAAAACTAATTTTTCTTTGGGCACGTTTTTAAGGTTCCCATATTTTTGTATTAACAATTTATTAACCATCTCATGAGTGGTGTAAAGATTTTGATCTCCCACAAATTGTATGTCCAGATCCTTTACGGATTTGGCATTGCTCCTGTGGTTGGAAAATGCATAAAGACCTGTCACTAAAAGCAGCAGTAGCACTAATTTCAGATAGTTCCAATTAATTTTCATGAGCAAATTCCTTTTCAATTTTTATGACTTCTAAACCTATATCCCCTGCCCCCATGGTTACCAGAACATCTGGAGCTTGTTTTTTTATCTCTTCCAACAATTCCGATTTTGCAATCAGTTTTTTGTTGGGATTGTTAATTTTTTGCAACAACCATTCCGAGGTCACCCCTTCAATTGGCTTTTCCCTTGCAGGATATATATCCAACAAGAGCAGGCTATCAAACTTTTCCAAACTCTTTGCAAAATCATCTATAAAATCCCTTGTCCTCGAAAAAAGATGTGGTTGGAATACTGCCAGCACTTTTTTGTTGGGATGCATTTCTGCAATAGCCTCATACACTGCATCTATCTCTGTTGGATGATGGGCATAATCATCGATAAACACAAAATCATCTCTTCGCAAGCGGTACGAAAACCTCCTTTGGACCCCTTTAAAAGTTCCCATAGCCTCAACCAATCGCTCTTTTGGAGAATCTGTTTGTAAGGCCATTGCAAAGGCCACCAAGCCGTTAAGCAAATTGTGCTTCCCTGGTTTACTGAACCTAACCCCCTTAAAAATCTCACTAGGGGTAACCAGATCAAAAAGATAGGTGCTGTTTTCTATTTTAAGATTCTCAATACAAAAATCCGAACCGTCCTCTATGCCATATGTTATTCCGTCCAATGGCAGACCCTTGCGAACAAAGAGTTTGCCGTTTGGCTTTAACCTACTTGCAAAATCCTTGAAAGACTGCACCAATGCTTCACTTGTACCATATATATCAAGGTGATCGGCATCCATTGAGGTTATACAGGCCACATTAGGCGTAAGCTGAAGGAAAGACCTATCAAACTCATCTGCCTCTACCACCGATACTTCTGTTCCTTCCAACAGGAAATTACTGTTGAAATCTTCCGAAATTCCTCCCAAGAAAGCTGTAATAGGCATCCCCGCTTCCTTGAGCAAGTGTGCCAAAATACTTGAAGTGGTGGTTTTGCCATGGGTACCTGCAACTGCCAAACTAAAGCTATTGTTGGTAACCATTCCCAGAACGGCCGACCTCTTTTGTAATACAAATCCTTCTTTAATAAAATACTGGTATTCTTTATGATCTATGGGAACCGCCGGCGTATAGACCACCAAGGTTCCTATTGTTTTTTTATAATGCTCGGGAACTAGTTCTATATTGTCTTCATAATGGATCTCAATACCCATGTCCACCAATTCTTTGGTCAATGGACTCTCTGTTTTATCATATCCGCCAACCTTCTTTCCAATAAAATTGAAATAACGGGCCAAGGCAGACATTCCGATACCACCGATTCCTATAAAATATACGCTATGTAGATCCTTAATATTCATTAATATCCTCTATACGTCTTTACTTCTTTAATATTTTTTCTATCTCGTCCACGATATGCCTGGTAGCATTCGGCATGGCCAACTTCTTTATATTGGCACTTAATTTCGCTTGGCGTTCCTTGGAGTTGAAAATCTCCCTGAAAACCACTTCAAAATCCGTATTCAATTCTTTTTCCCTTACCATTTCAGCTGCATTTTCTGAAATCAGGGCCTTAGCATTTTTTGTTTGGTGGTCTTCTGCAACATTGGGGGACGGAATAAAAATCACCGGTTTCCCTACTATGCACAATTCAGATACCGAACCCGCACCCGCCCGTGAAATGATCATATCGGCAGCCCCATAGGCAAAATTCATTTCATTCAGAAAATCAAACACTTTTACCGTCTCTGAATTATATTTATTGTACTCCCCATGATATAGCTTCCCACACTGCCACACTAATTGCAACCCTAAGGCCTCAAAAAAGGACAGTTTCTCTTCTATTAATTGATTGATCCTTCTTGCACCTAAACTACCTCCCAATATCACCAATACGGGCTTGGAAGCATCCAAACCAAAAAATTCAACTGCGGTCCGCTTATCAATTGATGCCTTTATCAAATCGCTACGTACAGGATTACCTGTTTTAATTATTTTCGCAGCAGGAAAAAACCTTTCCATGCCATCATAGGCTACACAAATTTTTTCCACCTTTGGTGCCAATAGCTTATTGGTAATCCCGGCATAGGAATTTTGTTCTTGCAACACACATGGAATCCCTTTGTTCGAAGCTACTTTTAAAAGCGGACCGCTGGCAAAACCCCCGGTACCAATAACTACCTGAGGATTAAACTTTGTCACTATGCTTCTCGCTCTCTTCAAACTACTGATCAATTTTATAGGAAACATTAAATTTTTCAGGGTCAGTTTCCGCTGCAACCCACTTATCCAAAGACCCTCGATCTTATACCCAGCCTGAGGTACTTTTTCCATTTCCATTCTATCCTTAGCGCCCACAAACAAAATGTCGGCATCGGGATACCTCAATTTCAATTCATTGGCTATGGCTATGGCCGGATATATATGTCCGCCAGTTCCACCCCCAGATAGTATAAATTTATAGTTGTCCACTTAGTACTTCTAAAGGGTTCGTTTCATCCAATGCAGAGGCTTTTTCCTCTTCTTCTATATTTTTATTACTTGCGCTCAGTACAATCCCTATTGCCAGACAGGTCATCCAAATTGAGGTGCCGCCACTACTGATCAATGGTAGGGTCTGTCCCGTTACCGGAAATAATTCCACGGCCACAGCCATATTGATCAGGGCCTGGAATACAATCGGCAAGCCAACCCCAACGACCAATAGCTTTCCAAAAACGCTGGAGCTTCCATTGGCGACAACAACTATTCTAAACAACAATAACAGGTAAAAGAACATAATGGCAAACCCCCCGATTAGGCCGTATTCCTCTACAATAATGGCATAGATAAAATCCGACGAGCTTTGGGGCAAAAAATTTTTCATAACACTTTTCCCGGCACCACTGCCTACAATTCCCCCGGTTGCAATCGCTATTTTTGCTTTTTCTATCTGATAATCACCCTCCGTATCCGCAGGATCCGAAAAACTTTCCACCCTACTGATCCATGTATCCACCCTATTGGGAAACAAATCCGGAGCAGCTTTGGCTACCAAAACGAACATGGTGAGCAACAATAGCCCTGTCCCGATTATCCCCATTAAATATTTCATAGGATACCCACCCATAAAACACAACAACAACACCATAAAAAAGATGATGGCAGCTGTGGAAAAGTTAGCAGGCAGAATAAGAATCAAAACCAAAAAGACAGGTAACCATAAGGGAAGGATGCTCTCTGAAAAATTTACATCCTTATCTTTTATTTTTGTAAGATATCTAGCAACGTAGATCATTAAAACTACGGACGCCAAAGTGGATGTTTGAAATGTGAAACCAACCAAAGGAAGACGTATCCAACGGCTGGCGTTAGCACCATCGATGGTCGTTCCCTGGGCCATGGTGTACACCAATAACATCAAAACGATAGGCATGGCTATTAGGGACAAGCCCTTGAAAAAGTGGGTAGGTATCTTGTGTACACCATAAATAACGCCAAAGCCCAAGATCAACAGCATAGCATGTTTCAACAAATGCCCTACCGTGGTCCCGTTTCCTACTACATACACCAAATTACTACTGGCACTATAGACAGGCAAAAAAGAAAACAGGGCCAAGAGGGCTACTACCCCCCAAATGGCCTTATCTCCTTTGATATTTTTAAAAAAATCTACCACACTATAAGTTTTTTACGGCTTCTTTAAATTGATCTCCCCTGTCTTCATAATTTTTAAACAGGTCAAAACTGGCACAGGCCGGGGACAATAAAACTGTGTCGCCACGCTCTGCAATTTTGTAGGCCACTTTTATGGCCTCTTCCATAGAAAAGGTTTCCACCATTAAATCCACTACATTCCCAAAAGCATCTTTTATTTTGGAATTATCCAACCCCAAACACACAATCGCCTTTACCTTTTCCCTTACCATGGGCATTAGGGACTTATAATCATTTCCCTTATCCAAACCCCCAACGATCCAAACCGTTGGTGTCTTCATACTGTCCAAGGCGTAATACGTAGCATTCACATTGGTAGCTTTCGAATCATTGATGTACTGTACATGATGGATCTTCAACACCTTTTCCAATCGATGGGCGGCCCCTTGAAAATTTTGGACACTATCGCGGATCGTTTGTTTTCTGATCTGCACCAACTTGGCCGCAGTAGATGCTGCCATAGTATTTTTAAGATTGTGCTTTCCTTCTAATGCCAAAGTATCTTGTTCCATCTCCATTGTGTTATTTTGAGTTGTAATCTGTATTTTATTGTTTTTTATATATGCGCCTTCTGCAAACTCCTTTTCCAATGAGAAAGGGATTAATTTGGATAGTATTTTATGTTGCTTTAAATAATCCAATATCACTTCATCATCGGCATCGTAAATAAGGTAATCCTCTGCTGTTTGATTCTTTACAATCTTAAATTTGGAATGAATATAATTTTCAAACTTGTAATCATATCTATCCAAATGGTCGGGTGAAATATTGGTTAACACAGCGATATGCGGCTTAAAATCAACAATCCCATCCAATTGAAAACTACTTATTTCCAATACGTAATAGTCATAATCCCGTTCCGCTACCATTTTTGCAAAACTGTCTCCGATATTACCTGCCATTCCCACGTTTAATCCCCCATTTTTCAATAAGTGATGAACCAACATGGTGGTGGTGGTCTTTCCATTGCTTCCTGTTATTCCAATGATGGTCGCCTCAGTATATCGGGAGGCAAATTCTATTTCCGAAATAACAGGGATGTCCATTTCCTTAAGCTTTACAACCAAGGAAACGGTATCTGGAATACCCGGACTCTTCATCACCACGTCGGCCATTAATATTTTGGCCTCCGTATGTCTCTCCTCTTCCCAATCGACTCCAAGATTTTCAAGAACTTTTTTATATTTATCCTTTATTTTACCGCTATCGGACACAAAGACAGCAAATCCTTTTTTCTTGCCCAAAATGGCCGTTCCTACACCGCTTTCCCCACCACCTAAAATGACCAATCTTTTCATTAGCGTACTTTTAAGGTTACGATACAAACTATGGCCAAGAGAATTCCTATAATCCAAAACCGGGTTACAATCTTACTTTCATGATATCCCTTTTTCTGGTAATGGTGATGAAGTGGAGCCATAAGAAAAACACGCCTTCCTTCCCCAAATTTTTTCTTGGTATACTTAAAATACCCTACTTGAAGCATTACTGAAATTGATTCCGCAAAGAAGATTCCACATAAAACGGGAATCAAGAGCTCTTTTCTAATGATAATGGCAATAACAGCGATCACCCCTCCAATGGTAAGGCTTCCTGTATCGCCCATAAATACTTGGGCAGGAAAAGCATTGTACCATAAGAAACCTACCAAGGCCCCTAAAAATGCCGCTATAAAGACTACCAGTTCCCCCGCTCTGGGAATAAACATGATATCTAGATAGTCCGAAAAAATAATATTACCTGAAACGAAAGCAAAAATACCTAGGGTAAATACAATAATCGCCGAGGTACCCGCAGCCAAACCGTCTATACCATCGGTTAAATTGGCCCCATTGGATACTGCTGTCACTATGATAATGATAATCGGTATAAATATCAACCACGCATAAGACTGCATTCCTTCCCCGGCCCAGGTGATAAAAGCACTGTAATCGAGCTCATTATTCTTAAAAAATGGAACCGTGGTCTTTGTGGATTTAATTTCATCCCCAGATTTGGCAACAACCGTATAATTCTCGGTTATCAGCGTCCTGTTCGTTTCCTTCATGGTCACTTGGGGGTGAAAATAAAGGGTTGCACCCACAATTAGGCCCAGAACCACTTGTCCTATAATTTTAAACCTTCCCTTAAGCCCTTCCTTGTCCTTTTTAAAAATTTTTATATAATCGTCAACAAAGCCGATGATCCCCATCCAAAGGGTAGTGATGATCAACAAGATGATATAGATATTGTCCAGTTTAGCGAACAAAAGAACAGGGATTAAGGTGGCAATGATAATAATCAATCCCCCCATGGTAGGCGTACCCGCTTTTTGCTTTTGTCCATCCAGTCCCAAATCCCTTACCGTTTCCCCAATTTGCTTGCGTTGTAGAAAAAGAATGATGCGTTTACCAAAGGCAGTGGCTATAATCAAAGAAAACAATACTGCAATCGCCGCCCGGAAGGTGATAAACTGGAACAGTCCCGCTCCAGGGATTTGGTAATGCTTTTCTAAATATTCAAAGAGATAGTATAACATAATTCTTTTCTATTTTCTTCTTTCCCAATTGTAAATGGAAATGCTACTTATTTAAAACCGTTAATAATTCCTTCACCTTCTTATAATCGTCAAATTCCGTCCGAACCCCATTGGTCTCTTGATAGGTCTCATGTCCTTTGCCCGCAATCAGAATAATATCTTTTGCATCTGCCAATTTGCAAGCCGTTTTAATGGCCTGCTCCCTATTCTCAATGGCAAGCACCTTTCGTGTATTTTGTGCTTCCACCCCTTCCTCCATTTCCTTGATGATCTGGGCAGGCGATTCCGTACGGGGATTATCAGAGGTGAATATCACTTGATTGCTCAATTCCGTAGCGATATGACCCATAACCGGACGTTTAGACTTGTCTCTGTCACCACCGCACCCCACTACGGTAATGACCTTTTCATTTCCAGTCCTCAATGCATTTATCGTAATAAGTACATTTTTTAATGCGTCCGGCGTATGGGCATAATCGACTATCGCTATAATTTTTTCTTTTGATATGAAGTGTTGGAATCTTCCATCTACATTTTCCAGTTCACTCAACAATCTCAAGGTTTCTAGTTTTTCCAATCCCAAAAGATCGGCTGCGGCATAAATGGCCAACATATTGTAAGCATTAAAATCTCCTATTAGTCTGGACCAAATTTCATCGCCATCAATCTTCAACAATTGACCATGAAAATGGTTTTCCAAAATCTGGGCCCTGTAATCCGCATAAGACTTTAGGGCATAGGTGTATTTTCTTGCCTTGGTGTTCTGTAACATCACCAACCCATTTTTATCATCGATATTGGTAAGGGCGAATGCAGTCTTAGGCAACTTATCGAACAATATTTTTTTGGTATCCCTATAATCCGCAAAGGTTTTATGGTAATCCAGATGATCGTGGGACAGATTTGTAAAAATGGCACCTGCAAATACCAAGCCCTCTGTTCTCTTCTGATGGATTCCATGGGAACTCACCTCCATAAAACAGAACTCAACGCCCACTTTGTTCATTAAATGCATATGGTAATTAATGGTCAAAGCATCAGGAGTAGTATGACTGGTTGCGTATATCTCCTCATCTACCATGATTTTTATGGTAGAGATCAAGCCCACCTTAAAACCGGCCTTTTTAAACAACTGATACAAAAGACTACTTATGGTTGTTTTACCATTGGTACCCGTAACCCCTATCAATTTTAAATTTTTGGACGGGTTACCATAATAATTGGAGGCCATGATCGCCAAGGCTTTATTACCATTATCAACCTCTACATAGACCACGCCATTTACCATCTCACTGGGGAGCTCCTCGCAAATGATAGCCTTGGCCCCCGCCTTAACAACCTGTCCTATATATTTATGACCATCTGTTATAGTACCTTTAATGGCTACAAAAACATCATCCAATCCCAATTTTCTAGAATCAAAAACAATGGCATTGACCATAACATTGGTACTACCACTAACAGCGGAAAGACTGACCCCATACAATATGTCCTTTAACAACATCATGAAAGTTCCAATATTATTTTTTTGACCATGTTCAAATCCGTTCCCTGGGAAATAGACTGTCTTGTTACTTTACCATTACCTTTTACCTCGACTTCGATACCTAAATTTTCCAATAGGGCCACAGCATCCATGCCGCTCATCCCTTTAACATTTGGTAGTATCTTATAGTCCTTTTGCGCTTTTGCGTAATATTTTTCGTAATTTTTGTCCAATTCCACTTCCTTCGGCCGCACGTCTTCTATCTCATCTATCAATGGATTGGTAGCATAAATTTTTTGGGCGATTGACTTAAATACCGGCCCAGAAACATCTGCCCCGTAATATCCGACACTTTTATCAGGCTCATGAATGACCACGATACAAGAGTACTTTGGATTATCTGCAGGAAAATAGCCGGCGAAGGTTGAAATGTACTTTAGCTTGTTAGGATCCTTGGATACATAATCTTTTTGACAAGTACCTGTTTTTCCGGCCATTGAAAAATTAGGGGAATACAAACTGTGGCCAGTACCATAGTCCTTTTCAACAACATCCTTTAAAAGTTGTTGCACCTTGTTCACCGTCTCTTTGGAGCAAATGGATGGATTGATCACCTCCTTCTCAAATTTCAATATGGTCTTATCCCATTCCCTGACCTCTTTGATCAATCTGGGCTTTACCATTTCACCATCATTCGCAATGGCATTATAGAAGGCTAATGTCTGTAACGGGGTCAGCGACACCTCATAACCATGAGACATCCATGCCAAAGAAATTCCAGACCAACCTTTATCACCAGGATACCTTATAACAGGTACTCCCTCGCCGTTGATAGGTAGGCCCAATTTTTTATGGAGATCCATATTCATCAGCCTATTGACAAATTTCCCTGGATTGTCCTTGTAGTTATTATGGATCATCTTGGCAAAAGCGGTGTTGGAAGAAACCTCAAAAGCCTTGGCTACGGAAATTTTACCATAACCGCCCCATTTAGAATCCCTAACCGTTCTATCATAAATTCGCCATTGCCCTTTTTCTGTATCGATAACCGTACTTGTGTCCACCACCTTGTCCTCCAAGGCCGCAACCAAGGACATCAATTTAAAGGTAGACCCTGGCTCGTGCGATTCCCCTACGGCATAATTTAAACGCTCGTAATACTTACCATCACCTGTAATACCCAAATTGGAAATAGCCTTCACCTCCCCGGTCTTGGTCTCCATTACGATAACACTACCGTGATCTGCCTTGTATTTCTCCAATTGTCCCAAAAGGGCGTGGTGAGCTATATCCTGAATATTGATGTCTATGGTAGATATTACATCGTACCCATCTTGTGGCTCCACAATATTATCGAACCCAATGGGCTTCCATTGTCCTTTGGCTATTTTCTGCTTTAATCGCTTCCCTTCTACACCCCTTAAATATTCCCCAAAGGCCCCTTCTAGACCTACGCGGGTATAGTAGCCGTTTTCATCTACCCTTTCATAACCCACACTTCGCTCTGCCATTTTTCCCAAAGGATGCTCGCGAACCGTTTTCTGCTCCACAATAAGTCCGCCCTTATATGGCCCCTTGTCGAATAAAGGAAACTCCTTCACCTTCATATATTCAGAATAATCAAGATTCCGGGCTATCAATTTATACCTGTTCTTATTGGCCCTTGCTTTACGAAATAATTGCTGGTAGTATGCAGAAGGCTTATTGAAAGTTTTTGACAATGCATCCGATAAAGGCTTCACATTTTCCTCAAAATCTTTATCACTTACCGTTTCCGCATCAAAACGAATAGAGTATCTTGAAACAGAGGTTGCCAATAAACTCCCATCATCAGAATACAAATTGCCCCGATTCGGGGCAATGGTAAACATCTTTTCAGTACGGTCCATGGCGAGCTTTCGGTACTTGTCGCCATCCACCATTTGGATGCTGACCAGCTTTACCAAAACCGCGATAGCGAATAGGAAGAAAAATCCCACCACTATATACAATCGGGTCAATATGCTTTTTTCCGTTGTAGCCACTATTCTTTAGACTTTACTATTATTTTATACGGAGGCGTTTCCGATGGATATAAACCGTCTTGCATTAAAGTCTCCATGATGGCGGACTCCAGTTTCAACCCTTGCAGGTCCGAACGCACATCCACAAACTCGCTCCTTAACTCCCTTACTTGTTCATTTAAACTTGCTATACGATGCACCTTGCTGTCGGCACTATGTGAACTCGCAATCATTACGGTGGCCAAAAAGGAGGCGAAAATGATAAAAAGCCAATTTTTGGGAGCATCCCCGCTCACCAAAAACTTTCCTTTTAAAATGTCCAAAATTCCTTTTCTCATACCTTATTTTATATATGGGTCAATTACCCAAAACATTTAAATTTTTTCTGCTATCCTCAACTTGGCACTACGCGCCCTGTTGTTCTTTTTTATCTCAACCTTAGATGGAACGATCAATCCTCCTACTTTTTTTAAGGGAACATCTATATTTCCATAAAAATCCTTCTCCGGCTCCCCATCAAACTGTCCGGCTCTAATAAATCGTTTCACCAAGCGATCTTCCAAAGAGTGGTAACTGATCATACTCAATCTGCCCCCTTTGTCCAACATACCCGGCGTTTGCATTAAAAACTCCTTGATCACTTCGATCTCTTGGTTTACCTCAATACGAATGGCCTGGTAAATCTGGGCCAGTATTTTATGTTCCCTGGAGGACGGCAAAAACTGCTTTAGCACTCCTTTTAACTGATCTGTTGTCTGTATTGGGGTTTCCTCTCTCGCATCCTGGATCACCTTGGCCATGGCATTGGCATTTCTTAGATCCCCATATTCGAACAAGACCCTTCTAAGCTCATCATAAGAATATCTGTTTACCACATCGTATGCAGAAATAGTATTCTTTTTACTCATCCTCATATCCAAATCAGCATCGAAGCGGGTTGAAAATCCTCGCTCTGCCTTATCGAACTGATGGGAGGAAACGCCAAAATCGGCCAGAATACCGTCTACCTTCCGAATGCCATAGAACTTTAAAAATTGGGTCATGAACCTAAAATTCTCATGGATCAATTGAAAACGTCCATCATCCAAAGCGTTCTCCAAAGCATCCTCATCTTGGTCAAAGGCAAACAATCTGCCTTTTTCACCCAACCTGCTCAGTATTTCCCGAGAATGTCCCCCGCCACCAAAAGTGACATCAACATACACGCCATCCTCTTTGATGTTGAGTCCATCCACAGACTCCTTTAACAATACCGGATTATGATAACTCATCTCCATCATCTCCCATTACTTCTTCTGCTAAACCTGCAAAATCCTCTGCAGTTTCATCAATTACTTTTTCATAACTATCCTTATCCCAAATCTCAATAATGTTGATGGCTGAACTCAGCACCACATCTTTGGATATACCCGCTATGGAAACTAAATTCCTAGGAATCAACAGTCTCCCTGTAGCATCTACCTCCACCACCTTTACACCAGCTGAAAACCGCCTGATAAAGTCATTATTTTTCTTTTTGAAACGGTTTTTTTTGTTCATCTTCTCCATCAAAAGATTCCATTCTTCCATAGGATACAATTCCAAACAAGGCTGAAAAACGGAGCGTTTCAAAACAAACCCATTGGAAAGCATCGGGGCCATCTGATTCTTAAGGGCAACAGGCATCATTATCCTGCCCTTTACATCGGCTTTGCACTCATATGTCCCTATGAAACTTATCACAAAAGAGGTTGGTTTACTTATATAACTCAAATATATAGAAATTATTACCACTATTTACCACAAATTACCACATTGTTAATAAATTTCTTATTTTTAGAATTAATATAGCCCTTAACATCCTGATAAATAGCTTAAAAAAAAGTGGTAGACTTTTTGGAACACCCTTTAAAACAGAGCCTTATTACAGTCTTTACATTTCATTCAAATGCATTGCTATTAGGTGGAATTGTCTATATTTGTCAATTAAGACCAGAAGCCATCCTTAAATGGAAGAACAGATAATTAAAGAAGGGAAATATAGATATATTGAGATGGGTGAAGGAAAACCCATCATCATATTACATGGTCTAATGGGTGGTTTAAGCAACTTTCATGGTGTGATGAACCACTTCCCCGAAAAGGGCTACAAAGTGCTCGTTCCGGAACTTCCCATCTATGACATGCCGTTATTAAAAACGAACGTCAAAAGTTTTGCCAAGTTCTTGGATCAATTTATTGAGTTCAAAGGGTTAAAGGATGTTATTCTTTTGGGAAATTCACTTGGAGGACATATTGGACTACTACACACAAAACTTTATCCCAAAAGGGTGAAGGCCCTTGTGATAACAGGAAGCTCTGGCCTATACGAAAGCGCAATGGGCGACGGCTATCCAAAACGCGGGGATTATGAATTCATAAAAAAGAAGGCCCAGGATGTTTTTTACAATCCCGAGGTGGCCACTAAAGAAATTGTTGATGAGGTATTCGCTACCGTCAACAACAGAATAAAATTGGTAAAAACTTTGGCCATTGCCAAGAGTGCCATACGACACAACATGTCCAAGGACCTTCCCAATATGCATACTCCCGTATGTATCATTTGGGGAAAAAATGACAATGTAACCCCTCCCAATGTAGCCAATGAATTCCATGCTCTTCTTCCGGATTCCGAGCTTTATTGGATAGAAAAATGCGGGCATGCCCCCATGATGGAACACCCAAAGGAATTTAACGCCCTATTGGACACTTGGCTAAGTAAGCGCAACTTCTAAAGCAAGATTAAATGAAAATTAAGTCGGCCGACTTTGTAATGAGCAATTCCAAAGTGACTCATTGCCCTAAGGACCCATTACCGGAATACGCCTTTATTGGTCGTTCCAATGTAGGAAAATCTTCTTTGATCAATATGTTGACCCAGAGGAAAAGTTTGGCCAAAACATCAGGCACACCTGGCAAAACACAGCTGATCAATCATTTTAAAATCAATGACAACTGGTTTTTGGTTGATTTACCGGGCTATGGCTACGCTAGAGTATCTAAAAGAGATAAAAAAACCTTCCAAAGGTATATTACCGATTATTTTTTGGAACGCCAACAATTGGTATGTGCATTTGTATTGGTGGATATACGGCACGAACCTCAAAAAGTTGATTTGGAATTCATGGAATGGATGGGTGAAAATGCCATCCCTTTCTGTATTGTCTTTACCAAGGCGGACAAACTTAGGCCCAAGGCTATTGAAAATCATATAGATGCTTACCTCAAGGACTTACTCGCAGGCATATGGGAAGAGGCACCACAATATTTTATCACCTCATCCTCCCATGACACGGGAAGGGAAGAACTGTTGCTTTTTATTGATGACCTGAACGAAAAGTTTTTTAAAGAGATACAAAATAACGCAATCTAACTTATAAGGACCCTCCCACACTTTTCGCAAGTATCCCGATCAAATCTTCAGGCTTTTTAAGCGCATTCAATTCCTCGGTACCCAAAAGCACTTCCAATCCATTGTCTGTTTCAACAAGAATAATTGGAAATGTAAATTTGTACTTAAACTTAGAGGCATAAGCTTTGGCAAATTCATCTTTGTGGAAAAATTCCATTTCAATAGAAGACGCTTCCCTAAACTTTTTCCAGCTCTTGTTTTCCGTAAACACCCCGAAAGTTATATCGCATAGATTGCAATCGTAAGTTTTGGGACTTAAAATTTTATGGGCAACATCCATCAAGGCGTTTCCCTTTCCAGCATTGGCGTTATAAATGAAAAGCAATTTTTCCTTAATAGATTCTGTCTTATTATTTTTCATAGCACCAATTAAGTCCCCCTGAATATAAAATCCTTACAGCCCGTATTGGAACCTATTTTTTGAGTTCAAGTTTCTCAGCAAAATAATCACAGAAATCCTTCATGGTAGCCGTCATTTTTTCATCCTGGGTAGCTTTCATAAAAGTGTCCGACAACGATACCAAGGTCTGGTGGAAGAAAATCTTCATTTCATCCACGGGCATATCTTTGGTCCATAAATCTATCTTCAAGGATTCTTGATTTTTACTGTCCCATACAGAAAGTAACATTGCCTTAGCCTCCTCATTGTTAATACCGCCGTCTTGCGCAGACCAGTTCAATTTTTCCGGAACCCTATTTTCATCTACAGAAACCCTTAAGGTGATTTCTGAAGTTTCTAGTTTTGACATTTCAATTTTATTTTTGTTCTATTCAATTTATCTCTTTGACATCCATTGCAAAGCACCTATTTACTAGGCTTGTATCTGGCCCTTTTAAAAACTTCCTCGCCGGGCAGGCTCAATAATTGCTGCAAAGTCACATCATTCTTTTCCATAAACGACCTTACTATTTCCCATCCTATGAACCTTCCAATTCGTCCCGGGGACTCATTGTCCAACTCCAATTGAAATTTCGAAAATGGCGCCTGATCCAAAAACCGTATGCCCAATTTGGTGTCTGTACTGTACAACAATTCACGTTCTATAAAATACCGCCAAATCATTTCCTCATTGACTTTCGCCCAATCCAACTCTTCTTGGGAGTATCCAATTTTTTTAGCGTCGGTTTCCAATGGCAATAGTTTATCCTTCAAATAGAGTTCCTTTCCGTAATAAATTAGTTGGGATAAAAAGGTACGATCCCTTGGTAAGGAGTTCACCTTTTTAGCAAATGCCGCCGCAACATCGCTTACCAGATACTCCTTGCCCAAACCAAATGAAATATATTTCTGTATCCCCCCATAAAATTTATGATCTTGCCCCAGATAATTGTCCAGTCCTATAATCAATAATGAGTCGGCCAATATCACACGGTTATTGTAATCCACATCAGAGGTAATTGTTACAACGGTTGGAATGTTAATGTTTGGAAAGTAATATTTTACGTGTTTAAAAAACAATTCCAAGTCCTGGGTCTCTTTGTCAAAATTCGGAAATGCCATGCCCACTTCGTACAATAGTTCCACTTGAAGGGTATCCTTTAATTTAGCCTCCCAAACACTATCGGAATACTGGGCAGGAAAGAGATATGGGTATGTATTTTTGAGCCCTGGGATATCCAATGGCCCTGCATCAGAAAAGTCCCTATCAAAACGCAAAACTTTTACATCAATATTAATATTCTGAACCTCTTCCTTAACTTTTTGGTCATTTCCACAGCCAATAAGTATAAAACAGAGTCCTAAAATGAGTACAATTGGATTTTTCATCTAAAGTAATTACCGCTACACTTTAATATTAAATGCTTACGCTTTATTTTTACGGAGCAAAGTTAATTATTTTCAACTTAAAAAAAGACTTCAATGCAAACGGAAAAAGTAATAGATCACATCGTGAATTGGTTAAAGGATTATGCCATCAATGCAAAGTGCAAGGGATTTGTGATCGGCATCTCCGGGGGAATAGATTCCGCTGTAACTTCAACGCTGTGCTCGAAAACTGGATTAGACCTTTTATGTCTGGAAATGCCCATCCACCAAGCGGAAAGTCAGGTTACCCGTGCAGCTAAACATATCAACTGGTTGAAGCATAATTTTCCGAGAGTCAAAAGTCAGGATGTGAACCTAACGCCTGTTTTCGATCAATTGGTTGATGCCCTGCCACCTGTGGACAATGAAGAGGAACGATTTATGTCCTTGGCCAATACAAGAGCAAGACTGCGCATGACAAGCCTGTATTATTTTGCCGCTCTTAAAGGGTATCTGGTAGCAGGCACCGGCAATAAGGTAGAAGACTTTGGGGTAGGATTCTATACCAAATATGGGGATGGAGGTGTAGATCTCAGTCCAATTGCAGACTTATTAAAGACCGAAGTATACGCTATCGCAAAAGTTCTTGGAATTAACCAGGAGATCATCGAGGCTGCACCAACGGACGGGCTTTGGGGAGATGACAGAACGGATGAAGATCAAATTGGAGCATCATACCCTGAATTGGAATGGGCAATGAAAATGAAAGAAGAAGGTAAAATAGAAAGTGATTTTAAAGGTAGGAAAAAAGAGGTTTTTAACATCTTTAATAGATTTAACTCGGCAAACCAACATAAGATGATTCCTATCCCTGTTTGTGAGATCCCCATTGCGTTAAAATAACCACTTAGCTGAAAATAGAGTAAATAAGACGAATAAAATGCTAAAAAATGGGTGTATTGTCAAAAAAAACTAACATTTGTTTCAGGAATTAGCGATTTTAACCTTACATTACGTGTCAGTATTTTTTTGCGTGATGACGTAATAGATGTTAAGATCTATAAAACAAAGCATAATGATAAAAGTATTAATTGCAGACAATCATCCTATTGTCCGAATGGGCATCAAACACGTATTAGACGCTACTTCGGATTTTGAAGTCATTGATGACGTTGCGACTACCAAGGAGTTATTTGAGAAATTAGAAATAATTACTCCCGACGTGGTCATTCTGGAAATGGATATTCCTGAGATCAATGGGATTGCCGCTTTGAGAAAAATGAAACAGGATTTTCCTGATGTAAAGGTTTTGATCTACAGCGGACAGTCAGAGGATGTATATGCGCTTAGCACCATCAGGGCAGGTGCCTATGGATATTTATCCAAAGTTGCCGATATCGATTACATTATCACAGCCGCAAGAAAAGTTAGCGAAGGCAATATGTTCATTACCAATGAATTGGCCCAAAGACTTGCCTTTGATGAAGGCACCCAAAAACCAAGAAGATTTTTCAGAAAACTTTCCTCTAGAGAAGTTGAAGTCTTAAAATTACTTGCCAGTGGAAAACGAAATAAAGATGTGGCAATTGGACTAAACCTTAATGAAAAAACGGTTAGCACCTATAAGGCGAGACTGATGAAAAAATTAAATGTGGACAACCTTGTAGATCTACTTCAACAAGCAAAGGCACTGGAGCTATATTAGGATTGCACTAAATAAATACATATAAGCCATGGGAGACCGTGGCTTTTTTCTTGCCTAATTTTAAGAAAGCACCCTGTTCAATTTTTGGTTCAATAACTTGTTCAATTGCAAGTAGTTCATGATTTCCTCGAGGGTCTCTCTATGGTCCTCCTCCATATTCTGAGTGTTTTGCTGTAGGACGTCTATTCTTCTCTTGATCAAAAAACAACGAAGCGTTAATATGGTTTCACTTACCAATTGAGCCACCCCAACCTGTTTCTCCTTGGGATAGATATCTTTTCGCTCCCAGTCATGCAACATATACTTTTCTTCTTCCATTAAAATTGAAGAAATTTCGGACACCAATTCTTGGTCCAGTTCAGCCATAAAACTATTAATGGCAAAATCCTCTTTTTCGTTTAGGCCTTCTATTAATTTATAATAGATATTCTTGAATTGTTCATGGGTAAGTTCAATCTCGTCCTCTTGAAGATCCAGATATATTTTTTCATACACCTTGGCCTCCAAAACCTCGGGCTCCAAAACCAAATCCCCGGACTCATTCTCTTTTAGGACCAAATCTTCGAATTTTTGATTCTGGTTGCCGTACAAAAGCAGGAGCTCTATCAGTTTACGTTCCAATTCATATTGTATGTCTACCTTTTCTACAGCCTTTTTATCGTTTTTTACGACCTCAAAAGCCCTATGCTCTTGGGGTGCCTTTTTGGCCGCCTCGGCGCTATCTTTTTTCCCGATCTGCGCTAAGGTATTATAGAGGACTGCCTCGGAAATATTCATGATATTCGCACATTCCTGAATGTAGATCTCTCTTTGGATTCGATCAGGAATCTTAGAAATACTGTTTACAATGTCCCTTACCGTATCGGCCCTTTTTATCGGATCGTTCGCGGCTTCTTCAACCAAAAGCGATGCCTTGAACTGGATAAAATCCTTTGAATTGTCGTGCAAGTACGCCACAACCTCCTCAAAGGTATTGTTTTTGGAAAAACTATCAGGGTCTTCCCCTTCAGGAAAAGTGCAGATCTTTACGTTCATGCCCTGCTCCAAAATAAGATCAATTCCACGTAAGGATGCCCGCAACCCCGCTGCATCACCATCAAACAACACAGTTATATTCTTGGTTAGCCTATTTACCAATCTTATTTGATCTGGTGTTAGGGCCGTCCCACTGGACGCAACAACATTGTGTATCCCCCGTTGGTAAAATTGAATGACATCGGTATATCCTTCTACCAGATAGCAATTGTCCTCTTTGGCGATTGCTTGTTTGGCGTGGAAGATGCCGTAGAGCACCTTACTCTTATGATAGATATCGCTTTCAGGTGAGTTAAGGTATTTGGCAGCTTTTTTATCATTGGTCAGAATTCGGCCTCCAAAGCCCAAAACACGGCCGCTCATTGATTGAATAGGAAACATCACCCTTCCCTTGAACCTATCAAATTTTTTGGTTTCTCCGGCACCCGTGTTTTCCTTTACGATGGTGAGCCCCGTTTTTTCAAGGTATTTTAACTTGTACCCTTTGTCCAATGCGGTATTGGTAAAAGCATCCCACAAATCCAAGCAATACCCAAGACCAAACTTCTCTATGGTCTCATCGGTAAAACCACGCTCCTTAAAATAGCTCAGGCCTATGGCCTTGCCCAATTCCGATTCCCTTAGGGTTTCCGTAAAATATTTCTGGGCATATTCAGAGACCAGGTACATGCTTTCCCTTTCATTGGCCTCTTCCTTTTGTTCGTTGCTCTGTTCTGTCTCCTCTATTTCAATGTTGTACTTTTTTGCTAAATATTTTATGGCCTCCGGGTAGGTGAAATGCTCGTGTTCCATTAAGAAAGCCACTACGTTGCCACCCTTGCCGCTGGAAAAATCTTTCCATATCTGTTTTACGGGAGACACCATAAAACTAGGGGATCGCTCATCGGTGAAGGGGCTCAGTCCCTTGAAATTGGAACCGGATTTTTTGAGTTGCACGAAATCCCCAATGACCTCTTCCAATCTAGAGGTTTCGTATACTTGGTCTATGGTAGATTTTGAAATCAAGGCAGTAGTTTATAGAAGGGTTAAATGTAACAAAATAGGAGCGCTTTTGAAAGAGAAATCTATTCCATAACTTTACGCGAATACGGAAGAATATACATTTAAATTTCAATACAGGATGATTTTATTTTTTGGGACCAAAACGGGCAAAGAGGAAACCAAGGAATTGGGTGGTGTCCCTTGCCCTTATTGCTACCAAAACAACACCCTTACCGCAATTTCAGCTCCTACCTATTTTCATCTCTTTTGGATCTCACTTTTTAAAATCTCTACGAACCATTTTGTGGAATGTTCCCATTGTAAAAAGGCATACTATAAAAATGAATTTACGGAGGAAATGAGACAGGCCTTGGAATCCCCTTAATCTGCCTTCATAGTATATAGGACACAACTCCTACTACAAGTCAAACCTTACCCCTAAAGAAATGTTATGCTGTTCCACAACCGCATCTTTAAATAGAGGATTTAGATCGTACTTTAAATATAGTAAGGTCCCCCCAAAACCGGTATAGGCGCTTAAACCATAGATAAAATTACTGGTATTATATCCTCTTTTCAGTTTATCCTTAACATCATCCCCATCAATTTCGTACTTCAACTTCTGACGTGTCCCCAAATTGAACCCACCATAAGCACCAACCCCAATTCTAAATTGTTTGTCCAAGGAGTAGCGAATAGTGTTTTCTGTTTTGTGAATTTTGGAAGGTCCAAACTCGAAATGAATTGGAAAAACCAAATTATCCATCCGCAGTTTCGCCTTCTCCAAGTCATTGGGAAACACTTCCAAATTGGTCTGATTGCCATCCATAACAAAATAGTTATTATCATTTGGTTTTAATCCGTTGAATTGAAATGAAACCCCATAATGCAATCTCATAAAATTTGAGTTCTCAAAAATCCTTGTCCTCCAAGCCCAACCGATTTCAAAAAAACGACTACCCCCAATTTTGTATGGCGTATCCTCTAAACCCTTACCATCTATTATTGCATTGTTCAATCCTATGGCCATTACAAAATCCGAATAGGTACGACGGTCATATACTGGGTCTTCTTTTTTTTTCTTCGCATTGATGGCAAATAGAGGTCTATCATCCAAATCAATTCCCAATCTTAGTTTCCATTGGATGGTATCCGAAGCTAACATTGGATAATTCTCATCAGGATTTCGCTCTAGTAGGGCTATTTTATGATCAATAATGGCCATTCTATTTTCAATGTTCAGGGCCCTTTTAGTTGCAGCCTCCTCTTTTAGAATTTGGGCCTCCTGCTCGGAAATCTCATTGGCCTCCATGCGTTTATTAATTACCGAAATCTCTATTTTCAAGGCTTCCCTCTCCTGTTCGGTCACTTTGATCTTCGTGTTTTTTAATGAATCCAATCTACTGTTCCAAGTCTCTTGGGCGGCGCACCTTTCGGTAAAGATGAACATTGCCACTATTGCTAAAACTAAACTTAAAGTTCTCATAATTGCTCTGATTTGTTCACTCCTTTCCCATCCCCAATTCAAATTGGTTGGGGAGGTCAAGGAATTTTGATTAATGATTGATGAATATGCTACAAAAGTCTTATTCGTTTCTAGTGGCCACTGCAGTACGAACCTTTAAAAATCCTTCTCGAAGGGCATCAAAAATTTGATCTCTAAACGATTGGTCCATTTCGTCTTCCACCTGTGTCAACAATGCCATGGCATCTACACTGTTATCCTTTCGAAATAGTTGTTCTTGAATTATTTCCTGCTGCGCCCTTCTCAATAAGGAATCTATTTCTGCATCGGTCACTCCCATTTGGTTTTGATCCAACCAATCCACTTGCTCAACCAATTGGGCTATTTTAGCATTGATGACCTCATTGGTCTGGTCGGGCATCGTCACCTTGCCCCCCTCTGTATCTTGTTTGGCAATGTCAAGGACTGGATCTGTATTGGAACCATTACTTAAATGATCCCAATTATTGGGCTGAACAGACACCACAGCGTTCTTGATAGTGCTCCCAGGCACCACATTATCAGATGAATCTGCCTGAACCCCTAGGGTCACTTGCTGTTCCATCTCGCTTTTTTGAGGTTCTTCCTTTTCTATGGGAACGGACAACTTCTCAGTCTCCACAACCTTAAATTGGTCAGGTGCCGCCTGATCCTGATCAGTAAAATAAATGGTAGAGACCACAATAATCCCAATAAATCCTGCCGCTATGCCATACCAGAAAAATGTATTTCTTCTTTTTGAACCTTGGGTAGTATCCAATTGGGAAGCAATTGTTTCCCAAGCCTTTTCAGACGGCTTTAGATTACGCTGGTCGAGCTTATCTTTCATTTGTTCTTCAAACTTCATTGGTGCCATAACTACTCTTTTATTTTTAAACGACCGTTTTGTACACGATCAATCTTTGGACTCATATTGAAACATTATGTCCGGTTACAACAATTATCATTGTTCTATTGTGAACGGCTTTGTGAGGACAATTCCAAAGTTTTCAATTCTGCCTGCAATTTTTTTCTGGCCTTGAACAATTGTGACTTTGAAGTACTTTCAGATATCTGAAGCATTTCTGCAATCTCACTGTGCTTATACCCCTCCAAAGCATAAAGTCCAAAAACCAATCTATAACCTTCGGGCAGTCTGTCTATTAATGTTTGGATATCCCCTACCTCCAACTCAGAGCCATTGGAAACATACTCTGTTGTGTGATTTTCAAGAAGCTCCCCATCAAAAATAATGGGTTGACGCTTTCTCAGGTAGGTAATACATTCCCTTACCATTATTTTTCGAATCCAGCCTTCAAAACTACCTTCATGTTTAAAACTGCTTAAATGGGTGAAAACCTTTAAAAACCCTTGAACCATTACATCTTCTGCAAACTGCGTGTCCTTGATATACTGCCTACAAACACTTAGCATTTTTGGAGAATGCTTGTCATACAACCATTGCTGTGCCTCACGCTTGCCGGATGCCGCCTTATTGATCAGCAATTTTTCATTGTTATAAAAGGTGATTATCTTCAAAGCGAGTTGGTGTTGAGTTCTATTTATATAGACGACCTACTATTACAAAAGGTTGCTTGGGAGGAGTAAAAAAAATCAATTAATTTCAAACAACCCTATTTTCGGGCACTTAAATAACCAATAAAATTCAATTAATGTAAGGGTAAATAATTGCTGACTGCTAATTTGAAGATTGGCCGCCAATACAATTTAGATAAATGGGTTTGAAGTTTATTTTTTACGTTCTACCACGTAATTCACCATAAGTACAAGTGAATTTTTGTAAGGAGAGTCGGGATATGAATCCAAGAGATCAAGGGCTTCTGTTTTGAATGTGAGCATTTTTTGAACTGCATAATCCAATCCGCCGTTCAATTTCACAAAAGCGATAACCTCTTTCACTCTCTTTTTATCCTTGTTATGGTTTTTGATGGAGTTAATCAACCACCTTCGATCCTTTTCCGCAACTTTATTGAGGACATGGATCAGGGGCAGGGTCATTTTTTGTTCCTTGATATCTATCCCTGTAGGCTTTCCAATCTGCTCCGTGCCATAATCAAAAAGATCATCCTTGATCTGAAATGCCATGCCTATCAATTCCCCAAATTTTCTGAAGATTTCCACCTCTTCGGATTCCGGTTTTACAGAACAAGCACCCAAACTGCAACAAGCCGCTATCAGGGTGGCAGTTTTCTGACGTATGATCTCATAATATATCGCCTCGGTAATATCCAGCCTTCTTGCCTTTTCTAACTGTAATAGTTCTCCCTCACTCATCTCCCTAACAGCGACAGAAATGATTTTAAGAAGATCGAAATCGGAATTATCAATGGACAACAACAAGCCTTTGGAAAGGAGATAATCCCCCACCAAAACCGCAATCTTGTTTTTCCATAGGGCATTGATGGAGAAAAAACCACGTCGTTTGTTACTATCATCTACCACGTCGTCATGGACAAGGGTAGCGGTATGGATCAATTCTATAACGGATGCCCCTCGATAGGTGCGCTCATTAATGGTTCCTTTGGATACCATTTTAGCGGTCAAAAAAACAAACATGGGACGCATTTGTTTTCCTTTCCTATTCACAATGTAATAGGTGATTCTGTTGAGCAGGGCTACCTTGGAAGACATGGATTCATGGAACTTTTTTTCAAAAAGTTCCATTTCTTGGTTAATGGGCTCCCTAATCTGGTTTACAACTTTCACAAAGTTTGATTTTCCAATTTGGTGTGGAATAGAATTGATTCTGTAAAATTAAGTAAAAATTAAAGGCATTCACTACAACTTGGTCAATCAGTTAAAAAAAGGGAGGACTTTGATTATCTACAACCTTTGATCAAAATAACAACCTATTGGAAGCGTTTCTCTGCGACCCTGAACATTGTATCCTATTGCTTATTGGCCAATTGACCACAGGCAGCATCGATATCCTTTCCACGAGACCTACGAACGGTAACGGTGATTCCATTACGCTCCAATGTATCCACATACCTATCTATTGCAGCGTTTGATGCCTGTTGAAACTCCCCATCGTCAATTGGATTATATTCAATAAGATTTACCTTAGAGGGTGCAAATTTGCAGAAATCAACAAGGGCGTCCACATCTTTTTGCAAATCATTTATTCCTTCCCAAACGATATATTCATACGTAATCCTACTTTTGGTCTTGTTGTACCAATACTGTAAAGATTCCCTGAGATCCGCAAGGGGAAAAGTAGCATTAAAAGGCATGATGGACGTTCTGATATCGTCAATCGCCGAATGCAAAGAAACAGCCAGTTTAAATTTCACTTCTTCATCCGCCATTTTCCGAATCATCTTAGGCACCCCTGAAGTAGAAACCGTAATTCGCTTTGGAGACATACCCAAGCCTTCTGGAGAGGTAATCTTTTCTATTGACTTTATAACATTATTATAGTTCATTAGAGGCTCTCCCATCCCCATAAAAACAATATTGCTTAAGGGTCTGTCAAAATACAATCTGCTTTCATTATCAATTACCACTACCTGATCATAAATCTCGTCCGGGTTTAAATTCCGCATTCTCTTTAGGCGGGAAGTGGCACAAAACTTACAGTCCAAACTACATCCTACCTGACTGGAAACACAGGCGGTTGTTCTCGTTTTGGTAGGGATAAGCACAGATTCCACCACTAGATCGTCATGAAGGCGTACAGCATTTTTTATGGTCCCATCACTACTTCGCTGCATTTGATCTACCTTAATGTGATTGATCACAAAATTGGCTTCCATCATTTGGCGGGTTTCTTTAGAAATATTGGTCATGCCTTCAAAGGAATGGGCCGACTTTTGCCATAACCATTCATAAACCTGGTTCCCTCTGAATGCATTGTCCCCTTCACTGACGAAGAAATCTCTCAGCTGTTCCTTGGTCAGTGCTCTTATGTCTTTCTTTTTTACCGTTTCCATTTCTTTACAGCGATATTATCTTATAAAAAATCCCGTCTATCCCCCAATAATGTAAGGAAAAAGACGGGACTTCAATTTATTTTTTAAAAAATTATATGATCAACATGGCATCCCCGTAGGAATAGAACTTATAACCTTCCAATATGGCCTCCTTATAGGCCCTTTTCATTAAATCATGTCCCATAAATGCCGATACCATCATCAACAAGGTTGACTTGGGTAAATGAAAATTGGTAACCATAGCCGTTGCAATACTGAATTCATATGGAGGAAACACAAACTTGTTTGTCCATCCATCAAATGTATTCAATGTGTGATTAGAGGACACTGCGCTCTCCAGACCTCGCATGGCAGTAGTACCAATTGCACAAACTCTCTGTTTCCTAACCTTGGCGTTGTTTACAATCTCGGTGCATTTCTCATCTATGATAAGCTCTTCACTATCCATTTTATGTTTGGACAGATCTTCTACCTCAACAGGATTAAAAGTACCCAAACCAACGTGCAGAGTAACTTCAGCAAATTTGATGCCCTTTATCTCCAAACGCTTTAACAGGTGCTTGGAAAAATGCAGACCAGCAGTTGGAGCGGCAACCGCACCCTCATGCTTGGCATAAATGGTCTGATAGCGTTGCTCATCTTCGGGCTCTACCTCCCTTTTAATATATTTAGGAAGCGGAGTTTCTCCCAATTCCCTCAATTTTCTTCTAAAATCGGTATAGGAACCATCATAAAGAAAACGTAAGGTTCTACCTCTAGAAGTAGTATTGTCAATTACTTCAGCCACTAAACTCTCATCCTCACCAAAATAAAGCTTGTTTCCAATTCTTATTTTACGTGCTGGGTCTACCAATACATCCCAAAGACGTTGTTCTTCGTTCAATTCCCTTAGCAAGAATACTTCAATCCTAGCACCGGTCTTTTCTTTGTTACCATATAAACGAGCCGGAAAAACCTTAGTATTGTTTAGCACCATTACATCATCCTCATCAAAATAATTGATCAGGTCTTTGAACATTTTGTGCTCTATTTTTCCAGTCTCTCTATGAACTACCATTAATTTGGACTCATCCCTATTTTCCGAAGGATATTCAGCCAATAATTCATTTGGAAGCTCAAAATTAAAATGTGATAATTTCATCGATAATTTTTTAGTGACGCTTTTAGCGGCTGCAAATATACAACCCTGAAAGGGGCGTTGTCAAGTAAATGCCTGTTTAAATGTTAATTAAGATTCTGCGATGGTGAACCGGAGCTTTTTGAGATCGTTCCAAAAGTCGGGATACGACTTGGAAACCACTTCCGCATTATTGATAAACAGGCTATTTTTAAGGGCTAATGGAGCAAAGGCCATTGCCATTCTATGGTCATTATAAGTGTCAACGGCCACATCTTTATTAATTTCCTTGGACGCCTTTAAAGTCAAAGATGTATCGGTTACCGAAATGGAGGCACCTAGCTTTGACAATTCTGTTTTTAAGGCCTCCAATCGATCCGTTTCCTTTATTTTTAGCGTATGGAGCCCTTCTAAATGACAGGCCATTCCCAACCCAAAACAGGTAACGGCAATAGTTTGGGCAATATCAGGAGCATTGGCCAGATCCAAGGTAATTGATGAGGCTACAGGAACTGCTTTATTTTTTTTAAGGCAAATTTCGTGACCAACAAATGTAGTTTCTACACCAAATTGGGTATAAATCCCAGCTAGGACACTATCGCCCTGCAAACTTTCTGCCTTATAGGAAGATAAGGTGATCTCCGTGCCCACCTCACAAAGGGCCGCTATACTATAAAAATAAGAGGCAGAACTCCAGTCGGACTCCACTACCATATTTATTTTTGGAACCTCCCTTTTAGGTTGCACCACAATGGTATTCCCTTTAAAAGAATTCTCTATCCCCGCTTGGGACAATAAGGCCAAGGTCATTTTGATATAGGGAACGGAAGTTATCTTCCCTATCAATTCCAACTCCAGGCCATATTTTAGGCTCGGCGCAATCAGTAACAAGGCAGAAATATATTGACTACTGATATCCGCAGGTAAACTCACCTTATTTTTTTCAAGGGTTTTTCCCTTTATTTTTATCGGAGGATATCCCTCATTTTTGACATAAGTAATATCGGCGCCTATGCTTTGTAGTGCTTCTACCAATACCTTTATAGGCCTTTCCGTCATACGTTGGGAACCTGTAAGCACTACCTCCTTTCCCTCTTGGGAAGAAAAATAGGCCGTTAAAAACCGCATTGCAGTACCGGCGTGATGGATATCAACTTCCCCTTCGGCGATTTTTAAACCTTTTTGCATGACCTGTGCATCGTCTGAATTGGAAATATTGGCTATTTCTATATTCGAAAACAAAGCCTGTAATAACAATAACCGATTGGACTCACTTTTGGAGCCGGTAATTTTGATTCCCGCTTTTATTTTTTTTGATGCAGGTGCAGATAGATGTAGCTTCAATGTCCTAAATTTTAAAAGAGATCGGGTGTGCAATAAGCCATGATCAATGCAGACCACTTACGTGCCGTATCCCGAAAAAAATGAACCGTAAATATAGGACTATTTCAGCTTTTCATTACCATGATGGCGGTCATGATCTCTCTTGGTCTTGAGATCTAACTTTTTATCAAAAGATTGTTGCAAATCTATCCCAGTTTGGTTGGCCAAACAGAGAACCACAAAAAGAACATCTGCCAATTCCTCACCTAGATCTTTATCCTTATCCGATTCTTTTTCACTTTGTTCGCCATAACGCCTAGCTATGATACGGGCCACTTCCCCAACCTCTTCAGTAAGTTGGGCCATATTGGTAAGTTCATTAAAATAACGCACCCCATGGGCCTTTATCCACTCATCTACTGCTTTTTGCGAGTTTTGTATGTTCATTATTCCTTATTTTTAGTGTCGATTGTAATAGTCACAGGGCCATCATTGATCAATTCCACCTTCATATCGGCCCCGAAAATTCCAGTCCCCACTTTTAGTCCTAAATCCTGCTCCATTTGGGTGACAAACATTTCGTATAAGGGAATGGCTACTGTTGGTTTTGCCGCCTTGATATAAGAAGGTCTATTGCCTTTTTTTGTGGATGCATGTAAGGTAAACTGACTAACCACAATGGCATTGCCACCAGTTTCAACAAGGGACTGGTTCATTACCCCTTCGGAATCATTAAAAATACGCAGGTTGACAATTTTTCTGGATAACCATTCCAAATCCTCCTGTTCATCTGCATCCTCAACCCCCAAAAAAATCAAAAGGCCATTGTCAATTTTCGAAATTACTGCCCCATCAACGGTTACACTTGCCTTCGCTACCCTTTGTACAATTGCCCTCATTTATTTTTTGCTATAGATGTCCATTCTGTAGTTTTCTTCTTCCCCAGTTACCATTTGTACGTAACTCCTATACCTGCTCCAAGATACCTCATCCCTATCCAAGGCCTCTTTTACGGCGCATTGGGGTTCATCCAAATGGAGGCAATCATTAAATTTACACTGGTTTTTTAACTTGAAGAATTCTGGAAAATAATTTCCAATCTCGCTTTTCTCCATATCTACTATACCAAATCCCTTAATTCCAGGGGTATCTATGATTCTAGCCCCAAAATCCATATCGAACATTTCTGCAAATGTAGTGGTATGCTGACCCTGTAGGTGCTGTGGTGATATTTCGGCGGTTTTTAAATGTAGTTCCTTATCTATTGCATTGATCAAGGTAGATTTACCTACTCCTGAATGGCCTGAAAACATACTAGTTTTGCCCTTCATCAATTCTTTGACCTCTTCCACGTTTTTTCCCGTTTTGGCTGAAATACCCAAACAAGTATACCCTATTTCACGATAAAGGGCTGCCATATATTTAATCTCTCCCAATTCATCCTCATTGTAGGTGTCTATTTTATTGAAAAGTATAACGGCTGGAATTTGATAGGCTTCCGAAGTAACCAGAAAACGATCTATAAAACTGGTCGAAGTTGGAGGGTTGTTAAGGGTCACCATTAGAAATACCTGATCCAAATTAGAAGCAATGATGTGCGTCTGCTTGGAGAGGTTTACAGATTTACGGACAATGTAGTTCTTCCTGTTCGCTATTTCCGAGATAATGCCCATGGTCTCGTCCCCGATATGCTCTACCTCAAAATCTACCTTATCCCCAACAGCAATTGGATTGGTGCTTTTGATCCCTTGGATCCTGAATTTCCCTTTTATTTTACATTCATAAAACTCACCATCATTGGTCTTTACGGTGTACCAACTCCCTGTAGATTTATAAACGATTCCTAACATTAAATATGATGGTATTAATTTTTACAAAGAAACAACATTACTTTTTAATACCTTTGATATTGACGCGTTTCATAGTCTATAATTAACCTCTAATCCACTATCCAATGAAGAAACTTTTTTTAGTCCCATGTTTGGTTCTTTTGGCCAACATGGAAGCAAGCGCACAACAGTTTAAAGTGATCACCAGTGTAGAGTCTATAGTTCCAAGTGGCTTGGGTCGCTCCAGAATTATCAGTGCTACAGAAACAAAAGACTATAAGGAATTTACAAGTGAGCAAACGGAAGATGACAATACCAGAAACAAGTCTGACCGGGGTGAAATTCGAGTAAAGAATTTTGAAGAAACCAAATTGTTGAACTTCTACAATATTGGGGGAATCCGTTTTCAGAATATCGCTGCCAATGACGCAGTGATTACCTCAAAAATAAATGCCATGGTTGCCGAAGGATGGGAACTTACCTTTGTGACCAGTGGCGTAGAAAGTGACAGCGGAGAGGGTGACGGGCAGGGAATATTTATTACCCGGTATATTTTCAAGAAAAAATAATTCCTAAAAAATAAGCCCCACAGAACCTGTGGGGCTTATTACAAATTATCAAATTATTACTATCCGTTAATAATTTTTTCCTGATGGTTGATAGATTCTTGGTGGATCGCCTTGAACATTTTTAAGACGAATTCCTCGCTCAAACCTCTTGATTCTCCTTCCAAGATCATATTACCCAAAATTTCGTTCCATCTGGTGGACTGAAGTACGGCAACATTTTTTGTCTTTTTTAGAGCTCCTATACTATCTGAAGTCTTCATCCTTTTGCCCAAAATATCCAACAGCTGATTATCTATAACATCTATCTGGGCCCTAAGATTACTCAGTTCCTTGGTATAATCCGCTTCTGAATCAGTTATCTTTCTGATTTTTAGATCCCTCATTATTTGTTTCAAAACCGTTGGTGTTACTTGTTGTGCGGCATCACTCCATGCATTGTCAGGATCATAATGCGTTTCGATCATTAGGCCATCAAAGTTTAGATCCAAAGCTGTCTGTGACACATCAAAAATCATATCCCTTTTCCCGGTAATGTGTGATGGGTCATTGATCAATGGCAAATCGGGAAAACGATTTTGAAATTCAATGGCCAATTGCCACTCTGGAATATTTCTGTACTTGGTCTTTTCGTAGGTGGAAAAACCTCTATGGATGGCGCCCAAATTTTTAATATTGGCGGCGTATAATCTTTCGATACCTCCCAACCAAAGTGACAAATCTGGATTGATAGGGTTTTTTACCAACACTATTTTATCGGTACCTTCCAGAGCATCTGCTATTTCCTGCATAATAAATGGACTCACCGTTGAGCGTGCCCCTATCCAAAGCAAATCCACATCGTGCTCCAAAGCAAGATCCACATGGGCTTTATTGGCAACTTCCGTCGCCGTTTTCATACCTGTTTCTTCTTTCACTTTTTTCAACCACTTTAATCCAATAGCTCCAACACCTTCGAACATTCCGGGACGGGTTCTTGGCTTCCATATCCCTGCGCGGAAATAGTTTACATCGCTATCCTTTAACTCATGTGCAATTTTTAATACTTGTTCTTCTGTCTCCGCACTACAAGGCCCTGCGATTACTAACGGATGGTCCAATTTCATATCGTCCAACCATGTTCTCATTTGTTTTGAATTTTCCATTTTAATGTATTCTAATTTTTATTTAGTGGTATTCCGTTTAATATTTCTTTTATTCTGTTGGTATTGCTCATTTCCTTATAAATACCTTCATAATCACTTTCAACGATCATTTTTTTGAAAGCTTCTAAATTTATGATGTATTCTTCCAAGGTTTCAATCACATTCTCCCTGTTCTGCTCAAAAATAGGCGTCCACATTGCTGGGGAACTTTTTGCCAAGCGCACTGTACTTTCAAATCCACTTCCCGCCATGTCAAAAATATCACGCTCATTTTTTTCTTTTTCAATTACCGTCTTGCCCAACATAAAAGCACTTATATGTGACAGATGGGAGACATAAGCAATATGCTTATCGTGAGCGTCCGGGTTCATATATCTGATACGCATCCCTAATTTTTGAAATATCTCCAATGCTCTTTCCTGCAACTTAAAAGCCGTTTTTTCTACTTCACAAATAATATTGGTCTTTCCTTTAAACAGGCCATTGATAGCTGCTGAAGGTCCCGAAAATTCAGTTCCCGCAATAGGATGGCATGCCAGGAAATTCCTTCTTTTGGGATGGTGCTCCAGCGTACTACAAATTAACGCTTTTGTTGACCCTGCGTCCAACACCACTGCATCGTCATTTACGACATCCAAAACTTTGGGAAGCTCTGAAACCATAACATCTACAGGTATGGAAACAATAACCACATCTGCTATTGTCAAATCTTGGTAAGTTGCACTTTTGTCTATCAATCCGAGTGATAGTGCTTCTTCCAAGTGTATTTCATTGGTGTCGATACCATATATTATAGCCTCTGGATCAAAATTTTTGATATCCTTGGCCATAGAGCCACCTATTAATCCAACACCGATTATAAATACGTTCATCCCTTTAAAATCTACTTATTGCTTCCTTAATTTTATCTTCTGTAACACAAAGTGAAAATCGAATATACCCTTCTCCATTACTTCCAAAAATGGTCCCTGGGGTGATAAATATATTCTTGCCATATAACACTTCATCAATAAATGTTTCAGCCGAGGCGATACCCACAGGTAATTTTGCCCATACGAACATACCTACTGCATTTTGTCCATCATAGGTACAGTTCAACTTATCCGCCAATTGGAACACCAGATTCCTTCTTGACGTATAAACTTTTGTTAGTTTATCAAACCAGACTTCGCTACTCTGAAGGGCGGCAATTGCCCCTTTTTGTATGCCATAAAACATCCCGGAATCCATATTGCTCTTCACCTTTAAAACCTCATCAATATGGGCTTTGCTGCCCAAAACCATCCCCACTCGCCATCCGGCCATGTTAAACGTCTTGCTCAATGAATTAAGTTCCAGTGCCACTTCCATGGCACCTTCTACGCCTAAAATACTGATAGGGGTTTGGTTGAGCACAAAACTGTAAGGATTGTCATTTACCAAAAGAATATTGTTCCGCTTGGCAAAGGCTACCAGATCCATTAATTGGGCCTCAGATGCTGTGGCACCGGTGGGCATATGGGGGTAACTGGTCCACATAATTTTCACCTTGGACAGATCTTTCTTTTCCAAGGCTTCCAAATCGGGAAACCAGCCATTCTTAGCCAACAAATCGTAATATTTGGGAATGGCACCTACTAAATTGGTTACGGAAGAATAGGTAGGATATCCCGGATTGGGAATCAACACCTCATCCCCTGGATTTAAGAATGCCATACTGATATGCATAATTCCTTCTTTGGATCCCATCAAAGGCAGCACTTCATTGGCCGGATTTACCGTAACCCCAAATTTCGCATGGTAAAACGTGGCAAATGCTTCCCTCAATTCTGGGAGGCCCTGATAGCTTTGGTATTGATGGGCATTGGCACCATTTACAGATTCCTGTAGGGCCTCGATGACTTCCTGAGAAGGGGCCAAATCCGGACTCCCAATACCCATATTGATAATGGGCCTACCTTCTGCCATTAACCCTCTGACTTCCCTTAATTTTTTTGAGAAGTAGTATTCTTCCACCGTTTTCAATCTGTCTGCAGCAATCATAAGCTTCTTCCATTTTTATATTCACCCAATACCTTAAATTCTTCTGACATAATCTCTAAAAGCGACTTTGCCTTCGCATAATGCGCATAGGAATCAAAAGTAACATCTACAAAAAAGGAATATTTCCATGGACGCTCTATTACGGGTAGGGATTGGATCTTCGTAAGATTCATGTTACAATCGCTCATCACATTCAACACAGCTGCCAAACTTCCCCTTTTGTGATCTGTCAGAAACCGTAGGGAGGCTTTATTTATTTCCTCTTCAGGGAGTACCTTGTTTTGGGTTTTGACGATGATAAACCTTGTTGAATTGTTTTTAATGGTCTGTATCTCTGAGGCAATGATTTCCAAATCGTACAATTCAGCCGCTACCTTAGGAGCAATGGCTGCAATGTGTTTCAATTTTTCATCTTGAATTCTTTTGGCGGTTTCTGCCGTATCCACATCCTCCACTAATTTTATAGAGGGGAAGTCCCTAAAATATTCCTTGCATTGCAACAATGCCATTGGATGTGAGTGAACTTCTTGAATATCTGCCATTTTCTGGCCTTTGAGGACCATTAGATGATGGTGGATGTTTAAGTAATGTTCCCCAATAATATGTAGGTTATTCTTGTAGACCAAGGCGTAATTTGGAATAATGGACCCTGCGATGGAGTTTTCAATAGCCATGACACCTTTGTCCGCTTTGTTGATGAGCAGCTGATCCACAAGCCCATCAAAGGACATACATTCCACTAGGTCTATATCATCCCCAAAGTGATCCTTGGCCACCTGATGGTGGTTGGATCCCTTTATTCCCTGTATTGCTATTTTTAATGCCATTATTCTTATTCGACCCTATGTACCAAGGGGGTTTTTGTTACTACTATTAGAGATCGCCATTTAGGTTTGGACCAAAAAAAAAGTCCCAGTTTTCACGGGACTTTTTTGCTATCTATATTTTTAAAATATGCTAGAACAGTCCCGTACCTCTTTTAAAAAAGAAGTAGAAATAAAAACCGTTCCAGATATATTGCTTTGTCATTTATTTACAAAATCTTTTGCTAAGGTAAATATTAAATTTAAAAATCAAATTTTAAGACCTTCTTTTTTCAAATAATCCAATTTATTAAACAATTGATATACAAAACTCCACAAATACTAACATTATTTACGAATAATTGATTTTTAAAAGGTTCAAAGGAAACCTCCAATATCAAAACCTACCTATTTCATGTTTTTTATATTTCTGAAATTGAGATAATAATATCTCCTAGGAAATAGAAATCATGGTTTCGTTAATTTGCTTTATTTTTGGTGAAAATTATCTTTATGTCCATAGCGGTCAAAAACATCACTAAAAGTTTTGGTTCCCAAAAAGCACTATCCAATATATCCTTTACCATTGAGAAAGGGGAAATTGTGGGTTTCTTAGGCCCTAATGGTGCTGGAAAATCAACCTTGATGAAAATCCTTACCACTTATAGTCTGGCCGATAATGGGGAGGCTGCCGTGAATTCCTTTGATGTAATTACCGATAAAAAACAGGTGCAAAAAAGCATTGGATACCTACCAGAACACAATCCGCTGTATCTGGACATGTATGTGAAGGAATATCTGGAATTCAATGCCAACGTTTATAAGGTGGGGAAAGACCGCATTGAAACCGTCATTGGCCAAACAGGCCTGACTCCCGAGTCACACAAAAAGATTGGACAACTTTCCAAGGGGTACCGACAAAGGGTAGGACTGGCCGCGGCCCTGTTGCACGATCCAGAAGTACTGATTTTGGATGAACCTACCACTGGTCTGGACCCCAACCAGCTCTTGGAAATACGCAAACTGATCATAGAAATCGGTAAAGAGAAAACCATCTTGCTTTCCACCCATATCATGAAAGAAGTGGAAGCGGTCTGTGATCGCGTCATCATTATCAACAAAGGAGTTGTAGTTGCAGATAAGAAATTGGAGGAATTGAGATCAGCGGAAGAACAAATTATAGAAGTAGAATTCGATTATAGGGTGGAGGAAGCCTTTTTGCGAAAATTACCCAATGTTGTCCTTGTTAAAAACATTGTAGGCTTTGTCTATGATATAACTTTTAATACCTCTATCGACATGCGACCAATAGTATTTGATTTTGCGCATGACAATAAACTTAAGACCCTTCAATTAAGTAGAAAGAATAAAAATCTGGAAAGTCTATTCACCGAATTGACCCATGTTTAATTATAATAAAATAAAAAGAGCCTCTATGTGAGGCTCTTTTTTGTTCTTTTCCTTTAGAAGATCCGATAAATCTAAAAAAATACTATTGGCCGATGATCAAAGCCGGAATTTCCAATGATTGATACTTCTCGTTATACGCCTTCATTTCGGTAACTACAATGGCATCGTGCTCTTTTTTAAAAGTATTCCATTGCCCTAATAAATCGTTCAATCTGGTTTTGGCACCTTGGGTCACTTTTGGAAAGGCTTCATCAATATAACCCTTCAAATGTAACAGTTGGGCACTTAATTTATTATTGAAGTTGATGACATCCTGGAAAGTTTCCTGTTTTGGCTGTATCAGGTTCTCTTCCCAAGTAACTATACGGTTTACCAGCCAGTCTCCCATAACCACCAATTCCTTGGTGCCGGTCAATGAAGTGTTTTTCTCCAGTAATTTTTTATAGGCCTGAATCTGACTTTTGGCAGAGCGCATCTGATTAACAGCTACATGCATATCCTGAATGGTCTGGTCTATAGTGGCCAATATGTCTTGCTGTTCCATATAGTCATTGGAAGTAGCCTCTATATTTGGATTTGCCATAATGGTTACCGTAGTCTCAGAAACATTTCCGTCCAACATAAGCTTTAAGGAATACGCTCCTGGACCTACCCTGTATCCACTATTACCTCCCATGGAAAATACCTTATCCACGACGGGTAGATCTTCGGTTCTAAAATCCCATGTGAATCGATTGTAACCTTTTTTAGAGGAAAGCACTTCAGGCTTGGAAGGTCCTCCCGGCCATGATTTAAAATCCTTAGGTTTCTTATTGGTATAGGTTCTGATGAGCTTTTCTCCTTTATAAACTTCCAATTTTAAATCCAAGCTATCCCCTTCCTTGGGCAGGTAATAATCCATGGTAACACCCTGCTTAGGGTTCTGTCCTATTCCAGGAACTGGCTCATCACTACTACCACCGAAAAGTAGATAGGTATCCTTAGGTTTGAAAAGTGCAACACTTTCCTTATTAAAATCTGTATTTTGAATGGCACTGAGGTCATCTAGAATCCAGAACGATCTTCCTGCAGTGGCGGCAATCAGATCATTGTCTTGTATCGTTAGATCGTTGATGGGCACAACAGGCAAATTCAATTGAAAAGGTTGCCAATTGACCCCAGCATTGAATGAAATATAAAGACCGGTCTCTGTCCCCGCATAAAGCAGTCCCGGTTTCTTCGGGTCTTCTTTAACTACCCTTACGAAGGTATGCGGATCGGAAATGCCATTGACCACCTTGGACCAGGTAACACCGTAATCTGTTGTTTTAAAGATGTATGGGGCAAGGTCCATAAATTTGTATTTCATAACGGTCACATAGGCCGTCCCAGGATCATGGGGAGAAACTTCAATATGATTGACAATACCCTCACCCAAATCAGCTGGACTCACATTTTGCCATGATATACCACCGTCTTTGGTGAGATGTACAAGTCCGTCATCCGAACCGGCCCAAAGCACCCCGTTTTCATGAGGTGACTCTACTAAATACATGATGGTATTGTAATTTTCACCTCCTGCGGCTTCATTGGTATATGGGCCGCCACCGGGTCCTTGTTTGGTTTTATCATTCCTGGTGAGGTCGCCGGAAATAGTCTCCCATGTAGTACCGCCATCCATGGTTTTAAAAACGACGTTCCCCGCATGATAAATGATATTGACATCGTGGGGAGAGGCAATGATCGGGGCATTCCAATTATAACGGAACTTAAAATCGCTCGGCACTACCCCCAACCCCAATTCAGGATACTCTTTAATTGATTTTGACTGCTGTGAAGCCGTATAAAATTTTTCAATGATCCCTTGGTAACAACCGCCGTAAATCACGTCAGGGTTGTTGGGATCAAAGGCCAAATAAGCACTTTCACAGCCCGAAGCAGGATGCCAGTCCTGCCAATCGATTCCATTATCCGTTGTCCTGCTCACTATGGATATGGAAGAATTGTCCTGTTGCCCCCCATAAATATTGTAGGGCACCAGATTATCCGTTATTACCCGGTAAAATTGTGCTGTGGGCTGATTTTCCTGTGTACTCCAGCTCTTGCCCCCATTATTGGAAATATTGGCGCCTCCGTCGTTGGAGTTGATCATGATGTTATGGTTCTTTGGGTGTATCCACAAATGATGGTTGTCCCCATGGGGTGTGGACAAAGGACTAAAATTTGCGCCGCCATCAATGGATTTAGTCACAGGAGCGTTAAGCACATACACCCAATCCTCATTCTGGGGATCCGCAAAAATTTCCATATAGTACCACGACCGAGCGATATTGATCCTGTCCTTACTTGTTTGTTTCCATTTTTTCCCGCCATCATCGGAACGATAGACCCCACCTTGCTTTCCTTCGGCCTCTACAACTGCATATACCCTATCAGAATTTGCACGTGATACCGAAATACCCGATTTACCCATTTCTTTGGGCAATCCTTCCTTCATCTTTTCCCAAGTGGTACCTCCGTCGGTGGATTTATAAAGGCCAGAACCTTCTCCTCCAGAAACCATGGTCCATGGAAAACGTTGATGTTCCCACATACTGGCATACAGGATCATGGGATTGTTCATATCCATACTTATTGAGGATGCCCCGGTAAGATCATTTACGTAAAGTACTTTTTCCCAGGTGTCTCCACCATCCTTGGAGCGGTAAACACCTCTTTCCGATGAAGCTCCATATTGAGCCCCTTGGGCGGAAATAAATATGGTATTTGGGTCATTGGGATTTATGACCACATCAGAAATATGTCTGCTGTTATCAAGGCCGATGTGCTTCCAAGTTTTACCCGCATCCATAGATTTATAAACCCCGTTTCCCATTGAAGTCATCACCCCTCTGGCAGCATGTTCCCCCATACCAACCACCACTATATTAGAATTGCTTTCTGCAACGGCAATGGCACCTACGGTCCCCGTCTTAAAAAATCCGTCGGAAATATTTTTCCATGTTATCCCATCATCTTCTGTTTTCCAGACCCCACCTCCCGTGGAACCCATATAATAGGTCATTGGCTGGTCTACTACACCAGTACTGGCAACACTTCTACCACCTCTAAAGGGGCCTATATTCCGCCATTTGAGCTGATGAAAATCCTTATCGACAAGTACGGTTTCTGGTAGGGGGTTCTTCTTTTTACTTCGTTGTGGATATAAGAATAAGGGCAGCAAAAGAAAGGTAATCAAGAGTAAACGAACGGTGTTCATCATAGTGGTTTAGTTGAATTATTTATGCTTTATACCTAATACAAATCAAATAATTATCAGGATAACTATTCCATTTTTTTCGGTTTGCATAAATATAAAGAAACTTTTTGGAGGAAATTAAAAAAGTCATCCGCAGGGAAAGTCAGGCTATCCAAAACACGTTCAATTATGCTATCAGATTATTTAGCATCTCGTCCACCACCTCATCCAATTCTTGCTGAATTTCTGGGTTCGTACAGTTCACCAAAATAGAAAACACCACGTGTTGATCTGGATATATGAAAAGATTGGAATATCCCCCTACCCCATTGCCAACATGGCCATAAAAAGGTCTTCCCTTTTTATCCCGACTCACCTGCCATCCCAACCCGTAGAAGGTGGGCTTCCCATTTACCCTTTCGGAAGTAACAAATTGGGACCAAGGATGACCATTTGCTACTATTTTTTGAAGATAGGCATTACCAAAATTGGCAATATCTTCGGATGTGGAAAGAAAGCCGCCACCTGCCAGTTTGTACCAATTATTAACGGGAATGGCTTTTCTGAAACCAATCCTGTTCTTGGAATAGAAGGTTGCCTCTTCGGAATACTGCTTATGGGCAATTTCAGGGGCTGTGTTGTATAATTTTAAAGGAAGTAGGACTTTTTTCCTGACGTATTCATCAAACGGGATACCACTGACCTCCTGCATGGCAAGAGAGACCAATACCCAGTCAAAACTATTATAGTGGTAACTATTTCCAGGTTCAAAAAGCAGATCAGAATCCTTAAAAATTTCTATGCTTTCCTTTATGGAGTATGGCTTGTTCAACCCATGCTCCTTTCCTTGATACCCTCTTATTCCGGCGGTGTGACCAGCTAATTGCCGAATTGTGAAATCGTATTTTTTTTTCGGATAATAGGATACGTAATTATAAAAGGAGGCATCCAAATCCATTAACCCATCTTCAACCATATGGGCCAATGCTGTGGCGGCTATAGGCTTGGAGACACTGGCAATCCTAAACATCGTTTTCCTTGGGTCTACCCTATTTTTTATTTCTAAATCGGCATAACCGTACCCTTTTTGAAAAACAGTATCCCCTTCTTTTAAAATCGTTACGGCCAAACCGGGTATCTTCTTTTCTTCAATAAGCCTTTCCAATAAAATATCTGCTTGAACCAAATTTTCTTGAACAATACCTCTTCTTAATATCCTTTTGGACACAAAAAGATCCTTCAGATATGTGAAAAGTGAAAACCTCATATGCAACTAAAGATAAATATAAGTCGGTCCATTTAAAAGTGTTTGGATTAATACCCTAATCCCTAAATATGAGTCGACCTTTATAAATTTCCTCCACGTCTATCACCGATGGTCGTTCATAACTAATAACATCTCCCGTACCCCTCAGGGTGCCCTTCAGGGATTGCAAGGGATGTAAGAGCATATCATTGCTTCCCCTATGGTCCAAACTGATATTGTCCACCATCAATTCATTGGCCTCCAAACGGGAGTCGCCGGCAGCAAAAACAATATTGAAGTTTACGGCATTCCCTCGTAACTTAAAATAGGATATCCCATTGGAAACGATGCGAACCGTTTCGGCATTTAACTCCAAATCAAAGGAACCACTTGTATTTTCGGCATCGGGGACCGTAAAAGATTCGGACAACAACGTTAAGTTTTGGTACGCTAGAACCCCATTACTGGATATTGGAAATCCAGTACTGCTTCTTATCTCGACAATATTTGGTGCCGTTACAAATATCTTGGTAAGATTATATTTTCGGGTAAAATTACAATCATTCTCATCCCTCAACAACAATCTCCCATCAACTACCTCAACGGTCACCTCATTGCGCAGAAACTCTCCCGTTTCTATTTCTACCTTGGTATCGTCTCCCTGTTTCAGGATCAATTCAACATTATCATAGACCGTGATTTTGTTGAATTCAGGAACTGCCACTTCTTCAAGTACCAAATTGCCTGCATTTTGAAAACAATCGGGTGCGTTTTCACCGTTACATGAAATAAGGAGAATCATCAACAGATAAGGTGTTTCTTTCAATATTTTGATCATCATTCTTGATTTTACTGATATCGAATACTTTTTATTATAAATGGGCCATCATATGGACTCATATTATAACCTAATCCCAATCCCAAATTCCACAGCTTCCGCTTTTGCGCCATGGGATTTTAAGGTTATGGCCGCAAATATTTTATCCCCAAAATAGCGTTTTAGCCCAATTCTATTATATACCCTTCCTTCAAAATCAAAGGGGTAATATACATAATACCCCAATTGGGAAATGACGGACATTTGATTTATAAAAAGTTCATGTCCCACAAATACTCCAACCCTTTTATAATCGTCATCTGCCGAAACCTCCAATTCTGGAAAGGCCAAAGATTGGTACCGGATCAATTCCTTTAAAAATTTAGAGAAAAATATATCCCCTCCCAATTGAAGGGCACTTTTTCTTCCCAACCTTTTGTCCGCATAGGCCGAAACAATATAAAAAGGATATTGCCCGGAATTGATCACATCACTTTCATTTAGCCCTGTCCTAAAAGCAAAATTAAAGCGGATCGGTTCCGTAACCTCTTCCTTCTCCTGTGCAGGGAGGTAGGCTATGGTCTCACCACCGTCCAGATCATATACCAGTCCGGCATTGAAAGCCAAGGTATTGGTAGAGGTATTCGGGGCCCTAAAATTGGCATTGGAATAATGTATCACGGATAAGCCCGCCTTAAATCCCAAACCCTTGAAAATATTTTCCTTGTGGTAGTTAAGCATTAAATAGGTGGAACTCAAAAAGTCCGACCCATAGGCATTGTTCCTAAAGTTAGCTGCTTTTTCATAAGGATTCGTATTATAGGCAATTCCCTGCCCAATTCTGAATTGGAGATTTCTATTGAGTAAATAGAAGTTATAATGGGCGTACAACCCATAGTTCTTTCCCAAGGTGCTATTGTTCATATCCTGATAAACGAACGAATAGCCAATATCGGGATAACTGTACTCTGCCTCCCATTCCTCATAGCCATAAGTCTTCCTGTTCACACTAAGAATCAAACCAGCAGGATGGGCAGTGATTAAATGGGATATATCCGGATTGTGAAGAATTACGGAACCATAAAACTGATTGACATCCACCGTATATTTTTCGGGGGCAATCTCGGTCTGTGAATAGCACAGGGCGCCAACAAAAAAGAAGGCGATAAATAGGTTTCGATTCATGGGGCGTAAAAATAGCAAATAGATTTAAGTCGTTGGACATTGGCAATGCCAATTCTTACAAAAGAATCCAACTTGTGCTCCTCTTCTGACGCTTAATAATTAAGCAACAACTCCTAAAATACGCCTTTGGCTATCGCCTTAATGTTATCCGATTTACCCATGGAATAATAATGCAGCACAGGCACTCCAGCCGCCTTGAGTTCGTTGGATTGTCTAATAGCCCATTCTATCCCTACCTGCCGTACCGCGACATTGTTTTTACAATCGTCCACAGCGTCAATCAAATCTTGTGGTAAATCTATCCGAAAAACCTGTGGCAACAATTGCAGATGTCTTTTTATGGCAATGGGCTTAATCCCCGGAATGATCGGGACATTGATGCCCATGGCCTTGGCAGCTTCCACAAATTCAAAATATTTCTGATTGTCAAAAAACATTTGGGTCACCACATAGTCCGCCCCTGCATCTATCTTTTCCTTCAGCCTTTTTAGATCGGATTGCAAAGAGGGGGCCTCCAAATGCTTTTCCGGATAACCGGCCACCCCAATACAAAAGTCGGCACAATCATCGGTCTCAATGACCTCGTGCAAATATTTTCCTTGGTTTAGGTTGTGGATCTGTTTTACCAATCCAGTAGCAAAGGCATGGCCTCCTTGAATAGGATTGAAATACTTTTCCTCCTTCATGGCATCTCCCCTAAGGGCCATTACATTTTGAATCCCCAAATAATGGCAATCCACCAATAGGTATTCCGTTTCCTCCTTGGTAAATCCCCCGCAGAGGACATGTGGTACGGTATCCACGTCGTATTTGTGTTTTATGGAAGCACAGATCCCCACAGTTCCGGGGCGCATGCGGGTCAGTTTTTTATCCAAAAGGCCAGCCCTATCAATATATACATATTCTTCCCTCGAAGTGGTCACATCAATAAAAGGGGGCTTAAACTCCATTAATGGGTCTATATTGTTATAAAGCTCCTGAATATTCTTGCCCTTGACCGGAGGTATGATCTCAAATGAGAACAAGGTTTTTCCTTTGGCGTTTTTTATGTGATCTGTTACTTTCATGTCCTTCCCCCTGCCTCTACTTACTAAAAATACGGCTTGTTCGGAGTGTTTTTTCTTTGTTACTAATTCTCTTTGGGCGTTTTAACGCGCTATCCGCTTTATATTTTTATACTCATGGTAATGTTTCCAAAATCTTTGGTCCATCATAAAAATGATATCGCTTCTATCCCTAACGCAAAAACTGTGTTTCCCGCAGGGTTTTATCAATCATCCGCGATATTTGGCGACAACCATTTTTCTGCCATTTCTTCTGAAATCCCCTTCCGTTTGGCAAAATCATACACCTGATCATCCTTTATTTTCCCTACCCCAAAATACCTGGCCTTGGGATGGGCAAAATAGTAGCCACTAACACTGGCGGCAGGCCACATGGCCAGGCTATCGGTAAGTTTTACACCTATACGTTCTTTCACCCTCAACAGTTCCCAAAGGGTCAATTTTTCCAAATGGTCCGGACAGGCAGGATACCCTGGCGCCGGACGAATGCCCTTATATGATTCTGAGATCAACTCTTCGTTGGTCAATCTCTCATCGGAAGCGTAGCCCCAATGATGTGTTCTGACCTCCTTGTGTAAATATTCTGCAAAAGCCTCGGCTAAACGGTCCGATAATGCTTTGATCATTATGGAATTGTAATCATCCAATTCCTTTTCATAAGCTTTGGCCAACTCTGCAGTCCCAAACCCTGTGGAAACACAAAAGAAGCCCATGTAATCCTGGAGCTCCGATTCCTTAGGGGCTATGTAATCCGCAAGGGCAAAATTAGGTTTGCCCCCATGCTTTTTTAATTGTTGTCGCAAAGTCCTAAACACATATTTCTTGTCTTCATGATGTTTTTTGGCATGATGGTCCGGTGGGACAATCACCTCTATATCATCATCATTAATGGTGTTTGCCTGAAACAATCCAAATACCGCCTTGGCAGTCAGCAATTTTTCAGCGAAGATCTTTTCCAATAGGGTTTGGGCATCCTTAAAAAGTTCGGTCGCTTCCTTTCCTACTACTTCATCAGTTAGGATTGCCGGATATTTTCCATGGAGTTCCCAACTTCTAAAAAATGGGGTCCAATCGATAAAATCCTTTAATTTTCGCAGCTCCAAATCCTTTATGACCTGTACTCCCAGTTCTTTTGGTTCTGCTATATCCTTGGTATCCCAGTCAATAGTATATTTATTGGTTCGCGCTTCCGATAGAGCTAAATACTCCTTCCGCTTCCCTCGTTTGGCAAATTGGATTCTAAATTCCTCGTAATCCAGTTTAATGGAATCCATATAGGTCCTCGAGGTTTCTTTTTTCAACAAGTCCCCAACTACCGTCACGGCCCTAGAGGCATCGTTTACGTGGATGACGGCATTTTTATACTTTGGATCTATCTTAACCGCTGTATGAGCCTTGCTTGTAGTGGCTCCTCCAATCAATAGGGGGACAGAAAAATTCTGACGCTCCATCTCCTTGGCCAAATGGACCATCTCATCCAAGGAAGGGGTGATCAGGCCACTAAGGCCAATGATATCTACCTTGTGCTCTTTGGCGGCATTGATAATCTTTTCTGGGGGCACCATGACCCCGAGATCCACAATCTCATAATTGTTACATGCCAAGACCACACTCACAATATTCTTTCCAATATCGTGCACATCCCCTTTTACGGTGGCCATCAATATTTTTCCTGCTGAGGAACTGCTCCCTTCAGGTAAGGGATTCTTCAATTTTTCCTCTTCTATATAAGGCAACAAATATGCGACAGCCTTTTTCATGACCCTGGCCGATTTGACCACTTGGGGCAAAAACATCTTACCACTACCGAATAGATCTCCAACCACATTCATCCCCGTCATCAAATGGCCTTCTATCACCTTTATGGGTTTATCCACACTTTGCCTGGCTTCTTCCACATCCTCCAAGATGTATTGGTCTATCCCCTTTACCAAGGCTCTGGTGATCCTATTCTGCAGGGCCTCCGTTCTCCAAGTGAGGTCTATCTTGCTTTCCTTGGCCGTGCCGACCACGGTTTCTGCAAAATCCAACAAGCGTTCGGTGGCATCGTCCGTTCTGTTCAGGATAACATCCTCTACACGCTCCAAGAGATCCTTGGGGATATCATCGTAGATCTCCAGCATGGTAGGGTTCACGATACCAATATTCATCCCTGCTTTAATGGCGTGATAAAGGAAAACGGAATGCATGGCCTCCCTTACAGGATTATTCCCCCTAAAGGAAAAGGATACATTGCTCACCCCTCCGCTAACACTGCAGTGTGGAAGGTTCTTTTTTACCCAAGCTGTAGCCTCAATAAAATCGAGGGCATTACGCTTGTGCTCATCCATTCCTGTAGCAACGGGAAAGACGTTCAAATCAAAAATGATATTCTCTGGAGCCAACTTTACCTTGTTCACCAATATATCATAGGAACGTTTGCTTATCTCCAGCCTACGTTCATAATTGTCTGCCTGTCCCTTCTCATCAAAGGCCATGACTATGACTGCGGCACCATATCTTTTTACCAATTTGGCGTGGTGGATAAATTCTGCCTCCCCTTCCTTTAAACTGATGGAGTTCACCACACATTTCCCTTGGACTACTTGCAGGCCCGCCTCAATGATTTCCCATTTGGAACTATCTATCATTATAGGGACTCGAGAGATGTCCGGTTCTGCCACAATAAGGTTTAAGAATTTCACCATGGCCTCTTTCCCATCGATAAGTCCGTCATCCATATTGACATCGATGATCTGGGCACCACCTTCCACTTGGGCGCGGGCAATATCCAAGGCCTCTTCAAACTTCTCATCTTTTATGAGACGAAGGAACTTTTTGGATCCGGCTACATTGGTACGCTCCCCCACGTTCACGAAATTACTTTCCGGGGTGATGACCAAGGGCTCGAGACCCGATAATTTTAAATATTTTGGTTTTATAATGCTCATTTACTTGTCCTGAATAACTATATACTATCAACCAACAACCTTCTCGGTTTAAAATTTTCTACCAGATCGGCTATGGCTCTGATATGTGCTGGGGTGGTCCCACAGCAACCGCCTATGATATTCACCAACCCCTTTTCCAAATACTCCTTTATCTGAGCCGCCATCTGGGCAGGTGTTTCGTCATATTCTCCAAAGGCATTTGGCAATCCGGCATTGGGGTGTGCGGAAACAAAAAAATCTGACTTTGAAGAAATAACCTCTAAATGTGGCACTAATTGACTGGCACCCAAGGCACAGTTAAAACCTATGGAAAGGATCGGGATATGGCTTATGGATATTAAAAAAGCTTCGGCCGTTTGCCCGGATAAGGTTCTCCCCGAAGCATCCGTAATGGTCCCACTTACCATGATGGGTATCTCTATTCCCCTTTCTTCCTTTACTTCTTCTATGGCAAAAAGGGCAGCCTTGGCATTGAGCGTATCAAAAATAGTCTCTACCAATAAAAGATCGGAGCCTCCATCCAATAAGGCCTCTACTTGTTGTTTATAGGCAATTCTAAGATCATCAAAGGAAATAGCCCTATATCCAGGGTCGTTCACATCCGGGGACATACTGGCCGTTTTATTAGTAGGTCCGATGCTCCCTGCCACAAATCTCGGTTTATCCGGATTCTTTGCGGTAAATTCGTCTGCCACTTTTTTTGCAATTCGTGCCGATTCATAATTCAATTCATACACCAAAGGTTCCATGTTGTAATCGGCCATGGCAATGGTGGTTCCGGAAAAAGTATTGGTCTCAACAATGTCCGCGCCAGCTTCAAAATACTTGCGATGTACTTCTGCAATGGCCTCTGGTTGGGTCAAAGAAAGGAGGTCATTGTTCCCTTGTAAAGATTGGCCCCAATCTTTAAAGCGTTCGCCCCTAAAATCCTCCTCGGTAAATTTATAGCGTTGGAGCATGGTTCCCATGGCGCCATCCAATACCAATACACGCTCTTTCAACAATTCCTTGATATGCTTCATAATCTTCACTTTATGTTCTCCCAAATATCCAACGGCAATACAATTAGCAATTTTTGTCTTCTTGTTGAAACAAAAGACAAAGCCAGAGCCCAGATCGTTTTTACGAAAGGACAATTAAAATTATAGTATCAAGTAAGGAAAGGTACAGACAATGTTGTCTTTCTTTAAGTTATCTACTCCCGCACTAATTGTTCCTTAACAGGAACGGTACATGGATTAGAATGTAGCACCTTCTTTGTTCAGCCCTTTAGGAAAGGGGATTGAAAAAAGGGTTGCTAAGGCTTCAATGGGTCTAATCCCTCCGCCTTTCTTGATAACGTCTTCAGTTTTGGTTATGAACTAGCTGCAAAGTAACGTCACAGCATTATTAAAAACAAGGAAAGTAGACTTTTTTTAAAACCTTCCAAACATATTGCAATCTGGAAGGTTTATAGACTAATTCAAATATAATCTAAGCTAATATACTTTGTACCACTTCTTTTTTTGCTTCTTTCTTAGTGCCATCAAATCCTTCAACCCCGCCTACAGTGGTGTATTTCATAACATATCTTTTCCCTGGATTTATGCGTTGGTAGGCACTCTGACACATTACCGCAGCTTCATGGAAGCCGGATAAGATCAATTTAAGCTTGCCTGGGTAGGTATTGACATCGCCTATGGCGTATACCCCTGGGATATTAGTTTGATAATCATATGAATTATCCACTTTAATGGCATTTTTCTCAATTTCCAAGCCCCAGTTCCCAATGGGTCCCAGTTTTGGTGACAATCCAAATAGTGGGATAAAATCATTTACTTCCAAAAAGGTCTCCCCTTTTGCGGCATCGTTGTGTTTGATGACTACTGCCTCTAAGGCATCAGCGCCCTGTACTGCAACCACCTCAGCCTCCGTAAACAATCTGATCTTACCCAATTTTGCTAATTCTGCCGCTTTTTCTACGGAATCCAAGGCTCCTCTAAACTCATTTCTACGGTGTACCAAAGAAACTTCAGATGCCACGTCAGTTAAGAAGATGGCCCAATCCAATGCGGAATCACCCCCTCCGGCTATCACCACTTTTTTATCGCGGTATACCTCTGGATCCTTTATTATATAACTAACCCCCTTATCTTCGTAATTGGCAATATTGGGAATCAAAGGCTTTCTAGGCTCAAAAGATCCCAACCCTCCTGCGATGACCACTACGGGTGCATGGTGCTTTGTTCCTTTATTCGTGGTCACGATAAACGTATCATCATCCAATTTTTCCAAGGTTTCCGCCCTTTCGCCCAAAGTAAAACCCGCATTAAAAGGCTTTATTTGTTCCATAAGGTTGTTCACAAGATCTCCAGCCAAGATTTCAGGAAATGCCGGAATATCATAGATGGGTTTCTTAGGGTAAATCTCTGAACATTGTCCCCCCGGTTGCGGCAAGGCATCTATTAAATGTGTTTTTAATTTTAACAATCCTGCTTCAAAAACAGTGAACAATCCCGTAGGTCCCGCTCCAATTATCAGTATATCTGTCTTTATCATAACTTCTGACTTTCTACTTGTTTATATTCTTGGGCAACTTCTAAAATAGCGGCCCTATGTTTAACTACTTCTCCAATTATTATAATCGCCGGATTTGCCAAATCTTGTCTGGCCACCTCCGCTTCTATCGTTGCTATGCTGGCAACACCTACTTTTTCATCTTCCCTGGTACCATTTTGAATGATGGCAATAGGTAATTCTGACTTGCCTTCTTGCCTGAACAGTTCAACTATAGCGGACAATTTGGACATCCCCATCAATATCACCACGGTAGCATTGCTCTTTGCGGCCAAGGCAACATCCGTAGATAACCGATGGTCTTTAGTGGTTCCTGTGATCACCCAAAAACTTTCTGCCGCCCCTCTTTTGGTCACGGGTATATTTTGGGAGGCCGGCACCGCAACACAAGACGATATTCCAGGGACCATAGCTACTGCCAACCCAGATTTGGCGGCATATTCCATTTCTTCAGCTCCCCTACCAAATACAAAAGGATCACCACCTTTTAGGCGTACCACATGCCCATGGGAATGTGCCCTGCTTACAATCAGTTCATTGATCTGCTGCTGTTGATAGGCATAACATCCTTTGCGCTTGCCCACAAAAATATGCTCAGAATTCTTGGCATGGGTCAACAATACTGGATCCACCAAGGCATCATAAAGAACAACATCGGCAGATGCCAGCGCTTTGATTGCCTTTAAGGTGATCAACTCCACATCTCCGGGCCCAGCCCCTACTACCGTTAATTTAGGCTCTTTATACATGTTCCAACTCCAATTTTCTGTAGGCCGCCACTTTTATCAAAAATGCATTCGCATCTTTCACATAAGCTTTGGCAAAGGCCTCCGTAGGTTCATTCTTATTCAATTGCAAAGCCAGGACTTCAAAAGAAGTATTTAGGCTCAGGTCTATTTTTCCTGAAGACACAAAAACGGTATCAAAATCTTTGATAATTCCGGAATGTGTATTTGTCTTGTGATTTTCTGAAGTCAACAATGCTTTTGCAGAATTGACCATGGAGGCATAGGAATGATAGATACTCGCAGCCCATTTTTCGTCCTCCAACGCAATTTGCGCATTGGCAATCTTTTCCTCGGACTCGTACAACAAGGTAGCGATCAAATCAATGACCACCCCGGCACATTCCCCAACGCCAATTGCCTGGACATATTCCTCGGTATTACCCCAATCGATAAAATCATCTTGGGTTAAATTCTCAATATCTGCCAAGGGCTTTAAATAGTCGTAGAAATAAATCTGGCCCTTCTCCACATAGTAATCCACAAAAGACTGTCCATTGCCATGAGCTTCAAAATCGTTCAATATCAATCGTAAGGCTGCTGGCCCCCTTTTGCTGGGTATCTTGATTACTTTATCTGCAAACAATCCCTTCCCATTTCCAAAATTTCCACCTCCCAATAAAACCTGTAGGGCCGGGGCGACTAATTTATCCTTGGTCCTGATAGACATGCCCTGAAAACCAATATTGGCCATGTTGTGCTGACCACAAGCATTCATACAACCGCTTATTTTGATGACTACATCGGGGTTTTTGATGTACTGCGGATATTCCGCTGCAATCACTCGCTCTAACTCCGCTGCAATCCCGGTACTACTGGCAATCCCTAAGTTACAGGTATCTGTTCCCGGACAAGCTGTGATATCCAATGCTTTATTGTAACCTACATCTACAAATCCAAGTTTTTCCAATTCCGTATAAAAAAATGGAAGCAAGGCTTCTTTTACATACGGGATTAGGATATTTTGACGGAGGGAGAGACGAATTTCACTCGCAGCATATTTCTCTACCAAAGCTGCTAATGCTCGTGCCTTATCTATATAAAAATCACCTAATTTTACCTTCACTCCAATGGCTACAAAACCAGCTTGTTTTTGAGGTACTATATTGGTTGATTTCCAATTTTCAAATGCTTCTTGGTTTTCAATAGATACTTCAGGTGCGTTAGCATCCGCTATATGTGCTTTTGGATAGACTGCAGCATCAATAGGAAATGTTTTAAAGGGAACAGCCTTTTGTTCCGCTTCCAATAATTCCTTAAAACCATCCAGACCCAAGTCCTTCAATAGAAACTTCATTCTGGCCTTGGCCCTGCTTTTACGTTCTCCGTAACGGTCAAACACCCTTACTACCCCTTCCATCAACGGAATGATTTGATCACTTGGCAAAAAGGAGAACAATTCATCGGCATGACGGGGCTGAGAGCCCAAACCTCCACCCAACATCACTTTAAAACCAGGGACCCCATCTTGGAGTTTGGCAATAAAGCCTAGATCGTGCATATAGGAAAGGCCTGTATCGGCATCACTGGCAGAAAAAGAAACTTTAAACTTCCTGCCCATTTCCTGACTGACTGGATTTCTTAAAAAATATTGGAACAGGGCATCTGCGTATGGAGACACATCAAAAGGTTCCTCCGTATCTATCCCAGCCGTTTCACTTGCCGTTACGTTTCTTACAGTGTTACCACAGGCTTCACGCAGGGTGATATCATCCTTTTCCAATTGGGACCAAAGTTCAGGGGTACGGTTAAGATCCACGTAATGGATCTGTATATCCTGTCTTGTGGTTATATGTAAGCGCCCTGTGGAATATTCTTCCGAAACATCACAGATCCTTCGCAATTGATTGGATGAAACTTTTCCATAGGGCAATTTGATACGTATCATTTGTACGCCTTCCTGCCGTTGCCCATAAACACCCCGTGCCAAACGAAGACTTCTGAACTTTTCTTCGTCCAATTTCCCTTCTTGGAACTGGCGTATTTTGGCCTCTAAATCAATTATGTCCTTTTGTACTACAGGATTTTCTATTTCTGTTCTAAAACTTTGCATAGGAACGCTTCTCTAATTATTATTGGCAATTTTGTTATATTCCTATTTGTTCTATGTATTTAATAGGATAACAACAAAAAGAGCACCTTACTTTATTAAATTACAACTGGAATCAGTTTATAAAACCCACGCCTGCCGTTGTATTGGATTGGGTGTCTATCAATATGAATGAGCCATTGGATTTGTTGTCTTTATAGGCATCAAAATAAATAGGCTTGCTCAATTTTATGCTCACTTCCCCAATTTCGTTCAAAGCCAATTTATTGTTGGCATCATGAACCCCTGTATATTCAGTGGACACCACATTTCTAATGGCATCTATTTTGGACAATACCTTATTGGTGTTATGCTGAACCATGTATTTAGATCCTGGTTGCAGTTGTTTATTGTCCATCCAACATACAGTTGCGGTAATCTGCTTTTCAATTTTCGGGAGTTCATTACTTTTAACCAACATATCCCCTCTTGTTATATTGATATCATCCTCCAAGGTTATATTAACGGAACTACCGGCAACGGCCTCATCATATTTTTTATCAAAAAAGTAAATTTCCTTTACTTTGGATTGCGTTAAAGATGGCAAAACGGTTACGCTGTCCCCCACTTTTAAACTGCCACCATAAATTTTACCGGCATAGCCTCTAAAATCATGATATTCATCCATTTTTGGTCGGATGACTGTCTGAATCGGAAAACGCACCTGTCCCTGATCATAAACATCAGCGGCCTCCAAATTTTCCAAATGTCCTAAGATAGTCTCTCCATCATACCAAGACATGGCATCTGTTCTTTTAACTACATTGTCGCCTTTCAGGGCGCTCACTGGAATATAGCTCACGTGTTGCTCTTTGTAGGTGCTCTTCGCATTCAAGGCCTCAAAATCTCTTTTTATATCATTGAACACTTCTTCTGAATAATCTACCAGATCCATTTTATTGACCGCAACGATCACATCTTTTACTTTGAGGAGGTTATTGATGAAAAAATGGCGATACGTCTGTTCGATCACCCCTTTTCTGGCATCAATCAGGATAATGGCCACTTGGGATGTAGACGCTCCTGTAACCATGTTCCTAGTATACTCTACATGCCCTGGGGTATCGGCAATAATATAACTCTTGGTAGGGGTGGAAAAATAGATATGGGCCACATCAATGGTAATACCCTGTTCCCTTTCAGCCACAAGTCCGTCCGTAGCCAAAGAGAAGTCCAAATAATCATAGCCTCTCTGCTTGCTACTTCTCTCAATGGCCTCCAACTTATCATCGGTGAGTGATTTTGTATCGTAAAGTAACCTCCCAATTAAGGTACTCTTCCCATCATCCACACTTCCTGCCGTTGCTATTTTTAGTACTTCCATTCTTATATGTACCTTTCCTAGGGAAAGGATTTATTATTTTGTTATCTATTTAATGTACCTTGTATGCTACCAATTGCGGATCAAGGGCTAGAAATATCCTTGTTGCTTGCGTTTTTCCATTGCCGCTTCGGAACGCTTATCGTCTATACGGGCACCGCGCTCGGAAATTTTTGATTCCCGTATTTCAGCAACCACCTTGTCAATGGTATCTGCATAGGATAAAACAGCAGCTGTACAGGACATATCCCCTACGGTTCTAAACCTTACTGTTCTTTCGGCTACCTTTTCATCTTCCGCACGAAACACTACTCCGTCCTCAGCGGACCAGATCAAACCATCCCTCTCAAAAATATTACGTTGGTGTGCAAAATATATGGATGGAATTTCAATCTCTTCTTTTTGGATATAGCTCCAAACGTCCAATTCTGTCCAGTTACTGATAGGAAAGACCCTTACATTCTGGCCAATCTCTATTTCTCCATTCAGCATGTCGAACAATTCCGGACGCTGATTTTTCTCATCCCATTGGCCAAAATCGTCCCGGACAGAAAAAATACGTTCTTTAGCCCTAGCCTTTTCTTCATCCCTTCTGGCACCACCTATACAGGCATCGAACTTAAATTCCTCAATGGCATCCAAAAGTGTAGTGGTCTGCAACATATTCCTACTGGCATATTTTCCGGTCTCCTCCACTACTTTTCCTTGGTCAATTGAATCCTGAACATTGCGAATAATAAGTTCCACTCCCAGCTCCTTGGCCAACCTATCGCGAAATTCAATGGTTTCGGGAAAATTGTGCCCCGTATCAATATGCATTAATGGAAACGGTATTTTCGCAGGAAAGAATGCCTTTTGTGCCAATCGGACCAGGGTAATGGAATCCTTACCTCCAGAAAATAACAACACAGGTCTTTCGAACTGTGCCACCACTTCCCTAAAGATGTAAATGGCCTCATTTTCCAAGGCATTGGTTTGCAAAACCCTTGTTTGTGAACTTTTTGTTGTGCGTTGTGAATCTAATGTTGCTGTTTCCAAACTATATATTTTTTGATTTTCCTTTTCCAATAAGAACCAGAAAATTGATTTATGCTATTCTCTTTTTAAGCGTGTAATCCACATTCCCTGTTTTCCAATACCTTGGTCGGGTCAAAATATTTATGCTCATTGGGCAGACCACGTTGTGCGAGGTAGGCATCCAATTGCGCATCGTTCCAATGGTAAAACGGACTCACCTTTAAGACGCCATCCTTGCTTTGGCTCAATATATCCAGGGTATCACGCAAAGCAGTCTGACCTTTTCTTAAATTGGTGAACCATACATCTGGCTTGTGTTCCGCCATAGCCCTTTTAAAGGGTTCTAATTTTACTTGTTCCGTAAAAATGGCATGCTTAGGATCTTCAATGCCTGGAATTCCTAAAACAGCATCCCTGTGCGCTGCTGTTTGCTTTGGTACGTATAATTTTATGTTTAAGCCCAGTTTAGCTATCAACTCCTCGGCATGTCTATATGTATTGGGGGTATTATAGCCCGTGTCGCACCATATAACCGGAACATCTTTTTCAATATCTGTCACTGCATGTAAAATAGCTACTTCATAAGGCCGAAAATTTGTGGTAACCACAGCATTTTTAGCATATTGGAAAGCCCAAGAAATAATTTCCTCTGGTGGAATACCCTTGAATTGTGCGTTAAGGTCTTTTATCTGTTGTTCCGTAAACTTCATTTTTATTGATTTAGTATGCTTTAATTTCAATCCCTAATTACTTGCCCCAGGTAATGGCGTTCCATGCCCTTTCGTGAAAAAAGTATAAAATCATCTTCGTGAACAATTCCACCAAGCCAATGGAAAAGGCCACTTTTGCCGTCCCCGTCACCATCCAAGAAATTAAAATGGTATCAATGGTACCTATAAGTCTCCAGCTAATAGATTTAACAATACTCCTTTTAGGTTGCTCTGTTTTCCTATCGGCCTTATAGCTGGTATTATTCGAATTTTTACCTAATATCAATTGATCTGCTATCATGTGAAACAATTTAAAATCCTATACCCTATCGATTTAATAGAGTAGGCAAAAATAAAATTTATTTGGACATATAGACGAAAAAGAAGGATCAATATTACTTTTACCCTATAGTTTTAGTAGATTAATTAAAAAGAAGGGTGATTTTTGAGGATTTCCCATTAAAAACTGTCCGCTCTCAATAAAATACGCTTAGGACATTAAATCGGCGAGGGTATTATCACCAAAAACTTGTAATGTACTGTCCCTCACTTGAATCATAAGTTTGTGTACGGAACATTTTTCCTCATCTGGACAGTCACTGCATTTTTCGTAAAAATTAAGGCTTACACAGGGTACCAGAGCTATTGGACCTTCCAAGACCCTCATTACGGTAGTCATTGGAATATCCTGGGGGTCTTTAATAAGGTAATAGCCTCCACCCTTGCCTTTTTTAGAGCCCAAAAAACCAGTTTTCCGCAAAGTTAGTAGAATGCTTTCCAGAAATTTTTGCGAAATATTCTCATGATTGGCAATTTCAGCAATTTGCACCGGCTCCCTATTTTTTTGGTTTGCCAAAAAGGTGAGCGCCTTTAATCCGTATTTCGTTTTCTTAGAAAGCATACTACGAATATAGGAAATTTGGCCTTGCTTTGTATGTGCCAATCCCCAGTTTTTGACCTTACAACTTCATGAATTAATCCTACCCCAACGCTTGGTCAATATCAGCAATAATATCATCTATATGTTCCAGTCCCACAGATACCCTAACCATACCATCCGTAATCCCGGTACCCAAGCGTTCATCTGTCGTCAACTTGCTGTGGGTGGTAGATGCGGGGTGTGTAACAATACTCCTTGCATCCCCCAAATTTGCGGATAAAGAAAGTAGTTTTATGGCATCAAAGAATTTCTTTCCTGCCTCTACTCCTCCCTTTACATCAAAGGCCACGACACAACCTCCGGCTTTCATCTGCTTTTTGGCAATTTCATATTGGGGGTGCGACTTCAAAAACGGATATTTTACCCAATTTACCTTTGGATGATCTTCTAAGAAGTGGGCAAGTTTTAAGGCATTCTCACAATGACGGTCTACCCTTACCGATAAGGTCTCCAAACTTTTGGATAACACCCATGCGTTAAAGGGGGATAAGGCTGGACCTGTGATACGTGAAAATCGGTATATCTTGTCCATCAATTCCCTTCCACCAACGGTGATGCCCGCCAACACTCGACCCTGTCCATCCATAAGTTTGGTCCCGGAATGAATCACTAAGTGGGCACCAAATTTCATAGGTTGCTGGAGATATGGGGTAGCAAAACAATTATCAATAATAAAAATCAAATTATGTTTTTTGGCAATCGCCCCAAGAACTTCCAGATCCAAGATATCAACCCCTGGATTGGTAGGGGATTCCGCATAAATGATTTTAGTTTTTGGAGTGATGAGGCTCTCAATGGTATCTACCTCGCCAATATTGAAATAACTTGTATTGATGTTCCACTTCGGAAAAAATTGGGTAAATAGACTGTGGGTAGAGCCAAAAACACTGCGACAGGAAATAATATGGTCCCCACTTTCCAATAGGGCGGCAAAGGTTGAAAAAACAGCTGCCATGCCCGACGCAAAGGCAAAACCCTCTTCTGCGCCTTCCATTTTACACACCTTTTCTATAAACTCCGAAGAATTCGGGTTGCTATATCTGGAATAAATATTTCTTTCCTTTTCCTCTGCAAACGAAGCCCGCATATCCTCTGCATCCTCAAAAATAAAACTGGAAGTCAAGTACATGGGCGTTGAATGCTCCAAATACTGACTGCGTTCCATTTGCGTGCGTATTGCTTCCGTTTCAAACTGCTGTTTTTTCATAATCAACTTTTCTCTGTAATTCGTAATATATCGCCAAATACCCCTCTTGCCGTTACCGCTGCACCTGCACCCGCTCCTTGAATGACCAACGGTTTTTCACCATAGGATTCTGTATAAATTTCAATGATGGAATCAGAACCCTTTACTTGCCCCATGGCACTTTCTTTGGGTACAGAAACCAATTTCACCTCCAAAACGCCTTTTTCCTTTTGCAAGTCCCCGGAAAGATCTCCCACATACCGCAATACATGGTTTGGCTTTTGTTGTTGTTTGAGGGTATTAAATTTTTCATCCAACACCTCCAAATTCTGTAAAAATTTAGAAACTGTGCCCTCTCTCAATTCACTTGGAATCAAATTTTGAATATCAATATCTGAAAATTCATTACTTAAATCGAGTTCCCTCGCCAAAATAAGTAATTTTCTTCCAACGTCATTGCCGGAAAGGTCTTCCCTTGCGTCAGGCTCGGTGAATCCGTTGTCCATTGCTTCTTTTAAGATACTGGAAAAAGAGGCATCCACCTCAGAAAAGGTATTAAAAATATAACTCAAGGAACCGGAGAACACCCCTTTTATTCTGGTGATATTCTCTCCCGACATATGCAATAATTTTATGGTATCTATCAAAGGTAACCCTGCTCCTACATTGGTCTCATAGAGGTATTGCTTTTGATGTTTATCCAGTTCTTCCCGCAATAATTGATAGAAGTCATATCCCAACGTATTGGCAATCTTATTGGAAGAGACCAGATCGAATCCGTTTTCTACAAAATCAAAATAATGGGCCACAAAATCCTGATTGGCCGTATTGTCAACAGCTATCAAGTTTTCCAGATGGTGGTTCCTGGCAAAATCAAATACATCTTCAATTTGATATTCCAAGCCTTTGGAAACGATATTCGTCTTCCAATTCTTTGAGACGCCCTTAGGATTAAAAAGCACTCTTTTGGAATTCGCAACAGCAAAGACATTGAGGTGAATCCCATTTCTTTTTTCGATCTTCTTTGAAGATTTCAAAATTTGATCTATCAGGGTGCCCCCAACATTGCCGTGACCAAATACGGCTATATTCACCTTCTTGCTGATTCCGAAAATCTGACCGTGCATCACATTAAGAGCCTTGTGCAGATCGGTTTTTTTAAGGACCAAACTCACGTTCTTCCCAGATACCGTATTATTGAACAGCAAAGGCACTATCTGATTTTTTATCAGCGCATTATAAGGCTTGTGAAAAGTGCTCAAGTCCTCCCCTACAATGGAAATAATGGAAACGTCTTCCACCACTGTAATCATACTTATATCTTGGGAATGGAAATCGTGCTCAAATTCCCTTTCCAGAGCCATCTTGGCCAATACGGCCTTATCCGTAGCCACAACCAATCCAATGCCCCTTTCAGAAGATCCTTGTGAGATGATGCTCACACTAATCTTATTCTCACCCAAAGCCCTAAAAATTCGGGCATCCACACCCACTTTTCCCAAAAGACCACGACCCTCTAAATTAATAAGGGACATATGCTCAAAGACAGAAAGTGATTTGATGCCTTCTACATCTGTTTTCGCACTTATGAGGGTCCCCTTGTTATCATTATTAAAGGTGTTTAATATTCGCAATGGGATATTTTTCTCGATAAGGGGAATAATGGTCTTGGCGTGCAATATGGTTGTACCAAAATTAGCCAACTCATTGGCCTCCCCATAGGAAAGCTCAGAAATAATTTTGGCATCAGGCACCAAATCCGGATTGGCAGTAAAGATCCCATCCACATGGGTATAGCTCTGCAACTCTTCGGCATTTAAGTAATTAGCCAATAAGGAAGCAGAATAATTACTGCCATTTCTCCCTAGTGTAGTCGTGGCATTATCGGTATTGGAGGCAATAAAACCTGCAATAACAGGTACACAATCAGCATCCAATTTACCAAATTCGTAGACCACATTATCCCTGGACAGGCCATCCAAAACCTGAGCATCACCAAAGGTGGCATCGGTCTTTATCAAGTTTCTGGAATCCAACAATTTCGCCTTTATACCTCTCCCTATCAATAACTTTGTCAATAGTTTGGCAGAAATAAGTTCTCCATACGATAACACCTGGTCTTTGATTTTGGAGCTGTAATCCCCTAAGAGGGACACTCCCTCGAACAATTTCACCAATTCCGAAAATTCCTTGGACAGGTCTACATTTTTATAGGTGTGTCTTTGATATTTTTCAAAGGCCTCAAATTCCTTGGCGTAATTCTTCCCATTGGCAGCCTTTTCCAAAATAGTCACCAGTTGATCCGTGGCCTTGTCCCGAGCAGATAATACTACGGTGATTTTTTCTCCAACTTTCACTTTGGTTGTGATGATATCCAAAACCCTCTCTAATCCTTCCCCGTTGGCTAAAGATTTACCTCCGAATTTCAACACTTTTATCCTCTTGCTATCCCCATTATGGTCAAAAATGCCTTTTAGCAATTCCTGGACCTGATCAAATTCGATCAAAAAAGCATCATGCCCATGTAGAGAATGAATTTCACCATAGGTAACCTTGCTATTGGCCTGGGCCCATTGTTTAAAGGTTTCCTTATTTTCTTTAGCAGTAAAAAATAAATCGGAATCTACCCCTATGATATGAATATTGGTGTCGCTCTTCTGCAATTTCATAAAACGGTCCTCACCATCCCTGGTTACATCTATGGTTTTTAATAATTGGTTGGCCAGCTTATATGCCGATAATTGGAATCGCTCCTGTAGCTTGTTCCCATGGTGCAGCAACCAGCTCTCCACATTAAATACTTTTAATTCTTCATTGGTACTTCTTTTAAATCGTTCCTTAAAAGATTCAGGGGTTCGGTAGCACAACATGGCGTGCATACGGGCATCCTGAACGGGATGTTTGGAATTAACCAAAAACTGTTCCTGGATTTGACAGTTGGCAATTAACCAGTCGGTTGATTTCCAATCGGATGCCACCGGTATCAAATGTTCCGCAAGATTTGGCTTCAATACCGCCATTTCCCAAGCTATGCCTCCCCCTAAAGATCCCCCAATCAAAGCGTAAATCCTTTTTATATCCAACAATTCCAAGCCCTGCAAAAAAATATTGGCAATATCCCTAGCCACAAAATCCTTATAGTTTTCAATGACAAAACCATCATACCCATTGCCAGGAACATTAAAACAGAGCACCGTGTATTTTTTGGTGTCTATGCACTTATCATCACCAATTAAGGCCGACCACCATCCGTGTTCCCCGGCAACGTCCGAGTTCCCTGTAAGGGCATGATTTACCAATACAATTGGGGCAGTATGCAATTCCGGGCCAAATAGCTGATAGGACAAGGAAATATCCAAACTACTTCCGCTGTAGGTGGTATACTTTTTAATCTTTAAATGCTTTAACATAAACGGGTCATCTTATAATTGACAGGTACTTATATTTTGTTTCCAACAGGACTCTAGGCTACTGGATTTGTCTGCGTAATGGTCTTAAAGGCATGTTCCAAGTCGGCCTTTAAATCCTCCAGATTTTCCAGTCCAACCGATAATCGGATAAGATCTGTAGTAACCCCCGTAGCCTCTTGGGCTGCAGCATCTAATTGCTGGTGCGTGGTACTAGCCGGGTGGATGATCAAAGATTTTGTATCGCCAATATTGGCCAATAAGGAGAATATTTTGGTTTCATCTGCAATTTTTTTGGCTGATTCAAACCCTCCTTTAACTCCAAAGGTAACAACACTACTTTGACCTTTGGGAAGATATTTCTTGGCTAGTTGGTTATATTTACTACTTTCCAGACCAGGATAATTCACCCAAACAACCTCCTCACGATTTTCCAACCATTTGGCAAGTGCCAGTGCATTTTCACTGTGTTTTGCAATTCTTATCTCCAAGGTTTCCAAACCTTGTATAATTTGAAAGGCATTAAACGGGCTCAATGCGGCCCCATGATCCCGCAATCCTTCTATCCTCACCTTTGCAATAAAGGCAGCTGGCCCCAAGGCTTCGTGATATACCAATCCATGATATCCCGCTGATGGTTCTGTAAATTCAGGAAAATTGCCATTGCTCCAATCAAAAGTCCCTGCATCTATAATGGCTCCGCCAAGTGCCGTTCCATTGCCATTGATAAACTTGGTCAGGGAATGGATCACGATATTGGCGCCATGGGCTATAGGATTTAACAAAGCAGGTGTTGCGACCGTATTATCAACGATAAATGGAATTTTAGCTGCTTTGGCTTCCTTTGATATTGCAGCTAGGTCTAAAACATCCAATTTGGGATTCCCGAGGGACTCTACAAAAATGGCTCTGGTATTCTCTTGAACCGCCTTGCCAAAATTTGCAGGATCAGAAGGATCTACAAATGTGGTAGTGATGCCAAGTCTAGGCAAGGTTACATTCAGTAAATTGTAAGTCCCACCATATAAACTATTGGAGGCCACAATATGGTCTCCAGCTTTTAATAAAACCAATAAGGTCGTTGAAATGGCCGCAGTACCAGAAGCGGTAACCACAGATGCTATCCCGCCCTCCAATACTGCCAATCGTTGCTCTAAAATATCGTTGGTAGGATTATTAATCCTAGTGTAAATATTCCCGGGCTCCGCCAGTGCAAATAGATTGGCTGCATGGTCCGAATCTTTAAATACAAAGGCCGTACTCTGGTAAATAGGCACTGCTCTTGTTCCTCCGTTGGCAGCCACATCGTGGCCTGCATGAAGTGCATTTGTTGAAAATTTTTGATCACTCATGATTTTTGTTTTTTAATTGTTAAAACTTATAAATTAAAAAATCCAAACCCTAATCCGCTGACAATGCGAATAGGTAAAATCAAAAAAGTTAAAAAGAAAAGTCAGTTGCCATGGGCAACCTGTTTTTGTTATCTGTCCCAAACAAATTGGGCAGAATTTAGCACCTTCATTGCTTTTGGAGCAAAGGGTTGCTAAGGCTTCATAGGGTCTATTCCCTCGGCCTTTCTTGATAACTATTCAATACGTGTTTGAACTTAAGGTCTACAAATATAGGTTCGGAAAATTTAAATTTCCTAATTTTTCAATAAAATTACAATTGAAAGGCCGCTTTCACCTTGTCTATGGCATCCAATTTTTCCCAAGTGAATAACTCCACATCCTTTTCGATCCGGCCATTATATGGCGACTCAAACACCTTTCTTACGACTTTTGATTCTTTGCCCATGTGCCCATATGCCGCTGTTTCCAAATATATAGGATTGCGTAATTTTAAGCGATCTTCGATGGCAAAAGGCCTCATATCGAATAATTCCGCTACCTTTTTGGCTATTTCCCCATCACTTAAATTCACTTTAGAGGTACCATAGGTATCTACATAGATAGATGTGGGCTTAACTACCCCGATGGCATAACTTACCTGTACCAATATTTCATCGGCAACGCCTGCCGCTACCAAATTCTTTGCTGCATGACGGGCCGCATAGGCGGCACTTCTATCTACCTTACTTGGATCCTTCCCACTAAAGGCTCCGCCTCCATGGGCGCCTTTACCGCCATAGGTATCCACTATGATTTTTCTGCCCGTTAGCCCCGTATCCCCATGTGGACCTCCAATAACGAATTTGCCGGTTGGATTGATATGGTAAGTGATATCTTCATCGAACAGTTGCTGTAAAGATTCATGCAATTGTTCTTTTACCCTTGGAATAAGAATAGAAATTATATCCTTCTTAATCCTTTCCAACATTACCTCATCTACCTTATCAAATTGATCGTGTTGGGTAGACACTACGATAGTATCTATGCGTTGAGGTACATTTTCATTTGAATATTCTATTGTCACCTGTGCCTTTGCATCTGGCCTTAAATAGGTTATATCCTTGTTTTCTCTCCTTAATAATGCTAATTCTTGAAGTATTTTATGGGAAATATCCAGTGCAAGAGGCATATAATTATCGGTATCCTTGGTGGCATAGCCAAACATCATACCTTGGTCTCCTGCTCCTTGTTCTTCTTTGGAACCTCTATCAACACCCTGATTGATATCTTGCGATTGTTCATGGATCAAAGATATTACCCCACAGGAATCCCCGCTAAATTGGTACTCCCCTTTGGTATATCCAATTTTATTGATCACATCTCTGGCTATTTGTTGGACATCTAGATAGGTATGGCTCTTAACCTCCCCGGCCAGAATAACCTGTCCTGTAGTCACCATAGTCTCGCAAGCTACCTTGCTCTCCGAATCAAAGGCCAAGAAATTATCCAACAAAGCATCACTTATTTGATCTGCTATTTTATCAGGGTGTCCCTCACTTACTGATTCCGAGGTGAATAAATACGCCATAATTTCCAATCATTTTAAAATGAGTACTGGATTTGACACAATGTTATAAAGAAGTTTTCATACTGAAAGAACTTCAGTAGGAACTGCTTTAGCATTTTTAAGGATCCGGAACAGTTCCGGAGCTCGAGGTTGCAATCAGTCAAATCCTTCCTCTTCAAATTGTGGGACAAAAGTAGGAGAATTCAAATTGAACGCAAAATCTTTAACAACAAATTACATTGGGTAGATTATTTTAAATCATGTTCAATTTCCAATAGCTGTTTATTTTTAAACTTTTTTAATTACAAAAGGAACCCGTTTCTATTTTCGACTTAGTCTTATTATGAAAATGTATTAGTAATAACTTGATATCATTTTCGCTTTATAGATAATGATCCATCCTTTTTTATGCTCTGATTTATCCGATCTTATATAAAAAAATAACGTTTGAATTATTCCGATTTTTTTCATCGTATATTCTCTTAAAGACTTTCACTTCATAACGATATCTTGTATCTTGTGGCCCCCAAACATTTTGAGGAAGCAGATATCATTGAGCACTAACCACAAACAATTAAGACTATGCATATAGCGGTTGCTGGAAATATAGGAGCAGGAAAAACCACCCTTACCAGATTACTGGCCAAACATTACAAGTGGGAGGCACATTTTGAGGATGTGGTGGACAATCCCTATTTGGATGATTTTTACAATCAAATGGAACGATGGAGCTTTAACTTACAGATCTACTTCCTAAATAGCCGTTTCCGACAAATTTTACTAATCCGTGAAAGTGGCAAGAGTATTATTCAGGACAGGACCATTTATGAGGATGCCTTTATATTTGCTCCCAACCTACATGCTATGGGTTTAATGACCAATCGTGATTTTACGAACTATTCAAGTCTCTTTGAATTGATGGAAAGCTTGGTGCAACCGCCAGATCTTATGATCTACTTGCGGAGCTCCATTCCCAATTTGGTAAACCAAATCCATAAGCGTGGCAGGGATTATGAAAACACAATTTCCATAGAATACCTCAGCAGATTGAATGAACGTTATGAGGCTTGGGTAGAAGGCTATGACAAGGGGCCTCTTTTGATCATTGATGTGGACAAATTGAATTTTGTGGACAATCCTGAGGATTTGGGATTGGTCCTTAACAAAATTGATGCGGAAATCAACGGCTTGTTCTAGAAAAAAAACTTTAACCTTTAACATACAAAAAGCCGCCCATTTCTAAATGGGCGGCTTTTACTTTTTAGGTCAATAGCTTTATATCTATTGTTCTATGTTAATATCAACATCTTTTCTAAAGGCTACTACTTTGGCACGTACTTCTTCTGTAGTTCCAATAAACTTCTTTTCTTCAGTGACCTCTTCCCCATTCACTATGGTGGTATAACTAACGATTGCCTCTGCAGCATCATTGTCCATCACCATCATTTCTACACGGACCTCCTGTCCTTTTTGTGCAACCCCACTTTCAACAGCATGGCCTCCCAAAATTGGAGCTATGACCAATCCTATCAAACAGGTCAGCTTAATCAAAATGTTCATGGATGGTCCAGAAGTATCTTTAAAGGGATCACCTACAGTATCTCCGGTAACGGCTGCCTTATGGGCATCTGATCCTTTATAGGTCATTTCTCCGTTGATTTCAACCCCAGCTTCAAAAGATTTTTTGGCGTTGTCCCAGGCACCACCTGCATTGTTCTGGAAAATAGCCCATAACACACCGGATACCGTAACACCTGCCATATAACCCCCAAGCATTTCTGCTGTCAATTGATCATTGTCAGAATAAATTAGTTTACCAAGTATTACAATGGCAATTGGGAAACCTATGGTCAAAATCCCTGGCAACATCATTTCACGCAATGCTGCTTTAGTGGATATTTCCACACACTTACCATAGTCGGGTGTCCCAGTACCTTCCATGATCCCAGGAATTTCCTTGAATTGTCTACGCACCTCGTAAACCATATCCATAGCTGCCTTTCCAACAGAATTCATAGCTAAAGCAGAGAAAACCACGGGTATCATTCCTCCAACAAAGAGCATGGCCAGGACTGGCGCCTTAAAAATATTGATTCCATCTATGCCCGTAAAGGTCACATAGGCAGCAAACAACGCTAAGGAAGTCAACGCAGCTGAGGCGATAGCAAAACCTTTCCCCGTTGCCGCAGTTGTATTCCCTACAGAATCCAAAATATCGGTACGTGTTCGTACTTCTTTTGGTAGTTCGCTCATTTCCGCAATACCTCCGGCATTATCGGAAATAGGTCCAAAGGCATCAATGGCCAATTGCATGGCCGTGGTGGCCATCATAGCAGAAGCCGCCAATGCAACCCCGTAAAAGCCTGCGAAAGCATAAGACGACCAAATGGCCGCAGCAAATATCAGAACGGTTGGAAAAGTAGAGATCATCCCTGTTGCCAATCCGGCAATAACATTGGTCCCTGCTCCAGTACTCGATTTTTGAACAATGGCCAAAACTGGTTTAGTCCCTAGACCTGTATAGTACTCCGTTACAGATGATATAATTCCACCCACGGCCAAACCGACCACAGTGGCATAAAACACCCTCATTGACGAAATTTCTTTTAATCCTTCCCCAAAGAATTCCATTTTCATGGTTTCCGGTAACATATACTTAACCAACACAAAACAAGTGACAAGGGTCAAGCCAATGGATACCCAGTTCCCAATATTCAACGCTCCCTGTACTTGGGGTTCTTTGGCGTCATTACTTTTTATTTTTACCAACATAGTCCCAATGATGGAAAATAAAATTCCAAAACCGGCAATTGTCATCGGTAATAATATGGGACCTATACCGCCAAAAGCATCTTGGATATTTCCACCCATGTCCTTGATGACATAATTCCCCAGAACCATGGCTGCAAGAACGGTCGCCACGTAGGAGCCGAACAAATCGGCACCCATTCCTGCGACATCACCTACGTTGTCTCCAACGTTATCTGCAATGGTCGCCGGGTTTCGAGGGTCATCTTCTGGAATTCCAGCTTCAACTTTTCCTACCAGATCAGCTCCAACATCGGCAGCTTTGGTATAAATACCACCACCAACACGGGCAAAAAGGGCAATGGACTCAGCTCCCAAAGAAAAACCAGCCAATGTTTCTAGAACAATGGTCATATCTTCTGTAGAGGTCCAAGTACCGTTCATAAAGAAATGAAACAGTATTATAAAGAAAGTTGTAAGTCCTAAAACCGCCAATCCGGCTACTCCTAACCCCATAACAGTACCACCACCAAAGGCTACTTTTAAGGCCTGTGGTAAACTGGTTCTAGCAGCTTGGGTAGTTCTAACGTTTGTCTTGGTAGCAATCCTCATTCCCATGTTTCCCGCCAAAGCAGAGAAAAATGCTCCGAAAACAAAAGCTACCACAATTAAGATATGTGTTGTAGGAACAATAAATGAAACTACGGCCAATGCAATACTGGCTCCAATGACAAAGAATGTCAGTAATTTGTATTCCGCTTTGAGAAAAGCTAGTGCGCCTTCATAAATGTAATCGGAAATCTCTCTCATCTTTCCATCTCCAGCGTCTTGTTTTAAAACCCAGGCTCTTTTTATCCACATAAAAAGAAGCCCAATGATTGCCATGATAATTGGCACATAAATCATAATTGAATCCATTCGTTTGTCTGTTATATTTTTTGCCGGACTAAAGTAGTAAAATCAAATAGAAATAAAAAAAGCAATATTCCCTTAAGAATATTGCTTATATGATAAAAATTGTTATGAATTTTTTCTAGGTAATCGTAACATCCCTAAAAGGCACATCACTATCTGCGAAGCGTTGAATACATTTAACTACTATTTCCTTGGCTTCATGGACATTTCCCCAACCTCCAACGTCAACTTTTTTCTTTTCCAGATCCTTATAGACCTTAAAGAAATGCTCTATCTCCTTAATAAGGTGTGGGTTTAATTCATTTAGATCATTTACTTTGTTCCAAATAGGATCGGAAATTGGAACACAGATCACTTTTTCATCAGGGCCCTTCTCATCGGTCATGTGAAAAACCCCAATAGGCTTCACTTCCATTACACAACCGGGAAATGTAGGTTCTGTCACCAAGACCAATACATCCAATGGATCTCCATCCAAGGCAAGTGTTTCTGGGATAAACCCATAATCTGCTGGATACATCATTGAAGAAAAGATCATACGGTCGTAACGAACCTTCTTCAATTTAAAATCATACTCGTATTTATTTCTGCTCCCTTTTGGGATTTCAATAAGAACATCAAACGATGTTATTTCTTCTGTACTCATGTTTTATAAAATTGTGGTGCAAATATAATCGAAAAAAACCAGTAGACCTTTTAAAAAAGGCAACTTGGCCTATTTGTCACTAAAAACTAAACCCAAATGAACCCGTAACACTAAAAGGCCTCGCATCGGGATTTTCCAAATAATTTCCCCTAAAATTAAAATCGATTCTCAATATTCTAAAAATGTTCCCTACCCCTAATGAATATTCCCAATAAATCTTATCATTTGGTGCCATCAATGGAATATTGGTAGGACTACTCAATGCAATATTGGCATCGGACAGGTCTCCCCAAACTCCTCTTATACCTACTATTTCCCTTAAATTTAGCTTTCTCATAAACGGTATTCTGGAGAACAACCTACCATTAAAGTTATGCTCCAAATGTACAGCTGCATAGGTATCCGTTACAAATTCATAAAAGTCCAAGTTGGGAAAGGTATTATAAATAGAGAACAAGGTCTGGTTTCCTGGGATCACATTTAATAGGCCCAAGGGAACTTCCCCAAAAGTTTTCCCCAGTTCCACTGTACTCAACAACCTTCCCCAACCCAATTGCCAGGGCTGGCTGTATGAAAATTGGAGTTTATCGTAGTTAAAATCACTTCCTAGAAACCCTTCCACCCCCTTGGTATAATTTAGTAACAGGGTACTATAGTCGTCATTGATGTTTCGCCTTTCCACGCCATATCCTATTGTTCGCTTTCCCGGTGTATAAATTACTAGGGCATTGACATCAAATTGATTAATCTCCGACGAAATTCCTGATGGGGACGAGGGATCGACATAGTCCAGACTAAATTCATTGGGGAGGGCTGAGCTCAAAGCCCTAAAGGTAGATCCAAGTCCAATTCTAAAATTGGTGATGGGCTCCATTTCCGCAAAAAAAGCAGAAAGATTAATATTGGTAAGTCTATTGTTGGAACCTACGGTCAATACAGAAGAAGAAGCGATACTCCTTCCCAAAACATCGTTGGTTGCCGTTAGACTTAAGCCCAATTGTTCCACATCACGACGATTACCTCCTGAAATAATCAACCTGCTTTTCTTATCTACCAACCACTTTGCCGAAAATCCATGTTTAAATTTCTGATCGGCAAAACCATAAGCTATATACCCTTCCAAACGCCAAGGATCGTTTTGTCCAAAATAGGTCCTAGCCCCTACACGCAACCTCACACCTTCAGCCTCATTGTATCCAAAAGCACCGAAAACACTCCCAATGTCCACATTCCATTTGTCGATTTCCACATAACCGGAATTCAAAATGCTTACGGCATTATAAATTGTTTTAAACTTGGGAACGGTACGCAGGGTGTCCAACAATTGATAGATTCCTTTTTCATCCTTGTTCAAGGGTTCCAATCTGTTTTCGCTCCAAAAACTGTCTTCCTTTTCAAAGACCGATGGGTCAAACTGGTTGACATCCACCTTATAGAAGTCTCTTGGTTTAGGAATATCGAACATATAATTATTGTACACGGTGGTCCTTTTTCCGTATACCCCTCTTGCTTCTTCCTTTTTGCTAAAACTAAAATCACTGAGCATATAATCCCGTTTTAGCAGAAAAACAGAATCGTTCAATACTTCAAAATCCTGTTCTATATAAATATCCTTAACCCAATTGATGTTGGCACTTCGCGTTACTTCCAAATTAATTTTTTTGATGGCGAAGGTGGTATCGTTCACCCAAAAATCCCCTTTAAAAGTCAGTTCGTTCTTACGCCTTGGGTAATAAATGATATTGTAGCACCATTTGTTTTCAATAAAAGCACTGTCAGACAAGACATAGTTATAGGTGTCTACCCCTGTCTTCGAAAGAGGACTTGTAAAACTCTTATCGAAAAATTTTAAATAGTTGTCATAGATGTTATATTCCGAATACAAATCCTTCACAAAGGCTATCAGAGCTTGGTTGTTGCTGAACCCAGAGTTTTTGTTGCCGAGGATAGCTTCCTTTGTCTCAGATAATTTGTTATCCCCATAGACTTTGGAAAAGGTCTCATTTAAAAAAATGGGCAAATACGTTTTCCCGGTAATCCTGGAAGTATCCAAATCGTTGAACACAAATTCCATTCCTCTAAAGAGCTTGCTTTTGATCAGCGCACTATCTATGGTATTGAGATCAAACTCTACCTTTTCATATTTATCATATTGGTATTGTTTAAACTTGCTAACCCCATTCTCTCGTTTCTTGGCCCAGATTTTTTTAAGAATATCTATGGCTGGGTTGTTTTTTTTGGATTGCTTGCCCACATAGACCACAACTTCATCCAACTGTTCACTGGACTCCAATAAAACCGCTTTTATATCATAATTGATTTTGGACGGCAAGGGAAGTTCCAATTTATTATATCCTATAAAGGAAATAAGCAAAGTATTATAGGTCTCTTCCGACTCCATATAAAACCTACCGTTATCATTGGTGATGGTCCCCTGGGACGAGTTCTTGAACAACACATTGGCAAAGGCAACGGGCTCCCCTGTTTCATCTACTACTACGCCACTAACCTTGGTCTGTGCACTAGACCAGAAATACGAAAGTAAAAACAGAACTAAAAAAATTCTTTTCATGAAGCATATAAATTGTTATCAGGAACCATAAATGTTGACCCCGAAAGCATTTGTGTTTTGATTATAATACAGTGACCTGCACAATACCTTATTTTAACACAAAAGCTTTGCCGACACTTGGTCGGCAAAGCTAAAATACCTTAACATAATAATGTTATTTATTTATATAACACTTTTTTAACTGCCTTGATCACATCTTTATAATTTGGCAACCATTCTTCCAATAAAACTGGAGAATAAGGCGCCGGAGTATCGGCAGTATTAATTTTAACGATGGGCGCATCCAAATAATCAAACGCTTGGGATTGTACCTGATAGGTAATTTCCGTTGCAACGTTTCCAAATGGCCACGCTTCCTCCAAAACAACCAATCTGTTGGTCTTTTTTACAGATTTCAAAATGGTATCATGATCCATAGGACGCACTGTACGTAAATCTATAATTTCGCAGCTGATCCCTTCTTTTTCCAATTCATCGGCAGCTTTGTAAGCTTCCTTGATTATTTTACCAAAAGATACTATGGTAACATCCTTTCCTTCCCTTTTTATTTCTGCCACTCCTAAGGGAATAGTATATTCTCCATCTGGAGCTTGTCCCTTATCCCCATACATTTGTTCCGATTCCATAAAAATAACTGGATCATCATCCCTAATGGCCGCCTTTAATAGGCCTTTTGCATCATATGGATTGGATGGTACAACAACTTTTAAACCTGGACAATTGGCAAACCAACTCTCAAAAGCTTGCGAGTGCGTTGCTCCCAACTGACCGGCAGAACCTGTAGGGCCCCTAAAAACGATAGGACAATTAAATTGTCCGCCCGACATTTGTCTGATTTTTGCTGCGTTGCTTATAATTTGGTCAATACCTACCAAAGCAAAGTTAAAGGTCATGAATTCAATTATAGGCCTGTTACCCCCCATGGCTGAACCAACTCCAATACCTGCAAAACCCAATTCAGAAATGGGGGTATCAATCACCCTATCTGGACCAAATTCGTCCAACATTCCCTTAGAAGCCTTATATGCTCCGTTATATTCCGCAACTTCTTCTCCCATTAAATAAATGGACTCATCTCGTCTCATTTCCTCGGACATCGCCTCGGCTATGGCTTCTCTAAATTGTATTGTTCTCATGTATAATAGAGTAAAGTTTTTCTGTTCGTCTCAAAACGCAAGCAAAAATATGAAATTATATGTCAAATAATACCGAGTAAGAATCAAAATAACAATAAATATACTATGCGTGCATAATATATTTATAATTTATTAGCTATCTTTGGGCAATACATTTTTAAGAAATTGAAAAACTATATATCAAAATGAAAATACTAGTTTGTATAAGTAATGTTCCGGACACCACTTCCAAAATAAATTTTACCGATAATGACACTAAGTTTGACTCCAATGGGGTGCAATTTGTCATTAATCCAAATGACGAATTTGGATTGACAAGAGCTATGTGGTTCAAAGAAAAACAAGGTGCAACGGTTCATGTTGCCACGGTTGGAGGCGCCAATACGGAGCCTACGATAAGAAAGGCACTGGCTATTGGAGCAGATGAGGCCATTAGGGTAAATGCAGAACCTACCGATGGTTATTATGTTGCCCAACAACTGGCCGAAGTTGTAAAAAATGGCGGATACGATCTTGTCATCGCAGGAAGGGAATCTATTGACTATAATGGGGGGATGGTACCTGGAATTATGGCCACTATTTTAGATATGAATTTTATCAACACTTGTGTCAATCTCGAAATCGATGGCGATAAAGTAACTGCAACAAGAGAGATAGATGGCGGAAAAGAAAAACTATCCACTTCCCTACCCTTGGTCATTGGTGGTCAAAAAGGATTGGTGGAAGAAAGCGACCTTCGGATTCCAAATATGAGGGGGATTATGATGGCACGTCAGAAAAAATTGAACGTAGTGGAGCCTATAGATGCCATGGCCACAACAAAGGATGAAAAATTTGAAAAACCAGCCCCAAAAGGAGCGATTACATTGGTCAGCGCGGACAATATTGATGAATTGATCAATTTACTCCATAATGAAGCCAAGGTCATCTAGGCCAGTCCAATTTCTTTAGGAATTTCATATTCAACCACGATAGTATTATCAACAAAAAAATAAAGACATGTCAGTTTTAGTATATACAGAATCAGAAAACGGTAAGTTCAAAAAGAATGCCTTTGAAGTTGCTTCTTATGCCTATGAAGTTGCTCAGTTATTGGGCACCACGGTTACGGCTATCTCCTTTAACTCCCCCAATAATGAGGATTTGGGAGATTATGGGGTTACAAAGGTCTTGAATGTCACCAACGACACCTTAAAAACATTTAACGCCAAGGCGTATGCCCATGCTATTACCGAGGCCGCCGAAAAAGAAGGCGCCAAGGTGGTTGTGGTCAGTTCCAGTACAGACACCAAATACTTGGCTCCCATTGTATCCGCCAAATTAAAGGCCGGATATGTACCTAATGTGGTTACAGCTCCGGAAAGTGCAAGCCCATTTACTGTAAAAAGAACTGCCTTTAGTAATAAGGGTTTTGCCCATACCGTAATCAACACCGATATCAAGATCGTTGGTGTATCAAACAATGCCTTCGGTATTAAAGAACACAAGACAACGGCTGCTGTAGAAGCTTTTAGTCCAGCGATCACCGATGCAGATTTTACAACAAAATCTACGGAGATTGACAAAGTGGTAGGCAAGGCTACCATAGCAGATGCAGACATTGTTGTTTCCGGGGGACGTGGTCTAAAAGGTCCAGAAAACTGGGGAATGATAGAAGAATTGGCCGAAGTGCTTGGTGCTGCCACCGCTTGTTCCAAACCCGTTTCCGATTTAGGTTGGAGACCTCATGGGGAACATGTGGGACAAACAGGAAAACCCGTAGCCAGTAACCTATATATAGCTATTGGTATCTCTGGGGCCATCCAACACCTTGCAGGGGTCAGCTCCTCAAAGGTTAAAGTAGTAATAAACACCGACCCAGAAGCCCCATTTTTTAAGGCTGCCGACTATGGAATAGTAGGGGATGCTTTTGAAGTGGTGCCCAAACTCATCGAAAAATTAAAAGAATTTAAGGCACAAAACGCTTAATTTTTGTTAAATTGTGCCCCTTAAAGGGCTGTTAAATAATAGGACATACCTTTTATTTTAACAGCCTTTTTTGTTTATTTAATAATATGAGTTTAGTTAGATTAAAAATTAAAGGGATTTCGTACAGCCAAACACAAAATGGCGCGTATGCCCTTATATTGAATGAAGTTGATGGTGATCGCAAACTACCTATAGTCATTGGTGCCTTTGAAGCACAGTCCATTGCCATAGCATTGGAAAAGGAAATAAAACCGCCTAGACCTCTGACCCATGATCTTTTCAAGAATTTTGCGGACAGGTTTGACATTGTTGTAAAACAAGTGATTATTCACAAATTGGTTGATGGGGTTTTTTATTCCAGCATTATCTGTGAGCGAGATAAAATTGAAGAAATCATAGACGCAAGAACAAGTGATGCCATTGCCTTGGCGCTCCGTTTTAGTGCCCCTATTTTCACCTATAAGACCATATTGGACAAGGCCGGAATTTTCTTAAAATTCTCCTCCAAGGACAAGGAAAAAGAGGAAAGCACCGATAGCATTATGGTGGATGAAATATTGCAGGAGGGTGAAACCGTGGAAATAGACAGTGGTGCAACTGATGCGTACAAAGAGCTATCACTTGAAGAGTTAAACCAAGAATTGGATAAGGCAGTTACCAACGAGGACTACGAAAAAGCTGCAAAACTAAGGGATGAAATTTCTAAACGTCAGCGCTAAACCAAATACGATTTTATGAAATATCGCCTTTTGATTACCCTGTCAATATGCCTGACCATTTTCTCCTCCTTTGCACAAGAAACAGTATTAACCGATACCATACAGCAAGTAATTACTCCAGTAGCTGCGGATAATACGGCCCCGTTATTGGCAGCCTCTACGGATATTGTTCCAAACCAAGGGTTTACCACCCAAGGATTTTTAAGAGGAATATTGGGTATGGTCGTTCTAATTCTAATAGCGGTTCTTTTTAGTTCCAATAGAAGGGCCATCAATTGGAAAACCGTTGCCATAGGCCTGGCGCTGCAACTCACGATCGCCGTTGGTGTATTACAGGTACCCTTTATCCAATTGGTATTTGAAAAAATAGGACAGGTATTTGTCAGTATACTTGACTATACCAATGCAGGAAGCAAGTTTTTGTTTGAAGGTCTGGTGGTGGATATGGACACCTTCGGCTTCATTTTTGCCTTTCAGGTATTACCCACCATTATCTTCTTTTCCGCCCTTACCTCAGTATTGTTTTACCTAGGGATCATCCAAAAAGTGGTGAAAGCAATGGCCTGGCTATTGTCAAAAACCTTGGGTATCTCAGGGCCAGAAAGTCTTTCTGTGGCAGGTAACATTTTTTTGGGACAAACCGAGGCCCCATTGCTCATTAAGGCCTATTTGGAAAAAATGAACAAGTCCGAAATGCTATTGGTCATGATTGGCGGTATGGCCACTGTGGCTGGAGCGGTCTTGGCCGCCTATATTGGCTTTTTGGGCGGTAGTGATGAAGTCCTAAGGCTTCAGTTCGCCAAGCATTTGTTGGCGGCATCGGTAATGGCAGCACCGGGAGCCATTATAATTTCCAAAATACTTTATCCACAGACGGAAAAAGTGATTACTGATGTAGCGGTTTCCACGGAAAAAATAGGTTCCAACATCCTGGACGCCATTGCCAATGGAACTACGGAAGGCCTGAAATTGGCAGTGAATGTGGGGGCCATGCTCCTTGTCTTCGTTGCTTTTATAGCCATGTTGAACGGTATTTTCGGGTGGATCGGAGATATCACGTCCATCAATGGCTGGATAGCTGCAAATTCTACCTATGATAAACTATCCTTAGAGGCTATATTAGGGACCATATTTGCTCCTTTGATGTGGTTGATTGGGGTTGCCGATAAGGACATTTCCCTTATGGGACAGTTATTGGGAATAAAATTGGCTGCCAGTGAATTTATAGGCTATATCCAATTGGCAGAACTTAAAGACGTACTCAACGGGAATCACCTCGCATACAACAAATCGGTTATTATGGCCACTTATATGCTTTGCGGTTTTGCAAACTTTGCCTCTATAGGTATTCAAATTGGAGGAATTGGCTCCTTAGCACCGAATCAAAGGAAAACTTTATCTGAATTTGGCTTAAAGGCCGTATTGGGAGGATCCTTGGCTTCCTTATTGTCTGCAACCATTGCAGGAATGATATTGGGATAATTGCATTCTATTTACTGAGAACCTTTACTAGTTGATAAGTTTTTATAAGTAGCTTTCCATAATAATGGCAATTTTTTGCCTCTTTGTTTATTTTCGTGTCAGATATCGCCACAGAATTACGTAGTGGTAAAATGATTAGTGACCAATGAAACAATACCACGATTTACTCCGACACGTATTAGCATCAGGAAACCATAAAGGAGACCGCACGGGAACAGGAACCATTAGTGTTTTTGGCCACCAAATGAGATTTGACCTTAGTGAAGGATTCCCTATGGTTACCACCAAAAAACTCCATCTAAAATCCATTGTACATGAATTGCTCTGGTTTCTAAAAGGAGATACTAACATCACTTATCTGCAGGAAAATGGAGTGCGTATCTGGAACTCATGGGCAGATGACCATGGTAATTTGGGCCCAGTTTACGGCTATCAATGGCGTAATTGGAACGGGGAGGATATAGATCAGATCAAAGATGTGGTCACCTCATTAAAAAACAATCCCAATAGCCGCAGAATGATGGTCACAGCTTGGAACCCAAGCGTATTGCCTGACACTTCAATTTCTTTTGCCGATAATGTCGCCAATGGAAAAGCTGCATTACCTCCTTGCCATGCCTTTTTTCAATTTTATGTGGCAGACGGTAAGCTTTCCTGTCAATTATACCAACGCAGTGCCGATATCTTTTTGGGTGTGCCTTTCAACATTGCCTCTTATGCCCTTTTCACGCTGATGATGGCCCAAGTGTGCGATCTACAACCTGGAGAATTCATCCATACCTTTGGGGATGCCCATATCTACAACAATCATTTGGAGCAAGTGGAATTGCAATTGGGCAGGGAACCAAGGCCTTTGCCCAAAATGGTGCTGAATCCTGAAGTGAAGGACATTTTTGATTTTAAATTTGAAGATTTCACTTTGGTAGATTACAATCCACACCCACATATCAAAGGAGCCGTAGCGGTATAGGGTCAATCGTTATTTCATTTAGGTCAATATAAAAAAAGATAAATTAAGTATCTTTATAAGTCTTAAACCAAGACGGATGATGCTTACCGAAATACTTTTGGATTTCTTTACGGAAACCAGAAAACACACCGAAAACTTATGCATTCCCCTGGAGATTGAGGACTATGTGGTACAACCCATGGCCGATGTTTCTCCTCCTAAATGGCATTTGGGACACAGTACCTGGTTCTTTGAGGAATTCATCCTTAAAAAATACAAAAAGGATTATCAGGTCTTTGATTCCGATTTTTCCTTTGTTTTCAATAGTTATTACGAATCTGTCGGCAAGAGGGTTGTTCGTTCAGATCGCGGGAACCTTTCCAGACCCTCTGTTAAAAAAGTCTATGAATACCGCGCTTATGTTACCGCAGGCATTCAAGCATTATTTGAAAACAGTGCTGACCATCAATTGGATTCCCTATTGGAAATTGGGATCCACCATGAAAAACAGCATCAAGAATTATTGCTGACAGATATTAAGTATATTTTAGGCAACAATCCCCTACTTCCTTCCTATGCCAATACCTGTAAAGAATATCCCACCGAGAACTATTCCCGTGAATGGATGGGTATGGAGGAAGGCATTTATGAAATAGGCCACGATGCTGACAGTTTTTGCTATGACAATGAGTTGGGGCGCCATAAGGTATACCTTCATCCATTTCAAATTGCCAGTACACAGGTCACCAATGGAGAATTTCTTGAATTTATAAATGCTGGAGGATATAGCCATTTCGAATATTGGCATGCCGAAGGCTGGGATTGGATCAGCAACAACCAAATAAAAACCCCACTTTATTGGCATCACATAGATGGTTCATGGCAGTACTATTCCCTTCAAGGCCTAAAACACATAAACCCCAATGCACCAGTAACCCATCTCTCTTATTACGAGGCTTTTGCTTTTGCCCAATGGAAAGGTATGCGTCTACCCACCGAATTTGAGTGGGAAGCGGCCCAAGGACACTTCCCATGGGGCACGCGCTGGGAATGGACCGAAAGCGCGTATTTACCCTATCCCAATTACACTAAAGCTGAAGGCGCGTTGGGCGAATACAACGGCAAGTTTATGGTAAATCAAAAAGTACTTCGGGGAGGTTCCATTGCCACTCCCACCAAACACACAAGACCAACATACCGTAATTTTTTTCCTCCCACGGCTAGGTGGCAATACACTGGATTAAGGTTAGTAAAATAATTACGACAATATACATATGCAAGAGAACACCCGTACCATAATAAGACCCCAATTTAAGGAAGAAGTGCATTCTGGATTAACAGCCCACCCTAAATATTTATCCTCTAAATATTTTTATGATGCCAAAGGCGACAAAATATTCCAGGATATCATGGCCATGCCAGATTATTACCTGACCAATAGCGAATACGCTATCTTGAAAGTGCATAAGGAGGAAATTACTGCCCTTTTTGCAGATGGCAAAAACAGCTTCAATCTGATCGAATTGGGTGCAGGAGATGGCAAGAAGACCAAAATTCTCCTAAAACATATGACGGAAAGCGAATTGGATTTCAACTATTTGCCCATTGACATTAGCCAGAATGCATTGGACCAACTGGAAAGAGCACTTCAAATTGAAATCCCGTCATTAAAAACGGAACCCCTGCAAGGCACCTACCTAGAGACCTTGGAAACGATCAATTACATTAGGGATAAAAAGAAAGTTATCCTATTTTTAGGCTCCAACATAGGGAATCTGTTACACCCACAAGCTGTAACTTTTATGCAAAATGTTCAAAAATCCATGAAAGAGGACGACCTGTTTTTTGTAGGGTTCGACCAGAAGAAAAATCCTCAGACCATCTTGGATGCCTACAATGATAAGGCGGGAATAACAGAAGCCTTTAACAAGAATATTTTGGTGCGCATCAATACCGAATTAAAGGCTGACTTCGTACTGGATAACTTCCTTCATTGGGAGGTTTATGATCCCGAAACAGGAACCGCTAAAAGCTATTTGGTATCCAAAAAAGAGCAGACCGTTATCATTGAGGATTTGGACCTTACCATTTCATTTAAACCATGGGAAACTATACACACCGAAATATCCCAAAAGTATGATGACGAAGTGGTCTCTTGGCTAGCCGCAGAATCTGGACTAAAAATTATCGCCCAATTTTCGGATGAAAAAAAGTACTATAAAAACTATGCCTTTAAAAAAATATAACAAATGAAAGCAATTTGGAACGACACCGTAATAGCAGAAAGTGACCATACCGTGGTGGTGGAAAACAATCATTACTTCCCAGCGGATAGCATTTTTGAACAATACTTTAAACCCAGCAGTTCACATACCATGTGTGCCTGGAAGGGCAAGGCATCTTATTACTCCCTAGAAGTAAACGGGAAAGAAAATAAGGATGCAGCGTGGTACTACCCAGAAGTAAGCGAATTGGCCAGATCTATTAAAGGCCATATTGCATTCTGGAAAGGAGTCACCATTGAAAAATAAATCAATGGTGACCTTTTCAACTTAAGTTTTTAAAGTGCTAAAATAGGATTCTCTGTTCCAGCAAATTCATTCCACTTGAAACCATCAGCTTCAGCTTCGGTAGCGTAGTTACCATCTACCAAATACTTAAATTCGTATGTATTTTCTACAGGTAGGTCCAACGTCCCTTTAAAGGTTCCGTTCTTTAATTTTTTCAATACGTGTTTTTTTGGATTCCAATCATTGAAATCACCAACCACAGAAACTTTTTTGGCATCCTCAGCAGGAACTATAAAAGTTACTTTACAAACAGGTTTAGTCTTAAGATATTGTTTAGCAATTGCCATAATTACATTATTAAATTATAGCGCAAAAAAACGGATTAAAAAGCTCATTGACAATGATTTATATCATATTTATCAATTTGATAAAATTTGAGTGCTATTTTGTTAACATCAACAAAAAAGTGTCAAGTAAATTTTGATGTATCCAACAGCTACCTACTTGACTTTAGAAGCTTTACAATCTTTTGTATATCTTTTTCTGTATTGTAAATGTGAAAACTAACACGGATACCTTCCCCTCTTTGCGCGCAAAGAACATCTTTTTCTGTCAAGTGCTGAAAAAGTTTATCACCACCTTTAATATTGAAGATTGTACTATGGTTAGTTCTATTTACTACAGACTCCTCCAAAAGCCCCAAAGCAGCAAACTCACTCTTTGCCAATTCCGATAACGCTTTGAGATGAGCCGTAATCTGGTCCATTCCAATTTTAGATAGGAAATCCAACGAAAATTTTAAGCTTCCAAAATTCAGGGTATCCAAATGGCCCGGTTCAAAATGCTTATTAAAGGCAATGGTATCTTTTCCCAAGAGGTCAATATTGGCGGAATTGAATCCTACGGCTTTTGGTGAAAATGTATTTTTCACACTATCCTTGAACAGCATAAACCCATTTCCATAACCTGCCAAAAGCCATTTATAGCCACTGGCACCAAGAACATCTATGCCAGATTCTTCGAATTTAAAACTTTCTGTTCCACAAAATTGTGTCCCATCGGCAATGATGATCAGTTCCGGAAAACCATTCTTTAGTGTCTTTAGAAACTCCAGGTCAATTTTTATCCCATTGAGCCATTGCACCAAACTTAAAGCAAGTACGGTAATACCCTTCGTTTTTACAGCCTCCAAAATATTCCGTTCCAGATGTTCATCCAACGCTATTTTGGTAAGATCATACCCCCTAGTTTCAAATGGCCAATTAAGGGACGGATAATCCCCCTCCAACAACAAAACTTTGTGTTCTTTGGGCAATCCTTCCAGCAACAAATTAATACCTATGGAAAAATTAGGAACCAAAGCCACATTGGATGCGTCACAACCAAAGAACTGTCCCACCGTTTTACGGATATTTCCAATCAACTTATGTGCCTTGGCCTTCATCATGCTTCCTCCTATCAAAAAATCCAGATCGTGTTCCTGGCGCCAGTCCAACAGATCGTCGTACAGCAATCCAGAGGCTGCTGTATTGGCGTAAACATATTGGTTTATAATAGGGAACTGCTTTGTAATCTTTTGCATAGGGAAAGGAAATGATATTTAGTAATTGGCTTATATTTGTACGTAAAGATACGTATTACATGTTTTCAAGAAATAAAAAGACTTCAAAAATAGAGGTAGAACAGCACGAGCTTTTGGAGCATGCCCAAGATAGGATCAGAGAGAAAAAAAGGCTTTATAACCATTTTATCATCTTTCTTGTAGGAAGTGTATTTCTAGTCTTGATCAACAAAATCCTAAAGTATGGTGAAGCCTATGACTGGTTTATATGGGCCATTACTTTTTGGGCCATTCTTTTTTTGATCCATGCCATAAACGTACTCTTGTCCAAAAATTTTATGGGTCGGGATTGGGAACGAAAGCAACGGGAAAAATTAGTTGAAAAACAGAAACAACGTATTGCTGGGCTTCAAAAGGAAATAGAGACCGAATTTCCATTGTCCAACATCAACCAAAAAAAAGATTCGTGGGAAAAATTACATTAATAGCGGCTGTTGCGGAAAACAATGCCCTAGGCAAGGACAACGATCTTTTGTGGCGCCTCCCGGACGATTTTAAACGATTTAAAGCGCTGACTACTGGGCACAAGATCATCATGGGGAGAAAGACCTTTGAGAGCTTCCCAAAACCATTGCCCAATAGGCACCACATCATTATTACCAGAGATAGAAGTTACCACATAGATCATCCAAATTGTACCATTGTCCACTCCCTAGCAGACGCCTTGGCGATGGTTGCAGATGAGGACTTATCCTTTATTATCGGGGGAGGGGAAATCTACACCTTGGCAATGCCTTATTGCGACATCCTTGAGATTACCAGGGTTCATGGGAACTATGAGGCAGATGCCTTTTTCCCAACAATTGATTCCTCAACATGGAGATTAACTCACGAAGAATATCACGGAACGGATGATAGGCATAAGGTGGACTTCACCTATAGGACCTATGTAAAGGAGGAGAATTAAAAATCTAGATAGGCTGTTTTATGGTGGGCATCCTTATCTGTCAAAAAACTTGCCAGGATCTCCGGATCTGCATTGGTATAAAACAAATGAGTCCCTTTTTTACCCTGAGTGGACAAAAGGCCATTTTCTTTTAATATGGCCAAGGTCTGCCTTGCAATGGCCGCACCCGAATCCAAAATTTCCACATGTGGTGGAATCATTTCTTTTATCACAGGGATCAAGTACGGATAATGGGTACATCCAAGCACCAAATAATCCATCCCCGCTGCCAACATAGGCTCCAAATAGGTCTGTAACAATTCCCTTGTTTCAGAAGAATTTACCTCTCCCGCCTCTATTAAAGGTACGAGACCAGTCCCCACTTGCACTATCCTATTGATATCACCTGCATGGTTTTGGGAAGTAGTAAAAAAAAGTTCACTGGACAAAGTCCCTTTGGTCGCCAATACCCCAACTGTTTTTGATTTAGACCGTAAGGCAGCAGGTTTTATCGCTGGCTCGGTACCAATAAAAGGCACTTTATAGTGTTCCCTTACATAGGAAATAGCATTGGTGGTTGCTGTATTACAGGCCACCACAATAAGCTTACAGTCTTTTGCCAACAGCAACTCTATATTCTTGATGCTCAACTGAAGGATTTCCTCTTTTGACCGCTCCCCATAAGGTGCATTCTTGCTATCCGCCAAATAAATGGTATCCTCATTTGGGAGTAATTTCTCAATTTCCCTCCAAACCGAAGTACCCCCTACACCCGAATCAAAAATGCCGATTGGCCTGTTGTCCATATTGCTCATTCTGCAAATAAATGTATGAAGTTACGCTTTAATTCCCATAGGAATTTTTATAAAATATCATCCCTGGAATTTGAATTTCATAATTGTAATAAAACAAGAAACCACACAATTGCTTGTGTGGTTTCCTTTAAACAAAAATCTAATTTCTTAGAAGCCCAATTGCTTCTTTACATCAGGCAATAGGTCTTTCCCTTTGGCAACGATCAAGCCACCACCTTGGGTTGCATCAATCACATAGTCATATCCAAGAGTTGTGGCAACTTTTTCAATGGCTACTTTAGCTTTCTCAGTAATAGGCCCCATTAACTCACCTTGCTTCTTTTGCAATTCTTGGTAAGCTGCTTGCTCGGCTTCCTTTATATTCTTATCGAAACCTTGTAATTCCAAAGCTCTCTTTTCATTCTCTTCAGGAGTCTTAGAAGCAGATTCGTTGGAATATTGGGTATACTTGTTTTTCAATTCGGTCATAGAACTTTCGATATCGGCTCTATAGGTTTCCTGTAATTTTTTTAATTCTGCTTGCGCCTTTTTCATTTCAGGCATTTGAGACAATAGTTGTTCCACATTGATATGTGCTACCTTGCTCTGAGCATTAACAAAACTTGTAGCTCCTACAAACAATACAATCGCTACAGCTATTTTTTTTAAGTGTTTCATGATTTTAATTACTATTTACGTGTTAAATTAATGGTTTTAAATTTCTCCGAAGTTCCAATTCTTAGTTGATCGTATCCTTTTTCACCTCGGTATCTTTTCTTTCTTCAGCTTTTGCTTTTCGTTGGGCCTCTCGGTCTTCCAGCAATTTTTTACGTCTTTCCTCGTATGCCTTTTTACGTTCTTCCCTTAATTTCAGTTGTTCCGCTCTTTTTTCTTCAGCGCTTTTTTCCCTGGCTTCCTGTGCTGCCCCTGCTTTTTCAATTCGTTCTTGGAGCTCGTCCGTCATCACGTCCTCTTCTGACTCCCCGTCACCTTCAAAAGCATCCAAACGGCTATTGGTGTTATTGCCCTTTAAAGGCTTACTTATTCTTCTTGTCCTAGAGATACCCCTTAAGACCAAGTCACTGATATCGTGCCTTTTTTCGGAATACAACATTACAACATCTGCAGAACTATCAAAAATAAAATCATATCTTTTATTGGCTCCGATCTTCTGTACCTCATTAAAAACCTGATCCTGGATGGGCTGTACCAATCTTCGCTTTTGAAGGACCAAATCTCCTTGCGGTCCAAAGCGATCTTGTTGATATTGGAACATTTCATTTTCCAGTACCTGTATCTCTTCCTCACGTTCGGCTATCAGCTCATTGGTCAGCAGTACCTTTTCTGCCATCAAGTCCTTCTTCATCTGCTCCACAACGCTTTGCTTTAGTTCTATTTCCACTTTCCACTTCTGGACTTTGGTCTCCAACTGTGCATTTGCTTCGCGGTACTCCTCTACATTTTCCAAGATATACTCCATATCCACATATCCGATCCTCACCCCCCGTTGGGCAAAAATGGCTGTCGAAAAGAATACAGCTGTTATGATTAAAAGAACTTTCGTTTTCATACTGTTTACTTTTTAGTATATAGAAAATATCGTGCCAAAATAAGTAAATATTTTAAAATGAATATATTTCCTGTTTTAACACGCATGGGAAAGTCCTTTGAATTCTTAGAATTGCTGGCCGATAATAAAGTGTGTCTGCCATCCGCTAGGACCAACAGAACCTGGGATATTATCCGCATCAAACCCGTAACCAAAATCTATTCCCAAGAGACCAAAGGCTGGCATAAAGATACGTAATCCTACCCCTGCAGATCTCTTAATTTGAAAGGGATCGAACTCACTAAAACTGTTGAATGAGTTACCACCTTCCAAAAAGGCCAGGCCGTAAATAGAGGCCGAAGGCTTTAAAGTCAATGGATACCTCAGCTCTAAAGAGAACTTATTGTACACAACCCCACCGTCTTGTTCCAATTGCCCAGATGCAGGATTAACACTATAAGGTGTCAAGGCTTGGTTTTCATATCCCCTCATCTGCACAACATCCCTACCGTCCAAGGTAAAGTTACCCAAACCATCACCACCTACGTAAAATCGCTCAAAAGGTACGTTCCCCAAAGCACTGTTGTAACTTCCAAGGAAACCAAATTCCGCATTGGAACGCAAGACCAATTTATCGAAAAGGTTTGTATACCAATCACCTTTAAAGTTAACCTTATAGAATTCCAACCACTTAAAACGCTCTCTATCCACCGCTTCCAAGGCTTCTATATCACGATTTTCAATTGCCGCTTGCTCATCTCTATTCAACTGCTGATAATCCTTTCCATTAAATAAGGAATAAGGAGGAGTGAACTTGGCCGAAATCTCAAAATTGGAACCTCCCATTGGAAAGATAGGATTGGGTCCGGAAGATTTACGTGATATCCCAAAGGTATAGGCCAAGGAATTGGATTTTCCGTTTCCAAAATTAAACAAGCCAATATTGTAATCCTGAAAATTATACAATTGATATCCTATGGAGTGGGATACTGTAAAGAAATCGTCTGGCCATTGTAAACGTTTGGCCAACCCTACAGAAACCCCAGTAATGGAAAACTGCCTATCTTTATTTATATTCCTGCTTATATAATCATACTGGAACTGTTGTGTTCTGGAAAGGGACATATTAAAACGCACTGGTTTTTTACCTCCCAACCAAGGTTCAGAAAAGTTAAGGCTATAGACCCTATAAGTCCTACTGGCCTGTAAACGCAGGGCCATGGTCTGCCCATCTCCCATGGGGACCGGCTTATAGGCCTCCCCATTAAAAATATTCTTTAAGGAGAAGTTGCTAAAGGAAAGTCCCAACGTACCGATGAAACCCCCGCCACCATAACCACCTTGCAATTCTATCTGGCTAGATCCAGATTCCACCAAGCTATAATTGATATCTACCGTACCGTCGTTAGGGTTTGGATTGATAATGTCCGGCTTAATGTTTTCCGCATCAAAGAAGCCAAGCTGCCCTAATTCACGAATACTACGGATAATGTTGTCCTTGCTGTATTTCTGTCCTGGACGTGTTCTGAGTTCCCTAAAGATTACATGGTCATTGGTCTTGTCATTCCCTTCTACCGTTATATGGTTCAAAAAGGTCTCCTTACCTTCAATGATTCGGATCTCAAAATTAATGGTGTCGTTCTGTGCGGAAATTTCCACTGGGTTGACACTGGAGAACAAATACCCGTTGTTTTGGTAAAGGTTGGTAATGTCCTGCCCATCTGGCTTACTATCGTCCGCAATACGCTTTTTAAGCAATACCCCATTATAGGTATCTCCTTTTTTAATACCTATCACTTGGCTCAAAACGCGATCCGGGTACACGGTATTACCGACAAAATCTATTTCCCCGAAGTAATACTTATTACCTTCTTCTACCTTGATCTTTATATTGATATTATTTTCATCTACCTTAATAAGGGTATCGGAAATCACCCTGGCATCCCTAAATCCGTTTTCGGCATACTTTTCAATCAAAGAGTTTAGATCCTCTTTATAGTCATCCTTAATAAATTTGGATTTTTTCCAAAAGCGATAAAATCTCTTTTGCTTGGTATTCTTTATAGATTTTATCAATTTTTTATCTGAAAGCTGCTCATTTCCTTCAATCTCAATATCCTTGATCTTTACCTTATCCCCTTTTTTGATATTGATTACCATTTTCTGGGTATTGCTCCCAATGGTGTCCGCGGCAGTAGCAATGGTCACTTTGGTGTTCAGGTATCCTTGCTTTTTGTACTTGTTCTGAAGGTAATTCTTGGTGTTGGCGATCAAACTTTCGGTGATCTTCTTCCCCTTTTTAAGATCTGTATCCTTAATGATATCATCTACCTTTCCTTTCTTGACACCATAAACGGTAACATCTGTTAAAGTAGGGCGTTCCAAAATATTAAGTTCCAAGAAAATCTTGTCATCCTCTATGTTGGTAATATAAAAAGATATATCACTAAAAAGTTCCAAGCCCCACAACTTACTGATGATAGCACTAATTTCGTCCCCTGGGATAGTAATTGGTTGCCCTTCCCTAAGTCCTGTATAGGTTTTTACCGTCTGCTCATTGTAACTCTGTAGGCCCGTTACTTCCAGGCCGCCCAAAATATACTTTTTACCATCCTCATAGGAAGTGTCCTGTGCGGAGGCTATTGTGGTAAAAAAAAGTAGTAGGATTGTTGTTAAAAGTTCAAAGGATATGAACTTTTTCATATCGCTAGTTAAGTTGTTCGCTAGTTTTTCCAAATCTTCGTTCTCTGTTTTGGTAATTTATAATGGCCTCTACCAAATGATGCTCTTTAAAATCGGGCCAAAATACATCAATAAAATATAATTCGGCATATGCAATCTGCCAAAGTAAAAAGTTGCTTATTCTATGCTCTCCACTAGTCCTTATTAGCAGGTCCACATCGGGCAAATTATGCGTGTAAAGATGGTTATTAATAATCGTTTCATCAATCTTTTCAGGAGAAATTATATTATTTTTAACTTTGATACTTATTTGCTCCACGGCATTCCTGATCTCTTCCCTAGCCCCATAGCTCAGTGCCAAGGTTAAGGTCATTCCAGAATTTTCGGCCGTTTTTTCCATCACCTCCTTCAACTCCTTATTGGCCCTCTTTGGCAAGGAATCGATATTGCCGATAGCGTTTAAACGGATGTTGTTTTTATGAAGGGTCTTCAATTCTTTCTTTAAAGAGGAGACCAAGATTTTCATTAAGGTATCCACTTCTAACTTTGGCCTGTTCCAGTTTTCGGTAGAAAAGGTATATAGGGTAAGGTATCCAATTCCGATATTTGCACAATTTTCCACAGTTTCCCTTACGGTCTTAACGCCATTCTCATGACCAAAAACACGTAATTTTCCCTGTTTTTTGGCCCACCTCCCATTACCGTCCATGATAATGGCCAAATGTACCGGCAAATTCTGATTGTTGATATCTTCTATAGTGTTCATCTTCCCATTTTACTCAAAGCAATCACGACACGGTTTCCTCCCAAAGGTATAGGTCAGGGTCACCCCTGAAAAAACGTACCAATCATCACTAAAAACATTCCCAAATTTAAACTGCTCATAATTGGAACCCATAGGATTACTCCCATCCAAATTATCCGTAAAGGTATATCTTCCTCCTATTTCCGCTCCTAAAATTAAATACTGGTTAATCCTGGCCTTGGCCCCGATGGTCATTGGAATTGCAAATGACCCATCTCTTTGTCCTCCATCAATTTCCTGTAATTGCCCTGCATCAAAATAGGTATAATCATACCTAAAATAGGTAAGCCCAGTATATAGATACGGTGTAAACGCAGGCCCTAATCTGTGCAAATTGTATTCCACAAAATTAAATTCCAATCCAGCGGACACTTCCAAAATGGAGTTGTCCATTACATAACCTCTTTTTTGTCTTGACGGCATATCCGATTTAAAATCATCGGCCGTAAACTTTCCATATATGGCACTTGCCCGCCATGCGTACCTCTTACTTTTGTTCCATTTGAACAAACCACCAAATGCCGGACCCGAAGGCAGGATGTAATTGGTTCTCCCGACATCCCCTATGTTGTTTGCACCTCCCGCAAAAATACCCACCTCGTAGGTCTGTGCGCTCAGCTGGCCAAATAGCATTACTAGAATTACAACAAAAAATGTCCTCATAAATCCTAAAAGTTTGCAAATATAACCATTTCAGCTATTTAGCCTACTTAAATGGGCATACATGTTTTCTCATTTTGATAAACACTATTTAGCCTTGTTTATTGTCCGAGATAGGGCTCAATTTCGGCGATCTTCCCCCCATAACAATTTATTGCGAAGTGTTTTAAAAAAACTCTCAGAAGTATATTCGATCATCTTGATGGTGAATCCTGCTTTTTTAACTAAAATCTCCTTGCCGTTTTTCAAAGTGGCAATTCGGGAATCCAAAGACAGCAAGTGGTATTCTTCACGCCCGGAAACACGCAACCGTATTTCGGTATTATCCGAAACCACCAGAGGCCTCGCGTTTAGGTTATGAGGTGCAATTGGCGTCAATACCAGGGATTTTGCGGTTGGGGCAATTACTGGCCCTCCACAGCTCAAGGAATATCCTGTAGATCCCGTTGGCGTGGAAACGATAAGTCCGTCTGCCCAATAGGAGGTCAAATACTCATTGTTCAAATAAGTCTCTACCGTTATCATGGAAGTGGTATCCTTACGGCTGACCGTTATTTCATTAAGTGCAAAATTGAGGTCTCCAAATTCCGGGATATCCTCATCTGCATGCACTTCCAACAAACTTCTTTCCACAATGGTATAGGCGCCGGAAACAAATTCCTGAACCACTTTACGAACATCCTCCTTTTTAAAGGTGGACAAAAATCCGAGTCTCCCCGTATTGACCCCTACTATAGGAATGTCCAATTCCCTGACGTAGGTAATGGCACGTAGAATGGTACCATCCCCTCCAAAACTGACAAACATATTGAAGGAATTGTCCAAACCGTTTGCAGTGGTAAAGGTTTTATGGGCTGCTAGCTTACCCGATGGAAATAAAAGTTTATAGAACTCTTCTTCAAAATAGGCCTCAGAATGGGATTTTTGCAACTCGTCCAAAAGAGCAACTACATAATCCAGAGCGTTATTTTGGTACGTTTGACCATATATGGCAACCTTCATAAAACCTAAACGTTTAGATATTTATCCAAATAATCGGAACGTTGTTTTAGATTCTCCAAAAACTGATCGTCTGTATTGCCAAAAAGTATGGTGTAGTTGTATCGCCTAAAAGTCTGTATGATATCGTTGATCTCCGTAGCTCCAATCTTAATGGTCACCTGCACCACATCATTTTTCATATCGGTGATAAAGCCACCCAACAATTTGGAATTATTACTTTCCACTATTTGCGCGATCTCGCTGAATGAATAATCCTTTATCCCTTTGGCGATCACAAGAATACCTCCAGGTTCCGTAAAAAAAGGGGTGTCTATAAATACAGATACAACATCTGTTAAGTCATAGTAGCCCTCTATATTCATATCCTTGTCCATCACTGGGACCAAGTTGGCCTCATTACGCGCAAAAGCTTCCAGAACATCCAACCAAGAGGTTTCCACAGTTACATAAAACGACTCCAAGTTGTACCTGTAATCCTCTATCTTTTTCTTCCCTTCAAAAGTCTCCAGATCATTTTCACTGAGAAGACCCATGAATTTACCCTCATCGGTCACTGCCACATGGGAATAGGTAGTGTTCTTAAAGAATTTGATGACTTCCTTTAATGAATCCCCTATTTTGAATACGGGGATATTTCTAATAATGCGGGATTGGATCTCCATAATTCTTGAATATAATGCAAATTACTAATTTTTAATGGCAAAAAGCATGCCTTATTTGTATTTTTGCTAGGATAAATTCAACAATAGAACATGACAAAACTCAGTGTTAACGTAAATAAAATAGCCACTTTGAGAAATGCTAGGGGCGGTAATGTCCCCGATCTGATCAAAGTAGCCATGGATATAGAAGCGTTTGGAGCACAGGGGATCACCATACACCCACGCCCGGACGAAAGACATATCAGGTACCAAGATGCCAGAGATCTCAAGAAAATGGTTACCACTGAATTCAATATAGAAGGCAATCCCGTGCAAAAGTTTATGGATCTGGTCTTAGAAGTAAAGCCGACCCAAGTGACCTTGGTGCCGGACAGCGTTGATGCCATTACCTCCAATGCAGGCTGGGACACCATCAAACACAAAGATTTTCTCAAAGAGGTGATTTCCACTTTCAAACAAAACGGAATACGTACCTCCATTTTTGTAGATGCCAACACCAAAATGGTGGAAGGGGCCGCTGCTACAGGCACGGATAGGATAGAATTATACACAGAGAGTTATGCAAAAGCATATACCGAAGGGGATGCCGCACGCTGCAAGGCAGGAATCCTTCCTTTTATAGAGGCTGCCAAAATGGCCAATAGTCTAAATATAGGCATCAATGCAGGGCACGACCTTAGTTTGGACAATATAAAATATTTCAAGGAAAACATACCCTACCTATTGGAAGTCTCCATTGGGCACGCCCTTATCTGCGAGTCGCTTTATTTAGGCTTGGAGAATGTAGTGAACATGTATTTAAACAAATTAAAGTAATGCCATTGTTACATTCAAACATTTTAGGAAATGGAGCTCCGTTACTGATTCTACACGGTTTTTTGGGCATGTCGGACAATTGGAAAACCTTGGGTACCCAATATGCAGAGGAAGGGTTTGAGGTTCATTTATTGGACCAGCGCAACCATGGAAAAAGCTTCCATTCCAACGAGTTTAATTACGATTTGTTGGCCAAGGACGTCTATGATTACATACAGCATTACCACTTAAAGGATGTTATAGTGATCGGTCATTCCATGGGAGGAAAAACGGCCATGCAATTGGCCTGTACCTATCCCGATGCAGTATCTAAGTTACTGGTAGCAGATATCGCCCCTAAATATTACCCTCCACATCACGATGAGATTTTGAACGGCCTAAACGCCATCGACCTCAATAGTATTACCTCCAGATCTGAGGCCGACAAACAATTGGCAAAGCACATTTCTAATTTTGGGGTACGCCAATTCCTACTAAAAAACCTGTATTGGGAAACTAAGGAAAAACTAGGTTTCCGTTTCAACCTTGCCGTATTGAGCACTAAAATGGAGGAAGTGGGAGAAAATATTGGGTCTACCGCCAATTTTCAGGGTCCTACCCTATTCCTAAAGGGCGATACCTCAGAATATGTGACTATGCAGGACCTTCCAGAAATAAAAAGACATTTTCCCTTAGCTGAATTGGACACCATAGCAAAGGCTGGGCATTGGCTTCATGCCGAAAATCCAGAAGCCTTTTTTGAAAAATCCATGGCCTTCATGAAACGTTAGGGGCCAATTTGCATCTTTGTACCCAGCTTAGCCATCTGGACAACTTCACAGTATAGCGTAGAAAATTTAATCAAAACCCCTCGTCTGCATTCCTTGGTATTCCATTTTAATGCTTACATTTATTGTAGACAACAAGACCAACTTTAAAATTTAAGAAATGAAACTTATACTGAGATTATTATTGACAGCTCTTGCAGTTGTGATATTGGCCAAAATTTTACCTGGGATCGGCGTGGATACTTATACAACCGCCATTATTGTAGCCATTGTCTTGAGTCTATTGAACTTTATCGTAAAACCTATTTTGGTCATATTGACACTTCCCATTACCATTCTGACCCTAGGGCTCTTTCTATTGATCATCAATGCCATTATTATCCTCTTGGCCGATAATCTGATATCTGGATTTGAAGTTACCAACATATGGTGGGCCTTACTTTTTAGCCTTTTATTGTCCTTTTTGCAATCCATATTATTTTCTATCCTAAAAGAAGATAAAAATAATTGAGTTACTTATTGGTATTCAGTAATTTAAAAACTTGGCGAACTTATTAAAATGTACTACTTTTGCATCCCATTTTATTTACGTAAAATTCGATACAGAGATGAACATCACAAAAGAGCAGATTGACGAGTTAAATGCTGTTGTAAAAGTTGCAATTACAAAGGACGACTATAAGGACAAAGTCGAAAATATCTTAAAAGACTACAGAAAACAAGCAAATATTCCAGGTTTTAGAAAAGGCCAGGTTCCTATGGGCTTGATAAAAAAACAATACGGGAAAGCTGTTTTGGTGGATGAAGTCAACAAACTTCTTCAAGACAACCTAAACAAGTACCTTACAGAGGAAAAATTGGATGTTCTCGGAAACCCACTCCCAAAACAACAGGACAATTTTAACTGGGATGCCGAGGATTTGGATTTTGAATTCGAATTGGGATTGGCACCGAGCTTTGAGATCGACCTAAAATCGAAAAAATCCATAACCCACTACAAGATCGTTGCCGACAAGAAAACGATTGTAGAGCAAGTGGAGCGTATTCAAAAACAATACGGGAAGTTGATTAGTAAGACAGAGGCCGGTAAAAAAGATGAAATCACTGGAGTTTTCAAAAATGAAGAGGAAGGAATAGACAAGCAATCCACTCTTGAACTAGATCAAATCTCGAATAAAAAAGCAATCGAAAGTCTTTTGGGCAAAAAAGCAGGTGATATGGTTACCCTAAAGACTAAAGGTCTTTTTAAGGAAGATCACCTTCTTGCCAATATCTTGGGAGTTCAGGCGGATAAAGCTAAAAATTTAAACGTAGAGGTTTCTTTCACTATAGAGGAAATCAATGAAAGAGAGCCAGCTAAATTGGACCAAGAATTATTCGATAAACTCTTTGGAAAAGATACAGTTACTTCTAAGAAAGAGCTTGAAGCTAGGATAAAAGAAGATTCTGAAAAGCAGTTTGAACAACAGGCAGATCAGAAATTGCTGAATGATGTTACAGAATATTTCATTGAGAACACCAAATTTGATCTTCCAGCAGAATTCTTGAGAAAATGGATCCAAACCACTGGCGAAAAGCCGTTGACGGAGGAAGAGGCAAAAGCGGAATACGAAAAATCCGAAAAAGGATTGCGTTATCAATTGATCGAAGGAAAGATCATTAAAGAAAACGATATTCAAGTACAATTTGATGAGTTGAAAGACTTCTCCAAAGGATTTATAAAAACACAAATGGCACAATTTGGACAACTTGACCCTAAAGAGGAAGAATTGGACAATATTGCAGCTAGGGTTTTGTCCAACAAGGACGAGGTTCGCAGATTGTCCGAACAATTGATGAGTCAGAAACTGTTGAAACTCTATAAAGAGAAAGCAAATTTGAAAACAAAAGAAGTGACCTACGAGAACTTTGTGAAAGAAGTTTATGGGTAGCTTTCAAAAATAATTTAAGTATCTTTACGGTGCCGGAAATTATCTTTCGGCACCTTTTTTTGTTTCAAAAAAAATATCGAAGAAAACACATGGATTACGGAAAAGAGTTCAAGAACTACGCTATAAAAGACCAAGGGATCAACAGCATGTACTATGACAAAATCATCAGTAGCATGAACCCGTCGGCAATGACCCCCAACATTATTGAGGAAAGACAACTTAATGCAATTGCAATGGATGTTTTTTCCAGGTTGATGATGGATAGGATCATTTTTTTGGGAACCGGCATCAATGACCAGGTAGCCAATATTGTACAGGCACAATTGTTGTTTTTGGAAAGTGCAGATGCGTCCAAGGACATTCAGATCTATATCAATTCGCCAGGTGGTAGTGTATATGCCGGTTTAGGAATTTATGACACCATGCAATTCATAAAACCAGATGTAGCCACAATCTGTACAGGTATAGCCGCTTCTATGGGAGCTGTATTGTTATGTGCCGGTGAAAAAGGAAAACGCAGTGGTTTAACCCATTCTCGGGTAATGATACACCAACCTTTAGGAGGCGCACAGGGACAGGCCAGTGATATTGAAATTACTGCAAGGGAAATTCTTAAACTTAAGGATGAATTGTACCAGATTATCTCCAACCACTCCGGACAGACCTTTGACAAGGTGAGCGAAGATAGTGATAGGGATTATTGGATGAAAGCCGATGAAGCCTTGAAGTACGGAATGATCGATGAAATATTAGTAAGGGACAACAAATAATCCCGACAAATCAATGAACATGCAGAAATTATCTTCTGTATAATTAAACCAAAAACACGATACAAACGTTATTGTGTTTTACGTTACCCCAATTAGTATGGCAAAAGAAAATTTAGAATGCTCTTTTTGCGGAAGGAAGAAACCGGAAACCAATCTATTGATTGCCGGTTTGGATGCACACATATGTGACAGATGTATTGAGCAAGCGCACGGAATAGTTGCCGAAGAATCAAAACAATCCAACAAGAACGATCTATCTTCCGAACTGACCCTTAGAAAACCCTTGGATATCAAGGAGTTTTTGGACACCTTTATCATAGGACAGGATCGTACCAAAAAAGTAATGTCGGTTGCAGTGTACAACCACTACAAACGTTTATTACAGCCCAAGAGTAAGGAAGATGATATAGAAATACAAAAGAGTAACATCATCATGGCCGGGCAAACGGGAACAGGGAAGACATTGATGGCCAAAACCATCGCTAAAATGTTGAATGTACCCTTGGCCATCGTAGATGCTACGGTTTTGACCGAAGCAGGTTATGTTGGAGAGGACGTAGAAAGCATCCTTACCAGATTACTTCAGGCTGCCGATTATAATTTGGAGAAAGCCGAGCGGGGAATTGTTTTTATCGATGAGATTGATAAAATAGCCCGTAAGAGCGATAATCCTTCCATAACAAGGGATGTATCGGGCGAAGGTGTACAACAAGGCTTGTTGAAGCTACTTGAAGGTACCGTTGTTAATGTCCCACCAAAAGGAGGGCGTAAACATCCTGATCAGAAATTTATTGAAGTGAATACAGAAAACATCCTGTTCATTGCAGGGGGAGCCTTTGATGGCATAGAGCGTATTATTACCAAACGCTTGAATATGCAAGCTGTTGGTTACAGCGCTTCCAAAGCAGAAGACAATCTGGACAATACCAATATCCTTCAGTACATTATCCCTAGGGATTTAAAAGAATTCGGTCTGATTCCGGAGATTATTGGTCGATTACCGGTACTTACCCATATGAATCCACTGGATGAAGAAACACTAAGGGCAATCCTTACCGAACCCAAAAATGCCATTATCAAACAATATGAAAAATTGTTTGCCATGGATAATATTAGCTTTACGATTACCGAGGAAGCACTGAACTACATCGTAAAAAAAGCTGTTGAATATAAATTAGGTGCCAGAGGATTGAGATCGCTATGTGAAGCCATTTTCACCGATGCTATGTTTGAATTGCCAAGCAGCGATGAAAGTGAGTTCAAAGTGACCAGATCCTATGCAGAAGAAAAACTATCCTTCGTGACATTGAAAAAACTTAAAGCAGCTTCTTAAGACTGAAGTTGCTTTTTTATGGCCCTGCTCAAAAGGTCCTTACATACCTTTTGTATGATTTTTTCATCGGAATAGAGGTCATGACCAAAATTGGGAATGATCTCTAAATCCAATTCTAAGTTTTTAGCCCATTCATCTGAAGGTCTAAATTCATCTTTTCCACCATAAATCAAGGTAGTTTTGCACGCTGGCTTTTCCGATTCATTTCTGATCCGTGTTGCCGAAACATTGTAAAGTGATTTCATTTTCAGCCCAGCCAATCCTGCTTTCCACGCAATGGTTCCTCCAGTACTGAACGCCAAATAATGGCTAGCCTCGGTCTCTTTCTTCAATAAGTGTTTCACTGCGGTATCTATACCTCCATTTACAAAGGCTTGATGTACATTTTTATTGGTGTCAATATCCAAATCAATGTTCGCCAATTGCTGGCAATCATAAAATTCAATATTAAAATGTTGCTGCAAATACCCTAAATAAGAAGTGATCCAGAGTCCTTTTTTTGCACCCCACATATCCGATAATACTACAAGTCGTTCTGCCATAATAAAAAGTTTTTAAGGTTAGTAGGGGACTATTATTAACGACAATTTGCGTCAAATTCCGCTAAAAACACTATTTACTTGTTCATTTGCAGCAATTCTTCGACATAAGTCCGCTCATTGGACAATCTCGGTATCTTATGCTGCCCCCCCAATTTACCTTTGGATTTCAACCAATCATAGAACAGGTTATGGCGTGCTATATGCACTTTGGGCAAATTCAACGTCATGCTGTGGTACCGCTTTGCCTCGTAATCTGAATTCAAAGACTTAAGGGCATTGTCCAATATTTCCGTGAAGTATTCGATCTCTTCGGGAGGGGTTCTGAATTCTATGATCCACTCATGGCCTCCTTTTTCCTTATCGCACATAAATATAGGTGCTGCCGTATAATCCTTGATTTCTGCCCCTGTTTTTTTACATATGCTCTTAAGGGCCTCCTCGGCATTCTCTATGATCAATTCCTCCCCAAAAACATTGATATGATGTTTGGTCCTGCCCGTCACTTTAATGCGATAAGGATCTGTAGAGGTAAAGCGAACCGTATCCCCTATCTTATAACGCCATAAACCGGCATTGGTCGTGATAAGGATGGCGTAATTTACTTTGACCCTCACTTCCCACAAAGGGACCACCCTTTGATCCAAAGTGCCATAATTATCCATGGGAATAAACTCATAGAATATTCCATAGTCCAACATCAATAAAAGGTCATCGGCATGGTTCCTATCCTGTATGGCAAAAAAGCCTTCCGAGGCATTATAAATCTCGTAATAATTAAAATTTTTCCTCGGTAGCAGCATTTTATACTGGTCCATATACGGGCCAAAATTAACACCTCCGTGAAAATAGACTTCCAAATTTTCCCACACTTGAAAAAGATGATCTTTCCCGGTTTCCTCCAACACATTGTTTAAAAGTACCAACATCCATGAGGGAACTCCGGCCAAACTGGTCACATTTTCCTGCACACTCTCTTTAATAATTGCATGCATTTTGGACTCCCACTCGCTCATTAAGGAAACTTTATTGCTTGGGGTACTGCTCAATTCTGCCCAAAATGGCATATTGTCTATCAGGATGGCAGAAAGGTCGCCAAAGAAGGTGCCATTATCCTGATACAGCTCCTTACTGCCCCCAAGACGAAGGCTCTTGCCCGTAAACAATTGGGAATTCTCGTTATTGTTTAGATAGAGGCACAACAAATCCTTGCCCGACTTGTAATGGCAATCTTCCAATGCCTCTGTGCTCACAGGGATAAATTTACTTTTAGCGTTGGTGGTTCCGCTACTTTTGGCAAACCACTTGATGGAGGTGGGCCAAAATATATTTTGCTCGCCTTTTCTGGTTCGTTCTATCATGGGCTCTATTTCCTCATAGGAGACAATAGGTACCCGCTCTGCAAAAGTTTTATAATTGGCAATGGACTCAAAACCATATTTTTTTCCAATTTCTGTATCTTCGGCAATGGTTACTAATTGACGTAACACCTCTTCCTGTACTTCTCCTGGATATTTCAAGAAAAGCTCTATCTGGTGATCACGCTTTTTCAACAACCAAGATGCGATGGAATTAAATAATGGTATTGGCATTTTTCGGTATCTTTATCCTAAAATGATAGGCTTTTATTATTGGTTAATTTTCTTAAAAATAACTTTTAAAGTTATCATTTCAAATTGAATTCTAATTAAAAAAATACGCTTTTATGCAGTTTGAGGGAGTCTTAAAAAAAATGCAAACAGAAATAGGGAATCCCATTCAATATTACCTTGTTTTTGAAAACGACTTTTTAAATGTCAACCAAGTGCTGGACAAGGAATTGGAGATAACCTTTATTAAATATCAGTGCCTGAATTGCAATTTGGACAAACCCATTTATAGACAGGGATTTTGTCGAAATTGCTTTTTTGAAATCCCTTCTGCAGGAGATTGGATCATGAGACCCGAATTGAGCACAGCACATTTGGATCAAGAGGACCGGGATTTGGACTATGAAAAGAAAGTACAGTTGCAACCCCATATCGTATATCTTGCCAATTCCAGTAATATTAAAGTGGGAGTGACCCGAAAATCCCAAGTTCCCACTAGATGGATAGACCAAGGGGCCCACGAGGCCATAGAGATTGTAGAAGTCCCCAATCGTTATTTGGCAGGGATTACCGAGGTTGCCCTTAAAGATCATATTGGAGACAAAACCAATTGGCGCAAAATGCTTACCAATAATGTGGATGATGAAGACTTAGTGGTCTATAGAAATAAATTGAGGCAGTACATCCCTGAGGAAGCTGCCCCATATTTCATTGAAAACAATAAGGAAAGCCATATGGAATTCCCCGTATTGCGGTACCCAGAAAAAGTAAAAAGCCTTAACCTTGAAAAGACCCCTAATTTTAAAGGGATTCTCAAAGGAATTAAAGGGCAATACCTCATTTTTGAGGATAATACCGTGTTTAATGTTAGGAGTAGTGAAGGCTACTATATTGCCCTAGGCATTAATTAACGGTATCCTTTTTCACTTCGGTTTCCTTCTTTTTCTTATTCAAGAAGCCGCCAAGAACACCTGAGGCAGCCTCTTTTATAGCGTCATTCTTGGGTGTGCCTGTAGTTGTTTTTACTGCGGCCGTGTCTTGGGTTTTAGGCTTATTACCCAGCAATCCTCCCAAAACTTCTTTCACCTCCTCTTGACCGGTAGTCTTTTGGGAAGTGGAGTCCTTAGTTTTGGCATCGCCTCCCAATAGGCCACCAATCAAATTTTTCGCCTTATCCTTGCCTTGATTCAGCAGCTTTTGCTTCTCAATCTCCACGAGCTTTGAGGTAAGGCTTTTTACGCCGCTGGTAAGGTCGGTGCTCACCGTTGGATTGGAATACAGTCCGCCAATGTTTGCCGTGACAGGAATTGTTAATCCTTCCAAGGCCCTATCGTCTATTTTAGCGATTAGATTGGAGATTTCCTTGCCCAAATATTTGGCGGGCACCTCCAAGGTAGCTGCATAGTTCAGCTTTTGATCAAAGGTATGGCCACCTGCCACATTGATAGCTATATCCTGATACTTGATGGTAAAAGGTTTCACCTTTACGATCCCATCTTCAAAAGTAAGTGCCGTTTTCAACTCCTTTAGATCCAATTTTTTAAAATCGATAAAATTAAAAGCCCCATCCAAACTGGACAATAGTTTGGATTTATCGGTATCGATATTTTCCGCGAATAGGGAAGCTAGTATGTTACCGGATAAACTGGCCAAATCGGGCGTAAAATCGTCCTTCAAGTTACCTGAGAGCACGATGTCCGAATTAAGGGTTCCCTGCAAGATATTTGCAATAGGCGCCAACACTTTGAAAAGTTCCAGCGCTTTAAACGTTTCTCCGATCTTAAAACTTTCCATCCCCAATTTCATGGCAAAGGTAGGGGTGTCGTTCTTGGTGGACACCTCCCCATTAAATGCCATCTTCCCATCAAAAATGGAAGAGGTCATATTTAGAAGCTCAGCTTTTTCGTCCTTGATTTTTAAGGTTCCCGAAACATTTTTCAGGGTAAGGTTATCATAGAGCACATTGGCAGCTGTAGCATTAATGGTACAATCCAAGAAGGAAGGTATTTTAATTTTTTCCTCCGCTACCGAAGGTGTTTTGGTTTTATCATCTGTACCCTCTGCAATCTCGGCCACCATAAAATCATTCAAGGCAAATGTGTTGGATTTAAGATTAAAATTCCCTTCTACCTTCTCATCATTGAACATAAAGCCCAAAAGGTTATTTATGGTTCCCGTAACATCAAAATCTGTTCGCCCGGTAGTTCCTTTTAATTCATTTAAGGTTACCGTTTTAGGATTAAAGGTCACGGCCGTGTTTTCCAATTTGACCGGGTTGGGAATTTCAGCTGATTTATATTCAAACCCCTGAAGGGTCAATTTTCCACTGGTCTTGGTATTTTCATATTGCTTTTTCTCCACCGTGGCCATGTCAAAGGCTGTGGAAATATCCGCCGTCAAGATTCCCTTTAAGTTTAAATCGGAAGGAACAGGGTAGGCTTTTGAAATATTGGCAAGGTTCATTTTACCATCTATATGGGCGCTAACCTTTGTATTCCCCATAAGGTCACGAATGTTCGCCACCATATTAAACTTATCTTGATCGATCATAAAGCTAAGCTTACGGATATCAACGTAGGTATCTTCCGTAATCCCTGTAGTGTTCGTGATTTCAGTATCAATATGAACATTGTTCACAGATTTCGGTAGATCGGGATACTTGAATGAGGCATTATCCGACTTGATGTCTATCTTGAACTGTGGAATATGAAGATCGTCCACAATCCCCGTAAAAGCTCCTTCAACTATAAAATTACCGGTGGTCTTTACATTTTCAATGTTCTTGGAATAGGTTTCCGGAATGACCGCCAAAAAGTTTTTAAAGTCCGAAGAAGGGGTCTTAAAATTGATGTTCACCTCTTGATTATCTTCGTTCAGTTTTACATAGCCGTCGAATACCAATGCCAATTGATTGACCAAGGCCTCGTTTTTCAGAAAGGTGTACTTATTCTCTTTTAAATCAACCCCGATCAGGGCTTTTAACTGCACAGGGTTCTTGTTCAAATAATTGGTGCTGTCCATTTCAAAGGAAACCAAGGCCGTTGTCTGCGTATCCAATTCGGATTTCTCCAAGGAGAGATCCCCTGTTCCGCTGTGGTTCATTTCTGAAATCTCCAAACGTATATTGGAGGCCAAGTCATGGTAAACTACATTGGAGTTCAAGATCTCATATTGTTGTAGGGTAAGCAAAAAATTGGAATCCGTCTCTTTGGCATCTGCGCCTTTATCCAGTGCAATATCATAGTTGGCGTTTTCGGCCATATCGTATTTAATGTTCAATTGGGCCCCGTCCACCTTAAGATAGGTGAGCTCTATGGGCTCATTGGCATCCTTGAACAATTCCATGATGGACATTTTCAATTGCACCTCTTTGGAAGCAAAGAGGGTGTCTCCTTCAAACGGTGCCTTGTTTATCAAGGAAATATCCTCCAAGGTAACCGTGGCGTTGGGAAAACTGCTAAAAAGGTTCAAATCGGCATCTGCAAAATCAAATGTTGCGTTGATACTTGTATTTACTTTTTCTTTGATCAATTTTGTTATTTTTCCCTTTAGAAAAAATGGTGCCGCAATAAGGGATCCTACTAGAATCACCAAAACCAATCCCGTAATCTTTATAACTTTCTTTTTCATAAATACCTTTGAGTTATGCTTTTAGATTGCAGTGGAACAATATCCACGGTAATTTGTTTTCACTTTAATGGTAACAAATAGAATTGAAATTTATTATACTTCCAAATCTATTTCCTGTCCCACTTCCAGTTTAAATCGTTTTCTGAATATATATACGAAGAAATAGAGAAAAGGAGTGTCTATAAATGCTATTAATATCTTAAAAATAAATCCGCTCACCACCAGGCCATAGAACATGCTCCAAGGGATAACCTTAAAAACACACAATAAGGTCACTACGGTTAAGGTATCTATAAACTGGGAGGCAAATGTTGAAAAGTTATTTCGCAACCAAAGCATTTTACCTTTGGTCATGCGTTTCCAAAAATGATAGATGGCAATATCCACATATTGGGCAAATAAATAGGCAATCATTGATGCCAGCACGGCTACAGGCGACAATGCAAAAACCTTGCTGAAAATAGCGTCATTTACTGGCGAGGCATCCACGGCCGGGGCAACATTGGCCAAGTATACGATTCCCATAGAAAAGAATGAGGCGAAAATTCCTGCCGTTACGATCTGATTGGCTTTTTTGGCCCCATAGATTTCCGAAATAAGATCAGTAATCAAGAACGTTAAGGGATAGGGCAAAATACCTACGGACACCACAAATAAAGGAGCACCAAAAACGGTGGTGTCCTCTCCAAAAGGCATCCAATAAAAAAATTTTTGAAAAATAAGGTTGGATACCACCAAGGAGGTGATAAAAAGCGCACCCAAATACAAGTATATGGTATGCGCAAATTTCTTATCCCTATAGGTCATACTTACTTGATGTTAAGCACAAAGGGCATTCTGGCCTGCACTCCTTTTTGCTCCATAGCCGATTTCATCTGTTGCAAAATGGAATAGATCTCTGTCCCCACTTCTTCTTGGATAAATGCCTGTTTGGCTTTGGTACTACTACCACCAAGATCTTCCATCAACTTTTCGAAACCGGTCTTGTATTTTGGAAAGTTTTTAATCCCGTACGAGGTCAGCCCTACCATGGACGCCGCTTCATTAATAGCCTCTTCCAAACCGCCAAGCTCATCAATCAGACCAAGTCTTTTGGCATCCACACCACTCCAGACCCGTCCTTGTGCCAAACTATCGGCACTGGCAACGGATATGTTTCTTCCTTGGGATACTCTTGAAAGAAAGGTATTATAGGTAGACTCCACCCCTTCTTGAATCCTTTTTCTAAAGGAGTCGCTCATTGGCTCGAATAGGGAATAGTCCACAGAATTCATATTGGTTCCCACCTGTTCTGCATTGATACCAATATCACCAGCCAATTCGGTCATATTTGGCACTACCCCAAATACCCCAATAGATCCGGTGATCGTTGTAGGCTCAGCAAAAATCTTATCGGCTCCCACAGCAATGTAATATCCGCCAGAAGCAGCAACATCTCCCATGGAAACTACCACAGGCTTAATTTCTTTTGTCAGTTCCACTTCCCTCCAAATAATATCAGAGGTTAGCGCACTACCCCCTGGAGAGTTCACTCGTAGCACAATGGCCTTGACCGACTTATCTTCCCTGGCCTTGATAAGGGCTTCATTTATGATATCCGCACCGATGACATTTGGTCCTCCTTCTCCGTAAATGATCTGCCCTTGGGCATAGATTACGGCTATTTTATCGGCCCCGGTGTTCAGCTTCTTTTTCTTGGCATATTTTACGTAATCCTTAAGGGCCACATAATTCAAATCATTAGTGTCTTCAATTCCTGTGACCTCTTTTAACTTGGCTTCATATTGGTCATAAAAAAAGATGTCGTCTATCAAACCGGACGCCTTGGCATATTCTGGAGTTCTTCCCCCTAAGGTATCCGCAATAATATTTAGATTTTCAGTGCTTATGTTTCTTCCTTCGGAAATATCTTCTACCATGGACGTCCATAAAGACCCGATCAATTCCTTGATCTGGGTTCTATTGGCATCACTCATTTCATTGGAAAGAAAGGGCTCAACTGCACTTTTGTATTTCCCATGACGAATCACTTCCATTTTAATCCCTGTTTTTTCTTGCAGGTCTTTAAAGAACAATACTTCTGATGACAGGCCCTTAAAGTCCATGGCCCCAACAGGGTTTAAATAGATACCATCTGCAACGCTGGACAAATAGTAGTCCTTCTGCATATAAAAATCCCCGTAGGCGTACACAAATTTTCCGCTTTCCTTAAAATCTTTTAGGGCTTTCCGAATCGCTTGCGTCTGCGACATTCCTGCCATGATATAATTATTATTTATGCTTATGCCTTTGATATCATCATCATTTTTGGCAACTTTTATTGCATGTAAAATTTCGTTCAAACCCTGTGACCTATCAAAAAACCCCCCAAAAGGATCTGCATCAGCATTCCCCACAAAGTCACTTACAGGGTCTTCCATATGCAACTCCAAGATGGAATTTTTCTTTATACTCACACTGTCCTCAGCCCCGCCAATTAGGGTGCCAAGAATTATAAACATTACAAACAGGATCCCAAATGCGAATATGGTTCCCAAAATTGAGGCCAAAAAGTTTCTTAGAAAATTCATTAAAGTCGAAATTAAATTTGCGGTTTCAAAGATAGGCATTGTAATTGTTATGAATTCACAAAGCACTACCTATATAGTCGCAAAGTGATAAGATTTGTTACAAATATTTATTTCAATTGTTTTATGGATAATTCTAATTTAAGTCGGTTACTTTTATTTATTTTGCTTCCCAATTATGAATAATTCCAAGACCACATATCTTTCTATAGGGAGCAACCTAGGTAGTAAGTTGAACAACTTACAGGAAGCTGTGTTCGCTATTCAAAAAAAAGCAGGTTTTATTACTGAACTCTCCGCTGTTTATCAAACCCCTGCTTTGGGCTTTGAGGGTGAGGATTTCCTCAATGCATGCCTCTCGCTGCAAACATTTTTGTCCCCAGAACAACTGCTGGCAGTCATCTTGGAGGTGGAAACATCTTTGGGAAGAAAACGCGGCAATGAGGTGGGCTACCAACCTAGAACAATAGACATTGATATTTTGTATTATGGACAGGAAGTGATCCAAACCGAGAATTTGGTGATCCCACATCCCAATCTCCATAAAAGACGTTTTGTCTTAAGGCCCTTGTCGGATATTGCGCCTCAATTTTATCATCCCATAATAAATAAAGACACCCGAAATCTATTACAGGAATGTCCGGATAAAAGTGTCATGGAAAAAACCCAACTTAAATTGTACAAAAGCAAAGAAGATCTTTTTTCCAAACTTCAATTTATCACGATTGAAGGAAATATTGGAGCTGGCAAAACCACCTTGGCCAATATGATCGCAGATGATTTTAATGCCAAACCAGTTTTGGAGCGATTTGCGGACAACCCGTTTTTGCCCAAATTTTATGAAGACCAATCCCGATATGCCTTTCCTTTGGAGATGTCGTTCCTTGCCGATAGGTACCAGCAATTTACGGACGACACTTCACAATTTGACCTGTTTAAAAACTTCATGATCAGCGATTACGATATTTACAAATCTTTGATTTTTGCAAACATTACCCTTCAAAAGGAGGAGTTTTCTTTGTACAGAAAGGTCTTCACATTTATGCATAAAGAGATAAAGAAGCCGGATATTTTTATTTACCTATACCAAAATTCAGAGCGATTGTTATCCAATATCAAAAAAAGGGGGCGTGATTACGAACAAAACATTTCCACCGATTATTTGGATAAAATTAATAGGGGGTATCTCGATTTTATAAAAAGCTCCCCAGAACGAAAGAGCTTGATCATAGACGTAAGCAAGCTCGACTTTGTGCAAAACCAGAAAGATTACGAATATATCTTGGATGAAATACAAAAATTCACCGTCTCCCTACCCTAGGAAGATTATTTTCACCCAATTATTGTATAAATCAATCAAATTTATTTAATTGCGGGCTTAATCATTCGAAACTAACTAACTCAAGCTTTATACCTGGACCCAACTTTACGGTTGGGTCTTTTTATTTTTCAGTGGAAGTGGTTGCCTTTTTTAATTTCGACCAGAGGTCCCAAACCACTACTCCAGCACTGACCGAAATATTCAGGGAGTGCTTGGTACCGTACTGAGGTATTTCAATTACTTTATCGCAGGCAGTCACTACTTCCTGAGTCACCCCTTTTACCTCATTTCCAAATACCAACACATGTTTAATATTTGGATCCAATTGATAGTCGTTGAGCATGATGGCATTTTCCGCTTGCTCTATGGCAATGGTTGTGTACCCCAAACCATTAAATTCCTCCACCAATTCCAACGTATCCTTACTGTATTCCCAAGCTACACTATCCGTAGCCCCCAAGGCCGTTTTATGGATATCTTTATGAGGTGGAGTGGCTGTTATACCGCACAGATAAATTTTCTCTACCAAAAAAGCATCTGCAGTCCTGAAAACAGAACCTATATTATTAAGACTTCTGACATTGTCCAAGACTATGATTATAGGGGTCTTTTCCGCCTCTTTAAATCCGTTGACATCCAATCTGTTCAACTCGCTATTCTCCAATTTTCGCATGTGCACTATTTAGTATCTTCATTTCTACTTCCACAAGGAACCACGAAGGCCCAATAGGCCAAAAGTTATCCCCAAAATATCAACAATGGTTTGAGAACCCTAAAGAAAATGGTACTTTCGTTCCTATAAGATTCCTGCAAAAATAAGTTAATAAAATCGCTTTGGCCAATTCTAAAAAAACAAAAAAGGTAACACCTTTAATGCAACAGTACAACACCATCAAGACCAAATATCCTGATGCGTTATTGTTGTTCCGCGTAGGCGATTTTTACGAAACCTTTGGAGAGGATGCTGTAAAGGCCTCCAAAATATTGGGGATTGTTCTTACCCATAGAAATAATGGGGGTGAAAGGACCGAATTGGCAGGGTTTCCCCATCATTCCTTAAACACGTATTTACCAAAATTGGTGAAGGCCGGGCTACGGGTAGCGATATGCGACCAATTGGAAGATCCAAAGTTGACCAAGACCATTGTGAAAAGGGGAGTCACGGAATTGGTTACCCCAGGTGTCGCCTTTAATGATGACATCCTGAATGCCAAGGACAACAATTTCTTATGTGCCGTACATTTTGGCAGAAAGACCATAGGCGTCTCCTTTTTGGATATTTCCACCGGGGAGTTCCTAACCTCCGAGGGCACGGAGGAGCAAATCGATAAATTGCTCCAAAATTTCTCGCCTAACGAAGTTTTGGTTTCAAAAGCCAATAAAAAGGAATTTTTGGAAATCTTCGGAAAGCACTTCCACACCTTTTTCACGGAAGATTGGATCTTTCAAGATGATTACGCTTTGGAGACGTTGACCAATCATTTCAAGACCAATACCCTAAAAGGTTTTGGCGTAGATCATTTAACGTATGGCGTGGTAGCCTCGGGAGCCGTGTTGCACTACCTATCAGAAACGCAGCATCGCCAACTACAACATATCAATAGATTACAGCGTATTGCTGAAGAAGAATATATATGGATGGACAGGTTCACCATCCGAAACTTGGAGCTCTATCATTCCACCAATGTCAATGCCGTTACCTTGTTGGATGTTATAGACAAGACCATCTCCCCTATGGGAGGCCGATTGTTAAAAAGATGGTTGGCACTACCCCTAAAGAATATTGAAAAGATACGACGCCGGCACCAAGTCATTTCCTATCTATATGACAACCCCATTACCCTACAGAAATTACAGCACAACATCAAACAGATGGGGGATTTGGAGCGTTTGATCTCGAAGGTAGCCACGGGTAAAATCAGTCCTAAGGAAGTCATTCAATTGAAGAACTCCCTGGAGGCAGTTGTCCCTATAAAACAATTGACCGCCAAAAGTCCCAATGAATCGGTAAAACTCATTGGCGACCAATTGCATTCTTGTGAACTGCTCAGGAGCAAGATCAAGGAAATGGTAAGCGAGGAGGCCCCTGTGAACATACTAAAGGGCAGTACCATTGCCAAGGGATACTCCGAGGAACTGGACGAACTAAGGGGGTTGGCATTTTCCGGAAAGGACTACCTCAACAAAATGCTGGAAAGGGAAACCAAAAGTACTGGGATTACCTCCCTCAAGATAGCTTCCAACAATGTTTTTGGTTATTATATAGAGGTCCGCAATACCCATAAGGACAAGGTGCCGGAGGAATGGATCCGAAAACAGACCTTGGTAAATGCAGAGCGGTACATTACCGAAGAATTAAAAGAATATGAAACCAAAATTTTGGGTGCTGAGGAACGCATTCAAAATTTGGAACAACAACTGTTTTCCCAATTGATCGTTTGGATGCAGGAGTATATTGCGCCAGTACAGAACAACGCCCAGTTGATTGCACAGCTGGACTGCCTTTGTGGGTTTACCCAATTGGCCAAAGACAATAAATATGTGGCCCCTTCCATGAATGATTCCACGGAACTGCTCATTAAAAATGGTCGCCACCCAGTCATAGAAAAACAATTGCCCTTGGGCGAGGCGTATATCGCCAATGATGTGACCCTAAACCGTGAAGAACAGCAGATCATTATGATCACCGGACCCAACATGAGTGGTAAGTCGGCCATTCTACGCCAAACGGCATTGATTGTGCTTTTGGCTCAGATGGGCAGTTTTGTGCCCGCAGAATCGGCAGAAATCGGGTATGTGGATAAAATCTTCACCCGTGTTGGTGCCAGCGACAACATTTCTATGGGGGAATCCACGTTTATGGTGGAGATGAACGAAACAGCCTCTATCTTGAACAACCTTTCGGAACGCAGTTTGGTGCTTTTGGATGAAATTGGACGTGGTACCAGTACCTATGACGGTATTTCCATAGCTTGGGCCATATCCGAATATCTACACGAGCATCCTGCCAGGGCAAAAACGCTCTTTGCCACCCATTACCATGAGCTCAATGAGATGGCGGCCACCTTTCCGAGGATAAAAAATTACAATGTATCGGTTAAGGAGCTCAAGGACAACGTCCTATTCTTGCGTAAGCTAACCCCAGGGGGTAGTGAACACAGTTTTGGTATCCATGTGGCCAAAATGGCCGGGATGCCACAGCAGGTGATCCATAAGGCCAATAAAATTTTGAAGAAGTTGGAGAAAGCCCATTCCAATGAAGAGCTAACCGATAATCTTAAAGCTGTGCAAAATGAAATGCAATTAAGCTTTTTTAATTTGGACGATCCGTTGTTGTCCCAGATCAAGGAGGAAATCCTTCATTTGGACATCAATACCCTTACTCCTGTGGAGGCCTTGATGAAACTGAATGAAATTCAACGCTTGCTCACTAAAAAGAAAAACGCCTAGGCAGCTAGGGAATAACTCTATTTGACTGGTAATTAAGGTCCCGATAGCTATCATGAGAAACGCCTTATGACCATGGATTGTGGGGCTTTATTTTTTTTATTTCTTTTTGAACAATTTTCTTTGCCTTTTATAGAATTGTATTAAATTTGCATCCGCATCAGACAAAGATGTGGCCCTTTGGGCATATGTTCTTAACAATCGCGAAAATAGCTCAGTTGGTAGAGCGCCACCTTGCCAAGGTGGAGGTCGCGGGTTCGAATCCCGTTTTTCGCTCCATATTGTGTTCGAAAAATTAGTGTTGGCATCAACTCTAAAATCTTTGCGACTTTGGTCGCGGGTTCTCCCGAAGTTTCGGGACCGTTTTTGGCTCAATTAAAATCCACGTTCTACCAATGGTAGGATCGCTGCGCAAGCAGAGGCTCGAGTGGTGGAATTGGTAGACACGTTGGACTTAAAATCCAATGGACATTAGTCCGTGCGGGTTCAAGTCCCGCCTCGAGTACAGATGAGTGGAAAAGCCCTGACCTTTTGGTCGGGGCTTTTTTGTTTTAAGGGCTGAGCCAAATTTATTTGAGCGAGGGCACAGGAAACAAAAACACGGCATAGAATGCCGACTTTTCTACTTTCAAGATGTTTGGGCGGGACTCGCCGTTAGGCAATTCACGCCTCGAGTACAAAGGCCACTTTTTTTATCTGATTTTCAAGGGTTTTTTGTTTTTTTAAACTATTATTGTACGGGTTTTGTATTGCCTTCAGATAGGAAACATCCTGCCCTATTTTCCAGATGAATATTATAGCTTTAGAACTGCAATCAATCAAAAAATCCTCTACACTGTAGAATCAATTATTAATTTTTCATAAGTAGATCGACTATATGTTTCTATGATTTTTTCAATAGTCCTTTCCTTTCGGAATTTAGAAATATTACTTAATTATCACCTCCCTAACACACTGATTTTTATATTTTTAATGGTTTAACCCTAATTACATGCATTTCATCGTTTTTTCTGGTATTTGGAACTGAAATAACCGAAGAGATTCTTTTTTGATATTCATTTGTGCAATAATTCAACAACGAATATAAAAATGAAAAAACATACGTATCTTTTCTTCGCATTGGCAATGGTCATTATTACCGGTTGTAGTAAAGACGACAACAGTGAAACCTCTATTGTGAGCAGGGTTTTCCAATTAAGCGCTGTGTCCGATTCCAACATTAGTGGAACGGCTACCTTTATCAAAAAAGACAAAGGGTTAACGGAAATTGTTTTGCAGATCAGTAATTCCTCTACTGACATTCATCCTGCAAAAATCTATTTGAACAGTGCAGCTCAAAGTGGAGAAGTAGCCATTACCCTTGCAGCTATAGAATGTGCATGTGAATCTAGCACCACTATGGTTTCCAAATTGGACAATGGTACTATCATTACTTATGATGAACTTGTAAATTTTAATGGTAATATAAAGATCCATCAAAATGCAAATCATATGGAAGTGGTTATTGCCCAAGGCAATATTGGATCAAACGTAAAATAACCTATCAAGATTACTAAAACTCATGTTTAAAAAACCCTGACCAATAATGGCCAGGGTTTTTTTATTCCATCATTTCATTCTACTTCAAAATAAACCTTATCAGAAAAGTGACTTTAAGAAGTTAAAATTTCAAAACAGAGGAATATTTTCGATAAACAGCATTAGAAAAAAATCTTAGCCATAACTAAAACTTTAAACCTATTGCCCCTATCACTAACCATTTATGACTCATATGCACAATGAAATTAAAATCAATAATAGAAAATATACAACACCCTTTATTCCTTTGTTGAAATCACTTACGAAATTGCGTAGTACATCGATTATTTATACATTTGAAAGTAGTTTACATTAAATAGTGTGGAAATGAGCTAATTTTAGCCCTGAGAATTAACTTAAAGCCCTCGAACATGAAAAAACATTACTATTTATTAATCGTACTAGCCCTAATTATTACAAGTTGCACTAAGGACAGTGCCACAGAAGTAATCCTGGCCAAAAATGTATTTGCATTAAGTCCAGTTTCGAATTCAAATATTTCAGGGAATGTCTCCTTTGTTAAATATGAAGACGGTAGAACTGAAGTTATTTTGCAGATCAACAATTCCTCAAAAGATATTCATCCTGCCTATATTTATACGAAGAGTCTAGCAGAAGGAGGTACAGTTGCACTTACTTTAGCACCTATTGAGTGTGATTGCGAAGAAAGTATTACCGTAGTTTCCAAATTGGATAATGGTACGCCCATAACCTACGAACAATTGATCAATTTTGATGGGCATCTTAAAATACACCAGAACGAAGAGCATTTAGAACTGGTTATAGCCCAAGGAAACATTGGAATTAACGCCAAATAATAGCAAACAATACTAGCATACTAAACCCTGACCATAACCGGTTGGGGTTTTTTTAATACCATCCAATAATATTCCCCAATCCAATATTTACTATCATAGTATTCTTAATGGAACGATTATTTCTGCCCTACTGCTCTTTCATTCAAAAAAGATATAGTTGCTTTCATTACCTTTAAATTGGAATTGATCAAGAATGAAAAAAAGAATTGTCCGTATTTTTCTACTATTAGCAACCGCCATTATCCTGGTGATTTTCATCAGTACTTTTTCAATTCAACTCTTAACCAAAGGGAAAACATTTAATAGCTTAAACAACATTCCCAAAAACAAGGTAGGCCTGGTATTGGGCACTTCTAAGAGACTTATCTCCGGACAACCCAATCCCTATTATCACAATCGCATTTCAGCTACCGTTAGTCTCTACAATGCAGGAAGAATTGAATTCATATTGGTAAGTGGAGATAATGCAACCCTTTATTACAATGAACCCTACACCATTAAAAAAGATCTGATGAAGGCCGGAATCCCAGAAGATAAAATTTTCTTGGACTATGCTGGGTTCAGAACCCTGGATTCCATGGTAAGGGCAAAATATGTCTTTGGCTTGGACAGCGTCACCGTAATTTCCCAAAAGTTCCACAATGAACGGGCTATTTTTTTGGCCGAAAGAAAAGGCCTTCATGCCATCGGATTTAATGCCAAGGACATCACTGGGAGCGATGGGTTTAAAGTCCGACTCAGAGAATATTTTGCACGGGTAAAAGTATACATCGACCTTACCTTTAACACCCAACCAAAATTCTACGGAAAGAAAATCGAGATCAAATAATCGATTCTTCCCAAGGTTTTTTGTAATACAAATCTTTTAAAAATAGTACATTAGGCCCCATTAGCCAACCACACCAATAATGTCCAAACTAAAGATTCTCCTTAAAAACCTAGGCCCCGGTCTCTTATTTGCCAGTATGGCCATAGGTACCTCACACTTAGTGCTATCCACCAAAGCCGGTGCCCAGTATGGCTGGCTCATGGTTATCCCAATCATCCTGGCCAATGTGCTCAAATATCCTTTTTTTGAATTTGGGGTCCGATACACCAACGTGACCAATAAAACATTGATTGAAGGCTATCTCAATAGAGGAAAGGGCTACCTATGGTTCTATGCCTTTATCACCCTAATTTCTACTTTTACCATTTTGGCCACCCTATATGTGGTTACCTCGGGCCTATTCATCAATCTTTTTCGGATTCCTGATGCCTCGGTAAGCTGGGTTTCCCTTGGACTGTTCGCCTTTATAAGCGCCCTTCTCATAGTTGGCAAGTACAAGTTCCTGGAGACTTCCTTAAAATTTGTGGTTTCCATTCTTTTTATAGCCCTAATTGTCACTACTGCTTTAGTTGTATTTAAAGGCAATGTAGCCACCTCAGATAATTTTGTGCCTATGCCCATTTTTAACGAGGTTGGCATATTGTTCTTAATAGGTCTTGTGGGTTGGATGCCAACGGCCGTTGAAGCCTCTAGTTGGATAAGTCTTTGGACCATAGAAAAATTCAAAATCACCAATACCAAATTATCCTTACGGGAAGCATTACAGGAATTTAATGTAGGATATCTCCTGACTGGACTTTTAGCTATTTTCTTTATGATCCTCGGTTGGATGACCTTGTATGGTACCAATACTGTAATTAGCGGCAATGCAGTTGCTTTTTCTGATCAACTGATCCAAATGTTCACCACTCATATGGGAGAATGGACATATGCCTTTATAGCCACAGCAGCTTTTGCGACCATGTTCAGCACATGTATGACTGCACATGACGCCTTGGCAAGGGTGAGTTTGGATATTATTGGCCTACTATCCCCCAAATCGAAACCGAATAAACTACAATTTTCAGTGGCAATCATTCTCCTGGCCATAGTGAACTTTCTGGTTATCACTTTTTTTGGTGCCAATATGGGGAAATTGGTGGCCTTGGCCACTTTTGTTTCTTTTGTCCTAGCGCCCATTATTGGTTATATGAACCTAAAGAATGTAATGAGTGAAGATGTGCCGGTATCGGCGCAACCCAAAAAGGGCCTAAGAATACTGACTTATTTGGGCATTCTTTTCCTTAGCTTTTTTGCAATCTATTACTGCTGGATGATCTTTTTTTAACATAGAAATGTAACATAAAATCTATTGTTTACAAAAGACTTAACAGTAGAAACTTGCCATTGTCCCTTCAATTTAGGACCTTTACAACCTAAAGTGTGACAGTATGAGATTGATAAGCATCATTAGAAAGACAAGAAAAGAAAGAAGGTATACTCAAAAAATGGGAAACTTTTATACCAAAGTGACCTATATCAAAAAAGCAATTATGGGCATTCCAGTGCGGACCCTGCACAAATATCGCGAAACATATGACGGGAAGGTGAAAGATTGCGAAACCTGTAATCTTGCCAAATAATTAGACCTAGAATATAGTCTTGTAGTTCAAGACAACAATCAACGATCTTTCATTTTGTTGATGCAACATATCCAAACAGAACACCCCATTGGCGCAATTATTGGTGATTTTTTCCTCTCCATACCCAACGGCAAACAAGATATTATCATTGGCCACTCCGTTTTGGAGTAAATACTTCTTGATGGCTTCTGAACGATCTTGGGATAATTTTAAATTATAATTGTTACTTCCCCTACTATCGGTATGTGTTTCTATGCGCAATTGAAGCTTGGGAAACTTTTTCACTGCATCTACCACTTTGTCCAGTTCCATCTTAACATCAGGGGTTATTTCACTTCTGCCCTTCCCAAAATAAAACTTTTTCAGTTTTAAAACTGTTTGGTTTTCTTTCTCTTCAACAACATCCTCCAAAGACTTCACGCCAATATTGAACTCACTTAGTTGTAATTTCTCCAATTCCTCACCCTGATAGGTCTCCAAATAAGTAGAGTGTCTATCCATGGACGCTTCTACCGTAATTACATTTTGGAAGGGCACCTCTACATAATATTCCCCATCTTGATTGGTATACAATTCTTTAATTAAAGCCCCATCCTTATCCAACAAACGTATATGTGCCTTATCGATCCCTTGTTTGGTTGCAAGGTTCACAACCATGCCTTTTACCGCAAAAGTCTTCAGCCCAAGAGGTTGTTTTGTGCTAAACGTATAGATATCATCATTTCCCATACCACCCGCACGATTGGATGCGTAATAGCCTAACAGCCCATCGATTCCATTTTTCCTGATGATCAAACCAAAATCGTCGGAAGTAGAATTGATGCCACTTCCCAGATTAACCGGAATACTGAAATCATCATCAGACTTAATGTTTGTCTTGTAAATATCCATCCCACCCATTCCATAAAAAATGTCAGAAGAAAAATATAGGCTGTTGTCAAAGATATAGGGAGCTATTTCATTGCCTGCCGTATTGATCCTCGGTCCCAGATTAATTGGGGAGGACATAATCTGTCCGTTATTGGTATACACATAATAGATATCCGTGCCTCCATATCCTTCAGGGAAATCTGCTGCAAAAAATAGTTTTCCGGTAGTAAATTCAAAAAACGGATAGTAAAATGATTTACTCAAATCCCTCAATAAAAATTTAAAAGCCCCATTTTGATCTACCATACCCATAGCTAGGGCATTCTTTCCATTATTATCAAAAGAAAGTTCATCCCCATCGGCATTGGAAAGGATATAAAATATGCTTTTTAATTCCTTGGAATAGTAAGGTGTGGCCTCATGGAAGATAGTTTCCGGAATTTTGTCAAAGGAATTAGAAACCAAAACATCACCATTCTGTTCTATCCTACCGATCATGATATCCATATAGGACTCCCCAGAAGGAGCGTACTGTTCCTTTATATTTTCATTTCTTGCACTTGTAAATAGCAATCGATCATCATAAAATGTAGGTGAAAAATCGGCCTGCGCACTATTGGTCTTAAGGTTGAGTAAATCTATATTACTTTCAGATTGTGCAGTTAAAAGTTCGCTATTGAAATCATAATTTTCCAGTATTTCCTTGGGAAAGGATTTTTTCCTTGCCTCCAAAAAAGTACTCACTCTAACCTTGCCCTCAATTTTAGACATGGACTGGAGCATTTTATTGAAATAAGAATTGGACATGGTGCTATCTTTTTTAAATATATCCATGTAAATTTCTCCCGATCTCTTATAATTTCCAGTCTTAAAATATGCATCCGCCAGGTTTAAATATTGTTGCGTGTCCAGCTTATTTTTACGCATCTCTATTTGATACTGTTTTATAGCTGCGTTATAGGCATACCCAAAAAATAAATCATCTCCCTTTGATTTTTTATCTTGTGCCGTTGTTATTACTGCCAATAATAAGAAAACTATAAGTGCTCTTAATTTCATGTTTTGTTACTTTTTAAAAGAATCTTGGGGTGTCAATTTGTTTTGTTTTGCCCTTGGCTTTATTATTTTTATCCTTTTTGTTACCATCGCCCTTACCTAAATAAAACTTTAATATGATCTCATGGGAACCGCTATTGTATTGTCCCAAACCGTTGGTATTGTAGTCATAGGAATATCCAATGAATGTGCCACTCGACACTTGAAATCCGGCCAGACCACTCACGGCATTATCAACTCTATAAGAGGCTCCTACAGTAAAGACATCATTAATCAGGAAGTTAGAGGAAACATTGATATTAAGGGGCAACCCATTTACATAGTTCAGCAAAAATGCCGGTTTGAATTTTAGTCCTTCCGAAAAGTCAAAAACATATCCGCCTATAAAATTGAATTGCAACTTATCATCCACCACCGTTTTCACTTCCTCATTATATATGCCATTGGTCAAAAAATTGGGGACCGATATTCCGGTATACCAATTTTCGGCATATAAAAAAGCTCCTGCCCCAATGGTGGGATAGAATTTACTAATGGTAGATTCATTCAATAAGGGCTCATTGGGATCTTCAAAAGTGCCCTTGGAAAAATCCACGTTCAAAAAAGAACCCCCTGCATCCAATCCAAAGGATAACTTGGTATCATCTGAAAATTGAACCTGGTAGGAATATGCCACATCCACAAAGGTTTGTGTAGATGGTCCCAACTGGTCATTTATTACATTAAATCCAATTCCGGTTTTTTCATTGGCCAAAGGGATGTTCACTCCAAAACGCATAGTTCGGGGCGCGCCTTCAATATCTATCCATTGTGCCCTGTACAAGCCAGCAATTTCGGTATTTTCGACCGTACCCACATAGGCAGGGTTAAAACTACCTATATTGTACATGTATTGGGTGTACTGTGGTTCTTTTTGTCCAACAACCGTAAAGGTTGCCAATAAAGATAGTATGCAAAAAAATAAAATATTTTTGTTCCCCATTTTGAGTGTGCTGTAAACCATATTCCTATTTATCTTATGATTTGGATCCATCCTTTTCTTACCTCGGAACCATCACCTAAGTCCAGTACATAAAAATAGGTCCCTTTTGGCAATTCCCCGTTATTGCCCTCGCCTGTCCATGTATTGTCGTATCCAGCCACTCCAAAAACTTGGTTGCCATAACGGTCAAATATTTCAAGGGTATTGTTTTGATATTGCGAATCCTGAATATTGTTAATGATCAATATATCGTTTACTCCGTCCCCATTGGGCGAAAACTGGTTAAAGATAAAGCCCGGTTCATCACTGGAACGAGGGGCGACCAACACCGTGGCCGTTCCTACATTGTTGGCCGAATTACCATCTGTTGGGGAAGAGCTCAACAGGAAAGCTATATTCTGATAGGTGCCTTCTTGTGGTACCGTTACTGTAATTGCTAACGTGCTGACCTCTTCAGGGGCAATGGACATTAGTTCCCACCTACCGGCCACTTCATCATAGATGCCGTTGGCGGCCACGTGCGACACATATTGAAAGCCCAGAGAGGCGTCTATAAGTTCGTTGATGACGACATCCGTTACCGTGATCAGGCTTAAGTTCGTTAACGTAATAGTAAAAGTTATTTGCCGCCCTACTGTGGGATTTGGATTGTCCACAGTTTTGGTCAGCTCAAGGTCTGTAACACATGCTGCAGATATATTGGGAATACATGGGTCGGTATTGGCAGGATCCAATTGGTCCACCACCCCATCGTTATCGGCATCCAAAATATTTGAATCCAAGGCATCTATGATTCCGTCCCCATCCTCGTCCAAGGGGCTATTGAGATCATCGCCTACTTCCACCCCGTCATTGATACCATCCCCATCCGTATCCGGATTATTGGGATCAGTGTTCAGAACAATTTCATCCCCGTCCAACAGCCCATCGTTATCTGAATCTACCAAACACGAAATAACACTTACAGTAACTGATACTGATTGATTGGTACAGGGTGCTTGTGCCCCTGTGGTGGTATAGGTAAATACATAATCTCCATCGGTCAAGCCTTCAAAGTCGACCGTGTTATCCGCTCCAATCACCAAGGTACCTCCCGAAGGGTCGGTGGTAATGGCCCATGTTCCGGCTTCTGCACCCGTAAGGGTATCATCCAGATCCAACGTTGTCGGACCACCATCGGCTACGCTACAGGAACCTATATCGGTGGCCGTACCCGGATTGGGTTGGTCATTTACCGTAACAGTTACCGGTACCCTGGCAGAAGTACAGTCGTTGGCCGTGGCTTCCACATAAAAAACGGTTGTACTGCTCACATTGGCCATAAAGGTGGTCCCTTCTGCCAAAATGATGGTACTGGTCTCGGAATCGTACCACCTGATGGTCGCCTCCTCACTTACAGTCACATCCAGGTCCACAATGCCCCCTTCACAAATCGGTTCCGGGTCCACGACCGAGATATCGGGTGAAAAATTGAGCTCCAGTTCCAACCGTGCAGCTGGACTGTAGCAATCGTTTGCCGCATCGTAAAAGAATCCAAAATAAGTTGCGGCAACAGTCACCACTGAATTGGTAAGTCGACCAGCAACATTATAGGGATCCGATACCCGGCTCCATATAAGCGAAATTCCGCTAGGAATAGTATTTATATAATTGTTCAGGTCTTGGCTTATCGTATCACAGAAGACAGTATCCACTGTAGGGTCCAATTCTGGGGCCGTATCTCCGGCCGGACAGACTTCATCATCTATAATAGTCCCGATTCCAGTTGCATCCCCCAATACTACCAATACATTGCTCACATTGCTCAAGGTGACCGTAAAATCTTCATTTTGCTCTACCGCCCCATCATTGATTATAGGTACCGAAATAGTTCTACTTTCCCCACTGGTACCCGTAAAATTAAGGGACCCACTTGTGGCCGTATAATCCTGGCCCGCCAGGGCAGTCCCATTTGCAGTGGCATAGTTGACGGAAAAACTTCCTATAGCATTCCCAGTTAGGGTCACCGTAAAAATTGCAGGACCGCCATTTTCGTTTACCACTATATCCCCAATAGTTATGTTGGCTGAATCGTTATCAACAATACTTGCGGTACCTGTGGCATTTGTAATATTGACTATCCCAGAACTGTTCACATTACTCAAAGTTACAATGAAGGTCTCACTAGTTTCAACAAAAATATCGTCCAATATGGGAACTGAAATAATTTGTGTTTGTCCACTGGTTCCCGTAAAATTTAAAGTTCCATTGGTAGTGGTATAGTCTGATCCAGCAGTTGCAGTTTGGGCAGTGGTCGCATAGTCGACCGTAAATCCATCAGGGACCGTACCTGTAAGAGTAACAATAAAGGAGACAGAGCCAGCGCCTTCATTTACCGTGACGGTAGCTGAATTTATGGAAATACTTGCCGTGTCATTATCTGCAATATTTACCGTGGCATTAGAAGATCCACCAATGGCGTATCCAGATCCTGCAATTATAGTCAACGTAACCGATTCACTTCCTTCAACTAAAGCATCGTCTATTGGTGTCACCGTAATGGTATTGGTCTGTGAACCGTTTGCTATGGAAACGGTCCCCGACAGTGAAGTATAATCTGTCCCGGAAATAGCACTTCCACTAACGGCGTAATTCACAACTATGGGCCCTCCACTCGCATTGGTTGTATTGAGGCTTACCTGAAAAGTACCAGTTGTAGGTCCGGCTTCTGTAGCTGTAGCATCAGATGCAGAAATGGTGGCTATATAATTATCGTCATTTAAAATAGTATATGTAGTAGAAAGTGGCGCCACAAGACTGGCATCGCCTGTAGAACTCACTAGGGTCAGTACCACCGTCTCATCGTTCTCCACAGTCACATCTCCAATTATAGAAAGTCCAAGATTGATAACACCATTGGAATAAACCCCAGGGGGTATGTTAATAGTCGTGCTTGATAAGGTATAGTCTACCCCACCGCCAGTTGCTGAACCTCCAGTTGACAAGGTAACTGTGGTCGTGTTCACCACCGTTCCATTCACTATCAAAGTAGGGATGTTCGCGCCACTGCTCTCCGAACCGGAAGAACTGGCTGTGGAAAAGGCCACAGTGGGGGCAGCAGACGTTGTCACGTTAGCAGTATTGCTGTTAGCTGATTCGTTGGGAACCGCATCGATCGCCCTTACCGTGAAGGCATAGGCAGTGTTCGGCGTCAGTCCCGTTACATTAAAAGT
>JAPFBR010000004.1:0-268130 GCA_035798135.1 Flavobacteriaceae bacterium KMM 6897 | reverse complement strand
GGTCGCCGCCTTTTTTCGAAGAACCCTTCATCTAACGATGAGGGGTTTTTTTATGACCAAAAATGAAATAATAGTGCTTTATGCATGATTTATCTACTTTGTAGTTCATAAATATCCTTGCTAGTTGCTATTAAATAGTACGCCCCAATAATTCATTTATATCCTGAGTACAGGCCCCATGGTCGTTTGGAATCACCACCCACTATTAAAACTTTGCCCATCCACTATTCATAATGCTTTTAGGTATATTGTAACACATCTTATAATATACCTATTCCATGAAACGTAATTACCGAGTGGTAGTATTGATTTTGGCGACATTCTTTGTGATCTCCTTTTTGACAAACATATTGGGAGCCCTTAACCCCAGTGTATCCATAAGTTACGACCTCAGTGAAACCATGGCCGGATTTTTACCATTTGCTTTTTTTATAGCATACGGAATTATGTCGATTCCTGCTGGTTTTATCTTGGAAAAATACGGGGAAAAGAAACTCTTGGTCTCCGGGTTGACATTGGCCTTCTTAGGATCTATACTATTTGTCGTCCTTCCATCTTTTCCGATTTTTCTATTCAGTTTATTCGTCATAGGAACGGGAATGGCCGTATTGCAGGTGGTAATAAATCCTTTGCTCAGGGTAGCTGGGGGAGAAGAGAATTTTGCCTTTACTTCGGTATTGGGACAATTAATGTTCGGGGCAGCTTCTTTCATTAGTCCCTTGGTGTATTCTTACTTGGTACTAAATGTCAACAAAAACGTGAAAGGATCTTCTGCACTAGTAGATTTTCTTTCCAAAATTGTCCCCAATGATATGTCTTGGGTTTCAATGTATGCCATCTTCGCAATTCTATGCTTGCTTTTGATAGCCATAGTATGTTTCGTTTCCTTGCCCCGTATTACATTGGCCAAAGAGGAAAAAGTAGGAACCAAAGATATCTATCTCTCCCTGTTCAAAAACAGAATGGTCATCTTGTACTTCTTTGGCATATTTGCCTATGTTGGTGCGGAACAGGGAATTTCATATTGGATGTCCAAGTTTTTACAGGAGTATCATGGCTTGGATTTTGAAACAATAGGCGCTGGGGCGGTTGCCAATTTTTGGGGATTAATGACCATAGGAGGCATTTTGGGACTTGTACTGCTTAAAATTTGGGACAGTAAGCTTGTATTGCGGATCTTTGCTGTTTTAGCCATTGTTTGTTTCACGGGAGCGCTGTTCGGGAACGCTGATATTTCGCTTTATGGATTTCAAATGAGTGGTTTTTTCCTTTCCGTTATGTATCCTATCATAGTTTCTCTTGCATTAAATTCGATCAGGGATCATCATGGTTCTATGGCAGGAATATTAATGACCGGAATAATGGGAGGGGCAGTGGTGCAGTTAATGATTGGATTTATCAGTGATCTTGTTTCATTGAGAATCGGAATGCTACTGGTTTTCATAGCACTTGGATATATATTCAGCATTAGTATTTGGGCGAAACCTATAATTAGGAATAGAACTTTTCGCATGGGAAAAGAAGCACATTAGAATTGTACTTCTTCCAGAATGTTTAATTAAAAGAGCCGCAACTTTTAAAGTTGCGGCTCTTTTTTTAATGGGTTGGTTAATTATACTCTTGGTAAATCCCCATCACCTTTTAAAGGTAAATTGGAGGAGCCCATTAGATGAGCATCTACATGATGTGCAGCTTGCCTTCCTTCTGAAATGGCCCATACTATAAGTGATTGTCCACGACGTTGGTCTCCTGCTACAAAGACGCCAGGCACATTCGTCATGTAATTGTTGATAGAGGCTTTAACATTGGTCCTGGGATCCATTTCCAGTCCTAATTGGTCCGCTATAGTGGTTTCAGAACCGGTAAATCCAAGAGCTAAAAGTGCAAGTTCGCATTTCCATTCTTTCTCGGTTCCTGGAACTTCTTTTAAATTAGGTCGCTCTCCAGGCTTGTGGATCCATTCCACCTCTGCTGTGATCAAGCCCGTTAAATTTCCATCCTTGTCTCCTACAAATTCTTTGGTGGAGATACTAAAGAAACGTTCGGCACCTTCTTTATGGGAAGAGCTCGTCCGTAGTCTCATGGGCCAAAATGGCCATGGTTGGTCTTGAGGCCGATCTAAGGTAGCTTTTTCCATTATTTCAAAATTGTTAACGGAAATCGCCCCATGTCTTATGGAAGTTCCTATGCAGTCAGATCCTGTATCACCACCACCAATAACAATAACATTCTTACCTGTAGCTTTAATTTCTTCTCCCAGATCTTTTATGCCATCAACGCGTTTATTGTTCTGCTTTAGGAAATCCATGGCCTGTACCACGCCTTTTAAGTTTGATCCCTTTGTAGGAAGTCCTCTTCTGATGGTTGCGCCTCCGGAGAGTACCAAGGCATCAAATTGTGTTTTAAGTTCATCTGCTGTGATATCTATCCCAACATTGATGCCGGTTTTAAAAACAATGCCTTCCGCTTCCAAAACCTTCACTCTTCTATCAATAATGTGTTTCTCCATTTTGAAATCGGGAATGCCAAAGCGAAGTAATCCGCCGACTTTTTCGTCCCTCTCAAAAACTGTCACCAAATGGCCTGCTCTGTTCAATTGTTGGGCGGTGGCAAGGCCAGCAGGTCCAGAACCAATTACGGCAATGGATTTTCCGGTCCTTTTGGTCGGAGGTTCGGGAGTTATCCAACCTTTGGAAAAGGCCGTTTCTACAATATTTTTCTCAATATTTTCAATGGATACAGGATCTTCATTGATACCCAATACACAGGCTTCTTCACATGGTGCGGGACATAATCTGCCTGTAAATTCAGGAAAATTATTGGTAGAATGTAGTATTTTGGCAGCTTTTTCCCATTTGCCTTTGTAAACAGCATCATTAAAATCTGGAATCAGATTGCCTAAAGGGCATCCACTATGGCAAAAAGGAATACCACAATCCATACAACGGGCCCCTTGATCCTTTAGCTCGTTTTCCTTCAACGGCACGGTGAACTCCTTATAGTTTTTTACGCGCTCCTCAACGGGAGCATATGCTTCTAATTTTCTATCGAATTCCAAAAATCCAGTTATCTTTCCCATATCTCCGATTATATTGTTTTTAATTTTTCTTCTTCCAAGCGTATCAATGCCTGTCTGTATTCTTCCGGGAAGACTTTAATGAATTTAGGCAACATCTCCTCCCATTTTTCCAATATGCGTTGCGCAATTGGACTAAGGGTTGCATTGTAATGGTTCTCTATGAGGTTTCGTAGTTGGCTTATATCTTCATTTGCATTTACCGATAATAAATTCAAGGCTTCCTTATTGCAATTTTTATCAAAAGTTCCTTTTTGATCCAGAACATACGCAATTCCGCCACTCATTCCAGCGCCAAAGTTTCTGCCTACTTCTCCTAAGATTACGGCAACACCACCGGTCATATATTCACATCCATGATCTCCGATTCCCTCAACAACAGCATGGGCCCCAGAATTACGAACACAAAAACGCTCTCCAGCCTTTCCGTTGATATAGGCCTCACCTGCAGTTGCCCCATATAGGGTAACGTTTCCAGTGATGACATTTTCTTCAGGTTTAAGGGTAGATTTATACGGCACCTTGATGATTAATTTTGCTCCGGAAAGTCCTTTACCCAAATAGTCGTTGGTATTTCCATTGACCACCATCGTAAGTCCTTTCGTGGCAAATGCACCAAAACTCTGGCCTGCAGAACCTGTAAAATTCAATTTTAAGGAGTTTTCAGGAAGTCCCTCAGCCCCGTAAATTTTGGAAATTTCATTACTTATGATGGCACCTACCGCCCTATCCGTATTGGATATTGGAAAATCTAAAGCTATTTTTTCCTTTCTAAATAATGCAGGATGGGCTAGTCCGATGATTTCAAATTCAATGGACTTGTCCACATTGTGCTGCTGTGCTTGGGTGTTGTAAAATTTAGTGCCTTTGGGAACATCCACTTGGTGAAGGATAGGAGTTAAGTCTATTCCCTCTGCCTTGTAATGCTGAATGGCCTTATTGCGATCTAGTTTTTGAACTTGACCTACCATTTCATTAATTGTTCTAAATCCTAATTGGGCCATAATCTCCCTCAGCTCTTGTGCAACGAAGTACATATAGTTCACTACGTGTTCCGGCTTGCCTTCAAATTTCTTGCGTAATTCCGGATTTTGAGTGGCTATTCCTACCGGACATGTGTTCAAATGACAGACTCGCATCATTATGCATCCTGAGGCAACCAAAGGTGCAGTGGCAAATCCAAATTCCTCGGCCCCAAGCAAACAGGCAATGGCGACATCCCTTCCGGTTTTTAATTGACCGTCACATTCAAGGACAACCCTATTTCTTAGGTCGTTCATGACCAAAGTTTGCTGTGCCTCCGCAATCCCGAGTTCCCATGGTAGTCCGGCATGTTTTAGGGAGGTCAAGGGAGAAGCCCCCGTTCCACCATCATGTCCGGAAATAAGGATTACATCAGCTTTTGCTTTTGAGACACCCGCAGCAACAGTACCAACCCCAATTTCTGAAACCAATTTTACATTGATTCGAGCTTCCCTATTCGCCGATTTTAAATCGTAGATCAATTGTGATAGATCTTCAATGGAATAGATGTCGTGATGGGGAGGTGGTGAAATCAGTCCTACATATGGGGTCGAATTCCTAGTTTTTGCAATAGCTGGATTAACCTTGGGTCCAGGTAATTGGCCCCCTTCTCCCGGTTTGGCGCCTTGGGCCATTTTTATCTGTATCTCTGAGGCGCTGGTAAGGTAATTGGAGGTGACCCCAAACCTTCCAGAAGCAACTTGCTTAATGGCACTATTTTTCCAATCCCCGGTCTGGTTTTTATAAAAACGTTCGGCATCTTCTCCGCCTTCACCAGAATTGCTCTTTCCGCCAATCCTGTTCATGGCAATTGCTAAATTCTCATGGGCCTCCTTGCTTATGGATCCATAGGACATGGCGCCGGTCTTGAACCTCTTTACAATTTCCGTCCAAGATTCTACCTCTTCCAAAGGAACAGGGTCATAATTTGAAAACTCAAATAGACCTCGAATGGTCATAAGACCTTTTGACTGCTCGTTGACCAATTCAGAGAATTCCTTAAAGGAATCCGGTTCGTTGTTACGAACTGATTTTTGTAGTTTGGCAATGGTCAATGGATTAAACGCATGCTTTTCACCATCCCTTCTCCATCTATAGGCGCCTCCGATTTCCAAATCCAGATCAGCAGCAATGTCTTGTGTTTTGTATGCCCTTTGATGGCGTTTGGCAATTTCCTTCTCTATTTCATATAACCCTATACCCTGAATTCTTGTTGGAGTATTGGGGAAATATTTATCCACTACTTTAGTGTTCAATCCTATACATTCAAACAACTGTGATCCCCTATAAGAATTTAAGGTAGATATGCCTATTTTGTTCATCACCTTAAGGATTCCTTTTCCTATTGCCTTATTGTAGTTCTTTATGGCTTCCTCAAAGGAATATTCTGTAATGTCGTGTTCTTCAATTTGTTCTGCTATAATTTCATTGACCAAATAAGGGTTAATGGCGCTGGCACCAAATCCGAACAATAGGGCAAAATGGTGTACCTCACGTGGTTCGGCAGATTCAATGATCACACTTAGCTGTGAGCGTTTTCTTATTTTCTGTAAACCACTATTTACAGAGGAACAGGCCAATAACGCAGGAATTGGTGCAAGGTCCTTGCTGACATTCCTGTCTGATAGGATGATAATATTTGCACCTTCGTCAATGGCAGTTTCCGCTTGTTTTAATAATGATGCCAAGGCGTCTTCCAGACCATTGAGCCCTTTTGATATTTCGTATAATGTGGGTATTGAAACAACCTTATAATTTGGACTGACGTCATAATTTTTGATCTTGTCCAAGTCTTCTTTGGAAATGACCGGATTTTGGATCTTTAATTTTCTACAGTGATTTTCCGTAAAATCAAAAATATTGCTATCACTTCCCAATGTTAAGCTAATATCGGTGATCATTTCTTCCCTAATTCCGTCCAAAGGCGGGTTGGTTACTTGGGCAAACAATTGCTTGAAATAATTATAGATCAATTGGGGTTGTTCTGATAGAACGGCAATGGGGGTATCAGATCCCATAGACCCCAAAGGCTCTTTTGAAGTTTTTCCCATTGGTAGTATAATGGTATTGATGTCTTCTTGGGTGTAGCCGAAGATCGACTTTCTTTTCGCTACGGTAGCTTCATTTAAGAAGAGTGGGCAAACTTTATAGGGAATATCCTTTAAGTGGACCAAATTATCTTTAAGCCACTTTTTATAGGGATGTCTTTGTGCAATATCCTCCTTGATCTCTTCATCATTAATGATCCTGCCTTCTTCCATATTTACCAAGAACATCTTTCCTGGCTCCAACCTCCCATGCATCTCAATATTCTCCGGTGCTATATCCAACACGCCTACCTCAGAGGACATAATCACATATCCGTCTTTGGTCACAGAATATCGGGAAGGACGTAAGCCATTCCTATCCAAAACAGCCCCAATGTAATTTCCGTCCGTAAAAGGAATTGAAGCGGGACCGTCCCACGGTTCCATCATACAGGAGTTGTATTCGTAAAAAGCTCTTTTGGCCTCGGACATTTCTGGGTTCTTTTCCCAAGCTTCCGGAACCAATATCATCATTACCTCTGGTAAGGACCTGCCGGTCATCAATAAAAGTTCTACGACCATGTCCATGGTGGCAGAATCTGATTTGCCAGGTAGGATAACAGGGAGAACATTTTTTATCTCTGCTCCAAACCAGTCACTTTCCATGAGTTCCTCCCTAGAAACCATTCTAGAAACATTCCCCCTTAGGGTGTTTATTTCACCATTATGGCACATGTATCTAAAAGGTTGTGCCAAATCCCAAGTAGGGAAGGTGTTGGTTGAGAATCTCTGGTGCACCAATGCCAAACGTGTAACCACGCGGGAATCCACAAGATCCCTATAATAAAGACTTATATCCTCGGGCATTAATAACCCTTTGAAGATGATTATTTTTGTAGAAAGACTGGGAACATAAAAGAAATTGCTTTCTGAAAGCTTAGAGGCTATGATCGTGTGTTCAGTTACCTTTCTGGCAATGAACAATTTTAGGTTGAAATCAAAATAACTTTGCTCGTCGTTCGATTTTGCAATAAATGCCTGTTTTATAAAAGGTTCTGTTTCGGATGCAATTCTTCCTGGAATAGATTTATTGACGGGAACATCTCTCCAGCCTAATAATTTTAAGCCCTGTTTGGCAATGTTTTCCTCAAAAATTGAAATGCAAAATTCCCTTTGATTTTGTTTTTGGGGTAAAAATATATTACCAACAGCGTAGTTGCCCGGGGTTGTAAGTTCAAAATCACATACTTCAGTGAAGAAATCATGGGGTATGTCTATTAGGATTCCGGCACCATCACCGGTTTTTCCATCCGAGCTTACAGCTCCTCTATGCTCCAGTTTTTCCAATATCTCCAACGCCTTATGGATTATATCATTGGACTTGTTGCCCTTTAGGCTGCAAATAAATCCTGCTCCACAGTTATCATGCTCAAATTCCGGTAGGTACAACCCTTGCTTTATCAACTTCATAAATTATGGTATTTCTTCAAAAATATCATATTTATTGCATAAAATGCATCTTATATATTATAATGTAATAAAAAAAGCAGTGTTTGGAATATATCATTGAAAAATATTCATATTTACTTTTATGTAGATAAATATTTATCAAATTGATAAATGTGGGTATTAGTGATGCTATATCCCTAAAAAAGTGGGGGTTATGAATTTAAATAGCAACATTTTACAGGAAGGGCGGGGAGTAATAAGGAGTCTGATTTAATTAAATTCCAATAAAAACAACAGACCCCCTATTTTTTTAGGGGGTCTGTTGTTTTGAATTATTATTTTTGATGATTAATCGCGCAAAATACTTCTAGAAATAACAATTTTTTGAATTTCGGAAGTACCCTCATAAATCTGGGTGATCTTGGCATCCCGCATTAGTCTTTCAACATGGTAATCTTTTACAAATCCGTTGCCTCCATGTACCTGTACAGCTTCAACTGTAGTATCCATGGCTACCTGTGAGGCATAAAGTTTGGCCATGGCTCCGGATAAATCATAATCATTGCCATTGTCCTTGTCCCATGCGGCCTTGTATACCATGTGTCGGGCAGCTGCGATCTGAGTATGCATATCTGCCAATTTAAAGGCTATGGCCTGATGGTTCATAATCTCCGTTCCGAAAGCTTTTCTTTCCTTTGAATATTTTTTGGCCATTTCATATGCTCCAGCAGCTATCCCCAACGCTTGGGCGGCGATCCCTATCCGACCTCCCGCAAGGGTTTTCATAGCGAATTTGAAACCAAATCCGTCTTCCCCTATCCTATTTTCCTTAGGTATTTTGGCATCATTGAACATAACGGAATGCGTGTCACTTCCTCTAATTCCAAGTTTGTTTTCTTTAGGACCAATTTCGAATCCAGGTGTTCCCTTATCAACGATAAGGGCATTAATGCCTTTGTGCCCTTTTTCCACATTGGTTTGGGCAATGACCAAATATACTTCCGCAGAATTACCGTTGGTAATCCAGTTTTTGGTACCATTTAAAAGATAATGGTCACCCTTGTCTATGGCGGTAGTTTTTTGTGAAGTTGCATCACTTCCGGCTTCTGGCTCTGATAGGCAAAAAGCACCTATTATTTCTCCCGATGCCAATCGTGGCAAGTATTTTTCTTTTTGGGCTTCGTTTCCATACGTTTCAAGTCCCCAGCAAACCAAAGAATTGTTTACCGAAACTATAACTGAGGCCGAAGCATCTATTTTGGATAGTTCTTCCACGGCAATGGCGTAGGACAAAGTGTCCAGGCCGCTCCCGCCGTATTTTGGATTTACCATCATTCCCATAAATCCCAATTTCCCCATTTTTTTCACCTCTTCAGTAGGGAATCTTTGAGCTTCATCCCTTTCAATTACGCCTGGGAATAGTTCGTTTTGAGCAAAATCCCTAGCTGCTTGTTGGATCATTTGTTGCTCTTCTGATAATGTAAAGTCCATAAATATGAGATATGATTAAAAATGTGGCTCAAATATACAGCTAAGCTGACAAATATTCAATGAAGTTGGGTGCATTATGTCGTATTTTTCTTATCCGTATGTAAATTATCTGCACTAATTTTTTTTTCATTAGCAAAGATTAAAAAACGTAAAACCAATTCAATATTTTTATATTTGTTGAAGCGCGAATAGCTCAATTGTATTAAACAAGTAACTTATGAGACAGCATTAGCTCCGATGTGGGCAGATAACTTAATGATTTTGAAGGTAGTATGGAAGAACTGTTAGTTTAATATAATTTAATTGATCTATTATAATGAAAGAATTACTTAGTATATATGAAAATAAAGCCCCTGAAATTGTTTTTAATTGGAAGGATCCTGAAACAGAAGCAGAAGGCTGGACCGTTATAAACTCTCTTAGGGGAGGAGCCGCCGGTGGTGGGACAAGAATGCGGGAAGGGTTGGATATGAACGAAGTACTTTCCCTGGCAAAAACCATGGAGGTAAAGTTTACAGTATCGGGTCCGGCAATAGGTGGGGCAAAATCAGGAATTAATTTTAACCCCAGTGACCCTAGAAAAAAAGGGGTTTTGGAAAGATGGTACCGCGCCGTGTCCCCTTTATTGAAAAGCTATTATGGAACTGGTGGCGATTTAAATGTGGATGAAATCCATGAAGTTATTCCGATTACTGAAGATTCAGGCGTTTGGCATCCACAGGAAGGGGTGTTCAATGGTCATTTTAAACCAACGGAAGCAGATAAGATCAATAGAATTGGTCAATTGCGCTTAGGAGTGATCAAAGTTTTGGAAAGTGCAACGTATTCGCCTTCAACAGCTAGAAAATATACCGTGGCAGATATGATCACCGGATATGGGGTTGCAGAAGCTGTAAGGCATTATTACGATATTTTTGGCGGTACCGTTAAGGGCAAAAGGGCTGTGGTACAAGGATTTGGTAACGTGGGTGCGGCAGCTGCTTTCTATTTTGCCCAGATGGGCGCAAAAGTAGTGGGCATTATAGATCGTGATGGTGGTGTAATAAATGAGGAAGGATTTACATTTGACGAAATAAAGTCATTTTATCTAGATAAGAAAGGGAATACGCTGGTCGCTGATGGGATGCTGTCCTTCGAGGAAATCAACAGTAAGATTTGGAGCATCCAAACCGAAATATTTGCGCCTTGTGCTGCTTCTCGTCTAATAACCAAGGAACAGATAAGTAAAATGATCGATTCCGGTTTAGAAGTAATAAGTTGTGGGGCCAATGTCCCTTTTGCCGATAAAGAAATTTTCTTCGGCCCCATAATGGAGTACACGGATGAGAAGGTAAGCTTGATACCAGATTTTATTTCCAATTGTGGTATGGCAAGAGTGTTTGCATATTTTATGGAGCGTAGGGTGCCAATGGATGACGAATTGATATTTCGGGACACTTCCGAGACGATTCGAAAAGCTATTTTGAATATATTTAAACAAAATGCATCTAAAGTAAATTTAAGCAAAACAGCCTTTGAAATTGCATTGAAACAATTAGTATAAACTAAACCAACCGAAAATGGAGACCATTATTATTATTGTATTTGTTGTGGGTTATTTGGCAATAACCCTGGAGCATAACCTGAAAATTGACAAGCTGATACCCGCTTTGGCCATGATGGCATTGCTTTGGGCTATCATAGCCTTGACCCATATGCCCGTGTTTGAGGTGAATACGGAATTAAGGGAGTTGGAACCTACCCATTTGGATGAAATTCTACTACATCATTTGGGGAAAACAGCTGAAATACTGGTATTTCTCTTGGGGGCCATGACCATTGTGGAAATCATAGATTACTTTGATGGTTTTGCAACAATAAAGGGTTTTATAAAAACAAGGAGCAAGAAAAAGTTATTATGGTTGTTCTCCATCCTAGCTTTTATCCTTTCTGCAATAATAGATAACCTAACAGCCACTATCGTACTGATCACGATTTTACAAAAGGTGATCAAGGATAGGGAATCTAGATTATGGTTTGCCGGTATGGTGATTATTGCTGCTAATGCTGGTGGGGCCTGGTCTCCTATTGGTGATGTGACTACTACCATGTTGTGGATAGCCAATAAGGTATCTGCCTTACAATTGATTGAACACGTATTGGTGCCTTCTATTATATGTATGGTGGTGCCCACAATTATTGCAAGTAAGTTCAAAGCCTTTCAAGGGAATATTGAAGGAGAATTTGAAAAGGAGATTCCGAAATCCAAATTTGGTTCTACCATGTTGTATTTGGGCTTGGGAGCAATTGTTTTTGTTCCTTTTTTCAAAACGATCACCCATCTTCCTCCTTATGTAGGGATGATGTTGTCCTTGGCCATTGTTGCTACCTTTGCAGAACTTTATAGTAATACCAAATTCAGTCTGTCCAATGTGGATGGGGAAAGTGATGCCGCGGCCCACCATAGTCCGGTACATTCTTCATTGTCAAAAATTGAATTACCAAGTATCTTGTTTTTCTTGGGGATCTTAATGGCGGTAGCTGCTCTGGAATCTTTGGGTATGCTGTTCCATTTTGCCGAAGGATTAAATACTGCCATACCAAATACAGACATTGTGGTCATGCTCTTGGGTGTGGGATCTGCGGTTATAGATAACGTGCCATTGGTAGCTGCGAGTATCGGGATGTTCTCTGAGGGAATGGATAACCCACTGTGGCATTTTATAGCTTATTCTGCGGGAACCGGTGGAAGTATGCTCATCATTGGGTCTGCAGCCGGGGTCGTTGCCATGGGAATGGAGAAGATAGATTTCTTCTGGTATCTCAAGAAAATAGCATGGTTGGCGCTTGTCGGATTCTTGGCTGGAGCCGTAGTATTTATTTTAATTAGAGATTTAATATTGAACGCATAATTTAAATGACAAATAACCGTTATAACGGCAACACTAATTAAGAGAACCTATGTTATTATTTCAAGATCTTGTCCAAGATCCAGCTGTTGACGCAGTTGTATCAGAGGAAAAAACACTTTCCGTTATCGATTTGATCGTCGATGGAGGCACGGGAAGTATTCTTATCATTTCGATATTGTTTGTCATGTTGTTTGTGGCGCTGTACATTTATTTTGAGCGCATTTTCGCCATCAAGGCGGCCTCGAAGATCGATAGTAATTTCATGAACCAGATTAGGGACCATGTTTCCAATGGAAAGTTGGAGGCGGCTAAATTGTTATGTGCCCAAAACGATTCTCCCGTAGCAAGATTGACAGAAAAGGGAATATCCAGAATTGGAAAGCCCCTAGATGATATCAATACGGCTATCGAAAATGCCGGTACCTTAGAAGTGTATAAATTGGAAAAGAACGTGAGTGTTTTGGCAACCGTTGCTGGTGCTGCTCCAATGATTGGATTTTTGGGAACTGTAATTGGAATGATTCTTGCTTTTCATGAAATGGCCAGTAATGGCGGGCAGGCTGAAATGGGAGCGTTGGCATCAGGGATCTATACTGCAATGACCACTACCGTTGCAGGTCTAATTGTAGGTATTATTGCGTATATAGGGTACAACCATTTGGTCAACAGAACAGATAAGGTGGTCCATAAAATGGAAGCCAATGCCGTTGAGTTCTTGGATCTGTTGAACGAACCCCTTTAATCCACACCTATGAAACTAAAAGGAAGAAACAAAGTCAGTCCAGATTTTAGTATGTCATCTATGACGGACATCGTGTTTCTATTACTGATATTCTTTATGCTGACGGCTAATTCTCCCAATGCATTGGACTTGCTATTGCCCAAGGCAAAGGGGAAATCTACCAATACCCAAAATGTATCCGTGAGCATTACCAAGGATTTGGAGTATTATGTGGACAACCAACGGATCAACGGGGCATATGTTGAAATAGAATTAAAAAAAGCACTGGAAGGTCAAGAGAAGCCAACAATTATTCTTCGGGCAGAAGAAAGTGTTGCAATAAAGGAGGCGGTAAACGTTATGGAAATCGCTAATAGGAACAATTATAAGGTCATTTTGGCCGTGCGACCCAATTAATGTCATTTTTAGATACAAAACATAAAAAGAAATCCTTTACACTTACAACAGTTTTGTTAAGTGCACTGCTGCTTTTGCTTTTTTATATAGGGCTTACGTATATGGACCCACCAATAGAAAGTGGGATTTCCGTTAATTTTGGTACTATGGAATTTGGTTCCGGTAACATACAGCCAAAGGAACTAATTAAAACTGCACCCAAGCAAGTAGTACAACCACAGCAAAAGGTAGAAGCTACTGTAACGGAAACCCCAAAGGAGAAAATGGAGGAGGTCTTGACAAGTGAAGATATAGACGCTCCAGTTATACCTCCCAAGAAGAAGGAAGTTAAGAATGCACCCAAGGTAGATCCTAAACCAAAAGAAGAAGTTAAGAAACCGGTTGAAGAGCCCAAGCCTTCCCAGTCCACAACGGATGCTTTGTCAAGTATCATCAATGGTCCAAAAAATGATGGAACGGCATCTGGAAGTGAGGGCAATGATAATAGGGCAGGGGATAAAGGGCAACCAGATGGTGATCCTTATGCTACAAGTTACTACGGAAGTGCAGGAACAGGTTCCGGAACTGGAGGTTATGGATTAAATGGTAGATCCTTGGTGAGCCAAGGAAAGGTTCAACAGGAATGTAATGAAGAGGGAAGGGTAGTTGTAAAAATTGTTGTGGATAGAAACGGGAAGGTGGTAAGTGCTACGCCCGGAGTTAAAGGCACAACAAATAACAATCCTTGCCTATTGGATCCTGCAAGAAGAACTGCCTTTATGCACAAATGGAATCTGGACTCCAATGCTCCTAGTCAGCAAATTGGATTTGTTGTCGTCAATTTTAAATTGGGGGAATAATTCATGACTTATCAGGAAACCTTGGATTGGATGTTTGCGCAACTTCCAATGTACCAACAAAAGGGAACTTCTGCCTTTAACGGAAAGTTGGACAATATTATAAAGCTTGCAGATTACCTAAATCACCCTGAAAAAAAATTCAAGACCATTCATGTTGCCGGAACCAATGGAAAAGGTTCCAGTAGCCACATGCTGGCCTCCGTATTACAGGAAGCAGGATATAAAGTAGGACTTTATACGTCCCCCCATTTAAAGGACTTTAGGGAGCGCATCAAGATCAACGGTGCATATGTGGGCGAAGATTATGTAATTGAGTTTATTGAGAAAAACAAAGCATTTCTCACTGATAACAAGCTTTCCTTTTTTGAAATGACCGTGGGAATGGCCTTTGACTTCTTTGCTTTGGAGCAAGTGGATATTGCCATTATAGAAGTGGGTCTGGGAGGAAGGCTCGATTCTACCAATATCATAATACCTGAAGTGTCTTTGATAACCAACATTGGATTGGACCATATGGATATGTTGGGTACAACCCTAGAGCAGATTGCGTCTGAGAAGGCCGGTGTTATAAAGCCCAATGTACCGGTGGTAATCAGTGAATTCCAACAAGAAGTGGCTGCCGTATTTTTGGAAGCCGCTAAGGAGCGCGATGCGGTCATCCTATTTGCCGAAAAGGAAAAATTGCCCGATTATAAAACCTCTTTGCTGGGGAATTATCAAAAAATGAATGTTAAAGGGGTGTTGGCGACATTGAAACAACTGAAGGGCTATAATGTAAATGAGGGACATATAAAAGCCGGACTTCTGAAAGTAGTAGAGAACACGGGATTAATGGGAAGATGGCAGATATTGGGCGAGAAGCCCTTAGTGGTGTGCGATACAGCTCATAATAGTGAAGGACTTGCCGTGGTATTACAGCAAATTCATCAACAAGAATATAACGTCCTACACCTGGTTTTGGGTTTTGTCAAGGAGAAGAATCTAGAAGCAATTTTACCGCTCTTTCCAACGGAGGCAATATATTATTTTTGTGCCCCACATATTGAAAGAAAGTTGGATGAACGGATCCTTAAAGAAAAAGCTTCAGAATTTGGACTGGTAGGACAGGTATATAATTCTGTAAATGAAGCACTTGTTGCCGCAAAGCAAGTAGCCAAAAGTTCTGATTTTATATACGTGGGTGGCAGTAATTTTGTGGTCGCAGAAGTAGTTTGATTTTTTTGCATTTTTTTCTTTTGGGATTTCAAAAACTATACTATATTTGCACTCGCTTCGAGAATTTAGAAGCGGCAAATTAATTGAAATATTGATTTACAAGTACGGGCTCTTAGCTCAGCTGGTTCAGAGCACCTGCCTTACAAGCAGGGGGTCACTGGTTCGAACCCAGTAGGGCCCACAAAAAAAATCCTGTTCACTATGTGAACGGGATTTTTTCGTTAAAACAGCCACTAGGAAGTCTTTCGACTTCGTTAAGTATCCAAATTCAGCTTATACAATGCCATAGGTTTGCAATATGATTTTATTGGTTTCCTCAATATTCTTGAAAACACTAAAGTCGCGTCCCTGTGTTCTTTGGGCCCCTAGGGCATTGGCGTATTTTGCAGCCCTTATATAATTGGTCTTGTCTTTTAGCAGTCCATATCCCAGACCGCCAGCAAAAGAATCCCCACAGCCTGTGGTATCTACTACATGGCTCACCCTGATGGAAGGCACCATTTCTTGGTGAACCTTGTTGTCTTTTTTGAAGAAAACTGCCCCTCCTTTAGAATCCAAGGTTACAATCAATGATTTTACACCTTTGTTCAACGAATGCTCCGCAAAGGATGGTAAATGGTCAGTGCTTTCATCATTGACATGTTTTAGATTTTCCAGTTCGTATTCCTTTTCGAACCAACAGCATTTAGACTCTTCGAGATTCATTTTTAGCACATCAATAAAAGGGAGCCATTGATCCATGTCTATCCAAAACTTCACAAGTCGATCTCCCGTCATTGTTACCGTATTGGTAGGGCCATGGGCATCAAAAATGACAGTGCCTTTGCTGTTTTGTTTTATATATTTTAGGGTTTCCAGAGGCACTTCATAATCCGTTATGGGAACACATACAAAAACATCGCAATGCAATAGTGTTTTGAGATCTTCTGGAATAATGGGATTCATGAATCCAGTTTGTTTTTCCAAACGGTTGTTCTGGTCAATAAATTTTAGGCTTATCACATCTCCTTGATCCAAATCTGAAGTGATATGGTCCGTATTTATATTAGGGTAAGCTGCTAGGATTTCTTTAATGGGCCCTTCATCTTTTTTTCGAACATGGGATACAAGGTGCACGGTGCCTTCTTTTCCTAAAAGTTGGGATAAACCGATGGCAGTATGGGTGGCACAACCATACTTTTCAATTATCTCGCCTCTATGGGTAGTAATATGATCTCTTGGAATTGGGCCAAGAACCGCAATATTATAATTTGCCATGTGTTGGATTACTTTGTTTATAGATTAGTTGTGAGCTAAATGTAAGGATCATCCTAAAATATACGAATTTTTTGGATTTTACAACGAATAATATTTTTGTAACCAACTTAAAGCGCAAAACTGATAATTTTGTTTTGCAATATGAATTTGGATTGTCCTGGGGGAAAAGGTGAAACTAAATCGAAGTTATAGTTTCTCTAATCTAAAATTAGTTTTACTTTAGCGGCTATCTTAAATGGGGTATTAGCTCAGTTGGTTTAGAGCGCTGCCTTGACAGGGCAGAGGTCACTGGTTCGAATCCAGTATATCCCACTTATTTGGTTATATAATTTCCAAAATACGCTCTAAGGCCATTCCACGAGAGCCTTTTATGAGAATGGTACTTCCTTTAGGTGTATTATTTTTTAAGTGAGCTGCCAAATCTTCAAAGGTTCTGAACTTCTGTAATAGACCCTCTGTTTTAAAAAAATTCTCCCCTATCAGATAAACTGTGTTAAATTTTGAAGCCGCCGCCAAATCAGCAATTTCTTGATGTTCTTGGGCTGCCGATGCACCCAACTCGAACATGTCACCAATAAAGGCAATTTTATTTTCCCCATCCATGGTATTAAAATTCTCCAAAGCTGCCTTCATGCTGCTTGGGTTGGCATTGTAGGCATCCAAAATAATTTGGTTATCCTTATTTTGAATGATCTGTGAACGGTTGTTCCGGGGTTGATAATTTTCAATGGCATTTTTAATTTTCTCTATCGGAATTTTAAAGTAGTTACCAATTAGGATTGCCGCACAACAATTGGTGAAATTATAATTTCCGATTAGGCTCGATTGTATTTTGGTACCATATGATTCCATTGCCACAAAAGGATTGGCACCCAGGTTCGTTATTCGGTATAGTTCAGGAATGTCCTGACTGAAACCTGATATATTGGAATAGGGCTTTAATTTTTCCCTTTGGATGGCATCATCACCATTAAAAAATATGGTTTTATTGTGCTCAATCAAAAATTGATAGAGTTCACTTTTACCGATAATCACCCCTTCTTCACTTCCAAAACCTTCAATGTGCGCTTTTCCAAAGTTAGTGATATAACCAAAATCCGGCTCGGCCAAACTACATAAAAACTCAATTTCAAGTAAGTGGTTGGCGCCCATTTCAATTATAGCAAATTCGGTATTAGGTTTTATACATAAAAGCGTTAAGGGAACTCCAATGTGGTTGTTGAGGTTGCCTTTGGTAGCCACAGTATTGTATTGCACTGAAAGTACTTCGTTGATAAGCTCCTTAGTGGTAGTCTTACCATTGCTACCCGTAAGGGCGATGATCTTAGCGGAACACGTTTTACGGTGGAAATGGGCAAGCTCTTGCAAAGTCTTTAAAGTGTCGGTAACCAAAATGGTTTCCCCGGGCGTGTGGTACGTGCTATCGTCCACAATAGCGTAGCGAGCACCTTTGTTTAAAGCCTCTTTGGCATATTCATTGCCGTTGAAATTATCACCGCGTAAGGCGAAAAAGAGACAATTATCCGCTATTTTCCGGGTATCTGTGCTTACCGTAGGAAATTCCAAAAATATCCGATGTAATTCTTGTATGGTCATTTAATGAGTGGTGAAATTGTACTTAATAATCAGAGGCAAGATAAAACCAAAAAGGAAAACAACGTTTGTTTATTGAGATATAAATGTATTCAATTATTCTAAATTTAAATACTGTCGAAAATGGTTTAATCTGAACGAAAATAGTGCATGGTTTCATACACCACTTCAATCGTATTTTATGGGCATAAAAAAAACACCCTTTTTGGGTGTTTTTTTTTACCGAAAATTAATGCTCTTATTCCCTACTCAAAAGCAAAACCCGTAGAAATCCTAAAAACCAATGCGTATAGTGCAATTAAATAGCTTGATGCAAATAATAGCACTAAGGCCTTAAATGTATGCTTTGTGAATCTGCTTCCTAAATTTCTGAAAGCTTCTGAATAAATTTCTCTGATCAATAATACGTTTTTCATGCTTGGGATATTTTACTAAAATGTTATGTTTTTATTTGTCAATGTAAAGGTGAACGTTTGTTAATGTTGTGGTTCTTATACTATAAGGGCAAGACCTGCAATATATTGGTGTAATTCGATGAAATGCCACTTTAAGGGGTTGAAATGCATTTTTATAAAGGTATTTCAACGGATAAAAGGCTGTGCATATCGACAACTTGAATTCTAAATATTTGTTATTTAGGTGTTTATGAAAGGATAGTTCAGGTAAATTATTTACCCATTTCAGGCTGGCATTGAAGTTATTTATGAAATGCTTTACGGAACAACTTGGGTAATGTATTGTAAACTATGTTGGGTCTTATAATTAAAGAAATAGAGGCTTGTATGATTTTGTTATTAACCAAAGAAGATCCTTGTAAAGTGATTTGATTGTAATCGTATAGGAAATATCCACTTTCCTGTCGGTCTAAAGGAAATGTAGTAAGCGTAGTAAGCGGACAATGCAGTATTTTACTTAGGTAAAGGTATCAATCTAAAAGTGCTGGTGCATCAGCTTATTGCAATGAATATTACGAGGAAGACTTTAAACTTAATATAGAGTGGGCTATCAGCTTAGGTTTGGTTCACAAAACACCTTACTGATCATATGTCTTTTTAAGCTCCCTTTTTATAGCTTAAGGCAAGACATTTAAGAGCACGATTTTTAACGGCTAATCTGTTATAAACTACCCTATTTTTTAATTTAAGGGCATAAAAAAAGCCCTGGGAACAGGGCTTTTTAAATTTATGGGATTCGATAAAGCTTATTTAGCTTTTTTAGATCTTATCGTCTTGTTTTTAGTTTTTGATTTAGAACCTACCCTGGACATGGCGCATCTAAAACCAATATAGTCTGTAGCCATATACTGAGGCATGTATCTTCGTTGTGCAGGATCTAACCAATACGCTCTATCTCTCCATGAGCCTCCTTTGTAGACTCTTACTTCGTTATTGATCAACGTGTTTCTGTCATTCGACTTGTCATATTTTCCAACTAAATTTCCAACAGAGTCAACTTCAATTTTATGCTTTGGAGAATTGTACATAGTCTTTGTTTTGTTCTCCTCTTCATCATCACTAAATTGATCGAAGTATCTTGTGGATCCTGGTTCACCGTCCCTATAGCCTCGGTTGTCACTAGAAGAGAAATTGGTTCTTAAATAAGTCTCATTCTCATCTACCGGCACCATTTTTACTTCTCCTGGAAGGTTTACGGCTACGATTTTTCCGTTCGGTAACGTATCATATACTATTTCGTCCCTTAGCACATTTACCTTACCGTCTTCTCCAATGGCAGACTTCATATATACGTTTCCTCGGAAATAATTAAAATCACTTACTTCGTCATCTACAATAGGTCTGTATACATCGGCAACCCATTCCGCAACGTTTCCTGCCATATCATATAGTCCAAAATCATTGGACTTGTATGATTTTACTTCAGCAGTAATATCCGCTCCGTCATCTGACCAGCCGGCAATTCCGCCGTAATCACCTTTTCCTTGTTTAAAGTTGGCCAATTGGTCGCCTCTACCAACTCTTTGTCCACTTCTTGTGTAGTCACCTTCCCATGGATATTTTTTTCTACCTCTGTAGTTATTGTATTCCCTAGATCCTATTTGTGCCTGGGCAGCATATTCCCACTCAGTTTCTGTAGGTAACCTATATTCAGGCAAAATAATCCCACTACTTCTTTTGGCAAAAACATTCACGGAATCCTTTTGTTTCTTCCCTTGAAGGGAATCAATGCTACCATTATAAACAGATTCTGGTCTCATCAGATAGGCTTCAGTACTGAAAGTACCACTGCCTTCACCATCAAGGGCCTTGTATTTAGCTTCTTCTGCCAAAAAACCTTCACGTTCCAACATAACCTCATTGACACGGTCGGTTCTCCATTCGGCAAATTGTGTTGCTTGCACCCAATTAACTCCAACGACCGGATATTCTGCATATGCAGGGTGACGTAGGTAGTTATTGGTCATAGTTTCATTGAACCCCAATCTATTTCTCCAAACCAAAGTATCAGGTAATGCACCAGTATAAATATGTGCATACTGAGGATTGTCCGGAGGATAAACACTTTTTAAGTAATCCAAATATTCAAGATACATCACATTGGTGACCTCCGTCTCGTCCATATAGAAGGACATAACATGTTGAGAGGTAGCCGTATTGTTCCAATCGTGCATAACATCATCCTGTACCTTACCCTTTGTAAAAGTACCACCTTCCACAAAAACAAGGCCTGGAGCAGTTTCTTGCTCCTTAAAGTCTGAATTGAACTGGAAACCACCGTCTTTGTCATTGATTTTCCAGCCGGTAGCTCTGGATGTATTCTTGGATGAAGAGGAGTTTTTACTACAACTGGTAAAACTTCCTGCTACCACTATACAAGAGAGTACAACTTTGATAAATTGTTTTTTCATAATTAGGACTTGAGTTCAAAAAAATATAAACCGCTATAAAGTAGTTTGGGATTCGTATTTTGATTTAAATTGATTCGCATTTGGCTATTAGAACGATGATTAGCGTATAATATTTTATGCTTTTCTGTTTTTTTTCATTAATTCCGACCATTCCGTTGCTTATAGTCAATGCTTTCAAAATCCATAACGCTGTAAAGGCAAGAATAGTATGATTGACCCCTATTCTTTTTAGGATAAATGGAGATAATACCGATGTAATTAAATGGAAATAAACCAGATGCTTAAAGTAAGGTGTTCATATGTTCGTAGATTTTTTTATCAATGAACATAAGATATCGTTAAAATGTTCGTTAAGATGTAATACATCTAATTTATTTTAGTTATTCAATTTAATTGAGCATTTTTGAGAACTGGCTTAATCAAAAGTAGAAAATGAAAAAAATATTTACGTTTACGTTATTCGCATTGGCATGTAATTTATACGCCCAGGAGAACCGTGTAATCACTACTGCAGTCCCATTTTTGACTATTGCAGCAGATGCAAGGGCAGCTGGGATGGGTGATATGGGTGTTGCTACCTCTACAGATGCCTTTTCACAACAATGGAATCCAGCAAAATTTGCTTTCGCCGAACGGAAAATGGGAATAGGATTGAGCTATACCCCTTACCTGGAAAGTATTATTACCGATATCGCCTTATTAAATGCAAGTTATTATAACAAGTTAAATGATAGAAGTGCTTTCGCCTTGAGTCTTCGCTATTTTACACTTGGTGAAATAGAACTAAGGCAATTTGCCAATGATCCGGGGACAACCGCAAAGCCAAATGAATTGGCATTGGATGGTTCCTATTCCCTAAAGTTGAGTCAGACATTCTCCATGGCCGTAGGCGGAAGGTTTATTAGTTCCAATTTAAAATTCCAAGACGATGCCGGTGCAGATTCACAAGCGGCAAGTTCATTTGCGGTAGATGTGGCGGGATATTACCGATCTAGGGAAATTGCCTATAATAATTTTGATGGAAGATGGAGGGCAGGTTTCAATGTGTCCAATCTTGGAGGTAAAATTGCCTATGATCAAGGGGGACAAGGAAACTTCTTGCCTACAAATTTGAAATTCGGAGCCGGTTTTGATTTTATACTGGATCAAGATAATGTTTTGGGAATCACTTCGGAATTCAATAAGTTATTGGTGCCAACCCCCAGGGATTTTGATGGGGACGGGGATGTTGATTCGGAAGATAATGAAGAATATCAAAAAATTGGATTCTTTAGTGGGGTGTTTGAATCATTTGGTGACGCTCCCGATGGATTTAGTGAAGAACTAAAAGAGGTTACATGGGCGCTAGGCCTGGAATATAAGTATCAAAACTCCTTTATGTTACGTACAGGGTATTTTAACGAGAGCGAAGAAAAAGGGTCTCGAAAATTCTTTACTTTAGGAGCGGGATTCCTATTTAAGGCTACCCAGATAGACCTGTCATATCTATTCTCTTCTTCCAAGATAAAAAACCCATTGGAGAATACACTTAGGTTTTCACTTACCTTTAATTTAGGGGAAGAATTTTTAAACGATTAATCTTATACAGCTTCTTTTTGGTTATAGTATATTTGAAACCATACTATAACCGCTAAAATTTTATCCCTTGAGAAAAGATACTATTTCCTTTGAGATGACCGTTTTTGAAAACTTCGACGACTTGTCCTTTGATGATCAAAAACTAATGAAGGCAGCTATTGCCTCAAGAAAAAATGCCTACGCACCTTATTCCAATTTTTTGGTAGGGGCGGCAGTATTATTGGAAAATGGGGAAATTGTAATTGGAAACAACCAGGAAAATGCATCCTACCCTTCCGGATTATGTGCGGAAAGGGTGGCAGTGTTTTATGCAGGCGCCAAATATCCTGGGGTTCCCATCAAGGCTATTGCCATTACGGCCACTTCCGAAAAATATGTGGTTAATGAACCTGCGGCCCCATGTGGCAATTGTAGACAGGCCATATCGGAATACGAACAAAAACAAGAGACTCCCATTCAACTGATGTTGATGGGCGAGACCGGGGAGGTCATAAAATGCAATTCCATTTCGGACATTCTCCCATTGGCCTTTGGTAAGTCGTTTTTGGGCTAATCCCTTATTCAGGCCATTTGAAATACCCACTAAGGGCCTAATTTCATATTTTTCCATCTTTTTGTGGTTTCTTGCTAGCTTTTTCTTCAATTTTTTTTCTCTAATGAATTAATGTGTATTTTTGTTTCCTTGTTTGATACATAAGCTTCAATAAATACTAGATTAATGAAAAAAATTACCAAAGAAGTTTACCTTAAATGGTATGAGGACATGTTGTTCTGGAGAAAATTTGAGGATAAACTTGCCGCAGTCTATATTCAACAGAAAGTAAGAGGCTTTTTGCACTTGTACAATGGGCAAGAGGCAGTTTTAGCAGGCTCTTTGCATGCTATGGACCTTTCCAAGGATAAGATGATCACCGCTTACCGTAATCACGTACAGCCTATAGGAATGGGTGTAGACCCAAGAAGAGTGATGGCCGAATTGTACGGAAAGGTTACAGGTACCTCAAAGGGTATGGGAGGTTCCATGCATATCTTTTCAAAAGAAAAGGGATTTTATGGAGGTCACGGAATTGTTGGTGGCCAAATACCTTTGGGAGCAGGGATGGCTTTTGCGGACAAATATTTTAAAAGAGAAGCAGTAACACTTTGTTATATGGGCGATGGAGCTGTTAGACAAGGTTCATTGCACGAAAGTTTCAACTTGGCCATGCTTTGGAAATTACCAGTTGTTTTTATTTGTGAAAATAATGGGTATGCCATGGGTACTTCTGTGGCCAGAACTTCATTTTCAACGGATATTTGGAAATTGGGCTTAGGCTATGAAATGCCATGTGGACCTGTAGACGGAATGGATCCGGAAACAGTGGCCAAAGAAGTGAGCAAGGCGGTAGAAAGAGCGAGAAGTGGTGGTGGGCCAACATTTCTGGAGATGAAAACATATAGATATAGAGGTCACTCCATGTCCGATGCACAACATTACAGAACAAAGGACGAGGTTGAGGAGTACAAGAAAATTGATCCTATCAATCAAATGTTGGAAATCATCAAGGAAAACAAGTATGCTTCCGAAGATGAGATCAAGAAAATCAATAAGCGCGTAAAGGACTTGGTTATAGAATGTGAGAAATTCGCAGACGAATCAGAATACCCACCGGTACAACAATTGTACGACATGGTATACGAGCAAAAGGATTATCCATTTTTACCACATAAATTATAAGTAGATGGCAGAAGTAATTAATATGCCTAGACTTAGCGATACCATGGAAGAAGGTACGGTAGCTAAGTGGCTTAAAAAAGTAGGGGATAAAATTGAGGAAGGTGATATTCTAGCCGAAATCGAGACAGATAAGGCTACGATGGAGTTTGAATCTTTTCACGAAGGTACTTTGCTCCATATTGGGATTGAAGAAGGTAATGGGGCTCCTGTTGATACCCTATTGGCAATCATTGGAGAAGAAGGGGAAGATATCTCCGGGCTCTTGAAAGGGGATCCAAAACCTGCAACTGAAACGCAAAAGGAAGAAGATGCAACACCATCTGAATCAGACGACAGTTCTTCCGAAAGTGCTCCTGAGACTTCTGAAATTCCAGAAGGCGTAGAGATAATTAAAATGCCGCGTTTAAGTGATACCATGGAAGAAGGAACTGTGGCTTCTTGGTTGAAACAAGTAGGTGATGAGATTGAAGAAGGAGATATCCTTGCTGAGATCGAAACCGATAAGGCTACGATGGAATTTGAATCCTTTTACTCCGGAACCTTATTGTATATAGGGCTTAAAGAAGGTGAATCTTCCCCTGTTGATACTATTTTGGCAATTATAGGGCCTAAAGGCACCAAGGTAGAAGGACTTTTGAGTGATAAAACTTCAGATTCAAAGGCTCCTGCAGCTAAAACTGATAAGAAGGAAGAAGTCAAAGTGGAAGAAAAATCCAAGGCAACTTCTGAACCAATGACAGCAAGTGATGGCAAACGCATCTTTGTTTCGCCATTGGCAAAAAAAATAGCGGAGGAAAAAGGTATAGATCTTTCAACAGTTACCGGAAGTGGTGATCATGGAAGGATAGTTAAGAAAGACATTGAGAATTACCAACCTACACAAAAGACAGCAGCAGCAGCTTCAACCGATGCTCCTACTGCAAAAGCTCCAAGTGTGGCCTTTGCCGCACCTGTAGGTGAGGAAAGTAGTGAAGAGGTGAAAAATTCCCAAATGCGAAAAGTAATCGCAAAAAGATTGGGTGAATCTAAATTTAGCGCCCCTCATTATTATCTTACGATCGAAGTGGACATGGACAATGCCAAGGCTTCTAGAGAACAGATAAATAGCTTGCCCGATACCAAGGTGTCTTTTAATGACATGGTGGTCAAGGCCTGTGCGATGGCTTTAAGAAAGCACCCTCAAGTAAATACTACTTGGAATGGGGATACTACGCGATACAATCATCACATCAGTGTGGGAGTGGCCGTGGCCGTTGAAGATGGACTTGTGGTACCTGTGTTGAAATTTACAGATCAGATGGGACTAACCCAAATTGGGGCGTCCGTTCGGGATATGGCAGGGAAAGCAAGGAATAAGAAACTGACTCCTGCCGAAATGGAAGGTAGTACGTTTACGGTATCCAATCTTGGGATGTTCGGTATTTTGGAATTCACGTCCATTATCAATCAGCCAAATTCTGCGATTTTATCCGTAGGTGCCATTGTCGAAAAACCTGTGGTCAGAAATGGACAAATTGTGGTAGGAAATACCATGAAGGTTACCTTGGCTTGTGATCATAGAACTGTTGATGGTGCTACCGGAGCACAGTTCATGCAGACCTTAAGGGCTTTTTTGGAGAACCCCGTAACCATGCTGGCGTAAGATCATCAGCTTGAAATTATATTATAGAGCATCCCAACGATATTGGGATGCTTTTTTTTATCTTTAAAACCAAATTTAAAACGATGAAGAAAATTGTTAGACTTGTGCTTTTGGCACTATTGGTTGGTTGTGGTTCCTCAAAAAAAATAGATACCCAAACTAAAATTATAGGAGGTCCAGAAGGTGTGAAGGGGAATATAGCCAGTACCGTGGATACTCCTGAAGCTTCTGGGACATCTGATAATGGGGTAATGACCACTGCCTTTTCTGATAAGGGCAAGATTGGGGATATCATGGATTATTTGGCCTCTGATGAATTGCAGGGCAGGGATACTGGCAGTGAAGGTATAGAGATGGCAGCAAGCTATATAGAAGGGGTGTTCAAAAAAAATAATATTAAACCCTATTTTGTTACGTACAAGGACACCCTTACCAATATAGATACCAATGCCTATAATATTGTTGGGATCTTGGAAGGTACAGATCCTGCACTGAAAAATGAATTTGTGGTAATCGGAGCGCATTATGATCACATTGGACTTATTGCTCCCGAGAATGGAGACGCAATAGCCAATGGCGCCAATGATAATGCTTCGGGTACAACTACGGTATTGGAGTTTGCCAGATATTTTGGGAGCAAAAAATCGAACAAGAGAAGCATTATTTTTGCATTGTTCAGTGCAGAGGAGAAGGGACTTTTAGGTTCAGCCCATTTGGCAAAAAGATTAAAGTCGGAAAACCTTGATCTCTATACCATGTTAAATTTCGAAATGGTAGGTGTCCCTTTGGTGGATAAGGATTACTATGTGTACGTCACAGGTTATGAGAAGTCCAATTTGGCGGCCGTTAGCAATGGGTACGCCAAGGAACAATTGGTAGGATTCTTGCCCACTGCCAAGGAGTACAACCTGTTCCAACGATCGGACAATTACCCGTTTGACAAGGAATTTGCGGTGCCTTCACAAACATATTGCACTTTTGATTTTACAAATTTTGATTTTTATCACAAGGTTGGGGATGAGCCAGAGTTGATGGATTATGACCACATGGCGAAGTTCGTTAATAAGCTATATCCCGTATTGGAAAATATTATCAATGCACCGACCAAAGAAATAAAATACAATTAATGTCAAATATCATAATTACAGGTTCCAGTAGGGGCATTGGTTTTGAAATGGCACAGCTTTTTGCCAATGAGGGCCATCAGGTACTGGCGCTGTCCAGAAATGAAAAGCCCATACGAGAACTTAGTCATAAAAATATTACAAGCTTTCCCTTTGATATCTCCAAAAAGGCGGATATTAAAACAATGGTAGACTTTATTGCTGAACATTGGTCCTCCGTGGATGTCCTAATAAACAATGCCGGTAAATTAATGAACAAACCATTTTTGGAATCGGATATGGACGAGTTTCAAGAAGTCTATAGGGTGAATGTTTTTGGGGTGGCCCATATCACCCAGAGTGTCATTCCCCATATGTCCAAAAATGGACACGTGGTTACCATTAGTTCTATGGGAGGTGTACAGGGCAGCGCAAAATTTCCCGGTTTGGCCGCTTATAGTTCTAGTAAAGGAGCCGTGATCACTTTGACAGAATTATGGGCAGAGGAATTTAAGGAAAACGGTCCCTCATTTAACGTATTGGCTTTGGGTGCTGTTCAAACAGAAATGTTGGAAGAGGCTTTCCCAGGCTATCAAGCGCCTGTTACCGCCCTTGAAATGGCTACTTACATAAAAGAATTTGCCTTATCTGGACATAAACTATACAATGGAAAAGTACTACAGGTATCCAACAGTACCCCTTAAATGAATGAAGTTTTAAAAAAATACCTCCCGGAAAGAGCGCTTGAACCTTGTATGGTTTTGATCAAGGAGAACGGGGTGCATCTTAAAATTGTAAATGAGCGCGTCACCAGGCATGGGGATTACAGAAGACTGCCCAATGGGTTGCACCATATTACGGTAAACTCCTCCCTGAACAAGTATCGCTTTTTGATAACCTTGGTTCATGAAATAGCTCATTTGGTGGCTTTTGAAAAATATGGTAGGCGGATATTGCCCCATGGGATAGAGTGGAAAAGGACTTTTCAATATTTGATGTTGCCCTTTATTAGGCCCGAAATATTTCCATCAAAGCTCTTGCCTTTATTGGCCAATCATTTTAAAAACCCAAAAGCAAGTAGTGATACCGATACTAAATTATCCATTGCTTTAAAACAGTTTGATATTCAAAATAAGGAGAACTCCTACGTGTTTGAGCTGCCCTTTGGGAGTGTTTTTAGGATCTATAATGGCAAGCTGTTCAAGAAAGGGAACAAAAGGGTGAAGCGGTACGAGTGTATTGAGATAGCCACAGGAAAAGTATTTATATTTCAGCCCAATGCAGAGGTTGAATTGATCACAGATTAAAAATAATTGACCATGAACAAGAATTATTATGCCATATTAATGGCGGGAGGTGTAGGATCTAGATTTTGGCCCATCAGTACCTCTGATTATCCAAAACAATTTCATGATATGCTTGGAACAGGGGATACCCTTATCCAAAAGACGTTCAAACGCTTGAACAAATTTATACCTACAGAAAATATATTGATCTTGACCAATGAGCGTTATAACGATCTCGTGTTAGAGCAATTGCCATTGGTAAAGCAAGACCAGGTTGTTCTAGAGCCGGCAATGAGAAATACGGCACCTTGTATCCTATATGCGTCCCTTAAGATCCAGAAAATGAATCCCAATGCCGTTATGATCGTTGCGCCAAGTGATCATTGGATAGAAGATGAAGATGCTTTTGCAAGGGATGTAAAAATGTGCTTTGATAAATGTGAAAGGGAAGAGGTCCTTTGCACCCTAGGTATTAAGCCAACATTTCCAAATACAGGATTTGGATATATTGAGTTTCAAAAAGGTAATACTGATGCTCTTAAGAAAGTGGATCAATTCAGGGAAAAACCCGATTATGAAACGGCGAAAGAATTTTTGGCACAGGGTAATTTCTTATGGAATGGGGGGATTTTTATGTGGAGCGTTGCCACGATCGTCAAGGCTTTCAAAGCATTTCAGCCTTCACAATTTAAATTATTTGCGGACGGAATGCCTATTTACAACACAGAAGGTGAGCGTGCCTTTATTCAGGAGAATTACGGGAAGGCAGAAAACATCTCGATAGATTATGCTATCTTAGAACAGTCCAAAGCTATTTATGTTTTGCCTGCCACCTTTGATTGGAACGATTTGGGTACCTGGGGTTCCCTGTATGATAAACTGGATAAGGATGTTAATAATAATGCCGTTGTTAATAGCAAAGTAATTGCCCAGGATGCCAATGGCAATATGATTCGTACTCCAAAGGATAAGATTGTTGTTGTTGATGGTTTGAATGACTACATTATTGTTGATAAGGAAGAAGTGCTCCTGATATATCCAAAATCAAAGGAACAGGATATTAAAAAAGTATTGAATACCGTCAAGGAAAAGTTTGGCGACCAGCATGCCTAATTATGAGCGAAAATATTAAGCAAGATACTATTACCCCAACTGGTGGTGACGATAGCGGCAAGGAAGTAAAAAAGGACTTTCAAGGGCTGTTGGAAAGTTCCAAAAAGTTTTTATCCGAACTTTTGGATATCCGTAACAATACAGATCAGGAAGCTACCAAGGACTCCATAATAGCCGATATTCCTTTTAAGGGGCATACGTCTTGGATTTTGATTTGCTCCATATTTATTGCTTCGGTTGGCCTGAATGCAAATTCTACGGCTGTTGTAATTGGTGCCATGTTAATTTCGCCACTGATGGGCCCCATCTTGGGTATGGGACTGTCATTGGCCATCAATGATATAGATACCCTGAGAAGGTCGTTGAAGAATTTTGGTGTAATGGTTGTGCTCAGTGTCATCACGGCATTCTTATTTTTCTATTTTTTTCCTTTAAAGGATCAATCTTCGGAGCTCCTGGCCCGAACCGAACCAGATATTAGGGATGTGTTGATCGCCTTTTTTGGTGGATTGGCCCTTGTAATCGCCAGGGCAAAAAAGGGGACCATAGCCAGTGTTATTTTTGGGGTGGCCATTGCCACTGCACTTATGCCACCTCTGTGTACTGTCGGATTTGGACTTGCCATAGGTAATTTCGCCTTCGCCTATGGGGCGATGTACCTGTTTACCATCAATACTATTTTTATTGGTCTGGCCACTTTTTTGGTCATTCGCCTGTTGCGTTTTCCCATGGTGCGATATGTTAATTCACATAGAAGAAGATTAATTGCGAGGATAGCATCCGTTGTGGCAATTCTGGTCATGATCCCGGCGAGTATTACGTTCTATAATGCCTTGCAGAAATCCTTGTTCCGAAAAGATGCCGACCAGTTTGTTGTCGAAAAGATAGCACCTTACAAATTTAAGGGTGAGGGCAGATTTTTGGACAATCTGACTACCATGGAATACAATAAAGGAAAAGACCCCAAAATTGAGGTGGTTTTTATGGGAAATGAGACCGTGCCAGACAACGTAATAGCGACTTGGGCAGCCCAAATGAAAGATTATCCAAAGCTAAAGAATACAGAACTTAAAGTGGTCCAAGGGAACAACGAAGTTCAGGACCAAATGAAGTACATCAGTGAACTTTATGAGTCCAAGAAAAATGAATTACAGAATAAGGATGCACAAATAAAGGTCCTGGAAGGTGAACTTATGAAGGTCAGTAAACTTGCCTCACAGCAGATACCTTTTGAAGAGATCAGTGCAGAGGCCAAGACCAACTATGAAAATTTAGCAAGTATGGGTTTTAGTTATACCATAACTACTGATTTCAACAAGCTTGATACCATACCGATTTTTGAGGTAAAGTGGAAAAACGGGACCAAATCATCCCAGGTTGCTGCCGATACTAAAAAACTGAACGACTGGTTGAAGTTGCGATTGAAGAATGCTAAGATACAAGTGAAGGAAGCCAGTAATTAATTTCGCTCCTCTATATACATCTGTCTTACCTTTTTAAAAAGTTCAGAAGAGTATACAAAGTCGGTCACAGCCTCATTGTCTGTTTTAAAGATTTCCTTGTTGGTGCCTTCCCATTCCTTGTAACCGTTTTTAAGGAACAATATCTTCTTCCCAATTTCCATTACAGAATTCATGTCATGGGTGTTTATGACGGTCGTAATATCATATTCCTCCGTAATTTCCATGATGAGGTTGTCTATCATAATCGCCGTCTTGGGATCAAGGCCAGAATTTGGCTCATCGCAGAAAAGAAATTTTGGGTTCATAACAATAGCCCTAGCTATGGCCACCCTTTTTTGCATCCCTCCTGATATTTCCGAAGGCAACTTGTGGTGTGCACCAATGAGGTTGACCCTCTTTAATACCATATCTACCCGATCCTGCATTTCAGATTTGGATTGTTTGGTGAACATATCCAAGGGAAACATAACATTGCCTTCTACGGTCATGGAATCGAACAAGGCACTTCCTTGAAATACCATTCCCATCTCTTGCCGTAAAGCTCGCTGCTCGTCCCCTGAGAGTTTGGAATACACCTTTCCGTCGTAGTTTATGGTGCCCTTGTCTGGAGTAAAGAGTCCCAAAAGGCATTTTATGAAAACTGTCTTTCCAGAACCAGATTGTCCAATGATCAAATTGGTCTTGCCTTTTTCAAATTTGGTGGTGATTCCTTTAAGGACTTCTGAATCGCCAAATGACTTGTATATGTCGTTTACTTCTATCATTATCCTAGTAGTAATTGGGTTAGCAGGTAATTGACGATGATAATCGTAACACTTGTCCACACAAAGGCTGTGGTACTGGCTTTTCCAACCTCTAAAGCCCCCCCTTTCATATAATACCCATGAAATGAAGGGATGGTAGCAATAATAAATGCAAATACCATCGTTTTAATAAAGGAATAAGCAACATGGAATGGAATAAAGTCCAATTGCAGTCCCTCTACAAAATCAGCACTTGAACTAAACCCTCCAAAGACACCGGCAACCCAGCCACCGAAAATACCTACATACATAGCTATGGCAATGGCAAATGGATACAGCAATAAAGCAATGATTTTTGGAAAGACCAAGTAGTTTAGGGAATTGACTCCCATTACTTCCAGGGCATCGATTTGCTCCGTAACCCTCATAGTCCCTATACTGGAGGTGATATAAGAGCCTACTTTACCTGCCATTATTATGGAGGTAAAGGTTGGTGCAAATTCCAAAATTACCGACTGTCTTGTCGCAAAACCAATTAAGTTCCGGGGTATGAATGGATTTGTAATGTTCAGGGCTGTTTGGATGGCGACCACCCCGCCGATGAAAAAGGAAATAAAGATTATTATTCCCAAAGATCCATAAATCAATTCGTCTATCTCCTTTAAGATGAGGGACTTCATGATGTGCCACTTTGTTGGTTTTTTGAAAACCTCCCTAATCATTATAAAATAGCTGCCAATAGATGCAAGGTAGTTCATGTAATATAAATAGACTTCTAGCTGTAAAAATAGGAATATTAGCTTTCATTTAAGCTTCAATTACCTTTTTAAGGCATTTATTTATTTAATTTAGCGGCTTTAAGATTTTAAGCATGAATAAAACTAAACTATTACCATTTGTTTTCCTTTTTCTGATAGCAAGTATCCCTTCAATAGCGAAAGCCCAAAAAAGAAGTAATTCTAAAGCGCAAAATATATTATCCCTTCAAGAGAAGCCAAAATTGGTGGTAGGTTTGGTCGTTGATCAAATGCGATATGATTATTTGACTCGTTTTTGGGACCATTTTGGAGACGGAGGATTTAAACGCCTTGCCAATGAGGGGTTTAACTGTAAAAACAACCACTTTAATTATGTTCCTACATATACCGGGCCGGGTCATGCCTCTGTTTATACGGGATCTACGCCATCCATGCATGGTATAATTGGGAATGATTGGTACGACAATGACTCTGGTAAGAGTGTGTATTGTGTGGGCGATGAGGATTACGCCTCAGTGGGGACCATGAACGATGCGGGAAAGATGTCACCACAAAGGATGAATACCACAACCATAACCGATGAATTGAGATTGCATACTCAAATGCGGGGTAAGGTAATAGCAATTTCCTTAAAAGATAGGGGAGCAGTATTACCCGGGGGCCATACCGCTAATGCGGCATATTGGATGCATGGTGAAGAAGAAGGAAGTTGGATAAGCAGTACATATTATATGGATCAGTTGCCTAAATGGGTAATGGATTTCAATGCCTCAACTATAGTGGAGGATTATAAAAAACCATGGAATACTTTAAAGGATATAGCTACTTATTTGGAAAGTGGAACGGATAGTAATCCTTATGAAGGAATGTTTAATGGAGAGACAACTACTGCCTTTCCCCATAATTTGCCACTTCTTTGGGATGCTAATGGAAAATATAGCTTGTTGAAATCGACTCCCTTTGGGAATAGTATTACCACAGATTTTGCCTTGGCTGCCTTGGATGGCGAAAAATTAGGGGAGGATGCAATCACAGATTTTTTAGCGGTAAGTTTTTCAAGTACAGATTATGTTGGGCACATGTATGGAGTAAATTCCAAAGAAGTGCAAGATACTTACATTCGGTTGGATCTGGATTTGGAACGACTCCTTAAGACTTTGGATAAAAAAGTTGGAAAAGGGGAATATACCGTTTTCCTAACCTCTGATCATGGGGCGAATGAGGTACCCGCATATCTGAAAGATCAAAAAATACCTGCGGGATATATTCAATCCACGGACATGCAAAACAAACTAAACAAATTTGTGGAGTATACCTTTGGAAGCAAGGATATAATTAAGAATATATCTAACAGCCAAATATTCTTAAATCATGCAGTAATCAAAGGCTTGGATTTAAGCTTGGAAAATGTACAGGAAACCATAGCTATTGAAATGCTTGGATATGATGGGGTTGAACGGGCATATACCGCTTATCAAATGTGGCAAAAGGAGTACACGAAGGGAATTCCTTATATGCTACAAAATGGTTACAATCAAAAGCGTTCTGGAGATGTTTTGTTGGTGTTGAAGCCGGCAACGGTACAGTATTCCAAAACAGGCTCCACCCATGGTTCCAGCTTTACCTATGATACGCATGTCCCATTATTGTTTTATGGGATGGGAATTAAAAAAGGAAGTACGTTTGCCAAGACCGAAATACCTGATATTGCTCCTACAATAGCTTCTTTATTGGGAATAGCATTCCCAAATGGAGCTACAGGAAAACCTATAGTAGAGGTTTTGGAATGATAGGTTGAGAAAGGTTTACAGAACTTTTGGCTTCTCAATGATGTTCTGGAAGTCAAAATTGAGGATTAGGCCAAACTATCCCAAGAGTTTGCCTTTTATATTTTCCCATCTCAAAGCCCTAATAAAACTGCCTTCTTTTTCTGTAACCAAATAAGGGGCTTGCTCTTTTTTGGCTGAGAAATAGCCTCTTAGGTTATCTAATAGTGCCTTTAGCTTTCGCTGTTTCCAAGCCATTTTTGAAGATGCGATAAGGGTGATGGGAAAACCATAGCGCATTGTATACATGGCCTTGCCCTGAAGTAATTTTGCCCTTTTGTTATATGCTTTTCCTATAGGTCTTAGATGCTTCACTTTCAGACTTTCATCGGTATGGATATCAAATCCGTGAAATTTACTGAGCAATTCATCCACAGTATCCCATCCCATGGCATTTCTAAGTCCCCCCATGGCCTGAAAGCAAGTCTTTTTGTATGATTTGAATGCACCTCTAACATGATCATTGTCCATGGGATGATTTCTAATCCATTCGCCATCCCAATTTTGTTCGTAAGCAAAACCTCCAGCAATACCTACATTTGGATGGTTGTTAAAAATAGCGGCTATTTTTTCAAAATAATGGTCGGGTAAAATAATATCGGCATCCAATTTTACGATAAAATCATAATCTACCTGTAGTTGTTCCAGGCCCTTTTCAAAAGCATTGACCACCTTGCTGCCGGGCATATGGAGATGTGAAGAAATAATGTTAAGTTTTTGGAACATTGGATCATTGGCCGAAAACTCATCAATGATACTTTCTGTAGCATCATCGGAGTTATCATTGACCACAATGACCGTTGTTGGTCTTAGCGTTTGCCTTAGCACAGATGACAAGGCGTCCTTTAAATAGATTTCTTCATTATGTGCAGGGATTACGATACTGTATTTCATAGGAAATTTAAGACTTTTCTATAGGTGCGTTCAGATTTTTCCTTTCCGCATATACAATATAATAACGGGGGGTGATACTTCTTAATATGGGTCTAATTCCTAGTTTGTTAACGGGATTTGTCCATTTGGCACGGTCCTTAATTTCCCATCCTGCCTTTTCCAAGAGCCAATCAAATTGCCAATCTTCAAATTCGTGATAATGCCTGTCCCAGGAGTCCGTCTTGCTTCTGTAGGCATTTGAAAACCAAAGGCGTAAGGGAATACTTGCTACTAGTTTGTTTGCTTTTATTTCGCGCAATACATTAAAGGGAGCCAACAGGTGTTCAAATATTTCAAAGGCGGTGACCACTTCGGCGGTGGAATTCTGGACCGATGAAAAATTGAGGTCCAAATCTTCGCCTTGGGTGTTTTCTACTGAAAACCCGTGCTCCTTCATGATTTTTGTAAAAGGGTTTTCAACCCCAAGATCTAAAATAGATTGGTCTTTACTTATGTGTTTTTGTAAAAATGTAGCGGAATGTTTGAATCTTTTATTTGGAAAATTGGTTTCGTACATGCTAGTATCTATAAACGAAGGCGTTTATGTTCATTCCCGCGCCAACGCTTGCAAATATAGCAACATCTCCTTTTTTAATATCCTGATTTTCCACTTTTCCCTTCCTGACCAAATCATACAGGGTTGGGATAGTGGCTACGGAGCTGTTCCCCAGCTGATTGATGACCATGGGCATAACGTCCTTGGGCACTTCAAGACCATATGATCTGTAGAATCTCTTTACGATGGCCTCATCCATCTTTTCATTGGCTTGGTGGATGAATATTTTTTTGACCTCATCAATTCCAACACCACTTTTGTCCAAGCAGTCACGCATGGCGTTGGGTACATGTGTCACGGCAAACTCGTAGATCTTCCTGCCGTGCATTTTAATGTACTTTGTTTTTGAAGGTTCATTTTGTGAATAGGAATCCCCATAAAACAAATAATAGGCTTCATCATTTGCGTAGGTAGCTGAAGTGTGCGAAAGGATGTTTCCTTGGGCGTTGGCCTCAATAATCGTAGCGCCGGCACCATCCGAATAGATCATGGAATCCCTATCGAATTTATCAACGATACGGGATAAGGTCTCTGCCCCAATTACCAAACATTTTTTGGCTATACCACTTTTTATAAATGCATTGGCCTGAATAACACCTTCTATCCATCCTGGACATCCGAATAAAAGGTCATAGGCTACACATTTTGGATTTTTTATTCTGAGTTGATGCTTAACCCTTGTTGCCAAACTTGGGAGGGTGTCCCCTTGCGACTGTCCATGTGCAACATCTCCAAAATTGTGGGCTAATATGATATAGTCCAATTCTTCCTTGTCGATTCCCGCATCAGCAATGGCCTTCTCCGCTGCCAGGAAAGCTAAATTCGAGGTATTTAAGTTGGGTTCGGCATAACGTCTTTGTTCAATCCCCGTAATGCCCTTGAATTTTTCAATGATAACCGTATTGGGACTGTTGAAAGATGAACCATCTGAATTGAGAAATTCATGATTGCCAAAATCCTCATTTGAAGTTATAATAGTTGGCAGGTAACAACCTGTGCCTGTAATACCAATAGTCATAGGAGTAGTCTTCATTTTATGGGTACAATATAGTGCAAATTAACAAATAATATTATGCATGCATAAGGTAGTCTACGATGTCCAATTCCAAATGATATCCATTTACGCAGTAACAAAAAGCCTCCCTAAATGGTAAGGGAGGCTCGCAGGTATTTGTTTTATTGGGATTGTTACGCTTCTGCGTATGCTTCAATTGGTGCGCAGGTGCACATTAAATTACGGTCTCCATACGCTTCATCCACCCTTCTAATACTTGGCCAGAATTTATTATCTGAAACATAAGGCAAGGGAAATGCCGCTTTATGTCTGCTATATGGAAATTCCCAATTATCACTGGTCACCATGTCTAAAGTGTGTGGTGCGTTTTTTAATACGTTATCACTATTTTCCAAGGTAGCTTCATCTATTTCTGCCCTAATTGAATGCATGGCGTCACAAAAACGGTTCAATTCTGATAACCCTTCACTTTCAGTAGGTTCAATCATCATGGTTCCTGCAACAGGAAAGGATACTGTAGGGGAATGGAAACCGTAGTCCATCAGTCGTTTTGCGATATCCGTCACTTCAATTCCATTTTCCTTGAAAGGCCTACAATCAATGATCATTTCATGGGCCGCACGCCCCATCTCTCCTGAATAGAGCACATCGAACTTGCCACTGAGTCTATTTTTGATATAATTAGCGTTTAAGATGGCAATTTTAGTGGAATGAGTAAGACCTTTTTCTCCCAACATCTTAATGTAGCCATAGGATATCAAACAGACTAATGAGCTTCCCCAAGGTGCTCCAGATATAGCCGTAATGGCTTTTTCTCCTCCTGTTGTTATCAATGGGTTTCCGGGTAAAAATGGAACCAATTGTTCTGCAACACAAATAGGTCCAACTCCTGGTCCACCACCACCATGTGGGATAGCAAATGTTTTATGGAGGTTTAAGTGGCATACATCTGCGCCAATGGCAGCTGGGTTGGTAAGTCCAACTTGGGCGTTCATATTGGCGCCGTCCATATAGACCTGTCCACCATTGTCATGGATTAGTTTTGTGATATATTTAATGGAAGATTCAAATACCCCATGGGTAGATGGATATGTGACCATTAATGCGGCTAAATTATCTCTATGCTGTGCTACTTTAGCTTCTAGGTCTGCAACATCAATATTGCCCTTCTCATCAGTTTTTGTAACAACAACTTTCATTCCGGCCATCACTGCAGAGGCAGGGTTGGTGCCATGGGCAGACGCAGGGATCAGACAAATATTTCTGTGGTGGTCGCTATTGGACTCGTGAAAGGCCCTAATGGCCATTAAACCTGCATATTCACCTTGGGCACCAGAATTAGGTTGTAAAGATGTTCCGGCAAATCCGGTAATTACATTCAAAGCCTGTTCCAGCTCCTTAAGCATAATTTGATATCCTTCTGCCTGTTCAATAGGGACAAAGGGATGTATATTTCCCCATTGAGGTGTACTTAAGGGAAGCATTTCCGATGCTGCGTTCAATTTCATGGTACAAGAACCGAGGGAAATCATAGAATGGTTCAACGCCAAATCCTTACGTTCCAATTTTTTAATATAACGCATCAACTGGGTTTCGGAATGATAGGAGTTGAAAACGGCATTTTCCAGGAAAGTAGAGGTACGTTTTACGGACCCCGTAATAACCATCTTACTTAATAGGCTATCGATTTTTGTACTTTCTTTAGAAAGTGCCTTGGCAAAAATATCAATGATTTGCTTCAAATCTTTTAATGAAGTAGCTTCATTAAGGGCAATGCTTACGGTATTGGCATCGGGATAAAAGAAATTCACTTCATTTTTCTCGGCTTCCGGCCTTACCAATTTTGCATCGGCCTTAACTGTAATGGTATCGAAAAAGGAACTATTGGTCTGGATCAAGCCCATTTTTTCCAAAGCATCTGCCAAGGTAGCGGTAGATGAATGTACCTTGTCCGCAATATATTTTAATCCTTTGGGGCCATGGTAAACTGCATACATACCCGCCATTACGGCCAGTAATACTTGGGCTGTACATATGTTGGAAGTGGCTTTATCCCTTTTTATATGTTGCTCCCTGGTCTGTAGTGCCATTCGTAGGGCTGGTTTGCCATCGGTATCTTTGGTTACCCCGATGATACGTCCTGGAATACTTCTTTTGAATTCTTCTTTAGTGGCGAAAAATGCAGCGTGTGGTCCTCCATACCCCAATGGTATGCCAAATCGTTGGGTGGTACCCACAACAACATCAGCCCCAAATTCTCCTGGAGGGGTCAATAACACCAAACTTAGGATATCTGCAGCAACTGCTACCTTAATATCGTTTGCCTTGGCTTTTGCTACAAAAGAGGCATAATCGTTAACTTGTCCGTATTTGCCTGGGTATTGTAATAATGTCCCGTAGAAGTCAGCGCTGTGATCAAAAGTAGTGTGGTCACCAATGACCAATTCTATGCCTAATGGGATAGCTCTGGTTTTTAAAAGGGATATAGTCTGTGGCAGTACTTCTTCCGAAACAAAGAATTTAACGATATTCTTCTTTTTCTGGTCCCTGCTCCTCACTTCGTAAAGCATGGTCATAGCCTCGGCTGCAGAAGTGCTTTCATCCAATAGGGATGCGTTGGCCAATTCCATTCCCGTAAGGTCACAAATCATGGTTTGGAAATTCAACAAAGCTTCTAAACGACCTTGGGCAATTTCAGCTTGATATGGGGTATAGGCCGTATACCATCCTGGATTCTCAAGTACGTTTCTCTTAATCGGGGACGGGGTAAGGCTCTCATGGTAACCAAGTCCGATGTACGACTTAAAAACTTTATTTTTTTCAGAAAGTTTTTGAAGATGGTTAAGAAATTCATGTTCGCTCATGGCCATCGGGAGATCTAATGGCTTTTTTAACCTAATATCATCTGGAATGGTCTCATAGATCAATTGTTCTAGATTATCTACTTGTACCGTTTTGAGCATTTCCGGAAGGTCTTCTTCTCTAATACCTATATGGCGCAATGCAAATACGTCTGTCCTCATATTGTGGGCGTTTTTTTTCTTATATAAAAGCTGTGCAAAATTACTGATTTCTTATTTCAAAATCGACAAATAATGTTAGGTAAAACATAAAGTTTTTAACTAAAAATCAATCTTGTAAACAGTTTATTTAGTTTTGTTCAATGAAATGGCTTAAGCGAGTTTTTGACTTTTATTTGGATGCCAGTATTCATGTGGCGTTTGGTGTTTTAGCCATGATGATGGTAAGTAGCCTCATCTTAAATATTTCATTTGATTGGAACCTGGCCAGCTTTCTTTTTTTTGGCACCATAGTCGGTTATAACTTTGTCAAATACGGAGTTGAGGCCAAAAAATATCTACTTGTTGCCAATAGCTACTATAAGAACATTCAGCTATTTAGTTTTGCAGCTTTTTTTATTGCCATCTACCATGCCTGGTTTTTGAACTTTGAGGCATGGAAGTGCATTTCTGTATTGGTTTTATTGACAACCCTGTATGCCATTCCTGTTTTGCCGAAGGCCAGAAATTTAAGAAGTCTTGGGGGGCTCAAAATTGTTGTGGTAGCCGTGGTTTGGGCTGGGGCTACGGTACATCTCCCTGTGCTGGCTGCCTCAGGAGAGCTTTCTTGGGATGTGTGGGTGGAAGGGGTGCAGCGATTTCTTTTTGTCTTGGTCCTGATGATTCCATTTGAGATCAGGGATTTGGATTACGATGAACCCGATTTAAGGACCTTGCCCCAACTAATAGGCTTTTTTAGGACTAAAATGATAGGCACCTTTGGGGCTTTTCTTTTTTTTTGGCTCCTTTTTTTAAAGGACCATATCTCTAATTTGGATGCCCTGTCCAAGGGAGTTGGCTTATTTATGCTAGGCCTGTTAATGTTGTTGACACAACGGAGGCAATCTACTTATTTCTCCTCTTTTTGGGTAGAGGCCCTACCAATTTTTTGGTATATTTTCTTGCTAATGTTCTCTTTTTGGATTTAGCTTTTGCTTCATTTCCAATTTGTCCTTTTCCGATAGGGCTCTTAAATGAGCCTGTTTACACAGGGATGTGAGCTTGGTGTTCTTTTCGGTGTATTTAGAGCAAGTTTTGCACATTAAAATGTGGAACTTAAGTCTTAGGATCTCCAAAAACTTAGCTTCCTTATATTGTGCTTTGTTACATATTACTGCTGCTTCTTGGCAAGAAATCATAATTTAAAACCAATTTTGATTAAGGCAATCCATAAGGGTCGTTCTGGCCCTATGTATCATCACCCAAAGATTAGACGGATTAATATCCAACTCATTACAAATATCTTCCGTGCTCATTCCTTGAACAGTTTTCATGGTAAATACCAGGGATTGTTTTTTAGGTAATTTGGAAATACATTCCTGTATGGCCGTACCCAGTTCTTCGTTCTCTATATCGCTGTTTTCCAGAACACTCATAGGATCGGCCACCTGCTCTTCCAGCCAGTCCCCTTCGGTTTCACTGCTGCTGTTGTAGGTCATTCGGACTTCTGCTTTTCCCTTATTGGAGTTTATCTTGCGATAATGATCAATTACCTTTCGTTTTAAAATGGCTATTAGCCATGTGCGCTCTGCAGCGTCACCCTTATAGTTTTTGGCAGATTTCAATCCGGCAAAAAAGGTTTCCTGTACCAGATCTTTTGCAATTTCAGCATCGCTTACGCGGGAAACAGCATAATTGAAAAGGTAATCGGCATATTGATCCACCCAAATTTTGGGCTGTAAAACGTGAGTTGTCATATCATTTTTTGCTCTTTCCAAATGTAATTTATTTTTTTTTGAACTTAAAACATTATGTTTGTTTAAACAGCTTTACAATATGAAAACCATTTTATCTCTTCTTTTATTTGCAATTGTTCAATTGGGAATGGCCCAAATGAAGACTAAACCTATTACCACTTATACCGAAGGGCATATGCAACAGGGTATTTTGGTGGATGTTCGTACGCCTGGCGAATTTAATAGTGGCCATTTAAAGAATGCCGAGAATATCAATTGGTTAGGGGATACTTTTGCCAAGCAGTTTGAAGCTATTTCCAAAGACCAACCTGTCTATGTGTACTGCAAGGTTGGTGGCCGTAGTTTAAAGGCAGCCGAATGGTTGTTGGCAAATGGGTATAGTGATGTGACCAACCTTTCCGGGGGTTACGATGCCTATTTAAAGAAGAATTGATCCCTTAATTAGCATCTTAACAAACAGATGCAAAACCTGCAAGATTTTAAAGTCTCACAGGGTACTTGTGTTTTATATTAATCCAGCCCTTTCCAATAGGGGCTCTATTTTTGGTTCTGCACCCCTAAACTTTTTATAAAGGTCCATTGGGTTTTCAGTTCCTCCCTTGGATAGTATATTATCTTTGAATTTGGTAGCCACTTCCTTGTTGAAAATACCTTTTTCCTTAAAATATGCGAAGGCGTCGGCATCAAGTACTTCAGCCCATTTGTAGCTGTAGTAACCAGAGGAATATCCTCCTTGAAAAATATGGGCGAATGACGCGCTCATACAAGTCTCGGGCAAATCTGGAAATAGGTCGGTATCCCTGAATGCCTCTTTTTCCTGTGCCTTTACATCAGTGATATTGGTAGGATCTGTGCCGTGCCAGGACATGTCCAAAAGGGCAAAGCTCAATTGGCGCAGGGTGGCCATCCCTTCCTGGAAGGTTGAAGATTCCTTAATTTTTTCTACTATGTCCATGGGAATCATATCCCCAGTCTTGTAGTGGGTTGCAAACAGTTCCAAAGCTTCTTTTTCATAGCACCAATTCTCCAATATCTGGCTTGGTAATTCCACAAAATCCCAATAGACCGAGGTGCCTGATAATCCTGGGTACACTGTATCTGCCAACATACCGTGCAGGCCGTGTCCGAACTCATGGAACAGGGTGGTCACTTCATTAAAGGTCAGTAAGGAAGGCTTGCTGGTGGTTGGTTTGGTGAAATTGCACACATTGGAAATGTGTGGTCGTACATTTACGCCATTTTCTACATATTGCGATTTAAAGGAAGTCATCCAAGCGCCACCACGTTTTCCCGATCTAGGGTGGAAGTCTGCATAAAATAGGGAGACCAGGTTTTTCTGTTCATCGCATACGCGATAGATCTTCACATCCTCGTGATACTTGTCAATATCAAAGACTTCTTCAAATTGCAATCCATATAACTTTTCTGCCACCTTAAAAACTCCAGCAATGACGTTTTCCAATTTGAAATAAGGCTTCAGTTTCTCATCGTCCAAATTGAACAATTTCTGCTTTAATTTTTCGGAATAATAGGCGCCGTCCCATTTTTCCAAACGGTCAATATGGTCCAACTCCTTGGCAAATGTCTCCAATTCCTTAAATTCTCTTTCTGCGGCGGGCTTGGCCTTCTCCAAGAGTGCGTTCAGGAACTCATGAACCTTATCCGGGGTTTCTGCCATTCTCTCCTCAAGAACAAAATGGGCATGGGACTTATATCCCAATAAATAGGCGCGTTCATAGCGGAGCCTGGCGATGTTGATTATATTTTCTTGGTTATCCAGCTCGTCGTTATGAAAACCTTTACTGCCAAATGCTATGGAAAGTGTCTTTCTCAAGTTCCTGTTTTTGGCATATTTCATAAATGGGATATAGCTGGGGTAATCCAAGGAAATCAACCAGCCTACTTTGTCTTTGGATTTCGCCAACTGTTCGGCTGCCTCCTTCTCACCTTCTGGAAGCCCATCCAAGTCAGTCTCATCGGTAAGGTGCAGCTCGTAATTATTGGTTTCGGCGAGGACGTTTTCTCCAAATTGTAGTTTTAACTTAGAAAGATCGGCATCAATTTCTCGTAGTCTCTTCTTTTTATCCTCAGGTAAATTGGCGCCGTTTCTACTAAAACTTTTATATTTTTTGTCCAATAAAGTTTGTTCCTCCTTGGTGAGGTCCAACTCATCTTTTTGTTCAAAAACGGTCTTTACCCTTTTAAAAAGACGTTCATTGAGCATAATATCATTGCTGAATTCTGAAAGAAGGGGGGATACTTCCTGGGCTATTTTTTGGATTTCAGGATTGGTCTCAGCCGAATTTAAATTGAAAAATACACTTGATACACGATCCAATTGTTGTCCCGCAAAATCTAAGGCCGCAATGGTGTTTTCAAAAGTAGGAGTTGAAGTTGCATCTGCGATATCCTCTATTTCTTTTCTTGCCTGGGCTATAGCCTCTAGGAAAGCTGGTTTAAAATGCTCGTTTTTTAGCTGGGAAAAAGGTGCGGTATCGAAGGGTTTCAATAAAGGGTTGTTCATAGTACTTTTTAGTTCAATTATAAATTAGGGCGTAAGCTGTCAAAAGGGGCTAGGCGTTATTCATTGGAAATACATCAAATGACTTTTCGACCATTGCCCAACTAATATTATTTTTTTCGGACCTCCTCAGCGCCCTGGATTACTTTTAGTTTTAAGCCTTCTTTGTATAAAATAATTTTGTCCAAGACACATTTATCATGGCTCCCAATGATTTGGGCAGCAAGGATTCCTGCATTTTTGGCGCCGTTTAGAGCTACGGTAGCAACCGGGACCCCTCCAGGCATTTGTAGGATGGACAGAATGGAATCCCATCCATCAATGGAATTGCTGCTCTTTACGGGTACACCTATAACAGGCAAGGGTGACATGGAGGCGACCATACCCGGTAAGTGTGCGGCACCACCAGCACCTGCGATGATAACAGTATAGCCATTTTTGTGGGCGTTCATACTAAAGTCAAATAATTTTTCAGGAGTACGATGTGCAGAAATGATGTCCACATCAACCTCAATATCAAAGCCTTTTAAAATATCCACTGCTTCCTGCATAACGGGAAGATCACTTGTGCTTCCCATAACCACTGCCACTTTGCTCATAATTGTATAGTTTACTTATTCACTGATTACCTTGATGGTCTGCTTTACTTGTTCGGCAATTTTTCTTGCCTCTTCAATATCATTGTTCACTATGGTGACGTGTCCCATTTTTCTAAAGGGACGCGTTTGTTTTTTTCCATAAATATGTGGGGTTACCCCTTCCATTTTAAGGATTTCTTCAATGTTGTCATAGATCACATTTCCTGTATATCCTTCTGCCCCTACCAAATTCACCATAATGCCGGCTACTTTGCTCTCTGTATTTCCCAGGGGAAGATCCAAAATAGCTCGTATGTGTTGTTCAAATTGGTTTGTATAACTGGCTTCAATACTGTAATGTCCGCTATTGTGGGGTCTTGGAGCTACTTCGTTCACTAGGATTTGATCGTCTTTGGTTTGAAACATTTCCACCGCCAAGACGCCAATATGTTTCATTTTATCTGAAACTTTTAAAGCTATTGCCTTTGCTTTCTCTGCTACCTTATCATCAATTCTTGCAGGACATATCACATATTCCACTTGGTTGGCCTCTGGGTGGAATTCCATTTCCACCACTGGGTAGGTGACCACTTGTCCACTGGGGTTTCTTACCACTATAACGGCTAGTTCATTTTTAAAGGGAATCATATCCTCCGTTATGCACTCCACATTGGGCAGTCCGTCCAGGTCTTTTAAACTTCTAACCACTTTTACACCTTGGCCATCATATCCGAATTGGGTGCATTTCCATACAAATGGGAATTTCAATCCTCCATTGCTCACGCTGTCCTCTATTTCGCTGGTATAGGCAAATCTGTTGAATGGGGCCGTAGGGATGTCGTGATCTACATAAAAAAGCTTCTGTTGGGCCTTGTTTTGTATGGTGCGCAGTGTTTGTGAAGGGGGGTACACCTTGATGCCCTCATTTTCCAACTTCTCCAGCGCATCCAAGTTGATATTCTCGATCTCAATAGTTAGTACATCTACTTTTTTTCCAAAATTGTAAACTGTATCGTAATCCATCAAGTCACCCTGCTGAAATTCATTACAGGATAGCTTACAGGGAGCTTGGTCCGAAGGATCCAGAACCTTGGTATGTATATCGAACTTACGGGTCTCGTAAAGCATCATTTTTCCTAGTTGGCCACCTCCAAGGATACCCAGTTTAAAATCGGAAGAAAAATAGTTCATGGAATATTCTTTAGTCTTTTGGATAAGCGTATGCTAATAGTGTAACAAAAATACATTTAAATCTTAAAACAGCCTTGCGCATCTCTAAAAGAGAAATCAAAATGTTATCTTTGCCAACTCATAAAATTAATGGCGGTGATAAAGCTCCACGACAAATATTTTAAACCATTTCTTAGCAAAGAAGAAATCGAAACTGCCGTTAAAAAGGTGGCCGATGCCGTTGCAGCCGATTATAAAGATCAGGTGCCCATTTTTGTGGGCGTACTCAATGGGTCCTTTATGTTCGTAGCCGATGTGTTGAAACATTATGAACACCAATGTGAAGTTACCTTCGTGAGGTTGAGCTCATACAGCGGACTTACCTCTACCGGTATTGTGGAAACGTTGTTGGATGTTCCGGAAAATATTGAAGGCAGGGTGGTCATCATTCTAGAGGATATAATAGATACCGGCCGCACCCTACAGAAGCTAGTGCATTTGTTTGCCAATGCCAATGTCAAGGAATTCAGGATAGCCACCTTATTTTATAAACCATCCGTTTACAACGGGGAGTATGTTATTGACTATGTAGGAATGGAAATTCCCGATAAATTCATAGTTGGGTATGGCTTGGACTACAATGAATTGGGAAGAAATTTAAAAGAAGTATACCAATTAAACCAAAAACATATGATCAACCTAGTATTGTTCGGAAAACCGGGGGCTGGAAAGGGCACCCAAGCTACATTCTTGAGGGACACCTATAACTTAAAGCATATTTCTACGGGTGATGTATTCCGTTACAATATTAAAAATGATACAACATTGGGCCAACTTGCCAAATCCTACATGGATAAGGGTGATCTGGTGCCTGATGAGGTTACCATAAAAATGTTGCAGGAGGAAGTGGAAAAGAATCCCGAGGCAAGCGGATTTATATTCGATGGATTTCCAAGAACAACGGCCCAAGCTGAAGCCTTGGATAATTTTTTGGATTCCAAAGACATGAAAATAAATGCTACCATAGCGTTGGACGCGAATGATGAAGTTTTGATCCAACGTCTTTTGGAAAGAGGAATAGTGAGCGGACGGCCAGATGATCAGGATGAGGACAAGATCCGTAACAGATTTGAGGAGTACAACCAAAAGACCGCCCCTTTAAAACAATATTACGAAGCTAAGGGGAAATTCCATAGTGTGAACGGTATTGGGGCCATAGCGGATATTACCGAGCGCTTGAAAGCGGTAATTGATAAATTATAAGGTTTGCTTTCGATGGGTTTTCCAACGTATGGAAATGCCTAGAAGAAATTTTGCAAACTGTTAAACTGTAAAAATGACTGAAGGCAATTTTGTTGACTATGTTAAGGCAAATGTTTCTTCCGGAAATGGGGGCAAGGGCTCTGCGCATTTACACCGTGAGAAATTTATAACCAAAGGAGGTCCCGATGGAGGAGATGGAGGAAGAGGCGGACATGTAATCCTTAGGGGCAATAAAAACCTTTGGACGTTGGTTCACTTTAAATTTAAAAAACATTTTAAGGCCGGTCACGGTGAACACGGAAGCAAAAATAGAAGTTTTGGTGCCGATGGGGAAGATGTATACGTAGATGTGCCTTTGGGAACCGTGATTCGGGATTCGGAATCCAATGATATTCTATTTGAAATTACGGAAGATGGGGAAGAAAGGATCATTGTAGAAGGTGGCATGGGTGGCCTAGGGAATTGGCACTTTAGGTCATCTACCAATCAGACACCGAGATATGCGCAACCGGGGAAACCTGGTTTTGAAAGGCAGATAACCTTAGAATTGAAAGTTTTGGCCGATGTAGGCCTAGTAGGTTTTCCGAATGCTGGAAAATCCACTTTACTGTCCGTTATAACCTCGGCCAAGCCAAAAATTGCCGATTACGAATTTACCACGCTAAAGCCCAATTTGGGAATAGTGGAGTATAGGGACTTCCAGAGTTTTGTAATGGCGGATATCCCTGGAATTATTGAAGGAGCGGCAGAAGGAAAAGGTCTAGGGCATTATTTTCTGAGACATATTGAACGGAATGCTACCTTATTATTCTTGATCCCTGCCGATAGCAAGGACATCAGTAAGGAGTATGAAATATTATTGGATGAACTTCGCCGGTACAACGAGGAACTTTTGGACAAGGAACGCTTGGTGGTCATTTCAAAAAGTGATATGTTGGATCAAGAGCTTATGGATGAAATGAGCGTTGAATTGGAAAAGGATCTTAATGGTACACCTTATATGTTCATCTCATCTGTGGCACAAAAAGGCATCGTGGAACTAAAGGATAGACTTTGGGCGATGTTGAACGATTAAATAATTGATTATTTAATTGCTTTCCCATTTTTCTGTATTTTTATATAAATCCTAGTGATGAGAAATATCTTAACCGTTTTGGTGTTCTTACTATTAGCTTCTTGCAATGCTGTAAGGGTCAACTATGATTACGACAAGGATACCGATTATTCCAGTTATACCACCTACAATTACTATCCGGAAATGAAAACCGGGTTGAGCCAGTTGGATACCCGGCGTTTATTGGATGCCATTGATTCTACTATGCAGGTAAAAGGGATGTTACTGGCAGAAGAACCCGAATTTTTTATCAACATCACAAGCAATTCCATACGTGCACCCAGAAACAACACCGTTGGTGTTGGGGTAGGTGGTACGGGCAGAAATGTGGGAGGTGGACTTTCTATAGGTTTGCCCATCGGACAGCCAGATTTGGACCGCGTTATTCAGTTCGATTTTGTGGATAGTCAAAAGGATGAGCTTTTTTGGCAAGCCATTAGCGAAAGTTCCTTTCAAGAAAACCTATCCCCAGTGGAAAGGGAGACTAAATTAAAACAGGTGGTAGACAAGGTGTTTGCCAAATACCCTCCAGGTTCCAAGAAATAATGTGAGCAATAAACTTAAGGGGTCATAAGAACCCATTTTGATGTACTTTCTTTCGAGAAGGTCAATGGCTAATGAAGCACAAAGAAAAAGGTGGACACATAAAACTATGTGTCCACCTTTTCTGATTCTCTTTATTTCTTAAGGTCTAATAATATCCTTATACCGATCTTTATAAAAATAGAGCATAATAATATTTAGTAGAAGTAGTATTAATGCTGGGCCTATGGAGGTAGGCTCCAAGAACGCATTAAACAAAATGGCATTTACAGAAATTGTCATTAATATGAGCATCATCAATGCCCCAAACTTGTTGGCCAATAATGAAAGACCTGCAAGAATTTCGACCAAGGCAACCATGTTGAGGGTGTTGGTACTCATCAAAGCAGAGAAATACTCAGTTGCCGCTGGGGACATCTGTCCCATGGGCATAAAATGGAATAACTTATTCGATCCGAATACGATTAAGAAAAGTCCAAAGGCTATACGCAGGACCAAGAAAATTTTTGGATTCATAATTGGCGGTTTATGTGTTAGTTGTATGTTAATTTATGAAAAAATTCGATAACCTATTGCGAATTTCATAACTATTTCTCTATAATATGGATTCTACTGCCTTTGCTATGGCTGCTGAATTCGGGAGCGTACATGCTTTGGATAGTTGAAATGCCATTGCTAAAATCCCCGGAATTGTTTACCCTGAGGTCGTACTCAAATACGTAAACACCTTTTGATAGGCTATCAAAAAAGAAATTGGTACTGGCATCTTTGGTGCTTTCATAATATCCCAAACCATCTTGCCATTTATACTTGGACATGATGTTTATGGGTTCCAAGCCGGCTGCTCTCATATCTTTGAGGTGGATAAATTCCATTTCCCGATCTACCTTTATAACAATACGTGTCCTGATCAGATCACCAACATTCACTTGGGTGGCCTTGGTAATTTCTTGGAGTTCTTCCCCAAAATCAGTGTCCTTTTTCAGGAACAGTTTTCTGTCTAGTTGCAATGGTGTTTTAGCGGGGGTAATCTTATCCAAATCCTCAAAATACTGCCAATATAAAGCACCCCAGGCTATGCCGTTCCCTTTTTTATTCAATTGCACTTCGGCCATTTTAGGATTGATCTCATTGCCGTTCCACGAGGTTTGATAATACCCGCTCCCGGCTTCAATGGGCAAGACTTCCTCTGTAGGATCATTCGTATTCCAGGGACCTACCTCGTCGCCTCCAATACGCACCTCTACGGCATCGGTAACGGAAAGCCAATCATTACCTTTGAGCATTAAGGCGTAAATGGCGTCGGTAGTGGCCTTTGTCGTCTGCCAATGGTTGGTCTGCTTATTTTTTAATAACCATTTTTTTAAATTCTCTATGTTCTGGTTTTGCTCTGGATCCGACTTCCCAATCTCTGAAAAAGCCTCGATCAAAAGCGCTTGTGTTTCAATGGGGGACCGTTGCCAATACCATGAAGCGGTGTTTTCCTTCCAATACATGCCCAATTCCTCACTTACGATGCTGTTTTCCTTCAGGGATTGCACTATTGCTTGCGCTTCGGAACCCATATCAACCCTTTGGAACACCAATGCCAGCATGCCTCTTTCAAACAGACTTTTCTTTGTCCAGTACCTTGTGGCCTGATCCAAGTAATATTGTTGTACCTCCCTAACCTTGTTGGAAACGGATCGATCCATAAAAAAGCTATTGACATATAGGTAATGGATCTGAATAGGACTTAGATGATCATTATTGATATTTTCCGTGTATTTCTTCATCTCATCGTACTCGGACACGAACTCTTCCTCCAGATAGGCCAGGGCTTTTTCTTGCAGTAATTGCATTTTCCCATCTGCAATTTCGACATTCAGGTTTTTTAAATGCCCAATCCCGGCCAATATATGTTGGGTGATAAACCTATTGGCGGGACCACCATGGAACCAGGCCCATGCCCCGTTGGACATTTGGTTGTTTGTTAATTTATTCAAAGCCATTTGCTGTTCCTGTTGCACATGATTACTATTGAATAAAAGGGCAATCCTTTTCTTCTGTTCCGTTTCGGTTTGGGCATCCCTTAACCAAGGGGTTTCCTGAATTAAAATGGATTTTAGATCCTGATTCTTTTCTAAATTACTCTCTAGGACGTCAGCATTGGCCCAAAGGTTAAAAACAGATTCAATTTTCGGATTGGATTTTATGATTTGATTGGCCAAGGTATTGGCATAGAACCTGGCAAATAACTGCTCATTACATTCATAGGGGTACTCCATTAGAAAAGGAAGTGCCTGTAATGCATACCAGGTGGGATTGGAAGTGATTTCCAAGGTGAGTTTGTGGTTGCTTCTCGTGGTTGAGGAAGTTTCCTTTAATTTATCCAGTGTAAATGTTTTGGTCTTATTTCCACTGACCCACATCGGCATGGTTTCGGTCACCAACATTCTATTGGTAAGAACGGGTAGCGTGTTCTGTTCTCCATCGCTAAAATCCCCTGCTTTTGCCGTTACCGTATATTGAACGGCCTGAAGGTTTTTAGGAATGAATAGTGACCAAGATACTTGAGTATTGTTTTTGCGCTTTACCTTAAATTCCTTACTTCCGTTGTTGCTGGATTTAATCAACGATGATAAAAGAAGTTCATTGGTAATATCCCTTCCGGTTAGGGCATCTTGGAGCACAAGAGTGGCTTTGCCTATAAGTTGGTTTTCTGTAAGGTTACTTATTTTACTGCTGATGGTTATTGTATCCGCTTCCCTTAGGAACCTCGGGGCATTAGGCGTCACCATTAGTTCCTTTTGGGTCAACACTTTAAAAGTCTTCACGGTGCTTTCCAAGGTAGAATTATGTGCCAATATCTGTAGTTTCCATTGAGTAAGGGCCTCAGGGGTCTTGAAACTAAAAGAAACTTTGCCTTCTGTATCGGTCATTAAATGAGGGAAGAAAAAAGCAGTTTCTTGGAGGTTTTTTCGAATTTGGACTTGCTCTTGGTTGGATTCTTTTTCGGCTGAATTAATAGCAATCTCATTAAGATCCCTGTCTTTGTATATTAAATTAGGGTCAATTACTTCTTCAGCCTGTTCTTGAACACCATCTGAAGCTTCCATAGAGATTGGTGCTGAATTTTTCATCATCATTTCTGTTCTGTACAACCTATTTCCAGTTCCAAAATAAAACTCGAACCAATTGAAGGTGTCATACCCTTGTGGCTTATAATCAAAGCCGTCCATTTGATCAATACTCGTATTGAAATTTACGGTTCCAAAACTTTGGTACGCATTGGAGCTGTAATTGGAATAATAGGAAGGTTTTTCCGTGGGATCAAAAACCCAATCATGCCCCCTAAAACTATCCAAAGAGGCATCGTACATATTGGCCAAAACTTCGGCCACCATTTTTTCGTCTTTTGGACCTTTTATTTTAAAGCTCCAAGTCTCCTCCGCTCCCGGGGACAATTTGTCCCTGAAAGTCATGGTCTCCAATTCCAGGTGGGAAGAAGGGTAGGGCACACTAATGCTTTTGGTGCCATTTATAAAGCCGTTAAAGGCGGAAAAGCTATAGTGAATGGAATAGCCTCCCAAATCGCCTTTCATTGTAGGGAAGGATATGGTTTTGCTATTGTTGGACAGGGGAACTAAAATCGTTTCTACAATTTTTTTATTCTTTTCAACAAATAAAGTCACTTGAAGGTCTTTCGTACTTGAGGCTAAAGTTAGTTTCGCAGGCTCGCCTATGGCGTATAAATCCTTATTGGTTTTTATGTCGAACAACTGATTATCCGCCAATTGTTTGTCCTTAGTGGAAAAAACGGTGGTATGCGCTACATCTTGTATGGCCTTGCCAAATTTATCCTTAGATTCCAGTTCAATGGCATATCTTCCGGATTTCCAGGATTTGATGGATCCCAGCGCAATAGTATCCATTTGTTCCGTGTCAAAATCGGTTTGCCAAACCAAGGTGCTATTTTCCCAGTATTTTGGATCTACTTCATTGGAATATGAATCATGTGGAAATAGCTTTTTGAATTCCTCTTTTGTAAAAGTGGAAAATTCAGGAGCCTCCCATGGCCGCTCCCGTAGTACTTGATCTGGACTCTTTAATTTAAAAACTTTAAGGGTGCCCATTGCAGGAATGTCTTGGCCATTTAGATTGGTAGTGGAAATTTCAATGGAATGATCGCTTTTGTTTTTATCCAACGAGTTCGCAACGTTAATTTTGGCCAATAGAGAATGATATCCTACTTGTATTATTTCTGATGTACTATGTGTTTCTCCGTTGATATCCGTAACATCAACTGTTACTTCATAGGTGAAAATAAGATGATCTTTCTCCGGAATACTGCTGTCTGGGAGCGCCTTGAACTTAATTTCATATTTCCCCTCTTCATTGGTAATGGTCTCCCCGTGTGCAATTTCCTGGATTGTACTTCTTATATAAGGCCGACTCCAATAATACCATTGTGGATAGTGAACATCCCTGCGTACCGTATACACGACCTTTCCTTTGGTTATGGGGCTTCCAGCAAAGGCCGTTGCGTTTCCTGTTAAAGCAATACTGTCATTCACTCTGTAACTTTCCGTAATCGGCTCAAGGGTCGTTTTAAATTTTGGTCGCTTGTATTCCTCAACTGAAAAACTGGATTGGCCACTTAAATTTACTTCTTCAGAGCTAATCAGTAAAGAATACTCTCCGGTAAGACCGTAATTGGGTAATATGAACTGGCCATTAAAGGAGCCATATTCATTCGTTTTATACTCTTGCCTTCCTACCTCTTGGTTGTTGGCATCTAGAAGCACTGCTGCGGCTTTTGTGTTTTTTAATGCCTCTGTGGCTAAGTTATTTCTTTTAAAGGCGATTGCCTTAAAAAAGACTGTCTGACCAGGTCTATATATGCTCCGATCTGTAAAAATGGATGCCAAATAAGTGATTTCAGAAGGACGATCAACTATTGTGTTTTGGGATATAAAATACGTTCCAAAAGTTGCATGATCATTTTTTGACTTAACAGAGATGGAAACATTTGTCCATCTATCATCTGTAAGTTGGATATTGATGAAACCTTGTTTATTTGTGATAGAGGTGTGTTTGTTTAATGATCCATTGTGATTTGTTTGATAGTTGATGGAAACCTGGGCCCCGGAAACAGGGTGTCCGTTATTTCTATTGATGACCTGAAACATTTGTTCGTTTGGCCCCCTAGTTTCTACAATGGAAAGATCCGTCACTTGGACCGTTTGAAAGGCAGATGCCGTATCGTCTTTGGCAAGAATTACGTAAGACCCATTGGGTAATGCAGGAAGTAAAATTTCTGTGCTGTGATCCTGATAGTCCCCAATATTTTTTAACAAGGCCGACCATTGCTTGGCAACCGGCAGTTTTTTTATAAATGCCCGTTGCTTTTCTATAGGGTAAATTTTCCCCAACTGTACTTTTTCTTCTTCGGTAATGGAGTAGGCGGCAAGATTTAACCCATCCATATTTTTATAGTTCACCAAAATAAGTGAAGGTAGATTTATTGGCAAATATTCCTCTGCTCTTAACTGAAGGTTTCTGGACAGTATTTGAGTTTTTAAAGCCAAGGCTTTTTCGGCAGCTTTGCTTTTTGGATATTTTTCTAGGATAGTATTACAGATATCCAGCGCTTCTTTCCGCTTCCATTGCTGTTCCACATTCGTTTTTGGAATGTAATAGTTCGCCCATTGGTCATAAAGTGCCGAAATTTCATAATTATAAAGTTGGGCAAGCTCAGCTTTATATGATTTAGCGGTATTTTTCAGTGCTTCCAAATAATGTTGGTCCACCTCATTGAAAGTAGCATATTGCCTAACAAAATGTAGCCGTTCTATATCAATATCTATCAACGCCAAAGAGGAACTGTCCTCTTGATGGAAGACCAATAGTTGCTGGTAAAGTTGCAGTGCCTTTAATTGAAGGGAACTACTATCTTTGGCAATGAGCTTTAGTGCACTGAATTTTTCGACTGAGGTCAGATATTCGGGCTCATCCAACTCAAACTTATAAGATGGATTTGTAATGCCATTTTCACTGGTCTTATAAAAATCCAATGCGGTATGGGCCAAAACATCATATAATGTAGGTCTATATAAATACGAATCCTTTTGCTGATTGAGAATATCCTTAAAACTATTTATATCCAATTTTTTCAGCATTTCCCAATCTTCCAAGGAGCGATCAAAATGAACTGCAATTTCCTTAAATAATGTGTCGAGATCCCATGTCCTAAAATCTATGGAATCTACCTTGCTTTCTGTTTTGGTCCGATCGTAGAATCCATAGCGGTTCTGTTGGAAATATTGCCAATAGAGATTCGCCAAATAGCTTTCTAAAATGTTTTTGGTGGGAATGGTGGCTTTGGCTATCTCGCTTTTAAATTCTTTGACAATGGTCAGTTGGGAATCCTCTTCCAATATCATCGTGTATTTGGAAGTATATAGCAAAGCCTTGATCGTCTGTGGTGAATTTTGCTCTTTTTTAGCTTTTTCGGATATTGTCATGACCAATTCCAAGGCAGAAGTAGTCAACGATTTTTCTTCCAATTCAGCTACCTTTCTCCAAAGGGTTTCATAAGATGTGTCCCCATTTGATTGGGCATGGCCCAATTGGAAAAATAGCAGTATAAAAAATGAGAAAGACAGGTGTTTCATAGGTATAAATTTAGAAACAATAATGAATATTATAGTATGTAAGGTCCAATAAGAAAATGCTCTCAGAATATTTTTTGTACATGAATATCAGTTACCTCAATAGCAAAAAGAATACCAAAAATAGTTGGGTACAACATAAAAGTCCCAATTGCAAATGGGACTTTTATGTTATAGGGGAGGTATTAGGCCGTTTCCAGCTAAAGCGATTTTAACATGCCCCCGTCAATGGGAATATTGGTTCCTGTTATAAATGAGGCATGTTCGGAAGCTAAAAAGGCCACCAAATAACCGTATTCCTTTGGGTCTCCGAATCTTCTTACGGGAACATTATTCAGCATTTGTTGGTTTACCTCTTCTAATGCAATGCCAAAAGATTTGGCTTTGGCAGTATTTAGATTTTTTAGTCTATCGGTATCAAAATAACCCGTCAAAGTACTGTTAACGGTAATACCATGTTTACCTACGTCGGCTGCAAGGGTTTTGGCCCAGGTGGTAACAGCAGCCCTTATGGAATTGCTCAAGGTTAAATAGGCCAATGGCTCTTTTACAGAAATAGAGGCGATATTGATGATCCGCCCATATTTACGCTCCATCATTCCCTTTAAGGCCAGTTCCGCTGTATACACCACAGTTTTAAATAGCAGATCAAAAGCAGCCTGGTAATCATCAACTTTTTTTTCCATTGCCCCTCCGGAAGCAGGGCCTTGCGTATTGTTCACCAGGATATCCACTGAATTATTTTTAAAGTAGTTCCCAATAATTATCTGATAGGAATTGAAGTCGGTAAAGTCTACTACCAAGTATTGATGCTGTTGACCATTGTCTCTTGGCAATTGGGAAATGATATCTTTCAATTTGTCCTCGCTGCGCGCCATGAAGGTTACGCTGGCTCCACTTGCAGCTAGTTGCTGCCCGATGGCCTTGCCTATACCTTGGCTACTTCCGCCCACCAAAGCTTTCTTTCCAATTAACGATATGTTCATGATTACTTGTATTCTTCTCTTGTTGGACTAAATACATCCATTAGCTTGCAATCGGTCAGGGCTTTGCCACTATGGGACTTATGGGGCGCTATGACCACGAGATCCCCGGTTCCATAAATCTTCGTTTTACCATCCAACGTAAATTCAAAACTTCCTTCAAGCACCTGCATCACCTGTTCGTTCAAATGGGAATGCATAGGAACCTCGGCTCCTTTTACAACCTCCCAAAAAGCTAGGCTCATGTGCTGTGTATGGACTAGTTTCCCATGGTAGCCAGGCATAATTTCTTTTGGGGGCACATCTTTTAACTTAATATGCATATGTTCATGTCATTTCTACGAATATAAGCAATATTCAATACTTGGAGACACTAAAAAGCCTAGTTGAGTTGGGGCTAAAATGAGGTCATTAAAAATTTTATTAGGCTCTTGCAATCCTTATCTTTACCTTTTTAAACTTGATTAAATGCACATTCATTTTATAGCGATTGGTGGTAGTGCCATGCACAATCTAGCCTTGGCCTTGCACCATAAAGGCGATGTCGTCACGGGGAGTGATGATGTTATATTTGAGCCTTCCAAAGGCCGCCTGGATTCCAAAGGGCTTTTGCCAAAATCCTTCGGTTGGTATCCGGAGAATATCCACCTTGGGTTGGATGCTGTTATTTTGGGAATGCACGCCAAACCCGATAATCCAGAATTGCTAAAAGCCCAAGAATTGGGTTTAAAAATATACTCCTATCCAGAATTTTTATACGAGCAATCCAAACATAAGACGAGAGTGGTCATTGGTGGCAGCCATGGAAAAACTACCATCACCTCAATGATCTTGCATGTTTTGGATTACCACGATAGATCAGTGGATTATATGGTGGGCGCACAATTGGAGGGTTTTGACCGAATGGTGCATTTAACGGAGGAAAATGATTTTATCGTTTTGGAAGGGGACGAGTATTTGTCTTCCCCCATAGATAGAAGACCTAAATTCCATTTGTACAAGCCCAATATTGCTTTGTTGAGCGGGATTGCCTGGGACCATATCAATGTATTTCCTACCTATGAGCACTATGTGGAGCAGTTCCAGATTTTTGTTAATAGTATTGTCAAAGGAGGCAGTATTACCTATAACGTAGAGGACCCAGAAGTTAAAAGGGTAGTAGAGGCCTCGGAGAATACCATTCGCAAATTGCCATATGAAACACCGGCTTATTCGGTTGAAGAGGGCCAAACCCTTTTGGAGACCGAAGAAGGACCCATGCCCATTGAGGTTTTTGGGAAGCACAACCTAAGCAATTTGGCTGGGGCAAAATGGATCTGTCAAAATATGGGGATTGATGAGGCCGACTTTTATGAAGCCATAGCTACCTTTAAAGGCGCCTCCAAGCGATTGGAAAAAATAGGGGAAGGAAAAAACAGTGTGGCGTTCAAAGATTTTGCGCATTCCCCAAGTAAGGTGGCCGCAACAACAAGGGCCGTTAAGGAGCAGTTTCAAGGAAAAAAGCTACTGGCCTGTTTGGAACTGCATACCTACAGTAGTTTGAATGCCGAATTCTTAAAAGAATATAAAGGGGCCCTGGAGTATGCTGACGAGGCCGTGGTATTCTATTCTCCGGAATCGGTCAAGATCAAACAGCTGGAGGAAGTGACCAAGGACCAAATTGCATCGGCTTTTGAAAGAAATGACCTTAAAATATATACAGATGCCCTTTCGTTCAAAGAATTCCTGTTCCAACAGAATTTTGATGATGCTGTGCTCTTGCTTATGAGTTCAGGAAATTACGGGGGATTGGATTTTGATGAGGTCAAAGGTCTTTTGGCCAATTGAAAACAATACAAATTTTGGATCATAAATAGATTTTTTTCTAAGATATTATTTTAAATTCTTTTGTTTGTTATCTTTAACAGATGCAAGAAAAATCGATTCCTTTCTCCATAAAGCATTGGTCAAATGATGACAAACCAAGGGAGAAATTGGTCCATAAAGGAAAATCCGTGCTTTCCGATGCGGAACTTATTGCTATTTTGATAGGTTCTGGGAGTAGGAATGAAAGCGCCGTAGAGCTTGCAAAAAGGATTTTGGCATCGGCAAACAATAACCTTAATGATCTTGGAAAGCTATCCATTAAACAATTAATGCAGTTTAAGGGCATAGGGGAAGCGAAAGCCGTAACCATTGCTGCGGCCTTGGAAATAGGTAGGAGAAGAAGAGGGGAATCGGCACAGAAAATCACCAAAATAACAAGTAGCAAAAGTGTGTTTGAGTTGTTGCAGCCTATAATGGGTGAGCTACCCCATGAAGAATTTTGGATCGTATACCTCAATAATGCCAATACAGTTATGCACTTTGCTCTTTTGAGTAAAGGAGGGATAACGGGTACTTTGGTGGATGTTCGATTGGTGTTGAAACAGGCATTGGAATTGGGGGCTGTTGGTCTTATATTGGCACATAACCACCCATCGGGCACTTTAAAGCCAAGTGAAGCTGATAAGCAGGTGACCAAAAAACTAAAAGTGGCTGCCGAGGCTTTGGACATAAAAGTTTTGGATCATGTGATCATTACCCAACAAGATTATTTTAGCTTTGCGGATAACGTTATGCTTTAAAAAAACACCTTGACTCAAAGGAAATGCATTAATCTTGGAATTTTAGGAACCTATGTTGTTAATATATACTCATAAGATTACCTCTCGCTTCACCTATATCATGAAGCATATTTTTACTCGTATCCTGGGGATAGAGGTTGTTTTTACCACTAAGGTCGAAGATTTTATAAAACATACGGGACCAAAAATAACGTATACCAAGCAGCCTTTGCAAAATGAGTTTTTTGTCCGTAGCAATGACCTGCTTTTTGAACAGGGGATCAACGATCTGCAATTTAAAATGGGGGAGTGGAATGGCGTTCCTTGCTTTTTTGCTACAGGAGATAGAAGCAATATTCCATTTGATATTTTCGCAGCTAGTTTTTATTTGGTATCCAGGTATGAAGAGTATCTACCCCATGTCAAAGATGTTCATGGACGATTTCCTCCCACGGAAAGTCTGGCCTATCAGCATGATTTTTTGGAACGACCAGTTGTGGATATTTGGGCTTACGAGTTACTTAAGGAACTAAAGGAGAAATTCCCGGAGATGGAAATGGAGGAAAGGAAGTTTTCCTATACCTCCATCATAGATGTGACCACCTCCCATTGTTATGCCCATAGGGGTTTTGTAAGAAGTCTTGCTGGTTTGATCTTGGATATCGGTTCCCTGAAATTAAGGCGGGTGGCAGAGCGTTTTATGGTCTGGGTCAATCCGGGATTGGATCCCTATAATAATTTCTTCAGTCTTATAGATCTCCATAAGAATTATGGTGTTGGCAGTATGTTCTTTTTCCAATTTGCGGAATATTCCACCTATGATAAAAATGTATCACCCAATAACAACAGATTCAGACACCTCATAAAATCTGTTGCGGATTACAGTATTGTTTCTTTGGGTGCCTCATATAGTTCGTTTGATAATAACGCCTTGCTAAAAGAAGAAAAAAAGCAATTGTCACAGGTCATAAATAGACCAATTAATGCTTCTAGGATGCGCTATAACAGGGTAGATATCCCATCTACCTATCGCAACCTTGTTGCAACAGAATTCACCGATGATTATACTATGGGGTACACCCATGAAATTGGTTTTAGGGCCGGAACTTGTACGCCTTTTTTCTTTTATGATATTCCCTTGGAAGTGCAACAGCCCATTAAGGTTCACCCCTTTGCCGTTCACGATTACGCTTTAATGAAATACAGGGATCAAGAAGAGATTTTGGAGAAGATATCCTTTCTTTATAAAGAAACGAAGGAGGTCAACGGGGAATTTATCAGTATATTTTCAAATGAGCTCTTGGGGGGCGAGGGCAAAATAGATTGGATAGATTTATACAGTACCGTTTTAAAAAAGTTTTATGTTTAAAAATATTGTCACAGACGTTTTTTTTGATTTGGACCACACCTTATGGGATTTCGAAAAGAATTCAGCACTTACCTTTGATAGGATACTACAGTCCAACAGGGTGGCAGTGGATCTAAATGATTTTTTAAGGGTGTATATTCCCCTTAATCTGGAATTCTGGAAACTTTATAGGAACGGTAAAATAATCAAGGAAGATTTGCGATACCAAAGACTAAAAAGGACTTTTGATGCCTTAGGCTTTACCATATCAGATGAAACTATCCATGTTCTTTCTGAGCAATATATAGAGCATTTATCTTCTTTTACCCATTTGTTTCCCAATACCGTGGAAATTTTGGATTATTTAAAACCGACATACAAGCTTCATATCATTACCAATGGCTTTCAGGAAATTCAAGAAAAGAAATTAAAAAATTCCAAAATACATAGCTATTTTGATCAGATAATAGATTCAGAAATGGCCGGCGTAAAAAAACCAGATCCCATTATTTACCAACTGGCCCTTCAAAAAGCAAAGGTGACCCCAGAAAAGTCCATTATGATAGGGGACAGCTTGGAGGCCGATATCATGGGCGCTAGGGCCATGGGGCTGCATGCCCTTCATTTTAATGTTCACAATGATGCAAAACATGAATATTGTGACATGATAAATGATCTTAATGAAATAAAATCCTATTTATAGAGTTGTAGAAGTAGTATCATTAGATAACTGCCACCAAACGTGGTGTCTAAAGATTTTTTTAAATCATGGTTATAATGAAGTACTCCGTTTCTCTTTTTCTGTTAATTGCCCTTTGCGGTTCTTGCATGCAAGAGCAGGATTTCAATCAGTTGGAGGACCTAAATATTACCCCAACCATTACATCCAGTATATTGTATATGGAAGCGGCAGAAGAACAAATAAATTCTGTGGTGCCTGGGGAATTTTACTCGGAAGAATTCAATTTTGATGCCTTTGCAGAGGATTTTTTTGCTGATGGCGTCCTTAGCGGTGTCCTTACCTATGAGTTAGAGAATTCTACCAGTAAAACATTAGAGATCATCATCGAATTATTGGACGAAAATGGTAATGTTTTGGATATGGAATCCATACTGGTGGAACCTGCTCCACCTGTTTTTATTAAAAAGGTGGAAATTGCCTATGGGCCAGGAGGTAGAAGCATTGATATTATAAAAAACACCTCGGCCATCAGGGTGAGTGCACAAAATCAAAGTGACGACACTAGTGTTTCCAGTGAATCTGACCCAAAAATTATACTACGCTCCAGTGGGGCCTTTAAGATTGAGCTTGAATGAGATTACAAAAATTAATTGTAGTTTTTATTCTTCTGTGCTCTTTCTCGGTATTGGCCCAAAACAAACAATTGCTATACGATTTTATGGAAGTACCACAGGCCCTAATGCTCAATCCCGGAGCAAGGGCAACCTATCAATGGTATGGTGGTGTGCCTTTGCTTTCTGGGATTTCAGCCTATGCCGGAACCAGCGGGATTTCTGTCAACGATATTTTTGCGAATGATGGATTGGATATCACCACAAAAGTAAGGGACAGGGCCATTTTTGGAATGAATTTCAGGGACGAGATCAGTGAAACAGTTCAGGTAGAATTCCTGAATTTTGGATTTAGAAGCAAGAATAGGCCTAGTGATTTTTATTCCTTTGGAATGTATTTGGAGGAGGATATGATTACCTATTGGCCTCAAGATCTAGCCATTTTGGGGTTTGAGGGCAATGCCAATTATATCGGCAATAGGTTCAATTTGGACCATCTCAAGGTTCGTGGCGAAGTGGTGAATGTGTTCCATATCGGCATTAATAGAAAATTAAACAATACACTAAGGGTCGGATTAAGGGGCAAGTTGTATTCAGGTATTTTGGATGTCAGTTCAACCCACAATTCAGGATATTTTGTGACCAATCCAGGTCAGAATAACCTATTGGCAAATACCTTGGTGGCGGATATGGAAGTGAGAACCTCAGGTATCGATGGTTTGGTTGAGGGGGACCAAGGAGTGTCGCAAACTTTTATTAAAAGGGCGCTTTTAGGGGGCGATTTGGGATTGGGTCTGGATGTTGGTTTTACCTATAGAATCAATAAAAGAACCTTGGTTACCGGAAGTCTCTTGGATATTGGTTTTATACGGCATGCCAATGACGTTAAGAATTATACCCTGAAAGGAAGCGCTACGAATGAAGGTATTTCCATCATTTTACCAGAAGCACTCGCCGACCCCAATCAAGATTTTTGGCAAGATCTCGTAGATGAGATAGAGGAACTTATTCCGTTTGAGGATAATAGAAACAGTTATATTAATTTTAGACCTACAAAACTCAACGCTTCCTTGCGCCATAATTTTGGGGAACCTTTGCCTTCACAGGAAGATTGTGAATGTACTTCAAAAGAGGGAGGGGTAAAGGGAGGACTGCCGGAATATACCAATAGTGTGGGCGGACAGTTGTATATGATCAACAGGCCAAGGGGCCCCCAAGCGGCACTGACCGCGTTTTACATGCGTAAATTTGGTAATTTCCTGGCGCTCAAGACTACCTATACCGTAGATAAATTTTCCTTTTCAAATATAGGACTGGGAATGAGCGTGCAGGCTGGACCACTTGAGCTTTATGCCATGGCTGATAATTTATTGGGGTATAGGAATGTGTATGCAAGTCATTATGCCTCTTTCCAATTCGGATTAAATATTATATCTTGGGGCAGAAAATGATGGCAAGCTACTTATGAAAATTTCACTTTTTATCCTATTCCTATTGGCAGTGTTTCTTGGAAACGCACAATCAGATATCAACCAATACAAATATATCATAGTCCCTAAAAAGTTTGACGGTTTTAGGAACCAAAACCAATATCAGACTAGTACCCTTATAAAATATCTGTTCGTTGAAAACGGATTTACTGCGGTATATGAGGATGCACTTCCCGATGATTTAAATAGGGATCGTTGTCTTGGGGCAGTAGTTGGGATCAAGGATGAATCCGGAATGTTCACAACAAAATTATCGCTCATTTTAAAAGATTGTCAGTCCAAAGTATTTTTTGAGACCCAAGAGGGTACAAGTAAGGAAAAGGACTATAAAGATGCCTTCAATGAAGCTATTAGGGATGCATTTATTTCCTTTAAAGCCCTTAATTATGCGTACTCGCTAAAAGATGAACAGGAGGCCCCCGTAAAGATCAGTTTTAAAAATGACGTGAGACAGGTTGCTGAGGTTGATACTGACAAGCCTAGGTCTGTGGTTTTGGCACAAGAGGCCACAACCGAACAACAAACGTACAAGGAACTGGTCCCTGAACCTTCAAACCTGGAAAAGGAGGCTCCGAAAATGGAGAATTCCGGAATCGGCTTACTTCCCAAAACGGTATTGTATGCACAAGAACTTGCCAATGGCTATCAATTGGTGGACAACACTCCTAAGATTGTCCTAAAAATGATCAAAAGTACAATGGCAGATGTTTTTATTGCCAAAGCAGGTGATCAGGATGGTATGGTTTACAAAAAGGAAGGGAAATGGTTTTTTGAATATACGGCCAACGGTCAGGTAGTTGTTGAGGAACTGCAGATCAAGTTCTAAAATTCATATTTACTTTTCCATCTGTTCTTCAGGAATTCCTTTAAGGCATTTTCCCGCTGATTGTTCCCAGGTTTATAGAAGGATGATCCCTTAATGCTATCGGGGAGAAACTCCTCCTCTACGAAGTTGTTTTTATAATCGTGGGCATATTTGTACTCCTGTCCATATCCCAAATCCTTCATTAATTTAGTGGGAGCATTCCTTAACCCGATTGGTACGGATAGGTTCCCTGTTTCCTTAACAAGCTGTTGGGCCTTGTTGATGGCCATATAACTGGCATTGCTCTTGGGAGAGGTTGCCAAATAAATGGCACATTGACTCAATAAAAGCCTTGCTTCTGGATAACCAATGGTAGTGACTGCCTGAAAGGTTGTATTAGCCATGACCAAAGCAGTTGGATTTGCATTGCCAATATCCTCGGAAGCTGCAATGAGCAAACGTCTGGCGATAAACTTAACATCTTCCCCACCTTCTATCATTCTTGCCAACCAATAAACAGCTCCGTTGGGATCGCTCCCACGGATAGATTTTATAAAGGCGGAGATAATGTCGTAGTGCTGTTCCCCTGTCTTGTCGTAGAGCACGATGTTGTTTTGAACCTTGCTAAGTACCAAATCATTGGTGATCGTTATTTTGTCCCCACTTTCGGAGGAAATGACCAATTCAAAAATATTCAACAGTTTTCTTCCATCACCACCGGATAATTTTAAGAGTGCCTCTGTTTCTTTTAGGACAATATTTTTATTTTTCAGATGGTCGTCTTGTTTCATTGCCCTTTGCAGTAAGGCTTCCAGATCCACTTTGCCGAATGGATTTAGGATATAAACTTGGCATCTGGAGAGTAAGGCGGGAATTACCTCAAAACTTGGGTTTTCCGTAGTGGCCCCGATAAGGGTTACCCATCCCTTTTCTACAGCCCCCAAAAGGGAGTCTTGCTGGGATTTACTGAAACGGTGTATCTCATCTATAAAAAGGATAGGGTTTTTTGTGGTAAACAGGCCTCCGCTCTGTTTTGCCTTATCTATAACTTCCCGTATATCCTTCACGCCACTACTTATGGCGCTAAGACTATAAAATGGACGTCCGCTGGTGTTGGCAATGATATTTGCCAAAGTGGTTTTACCTGTGCCGGGAGGGCCCCAAAGGATAAGTGAGGGCAATATCCCTTTTTTGATCTGTTGGGTAAGCGAACCTTTTTCACCAACCAAATGGTGCTGGCTTACATAATCTTCCAAGGTTTTGGGGCGTACTCGTTCTGCTAAGGGTTCATTCATAGCCCCAAAAGTATAACAATTATCTTGATGACAATTTATCAGGTTTTTTATTTTTGGTCGATAAATTGATGGAATAGCTTTAAATTGTAGGGATGTCCGAGGATAAATATTTCAAATTTTCGAATGCGGTATTGGTGGTTCCTTTAGTGGCCGTATTAACCATTTGGTTGGTTTTTTGGTTGGAGTTGAGTTTGCAGGTCAATTTGCACTACCTGGGCATTTATCCCAGAACACTATCCGGGCTAAAGGGAGTGGTACTTAGTCCGTTGATACATGGTTCGGTGGAGCATTTGTATAACAATACTATTCCTATAGCCATTCTATTGGGTGCATTGGTCTATTTCTATCAGAGTATTTATGGAAGGGTTCTCTTGTGGGGCATTCTTATTTCGGGCTTGGTTACTTGGACTATAGGGAGACCCTCTTATCATATTGGGATCAGTGGCCTGATCTATGTGTTGGTAAGCTTTATATTTTTTAAGGGGATTTTCACAAAACATTATCGTTTGGTGGCCTTATCCTTGGTAGTGGTTTTTATTTATGGAGGATTGTTGTGGTATATTTTTCCCATTGAAGATGGGATCTCTTGGGAAGGTCATTTAGGAGGGTTTGTCGCCGGACTGGTATTGGCGTCAACCATTAGGGTACATGCTCCTCCCGTTAAGAAATATGATTGGGAGCAGGATGATTTTAATGAAGAAAACGATCCCTTTCTAAGACACTTTGATGCCGATGGGAATTTTATAGAACATAAGGATGAGCAAAGCCATACAGAGGAGGCCTCGGTAAAGATTACCTATCATTTTAGAAAGTCCTTACCCGAGGAAGGCAAGGACTAAACTTATTTTAAACGCTGTCTGACTGCTTCGTATAAGAATACCCCACAGGCTACGGAAACGTTCAACGATCCAATTTCGCCCAAAAGGGGTAATTTTACAGTTTCCTCTGAAGCTTTTAGAATGGAAGGGGAGATTCCCACATCCTCTGCACCCATAACTATGGCACAAGGTCCTTCAAAAGAAACATCATAAATGGTTTTCTCTGTTTTTTCAGTGGCGCAAATAACCTTCACTCCCGAGGATTGCAAATAGAATACGGCATCCTTTAAATGGTCCACCTTGGCTATGGGGACTTTAAATGCCGCACCGGCCGATGTTTTTATAGTGTCTGCGGTAACAGGGGCGGCGCCTTTTTTTTGTATGATGATTCCATCTACTCCGGTGCATTCCGCAGTTCTTATAATGGCCCCAAAATTTCGTACATCGGACAATTGGTCCAATAAGAGAAAGAGGGGGATTTTTTGTTCGTTGGCCAATACTTTTTCTACCAGTTCTTCCATTTCATAAAAGGAAATAGGGGAGATGCTGGCAACGACCCCTTGGTGATTACCTTTTGTTAGTCGGTTGAGTTTTTCCACGGGAACATAAGAGAAGCCTATGCCATTTTTGCGGACCAGGGTTTCCATTTCCTTGATGAGATCGCCTTTCAGTCCTTTTTGGATAAATACCTTATCCAATGATTTATCGGCGTTTATAGCTTCTATAATTGCCCGTATTCCAAATATTTGGTAGTCCTCATTTTTCATGGGGCAAAGGTAAAATAAAAAACCATCTTATAATTTGTAGTCACAATTTAAATAAAGGAATATCACAGGGTATTGATGGACTTAAAAAGAACGATAAGGTCTGCCTCTTTTTTGGTGTTGATATTTTGCTCCTTGATGATAGATTTTATTTTGCCCCTCTCTTCTTTTTTCAAGGAATTCAAAAAGTTTTTAAGATTGTTTTCCAGAATATATGCTTTCTGATTTTGGTCATTATTGTCCGCATAGTAATATTCTGCGAAGTTGGTAAACTTGTCAGGGGTGGACTTTACCATGGAGTTGGCAGCTGCTGCCCCTTTTTTAAACTTTACGAAGTCTTTACGAAACAATTTAAACCGGTCTCCGGGCACTATAAGATTAAGGTAACCTTCTGAATGTTCATTTTTTTTGGAAACAAGTGTGACATACATATAAGTGCCAGATCCATCTGATAACCTAAATTGATTGTCTTTTATCAAGGAGGATACCTGCGGATCGTTCAAACTCTCCTTTAATTCCAATTCGTCATTATAGGCGTTGTAGCGGAAGAAAAAACTGCCGAGCAATTCCTTGTTGGAATAGAGTGTACAGGGAGCAAAGTTTTCATTTAAGTATGGGGAACCATTGGCTTTTTTCCAATCTACAGCGACTTCTCCATTTCTGACATTATTGAATAAAAAATCATTGGAGGGATTTCTTCGCGTCATAAAATTTGCCACAGCCTCCATACCTGCATCACTGGTAGGCCTGGAAGAGGTGCTATAGTTTATAGTGCTTTGAGACGCCATCGGCAGCGTATACATTACCGCAAATAGCACGATAAAGAACGGCTTAATATAACATGATTGAGAAGTTGACATTTTCATTCTACGTGAATAAATAAGTTAAGTTGTAAGGTACTAAAAATCAAAAAAACACAAGGAATTCGACTTATAAAAAAATGCTAAAGTAAAATAGAAAAAAAAACCTTTAGGACTGGCCTAAAGGTTTTTTACACTGGTGGAATTTTGTTTTAATACGTTAGATCGAATTAAGATAAGTGAAAACCTTCATCAGGTCTTCCTCTTTTCTAAGGTTGATTTTTTCTTCCTTGATATACGAAGCAAGCGAATCTCTTTTATCCTTTTCAAATTCTCTCAAAAACTGACTTTTTTTGTGCTCAATATAATACGCCAACTTATCCCCATTTTTCATGAAATAAAAATCTGTAAAATGGGAGAATTTATTTGGGGTAGCCTTTACCATAGAATTTATAGGATGGGTGCCTTCGGTGTACTTTACATTGTTTTTAAAAAACAGGTCATATTTTTCTCCATCATGGAGCTGATATAAATATCCATTGCGAACAATATCCTTTTTGTTCTGATAGGCTTTTAGAGCCAATTCTTTATTGTCTTTCCCATCAACAAGTCTAAGTTCCTTTATGGTGGCCAAAGAACTCTCGGGCTCTTCCCCCAATTGTGTGTCTTTTATTTCCACTTCGTCATTAAAAGCATTGTGTCGATAGTAAAAATCCCCTATTGCTTCATCATTGTAGTAAACTGTGCAAGGAAGGAAACGATCGTCTATATAAACAGAACCTACAGTTTCCAAATCTGAAGGGGTATTTAATTTTTTCCTCATTTCAGAAAAAGCAGCTCCTGCATAACCATTTCCCGTAAAGTTATCCAATTTGTTGTTTACAGCTCCTTGGGCAAAGGACCCTGTATAGAAAAATAGTAATGCTAAGGGTAATAAAATTGTTCTCTTCATTTTTTTTAATTAGTATTTTTTTCAATAAATAACAATTGAATGTTGAATATAAATTAGTTGGAATATTATCTTACTGCTCAATTTATGGTAATATCCAGTGGAAGAACAAAAGAGAGTATAGAATATAATCAGTTATTTTGCATGTAAAAATAGTTTTTTTTAATTTAAATTCAAAGATTGGATGGCAATTTCATCCTTGGATAAGGGGTATGCCCTCCAAAATAGACCAGGGCCTTTGAACTCCCAGACTATGGTTCCATCCGGGGATACCTCAATTATTCCGGTATCACTATCAGTGATTAATGTATTCCCATTTTTCTGCCTTATGGCACTGGATACGATACGACTGTATAGATCTGGATTGGTATAGCTCCAGTTTATAAGGGGTTCGTTATTGGTGTCAAAATCTAAAATAAGACTGTTCAGATCAAATTCGAACACTTCTGATTGTGAGACATTATTTTGGTTGGCGTACACCAACATGGATTGGTTTTGGTTGGTGAGGTTAGGATTGTGCATATTGTAAAAAAGACGTGCTCCGTTTGTATTTTGATAGGTTGTAGGGTTACCAAAACGATAGAGTAGGTCACCACCATATCCAAAATTACCTCCAGTGGACGATTTGGCCTCTTCCGTAGTTGTACTATGGTCTATTGCCCATATTTCACTGAAATTATTGACAGACATAAATATGATATCATTTTCCTGGTCATAAGTAATACCGTTTGCATGCATGATGTCTCCATCTATTTTGGCGTCCTCACGTTCCTCATAATTGATGTCAATTTTCCTAAAGTTTTCAGGTATGTTGCCAAAATTCAATTTAGTATTGTCCAGATCCTGAACAATGTGATCCATAGAGTGCCAAGACCAAACTATATCTTCAGTGTTCGGATCTATTTCAATCAAAGCTTCTGGATAAAGTTCCCTTTCTGTGTTAAATCCATTTTCCAAGGCAGCGGATGCCGTGATTTTCTCCCAAACCAATACTAGTAGATTGCCATTTGGTAACATTTCAATATCATGATGGGCTATTTTATTGTCGGAAGAATAGATGATTTCCTTTTCAACACTGGAATCTTTGTTCAGAATTCTAATAATTCCTCCATATCCACCAAAGGTTATCTTCGCATTTGGATCTTTCAAAAGAGCTAAAAGTTTACCATTATCCAGAAGGGTGCAGTCGTTCCCAATGCCATATTCCATTTCCCAATTTTGTACTATGGTTCCTGTTTTGTCAATTAAGAAGACCTTTCCGCCCATAATGTTATTGACAAGGATATAGGAGTCTTCCATTGCACTTTGGTCGTAAACAGTTATTTCTCCTTCAACCTTTATGGGTGGTGCTGTCTCCTCCTCGCCTGTTTCTTCAGGTATGGGGTCTGGGGTTAGTTCGATGGTTTCTTCCTCTATGATTTCATTGGTGCTTTTTTCGCATGAAAGTATTAAGATGCTGGTTAATATAAGTAGAACCCCTATTGAAATTTTAGGGATAAAAAAAGTTGTTTTCATTTAAAGAGGTTTAGTTAAGCGTTTTAGGGCTATAATATATAAAAAAAAAGCCACTATCCATTTTCATGGTAGTGGCCTTTCTGAATTATGTTAAGCTAATTTTAAAGTTTGGTTAGCCTTACGGTAATCTGGTTGGATCCTGTACCACATCCGCCATCACCATCAAAATCGGTAATGCTCAATACGATGACATCGTCCTCAACAAGATTTTGATCAAAAAAGGTTACTGTATCACCAGTTGTTTGGCCAATACTTCCGCCACAACCTAAACCTCCAGTACCAACCATGCTGATTCTGTCACAAACGAAATTCATTGTAAAGGTGTAATTTGTATCAAAATTTCCTGGGTAATAAAGGAAATTGAATTGTCTTTGTGTAGGTCCTGTAGCACTCAAAGTCACAACTTGACTACCGAAAGTTTCTGATCCGTAAAATGGATCTAAACCTGTAAGTTGCTCCATTTGGTAGTCTCCTACAAAGAAAGCGGGTGCTTCAAACAAACATACCATAGATGCTCTTGATTGGTAAGGAGCTGAATAATATCCTCCAACTGCACTGATGTTACCACTTACGTCTGAACTATCAATAGAACTACCATCAGTAAGGAACAATGTCCAGTTTAATTGGAATTGGTCACCACCATTCACCTGTGCAGTAGTAAGACCCAATGCTGTTAAGGCTTCCCCGAAGGAATAGTCAAAAGAACTAATTGGCATTCCAAATTGACTCAATTGTGAAAAGTCACTTTTGCTTAAACCTCCAAAGGCAACTGCTGGTTTGGAATTATCAACACCATCAGCAAAATTATCAATGAAATTTATACTGAATTCCACCCGTTCGAATTTTTCAAGGGCGGCTGTATTCTCAATTTCTTGATATTCGAAATTTACTGTATACGTTGAACTTTGATCAAACAAGTTCAAACTTCTCCCTGTTTGGCTTGTAATTCTAAGAAAAGGGAGATCAGTACTTAGATTGGCGCCAACTATATCTATTACGTTATCATCACTTGAACAACCTAAGGTTATCAAAGCCAGAGCAACAGTCGATATTTTTAATAATATTTTTTTCATTTTCTTTTATTTAGTTAGATAATGGAAATGTTGGTGAAGCAGGATTCGTGTCCCAAAATACTTGTTGGTTTTGATCTGCTTTTTGTTGCACGCTAGAGTTGTTGTTTACAAAGTTAGCGGAATAGAACACAGACCTGATAAAAGAACCTGGTTGTGCCTCTAAACTGGGCTGTAGGTTGTTGGGGAATCCAGTTCTTCTATAGAAGTTGTATCCGTCAATTCCGTTACCATACAAAGCGGTAAAGAATTCCTGTCCCAAAACGTTCCATCCACCTGTGCTGTCTGCATCAAAAGCGGCAGCGATAGCAACACTGTGATCTGAAACATCACCAGCAGTTGGTGCTGTTGATAGATCGGCACTTGAATCCAAGGCTCCGAAAGACTGCACTTTAGCTACAGATTTTGCAAGGCCTGCAAGAAGAAAAGTTCTTGCACCTACTGGGTTGTTATTAACCATGGCAGCTTCTGCTCTCCAAAAATCTACCCATGAAGCCAATAGCATTGGAGTAATTCCATTACCACCAGCACCATCGCCTTGAGATTGGCCGTCAAAGGTACTATCGTCAAATCTACCTCCGGCAGGATACACCCCAGTCAAAGATCTTAAGAAACCATCTGGTGGTGTTCCTTCATCACTTCCGTGATCTCTTCCCCAATATCCATTTGATAGAGAGCAAAATGGGAAACCTGTATAGTGTGATGGAGGAGTTTGTAAAGAACACTGCAAAGTTTCCAATGCTGGAGGTGTTGTACCTGATCCAGGTGTATTCTCATTTTGTCTGTAGTAGTAGTAACGTATCCTTGGATCATCATTCTGATTCATATAGTCAATCTGATGATTGGACATGTAATCTGTTCCACCTTGAGTAGTATAACTTGCGCTATACCTTGGATGTCTAGTATCAGGTTGTACTTCATTTACACCCCACTGGAATTGAAAGTCGTCTGCAGTAGATGAAATATAGTTGTTAGAAGTTATAATGGCGTTAAAACTTGCAAGTGCACCACTATTAGCTAATCTACTGGTCATATACAACTTTAATTTTAACGTATTACAAGCCTTTATCCATTTACTGGCGTCTCCGTCGTAGAAAAAGTCATTTTGTGGATCCGCAACACCACCATCTTGAAAATTGGCGATTGCATCGTCTATAAGAACCAATGCAGCAGCATACACATCAGCACCTGAATCTAATTTCGGATTGAAGTTTTCAGATCCTAAATTTGCCTCACTAAAAGGAATATCTCCAAACATATCAACCAATGATATCAAGGTATAAGCCTCTATAAATTGGGCCATTCCTAAATGATAGTTTAGTCCAGCTTCTTCTGCCAAAGGAGTAAGAGCTTTGATATCTGTTCTTATTTGAGTATATGCCAAGGTCCATTCCCCATCAAAATTGGCTGGGCTGTATACATTTCTGTAATCTCTACCAAACATATAATCAATACGGGTAAGTTCTGCACCCGTTCTACCAAAACTCTCTACTAAAGAAGTAAATGATAATTGTATACCATTTAATAGAAAATCAGGGTTTCCCTGGTCCGCTGCCAGGGCATTAGGATTCTTCCTAAGGTCCAGTTCTGTTGTTTCGCAGGATTGAAGTAAAGAAGCTCCAAGAACCGTTGCGATACAAAATATTTTAAATAATTGTTTCATAATTTCGATACTTTGTTTTGTTAAAATTAAAAGGTAGCCTTTACACTAAATCCATATCTCTTGGAACTAGGTCCATTAAGAAAATCGAATCCAATACCGTTTCCTACACCTACACCTGCAACATTGGGGTCAAAGTTAGTTCCATCAGGCACATTAAAGGCCTTGTACCACATGTTGAATCCAGTTACTGTAAAGCTTACTGATCCAAAGGGAGTATTATCCAAATGCTTTTTAGGTAAAGAATATCCTAAAGATAATTCCTGTAACCTCAAAGTAGTGGCATCGTAAATTTGTAATTCAGATGGTCCGAACAATACATTACTAAAATAGTAATCAGAGTTGTTGATCTGCACTGTATTAGGATTACCATCAGGTGCAATCCCTGGTAATACATATACATTCTCCCTATCAGCTGTATCAGTTGTCAAACCTCTACCCAATAAAGTAGCTACTGTACTGGTGTAGAAATCACCACCTTGAACGTGGTTGAGTAGGAAGCTCAAATTGAAGTTCTGAAAAGAGAAGTTATTGGTAACGTTCAAAGTCCAGTCTGGATTAGGGTCACCAATTACTGGTAACAATCCATTTTCGTCAACTTCTTCTTCAATATAATTACCAGATCCACTCACCAAGAACTCTCCGTTGGCGTTTCTAGCGATTCGACTACCGGCAATAACACCCAAAGGTTGTCCTACGATGGCAGCATTACCCAAGTTGGAGAATCCAGTATAAATAATTAACTCAGTGTCTGCACCTAAATCAGTAACAACTGATTCGTTTGCATTGAAATTGGAGTTAATGCTCCAGTTAAAACCACCTTTATCACTTCTAAAGACGTCCAATCCTAAATCTATTTCGATACCTTCTCCTTGGATTTCACCAACATTAGTTTGAATCAAAGTACCTCCTGTACTTGGATCCAAAGGCCTGTTGACGATCAAATCTTTGGTAATACGCTTGTAGACCGATAAATCCAAGCTCAGCCTACTGTTGAACCATCTAGACTCTATACCAGCTTCAAACTCGGTATAGCGCTCTGGAAGAATATTTGGATTGGCTACAGTGTTGGAAACCGAGTTTGTCACTACACTTTGTCCATCACCATTTAAAAAGGCCTGGGTATCAATATTTAAATCTACAGAAGTTGGGAACCCGTTAGCGAAACCTGCAGATTCACCATAACCACCTCTAATTTTCAAGTAGTTTAAACCTCCTTGACTAGATAGTCCTTCAATAGCTTGTGTTGGGATAAAGGAGAAACTTCCACCTTTATATAACAAAGATCTGTTTTCTTTAGATTGATTGGAAACCCAGTCATTTCTAGCATTAACTGTAACGTAGAACATTCTGTCATATCCAAAATCTGCTTGTGCATATAGACCAGCAATGTTTTGGTAAGTAGTGAATTGGATTTCATCCTGTAAATCAAAGTTAAAATGTCTCAAAACTCCAAATACATTCTGTCCACTACTTGCAACACCTTGTCTGTCATAGTTGGTGCTCCTTGTGGTTCCACCAGCTGTTACGTTAACATCCAATTTTTCTGTAAGATCATAATTACCACTTAATATGATACTGTGATCCCAGATAGTGTTGTTGTTGTCCCAAGTTTGGTAGATACCACTCAAAGTAGCTGCACTACCATCTACACCACCTTTATTTTGGAAGTTGGTGTTGCGTTCATTGTAAACATCATAACCAAATCTGTACGTAAGATTTAAGTTGTCGTTGAGGTTATAAACAGTGGAAATGTTACCAAAAGCTCTGTTTGTCAACTGCTCATTACGTGCATTTTTAACCGTCCAAAGGGGGTGCTGAATACTGTTGTTCTGACGGTAGTAAGTACTACCCTTAGTAATTGGGTTCTCAAAAGGAAGTCCAATCAAATCCACTGAACGTGGCGTAAAGAATAAGTTTCCAAAAACAGAGGAGCCATCACCAAAAGATCCGTTACCTGTACTAGCAGATACCGGTGGGCTCTTGAAGTCTGTCCTAGAGTAGTTCATGGTTCCAGAGATGCTGAACTTATTGCTCAATTCTGCTCTACCACCAATACCTATGTTGTTTCTAGTTAAATTGTTGCCTGGAGTAAATCCTTCGTCATCCAAATGACCAAAACTTGCGTTATAAGAAAGTTTTCCATCATCAGAAGAACCATTTGCGTTTACTGAAACGTTTGAAACACCTCCAACTCTAAAGAAGTCTCCAACACTGTTGTAAGGTTGCCATTTGTATCTGGCATTTGCCAATTCAGGAAAGGCTTGTGGAATTCCTGTTGCACCACTTGCTGTGGCATATGGGTGTCTAATAGTTCCGTCCGTAGTGTTTAAGTCATAAACAGAAGGAAAGTTGGCTGTGTTGCCAAATCCTGTAACTCCATCTTTTTTAAAATTAGGTCCCCAGTTACTGAAGAACCAACCGAATCTTTGATCGAAACCGTTACCGTAGTCATTTTGGTAATCTGGCATTGAGGCAATTTCGTTAAAGAAATAAGAAGTGGTTACTGAAATTTCAGATTTTGCTCTGGCAGCACCGGCAGAACCATTTTTGGTAGTAATTAAAATTACACCGTTCTTACCTTGCTCCCCATAAAGGGTGGCTGCAGATAGTCCTTTCAAAACACTAACATTGGCAATACTGTTAGGATCCAAATCCAAGAAACGACTAGAGCCGTTATTACCATCTACGAAACCACCTCCAGTGTTTGTGTCACTACTAAAAGGCACTCCATCTACAATAAATAGAGGTTGGTTGTTTTGTGAAAACGACTGAAAACCTCTAATAACAATACTTGTTCCTGATCCAGAAAGACCACTCTGGGATGTAATATTTACACCAGAAGCTTTTCCTCTAAGGACACGTCCTACATCACCTTCGGTCTTTTGCTCCAAATCTTCAGAGCCAATGCTGGCTACTGCATAACCTAAAGCTTGTTTTTCCCTTTTAATGCCTTGGGCGGTAACTACTACCTCTTCCAATGCTTGGGCGTCTTCCGACATTTGAACATTAATTGTGTTACTTGCCCCAATGGCCATTCTAACTTCCTTTTGACCTATATAGGTATACAAAAGGGTTTGGCCCGAAGCTCCTTGGATGGAATAGTTTCCATCAAAATCTGTTTGGGTCCCGTTAGTGGTTCCTAATACAACAATGTTGACTCCAGGTAGAGGAAGACCGTCTTGATCGGTCACCGTACCGGAAATCGTTTTGTCTTGTGCAAAAGTCAAATGCACAACAAACGCCAATAGTAGCGTTAAGATTCCATTTAGTTTTGTTTTCATTTTTAAATTATTTGAATTAGCTGATCGCAAAAATCATAATTTCATGTTAATAAACCAAACTAATTTTAATAAATATTTAAGATACTATAAATAAGTAGTATTGTCTTAATGGCGTACATGGTTAATTGCGGATTGAATAATGCGACAACTAGTATAGCCTTTTAAATTGTGGAGGTCATATTTCATTGAGCCTTTAGGTTTATTGCTGATTCTTCCCCGGGAGTTGGGGCTAGGGCATTAGAGATTATATACTACTACCTATAAAGTGGTATTTATTAGGGCGTAAAAGTGTCATTTTGGACTTTTTTTAAAAAACATTTGAAATTAACGCATTAGAATTTGAATTATTAGTAATAATTGTTACATTTGCCAGCCCTTAAAAGAGGGTAAGTTTTATACATATAATATATAGTATGCCAACAATTTCACAATTAGTACGAAAAGGAAGGGCCACAATTACTAAGAAGAGTAAATCGGCTGCTTTGGATTCGTGTCCACAGAGAAGAGGGGTTTGTACTCGTGTTTACACTACAACACCAAAGAAACCAAACTCTGCAATGCGTAAAGTTGCAAGGGTTAGGTTGACCAATGGTAAAGAGGTGAACGCCTACATCCCTGGAGAAGGACACAATCTTCAAGAGCACTCGATAGTATTAGTAAGAGGCGGAAGAGTAAAGGATTTGCCAGGTGTTAGATACCACATCGTTAGAGGTGCTTTGGATACAGCAGGAGTTGCTGGAAGAACCCAACGTAGATCTAAGTATGGAGCTAAACGACCTAAGAAGTAATTAAATCTTTTAAAGAGAAGACATGAGAAAAAAACAGGCCAAAAAGAGACCGTTATTGCCGGATCCAAGGTTTAACGACCAGTTAGTAACTAGGTTCGTAAACATGATGATGTGGGATGGTAAAAAGTCTATCGCCTTTAAAGTATTTTACGATGCAATTGATATCGTGGATGAAAAAAAGACCGATGAAGAAAAGACCGCATTAGAATTGTGGAAAGACGCATTGTCCAATGTAATGCCTCACGTAGAGGTTAGAAGTAGAAGGGTAGGAGGGGCAACTTTTCAGATCCCAATGCAAATTAGACCGGACCGTAAGATTTCCACTGCAATGAAATGGTTGATCAGTTATTCGCGTAAGCGTAACGAAAAAGCTATGTCTCAAAAATTAGCCGGCGAAATATTGGCCGCTGCTAAGGAAGAGGGTGCTGCAGTTAAGAAGAGAACAGATACCCATAAAATGGCAGAGGCTAACAAAGCATTCTCCCACTTTAGATTTTAATTTAATAGAGAAATGGCTAGAGATTTAAAATTAACAAGAAATATAGGTATTGCTGCTCATATCGATGCAGGTAAGACAACTACGACAGAACGTATCTTGTTTTATACTGGTGTGAGTCATAAAATAGGTGAGGTTCATGATGGTGCTGCCACTATGGACTGGATGGAGCAAGAACAAGAGCGTGGAATTACCATTACTTCTGCTGCTACTACTTGCGAGTGGGTTTTCCCTATGGAGAATGCAGAGCCAACTGAAGATGCTCAGTCTTACCACTTTAATATAATAGACACTCCCGGTCACGTAGATTTTACGGTTGAAGTAAACCGTTCTTTACGTGTATTGGATGGGTTGGTTTTCTTGTTCAGTGCAGTTGATGGCGTAGAGCCTCAGTCTGAAACGAACTGGAGATTGGCCGATAATTATAAAGTACCACGTATTGGTTTCGTTAACAAGATGGACCGTCAGGGAGCTGACTTCTTAATGGTTAACAGACAGGTTAAGGAGATGTTGGGATCCAATGCGGTGCCAATTGTTTTACCTATCGGAGACGAGGATAACTTTAAGGGTATCGTGGATTTGGTGAAAAACAGAGCTATCATTTGGCATGATGAAAATTTTGGTGCAACTTTTGATGTTGTTGCTATTCCAGAAGAAATGAAGGCTGAAGTTAGGGAGTTTAGGGCTACTTTAATTGAAGCTGTCGCTGAATATGATGAGACTTTAATGGAAAAGTTCTTCGAAGATGAAGATTCTATTACTGAAGATGAAGTTCACGCCGCTCTAAGAGCTGCAGTTATGGATATGAGTATCATACCTATGATCTGTGGATCTTCATTTAAAAATAAAGGTGTTCAGTTTTTATTGGACGCTGTATGTAGATATTTGCCTTCTCCTATGGATAAGGATGATATCGTAGGTATAAACCCAGATACGGAGAAAGAAGTTTCTCGTAAGCCATCTGTAAAGGAGCCATTCGCTGCTTTGGCCTTTAAAATTGCTACCGATCCTTTCGTGGGACGTTTAGCTTTCTTTAGAGTTTATTCTGGTCGTTTGGATGCCGGTTCTTATATCTTGAACAATAGATCAGGTAAAAAGGAGCGTATATCACGTATCTATCAAATGCACTCCAACAAACAAAATGCCATCGATTTTATCGAAGCAGGGGATATTGGAGCAGCAGTTGGATTTAAAGATATCAAGACTGGTGATACCATGTCTGATGAAAAGCATCCTATCATTTTGGAAAGTATGAACTTCCCTGATCCCGTAATTGGTATCGCGGTTGAACCAAAAACCAAAGCGGATGTTGATAAGTTAGGGATGGCATTGTCCAAACTTGCTGAAGAAGATCCAACCTTTCAGGTTAAAACTGATGAAGCATCGGGCCAGACCATTATTTCTGGTATGGGTGAACTTCACTTGGATATTATTGTAGACCGTTTAAGACGTGAGTTTAAGGTAGAGGTTAGTCAAGGCGAGCCACAAGTTGAATATAAAGAGTCTTTAACCAGGACTGCTGCACATAGAGAAACTTATAAAAAGCAATCTGGTGGACGTGGTAAATTTGGAGATATTGTATTTGAAATGGGACCTGCAGATGAGGACTTCGAAGGATCTGGACTGCAGTTTGTAGATCAAATTAAAGGGGGCCGTATTCCAAAGGAATTTATCCCATCGATAGAAAAAGGATTCGCTGCAGCAATGCAAAGTGGTCCATTGGCGGGCTATGAAATGGATACGATGAAAGTTGTATTAAAAGATGGTTCGTTTCACGCAGTAGATTCAGATGCACTTTCGTTTGAATTAGCCGCTAAAATGGGATACAAAGCTGCGGGTAAAGCTGCGGGTGCGGTTATCATGGAGCCTATCATGAAAATGGAAGTATTGACCCCAGAAGAAAACATGGGTGATATTGTTGGTGACCTTAGCCGTAGAAGGGGAACAGTTACCAATATGGATGATAGAGCTGGTTCTAAAGTTGTAAAAGGTATGGTGCCGCTTTCAGAAATGTTTGGTTATGTAACTTCATTGAGGACGTTGTCTTCAGGTAGGGCTACATCAACAATGGAATTCTCGCACTATGCGGAAACACCATCGAATATTGCAGAAGAGGTAATTAAAAAAGCTAAAGGGGTAACCGCTTAAATAATAGTAAAATGAGTCAGAAAATCAGGATTAAATTGAAATCTTACGACTACAACTTGGTAGACAAGTCTGCTGAGAAGATCGTTAAGACGGTAAAGACCACAGGAGCTGTTATTACAGGACCAATTCCTTTGCCAACACATAAAAAGATATTTACCGTATTGCGTTCTCCGCACGTAAATAAGAAGTCTAGAGAGCAGTTCCAATTAAGTTCTTACAAAAGACTTTTGGATATCTATAGTTCTTCTTCCAAAACAATTGACGCCTTAATGAAGTTAGAGCTTCCAAGTGGTGTTGAAGTGGAGATAAAAGTATAGTTTGTCTTATTCCCCTCCTGTTAGGAGTGGATTACATGTCCGGAGCTTTGTGCAAAGGAAAAATGGAAAAAAATAAATTCAGGGTTGAATTATTTTTGACCCTGTTTTTTTGCTATATAATTTAGCAAAATATAAATAAGTTAATAATTAATAATTAGTAAATATGTCTGGGTTAATAGGTAGAAAAATCGGCATGACCAGCATCTTCGACGAAAATGGAAAGAACATTCCATGTACAGTAATCGAAGCTGGACCATGTGTAGTTACCCAAGTCAGAACCTTAGAGGTTGACGGGTACAGTTCCCTTCAGCTTGGTTTCGATGACAAGGCGGAAAAACGTGCAAATAAGGCCGAAATGGGCCATTTCAAAAAAGCAGGTTCTACTCCTAAGAAGAAAGTCGTTGAATTCCGAGATTTTGAAGGAGAATACAAATTAGGTGACACCGTAGGTGTGGATCTATTTGTAGAAGGTGAATTTGTAGATGTAATAGGTACATCTAAAGGAAAAGGATTTCAAGGTGTTGTTAAGAGGCATGGCTTTGCAGGTGTTGGACAAGCAACCCACGGTCAGCATAACAGACTAAGGGCTCCTGGTTCTATTGGTGCGGCTTCATATCCAGCGAGAGTATTCAAAGGGATGAAAATGGCAGGTAGAATGGGAAATGACAGGGTTACAGTTGAAAACCTTAGAGTTGTTAAAATAGTTCCAGAGAAAAACCTTATTGTAATTAAAGGTGCAGTTCCTGGTCATAAGAACGCTTACGTAACTATTCAGAAGTAATGAAAGTAGCAGTTTTAGATATCACAGGAAAAGAAACAGGAAGGAAGGTTGAACTTTCTGACAATGTTTTCGGAATAGAGCCTAATAACCATGCTGTATACTTAGATGTAAAGCAGTATTTAGCGCATCAGAGACAAGGTACCCACAAATCGAAGGAAAGAGCTGAGATAGCTGGTAGTACTAGAAAAATAAAGAAACAAAAAGGTACAGGTACCGCTCGTGCGGGAAGTATCAAATCCCCTATATTCAAGGGTGGTGGACGTATTTTTGGACCAAGACCTAAAGATTATACCCAGAAATTGAATAAGAACCTTAAGCGTCTCGCAAGAAAATCGGCTTTGAGTATTAAGTCGAAAGAACAAGCGATCGTAGTGGTTGAAGATTTCAATTTTGACGCTCCAAAAACAAAGGAATTTAAGCAAGTCTTAAAGTCATTGGGATTGGAAAATAAAAAATCTTTATTTGTGTTGGGCGATTCAAATAATAACGTATATTTGTCGTCACGCAATTTAAAGCGTTCCGAGGTCGTAATCAACTCAGAATTAAGCACTTACAAAATATTAAATGCTGGTAGCATTGTCTTGATGGAAGGTGCTTTAGAGGGAATTGAATCGAACTTAACTAAATAAGAGAGTCATGAGTGTGTTGATAAAACCAATTATTACGGAAAAAATGACCGCAGACAGCGAGTTGTACAATCGTTATGGTTTCATTGTTGACCCTAGTGCCAATAAGCTTGAGATCAAAAAAGCTGTTGAAACTACTTATGGGGTATCTGTGGAAAAAGTTCGTACAATGAACTACGGTCCAAAACGTAAATCACGTTACACGAAAACCGGCGTACAGCACGGGAAGACAAATGCCTATAAAAAGGCAATTGTAGATGTAGCGGATGGAGAGGCAATTGATTTTTACAATAATCTATAAAGACAAAAAATGTCAGTTAGAAAATTAAAACCAATCACTCCAGGACAGCGATTTAGAGTAGTAAACGGGTTTGACGCCATTACTACTGATAAGCCGGAGAAGAGCTTGCTCGCTCCGTTAAAAAAGTCCGGAGGTAGAAACAGTCAAGGAAAAATGACGATACGCCAGAAAGGTGGAGGTCATAAAAGAAGGTATCGTGTTATCGATTTCAAAAGGGAGAAACAAGGAGTTGTTGCTACCGTTGATTCAATACAGTACGATCCTAACAGAACAGCCTTTATCGCGTTGCTGAATTATGCAGATGGTGAAAAGAGGTATGTTGTGGCCCAGAACGGGTTGGAAGTAGGTCAAGAAGTTGCTTCGGGTAGTGATGTGGCTCCAGAAATTGGAAACACCCTTCCTTTGAATGCTATTCCTTTAGGTACTATTATTTCTTGTATAGAATTACGTCCTGGTCAAGGAGCTGTTATGGCTAGAAGTGCAGGTACGTTTGCGCAATTAATGTCTAAAGACGGTAAGTTTGTTTCCATTAAGTTGCCATCTGGGGAATCTAGATTGATTCTTGCGAATTGTTTGGCCACTATAGGTGCCGTGTCTAACTCCGATCACCAATTATTGGTATCCGGTAAGGCAGGTAGAAGTAGATGGTTGGGTAGAAGACCAAGAACTAGACCAGTAGCGATGAACCCAGTCGATCACCCAATGGGTGGTGGTGAAGGTAGAGCTTCAGGTGGTCATCCAAGATCTAGAAATGGTATTCCGGCAAAAGGATTTAGAACTCGTTCTAAAACTAAGAGTACCAACAAGTATATAATAGAACGTAGAAAGAAATAAAAAGCAGAAAGAAATGGCACGTTCACTAAAGAAAGGACCTTACGTTCACTATAGTCTAGACAAGAAGATTCAAGATAATGTTGGATCTGGAAAGAAATCAGTTATTAAAACTTGGTCTAGAGCTTCAATGATAACACCAGATTTCGTTGGTCAAACCATAGCGGTACACAATGGGAAACAATTTGTTCCCGTATTTGTTACTGAAAACATGGTTGGTCACAAATTGGGAGAATTTTCACCTACAAGATCTTTTAGAGGTCACGGTGGTACTAAGAATAAAGGTAAAAAGTAAGCTATGGGAGTTCGAAAAAGACAAATGGCCGAAAGAATAAAGGCAGAGAAAAAGCAAGTTGCATTTGCGAAATTGAACAATTGTCCTACATCACCAAGAAAGATGCGTTTGGTAGCTGATTTGGTAAGGGGAGTTCAAGTTGAAAAGGCTCTAGCTATATTAAAGTTCAACCAGAAGGAAGCTTCTAAGAGATTGGAAACATTATTGCTGTCTGCAATTGCAAACTGGCAAGCCAAGAACGAAGAGGCAAGTATAGAAGATGCTGATCTTGTTGTAAAAGAGGTAAGAGTTGATGGTGGAAGTATGTTGAAAAGACTTAGACCTGCACCACAAGGGAGAGCACATCGAATTAGAAAACGTTCCAACCACGTAACAATGGTATTGGAGTCTAACAATAACACACAAAGCTAGAGCATTTAGTATGGGACAGAAAACAAATCCAATCGGGAATCGTCTAGGTATTATCAGAGGATGGGAATCTAACTGGTACGGTGGAAACGACTACGGAGACAAGTTGGCCGAAGACGATAAGATAAGAAAATATGTTCATGCACGTTTGGCGAAAGCTAGTGTTTCTAGAGTTATTATTGAGCGTACTCTTAAACTTGTAACTATAACCATCACCACTGCAAGACCTGGTATCATTATCGGTAAAGGTGGTCAGGAAGTAGATAAGTTGAAAGAAGAGCTTAAGAAAATTACGGACAAAGAAGTTCAGATCAACATCTTTGAGATCAAAAGACCAGAATTGGATGCCAATTTGGTTGCTGCAAGTGTCGCTCGTCAGATCGAGAGTAGAATTTCTTTTAGAAGGGCTATAAAAATGGCTATCGCAGCTGCAATGAGGATGAACGCCGAGGGTATCAAAATTCAGATATCAGGTCGTTTGAACGGGGCTGAAATGGCACGTTCGGAATCATACAAAGACGGTAGAATTCCATTGTCTACGTTTAGAGCTGAAATAGACTATGCATTACATGAAGCACATACTACCTACGGAAGATTGGGTATTAAAGTGTGGATCATGAAAGGTGAGGTTTATGGTAAGAGAGAGCTTTCTCCTTTGGTAGGAATGTCTAAAGGACAGACCTCGGGCAAAGGTGGAAAACCTGAAGGAGGAAAGAAACCACGTCGTAGAAAGTAATTTTTTAAAGAAAGAAAGAAATGTTACAGCCAAAAAGAACCAAATATCGTAAAGCGCAGAAGGGTCGCATGAAAGGGGTCTCGGGAAGAGGTCATCAACTTTCAAACGGTATGTTTGGTATAAAATCCTTGGATACTGATTTTGTTACGTCACGTCAAATTGAAGCAGCGCGTATCGCGGCTACAAGATACATGAAGAGAGAAGGTCAGTTATGGATCAAAATATTCCCGGACAAGCCTATTACTAAGAAGCCTTTAGAGGTACGTATGGGTAAAGGTAAAGGTGCTGTTGAGTACTGGGTTGCCGTTGTAAAACCAGGAAGAATTATGTTTGAGGTAGGTGGAGTGTCCATGGACATTGCTAAAGAGGCAATGCGTTTGGCGGCTCAAAAGCTACCTGTTAAAACTAAGTTTGTTGTTGCTAGAGATTATTCAGCTTAATTTTAATTTCAAGAAATCATGAAACAATCGGAAATAAAGGAATTATCAGTAGAAGGGTTGAAAGAAAAACTAGCTGAGTACAAAAAACAACATGCGGATTTAAAAATGGCCCATTTTGTTACTCCATTGGAGAACCCTCTTCAGATAAGAAAAGTAAGAAGAACAGTGGCAAGAATTGCGACAGAATTAACAAAAAGGGAATTACAATAATTGGTTCTGCTTTATGGAAAATAGAAATTTAAGAAAAGAAAGAATAGGCGTTGTAACAAGCGATAAAATGGAGAAATCAATTGTGGTTTCAGAAGTTAAACGTGTAAAGCACCCTATGTACGGAAAGTACGTGTTGAAAACTAAGAAATATGTTGCACACGACGAGACGAACGACTGTAATGTTGGCGATACTGTGAAGATCATGGAAACTCGTCCATTGAGTAAGAACAAGTGTTGGAGATTAGTTGAAATCATTGAAAGAGCTAAATAATTATGTTACAGCAAGAATCTAGACTAAAGGTAGCCGATAATACAGGAGCAAAGGAGGTATTGACCATACGTGTTTTGGGAGGTACTAAAAGAAGGTATGCTTCAGTAGGTGATAAAATAGTGGTTACGGTTAAGGAAGCCGCGCCAAATGGTACTATCAAGAAAGGTGCAGTTTCTACTGCGGTTGTTGTAAGGACTACAAAAGAAGTTAGAAGACAGGATGGTTCATACATTCGTTTTGATGACAATGCCTGTGTTTTATTGAATCCTACGGGAGAAATGAGAGGTACACGTGTATTTGGTCCTGTGGCAAGAGAACTTCGTGACAAACAGTTCATGAAGATTGTATCATTAGCTCCAGAGGTGCTTTAATATATTCAGTAAGATGATGAAACTTAAAATAAAAGCAGGAGACACTGTAAGAATCATTGCAGGGGACCATAAAGGTACCGAAGGCAAGGTTGTTAGTGTTGACCGTGAAAAAAATAAAGCGATTGTAGAAGGTGCCAATATGGTATCTAAACATGAGAAACCGAGCGCTAAGAATCCTCAGGGAGGAATAGTAAAGAAAGAAGCTCCCGTTCATATTTCTAACCTATCTTTGATCGATCCTAAATCGGGCGATACAACAAGAGTAGGTTTTGAAGAAAGAGAGGGCAAGAAAGTAAGGTTTTCCAAGAAATCCAATGAAGTAATTTAGTTATGGCTTACATTCCAAGATTAAAACAAGAATACAGAGAGCGCATCGTAAAAGCGCTTCAAGAAGAATTTGGTTACAAAAATGTAATGCAGGTTCCCAAGTTGGAAAAGATAGTTCTTAGCAGAGGTGTTGGAGCAGCTGTGGCAGATAAAAAATTAATTGACCATGCTGTTGATGAACTAACGGCAATCACTGGTCAAAGAGCAATATCAACTATTTCCAAGAAGGATGTTGCAGCTTTTAAATTACGTAAGGGGATGCCAATTGGCGCCAAAGTAACCTTGCGTGGTGAAAGGATGTACGAATTTTTGGACAGGTTGGTCACAAGTGCTTTACCACGAGTAAGGGATTTCCAAGGAATTAAAGCTACTGGTTTTGACGGTAGGGGCAATTACAACTTGGGGATTACGGAGCAGATTATCTTCCCAGAGATGAACATTGACAAGATCAATAGAATCAATGGTATGGATATCACTTTTGTGACCACGGCTGATACCGATAAGGAAGCAAAATCATTATTAACTGAATTAGGACTACCTTTTAAAAAGAATTAGTATGGCTAAAGAATCAATGAAGGCCCGCGAAGTCAAGAGAGCAAAAACTGTAGCAAAATACGCAGAAAAGAGAAAAGCTTTGAAAGAAGCTGGAGACTTTGAAGGACTACAGAAATTACCAAGAAACGCTTCTCCTGTCCGTATGCACAACAGATGTAAGTTGACTGGGAGACCAAGAGGTTACATGAGAACATTTGGTGTTTCTAGGGTAATGTTCAGGGAAATGGCAAACAACGGTTTGATTCCTGGCGTTAGAAAAGCTAGTTGGTAAAAAAATTGAGTATAAACTGGTTCCAGGTTTAACAAGTGTGTTAAAAACCGTTGCCGCAAATATATAATTATGTTTACAGATCCAATTTCGGATTATTTGACAAGAATTAGAAATGCCAGTATGGCAGGTCACAGGGTTGTAGAAATCCCTGCTTCTAATTTGAAAAAAGAAATGACCAAGATCTTGTTTGATCAAGGGTATATTTTAAGCTACAAATTTGAGGATAACGCCGTTCAAGGTAATATCAAAATAGCTTTAAAGTACGATAAGATTACCAAAGAACCGGTGATAAGAAAATTACAACGTATTAGTAAGCCTGGTCTACGTAAGTATGCCAATTCTTTAGAACTTCCTAGAGTATTGAATGGTTTGGGAATTGCGATTGTATCTACTTCCCATGGGGTGATGACCAGTAAGCAAGCCAAGTTGGAGAAAGTTGGTGGAGAGGTTTTGTGTTACGTTTATTAATACTATAAAGAGTTAGAACAATGTCTAGAATAGGTAATAATCCAATAGCGATCCCGGAGGGAGTTTCCATAGAGGTAAAAGAGAGCATCATTACTGTAAAAGGTAAGTTGGGTGAGCTTACCCAGGAATTCACTGCGGTAGCAATAAAAATAGAAGACGGACAGGTATGGGTAACCAGACCTTCTGATTCAAAGGAACACAAAGCTAAACATGGTCTTTACAGAGCCCTTGTTTTGAATATGGTGAAAGGCGTTTCTATAGGATGGACCAAGGAATTGGAACTGGTAGGAGTAGGATACCGTGCAAGTAATCAAGGACAAAAATTGGATTTGGCTTTAGGCTTTTCCCACAACATAGTTCTGGATTTGGCCCAAGAGGTTAAGTTGGAAACTATTTCTGAAAAAGGAAAGAACCCAATCATAAAATTAACGTCTTTTGATAAGCAATTGGTAGGGCAGATCGCCGCCAAGATTAGAGCTTTCCGTAAGCCAGAACCTTACAAAGGAAAAGGAATCAAGTTTGTAGGTGAACAATTAAGAAGAAAAGCTGGTAAGTCAGCTTAATAATAAGCATTATGGGATTATCGAAAACTGAGAGAAGACTACGGATTAGGAGAAGAATTAGAAAAGTTTCCTTTGGAACGTCCACAAAGCCTAGATTGTCTGTTTTTAGGAGCAATAAGGAAATCTATGTTCAAATTATAGATGATACAAAAGGAGTTAGTTTAGCTGCTGCGTCATCTAGGGATAAAGATCTTAGCTCTTCAAAAGGAACAAAATCGGAAATAGCTACCCAAGTGGGGAAGGCTATAGCAGAAAAAGCACAGAAGATAGGAATTGAAACTGTCGCTTTTGATAGGGGTGGTAATTTGTACCATGGTAGAGTAAAATCATTGGCTGAAGGAGCTAGGGAAGCCGGACTAAAATTCTAATATATTATGTTTCAAAAATATAAAAACGCAGAAACCGTTAAACCAGGTGGTCTAGAATTAAAAGACCGTTTGGTAGGTATTCAAAGGGTAACCAAGGTTACTAAAGGTGGTAGAGCATTTGGTTTTTCTGCAATTGTTGTAGTTGGAGATGAAAATGGTGTTGTTGGTCACGGCTTGGGGAAATCCAAAGAAGTTGCAACCGCAATCGCTAAAGGAATCGAAGATGCCAAGAAAAATTTAATAAGGATTCCTTTAAACAAGGGAACACTTCCTCATGAGCAAAAAGGTAAATTTGGTGGAGCACGTGTATATATACAACCAGCTTCCCATGGTACCGGAGTTATTGCTGGTGGTGCTGTAAGATCCGTATTGGAGGCAGTAGGGGTACAGGATGTGCTTTCTAAGTCACAAGGTTCTTCAAACCCGCACAACGTTGTAAAGGCAACTTTTGATGCCTTGTTACAACTTAGGGATGCAAAGACCGTTGCAACGCAAAGAGGAGTTTCTTTGGAAAAAGTTTTTAAAGGATAAAGCAAGGATATTATGGCAAAGATTAAAGTTAAGCAAGTAAAGAGTAGTATCAAAAAGCCACAAAACCAAAAAAGGACTTTGGAGGCGCTTGGATTACGAAAATTGGGCCAGGTAGTAGAGCATGAAGCAACGCCTAATATTCTTGGTATGATAAATAAAGTTGAACACTTAGTTTCTACAGAAGAAGCTTAATAACGATAAGGTGTTATGAATTTACACAATTTAAAACCGGCAGAGGGATCTACTCACAAAGATGGGAAAACCATTGGTAGAGGTCAAGGTTCTGGTAAAGGTGGTACTGCCACAAGAGGACACAAAGGGGCAAAATCCAGATCTGGTTATTCCAAGAAAATTGGTTTCGAAGGTGGTCAGATGCCATTGCAACGTCGTGTACCTAAGTTTGGTTTTACCAACATCAACAGAAAAGATTTTACAGGTATTAATCTGAACAAACTTCAGGAATTGGTAGATAACGGTATCGTGAAAGATGCAGTTACCATCGATGTTCTTGTGGAGAACAGATTGGCCGGTAAAAACGATTTGATCAAAATTTTAGGTGGAGGTGAATTAAAAGCCCCCCTAAAAGTATCTGTACATAAATTTACTGCCAGTGCCAAAGCGGCTATTGAGGCTGCAGGTGGTGAGGTAATAAGTTTATAAGCGTATATCACTATGAAGAAATTTTTTGAGACATTATCCAATATTTGGAAGATAGATGAACTTAGGGGAAGGATTGTTATAACTCTTGGTTTGCTTTTGGTTTATCGTTTTGGTGCCCAAATCGTTCTTCCTGGTATTGATACCGAGCAGTTGGCAGAGTTATCTTCCAACACGGACAGTGGTATTTTAGGTATTTTGAACGCATTCACAGGAGGGGCTTTTGCCAATGCTTCTGTTTTTGCATTGGGAATTATGCCTTACATTTCCGCCTCTATTGTTGTACAGTTGATGGGAATTGCTATTCCTTATCTTCAGAAGCTACAAAAAGAGGGAGAAAGCGGAAGAAAGACGATTAATCAGATCACTCGATGGTTGACCATTGGAATCTGTATCGTTCAGGCCCCTGCATATTTGTACAGTCTAGGTGCTTTAGGAGTTCCGGACAGTGCTTTTGTATTGGGTAAAGGGCTGAGCTTTATTATACCTTCTGTAATCATCTTGGTAACAGGTACTGTTTTTGCCATGTGGTTGGGAGAGAAAATTACGGATAAGGGGATTGGTAATGGTATTTCATTGTTGATTATGATTGGTATCATAGCAACTTTACCACAATCATTTGTTCAGGAATTTATATCTAGAACTGCCAACAACAACGGTGGATTAATGTTCATGTTGATCGAGATCATCATTTGGTTCCTTGTGATCCTTGCCAGTGTATTATTGGTAATGGCAACTAGGCAGATACCGGTGCAATACGCCAGAAGAACAGCTTCTGGAGGGTATGAAAAGAACATCATGGGGTCAAGACAATATATTCCATTGAAGTTGAACGCTTCGGGTGTTATGCCAATTATCTTTGCCCAGGCTATTATGTTCGCCCCTGGATTATTAGGGAAAACGTTCAATAATACAGCTGTTGGACAATGGATGGAAGTACAGTTTGCCGATATATTCGGGTTGGCCTATAATTTATTGTTTGCGTTCTTGATCATTGTGTTTACATATTTCTATACGGCGATCACGGTTCCAACGAATAAAATGGCCGATGACCTTAAAAGGAGCGGTGGTTTTATACCTGGAATTAGGCCGGGAAAAGAAACTGGAGATTTTCTTGATAAAATAATGTCTTTGATTACATTACCAGGATCAATTTTCTTAGCTTTGCTCGCTGTTTTACCAGCCTTAGTTGTAAAGCTTATGGATGTGCAACCGGGATGGGCTTTATTTTATGGAGGAACATCACTTTTAATTATGGTTGGTGTGGCTATCGATACAGTGCAACAAGTGAATTCATATTTGCTTAACAGACATTATGATGGTCTTATGAAAACCGGTAAAAATAGAAAAGTAGCTTAGATTATGGCTAAACAGGCAGCAATAGAGCAAGATGGGAGCATAATTGAGGCATTGTCCAATGCAATGTTCCGTGTGGAACTGGAAAATGGACATGTTGTAACGGCTCATATCTCTGGAAAGATGCGGATGCATTACATTAAGTTGCTTCCAGGTGATAAGGTAAAATTAGAAATGAGCCCTTACGATTTGACTAAGGCGAGAATTACATATAGATATTAAGTATATAGGATGAAAGTTAGAGCATCAATAAAAAAGAGAAGTGCCGAGTGCAAGATTGTGCGTAGAAAAGGCAGATTGTACGTAATTAATAAAAAGAATCCTAGATTTAAACAAAGACAAGGGTAATTATGGCAAGAATTGCAGGTGTAGATATACCAAAACAGAAAAGGGGAGTTATAGCTCTTACCTATATATTTGGTGTCGGTAGAAGTAGGGCTAAAGAACTTTTAGAGAAAGCCCAAGTTAGTGAGGATACTAAAGTATCTGATTGGAACGATGATGAAATCGGACGTATTCGTGACGCCGTTTCCTCTTTCAAAATTGAAGGAGAACTTCGTTCAGAAATCCAAATGAACATTAAACGTTTAATGGATATCGGATGTTACAGAGGTATTCGTCATAGATCTGGTTTGCCATTAAGAGGTCAGAGAACAAAGAATAACTCTAGGACTCGTAAAGGAAAAAGAAAAACAGTTGCCAACAAGAAAAAAGCAACTAAATAATAAGTAGCGTATTATGGCAAAGGCAAATACAAAAACATCAAAGAAACGTAAGGTTATTGTTGAGTCAGTAGGTGAAGTACACGTAACTGCCTCCTTCAATAATATTATAATCGCTTTGACCAATAAAAAAGGTGACGTAATTTCTTGGTCTTCCGCTGGTAAAATGGGTTTTAGAGGTTCTAAAAAGAATACTCCTTATGCTGCCCAGATTGCTGCAGAAGATTGTGCGAAAGTGGCTCACGAAGCTGGATTGAGAAAAGCAAAGGTCTATGTTAAAGGACCGGGGAATGGTAGGGAATCTGCTATTCGTTCTATTCATAATTCAGGTATTGAGGTAACGGAGATCATAGATATTACTCCAATGCCCCACAATGGATGTAGACCACCAAAAAGAAGAAGAGTTTAATTATTAATAAGGCCCTAAAGGGTTTTCATAGGAAGTGTAGTTACGATTATCGAAGGATTAGTTAGCCTTAATTCATAATCACATTTCCCAATTTAAAGAAGATGGCAAGATATACAGGACCAAAAACTAAAATCGCCCGTAAATTCGGTGAAGCGATTTTCGGAGACGACAAATCTTTTGAAAAAAGGAATTATCCTCCAGGACAACACGGTAACGCAAGACGTCGTGGAAAAAAATCTGAGTACGCAATCCAATTAATGGAAAAGCAAAAGGCAAAATACTCTTATGGTATTTTGGAGCGTCAATTTAGAAACTTATTTGCAAAAGCAAATAGTAGCAAAGGGGTAACCGGTGAGGTATTACTTCAACTTTGTGAGTCTAGATTGGACAACGTAGTTTATAGAATGGGCATTGCCAATTCTAGAAGAGCTGCAAGGCAATTAGTTTCCCACAGACATATTACAGTTAATGGGGAGTTGGTAAACATAGCATCTTACTCTTTAAAAGCAGGTGATGTTGTTGGTGTGAGAGAAAAATCTAAGTCTTTACAATCCATTCAGGATTCTCTTTCTGCAAGTAGCAGTGTCTACGAATGGATTACATGGAATACTGAAAAGCTGGAAGGAACTTATGTTTCTATTCCGGAAAGATTGCAGATTCCAGAAAACATCAAGGAACAATTAATCGTGGAGTTATACTCTAAATAAACAAGACTGATCCAATTATGGCATTATTTAATTTTCAGAAGCCCGATAAAGTTATAATGATCGATTCAACAGATTTTGAAGGGAAGTTTGAATTCCGCCCTTTGGAACCTGGTTACGGATTGACTATTGGGAACGCATTAAGAAGAGTATTGCTTTCATCTTTGGAAGGTTTTGCTATAACTTCTGTTAGAATAGACAAAGTAGAGCATGAGTTCTCATTGATTCCTGGTGTTGTTGAAGATGTTACAGAAATCATCCTTAACCTAAAGCAAGTTCGCTTTAAAAGACAAATAGAGGACGTAGAAAGTGAAACTGTTTCTATATCAGTAAGCGGGAAGGAACAATTGACCGCTGGTGATTTTCAAAAATTTATTTCCGGTTTCCAGGTACTTAACCCGGATATGGTGATCTGTAATATGGATCCCAAGGTAAGTATCAATATGGAAATCATTATTGAGAAAGGAAGAGGTTATGTACCGGCTGAGGAAAACAAGAAGTCTGGTGCGCCGTTAGGAAGCATTGCTATAGATTCTATCTTTACTCCAATAAAGAATGTAAAATACAGTATTGAGAACTTTCGTGTAGAACAAAAGACCGATTACGAAAAATTGGTTTTTGAAATTTCGAGTGACGGTTCAATAAATCCTAAGGATGCATTGACCGAAGCTGCCAAAGTTCTTATCCATCACTTTATGTTGTTCTCCGATGAGAGAATAACCCTAGAGGCTGATGAGATTGCACAAACGGAAACTTATGATGAAGAATCCCTTCACATGCGTCAGTTGTTAAAAACTAAATTAGTGGATATGGATTTATCCGTACGCGCTTTGAATTGTTTGAAAGCAGCGGAAGTGGACACATTGGGAGATTTGGTTTCTTTTAATAAGAACGACTTGATGAAGTTTAGAAACTTCGGCAAAAAATCCCTTACTGAACTTGAAGAGTTGGTTATCAACAAAGGGTTGAGTTTTGGTATGGATTTGTCAAAATATAAATTGGATAAGGATTAATAGACTTCTCTATGAATGGTGAAGATCATTCTGAAAGAAGCATATAGTTATAGTAATGAGACACGGAAAAAAAGTTAATCATTTAGGTAGAAAAACAGCACATAGAAAAGCTATGTTGGCTAATATGGCTTGTTCTTTGATCGAACATAAAAGAATCAACACTACGGTTGCCAAGGCAAAAGCCTTAAAGCAGTTTGTTGAGCCTTTGATCACAAAGTCCAAAGCTGAGAACAATCAGACAGTTGAAAAAGGAACGCATAATAGACGTATCGTTTTCAAAAACCTTAGAGATAAGAATGCAGTAACAGAATTGTTCAGTGGTGTATCTGAAAAGGTTGCCGATAGACCAGGGGGATACACAAGGATTATCAAATTAGGTAATCGTCTTGGGGATAACGCTGACATGGCAATTATCGAACTTGTAGATTTCAACGAATTGTACAATGTTGGTAAGCCAAAAGCTAAGAAAACTACAAGAAGGGGTAAAACCAAAAAGGTAGAAGATGCTCCGGTTGCTGAAACAGAAACTGAAACAAAAGCACCAGCTGCTGACGCAGAAAATAAAGCTGATGAATCAGAAAAATAAAATATCATCACATTTTTGATATATGAAAAGGATAAGCCTAAAAGCTTATCCTTTTTTTTATGTTTATTTGTCAAATAATTAAGTAGTATAATCAGATGAAGTATCAAACAAGAAAGAAAGCATTGTTATTGTTGGCAGATGGGACCATTTTTCACGGGAAAGCCGTGGGAGATAAAGATGGGACCGCTTTTGGGGAAGTCTGCTTTAATACCGGGATGACTGGTTACCAAGAAATATTTACCGATCCTTCCTATTTTGGACAATTAATGGTTACCACTAATGCACATATTGGCAATTATGGTACCAATGTGGAAGAGGTGGAATCGGATTCCATTAAAATTGCAGGATTGATCTGTAAAAATTTTAGTTACGAATATTCAAGGGTTGCAGCAGATGCAAGCCTAAAGGATTTCATGGATAAAAACGACTTGTTTGCCATTTCTGATGTAGACACTAGGGCATTGGTAAGTTATATAAGGGATCATGGGGCTATGAATGCCGTAATGTCAACGGACGTCGAAAACATTGAAGGACTAAAGAAAGAATTGGCAAAAGTGCCGAGCATGGACGGACTGGAATTATCTTCCAAAGTTTCTACAAAGGAACCTTATCTATATGGTGATGAGAAAGCTACATATAAAATAGCGGCACTTGACATTGGAATAAAGAAGAACATATTAAGAAACTTGGCGAAAAGGGATGCCTATATTAAGGTCTTTCCATACAATGCCTCGTTTGAGGAGATGAGCGCTTGGAATCCCAATGCTTATTTTATATCCAATGGGCCTGGAGATCCGGAGCCTTTAACTGACGCCATAGCAGCTGCTAAAAAGATGATTGCCTCTAACAAGCCTGTGTTCGGGATATGTTTGGGACATCAAGTACTTGCTATCGCCAATGGTGTTTCTACCTATAAAATGCATAATGGACATAGGGGAATAAACCATCCCGTCATGAACCTAATCACAGGAAAGGGTGAAATCACATCCCAAAATCATGGGTTTGCCGTGAGTAGGGAAGAAACAGAGGCGAATAAGGATCTTGAAATCACACATGTGCATTTAAATGATAAGACCGTGGCAGGGATGAAAATGAAAGGTAAAAATGTATTTTCGGTACAATACCATCCAGAAGCCAGTCCAGGACCCCATGATGCCAGTTATCTTTTTGATGATTTTTTTGAAATGATAAAGAATGCGTTAAACTAAATCGATATAGTTGATAAATTCCTTAAAACCAACTGAATATCACAATATATAGACAATCAGTGATCACACTGTTTTGTATATTTGTGTAGTACTATATAACCAGAAACAAAAGAAATTATGAGTATTATAATTAACGTTCATGCAAGACAAATTTTAGATTCTAGGGGTAACCCAACTATAGAAGTAGATGTACACACCGAGAGCGGTATTTTAGGTAGGGCGGCAGTTCCATCTGGGGCATCTACAGGGGAGCATGAGGCTGTTGAGCTTCGTGATGGAGGTAAGGCATTTATGGGGAAAGGTGTAGGCCAAGCTGTAAAAAATGTAAATACTACCATCTTTGAAGAACTTGTTGGGATGTCCGTATTTGAACAAAATCTTATAGATCAGACTATGATCGATTTGGACGGAACACCAAATAAATCCAAGCTTGGGGCAAATGCCATTTTGGGTGTTTCCTTGGCGGTAGCAAAAGCTGCAGCAAATGAACTTGGAATGCCATTGTACAGATATGTAGGTGGTGTAAGTGCCAATACGTTGCCAGTTCCTATGATGAACATTATCAATGGAGGTTCACATTCAGATGCCCCTATTGCATTCCAGGAATTTATGGTAATGCCGGTAAAAGCAAAAGATTTTTCACAGGCCATGCAAATGGGAACGGAAATATTTCATAACCTTAAAAAAGTATTGCACGATAGAGGATTGAGTACTGCAGTAGGTGATGAAGGTGGTTTTGCACCAAATTTACCAGGTGGAACTGAGGACGCTTTGGATACGATAGCAATAGCAGTTGGTAAAGCAGGTTATAAATTAGGAGATGATGTAATGATTGCCTTGGATTGTGCTGCGGCGGAATTTTACGTTGACGGTAAATATGATTACACAAAATTTGAAGGTGATAAGGGAGTGGTAAGGACCAGTGAGCAACAAGCCGATTACTTGGCCGAGTTGGCTGCAAATTATCCTATCATATCCATAGAGGACGGAATGGATGAAAACGACTGGGAAGGCTGGAAATACCTTACCGATAAGATTGGAGACAAGGTACAGCTCGTAGGGGATGACCTTTTCGTTACCAATGTGGAGCGTTTGTCCAAAGGGATCAAAAATGGGATTGCAAATTCTATCCTTATAAAAGTAAATCAAATAGGTACCTTAACGGAAACCATTGCTGCAGTGAATATGGCACACAATGCTGGTTACACTTCTGTAATGTCGCACCGTTCTGGGGAGACCGAGGATAATACAATAGCTGATTTGGCAGTTGCATTGAATACAGGTCAGATAAAGACCGGTTCTGCTTCCAGATCGGATAGGATGGCCAAATACAACCAGTTATTGCGTATAGAGGAAGAATTGGGAAGCGTGGCTTACTATCCTGGTCCTAACGCTTTTAAAATAAAATAATAACTATTTATTGAACATAAACTAAAGCTCTTCTAATTCAGAAGGGCTTTTTTTAGGTTTTTTCAATAAATTCGGTTCATATAGAAAATAAATAATTACCTTTTATGGATGTAAAACATTAATGGATTAAATGAACAATTTTCTTTTTGTAGCGGCCGAGAATGATGGAATTCCCAAATGTAAAGCGGGGGGGATGGGCGATGTTGTAAGGGATGTTCCCAGACAGATTTCTGAAAGAGGGGACAAGGCTCATGTTATAGTACCTTCTTACTCTAGATTGCACCATAATGGCACCTTGAGGACGCTTTTGAATTTTAAACTCAGGGGAATTACATATACGGCGGAGTTATATGAAGTAATTCCAAAAAAGGAATTTGACAATATCCACCATTATGTTATCCATCACCCCGAAATAGAAGCAGGTGGGATCGCCCATATTTATCATGACGACCCAACGGAGCCGTTTTATACCGACTTCGTTAAATATGTAATTTTTTGTACAGCTGTCGCAGAAGCAATAAAAAAAGAATGTTTTGGCAAATTGGATGTGGTCCACATACATGATTGGCACACCAGTTTTTTGTTGTTTTTGAGATCGTATCACCCTGGGTATAGACATTTAAATCAGATGCGTTTCGTTTATACCATCCATAACTTAGCCATACAGGGAATTCGTCCGTTTGATGGGAATTATGCATCTGTTAAAAGTTGGTTCCCGGAGATCGATCTGGATTATAAGGCCTTAATGGATTATAGGTATCAAGATTGTATCAATTTAATGGCTATTGGAATACGTTTGGCCGATGCCGTGCATACAGTCTCCCCATCCTACAAGGAAGATATACTTCATCCAAGTTCCCCACCGGAATTCATAGGAGGGGAAGGGTTGGAAGGAGACCTCCAAGTGGCGGATAACGAAGGAAGATTGTTCGGTATTCTCAATGGAAGTAATTATATGAATATCAGGGAGGCAGAAAGAGGGAATCTTTACCGCAATACCATCACGGCAATTTTTCAGTGGTTGCAAGAAGAGTCCAAGAAATATAAGTCGGACTTTTTAGCTCACACAGGAGAAAAAATCGTAAATTTTTTGACCGAGCCTCCAGCTTTTGTTTGTTCGAGCGTGGCCAGGTTAACGGAGCAGAAATTTTATTTTTTTAAACGCTCGCCAGATATTTTGATTGCCATATTGGAAAAGTTGTCCAAAGTCAACGGGATTATGCTGATTTTGGGTACAGGTGATCCTGGCTATGAAAAATTGTTTCGTGAAATAAGTTATACCCATAAGAATTTCATTTTTGTCAATGGGCAATCAGAGGATGTCATCGATTCCATCTATTTGGAGACTGACCTCTACTTTATGCCTAGCCTTTTCGAGCCATGTGGAATAAGCCAAATGTTGGCGATGAGGAATGGCCATCCTTGTCTGGTACATCATACTGGAGGATTGAAGGATACAGTGGAACACCTTAGGACCGGATTTAGTTTTGATGGGGATACCTATGATAAGAAAATGAGAAATATGGTAAGTGTCTTTGACGAGGTGCTCGATATTTTTCTAAATGATAAACCTACTTGGGAAAAAATAGAAATGAATGCCAAGGAGATGAGATTTACCTGGAAAAAATCAGTAGATGAGTATTATAACCAGCTTTACTCCATAAACACCTAAATTATTGTTGAAAGCCAGTTGATTTTTGTTGGTTATCTACCACCAGAAAAAAGTATTGTTAATTAAAATACAAAAGAAATTAGGGTATTGTTAACCAACATCGTTTTTCATAACTTTACGATTGTATAAATAGTAAAAATCAAAAATGTCTGACAAAGCTACTTTAGAATATCAAGGGAAAAAATTTAATTTTCCAGTGATTGAGGGTTCAGAAAACGAGCTCGCCATTGATATCAAAACATTACGTTCAACTACAGGGATGATTACCATAGATCCAGGTTTTAAAAACACCGGATCTTGTGAGAGTGCCATTACCTTTTTGGATGGTGAAAAAGGCATTTTAAGATATAGGGGATACTCCATTGAAGAATTGGCTGAAAAGGCCGACTTTTTGGAAGTTGCATACCTACTGATATTTGGAGAATTGCCAAACCAGATGCAATTGACCAATTTCCATAACGACATTAAGGCGGAGTCCCATGTTGATGAAGAAATGAAAAAGATTTTGGATGGCTTTCCAAAGTCGGCACACCCCATGGGCGTGCTTTCTTCACTGACCAGTGCCCTGATAGCCTTTAACCCTTCTTCGGTAAATGTTACTTCTGAAAAGGAAATGTATGGTGCCATTGTAAGAATACTTGCAAAATTTCCGGTATTGGTGGCATGGACCTTGCGCAAAAAGAAAGGATTGCCATTGGATTATGGCGATGATAGCCTTGGTTATGTTGAGAATATCCATAAGATGATGTTCAAGAAGCCAAACCAAGAATATAAAAAGAATAAATTGGTGATTGAAGCGTTGGCCAAATTGTTGATCCTTCATGCCGACCACGAACAGAATTGTTCCACCTCTACGGTGCGTATCGTAGGTTCTTCACACGCTGGGTTATACACATCCATTTCAGCAGGAATTTCTGCCCTTTGGGGTCCCTTGCACGGTGGTGCCAACCAAGCCGTATTGGAAATGTTGGAAGCTATCGAGAAGGATGGTGGTGATACTAAAAAATATATGGCGAAGGCCAAGGACAAAGATGATCCTTTTAGATTGATGGGCTTTGGACATAGGGTTTATAAGAATTTTGATCCAAGGGCAAGAATCATTAAAAAAGCTGCTGATGACGTTTTGGGAGATCTAGGCATAGATGACCCAATCTTGGAAATCGCGAAAGGATTGGAAAAAGAGGCCTTGGAAGACAAATACTTCGTTGATAGAAAATTATATCCAAACGTGGACTTCTATTCTGGAATCATATATAGGGCCTTGGGAATACCAACTGAAATGTTTACAGTTATGTTTGCCTTGGGAAGACTTCCAGGTTGGATTGCACAATGGAGGGAAATGAGATTAAAGAACGAACCAATAGGTAGACCAAGACAGGTTTATATTGGCGAAAATTTAAGGCCGTTTGTCCCAGTATCAAAGAGATAATGAGTCTTATCAAAATCTTGAAATTAAAAACCGCCCTATTTCCTGGGGCGGTTTTTTTTTAGAGGAATAAGTATTCTATCTTTGTCTAAAATTCAACAATGTTGCAACTAAATGTTACAGACGAAACTTCCCGGTTACGGGCAGTTCTTTTAGGAACTGCAGAAAGCTGTGGTCCCGTTCCTACTCCAGAGGAAGCTTATGATCCTAAATCAATGGAACATATTTTGGCTGGCACCTATCCTAAGGAGGAGGATATGGTGAAGGAAATGGAGGCATTTGCTTCGGTATTTGAAAAATATGGGGTTACCGTCTATAGACCAAAAGTTTTCAAGGATGTCAACCAAATTTTTTCTAGGGATATCACCTTTGTAATTGAGGATAAACTGATCAAAGCGAACATACTTCCGGATAGGGAGATTGAAATAGAGGCAATCAATCACGTTTTGGATGAAATTCCAAAGGAAAATATTATTACACCTCCTAAAAATGTACATATAGAGGGAGGCGATGTCATGCCCTATGGCGATTATATTTTTATAGGAACGTATACCGGAGCTGACTATTCGGATTATATTACGGCGCGGACCAATAAGGCAGGAGTGGATTTTATAAAATCGTTGTTCCCCAATAAAAAAGTAAAGTCTTTTGAATTGAGAAAGTCCAACACCATAGCAAATGAAAACGCCCTACATTTAGATTGTTGTTTTCAGCCCGTGGGTAAGGACAATGCCATTATCCATAAGAACGGTTTTCTCCTAGAGGAGGAATACCTTTGGTTGGTCAACTTTTTTGGGAAGGAAAATGTGTTCGAAATTACCAAGGATGAAATGTACCACATGTTCAGTAATGTCTTTTCCATATCCCCTGATGTGGTAGTATCGGAGCGTAATTTTACGAGACTAAACAATTGGCTCAGGGAGAAAGGGTTCACAGTGGAAGAAATTCCATATGCGGAAATTTCAAAACAAGAAGGGCTATTAAGATGCAGTACCATGCCCTTAATTAGGGATTAATTATATCCGGTCGCTGTCTTACATAGTTTATTAGGGCCAATAGGGAAACCAAGGCCCAAATGCCTTCTAGGATAATAAAGGGAATATAACCCAATAAAAGAGAGGCGAAACAAGCGATCCCCGCTCCCAATAGATTTAATAGGATATAGGAAAGGTCCGTAGTTTTTATTGCTCCCCTTAGATTGAGGAAATACCCCATCAATATTAAAAATACGCCAATAGCCCCAATCCAGTCTGTAGTTGTCATTAAGTGTGTTTTAACCTTTAAGCATTTAGATTGGCAATTTAATAAACTAATTTTGTGCTTATCAGTATAGCATAAGAATTTTTTATAAAATCAATAGTACCCATAAGTCATGAAGCAAGCAACAAATACAATTTTAATGGTTCGCCCAGTCAGCTTTCGTATGAATGAGCAAACTGCCGTCAATAATTATTTCCAAGGGAATTTGGACATGATGAATCAGGACATCAATATAAAGGCACAAAACGAATTTGATACCTTTGTCAATATCTTAAGGGAGAAGGGCGTAAATGTTGTGGTTGTAAAAGATACTTTGGATCCGGATACACCAGATTCGATTTTTCCAAATAATTGGGTTTCTTTTCATGAGAATGGGAATGTTGGGATCTACCCCATGTTTGCAGAAAATAGAAGAAATGAACGTCGTGAGGATATTTTGGAAACCCTGGAGGAAAAAGGTTTTTTGATTGAGAACATTGTTGATTATACCTCCGCGGAAGACGAACAACTGTTCTTGGAAGGTACGGGAAGTATTATTTTGGACCGGGAATATCATAAGGCCTATTGTGCCTTATCTGCCCGTGCCGATGAAGAGTTGTTTATAGAATTCTGTGAGGATTTTGAATATACTCCAGTGGTATTTACGGCCAATCAATCCGTTAGCGGTAAGCGCTTGCCCATTTACCACACCAATGTTATGATGTGTGTTGCGGATACCTTTGCCGTTATATGTTTGGATACCATCGATGATAAGAAGGAAAAGAAAAATGTTGTGGATCATTTAAAACAGGATGGTAAGGAAATCATAGCTATTACCGAGACCCAAATGCACCAATTTGCGGGAAATATGCTGCAGGTGCAAGGAATGGGAGACCAGGCCTATTTGGTGATGAGCTCTACGGCTTACAATAGTTTGAAACCAGAACAAATAAAGGCAATAGAAAAGCATTGTCCCATAATTCATAGTTCTTTGGAAACCATAGAAACTTGTGGAGGAGGTAGTGCTAGGTGTATGATGGCAGAAGTTTTCCTTCCTAAAAAATAGATTTTACTTACATATTAATAGCCTCTCTTTTACTTATGAAAGAGGGGCTTTTTTGTCTTTTATAAGCTCCCTAAGGAAGATGATGGTCATGGCCACCATGAAAAAGGCAAAGGGCAAAGAGGTGATGATCAGTAATTTCTGTACAGCGATCAACACGTCGATTTCCGGTTTGGCATTGCCCAATAGAATGATGGCCATTGCGCCCAAAAGAATAAAAATTGACCAGAGCAGACGATGCATTTTACTGGGATCCTTTTTGCCCTTATCACTAAACATGCTCAATACAAAAACAGCTGAATCTACGGAGGTAACCAAAAAGCTGATCAACAATACAATAGTGGTCATGTTTAAAAAGGTTGCCAATGGATAATGTTCGAAAAATTTAAAAATAGAGGTGAACACATTGCCAAATTCATTTTGGTAAATACCCCATTCCTCAATGAGTTGAAATGATGAGCTGCCAAAAACCGAGAACCAAAAGAAGGTGCCTAAGGATGGAATGATAAGGACCCCCAATAACAATTGTCGTAAGGTTCTGCCTTTGGATATACGGGCTATAAAAATTCCTGTAAAAGGGGCCCAGGCCAACCAAAAGGCCCAGTAGTAAAATGTCCAATCCGTCAAGAATTCTATCCCGGGATCGTAGGATCCTAAGGCGAGACTCATGGGGATAAAGTCAATAAAATAGTGCAGGGTGGCTTGAGAAAAGGACCATAGTATATTCCCCATGTCACTGGTCACAAAAATGAAGACCAACAGAACCATGGTAATAATAATATTCAATTTTGAAAGAAGTTTAATGCCTTTATTAACACCCATCCAGACAGAAATAAATGCGATGCATGAAATGATTATGGCCAAAACTATTGTGGTCGCAATTTCAAAATTTGTTCCAAAAACATGGGTTAGCCCACCGGTAATCTGTGTGGTGCCTAGCCCTATGGCGGCAATTAGCCCAAATACCGTGGTAATGATGGTCATTACATCTATACCCATTCTGGCCGGTTTATAGGTAATGGTGTCGTTTATGGTAGAACTAACCAAAACCTTTTTCTTTTTCACAAAAAGGGCGTAACCAACGACCATTGCAAATAGTCCATAAAATGCCCAAGCCGTAAATCCCCATTGGTAGAATGTAAATTCCAAGGCTAAAATTTCAGGGCTATTGGACGATAGGTAAGGCGGGTTTTGTTGCATAAACACAGGTTCCTGCACCGCCCTCAGTAGAATTCCCGCACCCATTCCGGCACTGTAGAGCATGGCTGTCCACGCCCAAAGGGAATGTTCTGGTTTTTGGTTCTTTTTACCCAATTTTATTTGGCCCAAGGGAGAAAGGGCAATACCTATCAATAACAACACGCATGCCAATCCCAGATAAAGATAAAAGTACCCAAAATAGTTGCGTACCCAAATGGAAGTAGATTCAATAGTATTATAGGATTCCTTGGTGAATCCATATACTATAATGGAAAGTAGGAATATGATTCCGATAGATACCGAAAGCAGTATATTTTTTCTGATATATTTTAGAATAGCGATAAGGCGGTAATTTAGGTTTTGGCTATATTTCGGATCATACCTCCAAATATAAAGAAATGAAAGGGTACAATACTATACCAATACAAACGCCCTTTTAATCCTCGTGGCCTGAATGTTGCTGTTTGGTGTAGGATATTTTGCTCATCAATTCTAAATTCCAACCAGGCCTCTCCCGGTAATTTCATTTCTGCAAATAACAAGAGTCTCTTATTTTTCTTATCTGCCAATAATACGCGCCAAAAGTCCAGGGAATCGCCTGCATAAATCTTATCGGGATGGGTGCGACCCCTTCTCAAACCTACTCCCCCTGTAATCTTGTCCAGTAGGCCCCTAATCTTCCACAACCAATTGGCATAATACCACCCCGTATCCCCGCCAATTTTCCAGATGTTCTCCAATACTTTTTCGGGATTGTCTACTTTTAATTGCTGCTCGTCTTTGAGTACTCCGAATTTTGGAACCTGAATGAATTTTTTTAAATCTTTGTTCATTCGGCCACTGACCATACTATCTTTCCAACTGCTGACGACCAAATTTTGTTCAATTTTGACAAATGCCATTTGAATGGCCTCTACGTAGGTATGGGGCGTAATGCCCAATAGTTGCTGTAAGCGATCGTCTTTTGCCACAACCTCCATTTTCATACTATCAACCAAATTCATGGCCAATTTATATGAAGTAGAGGTGACAAAATACAACCAATAGGAGGAGAGTTTTGGGGTCATAACGGGTACCGTATACATAGCTATCCTAATGCCCCTGACCTTTGCATATTGCTTTAGCATTGCCTTATAAGTGAGAACTTCTGGACCCCCTATATCGAACGAATCATTATAGGTCTTTTTATTTCCCAAGACCCCGGTCAAAAAATTAATAACATCCCGGATGGCAATGGGCTGCGTTTTGGTCAACACCCATTTTGGGGTAATCATCAAAGGAAGCTTTTCGCATAGGTCCCTTATGATCTCAAAGGAAGAACTTCCAGAGCCCACGATGATTCCCGCCCTAAGAACCGTAAGGTTATATCCGCCTTGGTATAAAATGTCTTCTACATTTTTTCGGGAACGCAGATGCTTGGACAGATCTTTGTCGTTCACTATCCCACTCAAATAAATAACCTGCTTCACCATGGAGTCCTTCATATAGCGATTGAAACTTTTGGCAGAGATGGCTTCCTTTTCATCAAAATCGGTGGTCGAGGAACTCATAGAATGGATGAGGTAATAGGCCGTATCTAAATCGGTTGGCACCAAATTAGGTCGATATTCATCCAAAAAATCAACTTCCACTACACTGATCTTTGATAGTGTTTCGGCATCTATGGACAACCGCTTTTTGTCGCGTACGGCACACACCACTTCATGGCCTTGGTCCAGGAGTTGTGGTAACAATCTCATCCCTATATAACCATTGGCGCCTGTAAGTAAAATCTTCATAGTCATCTTATAATTAGTGGATACCTCCTTGTTAGTGCTGCTCCTTACATTGGGGATGTTAGTAAGGGTTTAGAGATCTTCAATCGAGGTAGGGGCATTGTCAGCTTTATAATCCAGAATTTTACGGAAGTATTTTTGAATGGCTTTGGTATCCGATCTAACTTTTATAAAATAATGATCCTTGTAAATGGAATACACAGCAAAATCCCCCTTGTAAATGGAGAGTTTGTAATAGGGTATAACCAAGGCAAAGGTTTCCAATATAGAACGGAACCTGACAATTATTCCCTTAGGCCTCATTTCTATATTGCAGCTGTCCAAATTGTTGTCCAATATTAAGAGGTCTCTAATCCCCATACTGGACTGGGTAATAAATAATTTTGGAGATCCAATTCCGTTCAAGGCGAACCGCTCTTTTAAGGTGAAGGGTTTGCCAACCTCTGCATCAACCTTTCTTGTGGTTTCTTTGTTGTTGTACGATACGTTTACGAGCATGGTAATTGTAGCAATGGTTTATTTTAATGTTGCGTTTTATAGGTACTCCTAAAGTTAAGGAAATCTTCAATTATAAGGGCTTGGTTCATGTTATAATCAGCTGGAAAGAATAAAAATGCTTAGTTTTGCAGCTTTAAAAGCAAAGATGTGATGAACATTCAAGAAGTCTTAACACTACAGGTAAAGGAAGCAGTAAAATCTATTTACAAAGCGAATCTGCCTGAGGTGGAATTTCAACCTACCAGAAAAGATTTTGCAGGGGATATAACAGTTGTTATTTTTCCAATGTTGCGCACGGTCAAAGGAAATCCAGTTCAAATAGGGGAGCAGGTAGGTCAGTTTTTAAAAGATACTGTTGTAGCCGTTGAAGACTTTAATGTGATTAAAGGATTTTTGAACATTACAATAAGCGATAGGTATTACCTCGATTTTTTCAATGAAATTAAGGAGGACCAAAACTTTGGTATTGTTACCCAAAAAGAAGCCGATGCGGTTATGGTGGAATACTCGTCTCCCAATACCAACAAACCCTTGCATTTAGGACACATTAGAAATAACTTATTGGGGTATTCGGTTGCTGAAATAATTAAGGCTTCTGGAAAAAAAGTATACAAAACCCAAATTATCAACGATAGGGGCATCCATATTTGTAAGAGTATGTTGGCCTGGCAACGTTTTGGTCATGGTGAAACCCCAGAAAACACCCTATTAAAGGGAGATAAATTGGTAGGTAATTATTATGTTGCTTTTGATAAAGCCTATAAAGAGGAAGTTGCAGCCATGATTGCCGAGGGTATGGATAAGAAGGTGGCAGAAAAAGAAGCCCCGATACTTTTGGATGCCCAGGAAATGCTTCGGAAATGGGAATCTGGGGACGAGGAGGTCGTAAACCTATGGAAAACCATGAACCAATGGGTCTATAGCGGTTTTGAGGTCACCTATGCAAATTTGGGAGTCGATTTTGATCAATATTATTATGAAAGTGACACCTATCTTTTGGGGAAGGATGTGGTTGCGGATGGACTTAAAAAAGGAGTGTTTTACAGAAAAGAGGATAGCAGTGTTTGGATAGATCTTACCGATGAGGGGTTGGACGAAAAAATAGTATTGCGGTCTGATGGTACTGCGGTATATATGACACAGGATATAGGAACAGCCATTCATCGGGTAAAGGATAACCCTGATGTCAAAGGCATGGTCTATATCGTTGGGAACGAACAGGATTACCATTTTAAGGTGCTCTTTCTTATCTTAAAGAAATTGGGGTTCGATTGGGCAGAAAATCTGTTCCACTTAAGCTATGGGATGGTAGACCTACCAAGTGGTAAAATGAAAAGTAGGGAAGGAACAGTTGTGGATGCCGATGATCTAATGGAGGATATGACCAGAACGGCAGCGGAAATCTCCGAAGAATTGGGGAAATTGGAGGATTATTCCGAAGCAGAAAAACAGGAACTCTATAAAATAATTGGTTTGGGGGCTTTAAAATATTATATACTAAAGGTCGACCCCAAAAAACGTATTCTCTTCAATCCAGAGGAATCGGTCGATTTTCAGGGCAATACGGGTCCGTTTATTCAATATACCTATGCAAGGATACAATCTATCTTAAGAAAGGCTGTGGATACCAATGTGTCCATTTCTGGTGCCGTGGAAACTTCCCAAATAGAACTTCACGAGAAGGAAAAGGAATTATTAAAACAACTGCAGTTGTTTCCTGATACCATCCAATTGGCGGCCACAAATTTTAGTCCGGCACTTATTGCCAATTATACCTACGATCTGGTAAGGGAATTTAATTCGTTCTATCAAAATGTTTCAATATTGGGAGAAGAAGATGGCCAAAAGAAAATGCTTCGAGTACAATTGGCCAAGAAAGTGGGGGATGTGATTCAAGCGGCTTTTAAGTTATTGGGGATTGAAGTTCCGGAAAGAATGTAGGCTAGTTTTTTGGTTGGGAACATAATCAGCCTGCCCAAATATTTAGTATGTTTGGAGTATGAGCTTACCTGAAATTGCAGTCCTTTTGTTAGTAACCTATATTTTGGGCTATTTCTTGTATATTCTCTATTACGCCTTGGGATTGTACCATATTAACCCACTTGTAAAGCTAAAACGGTTAATGCCTCAGGAAAAGCAGCTTATTATTGATAACTTTCCTGTATACACTAGGTTTTCTACCCTGCAAAAACAAAAGTTTGAGCTGCGTTTGATTCGTTTTAGGAGCAAAAAACAATTTATGTTTCATGGTTTGGTACCACAACAGGAACAGATGGTCTTGTTGATTTGTGCCACTGCTATCATGCTTACAATGGGAGTCAAGGATTATATGATTTCCTCTATAGATCGGATCATAATCTATCCTACCCATTACTTTTCTAGAATAAACAGGCAAAGTCATATCGGAGAGTACAATCCAAGACTTAAAACATTGGTGCTATCCGCCGAACACTTTAGGGCAGGGTTTGATTCCTTGGATGATAATTTAAACCTGGGTCTACATGAATTTGCCCATGCTTTAAGTTTCAATGCACTTACCAAACGCAATAGGGAGGCACAAATATTTACATTGGGACTAAAAAAAATACAACAACTACATTTGGATGTCCATTTTTTGGCCCAATTGAAGAGCACAGCCTATTTCAGGGAATACGGGATGGAAAATATACATGAATTTTTTGCCGTTGCCGTTGAGAATTATGTGGAGACTCCCTCCATTTTCCAAAATGAATTTCCGGAACTGTACGGCATTATAGGGCAAATGTTGAATTTTGATTTTCAGCGGCCAATAGCAAGAATTAAAAACTCAGCCTAAAGCTAACATTTGGGGTGATGCCCAAGGAAACACTTTCTATAGTTTGTATTTGGTTATCGTCGTTTAACCTGTAATAGGTGTTCAATACATTTCTTTTGTTTAAGAGGTTGAGTATGGAAGCACCTACCGATGCCTTTACCCTATTCCCCATTTCAAAATCATAGATGACGGAAGCATCTGCTCTTAAGTAGTGTGGTAACCTACTGCTGTTGTTTTCTTGGTAATTGATTGTGTTGGGGAAGGAGGTCCGGTCAACGGCGTTGTCCCCTTCCTGTGGTTCCGTATAAGGCTTTCCCGTCCTGTAATTCAGACCAAGACCCAATTTCAGGCCTTCGTAGGAATAGGTGCCCGCGAAGGTTATGGTGTGCCTTATGTCCAAGTTGTTGGGGAATGTTTTTGGAGTGATGTCCTCAAAGGTGTAGTTGTTCAGGTTGTAGGCATAGCTCAACCAAGTGCTAAAGGTGTTGGTTTTTTTATTGATCAAAAATTCGATTCCCTTAACATCATATTTTCCTATCTCCCCGTTAAATTGGTTTTGGTTCTGAAAACCTTGGGTGGAGGTACTGATGCCATTTACCTCCTTATAAAAACCTTGAAGCCCCAAATACCAACTTTTATTATCGTAATTAAATCCAATGGAGCCTTGCTTACTTTTGGTAATGGGCAATTCATCGTTGTCGGATAAAATCCATCTGTGTTTTTCAATACCCAAAAAATTTTGTTCCAGATCGATGATCTGATTCGTTGATTGATTTTTAAACTCCCCCAAGAGTTCCCCATTAAAATGTTTGGTAAATTTATAAGCTAGGCTCAACCGAGGTTCCAAGATCCACTCCTTAAAGGTTTCCAAGTTTTCCAAATAATTAAGTCGAGCTCCTATCCTACCATTTAATTTTTTGTCCAAAGAGGTATAATTGAGCTCCGAGAATACCGAATGCTGCCTGAGAACACCTTTGATGTTGCTTTTAAAGGCCGGTTGGGTCACATTGGTAAAGTTGATGATGCCAACTTCTGTAAACGCATATCCATTGAGCAAGCTTAGCGTATTGGAAAACTCATATTGGGTATTCAGTTTTACCGCTGTCTCCAAGACCTGATTGTTTTGGAACAGTTGCTGGTTGCCATTATCTGTACTATTTCTGGCATCTAAATTATATCTGGTATAGTACATATTTAGATTGGTGGAAAAATTTGAAGTCCAAGTACTTTCAAGATTACCGCCAAAGGAAAAATTGTTTTGATCAAGGCCGCTTTGTGAGGATTGTGAGCTGTCCTTTGCCGTTTCTGTATATGCAAGATCGTTTTTGATATTGATAAAGCTCAGTCGTACCTTTTGATCGTCATTGAGATCATAAAGTAATTTGCCCGAAATATCGTAAAAATAAAAGTCCTCTTCTCTTATGATCTCCGCATCTGTAGCTTGGGAGTTGTTATCCTTAATTTTAGAGTCTTGAAAAGCTTTGTCAAAAAAGCGGTTATAGGTTGGGGTGTTAAAAAAGTCGGTTACCGAACGTCTGGCAGAAAATTGGAACGCCAGTTTTGTGCTAAGAGGTACATGGGCATAGACATCACCGCTGATAAGGTTAAAGCCTGCCCCTCCAAAAAATGAATCATGGATGTTATTCTGGGATTCCATATTGATGATACTACTGACCCCATCCCCATATTGGGCGCTCGTACCGTTTTTAATGATGGTCACCTTGTCGGTCAGATAGGGGTTAAAGGCCGATATCAACCCGAAAAAGTGCCCGGATTGGTACATTTTTATACCGTCCCATAAGATGAGGTTCTGATCATTGGTGCCACCCCTTACATTGATGTCCGAGACGGTTTCATCAATGCTTTTAATGCCCGGCAGTGCCTGGACGGTTTGTAGGACATCGGGTTCTATGAGTCCAGGTAAAATCCCAAAATCGTCTATGGTCAAAAGTATGCTTCCATCCCTTTGTTGACTTAGTCCCGTAGTCATTAGCTTAAATAGGATTACCTCGTCCAATTCCTCATAATTAGGCACCAGTAATACTTGTTGGCAGGGGGAAGGGTTTACCAATTCCTCAGCCCTAATATATCTTGTTTTATACCCTAAGTAACGTATCCGTATGATTGCTTGTCTAGGAATATTCTCCAAAGCAAAGGAACCTTCAAAATTGGTGACCAAAGCAATACTGCTTCCCAAAACTTCAATGGTGGCCCCTGGGATGGTGTTTGCTTCATAATTATCGAGCACTTGGGCACAGATATCCACTGTGGTGCTTTTGTACAAGGTATAATAACGGTCACTCAGTTTCTTTACCTGGAGTTGTGTGTGGTTTTGGATACCGGTCAATATGACCGAGAGATCGTCACTCAGTATGGGGGTGATCGATAAATCTTGGATATCTTCATCCACGTAGGAAAACTTGACATTAAAAGAGGCTTCCAAGGTTTGGATATATTCTATGAGGGGTATAGAAACAACCTTGCTGTTTTGCGCCTTGGTCGCCAAGGGGAAAAACAGCAGGAGTAAAAAAATGGCATTTAAAATTTTATGGTGTTTCTTCAGCATAGAACACGACTTTATTCCCATCTAGTTTTTTGAACTGGATATTGGCAGGAACACTTATACTTTCTAACGCTAAATCAATATCTGTATTACTAAACGTACCGGTAAATAATTGGTTGGTATCAACATCCTTTATTTCTACAGTTACATTGTATTGTCTTTCAAACTCATCCAACACATAGGAAAGTGGGATGCTTTTAAAATTGCTTTCATGGTTCATCCAGTAGGGTATTGTGGTTGTTGGGGCAATGGTAGGTCTTACTTCCCCATTGATGGCCAAAAATGATGATCCGGCAGGCACCTTGAATTCCTTGTTTTGGAAGGTAACACTTACGAGTCCTTCAAAACAGGTCACTTCAAAAAGTCCTTTTCTATTTTCCACATTAAATTGGGTACCCAGAACAGCAACTGTTCCTTCATCGGTGGTAACTGTAAAACGTTTTCCTTTGGCGACTTTAAAGTAAGCTTCTCCTTTCAGGGATACATTTCGTTTTTTGTCCCATTTCTTTTTGCTGTAGGAAACCTCGGAATCGGCATTCAAAACAATTTCAGAGGCATCCGGTAAAAGCACTTCGGCCCGTTCCGCATACTGTGTGGAAATGGTTTCATCCAAAGAGTTGAAATAAAAGATAGAAGCAACAGCAATAACTGCAATGGCTGCTGCAACCCGCAGCAATTTTGTAAATGGACGCAATTGGATGACCTTGGATTTGGACGATTCCCTTTTGTCCTTAAGGGAACTCCATATCTTATCGGCATCGAATTTTGGAGCTTCCAAAGAACCGGATGCTTCCTTTAACTTCTGATAAGAGTCATACTCGACAGAATTTTTAAATTCTGCCAACTCCTCCTCAGAGAGTTCGTTATTGAGCCATTTTGCTAGGTAATTTTCTTGCATCTTACTGTTCTTTTCATAATTATAACAATCAAAAGAATAAATACCCTACTTTTTAATTGAAATATTTTAGCTCTAAAAGGATTAAGCCTCACTGAAATAAAAATTCAATACTACCAATCCCACGTATATCCTTATAGGATCTTTTAAATCCCTTCAATTTGTTCTCTCAATGTTTTTAGGGCCAAATGCATCCGCTTTTCTATGGCCTTTACACTTACATTTTCCATATCGGCAATTTCGGCATACTTCTTCCCGTCTATCCTATTCAATAAAAAGGTGGTACGTTGGTTCTCCGGCAAACTGTTCAAAGCACGATCCAATTTTTCCTGATACTGTTTTTCTTCCAACAAAAATTCTGGCGATTCATGCGATACCTCCAAACTCTTATCGGCATATTTCAATCGTACCTTTTCCGCCTTAATCACATTTAAATAAAGATTGTTGGCAATAGTATAGACGTATGACTTGGCTTTTTCCGGCGCAACCTTGGCACAATTCTCCCAAAGCTTTATGAATGCTTCCTGAACCGCATCATATGCTTTTTCCTCATTTCCGAACTTATAATATATATAGTTAAAAACCGTTTTAGAATTGGCGTTAAAGAGGGCGCTATAGACCTCTTCTTTGCAAACATTGTTTTTGTTGTCCGTATCCAAGCGTAATATTTTTTTTCAAAGATATTTTAAAAAAAATTAAAAAGGGGGTAGGGTTTTTTATAAGTGGGTTGTTCTATAGTTATAACACCAAATTAAATCCAAACATTATGAAAAAGTTTATTAGTTATCTAATGTATACCGGCCTACTGGTATTTGCTATGAGCTTCACCTCATGTCAAGATGAGTTTGAAGAATTACCAACAGGAAATGAGCAAGAGGCCATTGCAGCCAGTTCATCTACCGCTAATTTAGTAGAACGTACATCTTCCAATGATGGTTCCTTTGATAATATCGTTGATGGCTCCAGTTGTATTGCCATCCAATTTCCTTATACCGTAGAGGTGGCAGGAATACAATTGACCATAGACTCCATAGCCGATCTAAGGTTGATAGAAGAAATTTTCGATTCCATTGATGGGGATGAGGATTTCTTGGAAATTCTATTTCCTATCACCATTACACTTTCAGATTTCACGGAAGTGGTGATCAACAATAAAGAAGATCTACGCGGAATTGCTGCCGATTGTATAGAAGGTGGTGATGACGATGATATTGAATGTATAGATTTTGTATATCCTGTAAAGCTGTACACCTTCAGTGCGAACCTACAACAAACAGGTAGTGTAATTGTGAAAAATGATTTGGAGCTAAGAAGATTCTTTAAAGGATTGGATGACAATGACTTGGTAAGTTTCGATTTCCCAGTTAGTCTTGCCCTATATGATGGTTCGGAAATAACAGTGAACAGCAATGCTGAATTGGCGAATGCCATTGAGAATGCAAAGGATGCATGTGATGAAGATGACGACAATGATCATAACGATGACGACTTTAATAAAGACCGTTTGGATAAATTCTTGGTAGCCTGTCCTTTCTTGGTTCATGAAGTAAAAAGGGATGGTATCAACCAGACCGATCAATATTTTGAATATGTAATGAACTTTAAGGAAAATGGAACTGTAATCGTTAGGAACAGAATAGGTGCAGCCCTTGAAGGAACTTGGTCCACTAGGGTAGGCGAAAATCGTGTCCTATTGAAATTGGAGTTTGATGTCATGGTAGATTTTACCTTGGAATGGTTTGTATATGAAATTGAAGAAGGTAGAATTAAACTATACTCTGGTGAAGGCAATAAAATTGTCATGAAGAAGGCCTGTGATATTGTTAACAATACGCCTGATACCCTTAGGGAAATTCTAAAGGAATGTAGCTGGGTAATCAAAAAAGTAAAGAACAATAACCAGGAAATTGATCGTTTGTTGGGTTACAAGTTCAGTTTTGGAGCCAATGCCGAAGTAACATTGAGCAATGGAGTAAACACCTCAAATGGAACATGGGCAATCACTACCAATACACAAGGACAATTGGTCATGGCAATTACCATGGGTAATGAGCCTGGCGTAAGTTTTGAATGGTTGTTAAGAGATTTGAATAACAAACGATTGAAGTTTGAGATTGAAGGTACTGCCTATGAACTTATATTGGAGCGTCACTGTAATGATAATAATGAAGATGGCGATGTGATGGAAATCAGGAACTATTTGATGGGTGGTGCATGGAAAATTGCCAACTACACCATCGGTGAGGGAGAAAATACATTTGCGCAATATGCTGATTTTGATTTCTTCTTCTCATCCAATAATGTAGCCAGTATTTCTGTAAATGCAGATCCCTTGGTTGATAATGGTTTATGGAGAATTATCCGAGATAGTGAAGGGAAATTAAAGTGCTACCTGAACTATGGAGAAGGGAATAATTTTATAACCTTATCCGATGATTGGGATATTGTTGCTACAACAAGTACAAGTCTTAAATTGAGAAGTGAAAGTGGTGATGGTACCATAGAAACTTTGGACTTCGTGAGATAAGAACCACTTTTTTGCCCCAAATATTTTGAAAAGGGTGACTTCATAACGAAGTTGCCCTTTTTGCATTTATATTTTTAAGGTCAAACTTCCCACTTCCCATTGTTATTCTTAAATTTGCATTTCTTAATACTGCAAGACTATGTTTGATAATTTAAGCGAAAAGTTAGATAAGGCACTACACGTTCTCAAAGGGCATGGACAGATAACGGAAATAAATGTTGCTGAAACCCTCAAAGAGGTAAGACGGGCTTTGTTGGACGCCGATGTCAATTTTAAGATTGCAAAAGAATTTACCAATTCGGTCAAGGAAAAGGCTTTGGGCCAAAACGTACTGACCTCCCTTCAACCAGGGCAATTGATGGTGAAATTGGTAAAGGATGAGCTGATAGCGCTTATGGGTGGTGAAACGGAGGGCATCAACCTTTCGGAAAACCCTTCCATTATTTTAATGTCGGGTCTCCAAGGTTCTGGTAAGACTACATTTTCCGGGAAGCTCGCCAATTTTTTAAAGACCAAAAAAACTAAGAATCCATTATTGGTCGCTTGTGATGTATACCGTCCGGCGGCGATAGACCAGTTGCACATAGTTGGTGATCAATTGGGCATTGAAGTATATTCAGACAAAGGTAATAATGACCCTGTGGCCATTGCCAAAGCGGGTGTTGCCCATGCCAAAGCAAATGGATATAATGTGGTCATCATTGATACCGCTGGTCGTTTGGCAGTAGATGAGGTGATGATGAAGGAAATTTCCAACATCCATAAGGCCATTGAACCCCAAGAAACCCTATTTGTGGTGGATGCCATGACAGGTCAGGATGCGGTGAATACTGCCAAGGCTTTTAATGACATCTTGAATTTTGACGGGGTAATCCTTACCAAATTGGATGGTGATACCCGTGGTGGTGCCGCTATTTCTATTAAATCGGTTGTTGATAAACCTATCAAATTTATTGGTACAGGGGAAAAAATGGACGCCATTGATGTTTTTCACCCTTCCCGTATGGCAGATCGTATTCTTGGGATGGGGGATGTTGTTTCCCTGGTGGAAAGGGCACAAGAACAGTTCGATGAAGAGGAAGCTCGGAAAATCCAAAAGAAGATTGCCAAGAACACCTTTGGTTTTGATGATTTCTTGAGTCAGATCCAGCAAATCAAAAAAATGGGTAGCCTGAAGGATCTGATGGGAATGATCCCTGGAGCTGGAAAGGCCCTTAAAGGGATGGATATAGATGATGACGCCTTCAAGCATATTGAGGCCATTATACATTCTATGACCCCGGATGAGCGTTCCAATCCTACCGTATTGAACGCCAGTAGAAAAGTACGTGTAGCCAAAGGAAGTGGAAGAACGGTACAAGAGGTGAACCAATTGCTGAAGCAGTTCAACCAAATGAGCAAGATGATGAAAATGATGCAAGGTGGTGGCGGTAAAAAGATGATGCAAATGATGGGTGGCATGAAGGGGATGAAGTAATTAAACCCTGATCAATACATAATACCAACTAAAAAGAATACTATGCAACTATTGGACGGAAAGAAAGTTTCCAATGAAATAAAGGATGAAATTGCCGTTGAGGTTTCCAAAATGAAGGAGCGCGGGGAAAAAGTCCCTCATTTGGCTGCTATTATTGTCGGTAACGACGGGGCTAGTTTAACCTATGTGGGCAGTAAGGTACGTTCTTGTGAAAAAGTGGGCTTTGAATCTACCTTGGTAAAAATGCCAAGTACCACTTCGGAATTGGAATTGTTAAAAAAGATAGAGGAACTCAATGAGAATGACGATATCGACGGTTTTATTGTGCAGCTGCCATTACCTCCGCAGATAGATACCCAAAAAGTATTGCTGGCAGTAGATCCGGATAAGGATGTGGATGGATTCCACCCTATGAATTTCGGTAAAATGGCTCTGGATATGAGCACGTTTATACCAGCAACCCCTTTTGGGATTTTGGAATTATTGGAACGCTATAATGTGGATACCAAAGGAAAGCATACGGTTGTGATCGGGAGGAGCCATATTGTTGGTCGCCCCATGAGTATTCTTATGGGCCGTAAAGGATGGCCGGGAAATTCCACGGTAACCTTGACCCATAGCCACACTAAAAATATCAATCAAATAACATCACAGGCAGATATCATTATCTCAGCCCTTGGCGTACCCAACTTTTTAAAGGCAGAAATGGTAAAGGACGATGTCGTAGTCATAGATGTAGGAATTACCCGTGTAGCGGATGATACCAAGGAAAAAGGGTATTATATTACCGGTGACGTAGATTTTGAAAACGTGAGCAAAAAAGCATCTTTTATTACTCCGGTGCCAGGTGGGGTAGGACCTATGACCATAGCCATGCTCCTAAAGAACACCTTATTGGCAAGGGAACGTCACAGAAGTAAAAAATAATAGTACGATCTATATATGCCTCAATTTATTGGGGCATTTTTGTTTCATAGGAAGACCCTTTAATGCTATCATTAGGGTTGAGGACATCAATATCATTACTGTCGTCATAATTACAACTGCTCATGGCGACGATGGCGCCAAATACAAAGCTTACGGCTAAAATTTTTCTCATAGACCAGAAATTTAGTAGGTATCAAAACCTAGTCTTATTTAAAGCATATAACGTTTTAAAACAACTTATCTTATAAAGTAGTCCCTTCAAATCCCAGAATAGGGAAGTTGCAATTTGTGTATGATCCCATAATTCAATTGGCTGATAATGGTGTTTGTTATTGATACGAAAATGAGTATCTTTTCTCTAAATACAACCAACCCATGAAAAGACTATTTCTCTTTGTTGCCGTTATTTGTTTTGCAAGCTGTCAATCCAATAAGGAAGTATCCACACCAATTGCCGTATCTGTTACTTTCTCTGATGCCGTTGGTGCGGAAAAAATGGACGGTAGATTATTATTGATGCTAGCCAACAATGACAAGACGGAACCTCGTTTTCAAATTAATGATGGGCTTAAAGCCCAATTGATCTACGGGAAGAACGTGGACGGAATGGCACCCAATGAGAAGATAGTATTCGATGGCAAAGATTTTGGTTTTCCGATTGCGAGCATGGCCGATATCCCTCCAGGGGATTATTACGTCCAAGCCTTGTTGCATAAATATGAGACGTTCAATTTGTCTACTGGCCAGACCGTAAAATTACCCATGGACAATGGGGAAGGGCAGCAATGGAACAGCTCTCCTGGCAATATGTATAGCAAGCCTATGAAGGTTACCATCACGGAAAAAGGAATTCCGGAAATCGATATACAGATGGATCAGATAATTCCTCCAATAGAGGAGCCAAAGGACACGGAATGGATAAAGCACATCAAAATAAAATCTGAAAAACTCTCCAAGTTTTGGGGGAGGGACATGTATTTGGGTGCCCATGTGCTGTTGCCCAAGGGTTTTGAGGAACACCCAGAGGCAAAGTATCCGTTGATGATCTTTCATGGTCACTTCCCAAAAGATTTTGATGGATTTAGGACCACGCCTCCAGACCCCAATATAAAGCCGGAATATTCATCCCGATTCAATGTTGATGGGTACAATATCATTCAGGAACAGGAGGCCTACGATTTTTACAAGCGTTGGAACGAGCCAGATTTCCCTAGATTTATTATCATCGAAATTCAACATCCCACTCCGTATTACGACGATTCCTATGCGGTAAATTCAGCCAGCCAAGGTCCGTATGGAGATGCCATAACCTATGAGCTAATCCCGCATATCGAAAAACAATTTAGGGGCATGGGCGAAGGTTGGTCCCGTTTTCTTTATGGGGGCTCCACGGGAGGTTGGGAAGCTTTGGCAGTACAGGTAAAATATCCTGAAGAATATAACGGGTGTTTTGCGGCTTGTCCGGATCCCATTGATTTTAGGGCCTATTGCCTAACAAATATCTATGAGGATGAAAATGCCTATTACTATGATAGCAACTATAAAAAATTGGAAGTTCCGGCCCATCGGAATAACCTAGGCCAAATTCAATCCACCTTACGGGAAGGAAATCACTTGGAGTTGGTTTTGGGTGATAAATCAAGATCTGGACAGCAATGGGATATATGGGAGGCTACTTATTCACCACAAGGGAAAGATGGATACCCAGTTCGCTTATGGGATAAAATGAGCGGGGATATCAATGCAGACGTGGCCAAATATTGGCAAGAAAACTATGATCTGCGCTATATTATGGAGCGCGATTGGGATAAATTGGGGGATAAATTGAAGGGGAAAATTCATATCTATTGTGGCGATATGGACAATTATTATTTGAACAATGCAGTTTATTTGATGGAAGACTTTTTAGAAAATACTACAGACCCCTATTATGAGGGGGAAGTGGCTTATGGCGATAGGGCAGAGCATTGTTGGAATGGAGACCCGGACCAACCCAATTACATTAGTCGTATGCGGTACAATACCATGTACGTGCCCAAAATCATGAAACGCATTGCCGAAAGCGCCCCGAAAGGTGCCGATCTGACCAGCTGGCGTTATAAATAGTGAGATAATAACAGTTCGATGATTCGTATAGTAAAGTCCAACGCTACAGAGCCCGACTTTAAAATGCTCGTGGCCCTTCTTAATGCTGATCTGGCCGAAAGGGATGGGGAAGACCATTCGTTCTACAACCAATTCAACAAGCTGGATTTAATAAAATATGCGTTGGTAGCCTACCATCTGGAGCTTCCTGTAGCCTGTGGGGCTCTTAAGGAATTGGAGCCAAACGTCATGGAGGTAAAGCGGATGTACGTTATTCCGGAAAAAAGAGGTGAAGGTATAGCGACCAAGGTTTTGTCCGTATTGGAGAACTGGGCACGGGATTTGGGCTACCAAAAGTGTGTTTTGGAAACAGGTAAAAGACAACCAGAGGCTATAGCCCTTTATACCAAGAATGGATATCAAATCATTCCCAATTACGGACAATATGCCGGAATAGAGAATAGCGTTTGTTTTGAAAAAAAGCTTATTCCTTGAGTGGGTTATTTCAAGTTTGGCTTTGTGTGGTTTTGGATCTATCTAGGTTATTTGGCAAATAACTGCCCCATATCCTTAAAGGATTTAAACTCCAAAGCATTACCGGCCGGGTCATAAAAGAACATGGTGGCCTGTTCGCCCACTTGTCCCGCGAACCTGATATAAGGTTCGATGACAAATTTTACTTTTTTGGATTTTAAATCCTCCGCAAAATTCTCAAATTGGTCCCAATCCAATACCACTCCATAATGTGGGACAGGTACGTCCTTGCCGTCTACAGGATTTGTGTGCAATGACTCTTCTTTGGACTTGGGCTTGTAGTGTATCACCAACTGATGGCCAAAGAGGCTAAAATCTACCCAATGGTCACTACTTCGGCCTTCCTCGCAATTTAGGATATCCCTGTAAAAGGTTCGGCATTCATCCAAGTTATGAACAGGGATGGCGATGTGAAATGGGTTTACTTTGGACATAGCAGCTATTTTTGATAAAAATAAATGATTTTTATGACTTGAGGAAGTCAATAATTTTTTGGTTCACTTCTTCCTGATGTAGGGAATGCCCCAGACCTGAAGTTTTAAAAAGGGAACTGTTTTTCCATTGGCCATGGATTTTTTCAGCCGCTGAATAGGGGGCTATCAAATCCAGTTCATCATGAACGATAAATCCTTTCTGTTCTATACTTTCCGAAAACCTGGCCGCAGAAAAGTTATGCACTTCAATCTCATATTGTTCTTTAATGTACTTTTCCAGTTCCGAAAGAACGGTGTCGTTAAAGCTCAACAAATTTTGGTAGTGGTCCATCATTTCAGACAGTTCTGAAGGGGATCCCAGAGACACCAATTTTTTTATATCGGCATTTGGGTATTTGTATTGGTTGTAAATGGTGGTCATCCCGCCCATGGAATGACCAATGACATAGGAAGGATTATAGGTGCCTATTGCAACATTGGTACACTCTGTATAAAGGGGCACGTTCAAAATATTACCAGAAGAATTTCCATGGCCTGGGGCATCAAGGGCAATGATATTGAAATTGGCCTCCTGTAACTTTTCAATAAGTATTTTCCAACGGAAGACATTGCTCTCCCAACCGTGGAGCAATAGCACAGTTTCGTTTGTTCCAGACCAATGGTACGTTTGTATCTCTACATTGGCTGCATGAATGACTTGGTGCTTTGCGGCATCCAGATATTCCTTTTGGTGTGGCAAAACCTTACCCTTTCTTGGGGAACAGTAAAGCGTAAAAGCCTTTTTCGCTGCCTTTCTTTTGGAAACCAGGGCCAACATATTAAAATACTGTCCGTAGGCAAGGGCCAAATATTTATAAATCATTTTTTCCATTGTATCCAATTGTTCCGCTATTCTTCCCTATTTACACTATCCAGGGAAAATGACGGGAGACAAACAGCGATGTATTCACAGGGAGAATCAAACGGATTGGAATATTGAATACGGGTGTTCTTCTCAATTTTGATGGACTGTCCGGCTTCAAGGATCACTTTCTCCCCATCTATGTTGAATTGCTTCTTCCCTTTAATGATATACGTGTATTCTTCAAATTCTGGGGTTTGGAAAGGCTCACTCCAACCCGGAGGGGCCACCATATGGGCGATACTCATCTGGGAATTGCCATCTGTGGCTCTTCCAAAATGTTCTTCTATGAGTTTCCCGTCGGTTGTTGGGACCACAAAGGGAGCTTTTTGCAGGGTGTATTTTTTCATTATATGTTTTATAAGTCGACCTCTCGACTACGCATAATTAGACATTGGTGGCTGATGGAATTAATCCCAGCCTACCATGATGTATTTTATTTTTGCAACATCGGGGATCTGTACCGCCTCAATATTACCAGCAGCGGCATATCGTAGACTTTCTGGTAATTCCTCCTTGTCTATGGTGATATACATATCGCTATCACTTAAAAAGATGACCACATTGTTCATGGAAGTCACAATTTTATCAATGGTGTAGTTATCCTTGATGTCCTTAAAAGTGCTTTGGAGTCCAACTCCTTTTTCAGATACAAAACGAGGATCATAAATTCTAATATTCTCAACAGTAGGGATACTATCCGTATTAGGTGTTAAGGTCAATAAGTGCACGCCTCCTTTTTCGAAAACCTGAATCTTTTCTTGTGATGAAGTCAATTTGGACACATTGGTATCCAAAACAACGGAGTCTTTTTCATAAAGCGCTTCCAAGTCGGACACCCTAGTGGTTCTCGTAACCATACCAACGGAATCTGGGGTTATTAAAAATTCCTTATCTGCTTTTTCGCATTGTATAAAGATCATGGCAACTAGTACCAAAGCAAAAATGTTTTTGTTTTTCATAGGTGTTTAACGCATTACTTTTTTTAGCACTCCTAAAACGCCTCTTATAAATGTAGCACTGGTGAGTACCTTTATTATTGGGTTTTGTCTTGTACTTTTTCTTCTTGTGGAAGTTCTTCTTCCAACTGTTTCTTTTTCTTCTCTTTCTTTTGCCTTCTCGGCTATTATTTCTGCCTTTTCAATTTTTTCGTTCAGTATTTCATAGGCACTCTCACGGTCTACAATATCATTATATTTTTTCACCAACTTAGAATTGTCTATAACCGACTTCAATTCGCTATCAGTAAGTACATCCATGCGGCTCATGGGCGCCCGTAACATTGTTGCCGCCAAAGGTGTTGGTCTACCTTTCTCATCCAAGGCAGAAATTAATGCCTCCCCAATGCCTAAAGAGGTCAATACTTCCTTGGTGTCATAAAATTCAGAATCTGGATAGTTTTCAGCAGTCAATTTAATCGCTTTTCTGTCCTTAGCTGTAAATGCCCTTAGCGCATGCTGTACCTTAAGTCCCAATTGTGCCAATACATCATCGGGCACATCAGTTGGGTTTTGGGTGACAAAATAAAGTCCAATCCCCTTGGAACGGATTAATTTTACTATACTTTCTATCTGGTCCATCAATGCTTTGGACGCTTCCTTGAAAATTAAATGGGCCTCATCTATGAACAATATCAATTCAGGTCTATCACTATCCCCTTGTTCAGGAAAGGTGGAGTATATTTCCGCCAAAAGGCTCAACATAAAAGTGGAGAACAGTTTTGGGCGGTCTTGGATATCCGTAAGACGTAGGATATTGATATATCCCCTGCCTTCTTCATTGATACGAACGAGGTCTTCAACATCGAAGGATTTCTCGCCAAAGAATAAATCAGCACCTTGCTGCTCCAGTTCTATGATCTTCCGTAAGATGGTCCCGGTTGAGCTGGTGGAAATCCTACCGTAGCTGTCCTGGAATTCTTTTTTACCCTCCCCGGTTGCGTATTGCAGTACCTTTTTGAAATCCTTTAAATCCAAAAGAGGTAATTTGTTATCATCACAATATTTAAATACCACGGCCACAATACCTTCTTGGGTTTCCGAGAGATCCAATATCCTGGATAGTAGGACAGGGCCAAATTCGGAAACCGTTGCCCTAAGTTTCACTCCATCTTGGTCGGATAGTGAAAGTATTTCCACGGGAAATCCCTTGGCTTCGAAGGGGAGCCCTATTTTGGCATGTCGCTCATCTATCTTGGGATGTCCTGGGCTAGGTTGGGCAAGTCCGCTCAAATCTCCTTTGAGATCCATTAAGAGTACCGGGATACCTTTGTCGGATAAATTTTCTGCAATAACCTGTAGGGTCTTTGTTTTTCCTGTTCCGGTGGCTCCGGCAATCAATCCGTGCCTATTTAGAGTTTTTAATGGAATCTTTACGAAGGCGTTGGTGACCGTTTCCCCATCCAAAATAGCAGATCCCATGGTGATGTAGTCGCCTTTAGTAGTATATCCCTCTTCAATGTGAGCAAAGAATTTGTCTTTGGTACTCATGTGGTATATTTTTGATAAAAATAGGCTAATTTTAAAGAACATAAAAGATTGCCGCCGGCAATATGGTAGCCAATTAATCACTTTACATCATGAAAAATAGTTTGTACTTCATTATCATTCTGGCATTAGTATCAGGAACACCACTAAAAGCCCAAGAGGAATCTTCCATAGTTTTTCATGCTTCCCATGAAGAGAAAAAGCAATCCGCCCCATTTAGTGATGCCGTTTCTGTGGGAAATTTGTTCTTTTTGGCCGGACAGATAGGTATGGATCAAAGTACACGAACAATGGTCACGGGCGGTATTAAGGCAGAAACGGAGCAGGCCATTAAGAATATTGCGGCAGTTTTGGAACACCATGAGATGAATTTGGACCACGTGGTGAAATGTACGGTGATCCTGAGGGACATAGAGGATTTTGCCGCCTTCAACGAAATATATATCCAATATTTTACTAAAAAACCTGCACGAACCACTTTTGCAGCTAGTGGACTTGCAGCCAATGCCAAGATAGAGATAGAGGTGGTCGCCGTGAAGTAGTAATCGATGAAGATAAAAACCGTTAAAGACTTTTTTGTCACACCCCAATAGGTGATTTAAAGCCATTTTTTTCGTTTAAAATAGATCAACATTCCAATGACCACTGTAATCATAACCCCCCACATAATATAATAGCTGTATTGGAAATGAAGCTCTGGAAGCACATCAAAGTTGGTTCCGTAGATACCTGCTATAAAAGTCAAGGGTATAAAGATGACCGAAAAAACGGTTAGGAACTTCATGATATCATTCAATTTATTACTGATCATGGTATGGTAAATGTTCAGCTGATCTGATAATATTTCACGATAGCTATCGGAAGATTCCGCAGCTTGGTTGGCATTGGCCAATAATTCCTTATAATGCACATAGGTGGTCTCTTCAATAAATTCGGATTCCATTTTTGAAAGGGCCAATATCATTTCTCGGGATGGGTTAATGCTTCTTCTCAAGAAATTCAGTTCCCGCTTGTACGCGTTGATCTCATCTATGACACTCTGATTGGGATTTTGCAGGAGTTTTTCCTCCAAGCCTTCAATTTTATCTCCCAAGACACTTATAATATAGATGTAATTGTCCACCACAATATCTAAAAGGGCAAAGGCCAAATAATCCACTCCCGAATTCCTAATCCTTTTCTTATTGTTTCTTATCCTTTCCCTAACTGGTTCAAATACATCTCCTTTGTTTTCCTGAAATGAAATAAGTACGTTTTCAGTTAAGATGAGGCTTAAATTTTCTACGGTTATCTCATTGGTCTTTTCGTTTTGTTGCAGCATTTTGATGGAAAGATAGATGCAATTGGCATATTCGTGCACTTTGGGCCTTGCTTGGGTATCCATGACATCAGCCAAGATGAGCCTGTCTATGTTAAACCCTTTGGATATTTCTTCCATGACCGCAACGTTGTGAAGTCCGTCTACATTAAACCAGGTGACGGTTGGTTTTTCTTGGTACTCCAAAACCTGTTTAACAGTTTTGATAGCACTTTCTTCCAGGTTGTCGGAGTCAAAATCTATCAATCTTAGGTATACCTTGTCCACCTTCTTTTTGCCTCTAAAATATAAGGCGTCCGGAGCCAAGCCTATTTCTTTTTTCTGTTTTTTAACAATCCTTGCCATATGGTTTAATCTTAAGATTTGTTGGAGTGATTTATTAAGGTACTATTTTTTTTAGAATTATGGGAGGATGGCTTTAGGCATGGGTTTACATGTGAATCCATTGTTTATAACGATTGAAGGGCGGCGATAAAATTGCCCAAGAAGTCATTTCTTTTTGCTTCACTAAGGGCATCAAGGGATAAAAACGGATTTAAATCTTCTACTTCTACCAATAATAACGAATTGTCTTTGAGCCTACAGGCATCGATACGCACTATACCTCGCTTCATATTGTTCCACTGGATAAATTTTTCTGCAAAGATCAGGTCATCTTTAGTAGCCTCATACTCCTGTAGATCCCATCGCTTATCTTTATTAGGGGCGTACAGGGCATATTGGATCCTATTGTTGAGGTAATAGAAGGAAACCTCATATTCAAAATCGAGATAAGGTTGAATCAATCTACCCTTTAAATCGATTTTCAACACCTCTTCCTTGGTCAGGAATTCCATTCCTATGGAGTCAGCCCCATTTTTTAGTTTTACGACATAGGTTTTAGGATTGCCTAACTTGTCCAATTTATTCAAGCTGTTAACGGTAGGAATAATGGGATATTCCAGAACCATTAAGTCCAATAAGTATTGTTTTCCTTTTATATCGGCCTTACCATCAAAGGAATTGAAGGTGAGGATATTCTTCTCTTTTGCGAGGGCAACAAACCGATCAAAATAATCCTGATAGCCGATAACGGAACCGGTATTCCTAAATAAGAGCACATCGGCTATATCCAAGTAAGATAGTACCTGATGGGGATGACCAATAAGGATATTAAAATGTGCTTTCAGTTGGGAAGTGATGTATAGATCTTCCTCATAGTATTTTCTGCCTTTGGCTTCGTAATAGAAATCGGTAACGTATAAAATGGTCTTCATCAAGCAAGTGCGGGTATTGATATGTTTCTTGGGATGGTCTTATAACATTTTGGCCAGGATTTCCTTCATCATTTTTGCTGCTAAAAAAGCAGTCATATTTTGAAAATCTCTAGTAGGATTGTATTCCACTATATCGGCCCCTACGACTTCCGCATCGATATTCTGTAAGAGGTCAATGACCTGTCTCGATGTGAGTCCACCCGGTTCGTGGTGGGATACTCCAGGTGCAAATGCAGGATCAAAACCATCCATATCCAGAGATATGTAAAGAGGGTTTTTGAATTTGGGAATGCTGGATAGATTTAAATTTTTCATGGGGTGTATCTCTACTCCAAACTTCTCGGCCTGCTCCGCTTGATGTGTATTCAAGGTGCGGATACCCACTTGTGCCAAGCGAACTGCAAATCCGTTTTCCATGATACGGGCAAAGGGACAGGCATGGGAGTAGGGGTCCCCTTCGAAGTTGTCATATAGGTCTGCATGGGCATCTATATGCAGAATATCCAAAACCTGATATTGCTCATGAACGGCCTTAATAATGGGAAAGGTTATGGAATGGTCTCCCCCGAGTGTCAAAATTTTCTTGTGTGTCTTTAAATGGGTTTTGGTGATCTCCTCAATATCAAAATAGGAGGTGATCTCAAAATCTCCTTTATCCAGTAATTGTCTACTTTCAATAGAGGTGCCGTCCTCTGCAAAATAATTCATGGAACCGGAGTGTAGGGCCTCTCTGATCAATGGTGGGGCCAGTTTGGGCCCTTTTTGGTAGGACGATTTGTCATCGTACTGAATGCCTTGGATAATGATTTTGTCCATAGTAGGTGATTTGTAGTGTTTGATGTTATATTAAAATGAGATATTCTTTTGTGTTATCAGTGGTTACCCAATTCTTTGGGATACCTATCTCCAACGAGGTTTAATTCAATCCCGTGCTCCAAATAGGCTTTTAGACCGGCCAATACCCAAGAAAATCCACCAGTTGAATCCCGTACTCCGGATAAAATCTCATCTGGGTTACCTGTAAAACCCGTATTGGTGATAGAAACAAAAGTTCGGTAGTCGTCCAAGGCTTTAAACTCCCATTCCACGAGTTGCTTTGTGTCTCCCGAGCCCCATTCAACGATCAATAATTCATTGGTGATCAATTTCAATACATGTACTGGGATACTATGATTGTACATTTCCCATGTCCAATCTACGGTCCTTCCTTTTTCCAACATCCCAGAGCTTTTGGTAAACCAGAATTTTGTGGTGATTTCCGGATTCGTAAAGGCCATAAAAACTTGTTCAACAGGTTTCCTAATCAGCATGGCGGCGTGTGCATAGTTGTTGGTATCTGTCATAACTTAAATTTTATTTTTTCGTTTTTTGATCTTTTTAAAATAGGAGTCCTTCGGTATTCATAAAGTATCGCTAAATGTCCCTTAACTAATATAACAATTAGTAGGAATTAAGGGGAGACACGCGATAGGAAGTTGAAAACTTTAAGATGGTAATTAAATCAGGCTTGTTTAGATCTTCCATAGACCTCACCTTAAAATGCCGGTATAATTTCCCGCTCCCTTCCAAGATATTTTCAGGATCAGGGAGTTCCGCCCCATAGTTGAACCCCAGCGTTACATGGTTTTTAGCTAGCATCACCCAAGAAAAATGTTCTGTTTTTTTCTTTCCTCCTGTGCCGTACCCCGCTATTTTTTGTGTATTCCAGACCACTTCCACTGCCTTAGGCAACATGCTTAAAATAAGTTGCCTTGTTGCTCTTGCCAATTCCTGTATGTCGGGGGAATAACCTTTAATAATCTGCTCAAATGCTTCGCTTTTTTCCATTGGAGATTATTTTGTCAGTAATGGCTCTAAAACGGGCCACACGTTTTTATAGGCCACTATTTTTTGGCCTTCTACTGTGGGATGGATACCATCTGCTTGGTTCAATGACGGGATTCCGGCCACGTCTTCCAATAGAAATGGGATGAGTGCAGCATTGTTCTTTGCAGCTAGTTCTGGAAATATCGCTTTAAATTCGGACGTATAGTCCGGTCCCATATTTGGAGGGATCTGCATTCCAGCCAAGATTATTATTGTTTCAGGGTTTTTAAATCGGACCTTATCAATGATGGTCTGCAGATTACTGCGGGTCTCTTCCAGCGGAATACCCCGAAGTCCGTCATTGGCGCCCAATTCCAACACAAAAACAGCTACATTTTGATTGAGGACCCAATTGATCCTGTTTTTTCCGGCCGCTGTGGTTTCTCCGCTTAGGCCTGCGTTCACTGTCGTATATGGCAAATTAAGGGAATCCAAGCGTTGTTGGATCACGGCAGGGAAGGCTTCATTGGGATCCAAGCCCATTCCGGCAGTAAGACTGTTGCCAAAAAAGAGGATTACCTTTTCAGTGGTCACGACGCCATTGTTGTTTTCCTGTTGTACCTCTTTATTTATTTCCTTCGATTCTTTTTTATTGGCGCTTTCCCCGCATGAAACAACGAGTAGGCTCACTAAAAAATAACAAAAGGTTAACAACGTTCTCATGGGCTTACGGATTATAATCAAAATCATTTCTTTATTTTGCTTCCTTTCGGAAAGTGAATATAAAAGTAGGGAAATGGCAAAGATATTAAACATAGATAACCTAGGGAAAACCTATTCTAGTGGGTCCAAGGAATTAACGGTGCTTCAGGATATCAGTTTTGATATTGAAGAGGGGGAAACATTCTCTATTGTGGGGCCTTCGGGAAGTGGTAAGACCACCCTTTTAGGGCTTTGTGCAGGTTTGGATCAAACAGATTCCGGTTCCATATCCTTATGTGGTACCGATCTAGGGAAGCTTAATGAAGATGAGAGGGCCCAATTGCGAAATAAACATGTGGGATTTATTTTTCAGGACTTCCAGTTGTTGCCTACACTAACCGCTCTGGAAAATGTGGCGGTACCCTTGGAATTAAGGGGCGACAAGAATGCTACCAAGAGGGCAGTGGAACTTTTAGGCAAGGTAGGATTGTCTGATCGTATCCATCATTATCCTTCACAACTTTCCGGGGGAGAACAACAACGGGTTGCATTGGCCAGGGCCTTTTGTAATAATCCTTCCATTTTGTTCGCCGATGAGCCTACAGGCAATTTGGATGCAGAAACCGGTGAAAAAGTGGTTCAGCTGCTTTTTGATCTGAACAAAGAATTGGGCACCACTTTGGTCATAGTTACTCACGATTTGGAATTGGCCCAAAAGACTCAAAGGATCCTACGTTTAAAAGGGGGTAGAATTATAGAGCAACAAACAGTTGTAGGATGATCGATAAGAAAACTTCACCATATTCAAAGGCTGGATTCTCGTGGCTTTTAAAAATGGCATGGCGAGATGGCAGGGCAAGTGGCGGCAAGTTGGCCCTTTTTATGGCGTCCATCATCTTGGGTATAGCGGCAGTTGTATCCATCCTTTCCTTTGGGGAAAACCTCAAGGACAATATTCAGTTACAATCCAAGGCCCTTATGGGTGCCGATTTTATCATAGACAGTGGTAAGCCACCCAATGAGCGAGTGCTACAACTTATGGATTCACTAGGTGGGGCCAATGCCAAAGAGATCAATTTTGCTTCCATGGCCGCCTTTCCAAAAACCGATGCCGCAAAGTTGGTACAGGTAAGAGGTATTGAGGGAGGTTTTCCCTTTTACGGGGAATTGGAGACCACTCCAGTTGCCGCTGCCAAGGAATATCAAGCAATGGGAGCCGCCTTGGTAGATGCCACCGTGATGTTCCAATTGGGCATACAACCTGGGGACAGCATAAAGGTGGGCAATATTACCTTGCCCATTGCCGGGGTACTTAACTCGGTACCCGGAAGTACGGCCATCTTCAGTTCCGTTGCGCCACCCATATTGATCCCTTATCGGTTAATTGAGGAAACCGGGTTGATTCAGCAGGGGAGCAGGGTTGATTATAAATATTATTTTGTGGCAAAAAAAGGGGCGGATATGGAACAATTGGACAAAATTCTAGATCCCCAATTGGACGCCGAGGATGCAGATCTTGATACTCATACCTCCACTAGTGAACGCTTGGGTCGCAGGTACGATAATTTTGGCAAGTTTCTGAATCTGGTTGCTTTTATATCCCTCTTGTTGGGCTGTGTGGGAATCGCCAGTGCCATCAATATTTATATCAAGGAAAAACTACGGGCCGTAGCTGTCCTTAAATGTCTTGGTGCCACACGTAAACAGACTTTTATGATTTATCTGATCCAGATTGCAATCATGGGACTTTTAGGGGGTATAATCGGTACCGTTGCCGGACTTATGCTTCAACAATTATTTCCGTTGCTCCTTCAAGGACTTATTCCTATCGAGATTCAAATTGCATTTTCGGCCCAGGCCATTTTTATGGGATTGTTATTGGGGGTACTGATGTCAGTGCTTTTTGCCCTATACCCTTTGATCGGTACTTTATATGTTTCTCCACTGCAAACGTTGCGGGTAGGGGCAGAAGGAGTGAAAAAGTCGAGAAAAGCCTTGTTATTGGTATCCTTCGGGATTACCATGTTCGTTTTTCTCTTTGCCCTTTGGTTGTTGAAAGATTGGCGATATTCCTTGGCCTTTGTAGGGGCTATCTTGGTTACCTTCTCCATTTTGGGAGGTGTGGCCAATTTGTTTATGAAAGGGATAAAAAAATATTTTCCAATTTCTTGGGGATTTACCGCCCGCCAAAGTTTACTGAATCTTTTTAGGCCGCAGAACCAAACATTGACATTGGTGTTGGCCATTGGGGTGGGGACATTTTTGATCAGTACCTTGTATTTTACCAAAGATATTTTATTGGACCAGGCTTCCATAGAGTCCAACACCAACAGTCCCAATATGATCTTGTTGGATGTGCAGACTGGTCAAGAGTTGGCAGTGGCGAATACCATAGAAAAGAATGATATGCCCGTTTTGGATAATATTCCAATCATTACTATGAGGGTGGAAAGCATTAAGGGAGTCATGTCCAATGATATCAGAAAGGACACCACTTCCACGATTAACCAATGGGTTTTGAACCATGAGTTCAGGGTCACCTATAGGGATTCCCTCATTGCTTCTGAAACCATGGAGGCTGGGGAATGGACAAGGGAGGTCACTTCGAAGGATCTGGTTCCCATATCTGTGAGCGATAATTTTGCGGAAGATGCCAAAGTACAGGTGGGGGATGAATTGACCTTTAACGTTCAGGGCGTTCTTTTGAATACGGTCATTGGTAGTGTCAGAACGGTGGATTGGAGTAGGATGCAGCTGAATTTTTCAATAGTTTTTCCAAAAGGGGTTTTGGAAGAGGCACCTCAATTCCGAGTGCTGACGACCAAAGTGCCGAATGAAAAACAATCGGCCCTCTTGCAAAAAGAATTGGTTAAACAATTTCCGAACGTTTCCATCTTGGACCTACGACAAGTGCTTTCGGTTATAGAAGGACTCTTGGAAAAGATTTCCTGGATCATTAATTTTATGGCATTTTTCAGCATCCTCACTGGAATCATTGTTCTTTTAGGGGCTGTACGTACCAGCAAGTATCAACGAATAAAAGAGAGTGTGCTGTTGCGTACCATTGGGGCAAGCAGCAAACAGATCTTGAAGATCACGGCTTTGGAATATACCTACTTAGGGGTCTTGGGTGGCCTGTCGGGGATTCTTTTGTCCTTGATCGGCAGTCAGTTATTGGCACTGTTGGTGTTCAAAACCTCCTTTGTGCCTTCTATGTTCCCATTTTTGGTATTGTTTCCAGGGATCACCCTATTGGTATTGTCCATCGGATTGTTGAATAGTCGCAGTGTTATCCAAAGTCCACCTTTGGAAGTCTTGCGAAAAGAGGGCCGATAAAATGGATCTGAATATTGGTCAATAGATTAGACCAAAACATTTTCAAATTCGGAATCGGCACAGAAGATGGCCGATATTCGGGATTGGTTGACCATGTTCACCATGGTTTCGATGTTCATCCCATTCTCAATGCTAAAGATGTTCACGTCCGTATTTCTTTCTTTTTTTACGTTTTCCAACAGATCTCCTTGTTTTACGGAAATGTGGGTCTGTTTGGGGAAACGAACCATGGTCCTTAAGTCCTCTATATCGGTTGGGGTGATGGTCATATTCGGATTGTTGTTCAGGAGGTTCACTTCGATGGATCCCTTCCAATTCCTGCAGATCAATAGGGCTATCAAGGTAGAAAGGTTGTTGTTCTTTACGCTAAAGGTTTCCTTCCAATCGATGGGGATATGGGTCATCCATAAATTAATGCTCTTTTCAATAGCCAAGCTGGCGGTGGAAAATGGAATATAGATGATGGTCCCAAAACTGTTCTTTTTGGCGTCGAATAGGAGTCGGTCGTAATATAAAAAATTTGATCCCAATGAGTCTACACTTACAAATACAATATTGGGTTTAAAAAAGGCAGCATTCAGGGATTGCATGCTCACATTGATGGTGGTGTTGAAATCTGTATTATCAATTACGGTAAAAGATGCCGATAACTCATTTTCCTTAAATTTTTGAATGGCATTTCTCAGAAAGCTTTCAATATTTCCTTGCTCTATTTTATTTTCGTTTCTAAGGGCCAATATTTTAATGGAACCCTTGGGGTATATGATGGAATGTATCAGCTTATAGGAGCTCCTGAGCTCTTTGGTGGTGGTCATGGGAATAAGAAGGTCGGGGCGCCATGATCGCACCTCACGTTGAGGCCTCAGGGCGTTCGTTTTTTTCGTGGCCCATTCGGCCAGGGCCGTGAACAGACCACTTCTGGAGTCCCCTGCTGCCGATTTTATGTTCATCCGAACTAGGTAAAGATAAAAAATCACGATAAAGATCAAGGAAAAGAGGGCTACCAATACATTGAGGATAAACATGATCGCAATGGATCCAAAGGCCCCAATGGCCGGGATAATCAATGGTATTTTTAAGGTGGGCCTATAACTGGGCAGTCCCAAGGTCTGTTCTACCAGGGCGACTACGTTCACCATGGCATAGGTGATCATAAAGAACATGGTGAGCAAGGGGGCAATGGTATTCAAATTCCGTAAGGAGATGCCGAATAAAACGATAAAGGCAGTGACTAACATGGCGGTTACCGGTTCCCCTTTTTTGGAAAGTTTTGCCAACTGTTTACTTTTAGGCAAGATGTTTTTTTCACCCAAGGCCAATAATATTCTGGGGGCTCCCACAAAGGACCCCAAGGCTGAGGAAAGGGTCGCTCCCAAAAGACCTGCAAGAACTATGGGCCCATAGAGGGCCTTGTCTATAAACACATTATAGTTTTTTGCCAATTCTTCAGGGGTGGCGATCATTGATGCCACGAAAATCAAACTAATATAAATGATGGTGGTAAGGATTACGGAGGAAATGGTGCCATAGGGGATGCTCTTTCTTGGGTTTGTAAGATCACCGGACATATTGGCCCCGGCCATTACCCCTGTTACGGCAGGGAAAAACACGGCAAAGACGATCCAAAAGGAAGAACCGCCAAAATCATTTTCTACAGAACCAGGATAGGTGCCGAACCACTCGAAATTAAAATTAAGTTCTGTTACGAATAAAGATCCGTAAATGGAGATCAGAGATAACACGATGATTCCTAAAATAAAATACTGAATTTTAAAGGCAAAACTGGTGCTGATAAAAGCTATCCCCATGACCAGTGCAAAAATCAAAATATCAAGGATGATGGGGTTTACCCCGGTTACGAGTGTTTGTAGACCTTCTCGAAACCCAAAAATATACATGGCCACTGCAATGGATTGGGCAAAATAGAACGGGATACCAATGGCACCTCCAATTTCCAGTCCCAATGACTGTGAGATAAGACTAAAGGCCCCTCCACTGCCTATCCGAACATTGGTCGTTATCGAAGAAAGACTAAGGGCCGTGGTTAGCGTTATGGCCACTGCCAACAACGTTATGGCCAGCGCACCTACCACGCCGGCATTGCCAACTACCCAAGGCTGACGGATATACATAATGACTCCAAGAATGGTCAGGGTTGTGGGGGTAAATACACCCGCAAAAGTTCCGAATGTCTTTTTGGTCATCATCGGTTATCTATTTAAAAATATACAGCTTGCAAATCTGGGCTTTCAGAATGACAGGTCTAATAGGTCATGCAGAATCCATGATTGGATCTGGACCCATTATTTGGGGGAAGGAAGTTGGATATCTATGTATAAACACCTCAACTAAACAAGTCCGATAGGTTGCTTCTCTTAAAGTTAAGTAATTTTTTTAACGTAGGACACATAGCCCTTTAAGATAAAGACTATTGTGAAATAGGCAGGAATGGTTTACCAAATAGAATGGAACCTAGAAGTAAAAGTATGTATTTAATTGACCGAGATCAGGCTGACGTCAAAGATGAGCACCGAACCTCCGGGAATACCGCTGTAGTCGTTGTTCCCATAGCCCAAATGTGCAGGCACAAGGAGGATTCCACTGCCATCTTCCTTAAAAAAGGGGATTCCCTCTGTCCATCCTTTGATGACTTGATGAAGCCCAAAGGAAATGCCCTCGGCATTACTTTTGTCAAATACGTTGCCGTTGAGATAATAGCCCTTATATGCAACCGTAACATTGGAGGTTGGGGTAGGTTGTGCCCCTGTTCCCGCTTCAGAAATCACGTAATACAACCCTGAATTACTTTTTTGGGCCTCCAAATTGTTTTCGGCGATATATGCGGTAATTTCTTGATCGTTTTTGGCAACATAATCGATGTCTTCCGATTTCTTATCCGATTCACAAGATATTAAAATGGTAAAGACCAAAGCCAACAAGGAATATTTCATAGGGACTGCTTTTTGAAGGCACAAATATAGCAAAATACAGATACCCTATGGTTATAAGCTAGTACCCTAAACTAAGTTGCCTTTTCATAGGCTTCTTTTAGCCAATTTTCGAGTTGCTGATCCACTTCATCAACAGTCGTAATTTGTACTCTATGGGTACACATGGTGCCAAAGGGACCCGATTTTCCCAAGCGGTCGGTTTCTTCTTTTCCTATTAGTTTCAATCCAAGATCTATTCTTGTCTTGGTAGCCGGTTTGATCAGCGCAAATTGCTTTTTCCTAATGAAGCTAACGGTTCGTTTTTTGGGAGTGATGATTACATCAGGGCCAAATTGATCAACGGTGGCGATGAGCTTGTTGTAAATGGGAAGCAGCTGTTCCTTGCCTTGATATTGTTTGGCGACCAAATCCTCTGGGGCCTCTCCCTTGTCTTTGGATAGGAGCACAATGGTATTGGCGAAACCATGGGTCACCCCATGTTCTTTTTTTAGAAATTGCATCGCTTCCGAATGTTTGGAAAAAGCCTTGGCCTCTAAAAGCTTTTTCCATTCGGGAAGGGATTTGCCTGTTTTTTTAGGCATATTGTCAATCATGGTCTGAAGTGCTTTGTCCATAGTTTAAATTTTATGGGATACCACAAGACATTATTTTAGTCTGATCACCACAGCATTTGGGGTGAGTAACTTGCCGGATCCAGTGGCAACAATATCTTTTAAATAAGTTCCCTTATTGTCGAATAGTTTTACAGAATGGGTATTTCCGTTCCCCACGAGGATGTTCCCATCCGAGGTATGAGCAATGCCTTCGGAATTTTTCAATCCCGTGATATAATCCCCTTTAAAAATACCATCGGCATCAAAACGTTTGATGGAGGTGCCGTTATAGTCCAATACCAAAAGATCCCCTTCGGCATCGAACCATATATTGGTTGGGCCCATTAAATTGTTATCGATGAAAATTCCCAGATCATTGCCCTCTGTATCATATTTCCGAATTGTTTTCTCTTTATAGGAAGAAACATAAAGGTTGCCCTGGAGGTCCCAATCCAAGCCAATACTTTGGGGTACACCTACCGTGGTGAATTCCTTCTTGTTGTTTCCATCCAAATCGAAGCGCAGGACCGTACCGTTTCCTGCCCATTGTAAAACGTACAAAAATCCGTCAGGACCAATTTTTGTGCGAGTGGGACCAGAAATATCTTCTGCAAAATCTGAAATATATGCACCCGTGTTGGCATGGTGTTTTGTAATGGTACCACTACCCAAATTGGAGATCAATACGGTACTGCTGTCCTCCATAAATAGGATGTCCTGAGGCCAGTTCAGATGAGTGTTGATAAATACGGTCGGATTTCCCCCATTTTGATTGTATTTGACTATTTGCCAGGGCGGTTTATCAAAATTCCCGGCATCGCTTACATAAATGTCATAGGTTTGGGAACATACCAGGGTGGTCCACAGGAGCATAAAAAAAACAGACGTTATTTTCATTGGTGTCTTAAGTTTTGATCAGTTTCAAATTTTACCGTTTTGTCCCAGACTATGCCTTCATTTTTTTTGCGGTCAGGGTGAGCTCAGGTTCGTGAATGGTAAGGCCGGTGACCACATTGTTATCTCTGTTAAATACAATTTTAACTGTCGGCATTGCATTATAAATAAATTCGTCTTCTCTAACTCCATAGAGGGTTCCCCCGAAATTTCCAAGTTTGCCAAAGGAAAGACCGTCCCTCATGTTCAGACGAATGCTAAAGCCATCTTCAGGGCCATCGCCATATTTGTAATCCCCAAGAAACATTTCTTTTTCCATGGCGGTAAGCGTCAAGTTCTCCACCTGAATATCTGCATTGCCCAATTTTTCCAAATACTCGATAAGGGCCTGATTGTTATTTTTTTGCTGTTGTGTCAATCCATCAAAGCGCAATCCATTCTTCGCATGTTGTAAGAGGCTGATCCCGTGGGGTCCGGCAATGGTTTGCACCTCCGGTTGGGCCTCTATCATTGCCTTTACAGCAGGTAAAGCGCCTAACATGGCGTAGGTGAAGATATCTGGACGGGCGCCGTGTTCCATTAAAAATTGGGCGATGTCCCTCCGGCCCACATGGGAGGCGGCGCCAATGGCCGTTTCCCAATCTCCAAATCCCCAATCCCAAGTGGCACGGGATAATTCTGGACGGGCGGAAACCAATGTTTTGATCTTCTTTAAATTTGAATGGGAAGCCCCAACAATTTGGGAAACAATGTCATCATCTATGGACGGATACCTATGAAACAACCCTTCTTTTAAAACGCTTTCATTGGATGCGGCAATTATATTTTTTGCGAAGACCACACTGGGTATTGAAGCCGCCAATAAGCCAAACACAGAACTTTTAACGGCGAACCTTCTTGAAATGGAATTCTGATTTTTCATATGCTTTAGCTATATGATTTTGAGGATACCACTGACTTAAAATTTTCCTTCATCTAATAAAGGGTGGGCATCATAAAAACCGATGTCCTTAAATTTAGTGATTTTTAGAATACCATGTTATCCCTTATAGGTAGTAGAAACTTCAATTGTTTTAAAATAAAAAGAAAAATTCGCACCTATTTGACGTTCTTCCACCGTTCCAATTTGGGAAGACCAGCAGCGAAAAGTCGGGCGACCATCCCTGGAAAACCCATTTCCTTCATTTTCCCAACACAGAATTTTTTCATGTCGTCCACACTGAAGTTGGGCTGGGTAAAAGCCCCATGCTGGAAGCAATAGCTACAATACATTAAACTTCGCGAACCATCCAAATTGGAACCCCCTTTTTTTGGGTCTTTACGAATGGGCATTCCACAACTTTGGCAATTTTTATATGTTTTCATAACTCTGGGAATTTAGAAAATCACATTAAGGTAAGGGAAAATCCTATAATCAGCAATGAGCGGGGTCAAGAGATATCTAATTGGGTCAGCTTTTCTTCCCCTCATTTTTTATCCAAGCCTCTATCTTTTCCTCCAAGAGCACCAATGGGAGGCTTCCGGAATTAAGTACCTGATTGTGAAATTCCTGGATATTGAACAATTCCCCAAGAGCCAGTTCTGCTCTGGTTCTCAATTCCCTGATTTTCAACTGGCCTATCTTATAGGACAATGCCTGCCCCGGGGTGGCCATATAGCGTTCGATCTCAGAAATTACAGAAGCTTCTGATTCTGCTTCGTGTTCCAAGGAATACTGTATGGCCCGTTCCCTAGTCCATCCTTTTCCGTGGATACCGGTATCAACTACTAGACGTATGGCCCTGTGCATTTCCATGCTCAGCATCCCAAAGTATTGGATGGGATCTTTATACAGCCCAAGTTCCTTCCCTAGGGATTCGGCATAGAGGGCCCATCCTTCCACAAATACACCCATACTCTCAGGATGAAGGAATTCGGGCAGATTGGTATTCTCTTGTTGGAGCGACAATTGGTAGTGATGTCCGGGTATGGCCTCATGTAAAAAGAGCGCTTCATCGGCATATTTGTTATAGGAGACCACATCGGGAATGGGTACATAAAAAATACCCGCCCTGGATCCATCTTTGGTCCCAGGCACATATTCTGCACTTGCCGATGCTTCTCGGAATGCCTCCGTACGCCTCACTACAAAATCGGCTTTCGGACTAATATCAAAAACATCCTTGAGTTTAAGGCCAATCCGGTCTTTTATGCTGTTAAAATTGTCAATAACCTTACTTGGTTCGGTAAAGGGCATCTGATCCTTACTGGATCGGATATACTCAAAAAAGGATTTGATATCCCCTTTGAAGCCAATCTTTTTTTTAGCCTTTTCCATTTCAATAAGGATGCGGGTGACCTCACTTTTACCCAATTCGTGGATCTCATCCACGGTCATGTTGGTGGTGGTATGGTACTTTATGAGATAGTTGTAGGTCTCAGGCCCATTTGGCAAGGCACCCAACCCTGAACTTTCCCTGCAATAGGGTAGGTATTCTTGGATGAGGAATTGTTGTAAGGTTTTGTATTTGGGCTTTAGTTTATCTGTGATCATATTACTGAAAGCCGTTGTGATACGTTTACGGTCCTCTTTGGAAAAATCCTCAGGCATGGCGGTGATGGGGGTAAAGAACAAATGTTTTTCCACGGCATCGGTAATAAAAGGATCCAATTGTGGAATCATCTTTTCCGTAAGTACTTTTGGCAAGACGATGCCCTTGGACATGCCATCCTTCATTTTAACCATACAGGTATCCAAAAACACCAGATAGTCATCTACCCGTTTCAGCCAATTGTCGTAATCCTTGACAGTATGAAAGGGCTGTACGCTCTTTCCCGCGGCCAGTTGGGCCACATACAATTGTAGGGAGGAAATTTGAGCCATGGGCATCAACTCAAAACTGGGCATATCGTAGATAGGGGAAGCGATGGTCACCATATTATTGTTGAGTCCCTCCAATTTTATATTACTGTCCCATTGCAAAACTTTCAGGCTCATCCATTGGGCAGGGGAAACCATAGTGGAATCGTACTTCATGGCGGCCTCCAGAAATTGAACGTAGTTGGCCATCAGATCCTTTTGGTAGGGGTCTGAAATGTAATTGGCAATATGGTCATTGTATTTGTTTTCCCCTCCTTTACTTGCCTCAATAGGATTGATGCGCAGCTTGAATTGATAGTATTCTTGGAACAGACTGTCCAAGGAGGCGGAATCATCATGCTGGGGGATAGGCTTTTTTTCTTTGCATCCAATAAGCAAAGTCAATAGGACGATTAGGATTGCAGAAAGTAGTTTCATGAGTTGCTGTGGCTAAAATGGTTTGACCATTAAATATATCGATTTTGAAGGGAAGTTGAAAAGCACAATTAATTTTTATTGGCAGAGGAGTTACCACGGCACCACTTAAGCTTTAAGATTTCCGGATCTTTTTACGGGCCAAAGTGAGTGACTTACTGGAACCAATGGCCATTACGGCCGCTGTGGAATTGAAAATGATATCCTGTACATCAAATACCCGATACGAGTCCGACACAAGCACGAATGTCCAACCATTTTAAAAAGTGCATTTTAAGTAGTTGTTATTTGAGTCGTTTTTGATTTGCACTTTCAATGATGGCATTTTCCAATCGAGCAAGCCTGGTTTTATCTTGTTTGGCGGACATAATCCTATTGATGATTTTGGTTTGATACGATGGTGCCTGGGCTATGAAAAATTTCCAAGCCAATTTATTGGCCTTAAACTTATTTTCGTATGCCTTGGAAAGGAGTAGAGTTTCTTTTTCGTAGGCATATACTCTAGACTTACTTTCTTTCCGCAGCTTAAAACTTGCAAGCCCTTTCGGGGTCATCCGTCCACTTTTAATTAGATCGTCCATTTTGCTAATATTTACAGCACTCCATATGCTGTCCGCTTTTCGTGGGGTAAAACGGATGCAATACCGCTCTTCGTCAATAGATTTTCTAACGCCATCGATCCAGCCATAACAGAGTGCCACATCCACAGATTCTGACCAGGTTATACTGGGTTTGTTACTTTTTACCTTGTAATATCCCACCAACAATTCGCTTTCATTGTCATGATGGGTCTCCAACCAATTTCTATATTCGGAGGGAGTCTTAAAAAATGTCGGATTCATCTGAAGGAGTATTTTTAGATTGTTTATTTGGCTAGGAATTGTTAGCTTTCAAGTAGTTTTTAAGGCTTTGTTTTATAAAATAGTCCCACCCGTTTTCTGCACTCTCCCTGGTAAATTCCGGAAGGTCATCAGGGAAGGTTTCCAGCCCAACATTGGTAAGTCGGAGGCTGCTTTTATTTCCCTCATCGAAGAGTTCAAAGGTCACTAAGCCTTCCCCTTCACATTCGGTATAGCTCCAATGGTAAGTAATTTTTTTATTGGGAACCGCCTTTATAATATGCCACAGATGGGTAAAGGTGTGCTCGCCCGACTGCACCTCGAAGCTGGTCTTAAACCCAACAACAGGTTCAAAGGCTGGGATATTGTTAAAGAACCACAGTTTCATATGTTGCAAATTGGTAATGCTTTCCCATAACACATTGATTGGAACGTGGTATTCCTGTTCTACTATAATAGGTATGTCACGGGGTTGTTTGATCATAGGTGCAATTGTTTATTCATCCAATTCTTCGATGCGCAATATATGCATTAACCGGTGAGCAATGGGCGCAAAAAAGATGGCCACCGTACTGAGGAAAATTACCCCGCTGAACAGGGCATAGAAAGAAGCGAACAACTTGGCACCCTCGGTCTTCATTTCGTCTACGGGCCCCATCCCGGTTAGGATCATGGAGGCGTTGTAGAAACTATCTATATACCCCAAATCCCCAAAATAATGATACCCAAAAATTCCAAGACCAATGGAAATCAACAAAAGCATTAGGGAGTAGAAGGTGTATTTTAAAACCCTTTTGGCGAAATCTCTAGGAGGGAGGATACCTTTGTGTTTTTTGGTGTTCATGAATAGTATTGTTGTTCCTTGAATATTCCTTTTAAGGAAATTTAAAGGTAAGGATTTCCAATGGAGGGGATTGGAGCTCACCGTTAAATTTCGGATTGATTTAAGGAGCCGTTTTATAAGCCTTGGATTTAATATTGTTCCAGATATCCAGATAAATTATCTGTTTCAATATTCAGTTACGCAACATAGTTTGGAGATTCACACTTTTGCCAGTATTCAACTATTGTCTTCATAATACTTTTTAAACCTTCAAAACTAGAAGGCTTTACAAAAAAACCTTGAATGGATTTTGAATAAGCGTCAATTACAGCTTCTTGTGCAGCACTTGTTGTGAAAAATAGGTAAGGAATAGTTTTTAATCGTAGGTTCTCGTTTTCATGAATTTGTTTTCGTAACTCTAGGCCATTTAGCTTTGGCATATTGATGTCAGAAATAACAATGAAGGGCTCTATAGTTTTTCCGGTCAAATAAGTAAGTGCTTCTTGTCCGTCATTAAAAAATATAATTTCATTTTTATAACCAAGTTCTTTAAAAACTTCACTAAACAACTCTTGGTCATCAGAGTCATCTTCAACGATAATTATTGCTCCTTTCTTATTCATTTTATTTTATAGGATTTAATGTACTGATAAAAAATATTCTTTTTCCTGAAAGTACTGTAATAATTGGATTATACCAGCCTCTGTCAGGATTATTCTCAATAGCATAGCGTTCATTTGTTTTTATCTTCTACAATCACATATTGTGTAGCATGAACCTAGCTTTATGTGAATTATACAATTCTTTTTAAAAATCATGTAACACAAAAACTAGGGCATATGCCGATCTTTGTATTATGGAATCTGAAAGAAATACAACGCTTATAAATTCAAAAAACAAACATATGAAAAATTTATTATTCATTGCAGCGCTCATAGTTTCTGGGACATTATTTGCCCAGGAAAAACCAAAGGAAGTAAAAAAAGAGACAGAAGTAAAAACTGTAAAAACAAACAGTGGAGCAAAAACTACTGCAAAAAGTGTAAAAGTAGTTACCAAAGAAACATCTGAGATTGAGTTAGATGAAAAGGATAAGAACAAAATAGATCAAGATCGCGTAAAATCGACTACAAAAGTAGAAAAAGAAGTTTATGTTGATAATGATGATGATACCGGTTATAATTTGTTTACCAAAGAAACTTATTTTATTTCCGATGGAGGTAATTATGCCTTCTCTCCTAATGAAAGGGGTTTTGGGATGCATTATCATCCGGAAAAAGATAAATCTAAGGAAATAGGTAATTCGTGGGTTTCCAGTAACGAAGCATATTATATTGTAGATGGAGAAACACATTCTGGTATTGGTCATTTCAATGCCAATGGAGATTTTGTTGTAGAATATTATAACAAAGACACCCAACAAGTTGAGACAAAGGTTTATCAGAAAAACTAGATAATACTAGTAGTACAATACAAAAAGTCCTGATTGCTTCAGGACTTTTTGTATTTAAGAGGTTACCATTTTTAACTGTACACGCTATAAGCCAACTACCATTGGTGGGGGGTAAGTACTAGTGGGTGTAGCCGTAGAAGCATAGTTGCAAAACAGTAAGCTGTTTAAGTCAATTTATTTCAACGCACCACCATTAAATTGCTAAATGGTGCATCTCAAAATTTTTCATTTGAGTTAAAAATTTATTGATAACAGAATTGTCCAAATTGTACATTAGCGCTATAATTAATATTAATTAAATTTTTTAAATATGAGAATTTATCTTGCAATTTTAGCATTACTAGTAGTATCGGGCACTTCCGTTTATGCCCAAGAAGTGAATATTGGAATAAAGGGAGGATTAAACGCCTATACTGTAGGCGGTGATGACACCGAAGACGCTGAGACCAAACTAGGGTACAATCTTGGTCTTTTGGGGCACGTTCATATCTCCGATCGTTTTGGGATTCAGCCCGAAATTGTTTATTCTACACAAGGAACCAAAGGCAATGAAAGTGGTGCCGACCTGAAAGTAAATTTGGATTATATTAATGTGCCGGTTCTTTTTCAATATATGTATGACAATGGTTTTAGACTTCAAGCAGGTCCGCAAGTTGGTTTTTTAACTAGCGCTAAAGTCAAGGGTGATGGTATAAGTGTAGATATTAAAGATGATATAAAATCCATCGATTTTGCACTAAGTGTTGGAGCCAGTTATGTACACCCACCATCAGGTTTTGGAGTAGACGCACGTTATAACTATGGAATTAGTAATATCAACGAAGATGATTCTTCCAAAGCCTTCAACAGAGGTTTTCAAGTTGGTGTCTTTTATTTATTTAAGCATAAATCCTAAGCTACAAGAAATATTCAATATTTAAGTTTTACTATTAGTTTTGCTATAGTTCAATGTCGCCTACTACATGTGGGCGACATTTTTTTTTACTTCTTGTGAAGGTATGTTAATTATGTTGCCGAGATATTATAGAAACTTAATACCACTTGTTGAATATAAGTTTTTCAACGCTTAGTTCTGTTCTTTAATTTCGGTTTCCAACATTGATGAATTCAATCCTTTATATAGTAACCAAAAAGGAAGAAATAGTTGAATTAAACCCATTGGTAGAAGCATATTCATGCTTATGCCAAACCCAAACATGGAGAAGAGTTCTTCTGTAAACATCATAATCACAGCTAGGATCCCAATAACCGAAATAATTCTAGGAACTAATTTAGACAAGTATAAAGTATAGTATAGAACAAAAACAGGAAAGCATGAAATCAGTAATGTAAAATAGTGAGTCCACCAGTGTCTGCCATATAAAACAGTTCCAATAATCTTAAATGAATCAGAATTTTCCCCTCCATTTTTTACATACTCTTTGCTCAATTCAAGTAGTGAAAGGACACTTACATTGTCAATGACAATAGCTACGAAATAAAGAATACTAAAAGCAAAGTAACTATAGGCGAGGTTGGCATTATATCTTTTGAAAATTGGGAGCAGTAAAACTGAAATAATAACCGATAAAACTCCGCTTAAAACTCCTAGTAATGAAGAAATTATAATTTGATTAGCACTTGAGGAAGTGGCGGAAAGAAAATTATCCATAAAAAGTGGACTCTGTAAAAATTGATACATCGTTACACCTATAATAAAAACGAGTAGAAACAAAAACCCTAGGATCCTTCCAATTTTTTTATTTGATTTCATATTTTGATTGATTAGTTGATTGATTGGGAATAGGGCGTTGCAAACTCTAGAATGTTACAATGGAGTATACGTTTTATAATTGCATACAACGGTTGTGTATAGGAATAGTAGGGCGGAAAATGTGCGACATGTTTTAGTTAAGAGCAATCTAACTTTTAAATTTGGCGATTACATAAAAAAGCCCAAACCACTAGAAATCACTGCTTCTTTCTCTATTTATTTTATGGGATGTTGGTTGTGGTTATTCATTTTTAGGTTTGAATTTAGTAACTATTTTCTTTAGAAAAGAAGTCAATATATTAAGGTCTTTTTTAACGGAATCTTTTTCAAACTGGCTTACTTTTTTCTTGTCCTTCGCCCAGGCTAGCTTTATTTTATTAATATCAGATTTAATTGAGTTTTTTTCAAATTGACTCATTTTACCCTTTAATTCATTGAGAAGTTCCGAAACTTTAAAATTAATTTTCGCTCCTTTTGCAGAGTTGCCCCATATTTTTTTTACGTCATTCCAGGTTTGTTCTTGTTTCATTATTTCAATTTAGGGGTTATACAGTCCAATAATTTTTTTCGTATTCGTTTCATTTTAACGGCAATATGATTTTCTGTTAAATTGGTGATTTCAGCGATTTCTTTATAGGCTAATTCTTCTAAATAAAGTACCATTATTTTTTGATCACTTTCTTCTAAGCAAGAGATGCAATTATATAGCGCTTTATACTTTTCTTGTTCGTACGTGTCCGTAGGAGATTCGGAAAGTTTAAATTCAATAGATTTCAAACTAACTGTATCTCGGCTACTGTTTTCTATCTGCTGGTTTCTTCGCGTACAAACATTTATGGCAATTTTATAGATCCAAGTGTTTATGCTTGATTTTTTTTTAAAACTTGGTAACGATTTCCATATTTGGATTACAACTTCTTGGAAAAGATCTTGAGGTTCTATAGGAGAGACTGCATATATTCTGCAAATTCTGTAAATACTTTGTTTGTTTTCATCCAATATTCGTTTTAAAACATATTCTTCTTGTCCTTCCATTATATTTTTCTGGTCTCTATTAATGTTAGTGACAAAAGTTGTCAAATTATGACAAGAAAATTCAATTATATTTTTAACTAATCATTTTCGATTGGATTAATTACTGCCAACCTTTCAGCTAAGAGTAGTGCAGAGGCAAGAAAATATTTTTATTACCACCTTCATCCGTAGCCAAAGCTCTTTGTTTTGTTTTTATCTTTTTTGTTTTAAAAGCCATATCCAATCCCGATAGTTATTTGGATGGTGGTCTTAACAATTACATACTAGCTATGTTTTATAAAGGTTGTAGCAGTTCGTTTTTCTTTCAATCGAATATATGTTCTTGATAATCCTTCCACCATTTATCAATATCAATTTTTGGTTTTCTACAAATGTAAAGAGGTATTCCATTTTCTTCTCCAATTGCATATTTGTGGGTTATTATTTTCACTAATTCAACTTCTTCAAACACATATTCTACCGATGGTTTTTCATTTCCTAAACTTATCCAAACATCGGCATCTTTATTGCCGTATCCCCAAGTCCAAAAACTTCCGTGTCTGCTTATTGGGTTTGGAAGATTGTATTTGTTGCCTAATATTTTAAGTGCACCAGCCTCTCCATAGTTCTCTGCCCATAAAACACAATTGTTTTTTTCTTTAGGACTCAAGGATTGATAAACACTATCTACCAATTTCACTTGCTCTTCCCAGCCAAACATATCTGCATAATCTCCAGTCAATTCTACTCGTCCATTTTTCTCTTCTTTTTGGGCATATTCGACATATTGATCGATTGGAAGAATTGGTGTAAGTTCTGGTATGAAATAAATGGAAGGAACTAAAGTGATTATGGCAATAACGTAAAACCAAATAGGTTTTTTTAAAAGTAAAGATTCAATTTTTACTGCTCCTGCTGCAAAAAGAACTGGATAAATGGCAAATACATAATATGCTTTAGAATTGAGCAACCACATAGCACTAAAAATGACGATAGCTGCTATTCCAACTGCTCTGTATTTTTTTAAGTTTTTATCTACGATTAAAGCGACTAATCCGAAAAGACTAATAATTAGTGTAAAGGGAAAGTTTAATTGTTCCAAGCCAAATTGCATTGGGTTTATTTCATCCAATTGATTGTTATTTAAAGCCTGTAAATGTTTTAATAGAGGAAAATCATTTTGCGCTTGCCAAATCAGATTTGGCAAAAAAATCAATAAAGAAATCAAAGCAGAAAGATATAACCACTTGTTTTTAAACAGTGTTCCTTTCTGATAGAAAAATAAACCAATAAATATTCCAAAAGCCCAAACGAATATGGTGTATTTATTGATCAAGCCTAAACCTAGTATAATTCCCATAAGAATTAGGAATTTTTTGTTTTGCGAGTTTATAAACTTTATGGTAAAGTAAAATCCCAATGTCCAGAATAATTGGTCGAACGCAACAGGTTGGAATAAGGTGTGATTTCTATAAAAAGGTAGAAATGCGAGTATACATATACCTGCAAGCAAAATAGCTTTTGATTTTCCACCAAGTTCTTTAGCAATTAGACAACATAAAATCAAAATCCCAACACCTGCAAGCGTTGGAAAAAGTCGAACTCCTAGAAGTGAATAATCAAAAAGCCAGTAAGATATTTTTCCGAGGAAGGCAATGAGAGGTGGGAATTCCATAAATCCCCAAGCCAAATGTTCACTAACCGCTAAGTGAAGTAATTCATCTCGATGGAATCCATAATTCCGATTTCCAAAGCTTTGAATTGTTAGTTTGATTAGAGATAAAATCAGGATTATTGGTAAATATTTTTTCATTGATAAACTGATTATTTTAAATGCACTACAACGTATTACTAAAGTAAACCAATTCACTTTAGTCCACCTAAAAGTCGAATACACAGGAATGGGAAACGTAAGTATCCATAAACCTACATTATCATTTACGATTATAATCGATTATTCTCCATTTTTGCCCTCCTTTTTATCTCCCCAATCCCATACCTAAATATTTAATGGGTTATCGTATCTTTGCGCCATGGTAAAAAATGAAGTTTTAGCACTGGTGGACAAAGGCGAAATGCTTCCCTTAATGGAAGAATTCTATACCATCCAGGGAGAAGGTTTCCATAAAGGCACCGCTGCCTATTTTATTAGGGTAGGGGGTTGCGATGTGGGTTGCCATTGGTGTGATGTAAAGGAAAGTTGGAATGCAGAAACACATCCGCCAACTCATATCTCCGCTATAGTGGACAATGCCGCAAAATATTCCGATACCATTGTAGTAACCGGGGGAGAGCCTCTTACATGGGACATGAATCCGCTTACTGCTGCCCTAAAGGCCAAAAACTTACAGGTACATATAGAGACTTCCGGGGCCTATCCGCTTACCGGCCATTGGGACTGGATCTGTCTCTCGCCCAAAAAGAACAAACTGCCGGAAGGAGTGATCTATGACAAGGCCCATGAGTTGAAAGTGATTATCTTTAACAAGCACGATTTTATCTTTGCCGAAGAACAGGCCGCAAAGGTAAACGGCAACTGTATCCTCTACCTGCAACCAGAATGGAGCGCACGTGATAAAATAGTGCCCATGATCGTAGATTATGTGATGAAGAACCCTAAATGGAAGGTCTCATTACAAACCCATAAATATTTGAATATCCCCTAATAAAAAAGCTCCTTCTGAATCTTCAAAAGGAGCTTTTTATTTTGTTTCATCAACCATCAACCATCAACCATCAACCATCAACCATCAACCATCAACCATCTACCGTCCGCCGTTGGCCTGTAGGTCCAGTTTGCATTCCACATCCAATTCCGGAACGGCCCCGTTTTTGGCGGTTAGCATTTTTTTCATTCCCGAACCAAATTCGAGTTCGGCATTCATCAAACATCCATCAATATTACAGTGGCTATCACCTTCCACAACCCCATCTTTATTCTCAGATTGGGATTCATGGGGGTTGACCATCGAGGTCCCCAAATTCACCAAGCCGAACAAATGTCCAAATTCATGGTGCATGGTTGCCGTTTCCGCTGTAGCAGTTGAAATCAAAACACTGCTATTGGCCAGTTTGCGTACGGTACTTTCATAAATGACCATGGAAGTATTGCGGTATACCGCTCCCAAGGTGCCTGAATTACTATTGGGGCTATCCGTATCGGAAGGGGCATCGGCAAAATAGATATATACGGCTATAGTATCTTCTGTATTGTATACAGTCCTGTTCTCCTGTTCCAGATCGTCCACTTCCTCCAAGGATAATGAGGATTGGCTAGGAGATGGCAAGGCTTTATAAATGACCTGTACATCCTGTTTAAAGGTCACTTCCTTAAGAAATTCTATTACATCTGCTTCGGTACGGGCCGTGGGCCTAAAACCTTCTACATAAGCAATCTCTATCAATAATTTGGAATAGGTATTGTTGGACAAGAGGTCATTAGCGGAATCCCCTGTTCCCTGAAGGTTGGGCGTCTTGTTGATTCCAGATGGTTCCTCTGTGCCATCTCCGCTGGAATCTTTGGAACAACTAAAAACAGTGGTCAAACCGATAATTAAAAGGATTACATATTTCAATTTCATAGCATCAAAATTCTTTAATTCTTATTACTCTACTCTTACTTACGATAACGAAATCAAAATGGTTCTATTGTAAATTTGGGGTTAGCTTAGCTAAATAGTCGTAATGTTCCCCCTCACTTACAAGCTCACAGGTAAAATTTGAGCTAAGTGCCGCCCGTTGCAGGGTGTTGTAATCTATATACAGCCATGGAAACTCATCAGTTTTCTTCTTTTTGTATTCCATGGTAAAGTTAACCTCCCCATAATAGGTTTCCGTATCGGGAATCCAATAGCCACCATCCTCGTCCTCATCGAACATATAGATGATATCACTGGAATCCAACAACAGCTGTCCCCCAGGTTTTAAAAGAGTCTTGATATGGGTAAAAAACATATCCAACTTTTTTAGCTTTCCCACAATCCCGATTCCGTTCATGAGCAGCAAGAGGGTATCAAAAGTCTGACCCTTAAAATCATAGAGGTCGGACAGTACCACCTTCTTAATTCCCCTCAGTTTGCAGGCTTCCACAGCCCCTGGTGAATGGTCCAAGGCGGTAACCTCGAACCCTTTTTCCTGTAGGTAAAGGCTATGGCTCCCGGCCCCACAACCAACATCCAGAACACTGCCCTTGCACAGTTTTAAGGCTTGCTGCTCTACATACGGCATGGCTTTGAACTTGCGAAAGAGATAGGGTACGGGAATAACATCTTCCTCATCCAAAGAGGAGTAGGTTTTGATATCCTCGGCATAGGTGCCCAATTGGTAATCCAGAATAGCGTTCCCAAAAATGTCCTTCTCCATTTAAATTTGTATTTTCCATGCAAATGTGAGACTTTTAGCCCACTTTTAAAAAGTTAATTGCCCCATGGACGAAGTATTAGGCAACCTCCCGAAATTAGCAAAGGAAAAGCACACCGAAAGCAAGAAATTTTTTGCAAAATTAAAGAAAAAGCCACCCAAAGATTTGGATTATGTGATGCAGGAACTCCATGAGGAAGAGTTCAAACGCACCGATTGCCTTACCTGCGCCAATTGCTGTAAGACTACGGGCCCTTTGTTCACCACTGCAGATGTGGAGCGGGTGGCCAAACACCTGCGGTTGAAACCCCAGAAATTCATTGATACCTACCTGCGGATTGATGAGGACAAGGATTATGTGCTGCAGGGCGTGCCCTGTACCTTTTTGGATGCGGAGAACTACTGTATGATCTATGATGTGCGCCCAAAGGCCTGTAGGGAGTTTCCCCATACAGACCGCAAGAAGTTTCAACAGATCAGTAACCTGACCCTAAAGAATGTTGCCATATGCCCAGCTGCCTTCAATATTGTGGAGGAAATGAAGCGGAGGGTGAAACTAAAATAACATCGATATCTGATGGGCATTTGAAATGTTGGGCAGGTTGTTTATATTGCAGGTATGGAAGAAATTATCAGTTATTTTATAACCATCCCTTCGTCCCATAGGAGCTTCATCCTGGTGTCTGGGATTACCTTCTTTTGGCTGTTGGAATACGCTGTACCCTTGTTTCGCTTCAATTATAAGAAGTTCAAACACGGGGGCATCAATATCTTCTTTACCCTCACCACCATCATCGTCAATTTTGCCCTCGCCTTTATCCTTTTAAAGACCAGTGATTGGACGGTGGTCCATAATTTTGGACTCCTAAATTGGTTGGGTGAAATGCCCTTATGGGGGAAAATTTTTCTAGGGGTTTTACTATTGGATTTTATAGGAGCTTGGTTTGCCCATTGGGTGCAGCATAAAATAAAAGTACTCTGGGGTTTTCATTTGATCCATCATACGGACCATGAGGTAGATACCACTACGGCCAATAGACACCATCCAGGGGAGAGCGTGATCCGTTTTCTGTTCACCTGTTTTGGGGTGTTGGTGGTTGGGGCGCCCATTGGGATCGTTATGTTGTACCAGTCCCTATCCGTGGTGTGTTCCCAGTTCAACCATGCCAATATCACATTGCCAAAGAAGGTGGACGATGTCCTAAGTTATGTGATCGTTTCCCCTGATATGCACAAGGTGCACCATCATTATGTATTGCCTTATACGGATTCCAATTATGGTAATATCTTTTCTATATGGGACCGACTTTTAGGCACGTTCACCAAACTACCCAATGAGGCTCTGGTCTATGGCGTGGACACCCATCCCAATGCGGTGGATAATGCCAACATAGGTAAGTTATTGGGCATTCCCTTCAAGAAAAGGGAAAAGAGGGGCTTGGAAACCACTACGGTAAAGGCGGAGCAGTAAAATCCCTATTCGTACATCAAATATTTAATCCGAATCTTTCTAAAGCCGTCCAAATCGGCCTGCCATGTTTTTTTGATGGCCTCTTCGGTGAGTCCGGCCTCAATCTGCTGTTGTAAATTTTCTGTTCCCGAGTGTTTGGTAAAGGATGCGGATAGGAAGAACTTGGTCTTGTCAGTACTGTTCTTATAAGCATCTAGCAACCAGGCCAACGTCACCCGTTGCAGCTTTGGGCTATCGGATAGGTCCTTGCCAAAGCAGGTCTTCCCTTCTTCTTTGGGAGATTTGGATCCGAAATTGGGCTTGGGCACATAGCTGAAATCATAGGCCGAAGGGCTCAAAAAAGAAGCCCCATAACGTTGGAACTGAAACTCCGTGCCCCTGCCTGCATTAACGTTTGTCCCTTCAAAAAGTCCAAGACTGGGATACAGGTTGATGCTCTTATCATTTGGCAAATTGGGCGAAGGCCGTATCGGGAGGTGGTAATCGGTATTGTGGGTATAATTTTTTAAAGGGATCACGGTGATGTCGGCTTTTAGGTTCCCTTCCAACCAGCCTTCGCCATTGAGCATTTGGGCGTATTCCCCAATGGTCATCCCATAGACCAAAGGGATAGTTGTCATCCCCAAAAAGCTGGTATTTTTTGCCTCCATGGTAGGACCGTCTACATAACTGGCATTGGGATTGGGGCGGTCCAAGATAATGAGAGGGATGTTGTTTTTTGCACAGGCTTCCATTACCAATTGTAGGGTTGCGATATAGGTGTAGAAGCGGACCCCTACATCTTGGATATCAAAAAGGACCACATCCAAACCTTGAAGTTGTTCATCCGATGGCTTTTTGTTTTGTCCATAAAGGGATATAAGAGGTAAACCGGACTTGGTGTCCAGCCCATCTTTCACCGCTTCCCCGGCATCTGCCTCTCCGCGAAATCCGTGTTCAGGGGCAAATACTTTTTTAATATCTATTTCTAGGGCCAAGAGGGAATCCACCAAATGGGTATGTCCTTCTTTTTTGAATATAACACTAGTCTGATTCGCCACCACGCCTACTTTTTTACTCCTGAGCAAGGGTAGGTATTCCTGGGTGCGGTTGGCAGCTATTATCAAGGAATCTGCCAAGGTGGTATGCTGCCCAACTAAAATAGGGTTCTCTGTATTTTTGTGGGAAGACATTTTGTTTCCACAAGAAGAAAGTATTAAAACCCACAATAAAAATGTACTTTTGAAAATGGATAAAAACCCCATAGATTGAATTTAGAATTTTTTATTGCCAAGCGACTTATCAAGGGCAAAGAGCATAAAAGTAGTATTTCCGCACCAATAATAAAAATAGCGATTGTGGCTATTGCATTGGGAGTGATCATGATGCTGATTGCCATTGCCACGGGCGTTGGCCTCAAACATAAAATTCGTGAAAAAGTGGCCGCTTTCAACGGGCATATTCAAATTTATAACTACGATAACAATACCTCCGATGTATCGGTTGTCCCCGTATCCTTGGAACAGGATTTCTATCCTGAATTTAAGGATGTAGAGGGGATACACCATGTGCAGGCGGTTGCCAGTAAGGGCGGGATCATCAGGACAGAAGCTACCTTTGAGGGGATCATTGCCAAAGGGGTAGGCAAGGATTATGAATGGGGGGTGTTCCAAGATTATTTGGTGTCGGGCACCTTGCCCAACTTTAGGGGGGAATTAAATGATGAGGTGCTCATCTCACAGATTCTTGCCAGTAGGTTACAGCTTAAAACCGGGGATTCATTTTTTACCTTTTTCCTCAAGGACGACGATCCTTCACAGATTCCTAACCAACGGAAATTTAAAATCGTCGGTGTCTATGACAGCGGTTTTGAGGAGTTCGATAGCAATTATATTTTTATCGACCTGCGCCATATCCAAAGGATGAACAAATGGGAGAGCAACCAAGCTGGGAATTTTGAGGTGTTCCTCAATAATTTTGACGATATCGACCAAAAGACCAAAGAAATTTATGGGAAAACGGTCTCCAATTTGGATACCCAGAATATAAAGGACAAATACTATAAGATCTTTGAATGGATAGGGCTGTTCGATTTTAATATCGCGCTCATCATCGGGATCATGGTCATCGTAGGGGGCATCAATATGATTACGGCCCTGCTGGTGCTTATCCTGGAACGTACCCAAATGATAGGCATCCTAAAGGCGTTGGGGTCCAACAATTGGAGTATAAGAAAGGTGTTTTTGTACAATGCCACCTATTTGATAGCGATTGGCCTGTTTTGGGGCAATGCACTGGGCTTGGGTTTGCTTTTGGCACAAGAAAAATTCCGAATGTTCAAATTCCCCAACCCCCAAGAATATTATATAGCCTATATTCCTGTACATATTGATGCGGTTACCGTACTGCTCCTAAATGTTGGAGTTTTGGTACTCTGCCTACTGATGCTCTTGATCCCCTCTTATATTATCACAAAGATTTCACCTGTCAAGGCAATTAAGTTCGAGTAGGAAAAGGTTCCTATTCGGATGGCACATCAAACACATCAACTAAAATAAACTTTGTTTTTTGTAAGAACGAAGGCTGGCCTTCCTGAAAATCAAAGGACTAACCATATCCCTTTTTATAGGGGAGAGAAGTGGTTGATTAGTATCTCAAAAATCAGTAAAATTGTATCTTTGTTACAACTATGAAATACGCAGAAAATATATTGGGAACCATTGGGAACACCCCCTTGGTGAAATTGAATAAATTAACGGCAGAACTACCTTGTTTGGTACTCGCCAAATACGAGACCTTTAACCCGGGCAACTCTGTGAAGGACCGTATGGCAGTTCAAATGATTGCCGATGCCGAGGAAGCGGGAATCTTAAAACCTGGAGGCACCATTATTGAAGGGACCTCGGGGAATACCGGAATGGGCTTGGCCCTGGCCGCGGTGGTAAAAGGCTATAAAATGATCTGTGTGATCAGCGATAAGCAGTCTAAGGAAAAAGTTGACATCCTAAAGGCCATGGGCAGTGAGGTCTATGTTTGTCCTACCGATGTTGCTCCGGAGGATCCGAAAAGTTATTATTCAACCGCCAAAAGATTGGCGACAGAGATACCCAATTCGTGGTATGTGAACCAATATGACAACCCATCCAATTGTAAGGCGCACTTTCTAAGTACGGGACCCGAAATTTGGGAACAGACTGACGGGAAAGTCACCCATTTTGTGGTGGGCGTTGGTACCGGGGGCACCATTTCCGGGGTAGGATCTTATTTAAAGATGAAGAACCGCAAGGTGAAGGTTTGGGGAATAGATACCTATGGCTCCGTATTTAAAAAATACCATGAGACAGGAATATTTGATGAGAAAGAAATTTACCCTTATATCACCGAAGGTATTGGAGAGGATATTCTACCCTTGAATGTCAATTTTGGGGTCATTGACGGGTTTACCAAGGTCACCGATAAAGATGCCGCGGTATACACCGCCAGATTGGCAAAGGAAGAAGCCATGTTCCTAGGGAATTCGGCCGGTGCTGCCGTAAAAGGTCTCTTGCAATTAAAGGAACATTTCACCAAAGACGATGTGGTTGTAGTCCTGTTCCACGATCATGGGAGTCGATATGTGGGGAAAATGTTCAATGAGGATTGGATGCGAGAAAAAGGTTTTATAGATTAGTGGGATATTAAACCTAATTACCTTTCCCATGAAATTAAAATATGCCTTAAGTTTTCTGCTATTTACGATATGCAGCACGATGGTGTCTGCCCAAAAACTTTCCAAAACCGAAAAAAAAATCATAAAGAGCATTGAAACCAACAATGCGGACGCCATTGGTTTTCTTGAAAAGGTGGTGAACATCAATAGTGGCACCCTTAATGCCAAGGGAGTACGGGAAGTGGGTAAGATCTTTAAGGATGCCTTTGATCAGATCAATTTTAAGACCAATTGGATAGAAATGCCCGAAGAAATGAACAGGGGAGGGCATCTGTTTGCCGAAACTACTGGCAAAAAAGGAAAAAAATTGCTCCTTATAGGGCATTTGGATACGGTTTTTGAAGAAGATAGTCCGTTCCAGACCTTTGAAATGGTGAACGATAGCATTGCGCATGCCCCTGGTGGTAATGATATGAAGGGTGGAGATGTAATTCTTTTATACGCCCTAAAGGCGTTGCACGACAATGGCCTCCTAAATAACGCCCAGATCATTGTAGCCTTTACGGGAGATGAAGAAAGTGCGGGCAAACCGTTGGATATTAGTAGAAAGGATTTGATAGATGCTGCAAAGCGTAGCGATATAGCCTTGAATTTTGAAACATCCACAGGCTTTAATTTTGCCACAGTGGCCAGAAGGGGCTCTTCTGGTTGGAAGTTGGAAGTTGAAGGGAAAAGGGCACATTCTTCAGGAATTTTTAATGACTATACTGGGGCGGGCGCCATTTTTGAAATATCGCGTATCCTCAATGAATTTTATAACGAGGTTAGGGGTGAAGAGTTTTTGACCTTTAATCCGGGCACATTACTGGGGGGTACTTTTATTTCTTATGATGAGATGACCAGCAAGGGTACAGCTTTTGGGAAGACAAATGTGGTGGCACAGTCGGCCGTAGTTCATGGAGGTCTCCGTTTTATCTCTGAAGAACAAAAGGAAGATGCGCGGGAAAAAATGAGGGCCATTGTCGCCAAAAACCTACCACAGACCTCCGCGACCATTAGTTTCACGGACAGCTATCCCGCCATGGGTCCAACCCCTGGCAACCAGAGATTGTTGGAAGAGTTGAGTCAGGTAAGCGTTGATCTGGGCTATGGGGAAGTATTGGGTTATGACCCTGGAAAAAGGGGGGCGGCTGATATCTCCTTTGTGGCCCAATATGTGGACTGTTTGGATGGTCTGGGTTCTATGGGCAGTGGAGCACATACCCCACAAGAAACCATTAATCTCAATACCATTGAAGATCTAACCAAACGGACAGCCATTTTAATTTACAGACTTATCAATCAATAAACGATGGAAAAATTAACTTCTGCCCGTTCCAAGGTGCACATAGATGCCGGGGAATTGGTGAGTTTTAAGGTGGGTCGCCACGAATTCATTCACCAAAAAGGAAATCCGGGATGGCGTAATTCGGATACGGAAATGTTTCCCATTATCGGCCCTACCAATGAGGCTGATTTTATGGTGGAAACACCCAAGGGTACGGCCGTGCAGGACCAACATGGGCTTTTGCGGGAGCTGCCCTATACAGTGGTTTCCACTTCCGCTACCAAGGTGGTCTATTTAAAAAAATACATTTCGGGCACCGAGATAAAAAATTCAAAATTCCCTGCAAAATCCAGTGCAGGGTTTTTGACCTGGCCCTATGATTTCAGCTTTGAGAAATCCTATGAGTTAAAGGGAACCAGCTTGGAAATTACCTTTATCATTTCAGGGGAAGAAGGGATGCCCTTTATGCTGGGGTACCATCCAGCTTTTTATCTTCACAGTGCCAACCCAATCATTGATACAGGTGATAAGAAGATCGGCCTCGAGGAGGTGTTGGCCGTAGGAAATAGGGCCCTTGCGGTGATGGACTGTTCCGCTATCACCCTAAACGATCGTAAAAAGCTTTCCATAAAAACCGAAGGGTTTGGAAACTTTATGTTGTGGACAGAAGTCCCCAATATGATCTGTATAGAACCCATTACATTTTATCCTTATGCGGTGACCCAACCACGATTGGCATCGGGGTTTCAGTTTTTGAAAAAGGATGCCAAGGTATTCAAGGTAGTCATCTCGGAAGAGAATTAGTCTGATGAAAATAGTTCGTTCAACGGGAGTAGCTGAGGTTGGGGTTAGTCATAATGGGGAAATAAAGAAAAAGGTCCTTTTGGAAAAAGGAGCCATTCCACAATTGATGAATTTTAGTTCCGCAGTTTTCAAACCTGGACAGTTTGTGAAGACCCACAACCACCCTACCATGTATGAGGTTTTTTATATACTAAAGGGTCGGGCAGAATTTGTGGTGAACGAGGAAAAGGTGCTCTTGGGGAAAGGGGACTGTATCACCATAGCGCCGGGAGAATGGCACTCCCAATCCAATCCTTATGAAGAAAATGTAGAATGGGTATATTTCGGAATTGCCACAGATTGATTATTTATAAGTGCTATTGTGGCAAATGTTACTTTAGGCCTATCCTAAAAATGTTAATTTTGACCCATGCGTAAATTTTTCCCTTTTCTGGATTGGTTGCCTAAATACCAAAAGAAATTCTTTGCCAATGATTTGGTAGCCGGACTCACCGTTGGGGTGATCCTGATTCCACAGGGCATGGCCTATGCCATGATCGCGGGACTGCCACCCGTTTATGGGTTGTATGCGTCCTTGTTCCCCATACTGGTATATGCCTTTTTGGGCACTTCCCGGCAGGTGGCCGTGGGACCCGTGGCCATGGATTCACTTTTGGTAGCGGCCGGATTAGGAGCTTTTGCCATAGCCACTATGGAAGAATACATTGTGATGGCCGTGTTTTTGGCCTTTATGGTGGGGGCAATTCAATTGACCCTAGGCTTTCTGCGAATGGGTTTTCTTGTGAATTTTATGTCAAAACCTGTGATTAGCGGGTTTACCTCGGCAGCCGCCCTTACCATTATATTTAGCCAGTTGAAGCACCTATTGGGAGCCAATATTCCCAATAGCAACCAATTTCATCAGATGATCATCAATGCTTTTAACAACCTTTCGGATACCAATCCGATCGACTTGGCAATTGGTGTTATTGGGATCCTGATCATTGTACTTTTAAAACGATGGAACAAAAAGATTCCATCTGTACTCTTGGTAGTGTTGTTGGGTGGCTTTGCCGTATATTTTTTAGGCCTGGAAAATTATGGTGTCAATATAGTAGGGGTAGTGCCAGAAGGTCTTCCATCCTTTCAGCTCCCGGCATTTGAAATGGACAGGGTCAAAGAAATTTTTCCCATTGCCCTGGCGTTGGCCTTGGTGGGGTATTTAGAGACTATTTCCATAGGGAAGGCATTGGAGGAAAAGAACAATAAGGAAACCATAGATGCCAATCAGGAACTGGTGGCCTTAGGCGCTTCCAATATGGTAGGCTCCTTTTTTCAATCGTATCCTATAACTTCCAGTTTTTCCAGATCAGCCATTAATGCGGAATCTGGGGCGAAAACAACCATAGCCTCTTTATTCAGTGTGCTATTGGTAGTGGTCACCTTGCTTTTTTTAACCCCTTTATTTTACTTTTTGCCCAATGCGGCCTTGGCCTCCATTATTATGGTATCGGTCTTTGGGCTTATAGATATCCCCTATCCCAAAACGCTGTGGAAACAAAGAAAAGATGAATTTGGGGTCTTGGCCATTACCTTTTTTGTGACCTTGTTTGTGGGGATCAAAGAAGGGATATTAGTGGGAGTTTTAGTATCTTTATTAGTGATGGTCTATAGGACTTCCAAGCCACATTTTGCAGTATTGGGTAATATTAGGGGAACCGATTATTATAAGAATATTGAACGGTTTGGGGATGAGGTGGAAATACGGGACGATCTGTTGATTATTCGCTTTGACGCCCAATTGTATTTTGGGAACACCAATTTCTTTAAGACACAGCTATTTAAACAGATAGATGAAAAAGGTTCGACCTTGAAATTGGTAATTTTGAATGCAGAGGCAATCAATTATATAGATTCTACCGCGGCCAAGATGCTGGTTCACGTTATTGACGATATCCATAACCTAAACATTGAATTTTATATCGCCGGAGCCATTGGACCAGCACGGGATATTATATTTACAACAGGCATTATTGATGTTTTGCACAAGGAGTGCCTTTTTGTAAAAATCAAGGAAGCTGTGGAATATTTTGACAATCCGGGTAACGTTACCCTCTTAGGTAAGAATGTGGCCCATCAGAATAGAATTTTCGGTAACTAATGTTACTGTATGGGTTAATGCTAACGGCTATATTTGCAATAGGATATAACGAATAGGAACAGAATAACGCTCCGCCTTTTATTAGAAGGGGTAAAATGTAACTAAAGAGATTTGATTATGAAAATAGAACAGATTTATACAGGTTGTTTGGCGCAAGGAGCCTATTACATAGAAAGTAAGGGCGAGGTTGCCATTATTGATCCATTACGGGAGGTAGAACCCTATATTAAAAGGGCCATAGCCGATAAGGCCAAAATAAAGTATATTTTGGAAACCCATTTTCATGCAGATTTTGTCAGTGGGCATGTAACCTTATCCAAAGAAACAGGAGCGCCCATAGTTTTTGGCCCCAATGCGAACCCAACTTTTGAGGCTATTATAGCCAAAGACGGACAAGAATTTAAACTGGGGGATATTACCATAAAGGTCATGCATACACCAGGACATACCATGGAAAGTACCACCTATTTGTTGAGAGACGAAAATGGCCGGGACCATGCCATATTCTCAGGGGACACCTTGTTTTTAGGGGATGTGGGAAGACCTGATTTGGCCCAAAAAGCCGAGAGCATGACCCAAGAAGATCTTGCAGGTCTCTTGTTTGAAAGTTTGCGGAATAAAATTATGCCCTTGGCCGATGATGTGATCGTGTATCCAGCACATGGGGCGGGCTCTGCGTGTGGGAAGAATATGATGAAAGAGACCGTGGATACCCTGGGGAACCAAAAGAAGATGAACTATGCCCTTAGGGCCGATATGACCAAAGAGGAATTTGTAACAGAAGTTACGGACGGACTTTTGCCACCCCCAAAATACTTTCCTTTGAACGTTAAGATGAACAGGGAAGGTTACGATGATATTTCAGAGGTCATAGAAAGGGGGACCATAGCACTTTCTCCCGATGAGTTTGAAGAGGCAGCCAATGAAACAGGCGCCATAGTACTGGACGTAAGGCACCAGAACGAATTTGTGAAGGGTCACATCCCACAATCCATTTTTATAGGTCTTGATGGCGGATTTGCCCCTTGGGTAGGTGCCCTGATAGCCGATGTGAAGCAACCCCTACTTTTAATTGCCCCTGAAGGCAGGGAAGAGGAGACCGTTACACGCTTGTCACGGGTAGGGTTTGATAGCACCATGGGATATCTGAATGGTGGTTTTGAAGCTTGGAAAAAGGCAGGAAAAGATTACGATACCATTACCTCCGTCCCGGCTGAAGAATTTAAGAAGATGGAAGCTAAAACCCATGCTCCCGTATTTGACGTGCGCAAAGAAAGCGAGTACCAATCAGAGCATGTTGTGGAGGCCAATAATACCCCCTTGGATTTTCTGAATGATCATATGGCCGAGTTTCCAAAAGAGGAAACCTTTTATGTACACTGTGCTGGGGGATACCGTTCCGTGATTGCTGCTTCCATTCTTAAAAGTAGGGGCATCCACAACCTAATAGACATTGCAGGTGGCTTTGGCTCCCTTAAAGAATCAGGTGTTCCCATTACGGACTATGTCTGCCCTACGACACTCTAAATTTATAAATCACAACTTTAAGACCTCACCGAACGGTGGGGTTTTTTTGTGGATTATTATTGGTTAATGGTGCCAATTTGCCAAGAAACAGGGGTTGACTGATCTAAGTCATATTATATATCCCATGGACATACTACTTTTATATCTGAACATTATAAGAGAAATGATATGAAAACGATTTATCTCGGAAAATTCGTGATAGGGACGTTACTGTTAATAGCGATAGCTAGCCTTATCAACTTTATTATATATCTGGTTCAATTCCTGAACGGATAAAGCTCTATATCATGAAAACAAATATGGGTACAGTGGACAGGTTGATACGTTTGTCATTGGCCTTGGCCATGGGCCTTCTGATCTACTATGACATAGTAGGGGGTATGTTAGCCTTTGTTTTCCTAGCTGTCATTAGTGTTTTTGCCCTTACCAGTCTTGTGGGTTATTGTCCGTTCTATGCCCTGTTGGGGTGGAACACATTTAGCCATAGAAGATAAAAAAGAAGTAGTTGAACAATCAATTTTATGTACCCAACCAAGCGGGTTGGATTTTTTTTTGCAATATTTTCCCTACCATTTTAGTATCATTCCCAATGAATCTTGGAATTAAAAAAGGATCAACTTCACGCCTCGATATAAATTTACAAAGCGACTAAATCATTATCATCGACAATAGGAAGGTCGTAAATAACCATGGTCCAAGGTAAAAGAATAACCATATATCGGTTATATTTGTAACAAAGCAACGCGAATTTGTATATGTTAATAAAAACTTAATTTCGCTGTTAATCGACTGTCGAATTTTCTTATATTTAAATGTAGTATGATTGTTAAAGTGATTAAAGATTTTATTGAAAGAATAGGGGTTATGAATTGCATTATGCTCCTTGTTGTATTATCCATAATAATTGTTTCAGAATATCATTTCTTGAAAGGAGATAAACTAGACGGCATTTTTATCGCCTTTTGGGCACCGACTATTTTAGGATTTATGAATTATTTAAAGCACAAAAAGTAATGGAACTTATCTATATATACTCCATTGTTGTAGGCATCATCTTTGTTGTCTGGCTCCTTTTTGTGATGAGGATGTACTCAAAAATGAATAAATAGTATTGCTAAAGGATCACAGCTTCTCTATTACAACCATTAATACTGCCCAAAGAGCTTCATAAGAGGTATAACATTCAAGGTATTTTTACTTAAATAGGACTTAAGAATACGTTGGGTATCCAAATTATCGTTTTGTGGATTGATAAATGCATCTATATCCTCCAATGTAGTAATGGTGTTCTCCCTTTCTATAAACCCATAACCCGAATACTGTCCATTTTTTATAAGGACAAAAGCTTCCTCCTCGGGATTCCGGCCTTTTTCTTTAATAATGATATCATCATTTTTGGCAATGATATGAGCCACTGCTGCCCTAACTTTTTCATTATAACTGTCAATAGGCTCCTTGTCCCTACAAATGCCGCCACAGGTAGGGATTTTGTAATGGGAACAAACAGCTACATTTTCTTGTAGATGGCAGTATTTGGGGCATAATAAAAAATCTAGGCACACCTGTTCCAAATAGGCCCTACTTTCGGTGATGTTATTGAAGGTCACAAAAGTGTTGGGTGCTTGCTTAAGCTTATTGAACGCCATATGTAAAATCCCGTTTCTATCCTCATAAGTGAAAACACCATATTGTTGGCTAGGTTTCTTTTGGGATTGGTTGTATTGTGGAAAATGGTGTTTTATTGCTGCCGACTCCATCAAAAGGGCAAGCAGTTCACTCCCTGAAAGCTCAAAATCTATATGGGCCGTTTCTTGGCACATGGTCATTTCTTTGGATGATTTATCGTAGAAATGTCCCAGCACCCTTTTCTTAATGTTATTGGCCTTGCCCACATAAATGATCTTCTTTTTAGCATTTTTAAAAAAGTAGACACCACTGGAGGAAGGAAGGGCATCAAAATTCATTTTGGACAGGGCGGGGGGTAATGTGGCTTCCTGGGAGCGGGAATTTAAAAACCCCTGAAAGATCGATTCTGCACCTTCAGTATTGAGCAAACGCTCCAACAGTAATACCGTGGCATGGGCATCACCTCTTGCCCTATGCCTGTCGGTAAGTGGAATGTCCAATGAGGTGCACAGCTTTCCCAAACTGTAGGAATGAAGCCCAGGGACCAATTTTCTTGACAAACGAATGGTACAGAGCTTCTTTCTGGCAAAAGCAATGCCCAATTCCTGAAATTGATTTTTTATAATGTTGTAATCAAAATTGACATTGTGGGCTACAAATATGGTGTCCTTGGTAATGGCCAATATCTTGTCAGTGATCTCAACCAGTTTAGGCGCATTGCGAACCATACTGTTATCAATTCCCGTTAAGCCGGTTATAAAATAGGGAATCTCACATTCTGGGTTGACCAAAGAGGTAAATTCATCCACTATGGAATCCCCATCGTACTTAAAGATGGCAATTTCAGTGATCCTGTTCCCTTTTACACCGTTCCCGGTAGTTTCTATATCTATAACTGTGTATAACATGCCCAATATTCCCTACCTGTTGTTTTGATGGTATAAATTTAATGGAAAATTGGCAAGGCAGGCTTACCGGGTGGGCTAAATATTTTTCGGTTTCAAAACCAAACGGTTCAGTATTTCCTTTAGTGCATATAATGGTGTAATTTTGGGGCATGAAAAGGGAGATAGCAACATTGGAGGACATTAAATTTTTGGTGGATACATTTTATGCCAAAATTCAGCAGGATGAGCTTATCGGTGTAATTTTTAACAGGATTATCGGCAATGAATGGGCCGTCCATTTGGAAAAGATGTATCGCTTTTGGGAGACACTGTTGCTGGGAGATCATACTTATAACGGCAGCCCGTTTGCCCCACATGCCAAATTGCCCTTGCACCAAGAACATTTTGATCGTTGGCTCCACTTATTTTATAGCACCTTAAACGAACATTTTGAGGGAGAAAAGGCAGAGGAAGCGAAATGGAGGGCTCAAAAAATGGCAGAAATGTTCCATTATAAAATTCAATTTCTAAGGAAAAAAGGGGCAGATTTTTTGAATTGATATTCATAAAGGACGGGATAGGCTCAACTATCGTATTTTATTCTATATCTTAGAAGACCAAATTGTAAAAAAGTTAACTTTGGGATATGAAATTTTTTAAACAGAACAGCAATATTTTCAATTTGCTTTCCAGTGCCATTTCCGAAGGAATTATTGTGGTAAACAGGGAGCAATTGATAGTTGCCACCAACAATTCTGCCAATGAAATGTTTGGGTATGGTAATGGGGCATTAATTGGGAAGCCACTCAATACCTTGATCCCACAAAAATTCCATCACAATCATGGAAGCCATTTTTCCGGCTTTATGCAGAAGAGTGGCAAACGCCAAATGGGACAAGGTCGTGATCTGTTTGGAATGCGGAAAAATGGCCAAGAATTCCCGGTAGAAGCTGGATTGAACCCTTTTGAAGTAGATGGGGTTACCTATGTGATGGCCTTGGTCATAGATATTACCCAAAGAAAACAGCAGGAGCAGCAGATAGGTGAACTCAATTCACAATTGGAGGCAAAAATAGAACTGCGAACCAAAGAACTAAATGATATCGTTTTAGAGCTTAGGGGTGAGGTTACCCTAAGAAAAGAGGCGGAAAGCAAAGCCAAATTGGCCCTAAAGAAAGAGCGGGAACTCAATGATCTCAAAACTAAATTTCTTTCTTTGGTATCCCATGAATTCAAGACTCCGTTAAGCAGTATCCTTACCTCGGCCACCTTGATATCCAAATACCAGCTTAGTGAACAACAGGCCAAGCGGGACAAACATTTGGACACCATTAAAAACAAGGTGAAATACTTGGATACCATACTTACCGATTTTCTATCCGTAGAGCGATTGGAATCTGGCAAGGTAAATTATAAGTTTACTACCTTTCCGTTGAGTAAATTGGTAAACGAAGTTATCTATGATGCCAATATGCTATTGAAAACAGGACAGAATATACATTACCCAGATAATATAGATGAGGTAATTATAGATTTTGATGAGAAAATCCTGGAATTGATATTATCCAATTTAATACATAATGCCATTAAATATTCTCCGGAACATTCCTCTATAGACATCAAAGTGGAGCACAACAAAAAAATGGTTACTTTAAAGGTCATAGATAAGGGGATGGGCATACCAAAAGAGGAGCAAAAATTTATTTTCAATCGATATTTCAGAGCAGAAAATGCGTTGCTCACACAAGGAACGGGAATAGGCCTGAATATAGTTAAAGGCCATCTGGAAAATCTTGGAGGAGTCATAGATTTTACAAGTGAAGAAAATAAGGGTTCAACTTTTAATATACAGCTACCAGTATTAAATAATTTAAATTAAGTATGAAAACGGTACTTTTAATTGAGGATGATTTAGCTTTAAGGGAGAATACCCAAGAACTATTGGAATTGGCCGATTACCATGTCATAACGGCTCCGAATGGCAAATTGGGCATTGAACTTGCCATTGCAAAAATTCCTGATATTGTGGTATGCGACATTATGATGCCCGAGATCGATGGCTATGGGGTATTGGAAGCCCTAAACTCCAATGAAAAAACCAATCATATTCCCCTAATTTTTCTTTCAGCAAAAACAGAGCGGAAGGAAATAAGAAAAGGAATGGATTTGGGGGCCGATGATTATTTGACCAAACCTTTTGAAGAGGAAGACCTATGCAGTGCCATAGAGAGTAGGTTGGCCAAAGCCCAGATTTTATCCCAAATTAAGAGTAATGCGGAAAAGGTCCTTTCTCAAGATCAGCAAGAACTTCGCAATTTAAATGAATTGAAAAATTTTTTCGATGATAACGGGGAACTATTTTTCTTTAAGAATGGGGAGACCATTTATAGGGAAGGGGATCATTCCAACAAGATCTATTTGAGTGTCAAGGGAGCTGTAAAATGTTATAAAATGGACAGCGATGGCAAAGAGTTGGTCACCTCCCTACATCCTGTGGATGATTTTATGGGTTTTACCTCTTTCATGGAAAACATTCCTTATGAAGAGTCTGCCGTAGCAGTGGAAGATGTAGAATTGGTTGGGGTCTCCAAGGATCTTTTAAAATCTGTACTTGAAAAGAACAATCAGGTATCTCTGGAACTTATGGGACTGCTTTCCAAAAACCTATCAGAGATCAAACAGCAATTGCTACAAATGGCCTATAGTTCGGTTAGAAAAAAAACTGCCAAAACGATTATGCAATTCGCAGACTTGTTGAATAAAAACGGAGACAATCCCATTAAGATTTCTAGAAGCGATTTGGCAAGTGTGGCAGGGATTGCTACCGAAAGCCTAATAAGGACCCTGTCCAGTTTTAAAAAAGAAGGGATCATTGATATTGAAGGTAGAAATATTAAAATTTTGGATCTCAATCTGTTAGAACAAATGAACTAACGCGACTTAGGGAAGGTTGCCCTTAATTTTTTCTTACGTGTTTTTCAAAACTGATTTTTGTCATATAATAGACGGCATTGTACCAATACATTTGTTTTAAGAAGTGCGTACAATGAAGAATATTTTAATTCCTACAGACTTTTCGGAAGATTCCTTTAATGCGGTTACCTATGCATTGGAATTATTGAAAAAGAGCCCTTGTAATTTTTATTTGCTCCATGTAAATGATATGAGCGGTTATGCTTTTCAAGGGTTGAGCTATGCGGCTTCCCCTGAAATAATTGTCGAAGATGTTATAGTTTCTGCCAGAAAGAAACTTCATATTTTTCTTAAAAGAGTGGAAAGCTTGGCGACCACTAAAAAGCATCATTTTTATCCGTTGTACGAGCAGGGCTTTTTTGTTGAGTGCGTAAGAAGAACTGTACAGGAGCGGAAAATTGATCTTATTGTGATGGGAACCAAGGGAACTTCAGGAGCTTTAGGGGATGCCATAGGCAGCAATACGGGGGATGTGATCACCAAAGTGAAATGCAATACCCTAGCAGTACCCGCAATGGTGGGATTTGGGAAGTTGGAGGAAATAGCCTTTCCAACGGATTACAATATTTTTTTTTCCGCTAAGATACTTTCTGCCATTTCCGAACTCTTGGAAACAAATAAGGCATATATGAGGGTAATGCATGCTTCCAAATCTGACCAAATGCTTTCTGATTCCCAGCTGCAGAATAAAGAATATCTGGAAGATTATCTAAATGAAACCTTTGAAAATATGAACAGTTTCCATTCCATTTCCAATAAGAATGTTACCGCTGCCGTACAATGTTTTGTGGAAAGTAGGAATGTAGACCTATTGGTCATGGTTGCCAAAAACTTAAATTTTATCCAGCAAATTCTGTTTAGTTCCAAGGTGGAAAAAATAAGTTTCCACACTAAGGTTCCCTTTTTGGTAATTCACGATTAATAAAGGGTATCCGCAATTAAATTTGAGGATTTACTTTCGGTTACAAGTGGGCACTTCCAAATAAATAGTTAGTTGTCGTATGACTTTATTGTAGCCACCAACTCATTTTTCTGTAGCACGCCAGATTGCCGCCAAAGCTGTTTTCCATTTTTGAATAATATCATTGTAGGAACCCCACGTACCTGAAACTTACCCGCTAGGGCTTGGTTTTTGTCCACATCTATTTTGATCACCTTAATCGCATCTCCCAGTTCTTCCTTGACCTGTTTTAAGATGGGCGCCAATGTCTTGCAGGGACCGCACCAGTCCGCATAAAAATCGACCAAAACTGGGGTCTCTGATTTAATGATGTCGTTAAAACTACTTTTCATGTATTTTGTGTTTACGGATCAAGTTATTAAAATACAATATAATGCAAACTGACTTTTATCATCCTCTTGTTACCTTTATTTTTACTTTGGACTGATAATTATCATAGATTATTTTAGGTATTGCTTCTATTTTTAAGTCATACCTAATACAGTAACCAACATTATGGATCAAAGAATATTATTGCCCACGGATTTCTCTAGAAATGCCTTAAATGCCATTAGATATGCCTTGGATATGTACAAGGATCAGCATTGTGAGTTCTATCTTTTGAACGTGTTTCAGGTAGACGGATATTCGTTGGACAATATGATGGTTCCAGAACCAGGAAATAAGGTATATGATTCCGCCAAGAAGGCATCCGAGGTCGATTTTCAAAAGTTATTGGATATTTTGGAACTGCACATTACCAATCCCAAGCACACCTATCATACCATTTCTATCTACAATTCGCTTATTGATGGCATCAAAGATACCATTGCAAAGAAGGATATTGATATAGTGGTGATGGGTACAAAAGGAGCTACAGGAGGTAAGGGTGTAATTTATGGTACCAATACCGTTGCGACTATGGAGGCGGTGACGGACTGCCCAGTGTTGTCCGTGCCTGAAGATTTTAGGTTTTCTCCCCCGGTAGAAATTGTATTTCCAACGGATTATAAGACCAGTTTTAAAAGAAGGGAACTCTCCCATTTATTGGGTATTACAAAAATGTACAGTACCCCAGTTCGTGTGCTTCATATTATGGAGGAGACAAAATTATCCAAAGCACAGGAAGCGAACAAAGAACTATTGGAAACTATTTTGGCAGACGTTGAATGTAGTTTTCATTCCCTATCGGATACAAAGGTCCATAAAGGGATTGGCTTTTTTATCGAAAGCAGAGGCAGTGATATGGTTGCATTTTTAAACAAAAAACATAGTTTTTTTGGCATTTTGTTCACCAAACCTCTGGTAAAGGATATCGGGTATCATGCCAGGATCCCAATTTTGGTACTTAATGATTATTCAAAATAAGAAAAAATGGAAAGGGTAGGGATTTGGTTAGATAAGAAACAAGCCAAAATATTGAAATTGTCCAATGGCAAAGAAGAATTTCTCACGTTGAAATCTGAGGTAGAATTTTTTCATCCTACAGGGGGTGGCAGAGCACCATTTAAATGGGGAGGTACCCAAGATGTGGTTCGGGAAAGTTCATATATGGAACGGGAAAAACAGCAGTTGAGGACTTATTTTAAGAATTTGGTAGACATAGTAGGGGAGGTAGATGCCATCGCCATTTTTGGGCCGGCCATTACCAGGGAGAAATTCGGGAAAGAACTCATAGATAGGTACCCTGCCCTCGCCTCAAAACTAAAAGTGGTGGCTAAAAAAGATAGTATGACCGACAATCAAATTAAAGCCTTGATAAAGGATTATTACAAGGCCTGAATTTAGGATTTGCCTTACAAACTTTTAATGTGCAAATGATGCAACAGCTATACGATCTTCTGGAACAACAACCTTTTTTAGTTAGCATATTGCGATTGTTGTTTTGGGTTTTGATCATTATCATAGGAATTCGAATTTTAAGAAAGTTTGCCCGCAATAGGATTGAAAATGTAAGATTTAGGTACAAGACCCAAAAGGGGATAGAGGTTTTTGGGTATGTGCTGATTGCCATTCTTTTATTGGTGTTTTTCACTGCTGGCAATAGTAAGGATTACTCCCTTATTATAGGACTCTTCACCGCAGGAATCGCCTTTACCTTACAAGAGCTTATATTAAGTATTGCAGGCTCCTTTTACATTTTTGCCGTTCGGGTCTACACCCCGGGGGACTGAATAGAAATAAATGGAATAAAGGGCGATGTCATAGATATTGATAGTATTTATACCACTATTATGGAAATGGGGGAATGGGTCAGTAGCGATAATTATTCCGGTAGGATCGTAAAGATCAGCAACGCTTTTGTGTTTAAGGGCCCTATAAAAAATTACTCCATGAACTTTCCTTTCGTATGGGACGAGCTCAATATTCTTGTAACCTATAGTTCAGATGTGGAATTGGCAAAGAAAATTGTTTTGGATAGTTCATGTGAACTTCTCTTCGATTATGCAGAGGCTAGCAAGGCCAAATGGGGGGAGATGGTAGAACGTTATTATATAGAGAACGCCACCTTGGAACCTACGGTGGCCATAAAATTGACAGACAATTGGGTAGAGTTGAACGTGAGGTACATTACGGATTATAAGCTGATAAGAAGTACCAAGCATAAACTTTTTGATAGCATTCAAAAGAAGGCAATACAAACAGATGGAAAAGTGGTTTTGGCATCTGCTACTTTACAATTATTAAAAATTCCTGAAGTTGAAGTACGCATTACAAAATAATAGGTTTAAAACCATCACATATGGAAATAGTAAAATCTTCTGGGGAAAGGGTGAAATTTTCAATCTCCAAACTGGCAGCATCCCTAAAGCGCAGTGGAGCGGAGGATGAATTGGTCCAGCTCATTGTAGATCGGGTACGGGATGAGCTTTATCAAGGGATCAGTACCAAAGAAATTTACAATAGGGCGTTTGCCATATTAAAAAAGAAAAAATCCATTTACGCCTCTAAATACAAACTGAAGAAGGCTATTTATGAATTTGGTCCAACAGGATATCCTTTCGAAAAATTTGTGAGCGCCATTTTGGAATACTCGGGATATAAAACCGAAGTTGGAAAGGTGATGACCGGTATTTGCGTAAAACATGAAATAGATGTTTATGCCCAAAAGAACGGTAAGGTCACTATAATAGAATGTAAGTTCCACAGCGAGGAAGGGAGAAACTGCAATGTAAAAATTCCTTTATACATACATTCCAGATATATGGACGTAAAAAAACATTGGGACACAAAGGAGAATTCCGACTTGGTATTCGATGTTGGATGGGTAACTACCAATACACGCTTTACGGAAGATGCCATCCTATATGGAGAATGTGCCGGGCTGTATTTATTGAGTTGGGACTATCCAAAGGATAACGGGCTAAAAGACCGCATAGACAGATTGGGATTGTATCCCATCACCGTATCTACACTACTTAGTGCACGTGAAAAACAATTTTTATTGAGTAGGGATGTGGTGCTTTGTCAACACTTGCTCCACGACAAATTTTTTCTGGACCACCTAGGTATCTCAGATTCTCGAAAAATTAAAATCATGAAAGAGATAGAACTATTGTGCAATTATTAAGATCAGGATATGGCGAGTATAAAAATACACTTTTTGGGAGCGGCCAGTACGGTCACGGGCTCTAAATACTATTTGGAAACCCCAGAAATGAATATCATGATAGACTGTGGAATGTTCCAAGGGCTTAAGGAACTGCGTCTTCACAATTGGCAACCATTGCCAATAAAAGCAGACGAAATAGGAGTGGTTCTGCTCACACACGGTCATTTGGACCATACGGGATACTTGCCGAGATTGGTCAAAGAAGGATTTAATGGCAAAATAATTGCGACGTCACCCACCTTGGCCATTACGGCCATCATTTTGAGGGACAGTGCCAAAATCCACGAAGAAGAGGCGGAACAGGCCAATAAATTGGGGTATAGTTCCCATGATCCAGCAATGCCTTTCTATACCAAGGAAGAGGCCGATAGGGCAATTGACTTGTTCCAGGCCGAAGAAAGGGATCAATGGATATCCCTATCACAAAATATCAAATACAAGTTTAGGTACAATGGACATATTATTGGGGCCACTTTTATTGAATTGAAAATTTTTGAAAAACTATTTGTCTTCTCGGGTGATATTGGCAGGAATGCGGATGCCCTTTTGTATGCACCCGAGAGACCAGACTGGGCCGACTTCCTTTTTGTGGAAAGTACCTACGGCAATAGATTACATCCACAGGAAAATGTGGAAGATATCGTCATTGATCTCATCCAAGAAACCATTCATAAAAAAGGCAATCTCATCATCCCATCATTTGCCGTGGAACGATTGCAATCATTGCTATATCTGCTTTGGAGTCTTTACAAGAAAAACCGTATTCCAAACATCCCCATTTTTGTAGACAGCCCTATGGGAAACAATGTACTCTCTGTTTTTGAAAATTATCCGCAGTGGCATAAACTACCCATGAGTGAATACCGCGCCATGTGCAACCATGTAAACATCATTACTTCCTATAAGGATACTTGGAAAACCATAGATGATCCTAGACCAAAGATTGTAATTGCCGGGAGCGGGATGGTTACCGGAGGACGGGTTTTGACTTATTTAAAACAGTTGATAGATGAGCCTTCGACCACAGTTGTTTTGGTGGGGTATATGGCAGAGGGAACAAGGGGCAGGCAGTTGTTGGAAGGCGCCCATGAACTTAAATTTTTTGGAAAATACCATCCTGTTAAAGCCAAAATAGCACATTTGGAAAGTCTCTCCGCCCATGCCGATCAGCAGGAACTGATGGATTGGTTGAAGGATATCAAAAATATCCCGGAAAAGGTGTTCCTGGTTCATGGGGAACCCACTGCTTTGGACGCCTTTAGGACCAAAATAAGGGATGCCTATGGATGGAATGTGCATATCCCCAAATTATACGACGTAGTGGAAATTGTGATCTAAGTTTATGGTTATGACTTTTATCATTTTTATAATGGCACGTTGGTAATATCTTGCCTTTAGAATTAACCTGCACCATGGAAAAAAGTAATATAAACACAGCACAAGAAAAAAAGGTAGAGTTGCTGTACGCGGAATCCCTGAATTGGAAGTCATCCCTACATCTGGTAATTGATGAGGTTTCCTTTATTGAAAATTTATTGAATTCATATCTTTTTGAACCCAACACGCCCAACCTGTTCGAAAGGTTGCAAACCTATCAAGCTCAGATAAAAAAGAACAAGGAGCGGAAGGTAGCGGTATTAAAAGCAATAGATAAACATCGAAAAGATTTAGGAGGAATGTTGGAATGTACCGATTACGCCTGTGATTTGAGTTATTTTCAAAAACATGAGGCCCTTAAAGCCGAGGTAGTGAGTTTTTTGGAGAACTTCCAATTGCTTAAATCAGAAATTTTCAATTACGCCGGTGGAATACTGAAAAAGAGAAAACCTTGAGGAAGGGAGATTGCCATTCCTTTTAGCCCCAATTATATATAAAAAAATAAAGATGAAAAAAATAGTCATAGTACTGGGATTGTTACTTTCCAGTTGTTCCTCCATTCAATTGGTGGAGAATTGGAAGAGTCCGGATATAGTGATTTTTGATGCCAATAAGGTACTCATTGTGGGCATGACCCAGAATGAGGAAGCCAGAGTGGATTTTGAGACCAAATTGACCAAGGAATTTACGAAAAGGAAGATAGAGGCCATGCGCAGTTTGGATCTTTTTGATGTGGAATTTACTTCCTCAGAAAAGTCGGAACAAGAGATAGAAGCGGTTGAGGATTTGCTTATAGAACGAGATTTTGATGCCATTTTGTTTACCAAGGTAACCGGTTATGAAAGCAAAAAGACATTTAGGAAGAGGTTGTCCGAAGTTGACGGTGTTTATGGCAGGTTCAGGGACGACTATTTAGAGCATCAGGATATTTATTATAGGGATAATTACTACGATGAGTTTATGGTCTACCATGCGGAAACCTCCTTATACTGTATCTGTGTAGGTAAGGAACGCCAACTGATATGGAGGGGCACAATAGATATAACAGATCCCCAGAACATCAATAAAACCATAGACGATTATATCAAACTGATTGTATTGGCCTTACAAGAACAAGATATCATATTTAGAAAAGAAGAAAAAAATGAAATTACTGGTTTATAGTGCTAAGAAATTTGAAGTGCCTTTTTTAGAAAGAGCCAATAAAAATAACCATCATGTGGTTTTTACCCATAATGCCCTTGATTCGGAAACGGCACACCAAGCCGTAGGTTTCGATGCTATTTCCATATTTTCCGGCGATGATGCTTCCTTAACTGTTTTGGAGAAATTAAGGGACTTTGGGGTCAAGTTTATCAGCTTGCGCTCTGCCGGTTTCAACAATATCCATATTAAATGCGCCAAACGTTTTGGGTTTAAGGTAGCCAATGCCCCTGACTATTCGCCCTACGCCATTGCAGAACATGCAGTATCATTACTATTGGCACTCAATAGAAAAATTGTTCTGGCCTCTTCACAAGTGCAGCAATATAACTTTTTACAAGATGATCTTTTAGGTTTCGATCTGCACAAGAAAACAGTTGGGATCATAGGTGCAGGAAATATTGGAGCAATTATGGCAAAAATCATGCATGGGTTTGGATGTACCATATTGGCGAACGACCTGGTCCATGATAAAACCTTAATCAAGAATTACGATGTCAATTACGTTGACTTACAAGAATTGCTCAAAAAATCCGACATCGTCAGTTTGCACGTTCCATTGACCCATGATACCCACTATCTAATAGATGAGGTTCAATTAAAAGCTATGAAAAAAAGCGCCCTAGTGATAAACACGGCCCGTGGGGCAGTAGTAGACACCAAAGCAATGATCAATGCTTTGGAAAAAAAAGAAATAGCAGGATACGCCACAGATGTGTATGAAAAGGAAAAAGGAGTTTTTTTTAAAGACCATTCCAGATCGGGGGACTTAAAGGATAAACTCTTAAAAAAACTCCTTTCTTTGGATAATGTATTGCTGACCCCTCACCAGGCCTTTGTTACCAAAGAGGCACTGGCCAATATTGCTGAAATTACTTTTTACAATATCGATTGTTGGGAAAAGGGAATTGTATCCAAGAACGAACTGGGTTATGAAACATTGATATCCTAAGGTGCAACAAATACGTTATTAATGGATATTTAAATTAACTCCATCCAAAGTCTACATATCCAAAGGTGCTTTTTGATCCATTATTACCCACTAACTATCGGGACTTTATTATGCTGCTTTTAACAGTCAATTATGGAGTCTGTGCAATACATATTCCTTTCTGTTTATTGGGATTATCCACTTCAATAACCAAAGTCATTAAACACTTTTGTTGTTTTAATTACCACTATACAAGGAGGTTGAGGTGTTAATTCCCCTAGCCTTATCAGGAAATAAACGTGCTTAATTTATACCATTCATTACTTTGAAACGTTATGTTTTAAATGTAGACTTCTTGTGATACTGGTTGACAAACAATATGTTTCACGACCAAATGATTTCAGAGGGCTATGAAAAATTAAAGGAATAATGGTAATGAGGTGCTTGGTTGGGGAAAAAAAATCCCACTGAAAAACTTGTTTTAATATGTCGGCCTTTAAAAAATAGAGTGAAATGAATTTAGAAATGAAAAGTTTCAGGAGGATGTGGGCCCTAACCCTTATCGTCATGTCATTTACCGCTTCGGTAATGGCACAGACACCTACTAAGGAATTCAAAGAAAACACCTTGGATTCCACCATCTATGCCAAATACCAGATCAATAAGGAAATACCAACCGAAATTACGGAACAGGTCGCCACGGCACTATCGTATTATCCGGAATTAAAGGATGTCAAAGTTAAATTTCGCTTGCGTAAAAGCAAGACCCCTTTTTCATCCAAACCTACATTCTTTAGTATGTTCAAAAAAAAGGAGAATAGGACTTATGTGGTTACCATTAGCACAGAGGCAGACGCAAAAAACAAGCCCATATTATTTTTAAACCTACCTTATAATGCACAAATTGGTGTGATGGGTAGAGAATTGGGACAGATTACAACCTACACTACAAAAAATACATCCCAGCTGTTGGGAACTATTTTTAAAATGCTCAATACAAGCTATGCAGATGAGGTCAAGTTCAACAAAGACCTTATCTGTATAGATCATGGTCTTGGATATCAACTGTTCGATTGGAGCTCATATGTACAAGGTGCATTGGATCTACCCGAAAGGCGAGGGTCCAGCGACCTTTTCTTTACACAAATAGAACCCTCTGATTATGAGCCCTCCATGGACCCACAGATCATAGAGAATTATATTGAGGCCACCGATATCTACAAAGAAGTGAAGCAAGAATAGCCTCTCAAATTATCTATTTTATACGTTACATCGTTTTTATTGTATGGTTTAAGGAGGAAGGTGTTTTCCATGACTTTATAATCATAACTTCATTCCTTTAGGTTGCCTAGGCGATAGGAAAAGAATTTAATTTCCGTCATTCTTTTTAGGAAATTGTACAAAATGACCGAGGTCATTTCGTGCTCGGGAACTATTTGCCAACTTTACTGTCCACCTTTAAAATTAGGACATGTCACTTAATTTCAACCAATATGCAACTGAAGGGAATACCTTTCTAAAAGATTACACCGTGCAAATGGGTCTTGGTAATGATCGTGATAAGGCAGGAAGAATTTTAACGGCAACGTTACACGGGCTACGCGATATAATTCCAATAGAGGAATCATTACAGTTTATAGCCCAATTGCCCATGTTTTTAAAGGCAGTTTATGTTAACGGTTGGAATGTGATGCAGAAAAAACCAAAAGTTAAGCGGATGTCCGAATTTTTGGATCTTGTAAGGGCCCATGATGGTACTTCTGCTGTTAATGATTTTGAATACAATGATGAAGTGGCCCAGCAATATGTGGATACCACGTTTACTTACCTCAGAAAATATGTTTCTACGGGTGAGATGGAAGATATCCGGGATGGACTTCCCAAGGATCTGAAAATGATGATTTGTTCCCATATTATTTTTTAAAACCAATACAATGACCACATTGATAGCCATTTCGTTTTATGCACTGCTATTCTGCATAGCCTTCTTCCTTAAGAAATACTCTTAAAGCCACATTATTTTATTCCCAGTGACATTTGTCATTACAAAGATGTCATAGGATGGATACCTTGTTCTTAATAAAAAAGTTCTATTATGGACAGATTAAAAGACAAAGTAGCCATTATTACTGGGGGAGCCGGAGGTATAGGTTTGGCCACCGCAAATTTATTCTTGGCCGAAGGAGCCAAGGTGATGCTCGTTGATGTGGATCAAAAAGGTTTGACCAAAGGGGTGAAAGGGTTAAATAACCCAAATCTTTCTTATTGTATTGCAGATGTTTCCAACGTAAAGGATACAGAAGCTTATGTTAAAGAAACCTTGAAGGTGTTTGGGAAAATAGATATTTTCTTTAATAATGCTGGAATTGAAGGCTGTTCCAAGCCTTTGGTTGACTACCCTGAAGCGATATTCGATAAAGTTATAGCCATAAATCTTAAGGGGGTCTGGTTGGGTTGCCAATACGTATTACCCAAAATGGAAGAGGGGGGAAGTGTTATGATTACCTCATCTGTTGCCGGTTTAAAAGGTTTTCAAGGGTTGGGAGCCTACGTAGCCAGTAAACATGGGGTCATCGGAATTATGCGAGTGGCCGCCTTGGAATGTGCCGATAGAAAAATACGGGTCAATACCATTCACCCTGGACCTGTTGATAATGATATGATGCGGCGCATTGAAAAGGATATCTCCCCAGAAAATCCAGAAGAAGTGATCCAAGGTTTTGAGAATACTATTCCCTTAAAACGTTATGCCGATTCAAAAGAAATTGCAAAACTGGCCTTGTTTTTGGCCTCGGATGAAAGTTCCTATATTACTGGTAGCATACATGTAGTAGATGGTGGAATGCTCGGATCGTGACTTTGGAGCTAATCAAATACGTACAGGGCGGGAATCTAAGGTCTTTAGCCAAGGTACAGGAATTGAGGATAAATATTAATAACCAAAAGGATTTTGATAGCTTGTTCAATTTTCATATTCCAAGGATAGGGTATTGATCATGCGTGCAGTCGATGTCTTGAAAAAAATCTCAAAGGAGCATCCCAATTATTTATGGATGCGCCAAGCCAGATCCTTTCTATTTACAAAACCTGAAAATCAGCATAGACAACAATTGTTAGGGACACCAAATTATTAATGATAAGGTAACACAATCAAAGATGGGCAATAAAGTTCTTTAGTTTTTGGGTAACCTGGGAGGCGATCTCAGAAAGATCTTTATTCCCAACGGCCATCATGGAGGCATTGGGATCTACGGCCGCCACCTCAATATGGCCTTTCTCTTTTTCCTGTATAATAATATTGCAAGGAAGCATGGTTCCTATCTTGTCTTCGGCAAGCAATGCCTTGTAGGCAAATGGTGGGTTACAGGCGCCCAAAATTTTATAATTTTGAAAGTCAACATCCAATTTTTGTTTTAAGGTGGCTTTCATATCAATTTCCGTTAGCACGCCAAATCCTTCATTCTTTAAAGCGGCGATTGTTTTTGTAACCATATCGTCAAAATCTGCGTTATGGAACGATTTCTTAAAATAGTAGCTCATATCTCTCTTGATTTTTCGTAAATCTAATGACCTGGGTGGAGATGGCATATGATGGATGTCAGTTAACACTGTTGCCTTGGGAAATTCAAATGATCGAATGGATAAATACAATAGAAGCTTAATTTTGTAATAGGAGTATTCAAAATGGGTATTTTTATTTGGGGTCAAATGATGATATTTATCATTTCCAAGAACCACCATCAATCCTATATTTGATTTGGTGAATTATTCTCCTTTCATAGCTCAATAAGGTTTAAAGTCAGAACTTACCTATAATTGAAGATATTTTCCATGGTATTCCCTCCAATGCCAATACCTGTATATAGGACCGTTTAGCATTTGAATCATATGATGGAGAACCAAACATTAGATATTACATTACTACATACCATCTTTGAATCTACCTCAGAGGGAATCTTGGTTACAGATGCGCAGGGCAATATTTTGAAATCAAACAAATCGGCGGCCCTTATTTTGGGAATCAAAGCAAAGGAATTGCTACATAAGAATCTGGATGAAATTTTGATAATACCAAATAAAGAAAGTATAACATCATTGTTTTCCAGGCTATTGGAAGAAGAAAAAACGGAGATCCATAGAACCAGAATTAAGCTTCTGGAAGTGGAGATTAAATTTGTCGCCCTAAAAAACGGGAACTTCTTACTTCTTTTAAGAGATGTTTTTCTAAACAAAACCAATAGGAAAATGTTGCACTTAAGAAATATGGCCCTGGAAGCTGCAGGTAATGGGATTATAATTACAGATGCGCGCCTACCAGATCTACCAATTATTTATTGTAATGATGGCTTTGTTAAGATGACAGGTTATTCAAAACAAGAAATCCTGAACCGGAACTGTCGGTTTTTACAGGCCAATGACAGAAAACAAAAGGGGATTGGGGAAATCAAAGAAGCTTTGGAAAATGGGAAATCCTGTCAGGTAGTCCTCAGAAATTATAAAAAAGATGGCACGTTGTTTTGGAACGAATTAAACATTACGCCCGTCCATAATGAGGCTTTGGAATTGTGCTATTTTATCGGGGTTCAAAACGATGTCACATTGACTAAAATAGAAGAACAGACCAAAGATCGCATAAGAGATATTTTGGAAATGATAACGACAATTCGTCCAATAAAGGAAATTGAAAAGGAACTTATTTCGGTCTTGCATGAGAATATCAAGGAAGCTATTTTCATTATTAGACTTTTTGATGACGGACAGGCTGCATGGCACTACATTAAAAATGGACATATTTCTAAAAATGAAATTGAAGCTATGGCCGGTTTGGTCCTAACTTCTGGGAAGGATACTGAAAAGGAAAAAAAGCATACACAAAAGGAGGTGATTGTAGAGGATATCTCCAAGATAGAGGATAACAATGAATTAAAAAAATTGGCCATAAAGCATGGTATTTGTGGGTATTGGTCCTTTCCGATCATTTCCTCCGAGAGTGAAGTAATGGGAAATCTGATTGTTTTTAAAAAGCGACCGGGAAAACCACAATTTATTGAAAAGGTCATCCTGGTCGATATGATCAAGCTGGCAAGTATAGCCACAGAGCATCACAAAAATACTACAGAACTACAACGCAGTAAAAACAAGCTTATAGAGCAGGGTAAGAAATTGGAAGAACGTGTTAAGGAGCGTACCAAAGAGGTTACGTATACAGTACAAAAATTGGTGGAAGTAAATTTGAATTTGGAGGACCAGATTAAGGAAACTAGGGAGGCAGAAAACAAGGCCACCCAAAGTCAGGCAATGCTTTCCGCCATTGCCCAAAACCTGCCAAAGGGTGCCATCGTGGTATTTAATGATAAATTTGAGATTGTTTATGTGGAGGGAGAGGAACTAAAGCATATAAACTTGGTTAAGGAGGAAGTGGAAGGAAAAGCCATAGATGAGATTCCTTTTTTTTCCGATCATCAGATTTTAAAATTCAAGGAGAATATACAGGAAACGTTATTTGGGAAACAGTTTTCCTTTGAAGTAGGTTTTGAAAAAAAAATCTATGCCGTAAACTCCAGGCCTTTGTACAATGCAAATAATGTTCATACGCTTGCCCTTTTTGTTTATAATAATGTTACCCATCAAAAAAAGGTGGAACGGGAAATACGGCACGCCCTTAAGCGGGAACAAGAACTAAGTGATCTAAAATCGCGTTTTGTGTCCATGGCATCCCATGAATTTAGAACGCCATTGAGTGCCATCTTGTCTTCTGCAATTTTGATTTCCAAACAAAATAAGCCTGGAAATGAAATCAAAATAGAGAAGTATGTGGAACGGATCAGGATCAATGTAAAAAATTTAGTAGGGATTTTAAACGATTTTTTATCCTTGGACAAGCTGGAAGAAGGCAAGGTAAATGCAAATCCCCAACTATTTGATCTGGTACAGTTCTCAAAGACATTGATAGAAGAAATGAAACCCAATAAGAAAAAGGGACAGAATATTGTAATCGATGGTGCAGAACAAGATTTGTTGGTGTTTATCGATCCCAAGTTATTGAGCCACGTGCTTATTAATTTGCTATCCAATGCCATTAAGTATTCAGGGGAGAATAAGGATATTATTTATGGTATAGCCAATAATGGGTCCCATATAGTTATAGAAATCAAGGATTTTGGAATTGGGATTCCCATAAAGGAACAGGAATATTTATTTGAACGTTTCTTTCGCGCAGCAAATGCTGTAAATATACAAGGAACGGGATTGGGGCTTCATATTGTAAGACAATATGTAAAACTAATGGGGGGAACCGTAAGTTTTAATAGTGAAATGGGCAAGGAGACAATTTTTAGTGTGGAATTGCCAACTAATTTAGTGGGAAATGGAAACAATACTAATAATTGAAGACAATATTGATGTTAGGGAAAACATTGCAGACATTCTGGAACTGGAGAATTATAGGGTAGCCACAGCTGAAAACGGAACCATAGGGATTGAAAAAGCAAAATCTATTGTGCCCGACCTGATTATCTGCGACATAATGATGCCTGGGATAGATGGGTATGAGGTATTGCATAGGTTAAATGAAGAGCCCTCTACGGCAGGTATCCCTTTTATATTTTTAACGGCCAAGGCAGAAAGATCGGATATGAGAATGGGGATGAACTTGGGTGCGGACGATTATCTTACCAAACCTTTTGAGGAGAAGGACCTTTTTGAGGCTATTGAATGTCGCATAAAAAAACACAATTTTCTACAAAAGAAAATCGACAGAAACATAAAGGGAATACATACGTTTTTAGAAGAAGCCAAGGAGTTTGTGGATTTGGAAAGCCTAACCAAAACGCAAAAATCGCAGGGCTTTATTAAGAAACAAATCCTTTACATGGAAGGCAATACAGCGAATACCCTTTTCTTCATCCAAAAGGGAACGGTCAAGACCTTTAAAAGCACAGAATTGGGCAAGGAATTTGTGACCGGGGTGTATAGCGGGGGAGATTTTGTAGGGCAGTTGTCCTTATTGAACAATTCCGGGACCTATATAGAAACAGCCATGGTTTTGGAAGATGCTGAAATTTATGGCATCCCCAAAGAGGACTTCACCAGACTATTATATGGAAATACCATGGTCTCTCAAAAATTCATAGCCATGATTTCCAATAACTTGATAAATGTACAACAACAGTTGGTCGGTATGGCCTTTGCATCAGTAAGACAACGCGCGGCCAAGGCCCTTTTAGATTTGTATGGAAAAGGGATCATCAAGGATAAGGCCAATAGTGGGGTGGGTATCGCCAGGGAGGATTTTGCGGGAATGATAGGTACTGCCACCGAAACTGCAATTAGAACCTTATCGGATTTTAAGGAAGAAGGGTTGATCACTACGGACCATGGCCGTAGGATTATACTATTGGACAAGACAGGATTGCAACATGTGGCAGAATTCAGTTAGCCTCTGTTTTTCCCTTTAAATTGCAACAACTTAAAGGGAATGAAAATGACTTAAGCCTTTAGGATTTTTGATGAAAGTATTTAGGTCAGGAATGACCATCGCCTTAAAGATCTTGTATATTTAAGACAAAACCATAGCTTCTTGAGACCTGCATTAGGTATCAATGTGCCTACCTATATCCAAAGGTGGCGCTATACTTGAAGAAAATTATTGGCTCCCTACTTTTGAAATTGGGCGTTCTTTTTTTTGAGTTCTTCCAATTTGCGTTCCAATCCTGCAATAATTTCGTCTGCCTTGTAACTCATATTTGAGATGACGTCGTCTAATTTTTCCTCAAAGGCAATTTTTTTGGCGTCAGCTGTTTTGGTAAGCTCTTCTTTGGCATGTTTAAGACGATCCGAAAGGTCATGGGTGGTATCCAAAGCTTTTTGTTTTATTTTATGCCGGGTTTCCGATCCTTTTTCTGGTGCATATAGGATTCCGACTCCCGCCCCGATAGCTGCCCCTGTTAAAAGGGCCAATAAAATGTTTTCACTAGAATTTGACATGATTTTGAATTTTAAAGGTTAATACAATAGTCTCCCTAAAACTAATTGGTAAACACGATAAACGGAATGATATTTATCAGGGAAATGATATTTAACACATGCTGATGCAAATCATTTCATTCAAACATCTTCTTCTGTAATTTTATTATGAAAAACTTCAGGCATTTGCCTGTACTAGATGTAATAACCCGTGAAATCGTTTATAAAAAATAGACAAAAGATTTTTTATGTCAAGGCTTTCGATACTTTAGAACAAATTGAAACGGCTGTTGAAAAAGTTATGGGTACTATGATGATATCTACCGAATTGTCCGTTTTGGGAAAGTTGGAGGCCAATCAGTTTAACAATAAAAAAAGATTGGTCGAAAAAAGAAAGGCCCTAAGGGCATATTGGCGTTCCATGTTGGGAACGGAAACGGATATTGGATTTTTTGCACATCCAGAAATTGGGCATATTTATATCATAGGTTCCCTGGTTCCAATGTTTTTATACGATGTAAGTGGCAATAAATTGGGAGCGCTCTCTGGTGGTACCTATGGGATACTTCGCGGTTTTGGTGTAGGGCCTGAAGACACTATGGATTTTCTTGATAAATTGGATAAAGGATCTTATTTGATTATTTTAAGGGACTATTTAGGGGAAATGAATCGATTGAAAGGCTTATTGAACAAATTGGACAACACAGGTTGATAGTTTTTCGCGGACTCCGCCTATACTATTATGGAGAGCTCTATGGGACAATGATCCGATCCAAAGTACTCTGGAAGAATAGTGGCTTTGGAAACGTTCTCGGACAAGGAATCACTGACCAAAACATAATCTATGCGCCATCCCGTATTGCGTTCCCGGGATTTAAACCTATAGCTCCAATAAGAATACATAACCTCGGTAGGATGCTTTTGTCTAAATGTATCCACAAAACCTGAGTTTTGAAGATTATCCATACCATCTATCTCTATTTGGGTATATCCCGCCGTTTTGTTGTAGTTGGCCTTGTCATTTTTTAGGTCGATGGGTTTGTGGGCCACATTAAAATCTCCACAGACTATCACGGGCTTTTTCAATTCCAGTGCTTTTAGGTAGGTTAAAAAGTCGGCATCCCATCTTTTACGGTATTCCAAGCGTTCCAATTGCTGCCCAGAATTGGGAACATAAACGTTTACCAAAAAATAATTGGGATATTCTGCACAAAGGACCCGTCCTTCCCGGTCATGCTCATCAACCCCCATGTCCTTGGTGACTGCCAGGGGTTCTTTCTTGCTCAAAATGGCCGTACCTGAATATCCTTTTTGTTCCGCAGAATTGGTATACAGATGGTAGTTGCCACATTGGGCCAAGGTTTTTTCAACTTCATGGTCCTGAGCCTTGGTCTCTTGTAGGCAAAGGATATCCGGGTCTAGATTTTTGAAGGATTCAAAAAAATCCTTTTTTGCTATGGCCCTAACGCCATTTACATTCCAAGAGATGAGCTGCATAATCATGGTATTTGTCACTACTAAAGGTAGCTAATTATCATAAATATTAAAGAATAGATCACCTTGGTAGTAAGGCACTATTACTTGATTGAAAGGACAGGAGTTCATCCTATGAAGGAGGAGATCATAAATTAGCAGGGAATAGTAGTTATGAAAATGAGAGATTTCGATTTAAAATAAAACGATTTATAGATGCAATCAGGTCATTTAGTTCGGAAGGTTTTACAATATAATCGTAGGCACCGGATTCCAAGGCTTTGGCAATATACTTTTTCTCGTTTTTAGCAGTAAAAAAAATAACTGGAATGGTTTTAAATTCTGGATGTGCGCCTAGTTTTCTAAGAACTTCAAAACCATCCATTTCTGGCATCAGAATATCGCAAACAACTAGATCGGGACTGAATTGAATTACTTTTTCAAAACCTTCTTTTCCATTGGCCGCAGTTATCACTTGGAACCCCTCTAGCTCCAATAACTCGGCCGTGTTTTCACGTATGGCCTCACAATCATCTATAATCAAAATACTAACCATAAGAAGAGGTTATTATATGTTACAATATTAATAGTATATTATGAGGAACTGTATTAAAAGTAATGAATTCTTTCTAAAAATGGAAGTAGAAACTGTCATTTCCTGTGTATAAGTGCCGTTTTGCCCGAAAATGTTCTCCAATTACTGTAAGATAGAGATGGAATAGGGTGGGGATAATGAAAAGGGATACAAAGAAAATATAAGTTTAATGTAGTTTTACCTTAAAGGTGCTTCCTGAATTTTCTTGGGAGATAAATTCAATGGAACCCTCTAAAAGATCCAAATATCGTTCAACAATACTCAATCCCAAGCCAGTGCCTGGGTAATCTTCGACATTTTTGGCCCTAAAAAAGCGTTTGAAAAGAAATTCCCTATCATCTTCAGGGATACCTATCCCATAATCTTTTACTTCAAGGGACATTGTTTTTTTGTCTATAGAAGAAGTGACTTCAATATCCTTTTCAGAATATTTAATGGCGTTGGACAAGAGATTTATAAGGATATTTCTGAAAAGCTTTTCGTCTTGGCTAAATTCATTGGGTCCCACATGGATATGACTGATTTTCTGGTCTTCTTTAAGTATCCCTTCCAATTCGCCAATGGTTTTGGAAATCATATTGGGAAGGTCAAAGTTGTCCTTTTTCACCCTTATAACACCCCTTTCCAGTTTGTCCAAAGAAAGAAAGTCATCCAAGATGGCAGTAAATTGCGTAAGGGATGATTTTATACGTTCTATATGTTTCTGTTGTTTTTCAAAGTCGCCCGCTGCGCCGTATTTTTCAATTAGAATAATGGAGGATAAAACAATGGTAATTGGTGTTCGCAACTCATGGGATGCAATGGAAACAAAGGAACTTTTCATTTCATTGATATGCTTTTCACTTACTAGGGCATCCATGAGCTCTTGGGTACGTTCTTCAACCATACCTTTCAATACTTCGGTATACCGCTCTTGGTTGGCCTCTGTTTTTTTTCGTTCTGTAATATCCTCTCCCGATGTCAAGGTGCCAATTTGATTCCCATTGTTCTCCAATAAGGCAATATTGGTCCATCCCATCAGCCTTGTTTCCCCATCCTTGCACTTTACCTCACTTTCAAAATAGGGTTTCAACAATAACATGTTATTCTGGAAGTGCTGGTTATTGGTAGATTTAGATTGCTTTTCTGGGGTGTTTATAAAATTTTCGAACCAATTCTTACCTAGTATGTCTAGCCTTGGTAGGCCCAAAAGTTTACAGCCTTTTTGGTTGATCATCTGTACCATGTGTTCGGCATCAATCAATAGAAACACAACCGGGGCAAGGTCCAAATACCGTTGGATCTTTTCTTTCTCTTTTTGGAGTGCCTCATGCTGTTGCAGTAATTTTTCCGCTTCATTTTGTTCGGTAATATCCTGCAATGTCACCCTGCATATTGGGTTTTCGTTATCAGATGAAGTGGTAATGGACCCCTGGATAAGAGCGGTAAAAGTGCCTTGGTTCCAACGTCTAATTTTAAGTTCAAAAGGCGGGAGATGACCATTTTCGAAGGCTTCATTTAGCTGTAATACTAATATGGTCGATTGCGCACTGCTCATAAATGCAGATAAATGCTTTCCCTTAAGTACAGCTCTGTCCAGTCCGAATAGATCACAGGCGGTGAGATTTATATTGGTAATGACAGCTTTTTTGTCCAATAGTAAATAGCCAATGGGTGCAAAATCGAACAAATCGGTATATTGGTCCCTAATTTCCTCTAAACGGAATTGGGTATCCCTTAATTCCTGGTTCTGCAATTCCAACTCTATCTGGTGCACTTCCAATTCATGCATAATTTTTTTGGCCTCCTCTAGGGAAAGCTCCTTGCCCGAATGGATCAGCTTGCCCAATTTGGTTTCTGCCCTTTGCCTAAGTTCCTTATCTGAATAATTTTTATTCGCCATTTTTGTCATTTTTCAATTCGGCCAATTTTTTTTCTGATGTAAGTATATTAGTGAGATCAATTGAGGTACACGCAATACCGTTAATTTTTCCATTTTCAAGAATTGGACGAACCATTAGATCAAATAACCGAAGATGCCCGCCAAGTTTCAAGGAGATTGTTTCCCGGATTGCCTTTCCCGTCTTCAAGACCTTACTCTTAATCTTTTCCAATTTAGTGGCATCCTCTTTGGAGAAAAAGTCTTTGTCGGATTTCCCCAACATAGTTTTGAATTGCAAATCGGGGTGAATGTTGGCAATACTGGTATAGTTGAGTTTTAGATCCTGGGAATAAACTACGGTCCCTGTCATCTCCAACAATTGCGCGTAATTTTCATTCACCATTTTGAGCTCTTCGGCAAGTAATTTTTCGGAGGTAATATCTACAAAAGTGATGACAACTCCCTCTATAACATTCTCTGAAGTGCGATATGGCATTATTTGCATGAGATACCATATATTGTCCAAGCTTTTTACAGATTTTTTGATGGGAGTCAATTTGGAAAGTACCTTTTGGATATCCTCCAAAATACCGTTATAGATAAGGTTGCTTGATAAATGGTCAAACGGGCGACCAATATCACTGCTGATAAGGTTGATGATCTTGGACATGGAAGGGGTAAACCTTTTGATTTGCAGCTGGGAATCTAAAAAGATAGTGCCTATTTCTGTGCTGGCCAATAAGTTGCTCATATCATCATAGGCAAGCGCCAATTCATCTATTTTTTCTTGAAGCTCCGTGTTTACGGTAATTATTTCCTCGTTGACGCTTTGCAGTTCCTCTTTGGAAGTCTCCATTTCCTCGTTGGTACTCTGTAACTCTTCATTGCTGGACTGTAATTCCTCATTGGAGGATTTTAATTCCTCATTGGACAATTGCAATTGCTCTATGGTACTTCGCAGGTATTCTTTGGTGGCCGATAGTTCCTGTCCCAGTGCAATGATTTCCGATGTATCTGCCAGTTCGGTCTTTTTAAAGTCTTTTGAGGAAGTTGTAATTTGGCTCTTTTCTTCAAAAGTGACCATAATAAAATCTTCCTTTGCGCCCAATTGCTCCAACGGCCTTATCTTTAAGTCAATGACCTGAATAAAACCATTTGTCTTTACTTCTATATTTTGGCGTACTTCGGGTATTTTACTTTTTAGAAATTTGGAAATAATACTTTGAAGTTCATATTTCAGCCCTTCTCGGGCCATATCCACGATATTCAGCCTGGCCTCCCCTGGAGATGGTTGTAGGTAGTTACCGGTATTTCCAAAAAAATAGACGGCATCGCCCTTATGATTGATAATTGCACATGCCGGGGCGTATGTTGCCAATAACATTTTTTCGGTCATTGAGGCCAGACTTTCTTGCTGTCCTCTTTTTAATACGGGAACGGAAATGTCTTTTTTGGGGAATGGATCTTTAAATAAATGCCCCATGTCCAATACTTTTTCGGATGCTACATGTTTATGCCTGAAAATTTTATGTTTACGGTCCAGTTCTTCAAAATGCTTATCAAATTCCCCTATAGATTCTGAGGTGCCAAGCAACAGAATTCCATCAGGATTTAAGGCATAATTGAAAATAGAAAAGACCTTCTTCTGGGCCTCAGGGATTAAATAGATGAGCAAATTTCTACAGCTCACCATTTCAAGATTGGAAAAAGGAGGGTCTTTAATAAGATTGTGTTCTGCAAAAACTATTTGGTCGCGAATATCTTTTTTGATCCTATAGGTATTGGTGTCACTTTGAAAATACTGTGAGAGGTGTTTTGAACTTATATCTCCGGCTATACTGTTTGGGTATACGCCTTGTCTTGCGATCATAATGGCTTTTTCATCCAAGTCCGAAGCAAAAATCTGTACCCTTAGATCTTTATTCTGTTCAAGTATAGCCTGGTCGAATAAAATGGCCAGTGAATACGCCTCTTCCCCAGTAGAACAACCCGCTACCCAAACCCTAATGACCTCCCCATCTTTCTTATTTCTTACTATCTGGGGAATGACCGACTTTTCAATTTCTAAAAAAACCTCTTTATCCCTAAAGAAACTGGATACCCCAATTAAGAGTTCGTTAAACAATTTTTGGACTTCATTTTTATTTTTCTGAAGGTATTTGATATAGGTTTCTAGCTTATCTAATTGGTTGAGTGCCATCCTTTTCTCAATTCTTCGAATTATGGTGGTACTCTTGTAGTCACTAAAATTACAACCGGTTACATCTCGTAATAAAATGAAAACCTTTTCCAATAACTCTCTGGAGGAAGATTCTTTAGTGGGTATTACTTCCAATTTAAACATTCTGTTCTTTGCATATTTCAACAGCATTTCGGGCATTTGATTTACGGGCAGTATAAAATCTTGTACTCCTGCTTTTATTACGCTTTTGGGCATACCGTCGTATTTGGCTGTTTTAGGATCCTGAACCAAGGCCAGACCGCCATTGCCTTTGATGTCTTTTAGGCTTAATGTTCCCTCTGTTCCCGTACCGGATAGGATAATCCCTACGGCCATTTCTGTTTGATCCTCCGCCAGGGACCGAAAGAAAAAATCTATAGGTTTTCTGAAACCTCTTGCCGCTGTAGGTTCCATTAAATGGAGAATGCCATTGAAAATGGCCATGTCCTTATTTGGTGGAATCATATACACATGGTTTGGTATTACTTGGGTATTGTCTTTTACTTCCAATACCGTCATCTCCGTGTGCTTCTTTAAAAGTTGGACCATGAGGCTTTTATGGGTGGGATCTAAATGTTGTACGATGATAAAAGCCATTCCCGGATCCTTAGGCATGGCCTTAAAAAATTCCTCCAAGGTTTCAAGGCCGCCAGCGGAGGCTCCGATCCCAACGATAAGAAATTCCCTCTTCTGAACTTCATTTGATGATTTCTTAGCGGAATTGGTTTGTGGTGATGCAGATGAATTCTTGCTTTTGGCCATGGCAAAAATTTAAATTTTAGAATAGGTGCGTAACCCAAAGTTAATCAAAAATCGTGTATTTATAATGGTACTTTCCGTAGTTATTTGAGGTGGCATAATTTTAATATTCCAATTGTTTTTATTTTGGATTGTTCCTATTTGGATTGTCATTTTTTTTTGCTTTTACAATTGAAATAGTGATGTCATTTCAAGAAGGACTTTAATATTAAAAATAGTGTAAATGCCTATAAAGTGAAGTGATTGTATCAGTCCAAGAATAGGTAGCCTCCGGAAATTATAGAAACAGGTGAAATATTTTTAGACCAGTATTGGTGCGACTATTATGATTATAATCATTTTAATATTTTTCCACCTCCAGTACTTTGTTCTTCAAATCATGACTCATGAAATTAATATCTTTGTTTTTTGGTGCGATACTTTTCCTTTGGAGGCTGTGGTCCTGTAGGAATCTCATCTTGGCCCAATTATCTACCTCCGCCATGGTTTTATCCGAATAGATTAGAAGTGGTGCGTTATGTTTATTTCCCTGAACTCACCATCTATTACGAACTTACGCAAAATACATATCTATACTTAAATGGTGGTATTTGGGTGAGGTCAGCAGTTTTGCCACCTCGGTATCGAAATATTGATTTAAGACGTTCCCGTTATGAACGTGTCCGAAATTATAGGGATGATAATATTAAAAAGCATTATGAACAACAACGTGGGGGAAGGCGTAATGTTCAAAGGCGGAGCAATAGTGGAAATTGATCTGTACGGTGGTTACATTAATTTAAGTGTCATTGGGCTCTTGTAAGGGGCGGAAAAAAGATCTACATCCCGAAGGAAACTGGGACCGATACAGTGGTTAAACCGAAAGTGCATTGGAATGTTACCCGCGAGTACGATGAATTGGGTAACCTTATCAAATACGATTCTATCTACTCTTGGTCCATAAAATGGCATACAAAACAGAAAAAGGAGGCAGTGCCTCCTTTTTCCTATGAAGAATATCAATTAGTAGGTGTCCAATCTATCCTTTAAACCAAATTATTGCTAAAATGGATCAGAGGTATACGTTGTAACCAATAACATCTATTGCTTCACTTTGGTCTATTTTTCTTTGCAGAAATAAGGACCAATACCATAATTTAAAAAAACCAGGACATTTGCATGCCCTGGTTTTCAGAAGATATGTATGAACAATGACCGCTTACAGCAAAACCTCCTATCCACCCATTGCTGGGCAACATTTGGAATCACAAGGTATATCGACGTGACATACTTCCTAAGTGCTTTGATATATTGCTATACCAATGCTCCTTTTTTTAATATTTTCAAAGAACTTAATTTTTTATGAAGACCACTAAATTAAGTAATGTGGCTTTGCTTTAAAATGACTTATATCAGGTTTCGATAATTTAACAGTTTTAAAAGAAACCGGGATAATACTATCCCGGTCTTTCAGACGGAATAAGATATGCTGTTAATGTTATTTACAGCATACGCCCTTTATGTTAGGGCCAACACCATAAACTAGATGTGTAGCATATCTCATTCCTCCGTTATACGGGTAAAGGGTTCCCCCAAAACCTTTACCAGTAATTTTAAAGAACTTTCTTTTTAAGAACAGTGCTAAAGTATTTGATAAAGGGGTACCATAAAATGATTTAAATCAGTTTGCGGTTTTTTTTTGTAAAGTTTTATGATATAGTAATGATAGTCGTTTGGCTACCCATCCAGATCCTTGGATTTAGGATCAAATAGAATCTTTTGCTTTTATCAAAAAAATACAAAAGCATGATTTAAATCATAGTTTTTGATATTTAAGATAAATATCTTGTGATGTATAAGTTATAGTGAACACTAACCATAATTTTATAAAATCAACATATTATGCCCGTATTAAAAGTGATTGAAATCTTGGGGAACTCCAAAACGAGTTTCGAAGATGCCGTACAGAATGTCATCAATGAGGCATCCAAATCGGTAAAGGATATTAAATCTGTTTATATTCAGGAAATGCAGGTTTCTGTTAAGGACAACAAAATTTCCGAATACCGTGTCAACACCAAAATAACTTTCGGTATCAAGAATTAGTCATCTTGCGGTATTTGGATTAAGCGCACTAAATGGTTCTCTTTTAGTGCGCTTCCTTATGTCTGATGAATGGCCTCTTCCATAATTGTTATGGCCTCTTCGTCCGATACCTGATAGAAATGTTGATAAAATTGCCCTACGGCATGAAAGTTATATGGCGCAAATAGGCAAATGACCTCATCAATATATGGCGATGCTTCAAGCATGGGAATGGCCGATTTTGGAGCAACCGGGATGGCCACAATGGTTTTTCTTGGTTTTTGGGCATGTACGAGCTCAGCCGTAACAAGAATGGTGTTTCCTGTTGCTATCCCATCGTCCACAATAATGACCACTTTATCTCGAAGGGATTCAGGTTTTCTCTCCTTAAAGTATTGATCATGGCGTATTTTTAATTTCTGGCGGATCTTTGCCGTTTCTTTTTCGATATATCCATTTACAACTTCTGCAGCGTCACTAAGGATAATATGATCCATACTTACTGCACCTATGGCATATTCTTTATTATAGGGATGGCCTATTTTTTTTGAAAGGGCCACATCCAGTGGAGCATGTAATGACCCGGCGATGATGGCCCCCAAAGGAAGCCCCCCTCTGGGGATTGCCAATACCACAATATCTTTTCCCCTATAGTCCTGCAGCCTTTCAGCTAATTTAAGTCCAGCGTCTATGCGATCTTTAAACATTTAGTTATTTTTAAGTTAACCATTTACTAAACCATTTTGAGGACCTTATGGCCACATCTTCCAATTTTCCGGGCTCCTCAAAAAGATGGGAAGCCTCGGGAATGATCTCCAGCTTTCGCTTACATTTTAATTTTTCGTAGGCACTCTCATTTAATTCTATGACCATATGGTCCCATCCGCCTACCAATAAAAGGGTTGGTGCTCTCACCTTGGTTAGCTCCTCCATGGCCAGATCGGGCCTCCCTCCCCTAGAAACTACCGCTCCAATGGCATCGCCAAAAAAGGCTGCTGCCCGTAATGCGGAAGCAGCACCAGTACTGGCACCAAAATATCCTTTTTTTAAGTTTTTTGTGGGGGCATGCTTTTGTAACCATTCGGTTACTTCAATAAGTCGCTGCGTTAAAAGTTCAATATTGAACCTTGTCTCGTAGATATCATCTTCTTTTTTGGTAAGTAGATCGAACAATAAGGTGCCCAAACCATTTTTTTGCAGTACTTCGGCTACGTAGTTGTTTCTAGGACTTAACCTACTACTGCCGCTTCCATGTGAAAAAATGACCAGGCCCAGTGCGTCTTCTGGAAGAATTAGGGTTCCTTCTAAGATAACATTCTTCACGGGGATTTCCAAGGTATTATTTGTAATTGTTACTGACATAAACCATTCTTTTATACTACAACTTCTTTGCGTTTTATCACCTTCTGTATAAAGAGACCATAAGTGAAGCCCAATACCACAACCGAGATGATCCACCCTATAATTGGTATAAGGGTTACCAACCGCAGAAGGAGTGCAAAACCAAGGGCTAGAAATACTATGGTCCAGAACCCCCATTTTTTTTCTCTGCGGTTATTTATATAATAGGTGATAAACAATGCTGCGATTATATGGCCAAAGAGTATACTAAAAAGGTAGGCGACCAATAGAAACAACCCTATGGGGATCCCAACGAGGGTAATAATTGTAATCAGGATAACCAATGGCAATCCAAAAATATATAGCAGACCATAGCCCAAAGTATTCCACTTGCTGCGTTCCAAGGCTTCCAGAAGTGGTGGAAATTTGTTTTTGAACAGGGCATTGAGCAACAGGAGTATCAAGAAAACAGAAAAGAGATAAAAGAGGATCACACCTATGGATAAGGGCGTAAAATTAAAAATGGAGAACTCGTCCTCATCCCTACGAAGATCTTCATTATAGATGGCTGTTGTATTGGTAAGGGCGTTTTTAAAGTCCACTTCTCCCTTCTCTGTCCAATACGTAACCTCTCCGTTAAATTTTGCGTTGATGCCAATGGTAAGCTGTTCCGCTATAATTTGTGTCTTTCCATAAAATTCCCCGTCTAGGTAAACTTCACCACCGGTTATCTTCGCATCTTGGCCTATGTTCCCGAAGATGGAGACCTTTCCTGCAGACGCTTTCAAGAAACCTTTTACATCCCCATCAAGCTGAAGATCCCCCGAATACGTAACGAGATTGCCATGGATAACACTGTTTTTGCTGATCCGTATTTCTCCTCCGGCCACCACAACATCGTCCCCTACTTCTGAATCTATATACAGTTTGCCCCCTGCAGCTCGGACATCATCGGCAACATATCCCTTTAAGGTGAGTTCTCCCCCGGCAACAATAAGGTCTTGTTTTATGGAGTCCGTTATGATAATGGTGCCCCCACTGGCCACCACATCACCATGGATCGGTTGATTGATATTGATGAGCTCCCCGGCGAGGTAAACATCGTCCTCCTGTGGTTGGTCAATGCTCACGTTTTCCCCCGATTTAAACTGGGCACTAGTGGCAAATGAAACTAAAAAGACCCCTAATAAGATGATAGCTTTCATACTTTATAGTATTGATGGGGGCTCCTAAATCAAATTAAAGACGAATCATTCGATAATCAAATGATGTGGATCAGTCAAAAGTAATTTTGGGTAGGCTACCTTAGTTATGGCATTTAGAACCTAGAAACCTATGAAAGCAGCTTTTTTAGTGAAATATGGGGCTTCCAATTCCGCTTTTGAAGTTCGGGAGTGCGAAAGGCCAAGTCCCTCACCAGATCAGGTATTGATAAAAGTAGCTGCTTTTGGTCTCAATTTCGCTGATGTAATGGCACGGTTAGGTCTCTATAAGGCGGCACCGCCCTTACCTGCAATTCTAGGGTATGATGTAGTTGGACATATAGAACAATGTGGTGCGAATATATCGGAATTGAAAGTAGGGGATAGGGTAGTGGCATTAACACGTTTCGGAGGGTATGCTCAATATGCCTTGGCAGAAAAGGCGATGGTCCATAAGATCCCCGAAACTTTTACGGAAGGGGTAGCCGTGGCTTTGGCCACCCAATATAGTACGGCCTATTTTTTATCCCATACTATGGCGAACCTGCAAAAAAACGACAAGGTATTGATCCATGCTGCGGCAGGGGGAGTGGGAACGGCTCTGGTACAAATGGCATTGCTTAAAAAATGCACTGTCTTTGGGACCTGTGGTTCCGCCGATAAAATTAAATATATAAAAGACAATGGGGTACACTTTCCCATTAATTATAGGGAAACCGATTTTGAAAAGGAGATCCGTTCCCTCAATAAGGGCGCTGGGTTGGATGTGATTTTTGACCCCGTAGGAGGCACCTCGGTACGGAAAGGATTCCGGTTATTGGGAGCAGGGGGCAGGTTGCTCACCTTTGGCGTGTCTTCCATGAACAACAACACTTCTCTTTATGGGAAGCTTAAGGTGCTGTTCCAATTTGGGATCTTTCATCCCATTCAGTTATTGGGGGGATCCAAGGGAATGATCGGGGTGAACATGCTTAAAGTTGGGGAAGAAAGACCAGAAAAGATTGCAACTGCCATGAAGGCCGTTATACAAATGACCGAGAAAGGCGATTTAAAACCTTTTGTAGGTGGGGAATATGACATTGAACAATTGGCGGAGGCACATCAATTTTTGGAATCAAGGAAATCCATGGGGAAAATTGTGGTGAAATGGTAAAACTTTAAATCGTAGTTGATGGGAAACGGATTCTTTAAAAATAAGGTGGCCATTGTTAGTGGCTCCAGTATGGGTATAGGGAAGGCCATTGCCCTGGAATTACTGACCATGGGGGCCAAGGTGGTGTTGAATGGCAGGGACGGAAACAAATTGGAACATACAGCTTCGGAATTTAAGGAATTGGGCTTTGATACCCTTACGGTGGTGGCCGATATCCGATTTCCAATCCAATGTAAACACCTGATTGATGCATCCGTAAAAAAATTCGGAGGGTTGGATATTTTGGTGAATAATGCAGGGATAAGCAGTAGGGGCAGCGTGGAAGAAATGACCGATGCCAATTATAAGATTATTACCGAGACCAATTTTAATGGGGCTGCATATTTAAGCAAATATGCAATTCCCCACATAAAAATATCAAAGGGGCATCTCATCTTTATCAATAGTGTGGCCAGTTTTAGGGGCATGCCCTATAATGCCGCCTATAGCACCTCTAAAATGGCACAGGCAGGGCTGGCGGAAGCCCTAAGGATAGAGTTGTCCGATAGTGGGGTCCACGTTGGGATCACATATGTTGGGTTTACGGAGAATGATCCTAAAAAGTCCATTTTAGATGTAGATGGTACTTATATCTATCTCCCTAAACGAACAAATCAAAGGCTTGCTACCAGACAGTCAGTGGCCAAAAATGTATGCGTGCAGATTGCCATGCGTAAAAATACTCTCACCCTCACCGGGCTTGGACATCTTGCGAGTATTATAACACGTTATTTCCCCCTTTTAGGACATTGGATTCTTTGGTGGAATAGGGAAAAGATAAGAAGGGAGTATACCATGATCGGAGGGACTAGGGCGAAGGTACGTAGTACGAATGTAATACATAAAGAGGTGGAGGAATTAATATAAGGGGTTGGATATAGCTGTTAAAGTCCACCTACCTTAAAGCACAATAAGGGGATGGCCAAATAGGATTCCATGGCAATGACCAGATCTTTGTGCAGCACTTTCCGCATCATGCTGCCATCGTCACGTTCCAACATCCCCAGGATGGATATTTCCGACCGTTGTACATAGGCATGGAGTTCCTTCAGGATATCTTCGGAGAAGATGCGTTCAAACCCCATCGGTTTATAGTCCACCTTTTGCTCCAGCATTTTTTTGATCCATTCTACCTGCCTATTCTCTTCATATTCCGCTTGGGTGGTAATATGGACAATTTTAATCGCCGCCTTAAAAGGTTTGGCAATTTTCACTAGTTGTTGGATCGCAAAAATATCGGCCTCCTCAAAATCAGTGGCATAGACAAGGGTATGTATTGAGGTAGGGGCCGTATGCTCAGGGACTGTCAATACGCTACAGGGCGCTTTTTTGATCAATCCGATGGCTGTACTACCGAGTAAAAAATGCTTTAGGGCGCTGCCGCCCTTGGTGCCTACCACCACCATATCCGGACCAAGGCTCACAATGGCTTCAAGGATACCATCAGTGCTGGATCTATTTTCTATGGCAATGATCTCTCTGTTGGTGACAATGGGACTGCCCTTTAGATGCTCATAACAAAAAGCCTCCAATTTCATTTTGTGTGCCTCGTAAAGTTCCTTTTCTTTTTTTAGGTAGGACAGGGAAACTTTGGTGGCCAAGGTCATAGGCACGTCAAATACATGAAGTACCAGTAGCTTTGCCTTCAACCTAAAACAAAGGGTATGGGCATAATGTAATGCCGCAACAGAGTTTAGCGAATAATCGGTGGCATAGAGAATGGTTTGCATGCGCTTCTTTTTATAGATGGGTATGAAGCTATACCAAAATAAGAGGGTAAAATATGATAAAAGTCAATCTACATCCAAAAAGAGATCATATGACATCCATCATTTTATTTCAGGGAGGTGTAGGGTAGTTTTAGGGGTAGGGTAGGCCATAACACTATGGCTTTGGAAGGATAGACATGATTTTGGGGATTCAACAATTGGAAATCGGCCTAAATACTTGACGGGGATTATTCAAATAGTATTCCGGATTTCAAAATAAAAACCAGGATTGGAATGCTTCCATTTATAAGCTTTTTAAAAGCCAATTAATGTTCAGATTTGATAAATACAATATTGCGGATTGGTTTTCCTTTTACAGGATATTTGCCGTACCCTTACTTTTGGGCTTGGTCTGGTTTGGGGAGCGACAACTTTTTACCTGGTTTTTACTGATTAGCTATAGTACCGATGTCATAGATGGTTATTTGGCAAGGCGGTTGAATATTGTCAGTGCCCGGGGCTCCCAACTGGATTCTGTTGGCGATCAGATTACCTTGGTAATGGGGCTTGTAGGCCTACTTGTTTTTGAAACTGCTTTTATGAAGGCCAATTATGGCCTTATCCTCTTGGCGTTTCTTCCCTACGTCCTTCAAATGATCATCGCCTTTATTAGATACGGGAAAGCCACAGCTTTCCATACCTATCTCGCGAAAACATCTGCTGTCCTACAAGGTGTTTTTATATTGTGGCTTTTGTTTTTCGGCCCCGTGTATTGGTTGTTTTATGCCATGATTGGTGTTGGTATTTTGGAAACCATAGAGGAAATCTCCCTTATTTTTATGTATCCACACTGGGTAAAGGATGTCAAGGGAATTTTTTGGGCCCTTAAAGATCCACGTAGGAGTGCTAAAAGGAAAACGGTTAAGGAAAATGGGGTCTGATTTCAAAATACTTGGATTCTCTAAATAGACCCTTTTTAAAGTACTCTTGTTCTTGTTGGTATCAATAGCCCGTACCTTACTACCATAACACATTTTACCTGTCGCCCAGTCTGGGTGTCATAAGATGCTTGTATATTTTTTTCTACATTTCAGCGTATGATTTCTATTTTTCTTACAATGCGTAAGAAAAAATACCACAATGAGATAATGTTCTAAAAAATAGTTCATTTTTATGCGCTTCATCGACTATTTCATCTTTTTTTCCGAATTGTAGGACAAACCCTCTAAAAGACCATAGGTTCGTATAGAAGTATTGTCAAAGGTCTTGATCCGTCTTTGAACCACTGTTTAAACTGCTACAGTAGTTGAACATCTGTAATTAGTTTTTAATCGTTTTGTTTCACTTAACGTATTGGTATTAAAGTATTTAGATATTATTTTTTAATTGTTGGATTAGGAGTGGCAAGGAATTTAATTTATGGAATCATCAGAAATTTAAGACTATAACTCAGAATTTCGTAAATCTAATTTATTGTCGATAACATTATAGACTAAGTTCGTAAGATTTTGCAGTGAAGTAGTAATTTAGAACCGCATAAAAAAGGCGTCTACCATTTTTAAACAAACCATTGGAAGCCCTCAAATGGTTGTTTTAATAAAAAGATTTCCGGGGCTAGTGATGTTGGGAATAAAATGTTCCCCTCGTAGAATTTAAAGCCGACCAACCTATGACCGATATAATAGAGCTACAATATTATCCGCACTTTTTGGTATTCTTTGCTATTCTTATGCCCTTGTTGTTGTCATTTAGGATGTTTCCTGTCATCATTTATTTGGTCCATTCCAAAAATCTAATGGATGAGCCAGTGGACCGAAGTATGCATACGCTTAAAACGCCAACCCTAGGTGGCTTGGGGATCTTTATAGCCTTTTCCCTCCCAATAATTGTTCTTGTTCTGGGATCCAATTTTTCCCAACTGGACCTCATTAAACTGTTATCACTTATATCAGCTGGAATTCTGCTTGTATTTGCGGGCATCAAGGATGATCTGGTGGGTTTGGCCCCAAAAAAGAAAATGATGGTACAGGCCGTTGCGGCCGTTATAGTAATCTTAATGACAGATGTGCGCATTAGAAGTTTAGATGGCCTTTTTGGGATGGGGGAATTGCCATTTATTGTATCTATATGCCTTACTCTTTTCGCTTTTTTGTTTCTCATCAACGCCGTAAATCTTATTGATGGTATCGATGGCTTGGCAGGCACTTTTGGGATCGTTACCAGTTTATCATTTGGAATGTATTTTATAATCAACGCCCATTATTTAATGGTTTTGGTCTCCTTTGTTTTAATTGGGGGGCTGTTGGGATTTTTGCGATATAACTTTTCCAAAGAACGTAAAATATTCATGGGGGATTCTGGCTCTATGTTCCTCGGGTTTTTATTGGCCTACCAGGCCGTTTGTTTTTTAAATATCAATATTTTGCCCGAGACAACTTTTAAAGTGGCCAATGCGCCTATTTTGTTTTTGGCCATTTTATCCTTTCCTATTTTGGATACCATCCGGGTTTTTTGCATCCGTATTGCACAAAAAAGAAGCCCCTTTAGTGCAGACCGCAAGCATATCCACCATCGTTTGTTGGATCTGGGATATACTCATATTAAAGGGACGGCTCTGATTGCCCTTGCGCAGCTTTTGATCATTGGTTTGGCGTTTACCATGGGAGACCTGGATTTGACCTTGCAATTTATACTGCTCATGGCTGTGGTTCCTATGGTGTTCCTATCTCCTTGGCTCTTGGTTCTTAAAAAGGACATCCCTATGAAGTTGGAAGAAAAAATAGATTGGAACAGTTTAAAAGTGATTGATACGCTAGTTGAAAAGATAGAACTCCATACCGAGCAACAGTTTACCAATATGTTGGCAGAAAATAACATTAAGGGCTATATGGAAGTAGTGGAGAAAGAACAATCCATTGAACAGCGGATCTCTTTTCTAGAAAAATTAATGGCCAAAAGGTTTGCTGCGATTGAGAAATTTAAGAAATGGGAATAATAAATAATAGGCCTGTTTATTTAGGATAGGTTAACATGATAATAAACAAAATAAGAACATAATTAAGAATGACTTTATCTGATAATAAAATTGGCGTGATAGGTTTAGGCAATGTTCAGATTTTAAAACCTAGAAAAGGTAAGTATTTTCATGAGCATTAACCAATCTAATAATAAAAGGATTGTTAAAAACAGTGCGTTTCTATACTTCCGCATGATTTTAATGATGGGGGTTTCCTTTTTTATGACACGAATTCTTCTCAAAGAATTGGGCGTAGAGGATTTTGGTATCTATAATATTGTGGGAGGAGTCGTAGCTATGTTCGCTTCGTTAAGATCAGTTTTCGCTTCGGCAACCCAAAGGTTTCTCAATTTTGAAATGGGTAGAAATAACGAACAAGCTTTAAATAATATTTTTAATAAAAGCGTAATAATTCACTTGCTTTTAGCATTATTGCTTTTAATTTTTGCGGAAACCATTGGGCTTTGGTTTGTCAATAATAAATTAGTAATTAATCCAGACAGATTACCATCTGCCAATTTGGTTTATCAATTTTCTGTATTAACTGCATTAGTTATGCTAATGACCATCCCTTTTGACGCTGTAATAATAGCGAATGAAAAAATGGATATTTATGCTTATTTATCCATTCTTGATGTTCTTTTAAAGATTGGGATCATTCTAATGTTAACACTTACAGAAGGGAATGCGTTGGTCTTATATAGCATATCAGTACTATTAGTATCATTCGTAATTAGATTCTTAAGTTCGTGGTATTGTAAAAGAAATTTCAGTGAGTGTAAATTCAAATGGTTTTGGGATCCCAAATTATTTAAGGAGATGGGAAGTTTTGCTGGTTGGAATTTTTTAGGAAACTCATCTTTTGTTATAGCAAATGAAGGAACCAATATATTATTAAATTTTTTCGGCGGAGCTCCTTTAAATGCAGCTCGTGCAGTTGCATATCAAGTTAGAAATGTAAGTCAGCAATTCACTAGTACCATGATGATGGCAATCAATCCTCAAATAATAAAACAATACGCAGAGAAAAAGTTTAAACCGGCAATAGATTTAGTTTATTTCAGTTCTAAAATTTCCTTTTTTCTGTTGTTTGCCATTGCTTTACCGGTTTTGGTTTATGCTGATATAATCTTAAAATTATGGCTTCATATTATTCCAGATTACACTGTTATCTTTGTTCGACTTATTCTAGTTTTTGTTTTAATCAACGTATTTCATAATCCATTGGACACACTATTTAAGGCTACGGGAAACATTAAAAACTATCAATTAATCGAAGGTGGAACTCTGCTTATAAACTTACCACTTTCCTATTTTTTACTTAGCGTTGGATTTGAATTCTCAATAATCTTTATTGTTATGATTGTTGTGGAAATCTTAAATTTAACTTGTCTTTTAGTATTAGCCAATCGAGTGGCTAATTTCAATATCAAGAGCTATTTAATCAAGGTTATATTGCCTTGTGCTTTGGTAGTTCTTTCAACCCTTCCTCTGGTATATTTTCTATTAACGCTAATTAACTCTTTTAGTAATACTATCATTTCTATATTCATCATTGTCGTTTTTGTCGTTTGTTTAATTTGGGGTATTGGTCTAAATAAATCAGAAAAAGGTAAAATAAAGAACAGTTTAGAAATATTAATAAAGAAGATGAAAAAGTCATGAGGCTATTGTTTTTTATTTCCTTTTTAGACGCTGACAATGCGGAGTGTGTGAAAATCATTTTAGGTTTTTTAAGTGTTCATCTAATAATAAATAAAAAAATCCTTTAATGGGAATACTATTGTTATTGGCGGTTATAGTGTCGGGGGGAATCATTCTTATTACCAGTAGCACGTCCATTGCCATCTCCTTGCTTTTTTTTATCACCCTTGGTACAGGGATGAGTTACTGGTTATCTAATGGAAACAGCAAGGATACCAAAAACTTATTAAATATATTTTATGCGGTCTATGCAATCTATGCATTATTTTCCGTGGTAGGGTATCTGGATTATGTAGAAATAAATGATTTCTTTTTATTTAATGATCAAATGCCTTTTTATGAATTTGGAGATATCTTGAGCGAAAATGCTAGCATATCCCAAATTTTTCAGGATTGTTTTATTCATAGAATTCATGAAGAAAATGAAGCGGCATACTTTGTTTTTGGAGTTATTGGCTTTGTCGCCAATACATATTTTGATGGCAACAGCATTTTTTTACAATCCTTGCACATTAGTTTTCTGGCCATGGTATTGAATCTATTTTTGTACAAAATAATTCTGTTTCATACCAACCGAGGGGAAGCCTTAAAGTACACTTTGTTGTTTGCCTTTTTTTCGCCACTTCTGTTTTATTCCCCTTGGATTTTACGGGATATTCATATTGCCCTTTTATTTGCCATTGGCATTTATATAATGCATACCCAGTTTAGTATAAAAAGACTATTGTTATTTATTCCGTTAATAGTTGTCACCTTGGAATTTAGGTTGGAAATGGGGTTGTTTTGCTTTTTTATGCCCGTTTATTATATTTATTTCAGGGGTAAAAAACACAGGAATTATAAATTGTTGGTAGCAAGCTTTATTTTTATTGGTATTGCAGTTTCAGGCTTGGCACTAAATTTTTTGATTCGTTCAATTGATGAGACCTTGGGTTCGTTTGAAGGGTATTCCAATTATACAGAAGAAAATTTAGGCGATGGTTTAGGGGCTATGCTGTATGAGTTACCGGCAGGTTTAAAACAAATCGCCATAACCTTTTTTTCACAAATAACACCATTTCCGGCATGGGGCAAATTTTTGGTTTCTGAAACGATCTATGAATATGTGATCGCATTTGTAGAATTCTGTGGTGCTGTGTTTTGGTCCTGTCTCTTTTTGTTTATGGCCTTTTCTTTTACCAGTAGTAGGGTTAGAAAGAATTTGTCCAAGGAAAATATAGTAGTAATCATCATAATCTTGGCATTTCTTTTAGGAAATTCATCCGAAATGAATACACGTAGGATTCTCTGTATTTATCCCTTGATTTTTATTATTTACCTGAATATAAGGCAAATGCTGCCGAAAAGGAAGAGAATGTACTATTCCAATTCATCCATAGCCCTTTATTCTGCGTTATCGGTAATTTATTTCTTTGTAAAATATGCATAGATTTTTATTGGGCTAGCTTTTAATATATAATTGACATACAATATTATAAATGGTAAGAAAAAAAATTATCCAAATTCTACCACAGTTAAATACTGGTGGAGCTGAGCGTTTCGTAGTAGATTTATGCAATAAAATGGTTGAAAATCATGAAATTGTTTTGTTTACATTTTTCCCTTTGGAAACGCATGGTTTCTTTGTAAAAGAACTTAATAGCGATATCAAGATAAAATCCTTTAATAAAAAGGTGGGCTTCGATTTTATTTTACCTTTTAAAATTTTATTGGAATTGATTAGAGAAAAACCTCAAATTATACATACTCATTTGAATTCCTTTTATTACACATTATTATCTATCATAGTGATGCGCAATAGCAAACATTTCCATACACTACATAGCGATGCATTAAAAGAAGCACCGGGTAAATGGGGTGTGTTTTTTAAAAAGTTAATTTTTAAAATGGGCTTCTCAACACCAGTTACAGTTTCCTTAAAATCACAATTAGGCTTTATGGACCAATATAAATTAAATGCCATTAAAATAGACAATGGCAGAAACATAGATTTGTCACAATTGACAACCAATAAATTACTCTTAGATAATTATAAAAAAAATCCAGAGACTAAGATACTTCTAAATATTGCCAGGATCTCACATGAAAAAAATCAAATAATGCTGGCAAATGCAGTTAACGAACTTACAAAGGAGGGATACAATATAGTTCTAATTATTCTTGGTCCTAATCGTGATAACGAGATAATAAATGCTATTGAAAATATTGGAAATAAGTATATTTATTTAGTAGGTGAAAAAGAAAACCCATTGGACTATCTGGCATCTGCAGATGCCTTTTGTTTAACTTCCTTGTACGAAGGAATGCCAATAACATTAATTGAAGCGTTTGCCGCTGGCACAATACCCATTTGTACTCCAGCAGGGGGTATTGTTGATATGATTGAAAACGACCTTAATGGGTTATTATCAAATGATCATAGCAAAGAACAATATTTAACAACTCTAAAAAAGTTCATTGAGATGTCCAATGAGGACTTGGATTTAATGAAAAGAAATTGTCAAAATTCCTTTGCAAAGTATTCAATGGAGAATTGTGCCAATGAATATTTAGATTTATTTGATAAGTAATAAGCTTCTTTATCAGGACCATAATTACTACAATAAACATAAAAAGAAAGAATGAAAAGAGTGGTTTATTTCGGCAATAAGACTTCTAGCTTCCAAAGCACAAAATCCACTTTGGAAACTTTAGAGCCTTTACTATCGGAGATCGTGGAACTAAGGTCGTTTTCAGACAAAAAAAATAAACTATTCAGATTATTGGATATGTTATCGGGTTTTATAACCAAAGGGCGTACTGCGGATTTTATAATTATAGATGTTTATTCTACCCAGGCTCTTATCTACGCCGAAATGATTGGTTTAATGTCCCGGATTTTTATGAAAAATTACATCCTGGTGCTCCATGGCGGAAATTTGCCCGAGGTATATGGCAATCTAGAACAAAGAATAAACCGCTTATTTAAAGGTGCAAGGCATATTATAGCGCCATCACATTACTTAAAAAGCTTTTTTGAGGGGAAGGGCTATACGGTACAATTAATACCTAATATTATTCAATTAGAACAATATCCATACCTGAAACGAAACAAAATTCGCCCTAAAATATTGGCATTGAGAGGTTTTAAACCGGTCTACAACCCTATGATGACTGTGAAAGCGATTCAAACTCTAAAAGTACGGGGAATTATGGTTGAGTTAAGACTTTTAGCTAATCGTGAGGAGGCGCATTATAATGAAGTACTAGGCTATATTAAAGAAAATAGCCTTGAAGACTCTATTACCATTTTGCCGAAGCAAGAGAAATTGGTTTGGATTGATGAATCTAAAAACTTTGATATTATGGTAAGTAACCCTTTAATAGATAATACTCCGGTAAGTATACTAGAGGGTATGGCGCTTGGAATGTGTGTAATTACAACCAATGTAGGTGGTGTTCCTTATTTAGTAAAAGACAATGAGGAGGTTTTGTACGTGGAATCTAACGATAGCGTAGGTCTTGCTGATAAAATATCTGAGTTGATTACAGATGAAAAACTGGCCAGTGGCCTATCTCATAGAGCAAGATTAAAAGCTGAAGAGTATGATTGGCAAAATGTCCGTGGCCAATGGAAGGAGTTACTGCGTTAATGGCCTGTAAATTTATCATAGACCAAAACTTAAATAAACTATTAAACAAGCTTAACCAAAATATGATTAAATGCTGAAAAAAATTATTTTTAATTACGGCGTTAAAAAGAGAAATCCCTCCCTAATGAGCTATTTGCATTTTCTAAAGAAATCGGATAAATGGTCGGAGAAAGAGTTACTGGATTATCAAATCAAAAAGTGTAGGGAATTTTTGGAATTTGTTTATAAATACTCCCCCTATTATAAAGAAATTTTTGATAAAAATGGGTTCAAACCTACTGAATTCCATGACTTGGAACAATTAAAACAATTACCGCCAATTACAAAAGAGAATCTATTACAGTTCAATATTGAGATTCAAAGTAACTATCAATTTAAAAAGTCATTTATATCAAGTACTTCGGGTACTTCAGGCCAGTTATTAAAGTTCTTGAAAAATGAAGAATGGGATTCTCACACCAGAGCTGCAATCTTTAGAGGTTACACATGGTATGATGTTAATCCCTGGGATAGAAACGGATATCTTTGGGGATATAATATAGATCCAAAAGCAGCTAGGAAAATTAAATTGTTGGATTGGCTTCAAAATAGGTTTAGGTTATATACCTATAAATCAAAGGAAATTGAAAATTTTGCCCGTAATCTAAAAGGCGCCAAATACCTACACGGTTATTCTTCAATAATTTATGAAGTGGCTAAATTGGTCAATAAATCAGGATTAATAATACCCCATAATCTTAAAATGATAAAAGGTACTTCTGAAAAGGTTTATGACAGTTATCAGGAAGAAGTGAAAAAAGCTTTTGGATTAAAAATGCTGATCGAATATGGTGCTACCGAATCGGGTCTAATTGGTTTTGAATGTCCCCAAGGAAGTATTCATATAGCCATGGAAAACGTAATTATTGAAGAAGAAAATGGTGAGATATTGGTCACTAATTTGTTGTCAAGATCGTTTCCAATTATCCGTTATAGATTGGGTGATGGTATAAAATTGGCCGATCCTAATTATAAATGCCCCTGTGGTAGGGCACATGCCGTTATCCTTGACATCCATGGTCGTCTTGGGGAGAAAATAATTGGTAAAGAACGAGAATTTCCAAGTGTACTGTTGAATATTTTTTTTAAGGGCATAGCTACAAAACATGGGATATTGTTCAATTACCAATTAAGGCAAGATATTAAAGGACTCGTAGATATATATATAGAACAAGAAGAACTTGGTCGTGGGCCTATTCTAGAAAAGGAACTTAAGAATTATTTTAAAAATGACATTGAGTTTACCATTAAATATGGTCAAAAACTGCATAAGATGGATGGAAAATTAAAAAACTTTGTTACAACGTTAAACAAATAGTGCTGGTTTAATTTTGAAAGCCTCAAAATGCAACTATAAATCAAAATGTTATCGAAAAGGAATATGAGAATAGGCATATTTATTGAAGAATTAGAAAAACTTGAAAACTGGGAATGTCGGATAATAGATTGGATTAGAAAGAACGAAAAAATAGAATTATATGTTATAATACAGAATGGTTTATGCTCTGGGAGTAATGTAAAAAGTGAATTACATCAATCTAGGCAACTCAATTTCCCTAAGAGGAATTTAGGAGAATTGATTTTAAATACACAATTGGCTATTGAGAGAAAGTTCTTTTTTAAGAAAATTAATACAGTAAACAAAAAAAGTATATTGGATTTCTTGAATACTTGCACAATCATTAAGGTACAAGGCAATGATGAAAATAGATTTAATTGTTTTACAGTTGACGATTTAAACAAAATTAAAGAGTACAAATTAGATGTGCTTTTACATACAGGTGTCCATAAAATTGATACCGAAATTGGAAAGATAGCAAAACATGGTATTTGGTCTCTCTTACATTCCAAAAATTACACAGATCGCAGTGGATGTATGGGACTTGTGGAATTACTTGATAAAGTGCCTGCTATTGAGGTGGTGTTACATCGGAACAAGGAAGGGTCAGTAGATCATGTTATTGACAAGGCATTTTTTAGTCCACATTGGTCCTTGATTAAAACAAAGGATGAAATTTTGGAAGGATCAGTTTCTTTATTACTCAAAAACTTAAGGATACTGAGTGAAGGCAACTATGTGGGCGGTAAAGTACAGGAAAATTCTATTTCACTTTCTACTGTGCTTAATCTAAATGATGTTTTAAAATACTCCATCAGTTTTTATTTGGCTATTACTGAGAAAATCTTTAAAGGTTTAAACAGTAAATTATTCGGGGCAAACTATCAGCGTTGGAACTTATTTTTAGGAAAGGGAGATTTTTTAAATACAGAACTATCACAACTAAAACCTGCACGGCCACCCAAGGATGAATTTTGGGCAGATCCGTTTCTTTTTCACCACGAAAATAAATGCCACGTGTTTTTTGAAACCTATTGTTACAAAACAAAAAAAGGAAAGCTTTCTTGTGGGAGTATTCAGAAAGGCGAAATAACCAATATTGTTGATATTCTCGATTTGGATTATCATTTGTCTTACCCTTTTATTTTCGAAGAGGAAGGGGAAATATATCTTATGCCTGAAACTTTGGACAACAAGAGACTTGAGATTTATAAATGCCTCCATTTTCCAACTAAATGGGAGCTTTTCACAACGGCTTTTGATGGTGAAATGGTGGCAGATGCTTCTTTTTATAACGATAAGGAAGGGCAGAAGTGGTTGTTTGTCAATAAAAAGGAAATTAAAAATTTACCATTAAATAGTGAGTTGTTTATTTATAAAGTGGATTCCGTAAAACTTAACACCTTAGTGCCTCATTCGCAGAATCCGGTTATTATTGATTCAAGAATAGGCAGAAATGGAGGTGCAATTTTCAATTACGGCGATGAAATATTTAGACCCTCCCAAAGAAATGAAGGAAGTGTATACGGCAGGGCCTTAAATATCAATAGGATCAAGGAACTTACGATCAACTCATATGTAGAAGAAAACAGTTTGATAATTGAACCCGATTTTCATAAAGGGTTAATATCAATGCATCATTTGCATCAAATAGATGATTTATTTGTCTTTGATGCGGCCTTTAAAAAATAGGGATTGTATAGTCTTTTTAAAAATCAATTATAAAACAAACAACATAGTATGAAGCCTATTTTTAGATGTGAACTAAATTACTTTCCTTCTCCCCATTTAAATCAAATATATGATGGATTTGAAAAGCTTAGAAAGCTTGGGATAATTAATCTTACATTAAATCGAGCAAAAGGGGATATTAACAAACCTTTATTACATGTGACTATTGACAATAAGTACAAGGTTGTTTATGACACTTTGGATGGGCTTAATTGGATCAATGGTTCTATTGAGAAAAATTTAGAATACTTTGATAAGAATTTGAATGCGGATTTTTACTTCAAAAGGAGTTTCTCCAAACAACTTCTTAAATATGATACTGAAAATCGAAAAATTTATCCTCTAGGGTTAAATTATTATTTTCAAGCAGAGGGGAATTACCCTCAAAGTCCAAAAGAAAAAATAAAAGACGTATTGAAGCATAATTCCATTATAGCAAAGTTTTATAATAAAACTTCTTTCGCTCATTTTGAATATGAAAACTTTCCGATTCCTAATAAAGACAAGAAAATTTTATTTCTGGCAAGGTTATGGAATCCAGATGATGAAACAAATGAACATGCGAAAACTTTAAGAGAACGAATCAACAAAAATAGGATAGACTATATTAAAGTTTGTAAGAAAGAATTTGGCGATCAATTTGTAGGAGGTCTTCAGAAAGATGATTTTTCGAGTAAACATGCAAAAGACTTGACAGTCGTAAATTCATTAACTCGGAAAGAAAACTTCATGAATTTAGTGAAAAGCACTAATATTTGTATTGCTACCTCCGGATTGCATAATTCCACTGGCTGGAAATTTGCTGAATATGTTGCAGCCTCTAGGGCTATAGTTTCGGAGCCTTTAGAATATGATCTTCCTGGAAATTTTTCGCAAAATAAAAACTATTTGATTTTTCAGAATGAAAATGAACTTATAAGTAATATAAATTATTTAATGCAGGAAAATGATCGGTTATATGAAATAATGAGAAATAATTTTCACTACTATAATAATTATTTGAGCCCAGATAAATTAGTTTTAAACACTATTCTAAAAATTCATCAAAATCAATAACTGGATGCCATAACAAAAATAGAGTATAGAAATACTCTTATTATGAATAAAATGTATTGCTGCCATTAAGCATCACCACAAACTGAAATAATTAATCTAATATTTTTCCCAAAAAAGAATTGATTGAGATTATCGAAAAACTCAAAATATAAACCTAGAATTAAATTGCTTTAATAGGTTAAAATCCTTTAGCAGAAAATATTAAGAAATACTAATACAATGTATAAGCTTCTTTTCAAATTTGGTGTCCGACAACGGAACCCTTCCTTAAATAATTACCTTTCTTTTTTGAAGGATTCGGACGGATGGTCCCAAAAGAAGTTGAGGGATTATCAAATCAATAAATGCAGGGAGTTCTTAGAGTTTGCCTATAAAAATTCTACTTTTTATAAACGTTTTTTTGATGATAATAATTTTGATCCATCGCAATTTAGGGACATAAAACAATTGAAAGATCTTCCTCCAATTACAAAAGGAACCTTGATAAAATACAACAAACAGATACAGTCAAATTATCCTTTTAAAAAATTATTTATTTCCAGTACTTCAGGGACCAGTGGTGAATCATTGGAATTTTTCAAGGACGAGGAATGGGATTCCCATAACAGGGCAGCAATTTTTAGAGGCTATAGCTGGTATAATGTTAAGCCTTGGGATAAAAACGCATACCTGTGGGGTTATAATATCAACCCAAAAGAAGCCTTTAAAATTAAATTATTGGATAGGCTTCAAAATAGGTTTAGGCTATTTTCCTATACCAGTTACGAAATTGAGAAATTTGCACGTGAACTGAAGGGAGCAAAATATTTACATGGTTATTCTTCCATGATTTATGAGGTAGCCAAACTGGTAAATAAAAGTGGCGGTAGTAATGACTACAGCCTAAAAATGGTAAAAGGTACTGCTGAAAAAGTTTATGGTAGTTATCAAAAGGAAATTAAAAAGGCTTTTGGTGTTAAAATAATTAATGAGTATGGTTCAACGGAGTCGGGGATTATTGCATTTGAATGTCCCAAAGGTAGTATGCACATAGTAATGGAAAATGTTATAGTTGAACAAGAGGAAGGTGAAATATTGGTGACTAATTTATTATCCAAATCATTTCCGATCATTAGATATAAATTGGGGGATATGCTAGAATTGGCACCGAGTGATTTTAGATGTGATTGTGGTAGGGAACACCCTGTTATTTTAAATATATTGGGGCGTTTAGGAAAGAAGATCATTGGTGATAAAAAAGAATATCCTGGTCGTATGATTTATTCGGCAATTAAAAATTTAGCAACGAATTATGATTTACACCTAAATTATCAGGCAGTACAGCATATTCCTGGATTCATTGAAATGAATATAGAACAAAACGATACTAGCTCGCGATTGCTTTTAGAGAAGGAGTTGGATAAATATTTTGATGGCGATGTTAATTTTGAAATCAACTACGGAAAACCACTTCATAAAATGAATGGAAAATTAACGGATTTTGTAACCACCATTGGCTTAATTAAAAATTAATAACATATAAAAAAAATGCTAGTTTCCATTATTACACCTACCTACAATTCAGAGTGTTTCATTAATGAAACATATGAGTCTATAAAATCTCAGACCTATTCCAATTGGGAATGGATCGTGGTTGATGATTTTTCTTCCGATAGTACTTTCGAAATAGTAAAGAATTTTATGCTTTTGGATAATCGCATTAAGCTTTATCGAAATGATACTAATATGGGAGCTGCGGTTAGTAGGAATAGGGCTATCGAAAAAGCAAATGGCAGGTTCATCGCTTTTTTGGATTCTGACGATTTATGGAGCAATATAAAATTGGAAAAGCAAATTTCATTTATGCTAGAACATAAAGTTACTCTAAGCTATTCAGCTTATGGAACAATCACAGAGTCAGGTAAGGATTGTGAAAAGGTTATTAATCCACCAGATAAACTTGATTATTTGTCTATGCTAAAAGAAAATCAAATAGGCTGTTTAACAGCAATATACGATCAACTAACCTTGGGCAAATATTATATGCCGTTAATCCGAAAAAGGCAGGATTACGGGCTTTGGCTTTCGGTTTTAAAGAAAATTCCATTTGCTTATAAAGTGCCTGGCGTCTTGGCAGTTTATCGAATTCGTAATCAGTCTGTTTCTAGTAGTAAAATTAACTTGTTAAAATTTAATTATAAGTTGTTTAGAGAAATTGAACATCATTCAGTGATCAAATCGATATACTATTTGATATGGAATGTATATAGGAAATTGTCATAAAATTTAGAAAAATGAATATATTAATTATAGGTGGAAGTGGTTTTATAGGAAAAAGATTGGTTGCTGATCTTCAAAAGGAAGAAAATTGTAAAATAAAAGTATATGATAAAGTTGTTAATGAAAAATTTTCATCCTTTACGATAATTGGTGATGTTAGAGATAAAGAGCAGTTAAAAAAGGCTTGTGAAGGTATAGATGTCATTTATAATTTGGCCGCGGAACATGCTGACAACGTAACTCCACAGAGTTTATATGCCGATGTTAATATAAATGGAGCTAAAAACATTATAAATGCAGCCAAAGTAAATGGCATAAAGACTATTATATTTACAAGCACAGTTGCAATTTACGGACTTAATAATGGTACTCCGAATGAAGGAATGGAAGCTAGTCCTTTTAATGAATATGGCCGTACTAAATACGAAGCGGAAAAGCTATTTTTGGAATGGGCCATAAATGATAAGGACAACTCTTTAACTATTCTGAGACCAGCTGTAGTATTCGGCGAATATAATCGAGGGAATGTTTATAATCTATTACAGCAGGTAGCCAATCGTAAATTTTTAATGATTGGTACTGGTAATAATTGTAAATCAATGTCCTATGTAGGCAATATATCGGCATTTTTATCAGGTAAAACTCAAGTAAAAAAGGGAATTGAAATTTTTAATTTTGCCGATAAACCGGATCTAAATTCGGCTCAGATTATTCATATTATTAAAGATGAAATGAATATAACTAGTGATTTTATCTCAATTCCTTATTTCATGGGGCTTTTTGCCGGTTATGGCTTTGATTTATTATCTTTTGTCACTGGAAAAAAATTTCCTGTAAGCGCTATTCGGATAAAAAAATTCTGTGCAGAAACTACTGTTAATACTGACAGACTTTCTGAAAGCGGCTTTATTTCACCTTTCTCAACTGAAGAAGGCCTTCGCAAAATGATTAGACATGAGTTTAAGTAATATTCTTATTGTTAAATAATGTACAATCTTAAAAAGAGGTTACTAAAAAATAAATAATTTAACAAAAAGGACTATAAGAATATTAGGGGGAATTATAAGTGTTATTTGCAATTGTAATTACCTTCGTGCCGGAGAATTAAATTTGAATATAAATGATGAAAGAATCACCTAGAAATTTAGAGAATGTTGAGGAAGAAGAATCTTATGCTTTAATGAATTCCCTTCGAAAATACCTTAGGTATTGGCCTTGGTTTTTATTAGTGATCTTTGTTAGCATTGGAATTGGTGCTGTTTACTTACGATATGCTACTATCACCTATAATTCTGTTGCCAAAATCAAGATTATAGACAATACTAAGGAATTGAATTTAGCTGTAGATGCAGCTTCTATTTTGGGAGGAAATTCGAAGATCAATTTGGAGAATGAAACAGAGATTTTAAAATCCTATCGCCTATTGAGCCAAGTGGTAGCGGAATTGCAATTAGATGTGGTTTACTATGAAGTAGGGAATGTAAAGACCTCCCAGATCTGGAACCCTCCTTTTACCATTGCTAAAAATAGTGCGTCAGATAGTATTAGTAATCCTAAGGAATATGGGATAAAAATCACTGAAAAGGAAATGATTATTACCGATGCAAGTGATAAAAAGGTCACGATGAATTTGTCTTATATGGGCTTACCTTCAGATGGTCTGCCCTTTAATATTAAATTATCTGACAACTCTGATATTTCCACATTTAAAAATTACAACTTTAAAGTGGTTTTGCTGCCCATTAAAAAAGCTGTAGAGCAATTGACGGAAAATTTACAGATACAGGCAACTAGTAAGACCAGTGAAATTCTATCGTTATCCATGGAAGGGGAGAGTCTAGAGCGATCAGAAGCTATATTGAATACCATCATAGCTAAATTTGATCGGGATGGGGTCTTGGATAGGCAGTTGGTATCTAAACGTACCTTGGAAGTGATAGATCAGCGCTTTAGTTATTTGTCTGGAGAATTGGATTCCATCGAAGTAGGGAAACAAGATTTTAAAAGGGCCAACAACCTTTCCTATATTGAAGCTGATGCTGGAGCTACCTTACAAAAGAAATCAGATACACAGGAGGAGCTTTATAAATTGGAAAACCAGATCTCCGTCACAAAAATATTAAAGCAGACGGTCATCAATCAGGGAGATTATGGGTTGTTGCCCTCCAATATTGGGATAGAGAACAATAGCCTTAACAACTTAGTGGTTGGGTATAATGCCTTGTCTCTGGAACGGGAAAAACTGTTGCCCAATGTAGGAAAGGATCACCCTACCTTACATACTTTAAATGGCCAATTGGAACGGAACAAGGTCAACATCATAAAAACGGTGAACATCTATGAGACCCAATTGGAAAACTCATTACGCCAACTGAAACAAGAGGAAAGTAGGGCAGGTTCCCAATACTCCAGACTGCCCGAAAAGGAAAAAATGTTGCGTTCCATAGAGCGCCAACAGGGAATCAAGGAAAATTTATTTTTATTGCTCTTGGAAAAACGGGAGGAGGCGGCCATCAGCCTCGCAATTACGGCCCCATCGATAAAGGTAATAGATTATGGATTAACCAGTAACGAGCCTGTTTCTCCAAAGAAAACGATTGTTTTTGCACTTTCACTAATAGCTGGGATGTTTTTGCCCTTTGCGGTTCTATATATTAGATTTTCACTAGACACTAAAATATACGACAGGTCAGATATTGATAAACTATACCTTCCTTCCCCGGTATTGTCTGAAATTCCATTTTTAAAGGAGGCTAAAATGATGGGGGACAATGATCGTTCTGTCTTGGCGGAGTCCTTCCGCATCTTGGCGACCAATGTCAATTATATGTTGCCTAAAAAGGCGGCAGGTGTTGGACAGGTTATTTACGTCACCTCCTCCGTAAAAGGGGAAGGGAAAACCTTGACTGCCGTAAACCTGTCCTTGGCCTATGCCAGTATGAAAAAGAAGGTCTTGCTCGTTGGAGCAGATTTAAGAAATCCCCAATTGCACGAGTATTTAAAGGCCACTAGAAACACCTTTGGGCTTTCTGAATTTTTGGATAGCACCACATTAAAATGGGAGGATCTTATCCAAGATGGTTTAGGTAAAAACGTCTACCACAAAGTCTTGCCAAGTGGGGCCGTGCCCCTAAATGCCCCAGAGCTGTTTTCGAGTCCTGGCTTTGGGAAATTTATGGAACAGGCCAAAAAGGAATTCGATTTTATTGTGGTGGATACCGCCCCTACCATGCTGGTCACAGATACGTTGTTAATATCCCAAGAAGCGGATCTCACCCTTTTTGTAACACGTTCTGGTTTTACGGATAAGCGTTTGTTGGAATTCTCTAAAGAACTCAACAAAACCAAAAAATTAAAGAATATGGCCTATGTCCTAAATGCAGTAGGGACTGGGAAGGCCAAGGACTATAATTATGGGTATGGGGTAGGCTATGGTTCAGGCAAGTAACAATGAACAATTAGCAATTAGCAATGAACAATAAACAATTAACAATTAGCAATGAACAAGGCTTGGTTTGTTTGAGAATTGTAAGCTGTTGTGCTATACATTAGCTATTTTAAGACCCTTGCAGGCATCTTCCTATTTTTAGGAGACTTTGTAAGGGTCTTTTTATGAGGAATCTTTAATATAGAAGACCCTGCTATTAGGGGCATTCTTATTTTTTTAACCAAAAACAACCAACCCTAAAAAAATTAGGCTATTTTTAAATCCGCATCCAAGGGGATGGGAGTCAAATAGCATAATAGCGGTATTTTACATGAGGGGTATACAGAATATTATAGGTGCCTTTGGTGCCAAAATCAAACGGTGGTTTCGTTTTGTTAGAAAGCATCCCTTCAAAACATTTTTTGGCCTTGTATTCTTAGGGTTTGTGGCTGTTGCTGTTTTTATGTCCCTCATCTATTTTGGGGTCTTTGGCAAACTCCCTACGGCAGCCTATTTAAAAGGGCTGAAAAACCCGGTCACCTCTACCATTTATGCTTCCAACAAGGAACCAATAGGCTATTACTTCCTACAGAACCGCTCCAATGTGGATAGCTCCCAGATAACTTCCAATCTAAAAAATGCCTTGGTCGCCACCGAGGATACCCGCTTTTTTAAACACGGGGGAATCGATTATAAAAGTTATGTCAGGGTATTTGTAAAATCCATCATTTTGGGCCAAAATGCTGGAGGGGGAAGTACCATTACCCAACAAGTGGCAAAGAACCTCTTCGGAAGGGAAAAGCAGTTTTTTCTTTCCACCCCCATCAATAAGATTCGGGAAGTTTTTATCGCCATGCGTTTGGAAAATATCTACGATAAGGATGATATTTTACTGCTCTATTTCAATACCGTGTCCTTTGGGGAAAATACCTATGGGATAGAAAAGGCAGCCAATCGTTTTTTCAATAAGCCACCTGAAGAGTTGACCCTCCCAGAATGTGCCACCTTGGTAGGGATGTTAAAAGCCCCTACCTATTACAATCCCAGAACTTTTCCCGAACGTGCGGAACAACGGCGTAATGTGGTCCTGTCCCAAATGCAGAAATACAATTATTTGACTGTAGCGGAATTGGATTCGGCTAAAGCTCCTTTAAAACTGGACTATCAACTTCCTAAGAAAGCTTCTTCCTTCTCTAACTATTACAAGGAATATGTGGCCTCAGAGTTTAAGATGTGGGCCGAAGAAAATCTAGCTCCTGACGGACATACCTACGACTTGGAAGCCGATGGGCTAAGTGTGTACACCACCCTGAACGTAGATATTCAGCACTATTCAGAATTGGCCATCCAAAGGCAAATAGAACAGCTTCAAAATCTGATGGACCGGTATTGGTCGGCATCTACTACCGAAGGTGGAAAAGAGGCCCTCTTAAAGAAAATAGAGGAGAGTACCATAGTCATCCAAGCGATGCGAAAGGCAGGGAAGACCGATGCGGAGATCAATGCTTTTATACAACAGAAAAAGGAACGTAACTACTGGGTGGTAGGGAAAGGATATGAAGCGCAACTAATGTCCCTGGAAGATTCCATAACAAAAAGCATCAATAGGTTACATGCCGGGGTGTTGGTCATGAGCAGTACCTCTGGTAGGATCATGGGCTATGTTGGGGGTATCGACTACGGGTTTAGTCAGTCCGATAATATTACTACCCCAAGACAGGTTGGGTCCACCTTTAAACCCATCACCTATCTGGCGGCGTTACAAACAGGGCAAGAGCCGTGTAGTTTCTATGATAACAGATTGTTGACTTATTCCAAATATGAGGATTGGAGACCGAGAAATGCAGACCATACCTATGGAGGCAGCTATAGCATGCACGGGGCCTTGCAAGGTTCTATCAACACAGTATCGGTGGCCATACAAATGCGTACGGGAACAGAACGGGTATTGGAACAGGCGAAGAAAATGGGCATAGAAAGGGAGCTGCCGGACGTGCCTTCGATCGTTTTGGGAACTGCGGATATCAGTTTGTTGGAAATGGTACGGGCCTATGCCAGTATCTCCAATGGGGGGAACAAAGTAAAACCTTTCTCCATAGAGCGAATAGAAGACGAGCAGGGCAATGTGATTTTTGAAGCGCAACCAGCCTATGAAGGTAGGGTTGCCAGTTATAAAAATGTGAAGGCCCTACAAAAAATGATGGAGGGCGTAGTACAGGGGGGAACAGGATCCCGTTTGGCAGGGTATAATATCCCGTTCAATATCATTGGAAAAACAGGCACCACCCAAAATAATGGGGACGGTTGGTTTATTGGATGTTCGCCAGAGTTGGTGGTAGGAGCTTGGGTGGGTACTTTTGATAAACGCGTACAGTTCAGCTCCACAACTATGGGGTCTGGGGCCAATACGGCCTTGCCCATGGTGGCCTCCGTTTTTAAGGACCTTAGTTATTGGAGGCGTCCCATCCTGACCAATTTTGAGTATGAAATGGATAATTTTCCTTGTTGGCCCTATAGTGAGTTAACGGCCCAGGAAGCCTATCCGTTGGCCTTGGCCGATACCACCTATAGACATTTTTTGAGGGTGCGCGATTCCATTAGAGGAATACCGTTACTGAAAATGGAAAATGATTCTTTGGTCCCATTGCAGCAAAAGCTCGATTCCATTGCGAAGGATAGCAGTGCCCGCCAGTTGAAAAAACCAATGCGGCTTTCCCAGGAGTAAAGGGACGGTTGTTGCTGGTGTACAGTTGATGGGATGTGGTTGATAGTTGTTGGGAGTTGGGAAAGAGAAATTAAGTGCAAATTAGTCGTTGATATATATTTAAAAAACCAAGGAGTATTACTGATTTTTACTCCAAAATAACACCAATCAAACCGCATTATATGGTATCATTGAGTTTCTGGGATTATTTAATTATTGCTGTATTCTTTACTATTACCCTTTCCATAGGGTTATATGTTTCCAAAAAATCAGGGAAAGATTCCTCTGAATTTTTTCTTTCTGGACGTACCATGCCGTGGTGGCTGTTGGGGGTTTCCATGGTGGCTACCACCTTTTCTACGGATACGCCCAATTTGGTGACCGATATTGTACGGACCAATGGGGTTTCCGGTAACTGGGTGTGGTGGGCTTTTTTATTGACCGGCCTTCTGACCGTGTTTGTATACGCCAAATTATGGCGTAAATCCAACGTAAGTACCGACATAGAATTTTATGAATTTCGTTATGGGGGAGCCCCGGCTAGGTTTTTACGAAAATTCAGGGCCATCTATTTAGGGGTTATTTTTAACGTTATAACCATGTCGGCAGTTACTTTGGCGGCCATTAAGATTGGGGGTATCATGTTGGGCTTGGAGCCTTGGCAGACCGTGGTCTTTGGAGGGGTCATTACCGTAATATTTAGCGCTGCAGGGGGCTTCAAAGGGGTGGTCTATACAGATTTTGTACTGTTCTTTGTGGCTATGGGCGGCGCCATAGGGGCCGCGTATTATTTAGTAAACTTACCAGAAGTAGGTGGCGTAACCGCTTTGATGGCAAATGATGCCGTGGCGGGAAAATTGTCCATTCTCCCAGATTTCAGCAATAAACAGACCTTGATTACCTTATTCATTATTCCTTTGGCCGTGCAATGGTGGAGTTCCTGGTATCCTGGGGCGGAACCTGGGGGCGGGGGTTATATTGCCCAAAGGATGTTGGCCGCCAAGGATGAAAACCATGCTATTGGTGCCACCTTTTTCTTTAACATCATGCATTATGCCCTTAGACCTTGGCCATGGATCTTGGTGGCCTTGGCCTCCTTGGTCGTGTATCCGGATTTGGCAAGTATACAAGAGGCTTTCCCGAATATTGCCGATGATAAATTGGGGCATGATCTGGCCTATTCCGCCATGCTGACCAAATTGCCCAGTGGATTGCTAGGCCTGGTATTGGCCTCCTTGGTGGCGGCTTATATGAGTACAATTTCCACCCAATTGAATTGGGGATCATCCTATGTGGTCTATGATTTTTACAAACAAATGATCAATCCCAAGGCTTCCGAAAAGAAATTGGTATTGGTGGGTAGGATCTCCACAGTGGTATTGATGGTGTTCAGTGCGCTCTTGGCATTAGTGCTACAGAACGCACTCCAATTGTTTGAGGTGCTATTGGTCTTTGGGGCAGGAACCGGACTTATTTTTATTTTGCGCTGGTTTTGGTGGAGAATTAATGCGTGGAGTGAGATAACTGCCATGTTCGCCTCTGGGATAATATCCATTCTCTTGAAGTTGACCCCTTTGGGAGAGTATTTGTTTGATGCTGAATCGGGAGTTTTTGAAAATTATTATGAATACCCCTTTGTGGTATTGGTGACCACCATCATCTGGGTAGGGGCTACTTTTATAACACAAGCGGAAAGTACTGAGGTACTGCGGTCTTTCTATAAAAAGATCCAGCCAGGAGGTCCAGGGTGGTCAAAAGTGGTGAGGGAAGCCAAGGCAGATGGGGAGGAAATCATAAATACCAAAGAAGGCTGGAGCGTGCCCTCGGGAATCGTGGCCATGCTCTTGGGCTGTGTAATGATCTATAGTTGTATGTTCGCTACGGGCTATTGGATTTATGGCGATTATACCTATGCATGGGTATTAACGGGCATCGTTGTGGTGTCTGCATTTCTGATGACCAAGATGTGGAAAAAGATCAAATCCAATATCTTATAGTCAAATCAGCTCATTACCCTGCCAAGGACAAAAGGGTTTAGGTGGAAAAGATTAAAGTTTGTACCGAAACAATCTTCTTCTTTTTCTTCTTTTCAACGCAGCAGATTTAACTCCTGGAATGTCATAGGCTTCTAGGAGAAATAATAGGGCGGTTATAATATCCAATAACACCCAAACGGTTTTAGCGTATAGATCTAAGGGGAATATAGGATTAAAAATAAAGGCTACAATTCCAAAGGCAATTGCAAAAAATCTGTTTTTTCCGATATTGTTCACCATGGTCAATAAAGCAACACAGGTAACAAGAACCCTTAGATAGGTATAAAAGACTTCCGGTAAATCCAAGCCTGCAAAGAAAAGTAGACAAGCACATAGGATGGATAGAATATTAAATATTTTGGTCTTGATTGCAGTAGGTTGCATAATCTAGTTTTAATGACTTTCCGATAATTTGAATGCTTTGTTTGGGGCAATGCGCATTTTATTATTCCAAATATAGAATAAAATCTATTAAGATTGTTTTTTTAATAGTTAAATATCAGAAAGTTAAATAGTTGCATCATTCTAGTTATCTCCTTAGGGCTAGTAAAATAGGTGCAGCTTTATGGAATCATCCCTTGGTTATTTTTGATTTACCACCAAGGCATGTATTACCCCTGGCAACCAACCCAAAATAGTTAGTAAAATGCTAAATAGAAGGGTGGAACCAACCCCATGTTTTAGAAATACGGCCAAGGGTGGTAATAGGATGCTTAATATAATAGTGAGTAACGACATACTAGTGGGTTATAGTGAATAAGAATGTTTTGTTTTTGTTATACAAGGTACAATTTCCAAAAAGAGAAGAGAAATGAGGGACGCAATCACAGAAAATCCTAATTCTTTTGCAAAAATAAGCCATAGACGGCCGTGCGTTAAGAAATGGTCCAGTGGACCATTTTAGCTAAGGAGCGAGCTGTAGCGTTGGCCTTCGAATCCCGAAGGCGCAACGAAAAAAACCACCCGTAGGTGGTTTTTTGAAGTGGAGCCGGAGGGATTCGAACCCTCGTCCAAACAAGCAATTACAAAGCTTTCTACATGCGTAGTTTTTGATTGATTTTCGATGTGCACCTGACCAAAAACAGCCTAATACACACTTATCTTCTTAAGTTTTGGTGGTAGCGCCGAAGCTTCACTACCCTTGTGTTGACTTTGATGGTGCTTCTGAAAGGGACGCCGTCAACAAGGGCTTCCCAGAAACATCTCGCTTCCCTACCTTGTAGGGACGAGGCTAAATCCTACTGTAATTCGGATTAAGCGGCAAGAGCGTAGTTATTATCGCCAATTAAAAAGTGTGGAAAATGAGATTTACGAGCTGTAGACCAGCGCTCGGCATGCTTACATTCCAATTGGTCTCGCTGTCAAAACCAGTCGGCCCCATAATATTTGAAACGGTGTTCCAGTATTATATGTATCAATGAACTCTTTGTTGGCGTTCCCTTTTTAAAAACCTACAAGGAGAAATACCTTGCAGGACAAAAGGGCGGGCTATCCGCTATATTTTTTTGATGTTTTCTTCAACACGGTCGAGTAACATCAAAAAAGATACCACTTCTATCCCTAACGCGGTCGGCAAAGGTACTTCAAAAAGTATTCCAAAAAAAGTTTTGCTTGTCATCTTGTCATATGTTACATTTACAACCAATTATCTTCCTAAAGTTATAAATTGTATTTTTCTATGAAATTTGGAATCATTAGGGAACGTAAAAACCCTCCCGATAGGAGAGTGGTACTTTCACCCGAGGCTTGCTTAAAATTAAGAAGTATTCATCCCAATGCAACAATTATTGTTGAGCCTTCGCCTATTAGGATTTTCAAGGATGAGGAATACGCCACCAAGGGTTTTGAGGTGGCTTCCAAAATGGAGGAATGCGATGTGCTTCTTGGTGTCAAGGAGGTTCCTATGGAAGATCTGATTCCCAATAAAAAATATTTTTTCTTTTCCCATACCATTAAAAAGCAACCCTATAACAGGGATCTGCTTCAGACCGTTTTAAAAAAGAACATAGAGCTTTACGATCACGAGGTCATCACAAATTCCAATGGGCAACGTTTGGTGGCTTTCGGTCGCTATGCCGGAATTGTCGGGGCCTATAATGGGATCAGGGCCTACGGACTTAAGTTTGATCTGTTCAATCTGCCCAAGGCAGAGGATTTGGTGGACCAAAAAGCGCTGATCATAGAATTGCAGAATATCTGCCTTCCCAATATCAAAATATTGCTTTCCGGTAGGGGCAGGGTTGGCAATGGGGCCAAAGAAATGTTGGACGCCATGGGCATCAAAAAGGTGGCCATAGAAGATTATTTGCACAACGATTTTCAGGAACCGGTCTACTGCCAGATCGATGCTTCCGAATACAACAAACGCAAGGACGGGGTAAGGGGCAATAAGGCCGATTTTTTTGCCCATCCAGAAGAATACAAGAGTAATTTTATTCGGTTTACGAAGGTAACCGACTTTTATATAGCAGGACATTTTTACGGGGATGGGGCACCATACCTATATACCCGCGAAGATGCCAAAGATCCAAGCTTTAAAATTAAAGTGGTCGCCGATGTCAGTTGTGATATTGACGGACCTGTGGCCACCACCATAAAACCTTCCACCATTGCCGATCCCATATATGGATATGATGCAGCAACGGAAACAGCGGTGGAATTCAAAAATGAAAAGGCCATAGCGGTCATGGCAGTAGATAACCTGCCATGCGAATTGCCAAGGGATGCCAGTTTAGGTTTTGGGGATGCTTTCTTAAAAAATGTGATCCCGGCTTTTTTCAACAATGATGCCGATGGCGTATTGTTAAGAGCTAGAATGACCCAAAATGGAAAACTTACGGAACGTTATTCCTATTTACAGGATTTTGTGGAGGGGAAGGAATAAAAGGGAATAATTTCTTTGAATATAAAAAGGCCAATGCATTTGCACTGGCCTTTTCTATGATTTGTTGGGAGCTGGATTTTTATTTCAAGCTGTTCACGGTTTTTCTAATAGCGACTAAATTTGTCAATAATTTTTCCAAATGGTCCAAATGCAACATATTGGCCCCATCGCTTTTGGCATTGGCGGGATCAAAATGGGTTTCCATAAAAATACCATCTGCCCCGGTAACTATTCCTGCACGTGCAATAGTCTCTATCATATCCGGTCTTCCCCCGGTAACCCCTGAAGATTGATTGGGTTGCTGAAGGGAATGGGTTACATCCAAGACCACCGGCGCATATTGCCTCATGGTAGGAATGCCCCTAAAATCCACGATCATATCTTGGTATCCGAACATGGTACCACGGTCGGTCACCATCACTTGTCCGTTACCTGATTCCTCCACTTTCATTACAGCATGTTTCATGCTTTCTGGACTCATAAACTGTCCTTTTTTAAGGTTAACAACCTTACTTGTCTCAGCTGCTGCAACCACCAAATCGGTTTGCCTAACCAAAAAAGCTGGTATTTGTAAAACATCCACATATTCTGCGGCCATAGCGGCATCGGAGATTTCATGGATATCCGTTACAGTGGGCACATGAAAGGTTTCAGAGACTTTACGAAGTATTTTTAAGGCTTTTTCATCACCTATCCCTGTAAAACTATCCACCCTACTGCGGTTGGCCTTCTTAAAACTTCCTTTAAATATATACGGGATTTGCAGTTTGTCGGTAATGGAGACCACCTTTTCCGCAATGCGCATTGCCATTTCCTCTCCTTCAATGGCACAAGGCCCACAAAGCAGAAAAAAGTTATTGCTATCGGTATGTTTTATTTGAGGTATAAGGGATAGATTCATGCGCTACTATTTTTGGGACAAAGATAATATTTTAAGCAACTAACTGTTGTATAGGGGTGCGATTGTCTAAACTTTTGTCAAAATGACCCAGATACGGAAAACATCTTTATTTTTAATACTGCTTTTGGTTTGCCAAGCCAATGCCCAATTCGGTAAAAATTGTGAATTGAGACAGTTAAAAATCAATCTTATAAATCCAGGGTTGGAATATGAAATGGCGTTGGGAGTAAACACCACTTTTGATATCAAAGTAGGAATGCAATTTGCCTTGGATCCAGAACTTCCTGACGTGTACGAGGAGGTTGGTTTTTTTCCTGCAATCGCCGGCCAATATCGGTATTATTACAATTTCGAAAATCGCCAACGAAATAGAAGGCAAATTTATGGCAACTCGGCCAATTATGTGGCTCCTGCAGTTGCGGTTTTCTTTCCAGGCACCCGCACTATCAACAATGGGTTGGTAAAAGGTGTTTTTGGTTATGGTGGCATAGTCACTGGCCTGCAACGCAGCTACGATTCTGGATTCAACTTTTCGGTGGATGTAGGTGCAGCCTATTATGCGGGTCAGTTTGAGAACGCTATTCTTCCTGTTGCAAATGTAAGCATTGGTTGGATCATCAATGAAAAGCGATGGTGTGTTGGGAGGTAACTGAAGAAGCCGTCTTTTAAATTCATAAAATTTTATTAAATCCAATGGCAACATGATCCATGTCTTTTTTAGGTGTCTTAAAATTTCGTAAATTATAGGTTAACCAATAACATAGATATCATGGAACTACAAAATATGTTAATTGCAGAATTGGAACATGAAGTGGCCCTGACAGAAAAATTCTTAAAACGTATCCCAAAGGATAAATTGGAATGGCGGCCCCATCCAAAATCAATGTCCCTGAAACAGTTGGGAAGCCATTTGGCAGAGATACCCAGTTGGGTAACAGGTACCATGGTACAGGATGAAATGACCATGGATGATTACAAGCCACCCATTACTGAAAGTGTGGATGAAATGGTGAAGGTGTTGAAAGCCTCAACCGAGGAGGCCAAAAAATCTCTAAAAGTACCTGATAGTGAATTTGAAAAGCATTGGAAAATGATCCAAGGCGGAAAAACAGTAATGGACATGCCAAAACATCAAGTTCTGCGGGGCATGGTTCTCAATCAACTGCCACACCATAGAGCACAATTAGGGGTGTGTCTACGTTTATTGGATCAGCCGGTACCCGCTACTTATGGCCCATCGGCAGACGAACAATAATTTGTCGATATAAAAAGTAGCGCCATTTGGGTCATGAACGGTAGCGGTTATAATGTCCTTTATAGAAGGTTTTTAACCCCTTTTAGGATCAAAAAAAATCGCATTGTTACTTTGTGAAACTGCTTCAAAATCAATATATTAAGAAAAACCAACCTTTTGTCAAAAGGTTTAAAAAAAGGAGTATCTTTGCGCGCGCATTCAGGAACATAGAATGCTTTTAAAATATAGTTATGTCAGCAACAAAAAATATTGCAATCATTGCCCACGTAGATCACGGTAAGACTACGTTAGTGGACAAAATAATGTACCACTGCCAATTGTTCAGGGAGAACCAGAACACTGGCGATTTAATTTTGGACAACAACGATTTGGAGCGTGAAAGGGGTATCACCATTACTTCTAAAAACGTTTCTGTTGTATATAAAGGAACCAAAATTAATATTATCGATACTCCTGGTCACGCCGATTTCGGTGGTGAGGTTGAGCGTGTTTTGAACATGGCCGACGGGGTATTGTTATTGGTGGATGCTTTTGAAGGTCCAATGCCACAAACTCGATTTGTTTTGCAAAAAGCTATCGATCTTGGGTTAAAGCCTTGCGTTGTGATAAATAAAGTTGACAAGGAAAATTGTACTCCTGAAGAAGTACATGAAAAAGTGTTTGATTTAATGTATGAATTGGGTGCCGAAGAATGGCAGCTCGATTTTCCAACCGTTTACGGTTCTGCAAAGAACAACTGGATGAGCGATGATTGGAAAAACCAAACAGATAATATAGAACCATTATTGGATATGGTGATAGAGCATATTCCAACTTTTGAAGCTAAAGAGGGGAATACTCAAATGTTGATTACTTCCTTGGATTTCTCTTCTTTTACAGGTCGTATTGCGATTGGTAGATTGTTAAGAGGTACCCTAAAAGAAGGGCAACAAATTTCTTTGGTAAAAAGAGATGGTAAAATTGTTAAAACAAAAATTAAAGAACTTTATACCTTTGAAGGTCTAGGGAGACTTAAAGTAGAAGAAGTTAAAACTGGCGATATTTGTGCTATTGTTGGGTTGGAAGGTTTTGAGATTGGTGATACTGTTGCCGATGTCGAAAATCCAGAAGGCTTAAAAACAATCGCGATTGATGAGCCAACAATGAGTATGTTGTTTACCATTAACGATAGTCCGTTTTTTGGTAAAGACGGTAAATTCGTTACCTCTCGTCATATTAAGGATCGTTTAGCACGTGAACTGGAGAAGAATTTGGCATTACGTGTTAATGCAACTGATAGTGCCGATAAATTTTTGGTCTTCGGTCGTGGGGTATTGCACCTTTCCGTATTAATTGAAACGATGCGTCGTGAAGGATACGAATTGCAAATTGGGCAACCACAGGTAATCATCAAAGAAGTTGATGGTGTAAAATGTGAGCCAATTGAGACTTTAACAATAGATTTGCCGGAAGAAGTTTCTGGTAGGGCTGTTGAAATGGTTTCTATTCGTAAAGGAGAGATGACCAGTATGGAAGCTAAAGGAAATCGTATGATTTGCGAATTCTTGATTCCATCAAGAGGTATTATTGGTTTAAGAAATCAATTATTGACCGCTACAGCTGGGGAAGCCATAATGTCACATAGATTTTTAGAATATCAACCAATGAAAGGTGATATTCCTCAGCGTCAAAATGGGTCATTGGTTTCTATGGAAATGGGAAAATCCATTCCTTATTCAATTGATAAATTACAGGATAGAGGTAAGTTTTTTGTTGAGCCAGGAGAAGATATCTACGAAGGTCAAGTTATTGGTGAAAATTCAAGAGGTGATGATATGACCGTGAATATCACTAAAACAAAGAAAATGTCCAACGTACGTTCTTCAGGAGCAGATGACAAGGCTAAAATTGTGCCTGCCATTAAATTCTCTTTGGAAGAAGCATTGGAATATATTCAGAAAGATGAATATGTTGAGGTTACGCCAAAACATATCCGTTTAAGGAAAATATATTTAACCGAAAATGAGCGTAAGCGTAATAAAATCGCTTAATAGCAATCTTAATGCAATAAAAAAGCCCCGAACCATTGGTTCGGGGCTTTTTGTTTTTAAAATGCTGAATTAGTTAATTACACAGGCAGAAGCCGCACCTATGATGCCGGCCGTATTCTCCAATTCTGCTGGGATTACTCTGGTGTCCACATCTATTTGGTCCTTAAATTCGTCCCAATCCTTGGAGGCACCGCCACCTAGGATGATCAATTCAGGGGCTACGATCAAATCCACGTAATTCAGGAATTTGTTAAAGCGCTTGCCCCACTTTTTATAGCTCATGTTCTTATTTTCTTTCACGGACCCTGCTGCCCATGATTCTATCTTATCGTGTTTTTTATACGGAATCTGCCCCAATTCAAAATTTGGGATCAACCTGCCATCTAAAAATGCACCACTGCCCAGACCGGTTCCTATGGTGATCATGATCACCAATCCCTTTTCACCTTTGCCTACGCCGTAATTCATACAGGCGCATCCCGCAGCATCGGCATCATTGATTACAGTAAAGGGTTGCCCTGTGGCCCCCATGAAAAGATCGTCCACTTTTATGCCCACCCATGATTTGTGTAAGTTGCCTTGGGACTTACAGATTCCATGTCTGATAATGGAAGGGAAGCCGCATCCCACAGGACCGGTATAATTGAAATGGGTTACAATTTGTGCAACCACCTCGGCAATAGCGGCCGGTTTTTTAGACTTAGGGGTAGGAATCCGGAAGCGCTCCGTTAGCATCTCTCCTGTTTCAACATTTACCAATGCCCCTTTTATTCCAGAGCCACCTATATCTATACCGAGTATTTCCATGTAGTGTATTTTGTTCTTATGCGCGGCAAAGAAACAAAAAAGATTCGGCAATTGATAATCGTGTTAATTTACAAGATCGCCCTTGTGGAAAAGAAAATCGAAAATCAATTGGTCCACGGCAGAAACCATTTCACGGTCTTTGTAGGTAAGCCATACCATTTCCTCAATTTCAGAAGCGGGTTGCAATTGGCCATGGTATCCTGCGGCATAACAGGTCATTCGGACTAGAATACCCGGTTTGTGGCCGTCGGCCTGGGCTTCAAAAATTCCTATAAATTCCAATGAAGGGACATTTATATCCACACTGAGTTCTTCTTTTATTTCTCTGACCAAGGTTGTTGTATCCGTTTCGCCAAATTCTCTTTTTCCGCCCGGAATATAGTATTTGGTCTTGCCCTTACTGCGGGTGCTCAATATTCTGCGGTCCATCAAATGGATCCAAGCCAGCTTGTCAATTATTTTTTCGGAAGGTTCTATGTAATAATCAATGGAATTCAGGGAATGGTTGGGATCAATGGTATCCAATAGTTTGTCTATACCCCGCCCAAAAAAGGTTAGGGTGCCCAACTTTTTATTGCGACCTATAGCACTGGAAATGGTCTCGTCCCTATTGCCAAAATAGTAACCGCCTTCTTTAATCCACAGAAAATTCAAGAGGTGCTGCATGCTCACATTGCCCAATTGGTCAATGGATATGGCTATTTTGAGGGCATATTCCCCTATTCCTGTTATTCCCTTTTTAAAAAGTTTGTAAACAAGTGCATAGATGAAGCCAAAAGGAACCGTAAAAACGAAGAGGAGAATGGAAATAAGAAAAAGGAGAATACCAATAATGGGGTTCACCTTTTTATCTGCTCTATAGACTTGTTTTTTTATGATCATGGGCGATTGGCCAATGGTGCGGGTTACAGAAATATAATTTTGTTAAACGGCCTTTTGAACCACTTCAAACACTTTGTTGCCATCACATTTCAAGGTTTTGGAGGGATACTTTAGTATTAAGGCGTAATCATGGGTAGCCATTAAAATGGTGCGCCCAGTGGCATTGATCTCTTGCAGCACCTTCATGACTTCCACACTGGTCTGTGGGTCCAAGTTGCCTGTTGGCTCATCGGCCAATATCAATTCGGGATCGTTCAAGAGGGCACGGGCAATGGCGATGCGCTGTTGCTCGCCTCCGGATAGCTCATGCGGAAATTTGAAGCCTTTGGTCTTCATGCCTACCTTGCCCAAGACTTCGTCTATCTTCGCATCCATTAGGCTGTCATCTGTCCACCCTGTAGCTTTAAGGACAAAGCGTAGGTTTTTGTTGATGCTCCTATCGGGCAATAATTTAAAATCCTGAAAGACAATGCCCAGTTTTCTTCGTAAATATGGGATGTCTTTTTCCTTCAAGGTCTTTAGGTCAAAATCCACAATCTTGCCCGAACCCTCCAAAAGAGGCAGGTCCCCGTAGAGCAATTTCATAAAGCTACTTTTGCCACTCCCGGTCTTGCCGATGAGGTAAACAAATTCTCCCTTTTTTATTTCTAAATTGATTTCGTTCAGCACTAAATTTTCCTGCTGGAAAACGGCCACGTCCTCTAAATGCAATATGCTTTCGCCCATGTTTCTGATTAATGTGATAAAGGTAATAAGTTCTTGTTAAAAGAAATCAAGGTCTTTTAAAAATATATATCTTTCGCCTTAAATAAAGTTAAACAAGGCATGGATTTTGTTAAGTAGATTTGTTTTTGGGTGTTCTATAAAAAGGCATATAAAATGTGGCTTTCCAAGAATACTTAAGCACAATTTTTAACGTTATATAAATTCATATTCGGTTAATTTTTAACAGCTAGAGAACATTATGCGAAATAAAAAAACCGCTTTACTACTGTGTCTTACGGGGATGGTATGGATTGGCTATGGCCAGGAATCCAAGATCTACACCCATAATGAAAAGGATTATCAAGAAGCGCTTGCGCTTTACAATAACAAACAGTACCAAGCATCCCAGACTATTTTTGACAAGGTGAAATCCAACACCGATGATTTGGAGGTTCAAGCCAATAGTGCATACTATGCGGCCAATGCTGCCATTCGGCTGAACCAGATAGGGGCAGATCGCCTGATGGAGGATTTTGTGGAACAGTACCCTACCTCCACCAAAAGAAATTCCGCTTTCTTCGATGTGGCCGATTATTATTTTGAGACCGGGAAATATCCATATGCCTTAAAATGGTATGGAAAAGTAGACCAAGGTGCTATCTCCAGAGCAGATAGGGACCGCTTTAACTTTAATAATGGGTATTCCCTTTTTTCGTCCAACAGATCCAAAGAGGCACAACCGTATCTAAATAAAGTGACCAATTCGCCAAAGTACGGTTCCCAGGCAAAATATTACCTGGGCTTTATAGCGTATCAGAATGATGATTATGCAGGGGCCAGTGCCCGCTTCGATCAGATTACCGATCAAAGACTCTTGGATGAAAACCTATCGTATTATCAGGCTGACATGAATTTTAAGCTTGGTAATTTTGAAAAGGCCATAGAACTTGCTAAAAAACAATTGCCTAAGGCAGATAGGTTAGAGATTTCTGAACTCAATAAAATTATTGGGGAGAGTTACTTCAATCTCAAACAGTATAGCAATGCCATTCCCTATTTGGAAGAATACAAAGGGAAAAAAGGGAAATGGAGCAATACGGATTATTATTTCTTAGGCTACTCCTATTACAAACAGGAAGATTTTGCCAATGCCATTCAGCAGTTCAATAAAATTATTGGAGGAGACAATAGCGTGGCTCAAAATGCCTATTACCATTTGGCCGAATGCTATTTGAAATTGGACAAAAAGCAAGAAGCGTTGAACGCCTTTAGAAATGCCTCACAAATGGAATTCGTTCCTGAAATTCAGAAAGATGCCTATTTAAACTATGCCCGTTTGAGCTATGAAATTGGAAATGCCTATGAGAGTGTTCCCAAGGTCTTGACCACCTATCTTGACAAATATCCAGGAAGTGCCCAGACCAAAGAAATTCAAGAACTATTGGTGGATTCCTACATCACTTCCAAGAATTTTAAAGGGGCCATGACCCTCTTGGAAGAAAATAAGAACTATGCCAGTAAGGCAACCTACCAGAAAGTGGCATACTATAGAGGGATAGAATTGTTTATAGATGCGGATTATTCCGGAGCTGTGGAGAATTTTAAAAAATCGTTGGGAAGTGCAGAAGAAGGGACTTTTAAGGCCAGGGCACAATATTGGAAGGCGGAAGCCCAATATTTATTGAATAATTACAAGGATGCGCTGGTAGATTTTATCCAATTTCAAGCCAATCCCAATGCACGCTCTATCCCAGAATACAAAGAACTTGCATACAATTTGGGGTACACCTATTTCAAGCTGAAGGACTATACGAATGCAGCAGCTTATTTTTCAAAATATACAGCCGCAAACCCTTCGGACACCAACAAATTTCACGATGCCTATCTACGTTTGGGAGATAGTTATTTTGTAAGCAGTAAATATTGGCCGGCGATGGAAGCCTATAATCAGGCATTGGCTTTAAGTGGACCTGAAAAGGACTATGCATCATTTCAAAAAGCCCTTTCTTATGGGTTTGTGGATAGAACTGCCACTAAGATTGAAGAGTTGAACAGTTTCACCACTAAATATCCCAATTCTACCCTAATGGACGATGCCCTTTTTGAATTAGGGAACTCTTACATTAAAGAAAACAAGATTGATTTAGGATTGCGGTCTTATGATAGGTTGATCAATCAGCACAAAGGGAGCTCTTTGGTGCCACAAGCTTTGATGAGACAAGGATTGGTACATTATAATGCCAGTCAAAACGATCAGGCATTGGGCAAGTTTAAAACCGTTGTGAGCGATTATCCCAATACCCAAGAAGCCGTTCAGGCGGTGGCCACGGCCAAATTGATCTATGTTGACCTTGGGCGTGTGAACGAGTATGCCGCCTGGGTAAAAAACTTGGATTTTGTGGAAGTGACCGATGCTGAATTGGACAATGCTACTTTTGAATCTGCGGACAAACAGTATATAGAAGGACGTACCGAAGCTGCCATAAAAGGGTACCAAACGTATATCCAACAATTTCCATCGGGCTTAAATACCCTAAAGGCCAATTTTAATTTGGCCCAATTGTATTTTGCCAAAGGGGAGAAGGAAAAAGCGCTTACCCATTACACATTTGTTGCCAACAAGGGCGGTAGTGAGTATTCGGAACAAGCGTTGACCCGTGCATGTGAAATTTATGTAGGGAACAAAAATTATACAACGGCAATTCCCTTTTTAGAGCAATTGGAAAATACGGCCAACATACAGCAAAACATCACTTTTGCCCAATCCAACCTTATGAAAGGATACTATGAGCAAAGGAATTTTGACAAGACCATAGCCTATGCTGAGAAGGTATTGGCCACTTCCAAAATAGATGATCGGATCAAGAGTGATGCCCAGATTATGATTGCCAGATCGGCAATAGCCACCAATAATGAGGCAAGGGCTCAAAAGGCTTATGGCGAAGTTTTAAAGATTGCTTCAGGTGAATTGGCTGCGGAAGCCCTGTACTATGATGCCTATTTTAAAAACAAGGCGAAGAACTACGAAGCATCCAATACATCGGTTTCAAAAATAGCCAAGGACTATTCGGCTTACAAGGAATGGGGCGGCAAAGGATTGGTGATCATGGCCAAGAATTTCTATGCCTTGGGAGATGCCTTCCAGGCTACTTATATTTTGGAAAGCGTAATCACCAATTTCGGACAATTCACCACAGTTGTGGAAGAGGCCAAACAAGAACTTATCAGAATAAAAACGAAGGAGGCAGAGAGCAATTCATCAATCAATCCTGACAAGAATTAAAAATACCTTGCAAAAAGAGAACACTATGCAAAAGCAGATTTATATAAGCATCCTTTCCATTTTAGGCATTTTTCAATTGGGGATTTCCCAAGAAAAGGACAAAAATGATATAGGTACGGAAACAGTAACGGTGACCAAAGCGTACACTCCAACGATTTCCGACGCCTTTAAAATTAAATCCATGCCCAATTTGAACGATTCCATCGTTCTACAAAAGAAGAAGATCAATTACAGTATTTTTTCAATTCCTGTAGCTTCTACTTTTACCCCTGCTAAAGGGAAGGCCACCGAAGTACAGAAGGCCAAACCAGAAAAACTCTACAATTCCTATTTGGCCTTGGGTCTTGGGAATTACAATAACGCCATGTTGGATTTTTATACGAGCAGGGCCTTGAACAGGGATGAGCGTTTGGATATAGGCCTCAACCATTTTTCCTCCAGAGGGGATATAGACGGGACCGTCTTGGACAACGATTTTTACAATACCAAATTGGATGCCTCCTATACTAAAAAGGATAGGGATTTCAGTTGGGGCACGAATATAGGTTTGCAACATCAGATCTACAATTGGTATGGGGTTCCGGAAGGTACTTATCCAGATGCAGTTATAGCTGGTATTGATGCGAAACAAAACTATTATAACGCAGAATTGGGCGCCAACGTAAAAATGGAGGATGCCCTCTTTAAAAGCGCTGACCTGCTCTTGCGACGTTTTTGGGATGTAACGGATTCCGGAGAAAATAGATTGAAATTCCAACCCGTTTTCGAATTTCCCCTAACGGACCAAACCTTGACCATTTCTGGTAATTTCGACTATGTAGGAGGGACCTTTAAAAATGCCGATGTAAATAACTCCAACAATACTGGGGCGTTTGATTATAGCCATTTTCAGGTAGGTGTAAGCCCAAGTCTTTTGATAGTAAGCGATGATGTCAGGATAAATTTAGGAGCAAATATTGTATATGGTATGAATACGGAAATTAGCGACAGCAATTTTTATATCTACCCGGCAGTAACCGCCTCGTATAGGATCTTGGATGAAAATGTTATTGCCTATGGTGGTATAGAAGGGGACCTTAAACAAAATTCCTTTCATGATTTTGTAGGGGACAATCCTTATGTATCCCCAACCTTGAACATAACCCCAACGGATAAACAATACGATGCCTATATAGGACTTAAAGGGATGCTTCTGCCCAGTCTTAGTTACAATTTTAAAGGATCTTATACGGCCGAAAACAGGAAGCCTTTGTTCAAGTTGAATCCTTCCAATGATTTTAGGAATGATGAAAAGGGGTACTATTATGGGAATTCCTTTGAAGTGTTTTACGATGACATAAAAACATTGGGGATCTTTGGAGAATTGAATTTGGATATCAATCGTAATTTTTCCTTGGGCATCAATGCAGAAGTGTATGATTACGATACGGAAACAGACAATCCTGCTTGGAACCTTCCCAATATGACGGGATCGCTTTTTATGGATTATCAAATTGATGAGCACTGGTATATGGGTGCAAATATCTTCTACGTTGGGGAAAGGGAAGATCTAAATTCACGGGTGGTTCAAAACGTGATGCCATCACAATTTCCTTCAACCTTAATTACTTTGGATGGCTATTTTGATGCCAATGCCCATATGGGTTACCGATTTAACGATCAATTTTCTGTATTTTTAAAACTGAGCAACATCGCAAATAACGATTATCAAAGGTGGGCCAATTACCCTGTCCAAGGTTTTCAAGCGCTGGCAGGATTTAAATATAAATTCGATTTTTAATAGGGTCTGGAATTAAACGAAACGAAATGGAAAATGCTCGCAACCCATTATAAGTGAATGAATTAAGGGTGTTGTGAGCTAGTCAAAAATAAATATTGTGCTTTATAGTGCTAGTTATAATAAATGGTAGCATCTTTGCTAACAAATACGTATTAATTTTAAATTTTAACAATGAGTAAAGGAACAGTAAAATTCTTCAATGATACCAAAGGATTTGGTTTTATCGCAGAAGAAGGTTCTGGTAAAGAACATTTTGTACACATTTCTGGATTAGTAGACGAAATTCGTGAAGGCGATGAAGTTGAATTTGATCTTCAGGAAGGTAGAAAAGGATTGAACGCAGTAAATGTAAAAGTAGTTTAATATATACTTTTTATTTCATTAAACTAAAGCCTATCAGTAATGATGGGCTTTTTTTATGGGCATACTTTTCCTTTTCAAATTTCCAATGGAAAGTCTGATGTATGTACCTTGGAACTCTTGGGATTATCCCTTTCTGGTCCGTTTTCTCAACTTAAATAGTCGGTCTTCATAATAGGTCTTTAATTCTTCCAAAAAGATCATAGGGTTCTCGTATTCCAGCAGGACTTTGTAGGTATGCCTGTTTTTGGCTGCTTCGAGCTTCTTGGTTAGTTTATCGATTTCCAATTGCAAATAGTTATCCTTCGGTAAGATGTTATCCTTTTGTGTGAAAACATGGTTGGGCAATAATTCATTGCCCTGGAAGATATGGGCGTGGTAAGCTCTGAGTGTTTCAAGATCCCCTGAGGAATAAATGTCTATGAGTTTTGTGGTTACGGCCGTTGCCAAGTCCAATTTATCCGCCTGCATGGAAAATTTGTCTGGATGCACAAATAGCATGGCCTCCCTATAAAGTCGTTTTTTTTCTAGTTGTTCCTCAGGGTCGGTAAAAGTGGTTTTTTGTAGGCCAATGGATTGCAGCCCTTCAACTACCCTGTAATCTTTACCTCGTTTTTTCTGGTGCTGCCTTTTTTTCTTTTTTGCTGCTTTTTGAAGTTTGTAGAGCACGGTCAATTCCTGCTCCTCAATAAGAAGATTTTCCAGATGGGATCTGAGGATATTTTCAAAATTGATGGTTTTCTGTTGAATGGTTTCAAGTTCTAGAACAAGAGCATCAAGCTGTGCATGTAACTCCTCCTGCTCAGGGGTGCCATTTAATTTGGATGGGTAATCTTGACTCATGATGACTTCCTGGAAAATGTAAAGTTCGGGAACATTTTTCAATGTGGGAACAAATAGTTGGCCTTTCAAAGTTTTATGCCCTGTCAAGGGCGTGAACTACAATTAAACTTGTTTATTTATTGGTGAAAAATTATTTCATCAGCCTGTTTTTGGGTGATAGGGATTCCTTTTAAATCCTTATTTTTGGATCAAACTGATACTGATATGAAATACATACCAACAGCCTTGTTGTTATTGTTGCTTTTTTGTACCGCATGTAAAAATAAAGAAGAGCAGGTAGTAGTGGTTGAGGTCATACCTATCGATAGCCTTTTTAAGGAATATTATCAGTTTAAATTACGGATCAATCCTTTGGAGGCTACAAAATCTGGTATCCCTGGATATAATGATGTTTTGGCCGATTATATTTCAAAACCCTATCAGGAAGATCTGGAAGAAAATTATGACTATTTTTTAAGTAGTGCCAAAGCATATGATGATACCATATTGACCCCTTCACAATCTTTAAGTCTTAAGGTTCTGGTTTGGGATGCTGAAATTAAGCGGGAAGGCCTTACCAATAAACTGGTAACCATACCCTCTCCCATGTTCGATCTTCCCACTTTTGAATTGATGCCCATCAATCAGATATTTTCCTTTCAACTGGAAGTTGGGTTATTGGGTAGTGGAGAAGGGGCACAGCCTTTTAAAACGGTAGATGATTATGATGATTGGCTGCAAAGGGTTGACGATTATTTGGAATGGTTGGATACGGCTATTCTGAATATGCAAAGGGGAGTGGATAAGGATGTGGTGCTGCCAAGGGTGATCATAAAAAAGGTATTGGAACAATTGGAAGGATTTGCAACGGCAGAAGCAGAAGACCATCTATTTTATGGTCCTATTAGAAATATGCCCGAAAGTTTTTCAGAGGAGGATAAGGTCAGGTTGAAGGAGTCCTATCGAAAAATGATTTTGGATGATGTCACCCCTGCCCATGAAAAGCTAAAACTCTATTTATTGGAAGAATACCTGCCAGCGGGAACTGAGACCGTTGGGCTATCGCAAATATATCACGGGAAACAAGCTTATAAATACTTGATCAAATACCATACAACAACGGATATGTCCGCAGAGGAGATCCATGAATTGGGCTTGGAAGAAGTAACAAGGATCAGGGGAGAAATGGAAGTGATCAAAGATTCTGTAGGCTTTGAGGGCGATTTAAATAGTTTCTTTGATTTCGTGCGCAATAGCAAGGATCAAATGCCTTTTAAAGAACCCGAAGAGGTCATAGAAAACTTTTTAGCAATTCAAAAAAGAATGCAACCATTTCTGTCCAAGCTTTTCGATCTGAAACCTAAGGGCCAATTTGAAATTCGTAGAACCGAAGCTTTTAGGGAGGCGTCTGCAAGTGCAGAGTATTTTGCTGGGAGCAAGGACGGGTCCAGACCAGGCACCTTTTATGTGCCAATCCCAGATGTGACCGCATACAATAAATTCACGGACGAGGCCTTGTTTTTGCATGAGGCAATCCCTGGACATCACTATCAATTGTCCCTGCAACAAGAAAATAAGAACCTACCTTCCTTTTTACACGGGGAAGGAATGGGAGTTTTTGTAGAGGGTTGGGCACTCTATTGTGAATCCTTGGGCAAGGAGTTGGGGCTGTATACAGATCCGTATCAGTATTTTGGTATGTTGAGCATGGAGATACACCGCGCCATTAGATTGGTGGTAGACACAGGGATACATGCCAAGGGATGGACAAGGGAAGAGGCCATACAATATTCGTTGGAGAACGAAGCGGAATCCGAAGCCGATATTACTACTGAAATTGAGCGGTATATAGTTGCACCAGGACAGGCTTTGTCCTATAAAATTGGGCAGTTAAAGATCAAGGAGCTCCGTACAAGGGCAGAAACAGCCTTGGGCGATGCTTTTTCAATAAAAGAATTCCATAACCAAATCTTGAGTTCCGGCAGCTTGCCCTTAGTATTGCTGGAAGAAAAAATTGAAAAATGGATAGAAAGTGAGAAATACAACCGTTAGGGAAGTACCCATAACTATCAGTTTCCCCTTCCCCTTCCACTTTAACTAATAGTCGGAATAATCTGTGGGAAACAAAAATAGAATATCGATATGGGATACATTATTTTGATATTCGGGCAGTGCGGATAAGGTCTTCCAAGTTGGGGAATCTCCAAACGATTTCCAATGTGCATCCCTGCTTTCCTGATTTGCAAACGTGGTCATGTACATAAGGTTTGGCATGTGACCCCCGGAAAGCACTTCCCCATAGAACACGGCATTAAATCCGAGTTCTTTGAAAAGAGCCACTTCCCCTCCTTCATTGAACATTTTTACTTTATTGCGATATAGATCTTCGGTGGGGGATTGATAACTGCGCAGTTCGTAAACTCTTTCGTTACTAGGTCCATCAAGTGGGGACGACTTTAAAATTGGCATATCCTTAAAGGCCCTTATAAGTGTGGATGAAATCCTGAGGTATGGGGCTTTGTCATGAGAGGCCTTTAGGTAATTTTTGCCCTGTGTTAAGTAGTCCCTATCTTGGGCCAATTTTTTATCCAAACTTTCAAATTGAGCAAAGTCCTTAAAAGGTATTAAAACCAGCAGTTGGTTTAAGGTGTCCTTATCATTTGGTCTTGTCTTAAATACCCCAATACGGTCAATTTTTAATTTCTTTAAAGCTGGTAAAAAAGCTTTACTAAGATATTCATGTGTGAGTTGTTCTTGGGCTTCATTTTCAAAAGTATATGTCTTTAGTTGGTATAGTTCCCGTTTATCTTCTTGTGCAGATAAGAAAATGGAAAAGAGGATGAGAAATGTGGTTATTCTGAAGGTATGTCTTGCGTTAACGGATCTCATGACGATTTGTTTTAAATGTATCCAAATGTAAGTTAGTTGGTTATGAAATCCAAAATTGTAGGATATGACTTCATGGCAAGTAAAAAATCCATACATAGAATTAGGGAGAGGAAGTACAAAAAGGCCAACATTGAGAAACTTTTCATTAATTGTGAAAAGGACTGTGGACAATAGATTTTACGCTAACCATTTATTTGTTAAATTGGTGCAAGCGGAGCAAGTTGACCCAACACTGAATGGTTTGCCCAATTGAAAATAAATGGCACATATTATATAATGCTGAGAAGATCAAGACTTTTTTTGACTGTTGTTTTAGTGATGAATTTCGCTATGTGCCTTGGTCAGAATCTTATTAAAAATCCAAGTTTTGAAATGCATGCCGAGTGTCCAAAAAGGATGGGGAATTTTAATATAGACTTACCGTACTGGAGCACACCCACAAGAGGTACAACAGATTACTTCAATTCTTGCAGTAAGTCGATGGGTATTAACAATAATTTTAAGGGAAGTCAAAAACCGTTTCACGGAATGGGCTATGCCGGTTTTTATGTGATTGCTCCGGAAGATTACAGGGAGTACATTCAGGCCGAAATTTCCAACACCTTGGTGAAGGGAAAAAAATACCGTGTTTCATTTTATGTAAGCCTGGCCGAAAAATCGGATTATGCCATCCGCGATCTTGGGGCCCTGTTTGTAGAAAAAAAGATTTCACTTAACAGCAAAAATTATCTTTCAAAGACCCAGATCTATTCCATTGGGGATAACTCTTTTAATTTTCAAGAAATTAGGGGGTCAAAATTCTTGACCAGTGATAAAAAATGGGTGAAGTTAAGTACAGAATTTATTGCCGAAGGCATGGAGAATTATATGATTTTGGGCAATTTTGACAACAATGCCTCGACTAGGAGGATAGATACAAAAAAGGACCTTAGGATAGGGGCATATTATTATATAGATATGATTTCTCTAAGTGGGATGGACTCACAAGTCATGGTGGAAGAGGTAGATTATGAGCTGAATAAGACCCATATCTTCAAGGATGTTCTGTTCGAATTTGATAGGTCCCATCTCCTTGAAACAGAAAAAAAAGGGATCAAAGCACTTTACGCCTATTTACTGGCAAACAATTCTTTTAAAGTGATGATAAAGGGACATACAGATATAATTGGTTCCTCCACCTATAACAAAAAACTGTCAACCAAAAGGGCAGAGGCAGTGGCCATGTACCTGATGAAATTAGGTCTACAAAAAGAACGTATTATATGGAACGGCTTTGGGGCTACAAGGCCCATTGGGGATAACGGTACTGAAGAAGGAAGACAACGCAATAGAAGGGTTGAATTCGTGATATCCAAAGATTTGGAATAATTAATATAAGTGCCTGAGCCTCTTTTTGTTAACTATTTTATATGGAGGCTCAAAAAAATATAAAAATTATTAATCGTAAGAAGTTGATATTCAAGTAATTATGTTCAGTTCGATCGTTGTAATACTAATTTATTGAAAATTATATTGAAAAATAGTCGACTTTTAAACTAGCCTTAATAAAATAAAGGCCTAAAACAAACACTATGAAAAAGTATTCTATCTATTTGATGATGGCATTTACAATGTTAGCATTAATCCCCTCAAATTTGATGGCTGCAAATGAACCAGCTACAGAATTAATGTCTACTACTACTCCGGATAACTCGGCAATAGCTAAGAGATTATTGGCCAGATTGGATGAGATCAAAGCCATGGACAAGTCAGACTTAACACGGTTGGAAAAAAAGGAATTGCGAATTGAAGTTCGTGAAACAAAAGCAGAACTAAAGTCTATGAACGGAGGGGTTTATCTTTCTGTTGGTGCTGTAATCATTATTATCCTGCTTTTAATCCTTTTACTGTAATCTTTCGCTTTAAATCATTTTATATCTAACGAATTGTAACTGATAAACTTTAAAATGCAAAAAAAAACGATTGGGATGGTGTTGATCGTCCTTGGAATTTTGATGATGGCGTACACAGGATTCAATTTTGTGACCAAAGAAAAAGTAGTAGATCTTGGTCCTATAGAAATTAGCCAGAAAACCAACCATCCAGTACAATGGTCGCCTATCCTAGGCATAGCTTTACTTATTGGGGGAGCATATCTCACGCTAAGTAAAAAATAGTCCTAATTGGTAATTTGAACTAGTTCAAATTTAGATTTAAGTGTCCATCGCAATTATCTTGTGGTGGACACTTTTTTTACTAAAAGAATTAGAATTGATAGCCTACTAGTTGTAAATAGCTACTTTTGGGAAAGTCAATTTTAATTTCATGAAAAAAATTCTACTTCTTATCTCGATCTGTTTGGCTAGTTGTGCCCCTAACAAAGTAAGTGTCGATCTAATTGTTGTTAACGCTAATGTTTACACTGTAAACGATGCATTTAATATTGCCAATGCCTTTGCAGTCAAGGACGGGAAATTTGTTGCCGTAGGATCCACAGACGAAATCAATAAGAAATATACTTCCTTAAAAACGATTAATGCGGGAGGTAAGACCATTACCCCTGGATTGATAGATGCACATTGCCATTTCTATGGTTTGGGACTCAACCAACAGGTCGTAGATTTGGTGGGAACCACAAGTTATCAAGAAGTATTGGAAAGGGTACGGGACTTTCAAACTAAAAATCCCAAGGATTTTATTCGAGGTAGGGGATGGGACCAGAATGACTGGGAGGTAAAAGAGTTTCCCACAAAAAAGGAATTGGACGCGCTTTTTCCCGATACACCAGTGGCGCTGGAACGAGTGGATGGCCATGCCTATTTGGTAAATCAAAAAGCACTGGATCTGGCAGGGATTACCTCTAAAACCAATGTTAGTGGTGGAGAGATCGTAAAAGAGAATGGAAAAATTACTGGAGTGTTGGTAGATAACCCCATGGGGATGATAGATGCGGTAGTCCCCGCGCCTAATAGAGCAACCCAAATACAGGCACTTAAAGATGCCGAACGTATCAGTTTGAGTTATGGTCTTACTACCGTCAATGATGCCGGTTTGGATCGAAGCACGATTGAATTGATAGATAGCCTTCAACAAGCAGGTGAGCTGTCCATCAGGGTATATGCCATGGTGAGCAATACCCCGGATAATCTTGATTATTATTTAAATAAAGGCATTGTCAAAACCGATAAGCTCAATGTGAGATCAATAAAAGTGTACGGCGATGGGGCATTGGGTTCCAGGGGGGCAGCTTTGAAAGTAGCATATTCCGATAAACCTGGTCATTTTGGTGCCATGGTTACCCCCGTGGCCGATATTCAGAGCCTTGTGGATAGGATCGCTGCCACGGACTATCAAATGAACACCCATGCAATTGGAGACTCGGCAAACAGTGTTGTTTTGAGAGCGTATTCCAAAGCGTTGAAAGGGAAAGGAGATAGACGATGGAAGGTAGAGCACGCACAAGTGATCGCTCCAAAAGATTTTGATTATTTCGAAACAGGGATTATCCCTTCCATTCAGCCAACCCACGCTACGAGTGATATGTATTGGGCTGCGGATAGATTGGGTACCGAACGGGTAAAAGGAGCCTATGCCTTTAAAGAATTATTGAACCGGGCCGGGAAGGTGGCATTGGGAACAGATTTTCCTGTTGAACAAGTGAGCCCGTTCCTGACCTTTTATGCTGCCGTGGCAAGAATGGACACCAATAACTATCCAGAAGGAGGCTTTCAGATGAAAAATTCCCTATCAAGGGAGGAAACTTTAAAGGGGATGACAATTTGGGCAGCATACTCCAATTTTGAGGAGAATGAAAAAGGAAGTATCGAAGTTGGTAAAATGGCCGATTTTGTCATTTTGGACGCTAATATCATGATATTAAGAAAGAATAGTATTCCCAACATTAGCGCTGAACAGGTTTATATAGACGGTAAAAAAGTCAACTAAAAAAAGTGGCTCATTAGCTACATATGGTCTCGTATTTGGCGGTGTTCTTTTTTAAGTCTTCAGACAGGCTTTTGAGCCATATCAACTGATTGGAAATCAAATGGGCTTCCTGTAGTAATACTTTCATATCCTGACCAATAACGGTTACTCCAGCTTTTATTTGTTCATTGCGTTCATTAACCAAAGCGTTATAGGAATTTTGGAGCTCTTTTTTTGCGGTCTCCATATCAACATGATCCAATAGTTCTGGTTTACTTGATTTGTCCAATAAGGCTTCTGTTTCCTCTAAATTATTTTGGATATTGGCAATGAAAGCATCAAAATGGGCGCTTGGTTCAGTGGTCTTATGATTTTGTATAAAACTTCCCAAGGAGGCCAGTGCGGATAAAAAGGTATTGTTCAACGTAACCATATCATACGTAAGTCCCATTTCTTTTTGTTTTGATTTGGGATCCTGTGTCATGCGTTGGAAAGCGGCATTTAGATTACTAACTGCCAAAAAAGCCTCCTTCCGAGGTATTTTATAATCCAACTCCGTTATTTTTTTGGAATGATAAAGCCTTTGTATAGCCAATAAATAAGCCTTGTTTTTTTTTACCATGACCTGTATAAAACTATTGATGTTCATGAACTCCCACGTTGGCCAAAGGGTATAGTTGGCAATGACGGCCAAGACCGCACCTATTGCCGTATCCAAGATCCTATATTGTACCACTTGGAAACTATTTGGATTGATCAGGGCATACACAAAGATGATAAAGAGGGTTATAAATGCAGCAGCAGAACGGTAACTCTGTACGATGAGTGAAAAGGCCAGGGTCAAGGAAATGATAGCCAAAATTTTATAGACTACGATGTTATCGGTCAGTAGGATGATAAGAATGGCAACCGCAGCTCCAATCAAGGTGCCAATGATTCGTTCTATGGCACGGGACTTTGTAAGTCCATAACTTGGCCGCATTAGTACAATTAAGGTAAGTACAATCCAATACGGATTCCGAATTCCCAGTAAGGTGCCCAATAAAAAACCCACCCCTACAGCAATGGTCAGTCTAAGGGCATGCCTGCAAATGGGCGAATTTAGACTCAAATGCTGTAAAAGGATATTCAAACTATATTCTTGGGTTGTGATAAATTGCTTGGCGTCCTTTTTTTTGAGGACTATTTTATTGGCATCCTCCACATTGGCCATCACCCTTCTTATAGACCTCACTTTTTCAATTTGTTGCTCTTGGTAATCCAATAAATTTCTCAGGATAATTGCTCCCTCACGACCTTCTGGCAAAGGTACTTCCGTTAGATAATCCCTAATGGCAATTTGGGCCTTTTCTGAAGCCTCCAAAAGTTCATCTTTGCTCTGTACCTTTTTTTTGCGCACTAATATCTCAGATAGTACCTGTAAATGACTGCCCATGGTAATATTTAAATTCCTGAATGGGAGCAAGTGGTGTTGATCTCCGAATAGATCATCAATTTGGTTGTAGTTAAGGGTGTTTGCAAGGGCCAGTTCTAGGATATCGACCAAAGTGATTAAAATAAGTACTCTTTTTTCATCAAAACCAGAACGTCCAACTTTTTGCCTTTCACTGAGCAGGAGCTCCCGTAGTACCTCATGTTTTTCGGTCAGTTGGGTCTGTAGGTTGTGTATTTTGGTCAATAATTTTTCCCGTTTGGTTCTTTTGGTCAATAATTTACCCCTTGCTTTAAGGTAGCTACCGGTCAGATAAAGGGTCTCGGACAATATTTGATCTTCATCCTTTTTAGGGGAAAGACACTGGAATGCCCAGGACATGATCAAAAACCAAATTCCTCCAATCCCAATAAGGCCTACATGTAGCCAAATACTAAATTCCGAAATGTCCCGTGCAAGAGCCAAGGTCATGGCCAATAGCCCTGAGAAAGCAATCAGAGAACCTCTAAACCCGTAAGCGGCAATCAAAGAAACAACGAAGGAAACAACCAATAAGGCCGCGATTAGGATTATAAAATGAATTTTGGCGTAATTAATAGCTAGGGTGACCAACATCGTCAGGCCAATGCTCAAAAGCGTACTAATGTTCTTTCTTTTAAAAGTCCCTGGGGTATTGCTGGGTGCATTTAGAAAAACCCCCATGGCAATTGATATCCCATAGGCTATATGGCCCGCTATATCGAAGCTGATCAAGGGAATCAGCACGGCAACGGTCAATAGCACCCCTCTATAAAAGTTGGAGCTTTTGAGAAATAGCCAAGTCCATTTTAAGTAGTCTTTTAACATTGTGCAAAGTTAGGTACTAATTGTATGGAGATTCTAAATTAATAGGTAATATTGATTTTGGACAGGACTAAGTAGATGCAAATAAAAAAACCGAGGCATTTGCCTCGGTTTTTTTACTTCTTTTCTTGAATGAATTACATAGGAACACTAAAAGGTACTGTTACTCTAGTCGTTCCCCAACCCATTACCAAATTACCGTTATTGGCTTCATCAAAAGCGATGGAAAAAGCTTCCAAAGAATCTGAGCCAGTACTAACCTTGCCCATTATTCTGGCCACATCCGCACTTTCATCATAGGAATAAGCACCCCATTGGTTCAATTTACTATTGATGATCACGGTCCACGTATCCTCTCCAGGAATGGTGAACAAAGAATAGGAACCTGCAGGAATCATTTTATCCCCAATTTTAACCGTAGTGTACAATGTAAGTTCCGCAGATTCATTGGCACCTGTTCTCCAAACCTTACCTGCAGGAGCCAATTCTGCCAAAGAACGTCCATTTAGTTGTGGTCTACTATAAACAATTTTGGCATATTTATTAGCGATTTTGTAGCTCGATGGATAAGATGCAATATCAGCTGGACTCTTGTCCATACCACTGAACTCTTGTGCCGTCGCAGAAGTGAAGGTAAAAGTTAATGCGATAACAGCTAGTGTGATTAATTTTTTCATTGTATTGAATTTGTTAGGTTCTTAATTAAATGGAGTATCCATTAGTTATGGATATAAATGTCGGAAAAGTTTCATCAACTTACAAAATGTTCTCATTAAAAGCCAGTTTGGCTTTATTTTATTATAGTTTAGTATATAATGGATAAATAATATTATAAATTGTAACCTATTAAGCCTTTTATGTTTTTCAATTGAAACATAAAGCGCATCTTTGCCTTATTATTGATATAAAATCATTGTTATGTGTGGAATAGTTTGTGCGTTTGATGTTAAGGAGAGCACAGAAGTGTTAAGACCTCAATTATTGGAAATGTCCAAAAAAGTGAGGCATAGGGGTCCAGATTGGAGCGGAATTTATTCGGATGACAAGGCTATCTTGGCCCATGAGCGTCTGGCTATTGTAGATCCTGCGTCTGGAAAACAGCCCTTAGTTAGTGAAGACAAAAAATTAATTCTTGCTGCCAATGGGGAAATTTATAACCATAGGGAATTGCGCAAGCAATTTGAAGGCACCTATAATTTTCAGACCGAATCTGACTGTGAAGTTATTTTGGCACTTTACAAAGAAAAGGGAGTTGAATTCTTGGATGAGATGAACGGCATATTCGGTTTCGCCATTTACGATGCCGAGAAGGATGAATATTTCATTGCCAGGGATCATATGGGCATTATTCCCTTGTATATGGGCTGGGACCAAAACGGAACGTTCTATGTTGCCTCTGAATTAAAGGCTTTGGAAGGTACCTGTACAAAAATTGAACTGTTTCCTCCTGGGCATTACCTGCACAGTAAGGATGGGGAATTGAAACGTTGGTATTCCAGGGATTGGATGGATTACGATGCGGTTAAGGAGAACAAGACCAGCATTGATGAAATCAAGGTAGCCCTTGAAGCGGCTGTACACAGGCAACTTATGTCCGATGTGCCTTATGGGGTATTGCTTTCGGGCGGGTTGGATTCTTCCGTTACCTCTGCCATAGCAAAGAGATATTCCCAAAAGAGAATTGAGTCCGATGATACTACCGAAGCTTGGTGGCCTCAATTGCACTCGTTCTCCGTAGGTTTAGAGGGATCACCGGATTTGGCTGCGGCACAGAAGGTGGCAAAACACATAGGAACCATTCATCACGAAATAAAATTTACCATTCAGGAAGGCTTGGATGCCATCAAGGATGTAGTCTATAACTTGGAGACCTACGATATTACCACCATTAGGGCGTCTACGCCAATGTATCTAATGGCTAGGGTCATTAAATCCATGGGAATTAAAATGGTATTGTCAGGTGAAGGGGCAGATGAGTTGTTCGGAGGATATTTATATTTCCACAAGGCACCAAGTCCAAAGGATTTTCATGAGGAAACAGTACGCAAATTGGATAAGTTGCACATGTACGATTGCTTAAGGGCCAACAAATCACTGGCGGCTTGGGGAATTGAGGGCAGGGTTCCATTTTTGGACAAGGAGTTTATGGATGTAGCTATGCGCATCAACCCAAGGGATAAGATGATCAATGGCGAACGCATGGAAAAATGGGTGGTCCGTAAAGCCTTTGAGGACATGCTTCCGGAGAGCATTGCCTGGAGACAAAAAGAACAGTTCTCGGATGGGGTAGGGTATAGTTGGATCGATACCTTGAAAGAGATGGTGAACATAGAGATAACGGATGAGCAATTTGCAAATGCCAAGTATAGGTTTCCATTGCAAACCCCAACCAGTAAGGAAGAATTCTATTATAGAACAATTTTTGAATCCCATTTTCCTTCCGATGCGGCAGCATTATGTGTGCCATCGGTACCTTCCGTAGCTTGCAGTACTCCTGTGGCTTTGGAATGGGATGAAGCCTTTAAGAACATGAACGATCCATCTGGAAGAGCGGTATCAAAAGTGCATGCCGATGCATACCAGAAATAAGTCTTAGCATTTCGAATTAGTAAGCTGTTTAGTCAGTTTTTAATTATAATTAGTCCTTAAGAAGCGCCTTTAACAGGTGCTTTTTTTGTTTATATCATTTATGATTGGGAGAAACGAGGTAAAATTCTTCATTTGGACTTGTTTTAAGCTATTTTAAGCGTAATTCTCAACTTTTTGAAGGCTACCTTCATTTTCCACAATTTTTGTTGATAACTTAAAAGGGTGTTAGGGGTATAAAAACCGTAATCTGTGGGGTATTGCTTATATTTGTAGGATTGCTAAAATTATAATGAAACAACCATTAATTTATGAGCGAAGAAGCAAATAAAGGAGAGCAAAAAAAGAATAATTATTCAGCAGATAGTATTCAGGCCCTAGAGGGAATGGAGCATGTACGTATGCGTCCTTCCATGTATATCGGGGATGTTGGTACTAGGGGTCTTCACCATTTGGTATATGAGGTAGTGGATAACTCCATTGATGAGGCCATGGGTGGTCACTGTGATACCATATCTGTTGTCATAAACGAAGATAATTCCATAACCACAAAAGATAATGGTAGGGGTATTCCCGTAGATCTTCACAAAAAAGAAGGCGTATCTGCCCTTGAGGTTGTAATGACCAAAATTGGTGCCGGTGGTAAATTTGATAAAGATTCCTATAAAGTTTCAGGGGGACTCCACGGGGTTGGGGTTTCTGTTGTAAATGCCCTTTCCAAACATTTAAGGGCTACGGTCTATAGGGATGGTGTTGTTTGGGAACAGGAATACGAAAGAGGTAAGGCGCTATATCCGGTAAAGAGTATAGGTGAAACTGAAGAAAGAGGTACGGTTGTTACCTTCTATCCAGATGAATCCATCTTTACCCAAACCATTGAATTTAGCTATGAAACTTTGGCAAATAGAATGCGGGAGCTTTCATTTTTAAACAAAGGCGTAGGGATTACTTTAACGGATAAACGTCAGAAGGATGATAAAGGCGAGTTCGTGAGCGAACGTTTTTATTCTGAAGAAGGATTAAAGGAGTTTATTAAGTTTTTGGATGGAAACCGGGAACAACTGATAAAAAATATCATCTCCATAGAAGGGGAGAAAAATGAAATACCAGTGGAAGTTGCCATGGTATACAATACTTCGTATACGGAGAACCTCCACTCTTATGTAAACAACATCAATACCCATGAAGGTGGTACGCATCTTTCTGGTTTTAGAAGGGGCTTGACCTCTACTTTAAAGAAGTATGCCGATGCCTCGGGAATGTTGGACAAGTTGAAGTTTGAAGTACAGGGGGATGACTTTAGAGAGGGACTAACGGCTATTATTTCCGTAAAGGTAGCAGAACCTCAATTTGAAGGACAGACAAAAACTAAATTGGGGAACAGGGAAGTTTCTGCGGCGGTAAGCCAGGCAGTATCCGAAATGCTGACCAATTATCTGGAAGAAAACCCAGAAGATGCCAAAACCATTGTACAGAAAGTTATTTTGGCAGCACAGGCCAGACATGCAGCTACAAAGGCACGTGAGATGGTACAGAGGAAGACCGTGATGAGTATCGGTGGCTTGCCTGGAAAACTTTCGGATTGCTCTGAACAAGATCCTAAGTTGTGCGAAGTATTCTTGGTCGAGGGAGATTCTGCAGGTGGTACCGCCAAACAAGGGAGGGACCGTAATTTTCAAGCAATCCTTCCGCTTCGTGGTAAGATTTTGAATGTGGAAAAAGCCATGCAGCATAGAGTTTTTGAGAACGAAGAGATCAAGAACATCTATACCGCTCTTGGAGTAACCATAGGGACCGAGGATGACAGTAAGGCCTTGAACTTGGATAAGTTGAGATACCACAAGGTAGTCATCATGTGTGATGCGGATGTCGATGGTAGCCATATTGAAACGTTGATATTGACTTTCTTCTTCCGTTATATGAGGGAGTTGATCGAAGGAGGACACGTTTATATTGCTACGCCACCTTTGTATTTGGTAAAAAAAGGAACAAAAAAACGCTATGCATGGTCCGATAAGGAGCGTGATGAGATAGCAGATAGTTTTAATGGCAGTGTTGGGATCCAACGTTATAAGGGTCTTGGAGAGATGAATGCCGAGCAATTGTGGGATACTACGATGAATCCGGATTTCAGAACACTTAGACAGATCACCATAGACAATGCTACGGAAACCGATAGGGTCTTTTCCATGTTAATGGGCGATGAGGTTCCGCCAAGAAGGGAATTCATTGAGAAAAATGCCGTCTATGCCAATATTGACGTATAATAAATAAGTAGATATATAATTAAAACTCGCACCCTCAGTGCGAGTTTTTTGGCTTTAGCAAATTTTTTATCAGATTAGGACAGGGATAGCACAATTATTTTCATCTTTTTAGGTTATAGGTAAAGGAAAAAAAACTTGAAAAGAGATGAAAAAAATACTTTTGTTATTTTGTTTGACCATTGTTATGGCGGGTTCTGCCCAGTCCAATCCAAACGATATTTTTGCGGCTGGTATCAACGATGCTGAACAATTTTTGAACGATTATTTAAATCCAGTTTCCGAAGGGGCACTATACAGTATTTCCAACGGATGGTACAATACCGCTGATGCCAAGCCATTGTTAGGCTTTGAAATATCCATTATTGGCAACATGACCTCTTTTAAGAATAAGGAGGACAAAAAGTCGTTTGTTCTGAATACAGCCGATTATGAAAATTTGCAATTTGTAGATGGGAGTGCCTCCAAAACAGTTTCAACAGCTTTGGGGGATATAGAAGGTTTAAGAGTACTTGTTGAAGGAGAGGTTGCCCCAGGAGTTATCACAAGAGAAGAATTTGATCTTCCTTCCGGCTTGTCCGCTGAAGGGATTGACTTTGTGCCATCGGCCTATTTGCAGGTGAGTGTGGGACTTATCAAAGGAACTGAAGTCAAGGTTAGGTTTTTACCGAAAATAGCTACTGAAGATGTTGCTGTTGGTTTATATGGAGTTGGTATTCAGCACGAACTGACAAAGCATTTGCCTGCGGACAAGATTTTGCCGATCGCAATTTCTGCAGTGATAGGATATACCCACTTGGACGGTACCTATGATTTCACCAATACCAATGTAGTGGCCGGAGAAGATCAAAAAGTTGATACAAAAATGGATACATGGGCATTTCAGGCCGTAGTCTCCACTAAATTGCCCATCATTAATTTTTATGGAGGATTGGGGTACATGACGGGAAAATCCAATACAGATATCTTGGGTACTTACAGGGTACAGTCAGGACCTTTCCAATCACAAACCTATACAGATCCTTTTTCCTTTAAATCTGATGTAAGTGGTGTAACCGGTACTGTTGGAGCCAAATTAAAATTGGGCTTCTTTAGGTTGAACGTGGACTACACCCTTGCTGAATTCAATAACCTAGCGGTTGGCGTCAACTTCGGGTTTAGGTAGATACAATATTTTATTCATAAAAAGGGCGCGAAGTTATCTTCGCGCCCTTTTTGTTTAATGTACCCCAATCGGGTAATAGTTTCTTTGAGCCATTTAAGGCAACGGGATAAATTTTATTATGGAGTCAACCCAATAGTTGGAAAACGCATAGGATTTAATAAGAGTGCCTGCAGAACGTCCTGGATTGGTAGTTGTTGTTTATAGATACATTGTCTCATCTTTGAATAGGGACAATAAAATTCCTTGGACATTACTATTGTGAGTTGGGCCCTTTATAAAAAGGATGCTAGTATTGTAAAAGGTCAGGCTAAAGTCATTCCTTTTGTATTTGGATCAGGATGCGCCATAAAAAAAGTGCTCCAGAACGTTAACTGGAGCACTTTTAATAGATAGAAATAATTTTTATTCCCGTACCGCAAGGACTTCTCCTTCGGTGGCCAATAAAATAATACCTTCTTCTGATTCTTCCATGGTTACGATGTCATCTTCAAAATCTGTTCCTGGATAGGAGATAATGTAAACTTCTTCGGTCTTTTTCCATTTGAAATCTGTTTGAATCGTGATCACATGACTTTGATAACTGTGATACCTGCCTAAATAGGCATCGTTAAAGATCCATTCTTGTCGACTTGTAGGTCCTTTGGTACTTGTTTTCGCGGCAATGGCTTCATCGGACCAGATCCCAATAACGGGGTCATTGTTCTCTGCTATTTTAGAGCAGGCGAAAATGGTCAACAAAACTGCCATAGCCATGAAAAGTGCGAACTTTTTCATAATTAGGTTTTGTAGGATTCGGGTCTTAGCTTAACGTACTTTTTTATAGGGCTATTGTAATAATTCGATGAACGACTTCTTATTCTCTCGATACTCGTTGAACCGCAGATTCTTTTAACATTTATAAAGAATTCTGGGAAGTGTGGTGTTTTGGCGCAATTATTCTAAAATATATAGGACCATCCCTGAGCTATTATTTTTAAAATCAGTATTTTTGAGTCTCTAAGAATCACACTAAAAAATCGATATAATGAAAGTAACCGTAGTTGGGGCAGGTGCTGTAGGCGCAAGTTGCGCAGAGTACATAGCTATTAAAAATTTCGCATCAGAAGTAGTAGTATTGGACATTAAGGAGGGCTTTGCCGAAGGGAAGGCCATGGACTTGATGCAAACGGCTTCTTTAAATGGCTTTGACACCAAAATTGTTGGAGTAACGGGTGATTATTCCAAAACAGCCGGAAGCGATATAGCAGTGATCACTTCAGGAATTCCAAGAAAACCAGGCATGACCAGGGAAGAATTGATAGGTATAAACGCGGGGATCGTGAAAACGGTTTCTTCCAACCTTATTAAACATTCTCCCAACGTAATATTGATCGTGGTTAGTAACCCAATGGATACAATGACCTACTTGGTGCATAAGAGTACCGGATTGCCTAAAAATAGAATTATAGGTATGGGTGGGGCTTTAGATAGCGCAAGATTCAAATATCGTTTGGCAGAAGCCTTGGAAGCACCTATTTCTGATGTTGATGGAATGGTGATAGGTGGACATAGCGATACCGGAATGGTGCCTTTGACCAGACATGCTACCAGAAATAGCATAAAAGTTTCTGAATTTTTATCTTCGGATAGATTATCTCAAGTAGCTGAGGATACCAAGGTAGGAGGAGCCACCCTTACTAAATTGTTGGGCACCAGTGCCTGGTATGCTCCAGGAGCAGCCGTTTCCTCTTTGGTACAGGCCATCGCGTGCGATCAAAAGAAAATGTTCCCTTGTTCGGTTCTACTTGAAGGGGAATACGGCCTAAAAGATATATGTATAGGAGTGCCTGTAATATTGGGTAAAAACGGGATCGAGAAAATCGTTAATATTGATTTGAATGATGCCGAAAAAGCCAAAATGCAAGAAAGTGCGGTTGGTGTTAGAGCTACCAACGGACTTTTGGAAGTTTAATGCATCTCTGATTATTTGTTAAAATAAGGGTGTTCACCGATGGTGGATGCCCTTATTTTATAAATCTAAATAAATATATTGTTAGTTCCTATGGGAAATGATATATTTGCTCGCTATTAAAAAACACCAAAATTAACACAATAACTAATGCAGAATAAAGGACTTATAAAGCTTTTTGCTTTCTTGTTTGGGATTGTTAGTATATATCAACTATCCTATACTTTTATTACCAGTAAAATTGAAAAGGACGCAAAAGTTTTTGCTGCTAACAGTATCCCCGAAGCGGAAGAAGGATACGCAGCTAAGAGAGATGCCTTGGAGGCCAAGTATTTAGACTCTATTGGAGATAATTCCATTTTGGGATATACCACCTATGATGAGGCTAAAAAGAAGGAGTTAAACAAAGGTTTGGACCTTAAAGGAGGTATTAACGTAACCTTGCAAATATCTGTAAAGGATATCTTAAAAGGGCTTGCAAACAATACCAAAAACCCGGCTTTCAATAAATCTTTGGCTGATGCGGATGCTGCTTCCAAAAATAGTGACGACACCTATATAGAATTGTTTTTTGAGGCTTTTGAAGCCAATAAGGGAGATTCAAGATTGGCATCACCCGATATTTTTGCCAATAAGGGATTGAGTGATGTGATCAATTTTCAAATGTCAGATGCTGAGGTAAAACCGATCATTAGAACAAAAATTGACGAATCCGTTGTTTCTGCTTTTGAAGTATTGCGTGAACGTATCGATGGTTTTGGGGTTACCCAACCTAACATACAGCGTGAAGGGAATTCGGGCCGAATATTGGTAGAATTGCCAGGAGCTAGGGATATCGCTAGAGCTCAGGACCTACTTTCCAGTACAGCTCAATTGGAGTTCTGGGAAACTTATACGCCAAATAATCCAAGTATTTCCAATTTCTTGGTTTCTGCCAACGAAAAATTGAAGTCTTTGGTCGTTACCGAAGCTGTGGACCAAGCCCCTAAGCCTGAATCTGAATTGGATTCATTATTATCTGACGTTGCCCAAGATTCTTTGGACATGACCAGTCAAGTAAATCCTTTGTTGGATTTGATCAAAGGTCAAGGAGATGGTTATGCTATAGCTAAATTTGCCATACAGGATACTGCCAAGGTAGGGGAGTATTTAAGAATGAAAGAAATCCGTCGTTTGATTCCAGCAGATATCCAATTCGTGAAATTTGCATGGGAACGTCCTTCTCCGGATTCAGAAGTAATAGATTTATATGCCTTAAAATCGAATCGTGATGCTATTCCAAGAATTAGTGGAGATGTCGTAAGCGATGCAAGGGCAGATTTTGACCAGTTCAACAGACCTGCAGTGTCCATGACCATGAACACCACAGGTGCCAAAGAATGGGAAAAACTTACAGGTGATGCATTCAGCAACCAAACAGGGATCGCCATTGTATTGGATAATAAAGTATATACTGCACCAGGGGTTTCAACAGGACCTATTTCTGGAGGACGTTCGGAAATTACCGGTACGTTTACAGTAAATGAGACCAAAGATATTTCCAATGTCTTGAGAGCTGGTAAATTACCTGCCTCTGCAAATATTATTCAATCAGAGATTGTAGGACCATCATTGGGACAAGAAGCTATTGATAGTGGGTTTATGTCTTTCTTGATAGCTATGAGCTTTGTGTTGCTTTGGATGATCTTCTATTACGGAAAAGCCGGTATATTCGCTGATGTAGCACTTATCCTAAACATCGTATTGATCTTCGGGGTATTGGCAAGTTTAAATGCCGTATTAACCTTACCTGGAATTGCAGGTATTGTCTTAACCATAGGTATGTCTGTGGATGCGAACGTTCTTATCTTTGAGCGTATCAAGGAAGAGTTGGCAAAAGGAAAAGGTAAGAGTCAGGCTATAGCAGATGGTTTTAGCAATGCGCTTTCTTCCATTTTGGATGCCAACATTACTACGGGCCTTACGGCTTTAATCCTATTGATCTTCGGAACTGGACCTATTAAAGGTTTTGCAACGACTTTGATCATTGGTATTTTAACGTCATTGTTTACGGCAATATTCATTACAAGATTGTTGGTAGATTGGTACATTTCTGGAAAGGGAAGAACGTTGGATTTCTCTACCCCTATTACCAAAAATTTATTCAAAAATGCGAATATAAACTTCTTGAGCAAAAGAAAGATAGCTTACGTTATATCATCTGTATTGGTATTGATCGGGTTGTTTTCTTTGTTTACCCAAGGGTTGCAACAAGGTGTTGATTTCGTTGGAGGTCGCTCTTATCAAATTCGTTTTGAAAAAGTGGTTAATCCATCTGAAATTGCATCTGAGCTTACCACAGTATTTGGAACTGGCACCAATGTGAAAACATTTGGGGAAGCCAACCAAATAAAGGTTACTACAGCTTATAAAGTAGATGTGGAAGGAATTGAAGTAGACAATGAAATCCAGGACAAACTATTCAACACTTTACAGAAGTATTTACCGAATGGTACTAGCTACGAAGATTTTAAAGTAGGTGGCGGAGAGAGTGGTATAGGTATCATGCAATCTGTTAAGGTAGGACCAACCATTGCTGATGATATCAAAAACAATGCATTTTTGGCAATTATAGGATCGTTGTTTGTGGTGTTCCTATATATCTTGGTTCGATTCCGTAAATGGCAGTTCTCATTGGGTGCGGTCGTGGCCGTTTTCCATGATGTGTTGATCGTATTGGGGATATTTTCAGTTTTCGGGAAGATCATGCCCTTTAGCATGGAGATAGATCAAGCATTTGTTGCAGCTATCTTGACGGTAATAGGTTACTCCTTGAACGATACGGTGGTTGTATTTGACCGGATTAGGGAAATTATCGCGGAAAAAGGCTGGAAGTCTGGTGAGAATACAAACCTTGCCTTGAACAGTACCTTGAGCAGGACATTGAATACCTCCTTGACTACCTTGGTAGTATTATTGGCCATCTTCATTTTTGGAGGTGAATCATTAAGAGGGTTTATGTTCGCAATGATCGTTGGTATCATTGTAGGTACCTACTCTTCCTTGTTCATCGCAACACCTGTAATGTTCGATTTCTTGAAGAAGAAGGTTCAACAAGGAAAAGAAGAATAAAATACGTCGTATATAGAATTAAAAAGGGCTACTGAAAAGTAGCCCTTTTTTTATGGGATAATTTTTTTCCAATCGAACCCTGATCTGTCATTTGAAGTTCAAAGATGTACTGCGGTTGTAACCCTTCTTCTTGCCGATGGGAAACAAAGATGATGGTGGTTTTGCTTTCCTTGGAGATTTTGTTCACCAAGGCCACCAGTAGGGCGCTGCTCTTATCATCCAAGCCCGCTGTAGGCTCATCCAAGAGGAGGAGAAGTGGGTGCTTGATCATTGCCCTGGCGGTCATGATTAAGCGTTGCTGTCCCATTGATAGATCGTGAAAATACCTCGTTCTATGTTCCAACAGTTCCAAGACCTGTAGCCACTCCTTTGCCAATTGCAGTTCGGACTCCGTAGGATAAATATATAGGCCAATGGAATCATACAGACCAGAGATCAACATATGCTCCACGGTATGGTGCCCAGAAAACGAATCGATCATGGATGGCGTAAAATACCCTAGCTTTTCCTTTATCTCCCAGATGGACTCCCCACTACCTTTTTGATGTCCAAAGAGCCAAAGCTGCTGGCCGTAACCTTTACTGTTCTCACCAGTAATCATGGACAACAAGGTCGATTTTCCGCTTCCATTTTTACCAATCAATTGCCAAAACTCACCGGGACGTATTTCCCAATTGATGTTGTTCAATACAGCCCTGTCACCAAAGGAAACCGTTACATTTTTAAAATCAACCAGAATTGATTCCTTATAGATATGGGGGCTTAAGGCTTGTGGTATTGAAAACGTTCCAGTTATAGGGTCTAATCGAGATTTTGCCAACTCTTTTAAAGGTGCTAAACTATTTCCCTTTAATACATAATAATGCTCTATAAATGATAGTCTATCCTCTTTCCTTGTGATAAGTAGTACCAATAAAACCTTTTTGGATATTTGCTCCAGCTTGGAAACCAGTTTCTCTTGTGAAGTGGAGTCCAAATTGTCAAAGGGATTGTCAAGTATAATAAAGTCGGGCTCAGTTTCCAGAATATAGGCCAAGAGGGCTTTTTTACGCTCTCCGCTCGACATGGACTTTAAGCTCTGTGAAGTGTTGTGGGTTACAATTTTTATGTCGTGTCGTTCTTCCTCATGAATCAACCTATGGAGTTCCAAAGGGGAAAACAATGCACCTTTCAGATCCATTAGGGCTTCAAAAGGGCTCGTTTGCTTCCCTATTAAGATCCTATTGATAAGCTCGACTTTAGGAGTCGTATTGTCCATTAAAATGCCCCAATGTCTAATTTTCCCAGTTGTCTTCATGTGGCTACTTGGCTTTAACAAGCTTAACTTTTGAGAGTAGGTATGAAATTAGGAATTCTTAAGGAGAAACTCTAGAATATGGTCTGTATATCCCTTATTGTGTTATGCTATGACAGAAGAATAATTTATGAAGCTTTAGCGCCCTTTTTGATTAGAGCCGTTGATAAATTACCCTATCTCCTATTGCAAGTCCCCATTGATCTACCAGACCTGCATTGATTTCAAGAACATATTTGATGGGCACCTGTGAGGATAAGCCTGTTTCATCAAAGGGCATGGCCTCTTTTTGAAAACTTGCAATTTTTAAATTATCATCAATAAAAATGAGATCCAAAGGAATTTCAGTGTTCTTCATATAAAAGGAATGCATGGCCACATCGGGAAAAATGAACAACATCCCTTGTTTTTCTTCCATGCTCTTTCGGTACATCAGTCCGGTAGCGGTTTCATAATCACTTTCCGCAATTTCAATGGCCATAGAAATTATCAGCGAATCCCCTGCTTTCTTAAAAACAGAAAGCTCCCCTTCTTTTGTAAAAGTGATGGGAGCTATCTCCAAGACATTTTTTGTTTCTTCTTTGCAAGAGGTCTGCAAAAGGAGCATTCCAACCAATAGAAAGGTAAATAGCCTTGTGGTAAATATCATGGGTAAAATATAATGGTTATTTGACTCCTGATTTTTGGGGACGAAACATAAAATAAAGACCAATAATGATAAAGGGTATGCTCAACCATTGTCCGGTGGATAACAAACCTAGGGATTCTTCAAATCCACCTTGACTTTTCTTTACAAATTCAACAAAGAAACGAATCGTCCAAAGGAGTACTAGGAATAAACCAAAAAGGTAACCGGTCTTATCTTTTTTATCGGTTTTCCAATACAAGAAATACAAAATAAGGAACACAAAAATATAACATACCCCCTCGTATAGTTGTGCGGGATGACGATATGGGATAGCTTCTAAAACATTGGAAAACCTTGGATCTGTTTCGATCAGTTTATAAGCGCCGTTCAAGCTCCTTTCTTTGGTGATGGCCAAGGCTTTGGAAGCGGATAGATCGTCTGAATCTCGGAGAAATCTGGTAGCGAAAGCAAAAGATTTGTCCACTACCTTTCCATTGATCTCTGAATTAAAAAAGTTACCCAAACGCACACAGAAAGCGCCAATAGCCACAGGGATGACTACGCGGTCCAAGATCCATAATAATTTAAATTCCGGGTATTTTCTGGTATACAGGTACATCCCTATTATGACTCCTATAGCTGCACCATGACTGGCCAAACCTGCAAATCCTGTAAATTCATAACCATTGATAAACCCAAAAAGGGTGCTGCCCACATTTTCCCTAATAGGTAACAATATTTCCAAGAGGTGATCCTTGTAATAGGGCCAATCGTAAAAAATAACATGGCCCAAACGTGCTCCCAACATGGTTGCTAAAACGGTATGGATAAAAAGGGAATCCAACTGTTCGGCTGTTTTATTTTCCCTATCAAAGATTTTTTTCATAATGAACCAGCCAAGCGCGAAGGCCGTGATCCAAAGTAAATTGTAATATTTTATTTGAAGGAAACCTAAATTGAATAGGGTTTCGTTGGGGTTCCAGGTGAAGCCTAAAAAATACATTGGCATTTAAATTTTAAGGAGCTAAGATAACCAATTAGTAGTAAAAGGATTTTGTTGGAAAGATTATTTTAGGGAATCAGGATAACCTTTTAAGGGACAGGGTCATAGCCTTTACCTCCCCAAGGATTGCAACTGAAAATGCGCTTAATGGACAACCATCCGCCTTTAAATAGACCGTGCTTTTTTAAGGCTTCCAAGGTATATTGGGAACAGGTAGGGGAGTAGCGGCAACTTGTCGGGGTAAATGGTGAAATAAGGTTCTGGTACAATTTTACCAAGAGTACAAAAGGGGCTATTACGAATTGTTTAAAGTGAAGTTTGCCCATGTCAATGGTGTTGATTAGACAGATATAATTTCTAGGAAATCCTGAAATATAATCTGTTGTTAATTCTGTTAGGTCACTAATTTAGGATACGCTAAAAGTAGTACCTTCCTTTCCGTCCTTCAACTGAATGCCCAAGGCAGCCAATTGGTCCCTTATTTTGTCCGATGTCGCAAAATCTTTATTTGACCGTGCCTCGTTTCGTAATTGGATCAATAACTCTACCACTCCTGGTAGTTTATCCGAATCCCCCTTTACGTCCATTTTATGATCCAATCCAAGAACATCAAAGATAAAACTGTGCATAGTTTCCCTTAAGGTATTCTTGTCTGTTTCAGAGATGTTTTCTTTCCCTTCTTTTATCAAGTTGATATGCTTAACGGCTTCAAACAAGGTTGCAATTAAGATAGGGGTATTAAAATCATCGTTCATAGCATCGTAGCATTTCTGTTTCCATGATGCTACGTCAAAGTCCGTATTGGATGCCGTTTCCAATTTGTCCAATAGGTCCACGGAGTCCATCAATTTATGGAATCCCTTTTCAGAGGCTAAAAGGGCTTCATTACTTAAATCCAGAATGCTGGTATAATGTGCCTGCATCATAAAAAACCGGACAACCGTGGCGGTAAAGGGCTTGCTTAAAATATCGTTTTCCCCAGAAAACATTTCATTGGGGAGAATGTTGTTTCCCGTGGATTTGGCCATCTTTTTACCGTTTAGGGTAAGCATGTTGGCGTGCATCCAATATTTTACCGGCGAGTGGCCATTGCTGGCTTCCGCTTGTGCTATTTCGCATTCGTGGTGGGGAAATTTTAAATCCATTCCTCCGCCGTGAATATCAAAAGTCTCACCAAGGTATTTTGTGCTCATGGCCGTACACTCCAAATGCCATCCTGGAAAACCATCTCCCCAAGGGGAAGGCCAACGCATGATATGCTGGGGTTCCGCCTTTTTCCAAAGGGCAAAATCCTGTGGGCTTTTTTTCTCCTCCTGGGCGGCTAACCCCCGGGTATTGGCGATCATATCCTCCAATTTTCTACCGCTCAATTTACCGTAATCGTAAGATTCATTGAACTTAACGACATCAAAATAAACAGAACCATTTACTTCATAGGCAAATCCTTTTTTCAGAATAACCTTAATAATCTCTATTTGTTCAATTATGTGCCCAGTGGCCGTAGGTTCTATACTAGGGGACAAGAAATTAAATTTTTGAAGGGTATTGTGGAAATCAACGGTATATCGCTGCACGACTTCCATAGGCTCTATCTGTTCCAATCTCGCCTTTTTGGCGATTTTGTCTTCTCCCTCATCTGCATCGTTCTCCAAATGCCCTGCATCGGTAATATTTCGTACATACCTTACCTTATATCCCAAATGCTTCAGATATCTAAAAATCATATCAAAAGACATAAAAGTTCTGCAATTTCCCAAGTGCACATTACTGTAAACCGTTGGACCACAAACATACATGCCTATGTGGCCGTCGTTTATAGGTTCAAAAATTTCTTTTTTGCCAGTTAGGGAATTGTAAACTTTTAGGGTTTGGGTTTTGTAAAGTTGCATTGCCAAATAAAGAATTAAAAGTTGGTATCCATATTAATGAAGTTTAAGAACTCCCTTCTCACTTTGTCGTCTTTGAATTTACCACCATACTCAGCGGTTACGGTGCTACTCTCTATATCACGAATTCCTCTGGAATTAACGCAAAGATGCTTGGCATCTATTACACAGGCAACATCCTCGGTACCCAAAACTTTTTGTAATTCTCGTACAATTTGAATATTCAATCTTTCTTGAACCTGTGGTCTTTTGGCAAAATAATCCACAATCCTGTTCATTTTGGATAATCCAACAACGGAACCATTGGAGATATAGGCAACATGGGCCCTTCCAACAATTGGCAATAAATGGTGTTCACAAGTAGAGTAGAGGGTAATATTCTTCTCCACAAGCATTTCGCCATATTTATATTTGTTTTCGAAGGTGGAGGCTTTTGGTTTTCTGTTGGGGTGCAATCCTCCAAAAATTTCATCGACGAACATTTTTGCCACCCGGTTAGGAGTTCCTTTAAGACTATCGTCATCCAAATCGAGCCCTAGGGTCAACATAATTTCTTTAACGCTTCCCTTTATTCTTTTTATTTTTTCTTCATCAGTTAAAACGAAGGCATCCTCTCTTAAAGGCGTGTCTTCAGCGGAAGAAGCATGGTTGTCTCCCATCTCCTCAAAATGCTCTTCTAATGCGCTATCCACTTTCATTTATTTAAGACTTTTTAAGGAGGCAAAGATATACATTAAATGGCACTTTATGCCATGTATGGGGTGTTTGACAACATAAATTAGTGTTAAGGCGCGACTCTCATTATTTTTAATCCTGTCAAATAGGAATTGATTTATGAAAAGGGCTACTGTACTGCTATGGTTGCCATTATTGTTTGGGATACAAACTGTCTTTGGACAAATATCTCCAGATTGTAGTGGGGCTATCCCTATTTGTAGCAATACCCCGGTCAATGGAGGTACCAATGATTATGGTATTGATGATTTCAATGGCGCAGCCACCTCTGGTTGTTTGGAAACTTCCCTCAGCGGCTTTATCGAAGACAATTCCGCGTGGTATAGATTCAGGACTTCAGCAGCAGGCCAACTTGGAATTAATATAGGTTTCGACGCTTCGGAAGATTGGGATTTTGCCCTCTACAAAGCCAGTGATTGTGCCAACTTGGGGGAGCCTATTAGATGTAATTTTTTTGACAATCGTGATAATCTTACGCACATGGGCATAGGGGAAGACCCCACAGGAAATTCAGAATCCCTGTTGTATGATGAGTGGTTGGATGTTACGGCAGGGGAAGATTATTACTTGTTGATCAACAATTATAGCAACAGTAATTCTGGGTTCTCAATCCAATTTTCTGGAAGTATTTTTGAGACCAATCCCTATGATGCTTTGGATTGTTCCATTATCACCAATTTATTGGGGCCACCGCTGGTAGCGTGCGACAATGAAAATATAGTTTTGGATGCCACCACAACAAATGCCATACAATACGAATGGTTCTCAGATACGGGAAGTGGTTTTACTTTGATATTAGGGGAAACAGGTCCTACTTTAAATGTGAACCTTTCTGCCTTTTATAGGGTGAAGGTCAGTACTGGGACCGAAACCATATTTAGTGATGTTCAAATAGGTTTTATAACCGCTCCGACAACCTTTGCTGTCGCAGATGAAACCGCTTGTTCAGATCTTGGATTTTATGATCTTTTCCAAAAGGACCAAGAGGCATTGGGGAATCAGTCAACAACAGAATTTATGGTGAGTTACCATAACTCCTTATCCGATGCCGTTGATGGCATGGGTCAACTTCCCAAGGAATATCCCATTAAACCTGGAATAGAAACTATTTATGTAAGAACTACGTCATTGGCCAATCCAGAATGCTTCGATGTTTCCCAACAATTTGAATTGAAGGTGTTGCAGACTCCAGAAATCACCTTTCCAACTGAAATATTTTTATGTGAAAATAGTACTTCAGCGGTTATTGGAGTGCTCATTGCAAATGCGGCATATAGTTATTCGTGGAGTACAGGGGCTACTTCCTCAAGTATTGAAGTTTTTGTAGGGGGAACTTATATTCTTACAATGACTTATGAGGAAAATGGTTTTCCTTGTGAACGCATTGTGCCCATTAATGTTGTTATTTCTAAAACCCCGGCCATCACGGATGTGGTCATTGAGGATGTGCAGGATAACAATACTGTTTCGGTCATTACGGATATTGACGGTCTATTTGAATACCAACTTGACAATGGCCCATTTCAAGAAGGCAATACCTTTTCCAATGTATTGCCAGGAGATCATGTTGTTACCATTAATGATTTAAAGGGATGTGGATCGGTCTCGGAACCTATTGTTGTGGTGGGATTCCCAAAATTTTTCAGTCCCAATGGTGATTCTGTCAACGATGAATGGAATATTGTTGGAATTGAAGCCCTTCAAGATCCTGTGATCTTTATTTATGATCGATATGGGAAGCTGTTAAGACAGATGACCAAGGAGAGTATGGGATGGAATGGGGAAGTCAATGGTAAAAGTTTACCTTCTTCCGATTACTGGTTTCAACTTACGTATGTAGATGCAAGAGGGCTACGTACTACAGCAAAATATATTGACAGTCATTTTTCTCTAAAGCGATAGTGTCGCTTCTTCTTGAGTTCCTTTTATCGATAAAACGAATAAATTTTGTCTTGAAATATACTAAAATAGGGTAGTGGGAGTTATTATACTGATTATTTGTATCACGATAGCCCCATAATCTATGCGAATTCTTTTTTTTTCAATGTGTTTTTGGTTGCTTTTTTCTTGGGCTTCCATGGCACAGAATTCCCCTGATTGTCGAAGTGCCATACCCGTTTGTGCCGATGCACCTATACTGTCGGAGACCGATGGTAGTGGGGATGTGGACGATTTTGATCCCGATTTAATTCGTCAATCTGGATGTCTGGAAAAGGGGAGCGTGGCTTCTGCAAATATTGAGAACAACACCTCTTGGTATGTATTTAGAGCCGGAACGGACGGACAAATTGGCTTTGATATAGAAGCACTTTCCTCAACGGCCGAATGGGATTTTGCCCTTTATGGCCCCGATGTGGATTGTGGCGCCATCAGTAGCGGCAACGCACAACCCATAAGGTGTAATTACGAAGTTAATAATACCGATTTCACAGGGATAGGTGTCAATCCTTCCAACGGACAAGAAGGTGCCCCTTTTTTAACAGGAAGCCAGAACACCTATGATGAATGGTTGGATGTTACCGCGGGGGAAATCTATTATTTGTTGATCAATAATTTCAACACGAATTTTGATGGGGATCCAGAACCATTTTCCTTGACTTTTACAGGAAGTTCCGTGGATGCAGATCAAAATTCTGCCTTGGATTGTACGCTAAGGGATGAATTTTTAGGATTGGATATCTATGCCTGTGAAGATGACCCGGATATCGTTTTAAGTGCTTTGAATTCACCTGCAGGTCCCGATATTGTCAATGTTACCTGGAGTGTCGATTATGAGGACGATGGCACCATTGATGCCGTATTGGCTTCTGGTCCCGCTGCAACCGAATTAACGGTCACAAGTCCCAACTCTGGAAGGTACTATGTGGAGATACAAACTAGTTTGGCAACCATAATTACAGATGATATTTTGATCACCTATTATGGGATGCCCATTTTGGATGAAGTGATCATCTTGGCAGATCTGTCAGATAGCAATAATATTGAAATAGTGGTAGATGGTGACGGCTCTTATGAGTATGCCATCAATGGAGGTGAATTTCAAGATTCACCAATATTTTTGGATGTGCCTCCAGGCGAGAATACTGTCATTATTAACGATAAGAATGGATGTGGAACAACAGATCCTATTCCTTTCTTGGTGGTGGGCTATCCTAAATTTTTCACTCCCAATGCTGATGGGATTAATGATTTCTGGAATGTAAAAGGAATAGAGACCTTGGTAGACCCGGTCATTTTTATTTTTGATCGCTATGGAAAGCTTTTAAAACAGATGGAACTGAATACCTTGGGTTGGGATGGGACCTATATAGGAAATCCCATGCCTTCCTCCGATTATTGGTTTAAGATGGAATATTCCAGGGACGAGCAAGGTATTGTTGTGGCAAAAACATTAAGGACCCATTTCTCTCTGGTCCGATAACAAAAAAACCGGCAATCGCCGGTTTTTTTGTTGCTCATACTTTTTTCTTTCCTTAGAAATTTAAGGTGTATCCCAAAGTAATATTGCTGTTTCTATTGTTAACTGCCGCAGGGGTGTCCAAACCTGTGCTGTATAATTGTTGATCTATATCCTGCTCCGTCTTATTATAGGCAAGATCCAATCTGCTTATGCCAAAGTTATAGCCTATCCCTGCCGAATAGCCATTGAGATCACCAACAGTAAAACCATTTTTGTACGGGCTTTGCTCGTATCTATAGCCAGCTCTAAGGCTCACTTGGTCAAGTCTGTATTCGCCTCCCAATCTAAAGGAAGAAACGCCCCCAAGTTCATTGCCGATAAAGGCGTTTTCGGATTGGAATGCTGGGTCGTTCATAGGTCTCAATTCGGCTTGTGACATGTCCTGATATCCATAATCGAAACTCAGTAATCCATCACTCCCAAAGATGACCGCCAAACTACCGGTAACTTTGGCCGGTGTTTTTATGGTATAGCGCTCAAAAAGGTTCACAATGTTGAAATCGATGAATCCTATATCATCATCCGCAAGATCAGAATTTATTCTTTGGGCGGTATCATCGGTCAATCGATACCATGTGGGGGATTGGTAGCTTCCTCCGATCCTTATGTTTTCGTTTAATTTTGCTATTCCTCCCAAACTCAACGAAAATCCCGCACCTTCAGTTCGCAATAAGTTATCAAAAGAGGTGAATTGAATTTCAGAGTCACTATCATAGCCACTTTCACGTAAGGTTGTCAATTGGTTGTAGGATACGTTATGAAAATTTAAGGAGGCCCCCAGGTACAGGTTATTTTGATATTGGGTTGCCAAGTTCGCTGTAAATTTACTGTTGTATCCGGAGGTGCTTTTGAAATATTGTTGGTTTACCGTACTGTAATTCGCATTGGAGATATAGGCGGTATTGTTATCATCATCAGGGTCAACCGGATCTATTATTCCTCCATAATAACCAAGAAAAGCTTGTTGGTCCACAAAACCCAAACTAGAACCAATGTCCAAATAGGCCTCTTCTATAAATTCTCCGTTTTGTATCAATAAGGGACCAAAGGGAACGCCTTGGGCAAAGTTTAAAAAGTAGTTATCAATACCCTGATTGCTATTTCCGGAAATAAAAATGTCATCGTCATAGTTTTGAACCACATCATAATTTAAGGCCAAGGAAACTTTTTTCCAGTCCGAATTTATATCGGTATTGTTAAAAACAAAGACAACACCCAGTTGGTTGATATCCAAAGTGTTTAAATCCGAAATGGAGGTGCTGTTAAAATAGGTGGCCCTATTGTCCCGGTTATAGTTGGATGCAGATATGGAAAACTGACTGTTATTGAAAACCGCGGACCCTGCTGGGTTCACATTTAATGCCGATAAATCTCCTCCTAATGCACCAAATGCTCCGCTAAGTCCTTGAAATCTTCCCGTTCCCTGTATATTTTCAGTGCTATATCTAAGTACGTCTGTAATGTTCTGGGCATTTGCGATGAGACATGCGAAGACCATTAGTAAAGTGAATTTCCTTTTCATCTTTTCTGATTTTAAGTTTGATCGTAATGGAATTAATTTCCCCTTCCCCTTGATGAAGAAGATCTCGAAGAGGATGAAGTGCCTGAACTTCTAGAGCTACCGCCACTAGAACTTCTTACACTGCCTGAACTCCTAGAGCTGCTGCCACCTGAACTTCTTACATTGCCCGAACTTCTGGAGCTACTGCCCCCCGAACTTCTTACATTGCCCGAACTTCTGGATCTACTGCCCCCTGAACTACGTACGTTGTTCCCTGAGCTTCTAGATCTGCTACCACTACTTCTAATGGTGCCACTTGATCTACTGGAACTTGGAGTCGAAGATCTTGAATAATTGCTGCTCCTAGGGGTATAACTTCTGTTGGGAGTAGATCTTTGATACGAATTGCCTCTATACGTTTGGGAACTCCTTGCGCTATTGGAATCATACCTAGGTGTAGTTCTGGAACTTCTACTAGTGCGGTATGACCTGTTCCTAACTGCAGCATCTACGCCAACAGTTCTTCTTGATGTAGTACCATTTCTATAAATACTGGAATTTCTTGAAGTTGTACTCCTTGTATTGACATTGGATCTATTGGAGGTGCTTCTATACTTGGAAGCATTGCCTCTTGTGCTGGAGGTGGTCAAATTTGACCTTCCTCTAAGTGCAGTGGAATTAAAGTCGCGGATAGAATTGTTGCCATTATAGTAGCCCCTTCTTCCGCTGTTATAACCATATGCCCTATTGTAATTGTTGTAGAAATTGTTGCCATAAAAACCGCCATAGCCTCCCCAGCCCCAATTATTCCAACCAAAACCGCCGCCCCAACCGAAGCCACCGCCCCAGTTATTCCATCCAAATCCACGGTTCCAACCATAGCCTCCGCCCCAGCCCCAATTATTCCATCCAAATCCACCATTCCACATCCAAGGGTCGTTCCATAACCAAGGGTTGTTGTTCCAACCCCAGTTATTGTCATAAATATTAATGTTTACAGATTGTGGGTTGTCTCCCCATCCTGGTTGCCCATTATAGGAATTTTTGTTGGTATAATAATTTTCATCTTGGTTAACATCCAAACTGTCCTGTTCAACATCACTATAATAGCCATCTACATCCGTAAATACTTCGCTTCCCAAAATGTCTTGGTATTCATCGGCCTTTTGCCCAAAATAATCCCCATAGGTATTGGTTTCTACTTGTTGGGGTTGTTGAACCATTTCTCGCGATCTTGATTCAACAACAGGTCTGTTGTTGTCAGAATAGATACCATCATTATAGTACGATGCCTGTTGGTAAGATCCACAGGAGACCCCTAAAATGCCTATCAGGGCAATGAAGGATGCCGTTCTAATTTTTTTAAGGGGTGCAGTTTGTATCATCGTTTTAAATTTAATTGTTGAACATGGTAAAAATAGTTAGTTTTGCGGAACTATTTCTTATAAGAATAAAGTCGCAAGTTTTGTGCCAAACTTACTAATATGGGTAAAAATTTAACGAAAAGAGCAGAAGATTATTCCAAATGGTATAATGAACTTGTAGTAAAAGCGGATCTTGCTGAGAACTCGGGGGTTAGGGGTTGTATGGTCATTAAACCCTATGGTTACGCCATTTGGGAGAAGATGCAGGCCCAATTAGATAAAATGTTCAAGGAAACGGGACATGAAAATGCGTATTTTCCGTTGTTTATACCAAAATCCTATTTGAGTAAAGAGGCAAGTCATGTTGCAGGATTTGCAAAGGAATGTGCGGTAGTTACCCATTATAGGTTGAAAAATGCAGAGGACGGTAGTGGGATTATTGTGGATCCCGATGCCAAGTTGGAGGAAGAACTTATTATTAGGCCAACCTCGGAAACCATCATTTGGGACACCTATAGAAGATGGATACAGTCCTATCGGGACTTACCTTTATTGATCAATCAATGGGCCAACGTGGTGCGTTGGGAAATGAGGACCCGCTTATTCTTAAGAACAGCAGAGTTTTTATGGCAAGAAGGGCATACAGCCCATGCCACTGAAAAAGAGGCCATAGCTGAAGCGGAACAAATGATGCATATTTATGCCGAATTTGCAGAGGAGCATATGGCAATGCCGGTGATAAAGGGTATTAAAACGGAAAGCGAACGATTTGCCGGTGCTGTGGAAACGTATTGTATCGAAGCTTTGATGCAAGATGGCAAGGCATTGCAGGCAGGAACCTCACATTTTCTGGGACAGAACTTTGCGAAGGCTTTCGATGTTAAATTCGCCAACAAAGAAGGTAAGCAAGAATATGTATGGGCTACCTCTTGGGGAGCTTCCACAAGACTGATGGGAGCTTTGGTAATGACCCATAGTGATGATAATGGTTTGGTGCTACCTCCAAAACTCGCACCCATACAGGTGGTGATAGTGCCTATATATAAAGGAGAGGAACAATTGGATGCTATTTCTGAAAGAGTGGCTCCCTTGGTCAAGGAATTACGCGTCAAGGGCATTAGCGTAAAATATGACAATAGGGATACCCATAAACCAGGTTTCAAGTTCAATGAATATGAGTTGAAGGGAGTCCCTGTGCGCCTTGCAATTGGTCAGCGAGATATGGAAAATAACACCTATGAATTGGCTAGGAGGGATACCTTGGAAAAGGAAACGGTGCAAGCTGATGGGGTGGTTGCTAAAATTGAATTTTTGATGGAGGACATTCAGCGAAATATATACCAAAAAGCATTGGATTATAGAAAAAAACACATCACTGAAGTGGACTCATACCAAGAGTTTAAGGAAGTGCTGGAAAATAAAGGAGGTTTTATTTCCGCCTTTTGGGATGGAACACTTGAAACAGAAGATAAGATAAAAGAAGAGACCAAAGCAACAATCCGTTGTATTCCAATAGATGCTAAGGACGAGGCTGGAAGTTGCATGGTTACAGGAAAACCTGCAACAAAAAGAGTATTGTTTGCGAAGGCATATTAAAAAGTAAAAAAATATTCTGTAGGTGTTGCAATAGTTAAAAATAATTGTATTTTTGCATCCGCAATTACACAATGTAATGGTCCGTTCGTCTAGGGGTTAGGACGCCAGGTTTTCATCCTGGTAACAGGGGTTCGATTCCCCTACGGACTACA
>JAPFBR010000003.1:0-483014 GCA_035798135.1 Flavobacteriaceae bacterium KMM 6897 | reverse complement strand
AATGGTCCGTTCGTCTAGGGGTTAGGACGCCAGGTTTTCATCCTGGTAACAGGGGTTCGATTCCCCTACGGACTACACATTTGATTTTGGACCTTAGGTCCTTTTAAAAACATAACAAGAAGATAAAATGGCAAATCACAAGTCAGCATTAAAGAGAATTAGAAGAAACGAAGCAGTGCGCTTGCGTAACAGGTACCAGCACAAAACTACTCGTAATGCAATCAAAAAATTGCGTTCAGAGGAAGATAAGAAGGCTGCTGAAACATTCTTACCAACTGTTGTTGGGATGATCGATAAATTGGCAAAGCGCAAAATCATACACGCTAATAAGGCTGCAAACCTTAAGAGCAACTTGATGCAGAAAGTAGCTGCTTTATAAACTACAGTAGCTTTATCATATAAAAAAAGCCTCGTTTTACGAGGCTTTTTTTCATGGAGTTTATTGAAATTTAAACTCGTATCTGTCCATTACCAAATATGTAATATTTATTGGTAACCAATTGTTCCAAACCTAGAGGTCCCCGGTGGTGCAGTTTGTCCGTACTAATGGCCAATTCTGCTCCAACACCCATTGAACCGCCATCCGTAAAACGTGTGGAGGCATTGTGGTAGACGGCAGCACTGTCCACCTGATCCATAAACTCCATAGCTGCATCGGACTGGGTAGTCATAATGGTTGCAGAGTGCCCTCCTGAATACTTATTAATCATTTTTATGGCTTCATCCAAAGTATCCACTGCTCCAAGACCACATTTCATGGCCAAAAATTCCTGATGCCAGATTGCTTCATCAACTATCGTCTCTTCATTGGGCAAAATTTTACCAATTTTGTCGTCCACTAAAATGGAGACCCCATTCTCGTTCAAGACTTTTTTAAGGTCTTTTATTTTATCGGTATAGCCTTCTATATGGGTATCCACCAATATTTTATCCAAGGCATTGCAGGCAGATATTTTATCGGTTTTGGCATTAAGGATAATCTTAAGGCTCTGATCCCAATTGGCATCCTTGCTTACATATAAAAAGTTGTTTCCCCTCCCGCTTATAAGTACGGCACAGGTTGCATGCTCTTTTACAAAAGCAATTAGGCGCTCTCCACCTCGTGGGACGATCAAATCCAGCTTTTCAGTCGGATTTTTGAGAAACTCCTGGGTTTCCGCCCTGTTCATATGCATCAATTGGATCCAATCCGGGGACAAATCGTTCTCTTTAAGTGCTTCATGCCAGCACGATTCCAGGATTTGATTGCTATATAGCGCTTCCTTTCCTCCTTTTAGAAGGAGTTTATTATTGGCTTTAAAGGCCAATACTGCTGCTTCAATGGTTACATCTGGCCTAGATTCATAGATGATCATGATGGTACCAAAAGGAGCCGTTTTATTCTGAATCTTCAATTCGTTCTCCAGAATCCGTTCTGATTTTATTTTACCTACGGGGTCTTCTTGTAGCATCACCTCTTTGATGGATTGAATCATCCCATCCACCTTTTTGTCATTAACAATAAGACGGTCGTACATGGCCCTATCGCTTTTGTCAAAAAGATCAAGGTCCTTTTTATTGGCAGCAATGATCGCTTCCCTTTTGCTATCCAAGATGGTCATCATAGATTGCAAGACTTTATTTTTTATATCTGTTTGTAATAATTTCATTAATTTTTTTTAAAATTAGATTGTAATTTTCGTACCAACATTTTTGCCTTTCATTATATCCAAAATAACATTCTTTCTCTTTCCGTTGGCAATATAAGTTGGGATATTTTTATTGGCAGTCATTTTGGCAATGTTTAATTTAGAGCCCATTCCACCTCGTCCTTCAGCTTCTCCTTTTTTGATGGTTTTGATGTACTTTTCAACGTTTTGTCCAACTTTTACATTTTCTATAACCTCTGTGTCATCATCATCCGGATGTCCCGTATAAAGTCCGTCTGTGTCTGTCAATATGATCAGTTTGTCTGCTTTGGTCAATTCCGCGACCAAGCTGGCCAGTTCATCATTGTCTGAAAACATGGAATCGGTCAGGGTCACAGCATCATCTTCATTTGCAATTGGGACAACGCCCTCAGAAAGTAGACCTTCATAGCAATTGATCATATTCTCCCTATGGTTCCCAGAATTAAAATCCCGTTTTGTGGCCAAAACTTGAGCACATTTCATACCATAGTCTTGAAAGATGTTATAGTAATGGCGCATCATCCGCGGTTGCCCAATGGCTGAGTATACCTGCCTTCGGGTGCCTTTATCAGTGATTTTGCTTTCACCCATGACTTCCATACCTGCTATTACGGATCCAGAGGAAACCAAAATGGACATGATGTCCTGCTCGTATAGTTCCGCAATCTGTTGCACCAAATGGTCCAAAATAGGTTTTACAATTCTGTTGTCTTTGTTGGTCATTACGTTCGTACCAACTTTAATAACTATTCTTTGTTTGTACATGATTTATTTTTCTTCGCCTAGTTCAACAGCTCTATTAAATGCTGAATATGCTGCTTCTTTAATTAATTCCTTTACATTATTGTCATCCATAGAGTCCAATGCGGCCCTGGTAGTTCCTCCTTTTGAGGCCACCTTATCCATCCATGAGTTGGGGGAAAGGTCTGATTGATTGAACAAGTCCACGGCACCTTCGAAGGTTTTGCTTACCAAAACTTTACTGTCATTGGCAGAGAAGCCCATTTTTAAAGCGGCTTCCATCATACTTTGCATAAAGTAAAAAACATAGGCCGGTCCACTTCCAGATATACCCGTTGAGGCATCTATAAATTTCTCGGAACTAACATAGATGGATTTACCTGTGGTGTCCAAAAGGTTTTCTATGGTTAAAAGTTCTATTCTTGATACTTCCTTCGAAGCTGTATAAGAGGTGACCCCCTTACCAATTTGGGCAGGAAGGTTTGGCATGGCTCTTACTACTTTTGGAATTCCCATGGATTCCTGCATGTTGCCAATGGTTACCCCGGCCATAATAGAAATGACGATTTGCTCCGGATTGGACAATTCTTTTATTTTTGCGAACAATTCCTCGCTGTGGTATGGTTTAACTGCCAAGAAGATTAAATCGGCCTTTGGAAGGCAATCTTCTAGTTTTTCAAATACGTCGAAATGTGAAATTTTCTTAAGGGACAGGATTTTTTCTGGGGAACTGTCCAAGATCATTAAATTTCTTTTTTTTAATAATTTCGACTTGGACATAGCTTCCGCATATGTTAGGCCCATGTTTCCTGCGCCTATTACTAATACTTTCATGTAGATTTTTTAGTTATTATTAATATTTCAACCTAATTGGTGCAATAACCATGCGAGGCTGTCATTGTGTTCATAGAGTATAGCTTTGATAGATGCGAACACTATAAGAAATAGTTATACAAAGCTCTTAGCGTACGTTATACATACGATGCTAGTTTAAGGAAATTGCCAGAAAAATTTATAAATTCTTCATATTGGCTCCTAATAGCAAATATAGGTGTGAATATGTGTCAGGAATGACTTAAAATAGGGAATTTTTAGCTCAAAAACAAATAAAATAAGGTAAGGAAGAGCATTATGGGTATAAATTGATTATTGAAATTGGGTTAAAACAACCAGGAAATTATAGGATATTAAAAAAAAAGCTCCAATAACATATAACAGTTATTGGAGCTTATGATTTTCTGAGACTTAATTTTATTGATTCATGGTCAGTAAAAATTCCTCATTGTTTTTGGTCTGTTTGATGCGTTGCTCAATAAATTCCATGGCCTCAACCGGATTCATATCAGCAAGGTATTTACGCAAGATCCACATACGTTGGATGGTGTTCTCATCCAATAATAAATCATCCCTACGCGTACTGGAAGAAGTAAGGTCAATTGCAGGGAATATCCTTCTGTTGGAAATCTTACGATCCAATTGAAGCTCCATGTTACCTGTTCCTTTAAATTCTTCAAAGATTACCTCATCCATTTTGGATCCGGTGTCTGTAAGCGCTGTTGCTATAATGGATAGTGATCCTCCATTTTCAATATTTCGGGCTGCACCAAAGAATTTTTTTGGTTTATGGAGCGCATTTGCATCCACACCCCCACTTAATACTTTACCAGAGGCTGGTTGTACCGTATTGTATGCTCTTGCCAAACGGGTGATGGAATCTAAAAGAATAACCACATCATGGCCGCATTCTACCAAGCGTTTTGCTTTTTCCAAAACAATATTGGCAACCCTAACGTGTTCTGTAGGCTCCTTATCAAACGTAGAGGCGATTACTTCCCCACGTACGTTACGCTGCATGTCTGTGACCTCTTCTGGACGCTCATCAATCAATAAAATGATCTGGTAAACTTCTGGGTGGTTGGCCGCAATACCATTGGCGATGTCCTTTAATAACATCGTTTTACCTGTTTTAGGTTGTGCTACGATCATCCCTCTCTGTCCTTTTCCAATAGGGGAGAACAGGTCGATGATTCGTGTAGATATGGTACTTTGTCTTTCTGCTAAATTGAATTTTTCCTGTGGGAACAATGGAGTCAAATGCTCAAAAGAGACCCTGTCCCTTACAATTTGAGGATCCAAACCATTTATTTTATTGACCTTGATCAAAGGGAAGTACTTTTCCCCTTCTTTAGGTGGACGAACATTACCAAGGACCGTATCCCCTGTTTTCAATCCAAATAATTTTATTTGGGATTGGGAAACGTAAATGTCATCTGGTGATGATAGGTAATTGTAATCAGAAGATCTCAAAAATCCATAACCATCCTGCATGATATCAAGAACTCCTTCGCTTTCAATAATACTATCGAATTCATATTCGGGTTCTTTGTATCGGTTTTTTAAGTCCTTATCAAAATTACTATTGTTCTTGTCCTGTTTTTGATGAACAGGCTTTTTATTCAGGCTTTTCTGTGGCGCCGGGCCTTTAGGATGCTCCTTTTTTACTTGGGCTTCTTTTGGGCTGTTTTGCTGTGGACGAGGTCTTGGCCTTCTTTCCACAGGTGTATTTTCCTTATTGTCCCCCGCAGTAGTAGTTTCTTCTGGTTTTGAAACAGTATTGGCATCCGTTTTAGGGATGTCGTTGGAATCCTTAAAAATGCTCGTTTGTTTGTGTGGAGTGCGTTCCCCTTTTACCGGAGTACTTTTTTCTTTTAAAACCCGAGATCTTTTTGGTTTGGAATCATTTTGATCCTCACTGTTGGAAGAAGCTGCTAAAACTGTTTCTGTAGCCTTTGGGTTTGAGGCCTGAACATCTAGAATTTGATAAACTAGGTCCAGTTTTTTTAGGGTTTTGTATTTGGAAACATTTAAACCCTTAGCTATATCCTGAAGCTCAGGAAGCTTTTTTGATTTTAAATCTGAAATTTCAAACATTAAGTGTTGAATAAATTATACTTGAATTGAAAATTTGAAGTGTATTGTTATTTGGGTATTACTGGATAATGATATCCCCTTGATGGTAAGTGTGATAACTAATAACGAAGCAATATTACAAATAATTTTCAATATTTCATGGATAATTCTCAAAAAGACGCTTATTTTTGCCAGTGAATAGGAATAAATACTATGATTCAAAGAATACAGACCGTTTATTTAATAGTTGTTATCCTTTTGACCGGAGTACTTCCTTTTTGGATCAACCTTTGGTCCGATACCAGTGGAAATGAAATTTATGCTGCCAATCAAATTATAGTATCTTTGGTGTTCTATGTTTCTGCAGTATTGGCATTGGTGTCCATAGTGTTGTTTAAAAACAGAAAAAATCAATTTGTAGTAAACAGGTTGAACATGATATTAAATCTTTTTTTACTAGGATTATTCGTTTACCGATCGCTAAACTTATCCGGAGAAAGTAACATTTCTGAGAAGGGTATTGGGATGCTGATTCCTATCTTTTCTATCGTTTTTTTAGTGTTGGCCAATAGGGCCATAAAAAAGGATGAGGATCTTATAAAATCTGTTGATCGTTTGCGATAAGCCTAACATTTTAGTTTTATTAGTGCGTGAAACCCGGGGTTGTTCCCGGGTTTTTTATTGGATCCAATCCTAAATGGTTATCCGCCACGCTTACCCAATTCCACGATTTCCAGATCCTTAATATCCTTGCCGTCAATGGTAAATCGCAACATAGTGCGCACCGCATGGAAACCGTGTTTACCACAAGCCCCCGGATTCATATGCAATAACCCCAATTTTTTATCCCACATCACCTTTAATATATGGGAGTGACCTGAAATGAACAATTTAGGTGGATTTGCTTTTATTTCTTCCCGTATCCTTGGGTTATACCTATTGGGATACCCGCCAATATGTGTGATCCAAACATCCACTTCCTCACATGTAAACCTATTGTCAAGTGGAAATTCTAGTTTTGCTTTGTGATCGTCAATGTTGCCGTAAACGGCCCTAAGGGGTTTAATGTTCTTTAGGGTGTCCGTAACCTCCAATTGTCCTATGTCACCGGCATGCCATATCTCATCTGCTTGTCTGGCGTATTTCAAAATAGCTTCGTCCATATGGCTATGGGTATCGGAAAGGAGTAAAATTCGGGTCATAAAACTTAAAATATGCTAAATTATAGGGATGTTGGATTTCTGTTTGCGAGGATTAAGGTATCTTTGAAAACACAAAAATACAGTATTCGTTTGAGATATTTTGTTGCCTTTTCGTACTTCGGGAAGTCCTACCATGGATGGCAAAAACAACCCAATGCATTGACCGTACAGCAGGTGATGGAAGAAACACTATCCACCCTTCTTAGGCATCCTGTGGAATTGATGGGTGCGGGGAGAACGGATGCCGGGGTACATGCCAAGCAAATGTATGCCCATTTTGAGATGAATGGGATAGACGAAATAGAAGATCTTTGCTATCGAATGAATTCATTTTTGCCCGATGATATTGCGGTCAACGGAATTTATGAGGTGCCAAAGGACGCCCATGCCCGTTTTGATGCGGAGGAAAGGACCTATGAGTATTGGATAGTACAGGAAAAGAATCCCTTTTACATGGATTCTGCCCATTATATCAAGTTTGGATTGGATTTGGAGAAGATGAACGAGGCGGCTTTCCTCTTGATGAGGTTTACCGATTTTGAGTGCTTTTCAAAATCAAATACCGACGTAAAGACCTTTTTATGTAAGCTAAAGAAGGCACAATGGACGAAGCAAGGTGATGTTTTGGTCTTTACGATTACTGCAGACCGATTTTTACGCAATATGGTTAGGGCAATCGTAGGGACATTATTGGAAGTAGGGTTGGGTAAATCCACTTTGGAAGATGTTGAAGAAATTATAAATAGCAAGGATAGGAGCAAAGCAGGGGTGTCTGTTCCTGCAAAAGGGCTGTACCTCACAAAAGTGAGTTATCCTTCTTACATAAAATTGAGTTCATAATATGGATAAAGATACAGGAAAAGCCTTTGATATAAGGTTGTTCAAGAGGTTGATGAAGCAGACTAAACCGTATAGCCTTACCTTTTACGGGGTAGCCTTTGCCGCAATTCTATTATCCGTGTTTGCCGTATTGACCCCAATCCTGGTAGGTGATATTGTAGATGTGGCCATTAAAAATAAGGATGGGGAAAAGTTGTTGAGTTTAATTGTCATCATGTTAGCAGTATTATTGGGCGAGGTGTTAAGTCAATTGTCTTTTAACTATTATGCCAACTGGCTGGGTGAATCGGTTATTAGGGATATTCGAATAGCTCTATTTAAGCATATGATCGGTTTTAGAATGAAATATTTTGATGGATCCTCCATTGGGGTATTGGTGACCAGAGCAGTGGCAGATATGCAGCGTATAGGAGAAATATTCAGTCAAGGCTTCTTTGTGATCATTTCCGATCTATTGAAGATGTTTGTGGTTGCGGGTGTGATGTTGGTTATGAACTGGAGGCTGTCACTTATTGTTTTTGCCATCTTGCCCCTGTTGTTATATGCAACCCGGTTATTTCAAAAAGCCATGAAAGTGGCATTTATAGAGGTAAGGGCAGAGGTTTCCAATTTAAATTCCTTCGTACAGGAACGACTAACGGGCATGAAGATCGTACAGCTTTTCAATAGGGAAAAATTGGAGCGCGAAAAATTCCGTGAAATTAATGAGAAGCACCAAAATGCTTGGTTAAAAACGGTTTGGTACAACTCCATCTTTTTTCCAATCGCAGAAATTGTCTCCTCTATAACCATTGGATTAATCGTATGGTATGGGGGGGTGCAGAACGTTACGGGTATCAGTCAAGAGGAATACGGGACCATCTTTTCCTTTATTTTATTGTCACAAATGCTATTTAGGCCGTTGAGACAAATTGCCGACAAGTTCAATACGTTGCAAATGGGAATGGTTGCTGCCAATCGGGTCTTTAAAATATTGGACACCAATAGTTCTATAGAAGACAATGGTGATCTGGAGATGAAAGAAGTAAAGGGCAATATATCTTTCCGTGATGTTCGTTTTGGATATTTGGAGGATGAGGAAGTGCTTCACGGGATCTCTTTTGAAGTAACGGCTGGGGAAACTATTGCTATTGTTGGAGCTACAGGAGCGGGGAAATCGACCATCATCAATTTATTGAATAGATTTTATGAAATAAATTCGGGTACCATTGCCATTGACGGAATAGACATTAAAAATTTTAAGCTGGCTTCGCTTAGAACCAAGATTGCAGTGGTGTTACAGGATGTATTTCTGTTTGCGGATACGATCGCCAATAACATATCTTTAAAGAATAAATCAATTTCCGTGGAGTCCATAGAGCAAGCGGCAAAACAAATTGGGGTACATGAATTTATTTCCAGTTTACCGGGAACATACCAATATAATGTAAAGGAAAGGGGTGCCATGTTGTCCAGTGGACAGCGACAGTTGATCGCGTTTCTTAGGGCCTATGTGAGCAACCCAAGTATTTTGGTCCTGGACGAGGCCACTTCCTCAGTGGATACCTATTCCGAACAATTGATCCAAAAGGCAACAGAGAAAATCACGGAGGGGAGGACCTCAATTATAATTGCACACCGCTTAGCAACAATCAAAAAGGCCGATAAGATATTGGTCATGGATGCCGGGGAAATTATTGAGACTGGCACGCATAAGGAATTGTTGAAAAAGGGAGGTTATTATAAAAACCTTTACGAAGCCCAATTCTTGGCGGAAGAAGTCGCTTAACCTAGTAGATTAGATCGTTTTTGATCACGCTTGTCAACTCTATTAAATCTTTAAAGAGCGTAAACTCACCGTTTTTTATATAGGAGATGGTTCCTGTTTCCTCACTAACCACAAGTGCTAGGGCATCTGTTTTTTCTGTAATCCCCACTGCAGCCCTATGGCGCAATCCAAAGCGCAATGGAATGGTGCGCTCATTGGAAACAGGTAAGATTACCCTAGTGGCCACAATATAATTATTTTGGATGACGGCGGCCCCATCGTGTAAGGGACTGTTCTTGTAAAATATACTTTCTATGATGGGTTGGGTGACCTCAATATTCATTTTGTCACCGGAAGAGTTTATAAAATCCAATGAGTTGTTGCGTTCAATGACGATGATTGCCCCTGTTTTGGACGAGCTCATTTTTTCGCAGGCACCCACTATGGCCTCCACATCTATTTCGGTGGTAAGGGCCTCTTGTTTCAGAAATTTAAATTGGCGTAGAAAATTTCGTTTAGAAGCAAAATTGGTTGACCCTACCATTAATAGGAACTTTCGGATCTCTTGTTGGAATACAATGATCAGGGCGATAAGTCCAATATTCATGAAGCCGCCGACCATACTGCTGATCATTTTCATTTCCACCAGTTCCGTTAATTTCCAAAGCGCCCAAACAATGACTATTCCTATAAAAATATTAATGGCAACAGTGCCACGAACCAATTTGTAGATGTAGAAGAGGAGTATAGCTACAAGTATGATGTCCAAAAAATCGGTAATCTTAAAATCTAGAAAATTTAAAAAATCCAACGCAGCTGTTTTTTGTAAAAATAGGAAAAATAGGTGAATCAAAAATCAATTGTAATTACTGAAACTCTTGGTTTAGTTTAATGCACTCCAAGGCCTCTTTTACATCGTGAACCCTTAGAATGCTTGCCCCTCTATTCAAGGCCATCATGTTTAAGGCCGTTGTGCCGTTCAGGGCTCCTTGGGCATTGGTGCCTAAAATTTTATAGATCATGGATTTCCGACTCAATCCTACCAAGATAGGTAGTTCCAATAGCTTAAACAGGTCCAACTTATGTAAGAGCTCATAATTCTGCTCCATCGTTTTGGCAAAGCCAAAACCGGGATCTATAATGATGTCGTTTATTTTCAAGGCCCTGGCTGCGGCAATCCTTTCCGAAAAATAAAACATAATATCTTTCAATAAATTTTCATAGGAAGTCTCTTGTTGCATTGTTTGTGGGGTTCCTTTCATGTGCATCATAATAAAGGGTACCCGATGCTTTGCCACAGTGGACAACATGTTGGCATCCATTTTGCCAGCAGAAATATCATTGATCATGGTCGCACCCCTATCTAGGCATTCGTTAACCACTTTGGCCCTGAACGTATCTATGGATAGCATGATTTGTGGAAATTCTTTTAACAGAAGCGAAACTATAGGTGTAATCCTATTGAGTTCTTCCTCTTCGGGGACATGGGGTGCTCCTGGCCTGGAACTATAGGCGCCAATATCTATAAATGTGGCCCCTTCATATAACATCTGTCCAGTCTTTTCCACAATCGCCTTTTCATCCCTATAGCTACCGCCATCAAAAAAAGAATCAGGGGTAATGTTTAAAATACCCATTACTTTTGGGATATTTAGGTCGATTAAGTTTCCTTTGCAGTTAATGGTCATAGGACTGGTTTAAAAAGGGCAGTTCGTTTATAAGATAAGTTTGATCCGTTAACTTTGAACAATTAAAAATTTTAAGCGAAATTTACACAAATTAGAAATAGTACATGCAGCAAACCTCAGAACAATACGATGCGGTCGTGAAAACTTGTCGAGATCTGTTTTTAAAGAAGATGAAGGATTATGGTTGTGCTTGGCGTATTTTACGACTCCCCTCCTTGACCGATCAAATTTATATTAAAGCACAAAGAATCCGCGGATTACAGGAAAATGAGGTTCGCAAGGTTGAGGAGGATGAAAAATCCGAATTCATAGGGATTATCAATTATTCAATAATGGCTCTCATTCAGATTGAAAAGGGCGTAGTGGAACAGCCCGATTTAAGTACTGAAGAGGTACTTACCTTATACAATAAACATATAGACAACACCAAATCCCTTATGGAGGATAAAAACCATGATTACGGAGAAGCCTGGAGAGAGATGAGGGTGAGTTCCCTTACGGATCTGATTCTCCAAAAATTGTTACGGGTAAAACAAATAGAAGATAATAAAGGTAAAACATTGGTGAGCGAAGGTATTGGGGCGAATTATCAAGATATGATCAATTATTCCATTTTTGCCATGATATTGTTGGAGTCCAAGAATAAATAAAATTAGCATTCTTTTAATTATATGAAATACATAGTAGGATTTAGTCGAATTTTTGTTGGCATATTATTTATTATAAGTGGTCTTATAAAATTGAACGATCCTGTAGGGTTTTCTTTTAAATTGGAGGAATATTTTAGCCAGGGGGTGCTTGATTTGCCTTTTTTGATGCCATATGCATTGGCTGTTTCCTTATTTGTGGTCATACTTGAAGTCGTGTTGGGGGTAATGCTCTTGGTAGGATTTAAAGTGAAATTTACCGTTTGGAGCCTCTTGCTCATGATTGTTTTTTTTACGTTCCTTACCTTCTATTCGGCGTATTTTAACAAGGTGACAGATTGTGGTTGTTTTGGTGATGCTATAAAACTTACCCCTTGGGAATCATTTACAAAAGATGTGATCTTATTGGTGCTTATCGTTATCCTATTTTTAGGATCCAAACATATAAAACCATTCTTTGGGGAAAAAGCACGAGCAATAGTGACATTGGTGACTGTTGTGGCCTGCGGATTGTTCGCGAATTTTGTCTTGAACCATTTACCAGCCATTGATTTTAGGCCTTATAAAATAGGGGTGAATATTGAGGCAGGCATGTCCGTGCCAGACGATGCTCCAAAGGCTATTTATGACTATGCCTGGAAATTTAAGGTGAATGGGAAAGAAAAAGTAATTGTAACCAATGGGGGGTATCCGGCGGTAGACGGGGAATTTATAGATGTTGAGACCACGGAAATCCAGAAGGGATATGAACCGCCCATTCACGATTTCACCATTGAAAAAGAGGGGGAAGATAGGGCAGCAGCCTTATTGGCAGAGGATAAATTGGTCATGGTCATTGCATATGACTTGGCAAAAAGCAACTTAAATGCCTTTGTTGATATTAAAAAAGCAACTGATCTGGCCATAAATAAAGGGTATAAGGTTATAGGTATGTCTGCATCAAACGAACAATTTACTAATATGATAATTGATGAATATCAATTAAAGTTCGATTTTTATTTTACAGATGAAACGGCTTTAAAGACTATTGTGCGTTCCAATCCAGCGGTGTTGGTCTTAAAAAAGGGCACCATAGAGCAGAAAGTGCACTTTAACGATATAGAAAATTTAAATTTCAATTAAGAATAGTTAATACATAACAAGATGAGAAGTAAAATAGTTGCAGGAAATTGGAAGATGAATAAAAACCTTAAAGAAACTGAGGTATTGCTAGCAGAATTATCGGCAAAATTACCGGATACGAATGCCGAGGTCATGGTAGCTCCAACATTTGTGAACTTAGCTTCTGCTGTGGAGCTCATGGAAACATCTGCTATTGAAGTTATCGCCCAAAACATGCATTTTGTGGAAAATGGGGCCTTTACAGGAGAGATTTCTGCCGATATGCTATTGGATATTGGAGTGGATACCGTAATTATTGGGCATTCTGAAAGAAGAGCTTATTTTGGTGAGACCGATGAAATATTGGCCAAAAAAGTGGTGGCAGGCCTTGCAAAGGGAATGCGGATTATGTTTTGCTTTGGGGAGGAACTTCAGGACCGTAAATCTGGAGATCATTTTAAGGTGGTTGCCAGTCAATTGAAAAATGCATTATTTGGATTACCTGCCAGTGAATGGACCAAAATAATCTTGGCCTATGAACCAGTTTGGGCTATCGGAACAGGTGAAACGGCCTCGCCAGAACAGGCGCAGGAAATGCACGCTTTTATTCGCAAAACCCTTACCGAGGCTTACGATGCAAAAATAGCAAATAACGTATCTATACTTTACGGTGGAAGTGTAAAGCCAGGGAATGCAGTTGAAATATTTTCCAAGCCCGACGTGGATGGTGGACTAATTGGTGGAGCAGCATTGGTTGCTGACGATTTTATTGCGATCATTAAAGCTATATAATCGCAACAAAGACACAAGTATTATTTATAATGATATAGAGGGGGTTTCTGTCAAGGAATTCCCTCTCCTTAATGATGGTCACAACATGAAGAACAATAATTATATTGAATATACTTTTACTGTTAGCCCTTTACAGCCAGCTACGGACATATTAATTGCCCAATTAGGGGAGATTGGCTTTGAAAGCTTTGTAGAAACAGAAATAGGCGCCTTGGCCTATATTCAAAAGAAAGATTGGTCCGATGGTATGGTAGCATCCCTTCAAATCCTTTCCAATCCCAATTTTGAAATTGAATACGATGTGGTTGAAATAGAACAAGAAAATTGGAACACCACATGGGAGCAAAATTTTAAGCCCATACAGGTTGGAGATGCTTGTGTGGTAAGGGCTACCTTTCACGAAAGACCGGAGGTGACCTATGATATTGTCATAGAACCGAAGATGAGTTTTGGAACGGGGCATCATGAAACCACCTATATGATGATGCAGCATATTCTCAAACAAGACTTTATGGGCAAGTCGGTCTTGGATATGGGGAGTGGCACAGGTGTTCTGGCCATACTTGCGGCTATGAAAGGGGCTTCTCCCGTAGAGGCTATTGATATTGATAATTGGTGCTATTTAAATGCAATGGAAAATGTGGAACGAAACCATCATCCGGAAATAAAGGTATTGGAGGGAGATGCCAGTTTGTTGGAAGGCAAGAAATATGATATAATCATCGCCAATATTAATAGGAACATTCTTTTGGAAGATATCCCGACCTATGCAAAATGTTTGAACAAAAATGGGTTGTTATTTCTTAGTGGTTTTTATAACGAGGACCTAGAGATGATAAGTGATAGATGTGGTCAATTTGGATTAAATTTTGAGAGTAACATAGAAAATAACAATTGGGTTGCCGTTAAATATCAATTTCACTCATGAATCTGTTGAAAATTCACTCCTAGGAAGGAACACCCGAAGGGTATAACCCAACTTCTTAAGTGCTTACATGCTTTAGTACCAGTGAGGATGGGGATTCAATGCTAGTGACATCAAAGGCTTGAACTACCTTCATAGTATAAACCAATGGAATTTACTTGCTATAGTTAAAAAGTTCCTTTAGGGCACTTTTTTTTATGTCATATGACCAATTATTCACAGCTTGTAAAACGAAAAATTATTATCTTCGTTAAAAATAGTTTTCCATGAGTACAAAAGAAAAACTCTCGGAACAATTGCTTCTAGAGGAAGTAACGGTCAAACAAAACGAAATTGTTCTTTTCAATGACGATGTCAATACCTTTGATTACGTTATAGAAACGTTGGTTGCGGTTTGCGATCATACTGCCGAACAAGCGGAACAATGCTCGTTAATTGTCCATTATAATGGTAAATGCACCGTTAAGACCGGAGAGTATAAAGAGTTAAAACCGCGATGTAGCAAATTGTTGTTGGCCGGGTTGAATGCAGAGATCGTTTAGTACAACTTTATTTCATTAGTTGTGAATGGAGGATTTACTGTCACGGATTCATTTGCCCAAAAACGCACAACAATTTAAATCATATAAAATTTGAAAGCCCTCCATTTTTTTCTAATTTTTTATCTGCTTTCATCTTCATTACATTCACAAGAACTACCTCCAATACAAAATTTTTCCCCTGGGGATTACCAAGGAGGTAATCAGAATTGGATGGTTTCCCAAGCTTCAAATAAATATATCTATGCGGCCAATAATGCAGGTTTGATAGAATATAACGGGGAAAAATGGAAATTGTATGAATCTCCCAATGGTACTATTATACGGTCAGTAAAGGTTATAGGGGCCTTGATTTATACCGGGTCCTACATGGATTTTGGATATTGGGAGAAGGATCAATTTGGTAATCTTCAATATACTTCATTAAGTGACCAACTAAAGGAACCGTTTGTAGAGGATGAGCAGTTTTGGAATATATTGGATTTTGGGGATTGGGTTTTGTTCCAATCTTTGGATCGTATCTATATTTATAATACCAAGGACAGATCATTTGAAATAATTGATGCTAAAACTACCAGAGCGAAAATCTTCAAGGTGGGGAATACTGTTTATTTCCAAAAAATAAACGAAGGTGTTTACAAAATAGAAAATGGGAAGGCTGTATTGGTATCGGATGCTGTCGTATTCCAAAAAAATGTCTTGGTAGGAGCCTTTCCAGTAGATAAAAAAATAATTTTCCTTTCGGAACAAGGTGAATTTTATCTATTGGAAGGCAAATTACTTTCCAAATGGAATGTTTTGGCCAGTGATGAATTAAGATCACTGAATATCTATAGTAGTTTACAATTAAGCGATGGGAATATTATTCTTGGAACAATTTCCAATGGAATGTACCATATAGATCGCAACGGAACTATTTTAAGGATCATCAACAAGGAATTGGGACTTTTCAATAATACTGTTTTGGCTGTTTTTGAAGATACGGATCAGAACGTTTGGTTAGGTCTCGATAATGGAATCAGCATGATCAATTTAAATTCGCCTTTTAGGGAATTTAATGATTTTAAAGGAAGAACAGGAGATGTCTATGCTGCAGAAGTGTACCAAAGGAATCTTTATATTGGTACCAATCAGGGCTTGTTCTATAAAAGGGAAAATAGTCAGGAACCCTTTAAGTTCATTCCAAATACAAATGGTCAGGTATGGTGCCTCAAGATTATCAATGACAACTTGTTTTGTGGTCATAATGCAGGCACCTTTATTGTAAACGGCGATAAAGCGACTAAAATATCAGATTACCCAGGTACTTGGGATATAAAAAGCATAAAGTCGAAACCAAACTTATTATTGCAGGGAAATTATTCTGGGCTCAGTGTTTTGGAAAATATCAACGGGCAATGGTCTTTCAGAAATAAGGTACAAGGTTTCGATATTTCTTCTCGATTTTTTGAATATATAGATGAGCATCAAGTCTTGGTCAATCATGAAATAAAGGGAATCTCCACCTTAAAAATCGATGCAGATTATAAAAAGATAGTACGTCAAAAAAACCAGCCCCCCTATGGTTATGGTTCAAGTCTGGTTACGTATGCCGATAAAATATGGTATACCTCCAATAAGGATGGTGGGATGTACTATTTCGATAAAAAGAAGGATTCTTTCCAAAAAGACACCTTGATGTCCCATCAATTTTATTCTAAAGGGGAAGAGATCTTAGGAACTCTCATTTCGGATCAAAAAACGGGGAAGCTGTGGGGTTTTGCCAAGGATAACTTTATTTATGTGACCTCAGGAAAGTTTAATACGAAACCCCAAACTATAAAAATTCCTATTACCGCATCTTTGAGAAGAAGTCTAGGAGTTTCAGGGTTTGAATGTATGGTTCATTTGAACGATGATCGTTACTTGATAGGTGCTTCCGACGGTTACATTATTTTAAATCTGGATAAGGTGGCAACAAAGAAGTATGAGGTGGCCATTAATAAAATCTCTAAGGAATCATCATTCAATTCCAAGGAGGATTTATCATTGTTAGGAGGTGATAAATTTAACCATACCCAAAATAATCTTAATGTCACCTACAGTGTGCCTGAATTTGATAAATATACAGAGGTTAAATACCAGTATTTATTGGAAGGTATCTATAATAACTGGACCCCTTGGTCTAAAGATGCAGAAGCTGCTTTTAAGAATCTTCCGCATGGCAAGTATACTTTTAAGGTAAGAGCCATGATAGGGAACGTACTATCGGAAAATGTGGCGACTTATACTTTCGTGATAGCAACCCCTTGGTTTATATCAAATTTGGCATTTATATTGTATCTAATTTTGGCAATTGTTCTTTCTGTTGTAATACATAAAAGATATAAATCCTATTACAGAAAACAACGAGAAGCATTATTGAAGGAAAGCGAGAAAAAACATAAACGTAAGAAGTTAAAGGCACAACGTAAAATTATTCAAATCAAGAATGAGAAACTAAAGCAAGAGATCGAAAGTAAAAATAGAGAACTAGCAGTTTCTACAATGAGCATTATTAAAAAGAACGAATTCCTAAATGCTATTAAGGATCAATTAAAAGAAGGTGAAAACAACTCAAAAATAAAGGCGGTTATTAAAACGATTGACCGTAATATTAATAATGAAGACGATTGGAAATTTTTTGAAGATGCCTTTAATAATGCGGATAAGGATTTTTTAAGAAAAATCAAGGCCGTGCACCCTGACCTTACTCCCAATGATTTACGCTTATGTGCCTATCTCAGATTAAATCTTTCATCAAAGGAAATAGCACCTTTACTCAATATTTCTGTTCGTAGTGTAGAGGTAAAAAGGTATCGTTTGAGGAAGAAAATTGATCTACCTCACGAAAATAGCCTTACAGATTATATTCTGAACGTTTAGGTTGACACAACATTTTTCCTTTTCACCACAACATCACCTATACAAAATGATTTTTGCTAATGTTTTGTTAACGGTATTGCGAATTTGTTTCCTCTCCAGATTATTAATAAAACAAGGCTTTTACAACGTTATTGATAAGTATTGGGTTGTCTGATTGCATTATGTATATTTTTTGTAGTGGTAAATTATTAGAATAGTAGATTTTGATATGATAATTTGTCAATTCAAAATTAACTACAAATGAAATACACATTATTATTTCTTACCATGATTATTTCCGTGGCCAATGTGTTTGGCCAGGAATTTACAATTAATGGTACAGTTAAAGACGCCAGTATCAATGATGTACTGCCTGGTGTCAATGTACTCGTTAAGAATCAGAGTAGGGGGACCACCACTGATTTTGATGGCAACTTCACAATAGCCAATATAAAGGCAGGGGATGTACTTTCCTTCTCTTATATAGGCTTTGTAACAAAAGAGGTGACCATTCAAAATTCAAATGATCTAATGGTTTCTCTGTTAGAAGATGTCAATACCTTGGATGAGGTTGTCGTAGTTGGTTACGGTACATCAACAAAAAAGGAAATAACAGGTGCTGTAACCGTGGTAGGTTCAGAAACAATTGAGGACTTAAACCCCACCAGAATAGAACAAGCTTTGCAAGGGCAGGTTGCAGGGGTTCAGATAACTTCAGAATCCGGTTCTCCAGGTAGTGCATCCAGTATTCGGATCAGGGGTATCTCCACTAATGGGGATAACAGACCCTTGATTCTTGTTGATGGTAACGTTATTGAGGATTTAAGTGTTATCAATCCTAGTGATATTGAAAGTATGAACATATTAAAGGATGCTACCGCTGGTATCTATGGTGTTCGTGCTGCAAACGGGGTTATCTTGATCACTACCAAAACTGGAAGAAAAAATACAGATTTAAAATTCAATTACGATATATATGGAGGTTTTCAAGAGACTTCAAGGGAGATACCTGTATTGAATGCAACGGAATACGCTTTATTGGTCAATGAGGCATTTGCCTCTGGTGGGCAGGCCGTTCCCTTTCCAAGTGTAGCCGGTCTGGGCATGGGAACCAATTGGCAGGAAGAGGTGTTCCAAAAGGCACCCATTATTAATCATAGTCTGTCCATGAGCGGAGGTACAGCAAAATCTACCTACTCCGTTGGATTATCATTATTGACCCAAGATGGAATTGTAGGAGGGAATAAATCAAACTTTAAAAGATATACGACAAGGGTGAATTTTAATACCGATTTGTTGGAAAACCTAAAGTTGACCGCCAACATGATCTATACCGGCACCAATAAAAAAGGACTTAATGAAGGCGGATTAGGATCTGTTTTGTTCAATTCCTTGAACAATGCCCCAACATTTGATGTTAGGGAGGCAAGTGGAGCATTTACTTTGGCGGAAGGATTGGGAAATGAAGTAATAAACCCCCTGGCACAAATAGAAAATACATTTAATTCTAACGTCGTTGATAAGTTGAGTGGTAAACTTGGCTTGAATTATAGTTTTTTAAATGACTTCACGGTCGAGACCAGTCTGCAATTCAATTATGCCGAAGTGCAGGGAAGAAATTTTACACCAACCGTATTTTATGGTTCAGGGAAAGTATTTAACAATACAGGGCGGAGTTTTCTAAATGTCAATAAGGATATTTTTAAGGACTATACATTTGATACTTTCTTCAATTATGAAAAGAATATAGGTGAAGATCACAATGTAAAGGCTACCCTAGGGATGTCAGTGTTTGATACAAGAGGGTTGTTCTCTGGTAGTACGCAAGGGTTTTTTGAAAATCCAATTGATTTTGCCAGTGCCGATATTGCAAATGCTGTGGACCTGCGGAACGAATTAAAATTAAGTGGGGGCAGTGGAAGATTTAATGAGAGATTATTGTCCTATTTCACGAGAATACAATATAACTTTAAGGGTAAATATTTACTTTCTGGAATTGTTAGGAGGGATGGATCAACAAAATTTGGTCCCCGTAACAAATTTGGTTATTTCCCTTCGGGATCCGCAGGTTGGATCGTTTCCGAAGAGGAATTTTTAAGAGACAGCAAGCTCATCAACTTTATGAAATTAAGGGGAAGTTATGGCATTGTTGGTAACGATCGAATTCCCGGTAACGCTTTTCGAGGCGTGTTAAGTGGAGAGGCCGCTTACGTTTTGGGCAATAATCTACAATTTGGAAATGCGGTAGGGGTCCTGCCTAATCCTTCAATTCAATGGGAGGAACAGAAAACATTGGATATCGGGGTAGACCTTAAATTATTCAATAACAATATTGATGTTACGGCAGATTACTTCAGAAAAAGAACCGATGATCTTTTGCTACAACCACCAGTTTCTGGAATTTTGGGAGCAGCTGCACCAGGATCCGCCTCACCAGTGGTTAACGCCGGTTCCGTGGAGAATAAGGGATTCGAATTTGCCATTGGATATAGCAGTGATTCTTCCAAAGATTTTTCTTTCGGTATCAATTATAACGTAACGTTTCTGGAAAATGAAGTGCTTTCAGTAAATAATGGGGTAGGATTTATACCTGGTGGAGGATTCGGCGTTGGTCAAGACCCACCTTCACGTATGACAAGTGGGAAACCTATTGGGTATTTCTTTGGTTTAGAGACAGACGGTATTTTTCAGAATCAGGCAGAAATAGTTGCAAATGCTGCACAGCCCAATGCCGCTCCTGGGGATATTAGATTTGTGGACACCAATGGGGATGGCACTATAGATTCCGATGATAGAATCGATATTGGAAATCCAATACCAGATGCTACCATGGGCCTAAATTTTTCTTTCAATTATAAGAACTGGGATTTTAGCAGTTATGCTTTTGCTACCATTGGTAACGAAATAGTAAGGAACTATGAACGAGTTCAACCATTGGTAAACAAATCTATTTATTCATTGAATAGATGGACAGGGGAAGGTACTACGAATACGTACCCAAGAGTAACTACAGGTGCGACAACCAATACCTTGTTCTCAGATTTTTATGTAGAAGATGGTTCATTTGTGAGGTTGCAGAACATACAATTTGGATATACACTGCCGATTGGAACTGTGGAAAAATTGGGGTTGAACAAGCTTCGCTTTTATATCTCCGCCAATAACGTCTTTACGCTTACCGAGTATAAGGGATATGACCCTAGTGCTTCCTCCGGAGCGCCAATTGGAGCCGGGATAGATCCAGGATTTTATCCAGTTCCAAGAACATACCTTTTGGGTGCAAATCTTAAATTTTAATAGCTATGATTATGAAATATAAAGTATTTAAATCTTCAATTGTCGCATTCTTGATTGGGGCTGTAGCTATCTCTTGTAGCGATTCTTTTGTAGATGTGGACTCTTTTGATGAGGATACAGAGAGTTTCTTTAACTCTGAAGAAGACTACCAAAGTGCATTGATTGGGGCATATGATCTATTACAATCCACTTATCTTAACGTGATGTTGGGGGAGATTGCTTCGGACAATACCTTGGCTGGTGGAGAAAGTGCTACCGATGTACCAGGAATACAGGAAGTGGATAATATGACCCATACTCCAATAAATTCACAGCTACGTGATATATGGAGTTGGATGTTTGCAGGGGTTAATCGCGCCAATTACATTTTAGAATTTAAGGACAAGACCGAATTTGCCGGCAAAGAACAAGTTCTTGCAGAGGCAACATTCCTTAGAGCCTATTATTATTTTGAATTGGTCAAATGGTTCGGGGATGTGCCTTTGTCCGTCGACAAGCGTTTATTGTTTGGGGATCAAGATATTGCGGAACGAACTCCAAAATCTGAAGTGTATGCTCAGATAGAACTGGATCTTATATTTGCTGCTGCTAATTTACCTGCAGTCCAATCAGAAACCGGAAGGGCTACAAAAGGGGCGGCCCAAGCATTATTGGGAAAGGTTTACCTGTTTCAAGATAAATTTACCGAAGCCGCTGCCGTATTGGAAGAGGTGATCACTAGTGGTCCATATGATTTGGTAACGGATTACAATTCCATTTTTGAACAAGGGGGAGAGAATAATATAGAATCTGTTTTTGAAGTACAATATACAGATGTGGAAGGTGCCGGTTTTGGATGTCTACAATGTAGTGAAGGAAATGTTGCCGTAGGGTTTAATGGTATCCGTAATTATACAGGTCCTGATTTCGATTCAGGGTTTAGTTTTAATGTTCCTACCCAAGAGGCTTATGACGCCTTTGAAACAGGGGATATTAGAAGGGATGTGGCTGTATTGAATATAGTTACTTGGGCCGATCAAACTGGAGCTACCTATGTAGAAGGCTTTGAGCATACCGGTTTTTATAATAGAAAATATATTGCCAGAAAAGGTGACTTGAATACAGGGGATGCAAATTTGACGAATCCCAATAATTATAGGGCCATCCGTTTTGCAGATGTATTGTTAATGGCAGCGGAAGCCAATAATAGAAAAACGGCCAGTGATGACATCAAAGCCCAGACCTATTTAAATAGGGTAAGGGATAGGGCAGAACTGGATCCAATTGTGGCTACGGGAGCTTCATTGACCAACGCCATTTATGATGAGCGTAGAGTAGAGTTGATGGGCGAAGGACATCGCTTCTTTGATTTGGTCAGAACTGGTAATGCAGCGCAAGCAATTACAGGCTTTAGTACCGGAAAAAATGAATTATTTCCAATTCCATCCATAGAGATAGAATTAACAGGCAACCGTTGGGCACAAAACCAAGGATATTAATAAAACTTAACTAAGGAAAAATGAAATATATAAAGAAATTACTGGTATTATTTTTAGTCATCAATGTATTTAATTCCTGTACGGAGGAAGAAGTATCCTACGCATTGGAAGATATTTCGGCCCCTACAAATGTAAAGGCTATTTTCAATGTATCCCAAGATGATACAGGAACGGTAACCATAACTCCTACAGCCGAAGGTGCATCTACCTTTGAAATCTATTTTGGAGATATGGAGAATGAAACACCAACTACGGCAAGTCCTGGTGAAACGGTGAACCATGTATATGGGGAAGGCGAATTTAGCCTTAGAGTGGTAGCTATAGGAATAACCGGTTTAAAAAGTGAACTGGTTCGAATAGTAACGATCTCTTTTTCAGCTCCAACCGATTTAGACTTTACCGCAGAAATTTCCAGTACAGATCCTTTTGAGGTATCGGTAACACCAACGGCAACCAATGCCACGGTATATGATGTGTATTTTGGTGATGTAGAAAATGAAGAACCAACAATAATTATGGATACAGAATCTGCAGTGCATGTGTATGCTGAGGTAGGTGACTATGATGTACGTGTTATTGCAAGAGGTGCTGGTGCATCTACCATTGAATTAACTAAAACAGTTACAATTTCAGGTGCTTCAAATGCGGTTTCTTTACCAATCACCTTTGATGATGCCACGGTAAATTATGCCTTCGGAACATTTAATGGGACAAGTTTTGAGGTAGTTGACAATCCTGATCTGTCTGGTGCTAATGCAGTTGCTTCTAAAGTTGGGGCAATCACCAATTCTGGAGCTCAATTTGAGGGAGGAGCATTTAATTTAGGAACTCCAGTTGATTTTGCTGGGGACAACAAAACGATTACCATGAAATTATGGTCCAATGTTGCTGTGCCTATTTTATTGAAATTTGAAGGTGGTGTAAATGGTGAACGTCAAAATGAAGTTGTGGTTACCCATGGTGGTACCGGTTGGGAAGATCTGAGTTTTGATTTTGCTACAAACGCAACTAAGAGTTATATTGATGGCAACCAAGGTGTAGGTGAACCTTTTGTTCCTACTGGTCAATATGCCACTTTGGTCATGTTTATAGATGGACCTGGAACTACTTCCGGTACGTTCTACTGGGATGAAATTAAGCAGGAGGCAGCTGCTGCTGCTGCAAAACCAGAAATTCCAATTGATATGGAATCTGTTTCCTTGGATTACACTTGGAACGGATTTGGAGCTTCCGATTTTGGGCCGATCCCTGCAGGAGTAATTAATAACCCTGACATGTCTGGTATCAATACAAGTAATAAAGTACTTGAAATCCAGAAACAATCGGGTGCTCAAGTATGGGCCGGTGCAAGTTTGGATTTAGCCGGTACTGTAGATTTTTCAAGCGGGACAATTATTAAGGTAAAAGTATGGTCGCCTCGAATTGGTACTCCAGTTCTATTTAAAATGGAAGATTCTACTTCACCCTTAGATGGAAATGGTAATCCAACAATTGTTGTAGAGGTTATAGTCAACAGTACTGTAGCAATGGCATGGGAGGAGTTAACATTTGACTTGACCACTTTTGGCGCATTCAGTACTGCAAATTCTTATGATAGAGTAATATTGTTCCCAGACTTTAATAGCCCAGGGCAAGGGGAAAGTTTCTATTTTGATGATATCATCCTTACTGATGGATCTGGTGGTGGTTCATCTAGCGGTAAAACAAGTTTTCCGGTAGATTTTGAAACACCTGGAACTGGTGCTGCAGCTACGTGGGATGTCTTTGAGGCGGACACCCCTCCGTTGGAAATTATTGCCAACCCAGACGCATCAGGTATCAATACCTCTGCAACAGTGGCCAAATTTACCGCTAAATTTATGGGCGCGGATTATGCAGGAACAGTTACTGCACTTGAAACTCCTTTTACCCTGGATGCATCTAACAGTACCGTGAAAATTATGGTATGGAAATCGGTGATCAGTGATGTAGGGATCAAATTTGAGTCTAATAAAGCTTCGACAGGAGAAATAAAAGTTGCCAATACCAAAATTAATGAGTGGGAGGAAATAACTTTCGATATGTCAGGTAAAATTGGAGAAGGATCGTCAACCAATATAGATGCAATTGTTGTTTTTCCAGATTTTGATGCAAGAACCCAGGATAACGTGGTTTACTTTGATAAAATTACGCTAAACGCTGCTGGTGGTGGTGGAGGCAGTGGAAAGGCTGAGATATCAACTCTTGATTTTGAGACTGCAGTAACAATGGATGGTGCATTTGATGCGGGAGCTACTGGAGCAACGGTTACAAATCCGGTTTCGGGAGGTATAAACACGTCTGCAAACGTCTACGAATTCAATAAGGTCACAAATTCTGCTTGGTATTCTGGAACCTTCAAGATTTACGGACAAGACATCGACTTTAGTTCAAAAACCAGCTTTTCCATAAAAGTATGGTCGCCAAAACCGAACGTAAATATAAGATTCCAAATAGAAAAAGAAGGTGGTGGAGGTGGTGCAACTCAGTTTGTTGATCAAACTGTAGTTAACGCTAATGAATGGGTTACATTGACCTTCGATTTCGGAAGTTTGATAAACGCTGCTGATGCCTACGATAAATTGGTGGTATTTCTAGATTTTGACGATGTAGCTCAAGCTCCTGGAGATGGTAGTATTTATTATATAGACGATATTACCCAACAATAAAACACGGAAAAATGAAAGATATGATCAATAAATATAGTGCATTGCTTTTAGTGTTTCTAACCCTAATGGCGTGCCAAGAAGATGAACCAACCTTGAGTGCGCTGGTGGTGCCTACGAACCTGAGTATATCCACGGTTGTAGATTCTGATCAGTCAGGAAATGTTACATTGACTGCAACAGCAGATAATGCATTAAACATTCATGTGATATTTAAACAAAATGCGGAGCCTGTAGTTGTTAGTCCTGGAGAACCTGCTTCATTTAGGTATACCCAATCTGGGCAATATTCACAACTAATAACGGTTGTGGCTTATGGTGCCGGAGGAACGGCAACATCGAAAAATATAGATGTAGACCTTGATGTTCAGTTATTAATAGATCCTGAAATATTACAAAAAATTGCAGGAGATGGGACTAAAAGCTGGGTGTGGAATAGAGAAGTAGGCGGACACTGGGGAGCAGGGAGTGCCTATGACGCTTCGGGAATCAAATTAAATGCGGATTTCAATATAGATCCTAACGCTCTTAATCCATGTGCCTATGATGACGTGCTAACGTTTTCTTATGAAGGAATCAATTATGGATATCAATTGGATACAGGTGTTGATAATCTAACCTTAGTGGGTTGGGCAGATGAACAGTATTTCTTTCCAAATGCTTCACCACAACAATTTGTTGACGTCTGTAGAGATATATCAAGCCCCAATGCTACTAATGTAAATAAAATTGATACCAATACTAGCTTTTTAATTTTCACTGAAGGTGAATTGGATAATGATAATAATCCTGTCTATTATCTTCAGATAGAAAACAGTACGCTTTCTTTTTGGAATGGATCTAAGACATACAGGATTCTAATCCTTACAGAAGACCTATTGAGAGTTAGAGCTGAATTTCAACCAATACTAGAGAGTGATCTAGTTGCTTATTTTCATGAGTTTATTCCAATAGAATAAGCTTTTTGAGCAGTTTCTGATAATCAGAACCAACAATCAGATTGACTATTTTTTATGCTTATTGCAGAATAAAATAGTAATACTTTTAAGATAGGGGCATTATGTATGCCCCTTTTAGAAAAGTTCTATTTTTATAGTAGAAAAATGACTTATGTATGTTTCGTGAAAATTATATTAGAATTATGATCTTGGCTCCCTTATTCTTGTTGCTTTTAGCTTCTTGCTCTGGTGGCGATTCAACTACTGAGCCAATTGTGGAAACTATAGTTCCCACTAATTTAAATTTGGCAATTACCATAGTAGGGTCCGATGCAAATAACCCAAATGGTGACGGATCAGGCCTTATCCAATGCACAGCTACAGCTACCAATGCGGTACGCTACGGCTTTAAAGTTGGTAACGAAGCAGAACAAGAAAGCACCAATGGCCTATTTGATTATGAATTCACTACTTCAGGTAAGAGTAGTCATGTAATCAGCGTGTTTGCATATTCCACTACAGGCAATATGATAAGTGCTTTTAAGACCATTTCCGTTTATGTGTCGGACGAAACAAGTTTAGTATGGGCAGATGAATTTGATACGGAGGGAGATGTGTTGACCACGAACTGGTTTTCAGAAGAAGTGCCGCCTGAAAATGGTGGCTGGTACAATGGAGAACAACAACATTATACGGCTAGGACAGATAATGCTTATGTGTCCAATGGCACCTTAAAAATTGTAGCAAAAAAGGAGAATTATACAGCCTATAATTCGACTAAAAATTATACTTCGGCACGTTTAAATTCTATGTTTACGTTTACATATGGTCGAATAGAAGTTCGAGCGAAATTACCCGGAGGAGGAGGCACTTGGCCAGCAATTTGGACCTTGGGATCCAATATTACCACCGTCGGTTGGCCATCCTGTGGCGAAATTGATATTATGGAGCATGTTGGTAATAATATCGGAGAAGTTTCGAGCGCCATTCATACCCCATCAAGTTTTGGGAATACCGTAAATAAGGGAATTATTGGGATTCCGGATACCACCACAGAATTCCATGTATATACTGTGGACTGGACAGCCGATAAAATGGATTTTTATGTGGATGACACCCTTTTTTACACATATAATCCTTCGACCAAGAATAGCGATACTTGGCCTTTTAATAAAGATCAGTTTATACTTTTAAATATTGCCATGGGTGGAACGTTGGGAGGAACAATTGATCCTAATTTTACTCAGGATACCATGGAAATAGATTATGTAAGGGTATATCAATAAGAATTTGAGTTGTTTTGTTTTTTTACCGACGGTAAGGTCTTCCATCCAAGGCCTTGCCGTTATTTTAAAAGAAACAAATATTAATCGTAATATGCGATAAAAATGTAACCAACCTAACAACAACTATAATGGAAAAACAAGTTACCGTTAAAATGAATAAATCCTATACCATCTTAATCAGCTTAATCGTTGCTTTAGGAGGGTTTTTACTGGGTTTTGATAGTGCCGTTATCTCAGGTGCTGTAAAGGGAATTACCATATATTTTGAAATGACCGAATGGCAATTGGGCTTTTCTGTTGGTTGTGTGGTCTTTGGGGCTATGGCAGGAAACTTATTGGCAGGACCGTTAAGTGACCGTTTTGGACGTAAGAATATGTTGATCATTGTAGCCGCATTGTTTTCAATATCGGCAACATGGTCGGCAATGGCAACAGGGTATACCGAATTTATCATTGCCAGGATCATTGGAGGGATAGGTATTGGAGGGGCTATCTTGATAGCACCAATCTATATTGCAGAAATTGCACCCCCAAAATTAAGGGGAAGTTTGGTTTCTTTTAACCAGTTGAATATCGTTATTGGTATTTCTGTAGCTTATTTTTCCAACTATTTCTTGGTAAATATAGAAGGAGAGGCCTGGAGATGGATGTTAGGGGTAGAAGCCATTCCGGCTGTTATTTACTTTTTTGCTCTATTTACAGTTCCTAAAAGTCCGAGGTGGTTGATTCTTAAATTAAATGAAATAAAACTGGCTAGAAAAATCCTGTTAAAAATCGGTGGAGAGGAGTATGCGGAAACTACGCTTGCGGAAATCCAACGCGGATTGGACAGGAAAGAGGAGAAAGGAAAATTGTCCGATATTTTCAAGCATAAGTATGCAACGATCATGATTATTGCTTTGGGGATTGCCTTTTTCCAACAAATCACGGGGATCAATGCCGTATTTTATTATGCTCCTACAATTTTTGAACAGGCAGGAGGTACCACGGATTCGTCCTTTTTGCAAGCGATTGTCGTTGGGCTAACCAACCTGGTATTTACTTTTGTGGCCATTTGGTTGATAGATAAACTGGGTAGAAAACCTCTTTTGCTTATCGGTACTACATTTATGACGGTTGCATTGCTGATGGCAACTTTTGCCTTTAATAGTGCTACCTATAATTTCAATGATACCACCTTAAGCAAAGTAGGCAATGAGGAGATCATGGTGGCATTATCCGATTTGAACGGCAAATCTTTTGATGGACAAGCCGCCTTGTTTACAGAAGTGAGTGCCAAATTGGATGACGATCTATTTTTAGAATTCAAGCGTAATGAGATCACTAATTTTATCTCTATCAATGCCACTTTGGTATTGATCGCCATCTTGCTATATGTGGCTTCTTTTGCCATATCCCTGGGGCCTGTCATGTGGACCCTGATCTCTGAAATATTCCCCAGTAAGATTAAGGGAATTGCAATTTCCGTTGTAGGCTTTTTCAATTCCTTGATAAGCTTTTCGGTTACCCAAGTTTTTCCATGGGAACTTTCCAATCTGGGACCAACCATTACATTTGCTATTTATGCCATGTTATCCCTTTGTGCTGTGTTTTTTGTGTACAAGTATGTGATTGAAACCAAAGGAAGAACCTTGGAGGAAGTAGAAGAATTATTAATCAATAAATAGACTAAAAAATGAAGCAATTACTCTATATCATCGGTATCTGCTTGTTTATATCCTGTAAGAACGATCCGAAAAAAACAGAATCCGAACAACCAGTTGGGGAAGGACCTGCAAATGTGGAAGTTTCCAAATCCGGTGACAAATACCAATTATTGGTCAATGGAGAACCCTTCTATATTAAAGGGGCTGGCTTAGAATTTGGTAATGTGGCGGCATTGGCAGAACATAATGCCAATTCTTTTAGGACTTGGCGTACAGACAATGGTAAAAGATCTGCTAGAGAAGTTTTGGACGAGGCCCATGAATATGGCCTTATGGTAAGTATGGGTATTGAAGTTGAACGCGAGCGCCATGGATTTGACTATAATGATGAAAAGTCGGTAGAAGAACAAAAGGAGCGAATTAAAAAAGAGGTTTTGGAAATTAAAGATCATCCAGCACTTCTTATTTGGGTCATTGGAAATGAACTGAATTTAAACTATAGCAATCCTAAAGTTTGGGATGCTGTAAATGACATTTCAAAAATGATTCATGAATTGGACCCTAATCACCCAACTACTACAACCCTAGCTGGAATTTCCCAGCAAGAAATTACGTATATCAACGAGAGGTGTAAAGATCTGGATATTCTATCGGTACAAATGTATGGGGACTTGCCAGATGTACCCAAGCTAATTAGGGAATACGGATGGAAAGGGCCTTATATGGTCACAGAATGGGGAGCAACTGGTCACTGGGAAGTGCCTACAACCACTTGGGGAGCGCCAATAGAAGAAAATAGCACTCTAAAAGCAGGTAATTACTTAAAGAGATATAAAGGAGGGATAGCGGCAGACACGCTTCAATGTATTGGCTCCTACGTTTTTTTATGGGGAAATAAACAGGAACGTACTCCTACCTGGTATGGCGTTTTCCTGGAAAATGGAAAAGAAACGGAATCCGTGGGCGTGATGCATTACATATGGAATGGAAAATGGCCAGAAAATAGAACACCTCAAATTGCTTCCTTTAAATTGAAAGGAAAAACCGCATATGAAAATGTTATCTTAGATAAAGGGAAAGAGTATACTGCCCAAGTAAATATTAAGGACATTGAAAATGATCCTATCACCTACAAATGGGAAGTATTACGGGAAAGTGAGGAGGCCAAAGAAGGAGGGGACCACGAGGCTCGACCAAAGGCGATACATATTGATATTTCAGAGCAGAAGGACGGCATGTTGAAATTTAAATCTCCAGAACCTGGAAATTATAGGTTGTTTGTTTATGCTGATGATGGTTTTAATCACGAAGGCACGGCAAATATACCGTTCAAGGTCAAATAAGTAATAACCAAAAATAGAAGCGAAAAACCTCAATTGAGTACTAATGTATTTAGTTGGGGTTATGGATTTTAATCGATTAAAATAGGTTCCATGATGGGAAAACAAATTTATATAGGAAAAAGCCCAGCGTATTTAGATGACCATGAGGTTAGCGGTGAATATGTAGAAATTGAAAACGAGACATATTATAAGATTTCAAATAACGATGCCATGAGACCCTTCTTTATGAGCATCGTCAGTGATTCCAATCATTGGATGTTCTTGTCCAGTAATGGCGGTATAACAGCAGGTAGAAAGGACAGTGAAATGGCTCTTTTTCCATATTACACGGATGATAAGATAACAGAATCTGTAGAGGTTACAGGCAGTAAAACCTTGGTCCAGGTACATTTGAATGAAAAGTCGATTCTGTGGGAACCATTTTCTGAAAACCAAAAAGGTGTTTACAATACACGTAGGAACCTCTATAAAAATAAGTTTGGAAATAAAATAATGTTCGAAGAGGTGAATTTGGACTTAGGACTCATCTTCAGGTACCAATGGAACTCAAGTAATGAATATGGCTTTGTAAGAAAAAGCACCCTTGTCAATAACAGTGATGAAGAGGTACAACTGACTCTCTTGGACGGGATTCAGAATATATTGCCCTATGGAATATCGACTGCATTGCAGAATACGAGGAGTAATTTGGTGGATGCCTACAAAAAGAATGAGCTTGAGGCAAAAAAGGGATTGGGTATCTACGCCCTTAGTGCCATTATAGTGGATAAATCAGAACCCAGTGAAGCCCTAAAATCTACCATAGCGTGGTCCCTTGGATTGGAAGACTGTACTTATCTGATCTCATCGCGACAGATAAATTCATTTAGGCAAGGCCTCCCCATAGAGCAAGAAGTAGACATAAAGGCGGAAAAATCAGCCTATTTTGTACATACCGAATTAAAGTTGGAAGGAAAGAAGGAAAAAAGTTGGCTTATAGTGGCCAATGTAAATCAAGGTCCTAGTGATGTGGCCCATATCTCCAATCTGCTAGGCAATGAAAAAGACTTACTTCAAAAGATCCAAATCGATATAGACCTAGGAACTAAAAACCTTAAGGAATTGACCGCCTCGGCAGACGGATTTCAGGCTTCTGCGGATGAGCTTAGAACTACGCGGCATTTTGCCAATGTAATGTTCAATATTATGAGGGGCGGCATTTTTGATACTAATTATCAGATTGAAGCCCAAGATTTTAAAACCTATTTGTCCAAGGCCAATAGTGAGGTTTTTAAAGGGCATAATGAAATACTGAAACAACTTCCCGAGGTGTTCACTTTGTCCCAATTAAAGACGCTGACACAAAAAAATAACGATACTGATTTTAAGCGATTATGTATGGAGTACATGCCCTTAAAATTTAGTAGAAGACATGGTGACCCGAGTAGGCCATGGAACAAGTTTTCTATTAACACCAGAAATGAGGAAGATGGTTCCAAGGTGTTGGATTACGAAGGAAACTGGAGAGATATATTTCAAAACTGGGAGGCCTTGGCACATTCCTATCCAGAGTTTATGGAAAGTATGATCTTCAAATTCCTTAACGCTTCTACTTTTGATGGCTATAACCCGTACCGGGTTACCAAAGGAGGCTTTGATTGGGAGGTTATAGAACCAGAAGATCCATTTTCCTTTATCGGCTATTGGGGGGACCACCAAATAGTGTATCTATTGAAATTCTTGGAGTTTTCAGAAGATTATTACCCCAACAAATTGGCAGGTTATTTTGAGGAAGATGTTTTTGTTTATGCCAATGTGCCTTATAAGATCAAAAGGTATTCAGATATTTTAAAGAACCCAAAAGATACTATCGTATTCGATGATAAATTGGATCAGGTACTTCACGTTAGGAAGAAAGAATTGGGAGCAGACGGTCTTTTGTTGCTCAATCAAAACAAGGAGATCTGTAAGGTTAATTTCGTTGAAAAACTATTGGCTACCGCCTTGGCCAAATGTTCCAATTTTATCCCTGAGGCAGGGATATGGTTAAATACACAAAGACCGGAATGGAACGATGCCAACAATGCGTTGGTTGGGAACGGGGTATCCATGGTGACGCTTTTCTACCTGAGAAGATTTTTGAATTTCTTTAAAAAACTTACCGAGAAATCTACTTTTGAGGAAGTTGCCATTTCAAAGGAGTTGCTCGTTTTCTTCAGAGAAATCAATGTAACATTGGTGGGTTCTACAAGCGTATTAAGGGGTAAAATCTCCGATTCGGATAGAAAGACTATTGTGGATGGCTTGGGAAAGGCGGGAGGTGCTTTTAGGAATACTATTTATCAAGAAGGTTTTTCAGGAAAGAAGAATATGCTTGGTAAATCAGAGCTATTGGCGTTTTTTGATCTAATGAACCATTATCTTGACCATTCCATAAAGGCCAATAAGCGCACAGATAATCTATACCACTCTTATAATTTGATGAGTGTGGAAAACGATAGGGAAATTTCAGTTTCCTATTTAACCGAAATGTTGGAAGGGCAGGTGGCTGTCTTGGCTTCCGATAGTATTACAGCCAAGGAGGCATTGTGCGTTTTGGACGCTTTGAAAAGTAGCAGGTTGTACAGAAAGGACCAATCCAGCTATATCCTATACCCCAATAAGGAACTGTCCAGATTTGTGGATAAAAACAATATTCCTGCAGATAGAATTAATAAATCAGAATTGGCCCTTCAATTAATAAATGGTGGGAATACGAAAATAGTAGAGCGGGATATAAATGGAAGCTATCATTTTAATGGCTCATTTAATAATGCCAACAGTTTAAAGGCAGCAATGGATAAGCTTCCCGAACAATATCAAGAATTGGTAGCGAAGGATAGGAAGCTGTTGTTGGATATCTTTGAAGAAGTCTTTGACCATAAATCCTTTACCGGTAGATCAGGTACCTTTTTTGGCTATGAAGGTTTAGGATCTATTTATTGGCACATGGTTTCCAAATTGTTATTGGCAGTGCAGGAATGTTGTTTAAAGGCAATAGAAAATAATGAAAGCAGTGATGTGGTGACTGCTTTGAAGAACCACTATTATGAAATCAATGAAGGAATCGGAGTTCATAAATCACCAAAACTGTACGGAGCATTTCCTACAGATCCTTATTCCCACACCCCTGCCGGTAAGGGTGCACAACAACCTGGAATGACCGGACAAGTGAAAGAGGATATTCTTAGCAGGTTTGGAGAATTGGGAATTGGAGTTCAAGAAGGTAAATTGTCATTTAACCCAAAACTTTTGAAAAAAGAAGAGTTTTTTAAGCATGATGCCATACTACATTATTTTGATGTCGATAAAAATGAAAAATGGCTACAGCTAACAGGAAGCTCATTCGGATTTACGTATTGTCAAATTCCGATCATTTATGAGCTTTCAGAGCAATCTGGTCTGGAAATATTTTATAATAACGGGTCATCGGCCAAATTAAAAAAAGCTGAACTTGACGAATCGTTAAGTAAGCAAATATTTGAAAGACAGGACACTGTAAAGATGATCAAAGTAGCAATTAACAGTCTTTAAAAGTTACGGAAAACTAAGAAGTAGTTATGATGAACTACATTTAATATTATTTAATTCATTAGGCATTTTAGATTATGAAAATCATGAAGCTAAAACCAATAAATAAAAGTCGATCCATATTTCTTCTTTTGGCATTGATGATTTTCCTGGTATTTGCCCAAAGTTATAAACCCCAATCAAAGGAAATTTCTGCCAAGGATATTTTGGGCAACCCCTTGTATAAGGCATTTTCTTATGGTGGGTATAGAGGAAATTCCAGGGATATTGCACCTAGTGTCATAGAATTGGAAGAGGATATGAAAATTTTGGCGGCCATGGGCGTCAAATTATTGCGTACCTATAACACCCAACAATATGAACATACGGCCAACCTTCTTCAAGCTATTCGCAATGTAAAAAATCAAGATCCTAATTTTGAAATGTATCTTATGTTGGGTACATGGATAGAGTGCGAAGGTGCATGGACAACTAAAGCAAACCATACTAAAGGGAATATAGAGAACAATACCGCTGAGATTGAAACTGCCATTGCCATGGCTATAAAATATCCCGATATTGTTAAGATCATAGCGGTAGGCAATGAGGCTATGGTCACATGGGCAGCAAACTATTTTGTGACCCCCAATGTGATCTTGGAATGGGTAGAACATTTACAAGGATTAAAAAAGGAGGGAGAACTTCCCAAAGATCTGTGGATTACCAGTTCAGATAATTACGAATCCTGGGGTGGGGGAGCAGCAAGCTATAGAACGGACGATTTAGCAGTATTGATTGGGGCTGTCGATTTTGTCTCCCTCCATACTTATCCCTTTCACGATTCCCACTACAATCCTATCTTTTGGGCAGTATCAGAGGAAGAGGAGGGTCTTTTGGATTTGGAAAAAATAGAAATGGCCATGGTTAGGGCCAAGAACTATGCGAAATCCCAATATCAAGGGGCCTTGGACTATATGAAAAGTTTAGGCTTGGATAAGCCAATCCATATAGGGGAAACAGGTTGGGCCACTATCGCAAGTACGTCCTATGGTGCCACAGGTTCACATGCAGCCGATGAGTACAAGGAAAAATTGTACTATGAGGCCATGAGGGAATGGACAGATCGTGCTGGTTTGACCTGTTTTTATTTTGAGGCTTTTGATGAACAGTGGAAGGACTCGGGGGATCTTAATGGATCTGAAAATCATTTTGGATTGATAAATCTTCAAGGCCAGGCCAAATATGCATTGTGGGATATGGTAGATGAAGGAATTTTTAAAGGTTTAACCAGAAACGGGCAAACTATAACTAAGACGTTTGGAGGGGATGAATCCAAACTGCTGTCTGAGTTGATGCCACCAAAACCGCTTTCTGAAATAGGGTTGCTGCAAACGATTCACACTAACGTAAACCGCAACGCTGGGGATTGTGTAACAGAAGGGACTTACTTGGTTCTAAAGGAAGCTATGGAGCCCAATTTGGACAATGACACAACGTATCCCTGTGCACCTTTGAAATTGAATGTTTGGGAGGGTACTTGTGAAATGTTTTTATCTCCAGAAAGCGAACTGACAATAACTACTGGAACTGGCGAATGGTGGGGTGGTGCCTTGGAAATACAGGCAAAAGGGGAGGATTTATCCAGTTATTTTTATGGATATCTATTTTTTGACATTAAAGGAGATACCTCGTCAAGTTTTCAATTAGGATTTCAAACAGGCGTATTTTCAAAAGGTGATCAGGAAAACAATGGGGCTTTTATTGGACCGGGTCATACCTATGCCTTAACCGAAGATTGGAAAACCATTTCCATTCCTATTTCCGAGTTAAATAAAAAGGGTGACCTTTCCAACGTTACAGCATTACTTTATCTTTTTGGGGAAGATAATTTTGACGGAAAAACGATAAGCATTAAAAATATTTACTTTACCAAAGCGTAATCAGAAATATAGCAATTACGGCTTCAAATGGCGCGTAATGAAATGTTGTGATCAATGCAATGGCCATCAATTCAAGGCATATCCTTATATATTGGCGAATCCAAATTTCCCTAAATCTGATACGGTGTCTTCACTTAAAGCAATTATGGAATGGTCTGAAAAGGTATTCGGAGGCTATAAATCCCCCGATTATGGCACCCAGTACCACGGTTAGATTCCAGCGCTGAGCTTTCCAATCGAACCTAAAGAATTTCGAATATTTTTCAGCTTCTTCATTCGAACATAAGGTTCTAAGGTTGGACGACATGCCAAACGTTCTTCCAAAAAAGGTCAGCAGTAACATGATCGCTATGGATTGTATATTAATTTAAAGTGTATGACCATTGTCATATCTATTTTATAGAAAAGAGAATAGATTTAGGGTCCTAAAACCTAATGAAATGAATGTTATTTTTTATGCCACAGACCGTACCGAGAATTCTGCGCCAGTACTGCGTTATGCTTATGAACTTAGTTCAAAGGTAGGAGCGCAGTTGATTGTCTTCAACACACATGAAATAGAACCTATAAGGGTTATGGTTTCAAGACCCCCAGAGCAAATAGAATATCATGTTATTGAGGAGCAAAAGGAAATCTTGGCAACCTATTGTGCCAAGCACTTAAAAGGCGGACTGGAAGGTAAAAATATAAAGTTTGAAGTGGTTGCCAATGACTCCATCACAGAAGGAATTATAGAAAATTCCAAAAACCTAGCTACGGAACTGGTCATTATTGGAAGAAAGGACAAACATACCGAACGAGGGCTGTTTGTAGGTGATATAGGTAAAAGCTTGGTTGATAAATTATCATGCCCTTTAATGATTGTCCCCAATTCTGGGGGAATTCCCATAAAAAAAATCCTATATGCCACAGACTTTATGGAAGCCGATATTGAGGCAATTAACAAATTGGCTCCCATGGCAAAGGCGATGGATGCAAAAGTTCATATCGTCCATATTTCAACAGAAAAGGAATACGCAGGGAAGGAACAAATGGAATGGTTTAAGGATATGTTACATCAAAAGGTAGAGAATGGACATTTGAACTTTAAATTGGCTTTTTCGGATAATATAGAAGAAGAACTTAAAAATCAATTGAAGCTGCTTGGGGCAGATTTGGTGGTACTTTTGGAGCGTGAAGAAAAGGGGTTTTTAAACAAACTTTTCCATAAGAGTTTGGTTAAAAAGTTGGATGGACATATTACTATTCCCTTAATGAGTTTTAATCAATCCAATTTGTAAATCAACCTTACGCTAACTCATTCGAAAAATACGTTTTACCAATAAAGCTATATGGGAATTTGACTTGTTTGGACATGCCTTTGGTGTTTCATGTAAGGTATAAAGAACCTTATTTCTGCAAAATAACCTTTGTTAAATAAATAGATAATGAGAACTACCATTCTATTTACTTGGGTACATTTGTGCCTGTTGCGAAATAAATATATCCTCGTATAAAATGGTTTTAATATGATTACTAAAGGTATTATTCTGATGATCTTAGGTGCTATAATGGCTGTTATCGCCTATAAAATATTGGAAAATATAAAGTTGAACGTTTCAAAAAATGAGTTGAAAATTTCTAAAAAACAAAGACTAAAAGGTTATTTTGGAAAATTTTTGGGGCTAATTGGGGTGTTGGTATTCTATTTGGGGGTACTTCTGCTGATAGTGCGATATGCGATTTCTTGATATCGATTAGGGCGCTATTGAAAATCCTTATTTTTTCTTTTATTCGAAGTAACCACCTGGTTAATTGTATCAGTAAGTAAAGATATTTGTAGACACAAAAAAAGGAGCAGCTTATTTTTTATAAGCCTGCTCCCTGTCTATGTTTATTAATCGATATTTTCCTTATCCATCCAATACAATAAGTATGGTATATTATAGCCGTGTGTCCAACCAAAGACACGTAAACCCTGATTTGTTTGCCAGTTAGTGAAACGTCCCTTGCTTTCCGGAAGGTTTGAAATCTTCACGAGATCTTCACTATACGTTTTCGCATTCTCATATTCTTCTGGTGATTTTGGTAATTCCCCTATCTTCAATACTTCCGCCCTTGATAAGGCTTCGTCTAAATAGCTTTTTTCACCACTGAATTCATATCCGAGAAGCAAGGGATATATGGTTGCTAAATAAGATTCCATCTCATGGTTTCGGGGCGGTACATCTCTAACCCACCTAGCATGTTCCACTAGCGCTTTTCTTACTTTTTCATCCCCTGTTATTTGTTGATATTTGTACAGTCCTTGAGCTACATAAGTTTGACTATATCCAAATCTATCCAATAACAGATTTCCTCCTTGTCTTTCTTGAAACTCTAGCATTAAGCTCACTCTATCATCTAGCTCATTTTTATACTTCTGTAGTTTGGTAGCATCATAAAGTTCAACAAGATTAAGAACGGATAAATACAGTCTTCTTCCTCTTAAATCGTGTTCTCCCCATATCCTGTTAATGTATGTGTCTCCGGTCATTTTAGCGACATCTAGTGCCCTATGATCAGCAGAAATGTAATATGAAGCTACCCATCCTTGAATCCAAACATGTGCACTTAATAAAGCAGACCAATGTTCGTTGCCATGCCTTCTACCAATTCCCAAATATGGGGTTGATTCAGGTTCTTCCTCGTAGTTCCAGAAATCTATGGCATCATTAATCTCGCCGTAATATTTACGCTTTTTAGGCCAATGAATGTTATCCACATCCATTGTATGCCTACTCATGGCCTGTGCCAAATTAAAATATTTAGGATCTCCAGTCCGCATAAAATTAGTCCAAAGCATAAAGTCAACCGTGGGTTCATTATTTGTCCATTGCACCCAACGACCATTAAAGAAATAACTCTTTCCATCCCCGTAGTTAAATATGCCATACCAAGGCTCATGTTTTTGGTTAAATGCCCACCATTGATACTTATATTGCAAGGCATTTTCGAAGGCTACATGCTTGTTTGTTTTAGGTGCCATATTACCATAAACCTTAGAGCCTGTATACCAATCAGGTGTTGCATGTGCTACCGGACTATCAATAACATAATCCATTTTAAGACCTACCTCTTCCGTGGCCTCATTATCATGAAAATAGTAGATGAATTCTGTGGTTTTGGTGATTCCTTGAGCAAAATTCCCCAACATTCCACCATCTGATTCTGTATTATGCCTTGCAAAGCTCATGGGTCCATTCTCCAAGGGCCATATACTTCCAGTAATTGAACCTGTAATTGGGTCTATTTCAATACCTTTTGGATATTCTTTTAAAAAATTCTTTATGCCAACACCAATACCCCTTTCACCATCAGTAACATTTACCCATCCTTTAGCCCTTTGAGATTTCACTACATTCTCTTTACCTTTAGAGATGGTAGCTTCAAATGTCGGCTTAGTTTTCAATTCCTCATCGCCATCTTTTTTAAACCCATTTACATAAAGACTTCTTAAACTTTTACTCTTCGTTCTCTCGGGTCCCTGTTGTAAAAGTTGTACGGCTTTTTGGTTATTTAAAGATACTTCTTCTATAATCGCTTTGGCATCATCATCTTGCCAGTTTCCTTCATTAATGGGTATAGCTACATTGACGTTTTCATTTAGATGATACTTAAGTTGAATTCCACTTGCAGCTATCTCGTCATTTGGATGTGTCCACCCAATATCGTCGGCGGTATCTTCAGATAGAATATTCTTATTCTGGGTCGCAATATTATAATGTTGCCCTTCTTGTATTTTATGTTTATCTGGCACACCTGTATAGGTTAAGGTATGCATTACCTTGATGTAACTTTTTCCTGCGTAAGCGTGCAGATACATGGTAAAAGGCGAAAGGTTATTATCTTCCCTACTATAGGTGTAAGTCCCCTCTATCCTAAAAATGTTATGCATGGGCCCGGAGCCTTTTTCTCTAAAAACTTCATTGATAACAGCTTTAGAAGCATCAATACCTGCATCATCCAAAAGGTCCAAAAAAGTCCCTCTGTTTTTTTCTGGTGAAGAACCTATGATTTCACTTTCTTCAAATTCCCCGTTTTTGTTTGAATCCAAATAAACTTCATCCAGAAAACCATTGCCCATTTTGTGGATTGAAAAAGAAAGAGGTCCAGTGTTTACAGAGATACCTCCTTGTGGTCGCATATTATTTGCTGAGACAATTTTTTCTTCTGTACGGATGGGTACAATTGAATCTCCGTACTCTAAAATATACTCCGTACCCTCTTCCGAAAAGAAGAAAACCCATACCCATTTGACACTGTCATCTAATGGTCCCCAATTGGCAACCTCTGTAGTTTGACATGGAATTTCAACTCCTTCAGATGTTAATAAACGCAAATGATCAACAGAGTAGAGTTCACCCTTGGGAAATGGAATGCCCAATGTAACAGGTGCTCCAATCCTGTTATTTTCAACTGTAATTTCTACTTTTTTAGTAGACTCTGGAGTCTCACAGGACTTCAATAAAAAACAGGTGAGTAGTATTGTTATTAGTAGTCTCATTTATATTTTTTTATTTATAGACAAAGTGCAGCAGCTCCGAGTATCGGAGCATCGACCAAATCCGATGTCTCAATATTTAAATTTTCCAATTGTATTGGATAAGCAAACGACTCGATTCCAGACTTTAAAGTTTTTTCAAAGAATGGATATGAAGTACGAATAGAACCACCGAGTATTATTAACTCTGGTGCATACATATACAGTATTATCTTAATCGCCTCGCTTAAATGTAAACCGTACTCTTCAAAAGCTTGTAGCGCGATAGGATCACTTTTCAAGGCTTTTTCATAAAGTGTTAATGCTGATTGCCCGTATTTTTCATCAAAGAAAAAGCTACCCGTATAGTGCTCCAATATACCATCTAGGTAAGGCAGCATACCTATTTCCCCTGCACCGCACATTACACCATTATATAAGGTATTGTCTATCAAAATACCCATACCCAGGCCTGTCCCCAAGGATAATGCTACGCAATTGCTGCATTCCTTTGCTTTTCCAAAATATTTTTCGCCCAATGCAAAACAATTGGCGTCATTGTTAATATATACTGGTACGTTAAATCGTTCCTGTACTAATTCCTTAAGGGCAATTTTTGTCCATGCCGGAATATTCTGAACATCATATACTACTCCAGAATCTATATGAACCACTGCCGGAACTCCTATGCCTATAGCTTCAACAGTATCGGTTATTAATTCTTGTATCACCTGAAAAAGATTTTCTAGCGTAGTTTCCTTGGAATCATTCCGATTCACTCCTATTAAAGCAGTTTGGCTTATCGTACTACCTTTAACTCTCCCTGCCTTAATATTGGTTCCACCAATATCAACCCCTAAAACTTCTGTAGACATAATCTTCATTTATCTTTCTTTAGACTAATCGTCTTATTATTGACCAGAGGTTTAGCCCAAAAACCGATAGAAAGAATGAAAGCCAATGGAATAATCAAAAAGAACATTCCTGATTTTAGAGTCATTAGCTCCCCTAATCCACCGACAATAAATGGAATTACAGCCCCCCCGGCTATACCCGTGCATAAAATCCCAGAAAGTGAGCCGTGGTGTTCTTTAACAGAGTTAAGTGCTAATGAAAAGATAACAGAATACATGACCGAAATAAAGAAACCTATTAATGGAAACCCAATCAATGCCACCTCTTCTGAGCCTGTCAATGAAAGGATCAAACAAAGTATGGTGATGGATGTTGCTATGATCAATATTTTACGACTGTCCATAAATTTTAAAAGCAATAATCCCAATAAACACCCTACAGTCAACATGGCCCAAAAGTAGGATACTGTATCTGCTCCTATTGTTTGTGGATTAAGGCCGTGGTATTGATAGAGGAATTGTGATATCCAATTACCAACACCTTGCTCAGCACCAACGTAACAGAAGATTCCAAGAAAATATAAAAGGGTCCATTTGTTCCTTAATAAACCCCAGTATGAACTGCGGTCTCCTGCCTTTTCATCCTCATTTTTCTCAAATTTTGGATATTTAGTAAAAAAGACATAGAAGAACAACAAAAAGGCTATTAGTGCAAAAACAATATAAAGAGATGCCCATGGCAGGTTCTCTGGCACGAATCCACGTAGTGTTTCAGCAATCGAGTCATTGGTGTTTTCTTCTTTGTTAACTAAATATTTATAGAGATAGGGACTTAAAAATGAAGCTGCCCCAAAAACTAATTGCGCAAGTACGGAGTTGAATGCAAAATGTTCCTCACCTCCAGCAACTCTTAGCATTGGATTGATAATAACCTGCAAGACGGCCATGCAAGAACCTAAAGTGAAGAGTGTTATACTAAACACCCCGTACCCCGGGAAAATAGCAAAACCCAAAGAGGCAAGTCCCATGACTAAGAATGATATGGATAACAATGCTCTTTCACTATACTTTTCAGACAGGAATCCCGCTGGTATGGACATAATTCCATAGGCTATAAAGAAAGTGAATGGTAGAAACCCAGTAGAAACAAGACTTAAATCGAAACTATCCTTAACATCTACAATAATGGAGTTAAGTATGTTAGTAATAAATGATATTACGAAAAATACCAGCATTACTAGGCCAATGATTCGGTAATGCCTTTTGGTTTTAGGCTTATTATTTTCCATTAAAATCTGGTTGGTTAATTTGGTTAAGAATGATATTAAAAACAGTTAGCGCAAGATTTATTTGCTGCCTAGCATTGGAAACATATTCTTAACTTCTTGGTCGGTTGGTTGTTTTCCATATTCGCAAATTTCAAAAAATTCAACTTGTTTTACATTCGAGACGTCTACTCCAGGATACCATTTTTTCACAGCTTCCAAAGTGGTTGCATCTGGTTTTCTATTCATCCATCTTTCTTTTAACCAAGCTAAACGCTCTACTTCTCCAGTTGGAATTGTTGATAAATCTGTCCCATTAGTCCATGGGAGCCACTCGAACATTTGAGATTCATGAGCTGCTAATCCCCTAACTTTAGTATCAATTACATCATCGACTATCACCGCAATATCCTTTTGGAATGGGTAGGGTTTTTTAAAATTATCACTCATGTAAAGAAATACGGGATTTTTTTTAAGCGGTGGCGTATCTGGTGCAACATTGGGTACAATATTCATATATGCAGCATCTTGTACAACCGATCCAGCATTCCTATGATCAGGATGATAGTCATTTGGTCTAAGACCAAGTACTATATCCGCATTCCAATCGCGTATTCTTCTTATCACTTCTAGCCTAATGCTCAAGGTTGGGAATAATTCTCCATCATGATTGTCCAATACCTCGTATTCAGCAATTCCTAGAGCCTTTGCGGCATCCTTAGCTTCTAGTCTACGCCTTTTGGCTAATGGCCCTCCACCCATGCTTTGATGACCAGCATCACCATTAGTAAGTGCCAAAAATTTCACATTATGACCCATATTGGCGAATAGTGCCGCAGTGCCTCCAAACTTAGAATCACAATCATCTGGGTGAGCACCTATAGCTAAAATGTTTAAAACCTTTTTCTCTTGTGAATTACCTATTGCGAATGCAAAGCAAAGGCATATAATTAATGTTAATTTTCTCATTCTAGTATTTGTATTTAAAGCGATTAAAATTTCATAATTGTTGTTACGTTCCTATTCAAAGACTTGAAAGGATAATTATTCGAGTTATATTTTTAAGATGTATCCATAGGACCATAAGTAGGAAATTCAAAGTATGGGATCAATCAAACTAACTCGATAATTAAATCCTTTCAATACTATTCATGGACGTTAATTTTGAACAAAATTTGAATTAATATCCATTTCCCGTTGAGGAATGAAAAATAGTTCTCTAATATCTCCAGCATTAATAGTAGCTGACTCAGCTTTAATTAATCTATCGTTTACAACTCCAAACCTTTTCAGGTCTGCCCAACGATGGTTTTCAAAAGCAAATTCTACTTGTCTTTCTTTAAGTAATTTGTCTTGAAAAGTGCCTGGTGTACTAGCATCGATGGCATCCAATCCAGCTCTTGCCCTAACCTCCCTTATTAATTCATAACTTTCGGGTGATTCCCCGAGGGCCTCTGCAAGCATCAAAAGAACATCGGAATATCTAAATACTATAAAATTGTTGTCCGAGTCGTTTTCAGTCGGAGGATTACTTTCGTATTTTCTTACATAATTTTGCTCTATAACTTCATCCTCATTATTAATCCACGTAGTACCCATTGAAGGGGCAAAACGAAGATCTCCTGGCTCATATGCATTTACCAATTCCTCAGTTGGTCTATTTCTCCCAAATCCCTGTCCGGTCTGTAAATCACCACTAGGGGAAAACTCGTTGGTCAATGCACTTCCTTGACCTATACCACCACTAATGAATTGTACCTCGAAAATGGACTCTTTATTATTCTCGTTGGCAATACCCCATAAATCTGCATAGTTAGAAACTAACTCATAGTTATAAGTAGTGATAATTCTACGCAATGTTGTTGCAGCTGAAGTGTTATCACCTAGGGTTAATTGTACTTTTGCCAAAAGTGTTGCGGCAGCCCCTTTTGTGGCCCTACCGGCGTTAGCGACAGAAGGATAAGAAATTGGCAGGTTATTTTCAGCAATAGTCAAATCCGTTACCAATTGTTCATAGACAGTGTTTGCATCTACTTGGGTCAATCCATCACCAGGAACAAAAGGAGTCAATTGAAGTGGAATATTACCAAAGCCAACGGCTAAATGATAATACATTAAAGATCTTAGAAAAATGGCTTCCCCTATAATTCTATTCTTTAGACCTTCCTCAATTTCAACTACATTATCTATTCTTTTAAGAATAACATTGCAGTTCGCAATTACCCGATAAGATCCGCTCCAGGCAGCATCTACTTGTTCATTTAAAGGGTTTTCGGTAAACTGATTAATTTCAGTATACTGTCTAGCTAAACCTGTAGCATCAGGACCTTGGTCCGTGTTATCTGAACGCATTTCAAACAATACCCAATAGGCTCTATTGTATACACCTTGATCCTGTAACCCTGCATAACTTGAATTTATAGAGGCTACGAAATCATCTGCGGTATTAAAGAAATCAGCCTCATTCCTGTTGGAAATCGGGGCTAAGTCTGTGAAATCACTACTACATGCCAGCGTTAGGCAGGTAATTGAGAGTAATATGAATATTTTTTTCATCTTTGACAGTTTTAAATTAAAAAGTTAGATTTATACCCATGGTAATTGACCTTGTTAAAGGGTATGCACCATAATCCTCTCCAGGAGTCAAGCTATTATTGGATATGTTACTCACCTCTGGATTATATCCTAAATAATCCGTGATTGTGAAAATGTTAGTTCCAGTAATATAAAATCTCAGTCTATCGATACCACTATCACCAAATAATTTTTCAGACGGCACTGAGTATCCTAATGTTACATTTCTTAGTCGAATAAAGGATCCGTCCTCTACTTGATAAGAAGAAGGTCTGTTGTTGTTTCCATGATTACCAGTGGCCCTATCAGCTCTTGGTACTATACCATTTCCAGGATCAGAGGCTGAACGCCATCTATCATTGATGATAGAATAAGCATTAAAATTGGCTTCTCCATTTTTCATGTGTCGTGAAGTAAGATTTAAAATCTCGTTTCCTTCAACACCTTGAATCAAAAAGCTAAAATCAATGTTTTTATAATTAAAACTATTATTAATCCCCCATGTAAAATCTGGAAAATAACTTCCGGTAACGGTTCTGTCATCAGGAGTTATTTCACCATCCCCATCGATATCCTTGAATCTAAAATCGCCAGGAGAAGCACTAGGTGCTTGTGTATCTACAGGAGCGCTATCAATATCAGCTTGAGTTTGATAGATACCATCTACCACATAACCATAATAGCTACCTATTGGATCACCAACTCTAGTTACGTGCCTAACACCAGCACTACCTGCCGAAAATATAGGTTCATTACTTTTATTAAGTGACAGTACCTCATTTTTATTAGTAGAAAAATTGATATCTGTATTCCAAGTGAAAGCACCGACAAAATTCTTAGTTCTTAATGCCAATTCAAATCCACTATTCTCTACTTCTCCCAAATTCTGCAAAGTTGTTTGGAAACCTGATACTGAAGAAATACTAACGTTTAATAGTAAGTCTGAAGTTTTGGTAGTATAATAATCAGCCAATAGAAACACTCTATTTTTGTAGAGGCCTAATTCTAAACCTATGTTCGTTTGTTGAGATTTTTCCCAAGTTAGTTCAGGGTTAGGAATGGTGCTTTGTATCAATCCATTCACCTCGTTTCCGGCAAGGTTATAATTATTAGGTGAAAGTAGGCCAATTGCTCCATAATTTGGAATTTCAAAGTTTCCTGTTTCACCCCAACTGAATTTAAGTTTTAATTCTGAAATAGCTTCTACGGATTGGAAAAATGGCTCTTCATTTAAACGCCATCCTGTAGAAAATGAAGGAAAATAACCGGTTTGATTATCTGATCCAAATCTAGAGGAACGGTCGGAACGTATTGTTCCGGTAAATAGGTATTTATCTTTGAAGGTATAGTTTAATCTAAATAAAGATGAAGCTAATGTCCACTGTTCCTTAATAGAATTACCAGCGAATACTTGGCCACCACTTATTGTTGTCACCAAATCATCTGGGAAATTGTCTGCCAAAACTTGCTTTATAGCAATATTATCCTTTTGAGCAGTATACCCAATAATGGCATTTATAAAATGATCATCAAATTCCTTTTCCCAATTTAACGTATTCTCCCACACCCAGTTAACCTCAGTTGAAGTAGTTGCTTGAGCATAAGACTCACCCTCAGTAGCATTTCTGTACAAGAGCGTATTACCTCTGTAAAAGTCTTGGTTGTATAAGTTGATATAAGTACCTCCAAAAGTTTTAAAAGTAAGATCTGGCAAAATTTCATAAGACAACCCTAACGAAGCTCGAGTCTGAAACTGAAAAATCTTGTCATCAACACCCTCAATTATGGCTAAGGGATTACTCGCAGTTGTTGTTGCTCCTCCTAAATAGGACTGATTATTAAGTTGGTTTATTGTACCATCCGAATTGTAAGGACTTACCGTAGGAGAATGTACTAGGGCTGAATAAATGACTCCAGGGGGTCTAGCAAAATATGGCGCAGATGCGGGTACTCTTTGGTTTTCTGTGATTGTCGGGGCAACTCTAAGATCTAAGTTTAACTTTTCAGTTAGCTGAGAATTTAAGTTTAACATTAAATTGTAGCGCTCAAATTTGGCTTTTTCGACTATCCCAGTTTGTTTGAAATAACCTACTGATGTAAAAAAACTTGTATTGTTCTTTATGGGTGAGGCATATGAAAAATTATAATTATTTACAATCCCCGTTTTAAATATCTCATCTTGCCAATCTGTATCGGTACCATCCCAATTGATAAAGGATTCTGGTAATTCATAGTTCGCATTTCCCCTTTCGCCAGGTCCAATAGGATCATCAATTGAAGCTCCTTGTACTGAAGATAGGTAATTATTATTTCTCGCGTCCCTTGTGAAATCTATTAATTCCGGGGCATTCATGAGATCAATTTTATTGGTTACGTTTTGTAAACTGATATAGGAGTCAAAAGAAAATCGTCCCTCATCTGTAGTCGATCCCTTTTTTGTAGTAATCAATAATACTCCATTTCCTCCTCGTGATCCATAAATTGCAGCTGCCGAAGCATCTTTTAGTACTTGGATCGACTCAATATCATTTGGATTTAAGGTTGCAAGTGGATTTACTGGAGGCGGTTGAAAAGCTGTTCTTCTCCTGGCCACTCCACCATTAACTCCTGCGGAGGTAAGATTTCTAGATATTGGAATTCCATCAATAACAAACAATGGATCGTTACCTGCAGAGATAGAGCCTGAACCCCTAACCCTAATATTTGGGCTTGCACCTGGCTCACCGGAAGTTTCCTGAACTTGAACTCCAGCTACTCGACCAATGATAGCGGCCTCTGGACTTAAAGATGGGACATCAACAATAGTTTCTGAGGAAATTGAGATTACAGATCCCGTCACTCTCCTTTTGGCTAAAGTTCCATAACCTACCACTATAACCTCTTCTAAGGCTGCCGCATCTAGATCAAGATTAACAGTAATAGAAGTTTGACCTGAAACATCAACTTCCTTGGTTTTGTATCCCAAATAGGAAACTTGAATTTTAACAACACCTATTGGCATTGAAATTTCGAAATTTCCATCGAAATCTGTTGTTGTACCTACTTTTGTTCCCTTAGCTATTATGGTTGCGCCGGGTAAAGGTCTTCCTGATTCATCCAGGACAGAACCTGTAATGTTGGCCTGTATCTCTAAACTTTCGGCCTTTTTCTTAGGTATGGAACGGTAGAGAATAGGGTCTTTCTTTTTTTTAATCACAATCTGGCTAGAAAGGATTTCATAATCCAGATCCGTATCCTTAAAGAGTTCTTTTAAAAGATCTTCAACACAAATATTATTTTTGTTAATGGTTACTTTACGATTCAAATCTACCTCAGAAGCTTCGTAAAAAAACTTATGGCCAGTATTATTCGTTATTGTCTCAAGGACGTAATCGAGATTTTTGTTGTTAAAACTCGCGGTCAGAATATCATCCTGAGTACATGTGCTTGCATTTGCAGAGCTAAAAAATAGCGACAAACACAGGAAGCAGAATATGCTTCTCCGAAGTTTTTGCCCTATAGTACATATGGTTTTCTGTCTTTTCATAATTAATTTAGTCTAGTTAGTATTGGTTTTTTAGTGTTAGGAATTGCTTCAAGTCATAGGCTTTGGTTTTTTTTAATTGTTATTGTTTCTCCTTTTTTAGCGTAGCTAAAATTTGTGTGAGCTTGTATCGTTTTTAATATTAAATCAATCCCTTCTTTATCGAATATACCGGTGAACCTGCGTTCTCCTAGCATTTCATTTTCGTTGATGATTTGTACATTAAATCGCCGTTCTAATTTTTTTATTATTTCTGACATTTCTTCATTTTCAAAAGCCACTATACCTTGGGCCCATGATATATAAGGAGTTACATCAACATCTTCTATGACAAATGAATTTTCGAAATGTTTTGAATTTGTAACTTTTTGAGATGGTTTCAGCATTTTTAAAATTTCCTGATTAAAGTTGGTTTCATCGCCAACGCCAACAGAACCTTCAACCAATACAACTTCAATTTCAGTATCTTCCTCGTAAGCAGATATATTGAAGATAGTACCATATACTTGGGTGTACATTTCATCAGTTTGCACTACAAAGGGCTTCATTGGATCCTTAGTAATATCAAATAATGCCTCCCCTTTTAAAAAGACTTGCCTTTTATCCATGCCGGCAAAACTGGAAGGATAGGTTAATTCTGATCCTGAATTCAACTTAATAACGGAGCCATCTTCTAAAGTGATAGATAAAATTTTACCATAAGGAATTTTTAATACGTTAAAACCAGAATTATCTTGAGTCGACTTTTTACTGTCTTGGGACAATACACCTTTGTTGAGGTGAATGTTGGCAATGCCATTATTGACGTTAATAATGGTATCATTATTAGGATCAAAATTTATTATCTCCCCGCTACCCAATTGAAGTGTTATTTCATTTGGATTTAATCCAGGTTGGATGGTTGTTTTAGAATCCTTGTTTAGAATAAAATATGTGGAGGAGGCAATTAAAATTAGAATTGTAGCGGCATATTTCCAAACCTTCTTGGTTGCGTTAAAAGGGAGTGTCTTGTGTTCTTTTTTATCTTTAATACTTTGCAAAAATTCTTCGAAAGCCTCTTCGGAGTCCCAAGATTTGTTTTGGTAATTAATTAAAAAATCAGCTTGCACCAATTTCACAAACACCTCTTGGTTGCCCTCTTTCTTTACCCATTCATAAAGAATTGAAACTTCTTCTGAGGTTGCTTCGTGGTTGAGATGTTTTCCAATTATTCTTCTGATATCAAGCATGGTCATGTAAAAAAAATTATGTCTCCTTACTTGTAAAGACGTATAGTTTCTTAAATACCCTTACTGATAATATGTTTTTTTAACAAATAATTTTAAAATATGAGTGTTTAGGGCTGTTAGTATAGGGAATAAATAATACTAGAAAGATAAACAGACACCCTTAGAGGAAAAGGGATAACTGTGTTCTAAGTCTTTTCAAGGCTTTGGACATATGAACTTCAACTGTCTTAATTGAAATTTGTAGCTTTTCTGAAATTTCTTTGTACTTAAGCCCTTCCTTCTTGCCCATCAGGAATACTTTTTTACATTGCTCAGGTAAATTTTCAATTTCAGCTTCAATTAATTTAAGTTTTTGCTCAAATTGGTTTGAATCAACATATAGGATATCGGAATAAGCTTCTTGTTTAAGGTTTTCTAAAAGTTCAAACTTCCTCTTATCTTTTCGTTTAGAATCTACGAAAAGATGGTAAGCTATTTTAAAAAAATAGTGTTTAAGCCCATTGTCTTGGATATTGAGCTTTTTCCTTTTGTCCCAAATTTTAATAAAAGCTTGTTGGGCTATTTCTTCTGCTAATTCAGAATCACCTGAAATTGCCAAAATATAGTTACAAAGTTCTTTGTGGTAGCGTCTAAAAAAATGACGATATGCAGTATCGGAACCCTTCCTTAGCTCGTCGATAAGAATATTTTCATTAGTGTAGTTGTTGTGGTTGATGTCCATTTTGGGTAATCTTTACAAACAATCTATTGCGTAATAAGACGAGGTCATTCTATCAATCTAACCATCTAGTCTCCATTAGGGTATTTAAGTTGGAATTAGGGTCAGGATTAAATTTAGTCCTGATAGGATAAACACCTATTTTAATAAGATAAAATATGCATAGTATTTTGACCAGCTCCAACCTTCAACTAGTAAGTTAAGTTTATTTAACGGCTAAAACCGACTTCAATACAATTCAGGCAGACAAAAAAGAACGATACGCAATGTTATTAAAAAAATACTAATTATAATGAGTATTGTGAAATAATTCAACTAAAGTTGATGTTATTTTTGAATTTCAGGCTTTTAATCCCAAATAGTTACCGATTATTTAATTCTATTTGTACTTGTTTTATGGCTTCCAATACCTTTCAGGACCAAAGTTGATTTACTGCTACTTGCCGAATTACTAATAAATAATTTCACACTTTAAATTATTTATTAGTATTGAATTAATCTTCAATATTTCTCCTGCAATAAAAATAGACTTACCATTCTTTATTTTATACATTTCTGTTCTTCTGTGATTTCCTCCGACATCAAACATCTCTACTTCTTCATACGCTATTTCATTTTCGAAGTTCAATTTGTTATTGAAAAAACCATTTGGATAATACTATTTCCATTCACCATTTTAGCAAACAAATCACAAAGAAAATTCCTGCGATCCCGACGCTTCGGGATTATTGAGTAGGTTAGGACTAGTAATAAATTATATGCGGTTTAAGTTTGCAATTCATTAAATTAATAACTCCAATCCATTTATGCTTTTACTTCATATGTAGTTTTAATGGAAAGGGCAGGTTTTCTTTCAAATTAGATCCCTAGTTTCTTAAACGACATCCTTTTTTTAAATCAACAATAATATTTAGTAAATAATCTGTGGCTTTAGAAATCAAGTAATTTATACCCTATAAAAAATGAAGATAATAACTAGTGAAATAAATCTCTATTTGGTTCACTTTCAATCAGGAGGAACCGATCAAAATCATATCTACTCACGGGCCTTTGTAAAATGTTTTCATGACGATGACTTCGTCGTGCAGATAAACTTCTATCCTGAAAACAAAAATCTCCCTGAAAATCATAATGACAAAAGAAATAAATTAGTATACTTAAACTATCCCATGTCTATGTATCCGAATGTTATAGACCTTTTAAGGAATGAAAAACCAATTTACTTTAGTTATTCTGAAAGTTTAAAAATGGGTTATTTAAGAACTGGAAAAGAACCTATTGGGGAAGGAAGTCCCGATGCCGATTTTAACTAACTGTTTACACATATATTAAATTTTCACTAGAGAGTCATCTATAATGATAGGGACTCTCACTTATGTTGATAATTGGTCAAATACAAAAAAAAAGGTGATTTAATAGTTTAAAGGATAAATGTATTGTTGCGTAGTTATAGGTAAATATAGGTCATAAAAAAGGAGCTATATTTCTATGAACCTTTGATAATCAATATGACCTCGACTTGATTTACCTCTGGATGTCCTTTGTGCTCAGGGCTTCAAATAAGAAGCACCCCAGCTTTCTATGCTTGTTCTTTATTTCATTTCAAAAACTTTGAGCAAGTTCAGTTTGCCATAAAAAGAAAAACTACTTCGAATGACGTGGTTTCTTGAGTGTTGTGACCTCGACTGGATTACCTTCGGTTTTCCAGACAAAGCTCCGCTTTGAAAATAGCACAAACAAAAAAACGCTCAAGCAAGCTTGGCGTTTTCTCTTATAGAACTATTCATTCGTGACCTCGACTGGATTCAAACCAGTAACCTTCTGAGCCGTAATCAGATGCGCTATTCAGTTGCGCCACGAGGCCTTTTTTAGCGAAATCCTCGCTAACGGGCTGCAAATATATTTCTTTTTGCATTTACAGCAAAGAACAAATGCAAAAAGTAATGAAAATAAGATTATTTAATGGTTTGGGCATTCCGTTGGATGTACTTTTTTTATGAATATGTATTGAAAATACATTCAACCACCTATTTTTGTATTAAATTCTTAAGAATGGGAAGTGGCCTAAACTCCATGATGTTATCCCATTAAAATTGAGGATGCCAATTAATAACCAACACGTGAAAAACTTAACACTTAAGGATCTCTCCAAGATTTTGAACTTGTCCCCATCTACCGTTTCCAAAGCTTTAAACAATAGCACGGAGATAAGTGACCTTACCAAGAAAAGAGTGAAAGAGGTGGCTTTAGCATATAAATACAGGCCAAACTCCTTAGGGCTCAGTCTTAAAAAAGGCAGGACCAAAACCATAGGGGTAATTATTCCCAGTGTGTTGGATCGGTTTTCCGCTAAATTGTTCATAGGAATAGAGAAGGTGGCCCATATACATGGATATAATGCCATCCTGTGTACCTCAAATTATAGTGTGATCCGTGAAGATGAAAATTTAAATTTCTTGAAGGATAAGGGAATTGATGGGATAATCATTTCGCTGACCGATGAAACTATAGGGCAAGAGAAATACGACCATATTAAAAAGGTCATCGACTCTGGCCTGGAGCTGGTGCTCACCAATAAGGTGCCAGAGGAATTGAATGCCCATAGAGTAAGTATCGACTTTTATAAGGAAGCCTATAATTCCATCAAGAACATTAAGTTAGCCATTTCCGATAAAGTTTTGGTAGTGGATTCCTTTTCAGATGCCATATACCTCGATAAGCGGAAAAAGGGAATTTTAGATGCCCTGAATACTGTGCATCAGCTTAAAGACGTGCAATTGCTGAAATCCAACGGGGAAGAAACTTTTGCAAAAGATGTCGTTAAGAATATTAAAAACAACTCGATCAATGTATTGATCATGTCAAATCAATATTTATTGGAAACCATCATCAATGATGTGGAGGTTCGTAATTATTTGGCGGCAGGAGAATTATTAATTTATGGGTATTCCAATCAGAAATCTACTTTTGAAAACATGAAAGGAGTTACGGCCATTTCCCAGCGTGGTAAGTTTCTCGGCGAAAAATCGGCAGAATTATTGATTTCCCAATTGGAAGCCAATGCTACTGAGGCTTTAAAGACCATAGAGATAGATAGTATAGAGAAAAAGATATATTAATAGATCAATCCAAGGCTTGGGTGGTTACATAATAGCGCCATCCTATAATTGCCATTTGTGATTTAGTGGCTTTAGCTAGATCCACTTGTTTTTTTGAATAGGATGGAAGGAGAAGTTGGTTCACCTTGGCCAAGAATTTAAAGAAGGTTTTTTTCATCACAATTTTTTTGCCAAATATAGTAGATGTCTAATAATTAAAAGGGTGCCTTTCGACTCCCTTTATTTTATATAGACCTATATGATATACTTTAAGTTAATATCATGATCAGGGACATCAACACGAATATTAAAATTTTAGCAAGAGTAATCATAATTAATTGTTTTTAGGTTAGTAAATAGGATTAGTATAATCGATTATTGTCTCAATATACTCCATTCCAATTCATATTTCCAAGCCTCGGGATACGATTTAATGTATTTGCATATAGATCTATAACTAAATAAACTTCTTCTATATTAGAATTTTAGTATTTGTCTTGCAAATGATTATTAATTGTAATTAGGAAACGATTAAAATATTATAATCTGTAAGAGCTGAAGGGGGATTTGTGCTTCTTATACTTTTTCCTAGGGCAATTTAATCCTCTAATTTAATAAAAAATATGCTTCCATCTTTTTTTAGTCAAAAAAATCGCTCTGGTTTGGAGCGATTTTAGTGTATTGGAAGCTTATTTATTGTTTCTTTTTAGTCCTGACTTTAATAACGGCAGTATTGTTTTTGCCATCTGGCTTCCCGTCTTCCTTAAAAACATCAAAAGTGGCTATCTCATCGGGTGCAAGTTTTTCCAATTCAGCTTTCGTAGATTCCTTACCATCTATTTCTATTTTGAAATTCTCCATTTCCATCAGATTCATAAGGGTGGAGTGTATTACTTCTTCCTCATAGTCCTCATCTATTTCCCTGTCCCCATCCTTCATGATAAAAACAGATTTCATTTTGTCCTTGTTTTTATCATGGTCCATATGTATTCTCATTTTGTGAGATTCCCCGCTCATCTTCATTTTTTCGTAATCCTCAGGGGATATTTTTTTTCCGTTGACTTCAATGGTCTTTTTACCGTCTACTTCTTTAATTATTATTTTTTGGGATTCATTACCTGATGATTCAATCCAAATATTATCCTCCCCATTCTGTTTATTTATTTTTTTAATAATAATTTCCTCATCGTTTTCTTGCTTTTCTATTTCTTCATATTCTTCCCTTGTTACTTTTTGGCCATTGACCATAATAGTCTCCTCCCCGTTTTCCTCAAGAATAACGACATGTTTTTGTCTGTCATTAAAGGCATCACTGTGTTTCATGTCTCGTTGCACACGATTAACCATCTTTTTTATTTTTATATGCTCGGAATCGGAATGCATTCTGCCAGGACCAAAAGGCATTTCATGATCCCCAGACATAATAAACATGCCACCAGTAGTATTGGTGCCGAACATTATAGGGTCAATGCCACTCTCTTCATTATAACTGGCCCTGACCATTCCCTTCACTTTGTCCTTGAATTCAACTGTTATGGCAGAAATTTCTCCTGCATCGTTTCTTTTGAGACCATTGTATTTTAAAGTACCTCCATGGTTGGATTTAATCTGTTTCTTAAGATCATCCAATTCATTATTTGACTGTTCTTTTGTAATAGTGAATACAACTTCCTGCTGATCTAATTCTTCGAAATTTTCTGTTCTATATTGGGCAACGGTTTCGACGTTGAAAAGGAAGATGAACGCTACGAGCATTGGAATGACCATAGCATATTTCCATACTTGTTTTTTGTTTGATTTTGTTTTGTTTAACATGACGATTCGTTTTTTGATTAATGAATTAAAAAATGGATTAACAATTGAGAATTGATGACTTCCCATACTTGTTTTTAGTAAGAGATATTGATAACTTTTTCTATTTTGCTTGATTTCAGCAGTTTGATGGTCTGCTATAAATTCTAAATTTTGCTCCATATAGGATTTATAGAGCCATATGACCGGGTTGAACCATAAAAATATCGATATGATGTGCATGAATAGAATATCCAGTGAATGTACCCCCATTACATGAACTTTTTCATGGATGAGAATGCTGGAAATTTCCTCTTCGGAATAGGCAGGTCTATGAAGAACAATATAATTGAAAAATGAAAAGGGAGCTATGTTCTTGGGTGTTTCCACCATTTTATAAGCGCCAGTTTTTTTGATGCTACTTTCCCTTAGTAGTTTTTTTAAGGATAATAATTGGATAATAAATCGGACCAATAAAATTGCACAGCCGACACCATATAATAGAAGCAATACCCCAGACCAATTAAAAGGGTCTTGGAATTCTTTGGAGGCAATTTGTAATGTTCCAGTGGTCTCCTGAAGCAATTGGGGTGCATTTAACCATATGGTTTTGGTGATAGTCATATAAGGCAATACTAGAGCAATAAATAGCCCTGAGATCAGAAAAATGCGATTCGCCTTGAAAGAAGTTTCTTTTTGAAGCATCACAGCATAGCATAGAAGGAATAAAAGGACTATGCCAGATGATTTTAAGAGGTACAAGAGAAATGGTTCCATATTACTTGTTCTTTTCGATCAGGTTGATAATTTCTTTCAATTCAGCAACTGAGATTTTGTCCTCTTTGGCAAAAAAGGAAACCATGCTTTTATAGGAATTGTCATAATAATCCGCCAAGGTAGAATTTATATATTTTTTACGATAGTCTTCCTTGGTTATCAAGGGGTAATACCTATGGGTGTTTCCAAAAGCTTCGTGGGATACATAATTCTTATCTTCCAAATTACGAACAATAGTTGATAATGTATTGTAGTGGGGTTTGTCTTCATGGATTTCTGCCATAATTTCCTTAACAAAGGCTTTTTTTAACAGCCACAGTATCTTCATGATTTCTTCCTCCTTATTGGTAAGCTTCTGCATAATTGGAATTATTTATATCAAACCTAAAACTAAAATAATAGTTAAGCAACTAAATTAATAGTTATTTAACTAAAAAAGCAGTAGGGAAAAAACAGCAAGTTCGATATAAGCCTAGTTTTGATTCGGTTTCTTCTATATTTACAAACAAAACATATAGGAATGCAGAATAGTTTATTCGTGATCTTGGGACTCGTATTCTTGATCTTGGGAGGAAACTGGTTGTTGAAGGCGGCGGTTGCAATTTCCTTGCGGCTCAATATACCTAAGATTGTTGTGGGGATGACCATAGTTTCCTTTGCTACCTCTGCGCCAGAATTAATTGTAAGTATCAATGCGTCCTTAGCTGGATTCCCGGATCTAGCCCTTGGTAATGTTGTGGGTTCCAATATTGCGAATCTCGGATTTGTTTTGGCAATAACAATTATCCTAAGTCCCATCGATGTTCGTAAAAACTTTTACACCACCAATTGGCCGGTAATGATGTTGGCTTCTTTGATATTTTTTGTGTTCATATATTTTGATGGTCAGTTACAGCAAAGGGAAGGGATTGCCATGGTAGTAGCCTTGTTCTTGTTTTTGGTCTATTTATTGAGATTCCAAAAAACATCTGTGGTAGATGAAATGCCTGAGGATGATGTGCCTTTGCCACTGTATAAAACCGTATTGTTTTTGGGCCTAGGTGGCGTTGGACTTTGGGGAGGTTCCGAATTGTTGATAGAGGGGGCCGTTGGACTAGCAACTTTTTATGGGGTTAGTGATAGAGTAATAGCGGTAACCGTGGTGTCCATTGGGACCAGTATTCCGGAATTGGCCGCCTCAATAATTGGTGTAATAAAGAAGGAAAAGGCTATATCCCTAGGAAATTTAATTGGTTCAAATATTTTCAACCTATTGGCGGTTTTGGGAATAACAGCCATTATCACCCCGATTACGGTAATAGATCAAGGTCTTCTAAGTAGTGATATCTTTTGGATGTTGGGCATATCCTTCTTGATTCTTCCCTTGGTGTTTTTTCCTAAAGGAATGCGTTTGGGGTGGCGAGATGGTTTGGTGCTCTTGTCTTTCTATCTTGCTTTTATTTACCATACCATATCCTAAAAAAAATAGCCCTTGGAATTCCAAGGGCTATTTTGTGTAATCAACACTAAATTTATTTTTAAGATTTTAAATCTTAGCAGATTTTACAGTTTTCACAATTCTACCTGCAATCTTGTATGGGTCACCGTTAGAGGCTGGTCTTCTGTCTTCCAACCATCCTTTCCATCCTTTTTGAACGGTAATGATAGGAATTCTAATAGAAGCTCCCCTATCTGAAATACCGTAGCTAAAGTCATGTATAGATGCGGTTTCATGTTTCCCTGTTAAACGTTGGTCGTTGAACTCACCATAAACGGCAATGTGCTCAGCGGTAACCGGTCTAAAGGCTTCACAGATCTTCTCGTAAATTTCTTTTGAACCACAAGTTCTAAGTGTAGTATTGGAGAAGTTAGCATGCATCCCGGATCCATTCCAGTCACCTTTGACCGGTTTTGGGTGGTATTCTATATAGTAACCATATTTTTCGGTCAAACGATCCAATAAATATCGAGAAACCCAAATTTCATCTCCCGCTTTTTTGGCGCCTTTTGCAAACAATTGGTATTCCCACTGTCCACTGGCAACCTCTTGGTTGATTCCTTCAAAATTTAGTCCGGCAGCGATACAAAGATCGGCATGTTCTTCAACAAATGGTCTTCCATGGGTGTTTCTTCCGCCTACTGAACAGTAGTACATCCCTTGGGGACCAGGATAACCACCTACAGGGAATCCTAAAGGCAATTGGGTGTGTTTATCCATTATAAAATATTCCTGTTCGAAACCAAACCAGAAATCTCCATCTTCATCATCAATAGTTGCTCTTGTATTGGATTCGTGCGGGGTACCATCAGCATTCAATACCTCGGTCATAACGATATAACCGTTCTTTCTTGCTGGATCGGGATAAATCGCAACTGGCTTTAATAAACAATCAGAAGATCCACCTTCAGCTTGCCTTGTTGAACTTCCATCGAAAGACCATATAGCACAATCTTCCAATTTCCCACTAAAATCATCTTCAACTTTAGTTTTGCTTCTCAAGTTCGCAGTTGGTTCGTAACCGTCCAACCAAATGTACTCTAATTTTGATTTGCTCATAATCTTGGTAATTAATTTTAATCTTTAAGACAGGCAAAAATATATATTTTCCAGTACCTATCTAAATTTTGAGGGGGTAATTGTTTCAAAAAGCTCCATTATTTTATTTACCCTTGTAAAAATTGGGGTATTTTGATTTAAATTTATTATTTGCCCAATAAATTATTAAATCCTTAATTTTGCGCAAAACATAATTTTATAATATGTCCAAGCTTAGATTTTCATCCATAAAGGAAAGTAACAATAGAAATCGGATTGCCATTGAAGAGAAAGGCAGGCGTTCAGAACTTTTCGGGATCAATGTTTTCAATGAAGACAAAATGCTCCAGTTTTTAACCAGGGAAGCTTATGACAGAGTTAAAGGGGCGATCTATTCTGGTTCCAAAATAGACCGTAAGATTGCCGATCAAGTGGCAGAAGGTATGAAAGCCTGGGCCATTAATATGGGGGCTACCCATTATACCCATTGGTTCCAACCTCTGACCGGAGCTACAGCTGAGAAACATGATGCTTTTTTTGATCTATTGCCCGATGGGAAGGCACTCGAAAAATTTGGAGGAGGACAATTGGTGCAACAAGAGCCCGATGCTTCCAGCTTTCCCAATGGCGGCATCCGCAACACTTTTGAAGCAAGGGGATATACCGCTTGGGATCCAACTTCTCCAGCCTTTATCTATGGTTCAACCCTATGTATCCCTACAATTTTTGTGGCATATACTGGGGAGGCTTTGGATAATAAAGCCCCTTTGTTAAGAGCCTTGACAGCTGTTGATGAAGCAGCTACGGCAGTAGCGAAATACTTTGATAAAAATGTATCCAAGGTAAATGCCACCTTGGGTTGGGAACAGGAATATTTTTTGATAGACAAGGCTTTGGCGTACTCACGGCCCGATATATTATTGACCGGAAGAACGTTGATAGGCAATTCAGCTGCCAAAGGCCAACAATTGGACGACCATTATTTTGGGGTTATACCAAGTAGGGTACTCAGTTTTATGAGCGATTTGGAAAAGGAATGTACCAAATTGGGCATCCCAGTGAAGACTCGCCATAATGAGGTAGCGCCTAACCAATTTGAATTGGCGCCGGTATTTGAGGAGGCCAATTTGGCGAATGACCACAATCTATTGCTTATGGACGTTATGGAAAAGATAGCGGACAAGCATAGCTTTAAGGTGCTCTTCCATGAAAAGCCTTTTGCAGGGATCAACGGATCAGGGAAACATAACAACTGGTCATTGGCCACGGATACAGGCGTGAATCTTTTAAGTCCAGGTTCCACACCCATGAAAAACCTACAGTTTTTAACCTTTTTCATCAATACCATCAAGGCAGTGGATACATATGAGGAGCTATTGAGGTCTTCCATAGCTTCGGCCAGCAATGATCATAGGTTAGGGGCCAATGAGGCACCCCCAGCCATTTTTTCAATCTTTATAGGAAAACAACTGAGTGATGTGCTCGATGAGTTGGAAGGGGTTTCCCATGGTAAATTATCACCGGAGGAGAAAACGGAACTTAAATTGAATGTTGTAGGTAAGATTCCGGAGATCCTGTTGGATAATACGGATAGGAATCGTACCTCACCCTTTGCCTTTACAGGAAACAAGTTTGAGATGCGTGGGGTTGGCTCTAAAACCAACTGTGCCAAGCCAATGACGATCCTCAATACCGTTGTAGCCAAACAATTGATTGCCTTTAAAAAGGAAGTGGATGCCTTGATTGATAAGAAAAAACTTAAAAAGGATGAGGCTGTTTTTAATATCCTGAGAGAATATATTAAGACCTCCAAGAAAATCAGGTTCGAAGGAGACGGCTATAGTGAGGATTGGGAAAAAGAGGCCAAAAGAAGAAAATTGAGCAATAACAAGTCCACGCCCCAAGCGCTACAGATATTGACTTCCAAAGAGAGTTTGGCCTTGTTGAAATCCATGAATGTGATGAGCGAGATTGAGGTGAGAGCTAGGCAAGAAGTGGAATTGGAAGCATACATTCTCCATCTCCAAATTGAAGGAAGGATGTACAATGAATTAGTATACAACTATTTGATACCTGCAGCAATTACCTATCAGAACAAGCTGATCAAAAATGTGATGGGCCTCAAGGATATTTATGGGGCAGCCCACAAATCATTTACCGAAGGGCAATTGTCCATTATAGAAAACATTGCGGAAAATATCAGTGCCTTAAAGAAAAAAACAGACGCCATGACGGAGGCCAGGAAAAGAGCCAATGCTTTGAAGGATGTGAACGAAAAGGCTTTCGCTTACTGTGATAATGTGCGACCCTATTTTGAGGATATACGAAATCACTGTGATAAATTGGAACGTATGGTGGATGATCAACTCTGGCCTTTGACCAAATACAGAGAGTTATTATTCATTAAATAGAACACTTTTACTATTGTAAATTTAAAAGCCCACTTTTTTGTGGGCTTTTTTTATGGATTGCCCTATTTTTGTGCCAAATTACAAACCATGGGTTCATCCAATAGTGATAGATATAAGCAAAGAGGGGTTTCCGCTTCCAAAGAAGATGTACACAACGCCATTAAAAACATAGACAAAGGTTTGTTTCCAAAGGCATTTTGTAAAATTGTTCCCGATTATTTGACCAATGATGAGGACTATTGTTTGGTAATGCATGCCGATGGGGCAGGGACCAAGTCTTCTTTGGCCTATATGTATTGGAAAGAGACAGGGGATATCTCCGTGTGGAGGGGCATTGCCCAAGATGCCCTGATCATGAATATAGACGACCTTATATGTGTTGGGGCAACTGACAATATCATGCTCTCATCAACCATAGGACGAAATAAAAACTTAATTCCCGGTGAGGTCATCTCTGCCATTATCAATGGTACAGAGGATTTGATCGCCGATTTGAAGGAACATGGGATCACCGTTCATTCGACTGGAGGTGAAACTGCCGATGTGGGCGATTTGGTTAGGACCATTATTGTGGATTCCACGGTTACTGCAAGGATGAAACGAAGTGAGGTGATCGATAATGCCAATATCAGACCAGGAGATGTAATCGTTGGTTTGGAATCTTTCGGGCAGGCCTCTTATGAAAAGGAATACAACGGAGGGATGGGAAGTAACGGACTTACCTCTGCCAGACATGATGTTTTTTCTAAATATTTGGCAGAAAAATATCCTGAAAGCTATGATCATGCTGTGCCTTCGGATTTGGTGTACTCTGGGAATGTGAAATTGACGGATGCGGTGCCAGAATCGCCTTTAGATGCGGGGAAATTGGTTTTGTCACCTACAAGGACCTATGCGCCCATCGTTAAAAAGATATTGAATAAATACACTTCCAAGGATATTCATGGGATGGTGCATTGCAGTGGTGGGGCACAGACCAAAATCCTTCACTTTGTAGAGAACCTTCATGTTATAAAAGATAATCTTTTCCCGGTACCGCCTTTGTTCAAATTAATCCAGGAACAGTCCAAGACAGATTGGAAGGAAATGTACCAAGTATTCAACTGTGGCCACCGTCTGGAATTTTATGTTAATGAGGCCATTGCCCAAGACATAATTGCTGTATCCAAAAGCTTTGGTGTAAGTGCCCAAATAGTAGGGCGGGTAGCCGAAAGTGACACTAAAAACCTCACTATTGAAAGCGAATATGGGATCTTCCAATACTAAGGTATACGAAGCGTCCATTTAAAACGTTGTCTTATAAGAAGGTATAATGCTATGGAAAGAAAGAAATTCTTAAAAAGTATTGGAGCAGGTGCGGCCTTTGCACTTGTATTTCCATGTTTACATGGATGCTCATCAAGTGAGGAAGATATACAGGATACCCCCGTGCCCACTGGGGTAGATTTCACAGTAGATCTAAATTCAAGCGAGGCCAATAACCTAAAAAATAATGGTGGATTTATCCTAAAAAACCTTGTGGTGGTGGTAAGGAATTTGCAAGGTGATTTTGTTGCAGCAAGCCAGGTTTGTAGTCATTTTGGAACTGAAAGAGTCAGATTTATCAACGATTCTGGTGGGATTTATAGATGTGAAGAACATGGAGCACGTTTTGATCAAGCTGGGGCTCCTTTGAATAGTATCACTAGTAAACCATTGAAAATTTTCAAGACAGAGCTCAATGGGGATATCCTAAGAGTCTTCGAATAACGGGCAATCAACTTAAGACTTTTGAAAATGAAGATATTGGTAGGAATTGTATTTGTTTTTTTGCCTCTAATTTGCGGTGCGCAAGATTGGAAGGAAAGTTATCAAGAGGCCATCACAATGGCCCAAAAAGAAGATAAGCCCATTATTTTAGTTTTTTCTGGTTCAGATTGGTGTGCCCCTTGTATTAAATTGGATAGGGATATTTGGCAGTCCGATGAATTTAAGGCCTATGCCAAGCAGAATTATGTTGTTTACAAAGCAGATTTTCCGCGTAAAAAGGAAAATAAACTTAAGGAGCAATTGGTGCAACAAAATAAAGAACTAGCGGACCGTTATAATCCTAAAGGGTATTTTCCTTTGGTACTGGTGCTCGATAAAAATGGTAAAACACTTGGAGAAATGGGATATCAGAAAACCACACCAAAAGAATATATCACACTCTTAAATTCCTATGGAAAGTGAAACAGGTATTCTCTTTTGTGCTTTTTTTTCTGATCGTAACTTCTTATGGTCAGGATCAGCAATACGTTACGGTACAAAAGGTAATGAAGTTAATGGGGAGCAGGTTTGAGATAACCGTGGTTACTCCCAATGAGGAAATAGGATATATCAATATTGAAGAGGCCGCGGCAGAAATACAACGTATTGAAAAAATAATTTCTTCATGGGATGAGAATTCCGAGACCTCCGAAATAAACAGAAATGCTGGTGTTCGGCCCGTAAAAATAAGTGGGGAGTTGTTTAAACTCATTGAACGCTGTAAACAGGTTTCCGAGATAACAGATGGGGCTTTTGATATTACCTTTGCCTCAATGGATCAGGTTTGGAAATTTGATGGATCCATGCAATATCCTCCGAAAGAAACTGAGATAAAGAACTCTGTGGCCAAAGTAAGCTACCATAAAATAATAATGGATTCGGATGAGGGCACCGTACTCCTAAAGGATAAAGGCATGAAAATTGGTTTTGGTGCCATTGGAAAGGGGTATGCTGCGGATAAGGCCAAGGAACTCTTGCAATCCAAACAGGTAAGGGCGGGGATTATAAATGCAGCCGGGGATCTTACAACCTGGGGGACTAAGGTAAGTGGTGAAAAATGGTTGATCGGGATCGCAAATCCGTTGAGCAAGGATAAAATATTTTCATGGTTGCCCATTGTGGAATCTTCGGTGGCAACCTCAGGCAATTACGAGAAATATGTAACTTTCGGAGGCGTAAAATATACCCATATCATTGATCCTCGAACAGGGTATCCTGCCACCGGGATCAATAGTGTGTCCATATTTACAAAAACAGCCGAGCTTAGTGATGCTTTGGCTACTGCGGTTTATATTATGGGAGTCGATACAGGATTGGCGTTGATTTCCCAACTACGGGGAACTGAAGCCATAATCGTGGATAGTGAAAATAAAATTCACAAAAGCAAAGGCATTACCTTCGAGAATAATAAGTAGCTTTAGAATCTAGATGCCTTTTTACTTTAATATCAAATGAAAAGAATACTATTGATCTTTTTTTTGGCCATATCACTGACTTCCTGCGTTGCAGTAAAAGAGTATGATAAGGTGTATCTGAATGATGAGGAAATGCAACTGGCTATAAAAAGCTCGGAGCAGTTCGAAATTAATTTTCAGATATACAGGGAAGCTGCATCTGGAGGAAACGGCGGTAAAACGGGTGGCGGTTGTGGCTGTAATTAAAGAGGTTATGAAAAAAGTTTTTTTAGGTGTTTTTTGTCTCTTTTCATTTATGGTTTCTGCACAGGAAGGACCCACCACCTATAAAAAGCGTGTTTTAGAGGCAACTGAAATAGATATTCTGTTCAGTTATTATAATCAGGATGGCATACACGCTGCCGTATCCGGCGGCGATGGGACAGAGGAATTGTCTGATGTAACATCCAGTTTGATCGTAAAAATGCCTATTGGGGAAGATGATATCCTTACCGTAGATGTTGGGATTTCTGCCTATACTTCTGCCTCTTCCAGTAACGTGAATCCTTTGGATGGGGATCCTAATCGGCCAGTAAGTCCATTTATCGCTTCCTCTGGAGCATCCAGAAGTGATGTTCTTGCACACCTGACACCCTCATATCAACATAGTTCTGATGATAGGAACACCATTTTGGGAGTGAAGGGGTATATCTCATCCGAGTACGATTATTTTTCCTTGGGTTTTGGTGGTAGTTATACCCGTTTGTTCAATGAGAAGAACACAGAAGTAAGCGCTAGTGCGCAGGTTTTTTTAGATACTTGGAAGCCGCAGTATCCCATAGAGCTCAGGGGTGGTTTTTTTGATGACCGCATAAGCGGAAATGGCACATATGACCCGACATTCTCAGCGTTTGAAAATGAGAACAGGAACTCCTATTCCCTCTCCCTTAATTTCTCCCAAATATTGGGCAAAAGGGTTCAGGGATCTTTATTTGTGGATCTTGTTTCTCAAAATGGATTGTTGAGCACGCCTTTTCAGAGAGTGTATTTTGGGGACCGGAACGACTTTTTTATAGATGAATTTCAATTGGCCGATGACGTGGAACGATTACCGGATACCAGGGTCAAAGTCCCAGTGGGGGGGCGTCTAAATATTTTTGTCAATGATATGTTCATTATACGATCCTATTATAGGTTTTACAGCGATGACTGGGGAATCAACTCCCATACGGCGAGTATAGAAGTACCTATAAAGGTGAGCAGTGCCTTTACCATTTATCCCATGTACCGTTTCTATACCCAAACTGCAGCTGATTATTTCTATGAAAAGGAAGTGGTATTGTCTACATTGGATTATTATACCTCGGATTATGATCTTTCTTCTTTTGATGCGCATCAGTATGGCATGGGGATCCGCTATAAGGATATTTTTACCACGGCAAAAATATTCTCCTATGGCCTGAAGTCCCTAGATCTTCGTCTGAATCAATACGATAGGAGTGATGGATTGGGTTCTTTTATTGTCACAATTGGGGCATCGTTCGTAGCAGATTAGCAGGATGTTGAATAATTTCACAAGAATAACTGACTGGTTTTTATTGGTTTAAAAAATTCGATTAAAAGTTGAAACATATTTTTATGCCAAACTGAATTGAATGGTTTTACCTCCAAAAAAATTGTAAATTCGCAGTCCAAGGGAAGATTGAATATGTTAGATAAATTAAATTACGTTAAGCAGCGCTTCGATGAGGTTTCCGACCTTATCATTCAACCCGATATTATAACGGATCAGAAGCGTTATGTACAGTTGAACAAGGAGTATAAAGACCTTAAAGCATTAATGGAGAAAAGGGAAGAGTATATAGCCCTGACCAATAATATGAAAGAGGCCGAAGAAATATTGGCCGATGGCAGTGATCCTGAGATGGTGGAGATGGCCAAAATGCAGTATGAGGAGGCTAAAAGTGGTTTCCCCAAATTGGAGGATGAAATTAAATTTCTTTTGATCCCCAAGGACCCTGAAGATTCCAAAAATGTGGTAATGGAGATACGTGCCGGTACCGGCGGGGATGAGGCGAGTATTTTTGCAGGAGACCTATTTAGAATGTATACGAAATATTGTGAATCCAGGGGATGGAACACCAATGTCATCGACCTAAGTGAAGGTACCAGTGGCGGTTACAAGGAAATTCAGTTCGAAGTAAATGGGGAAGATGTCTATGGTACGCTAAAATTCGAGGCTGGGGTACACCGAGTGCAAAGAGTACCACAAACGGAAACCCAAGGAAGGGTACATACCAGTGCCGCTACGGTAATGGTATTGCCGGAGGCGGAAGAGTTTGATGTGCAGATAGACCCCAAAGAGGTTCGAATCGATTTTTTCTGTTCTTCGGGACCAGGAGGTCAGTCAGTGAATACCACCTATTCTGCGGTGCGTTTAACCCACCTTCCCACAGGTTTGGTGGCACAATGCCAAGATCAAAAATCGCAGCATAAGAACAAGGATAAAGCCTTTCGAGTTTTACGTTCCCGTCTTTATGATATGGAATTGGCCAAGAAACAGGAGGCAGATGCCGCCAAAAGAAATTCCCAGGTGAGCAGCGGTGACCGATCCGCAAAAATTAGGACCTATAATTATTCACAAGGAAGGGTAACCGATCATAGAATTGGCCTAACCCTTTATGATTTGTCCAATATTGTGAACGGTGATATCCAGCGCATCATTGATGAATTAAGCTTGGTGGAGAACACAGAGAAACTTAAAGAAGCTTCTGAAATATTTTAGAGCATACGAGCCAACTGGGAGTAGTTGGCTTTTTTTATTACGTCGATCATTATATGACCAATAAGCAGTTAGTAGACCAAATACGCATAAAGCAATCGTTCCTTTGCATAGGATTGGATGTTGATATCAACAAGATCCCAAAACATTTATTATCTGATGATGATCCTATATTTGCCTTTAACAAGGCCATTATAGATGCTACACATCACTTATGTGTGGCCTACAAGCCCAATGTCGCTTTTTATGAGGCTCACGGTCTAAAGGGGTGGAAATCCCTGGAGAGAACCATAAAGTATCTGAATACGCACTATCCAGAACAGTTTACCATTGCAGACGCCAAGAGAGGGGATATTGGGAATACATCTGCCATGTACGCCAAGGCCTTTTTTGAGGACTTAGGTTTCGATTCGGTTACTATTGCACCCTACATGGGAAAGGATTCGGTAGAACCATTTTTGGCGTTTGAGGATAAGCATGCCATTTTATTGGCATTGACTTCCAATGAAGGGGCCTATGACTTTCAGACCCAAATAGTAGATGGAATGGAATTATACAAGAAGGTGCTGACCACATCCAAAACTTATAAAAATGCCAAGAACCTTATGTATGTTGTTGGCGCAACCAAGGCAACCTTCTTAACAGATATTAGAAAGATCATTCCAAATAGTTTTTTATTGGTTCCAGGGGTAGGTGCCCAGGGTGGGAGCTTAAGTGAAGTATGCAAATATGGAATGACAAAAGATGTGGGTCTTTTGGTAAATTCATCCCGGGGTATTATTTATGCTTCTGCCGGCACTGATTTTGCTGAAGTAGCAAGAGTCAAGGCCGAAGAGCTACAGGTGCAAATGGCCGCTGAGTTGAAAAAAATGTAATCCAATGGAGGTCTATAACAATCCTTCGAGCATCTTGTTTATTTTCGTTGCTTTACCCTCAAAAAAATCACCTAGTTTGGCGTCTGAATTTTTGATTTGTGAGGCCTTTTCCATGAATAGGGCATACTGATATTCCAGAAAACTGATAGCATTGTTACTTTGGGTAATGGGCGTGGTAGAACCTACCCTACAATATTGATTTTCCATCATTAAGTTTTTCTTTCAAAGATAAGCGCTAATTGAGAAAGTCTTCTGTTAAGAAATTGTTATATATCTAATAATCAGGTAGGTTGTCCAAAAAATCCTATTTTGTATGTCTTCAGTATCCTAAAAGTGAATCTTGGTCGACTTCATAGTTATGACTAGATTAAGATTCTTAAATGAGGCAAGTGGCAATATATAAAGGATTTTAAATTACTTTTATAAAAAAATTAGCTTGCTAAACTATACAACTTACCTTCATTCCACATCTGATAAATGGGTCACCTTTGTCCACGGTGCTGGAGGTAGTTCTTCTATTTGGTACAAACAGGTAAGGGAGTTCAAGGACCATTTTAACGTACTTCTTCTGGATTTAAGAGGTCATGGCGATTCCAAACCCCACTTGAAAGATGCATTTAATGATAAATATACTTTTGATTCCATTACCAAGGATATCGTGGAGGTCATTGAGCATGAAAAAATAAAAACTTCTCATTTCGTAGGTATTTCATTGGGTACTATTTTAATAAGAAATCTAGCAGAGAAGTATCCTGATAGGGTAGAGAGCATGATCATGGGAGGGGCTATCATGAAATTGAATTTTAGGTCCCAGGTATTGATGCGCACAGGAATCGTATTAAAATCTGTGGTACCTTATATTTGGTTGTACAAGTTCTTCGCCTTTGTAATCATGCCAAACAAGAACCATAAGGAATCACGGTCTTTATTTGTAAGGGAAGCCAAAAAACTTTATCAAAAGGAGTTTATTAGGTGGTTTAAACTCACTGCTGAAATTAATCCTTTATTGCGTTTTTTTAGAAGTATGGAAATTGGTATTCCTACGCTATATGTAATGGGAGCGGAGGACTATTTGTTTTTGCCCACTATTCGTAAAATTGTGGACAGCCATAAAACTTCGGAACTCATTGTGGTCGAGAATTGTGGCCATGTGGTAAATATAGAGCAACCAAAATTTTTTAATGATACCGTTATAGGATATTTATCGAGTAAATAAGAGCATGCATATAGATTAATACTTGCTAACTAAAGGGAATTGGCTGACGTTCCAGAATAATTTACGGGTAAAAACAGCACCGTCGGACAATTTAGCGGCCGCGGCAGCCCTATTTGTTCCATTAAGGGTTTGCAATAAAACCTTACACCTGAAGAAAATATTCATAAAGGGATGTACTAAACACAAAGTTTGGTTCTTAAGTTTTTTTAGTCCTTGGAAGCAGACAAATCTGCATTGGAATAAAACAAAAAAAACCGGTGCTCCCACCGGTTTTTAACTAACTAACTCAAAAATTACTAATTCAAATAATTAAATGCAAAGTTTGCATTTTACTTGATTTATAGCTGATATAAGTATTACCATTACGTTATATTAGCTATACTTAAAAGTAACGAAATTTTTTTTAAATTATTGTAGGATAGGGAATTAAATTCTCTCATTATCAGTCTTGTAAGGCGAAAACCTTGCGAAGGACAGCGGTGGTCCTTGAAGATACTTTTGTCCTTATTTCTTTTTCTTCCAAGGCAATCATGGTATAGACACCTGATAAGGCTTCTAGGGTAACATAATCCGTTAGGTCGGGATTAACATTAGTGGTTAAAGGAAGGTTGTTGTATCGGGCTATTAAATTGCTCCAAATTTGGTCGGCTCCTACACGTTCAAATGAACTTTTTATTACGGGATTAAATTTATTATAAAGTTCGGTATGCGTTGCGTCTTTTAAATATAGGGTAGCCGCTTCATCATTCCCTAAAAGGATGTTTTTTGCGTCTGCAAAAGTTATGTCCTTGACGGCATTGATAAATATTGGAGTGGCTTCGCTTACCGCATCTTCGGCAGCTCTGTTCAACACTTTTAAGCCTTCATCGGCAAGATTGCCAAGGCCAACATCCCTTAATGTCCTGTCCACTTTTTGCAATTCTTCCGGGAGTAGTATTTTGACCAATTCATTTTTATAGAACCCATCTTCTTTAGTAAGTTTACTTACTTGTTTTTCAATTCCCATGTCCAAAGCCTCCCTTAGACCATTCGCAATTTCTTCATTGCCAATCCCATAAGTGCCTTGGGGGAATTGGTCGACAACTTGTTGGAGTTCTGCGCAAGAAACCAGTTGGAGGACACAAACAATTAATAAAACTTTCTTCATCATATCATTATTTTAAATTTGATCGTAAATATAGGGTACTTCATATTCTAAAGTTACCGGAAGGCATGGCATCTAAATTAAGTTATGAGAAAATAACGGTTTTGTTGTTGTAAACCATGGTTTTTCTCTGGATATGCAACTTTACTGCCCTGGACAAAACTATTTTCTCCAGATCCTGGCCTTTGGCAATAAAATCCTTTATGGTGTGGGCATGGGTCACGGTAACGACATCCTGTTCAATGATGGGACCAGCATCCAATTCTTCCGTTACATAATGACTGGTAGCGCCAATTATCTTGACGCCTCTGGCAAATGCAGCATGGTATGGTTTTGCTCCAGCAAAGGCTGGAAGGAAGGAATGATGGATATTTATGATCTTGTTCGGATATTGGTCTATAGTTCTAGGGGAAATAATCTGCATGTATCTAGCAAGTACAATAAAGTCAATTTCATGTTCCTTTAGGAGTGCCAACTGCTTGTTTTCTGCCTCGGTTTTGTTGTCTTTGCTCACGGGAATATGATAAAAAGGAATTTGGAACTGTTCCGAAATATGTTGAAGTTCTTTATGATTGCTTAAAATAAAAGGGATTTCCACATCCAATTCCCCAGAATTAAACCTGCTCAAAAGGTCATAAAGGCAATGGTTATATTTAGAAATGAAGAGGGCCATCTTCGGTTTAATGCCACTGAGATGCATTTTGCAATCCATGTTAAATGGGAGTGCAATTTCATTTTTAAATTGTGATTTGAAATGATCAAAGGAAATTGTGCTATCGTCAAATTCACTTTCCAACCGCATAAAAAAGACATCGGCCTGCTTATCCACATGTTGGTCAATATATATGATATTGCCGCCTTTGACATGTATAAAACCAGTTACAGAACTAATAATTCCGGCCTGATCCGGGCAATTGATTAAAATGGTGGTTTTCAAAATGATTGAATTTAAGGGGTAAAATTAAGGCATTCAGAATTGAGGACTAAATCACATCGGTATTTTTATAATATTCCGATTTTTACTTTATATACTTTGCACTTTTCGTAAATTGCACCTCTAAAAATGTCTCTAAATTACATATGGAACAAATTAAACCCTACACTCCAAAAAATAAAGTAAGAATCGTTACTGCTGCGTCCTTGTTTGATGGCCATGATGCTGCTATCAATATAATGCGTAGAATCATCCAATCCACAGGAGTGGAGGTTATCCATTTGGGACATGACAGAAGTGTTACGGAAGTGGTAGATTGTGCTATTCAGGAAGATGTGAATGCAATTGCCATGACTTCGTACCAAGGGGGTCATAATGAGTATTTAAAATATATGTATGATCTGCTAAAAGAACGTGGAGCAACCCATATTAAAATATTTGCTGGGGGAGGGGGAGTAATCCTTCCGGAGGAGATCAAGGAATTAATGGATTATGGAATTACCAGAATCTATGCTCCGGATGATGGGAGGACCATGGGCCTTCAGGGAATGATAAATGATTTGGTAGAACAGAGTGATTTTCCTGTTCCTTCCTTGAAAATTCCCAAAGGCAAAACATTGGTTGAATCACTTGCTCAAAAGGATGTAAATACCTTGGCGAGATTAATAAGCTTGGCGGAAAACAGGAATGAGGAGTTTAAATCCCATTTTTCATCAGTGGATCATATAAAAAATCAAGTGCCGGTTTTGGGAATTACAGGTACAGGAGGTTCTGGAAAGTCGAGCTTGGTAGATGAATTGGTTCGTAGGTTTTTGATAGATTTTCCCGAAAAGACCATTGGGATCATTTCAGTTGATCCTTCCAAAAGGAAAACGGGTGGGGCATTACTTGGAGACCGTATAAGAATGAACGCCATAAATGACGCTCGTGTGTATATGAGGTCATTGGCAACAAGACAATCCAATTTGGCATTGTCCAAATATGTGGAAGAGGCCGTCCAGGTGTTAAAAGCGGCAGGATTCGATCTTATTATCTTGGAAACTTCCGGAATAGGGCAATCCGATACGGAAATTATCGAACATAGTGATGTGTCACTTTATGTAATGACCCCCGAATTTGGGGCTGCTACACAGTTGGAGAAAATTGATATGTTGGATTTCGCAGATCTCGTAGCCATCAATAAATTTGATAAAAGAGGATCACTGGATGCGCTAAGGGATGTAAAAAAACAGTACATGCGCAATAATAATCTTTGGGACATCCCACAAGATGACTTGCCTGTATTTGGAACTATTGCCTCTCAATTCAATGATCCGGGTATGAATAGGATATACGGAGCCATTACAACCAAATTAGTGGAAAAAGCAGGTGCTGACCTAAATTCCACTTTTATGGCAACCCATGAAATCACTGAAAAGATTTTTGTAATCCCCCCTGCGAGAATCAGATACCTTTCTGAAATAGCAGAGAACAATCGTGCGTACGACGATATGGTAAATGCCCAATCTAAAGTAGCGCAACAATTGTATGGGATTTATAAAACTTTGGAAGGCCTTACGGATGGAGTCCTAGGTCTTACTAAAATAGGTATCGATGATGATACCCTAGATACCAAGGATCCTGAAAATGGCCAATTTATAGAATTGCTATTAAAGGAGTTTGACAGAGTTAAGATGGACTTGGATCCCTATCACTGGGATAGTATTACCAATTGGGATTCAAAGGTGCAAACCTATAAGGATCCCATTTATAAATTTAAAGTAAGGGGTAAGGAAATTAAAATTGAAACCCACTCCAAATCATTGTCCCAAGTGGATATACCTAAAATAGTACTTCCCAAATACCAAGCATGGGGAGACTTGTTGAGGTGGACCTTGCAAGAAAATGTTCCAGGGGAATTTCCCTATACCGCTGGTCTCTATCCATTTAAAAGAACAGGGGAGGATCCAACTAGAATGTTCGCGGGCGAAGGAGGTCCGGAGCGAACCAATAGGCGTTTTCATTATGTAAGTTTTGGCACACCGGCAAAACGCTTGTCCACAGCATTTGATTCGGTGACACTTTATGGAAGTGATCCAGATCATAGACCCGATATCTATGGTAAAATTGGAAATGCAGGGGTATCGATATGCTGTTTGGACGATGCAAAAAAATTATACTCCGGCTTTGACCTGAGTGGAATTATGACCTCGGTGAGTATGACCATCAATGGTCCAGCTCCCATGTTGTTGGGATTTTTTATGAATGCCGCCATAGACCAGAATTGCGAAAAATATATTAAGGAAAATGGCCTAGAGAAGGAAGTAGAGGCGAAAATTAATGCCATTTATAAGGATAAGGGAGTAGAAAGGCCAAAGTATATGGGCGAACTTCCCAAAGGGAATGACGGGTTAGGATTGATGCTCTTAGGGATGACCGGGGACCAGGTGCTGCCGAAAGACGTTTATGCCTCCATAAAAAAGACTACGCTAAATCAGGTTAGGGGAACGGTTCAAGCCGATATTTTAAAAGAAGATCAGGCACAGAATACCTGTATTTTCTCTACTGAATTTGCCTTGCGACTCATGGGAGACGTTCAAGAGTATTTTATTCAGAACGAGATCCGTAATTTTTATTCTGTATCCATTTCTGGATACCATATTGCGGAGGCTGGCGCCAACCCTATTACACAATTGGCATTCACCTTGTCCAATGGATTCACTTATGTAGAATATTACCTGAGTAGGGGTATGGATATCAATAAATTTGGCCCCAACCTATCGTTTTTCTTTTCCAATGGAGTTGATCCCGAATACGCGGTAATTGGTAGGGTTGCCCGTAAAATATGGGCCAAGGCGTTAAAGCATAAATACGGTGCGGACCCTAGGGCCCAAATGTTGAAATACCACATTCAGACCTCCGGTAGAAGTTTGCATGCACAAGAAATAGATTTTAACGATATCCGTACTACTTTACAGGCATTGTACGCTATTTACGACAATTGTAACTCCTTGCATACCAATGCCTATGATGAAGCAATAACCACACCCACGGAAGAATCTGTTAGAAGAGCAATGGCCATTCAGTTGATCATCAACAAGGAACTTGGCTTGACTAAAAATGAGAATCCGCTACAGGGGTCATTTATTATAGAGGAATTGACCGATTTAGTGGAGGAAGCTGTATTGTTGGAATTTGATAGAATTACGGAACGAGGCGGAGTTTTGGGCGCTATGGAAACCATGTACCAACGTTCCAAGATACAGGAAGAAAGTCTTTATTATGAAACCCTTAAGCATAACGGAGAGTTTCCAATCATTGGGGTGAATACCTTTTTAAGTTCCAAAGGCTCCCCTACAGTTTTGCCTGAAGAGGTTATCAGGGCCACAGAGGAAGAAAAACAGGCACAGATTGCAACACTTCAAAATCTTCACAGTCGAAACGATACCATAGTAGAAAAAGAGTTAACGGAGCTCCAGGATATGGCGGTCAATAACGAAAATATCTTTGAAAAATTAATGGATGTTACCAAGGTGTGTTCTTTAGGGCAGATTACAAATGCTCTTTTTGAAGTTGGAGGACAGTATCGAAGAAATATGTAGAAAGTAAAAAGCCTCGATTTTAATCGAGGCTTTTATATTGAGGGAATTTTTAATGCCTTTAATCTAAAACCCAAAGGATTCATTTAAACCCCAATTGGTATCGCCATTATCACCTTTCAGGGATCTCTTCCATTTTTTGTAAAGCCTTCTAAAAAGTTTTATTTCCCTTCTCAAGAGGTTGATATATTCTTTTTCCTTTACACCATCTCTTTCCAGACCATTGCAATACGAGAGGATATTACGTATCATGATATTGATTAGGGCAACACTTTTTAAGCGGACATCATAGGATTCCGTGCATTCTGCCTGAGCAATTTTCTGTGGAATAAGTATGGAATCTGTTATTAAGGAGTCAGCAATAATGTCCCTTAAGCTATTGGATTGATACAATAACAATAGGTCTTTATTGTATGAAACATACGCAGCTATCTCCCTGCTCATCAAGCAGAGTTCCAAAGCCTTTCGATAAATAGGCACAGTGCGTAAATTTTTATAGGGCATTTTTTTGTTCCATCTGGGATTATAGTATAAAATTACGTCGTAATTGGTAATTTTATCTTTGTATTCAAAAGCAATATTGTAATTTAGCTATCGAAAATAAATTATTTAAAATAAAAAGATTTGAATGTAAAGATTGACGATTTGAATTGGGGAATCCTAAAATGTCTTCAGGATAATGCGAGGGAATCCTTTGCCAATATTGGACGAAAAGTGGGGCTAACTCCACCTGCGGTAGCAGAACGTGTCAAGAAAATGGAGGATCTTGGTATTTTGGAAGGATACAAAGCTGTGGTGTCACATACACAGACGGGATTTCAACTCCGAGCCATTATTACCCTTCGTGCCTTTATGGGTAAGTTAAAACCCTTTTTGGATACCGTGGGTACCTTTGAGGAAGTATTGAATTGCTATAGGATAACAGGAAATGAAAATATCATAATGGAGGTGGTATTAAAAGATCAATTTCATTTAGAGCATTTTATTGACAAATTGATCCAATATGGAGAGACCAGGACCCATATCATTCTCTCTGATGTTGTTTCAGATGCCCCCATAAAAAAGAGAAGACTAATTTAGAGGAAAAAAGAAAGGGTATTTTGGGCTCATGCCTATGTGAAGTTTTAATATAAATTAGTGATTATATTCTGTGGGTATCATGGAATTCAGTAATTTGTATTTAACAATTAATTTGGCTAGATTTTTGATGAATTCTATTGTATGAAAAAAATTATTTTCCTGCTGCTTCTCAGTAGTGTCCTAAATATTACTGCACAAGAATTGACCTTTAAAAAAGGGATAGTGACCGATTCTGTTATAATCAATGATTCCATTCAGGAATCGTTCGCATTATACCTTCCGAAGGGTTTTGATACTTCCAAAAATTGGCCTGTGATCTTTCTTTTTGATGAAAAGGGTAGGGGAAGGCAATTGGTGCGTTTCTTTCAAGAGGCTGCCGAGAAGGAAGGTTATATTTTAGCCGCATCGAATAGCATTCATGATTCCTTGCCAATTTCCCAAAACATATTGATTTCGAACCGAATGATCAATAAAACATTCCAACTATTTTCAATACATCCCAAAAGGATCTATACTGGGGGTATAGCGAATGGTGGGAGGCTAGCAAGTGTCATTCCTGTATTTGTGCCAAATATAGAGGGAGTGGTCTCATTTGGCGGATCTTTGGGGAATGTAGAGGTATTGAGTTCAAAGAACATGTTTCACTATATAGGCATCGTTAGTAAAGAAGATTACCACTATACTTTAATGTTGGCAGACGAACTGATTTTAAATAGCCTGAAATTCCCCAATCAACTGCTTTTGTTGGATGATGGAAATAAACTGCAAGAGCTGCATCATTTGCAAAAGGCCATGCAAATATTCACCTTGGCTTCCATGGCCAAGGGAAATATTGATATGGATGAGTCATTTGTAGATCAGACTTATAAAGCCAACCTTGTTGAAATTGATGAATTGATAGCAGCCAATAAATTATTGGAGGCTGAAAAACTGATCCAGGAAACCCAGTCCGTTTATAGGGTTCATAAAAAAGCAGATGATCTAAAGGAGAAACTAAAGTCGTTAAAAAAGAACAAACTATTTAGAGTCCAAAGACGAAACGAGAGCAATGTGTTTTTTAAGGAATCATTGATCAAGGAAGATTATTCCTATTATCTGGAGGAAGATGTGCTTACCTATAATTTCAATAACTTAGGGTGGTGGAAATATCAAATGGAGGAACTTAAGAAGTATGAAAAAGGCCAAAATGAAGCCGAACGTCAAATGGGTAAACGCCTGTATGGGTATGTAAATGCCTTGGTTGACGGTACTGAAGATATTTTGGAAAAGGAAACCATGGTAGATGAAGATGCTTTGCTTTTTGTCTTAATGTTAAAGACTATTACGGAGCCTACTGCCAATGAACCGTATTTACAAATTATCTCCATTAGCTCCAAAATAGAGGATTATGGCACCGCACTTTTTTATATGGAGGAATTGCTTAAAAACGGATTTTTAGATAAAGCAACCTTATATAATTTGGAGCATACGGCATTGCTGAGAATAACCCCTGAGTTTAACGAATTGGTGACAAAATACCTGAATGATGCCCGTTATGAGATTAAGGAACGATAAGATGCGGAATTTTATTGATGTCCCAATCAATGACCAATCCTTTTGCAAGGGATTGGGCTATTTCCTTACCATATAAAACTTCACATAAATAGAGGGCAGCTTCAAAACTTTTGGCTCCCCCTGCTGATGTGATATATTTGCCATCGTGTACAAAAAGAACACTATCCTGAACCTTTAAATTTGGAAATTTTGTACGATAGGCCTCAATATCACTCGGAAAAGTAGTAGAGGTGACGTGGTCCAATAAACCGGCTATTGCCAAAACAAAAGCACCATCGCAATGGGAGGTAATGAATTGGGCCTTTTTGTCGATCATTTTAATGAAATTGATCATGGTCGTATCCTTTAGATCACGATCCATATGGTGCTCTGCACTGGGGACCACCAATATATCTATCTGTGGTAATTTGTCCATGGTATAATCAAAATCGGGCAAGATGCGTAGGCCTTCAAATGTCGTTATTGGTTTTAGAGTATTGGCAACCGTAAACACATTCATCGCTTTGATTCCTTCCCTATACTGGGTGTGTTGAAAAATATCATAGGGAGCTGTGAATTCGGTATTAAAGGTGCCATCCATTATTAAAAACGCCACGTTATACCTGTTGGGCGCAATATGGGGCACATGTTTGTCAACTTTAGGTATATTTTTAGATTCTTCTTTTTGGCCACATCCCATAAATAGGATGCCCATTGATACGATGTAAATTTTAATGGTCTTATTCATTTTTTTGGTAGGTGTTAGTGTGTTTTTTCAAAAGTAAAAGTAATAAAATACCAAGTACACAGATCAAGACTATAGCGTACCAAGTAAAATCAAATCCGTAATTTGATATGGAGCGCATCCCATAATTATGGGCAAAAACATGTGAAATGGAAAAAGCTATACTGTATAGAGCCATATATTCTCCTTGATTGCCTTTCTTTGAGCGTTCCATGGCAAAAGCATTGGAAAAAGGAAAGGCGATCATTTCCCCCAAGGTCAAGAGTAACATACCAATTATTAGAATGCCGATCCATGAGAAGAGATTTAACGCCAAAAAGCTCAATCCCACTAATATAAAGCCTCCTATCATATTAGAGATTTTGGACCATGGCTTGCCGTCCATATACTTTATTAGGGGCATTTCCAATGCAAAAATCAGTAATCCATTCAAGGCCAATATGAGTCCTATTTGTAATTCGCTCAGTGCATAGGTCTTGCTGTAATAGATGGGGACTGTGGAAAAATATTGTACAAAAGCGAAGCCGAATAGTATCATGGCAAGAATAAAAATCCAGTATACCGGGTCTTTATAGGCAGAAATGGGATTCGGATTTTTTTGGCTGTCCATCACCTTTGCCTTTTTGGGGTTTAAAATATATAGCAATAATAGACCTGCAGCAATACAAGTTGCGCCATCTACCCAAAAAAGTCCAGCGTAACCTATGGAGGTGATAATAATTCCTCCCAAAGCTGGCCCAGCAGAAAACCCCAAGTTTATTGCCAGGCGTATCAAGGTGACAGACCTTGTGTTGTTCTCAGGTCTACTATAGGCGATAAGGGCGACAAAGGCAGCAGGCCTAAAGGCATCAGCGACGATCATCAAAACAAATATCCCCGCACAAATGGCATAAAAACTTTCTAAAAATTGCATGGATATAAACAAAACCCCGGATAATAGAAGACTGGTCAACATGACCTTGTAATATCCTATAATATCTGTGAGCTTGCCTCCAATCCAAGACCCAATCAATGAGCCCAGGCCAAAACAAGTCATAATGGTTCCTACATTTTCCAAGGCAAATCCCAAATTTTGAGTAAGGTAAAGGGATAGAAAAGGGATCACCATGGTACCAGCCCTATTGATCAGTGTGATCAAGGCCAACCACCAAACTTCCTTTGATAGGCCTTTGAAGGAGTCTATATAGCTCAGGTATATTTTTTTCATTGTTGTATTCTCGACATAAAAAAAGCCCGACTTAAATGTCAGACTCCCTAATCCAAAAATTTCACCACTGCTTGTATTAAAAATGACATGTATTAATCATCGAAAAAATTATGGTAGGGTAATTAAACGTGATTAATTATACATTTCTTACTTATGGACAACAAAGCTAGATAAAAATATGGTATGTTGTATTTTTGTATAACCAACGATAGGAAATAATAATTATGAGATATTTTTATGTGATACTGCTTTTGCTGGCCATGGGATGTAAAGAAAAAAAATATCATTCAGAGTCCAAGAGTGTTCTCCAATTAAATGATTCAACTGCACTAAGTGAAATATTGGAATTTCAGGTAAAAATGAATCAAGAATTCAAAGACCCTGAGTCCTCACCCCTTCCCGATAGATATCGTAAAGATTTCGAGGGATTAACATTTTTTCAACCTGACACAACCTTTAGGGTCGTGGCTAAATTTGTACGAACCCCTGAAGCTGTGCCTTTTATGATGCCAACCACTACGGATAGGAAATCGAAAGAGGTCACTTTTGGGGTGGCATATTTTTCCTTAAAAGGTAAAAAATATGAATTGGAAGTCTATCAGAACCAAGAACTGATGTTGGAAGAAAAATATAAAGATTATTTGTTCCTTCCTTTTTTAGATGAGACCAACGGAGCGGAAACCTATACTGGAGGACGTTATATTGACTTGAGTATCCCCGAAGGAGATAGTATGATCATAGATTTTAATCAGGCATATAATCCCTATTGTGCGTATAATAAAAAATATTCTTGCCCAATTGTCCCAACTATCAATTCCTTGCCTTTAAAGGTTAAGGCAGGGGTAAAGGCATTTGAACCGACTGGCAAATAAAAAAAAATCCTAGCAACACTGCTAGGATTTTTTAAGAAATATAATCTAAACTACTTATGATTAGAATGAATAGACGGCCGCCAAAACAAATGAGGATAGACTCTTTGTTGGGGTAAGGTCATTGTCAATAAAGGCATCATCAGAAGCACTGTCCAATCGCAATTCTGGTTTAATCATTAAATTGCCAATAGTAGCACTTCCCGTTAAGGTAACGGCAAATACGCTGGAATCTTCAACCCCTGTTCCGATGGCGCCAAAATCTCCCGTTTCCGTGAAATATTCTCCTCTCAATCCAATGGTAAAAGTATCAGATGTAGCGTATTGTGGATACAAAGCTGCTCCTGCAAATCCTACTCCGTCATTGTCAAAGTATGCCGCATTTATTCCCAAGAAAAACTCATCGGAAACATCAAAACCACCAGTAAAGTCAATTTCGTAAGCTCCATCATCGGTGATAAAGTTTAAATACTGGCCACTGTAGCCCAATTGTGCTCCAAAAGCGTAGTTTCCAGTTGGATTAAACTCGGTTAGATCCGTTGGGTTCATTACCGCGACCATAGCAGACCATTCGTTTCCAAGATCAAAATCAGCCTTTAGACCTGTATGGGAAAATGGGCCATAAGAGAATAGGTAGGACGTACTGTAGTTAAAGTTGGCTACCGGTGAAATAACCTCGTACCCTAAAAAGGTATTGAAGTTTCCAAAGGTCAATTTTACATTGTCACTAACATTCCAGTAAACATACAACTGGTTTACAATGTTTCCAGTGGCGGAATACATAGGTGAGGCGAAAATAGCATCCGTCCCACGTGGACCAAAAACAAGGTCGGCCACAAAACCAACATCTTCCCCTTCATAGGTTGCAATAATATTTGCCATACCCAATGCAAATCCTGGTAGATTGGCAAAAGAGGATCCCGGTGCTATGGCGTCTTCATCATTTGGGGCGCTAAGGTTAGCACGGTAGTAAGCATCAACGGAACCGCTCAATGAAAATTTAGGTGTTGTTTCAGCTTCTTCCTCCTGGGCAAAAAGACCAGTAGTCAATAGAGCTATAGTGAAAAGAAGTAATTTTTTTACGTAATTTGTATGGATAATCGTTTTCATATTTCAATGGTTTTATGATCCCTTTTCAAAAGGGACGTTTTATTATTGTTCGTGAAATTTTTTGTGAAATGGTTATATAACGGAGCGTTCTGCAAAACGCTCCGTTTTTATTTTGTGAATACTAATTAATGTTGGTTCAATCTAAAATCTGGATAGGCATCCATTCCGTGTTCGTGAAGATCCAATCCTTCGATCTCTTCTTCCTTGGAAACTCGTATCCCAATGGTTTTCTTTAGGGTAAAAAGGATGATGAATGCTGACAGCGAACAAAAAATAGCTGCTGCTCCAACTCCTGCTAATTGATAAAGGAATTGATCTCCCCCAGCCTTTGCACCAAAAATACCCACGGCCAAGGTGCCCCATATTCCACATATCAAGTGAACTGCAATGGCTCCTACAGGATCATCCAATTTAATTTTATCGATAAGGGCTACGCCAAGTACAATGATAACTCCGGCCAGACCACCTATCATGATGGACTCAAAAGGAGACATTAAATCTGCGCCTGCAGTAATACCTACCAAGCCACCTAGGATACCATTTAAGAACATGGTAAGGTCATAATTTTTATATAGGATTGAAGAAAAAATAAATGCTCCCACTCCGCCTGCTGCTGCTGCCAAACTAGTGGTAACCAATACCAATGAAGTGCCAGCTGGGTCTGCAGAAAGGACAGATCCACCGTTAAATCCGAACCATCCCAACCAAAGGATCAATACTCCCGCTGCTGCAAAAGGTATGTTGTGTCCTGGGATAGCGTTTGGTTTTCCATCTTCTCCAAATTTTCCAATACGCGGACCTAAAAGGTAGACAGCGATAAGGGCTGCCCATCCACCTACGGAATGTACTAATGTAGATCCTGCAAAATCATGGAATCCTCCTTCATCACCACCAAGGGTAGATAAGAATCCACCACCCCATTGCCATGACCCAACAATTGGGTAGACAAGGCCAACATAGATAATCGTGAAAATCATGAACGGACCTATTTTTATACGTTCAGCAACTGCTCCAGAAACTATGGTCGCAGCTGTAGCGGCAAACATGGCCTGAAATAGAAAATCGGTCCAATAGGTGTACCCGCCACTCGCGTATTCAGCGGTCATGCCCATTTCTCCTGGATCCAATCCGAATCCTGCAAATCCAAAATACCCATTGAAATCCCCTGGATACATAAGGTTAAACCCGCCTATATAGTATAAAAGGAGTCCTACGCAAATGATAAAAACATTTTTAAATAATATATTGATCGTATTTTTTTGTCTGGTCAGTCCTATCTCCAAAAGGGAGAATCCTAGGTGCATGAAGAATACAAGTCCTGTACAAATCATCATCCAAACATTATTGGCTGTAAATAATCCTGCTTCCATTTTTGTAATGTTTAATTAATTTTACTTGAGTTAGTTGATACCTGCGTGTCCGTTTTCCTTTGTCCTAATGCGATAAGCATCTATGACATCGGAAACAAATATTTTTCCATCGCCTACGTTTCCGGTACTGGCTGTCTCTAAAATGGTGCTAACGGTTTTGTCCAAGAAATCATCGGAAACTACAATAACCAGATACCTTCTTTGGATATCTGATGTGCTGTAGGAAATACCTCGATAAACATGGCCCTGCTTTTCATTCCCTACTCCAGTTACATCCCAGTAGCTGAAGAAGTTCACCTCGATTTTATGAAGTGCCTTTTTTACGTCGTCAAATTTTGACTTTCTAATAATTGCCTCTACTTTTTTCATAATTGATTTATTAATTATGGGCCAAAAGTATGTTAAAAATATTAACACCCCCTAAAAAATAGGGTATGTTGTTTCATTTTTATACTTATAATAATTTATACCCATAAAAATTATGGGTATTATGTTTATGAAGAATAAAATTGAATATTCAATGGTTAATTGGTAGTGCCAATCAGAAAAGGGTGATGTAAATGGATGCTTTTAGATAAAATGTTGCGAATTGCTTAATGAATGTTGTGTTATAGTAGATTTTGAACATTCATAAATTAGAAGCCCATAGCCTCTAATTTATACCCATTTGGAAATCCAGAGGCCGGCGGCCACAGCAATGACCCCAAGAATAATACTGGATAAGGTATAAAGTGAAAAGTTAAGAAGTTCCCCTGCCTTAAGAAATGAATAGTTTTCAAATGCAAATGAGGAAAAGGTGGTGAAGCCACCACAAAACCCGGTAGCCAATAATAAGGTTTGGTTTTGCGAAAGTAAATTTTGCTTGGCAGAAAGGCCTAATAGGAATCCAATGAGCAGGCATCCAATGCTGTTGGCCAAAAAAGTACCTAAATAGAAGTTGGTGAAATGTGGGTTGTAGGTTTTGGAGATCAGAAAGCGCAACATGCTACCCAATCCACCTCCCAAAAAAACAAGCAGCATTTGTTTCATACCCTAAAAGTATAAAACTAAATGGCTTTTTTGTAATTGGAAGAACTTAAATCCATGGGATAGATCTTGGTGGCGGAGCCATCTAATTTAGTATCTGCGGAAACTGTATTCTTCTTGTTGGAGCGGTTCACGCTAAAAATTAAAAGGATAGCATTTATTGCGACCAATGTTATGAGAATGTTAAAAAATGTGACCATTTGTCCAATTAGTTTAGCAGTATAACGCAAAAGTACGTCTTTTCTTATATTATACGTTGCATTTGGACTTTATGTTGTGTAGGTGTTAATTTTTGTGGTTTAGGCAGTTAAAACGTTAATTTTTAAGCAAATACTTAAGAATAAATAGAATTATTATGAAGGTTATAAAGGTAATGCCAATCCACTTGACCCCTTTGTAATTTTTAATATGTAATTGCCTATCTTTTTTATATGAAAATATGATGACCCCAATAAAAACAATCACAAAAAAAGCGGCAAAGATTAATTGTCCGTTACTGAACATATTTTTTATTTTTACGCAAAGCTAACTTAAAATACATCAATAATGAAACGTAAACTTCAAGCAGTAGAGCTATTCCACAGTTCATTTGGTCTGGGTGTGTCCAGTTCCGCAAAGGCCGATTTGGGGGCAAGTAAAAATTTACTCCGGTTCAATTTAATGGATGAGGAGAATAAAGAATATTTGGAAGCTGCCAATAATAAGGATCTGGTGGAAGTGGCCGATGCCTTAGGGGATATGTTGTATATATTGTGCGGTACTATATTGGAACACGGCATGCAATATAAGATAGAGGAGGTTTTTGAAGAGATACAGCGAAGCAATATGAGTAAATTGGATGAACATGGAAAACCTATCTACAGGGAAGACGGGAAAGTTTTAAAAGGCCCCAATTATTTTAAACCTAATATCAAGGAAATCTTGGATAAGAAATAAAAAAAAATGGCACCTTGCTAAGGTGCCATTTTATGGATAAATCTTTTGATTTATAATTTGTACCTCCAGCCAAATTTATCTTCGGCTCTGTTGTATTGTATATCGGTGATGCGTTTTTTTAATAGTGAAGCATAACTGTTTTCCAATTCAGGGAGATCATAATCTTTCTCTCTGTAACCAAAAGCCGAGATCGGAGATATTACGGCAGCAGTTCCTGCGCCGAACATTTCCATCAAAGTGCCATTTTTAGATGCTTCTACGACTTCTTTGACGGTAATCTTGCGTACTTCAACATTAATTCCTTCGTCTTTGGCAAGTTCTATCAAACTCTTCCTGGTAATACCATCCAATATTCTATCGCTGGTAGGACTAGTGATCAAGGTGTCATTGATTCTGACGAAGATGTTCATTGCCCCTGCTTCCTCAATGTATTCATGGGTATTGTCATCCGTCCAAATAACCTGGTTGTAACCTTTTGCAACAGCTAATTGAGTAGGGTAAAATTGCCCTGCATAGTTACCTCCTGCTTTGGCAAAACCAACACCCCCGTTTGCTGATCTGGAATATGTTTCTTCTATCAATACCTTCACCTTACCTGAAAAGTATGGTCCTGAAGGGGCGCATGCAATGATGAATTTATATTCATTGGCAGGAGAGGCGTGAAACCCTTTACCTGTAGCGAACACAAATGGCCTGATATAAAGGGAGCTGCCTTCAGTTTGTGGAATCCACTGTTGTTCCAGTTTTAGCAGTGCCTTTAGACCTTCCATGAAATATTCTTCTGGGAATTCGGGAATGGCTAATCTCTTGGATGATATATTGATGCGTTTTTGGTTCTCCAAAGGGCGGAACAACCAAACATTGTTATCCGTATCCTTATAAGCCTTCATACCTTCAAATACAGATTGCCCGTAGTGAAATATTTTAGAGGAGGGATCCAATGTAATGGGCTGATAAGGGACTATTTTTGGATTTTCCCAAGCACCATCCTTATAATTGCATACCATCATGTGATCTGTAACTATACTCCCAAATGATAGATTATTGAAATCTACTTGGTCAATTTTTGATGTTTTCGCTTTTTCCACGATAACATTCTTTACACTCGTATCCATTCAATTCAGATTTATGGCAATAAAATTAATGAATTATCACTAATTGCCCTTCTTTTTTTGTTTAAAAAAGACCAAATTTGTGTTCTGGAACAAATATTTATCAGATATGAAAAGTTTTAACATATTGCTTGTTTTAATACTAGTGAATATCTCTTGCAAGGATGTAAAATCTACACCAAAAGTCAAGGAAACAACTGTTGAGGCAGTAAAATACAGTACCTATGGCGATGAAATTCAGTCCATTGGCGCCGTTTCCCAATCAGATATGTGGAAAAGTTATCAAAAGCTATCCGTATCCGATACCCTTTCTTCAAAATTTAATGCTACCGTTTCAGAGGTATGTCAGGCCAAAGGATGTTGGATGAAGTTGAAATTGGAAGATGGAGAAGAAGCGATGGTGCGGTTTAAGGATTATGGATTTTTTATGCCCAAAGATATAGTAGGCAAAGAAGTGGTGGTCATGGGAAAGGCTTTTGTTGAACTACAATCCATTGAAGACCAAAAACATTTTGCAAAAGATGCCGGCAAATCGGATGTTGAATTGGCATTGATACTTAAACCAAAGAAAACGTATAGTTTCGAGGCCAACGGGGTCTTGATAAAACAATAATATGAAACGAAAGATCATCACCACCTCAGATGGTTCAAAGACCATACAAATTGAAGAATGGGACGAACAGTACCATTCCAAGCATGGTGCTGTCCAAGAAGCATATCATGTATTTATAAAGCATGGACTATCGCTTTTTGAAAACAGGAAGGTTGAAATCCTTGAAATTGGTTTTGGTACGGGTCTGAATGCCCTGATTACTTGGAAGGAAGCCGATAAATACAACTTGGAGGTTGCGTATACAGGGGTGGAGGCGTACCCTGTAACCAAGGAAGAGGTGGAGCAATTGGATTATATAAATCAACTAAATGCCCATGCACTTGCCACAGGTTTCGAAAAGATGCACGATGCACCTTGGGAAGAAAGCATAAATCTGACCGATAAATTCACCCTATATAAGCAACAGAAGGACTTTATGGATATTGAAGATAGTGATCGGTATAACCTAATTTATTTCGATGCCTTTGGTGCTCGGGTACAGCCAGAACTGTGGACAGAGGCCATCTTTCAAAAAATGTTCAATGCACTTGGTCAAAATGGGGTGTTGGTCACCTATGCGGCCAAGGGAAGTGTTCGCAGGGCCATGCAAGCCGTTGGTTTTAATGTGGAACGCTTGCCCGGGCCTCCTGGTAAAAGGGAGATGCTGCGTGCTGTGAAAACTACATTGGACTCGGATAAAAGTTAAATAATAACATAAATTTATAATTTCCTTAAGTTATTGTTGACCAATACTGTTAAACCTTAATTAAAGCGTTTGACCTCCCTACCTAAAACCCATACCTTTACCTCAAAATTTAACATGAAAATATTAATAACAGGTGCGACGGGTTTAGTAGGATCAGCGATTGTTGAGTTGTGCCAGAAGAAAAATATTGACGTTAATTACCTTTCCACAAGCAAAAAGAAAATTGTATCCCATACCAATTATAAAGGTTTTTATTGGAACCCTTCAAAAGGTGACATTGACCTAGAATGTTTTGATGGGGTTACCTCTATCATAAATTTGGCAGGCGTATCCATTTCCAAACGATGGACGGCAAGGAACAAGAAAGCCATTCTCAATAGTAGAATAAATAGTTTAAAAACATTGAGAAGTGGTTTGGAAAGGGTTGATTCCAAAAAAATCGAATCTTTTATATCTGCTTCTGCCATAGGTATTTACCCAGATTCCCTTGCCAGTTACTATTCTGAAGATGAAGAAGGTGTGGATGATAGTTTTTTGGGCGAGGTTGTCCAAGCCTGGGAAAAGGAGGCCGATACGTTCAATAAATTCAACTTTAGTGTTGCAAAAATAAGAATGGGCCTGGTCCTTTCTGCAAAAGGAGGTGCGTTACCGGAAATGGCAAAGCCCATAAATAATTATGTTGGTGCTTCGTTTGGGGCAGGTGACCAATGGCAGTCTTGGATCCATATCAACGATTTGTCCAGAATGTTCCTTTTTATGGTGAAAAATAAGGCACAAGGGGTATTTAACGGTGTTGCTCCCAATCCTATATCCAACAACAAATTGGTAAAGGAAATTGCCAAGGAGTTGAACAAGCCTTTGTTTCTGCCAAATATCCCACAATTCGCGATGAAATTGATTCTTGGGGAAATGTCCTATATATTATTTGCAAGCCAACGGGTGAGTAGCAAGAAAATTGAAGAAGAAGGATTCAATTTCCATTACCAAAATATTTGTAAAGCATTGGAAGGTATTTATTCTAACGCTAACAAGGAAAAACAAGATAATCCCGTTTCCCAAACCGAGTTTTTAAGCTGAAGGGACAGGAAAACTATAAGGAGTCCAATACATAAACAACATCCGCCTAAAGTGGATGTTTTTTTATAAAGTTTAATGACATTTTGACATTTTTAAAGAATTGGCAGTACTTTTGCCATCTGAATTTACTACGATTATAAAGACATAGAAATGAGCAAGAAAAATAAAGCAGAAGAAATGGAAGAAATGGTTTCCGATGCGCAAACCAATGATGGGATGAAAGATACTGAAGCCAATGATGGTGGGGACAATTTGGAGTCTCTAGTTGAATTGACGACTGAGGAACAATTACAAGAGGATTTGTCCAAAGAAAAAGATAAGTTTTTACGACTTTTTGCAGAATTCGAAAATTATAAGAGACGTACTTCCAAAGAACGAATGGAGTTGTTCAAAACGGCAGGTCAGGAAGTAATAGTTTCTTTATTGCCAGTCATAGATGATTTTGAACGTGCCATGAAAGAATTGGCAAAATCAGATGATAAGGAGATGTACAAGGGCATAGAGCTGATTAATAATAAATTTAATGAAATTTTAAAGGGCAAGGGACTGCAGGAACTTGAAGTGAAACAAGGAGATAGTTTTGATGCGGAACTGCATGACGCCATAACACAGATACCAGCACCTGACAAAAAATTGAAAGGTAAAATTATAGACGTTATAGAAAAAGGTTTTACCCTTGGGGATAAAATTATTCGTCATCCAAAAGTAGTTGTTGGGAACTAAATTTAAAGTATGAAGGAAGATTATTACGACATTTTAGGAATTGGAAAAAACGCGACTGCTGCCGAAATTAAAAAAGGCTATCGCAAAAAAGCTATTGAATTTCACCCTGACAAAAATCCTGGTGATTCCAAGGCCGAAGAAATGTTCAAAAAAGCAGCTGAGGCCTATGAGGTTCTCAGTGACCCAAATAAAAGGGCCAGATACGACCAATACGGACATGCCGCATTTGAGGGCGGAGGTTTCGGTGGCGGAGGTGGTATGAATATGGATGACATATTCAGTCAGTTCGGTGATATTTTCGGCAGTGCCTTTGGCGGCGGGGGCGGCGGCTTTGGTGGCTTCAGCGGTTTTGGCGGTGGTGGCCAACAACGCAGGGTTAAAGGGAGCAATTTGAGGATTAGGGTCAAACTAACCTTGGAGGAAGTGGCCAATGGTGTTGAAAAAACAGTAAAAGTAAGGAGAAAGATCCAAGCGGAGGGAGTTACATATACCACTTGCTCCACTTGTGGTGGAATGGGACAGGTGACAAAAATCACCAATACCATTTTGGGGAGAATGCAGACCGCAGCAACATGTAGTTCTTGTGGTGGTAGTGGACAGGCCATAGATAAAAAGCCTAGCGAAGCTGATGCGCACGGCTTGATCATTAAGGAAGAAACCGTTTCCATAAAGATACCTGGCGGTGTAGAGGAAGGTATGCAGTTAAAAGTATCCGGAAAAGGGAACGACGCACCAGGTAATGGTGTTCCCGGAGACTTATTGGTCTCCATAGAAACGGAAGAACACGACACCCTGAAACGAGAAGGGGATAACTTGCATTACGACGTTTATATAAGCTTTTCAGAGGCCGTTTTAGGTACCTCAAAGGAAATAGATTCTGTAACCGGAAAGGTGAGAATAAAATTGGAAGCAGGTATACAGTCCGGCAAGATTTTAAGGTTGAGAGGCAAAGGAATCGCCAGTCTAAACGGATATGGTGCCGGAGATCTTCTGGTCCATGTCAATGTATGGACCCCAAAGGAAGCCAATAAGGAACAAAGGGAATTTTTTGAACGCATGCAAAACCATGAAAATTTTGTTCCCAATCCGGAGAAATCTGATAAATCATTTTTTGAAAAAGTGAAGGACATGTTCTCTTAGGGAATATTAATTTTCATTTTAAATAAAAAACGTATATTTGGTTTAGTATTGGGAAACCAATATTAATTTTCTTTTTCATAGCAATTTTTTTCCCATCCTTATTTCTGATAAGGGTGGGTTTTGTTTTTAATAAAACATCCGAAACTCAAATCTCCTTTTAAAGCATTTAATTATCTTTGGAAAAATTGCATACATGAACTCTATTTTAGTAGCTGATAGTGTCTCCAAACAATTTGGTGACCATGCAGCGCTTACAAATGTTTCCCTTGAAATCCCAAAGAATAGTATTTACGGGCTCCTTGGACCAAATGGTGCTGGAAAAACCACTTTGATCAGGATAATTAATCAAATTACCCATCCAGATAGCGGGAAGGTATATTTTGATGGGAAACCACTGCAACCCCATCATATTTCCTCAATTGGGTATCTGCCAGAAGAAAGAGGACTCTATAAAAGTATGAAGGTTGGGGAACAAGCATTGTACTTAGCACAATTGAAGGGACTTTCAAAAACAGAGGCTAGGGAACGATTAAAATATTGGTTCGAAAGATTGGAAATAGGGGACTGGTGGGGTAAAAAGGTACAGGAACTTTCCAAGGGAATGGCGCAAAAAATTCAGTTTATAGTAACCGTTCTGCACCAACCCAAGCTATTGATCTTTGATGAGCCTTTTAGTGGTTTTGATCCTATAAATGCCAATCTTATCAAAGATGAGATTCTCAATTTAAAAGAAAACGGCACTTCAATAATTTTTTCTACCCATCGGATGGAATCAGTAGAAGAACTCTGTGAATATATAGCCCTTATCCATAAGTCGGAAAAAATACTGGATGGGAAATTATCCGAGATAAAAAAGGCCTATAAGAACAACGTTTTTAAGGTTGGGCTGGAAGTACTGCATGGGGATAGCTTGCTGAATGAATTGCAACAGAAATTTGCGATATCCGCACCTATTTTTTTAAGGGAAGAAAATCAATTGGATTTCACCATCCAATTGCCCAACAACCATACGGGCGACCTTTTAGCCCATTTGTCCTCCAAAGCGAATATCAATCATTTTGTGGAGACCATTCCATCGGCAAACGAAATTTTTATTCAAACCATCCAAAGGAAAAATACGAATGAATAAGCTTCTACTTATTATAAAAAGGGAATACTTGGCAAAGGTTAGGAATAAATCCTTTGTGATCATGACCTTTTTAAGTCCCATCCTTATGGTGGGTATGGTTGTGCTGATTGCTTATTTGACTAAGGTAAACGATAATGAGGAGCGTGTCATTACTATCTTAAACGAGAGTGATTACTTTGCCAATGATTTTCTTACTACGGACAATCTCTCCTATATCAATTTTAGGGATATTAGCCTTCAGGCCGCTATGGATTCCACAACAAGTTTGGGATATTATGGACTATTGCACATTCCCAATAACGGGAATCTGGAAACAGTGGCCCAAAATGCGGTTTTTTTTAGCAAGGACTCTCCAAGCACGTCAATTCTTGAAATTTTGGAGGATACTTTTCAGGACCGGTTGAGACTTGGAAGAATACAGGATTTAGGAGTCTCTGTAGCTGATTTTGAAGCCATGGATAAGCATTACCAGATGAATACTACCACTTTTAATGGGGAACAAAATTTAAAGGGCATCAATGAGATTAAAGCCATTATTGGAGGAGGATTCGGATACCTTATTATGATGTTCATTATTATTTATGGCGGATTTGTCATGAGAAGTGTCATAGAGGAAAAAACCAGTAGGATTATTGAAGTCATTATTTCTTCCGTAAAACCTTTTCAGTTGATGTTGGGAAAAATTATTGGCACTTCCTTAGCTGGCATTACCCAATTTGCTATTTGGATCGTTTCTGGGGGGCTAATGCTTTCAGTGGTCATACTTGTTTTTGGCATTGAACCTGCCGCTCTTAGCAATGGGAGCAATATTGGGCCTACTGTAGGGGGTATTACGCCAAGTAGTGCCAATGAAACGATGCAGTTGTATGCCAATGAATTATTTCAGATACCTTGGGCAATGCTCATAAGCTTTTTTCTGGTCTACTTTATTCTTGGATATTTGATCTATAGTTCCATATATGCGGCTATTGGGGCGGCGGTTGATAATGAGACGGATACACAACAATTTATTTTCCCTATCATTTTGCCCCTTATGCTAGGGATCTATGTAGGATTCTTTTCTGTATTCAATAATCCGCACGGACCCATTGCTGTTGCATTTTCATTATTCCCCCTAACATCTCCCATTGTAATGATGATGAGGTTGCCAGGAGGCCTTGGGGAAGGAGGGGTCCCTATTTGGCAATTGATCACTTCCATAGCGCTATTGATCGTTACCTTTATTGGTATTGTTTGGTTGGCCGCCAAAATCTACCGTGTTGGTATTTTAATGTATGGGAAAAAGCCCAGTTATAAAGAAATCTTTAAATGGTTAAAATATTAAGATGGATAATTTAAAAGAGGTTTGGGCGGAATTCAAGGATTTTTTATCACTTAAGGTTTTGCCAGGTGATACCATAAACATTAATGTGGGGACCATTTTAACGGTAATCATTGTTCTTGTCATTGTTACCTTTCTTTTGAAATTCGTGCACAAGGTGGTAACCTCCAAGTTGCCTGAGGAGGATAGAAACAAATTCGTAAGTATATTCGGATTTTTTAAATATCTCCTGTACATGTTTGTTGTTTTTACGGTATTGCATGCCTCTGGAGTTAATCTAACAGTAATGTTGACAGCTTCGGCTGCCCTATTTATAGGTCTTGGATTTGCCCTGCAGTATTTGTTTCAAGATATAATATCGGGTGTTTTGATCATTCTTGACCAATCCTTACACGTAGGGGATATTATTGAGGTTGAAGATAAGATTGGTAAGGTATTCGAAATTAGACTGAGGACCACTAGGGCTATAACACGGGACGATAAGGTTATTGTTATTCCAAACCATATTTTTTTAACGGATAGTATCTACAATTATACCCAAAATCACCGAACGACAAGGGAAAGTGTAAAAGTAGGGGTGGCATATGGGAGTGATGTACGATTGGTGACAAAATTATTGGAGGAAGTGGTTGTCTCACAAAAAGGGGTGTTGAAAAGCCCGAAGTCATTTGTGCTATTTGAAGATTTTGGAGATTCGGCCCTTTTATTTTCCATCAATTTTTTTATTAATGACAGTTTCGGCGATCCGAAATTAAAAAGTGAAATAAGGTTTAAGATCAACGACAAATTCAGGGAACACAATATCAGCATTCCATTCCCACAAAGAGATGTTCATATATTTCAGTAGGTGTTGTTGTATTGGAGCTTTGTGACATTGTAGGTTGAATTTGCAACAAAATCAAGTTGGCATGAATTATGGTTAGTGCAGTAAATATAATTTGATCCAATGGTACCAAGGGTTATCATCATAGAAGTAATTTGCCTTGTAAGCTTATTTATTCCTAAGAGATAATTTTAAGAGGAGGTCGCATAGCGGCACTTGAAAATTGTAAAATACCAAATCAATACAATAAACGTTAGTAGTTAATAAGTTAGAATAGATGTCAAAAATATTGGTAATTGAAGACGAATCGGCCATTAGAAGGGTCCTTGTTAAAATATTGAGCGAGGAAAACGATTCGTATATAGTAGAGGAGGCAGAAGATGGTCTGAAAGGACTGGAAAGCATAAAAAAAGAAGATTTTGATTTGGTGCTATGTGATATCAAAATGCCGAAAATGGATGGTGTAGAGGTATTGGAAGCTGCCAGAAAAATAAAACCAGAGATCCCTTTCATAATGATCTCCGGCCATGGCGATTTAGATACAGCCGTCAATACCATGAGAATGGGGGCCTTTGATTATATCTCGAAACCACCGGATTTAAACAGGTTGCTCACTACTGTGAGAAATGCGTTGGATAAGAAGGAATTGGTAATAGAGAATAAAATTTTAAAGAAAAAGGTAAGTAAGAACTACCAAATGATAGGGGAAAGCCAAGCCTTGGAAACGATTAAGGAAATGATCGAAAAGGTAGCACCCACAGATGCCAGGGTACTCATAACCGGATCCAACGGAACAGGCAAGGAATTAGTGGCACATTGGATCCATGAAAAAAGTCAGCGTAGCGGAGCTCCATTTATTGAAGTGAATTGCGCTGCTATACCTTCTGAACTGATAGAAAGCGAACTTTTTGGGCATATCAAAGGTGCTTTTACGTCAGCGGTAAAGGATAGGGCAGGGAAATTCGAAACGGCCAACAATGGCACCATTTTTTTGGATGAGATCGGGGATATGAGTCTTTCTGCACAGGCCAAGGTCCTGCGTGCACTTCAGGAAAGTAAAATTTCAAGGGTGGGATCCGATAAGGATATTAAGGTAGATGTGCGCGTAATCGCGGCTACCAATAAAGACCTAAAAAAAGAGATCAAGGAAGGTAATTTTAGAGAGGATCTATACCATAGGTTGGCCGTAATCTTAATACAAGTACCTGATTTGAACGAGCGTAGGGAAGACATACCACTATTGATCTCCTACTTTGCTGAAAAAATATCCCAAGAACATGGAACGGCTACCAAAGTATTTTCCGATGGGGGCATGGAAATGTTAAAGAAATACGATTGGACAGGGAATATCAGGGAATTGAGAAATGTGGTAGAACGGTTGATCATTCTCGGTGGCAAAGAAGTAACGGAAGAAGATGTTAAGCTTTTTGGAAGTAAATAATTAAAAAAGTCCTTCATCGAAGGACTTTTTTAAGTTAGTGCATTAATTACTTTGAATTATTTCTGCAGGCCTCTAATAACTTCAGAGCCTTCTCCGTTATGGATTTGGTTTTTAGATTGTAATACATTTTGGCCTCCGTGATATCGGTTCGCAATAATTGCTTTTCGCAATTTTGAAATACATTAATGGCATAGGCATAGGCTTCATCACAATCAAGGGAGTTTACAACATTGGTAAGGGACGTTTCATAACGCTGTAGGGATTTGTCTATCTTATCATGCAAAACGGGTTTCTCCGGTAAACGCATAGCAATCATTTCCTTCTCCGTATCCTTGGTATTCATAGCCAATACATCACTTGCATATTTGCTCTTGTGGAGTTCGTGTGCACCAAGTGCATCCATACTTCCATTGGCATTCTGTAACGCTTTATCCAGTAGCATTCTGGTACTCGCCAGTGTTGTGGCCCTAGTGGCATTTTTTAGATTTTCCGTTGTCTCATCGATGCTTTTCGTGGCATATTCACAATCACAATTTTCCAATTGCTTTTTTGATTTATCAATGGCATTCAATGCTTTATAGGCAAAGTATCTGGATTTGTTGATATTTTCAGCTTTAATGGCCATTTCTGTCTGACTTTTTATGTAGCCAATATTGGAGCTGGCATAATCACAGGCCTTGTTAAGGTTAAAGGAAGATAAAATGCACAAAGCTATTGCACTCAGCAAAAAGTATTGTGTTTTCATAAGGTAGGTTTTAAGCGTAGTGATTTGGGTTCATTACAAGAATAAAGGTAACTAGACCTGTTGATTCCTTATTATTTAATCGATAAAGTACCGTTTTACTATATGTTCGGGGCAAAAAGTTGAGTTTCCGGATGAAAAAAGTCCAAAAATCTTCCTATCAAGCGATTGGAAAGGGTATAATATATTTATATTCATAGCATGAAAAAAGTAGATACTGAATCTTATAAGGTAAATGGTCCTATTGTCTTATCCGAGTTGGAAACGTCCGAGAATCTAAAGGCGTCAGAGAAAAAATTAAAGAAGGGATTGGAAAAGATCCGTGAGGATTTGGGCAAGTTCCAGGATATACTTTATGCCCATAGTAAATACAGTGTGCTAATCTGCCTGCAAGGCATGGATACCGCAGGAAAGGATAGTTTGATACGGGAGGTGTTCAAGGATTTTAATGCCAGAGGAGTAGTGGTGCATAGTTTTAAGGTACCTACGGATTTGGAATTAAAACATGATTACCTGTGGAGGCACTATATCGCGCTTCCTGCAAAAGGTAAATTTGGAGTTTTTAACCGGACCCATTATGAAAACGTTTTGGTAACACGGGTGCACCCTGAATATATCATGGGGGAAAACATTCCTGGCATTCATGAGGTTTCCGATATTGATGAACCATTTTGGGAAAAACGTTTTGAGCAAATAAATAATTTTGAAAGGCATATTGCTGAAAATGGCACCATCATATTTAAATTTTTTCTTCACCTTTCCAAAGAAGAACAGCGACAACGTCTTTTAAGAAGGTTGGATCTACAGGAAAAGAATTGGAAATTTTCTCCGGGTGACTTAAAAGAGCGGAAATTATGGGATGTGTATCAAGAGTGTTATCAGGATGCCATCAATAAGACTTCCAAACCCAAAGCACCTTGGTATATTATTCCTGCGGATAATAAGGAAGGGGCACGCGTCATTGTTGCCTCCATTTTATTGGAAGAGTTAAAAAAATACAAAGATATTGTGGAACCCGAACTTGATGATGATATAAAGGCTAATTTAGAAGTTTATAAAACTCAATTAGAAAAAGAAAAAGCATGAGAATACTACTGCTATTGTTATTATTAGCTGTGAATGTGGGGTTTTCCCAAACAAAAGATGAAAAACAAATAAAAGCAATTTATAATTCGGCATTGGCAGAAGGCAAGGCATATGACTGGCTCAACTATTTGTCAAATCAAATAGGCGGAAGACTTTCAGGTTCCTTACAGGCACAACAAGCTGTGGAATACACTAAAATGCAGATGGATTCCCTTGGGTTGGACAAGGTGTGGCTGCAGCCGGTAATGGTTCCTAAATGGGTGAGGGGCACACCGGAGTTTGCCTATATAGAAAATCAGCCTGGGATGACCAACAACGTTCCCATATGTGCCTTGGGAGGTTCTGTGGCAACACCTGGTGTGGGTATTAAGGCAAATGTCATAGAGGTCAAAGGTATAGAAGAGCTTAAGGAATTGGGAAGGTCAAAAGTTGCCGGTAAAATAGTATTTTTTAATAGACCAATGGACCCAACCCTGATCAACGCCTTTGAGGCCTATTCCGGTTGTGTGGATCAACGTTATTCAGGAGCTGAAGAGGCAGGTAAATTAGGAGCTGTAGGTGTCATAGTCAGGTCAATGAACTTACGATTGGACGATTATCCACATACAGGATCTATGAGTTATGGGGATTTGCTGGTTGACAGTAGAATTCCAGCGGCCGCTATTAGCACCAATGGTGCCGAATTGCTGAGTACTACCTTGAAGCTGAACCCCAAGGTCAAGTTCTTTTTTAGACAGAGCTGCAAGCAATATGATGATGTAGAGTCCTTTAACGTCATAGGGGAAATAACTGGCAGTACTTACCCCAATGAGATACTGGTTGTAGGAGGACATTTGGATTCTTGGGACCTTGGAGATGGATCGCATGACGATGGGGCTGGGGTTGTACAGAGTATGGAAGTGCTTAGATTAATGAAAGTCAATGGCTATAAGCCACAACGTACTATTAGGGCCGTCTTGTTTATGAATGAGGAAAACGGATTGCGTGGAGGGAAGAAGTATGCCGAAGTAGCCAAGAATAAAAATGAGAACCACATCTTTGCCCTTGAAAGTGATTCCGGAGGTTTCACGCCCCGTGGATTTTCATTTGATAGTTCCAATGCCAATCTTGAAAGAGTATTGACTTGGAAGTCTTTGTTTGAGCCTTATTTAGTCCATGTATTCGAAAAGGGATACAGTGGTGCTGATATTGGTCCCTTAAAAAATCAAAAGATTGTCTTGGCTGGGTTAGTGCCTGACTCCCAACGTTATTTTGATCATCACCATGCAGAAAACGATACTTTTGAGCATGTGAACAAAAGGGAGTTGGAACTTGGCGCAGCTGCTATGGCAAGTATGGTCTACCTATTTGATTCATACGGTATTTTGCCAAATTAAAGGAGGATCGGTATTTATATGATGGATTTTTCCGAAAGTCAATTACACTTATTTTAAGAAGAAAAATAAATCCGTACCTTTGCACCTCATTAAAAACGAGTAAAATGCAAGAAGGAATATATGCTAAATTCAATACTTCGAAAGGGGAGATTTTAGTGAAATTGACACATGACAAAACCCCAGGAACTGTGGGTAATTTTGTGGCTTTGGCCGAAGGTAATATGGAGAATAGTGTAAAACCACAAGGCACTCCGTATTACGATGGAATTTCTTTTCATAGGGTAATTCCAGATTTTATGATCCAAGGAGGATGTCCTTTGGGCAAAGGAACAGGTGATGGTGGTTATAAGTTTGATGATGAATTCCATGTAGATCTTAAGCACGATGGTCCTGGTATACTATCTATGGCAAACGCTGGTCCAGGAACCAATGGAACACAATTTTTCATAACGCATATTGCAACACCATGGTTAGACAATAAACATACTATATTTGGTCATGTAGAAAAGGGACAGGATATCGTGGATGCTATTTCTCAAGGAGATAAAATTGAGACTTTGGAAATTTTACGTGTAGGAAAAGAGGCTGAGGCTTGGAATGCTGTTGAGGCTTTCCGTACGTTTGAAGGGTCAAGAGAAAAGAGGTTGGTAGCTGAAAAGGCAATACAAGCCGCGGAACTGGATAAGGTAGGCGCAGGTTTTGATGAAACTCCATCTGGACTAAGATACAAGATCATCCAAAATGGAAGTGGCGCAAAGGCTGAAAAAGGGCAAATAGTATCTGTTCATTACGAAGGTGCTTTGGTCAATGGAACTGTTTTTGATTCCTCATATAAAAGAAACCAACCTATTGATTTTGAATTAGGAGTTGGCCAGGTAATCCCAGGATGGGATGAAGGTGTAAGTTTGTTAAAAGTCGGTGATAAAGCCCGTTTTGTAATTCCTTCTAATCTGGCATATGGAAGTGCTGGAGCTGGAGGGGTAATACCGGGGGATGCCACCTTGGTTTTTGATGTAGAGTTGATGAAAGTTAAATAAAGTTTTATAGTATCAATGCCCCGCTTTATATTTCGGGGTATTGATTATACAGCTCGATAGAATCATAAAAGGGATACCAATACTTTGGTATCCCTTTTATATTTTATGGGAGGTGCGATTAACACTGATCAGCAATAGTATGATGTTAATTGCCAAGAGTATGGTTAATATGCCAAAAAATGTTGCCATTACCTTAAATTTTTGTGGACTTGGAGAGGCCGGTTTTTAAAGTAACACCCAAAAGAGGAAAAACCCTACTTTTTTTATTTTTTTGATTTGGCATTATTGACACTTATGACCAATAATAGGGCGTTGATCGCAAGTAGTATTAATAGGATACCGAAAAATGTGCTCATATTTGGTTTTTATTATTTGGGGGAGGTTATTATCCTCTTAGATGGCTCAAAGATAAATAGGTTGCGTTCCACAATATAGATTTTTTACTATAAATTTAATTAATCTCTCCAAGTTGGTTTGCAAGTAGTTTTATTTCAAAGATTTACTGATTTAGAAAGAGATCAATAGGGATTGGAATTAACATTAATTATCTATAAACTGTAATCTACATGATGAATTGCTAGCAAAGGCATTGGTAAGGTCTAAGCATAAAAAAGCCTGTCAATTTTCATTAACAGGCTTCTGGTCTTTCAATAAAAAGTTAAAGCGTAAGTATTAAATTACCTTTACATTTACTGCGTTCAATCCTTTTTTTCCTTGTTCCAATTCGAATTCTACTTCATCTCCTTCGCGAATCTCATCGATCAATCCTGAAATGTGTACAAAGTGTTCTTTGTTTGATCCTTCTTCAACGATAAATCCAAATCCTTTAGAGTCGTTGAAAAATTTTACTGTTCCTTTATTCATTACTAAAAATTAAAAAATTATATATGGCACAAATGTAGTATTTAAAATTTGAAATGTGTTGTCTTTGAGGCAATTATATTCATTTTTTTTTGTCACATATAGGAATTATATGCTATAAAAAATTTCATCTTCTCCCCTGTGATTACTTGAATTTAGTTCTATTCCTGGAGAAGTTCAACTATTTTGCTTTTTTGGAATAGAGATATAGATTCTCCACTTTTTCCCTCGCCCATGGGGTCTTTCTTAAGAATTTCAGACTGGATTTTATGGAGGGATCGTTAGTAAAACATTTGATATTTATCCTTTTACCTAGATCGAACCATCCATATTCCGCAACCAAATGATCCAAGATGTCTGCCAACTTTATTCCGTGCAGCGGATTATTTGCCTGATCATTAACTATTTGGTGTTCTTTTCTGTCCTCTTCCATGATCTAATATAATAATAGTTTGTTATCCCCTTAGGAATTGGCGTTCCATATGTAGTATTTCTTTAACTGCAGCTCTATAGGCAGTAACATCCTTCGCCTTTTTAATTTTCTTATATACTTTTGGAGTATTTGAAAAGGATTGACTGAAATATTCCCAAAAACCTAGCATTTTCATTCGAATAGGGGTTGGCCCTGACAAAGCTAAATCATAGGCTGTAAAAATTGTATCATGGAATTCGCTAAAGATATCCAATCTATTATCTGGATATACTTCTGTATTGTTTTTTATCATCTGTGGTAAAAAAGGATCTGCAATCAATCCTCTCCCAATCATCCAATGGTCTATCGTTGGAAAGCGTTCCTGCATTTCCTTTAAGACGGACACTGAGGTAATATCCCCATTATAATATATTTTATGATTACTAAGGTCCAAACAACGTTGAAAGGCATTTAGATCTACTCCGCCTTTATAGAGTTGTTTTCCAATACGGGCGTGAATGGCAATGTTTTTTATGGGATAAGTATCCAACATAGGAAGTGCTTCCAAAATTTCTTCACTATTTTCATAACCCATCCGCATTTTCATGGAAACAAGTATATCAGTTTCCGAATGTACCCTATCAAGTATAGTGTTGATTTTTTCAACATTACTGATGAGGCCTGAGCCCATCCCTCTTTTGGTAACCATGGGGTAAGGGCATCCCAAATTCCAATTCAATTCCTTATAACCCAAACTCTGAACGTATCGTACCACAAAAAGAAATTCATCCGCATCATTGGTCATTACTTGAGGAATAACCTCCAAACTAGTATTGTTCTCAGGTTGAAGATCTCGTTGGTAAGATGATTTTATAAGCAGTTTTCCATCCAATCGGATATAGGGGGCATAAAAAGTATCAATACCACCAAAATAGTGGTTAAAAGCATTCCGAAATTTGAAGTCCGTAAAGCCCTGTAGGGGGGAAGAAAGAAGTGTGCAGCTCATATGTGGTTACCTGCTGCAAATATATTTATTTTTTTTCCTAAAAAGTTCCTTGATCTGTATAGTCCGCAAGAAATCCCTTTTTTATGATTAGCCCAATTTTAATGGGGGACCAACAATTTCCATATCATTGCTCTTAAATATCTGGGCCATTTCCGATTTGCTCGGTTCATGGTCCAATGCGGCCACGGTGACAAAAAATTGTTCCATCTTGCCCGCAGGTTGGAATATGACCGTCATTTTTCCCTTTTTGGATAGTTGGGTCCAGGCATGTGGAATTTTCTCGGGTAGGAAGATACTATCGCCTGCACTTAATTCATATTCCTCTTTCCCGACTTTAAACTTATAGACTCCCTCTATTACACAGAACATCTCGTTCTGTGAGTGGTGTACATGTAATGGCGTGCCCATTCCTTGGGAAATGGATGTTTGTTCAAATACGGCAAGTCCACCATCAGTATCACTTCCGGATACTTTTAGGTCAAGAATGTTCTGGTTTACACCTTTTAATTTGATGTGGCCATGAAGCCTACCTTCGCCTGATTTAATTTTAAAACCTTTGCGATTGGTCTGAAAATAAGATCGATTTTGAGGGTATGAAAGAAATGGAGTGGCTGCCAAAATCATTACGGTCGAAATAAAGCTATTTCTTTTCATAGATTTCAGTATTTAGGCGAATTACCAAACTTAAAAGTAATTTATTTTTGAATATCAAACATAGGGAATTGTACAATATTATGTTCTAAATGTATAATATACAGCCTAATAGCCATGTTTTGCTAATTGGAAAGGAATATCAATTTAATCATTGAAGAGGGGCTATAAAAAACCTCCTGATCTTTAAGATCAGGAGGTCAAATATCTGTTTTTAAGTTTTTGTATAAGATTTAAATCTAGTTACTGTAGACATTTAAATTTTCAAATGTTAGGCTGGGGGGTCATCCTTAAATAAGGTTTTACCTCTACCACACCTTTTGGAAATATATTAACTGCATCAGCGGTTGTAATTGAGGGGCTGACCACCACATCCTCTCCATGTCCCCAATTAGCTGGAGTGGCCACCTTATGGTAGGCCGTTAACTGCAAGGAGTCTATGACACGTAAAAGCTCATGGAAATTTCGCCCGGTCGATGCTGGGTATGTGATCGTAAGCTTTACTGTTTTATCCGGTGCGATGATATATACAGATCTCACTGTTAGATTGTCGTCCGCATTTGGGTGGATCATGTCATACAGCTTGGAAACCTTTTTATCTTCATCAGCAATTATGGGAAAGTTAACCGTGGTGTTCTGTACCTCATTGATGTCTTTGATCCATTCCACATGGGACTCCGTACCATCTACACTCAGGGCCAACATTTTTACATTCCGCTTATCGAATTCCCCCTTAAATTTAGAGGCGGTTCCCAACTCAGTGGTACAAACAGGGGTAAAGTCTGCAGGATGAGAGAAAAGGATTCCCCATCCATCACCTAAATAGTCATATAAATTTATCATTCCCTGAGAACTGTCCGCCGTAAAATCCGGTGCAATATCTCCTAATCGTATAGTAGCCATATAGATGATTTTTAAATTAATAGTATCCCATAAAATTAGTAGATTACTGTTTAATCGAATCATATTAGGGGTTAAAATAGTATTAAAATTTACCGTCAAATATATGTGTCTTCAAAGACAGTGATTTAGTATTAGTTTTTTATTTTTAGGCTATGGAAGAATCAGAATTGGAAAAATTGCGTTACCCGATTGGTCATCTTGAATTACCCGATGTCATTACACAGGTACATTTAAATGAATGGATATCTATTTTGGAACACCTACCGGGGCGTTTGGAAAATCTAGTAAAGGACCTAACTGAGGAGCAATTGGAGACTCCTTATCGACCTGGTGGTTGGACTGTTAGGCAAATGATCCATCATATTGCGGACAGTCACCATCATAGTTATACGCGTTTTAAATGGGCCTTGTCAGAAGACCGACCTTTGATCAAGGCCTATCAGGAAAAAAATTGGGCCATGCTTTTTGATGCCCAGACCGGGCCTATTGGCCTCTCATTGGATTACATAAAAGCCCTTCATGGGAAATTGGTGTATCTGCTCAAGGGTTTATCTCCTATAGATTTGGAACGGGTATATATCCATCCGGATGGTAATATGCCGGTAAGTGTTGCGCAGAACATTGGAAAATACGCTTGGCATGGCAGTCATCATTTAGCCCATATCGAGAACCTATTGAAACGGAATGGCTGGATATAAAGTATAGCATATCAATTCAATCTTTCAAACTCAAAAATTAGGATTTCCATTTGATGTTACAGCCCATGCTTGGTTTTTGGCGGGTGGAAATTTCCTTACCCTCCAATAACTGGTTCATGGCCTGTTGTAGATCCTTCCCGGTAACCTGGATCCCATTACCCGGACGGGAATTATCCAATTGTCCCCTATAGACCAATTTCATATTTTCATCGAACAAAAAGAAATCGGGGGTACATGCCGCTTGATACTCTTTCGCAACCTCTTGTGACCCGTCATAGAGATAGGGAAAGGAAAAATCAAATCTTTCCGCGAACTTTGCCATAAGATCGGGTGCATCCTGTGGGTAGTTCATAACATCGTTACTAGATATGGCAATGGTATTTAAGCCCTTTTTCTGGTAAACCTCTGCTATCTGTGTCACTTTCTCAATGACATGGATCACAAAAGGGCAATGGTTACAGATGAACATGATCAAAGTACCATATTTGCCTTTTAAATCGTTAAGGTTCATTTTGTCATTAGAAATGGTATCCAAAAGTGAAAAAGATGGGGCATGTGTTCCCAAAGGTAACATGTTACTTGGTGTATTGGACATGGGTGTCTTTTAAATTTGTTTAAACTACTGTAAGGATAAAATTACATGAAAATGAATTTTTATCCAATTAAGATACGGTTTAATATTTTTCTTCACCGGTAGAAAGTCTTCTTAAAAATGTTGTTTATTATTCAAACAAGTGGTAATTTATAGTATTCCAAAAATAGAATGTTATGGAGAGATCGTATACATCGTTATCTGAAGCTATCAATGCCTTGCAACAAGAAGGATACACCGAGGATTTTAATCTTTGTGACGCAGGGATAGAGAATAAGCACAAGAAAATAATTCATCCTGCCTCTGAATTGAACGTGGTTAAATATTATCGATTCGAGGGCGATAGCAACCCTGATGATAATACGGTGCTGTATGTCATCGAAACTTCCAGAGGCGAAAAGGGATTGCTGTTGGATGCTTATGGGGCGTATTCGGGCAATGTTTCGAATGAGATGATACATAAATTAAAAATGAAAGGATGAACGAAACGCTTACCTGGCCCGAATTCACGAAAGTAGATATGCGGGTGGGAACTATTATGGAAGTGCTTGATTTTCCAGAGGCAAGGAAACCAGCCTATCAATTACATATAGATTTCGGCAGAGATCTGGGCATTAAAAAGACGTCTGCCCAAATAACTATACGCTATCAAAAAGAGGACCTAATAGGACGTCAAATAATTGCTGTGGTCAACTTTCCAAAAAAACAGATTGCAAACTTCATGAGTGAATGTTTGGTGTTGGGTGCCGTTGAAGGGGAAGACGTAATTTTGTTGCAGCCTGGGAGCGGTGTCCCCAATGGACTAAAAGTATCCTAAAAAAAGCATCCACCAAGTGTACCTAACTTTGGTGGATGCTTTGTGTTTTACAAATATTTTAGTTACATACTCTGGCCAAAGAATATGGCATTCATCAGTAACTTATTGGTCCCGTACCAGAATGCCCTAAAATTGGTGTTGTCCGTAAAAACAACGACCCTTCCTTTGCCCATTCTGTCAACCTGAAAGGGCACACTATTTTTTAGAAGTTTCAAATTTTCTTCAGAAATATAACCACTCAACAGCGGGTCACTCGTATATTGAATTGGATTTTTGTAGCTATCCTTGGATGGCTCTATATAAATATTAGTATCCCTAAACATAGGTAAGGTATTGTTCTTATAGCCAAAATTAATTGGGTGGGAGCGATCTAATCTGGTTTCGAATATAGCGCCACCTGTTTGTTGGGCTCCAAAGAATTTCTCTCTTTGTTCAAAGGATATGTTTTTGGCCAATAATGTATCTTTTTTAAACGTGAATTTGGTGAGTTCGTTCTTATTGAACCATTCTGCAGTATTTTTATACCCAATTACGGTACCGCCGCTATTCACCCATCCCTTAATTTTTTCAGCAATTTTTTTGTCCAAACTGCCACGGGAACTCGGCACAATGATAGCCGTATATCTGTTTATATCTGCTCTAGTGAAATAATCAGTATCTATTTTGGTGATTTTCATATCATAGCGCTGATCGAATAAATGCCATATTTCTCCAGCATCGTAAGAAGAAATTCCATTACCAACTAAAATGGCCACTTCTTGCTTCTTTAAGGGATCAAAATCGTTACTGCCTAAATCAATTCCCTTGGTTAGCCCTGTTCCAACTCCGGTTATTTTAAGTTTACTTTCTTTGGCAACCTCGTCTAAAAAGGCATATAGGGCATTTGCGTCCAATTCTTGATTTGTGACGGGAACCATTATGGTTCCGTAGTCATACTGCTTGCCTTCCACGGTAAAAGGAGATTTCGCTACTTTGGCCCTTAAACCCTTGTTCAATATGGCGTTCAACGCCTTTGGGGTATAGTACTCGTTCCATTCGAACAGATAGGCATAATTACTCTTGGCATCTGCACCACCAGTTAAGGGTTTAAAATCGGTGATCTCAGGGCCAGCATTGTTTAGGGAGCCTAATTCGGAATAGTCTACATTGAAAGCCATTGGAAATGTCCAGCCAGAAATATCATAGAATAGGCTGTCCGTGAAACTTGTGCGTTTTTCGAACATGGCCTGGATTAACCTATTGTTCTTTTGGTCCATAGGAATTACATAGCTGCTTCCTTTTTTATAGGAAACCCCGTTGATGGTAGCATCATTTGATAGTTCATGGAATTTTATTTTCTGTCTGTTTAAGATTTCTGCCAAATGCCACGATTTATTGGCATCCTTGCTGTCTCCAAATACGATGGCCTTTGTTTTGCTTTTTGCTGCATTGGCCCTCGAATCCTTATAAAAATCCCTTTGATAGGAAAGAATTTTGGTCCGCATATTTTTGGCAGCTTCTATAGTGGAAAGAGCTGTTGTAAATTGATTGCGAATGGTAAATGGAAAGGTCAATAGGCCATTATCACTTTCTTGGATATGTCCCCTGGAACTTCCCTGTTCAAATAATATGCCTATACTTCCTTGTACATCCGGATAGGTAGAACCCTTCCCGTAATAATAATCGTCATAATTCTCTTCAGAGTAGTAGAAAGAACCAATCTTATCCAATGCTTTTGCATGGTATGACCCGATCTCTGCAGTAAGCTCTTGATTTATCTTTGGGGTTAACGGGTGTACTCTAGTTGGCTCACCGGGTTGAAAGAAGAAAGAAGAGTTGGTGCCCATTTCATGGTGGTCGGTTAGGATATTGGGCATCCATTTATGAAATGACTCGATACGTGCACGACTTTCTGGAAGTTGTACGGGTAACCAATCCCTGTTCATATCAAACCAGTAGTGGTTGGTACGCCCTCCTGGCCATGCCTCGTGATATTCCCTTTCGTTTCCATCTGGATTTAGGTTTTTACTCTTATTGGTATTGGCCCAATAGGCAAAACGCTGCAAGCCATCAGGATTAAAGGAAGGATCCATCAGTATGATTTCTTGGTCCAATAATTCCTCAATTGCCGGTCCTTGAGCGGCGGCCAAATAATAAGCATAGGCCAATCCGGCATTAGCGCCACTAGGCTCATTTCCATGGATGGAAAAGCCTTGATACACCACAATGGGCATTTCGTCCAAAGTAGCGGTTTTTCCATTGTTATCGGTCAGGGCGATATGTGCTTGTCTGATCTGTTCTAAATTGGCATGATTTTTCAGGGAGGTAACGGTCAGTAGTAAGATAGGTCTGCCCTCATATGTCTCACCTCTATTTTCAATGGTGATGCGGTCACTAGCCTTGGCCAATGCCTGCATATAAAACATGAGTTTGTCATGGGTCACGTGCCATTCCCCAACTTCATGACCAATAACATCGGCCGGTTTTGGAATACTGGGATCGTACGTAATATCTTGGGGTAAATAATAGTTGAGATCTAGGGATTCTTGGGCGGAGGTAAATTGAAATAGGGCCAAGCAAAGGAGGAGTAATAATTTTTTCATTTTTAGATTTTGAATTAGTCAGGTGTTAAAAATAAAAAACGGTCCTTAGATAAAAGGACCGTTAAGTTTTATTTAAGAAAAAAAGTGGCTAGATATCATCAAAATCCACATCGGTGAAATTATCCGAAGGGGTTTCCGCGTTATCGGTATCTTGTTCTTCTTTTTTGAAATCTTTTTGATGTCTTTCGGAGATTACTTCAAGACCTTTTTCATCCACAATATATGCCATCATTTCATCCAAGATTTCCTTAAAAGAGGTAAAATCTTCCTTGTACAAGTAAATTTTGTGCTTTTTATAATGGAACGATCCATCGTCATGTGTGAATTTTTTACTCTCCGTAATGGTCAAATAATAATCACCTGCCTTCGTACTTCTAACATCGAAAAAATAAGTTCTTCTGCCTGCTCTTAAAACTTTGGAATATATTTCTTCTTGATCCATTAAATCTTTTTCGCTCATTTCTTGTAGTGTCTAGTTACTCTATAACTCGTTAGTCCATCAAAAATGAAAAAAAAAAGCAACACTAACAACATTTTTCTAGTTTTCTTTCTCCGATAGTTGGTTGTGGTATAGCTCTTTGTAGTACCCCTCTTTATTTATTAAAAGATCGTGTGTGCCCTCCTGTAATATTTTTCCGGCTTCCAGGACAATGATTTTATCGGCATTCTTAGCCGAAGATACTCTATGGCTGACTATCAAGGTTGTCCTATTGTGGGACGCCTTTTTTAGGTTGTTCAAAATTTCTTCTTCAGTCTCCGTGTCCACAGCAGATAAACAGTCATCAAACAAATAAATCTTTGGATCTTTTAAAAGGGCCCGGGCTATGGATACCCTTTGTTTTTGTCCCCCACTCAAAGTGATTCCTCTTTCTCCAAGGATAGTGTCATAGGTTTTGGAGAAACCCATAATATTTTTGTGCACCACCGAGTTTTTGGCTACCTCTATTATTTCCTCATCAGTGGCATTATCCTTACCAAACTTAATATTGTTCTTAATGGTATCTGAAAACAGGAAAGCGTCCTGTGGCACCGCCCCTATAGCTTTTCGGAGGCTATTTAAATTCAGGTTCTTAATGGGAACATCATCAATCAATATTTCTCCTGAGCTAACATCATTTAACCTTGCTATAAGTTCTAAAATTGTAGATTTCCCCGATCCCGTTTTTCCAATAATAGCTACTGTTTCCCCATTATTAATGGTGAAGGAAATATTTTTTAAAGCGGTAATATTGGTATCATCGTAGGTGAAGGTTACGTCTTTAAAAGTTATTTTTCCTTGAATTGGTGTTTCTTCCTCCACTTCATTTCTAATGTCTGGTTGAACGTTTAAAAACTCGTTGATGCGCTCCTGAGAGGCTGCGGCGCTCTGCACAATGGAGGTCAACCATCCAACCACGGCCACGGGCCAGGTAAGCATGTTCACATATATTATGAATTCGGCTATGATCCCCATAGATTCGATCTCACCATTGATATATTGTGTGCCACCGATATAAATCACAAAAATATTACTGATACCTATTAGCAAAATCATTAATGGAAAAAACCAAGCATTTACTTTGGCCAAGTCCATACTTTTTTGCTTCCCCTCGTTGGCCAATCCTTTTAATTCCTCACTGATTTGGGGTTCCAATCCATATGCCTTGATAACGGTAATACCGGAGAAAGACTCTTGGGTGAAGGTGGATAGGGTGGACAAAAATTGCTGTACAATAGTGCTTTTCTTGTGGATGATCTTACTGATATTATAGATGAGGATCGATAATATAGGCAGGGGCAGCAGGGTATAGAATGCGATGGTAGGCGCTTTTATGAACATAATCGGCAGTAAACATGCAAATAATGTGAGGGTCTGAATTCCGTACATAATGGCCGGACCTGCATACATCCTTACCTGTGTCACATCCTCACTGATACGATTCATTAAATCGCCCGTCCTATTTTTTTTATAAAAGCTAAGATTTAAATATTGATAGTGGTCGTAAACTTCATTTTTCAGATCATATTCAATATACCTTGAAATATTAATAATGGTCTGCCGCATTAAGAAAGTGAAAAAACCCGCAATTAAGGCTGCCCCAATGATGATTAGGATGTATTGTAGTAATTCTCCTTTTACCAACTCCAGATTGCTGTGATCCCCAGTGAGGTAATCCTCCATGGCCTTGATGGATTTATTTACATAGGGAGGCATTACCAATGAAAAAATACGGGCAATGATTGTAATGATGATTCCTACGACAAGTTTGCCCCAGTATTTTTTAAAATACTTATTTATATATTTAAGTTCTTTCATGTAGATAGCCTATGAAATGGACAATGTTTTGGTGACAGTTTGCAAAGATAGGTGTTTGGTGTAAAACCAAATGTTATAAAACTGATAAGATAAAGCAGTTTCATCTAGGTCGGAATGGAAATATAATACTATTTTTGCGCCGTAAAAGTTTAATTAATCTTAGCTAAAGTTCTTTAAAAATGCTTACAAGAAGGCATATCAGGGTTAAAGTGATGCAGGGTATCTATGCCTTGACACAATCACACAGTGATTCATTGGAAAAACAGGAAAAGTTTTTAAGAGTAAGTATTGAGAACATGTATTCACTATACCTGTTGTCTTTAGGACTTCTAGTAGAGGTTCAACAGATGGCAAAAGAGCAAGTGAAATTGTCTTCCAAGAAATATTTGGCCAATGCCTCCGATGTATTTCCCAATAAGGAAAAGTTTGTGAACAATGAACTGCTGCTTCAATTGGCAAACAACGGTCCCCTAAAGGACGAATTGAAACGGAGAAAACTCAACAATTGGTATTTGAACGAGGAGTATGTGAAAATTATTTATCGTGAAATTGTTGCAAGCGATTCCTACCAAAAATACATGTCCAATCCAACTAGTTCGTATCAAGCGGACAAAGAATTGGTAATTGATCTTTTTAGGAATGTAATTGCTCCCAATGATAAAATATACGATCATTTCGAAGATGACAAGCTCACATGGGTAGATGATATTCCTATCGTAAATACCTTTATCCTTAAGCAGTTGAAAAAGGTGACGGCCGATAAGACGAATACCTATTTCTTGCCTCAATTGGTGCAGGATGAGGATGACCTTGATTTCGCGAAGAAATTATTGGTGAAGACCTTGTTGAACAATGAGGTTTTGGTAAAGGAAATTGAAGGGAAGACCCCCAATTGGGACAAAGATCGAATTGCAGACGTGGATGCCATACTTTTAAAAATGGCAATTTGCGAGTTGTTGAACTTTCCTTCCATCCCGGAAAGGGTGACCATAAATGAGTATTTGGAAATAGCCAAAGAATATTCAACTCCCAAGAGCAGTATTTTTATCAATGGGATATTGGATAATCTTGTAAAGGAGTACAGGGCCGATGGAAAACTTAAAAAAGTAGGAAGAGGTTTGTTATAAAAGAATATTGCTTAATTTTGAAATCATTAATTAATAAAAATAGTATAATAAAATGAAAAGAACAGTCATTACCTTAAGCTTAGTTTCAGCACTGGCTTTATTTTCTTGTAAAGAAAAAGCGTCCAATAAAATAAATGCTGAAAATGTAGAAGTTGCAGCAGAAAGAGATACAGCGGCCAAAAGCCTACCTGTGATGAGTTTTGATAAATCGGAGCACGATTTTGGTACAATAGAACAAGGTACTCCCCAAGAGACTATCTTTTCTTTTACCAATACTGGCGATGCCCCATTGATCATTACAGATGCTAAAAGTAGCTGTGGATGTACAGTTCCTGAATTTCCAAAAAATACGCCAATTGCGCCGGGAGAAACTGGACAAATGTTGGTGAAATTCAATGGTTCAGGTCAAAATCAAGTTAGTAAGACCATTACTGTAACAGCCAATACTGCCAAAGGATCTGAGATTTTAAGAATACAGGCATTTGTAAACCCGAAAGGAGCTCAAGGAGCTGCTATACCATTAAAGAAATAATTTAAAAAATGTTAGAACAATATCCATTTATTCCTCTTATATTAATATTTGTGGTGGCCTATTTTTTTATGATACGCCCACAAATGAAACGTCAAAAAGATGAGAAGAAATTTGCAGAACAATTAAAGAAGGGAGATAAAGTAATTACCAAAAGTGGTATGCACGGCAAGATCATGGAACTGAGCGACAAGGATTTTTCTTGTATTTTGGAGACCATGGCGGGTAAGATCAAATTTGATCGTTCTTCTATTTCTATGGAGATGAGCAAAAAGCTAAACGCTCCAGAGCCAGAAAAGAAATAAATTCTTTTAATTACTTATAAAAAAACCGAAGATTTTATCTTCGGTTTTTTTTTGTTTTAGGCATTACTATCTATACTTATCATGTAAGCCAATGCCCTTTAAAATAAGTGGCAAGCTTTTTTCCAACCTGGAAAGTTTGGTCTTCTCTTGTTTTGCAGTAGAAATATATTCAAAGTATTCTCTCTGCTTATAAGGGGTAAGCAATCGAAACTGTCTATTTGCCTCAAGATCTTTTTCCAGCGCTTCTTTCAACAGAAGTGGTATTTTTAAGGTGTTGCTTTTTTCTTTTTGAAGCACCTTGCCTTTTTTCTGATTGGATATGGCTTCTTCCATATATTGAAGAACCGCTTTTTTATCAACCTTTTCAATAGAGCTAAATTTCCAATGCCTCATCGCTTTGGTTTTTCCCTCTTGGGCATTTTCCAGTACCCGATTAGGATCTGTTAAGAATACACCATTGAAGAACCAAAGGCCAAAATATTCCTTGAAGGCTATGATTCCCAAAACATTTTTGTTGTCAATTGTGTAGATTGGTGCACCCCATTTTAAAGTTTCTGTCAATTCTGTTTGTTTGGCCAAACTACGTAAAAGGGCAATCCCATCCTTAAAAGGATGCTCCTTGTCATAGAATGCCTCTATTTTTTCTGCCGTGTCCATCTTGATTAGTTTTTGGTGCAATTCAATTCACATATCTTAACAATTACCTCTATCGCTTTTTGCATGCTTTCAACGGGAACGTATTCGTATTTCCCGTGGAAATTATGACCTCCCGCAAAGATGTTAGGGCAAGGTAGCCCCATATAGCTTAATTGGGAACCGTCCGTACCTCCACGTATAGGTTTTAGTATTGGGGTAATTCCAATAGCTTCCATAGCCTCTTGAGCTAATTTTACAATATGGAATACTGGCTCTACCTTTTCCTTCATATTGAAATATTGGTCGTTTATTTCCAAGGTTAGGCAATTGCCATATAGATCGTTCAACTTTGCTATAATGTTATGTAAAGCTTTTTTTCGTCCTTCAAAAAGTGCCAGGTCGTGATCCCTAATGATCAATTCAATTGATGCCAATTCAATTTCTCCCTGTATGTGGTGCACATGGAAGAAACCTTCCCGTCCCGAAGTTTTATGGGGTACTTCTTCTACTGGTAACAGGCTCAGAAATTCTTGTGCTATCAAAATGGCGTTTACCATTTTACCTTTGGCATATCCTGGATGAACACTTTTTCCATGAATAGCTATTTTTGCTTCGGCCGCGTTGAAATTCTCGTATTCCAATTCGCCAATTTGGCTGCCATCCATGGTATAGGCCCAATCAGCTCCAAATTTGGCAACATCAAATTTATGTGCACCTCGGCCAATTTCCTCATCGGGTGTAAAGCCAACCCTTATTTTTCCATGCTTTATTTCGGGATGGTCGATCAGGTATTCCATAGCGGTTACAATTTCTGTAACCCCTGCCTTATCATCGGCCCCTAACAAGGTAGTGCCATCTGTAGTAATGAGGGTCTGGTTCTTATACAATAACAGATCATCGAAATAAGAAGGCGACAAAATTATTCCCTTTTCTTTATTAAGGACAATATCCTGCCCATCATAATTCCGAATAATCTGTGGTTTCACATTGGTTCCGCTAAAATCAGGGGAAGTATCAAAATGGGAAATAAAGCCTATGACTGGGACTTGTTTTTCAGTATTGCTTGGTAAGGTTGCCATGATATAGGCATTTTCATCAATGGTAACATCCTGCATCCCTATCCCTTTTAATTCCTCAACCAACTTATTAGCCAAATTCCATTGCTTGGAAGTACTTGGTGTAGTGTTGGAACTAGGATCACTTTGGGTGTCTATGGATACATAATTGATAAATCTGTCTATGATATGCTGCATGGTTTCTTTTTGTTCAAAAATACAATTTTGATTCAAGTTCAATTATTTTCAAAACACCTCAAAACAAAACTATTATTTTTCTGATTATCAAGGGTTTAACATAAAAACCTTACCTTATACAATGATTATTAACTCAAATAACACTATTATGAAGAAAAATTACTCGATTTTTATGGTACTTTTTTTGGGCATACTTAGCATAGCTAGTGCTCAAATTACAGGAACCGTTTTAGACGATGAAGGGTCACCTCTGGCTGGTGCCTCCGTTGTAAAGAAGGGTACCACTACAGGTACAACTACCGATTTTGATGGAAAATTTTCCATAAATGCCGAGGTTGGGGATATTCTGGTTTTCTCGTACATTGGTTTTGAAAAGAAAGAAATTCCGGCCACAAGTACAGCAATGCAAGTCACTTTGCTTTCAGGGGTTGCCTTATCAGAGGTGATCTTAGTTGGATCTCGTAACCCTAATAGGACAGCCACAGAAAGTGCTGTTCCAGTGGATGTTATAGATATGAAAGAACTAAATAATGTGGCTCCACAAGTTAACTTGAACCAGATATTGAATTATGTTGCTCCTTCCTTTACTTCAAATACACAAACCATATCTGATGGAACAGACCATATTGATCCTGCTTCTTTGCGGGGCTTAGGGCCAGATCAAGTACTTGTTTTAATCAATGGTAAAAGACGACATACCTCCTCCTTGGTAAACGTAAATGGTACTTTCGGTAGAGGTAGTGTGGGAACGGATTTAAATGCCATTCCTGCCGCAGCTATTCAGAGAATAGAAGTTCTACGTGATGGAGCCGCCGCACAGTATGGTTCCGATGCCATTGCTGGGGTAATCAATATTGTGTTGAATACATCGGTCAATGAATTGACCACTACAGTCACTACAGGCGCCAACTTCTCCAAAAATACCAATGATCAAACTGGCGGGGTAGATGGAGAAACCACGAACATAGCAGGAAGTTATGGCCTTCCTTTGGGAGATAATGGTGGGTTTTTGACTTTTTCCGGGGATTTTGATGTGCGTGAAGATTATGGCCGAATGAAGGAGTGGGAAGGCTCCATCTTTAATTTATACAATACAGTGGAAAGAGTTGCCGATAACGATGGTTACAATATTGCTAATTTGTTGGATGATGACGTAAACGATGTCATACAATATACAGATCAAGCAGGTATCAATCGAAATGGGGCTACGACCAAAGAGGAACTAAGAACTTTATTGTCTGCAAATAACACGGAGGCGGAACTTGCTGCAAGAGGGCAACAACGGAGTGATTATAACATGAGAGTAGGACAATCCGCCTTAAGAGGAGGGCGTTTGTTTGTCAACTTTTCCTTACCCGTGGATGATAATGGAACTGAGGTGTACTCGTTTGCCGGGATAAGTTCCAGAACAGGTAATTCTGCAGGTTTTTATAGATTACCAAATCAGGCAAGAACCTATACTCCAGCTTATATTAATGGTTTTCTTCCGGAGATTAATTCCAACATCAAGGATAGATCAATATCCCTTGGTATAAAAGGGGTTGTAGGGGATTGGGACGTTGATTTTAGTAATACCTATGGAAAAAATGCCTTTTTGTATACCATTGATAATACCTTCAATGCCTCTTTACAGAATGCTTCGCCAACTACTTTTGATGCTGGTGGGTTTTCCTTTGCACAGAATACGACCAATTTAGATGTTACACAATTTTTTGATGATGTGATGTCCGGGCTAAATATTGCTTTTGGTGCAGAATATAGAGTGGAGAACTACGAGATTGTCGCTGGGGAAGAAGCTTCTTATGGGCAATATACGGCTGATGGACAATTAATTAAAATATCTTCCCAACAACCTTCACAGGATTTCTTTGGCGAGGCTAGGCCATTGGGATCGCAAGTTTTTCCTGGCTTTGCACCAAGTAATGCCTTATCAAGAGGTCGTAGTAGTGTGGCGGGTTATTTTGATGTGGAGTCCGACTTTTCAGAAGCTTTTCTGGCCAGTTTCGCAGCGAGATTTGAAAATTACAGTGATTTTGGATCTACCATAAATTTCAAGTTGGCAACACGTTACAAAGTGACCGATAATTTTAATATTCGGGGAGCTGTAAATACCGGTTTTAGGGCACCTTCTTTACATCAGATCAATTTTAATTCTACCTCTACAATATTCGACAATTTTGGGAATCCCTCAGATGTGGGGACTTTTGCCAATGATAGTAGGGCTGCGGACTTATTAGGAATACCACAGTTAAAAGAAGAAACTTCCAGCAGTTTGAGTTTGGGAATGACAGCCAATATTCCCGATGCCAATTTATCGGTAACGGTTGATGGTTATATTGTTAAGATTGATGATAGGGTGGTTTATACTGGGCAATTTGCAGGTCCCGGTACTGGAACAGAGTTGGATAACCTATTAATCAAAGCGGGTGCTGACGCAGCCTCCTTCTTTGCCAATGCGATAGATACGGAATCTAAAGGGTTGGATGTAGTGATTACACATAAGACAGGTTTGGGCGCCTCATGGCGATTAAAATCAGATTTGGCAGGTACTTTTTCCAAGACTAAAAAAGTTGGGGATATCAATGCCTCCGAAGTATTGCGGAATGCGGGTCTAGTAGACACTTATTTTCCAGAGGATAGTAGAGTGTATTTGGAGGAAGCCGTTCCAAGAACAAAGATCAACCTGTCCAATAGCCTTACGTCTGATAAATTCATCATCTTTTTACGAAATGTATATTTTGGAGAGGTGACCGAAGCTACAACTACTATCGCCAATCAACAAGTATTCAGCACGAAAGTGGTGACCGATTTGTCCGTGGGATATAAGGCTACTGATGCCCTTACATTTACAATAGGGGCCAATAACCTCTTAGATATCTATCCTGATAGGGCTGAAGCGTCTTTTGGTAACCGTAGTGATGGACGTTTCGATTGGTCTAGAAGGGCACAGCAATTTGGAATCGGGGGACGTTTCTTATTCGCTCGTATAAGTTTTACACTTAAATAATAAATACAATAAGCATTATTACTAAGGGCCACTTCTAGAAGTGGCCCTTTTTTATACCTCCTTGGGAGTCATTTAGTTGAAATCAAGCCTTAAATTATGGAATTCTGTTTATATCTTAGCACCTCAAACCCATTAATAGTTTGTAAGGATATGTGGTTAAAAGAAGGTAAAGCATTTGTATTGATATTTTTCCTATTTAGTTTGGGAATAGCCCAAGAGTGTACCTTGGGGATAGGGGGTAGGGATGCCGAGACCATTATTCAAGTTTTTCAGTTGAATGCAGAGCAGGTTACAAAGATGAATGAGCTAAGGTCTGCACTTGACTTGGAGACCTCGCCAATAGAAGAACAAATCAAAAAACTTTTGGAGACCCATCCACAAAGCACACAGGAGGAATTAACCGATTTGGCCGTAAAATTTAAGGTATTGGAAAGTAAAATAGTTCAAATCTCCAGATCCTATGATCAAAGGCTTTTAGCCCTTTTTAACCAGAAACAATTCCAAAGATATATTGAATTGTGCCATGAAGCTGTAAGGACTCCTTTGAAAATTGAACCTATCCCTGAATAACTTTATCTAGATGTTAATAAATTAGTGATGATACCTATGGCTTCCAGTTATGAGTTTGTATTTTTGTTAAAATTTTAAAGGAATTCATGTACAAACTCATCCTAAGACCCTTATTTTTTCTCTTCAATCCAGAAATGGTCCATCATTTTTCATTCACCATGATCAAGTTATTTTCCAAACTTGGTTTTTCAGGATTGTTCAGATCTCTTTATGTTTTGGAAGACCCAAGATTGGAACGGGAAGTGTTTGGATTAAAATTCAAAAACCCGGTAGGTTTAGCGGCAGGTTTCGACAAGAATGCTGTGCTTTACAATGAGTTGGCAAATTTTGGATTTGGTTTTGTAGAGATTGGAACACTAACCCCCAAACCTCAAGATGGAAATCCCAAAAAAAGACTGTTTCGCCTCACAGATGATAAGGCAATTATCAACAGAATGGGCTTTAATAACCTTGGTGTCTTTGATGCTGTGGAACAATTAAAAAAGGACCATAAAGTCCTTATAGGAGGGAATATTGGAAAAAATAAAGTGACCCCAAATAAGGAAGCGGTAAGGGATTATTTGGTTTGCTTTGATGCCCTTTTTGATGTTGTGGACTATTTTGTTGTAAATGTGAGTTCCCCAAATACTCCAGGGTTAAGGGAGCTGCAAGATAAAAAGCCATTGACCGCCTTGTTGAAGGAGCTAAAAAAGGAGAATACCAAACTAGCTTTGAAAATGGAAGTAAAAGAAAAACCTATCCTCTTAAAAATAGCCCCAGATCTAACAGACAGCCAGTTGTTGGATATTATTCAGATTGTTGCCGACACAAAAATAGATGGTATTATCGCTACCAATACAACAATAGGTAGGGAAAATTTAAAATCACATCTTACCCTTACTGAGGAAATGGGTGGATTAAGTGGAAAGCCATTGGCCAAGAGGAGTACGGAAGTAATCCGATTTCTTTCCGAGAAAAGCAATAAAGCATTTCCTATTATTGGGGTAGGAGGCATACACTCTGCAGAGGACGCCTTGGAAAAATTAGAGGCAGGGGCAGATCTTGTTCAAGTCTGGACAGGTTTTGTTTATGAAGGACCAAGTCTGGCCAAGAAAATAAACAAGGCCATTTTAAAGGCACAGATTTAACAAACAACACATACTAATGTGTCCAATAATCTACCACTAGCACATCTTCAAGATGTGGGGTAAGTACAGCTCCAAAAGCTTTATGATCTGGATGTGGAAGATAGATACTACGGTCTGCTTCAGTTTTAAAGGTTAATAAATAACAATGTGTAAATCCCTTGTTTAGCCCCTCTGGACTATTGTTTAAGCCCCATTCAAAGGAAGAGATTGTTTTTATTTTGCCAGGGAGGGCATTAAAAGCTGCTTCAATTGTTGCTATGTCGGATTTGGAAGTACCTTCCTTGAATTTAAAGAGAACTACATGTCTTAAAACACTATCCAAGGCCTGTGGGTTGTTTGATTTTAAGGATTGATTCATTTTATTTTGGGTGGTAAAACCTAGTGTCACAAATATTAGTATTGCAATGGGGACAGAAAATAGAGCTTTCATTTTTTTTGTTCAAGATAGAAAAAATACCAGTATGGTGTTTTTTAATTTATATGTTGGAATTTATAAAACAAACTATTGAACTACGAGATTTTATATGCCTTTGTAATGGCAACAGCTGCTTTGGCAGTCGCCCCGGGGCCAGATAACATATACGTGTTGATGCAGAGCATTACCTACGGAAAGAAGTTCGGGATGGCTACGGTTGCCGGATTGATATCAGGCTGCCTGATACATACCACCTTATTGGCCTTTGGAGTTTCTGCTATTATTAAGAAAAGTGACAGTATCTTTTTTACCATCAAATTATTAGGAGCGCTTTATTTGTTTTTCTTGGCGTACAAGGTTTTTAAGAGTACACCCGAAATACATTTAGGGGAATCCCATATTGCAAAAAAAGGTCTGTTTCAGTTGTTTAAAAAGGGATTTATTATGAATGTCCTAAATCCTAAGGTAACCATCTTTTTCTTGGCCTTTTTTCCAGGATTTTTGTTTAGTAAAAATCTTAGCACCGTAATTCAATTTTATGTATTGGGCTTGCTGTTTATGTTCGTTTCATTCATTATTTTTAGTCTAATAGCACTGCTTTCCGGAGCAATTTCAAATTATATCACCAAACATTCTGGAGTAGGACAGTTTTTAAAATGGTTACAGATTATTGTATTTATAGGTATTGGGGTTTATATCCTATTTTCCGATAAATAATAGTAATTTTGAAATTGTCATAAAAACTATTCATGTCCGAAAAGGTCAAAATCATAGAATGTCCCAGAGATGCCATGCAGGGAATAAAAGCTTTTATCCCTACGGAAAGCAAAATTAAGTATATACAAGGCCTATTGCGTTGTGGTTTTGATACCATCGACTTTGGTAGTTTTGTTTCCCCTAAGGCCATTCCGCAGATGATAGATACTGCTGAGGTTCTTGCAGGGCTGGATCTTTCAAATTCCCAGAGCAAGCTCTTGGCAATAGTGGCCAATGTAAGGGGAGCTGAGGATGCATGTCAACACGATGCGGTAGATTATTTAGGATATCCATTTTCCATTTCCGAAAATTTTCAGATGCGGAACACCCATAAAACCATTGCAGAATCTGTGACGACCCTAAAGGAAATCCTGAATTTGGCCAATGCCTCAAATAAGGAGGTGGTCACCTATATTTCTATGGGTTTTGGAAATCCTTACGGCGATCCATGGGATGTGGATATTGTTGGGGAGTGGACCGAAAAACTTGCAGGTATGGGGGTAAGGATATTGTCACTATCAGATACGGTTGGTTCCTCCACTCCGGAAGTGATCAATTACCTGTTTTCAAATTTAATACCAAAATTCCCCGAAATTGAATTTGGGGCACATTTACATACCACCCCAACGAAATGGCATGAAAAGGTGGACGCTGCCTACAAGGCTGGCTGCCGGAGGTTTGACGGGGCAATTCAAGGCTTTGGGGGATGTCCCATGGCCAAGGATGATCTGACAGGTAATATGCCCACGGAAAAAATGTTGTCTTACTTTACTAAAGAAAAGGCGGAAACCAATGTAAATTGGATGACCTTTGAAGCTACTTACAACAAAGCAACGGAACTTTTCTCTTTATATCATTGATATTTAATTCATTAGATTTTTTATTTAGATTTAGTATAAATAAAGTTTGCGAATATTAAAGCGCGTCTTATATTTGCATTCGAAAATTATATTTATTCAATCTAAATAAGGACAATTTTATAATGAAAAGAATTTCGTTACTATTCGGCTTACTCCTGGCTACCGGGGTCTTCGCACAGACCGCCAATGATTCCATAACCTTGGATCCCCAAAAACAATTGAACGCAGCACAGCGTTTACTATCAGGGAACTATGCATCGGCCGTTACCGTGGGGGCCTATGGTGAAATGTTATACAATCAACCAGAGGGTGGAAATGGGGAACTGGATGTACAACGTCTGGTTTTGCTTTTGGGTTATAGATTTAATGATAAGACCCAATTTGTCACAGAAATTGAATTTGAACACGTTGAGGAAGTTTATGTGGAACAAGCATTTGTGAATTATAACCTTGCCAATAACATCAACCTAAGAGGGGGATTGATGTTGGTGCCTATGGGTATCATCAACGAATACCACGAGCCTACCACCTTCAACGGAACAGAACGACCGGCTATGGACAATGTTATTGTTCCTACCACATGGAGAGAACTGGGGGTAGGGGTTTTTGGTAGGGTCAATGACCTTTCCTTGGGGTACCAGGCTTATGTTTTTAACGGTTTTAAATCTACAGCTGCTGATGGTACCGGCGGAATAAGCGGTGCATTGCAAGGTTCCAGCGGACTAAGGGGAGGAAGACAAAAAGGTATCCAATCTACCATTGATAGCCCAACCCTCTCAACAAAATTGGATTATTATGGCATTCCAGGCCTTCGTTTGGGACTTTCAGGATATTTTGGAAAGACACAGGCCACTGATGAGGTAGAGCAAATAGCAGGTGCAAATATTGGAATTTCAATGGTTGGCTTGGATGCTAGATATGCCTATGAAAAATTTACGGCAAGAGGTCAATTTGTATATGCTTCCCTTTCGGATACAGAGGATTACAATGCCCTGACAGGTAGAGACCTTGGAAGTGCTTTGCAAGGATGGTACGTAGAGGGGGCATATAACCTTTTACCAGCAAGGAATCAACAAAAATTGTTCGCCTTTGCCAGATATGAGAAATATGATACCCATGCCGATACCGCAGGGGGATTGATAAGGAACGACGCCTACAATAAAACAGACTTAACAACGGGACTTACTTATCACTTGGCCCCAGGGGTGGTCCTAAAAGGAGATTACCAGTTTAAATCCAATAATGTGGATAATGGTGATGTACAAAATGTGTTGAATTTTGGAATTGGAGTTTGGTTCTAAGCAAAAAAGGTAAAATTTCTAGTTCATGCCTCTAAATATGTTGAATGTTATTAAAAATGATTCTAAATTAGTATATTTGGGGCATGAATTATAGAAAGCACATAACAGTTATTATTGCCTTATTTTCGTTGGTCTTTTTTGGATTTGGAATCCCAAAAAATGTACAAAAGAAAATGGACAAGGAAGTGGCAGAGGTATTTGAAACCGAAAATTATACCATGCAACCCATTTCTGTTTCTAAAGCTCTTAATGAACAATTGCCCACTAAAATTACGGCTGAAAATTTCTTTAAAATAAAACAAGGCGATACTTTGTTGGGATACGCCTTTATAGATCAGGCACCTAGTAAAACCGCAAAATTTGATTACCTGATCATCTTTAATTCCAAATTGGAAATCATCCACTCCAAAGTCTTGATATACCGTGAGGAATATGGAGGAGAAATTGGTAGTAGGCGATGGTTGGAACAATTTATAGGGAAATCTGGAAATGACAGGGTAAGCCATGAATCCAATATAGATGGGATCGCTGGTGCAACTATATCAGTTCGTTCCATGACCACCGCTATTGATGACCTTCTACAAACCATTGGGAAACTGAAAGCAAACAAGGTTTTATAATGCGCTATAACGGACTTCTCTCTGCATTGCCAAGGGAGATTAAGATTTTTATTGGTTCTTTCGTGGTGGTTCTGTCCATAGGATTTTATACAGGTCTTTTGTTTGTGAACGAGACTAGTACGACATCATCCCATGGCATTGAAGAAAATTACTTGGGAAATGAAGAAGTTGAAGATGCCGAAATAATGAAATTTAAAAAGAGTGATAGGGAAATGCTCACCATAGTTCATACCCACATTCTTTCCATGTCCTTTATCTTTTTTCTTCTTGGAGGAATCTTGTGGTTTGCAGATCTTTCAAAAAGCTTAAAATTGTTCCTAACCGTAGAACCTTTGATATCGGTTGTCTTAACCTTTGGGGGTATTTATTTACTTTGGAGCGGAATGCTCTGGATGAAATATGTAATCATTTTTTCAGGAACATTGATGACAGCCACATTTACGGTATCTGCATTATTGATATTGTATCAACTGATCTTCAATTCAGCTCCCTCGCAATTAAAAAAGTAACATCTCTGTAGTTAGTGATAAATGTAGTATATTTGCACGCAATTAATAATTAATTGCTATGCAAGCTCATCTTGACAAAATTGTTGGTGAAGGTTTAACCTATGACGACGTTCTACTCGTCCCAGCATATTCCGAAGTTCTTCCAAGGGAAGTAAACATTCAAACAAAATTTACTAGAAATATTACCATTAATGTGCCTATTGTATCTGCTGCCATGGATACGGTGACAGAATCCAAAATGGCCATTGCTATGGCCCAAGAAGGAGGAATAGGCGTACTGCATAAGAATATGAGTATTGAACAGCAGGCCATGAAAGTTAGAAAGGTAAAGCGAGCCGAAAGCGGAATGATCATCGATCCCGTAACCCTGCCCCTAAATTCTGTGGTACGCGATGCCAAGGCAAGCATGAAGGAATACGGTATTGGTGGTATTCCAATTATAGATGATGAAGGAAAACTAATAGGTATCGTTACTAATAGGGACCTTCGCTTTGAGAAAAATGAGGATCGACCTATTTCAGAGGTGATGACCTCTGAGAATTTGGTTACGGTAGCTGAAGGTACAAGTTTGGCACAGGCCGAAGATATCCTGCAGCAGCATAAGATTGAAAAATTGCCTGTAGTAAATGACGACTATAAACTAGTTGGGTTAATTACTTTTAGGGATATTACCAAACTCACCCAAAAACCCTTTGCAAATAAAGATCAATATGGTCGTTTGAGAGTGGCCGCTGCAATTGGGGTAACAGCCGATGCCGTGGAAAGAGCAGAGGCTTTGGTAAAAGCAGGAGTGGATGCGGTTATTATTGATACGGCACACGGGCATACCAAAGGTGTTGTGCAAGTTTTGAAAGAAGTAAAGAAGAGATTTCCGGATCTAGATGTAATCGTCGGAAATATTGCAACCGGGGAAGCAGCAAAATATTTGGTTGAAGCTGGCGCAGATGCAGTTAAAGTGGGTATCGGACCAGGTTCTATCTGTACAACAAGGGTGGTTGCTGGAGTTGGATTCCCACAGTTTTCGGCAGTCTTGGAGGTTGCCGCAGCCATTAAGGGCAGTGGTGTTCCTGTTATTGCTGATGGTGGAATTAGATATACTGGGGATATTCCTAAGGCTATTGCCGCAGGAGCCGACAGTGTTATGTTGGGATCATTATTGGCAGGGACCAAAGAATCTCCGGGGGAAACCATTATTTACGAGGGCAGAAAATTTAAATCCTACCGGGGCATGGGTTCTGTGGAAGCCATGAAACATGGAAGTAAGGATAGGTATTTCCAAGATGTAGAGGACGATATAAAAAAATTGGTACCCGAAGGTATCGTAGGCCGTGTACCTTACAAGGGTGATTTGTTTGAGAGTATACATCAATTTGTCGGAGGCTTGCGAGCAGGAATGGGGTATTGCGGGGCAAAAGATATTGCCACATTAAAGGAAAATGGCAGGTTCGTTAAAATTACCGCCAGTGGTATCAACGAAAGTCACCCCCATGATGTGACCATCACCAAAGAATCTCCCAATTACAGTAGATAAATTAGGATCCACACATAAAAAAGAGAGCCCAAAACATTGTTTTGGGCTCTCTTTTTATTTGATATTATATTATTTGCTCTGGCCGGTATAGGTCTTCCAGTCTTTTTCTTTATAAATATTATCACCGAAATATTGTGCGATGTTCAAAAACGGCTCTGGTTTTTGATAGCCCGGTACCGGGGACAACATATTCAATTGTTCGTCCAAGAAAATTGTGGTGGGATAGCTCATTTTACCCTGCATTAACGCGGCAGCAAATTCGTGATATCCATTTCTCCCCTGCGGGACAAATTTATAGGTTTTACCCTTAAATTCAATGGGATCCTTGCCTTCTCCGTCCATTTTAACCATGTAAAAATTCTTGGCCATGTACGAGGCAACCTCAGGATTTTGAAAGGTGTCCTTGTCCATTTTTTTACACCACCCACACCAATCGGTATAGACATCGATAAAGATTTTCTTGGGTTTTTTATCAGTTTGCGACTTCTTTACAGCCTCATCCCATGAAATCCATGCCACTTCCTGTGCCGTTATGGAAAAAGAAATCAATGCTATACCTATGCATAGCAAAAATTTGACATTAAACAGTTTATATAAGTCCATCCGATATTTTTTTGGTTTTAGTCCAATAAGTATACCAAAACTAACGAAGATTTTGAATGTTTATTTTACTGTGGCCTTTTCCTTTTTACTAGTGAAGATGTATTTGGTGTCGATTTGATTTCTTATTAAGTCCTCAAAAGTCTCTCGTTCCCTTATTAATATGGCTTTTCCTTCGTGCCATAATACCTCCGCAGGCCTAAATCTAGAGTTGTAGTTGCTTGCCATGGTATAGCAATAGGCGCCGGCATTCTTAAAACATAGAATATCCCCTTCCGAAATCTCATTGATCCTACGGTTACTGGCAAAAGTGTCCGTTTCACAAATATAGCCCACAACAGAGTAGTAGCGTTCCCTGCCCTTTGGATTGGAAATGTTCAAGATAGTATGTGAGGCTCCATATAGCATGGGGCGTATCAAGTGGTTAAATCCTGAATCAATACTGGCGAATACTGTTGATGTTGTTTGTTTCACAACATTTACCTTTGCCAAGAAGTAGCCAGCTTCGCTCACTAAAAATTTACCTGGTTCAAAAGCCAAGGTCAATTCCTTTCCATATTCTTTACAGAAATCATTGAACTTTTTTGTTAATTTTTGTCCTAGTTCCTCTACATTGGTTTCGATATCACCTTCTTTGTAGGGCACTTTAAAGCCACTGCCAAAATCTATAAAATCTAGATTTTTGAAGTGTTTGGCGGTATCAAAAAGAATTTCCGAAGCATATAAAAAGACATCGATATCCAAAATATCGCTACCCGTGTGCATATGGATTCCGTTGATATTCATTTTGGTTAGATCAACAATTCTAAGTAAATGAGGGATTTGATGAATACTGATGCCAAATTTGGAATCGATATGTCCCACAGAGATATTGGAATTGCCCCCGGCCATTACATGCGGGTTGATACGGATACAAACGGGAATATTAGGGTGTTTGCTACCGAACTGTTCCAAGATAGATAGGTTGTCTATATTAATCCTAGCACCCAAGGTCGCTACTTCCTCTATTTCTTCCAATGACACTCCATTGGGAGTATAAATGATCGAATCTGGTTTAAAACCAGCCAATAACCCAAGTTTCACTTCTTGTATGGAAACGGTATCCAAACCACTGCCCAAACTGTTCATCAATCTTAGAATGGTGATATTGGACAATGCCTTTGCGGCATAGTTTAGTTTCAAATGCTTAACACCCTTAAAAGCGTTTGTTAATCTATTATATTGGGATATGATTTTTTCTGAATCATACACGTAAACTGGATCTCCAAATGATTTTGCAATATCTAATAAATCGGAGTGCTTCATAGCCTAAAAATATTTTGCACAAAGCTAACTTACTTCAAGGATGTGAACAAGAAATACGACAACTTTTTGAATAATGCAACAAATTGTTACATATGAAACAATATAAAATAGCTCAATTTTTTGTCTTCATAACATACAACCATTAATTTTAATAAAAAAAGAACATGAAACTCCCGATGTTTCCTCTTCAGTCCGTTTTCTTTCCTGGCGAAGGAGTGGCCCTTCACATTTTTGAAGAGCGGTACAAACAGTTGATCCTGGATTGTATAGCTGAGGCGATCACCTTTGGTATTCCTGTCTATATAGATAATACCGTGGCATATGGTACGGAGATGCAGTTGGTTGAAATTGTACATACCTACCCCAACGGAGAAATGGATATTCTCTGCAATGCTAAAAGGGTGTTCAAAGTGGTGACATTTGACAATGAGATGGACGGTAAACTCTATGCAGGGGGAACTGTGTCCTTTGAAGGTTATATGGAAGATGGCCTACAATCACAACGAGATGCCGTCATAGAATATACCAAAAAATTGTATGGATTGATGGATATTCCTTTTGACCATATCTATAAGGGGGATCTTACTTTGTACAAACTCATCCATAAGATTGGCCTGACTTTACAGCAAGAGTTTCACTTGTTGAAAATGGTGCATGAAAGTGAACGTTTAATTTACATTAGATCCCATCTAATCGCTACCACAGAGGTTCTCAAACAAGTAAACCAAATGAAAGATGTCATTGAGATGAATGGACATTTCAAAAATTTTGATCCTTTACATTTCAAGGATTTTAAAATTTAATGTGCCGATATTTCTTTTTCATTAGGGTAATTACCAACGGTTTCCTATTTTTGCTATCGAACAAAAAGATACCATTTACATATGAATCTTCACGAATATCAAGGAAAAGAAATATTAGCAAGTTTTGGTGTACGTATCCAAAGGGGAATCGTGGCACATAATGCAGCGGAAGCCGTTGAGGCAGCAAAACAACTGACCGAGGAAACAGGGACAGGATGGCATGTGATCAAAGCACAGGTACATGCTGGTGGACGTGGTAAAGGTGGTGGTGTAAAACTTGCCAAAAACTTGAGGGAAGTAGAAGAAATTGCAGGAAACATAATAGGGATGAATCTTGTTACACCACAAACTTCTGCAGAAGGTAAAAAAGTACACCAGGTATTGGTTGCCGAAGATGTGTATTATCCTGGAGCCAGTGAAACATCTGAATTTTACGTATCTGTTCTTTTGAACAGAGGTACAGGAAGAAATATGATCATGTATTCTACTGAAGGTGGAATGGATATTGAAGAGGTTGCTGAAAAAACACCTCACTTAATTTTTAATGAAGAGATTGATCCTTCTGTAGGATTAATGCCGTTTCAAGCGAGAAAAATAGCCTTTAATCTAGGTCTTTCTGGTATGGCTTTTAAGGAGATGACCAAATTTGTCACTTCTTTGTACAAAGCTTATGTGGAAAGTGATTCCAGTATGTTTGAAATTAACCCAGTGCTTAAAACATCCGATGATAAGATAATGGCTGTGGATGCCAAAGTATCTATTGATGATAATGCTTTGTTCAGAAGAAAGCAATACGCAGAGATGCGCGATTTAAGGGAAGAAAATCCTATCGAGGTCGAAGCTAGGGCAGTAGGCCTTAATTATGTTGATCTTGATGGAAATGTTGGATGTATGGTGAACGGTGCTGGTTTGGCAATGGCCACTATGGATTTGATTAAAATGGCCGGGGGAGAGCCAGCCAATTTCTTGGATGTGGGAGGTACCGCAGATGCTAAACGTGTCGAGGAAGCTTTCCGGATCATTCTAAAAGACAAAAATGTAAAAGCTATATTGATCAATATCTTTGGAGGAATCGTTAGATGTGACAGGGTTGCGCAAGGTGTTGTAGATGCTTACAAGAATATGGGAGATGCCATTAAGGTGCCAATCATTGTTCGTTTACAGGGTACTAATGCAGAATTGGCCAAAGAAATCATTGACAATGCAGGGTTGGACGTACGTTCAGCGATTCAGTTCCAAGAAGCGGCGGATAAGGTAAAAGCTGCTCTAGTGTAATAGTTTTTTTATAATATATTGAAAGGCCATGTTTTACAACATGGCCTTTTTTGTGTTTTAAAGTCTTTTTTATACCGGGATTTTTATGGTGTGATCCTTTGAGTTAAAAGCCATTTTATTACTTCCGATTTTAATTGAAAAGGAATTGCATTGAAACACGTTTGTGAAGTTTATGAAATAAAATGACGTGATAAGCGTAACATTTTTGCTTTTGGATAGTCTTTCTTTTAAATCATCATCAATCATAAATCAAAAAGTCATGAAAAAAATCAGTTTAATGTTAATAGCTGCAATGCTATTGTCTATCGGAAATGTTTTTGCAAATGATGCTAGTTTGGTATCAAACCCCGATGTGGATCCAGAAAAAAAATTGACTCTTCTAATAGGGGAGTTATTAACAGACAATTCATTTATCCATGATGGGTATGACCTACTGGCTCAAGTACGTTTTACCTTGAACAAGGAAAGTGAAATTGTAGTTTTGTCCGTTGCGACAGAAGATGAACGCTTGGATACTTTCGTCAAGAACAGATTGAATTATCAGAAAGTAAGTATGAACGGGTATGAGGAAGGTAAAATTTTCGCCGTGCAAGTAAGGGTTTGTCAATAGAATTAGCTGAAAAAAAAATCCTGAATTTATTCAGGATTTTTTTTTGTTTTTATATTTTACATAACTGATATCCGGAATATTCTCTTTCTTCGCCCTTCCTTTATAGGCAGGTTTTGAGGTGGGTTCTGAGATTGGTTTGGTCGACTGGGATTCTGTTGTTTTGGTGCTATAAAGGACTTCTTTGGGAATTTTTGGATTTTCCTTTGTTCCTCTAAGGTGTATCACCAGACCATTTAGAAAATTACGCAATATTTGATCTCCACATTCTACATATTTTGGGTGGTCCTCCTTACGGAAAAGGGCTCCAATTTCGCTTTTTGAAATTTTAAAATCTACCAACTTCAAGATTTCAACTATTTCGTCATCACGCAGCATTAATGCCACTCTGAGTTTCTTTAAGATGTCGTTATTAGTCATGAAAAATTAATTTTCTGCAAGGTACTACAAATAAGTTTTATGATATTTGCCCATTAATATATTTGCTTTGGTTTATACGAAAGACACCATTTTTTTAGTTATAAAAGATGTTGTTATTCAGTAAACTAGTTCTAAAACAGAAATGTATGAGCACTTTTGAAGAAAAACTGAGCATTCTCTCTGAAATGATAGCATTTGCAAGAGTAGACCATTCAGTTAAAACGGAAGAATATAATTTTTTGTTAAAGGTAGCAAATCAGTTAGGGGTAGATAAACCAACTTTTGATTCCTTGTTTGATAAAACTGCGATGCCGGTCTTCTTGAAGTCGGAGGCTGAGCGTATATTACAGTTTCATAGATTGGTCTTGTTGATGAACGTGGATAGGACCGATACCTCCTTGGAGGTGGCTTTGTTGCACAATATAGGGTTGGGAATGGGCTTACCGCCCTCAGCTATAGAACAAGTGCTTACCATTATGCACAAATACCCTGACAAGATTATACCTCCAGAGATTCTCATAAATATATTTAAGATTCATTATAATTGAATAAAGCGACATAATGTCGCTTTATTTTTGCGACAAAACGACATTGTGTCATGTAATTGGAAATGGTATATGTTTTGAATTGGACTATAAAAACAATATATGTCTAATTAAAAAATTGATAGCCATGAGCACCATTAAAAGAAATCACCCGCTGTTTCCTTCCTTAATGAATGAGATTTTCAAACCAGATTGGTTTGGAGGTTTGGATAACTACAGTAGCTCAGTACCTGCAGTAAACATTAGGGAAAATGAAACTAATTTTGAATTGGAATTGGCCGTTCCAGGAAGAAAAAAAGATGATTTTAACATAGAAATGGACCATGATGTTTTAACCATTTCTTCTGAAGTCAAACATGAAGAGAATATTGCTGAAGAGCAATATACGAGAAGGGAATTTTCGTATTCGTCTTTTAAAAGGGCATTTACTTTACCCGACACCATCGACTCCGAAAATATCAATGCTTCTTATGAGGATGGGATCTTAAAATTTGTACTTCCTAAAAAAGATGAGGCCTTACCGAAACCAAAAAGAATGATTGAGATTGCTTAAATAAATTTAGGTTGGTTTAGTTAATTTGTTTCAAAAGGCACCCTGTTCGTACAGGGTGCCTTTTTAGTTGGGAATGGGTTCGTCCAAAATAGCCAAACAGCTTTGAATGCCTTCCATGTAGTTGCCCAATCTTAAATTTTCATTTGGCGCATGGATGTTATTGTCAGGATTGGGTATTCGTATGGACACTGCAGGGATTCCCAAATTTTCTATAAAGGCCCCAATGGGTTGTGACCCTCCCGTTGTTCTCATGTTTACAATTTTATCGCCGAAGATGCGATTCAAAGCCTTATTGAGCATGTGCCCCACATTGCTATCGAAATCAGTTCTAAACGCTTTAGAACCCAGCTTGTAGGTAAATGAAGCCAATTTAGGGTAGTTCTGCCTTTCCTCTTCACTAGGGATGCTATCAACTAAATGAAAACCTTCACTACTGATGAATTGTCGTAAGGATTTCATCAATTTGTCTCCATCGGATTCTGGCACCAAACGCATGTCAATTTCCACGAGGACCTCATTGGGGATTATTGTGCGCACTTCCTTTCCAACATAGGCCGCTTCCAAACCCCTGATATTTAGGGATGGGTATTGTAATGCTTCTTGATAGGTGGCACCTATACCTTCCTGCGCTGCAATGCCCAAATCTAGTTTTATACGATCCAGATCTTCGGGTAGGCTATTCAATAATTTCTTTTCATTTTCCGATAAATGGATTCCATCATAAAATCCGGGTAAGGTTACCCTGCCGCTTTCATCCTTTAGTTTTCCCAGTAATCGAGCGGTGCTAAAGACTGGATTTGGGGCAAAGTTGCCATATTGACCACTATGCAATGGTACTTTGGCGCCAAATACTTTTAAGGTAGCCGTTGTAATTCCCCTCGCTCCATATGTTAAGGTGGGTAAATTTGATACATGTCTTGTGCCATCCATGATCAAAACCATATCTGCCTTTAGAAGGTCTTGGTTTTGTTTGACGGTTTCAGGTAAAAGGGGAGAGCCAAGTTCTTCTTGGAAATCCATGATTACCTTGATATTGTAGGCTGGTTTTTTTTTCTTGCTCTTCAATATTTGTAAGGCCGTTATCAAGGACATTGCAGGACCTTTGGAATCGGAGGAAGATCGAGCGAAAATCCTCCACTCCGGATTGTAAGTGGTTTTTAAGCTTTCAAAATTGATGTCCTTCCATTGGTCCATTCCAATAGGTTCTTTTAGAACGGGAAGGAAAGGGCTTTTTTGGTCCCATTTGGTTGTGTCTACCGGTTGACCGTCTATCTGCAGATAAAAAAGGACAGTTTTTGCATTTTTATGGAACTTTTTTTCGGCAAATAACAATGGAGCTCCCCCCGTGGGAATCACTTGGAATTTGAAGTCCAAATCAGCAAACAGCTCCTGGCATTTTTTTAGATTGGTTTGGATCTGGTCAGGAAAATTACCATCATTTGGCAATTCTAAAAACAATTTAAGTTGTTGGACCGCCTCTGGAAATTTCTTCTGTGATAATTCGACGATTTCTTCTTTTGAAAGGGATTGGGAATGGACAATGAATGAAAATGAGATAAACAACAATAGGGTGGTGGTCAAGTGGTTCCTTACTTTTTTCATTTGCGTTTAGTTTTCCTGTTCTTGAAGCATTTTAATCTCATCCCTTAATTTTGCTGCCTGCATAAAATCCAATTCCTTGGCTGCCTTCTCCATTGCCTTTCTTTTGTCCCGAATAATCTGTTGCTTCTGCTCTATCGTAATGTATTTTAGGTCAGGTTCTGCCGCCCGCATTTCTTCTTTTTCAAAATGGTAGGCAGACACGGAATTTTTTGTCAGGGCATTGTCCAAACTTTTGTTCAAAGCCTTGGGCACCAAATTGTTTTCCGTATTGTAAGCTATTTGTTTTTCCCTTCTATAATTGGTTTCATCTATTGTTTTTTGCATGCTGGCAGTTATCTTATCGGCATACATTATTGCTCTACCATTAAGATGTCTTGCAGCCCTTCCCACAGTCTGTGTCAAGGATCGCGAACTACGCAGGAACCCTTCTTTATCGGCATCCAAAATCGCCACCAAGGAAACTTCGGGTAAATCCAATCCTTCCCTTAATAGGTTCACTCCAATAAGTACATCAAAAATTCCTTTTCGAAGATCCTGCATGATTTCCACACGCTCCAAGGTATCCACATCACTATGGATATAGCGACATCTTACATTGATCCGGGATAAATACTTGGCAAGCTCCTCAGCCATACGTTTGGTCAACGTGGTAACAAGTGTCCTTTCATCTCTTTCTACCCGCAGTTGTATCTCCTCTACAAGATCATCAATTTGGTTTTGGCTGGGACGTATTTCTATTACTGGGTCTAGTAGACCTGTAGGGCGGATGACCTGTTCTACAAACACGCCTTGACTCAATTTCAATTCATAATCTGCAGGTGTGGCACTCACATACAGGGTCTGGTTTTGTAAGGCTTCAAACTCTTCAAACTTTAAAGGTCTGTTGTCCATAGCGGCAGGTAATCTAAACCCGTAATCCACCAAATTTATCTTTCTGGACCTGTCTCCCCCGTACATGGCGTGAACTTGTGGTAAAGTAACGTGGCTTTCATCAATTACCATAAGGTAGTCGTCAGGAAAATAATCCAATAGGCAAAAAGGCCGAGTGCCGGCTTGCCTTCCATCCAGGTATCGAGAGTAGTTTTCAATCCCAGAGCAATAGCCCAATTCCCTGATCATCTCCAAATCAAAGTTCGTGCGTTCCTCCAAGCGTTTCGCCTCCAATGGTTTTCCAATTTCTTGGAAATAGGTTATTTGCTTTACCAGATCATCTTGGATCTGATGAATGGCATTCTGCAGGATATCAGGAGAGGTAACAAACATATTTGCAGGATAGATATTCAGATTTTCATAGATTTCGACCACCTTGTTCTTAAAAGGATCAAATGCTTCTATTTCTTCTATTTCGTCCCCGAAAAAGTGGATTCTAAAGGCATGGTCGGCATAACTGGGGAATACATCCACGACATCGCCCTTTACCCTAAAGTTTCCATTTCTAAAATCGGCCGTCGTTCGGGAATACAGGCTCTGTACGAGTTGGTGTAAAAATTTTGTCCTGGATATGACTTGGCCCTTATGGACAGAGATTACATTTTTTTTAAATTCAACCGGATTTCCAATCCCGTACAAACAAGATACCGATGCCACAACCAAAACATCCCTTCGTCCTGAAAGTAGAGAGGAAGTGGTGCTTAAACGCAGCTTCTCTATGTCCTCATTAATAGAAAGATCTTTTTCAATATATGTGCCAGAAGTAGGGATATAGGCCTCTGGCTGGTAATAATCGTAATAAGAAACAAAATATTCCACGGCATTTTCTGGAAAGAACTGTTTGAATTCGGAATACAGTTGGGCCGCCAATGTTTTGTTATGTGCCAATACCAAAGTAGGTTTTTGTACCGATTCTATAACGTTGGCAACGGTAAAGGTTTTTCCAGACCCTGTGACCCCTAAAAGGGTTTGGTACGGTTCATTGGATTCAATGCCCTCCACCAATTCCTTTATGGCTTTAGGCTGGTCTCCGGTAGGTTTAAATTCCGATACTACTTTGAATTTCATCTTGTAAAATTACGAAAGAAGGATGGTTAAAGTAGTTCAAGGCAACTAATTTTAACGATTCGTTTGTATCCCAAAAAGTTTAATAAAAACGACTTTAAGAAAACATCCAATCAAAAAGGCCAGTAAAACTTAAGCTTTATAAGAACTAGAGATCCCTTTTTTTCAACAAGGCATAGGATCCGTATATAAAACAAGCAGTCCAGAATAGCACTATGAGTATTTCATACCAATGCACTACATAATCCATGTTGAACTTTTCACCGATCTGGCTCGCCACGGTTTGGACCGCTCCCAATCTAGAAAATGGTTCTTTCAGTAAATTGGACATGGATTCTAAAGGAAGAAAATCCAATACTTTTTCGGAGGCCTCCTTACCCATTAATCCCCAGACAAGAAAACGGATTCCCAAATTTTCAAAAATGGCCCAAAGTATCAAGAAGCCCAAAGCAAAAGCAGAACGCTTCACCAATATGCCCAAAAAGAGACAGAAGGAGAAGAAACCTACCAACTTTATAAAAAAGGCGAATAAATATTCCAGCTCTGAAAAAATGATGGATACTTCGTTATAATCGGAATAGACAAGACCCAATATCAAGGATACCAAAAAAACAAAAATTGTGGATACCAAGGAAAAGGAAATGACCGTTAAGAATTTTGAAAGCACAAACTCCTTTTTGGAAAGGCCGTCGATAAGGTTTTGTTTTATCGTTTTATTGCTATACTCATTGGCCATCATGGATACGATGACTATGGCCAGGAACAATTTGAAGAAGGCAGTGATAAAGGTATTAAAATGCCAGATATACGGGAAATTGAAAATTCCCTGTTCAGCCAAATGAAATTTAACCGGGCCAATATCAAACTTTACCGCTGCTATCAAAGCTATGGAAGTGAGCAGGATAAAGTAGGATATGATCAGAGCCTTACTTGCCCTATTGTTCCAAAGTTTTATAAATTCTATTTCTAACAATCTTTTCATAATTAAGTCAGTTGTTTTATAACAAGAGGTTGTTTGGGATTTCTATTTAGTTGGCACTGACCAACGATGGTGAATTTTTTGTCAAGGCCAAAAATTGTTCCTCTAGGCTTTCCTTGCGTTTTACCATATGCGTTAGAACTATGCCTCTTTTAAAGAGTTGCTTATTGAGCTCCTCGGCATCCAGATCTTCCGATAGAAAAGCTGTAATCAGGCCGTTTTCCTCTTTTATGGCATTAAAATGGGAGTTCTGTTTTAAATATTCGCTCAATCCTTTTAGGTCGCTAGCCTTTAGCTCAAAAAAGCCATGACTTCCCAGCATGCCATCTACAGTTCCAGAATATAATTTCTCCCCTTTTCTTAGGATCACAACATGGCTGCATACTTTTTCAACTTCATCCAACAAGTGAGATGCCAAGAGAATAGTGGTCCCTTGGGATGCTATTTCTTTTATGATTTGCCGGATCTGATGAATGCCCTGGGGATCCAATCCATTCGTGGGTTCATCCAATATGAGTATTTCTGGATCGTTCAAGAGGGCAGAAGCAATTGCCAACCGTTGTTTCATACCCAAGGAATAGGTTTGGAATTTGCTATTTTTTCTGTCCAAAAGGCCTACCATTTCAAGTTTTTCCTCTATCTTATCAGGGCTCACATTTTTTATCTTGCAGACCAATTTTAGGTTTTGTGCTGCCGTCATATATGGATAAAAATTGGGACGTTCTATGATGGCACCAACTTTCTTGAGGGCGTTATGCGTAGTAACACCCCCGCTGAACCATTCAAAAGAACCACTGGTTTTATTCACAACATTCAATACAATGCCCAATGTTGTTGATTTACCGCTCCCATTGGGTCCTAGAATACCGTATACATTGCCTTTTTCGATAGTAAATGATAGGTCTTTTACGGCGGTGAGATGGCCAAATTTTTTTGTCAAATTGCTTACAGAGAGGATGGTTTCCAAAATCGGATTGGTTTTTGCATTGTTTATAGTAACTTGACGAAGAAATCGTTAATTTGTTACAATTAAATACCCCTTAAAAATTATAAGTATAGTATGTCGGAACGATTAATGTCAAAGAAGAAGCCAGCTTTCCCCATAAGTGCTAAGCTAGATGCATATTTACATCACTATAGTAGAAAAATAGAAATTCCTATTTTTTATGATGACCTTCTTCGTTTTAATGGGTCGGTTGTAGTTTATGATAAAAACGAGGAAGATACTATGTGGATCAGGGTCTATTACTCGGAATATGAACGAATGGAAATTGATGTAAGCCTAAAAAAAGTGTATTCTATTCTACATTCGGATGGTAATGAGAATATTATGCAATATTTAAATGTCGATGCGGTCGACTACTGTACGTTTGGAAATTCCAAGCCATTTAGGATAAAAATCAGAAATGTGCTCAATGACAACTTCACTTATTTCTATATTAAGAAAACGGATGCTTCCAGAGTTTATGGTCTTGAACTAGAGCATATGCTTTCTCCCTATAATCTCAATTTTTTGGTTTATAAGGATACGTTGATAGAAGAACATATAGCTGGGATTCCAGGAGATGTTTTTATCAAGGATATGTTGCCAAATTGTACAGAGTCCGAAAAGGCACAATTGGCAAAGGAATTTGTAAAATTCAATGAAAGGTGTATGATTCGTTTGTTGGGGGATATGCGCTCCTACAACTATGTGATCGTGCCTACCCACGATTTTGATCATGTAGTCTATAAAATTAGGGCAATTGACTTTGACCAACAGTGTTTTGAAGGAAAACTGAAAGTCTATCGGCCACAATTTTTTAAAGAGAATTTCGAGATGGTGGAAATGGTCCGTAAGAAACTACAGAACCACTCCATAGATCAATATAAAATAGAGGAGCGATCGATTGTGGCGAAAAGGATACTAAGCTCTGGAAAGAGAATTAAAAAATTGGTAGCTATCTGCAAGAGTGATAAAATTTCCAACCCGGAAAATGTAAAGATGTTGCGTGAACAAATTTATGCAATAACCTATGACCCAAAGTTAAAGACATGTAGAACCATGGGGCAAGTACTCAGTAATGCACTGGAATTTGTAATAAGGAATTATGAAGATGTTAGTATGAAACAGATATTGGAAAATAGGATACAAGTATAAAAATTCTGTATTCCATGAACATTGCCATAAAAAAAGGTGCATAATTTTTATGCACCTTTTTTTATATTGAAAATATGTCTAGATCAAACGCCCTAACTTTTTTGTTCTTTGTTGAAATAGACTAAATAGTAATACATCTGACGTTCCTCATCCCAACCTTTTTCCACAAATTTCTCTGCCGACTCTGGGTTGATAAAATCCAGTTTGATCTGGATATTGGTGTCTAGGTTGATCACGTTCTTAATTTTCCTCCTAGCGTCTGAAACAGCCTTGTTGGCAATATCAAAATTTGATACATCCTCTATACTGTATTTGGGCCCCTTTTCCACTTTGTAATTCTTGAACTCAGGAATTAGGTCAGGATTGCCCATTACTTCGTTCAAGAAATTAGTTTCTTCAAAGGCGTCATTTTTTGCAAAATGGTTCACCGCCCTGTTCATGAAGAGTACTTCTTGTTGTTTGTCCTCTGCAGGTAACACCACATCTTTGGCGAAATTCTGACAAAACTTCAAATAGTTTTTGGTTTTAAAATTATCATCCGACAAAGGGTCTGCCCCCAAAAAATTCTCCAACCAATATTTAGTGTCATACCTATTGCTGTCCACCGAAAGGATTTTATACCCGTCCTCTTTTTCCGTATTAAAAATGAGGCACCCCTTATCCAACTTGTTGATATTGATCCCTTGTTGCACCATGATATCCAAATTGTCACCCTTCTCCTCAAATTGAAGAAAATCGTGCTTAAGTTCACTTTTAAATACCCCTACTGCATTTACTTTTTTATTGTCCAATTGCAGATCGGTGAGGTAAGCAATATATACTTCCCCACTCTTTATATGGGGATGGTTCGATTGTTCAAACAAATAATTTGCAATCTTTTTGGAATTGGCATGTGCGCTGCTCGGATCGTTGAAGACATCGGACACAATTTTATAAATTTCATTGAATTCCAAATCCACTTCATCGCTGAACTTGAAGTAATTCTCCTCTTTTTCCCTAAAAGGCTTAAAAAAGTATTCCTTTAAAAGACCTGTAGTTTCGTCATTTAAGGCGAAAGGTTCCGAGGAAAGGAATATATCCTCACCCTTGTTCTTATTTCCAACACGGTGCAAGGAGATGCTCTCAATTTGGGTAGTGTATAGATTGATCATATGTTGCTTAAATAGAAGTTTATTCCTTTTGTCAAGGAATTTAGTGGGTTGAAACCTTGATTGTATTTATTGCTTATGATTAATGATAACGGACTAGTTCCAATTTTCATCAAAATCCAAATCTTCATAGTTGTCCAAGGTATCATCAAAATCGAACATCGGATCAGATTCAAAATTCTTCTCTGGTGGGGAATCAGGTAATTCACCAAAACTGAACAAAATGTTAGGATAGGCCCTGCCATCCTCTTTTTCTACAGTATCGGCCAATTCTACAAAAAAGGTCCACATGCTCAAAAAGTCGTATACATAAATAAGCTTGGGGGTGTTTTCAGTAAGTAGGTCCTCTATATGAGTTTCCTGCATGGAACGTACCTCAGAACCACTATCTCCCATATCTGAAAGGGCAATCTCTTCTTCCTGGTTCCACTCGTCATCGCAGGTATAAAAGGAGGCCATTTCATTCCCTAGAAACCCAAAGGATTGGATAATGGTATTGTGAAATTCTTCAAGTGTTCTATTTCCTTCAATTTCAATATCCCTAAAGACATCATCTTCCGCATCTAGAATTACTCGTATCTTATAAATCATTGTCAATAGCTTTTGAGAGGAGGCAAAGTTACAAAGTTTTGAACGTTTTACTTGCTTTTGTAGCTTCCAAAACCAAATAGAATTGTACCCCGAACAAAAGGGCAGCTAACGTCAGGTGAATAGGTTGACTTCCAAAAGGAAAATCAATATATACCATAAGTATCCCTGAAATTATTTCCAATATGATGAGAGCCATCACCCACGTAATTTTTGGAAACCCAAGCTGTAATTTAAATATTCGATAGGCAATTATGGCATTTAACAAGAAAACAACAATAGAAAAGGAGCGGTGGATATAAAATATGAGGGTCGGGTCTTGAAGCCATAAATTTTTGGCGTATTCCCCAATAGCATCAATCTGTTCGTCTACAAACTGCCGGACCTGTGTTCCCATGATGATCTGTACCATCGTAATACCCAACGCCAGGGCCAAAAGTGTAGTGAGGGACTTGTTGGCTTTGTTGTTCTTAACCTTGGTTCCCGAAAGATGAATGATATAAAGTAGGGCAGCAACTATGACCAATGCCATTACCATATGAATCGTAATTTTGGATGGTAATAATACCGAATAAACCACCGTTGCCCCAAGCCAGGCTTGAAAGCCCATTCCAAACACCACCAACCATGACAATATTGGGACCAATTTGTTCTTTTTCCAAAAGCTAAAAGAAATCACGGCCAATACCAAAGTGGCCAAACCGGCCAAGGCACCAAACAGTCGGTTGATGAATTCTATCCAAGTATGCAATGGATTAAAAATGGCATAATCGTGTTTAGTGTAGGCCTCCCATTTATTTTCAGTATAAATATCGGACGTTTCAAAATCTTCCTTGGCCACCTTTAAAGATTCTTCAACGATAATGACCTGGCCTTTTTTGAAAACCTTGTTGGGTTGCCATTGCAGATCCATACTAGTGGTTGGGGGGATATAATATCCAAAACATTTTGGCCAGTCAGGGCAGCCCATTCCACTGCCTGTCATACGTACGACCGTGCCGGCGATGATAACCAAGTAAACCAATACTAAGGCTATTTTTGCTATTTTTCTAAAATATTGATGCATTGTAACAATTATGTGTCAACAAAATTACTATAGTTTTACGTATCGTTTAAGACATTAAGAATATAATTAAACAATAATTTTGATACGTTAAGCGGGTATTATATTGCAATTGGGCTGGCTTCCTAATTTTTTGTGAGCCCCATGCTCTTGCCCTTTTGAAACATATATTGTTTCGCAGCCTCGTATTCATTGGGAATTTCTCCTTCTAGGATTGCTTCCTTTATCGCATCTTTTATAATGCCAATTTCCTTGGAGGGTTTAAGACCAAAAGTTGCCATGATTTCCTCTCCACTAACTGGAGGTTGAAAATTCCGTACGTGGTCCCGTTCTTCGACTTCCACTATTTTTTGTCGTACAATTTTAAAGTTATTCTTGTACTGCTTTTGTTTTTTTGGATTTTTTGTAGTGATATCGGCTTCACAGAGCGTCATAAGATCCTCTACATGATCGCCGGCATCAAATATAAGTCTTCGCACTGCCGAATCAGTTACGAAGTCTTCCGAAAGAACTATGGGCCTGGAGCTCATAAGGACCATCTTTTGAACGAATTTCATTTTGTCGTTTAAGGGCAAACGTAACCTTTTGAATAATTTATACGTCATTTTTGACCCTACAAACTCGTGCCCGTGAAAAGTCCACCCAATTTTTTTGTCAAATTTCTTTGTCGGGGCTTTGCCAATATCATGAAGTAGGGCTGCCCATCGCAACCAGACATTATCCGTATGTTTGGAAATATTGTCCACTACTTCCAACGTATGCCAAAAGTTATCCTTGTGTCGCTGGCCCTCAATTTCCTCAATCCCTTGTAGGGCGCAAAGTTCTGGCATAATATATTCCAATAACCCAGTTTTGTGCAAAAGCCCGAGACCTAATGAAGGGGTGGAACTTGAAAGTATTTTGTTGAGTTCGTCAACAATACGTTCTTTTGAGATAATCTGTATGCGATCCTTATTCTCTGATATCGCATTTAGTGATTCAGGAAAGATGGTGAAATTGAGCTGTGAGGCAAATCGTATTGCTCGCATCATTCGGAGCGGATCATCGGAATAGGTAATATCTGGATTAAGGGGAGTACGAATCAGTTTTTTTTCCAAATCTGAAATCCCTTCAAAGGGATCCAATAAAGTGCCGTAATCATCCTCGTTGAGGGAAATGGCTAGGGCATTTATAGTAAAATCCCGCCTTTTTTGATCGTCTTCCAGGGTTCCGTCTTCAACTACAGGTTTTCTACTATCGAAATGGTAGCTTTCCTTTCTTGCGCCCACAAACTCCAGTTCAACCCCTTTATTTTTTAACATTGCCGTCCCAAAGTTTTTGAAAACGGAAATCTCAGGTTTTCCCGACAGTTTGCTTGCAACTTTTTTTGCCAGCTCAATACCACTGCCAACAGCAACAATATCTATATCCTTGGGAATTCCCCTTTGAAGCAGATAGTCCCTTACATAGCCACCAATGACATAACATTTGATGTCCAATTCTTTGGCAGCTTCGGCAATAACTTTAAATATGGGGTCTTGTAATGCTTTCTTGTGGTTTTGATGCGTCATTTTATTCTCGGATCACTTTAACGGTTCCATCATTGCCGAGTTTAATTATGGATGAGGGAGTGCTTTTCTCTTTATCGCGGTCCAAATTTACTACATAGTCTACACCTTTTAAAATCTCAGGGCTTATTTCTTTGAAACTTGCAGGAGTAGGTGCTCCTGCAATGTTGGCAGAAGTAGAGACCAAAGGCTTTTTTAACCTTTGGATAAGGTACTGGCAAAATTTATCGGATGCTACCCGTATCGCCAGGGTGTCATCCTCGGCGATAAGGTTTTTTGCCACGCCCTTGGGATGGTCGTACACAATGGTTGTGGGTTTGATGGCCATATCTATAATATCAAAAGCAACATCGGGTACTTTTTGGACGTGCTGTTCCAACATAAAATCATTGGCCACCAAGCAGATCATGGTTTTGGTATTGACTCTTTTTTTTAGGGCATAAATTTTTGCGACCGCCTCAACATTGGTGGCATCACAACCAATTCCCCACACGGTATCGGTTGGGTAAAGTATGATTCCTCCCTTAAGGAGAATATCTAGACAGGTTTTAATTTCTTCAGTCATTATTGCATTTATAACTCCAAAGTTAAGATGTTTTGCCAGATAGCATCCAATAGGTTTTTTATTCTAAAGTAATATTGAAATGTTCAGAAACCGCGATCCATTGGATTCTATTTTTATCCTTGTCGATATTCGTTTTTTTGAGGGATTCCTTTTGGGACCCTATAATGGGGATGGGATAGTTGGGCTTTATGCTCGCCTCTCTTGACATTGTGCCGTTTATAATGGACATTGCCTTAAACCATAGATCATCTGCCTTTGGTGTCAATCTTAAAAATAGATTTTCACTGGTGGTTTCCTTGGCCAATGCATGAGGCGGATATAGGACACCTCCTGCCCCAATGGGGATTACGGCCTTTGGATTAGTGATTCCCTGTTTGGGGCAAATCCATTGTTTGTAAGGTAGGATCTCACCTTCAATTCCAGTTCGGATATATCTTGTTTGATTTGCAATCACTTGGTCAGGATATTCCAAATGCTCCTTGTAGAGCAGTTTCAGCCAGTTTTTGCGATAAATTAGGTCGTCGTCACAGGTCACAATAATATCGTTGTCAAATAGTTCGAGGCTATGAATTAATTTTCTATGGGAACAGGTGAGGCCGGAAAATTTTATCTCAAATCGATCGGACAACAGTTTTGATAGTTGTGGTGGAATTTCATTTTTGAGCGCATCATTTAACCACAAAAGAATTTTTTTTGGCATTACCTCTTGATTAAAAAGGCTTCTTATAACAATGTGCAGTGTGTGTAAACGTGAGGGAATAGAGGTCAGTGAAACGATTACGGGTATTTCTATTTTATCCGTTTTTTCAAAATCGCCCACCTTTTTTGACAACAGTCTTAAGGTGTGAAAAATGGAAACAGGAATTTCTTTTACCTTCATAGGCCCTTTTTAAACGCTTAATCCCTAAGGTTTGTTATGGGGATATTGTGATTATTGATGGAAATCCAAAGATATACAATAAGAGTTTTATATTTTTACCCCTTAATTGAATTAACCATGATGGATCCCAAGATTTCTATAATTGTAAGCACCTATAATTCTGAGGATTGGCTCAGAAAAGTGTTGTGGGGTTTTAATTGTCAGACGTTTAAGGATTTCGAAGTAGTAATAGCAGATGACGGTTCTGGATCAAAAACCAAAGAACTGATAGAGCAAATGGGACAGGAGGTTTTTTACTCCATTGTACATGTTTGGCAGGAAGATGAGGGTTTTCAGAAATCTAGAATATTGAATAAAGCTGTAGTAGCCTGTAATTCGGAATATATTATCATGACCGATGGGGACTGTATTCCACGGGAAGACTTTGTGGAGGTACATTACATCAATAAGGCCAAGGGCTTTTTTATTTCAGGGGGTTATTATATGTTACCAATGAATATCTCCCAAATAATTAGCAAAGAAGATATTGAAAAACAAAACTGTTTTAATATACAATGGTTAAAATCCAACGGTATTGCCAAGACTTTTAAGAACAATAAACTTACCGCTAAAGGATTCATTTCAAAATTGTTCAATAAACTTACCCCGACCAATGCGAGTTGGAACGGTCATAATTCCTCTGGTTGGAAGGATGATATTATGGAAGTCAATGGTTTTGATGAGCGGATGCAATATGGAGGGCAGGACCGTGAGTTAGGGGAGCGATTGTTCAATTTGGGAATAAGATCCAAACAGCTGAGATATAGCGCGGTATGTGTTCATCTGGATCACAAAAGAGGCTACAAGACACCTGAGTCCATTACTAAAAATGTGGCTATCCGAAAAGAGGTTAAAAAGACGAGAAGTCATTGGACTTCTTATGGCATAATCAAGAAGTAGGCAAGCTCATTTTTTTTTTCCAACTTCTTCAGTTCTTTGTAGCGCTCATAATCCCCAAGCGCATTCAGATAACAGATGATAATTCCTTTTTTACCGTCCAAGATGCCTAAGCGCAAAATGTAATGGTTAAAGAATTTCCAAGTTGGTTTAAGGACAAGTAGAATATAAAGAAATTTCTTTTCTTTATAAAAAGCTTCTTTGGCCTTTAATCTGCCATAATTCAGCATTTTACTTCTGTAATCCTCGTAATTTTTATAGCAATAATGAATGAGTTGCTCATTTAAAATACCAGAAGTGCCATCCACATCCAGGGTTTCATGAACAATTTTCTTGTCCGAAAATTGGGTTTTGCTTTTTCGGAACAATCTATAGTTTTTATCCGTTTGCCATCCGCTAAAATGTAACGCTTTGTTCTGAAACATAAATTTCCTATAAAACCAATAGGCTACATGCTCATTCTCGCTATTTACGGTGTCAATTATTTCATTTTGCAATTTAGTAGTGACTATCTCATCGGCATCTACAAACAATACCCAATCATTGGTGGCCTGTTTAAGGGCAAACGCTTTTTGAGCCGTAAAGTTTTCAAAAGGATTTTGAATCACTCTTATCTTGGGATGATCACAGAGATATTCATAGGTGCCATCTGTGCTAAATGAATCCACAACGATAATTTCATCAGCAAAATCAATGGATTGGACACATTTTTCAATGTATCCAATCTCATTATAAGTTATAATTAATGCCGTGATTTTTTCTTTGGGACTACTCATAAAAGTCGATAATGTAACTATACTTCAATGTTGCTGACAAAAGTATAACAAAAAAAAGAAGAAAAAATTATATAGAACTATAAAATTCCTACAATTTTCTACACGGCTACGTTGTATTCCCTTAAGGCATCGTTCAAGGAAGTTTTTTTATTGGTACTTTCCTTTCTTTGACCAATGATCAAGGCACAAGGCACTTGATAGTCCCCTGCAGGGAATTTTTTGGTGTAACTTCCAGGAATTACTACAGACCTGGCGGGAACAAACCCTTTTCGCTCAATGGGAGTATCTCCGGTAACATCTATGATCTTTGTTGAGGCGGTCAATACCACATTGGCCCCAAGTACAGCTTCGAAACCCACATGAACGCCTTCAACAACAATACAGCGAGAACCAATAAAAGCATTGTCCTCTATTATGACGGGGGCTGCTTGTAAAGGTTCCAAAACCCCTCCGATTCCCACGCCACCACTCAAATGAACGTTTTTGCCTATCTGGGCACAACTGCCAACTGTGGCCCATGTATCTACCATGGTCCCTTCATCCACATAAGCTCCAATATTCACGTAACTGGGCATTAATATGGTGCCGGCTGAAATATAGGCGCCATGTCGGGCAACCGCATTTGGTACCACACGGATACCTTTTTCGGCATATCCTCTTTTAAGGGGCATTTTATCGTGATATTCAAAAATCCCGACTTCCATAGTTTCCATTTTTTGAATTGGAAAGTAAAGAACTACGGCCTTTTTTACCCATTCGTTGATCTGCCAACCATCCGCCGTTGGTTCAGCACAACGGAGTTGCCCATTGTCCAACAAATCGATGATCTTTCGTATGGCTGCTTGGGTCTTATCGTCTTTCAGTAATTCTCGGTCATCCCAAGCCTTTTCTATGATCTGTCTTAATTCGGTCATTTTAAACAATTTTAAGACAAATATAATCGCTAGGTGGTAATAAACCTTTCAAATTTATGGTTATAACATTTTATGCTTATTTTTGCCAAAAAAATGAGGTGGCCAGGATAGTTGCATTAGATTTCGGAAAAGTGAGAACGGGCATAGCGGTCACGGATGAGTTACAGCTTATTGCCTCAGGTTTGGCGACTGTGGAAACCAAGGGATTGTTGGACTTCCTTAAAAATTATGTCCAAAAAGAAAAGGTGGAAAAGTTTGTGGTAGGGGAGCCAAAACAAATGGACAATTCCCCATCGGAATCTGAAGCCCTTATACAACCTTTTTTGCTGAAATTACTTGAAGCTTTTCCTGAGATTCCCGTGGTTCGCCATGATGAAAGATTCACTTCCAAAATGGCATTTCAAACCATGATCGATAGTGGACTTAAGAAAAAGCAACGCAGGAACAAGGCCTTGGTAGATGAAATAAGTGCCACTATTATTTTACAAGCTTTCTTGCAAAAAACAACGTATTGATGCTGGTGGACTTAGAAATATGGATCAAAAGGAAAGCTCAACAGTACTTTGGGAAATTTTACAGTGACAGGGCCATTGCAAGGATTAAAAATAAGGATTTTGTTATTATTAGCCGGAATTGTTGGGGCGGTCAAATTTATCAATGGTTAAAATTGCCCTATAACACACCCTTTGTAGGATTGTTCATTTATACCCCATGTTATATCAAGATTCTTAAAAATTTTGATCATTACATGAACCTTGAACTTGAATTTATTGAAGAATCCAAGTATTCGAAATATCCCACCAATTATCCGATTGGAGTTTTAGATGATGCTGAAATTCATTTCAAACATTATGCGGATCAGGAGGAGGCAAGGGATAAATGGAGTAGGAGAAAGGATCGTATGTTTGAAAATAAAGACTTGGATAATTATTATTTTTCGATATGCAGTTGGCGTGGTCTTTCAGATAAAGCCCTTAAGGAATTTTACGAACTACCTTTTAAAAATAAACTTTCTTTTGGCCGTAACGAATATTTGGAAGGGCAAGAGAACCGACATATTAAATTATATAACGATAAGAATGCTACCAATACCAATGTTCCTAACGGAAAAAAGCTTTTCAAATTAACGTTTCTCTACTTGGATTTGGTAAATTGGTTGAATACAGGAAATATATACAGAACTAGATTTAAAGATTAATTAAACATGATATTACCGATTGTCGCTTATGGCGATCCCGTTTTAAGAAAAATAGGGACTGATATTGATAAGGATTACCCCAATCTATCTTCATTGATAGATAATATGTGGGAAACTATGTACAATGCCAATGGGGTAGGGTTGGCTGCTCCCCAAATAGGATTGCCCATTAGAATGTTCATGGTGGATGCAACTCCTTTTGCCGATGACGAGGATTTGACAGAAACAGAGCAAAAACAATTAAAAGATTTTAAGCGTGTCTTTATCAATGCCAAGATCTTGGAGGAAACAGGCAAGGAATGGCCATTCAATGAAGGATGTCTAAGCATTCCCGATGTTCGTGAAGATGTAATCCGACAGGATACATTGACCATTAGTTTCCAGGATGAAAATTTTGAGTCTCATAAAGAAACTTATGATGGGATGTTGGCCCGAGTGATACAGCACGAGTACGATCATATTGAAGGAATTTTGTTCACAGATAAATTATCCTCCTTGAAAAAACGCCTCTTAAAAAGTAGATTGGCCAATATTTCCAAGGGAAAAATCGACGTTGATTATAGAATGCGCTTTCCCGAAATGAAAAAAGCACGTTAAAGTAATTTATTTATTAGAGTAAAAGTGTAATATTTGCCCCCACAAATTTAAAAGCAGGAAATGAGTTTAGATAAAATTTTATCCATAGGAGGAAAACCAGGACTTTATAAATTGTTGACACAGACCCGAACTGGTTTTGTTGCCGAATCCTTATTGGATGGCAAGAAGATTACAGTAGGTTTTAAAAATAACGTAAGTGTACTTTCTGAAATAGCCATATACACCCTAGAGGAAGAAGTCCCATTAAGGGAAGTATTTGAGAACATCCAAAAAAAGGAAAACGGAGGGAAGACTTCAGTTGGACACAAGGAGGATAAGTTGAAATTAGAAGAATACTTTTTTGAAATATTGCCCAATTACGACGAAGACCGTGTGTATATGAGCGACATTAAAAAAGTGGTTCAATGGTATAATATATTGCTGGAACAAGGTATTACCGATTTTACTGCAAAGAAAGAAGAAAATGTAAAGTCAGAAGAAAAGGAGTAAATATCTTTTCTTTTAAAAAGTAAAAAGCCTTCATTTATGAAGGCTTTTTTTTTCGTTCAATTCAATCTTTTCCCATGGGAATTGGCACGCTACTATTTTTCCAATCAATTTTTGGAGATGGATAATACTTTACGTCCATCCTTTCCAAAAACGAGGCTTGATTACCTAGGCGGACTTTATAATTTTCCCAATCCCTATTTTCTTCAGTTGACCAACCCAATTCTGCATATCCAATAATTCTAGGGAAGGCCAAATATTCCAACTCTTCCATGTTACTTATGGTTTCGGACCATAAAGGCGCCTCAACGCCCAGAATATCCTTTGGTTGTATTCCCTTGATGTATTTTTCAGGGCTCCATTGGTAAGCGGAATCAACAGGGATATAAGCGGCCCAATGTAGTCCAAATTTTGAAAGGGTATCGTACTGCATATCCAAATAGGCTTTTTTGGCAGGGGATAAAATAAGTTTACTTCCTTTTTTTATGGCAGCTAGGGCGTTTGATTCATCGCTCCAATGTTGCGCTATGGTAGTAGAATCTATATCAGACTGTACAATCTCATCCCATCCAATCATTTTTTTGCCATATTTCTGAACAATCGATTCCACTTTATCCACAAATAGGATATAATCCTTTTTCTTGGTGACATGGCTTTCATCACCTCCTATATGAAAATACGGACCAGGTGTTATGGCGCTAATCTCCCGAATAACATCATCCAAAAAGGCGTAAACGGTATCTTTTCGTGCATCAAACGTACTAAAGCCCACATGTGTTCCCGTGTAGGGTTTAACTGGTTTTCCATTGCCGTTTAAAAAAGGGTAGGCAACAGACGCAGCATTGGTGTGGCCGGGCATGTCTATTTCTGGTATAATGGTAATATGTCGTTCAGCGGCATAGCTGACCAGATCCTTATAGTCATTTTGGGTGTAAAATCCCCCTTCTCCTCCGCCGACTTCTGACTTACCACCAACCTCTGTTAATCTCGGCCACGATTTTATCTCAATCCGCCATCCTTGATCGTCCGAAAGGTGCAAATGCAGGACGTTTAATTTATAATAGGCCAGCAGGTCCATATATTTTTTCACATCCGTTACACTAAAAAAATGTCTGGCTACATCTAACATGGCACCCCTATAGGTGTAATTTGGATGGTCCCAAATTTTTCCTGTGGGAATCAACCACATTTTGTGGCCTGTAAGTGTATCGTTGCTGGTTTCAGGTATAATTTGTCTCAAAGTCTGTACTCCCCTAAAGGCACCTTCGGCCGTTTTAGAATTTATGATAACGGAATCCTTCGTAATATACAATTGGTAGGATTCTTTGGTGGCCAAATCCAAACTATCAGATTGATTGATGTAAATGATGCGCTCCACAGCTTCTGAAAATGACTCATTTACAGGTATGGAAAGATTGATTTTTTCTTTGATCTTTTCCGATAGGTATTGCCCGACCTCCTGAAAACCAATTGAATTTTGGGAAGTAAAGATGGCAGTATTTTGGTCCAGACCAAAGGCACTATTGGTAGAAATGGCTTTAAAAGGTTTGGGAATCATGTTTTCGGAAGCCAAATCCGTACTTGGAAATTGAATGGGTTTTTTAACTATTTTTTCCTGACAGGCCACAAGGACAACGAAACTTAAAAAGAGTAAACAGGATTTGATCAAGTGTGATTTTATCATAATTTATGTTGGTGCTATATGTTGATTTTAATTAACATGATCTTTAATTACAGAAAGCCATAGGTCGTATCCTTTGGAATTCATGTGTAGCCCATCTTTTAAAAAGATATCAGGCCTTACCCTATTGTTGTATAACATGGGTTCCCAAACATTGGCGTAGCTGATGGTATCATCATTTTTGCTCAATTGTTCAAACCCACGGTTCAATCTTTTGTATTTATTTCTATGGTCCCATCTTGCAATGCTTGGTTTGGCAGAAATTAGTACAATTTCTGTATTTGGATCATATGCCTTGATACGGTTTATGATTGCCCTTGTGTTTTCTATAATATCTTCCGTTTGTACCTTGGCTACGATGTCATTGTCCCCTTCATAAATAAACACCTTTTTCGGTTTGTATTTAAGGATCAGATCATTGGTATATATTAATAAATCTGAAGACATGGAACCGCCAAACCCAGAATTTATGACTTGGTATTCGGGAAAAGCATCTTGAATATTATTCCACATGCGTATACTGGAACTGCCCGTAAAAACAATTGTTGTTTTGGAGGCATCCCAAAGTCCGTCGTATTTTTTTTGAATTGACAATACTTCATCTTGGAAAGGTTCGCTTTGTTGCGCATGGCCTACACATAGATAAAGAAACGTGGAGATCAAAATGTATTTCACAGCAGAAATTGGTTTGGTTGGCTACTTATAATAACGTTTTTAAAAAAATATTATTTTTTACAATCTTTATAATTTTCAAGTAAAAGTATCAAATTAATCGCTTGAAAGTCAATTTTTTAGAATTGGTTTTGTCAGTCCTTCGGCAAGGGTCCAATCGTAGAATCGTTGTATCCAACTATCCGATGGTAGCCCTTGAGTCTTCATACCAAAACCATGACCACCCTTGGAGTACATATGCAATTCTGTCGAGACACCTTTCTTTGCCCAGGACGTATAAAGCTCTACACTGGCTGGTGCCAATCCCAAAGGATCATCGGTGGCACAAACAACTAGCATAGGAGGAAGGCTAAAAGAGATCTCATGGGCAGGGACAATATCCATCCAAGGATACACCGGAACAATAAAATCAGGTCTATTATCTTTATATGAGTTGTAAATGACCGACATGGTTACGGCTCCCCCAGCTGAAAATCCCATAAACCCTATTTTGTTAGGGTCTATACCCAATTCTTTGGAATGCTGTCTTACGTGAGCTATGGCATTGAGTCCGTCTTCAGTTGCTAAAGGCAAAACCTTTGAAGCTTTTGTGTTCACCTGTTCTCCATCCGTATTCAATTCGGCCACTCCATCTTCCCCCGTGGGAATCAATCTATGTTTAAGGACAAAGGCGGTGATCCCCTTTGTATTTAACCAACGGGCAACATCATTTCCCTCACTATTGATACTAAGGGCATAAAGTCCTCCTCCAGGGGCAATGATTACAGAAGTACCATTGGTTATGGAAGGATCCGGCTTAAAAATTTCCATACTGGGTTTTGAGACATTGGTTACTACTTGGGTCTGCCAAATTTCTGAGAAATAGGTTTTTTCAGGACTTCCCCAGATTAGATCCATCGTATTTTCGGAAGGGAGCTGAACAATTTCCTGTGAAAAGGAAGACGTGATTATAAGTATACTCAGAAAAAGAAGGAGGTTTTTCATAATTGATTGATTTTGAAATTAGGGTGTGGAGAAAAGGACTTTTTTGTTACGTGGCAATTGGAACATCGTTTCGCTGGCCCCATTCTGTCCAAGAACCATCATAGACAGCTGTTGGGTTCTTTTGGACCAATTCACTTGCCAAAAGTATTATACATGCAGTAAGACCAGACCCACAAGTGAACACTAAGGAACTGTCCTCAAGTTTTAAGTTTTCAAAAATTTGTTTTAAATCATCCTTCGGAAGAAATTGTCCATCTTTTAGGACCTCGGTAAAAGGAAGGTTTAAAGAGCCAGGGATATGACCGCCTTTTAAATCCTTTCTTGGTTCTGGTTCTTTCCCATAAAAGCGTCCCTCAGAACGAGCATCAATGACCAAGGCTTCCTTTTTATTAATATTTTGTAAGATGTCAGCTGCGCTCTTTACTTGGTTTGGTCTAAAATGAGCCCTAAAATTTCCTTTGGGATATGTCGATTTATAAATAGGTCCGGTAGGAAACCCTTGTTCTATCCATTTGGGCAGCCCTCCATCCAAAACGGCAATATTCTCAAATCCCATGGCTTTGAACATCCACCAAACCCTAGGGCTGGAATAAACACCTAAATTATCATAAACAACAATAAGACTATCGGCTTTGATTCCTAAACCCTGACACGCACTGGTAAAGGAAGCCTCATCGGGGAGCATATTGGGTAAACTGTTGAACGTATCAGAAAAAGAATTTTTTAAATCGAAAAACCTCGCATTTGTGATTTGAATATCTCCTAAATCAGAGCTCTTGCCCGACTTGTTTCCGGGCATACTTGCATCCAAAATAATAAGTTTAGGATCATTCTTATGGCTTTTCAACCAATCAGGGGTAACCAAAGGTGATAACATGTTACGTTCTTTTGTACTAAAATAAGAATTTTCCAGACCTAAAGGACTTTATACTGGTCAAATAGAGTATCAATTTTTATTCTTCCTATGCTGAACATAAATTATTGTTAAAGGAGGAATGATTCGGTTAATAGTGAGTTAAACAGGATCATAAATTTGGGTTCTAACGCCTTAACAATTAACTTTAAGATATGGAAAATGTATTGATAGCCGGTGCAAATGGTGCCACAGGAAAAATAATAGTAAACCTATTAAAGGAATCACAATATTTTAGACCTATAGCCATGGTCCGTAAGAAAGATCAGATGGAACAATTTGAAAATATAGGAGTAAAATGCATATTGGGCGATTTGGAGGAAGATTTGGTCCATACGATGGAAGATATAGACAAGGTTATTTTTGCTGCGGGTTCGGGGGGTAAGAAAGTAGTGGGAATAGACCAGGAAGGTGCCAAAAGACTTATTGATGTGGCGAAAATGGCACATATCAAAAAATTTGTAATGTTGAGCTCTATAGGAGCAGATAAACCCGAGAAGGGCGGAGAACTACAAGAATATTTACAAGCCAAGCAGAATGCTGATGAGCATTTGAGGCATAGTGGCCTCAATTATACTATTGTGCGTCCAGGATCGCTTAAGAATGCGGAAGGTGTGGGTAGGATAGATTTAGCCAAAAGCTTGGACAAAAGTGGGGATATAAGCAGGCAAGATGTGGCCCAGACTTTGGTAAGGGTATTGCATGATACCATGGCCAACGCTACGACTTTTGAAATATTGGAAGGTAAAACCCTAATAGGAGAGGCGATAAAAACAGTATCGGTCGCAGAGGCCGAATGAGGATATAAAGATTGAGTTAGTTGGAAAATCCCTCTAAAGGCATTGGTCTTGGAGGGATTTTTTTATTTGCGCCCCTTTTTTAAAGCATCACACGATACAAAACAAGTACCAAGCCAAGGACAAATAATGTTGTGAATAATACCTTATTGTACTTGGCCAACCAATTGGGTAAAAAAATATCAAAATTATCCATTTTGGAATCCGAGTATTTTCTTGCCAAAACTGTCAAGGGACAGTACATCTTGAAAATAACCAAAACAATTCCCTCCCCGATCACAAGTCCAATGGCGATCCAAGTGAATGAATTTATGCTATTGGTAATACCGGCATAGAGGACTTGGAATATTAAACCGACAAAAAATAGCCAGATCAACGTATGAACCATTTTAATAGTCAAAAGCTTGTTTGCTTTATTCATTGCAATTGCCTTTAAATTTAACTAAAGGATTGAGTTAGTTGATGATAACGAAAATAGCTTCCTCTAAAATAACATATAAATCGTATATGGGCTTCTAGGGTAGATTTGTATTTTTACGAAAACTAATTTTTATGAATTCGAGAGCCTCCCAATTACAAGCCTTTGACCGCCTTTTGACCATTATGGATGAGTTACGGGCCAAATGTCCCTGGGACCAAAAGCAAACAATGCAGACCTTGAGGCACCTCACTATTGAGGAGACCTATGAATTGGGGGATGCCATCTTGGATGATGACCTTGAAGAAGTTAAAAAGGAATTGGGGGATGTATTGTTGCACATCGTTTTCTACGCCAAGATTGGAAGTGAGACCAAATCATTTGATATAGCTGATGTGGCCAATGACATCTGTGAAAAGCTAATCAATAGACACCCCCATATATACGGGGATGTCAAAGTTGCCAATGAGGAGGAAGTAAAGCAGAATTGGGAGAAAATCAAGCTAAAGGAAGGTAAGAAAAGTGTTTTGGAAGGTGTACCCACGAGTCTTCCTGCCCTAGTTAAATCAAATCGGATACAGGACAAAGTAGCCGGGGTAGGGTTCGATTGGGAAAAACCAGAGCAGGTATGGGAAAAGGTCCAAGAAGAATTGGGGGAATTTCAGGATGAGGTAAAATCAGGGAATACTGACGCCATGGAGGCCGAATTTGGGGATGTGCTGTTTTCCATGGTAAATTATGCCAGGTTCTTGAATATCAATCCCGAGAACGCCTTGGAACGCACCAATAAAAAATTCATAAAAAGATTTCAATATTTGGAAGAAAAGGCGAAGGAACAAGGTAAAGCACTAAAAGATATGACCCTTTCTGAAATGGATATCTTTTGGGAGGAAGCTAAACAATTATGACCCCATGGATAGAAGCTTAGTTGAGGTTATCTAGCAAGTTTAAATAAATGCCTAATCAATTCTTGGGATATAGCCAATATGCCATTATCGGCCCCGTTTGATCACTTTTACAAGTTCATACCAAATCACGGATATAAATCCAGTGCCAATACTGGTCCATAATTGATTGTTGGTGAGACTTTCAAATTGAAAAAATGCAGTAAATGGATCTATATAGAGCAAGACCCCAGTAAGTGAAATGGTTATTCCTATGATGATTCCCACTAAATTATTTTTGTATTTCAACGTGGAAAGGACCGAAAAATAAAAGGACCTATTGACCAAGGTGAGAAAAATGTTGGCAGCAATTAGGGTTGTGAAGACCATAGCCCTTGTCGTAGCTTCATTTAAATCTTGGGAGACTGCTAATTTGTATACCGTCAAGGTCCCTGCTGTAATTGCTAGACCCTGAATAACACTCGTTGTCAATTCTTTCCAACTGAAAAAAGTATTTGAAAAGGGACGGGGTTTTTGAATCATGGTGTTTTTTTCCATGGGCTCATTTTCATAGATAATGGAACAAGTGGGACCCATTATCAATTCCAGAAGTATTACATGAACAGGCGTAAATATATTGGGGTACATCCAGCCCAAGGCCAAAGGGATAAAAACGGTAAGTATGATAGGGATGTGAATGGAAATTACATACTGTATTGCCTTTTTTAGGTTGGTGTATATTTTTCTTCCCATGGCAATGGCGTCTACCATTTTGGCCAGATCGTCATCTACCAAAATAAGGGATGCGGCCTGTTTGGCAATTTCAGTCCCCTTTTTTCCCATAGCAACCCCAATATGTGCAGCCTTGAGGGCAGGGCCATCGTTGACGCCGTCACCCGTCATGACCACTACTTCATTGTTTGCTTTTAGGGCATTGATGATGCGCATTTTGGCATCGGGGAACATTCGGGTAAAAATCTGTGTTTCTTTTACACACTCCTTTAATTCATCATCCTTTAATTTCATCAATTCTTTCCCAGAAATGCTTTTTTCATATCCTCTAAAGTTTACCTGTTTTGCAATGGCTTCAGTTGTTTCTGCATTATCACCCGTTACAATTTTCACTGTAATCCCAGCCTTGTGGAATTGTTCAAAAACCGAAGCTATATTTTCTTTGGGAGGATCATAAAAGGCAACTAACCCTTTATAGGAAAAGGTAAATTGCTGTTGTTTTTTAGGAAAATTGTTGCCGTTAAATTTAGCCTCTGCCACACCTAATATGCGGTACCCGTTTTTGGCTAATTCTTTAATGGTAGCCAAAATAGTCTGTTTCTGTAGCTTGGTCAGATTGGAAATTTCCAAAAAAGCCTCTGGCGCACCTTTGGCGGCAATGATGCGCTTTTCAGATGCATTTTCAAAAAGATGTGTCATCATGGGAGGCTTTCCGCCCAAAGGGTACTCATGAACCATTTTAAAAGCCGGTCTTTCGTCCAAAGGAAAATTTTGTGCATAGGATTCATGCAAAGCAAGCTCCATTGCATCAAATGGAATGGGTTCACTGGCCCACATCGCCAGTCTTATCAATTCTTTTTCTTCCGTGGACAAATCTTGTTCTGGATTGGAGATTTTCCCGGAATCTAGGACATAGACTCTTGCCAAACTCATTTTATTTTGGGTAATGGTGCCGGTTTTATCGGTACATATCACTGTGGCGCTCCCAAGGGATTCCACGGTTTTCATTTGCTTGACCACAACCCCCAACTTCATTAACCGCCAAGCACCAATAGCCATAAAAGTGGTGAAGGCTACAGGGATTTCCTCTGGTAAAATACTCATAGCCAAGGTAAGTGCTTTAAGCAAACTATCTAAAAGGTCAAGAGAATGGGAATAGTTGATACCCCAAACCACTAAAAAAACCAGTGCTCCCCAAAAGACCATTATTTTTACAAAATTTCCTATTTGAAATTCAAGGGGGGTCTTTTCGCTTTCAATGTCCTCAATACTTTTCCCGATTTTCCCGAGGGCAGTATTGTTCCCAATGGCAGTTATAGTGGCTATGGCCAAACCACTGGCCACGGTAGTACCAAGGTAGATGGAATTGTCCTCCTTGGTGGCGTCTTTGTACACAGAGAGGGATTCCCCGGTTAAAATGGACTCATTTACTGAAAAATCATTGGAATGTATGATGATTCCATCAGCAGGAATAGTACTTCCCTCATCCACAATAAGGCTGTCTCCAAGAACAAGTTCCCCACTCTTAATCTCCTCGACTTCCCCATTTCTGTAGACCTTGGAATGTGGTTGGGTAAAGTCTTTAAGTTTTTTAAGGGCATCACGACTTCTAGAGTCCTGATAAAGGGAAATGGAAGCTACCATGACAATGGCAATGGCCAGGAAAACCCCATCCCCATAATCTCCACTGACAAAATAAATCACGGAGGCCACCAATAGTAAAATCACCATTGGTTCCTTGGCAAGACTTTTTAAAGCATCGAGAAATCTATTTTCTTTTTTAAAAACCAGTTTGTTTTGTCCATATGACGCCCTTGATTGTAGTACTTGTTCATCTGTAAGGCCTTTAATCTCAAAATTATCGATGGACATGTAGGTTTGGTTAGTGGTTTTAGCCGTTAGGCAGCCCTAAATTAATCAAAATACAGCAAATTGGGGAATCTTCAATTAAAGAGATTGATCGTTTTGGGGAGACATATCAAATTTTAGTCTTTGGATTTCAGATTTGGATCCATTGAACCGCAATTATATACAAGATTTCTTACCTATAAAACCAAGGTAACTTCTATATTTGCACTTCAAAAATTGAGACCTTGTTCAAGCAGTACACCAAAGAATTTCGCTATAATTTACAGTTGTCCTTCCCTGTTATTTTAGGGATGCTGGGACATACGTTCGTGGCTTTTGCGGATAATATTATGGTGGGCCAGTTAGGTACTGCAGAGTTGGCTGCAGTCTCTTTGGGCAATAGCTTTATTTTTATCGCTATGTCACTTGGAATCGGATTTTCTACGGCTATTACTCCCCTGGTCGCAGAAGCGGACGGGGCAGGAAATAAAGAAGTTGGAAAGAGTGCCTTAAAACACGGATTGGTACTTTGCACTGGATTGGGGCTGTCATTATTTGGATTGATCATGTTGTCAAAACCGCTGATGTATTTGATGGAGCAGCCGCCAGAAGTTGTTGAATTGTCCATGCCCTATTTGGACTTGGTAGCCTTTTCTTTGGTTCCGTTGATTATTTTTCAAGCCTTCAAACAATTTTCTGAAGGGCTTTCACAGACCAAATATCCAATGTATGCAGCGGTAATTGCCAATATCTTGAATATTATACTTAACTATTTATTGATTTTTGGTTCTTTTGGTTTCCCAAAAATGGGAATCGTTGGTGCGGCCTTGGGGACTTTGATATCGAGAATCATCATGGTCATTTATATATGGGTACTGCTAAAAAATAAAAAGAAATTCCATGACTACGTTACGGGATTTAACTTCAGGAACCTGGAAAAAAAGGTAATGAAAAAAATTATAGACCTTGGATTCCCATCTGCCCTACAGATGTTCTTTGAAGTGGCCATTTTTACAGCTGCCATCTGGTTGAGTGGTGTATTGGGAAAAAATTCACAAGCTGCCAATCAAATTGCGTTAAATTTATCAAGTATGACGTTTATGGTGGGGATTGGACTTGGGGTGGCGGCCATGATCCGTGTGGCCAACCAAAAGGGATTGAGGAATTTTCAGGATCTTAGAAGGATAGCCATTTCCATCTTCTTTTTGACTTTTTTATTGGAAATCGTTTTTGCGGCCTTGTTCCTTTTGTTTAAAGATTGGCTGCCAACTATTTATTTGGATGTCAACGATCTTTCCAATAGTGCAGACAATACCGAAGTTATCATAATGGCTGCAGAGCTCATATTTGTGGCGGCATTTTTTCAAATTTCAGACGGATTACAGGTTGTTGTGTTGGGCGCATTGCGCGGTCTACAGGATGTAAAGATCCCCACGATTATCACGTTCATTGCTTATTGGTTGATAGGTTTTCCAGTTAGTTTATATTTGGGATTGTATACGCCGTTACGGAGTACTGGGATATGGATTGGACTGTTGGCGGGCTTAACTGCCTCTGCAATAATGTTGTATATTCGATTTAACTATATGACCAAAAAGTTGCTTGGCAACACACTAGAATCGATTAAATAGATAAACTATATAAACTATGGATTTTCCTAAATTTTTACTGGGTGACAATACCGATTACCCAACTGCCATATTTGTCATTCATACAGAGTACCCAAGATTTATTATAAACTTGGAGGATGATGAAGTAGAATGGTTGGAAGATTTCACCAAGGAGGATGAAAAGGACCTGGAATCAGAAGCGGAGACCCTGATAGCACAGGCAACTGAATTTTACGATAGGGAAATTTCCCGGTACGTTGACTAAGAGGGATGGATCAACTGTTACAACTCGATAAGGAAATTTTTTTGTTTCTCAATTCTATGGGAAGCACAGCTTGGGATGGATTTTGGTTGTTCATGACCAATAAATTCAGTTCTATACCCCTTTATCTATTTTTATTGATTACAATTTACAGGTACTTTGGCCTTAAAAAGACCCTGTTGATTTTGGTGACAGTGGCATTGCTTATTACTGTAACAGATCAATTGGCCAATTTTTTTAAATATGGGGTGCAACGTTTACGGCCTTGCCACGATCCGGAATTGAACGGAATGGTAAGGCTTGTCAAAAGTAGCTGTGGGGGTAAATTCGGTTATTTTTCTGCCCATGCCGCAAACTCGTTTGCTTTGGCCTTTTTCTTCACCAGATTATTGGTTTTCAAATATAAATACATAGGTTTTTTCTTATTCTTTTGGGCTACAATAGTCGCTTATAGTAGAATATATGTTGGGGTCCATTTTCCTTTGGATATATTGACAGGATTGGGAATAGGCTTATTTTTAAGTTGGTTATTTACAAAGTTGCATATATTTGCGCTCCAGAAATTCTTCTATGATTTCTAATACTAGATATTGGTTTTTATTGCTGTTTGTTATTTTGGTCTATGTGGCCGGAATGTTCGTTACCCTTCTTGAAAACGATTCCGCCCAGTTTGCCGTTATGGCAATGAGGATGGTCCAAGAGAACGATTTTCTAAGTCTTTTTAAAGGTCCCGAAGCATATTTGGATAAACCTCACATGCACTATTGGCTTGCGGCTTTATCTTTTAAAATATTTGGTATTAATGAATGGGCTTACCGTATACCTGCTATCCTTTCTACCTTTTTGGGCGCCTATAGCTGCTTTGGCTTGGGTAAATTGTTATACAATAGGGTTACTGGAAGATTGGCAGCTTTGGTATTTATGACCTCACAAACTATTATGCTCGCCGCAATTGATGTCCGCACGGATGCCGTTCTTACCGGATTCACCATTTTTGCCATATGGCATTTGGTGGCCTATATAGAGCACCACAAAATACAGTCCATAATTTTAGGCGCTTTAGGGGCAGGGATCGCTTTTTCTACTAAAGGGCAGATCGCCATTTTGGTTATTGGTTTTCCAATACTATGTCATTTGGCTTATACAAGAAAATGGCTTTCTTTGATAAATTGGCGTGTATTGGTGGCCTTGTTGGTTTTTGCGATCACCATAACACCTATGTTGTATGCCTACTACCATCAGTTTGATCTACATCCTGAAAAAGTGATTCGGGGAAAGGACCATCGCAGTGGCATTTTCTTTATTTTCTGGGAACAAAGCTTTGAGCGCTTAAGTGGAGAGGGGGTTGGCAAAAACAGTAGCGATTTCTTGTTTTTCTTCCATACTTTCCTATGGGTTTTCTTGCCTTGGACAATCCTTGGAATAGCCGCCTATTGGTCCCGAATAAAAAAATTGGTTCAATTAAAATTTAAGTACGATTCCAATACGGAATTTTTGACGGTTGGAGGAGTTACACTTATTTTCATTATCATAAGTTTTGCGCAGTTTAAATTGCCGCATTATCTAAATATAACCATGCCCTTGTTTTCCATTTTGACGGCCTCCTACCTGTATAAGATGTTCGAGACTGGCAGTGTGAAAACCAAGAAAATATTTTTGGCGGTGCAGTACTTCATTTTAGCCTTGGTTTTTATAGCAGTGCTCCTTTTGTGCTTCTACGTCTTTAAACTGCATACAACGTTGTCCTTTGTTTTATTGGGTATTTTGTTAGCGGTCATTATTTATTTTTGCTTAAAAAAAGAAGACTATGCCATCAGGGTGTTTACCATAGCGGTTTATACTTCACTTTTATTAAACTCCATATTAAATCTTCATTTTTATCCATCTTTGTTGAAGTATCAAGGAGGATCCAATATGGCTAAGATAGTGGCAGAAAAGGGCATACCTGTTGAGGATATTTATAAGGTATCGCCAATGTATACTTGGGCACTGGATTTCTATAATAAAAGACCTGTTGCCAAGGCCACTTTGGAGGAACTTAAAGGGAAAAGAAATATCTGGATCTATGTTACCAATGATGAACTGCAGAAACTCAACGGGGAAGGGTTTATCTGGGATAAAAGGTATGTTGTGGACCAATTTAGGATAACCAGGTTACAGGCTAAATTTATGAACCCGTCCAATCGAAAAAACATAGTGGATAAAATGTACCTGGTCCATATCCATTAAACTTCTAAGGTATCCAATTGAGGTTTTTTAAAATGGTATACCACACCCGATAAGGATACGAATGCGGTGATCAAAAAGAAAACCATGCTGATGCCAATGGATGCATTTTGATCCAATGCCAACCAAGCCGCACCATAGAAAAAAGTGACTTCCCTACTGCCAATGCCACCAATGGTAAGTGGTAAAACAGAAACAATGGAAGAGATAAGAAATATGAACAGGTAAGATACTGTGTTGTATTCTAAATGGAGCGCTTTTAATATTAAGAACGCACTTATCAATTGGAATAACTGTACCAAAGAAGAATAGCCAAAGGACGACCAAAAAACGGGCAGGGCAAAAGGGAAAAACTTCTTGTTCAAAATCCAAAATACAACAACACTCAATAGTAATCCTATAATGGCAAAAGGTTTAAAAAACGGAATATCCACCTGGCTTAATAAGAGGGCCAAGAGACAGGCATAGATAAACAAAAGGAGCATACCGCTCAGTCTATCCAAAACCAGTACTGCAACCACTTTTTTGGTTTCTACATCAAATTTTTTTTTGATCAAATACCCTTTGTAGGCATCCCCTCCAATTCCTCCAGGTAAAAACAGATTGTAGAACATTCCCAGGAGATAAAGTTTTAAATTGCTTTTCTGGGTGAGGTATATTTTTAATTCGTGAAAATATAGATTTAGTCTAAAGGAAGAAATCACCTTGGATAGCACAAATGCCAGAATTGCCAATAGTAGATATAAGGGCTGGGTTCGCTTTATGGTCTCTACTACCTCTTCGATATTAATTTTCGAAAAAATGAAGTAGATTAATACCGCACTAATACTAATTTTTAATGCTGTGATTAGGTGTTTACGCTGATTTATCACCTACGAATATTTTTTTAATTCGATAAGGTCTCTTGCTCTGTGATTCGTAATAGGTACGTATCAGTAATTCCATGACAATCCCAATGGTAAACAATTGTATGCCCGCCAAAATGAACATCATTCCAAAAATCAAAAGCGGGCGTGTCCCAATATCTTCCCCTGTCAATTTTACAATAAGAAGATAGAAGTTGATAAAAAACCCTAGGATGATCAATAAAACTCCAAAAATACCGAATAGGTGAATGGGTCTTTGGAAGTACTTTCGAATAAACAAGAGCAACATCATATCTGCCACCACCTTAAAAACACGCTCTAAGCCATATTTGGATACCCCTGCATGCCTTGCATGGTGTTTTACAGGTACTTGTTTTATCTGTGCACCTTCCAAATAGGCCAATAAGGTGATGAACCTGTGCATTTCGCCATAAAGGTTCAGGTCTTTTGCGATGTCCTTGCTGAATACTTTTAGAGCACAACCATTGTCCTTAATGTCCAATTTGGTAACTCGTCTTACCAAAAAGTTGGCAATTTTGGAGGGAATTTTTTTAGCCAAGGAATCTTTCCGTTTCTGGCGGATACCCGTAACTACGTCATATTCCCCACCTACGGCATAGGATAGCATTTGAGGAATATCGCTGGGATCGTTTTGAAGATCCCCATCCATGGTAATAATATACTCTCCTTTGGCATAATCGATACCTGCCGCCAAAGCCAGACTCTGGCCATAATTTTTCTTTAATTCAATGAGATGTACCTTATCATCTTGAAGACCCTTGATGACCTTTCTTGTGCTATCAGTAGAAAAATCATCAATGTAAATGATCTGATAATTGTATCCTTCCAGACTTTCATGGATCTTTTTTGTGAGCAATGCTGCATTGTCTTCCTCATTATATAAAGGAACTACGATGGACAATAAGGAATTTGTGATAATATTCATTGACAGGTATTATTTCTGGGGCAAATTTAGGCTTTTTATTTAAGTTCTTTTTGATGTAAGGCCAATAGCTTTTCGGCTGCTTTGAAAGGAGAAATGTTACTGTCCATTACCTCGAGCAATAAACTATCCAAGAGAATTTTCACCTCTTTGTTCCTATAGAATCTTTGTTTTAGTTGGTCTTCCACCGTTTGTAACAGCCAATATTTGTTTTGGTCTCTTCTTTTTCTTTCAAACCCACCTCTACGTTTATTTTCATTTAGGTAGGCATCCACAAGCTCCCATATTTTTTGAATACCCTTATTTTCCAGTGCCGAGCAGGTAAGTACCTTGGGAATCCAGCCATTTTCTTTTGGGGGGTACAAATGCAGGGCCCTTGTAAATTCGGCTTTAGCTATTTTTGTTCTTTTCAGGTTATCACCATCGGCCTTATTGATAACGATGGCATCTGCCATTTCCATGATACCTCTTTTGATACCTTGAAGTTCATCACCTGCTCCTGCCAACTTAAGTAGTAAGAAAAAATCCACCATGCCATGTACAGCTGTTTCACTTTGCCCTACACCAACGGTCTCTATTAAAATGACATCATAGCCAGCGGCTTCGCACAAGATGATAGATTCCCTGGTCTTGCGTGCCACCCCTCCCAAAGAATTCCCTGAAGGGGAAGGCCTAATAAAAGCATTGGGATCTTTTACCAATTCCTCCATGCGGGTCTTGTCACCTAAAATACTCCCTTTGCTGATGGAACTTGTAGGATCTACAGCAAGCACAGCCACTTTTTTTCCTAAGGCTGTCAAATGAAGCCCAAAAGTTTCAATATAAGTGCTTTTTCCAACGCCTGGAACACCGGTTATGCCTATTCGAATACTGTCTTTGGTATGCGCCAGGCAATTTTCAATTATTTCATTTGCACGCTCTAAATGGGTGATGTTAGTGCTTTCCACCAAAGTAATAGCCCGACCCAAAGCCGTATTGTTTCCTTCTAAGATACCTTTTGTAAGCTCCTTGGCGGACGGGATTTTTTTTCTAAAAGATCTTATTTTAGAAATACTCTCTGAACTTGTGTTTTTTTCTGTACTCAATGCTAATTTTTGATTGGAATACTCACTTTAGTCTGATCCCATGCCATGGTAAGTAATGTTGGTTCATTTCCTTCAAAAGCAATGGTAAAACGCTCTAAAGGCACTGCGATATGCGTAGTGGGAACCATTACATTTACAATGTCCTCTTCTGGTATTCTGGTAGTTTCTTTGCCTCCGCTTAAAATAGTAACACCCCAGCCTGGGATGTCCTTATTAAAAATAATTTCCCATTGATCCTTATTTGGTTTAGTCCATAGGGAATAGGTTCCAGCAGGGAGATTTTTATCCATGATCATGATATCGGAGCCAGTAGTAAAAATGGTTGGTTCATTGGCACCAGTTCTCCAAACGACATCATAGGGTACCAATTCCCCAAAGATAACCCGGTCTTTTTTAAAGGGACTGCTATATTTTACGGTCATATCCATGTCGCCTTCCTTATAGGTGGCCGTTTTTTCAGGACTGTTCTTTTTAGTCTGTTCTGTTAAGAAAGGCTGACCAACAAAGTAAAATAGTGCGCCAATTACTAGTACGGTAATCAAAAGCCATTTTAATACTTTCATTTTAGTGTGTTTTTGTGGTTGATGGAACTAATTTACTAAATACCATTCAAAGCACATGTAAAAGAACCTTGATTCTATATAAAGGGAAAATAAGTAATGATCAAGAAATTGGCAAATGGACCTAAGGATATAGAAATTTTACATAATTTTAGGAGATAGTTTTATGCGGTGTCAATTTCAATTGGTACTTTGAGGCTTACTAAAAAATACATATATGAAAACTATTTTTGAGAGCAGTGCAACCAATGAAGGTGGGAGAAACGGTCATGTGACCAGCGAGGATGGATTGATAGATCTTGACGTTAGGATGCCAGGGGGCAAAATAAAAACAGAGGGGAAATATAGCAATCCCGAACAGCTTTTCGCGGCGGCTTATTCAACTTGTTTTGCAGGAGCCCTTCAGGTTGTGGCAAAGGAACATAATGTAAAGGATTTGGGGGAATTTAATGTAACGGCCACCATTGCCTTTCAAGAGGATGAAGATGGTTTATTATTGGAAGCAACCTTAGATTGCTATCTTCCTACAGTAGATCAGGAAAAAGGAGAGGAGCTCGTAAATGCCGCCCATGAAATTTGCCCGTATAGCAAGGCTACAAGGGATAATATCACAGTGCACTTGAATCTATTATTGGACGAATAGATTTATTAAAAATTCACAAAGGGGCCGTCAATTAAAATTGATGGCCTTTTTTATTTTAAGGTGCCAAAGGCAAAGGTTGACTCATTCCTATATATTTCTCCCTGGCGTAGGATCGAAGAAGGAAAATTGGAATGATTGGGCGCATCTGGAAAATTTTGGGTTTCGAAACAAATTGCGGGAAAGGAGGTAGGTGTATAAATGACAATTGACGGCTGATTGGTAGTGACCGTCATAACAATTCCTGAAACGTCGGAAGATACTTTGGCGGCATTCTCACAATTAGGACTAAATATAAATGGGGTGTCCAAACGAACCTGTCCAATTTTTTTGCCTTTTAAAAAATCATTCGGGGTATTTCCAACGGCTATGATGTCACCTGTAGGCACCATTTTTCTATCTACATCCAAAAAGCCTTCGGATTTTAATTCCAAATTATAATGGTCGATAGATTCTTCCCCGTCCAATTTAAAATAAGCGTGGTTGGTCAGGTTGACCACCGTGGTTTTATCAGTCTGTGCTTCGTGTAATATATGTAGGGCATTGTCCACCAATTTGTAGGTGACGGAGGCTATGAGGTTGCCTGGGTAGCCCTCTTCCAAATGCTCACTTTCATAGGAGAGTTTTAAAAAAGGATTACCTCCTGTATGTTCTTCAATTATAGTCCAATGTTTTTTCCCAAAACCTGCTATCCCACCATGCAAATGGACTTCATTTTCATTATGAATAGGGTAAAATTCACCATCAAGTCTAAATCCTCCTTGGGATATCCTTCCGGCATATCTGCCTATACAGGCACCTAAGGAATGTTCGTCGTTAAAGTAGGCTTCCGGTTGTTCGTGACCTATAACCACATTGACCTCATTGCCATCTTTATCTTTCACCAACATTTTTTGGATAATGGCACCATATTCCAATACGGTTAGGGATATATATTCGTTTTTAATGGTAATTTGTTTCAAAGGAAGAATATTAGAATAGGGATAAAAATAGTGGTTTTCACCAACTTCCAAGAGCTTGTGCCTTACTCTTGGTTTAAATTTCAGCACTAAAGGGGGGATATTTATCAATACATATACCACAGATAGCTTGTTTGTATTGGATCAAGTTGGCCGTATTAAAAAGACTTCAAAACAATTATTCCAGTAGGACCAAAGTTCCAAATATATTGGCATCCTTATATCCTTGGTTTTTGTCCTCTCCAGGCACAAATACAGAGCCGATAAAGTTTTCACGTTCTATACTGCCATCATTATCACAATAGGCAATTGCAAACCCGACTTTTTTGTTTAACGTTAAACGTATGGGACTATTTTTTTGTCCATCAACAAAATTATCATCGTATATTTTAACTGCAATTTCCCATGTACTGGTTTGCCCTATTGTGGTTCTCACAGAAGTTATATGGTCATTGTATAAATGTGGCAATTCATCAGGTGCCAAATCAACGACATTGTCATCTAGCGCAATATGATAAGCGAAAGCGTTATGACTAAACTGATGTGGGCCTCCTGAATTGTCCTCATCTATAAAAATTTCAACGCAGTCATCGTCCCACCATAATTTTAAAGGATCCCCATATTGGTCAAAAAGCACATCATCCGTGATTTCCACAAGGATGTATAATGCGTTTTCGTCCCAACTTAATTTATATCTACCACTAAAATCCTTGTAGGTATAGGCATTTCCCAACCAATTTTGGTCCATGGCAAGCCATTCTGTCTTATTCCAGCAATCGTCCATGTCCTTCCCATCCAAATCTGGACTTTTGCTCGCCTTTTTTACCTCAATGATTTGATGGTCTTCTTTTTTAATTGATGAACAGCTCCAGAGCATGAATGAGGATAAAAATAACACTAACAGCTTTTTCATATATCGAAGTTACTATTTTCGCTGTAAAGTAGTAAAATTCTTATTTCAATGTGCATCAGTTTTTAAAAGTTCTGGAAATTTTTTTTGAAATTTTTTTAATCTTGGAAGAGAAACTCCTTGTATATAGGGATTATTCGGATGTTTTCGTTCGTAATCCTGGTGGTAGTCCTCCGCATCATAGAATTTGGTAAATGGAGTTACTTCCGTAACTATTGGGCTACTAAAGACTTTGTCCTTTTTTAATTTGGCTATGTAATTTACAATTATCTCTTTCTCGCCTTCATTTTTATAGAAGGCAACAGAGCGGTATTGTGCACCTCTATCGGGACCTTGCCTATTTAAGGTAGTTGGGTCCTGTGATCCAAAGAACACTTTTACCAAGGTTTCGTATGAAACCACTTTAGGATCGTAGTATACTTCAACGGCTTCAGCATGGGAAGTTTTGCCCATTCCCACTTGCTCATACGTTGGGTTCAGCTCTGTACCGCCTGCATAGCCAGATATTACTTCTTTGACACCCTTTACACTTTCAAATACGGCCTCCACACACCAAAAGCATCCACTTGCAAAATATGCAGTTTCATATCCTTTAAGGTCTTGGGCACTATATACCACTTGATCCAACTGTGGTTTTGAATCTTTACTTTTGGACTGGCAGCTAGTGCTGAACAACGCAATGGCACTAACCATAATGATTTTGAACATCTTCATGTTTTCTTTGTTTTAATAGTAGACTGAATTTACAAATACTTACGGAGTAAGATGTTAAAAGGTTTTAAAGTTTTGATCAAGGCAATATTTCAAGAGTTACTTGAATAGGATTTCGTGAATTCCTTATATATTTGAAGGGAAGGGACCATCGAGTTGGTCGTATCACCAAAATATCCATATAAAAGTAAAAGCAAGACCAAATATGAGAAGATTACTAGTACACATTGTTTTATTAACATGTAGTTATTTAGCAACGGGGCAATCCAATGATGGTTTTATGTCCCAGTCTCAAGCCAAGGAAAATCAGGTGGAAGATTATTTTTTGGAATCAGTGGATTTTGATCAATATAAATCACACTTAAGGACCTTGACCAAAAAACCTCATGTAGCAGGAAGTAAGGCCAACGAGGAAGTTAGGGATTATATGGTCAATGTCATGAAAAATGCGGGAATGAAGGTAGAACTTTATCCTTATGACATATATATGTCCAAAAATCCTGGGAATTCATTGATAGAATTGGTGGCACCCATACGGGAACCCTTAAATCAACAAGAATTTATTTTGGAAGGTGATGCCTTCTCTTCCAATCCTGACCTATGGAAGGGGTGGAATGCATATTCCGGTAGTGGAGATGTAACCGCGGAGGTAGTCTATGCCAATTACGGGACCAAGGAAGATTTTGAAAAGTTAAAGGAATTGGGTGTGGAAGTAAAAGGTAAAATTGTATTGGCACGGTATGGCCAAAACTTTAGGGGTTTTAAGGCCAAATTTGCTGAAGAACATGGTGCTGCTGGACTCATTATATATACAGACCCTGCAGATAGTGGTTTTACGAAAGGATTGGTATACCCAGAGGGAGTTTATTCCAATTCAAGTGCTATTCAACGAGGATCGGTTCTTACGGAGGATTTTACAGGTGATCCATTGACCCCTTATGAGCCAGCGCTTCCTTTGGATGGGAAGAGAAAAATTAAACGATTGGACCCTAAGGACACCAATATGCATACCATACCCATAACACCAATAGGTTATGGTGCTGCACAAAAAATATTGGGTCTAATGGAAGGCAAAGTTGTTCCGAAAGGATGGCAGGGCGGACTTCCTTTTACTTACCGATTGGAAGGTGGTAATGAGCTAAAATTGCGTTTGATGGTGGATCAAAAAAGGGATTTTGTTAGGGTCTATAACGTCGTGGGTACTATAAAGGGGACGGAATATCCAGATGAATGGATAATCCTAGGTTGCCATTATGATGCTTGGGGATATGGAGCTACCGACCCTAATAGTGGTACGGCCATGTTGTTGGGACTTAGTGAGACTTTAGGGAAACTCGCAAAAGAGGGTAAAGGACCTAAGCGTTCCATTTTAATTGCCCATTGGGATGCCGAAGAGCATGGGGTTATCGGGTCTGCCGAATGGGTGGAACAAATGAAGGAGGAACTTGATGCCAAGGCTGTGGCCTATCTCAATTTTGATGGGGGAGTATCTGGTAAGAATTTTGGTGCATCGGCCTCTCCTACCTTAAAGAAAGTGTTGATTGAAGCTTCCAAGGAAGTAAAATATCCAGAAACTGATAAAACGGTCTACGAAGTTTGGAAAGGAGATAAGGAAGTGCCCACGATAGGTAATTTGGGTGGCGGCTCGGATCATATTGGGTTTTACATGCATGTGGGGGTTCCTTCCCTAAGTGGAGGCACATCCGGTCCAACATTGTATCACACCAATTACGATAGCTTTGGTTTTTATGAAAAATTTGTGGATCCTACTTTTAAAATGGGCCCTATGGTAGAACAACTGGTGGGAATAATGACATTGAGGTTGGCCAATGCTGAGATTATCCCATACGACGTAAAGAGATATCCTACCGATCTGAAATTGCATTTTGCAAACGCCACAACGGGTGTGAAGTCATTTAATAAGGAGTTTGATGGTTTTGGATTAGTGGATTCTTCATTGGCAACACTGGAAGAAGTCGCCTCCCGATTCGAAGAACGTTTGGCTACTGTATTAAATAACAATAGCCTTTCTAAAAATGAGATCAATTCCATCAATTCAAAAATGCTGGCCTTGGAAAAAAGTTTTATTGATTCCAAGGGGATGTATTATGGGGATTGGTACAAATCCCTTTACGCTTCTACCGACCCGTTCAGTGGGTATGCATCTTGGATGTTGCCAGGGATAGAATATGAGATAGCATTAAAATCATCAGACCGACTTAAGGAATGGGATATTCGTTATAGCAAGGCCATTGATGATTTGAGTGGTAAGATCAACATGATGATATCTGAAATGAAATAATTTAGCTCACTAGCATGTCTATGTCCACGTTAACACCTTTGGAAAGGTCGCTTCAAAATTACAGCCGTGCCTTTATATCAATTTTGGAATCCTTTCCAAGGGAATGTTACACACCTTTGGATCTTTCCATAGCAAATCCAACTTTGGGTGATATTGATATTTCAAAGGTAGAAACCTGTCAGTCGTATATAGATTCCATTTTGGAAAAGAATAGGGCAGAGGTTGCCTTTGGCGGTTATTTGGAACAAAGAAATTTATATGCCGGCAATGGACATTTTGCAGAAAGGGAAGATAAACGGAATATTCATTTGGGAGTTGATTTCTGGGCTCCTGTAAGAACAAAGGTTCGGGCACCCTTGGCCGGGAGGGTACATAGTTTTCAAAATAATTCTACTACGGGAGATTATGGACCCACAATCATTTTAGAACATATGTTGGAAGGAATTAAATTCCATACCCTTTATGGCCATTTGTCCTTAGAATCGTTGAATGATTTATATATAGGAAAGGAATTTGATCGCAATAGTATTTTAGCATCCTTGGGATCGCCGGATATCAATGTAAACTATGCCCCACATCTCCACTTTCAAATTATTGGGGATATGGGTGAGTACCAAGGAGACTACCCAGGGGTTATTTCTACAATTGATATGGAATACTATGCAAACAATTGTCCGAATCCCAATTTATTATTGAAGGTGCACTAGTATCTTACCGATTAACTGCATACTATTCCGATAAGTGATTTGAACACCAAATTCACTTATCGGATTTTTTTTGCACTTCAACCAAACTTTTGTCAATAGCCGAAAAATAAGGGGTTTTGAGCGAGTTTAAACGGAGATAGCCTGCATGTGGGGGTAAATTTACAGAACAAAACCCAAGGTCATGAAAACTATTTTAACATTCTTCTTTATCCTTTTTATCGCAATTGTTGCCCAAGCACAGGAAACAACAAATGAAGTTAAAGTTGAGAATGTTGAAACTACTACCGTTACTTCCAATACAACTACTAGGTTTAACGAAGTATCTACACAGAACAATAACGAGGTTGCTCGTTTGTACAAGTTCAAAAATGCAAGGGTATTGAAGGCATTAGCCTTTACCACTAAAAGAAACACTGCTAAATTAGCCTAATCATGGTTCAAATCATATTGAGTATTAGTGTACTGTATTATGTATTTTCTGTTATGGCACCTAAACTTCAAAAAAGGAGCTTAAAAACTATTAAGATTAGAACTAAATAAAGGACGTACATCGATTCTTTAATCTTAGGGAGGTCATCATCTAAGGTGATGAATGTTGATCAAGGCCGCTATTGCTTTTTGGTAAGACTTCGGTGATAAAAGTAGGATGATATAATTGGATAGGTCCTCTTCATCGAAACTGTTCCTCGTACAATCGCCCAAAAAGCCATAGGAAGTAATGTGTACGGATAACCCCGTATCGATTAACTGCCCTAAATATCGGTAACCGATATTTAGGGCCATTGCCGTTTGTCGACTTTTTTTTGCACTTTATCCCATCCCTTGTCAGATATCGAAAAATAAGAGGTTTTTAACGAATTACAACGAGTAGGAATACACTATGGGCGTTCTATCTATATAACAAAACGTTACCATTATGAAAGCCATCTTAACTTTAATCTTTGTTCTTTTTATCGGAGTTGCTGCCCAAGCACAAGATGCTAATGACAACGTTAAGGTTGAAACGGTTACAGTAGGTATTGTTTCTGCAACGAACAACGAAATCTTCAACGAGGTGAATACCAATACCCAAAATGATGTTGCCCGTTTGTACAAGAACAAAAATGCAAGGGTATTGAAGGCTTTAAATTTTTCTACAAAAAAGAACAATGCTAAATTGGCTTAATCCATTAAGCATTGAAAAGATGTTGAAAGGGCACTAACCTATTAAAGGTTTTCGATTAAAGTCCCTCCCCTCATTTAAATACATCTTCCACCTAAAGAATCCAAGTACATTTAAGGACAAATTACTTTAAGCATACTTTTTAAATTGACATTACTTCCTTGTAGATAGAAGTTTCTATCCTTAATGATGCTTTAAGATACGACATCAATTGTAACAGATCTTCCCTAAATCACAATCAGAACTCTTGATATTATAAAATTTAGAAATGGTGATATCGATAAACTGCACAAAATATCGGTATGGGATATTTTGTGCCATTACCGTTCATCGACCAATTTTTGCGCTTCATCCCATCCTTTGTCGTATATCGAAAAATTTGGAGGTTTAGACGAATTACAACGAGCAGGAATACACTATGGGCGTTCTATCTATATAACAAAACGTTACCATTATGAAAGCCATCTTAACTTTAATCTTTGTGCTTTTTATCGGAGTTGCTGCCCAGGCACAAGATGCTAATGACAACGTTAAAGTTGAAACGGTTACAGTAAGTATTGTTTCTACAACAAACAACGAAATCTTCAACGAGGTGAATACCAATACCCAAAATGATGTTGCCCGTTTGTACAAGAACAAAAATGCAAGGGTATTGAAAGCCTTGACCTTTACTACCAAAAAGAACAATGCTAAATTAGCTTAATCCTTTTTTATCCCTGGTTGCTGAATAGTGTAATCGAGTTTTTCTTTTTCCAGTTGAACCATTTCCTTTACCTCCCTTAATAACTGTTTGGCATCATAGACAATTCCGTCTTTAATGGTATAGGTAACTCCCCCTACGCGCTCTACCTTGTTATCTTCGGTAAGCTTAATTGCTCCTGTACCATACAATACCTTAAGGTTCTTCAGCGGGTTTTCTTCCACCACTACAAAATCGGCCAACTTCCCAACCTCTACGGATCCAATTTTATCTGCCATCCCCAAAGCTTCGGCACCATTTAAGGTGGCTGAACGGATTATTTCCAAAGGATGGAACCCAGCCTCTCTCAATAATTCCATTTCACGGATATAGGCAAAGCCATATAATTGGAAGATAAAACCAGAATCTGAACCAGTAGTGACCCTTCCACCTCTATTTTTATATTCATTGACAAAGGTCATCCATAGCCTATAATTTTCCTTCCATGCTACTTCTTGTTCCGTACCCCAATCATGCCAATAAGAGCCATGGGAAACTTTGCTGGGTTGGTAAAACTCCCAAAGGGAAGGTAAGGTGTAATCTTCATGCCATTCTGCCCTTCTAGCCTTGTGCAAGTCCCTACTGGCTTCATAGATATTGAATGTGGGATCTAAGGTAAAATCAAGACTTATCAGCTCATTCATGACTTTGTTCCAGTGCTCTGAATAGGGTTTGGCGGCTTGTTGCCATAATTTTCCTGCTTCCTCAAAGCGGTCTTGCTCATTTTGGTAATTGTAGTCCAAGGGATAATGTTGTACGGTTCTGTCTTCAAATAAGGCCTCAGGTAAGCCGTACCAATGTTCCATACTGGTAAGTCCGGCCCTTGCGGAATTAAGGACATTCCATCGAGCCACATCCAATTGCGCATGGTGACAGGCCGATTTTAGTCCCAATTTTTTATTCTCATCCAAGGCTGCAGCCATTATTTCTGGAGAGGCTCCAAAGAACTTAACCCCATCCGCACCTTTCTTGGCATTGTTTCGTACCCATTCCCTAGCCATTTCTGGCGTGCTGATAGGTTCTGTACTGCCTTGGCCAAAGCCGGTATAGGCAAAGATCCTAGGTGCAATTATCTGATTTTTAGCACTTTTTCTTTTTAAGTCCATTGTCCAATCGACGCCTCTGCCGCTTGGTTCCCTTACGGTTGTAATACCATGGGCCATCCAAAGTTTAAAGACATAGTCATAATCTGCGCCCTGAGCCGTACCACCAATATGTCCATGCATATCTATAAAACCGGGCAACAGGTACATACCCTCGCAATTGAGTTCTTTACCCCCTGCTTTCAATTTGGGCCTTTTGGAATCGTCCAGAGGCACCCCAGGATAGCCGACTACCTCTATTTGTGTGATCACATTATTTTCAACAACAATGTCTATTGGCCCTTGTGGGGGGGCACCATTTCCATTGATAAGGGTGACACCTCTAATTATAAGTTGTGAATAGGGCCCCTGGCCTTTTGAGTCTTGGCCGAAACCAAGGGTAGAACAGGAGATAAGTAAACAGGTAAGATAGATGGTTACATTTTTCATATGTGGTCTTAAGATTATTCTGGCACATTAATTTTATCCCCTAAAAACAAGGCGTTCAAAAACAACCTGTTCGTTCCGTACCAAGAACCTCTAAAGTTGGGGTTATCGGCAAAAAGAACTACTCTACCGCTTCCTATCTTACTTACAATAAGGGAGGCCGCAGGCTTTAGGAACTCATTTAAATTCTTCTCGGTTATAAAACCATCAATAAGTGGGTCTTGGGTGTATTTTGCTACAGTAGCATATTCATTTTTGCTGGGCGCAAGCCAAACAGTATTGTTCTTGTAAACAGGAATGGTTGCATCGTGATATCCAAATCCCAATGGATGTGTAACATCTAGGTCTACTTTAAAGATAGCTCCTCCCAGACTCTCTTTGCCATTATTTTCATCTGCGTCAACATATGGCTTACGGACAATGGTCTTGGTGGAATCCTTTTTCACTTCGATTAATTTTTCATCCACCAACTTTTTCTCAATGGCCCATTTAGAGGCCGTGCCAATGGTAATTAAAGTATTGCCGCTGTGTACCCAGTCCTTTATTTTATTCTGCTCCTTTTCGTCTAGATCGTATTTGCCTGAAACCATGACCAAGGTATTGTAGCCCGATAGGTCTGAGCGAGAAAAATTCCTCATAGGTATTTTTGTAATGGGCATTGCCACTCTGGTATCCAAAAGATGCCATACTTCCCCGGCTTCGTAGGAACTTACTCCATTCCCGATTAGCATGGCTATTTTCGGTTTTGTAATAGCACTAATGCTCCTGCTGCCTAGATCTATGCCTTTTAGGTTCAATCCTGTATTGATGGCGTAAATGGGAATCTGAAATTCATCCTGCACTTTCTTCAAAGACTGAAAAACTTCCTCGGATGATTTCTTTTGAAGACTTACAGGAACCATAAGGGAACCATAATTAAACCGTTTCTCGCCCTTGGCTGTTTGGCTACTGAAAGGTTTGGAGGAAGAAGAGACCACCAAGCCTTCCGTTTGCAATTGATACAGCGCAGCCGGAGTATTGTAGTCATCCCAATCCAAAATATAGGCATAATCCGATTTTTCAAAATTGGGCAATGAAACTATATCGGTAGTAAAATCTACCTTTTCGCCCAAGGCCACATTGGACACCGCCTTATATTTCATGTTGTAAAAGTTGGCCACAGACCAAGCAGAAGCATCGTAATAGACACTGTCCCTGTATTTTTCATAGGTCTCGAACATTGTCTGAACCATTCTGTATTGGGGTTGCTTTGTTGGAACTACATAGGAACCTGTGCCGGACTTGTATACCTCGACACGGTGTAGCAGCAGCTTATCAATAAAAGCCTTGACCCTATTTTGATCAAAGTCATCCCCAAAAGTATATCCTTTCGTTTTACTTTTAGTCGCCCTGCTTATCGCACTTTTGAAAAAGTCTTGCTGGTACTTTCTCATTTGGGCTTTGTTTTCCACGGCAGCCTTAACCGTTGTAATACTGGATATAAACTGATTTCTGATGGTAAAAGGAAAGGTGATCTCCCCAAAATCTGTAGTCTGTTTATGACCCCTGGAACTCGCTTGTTCAAACAAAAGGCCCAACCCCCCTTGTAGATCAGGATAGGAGGAACCGTAACCCGGATAGGTGCCGTCAAATACTTCTTTGGTAAAATACAGGGAACCAATATTATCCAATGCCTTGGCAAAGTAATCCCCAAATAAATTATTGAGGTCCTCATAGTTTTCTTTGGGCATAATAGGATCAAGGGAGGCATTTGCCTTCATAGGTTCAAAAAAATAGGTGCTTTGGGAGCCCATTTCATGAAAATCGGTGACCACATTAGGGTACCACTGGTGGTACCAGTTTAATTTCCCCCTACTTTCGGGATTAATGGCCAATAACCAATCCCTATTCAGATCAAACCAATAGTGATTGGTTCTGCCCATGGGCCAATTTTCATTATGCTCCGCATCTTGAGGATCAGCAACCAAAGGGGTTCCTTGATAGGAATTTGCCCATTGGGTATGACGGTCCCGACCATCTGGATTGATGGTTGGATCTATAAAGAGTACTGCTTTATTGATGTAGTTTAAAATTTCAGGATTTTCGGAGGCCACAAAAGTATAGGCCGATAGAAGGGCAGCTTCTGAACTGGAAGGTTCATTGCCGTGAACATTGTATGCCAAATTTATGAATACGGGAACTTCATCATAATTGGTTACATTTTTTGTGGGATCAACGAAGGCCAGATGTTGTTGTTTAAGTGCATCCAAATTGGTAAGGTTTTCTGGGGTGCTGATGGTAAGCATTACCAATTTTCTTCCTTCGTGGGTTTTGCCATACTGGGAGATGCTAGCCCTATCCGAAACTTCTGCCAATTTTTCCAAATAAGCAACGATGAGGTCATGTCTGGTATGATATTCTCCAATCCCGTACTCCAAAAATTCTTCGGGGGAGGGGATATCTTTCTTGTAGGGTTCAAATTTTTTAAGGAAATAATCTTGTGCAAAAATGGTTGTGCTACAAAGCAGTGCCAAAACAAGTAGTTTTTTTGACATTTGTAAGTTGGTTTTAGAATTAATCGTATTAAATGTAGGGATAAAATTCTTAAACCCCCTCCCATTACCATAGAAAGGATATAGGTATTATGTCATTGTAAAGGTGCAAAGATATTTCCAGGGCAATTGTTATTTTGCCAGTATTTCATCATGATACTGATAGCCTTGTTGTTATGCCACAGAATTGAACTCTTGGGTTACTTCTTGAAATCTGATGATATAATTGGTTCCTTTCAGGGAAAGGTCTTTTGTAATGGAGCCTTTCAATTGTCGGGCTAAATTATGGATTAATTTTAGGCCCAAGGATTTTGAGGTCTGAGGCGTAATGTTTTCTGAAAAACCATCGCCATTGTCCCCAATGTTCAAAATAAAACCTTTTTCGTCCTCTTGTTTTAATTCGATATGGATGGTTCCTTCCCTGTCGTCTTTGATACCGTATTTAAGGGCGTTGGTGATGGCCTCGTTGATCAGTAGGCCCAAGGGAATAGCCGTGTCTATGCCAAGTTTTATATCTGCAATATCAATAATGAGCTTTACGTTGTTATTGTTCCCCTTAACCGATCGCACTAGGTACTGGCTCAATTCATGTACATAGGCCTTATATTCTACCTTGGACAAATAGTCGTCTCTCATATAGAGCATTTCATGGACCATGGCCATGGAAATAACCCTATTTTGACTGCTTTTAATAAGACTCTTAATCTTCTTATCTTCAATACTTCTAGATTGCAGACTCAATAAGCTGGATACGGTTTGAAGGTTGTTCTTTACCCGGTGGTGTACCTCCCTTAGAAGAGTTTCTTTTTCATTGATGCGATCTTCTATTTCTCGCTTGGACTTATACAATATATGGTGTGCCTTTAATAGGAATTTTCCAAAGACACCACCTATCATGTATACAGAAAAAAGAACACAAAAAAGGGCAAATAATGCCCTATTTGCTATGGGAACAACATTTTCAGTGATGGCATAATTGGAGGAGCCTAGTACATAGATCATTACAATAACGATCAAATTGAAGTACAGGTACACTTTACCGTACTTTTTGGTCGTGGCATAGGCCGCAAATACGATAATACCTAAGACAAAGATAAATGGACTGCCTATGCCCCCGCTATAAAGGGTTACCAAGACGGTACCGAGAGTGGCCAGGGCAGAAGTGATATTGTAGGTTAGTACCAGGTTGTTGTGAAATTTAAAAATTAACGTATTTATAATATTCAATAGGCCAAAAGCTAGAAAAATATAGGGTACGGGTTGCCCTATGTCCAATAAAAATAAGGAGATGGGATAAAATATGAGCATCAAGGCGGAGGAGAGGTAGTTCACCTTTTGCGTCAGTTTTATTTTATCCATAAGTTGATTATAGTCTTTGGTTGGCTTTATCATAGTGTGGTTTTTTAATTCTTAAACAGGTGGTAATAAAGAAATGCTTTAGAATTAGTAACGTCTTCAAAGTGTACATCCCTGAACTATCGTAAAGCTAAATATGTTTTTGGATAAAATCAAAAACGGCAACCTTTTTTTGGTTGCCGTTTCATTAATCATGTACTATTCTCATTTTTTTCTATAAAAATGAAGGGGTGGAAAAATATTGAGCTAATTATTTTTCTGTAATTACCCACTCACCTTTTTCTATAAGAGGTTCTGCCTGCTTATATTTTAGGAGCTTGCTTTCTCCCGATATAATATTTTTAATTGTTACACGATCATTACGACCTATCTTGGCTTGTTCCCTAACGATGGTTTCGGTAACCTGTGGTCTGCCTCCTTGATTTTGGCCAACAGCCCTATTTTTAGCAGCCAACTCGTCACTATTTGGAATTTCTTCCTTCGTGGTCTTTAAATTTTCCTTTGGCTTTCTAACAGTTCTTGCTTCTTGGATCTGATTGGTGTTCTCAGTAGGAAGTTCCCCTTTGAAAAGGAAAGAAACTACTTCTTTATTAACCTTTTCGATCATTCCCTTGAATAATTCAAAGGCTTCGAACTTATAGATCAACAGAGGATCTTTTTGTTCGTGTACCGCCAATTGAACAGATTGTTTCAATTCGTCCATTTTACGTAAGTGGGTCTTCCAAGCATCATCTATTATGGCAAGGGAGATATTTTTTTCGAAATCGGTTACCAACTGTTTACCATTACTATCATAAGCCTCCTTTAGGTTGGTAACTACATTTAAAGATTTTATACCATCTGTAAAGGGAACCACGATCCTTTCAAATTTATTGGAATTGTCCTCATAGACATTTTTTATTACTTGAAAGGCTGTAGTAGCACTACGTTCCATTTTAATTTTATAGTGGTCATAAGCGGTTTTGTATATTTTTCCAGCGGCTTCCAGTATGGACATTCTTGAAAATTCCGCTTCCGAAATAGGGGAGGTAATGGAAAAATATTTGATCAGTTCGAATTCAAAATTCTTATAATCGCTGGCCATTTTATTGGTTTCCACAATAACTTCACAGGTATCATAGATCATATTGGCAATGTCCACTTTTAATCTTTCCCCTTGCAAGGCGTGCCTTCTTCTTTTATAGACGACTTCCCGTTGGGCGTTCATAACATCATCATATTCCAAGAGACGTTTACGTACACCAAAGTTGTTTTCCTCAACTTTTTTCTGGGCGCGCTCAATGGATTTAGTCATCATGGAATGTTGTATGACCTCACCTTCTTCCAAGCCCATTCTATCCATCATCTTAGCAACCCTGTCCGACCCAAAAAGGCGCATCAGGTTATCTTCCAATGACACATAGAATTGAGAGCTTCCTGGATCTCCCTGACGACCAGATCTACCTCTTAACTGACGATCCACACGTCTAGAATCGTGTCTTTCTGTTCCTACAATGGCCAATCCTCCAGCCTTTATAACGTCGCTGCTCAATTTGATATCCGTTCCACGTCCGGCCATGTTGGTGGCGATGGTTACTATCCCCGCATTACCAGCCTCTGCTACAATATCCGCCTCCTTTTTATGAAGTTTGGCATTCAAGACATTATGCGGTACTTTTCTGATGGTCAACATTCGGGATAGTAATTCGGAAATTTCTACCGAGGTTGTCCCTATTAATACGGGTCTTCCAGAATTGGAAAGTTTGGTGACTTCCTCAATTATGGCGTTGTATTTTTCTCGTTTTGTCTTATAGATCAAATCATGTTGGTCATCCCTGGCAATTGGCCTGTTAGTGGGAATCTCCATCACATCCAATTTGTATATTTCCCAGAATTCCCCGGCTTCGGTAATCGCTGTACCAGTCATACCTGCCAATTTCTGGTACATTCTAAAGTAATTCTGTAGGGTCACTGTGGCGAAGGTCTGTGTCATCGCTTCAATTTTCACATCTTCCTTGGCTTCAATAGCTTGGTGCAGACCATCTGAATACCTACGCCCGTCCATGATACGTCCTGTTTGCTCATCAACGATCATTACCTTGTTTTCCATGACCACGTACTCCACATCCTTTTCAAAAAGGGTAAAGGCCTTAAGTAGTTGGTTAAGGGTATGGATGCGCTCACTCTTGATGGCAAAATCCTTGAAAAGATCTTCTTTTAATTCGGCCTCTTTTTCAATTTCCAGATTTTGCCTTTCAATCTTGGCAATTTCATTGCCTATATCTGGCATCACAAAGAAATCCCTGTTCTGTTCCCCTGAGATATAGCTCACACCTTTATCGGTAAGTTCTATTTGATTGTTTTTTTCGTCAATAACAAACAAGAGTTCCTCATCTACCTTGGGCATCTCCCTATTATTGTCCTGCATGTAGAAGTTCTCCGTCTTTTGAAGTAGTTGCTTAACACCTTCCTCACTCAATAACTTAATAAGGGCTTTATTTTTTGGCAATCCCCTTTGCACACGCAATAATAAGAAACCCCCTTCTTTGGTGTTTCCTTCGGAAATTAATTTTTTAGCTTCCGCCAATACGCCGGTCAAATATTGCCTTTGGGTCTGCACGATATCGGCAACCTTGGGCTTTAATTCATTGAATTCATGACGATCACCTTCAGGTACTGGACCGGAGATGATAAGTGGGGTACGAGCATCATCTACCAAAACTGAATCCACCTCATCCACAATTGCAAAATTTTGGGGTCTTTGCACAAGATCACTAGGTGTGTGTGCCATGTTGTCCCTTAGGTAGTCAAAACCAAATTCGTTATTGGTACCATAAGTTATATCGGAATTATATGCTGCCCTTCTGCCATCAGAATTGGGTTGGTGCTGATCTATACAATCAATGGTAAGGCCATGAAATTGGAATATTGGTGCCATCCATGCACTATCCCTTTTGGCTAGGTAGTCGTTCACCGTTACCAAATGTACACCTTTGCCGCTTAGGGCATTAAGGTACATTGGGAGGGTGGCCACCAACGTTTTACCTTCACCTGTATGCATTTCTGCTATTTTACCTTGATGTAATGCAATACCACCAATTAATTGTACATCGTAATGTACCATATCCCAAGTTACCTTCTTTCCAGCGGCATCCCAAGAGTTTTTCCAAATGGCATGTTCGCCTTCCAGGGATACATAGTCTTTGTTCCCTGATAGTTCGCGGTCAAATTCCGATGCTTTTACTTTTATTGTAGTATTGTTTACAAAGCGTTTAGCAGTTTCTTTGACTACTGCAAAGGCTTCAGGAAGTAGCTCGTTCAAGGTGTTTTCGGAGATTTTGTACACCTCTTCCTTTAACTTGTCAATTTCAGCATAGATATCCTCGTTTTTATCGATATCTGCAGATTCTTTAACCTCTTGTAAAAGAACATCAATCTGATCATTTAATCCTTTGCAATCTTCTTTGATCTTATTCTTAAAGGTAATGGTCTTGTATCTTAATTCATCATGGCTCAATCCCTCCAGTGCCTTTTCAAAAGACCTGATCTGATCTACCATGGGTTGAAGTTCCTTTACATCTTTTTTAGCCTTATCACCAACAAAAGCTTTTATAACAGTGTTTAAAAAACTCATAACTTTATATATTTTGAACAAAAAATGTACTCCAGTACCGGTACTGCAGTTAGTTTCTGTATTTTATTTCTTCTAGGGGTTGAATAATTCAATTTTCCTATAGGTCCGAAACCAGATTAGTAGGGTCAAAATTACGTAAAAAAAAAGCCTCATATGAGACTTTTTTGATGTAATTCCGTTAATTTTTACCTAATATTCATCCTCGTTCCAGAGGTAATCTTCTTCAGTGGGATAGTCTGGCCAAATTTCCTCTATAGATTCATAGATTTCTCCGCCTTCCTCTTCCATGGATTGAAGGTTTTCAACCACTTCCAAAGGAGCACCAGTTCTAATAGCATAATCAATCAACTCGTCTTTGGTGGCTGGCCAAGGTGCATCACTTAAATATGAAGCCAATTCTAATGTCCAATACATCGCAATAGTATTATTTAAATTTTTGCAAAAATAATTTTTAAAATGACAAAGTCAAGTTTTATTCGATTTATTTCTGCAATTTTATTAACATTGATTATAATTCAATACTTTACTAACGAACAAAAATCAATTTTATTAGTTGTTTTTCTCCGGTATCCATTCTATTTCCTCCGCATTTAAATCTTTGGACAACTTTCGGGCCAATACAAACAAATAATCCGATAGCCTATTGATGTATGAAAGCACGGTGTTGTCAAAGGGTTCGTTTTCGTAAAGATGGGTTGCCAAACGCTCCGCCCGTCTGCAAACCGTCCTAGCTATATGGCAGTAAGACACCGTAGTGTGTCCGCCGGGTAAAATAAAATGTGTCATTGGTGGTAGGGCCTCGTTCATGCAGTCCATTTCCTTTTCCAAATATTCAACATCTTTTTCGTTGATCTTGGCAATTTTCAATATTTCCTTCCCATTTTTTTGTACCGCTTTTTTGGGATCTGTGGCTAAAATAGCCCCAATGGTAAAAAGTTTGTCCTGGATTAGTTTCAGGGTATTTTTGGAGTGCTCATCAATATTTTGGTCTCTGATCAATCCCAACCAAGTGTTAAGCTCATCAATGGTACCATAACTGTCAATTCGGATATGGTGCTTGGATACTCTCTTGCCGCCGAACAATGCTGTGGTACCTTTATCTCCTGTTTTAGTGTATATTTTCATATATAATTTTTAATACTGTTTTAATAGGCTTATTTTTTATGTTCCCCATCTGCGCGGTCCATAAATTTTTTGGACTTTCTTTTGTTGCTCTTTTTACGGGTATAGATCAGGTTGATGACAAAAATAAATCCAAATACGGCCAATAAAATATAAATGGTGTAGTTCATGACATTGGTTTTGACACCCTAAAAATAACGGATTAAATCCGTATCTTAAAATGTTGCGCTACTTGTTCCTTTCTAAAGAAAATTGCGGCACAATAGTACATATCCACCGTAACAGTGACTTTATTGGACTCTTTTAGCTTTTTCCAAAGGATGGCACTTTCTTTGCTCTGGTAAATATTCCCTAAAATAACCATTGAATTGTTTCCTATGCCATTATTGTTGTAGATGTAGTTCAGTAACAGCTCTTCATTACAATCAGCTATAAAGATCAGTTCTGCTGAGCTACTTTCCAATGAGATTGCCGGAAACAAATTTTTTACCTGTGATTCAAGGCTGGGGTCTGTAGGAACAATAGTTATATTATGGCATTGGAAATAGGCCAAACTTTTGAATACTACATTCTGTGTCTTGTTGCCATCATAATTTTTCTTGCCGTACAGACATCGGGTAACAAAATTAAAAATAAAAGGGGAATGCACCCCATGTTCATTTTTGGAGTGCCATAAAAAATTTAGATAGGATAGGAACCTATTGTGCATGAACGGCAAAGTTTATAGTTATCCTTCCTTAAGGGCGGAAAGTTCAAACCATCTTACTGTTTTAGCTTCGATAGCTTCCTCCATCTCCTTTAATTCCAAGGATAATTTATCTATTTCGGATCCCTCTAAAGCAGTGTCCGCAAATTTATTTTGAAGCTTAACCTTTTTTTCTTCCAATCGTTTTATCGCTTTCTCCAGACTGTTATACTCTTTTTGGTCGTTGTAGGAAAGCTTTATTGATTTTCCTTCGTTTTTCCAAGTGTTTTTAACGGGTTTTACTTCTGCATTTTTTTCTTTTTCGGCCCTATAATCAGCAACGGCACTGTCCTCATAGGCTCTAAAATCAGAGTAATTCCCAGGAAAATCCTCAATTTGCGCATCTCCCCTAAAAACGAAAAGGTGGTCCACAATCTTGTCCATAAAATAACGGTCGTGGGATACCACAATAAGACAACCGGGAAAATCGAGAAGAAAGCTCTCCAATACGTTCAGGGTAACGATATCCAAATCGTTGGTAGGTTCATCAAGGATTAAAAAGTTTGGATTCTGAATGAGTATAGTACAGAGATAAAGTCTTTTGCGTTCTCCTCCACTAAGCTTGTCCACAAAATCGTATTGTTTCTTCCTGTCGAAAAGGAAGCGTTCCAATAACTGTTGGGCAGAAATCTGACGTCCCTTTTTTAAAGGTATGTAATCCCCAAATTCTCGAATGACATCTATTACTTTTTGTCCTTCTTTAATGGTTATTCCTTTTTGGGTGTAATATCCAAATTTGATGGTTTCACCCACAATCACTTTTCCACTATCAGGTTCATCCTCCCCTGTTAACAGATTGAGGAAAGTGGTTTTTCCTGTACCATTTTTACCAATGATCCCAATTCGATCCCCTTTCAGGAAATTATATTCGAACTTGTCCAAAATTGGCTTTCCTGGATAAGCTTTGGAAACTTTATACAGTTCCAATATCTTGCTGCCCAGGCGTTCCATGTTGAGTTCCAGTTCTACCTGGTGTTCTTTTCGTCGTTGTCCTGCTTTTTCCTTTATAGCTTGAAAATCATCGATTCTCGATTTGGATTTGGTGGTTCTGGCCTTGGGCTGTCTGCGCATCCAGGTCAGTTCTTGGTTGAACAGTATTTTGGATTTATGATGTTCAACGGCCTCTTGTTCCAACCTGGCATCCTTTTTCTCCAAATAGTAGGAATAGTTTCCTTTGTACGAATAAAGCTGTCCATTATCCAATTCTATAATTTCATTACAGACCCTTTCCAAGAAAAAACGATCATGGGTTACCATGAACAAGGTGATGTTTTCTTTGGCGAAATAAGCTTCCAGCCACTCAATCATCTCTAGATCCAAATGGTTGGTGGGCTCATCCAAAATAAGGAGGTCTGGCTTATTGATCAGGGCATTGGCCAATGCTAAACGCTTTTTTTGTCCACCTGAAAGGACGCCTACTTTTACATGAAGATCTTCAAATCTTAGTTTGGATAGGATTTGTTTGTATTGTGTTTCAAAATCCCAAGCAACATGGCGCTCCATGGCCTCAAATGCTTTCTGGTAAAATTCGGAATCATCAGGATTTTCCAAGGCTTTTTCATATTGCGAAATTACCTTCAGAATTTCATTATCGGAGGCAAATATGGTCTCCTCCACGGTCAGTTCGGGATTTAAGTCCGGTTCCTGGGAAAGATAGGAAACCCGTAATCCTTTTCTATAATTTACCTGCCCTGTATCAGGGGTGTCCATTCCTGCTAGAATATTCAGGATAGATGTTTTTCCACTTCCGTTTTTGGCGATAAGCGCAATCTTTTGGTCTTTGCTGATGCCAAAGGACAAGTCCTTGAACAGGACAAGTTCGCCATAAGACTTGGATATGTTTTCTACAGTAAGTAGGTTCATGAATTTTCTTTTTATTTCTTAATGTTTCTTTTAAACCAGTGTAGCAAAAAGAAGTAACGTGCAGCCAATAGCACCAATAGGGGGGCAATCAGTGGTGAAAATATCTGCATTCCTGTTAACCAAACCATTGGGGTTACGAATAGTAATACAGTGAGGACTATAAAATATTTTTGCATCCAGTTTGGTAAAGGCTTTGTTTTTACCAAGTAAAAACAGGAGACAATATTCAAAGGAAATGCCCAAAGAATATTTAAATTACCACTAGTAGCCGTATGGTCTGTAAAAAACCATAAAAAAATGATCAATAGGCCAGTGATACCTGTACTAAAAGATAAGAAAAAATCTAACCAACGGCTACGGCTATTGTTCTTAAAATCGATTAAGGTGATCACAAGTACAAACACCATCAGTGCCAGCACCCAGAACAACGGGGTCAGTAAAAAGTAGGTGTATGGGTCTTGGGATTTAAATTCCATGATAGACCTCTCCCTTTTGACTATGGGCTCTTGGTCCAAATCCGTGTTGGCCATTTGGCCCATAACGTAAATTGGCAGGAACATATGCTCATTGGGAGTGGCTTGCTTGTCAATTACAGATCCCAGCGCCAAGTCAATACCAAAAGCTGACCACGAATTGGTGACCAGGCTTTGATGGATCAGCTGCCTAAAGGTATACCTCTGTATAAGATGGTCTTCATGATAGGAAATTCGGTCCCCAAAAACTGTATTGAGGACATCCCTTATCTTGGAAGAACAATTGTCAAAAAAGAAATCGTATTGGTAATCCCGATTTTCAGGTTTAAAATTGTTTTCTAAAAATTCAAATAGATTCTTGGTTTCTTTAGGGTCTAGGTTTAAAAGTTGTTCCTGAACCCAGCGGTTTTCCATTTCATAGGTCCATAGGAAGTCCTCGAATTTTTGCCTGCTCAAGGAGTAAAGTAATTTTCCCTGGACAAATTTCATGTAGAAATTAGGGGTATTGAAATTAAATGTACCGTAATTGTATACCACATCTATGCCTAGAACGGGATCTTGCAACCTAAATGCGCTGTGGCCAAAGGTGCTGTATAATTCTTGTCCTGGGCCGCAGGTAATGATGCTGATCTGTGCTTTGGGTGAGAGCGTTACCTCTTGTGAAAAGGACATGAAAGAAAAGCCCAAAAGGACTAACAAAAAGCGAATTTTCAATTGCATTTGAAAAACTGTTGAAGGGTGCAAATATTCTTATAGGCGACAAATATCGAATAAATAAAAGGATTACACATATGCATTTTTGTAGATTGTAAAAAAAAGGCGAACTATATTTATCAGATTTTTTTAATTAAAACTAATTTTACCCGGCTTTTGTATAAATAGGGATCTCAGCTGCCGTTCAAAAACATGTACCATGAAAAGACATATTCCAAATATCATTACTTTATTGAATGTATTTTGTGGCTGCATAGCCGTTGTATTCGCTGTTGGGAATGATTTGGAAATGGCAGCATTATTTGTGTTCATTGGAATATTTTTCGATTTCTTTGATGGTCTGGCTGCAAGAGTGCTAAAGGTGCAAAGTGAACTGGGTTTGCAGCTCGACTCATTGGCGGATATGATTACCAGTGGTTTGGTCCCCGGGATTGTAATGTTTCAATTGTTGAAAATGTCCTCTGCAGGTGGATGGAATTTGGAATTTGGATCCGAGGCTTCCACAACTGTAGCCCATGCATCCGGCGAACTTTCCATTTTGCCTTTTTTTGGATTCCTGATTACTTTGGCGTCAGCCTACAGGTTGGCAAAATTCAATATAGATGAAAACCAGGTGTCTTCTTTTGTGGGGCTTCCAACACCCGCAAATGCACTATTGATTTTTTCCTTGCCACTTATCCTATTGTACCATAATAATGAATTTTTAAACGGAATCATTTTGAACCAATGGTTTTTGGTTGGGATGACCATTCTGAGTGTCTACCTATTAAATTCAAGAATCGAACTCTTTGCATTAAAGTTTAAAAACTGGAGTTTTAAGGATAATGCACTACGCTATATATTCATCTTCATCTGTTTGGTATCCATAGGTACCATGAAGTTTTTGGCAATTCCTTTTATCATTGCATTTTACGTCGCGAGCTCCTTGGTGAATGGCCTGCAGATTAAAAAGGAGGCTTAAGGGATAGTGGTTTTCTTTGCTTGAATTACAAGAGGTATAACGAGTGCTTATTGGAAGCTTTTTAAGGGAAGGAAGAAATTTAAAAATCCAATTTTTTCTTACGGAGCTCAAAATTTTGCCCCAGATAAACCTTGCGCACCATTTCATCGGCCGCTAAATCTTCAGGGATACCTGATTTTAAGATTCCCCCCTCGAACATGAGATAAGATCGTTCTGTAATGGCCAAGGTTTCTTGGACATTATGGTCCGTAATCAAGATGCCAATGTTTTTGTCTTTCAATTGGGCCACAATACGCTGAATGTCTTCAACGGCCACAGGGTCAACGCCTGCAAATGGTTCATCCAAGAGAATAAATTTGGGGTCGGTGGCCAAGGCTCTTGCAATTTCTGTCCGTCTGCGTTCTCCACCCGATAAAAGGTCGCCACGGTTCTTACGGATATGGCCTAAACTGAATTCCTCAATGAGCGACTCCATTTTCATGAGTTGTTCTTTTTTGCTCAATTTGGTGAGCTGTAAGACACTTAGAATATTCTTTTCAATACTAAGCTTTCTAAATACAGAAGCTTCTTGGGCTAGATAGCCAATACCATTTTGGGCCCTCTTGTACATGGGAAAATTAGTAATTTCCATATTGTCCAAATAGATATTCCCGCTATTGGGTTTTATAAGGCCAACGATCATATAAAAGGAGGTGGTTTTTCCTGCCCCATTGGGACCCAAAAGCCCAACAATCTCCCCTTGGTTTACCTCAAGGGAAATTCCTTTTACTACTTTTCGTCCCCTGTAGGACTTCATGATATTCTCTGCCCTTAACTTCATTTATTTGTATTATTTTCCAAATCTAACCCATTATATTTTCTATGGGAAAGATTTGTAATTATTTTAACCTTCCTGGGTTTCCAATGCTTCCCAGTATTCATAGGCCCTCCTTAAATGGGGAACTACAATGGTGCCGCCAACCAAGGTGGCAATCCCCAAGGTTTCCATTACCTCTGCCTTGGTTGCTCCTTCTTTATGAGAGCTTTCCAAATGGTATTTTACACAATCATCACATCTTAGAACTGCTGAGGCAACTAGGCCCAATAATTCCTTGGTCTTAACATCTAAAGCTCCTGGAGCATAGGCATTGGTGTCCAGATTAAATATTCTTTTGATGATCTTATTGTTATCGGCCAACAGCTTCTCGTTCATCTTAGAACGATAAGCGTTAAATTCTTCAACTTGATTTGGCATTCTTTTTTTGTTTTTTAGCTTCTTTACGAATGACGTAGGATGATATATAAATACTTGTTTGGTACAATACTAGAATGGGAATGGCAACAATGATCTGACTGGCCACATCCGGAGGGGTGATTACCGCAGAAACGACTAAAACCACTACAAGGGAAATCTTGCGATATTTTTTTAGGATTTCAGGGGTCACCAAACCGATCTTCGTTAAAAAGTATATGATGATGGGCAATTCAAATACCAAGCCGCAGGCAATTACAGCAGCACGTACTGTAGCAATGTACGATCCCAAATCTATATCGTTAAAAACCTCCTCACTCACTTGGTAACTTCCTAAAAAGTTTATGGATAGGGGGGCTACTACATAGTATCCGAACAATACCCCAGTAAAGAATAATAGGGAGGCAATAAAAATAAAGCCCTGTGCATTGTTTTTTTCTTTGGAATAAAGTCCCGGGGAGATAAACCTCCACATTTCATAAAGTATATAGGGAAACCCTAGGATAAACCCGGCCCATATGGAGGTCCAGATGTGGGCCGAAAATTGTCCTGCCATTTCCCGGCTCTGAATCCTGAACAGGGGTTCCGTTCCGCAAAAGGCCTCACTGAACCCAAGCATTTTTGATAGATGGCAAAATAGTTTATAGGTGGGGAAATCTGGTTTTTTTGGACCGAAGATTACGGTGTCAAAAATGAAATCCTTCATGATAAAGGCAACCAATCCAATGAGCACCACTGCAATGGTAGATCGGATTAAATGCCATCGCAACTCCTCGAGATGATCAAGAAAAGACATCTCATTGTGATTTTTGCTATTCGCCATTACAGTATACCTTCGTTGATTAAATTGTGCAAATGTACTACTCCCATATAATTTTCGCCATCCATTGCGAGTAATTGTGAAATTCCTTTTTCTTGCATGAGTTCAAGGGCATTTATTGCCAAGACATCGGTTTCAATAGTTTTTGGGGTAGCAGTCATAATATCCTTGGCAGTAAGTCCCGTAATATTGTCGAATTTATTCAACATTCTTCGAATATCACCGTCAGTTACGATTCCTACTACCTTCCCTTTTTCCAGAACTGCAGTGACCCCCAACATTTTTTCGGAAATTTCCACTATGACCTTTCTGACATCTGAATCTATATTCACTTCGGGTCTTAAATTGTTGCTGGCAATATCTGATACCCTTAGATATAATCTTTTTCCCAAAGCTCCTCCAGGGTGGTATTTGGCAAAATCTTTGCTGCTAAATCCCCTTAATTCCAACAGGCAAACGGCCAACGCATCTCCCATGACCAATTGGGCAGTGGTACTCGTGGTAGGGGCCAAATTATTTGGGCAAGCTTCCTTTTCAACAAAGGTGTTTAATCTGTAATCGGCATGAGTGGCTAAAAAGGAATCCAAGTTGCCTGTCATCCCGATCAATTTATTTTTTCCGCTTTTAATTAAGGGAACCAACATTTTTATTTCTGGGGTATTCCCGCTTTTAGAAATACAGATCACCACATCATCGTCTTGTATGGTGCCGAGATCACCATGGATGGCATCTGCGGCATGCATAAAAATGGCAGGGGTTCCGGTAGAATTTAAAGTGGCAACAATTTTGGAAGCTATTATGGCACTCTTGCCTATCCCTGTAATGACCACCCTACCTTTTGATTGGTAGATAAGGTCAACGGTCTGTGCAAACTCCTCCGTCAATAGGGAGCTTAGGTGATGAATGGCTTCCGCTTCCGTTGTAATGGTTTTTTTTGCTATGTTGAGTATAGCCGTGGTATCGCTCAAAGTAATAATGGAATTATGTGATTGAATTACTAAAAGATTTTATTATATTTAATATCGCAAAATTACATAAACTTAATTTTATAGTATCTTTAAAAGATCAATAAATAAAATTGCTTGAATTGTTTTGCCAAAGGTAAAAATCCGTATATTAAAAATTGAAGTTTTGCTCCTTGAAATCAAAGGGTGATGATAATAAAATTGTAAGGAACCGTATGGGTTTGAATGGAATGGATATACATGCCTCATTAAAAAAATACTTTGGATTTTCAAAGTTCAAAGGTCTTCAAGAAAAAGTTATAAAAAATATCGTGCAAGGGAAAAATACCTTTGTAATCATGCCAACTGGTGGGGGTAAATCCCTTTGCTACCAATTACCAGCGCTAATGCAAGAAGGGACGGCCATTGTGGTCTCTCCATTGATTGCACTGATGAAGAACCAGGTAGATGCAATTCGCGGAATTTCTTCTGAAAATGGAATTGCCCATGTATTAAATTCGTCTTTGAACAAAACAGAAATTAGGCAGGTAAAAGATGATATTACCAGTGGGATCACAAAATTACTTTATGTGGCCCCGGAATCTCTTACCAAAGAGGAGTATGTAGATTTTTTGCAGTCGGTTAAAGTTTCCTTTGTTGCGGTAGATGAGGCCCATTGCATCTCGGAATGGGGGCATGATTTTAGACCGGAGTATCGAAATTTACGCACCATCATTGCCAGGTTGGGAGACAACATCCCTATCATTGGCTTAACCGCTACGGCCACTCCGAAGGTGCAGGAAGATATCATCAAAAATTTGGGCATTACAGAGGCCAAGGTCTTTAAGGCATCCTTTAATAGGCCAAATTTGTATTACGAGGTACGCCCAAAAACTGCTAACATTGAAGGGGATATTATTCGATTTGTAAAACAAAATTCAGGTAAGTCAGGAATCATTTATTGTTTGAGCCGTAAAAAGGTAGAAGAATTGGCCCAGATATTACAGGTCAATGGGATCAGTGCCGTCCCTTATCATGCAGGCTTTGATGCAAAAACAAGATCTAGATATCAAGATATGTTTTTGATGGAAGGAGTAGATGTTGTAGTGGCCACCATTGCGTTCGGGATGGGAATAGACAAACCGGATGTGAGGTTCGTCATCCACCACGATATGCCAAAGAGTATTGAAAGTTACTATCAGGAAACTGGCCGTGCAGGTAGGGATGGTGGTGAAGGCCATTGCCTAGCTTTTTATTCCTACAAGGATATTGAGAAATTAGAGAAATTCATGTCTGGGAAACCAGTGGCGGAACAGGAAATAGGAAACGCCCTATTACAGGAAGTGGTGGGTTATGCCGAAACTTCCATGTCTAGGAGAAAATTTATTCTACATTATTTCGGCGAGGAATTTGATGAAGTGAACGGGGATGGCGCTGAATTGGATGACAACACCAGAAATCCAAAGGAAAAGCAGGAGGCCCAAGATGATGTTGTTAAACTCATTCAAGTGGTAAAGGGGACCATGGAAAAATTCAAATCCAAGGAAATTGTAAAAACCTTGACTGGAAAGGTCAATGCCTTGATTTCGTCACATAAAACTGATGAAAAACCATTTTTTGGTATAGGGGATGATAAAGATAAAGGATATTGGATGGCCCTAATCAGGCAGACCTTGGTTGCAGGATTATTAAAGAAGGAAATTGAGCAATACGGAATCTTGCATGTAACGGAAAATGGGGTGAACTATTTGAAGAATCCCACGTCATTTATGATGACAATGGATCATGTTTACAGTCAGGAGGCAGATGACGCCATTGTAAGTGCAGCAAAGACTGCGGGAGGTATGGCCGATGAAAACCTTTTGAGGTTATTGAAAGATGTTAGGAAGAAGGAAGCCCAAAAATTAGAGGTCCCACCTTTTGTAGTCTTCCAAGACCCATCTTTGCAGGATATGGCCTTAAAGTACCCCATCACAGTGGAAGAATTGGTCAATATACATGGAGTAGGGGAAGGCAAAGCCAAGAAATACGGAAAACCTTTTGTTCAGTTCATTGCCAATTATGTAGAGGAAAATGATATTATAAGACCGGACGATCTTGTTGTAAAAAGTACGGGCGCCAATTCGGGTCTTAAGCTATATATTATTCAAAACGTCGATAAGAAATTGCCTCTTGATGATATTGCCGCCGCTAAAGGGCTGAACATTACAGAACTGATTAAGGAAATGGAGCAGATCGTCTTTAGTGGCACCAAGCTCAATTTAAGTTATTGGGTGGATGAAATTTTGGACGATGACCAACAAGAGGAAATTCATGATTACTTTTTGGAAGCTGAAACAGACAATATAGAAGATGCGGTCAAAGAGTTCGACGGGGATTACGAAGATGAGGAACTGCGTTTGTACCGATTAAAGTTTATAAGCGAAGTGGCCAATTAGGACCACATCAACACAAATAAAAAATCCCCTTGACTGTTCAAGGGGATTTTTTTATGGCTGCCCTACCACTTAAAACTGTTCGAAACTGCCTGCGGTAACCAAAGCTACGATAGTTCCAAAAAATAGGATCACGGCCAAAACAAAGACAAGGGATATACCCAAGCCTATATAGGAAAGTATTTTGGCGGTTTTTACATTTTCAAACCCAGAATATGATTCTGGATTGTCATAATATAATTTTTCAGCCTTACCGGCACTTACTAATCCTATAATGCTGAATATAATGCCAAAAGGGCCACAACAAACAAAAGGGGTTATGATGGAAATAATTCCCATGGCCATGGCATTACTTGCCCCTGGTAAAGGTTCTCTATACATCTAGTTGCGTTTATTGATTAAGAAGATCTTCCATGCGTTCTCGCATTAATTCCTCATCCTGAAGCGCATCCCAGCCTATCATTGATATCGCCCAAACTATCATTAGAATAAAAAGAATGTTCAATACCAAACCTATAATAGCGAGGATCTTACCTGTTTTAATGGAGCTATAATCTGTATACAACTCAGGACTGGTCTTATAAAGGTTATTGGATTTACTTGCCAAAATCAATGCAATTATAGCCAAGAGAAGGCCAAGTATTCCATAACACCAACAAAGGACAATAGAGGCTATACTCAATACAATGATCAATGTGGCATTCGGTAATTTTTGTTGTTCCATAAATAGAGGTTTAGTTTTAAAGTTTAAAAATATAGTTGGTTATTATTAACACTACAATTGACACTGTCAATGTAATAATTATTTTATTGGCGTGCTTTACTGGATAAAAATTATTGAATAGTAAAAACCCCAGAAGAGGCATAAGAAGATATATGGCCGGGTACATAAAAAAAGCTTCCCTAAATTCTCCTTCCAACAACAATGATATGGCCCGTTGTAAGCCACATCCGGGACATTCAATACCTAAGAACTTTTTGTTTAGGCATGGAAGCATAAAATCATCAAAAGAAAATAACAACATAATAGGGAGTATTTTCATGAAAATAGATTCTTTTGGTGAAAATTACTATTAATTTTGGGGAATGAAAACAAAACGAATTATTTATTTTTTGCTCATTATAACCGGTGCAGTTGTCATGGGTGCTGGTGAAAACTACATGGAAAAGGAATATGCATTATGCATCGGGATAGTTTTGTTGATGTTTGGGATTTATAAATCTACCCAAATCTGGAGTGATCAAAACGACGGGAAGACAACCGAGGAAAAGGACCAGTCATGAGTAAGTTTAAGGTAGGGGACAAGGTAGAGACCGTTGATGATATCATTGTGGGGGTAGTTCTGGCAATCCGGGAAAATCTAATTTCAATAGAGACCGATGAGGGATTTGTGCTTGGTTTCTCCCCAAAAGAATTAATGCTTGTTGGCAATAACAATGATATCACGGTCAATAATTTTGAGGTGGCACGCATAATAAAGGAAAAGGAAATCCCCAAAAGAAGAAATTCACAAACAATAAAGCCAAAAGAACGCAACGCCCCAAAGATGGAGGTAGACCTACACATTCATCAACTGGTGCCTTCCAACAGGGGGTTGAGCAATTATGAAATACTAAACATCCAATTGGATGCCGCCAAAAGGCAATTGGAATTCGCAATGAGTAAACGTATCCAAAAAGTGGTGTTCATACATGGCGTTGGAGAGGGAATCTTAAAAGAAGAATTGTATTATCTCTTTAAAAGATATGAGAATGTCAATTATTACGATGCGGATTACCAAAAGTATGGGCTAGGGGCAACAGAAGTATACATTTTTCAAAACGTTTAATGCCTACTCTGTTGTGGTGACCACTCCAAAATCATTGATGCTTAAGTCTGTAATTCTGGATCCATCCTCATTAACAAGGGAAATATCGCTTAATTGAATGGTGTGCTGGTAAGTGACACCGTCTTCCAAGAGAATTGTATTTACTAGGACCTTCCCAGCTACAGCTTCAATTTCATCTACAACGGTTGGCGTTGTTGGTGGTATGTCGTCACAAAAATAGCTTTTACTGACATTGTTGGAAAAAATCCTGTAGGTGATCTGCGAAGTGCCAGGAATGACACTTTCAATATTGCCATCGGAAATTTCGTTCTTTAAAACACCCGCTTCCAAGGTCAATATCAACGCTTCATCCCCATTGATCTTAAAGAATACCCTGCTGCCTGTAGTGGCAGTGCCACAAAAATCCATGGTGCTATCGTCAAAATTTAGAGTGTCTATTTGAAGATTTCCGTCATCACAAGAAAGAAATAAACCTAAAAAAGCAAAAAGAATAACTTGTTTCATGCGTCAAATTTAATTCAAATAAAAGGGATTATCCTATAGCTTTTACCTCTATTTAGGAGAAATTAACTTTATTTAATTTATTTTTGGACTTTATTTAATCAGAAATTTTAGTTCATGCAAAGAGTTTATCTGGATAGTGCTGCGACCACGCAGGTGAGGGAGGAAGTTATTGTAAAAATGCAGGATGCACTAGCCAATTTTTATGGCAACCCATCTTCAACCCACAGTTTTGGACGTTCAGCAAAGACTGCCATTGAAAAGGCCAGAAAAACGATTGCCAAAGAACTTAATGCACAACCTTCCGAAATCATCTTTACCTCCGGCGGTACAGAGGCTGATAATATGATTTTAAGGGGTGCTGTGAGGGATCTAGGCGTGAAGACCTTGATCACCTCCAAAATAGAGCATCATGCTGTATTGCATACCGCAGCGGAGTTAATCAAGGAATATGGCGTAAAACTTCATTATGTAAATTTGGATCCCTTTGGAAATCCAGATATTTCCCACTTAACCAATTTGTTGCAACAGGACGATTCCAAGAAATTGGTCAGCCTTATGCATGTCAATAATGAAATTGGCAATAAAACAGATATAGATGCCATTGGCAAGCTTTGCGCGGATAACCATGCACTTTTTCATTCTGATACCGTCCAGTCAGTGGGGCATTATGAATGGGATGTTAAAAAGACGCAAATCGATTTTTTGACTGCTGCAGCTCATAAATTCCATGGTCCAAAGGGTATCGGGTTTGCATACATAAAAAGAAATACGGGACTTAAGCCGTTAATTTTTGGAGGTTCACAAGAACGTGGTTTTAGAGCGGGAACAGAGTCTTTCCATAATATAGTGGGATTGGAAGAGGCTTTTATTGTTGCCTATGAAAATTTGGATGCGGAACGTAATTATGTCACCGACCTTAAAAAATACTTTCTTGAAAAGTTGGGAAAAGAACTTCCCGAAGCCAAATTTAACGGGCATTCCGGAGATTTGGAAAAAAGCACCTATACCTTGGTAAATGTTTGTCTCCCTTTTAGCGAGGAAAAGACCATGATGTTGCTTTTTCATTTGGACCTCAAGGGCATTGCTTGTTCTAAAGGGAGTGCATGCCAATCTGGGAGTGATCTTGGTTCCCATGTACTGGCAGAAATATTGTCCAAAGAAGAGTTGAAGAAACCGTCATTGCGCTTTTCTTTTTCAAAATACAATACAAAGGAAGAGTTGGATTACGTTGTAAGTGTGTTGAAGGACTACGCTGACAATTAGTCCTTTCTTCTGTTTTTAGCCCTCTCCCTTTCATAAGGAAATTTTCGGGTGGCAGATTTCATCATACCGTCGATCAGGTCATTGGTGTTTTTTCCGGATTTTTTATTGATCTCCTTTTCGTATTTCCATAATAATTTTCCGCTTTCCCCATCACTGATCTTCATTCCGATCCTGCCGTAGTTGGAATCGCCCAGTAGATAGTCAATGAAGCTAAAATCTGAAGGGATGCCTTTGGACAACAAAATGTTGAGGTCAAGATTGCCACTGATGATGCCGTCCACTTCTAGGATTTTGCACAGCTCCTTTATGGTAAATACATCAATGTTGTCATAGTCGATTTCATTCTTAGCCAAGATAGCGTTGGTGTTTTTTATATTTTGGAATTCGACTGAAAATTTCTTTTTCTTTTTTATTTGTGAAAAATAAATCTCCAATGCATCCTGAACTGCATAGCCCTCTTTTTTTTCAAGGGCCGTTAGTTCCACTTTGGAGATATGGTCTTTTAGCTCTAAATTGGTTAAAAAGGGTATGATGGCCAAAACCTCATGTTTGTGGCTTAGCGCATCAAATTTGTCGCTTTCGTAAATATTTTTTTGGGCATTCAATGCTACAGCAGTAAAAAGTAATATGTAAATTAAGTTCTTCTTCATTGTTGTTATTCTAAAAACGAGTCCCAATCTTTAGGTTCAATACTCGGGTTGTCATAAAATTGGGAACAGCAAATTCTTGTTTACTATCTACATCCCTTACCCAAGTATTGGTAATGGAATTTTGATTATTGAATAGATTGAAAATTTCAAACCCAATGTTCAATTCCTTAAACCCATGCAGCCAATGATTTTTTGGATACGTTGTATTGGCGTCCACAAAAATATGGGAAATTCCCAAATCTGCCCTCCTATAATCTCTTAATCTATTCTGAAAGTTGTAGGGATCGGCATAACTTGGAGATCCACCGGGCACTCCAGTGTTATACACAAGATTTAAATACATCCTTAAATTTGGGATGTCGGGTACGTAGTCTTGGAATAAAACCCCAAATTTTAAACGCTGGTCCGTGGGCCGAGAGATAAAACCTCTATCATTAATATTTTCCTCAGTTTTAAGATACCCTATGCTTACCCATGATTCCGTACCCGGAACAAAGGCTCCGTTCATCCGTATCTCCGCTCCATAAGCATAAGCCTTTGCGTTATTTGTTGCTGCATATCGTATGCGGACATCATCCAGGGTGTAGGGGTTGACGCTGTTCAATTTTTTGTAATAGATTTCACTTTGCAGCGTAAAGGGTCTGCCCCAAAGTATAAAACTATATTCATTTCCAAGTACGGTATGTACAGATTTTTGTGCCTTTACATCGGTATAGACCTCACCTTCTTTATTTCGTAATTCTCTATACATGGGGGGCTGTTGATAAAGACCACCTGAAAGGGTGAACAGCATATCCAAATCCCAATTGGGCTTTATGGAAAATTGCCCACGAGGACTAATGATGGTATGGGCGGACCTTTCAACATTTTTTCCGTTCACTGTCCAGTATTGGGCTCTTATGCCCAGGTTGTAATAAATGTTTTGTTCAAGCCATTCCAGCTTTCTGCCGAACTGTGTAAAAGCGGAATAACGATTGGTCTTTATAAAATTTTGCGCACTCACGCCTTCATAGGGGACTATAGGGCCATCAAATGAACTATTGGGTTGGTTATTTATGAACTCCTGCCCAGGAGGTCTTACAGAAAAGCCCAACGAATCCAGAAATTCCGATTCCCGTAATTGATCCCGAATATCTTCATGGGAATAGGTCGCTCCCCATTCCAAAAGACTTGAATTCTTTGAATATGATCCCCGATGGGCAATATTAAAAATTAAGGCATCCAAATCGTTTCTCGCCCTGTTGAATTGTGAGCCAATACCTCTTGTCGCAATTGCCCCTCCAGCGTTATCACTACCTAGGTCAGTATCTACCGAGCCCAACTCATAGTTGGCAAAAACATCGGAGTATTCTTCCTCAGTGGTATGGTATAAGGAGGTCGTAACGCTTATATCTAATTGATCATTAGGCTGATAGCTCGACATAATAGCCCCTTGGGCGGTTTGAAACCTATTGTTTTCCCTTCCTTGATAAAAGACCAATAAAGCTTTTGGATCGTTCAAGGTGCCAAAATTTGTCTGTCTTGTCAAAGGTTCATTCTGATAATCGTTTAAGGAGAAGGCCCCCAAAATTCCCAGCTTTATTTTGTCCGAAATTCTATAATTAAGGAAGGACTGTATATCTGCAAAAGTGGGGTTGAAATTGGATTCTGTTTGTTGACTGTTTACCAACAAACTATTATTTCTATATCGGACACCAGTGATGGTTGATAAGTCCTTGTCTTTGGAGATGGTCTCAAGGGTGCTACTCAAACCGAGTAGGCTGGCATTGGCTTGAAGTGAAAATTCTGAAGGCGTTTTATAGGTAATATCCAGGACCGATGATAATTTGTCCCCGTATTCTGCTTGAAAGCCCCCAGGGGAAAAATCTATTTTTTGTACCATATCAGGGTTGATAAAACTCAATCCCTCCTGCTGCCCGGATCTGATGAGAAAAGGTCGGTAGACTTCTATTCCATTCACATAGACCAAATTTTCATCATAATTGCCGCCTCTTACTGAATATTGCGTGCTCAATTCATTGTTGGAATTTACTCCGGGCAATAATTTTAACACATTTTCCACACCTGCATTTGCTCCTGGTATGCGTCTAATTACTGCTGGGGAAATAGTAGTTATGCCTACTACACGTTTTTCGCCGGAAGCGGTAACCGTGACCCCATCAACTTGGGTCATTCCTTCTTTCAGAACAGGGTTGAACTCAAAAGTTTCGTTGGAAGAAAGAATCAAATTTTTTAGAACCACATTCTCATGGCCGATATGTGAAAAGGTAATGTTCACCTTTTGTTCAGAAATTATTCTAAGGGTGTAAAAACCAGTTTTGTCTGTATAAGTGCCCCTTAAATCCGAACGGACGTTCACATCTGTCAAAGGAATGTTGTTTTCGTCCAACACTACACCAGTGATAGTGGCAGTCTGCGCAAGGGAAAACTTCCAAAGGCAAAGCGTCAGGAATAGGAGTACAGTTTTAGGACACTTCAAATTATTTAATTTCTATAAAATGTACTTGTAAAGGTACTGGTATTTCCAACATTATCAGTAACCACTACTTTTAGATCACATTGTTTTTGATCCAAAATTTTATCGTCGAAATTATAGGTAAGGGTATTGTTCTTGGTTTCGTACTCCATCAAAATCCATTCTCCATTGAGGGTAGCAGTATAGGTATCAATCCCACTAAATTCATCAGTAATTGTTAAACTCAAATATCTGTAATTGGTCAACCATTGCTTGTCTTTAAAGTTTTTGCTTCTTATTTCGGGTGCAATGGTGTCCTTGGCCAAGGTGTAGGTGCCCAGATTTTTGGTTCTTGTGGTAAAGGTGTTGTCCCGTCTGTACGTGGAGGTGTAGCTTGGCCGCATACGATTGCCTAGTCGGGCAATGAACATTTTGCTCCGCTCTTCTTCTGAATATTTGGAGGCATCAAAAGTAATCGTGAAATTCCTATGGGCGGGGACCCGCCCGTTGTGAATGGTAACCGTGTCATTTCCTTTTTGCAGATCCATATAAAAATCCTCGTAAAAAGTATTGGAGGGAAAGTAAACTTTGGCGGCCCCAAGGTCATAATTATTTGGTTTCGACGCTATAATATAAGTGTCTGTTTTATTAATTTCCTTAAGAATTTTTAACGGCAGTTTTTTTCCTTCTACCGGGATGACCACCTTCGTACTATTGTTTCCCAGATCTTTTAAAAGTATCTCTACTTGATAGCTCATTCCTTCATCAACCACTATTTTACCCTCATTTTTAATGGTATTATAGATCGTTAAATTATTGCCGGGGGATTTAAAACATTTAGTGATCCATTTTCTATATTTTCCAAAATAGTTATAATCTATTAAGGTGTTGATATATCGGGTTTCCGAAAAGGAGAATTTTTCAAAATTAAAATGGGTGTATACTTGTCCGTTTACCAATTGCTCTACAGAAAAGACACCATTTTTATTCGCGGCCATATCTTGTCTGTCATAGGCATTAAATCCAAAGCCAATTGTTCCGCTTGCATACACTTTGTCTGCTAAAAATGAACCGTCACTTTGTCTTGTAAAATTAAGTTGCACCAAATCATTGCTTTGGTTGATCTGCGCATCTTCGGACAAGGGATAGCCAAATAATTCTAGAAGGGAGGGATTGGTGGCGTCCCTGACCTCCAACCCATAGAGCAGGGGATTCGTAGGCATTTCCGATGCGCTATTTCTAATCTCAAAATGTAAATGGGGTCCTGCAGATCCTCCGGTATTACCGCTATAGGCTATAAGTTCTCCTTTTGATATTGTTAGTTCTCCAAAATCGGGAAATACTTCCACCTCGAATGATCGTTTTTCGTATTGGATATTTTTGATGTAGGCCTCGATTTTGGGTGAAAATTTTTGAAGGTGACCATAGACAGAGGTGTATCCATTTGGATGAGCTAAATAGATTACTTTGCCATACCCCCAAAGGGAAACCTTTATCCTGCTAATAGTGCCTTCCGAAATGGCATAAATGGGCAGCCCTTCGCGTTGTTGAGTTTTAATATCTATGCCAGAATGAAAATGGTTGGATCTTAGTTCCCCAAAGTTACCTGCCAATATTAAAGGGATGTCCAAAGGAGACCTAAAAACATCTTTTGGATAGTTGTCTTGCGCACTTAGGCTAAGGGTAAAGAATAAAAGCAGACCTAAAAAAGTAATTCTCATAATATTAGATAAGTAGGTGCGAATGTAATTAATCGCGTGAAAGGGTAAAAATCTATTGCTGTTAAAATGTTTAAATCAATATATTTGAACCAATTGTATGTGCTATAAAGTTTTCCGCAAAGAATAATTGTAAAAAGTATTGCGAAGTCGTTGGAGGTATGTTAACTTTGTGTAAAATGCATTGAAATTTGCATATGAGTGAACTAGTGGAAATTGTTGATTCTTTAGAAAATAAAATTAATAAGCTGCTTCATAAGTTGGAGCTTCTTGATCAGGTTAATTTAAAATTGGAAGAGGAGTTGAACACTATAAAAAAGGGCCATGAACTTACCGAAAATTCCGTTTTGGAATGGGAGGAAAAGTACAATTCACTTAAGCTTGCAAGTTCCATGCTAGGCAGTAATACAAATAAAACGGAAGCTAAGCTTAAAATAAACACATTAATTAGGGAGTTGGATCATTGTATTGCCCAACTTGCCGAATAATGTTCAACAATACAATGTCAGAAAAGCTAAAAATAAAACTTTCTATTGCGGACAGGGTATATCCTCTGACCATAGATCCCAGTCAAGAAGAAGGTTTACGAAAGGCTGCTAAAAATATTGAGCAACTGGCTAAGAAATTTGAGCAAAGTTATGCAGTTAGGGACAAACAGGATGTTTTGGCCATGTGTGCTTTGCAGTTTGCTTCTAAAATAGAGCAGAAGGGTATAGACCAATCAGAAAATACAAAAGAAGTTGAGGAGCGTTTAATGGCCCTTGATAATCTGATTGCCTCCAAGCTCGAACGGAAATAAGTTCTTTAAAATAAATAATGTTACTGCCCACATTGGTAATTATTTTTGACAAACTCAACACTATTTAGTTTGAAAAGGGTGAGTTTAGATTGTAAAAGCAAGCCTTACTTGTATAAGGATCCTTGATCAGTCTGTTAGCCCTAAACCTGTTTATCGGGGTTTGTTCAAAACTTCCTCCAATGTGGGCTTTTTTTTTAATAATTTTTAAATTATGGACAGTACTACAATGATAATAGTAGGTATAGTTGGTCTTGCAATTGGTTTTGCCATTGCCAAGATTATGGAAAAGGGAAAGGCTTCCAAAACCATAGACAGTGCTAAAAAAGAAGCGGCCTCCATTATCAAGGAAGCTGAATTACTGGGAGAAAGCACTAAAAAGGATAAAATTTTTCAAGCTAAAGAAAAGTTTCTGGAGCTTAAAGCAGAGCACGAGAAAGTAATTATAAGCAAGGACAAAAAGATTGGAGAAGCGGAGAAACGAACACGGGATAAGGAATCGCAGATCAGTAATGAACTTGCCAAGAGTAAAAAAATTAATGATCAACTCGATGTAAAGCTGCAGGAGATAGATCATAAAAGTGAATACTTGGAGAAAAAGCAGTCCGAATTGGAGAAGCTGCACAAAAGCCAAGTACAACAGTTAGAAGTAATCTCGGGATTATCTGCAGAGGATGCAAAAAGTCAATTGATGGAATCCCTGAAGGAAACTGCGAAATCGGATGCCATGGCATATATACAAACCACGGTGGAAGAGGCTAAATTAACAGCGCATCAAGAGGCCAAGAAAATTATAATCAATACCATACAGCGTATAGGAACGGAAGAGGCGGTTGAAAACTGTGTTTCTGTCTTCAACTTGGAATCGGACGATGTTAAAGGTCGTATTATTGGTCGCGAAGGTAGAAATATCCGGGCCCTAGAGGCGGCAACCGGTGTCGAAATTATAGTAGACGATACACCGGAAGCTATCATTCTTTCATGTTTTGATTCTGTCCGTAGGGAAGTGGCCCGTTTGTCGCTTCACAAGTTAGTGACCGATGGTCGTATTCATCCTGCGCGAATTGAAGAGATCGTAAAGAAAACAGAGAAGCAGATCGAAGAAGAAATCGTAGAGATAGGGAAACGTACCGTAATAGATTTGGGAATCCATGGCCTTCACCCAGAACTTATCAAAGCTGTTGGTAGAATGAAATATCGTTCTTCCTATGGTCAAAACCTGTTACAACACTCCAGGGAGGTGGCTAAACTTTGTGGCGTAATGGCCGCAGAATTAGGTCTAAACACAAAATTGGCCAAACGCGCAGGTCTATTGCACGATATAGGTAAGGTGCCAAATACGGAAGCAGAGGTAGAAACCCCACATGCCATCCTAGGGATGCAATGGGCGGAAAAATATGGTGAGAAACCAGATGTATGTAATGCTATTGGAGCCCACCATGATGAAATAGAAATGAAAACCTTGATTTCACCAATCGTTCAGGTATGTGATGCTATTAGTGGTGCCAGACCAGGTGCCCGTAGACAAGTTTTGGATTCCTATATACAGCGTCTTAAGGATTTGGAAGAAATCGCTTTTGGTTTTGGAGGTGTTCAAAAGGCCTATGCCATTCAAGCAGGTAGGGAACTTCGCGTTATAGTGGAAAGTGAAAGAGTGAGTGATGAAAAAGCGGCACAGCTATCTTTTGAAATTTCCCAAAAAATCCAGACGGATATGACCTATCCAGGACAGGTAAAAGTCACCGTGATCCGGGAGACCCGTTCCGTGAATGTTGCGAAATAAAAATCAAAAATTTTATATCATCAGAAAGCGAGCCTTTAAAGGCTCGCTTTTTTTGTGAACCCACCCTATTCTAACCTATAGTTTGCTTTCATAACTGGAGAGTAGTTTGTTGGTTTGGAGGTGTAACTTCTTTTTAAAAAATGTGGTCCACCCTAAGAGCAACCCTTTAATGCCCATCGCCTGTATGGACCATTTGTAAAGGTCAAATGTGTCCTTATGGAAAATTATTTTCCCATCCCTAAATTTAAACTTCGCCTGTATTGTATTGTGAATGTTTCGCCCTGTTTTACTGAAAACATAAAATGCCTCCCAGGTCGCGGTTGCTTCATTTTCAAAACTTTCAATATTGGAAACGTTAACTTTAAATTCTTTTCCTTTTTGGGAAGCACATAACATTCTCCACATGTTTTTGGCCTTCGCGCCCTTTAAAACACCAAATGCGGGATCCTCGAAAATTACATCCTCGTGATATTGGGCAACCATTTTTTCAGCATCCAAATTGCTGAACGCGCTATAAAATTGTTCAATTTGTTCTTTCATTATAAGTGGAATAAAAACAAGAAGGTTTGACGAATAACTTTCCAGGTAATAAATTTGAATATTATTATAGCTCAATATACAAATTGATTGGTTAGGGTTAAAAATGCTACAAGATTATTGTATCTTTAATTCCCTATGATAAAAGACACAAAACTGGCCGTATTGATAGACGGAGACAACATCCCTTCCAAATATGTAAAGGAGATGATGGAAGAGATTACTAAGTACGGAACGCCCACTATAAAAAGGATATATGGTGACTGGACCAAGCCACATTTATCAAAATGGAAAAATATATTATTGGAGAATGCTATTAATCCAATCCAGCAATATGGCTATACCGTTGGTAAGAATGCTACGGATTCCGCTATGATCATCGATGCCATGGATATCCTTTATTCAAATAAAGTAGACGGCTTCTGTTTGGTTTCTTCAGATAGCGATTTCACCAAATTGGCCACGAGATTGAGGGAGGCCGGACTTCGAGTATATGGCATTGGGGAAAAGAAAACTCCAGATCCGTTCATCGTTGCCTGTGACAAGTTTATCTATTTGGAGATCCTTAAATCCGACAATGAAAAACAAGATGGACAGGCCGATTCCAAAAAGCAAGAGGTAGATAAGATCACCCCTAAAATTATGCGCTTGCTGAGGAATTCAGTTTCTGATGCCGCAGATGAAGACGGGTGGGCCTTTATGGGCGACGTGGGTTCCATGATCCTCAAAAAGCAGCCCAACTTTGATTCTAGGAACTTTGGATTTGAAAAACTGACCCCGTTGTTCAAATCATTGTCCCAATTTGATGTGGATCACAGGGACCAGCCCAATGCACGATTTAAACTCGTTTATGTTAGAAATAAATAGGGTAAAGTCTTGCTATTCAGGCTCTCTCTCTCTTCGGGGATTAAGGTTCTCGCGAGAATAAAATTGAATCGAATAAATTAGGTGTACCTTTGCATCTTCATATAGAGGTGACCATAAATTAAAGGTCGTTTCTTAAACAATATATATGTCATTTAAATCTTTGGGCTTATCCGATGCCCTGTTGAAAGCTGTCAACAAAAAAGGATACACTACACCTTCACCTATTCAGGAAAAAGCAATACCACTAATATTAGAAAGAAAAGATGTTTTGGCCTCCGCCCAAACAGGAACAGGTAAGACCGCGGGATTTACACTGCCTATTTTGCAGATACTGTCACAGACTCCAATCTTAAGAAAAAGGCCCGTAAGGACGCTCGTGCTTACACCTACCAGAGAATTGGCGGCTCAGGTTTATGCCAATGTTAAGGAATACGGTGAATTTTTGGATATCAGGTCCGCAGTTATTTTTGGCGGTGTTAATGCAAAACCACAAATCGCGACCTTGCGAAATGGGGTTGATATATTAGTGGCCACTCCCGGTCGTTTATTGGATCTCCATGGCCAAGGGGAACTGTCGTTAAAAAGTGTTGAAATTTTGGTACTGGATGAGGCTGACAGAATGTTGGATATGGGATTTCTGCGAGATATCAAGAGAATCTTGAACTTAATGCCGGCAAAGAGACAGAATCTATTGTTCTCGGCAACTTTTTCGAAAGAAATTAAAAAATTGGCAGGTGGATTCCTGCACCACCCAGTATTGGTGGAGGCGACTCCAGAGAATACGACGGCGGAAAAGGTAGAACAGCAAGTATACCGAGTGGACAAAAGCAGAAAACCGGAATTGGTCATTAAATTGATCGGTGAGGGCGAATGGCAGCAGGTACTTATTTTTACAAGGACCAAACACGGAGCCAATCGATTAAGTGAAAAGTTGAATAAAAATGATATTACCTCTGCCGCCATACATGGAAATAAGAGTCAGGGTGCCAGAACAAAGGCTTTGGACGGATTTAAAAAAGGAGCTGTGAGGGTATTGGTAGCTACTGATATTGCTGCCCGTGGATTGGATATCCCATTATTGCCGCATGTGATCAATTTTGAACTTCCAAATGTCCCAGAGGATTATGTACATAGAATCGGTAGAACCGGTAGGGCTGGAGCCAGCGGGGAAGCACTTTCTTTAGTATCCCAAGATGAAATGGAATACGTAAGGGGGATAGAAAAATTATTGGGACTCAAATTACCCAGTGCCGTACTGGAAGGTTTTGAACCCAGTGGCAAGCCAGAAAAGGAAGAAGGGGATGATAGAGGCCCTAGGAACAGAAATCCAAGGGCGAAAGCAAAACAAGGTACAGGAAACAAGAAGCCAAATAGATTTAAAAGTAGATCGGGCGGAAATAGAAATTCTTAAACAACAAAAACGGGACCAATTGGTCCCGTTTTTGTTTATAAATATTTATTGGTAGCTATTCTTTTTCTGTGGCATCATCTTCTTCAATTTCGACCTCTTCCGCTTCTTTATTAAGGTTGTTTTCCAAAATATTGAGCTTTTTAAGTTTGGCCTTCCAGGTGCTCAACGCTTCCTTATGATTGTTAATGTTTTTGATGACCTCTTTTACAACCGGGCTATCTTCCGAAGCATTTGAGAAGAACTGTAAATTATTTTCCAATTGGTTGAGCTCGCTATTGCTTTCGGAAATTTTTCTCCGAATAAAGGTGCGTTCGTTGTAAATGGCCCGTTCATTATCGGCATTGGCCAATTGCTGAATTTTGTTGCCATATTTCATCAATTCGGCCTCCTGCTTGTTGATGTCCAATTTGTTAAAGAGGGCATCCAAGATTTTATTGAATTTTACGTTGATATTTTTCTTGTTGAAAGGAACCCGGCCATAGGTTTTCCACTCCGCAATGTATTCTTTAATGCTGGTAAGATCTTTTTGCTTCTCACCACTAAGTTCAAAAGCTTTCAGTCGGTCTAAACAGGCATTTTTACTTTCAAAATTTTCTTCTTCCTCTTTATGGGCATCACTTTTCAAGGAATGCAAACGGTCAAAGTAGTGATTACAGGCATTTTTGAATTCGTTCCAAATTTTGTCCGAGTACTTTCTTGGGACGTGACCAATTTTTTTCCATTCGTTTTGGATACGCTTCATTTCAGCTGTTGTGCTGTCATAATCTTCACTATCCTTTAAGGATTCAGCAAGTTCCAATAAAGCACGTTTTTTATCGAGATTTTCTTGTTGATCTTTTTTAAGGTTCTTGTAATAAGCGTTTTTATTTCTATTAAAATTACGTACACTTTCCTTAAATGCCGCCCATGTTTGTTCATTGACCTTTTGTGGTACTTTCCCGGCCTTGAAAAAAGATTCTCTTAATTCTTCCACCGTTTTCATCTGCTGTTGCAGAGCCTTATGGTTGTTGGCCATATTGTCGGCGATTGCCTTTATGGCCTCTATAATCTCATTTTTTTTCACGAGGTTCTCTTCGTAGACCTTGTCCATCTCTTTATAATGGTCCTGTCTTCGCTGGTGAAGCACTTTAGTGGCATTACTGAACGCTTCCCAGATAAGTTCCCTGTGTTCCTTGTCCACGGGACCGATATCCTCTTTCCAGACCTTGTGCAGGGTTTGTAGTTCTTGGAAAGCCATGCTTAGATCGGGTTCATGGGCCAAGGCCTGGGCGCGATCAATTAATCGGAGCTTTTCCTCTAAATTATGTTTAAAATCGAGGTCGCGAAGTTCCCTGTTAAGGTGAAGAAAATCATAAAATATTTCAATATGGTGGTGATAAGTACGCCATACATCATTGTAATTTGTTCTAGGGATGGGCCCGGCGGTACGCCATCTTTCCTGCAAGTCCTTGAAATTCTTGTAGGTAGTATTTATGTCTTCCTCTACATTGACCAGGCTTTTAAGCTCTTCAATGATAGTTAGTCTTTTATTTAGATTGTCCTTTAGGTTGTGCTCTAGGCTTTTGTAATACTGATCTCTCTTTTCACGATATTCGGTATAGACCTCATTGAATTGTCTTTTGGTTACCGAATTGTACCTAAAATCGATTTCATTTCCGCCATTACTGACAAATTCTTCTTTTTTATGTTCGATAAAATCTTGAAATTTTAAATCGAATTCATATTTAATGCCATCTACATGCTTTTTAATGGCCTGTACTTTTTCGTTCTTGACCAAGCGTTGTAACTCTCCGACCAGATTTTCCATGGACATGGAATGATAGTCCAAAATTGGAATCTGGTGTCTTACACGATTGTCCTCATCCTCGGCATCCTCGGCATTGGATTCATCTATTTCTTCCAGTAAATCCTCATCTTTCGCATTGTCAGGAACATCCTTCTCCTTCTTAGTAGAAGCAACTACAACCTCTTTCTTTGTAGAAATGGAATCATCTTCCTCTTTCTCTACAATAGGTGTTTTAGACTCTTTTCCCTTAGCAGGAACCTTGGCGATGATCTCCTCTTTCCCATCGGCAGGAACATCCTCCTCCTTCTCAGAAGATACTACAGTCTTTTTTTTGGTAGAAATGGAATCCTCCTCCTCTTTCTCTGAAATAGGTGCTTTAGCCTCTTTCTCATCGGCAGGAATATCTTCCTCCTTCTCAGAAGAAGAAACTATAGACTCTTTTTTGGTGGTAATGTCAACATCCTCCACCTTGTCTGCAATAGGAGGAGCATCAGGCTCTTTTTCCTTTGAAGGAACCTTGGCGACGGTCTCTTCTTTTTTTTCTGTTATTTCAGCGCTTTTCTCTGAATTCGTTGTGACTTCAGTAGTTGCTGATTTTTTATCTCCACCTACATTACCCTGTAGTTGCTCGTCTTTCTCTTCTAACATTTTTAGAATGTTTATCGGTTATGCGAAATTGTACTATTATAAGTTAGTGACAACCGCGTTTATGGCAAAGTTAATCAATCTTCTTTTAAGGTGATGTTAATCCTGTATTTAAGAGGGGAGAGGGATTCAATATATTACTAAGATCGCCAAAATAATCTTTTTTGTAAAGCGATATTCAATAAATTATAATGACTAAGGTCCTTTATCTTATTTTTCATTCCAGATTTCCCAGGCTTTTTCGGCCTGTATGGCCAACATCTTATGCCCATTGAGAATACTGGCGCCACGTGCTTCCCCTTCCTCTAGGAACGCCGTTTTTTCAGGATTGTAAATAAGGTCGAAAAGCAAATGCCCATTATTTAGATAATCATAAGGGAGTACGGGCTTAGCCGTAATATTGGGAGATGTACCCAAAGGGGTGCAATTTACTAGGACTGTATGTTCCTCTATAATCGATTGGTTGAGATCTTTATAGCTCAATTGTTTTGGCCCCGGATTTCGGGATACAAAAGAATAGGGTATGCCCAATTCGTCAAATACAAAAGCCACTGCTTTGGATGCTCCCCCACTACCTAGTATAAGAGCTTTGTTGTGGTATTTTTTTAAGTGGGGCGCTATGGAATCTTGAAAGCCAAAAACATCCGTATTAAAGCCGATAAGGCCTTCTTCCGTAAACTTGATGGTATTTACAGCACCAATTTTTGACGCTTTGTGGTCTACCTTGTCAAGATAAGGTATAATGGCCTCCTTATAGGGGATGGTTACATTCAGCCCTTTGAGGCCTTTATTGTTTTTGATAAGAGCTTCGAATTCGGAGATATGTTGTAGGTCAAAATTTTCATAGGAGTGGTCCACAAGATTCAAACTTGAAAATTTTTGGGTAAAATATCCCTTGGAGAAAGAGTAGGAAATGTTCTTTCCTACCAACCCATATCTATTTTTTATATCTTCTGTATTTTCCATACTGTTCCAATCCTAATAAAACACCTGCTCCAAGAACCATATAAAAAATGGCCCACCATGATTCTAGATTTCCCATATCCGGAATAAAGCGCTCATAATTGACAATAACTTCATTTCCATTGGAATCTATGAGGACATTGCCCAAAGCATCTGTTTTTAATATCGTGTTCTTCCAAGGCCATACCACCCCTAAGGACCCGGTTATAAAACCTATGATGACCGCAGTGGTGATATTTTTGTAATGCTTAAGCACATAACTCAGAATATGGGACAAGGTGACCAAACCCGTGGCGGACCCAAGGGTAAAGACAACTAATATTTTTAAGGTATTCAACCTTCTGGAATTATATATAAAACTAAAATCACCTTCCATAATGTCCGCAAAAGTATCATAAAGGGCATTTACAGAATCGACCAACAATAGTACATAATTTCCCAAAAGGATAAGTATAAACGAGCCGGACAAACCAGGGAGGGTCATTCCGGAAACACTGATGATGCCACAGAAAAAAATAAAAATGAGATTATCATTTTCCTTTGCAGGATTCAGAAAACTAATGGAAATCCCAAGGAGCAAACCCAATATTCCAGAGAGGATCGTCTTTTTGTTCCAATGCCCAAAGTCTTTGGAAATATAGTAAATGGAACCTATGATCATTCCAAAAAATGCCGCCCAAACATAGAGTTCCTTTTTTTCCAAAAAGTAATCCAGGATCTTGGAAATACTGAAATAGCTGATCAACATACCAAAGATCAGCAAGGACAAAAACTGTCCGTTTACATAGCGGTAAAAACTTTTAAATCTACCTTTGCCAAGTAACCTAAAGGCCTTAAGATTCACCTTCTGCAAGGAATAGATAAATTCCTCATAGAAACCGCCAACAAATGCCACGATTCCTCCTGACACTCCAGGCACTTTATTTGCCGCACCCATAAAAAGACCCTTTATGATCAGAAATATCTTATCCATAAATGTCCTTTCAGCGCGCATGTATGTTTTATTTTTCCTTTTTATTAGCTAATTTTTCCAGCATAAAAATAACTGAAAAACCAAAGAGTCCCAGTAATATTGCATATAATAATTGAGGGTTTCCATCAAAGGAAAAAGGGGATATGTTTGCTTCCTTTACAGCAATTATTTTGTCTCCATAGGTTTTGGTTTCCAATACTTCTTTCCATGGCCATATTTTGTTTAAAGAACCTAAAATAAATCCGGTCAAGAGGGATAAAGTAATATTTTTATAGTTGCTGAACATCCACTTTAGGATCTTGGCAAAGCTCAAAAGCCCAATAATGGCTCCAATACCTACTGTTGCAACAATGGTTAGATCCCGTTCGTGAACGGCATCCAAGATAGTTTTATAAGATCCTAAAAGCACCAAGATAAATGCACCTGATATTCCAGGTAATATCATGGCGCATACGGCCAAGGCTCCTGAAAAAAACAAAAAAGGGAGGCTATCTGTATGTTCTGATGGTGGGAGGGTCGTAATAAAATAGGCTGATATGGCACCAATGATAAAGAAAATAATGGTGGCCAAATTCCATTTTTCTATGGCCTTCCCGACGAAAAACACACTGGCAATGACTAATCCAAAAAAGAAAGACCACAATAATATAGGTTGATTGATCAATAACCAACTAATCAGCTTTGCCAAAGAAAAGACACTAATGGCAATACCCAGAAAAAGCGCGACCAAAAAATTGCCGTTGAGCTGGATCCAAAATGCTTTTATCCCTTCTTTTCGAAGGGTTCTGAAAAGCGAAAAGTTGATGTTGTTTATCGAGGTGATAAGTTCCTCATATATTCCAGAAATGAAAGCTATAGTGCCACCGGAAACACCAGGTACAACATCTGCCGCACCCATGGCCATTCCTTTAAGAGTAATAATAAAATACTGTAAAAAATTTCGACTTTGCATAAAGAATAAAAAAGCAAAAGTAACTTTTTTATTAAGAAGCCCTTTTTATTTCGGATATAATATCTTGTACCCAATCCAATTGGTAGAATTGTGGAAATTTAGCTTCAAAAGTAGATAGTTTTTCAACGTCTAACTTAATGGCTTTTGAAAAAGAGGATTTTGCCTTTGCGGTGTTTTTTAGTAGGAGGTGCACCCCCGTGATTGCATACCAGAGCTTGGCCTCTTCCGGATAGAATTCCAAGCCTTGCTGTAATATTTGGAATGCAGATTCAGCATCATCACAATGCAAGACCACTTCTGTCCATGAAAGCCATGTTTCCATTTCGAAATTCCCAAGATCTACGGCTTGTTTATATGCAAAATCGGCCTCATCGTAATTTTTTAAGGCCTTATTGATTTTGGCACACTTCTTCCAGTACACTGAGTTTTCCTCATCAATATTAATAGCCTTATTTATATAATACAATGCCTTTTTGTAATCCTTTTTCCGGTAATAAAAATCTGTAATTGCCAACCAACCTTTATCCAATAAAGGGTCTTCATGTACGGTATGGTAGAAAAAGTGTTTCGCCAAGTCGTCATTATGTAGTTTTTCATGACATTTACCGATCCTTAAATAAGCATGGGAGGTAGGGTCTTCAATGGAGATTGTAGTTTCGTAGTTCTCAATGGCTTCGTTATACCGGCCCAATTTCTCCAAGACCTTGCCCTTCTCGAAATAGGCACCAATAAAGGTATCGTCCGAGATTATTGCAAAATCAAAAGACGCCAAGGCCTCGCTCAACATCTTTTTGGCTATATATTGTTTGCCCAATTGATGCCAAGCAACTTCGCAATAGGGATTTCTTTCCAAATAATCGTTCAGATAAAATATGGCCCCGTCATAGTCTTCCATGAACTCAAAACAATAGATGACATTGTAAAGGGAGGAGTAATCCTCTTGGTCAAAGGAAACACACATCATGAAGTTTTCCTTTGCCAGTTGAAAGTTGTCCATAAATAGGTATTCCATCCCTAGAATGGAATGGATATCGAAACTGTCATCGGATAGTTCAAGGGCTTTATGCAACAAGATCACCGCTGCTTCGTGGTTGTCTTTTTTAGAGTAGATGTTTGCTCTTTGAATATAGATTTCCTCATTGGTGCTGTCCAATAATTGTAATTCGTCCAACATTTTTTCGGCAACTTCCAAATTGTTTTCGAAAACCATCACTTCCACATCCAGCAACTTTAATTCTATGGAGTCCGGATGTTGCTGTAAGCCTATTTTTATGGCCTTCTTACCCAGAGACACCTTACCATTGTTTAGATAGTGGTGAATGATATCCTCGAAATCCTCCGCATCAAAAAAATAGACATCGTCCGTTTTTAACATGGATTCAAACTTAGTGATAGGTTGGCCTGGTCTTTCGTTAGAATCTAACGCCATAAAAACTTTTTGGTTAAACTATATTTCTAAAATTACTGCATTGATGCCCTGTTTTTTTACAAATAGGGCCTTTATTATTAACAAATTAGTTAACAATTTATTATATATAATCGTCTAAAACATTGAGGATTAGGTTGCATCCCTTCACTATTTCTTCCTTTGAAATTGTCAATGGAGGTGAGATGCGCAGGGCTTTTGGCTCAAAAAGCAACCAAAATAAAATCAATCCCTTTTTGGCACAGGTCAGTACCACATGGTTGGTGATTTCTTCATTCTCAAGCATAACGGCAAGCATTAAACCTTTGCCGTTAATAGCTTTTATATGTTTGTGTTTTAATAATTTTCTAAAGAGTTCTTCCTTCTCCAGGGTATCAGAAATCAGGTTGGTTTCCGTAATTTCTTTCAGAGTGGCAAGACTTGCGGCTGCAATTACGGGATTCCCACCAAAGGTGGTGATATGGCCAAGTTTGGGTTGGTCCTGTAAGGTGGCCATCATCTCTTTTGATGCCACAAAGGCGCCTACAGGGAGTCCACCTGCCATGCCTTTTCCAATGACAAGGATATCTGGTGTACAATTGTAATTTTCGAAAGCAAAGAGTTTGCCAGTGCGTCCGAACCCGGGCTGTATTTCGTCCAGGATGAGCAGGGTGCCAGTTTCATCGCATCTACGCCTCACCTTGGTTAGATATCCGTCCGAAGGTTGTAAAAAACCTGCAGCTCCTTGAATAGTCTCCAAGAGAACAGCTGCTGTTTTATGGGTGATCTTCAATAGATCCTCTTCTTTATTAAAGGTTATAAACGATACATCTGGAATAAGGGGCCTAAAGACACTCTTACGAGGCTCGTACCCCATAACACTTAGGCTACCCATAGTATTGCCATGATAGGCGTGATGGGCTGAAATGATCTGTGATCTACCCGTTACCCTTCTAGCCAATTTTAAAGCCCCTTCTATGGCCTCTGTCCCAGAGTTTACCAAATAAGTTGTTTCCAAGGGAAAGGGTAGGTGGGAGGCCAATAATTTGGTATACTCCACTGCTGGTTTTAGGATGTATTCCCCATACACCATTACATGCATGTATTTTTCAACCTGTGCTTTGACTGCATCTACTACCTTGGGATGGCAATGTCCAAGGCTACATGCAGAAACCCCTGCTACGAAGTCCAAATGGGCATTACCCGCAACATCATAAATATAACTGCCTTTGGCATGGGAAATTTCCAATGCCAAAGGATGGGGTGTTGTCTGTGCTTGATATGTAAAAAATTCCTCTTTCATAACCTACTTACTGGGCAACTACCCTTAAGATCCATGTCTCATCGGGATATTGTCCAAAAAATTGGGTTTCACGAGCCTTAACGGCCTCTTGCTTGGTGTCATATCGAGCCAAATACACATAATTGTATTGGTTCATTTTACGGAAAAACCATTTTGGTTCCAAACCTCTTTCCGAAAGGATTCGCATGAATCTCTTATAATTTTCTGTATACTCAAAAACATTGGCAACCAAATAATATCCCGGGAAAAGTCCGTCCTCATTAGCGACATCGTCATAAAGCCCTTTCGTCTTTTGATCCACTGCCACTGGGATCGTATCTTTTTCTTCAATCTTCTTCTGAGTCGTTACTTTTTCTTTATCTCTATTTTGGACTATTTTACTATCCTTTTCCTGTTGCCCGGTCACTACGGGTTTTTTAGCTATATCGCTTGCTGTTTTACTCTTTGGAGGTTCTTCTGTTTCGGGTGGTGCATCCGTATCAATAGGATTATTAATACCATTGATTTTTACCAGTTTAATGTTATTGTCGTCTTCGTCAAAAATATCCTCCTTGGTTCGTATCCGTTCGTCTCCTCGCCAAATAAAACCCTTAAGTTTACGGCTATTGATTGGCAATTCTTTTTCGGGGTTTATATCCCCTTCAGGATTGGTTATAAATGTAATGTCTGATATTTCGTTATTTTCAAGTACAATGTTGATGGCACTACATGTAGTCTTGTTGATGCCGATTAGTTCTTGGTCATCATTGTACATATAATAGATGACTTCAGTGTTTTTGACCAAGTCGATGATCTTTAATTGGTTATTCTCAAACTTTCCATATAGATTAATGCCTTTGGCCTGATTGTAACCTTCCTTACTAATGGAATCCAAGGATATTACAAAGGCATTATTGAGCACTTTTAAAGAATCTAGTTTTTCGGTTTTTAGGTCTGACAATAAATGAATGCTATCCCCGGTCATTTGGTTTTCACCATTCCATATCACAGGTTTTGTTATCAATTGTGTAATTCCCGTTTTTTGGTCAAAATGGATGGAATCCGATTTACCGCTTAAATCGGTCTTGTAAAATTTGGCATTGCGAAATGCCCGTAAGATTCTTTCGTCAGGTTTACCTGTGATCATCAACGTATCCCCGTGCATATATAGGGAATCATTTTGTACCTCACTGATTGATACGGCACGTCTAGTGGCAAAAACGGAATCCTTGGCCTTATATACTTCGGCATAATGAGCCCTTAATATCCCTTTATTGATCGTGTCGGTAATTTTAATATTGTTGGTAGCTGAAGCGAATTCTGTTCTCTTATCAAAAAAGACGCTATCGCCCTCAATAATTCTATTATTGTAATCAATTCTGGTGTTCTTTATGCCATAGCCACTTTCAATTCTAGTATCGTAATATCCTCGCTCACAATAAATTTTATAGGCCTTACCGGTAATGGTTGAAGGGCCGTACATATAGGCGTTTTTAGTCGTGGTGTAGTAATCCAGCTGCTTTGAATCTATGGTGTACTCCGAATTTTGGATGTTTACGCTTTTCAAAAATTGGTACTTTTTGGTCACCATGTAATATTTGCCCACTTCACTGGTCAGGGTATTGGCAGAGTCCACTACTGTTCCGAAATCTTGATAATACGCCTCCTGTTTTTCCCTATCGAACCGAAGCGTATCCGTTTTAAGGGTCATATCGGTATTGGTCAAGACTACATTTTCATATGCTTTGGCCAATTTCAAGTTGCCATTGTAATCTATTTTACCGCTAGTCATGGTGATGGAATCCCCTTGTTGCAGGCGAACATTATTTATGGCCTTAAGCTTATTTTCCTTCTGATAGAATATGGCCACATCGCAAAAGAGTATAGCTCCTTGGTGTTCAAATTGCACCTGTCTGTCATCTTTACTAAAAATGGAAGCTCCCGGGTATTTGACCTCATCCTTGGTGAAGTTTGCCCCATAAACGATATTGATCTGCTTCTTTTGAGGCGTTTGGTTCTGTGACCTTCCTATGGACACAAAAAAGAGTAGACCTATGACTATTAATAGTTTGTGCAATGCTTCAAATTTTGGTCAAAAATAGAATATTTTACCCGAGAATATTAAAGATTAGGATAGAATTAGTAAAACCCTAAATTAAAAAAAGCCACATTAAAGTGGCTTTTTTCTTATCTAATTATTGTCTGTGTTCTATCTGGTCCCACTGAGACGATGGAAATGGGTACTTCCAGTTCCTTTTCCAAGAAACTAATATAATCATTCAAAGTAGCAGGAAGTTCTTCCGCCTTGCTCATCTTTGTCAAATCCTTGGCCCATCCTTTCATTTCTGTATAGATAGGGGTCACATTTTCAGGTTCAATGTTATAAGGAAAATGGGTAATGGTTTTGCCTTGATAATTGTATGCGGTGCACACCTTCAAGGTTTTAAAACCACTCAATACATCGGCCTTCATCATGATGAGTTCTGTTACCCCGTTTATTTCAACGGCATACTTAAGTGCCACCAAGTCCAACCATCCACATCTTCTGGGTCTACCAGTTGTAGCGCCAAATTCGTTTCCAACGCGTCCCATGGTAACTCCGTCCTCATCGAAAAGTTCGGTGGGGAACGGACCGCTGCCCACTCTAGTGGTATAGGCCTTGAAAATTCCAAAGACCTTCCCTATTTTATTTGGGGCAACACCCAATCCGGTACAAGCACCGGCAGCAGTGGTATTGGAGGAGGTTACAAACGGATAGGTTCCAAAATCAATATCCAATAAAGAACCTTGCGCACCTTCTGCCAATATTTTCTTGTTGTCTTTCTGTGCTTGGAATATGGTTTCCTCACTATCTATAAAGGTAAGCTCCTTCAATTCTTCAACAGCTGTCCAAAAATCATTTTCCAATTCCTTAAGGTCATACTGGATGTCAACATTGTAAAAACCAATCATGTCCTCATGCTTATTGGCAAGAGCCCTGTATTTTTCTTTCCAATCGCTAAATTCCAGGTCACCCACACGCATTCCGTTACGTCCCGTCTTGTCCATATAGGTAGGGCCTATCCCTTTTAAGGTAGATCCTATCTTGGCCTTTCCTTTGGCAGTTTCAGAAGCTGCGTCCAATAAACGGTGGGTAGGTAAAATCAGGTGTGCCTTTCTGGAAATAAAAAGCTTGGATTTGATATCGATATTAAATTTCTTGAGATTCTCAAGTTCTTTTTTAAAAATAACGGGGTCTATAACCACACCGTTCCCTACAATATTGATGGCATTCTTATGAAAAATACCAGATGGGATGGTGTGCAAAACGTGCTTTATACCATCAAATTCCAAAGTGTGCCCTGCATTTGGCCCTCCTTGAAAACGTGCTATAATATCATAGTCTTTTGTAAGTACATCAACGATTTTTCCTTTGCCCTCGTCTCCCCACTGTAGTCCTAGTAGTAAATCTACTGCCATTAGTTGTAAATTGATTAATTGTTTGAAATTTCTTCCTTGTTTTTAACACCGTAGAAATACAAGGAATGATTGCTGATCTTAATATTGAAAACTTCTTCTATGGTTTTTTTGATAGATTGTATTCGAGGATCGCAGAACTCAATGACTTCGCCGGTATCGGTTAGGATTACATGGTCGTGCTGTCTATCAAAATATGATTTTTCGTATTGTGCCTGATTTTTCCCAAATTGGTGCTTGCGTACCAACTTGCAACCCAATAATAGTTCTATGGTGTTGTATAGAGTGGCACGACTCACCCTGTAATTCTTGTTTTTCATGTTGATATAGAGCGATTCTATATCAAAATGTTCTTGACTATCATAGATTTCCTGAAGGATAGCATAACGTTCTGGAGTTTTTCTATGTCCGTTTTCTTCAAGAAAGGTGGTGAAAACGTTTTTTACAATTTCTTGGTTCTTGTTAGTGCCCATAAAGAGTTTGCTGCATTCAACTGCAAAGGTACAGTTAAAATTTAAATTCTGCTTACTTTGTCTATGCCCTTAAGCTGCTTTAAATTTTCAATTAATTTTTTAAGAATGCTATTATTTTTTACGACGACGGTAATTTTTCCACTAAATGTGCCTCCATCCGTACTAAAATTTAGATTCCGCATGTTTACGTTCATGTTATCGGATATGATTTCCGTGATATCACTTACCAATCCGAGGTCATCTATACCGGTAAGTCGAATTTCAGCAGTAAATTCCTCTTGGCTGCTATCGATCCATTTGGCACTAATGATGCGATAGGCGTAATTGGACTGTAAGGCAATGGCATTGGGGCAGTTTTTTTTGTGCACCTTGATACCTTCGTTGACACTGACAAAGCCAAAAACATCATCCCCAGGTATTGGGTTGCAGCATTGGGATAGTTTATAGGGTAATTTTTCCTCTTCCTTACCAAAAACCAGAATATCATATTTGGAGGTAATTTCGTCCTTGTTGATGTCCTCCGGAACATGATGCCTCCTGATCTTGTTTTTGAAGAAACTGATGAAAGCATTGCTATAAGAGGATGCGAAATCCTTTAACATTTGGTTGTCAATGGCACCGATTCCGACCCTATAAAAAAGGTCCAAACTTGTCTTTAGCTTAAAGAAGATGACCATTTTGTTGATGGTATCCTCGTTCAGGGAAATTTTTTGTGATTTGAGTTTTCTTCTAAGGATCTCTTTGCCATCCAGGCCAATGGTTTTCTTCTCCTCCTTTAGGGAAGATTTTATTTTGGACCTTGCACGGGCAGTTGTGGCATAATCCAACCAACTTTGATTGGGTTTTGCTTGTTCTGAGGTAATTACTTCTACTTGATCCCCACTGTGCAGGGTGGTGTTCAGGGGCACCAATTTACCATTCACCTTGGCCCCACGGGTTTTCATGCCTACTTCGGTGTGGATATTAAAGGCAAAATCCAAAGGAGTGGCACCTTTGGGGAGCGATTTTAATTCTCCTTTAGGGGTAAACACAAAAATTTCTTTGGAATAAAGGTTAAGTTTAAACTCCTCTACAAAATCAACCGCATTGGTATTTGCGTTTTCAAGTGCTTCCTGTAATCTATTGAGCCACATTTCAAGACCTTGTTCCTTTTGTTCCCCATGCTTGTATTTGAAATGGGCAGCGTACCCCTTTTCAGCTATCTCATGCATCCGTTCACTACGGATCTGTACTTCTACCCATTTTCCTTTTGGCCCCATTACCGTGATGTGCAGGGCCTCGTATCCCGTAGATTTGGGCGAGGAGATCCAATCTCTTAGTCTCACAGGGTTAGGGGTGAAATGATCGGTGACTATGGAATAGATTTTCCACGCCAAAAATTTCTCATTATGACGATCCGACTTATAGATGATCCTAATGGCAAATTTGTCATAGATCTCATCAAAGGTGACATTTTGAATCTTCATTTTCCTGCGAATGGAATAAATCGATTTCATTCGACCTTTGATAAGATAGTTGAGTCCTTCTTTGTCCAACGAGTTGCTGATTACTCCTGAAAAAGCATCTATATAAGCAACCTGCTCTTCTTTGGTCTCTTCTATTTTTCCAAGGATATCAGTGTAAACTTCTGGTTCGGTATATTTAAGACTTAGATCTTCAAGTTCTGTTTTAATATTATAAAGCCCTATTCTATGGGCCAAGGGCGCGTAAATGTATAAGGTCTCCGAAGCGATTTTTACCTGTTTATCCTCTGGCATGGAATCCATGGTGAGCATATTGTGGTATCGGTCCGCAATTTTTATAATGATTACCCTTATATCATCATTTAGGGTGAGCAACATTTTCCTGAAGTTCTCCGCTTGTTGGGAAATATTCATGTCCTTTTTAAGGTGTGCAATTTTTGTCAACCCATCCACAATGCGGGCTACGGTATCCCCGAACATTCGTTCAATATCTGCCAAGGTATAGGTAGTGTCCTCCACCACATCATGCAGCAGGGCAGAGGCAATGGAAACGGCATCCAATCCAATTTCAGATGCTACTATTTTTGCTACAGCTATAGGATGAAAAATATAGGCTTCCCCAGATTTTCTTCGTTGTTCCTTATGGGCGTCAACGGCCACGTCAAATGCCGAGCGTATCAATTTCTTATCCTCAACAGATAAATTTTGATAGCTGATTCGCAATAGCTCCTTGTATTGCTTGGCAATTTGCTTGTTTTCTTTTTCTATAGCAGCTTCCGTCATCATATTTTAAAAATAAGACAAACTTTACTATCAACCAACAAAAATTATGCCTTTAAATTGCGGATTCTAGAGACCAATGGAGGATGGGAATAGTGCATAAATACATATGCCGGATGGGGTGTGAGGTTGCTCAAACTTTTTTTGGACAGTTTTTTTAGTGAGGTCACCAAGGGCATGGCTGCGAAAGTGTCTTTGGCATAATCATCTGCCTCATATTCAAATCTTCTGGACAGATAATTCATGATCAAACCAGTAATTTCTGAAATAGGACTATATAAAATTCCAAATCCGATCAAAGCCGCATGGAAACTTGGTTGGGAGACTCCAATTGCCAAGGATACCTGTGGATTGTTGATGAAAATTGAAAGTATAAATAAGGTGATTCCTGTTAATACCAAAGAAGCAAAAAGATTGAAAATGATGTGCTTTCTCTTATAATGGCCAACTTCATGGGCCAATACAGCTACAATCTCGTCCTCCTCCAAATCGTTGATCAGGGTATCATAAAGGGTCACTCTTTTTTGTTTTCCAAATCCCGAGAAATAGGCATTCGCTTTGGTGGACCTTTTTGATCCATCGATTACAAATATATTTTTAAGCTCAAAACCAACATTTTTAGCATAGTTCTCCAATTTTTCCTTTAAAGTGCCATCCTCCAATGGGGTTTGTTTGTTGAACAAGGGAACAATCAGTTTGCTATAGAACATGTTCATGAATATTGAAAACAGGGCAATCAGACCCCACGTATATATCCAAAAATTGGTTCCTGCCCATTGAAAGAACCAAATGACCAATGCCAATATTCCGCCTCCAAGGACTATGGTCATCAGCCAACCTTTTAGCTTATCCAGAAAAAATAATTTTCTGGAGCTCTTGTTGAACCCAAATTTTTCCTCTATCACAAAAGTATGATAGTAAGAAAGAGGAGTGGATAAAAGATCGCTCCCAATCATGATAATACCAAAGAATATCAAGGCAATAAGTATGGGGTTATCCGTAACACTCCTGGCAATGGAATCAAGCCACTCAAATCCTCCAAAAATAAGGAATCCCATGGTGAGAATATATGAAAATGTAGAAGTTAGAAGCCCAAATTTATAATTGGTCTTTTTGTACTGTTGGGATTTTTCATACTCGGAAGCGTCAAAAACATCATCCAATTCCTGTGGAACTGGATCTTGGTATCTTTTGGAATTGAGATAATCCAAAATCGTTTCCAATAAAAATTGGACACTTAAAATGCCGATGATGATATAAAATAGAATACTGCTGTTCATGTAATTGGGTTTTGAAGGGAACTAGAGGGTAGGAATTCCAAACATTTCGTGTGGGGTTTCCTACTTAATTGGGACGACCTATTGGGAGTCCCTTTGTCTTTTTGCCTCAAATATAACTATTGCCGCTGAGACGGATACATTCATGGAGTCTATTTCACCTTCCATCGGGATAATGATGTTTTTGGTAGAACTTTCTAGCCATTCAGAGGATAATCCTGTGGCTTCCGTTCCTACAACTATTGCAGAGGCCTCGGCAAAATTAATCTTTGTATATTTTTCTGAAGCTGTTAAGGCGGCACAGTAAATGGCAATATTATTTATCTTTAGGAAATCAATAACCTCGTTGGTTGAGCCTATCCCAATTTGATTGGTAAAAACACAGCCAACACTGGATCGTATGATGTTTGGGTTGTACAGATCACCTTTGGGGTTGGCAATGATGACAGCATCTAAATTGGCCGCATCTGCTGTACGCAATAATGCCCCAATATTTCCTGGTTTTTCTGGAGCTTCCACGATCAAGACCAAAGGATTTTTTGTACTGAACACCATTTCGTTCAATGTATGGGATTTGGATTTTGCGATGGCCAAGACCCCTTCCGTAGTTTCCCGATAGGCCAATTTCTGGTAGATTTCTTTGGAAATTTCTATCATGACTTCTGTGCCCATCTCTTGTCCCAATAGGTCCAATATTGCTTCCCTAGAAATAATATCGGGATAAAAGAAAACGGTTTCCAGTTTATAATTACCTTTTATGGCCAATTGTAGTTCCCTAACTCCTTCCAGCACAAAACTTCCCGTATTTTTGCGTTCACGGGATTTTTCTTTAAGCGTCAACGCCTTTTTTACCAAAGGGTTTTGCAAGCTGCTGATGTACTTGTTTTCTGTCATTGGCACAAAAATAATCTAATCCCGTAAACTAATCCCTTCACTTACGACAAATTGTAAAACACAAAATCAAGACTATATGAAATACGCTGTACTAATGATGCTCTTTATTGGATTAATATCCTGTAAGGAAACTAAAAAAACAGACCAGCCTACAATGGAAGTTGAGCAAACTGCCAAAGTAGAGCATTTGGATCTTAGCAAATATCCACAAGAGCTAGTGAAAGTTTTTGATGCCCACGGTGGCCTCCAGAATTGGAAAAACAAGAAAAGCCTGGTCTACGAGATTCCAAAACCGGGAAATACAGAAACCCATACCACGAACTTGTACTCCAGAAAAGATAAGGTAGTAGGGGCTGATTTTTCTATGGGCTTCGATGGAAAACAAGTTTGGTTGATGGATAGCAATAACACCTATGAAGGAGATCCAGTGTTCTACCATAACCTCATGTTTTATTTTTATGCCATGCCCTTTGTTTTGGCCGATGATGGTATTGTTTACGGTACTACCGAAGAAGTAATGTTTGAGGGTAAAACCTATCCCGGAATTAGTGTATCGTACAATCCAGGGATCGGAACCTCGTATAAGGATGAATATTTTATCCATTACGATCCAGAGACTTTCCAAATGGCATGGCTAGGGTACACCGTAAGCTATAGAAGTGGGGAAAAGTCCGATAATGTAAAGTGGATACGATATAATGACTGGATGCAAGTGGGCGATGTGATTTTACCAAAATCCTTGTCTTGGTACTCCTATGAAGGGAAGACAATGAAAGAAAATCAGAATACCGTTCCTTTTGAAAATGTGGTCTTGAGTGAAACATCAAAACCAGATTCTTTCTTCGAAAAACCTCCGCTAGCAAAATTTGTGGAAGGTAAGGTTCAGGAGTAGTGTTATCCCGAAAATTAAAAATCCCTTTAGACAAGTTATCTTGTCTAAAGGGATTTTTAATTTAAAGAATACTTTGCTATTTACCGTTGTATTTTTTCATATATCGCTTCCATAACTCGGTCTGATGAGTTTCTAAGGACAACATACGTCCATCGATAAAGGCGTGACTTAGTTTATTGGTACGCATATCCAATGCATCCCCTTCAGAAATAAAGAGAGTAGCACTTTTACCAACTTCAAGCGTACCATATTGGTCATCTATGCCCAATATTTTTGCAGTATTCGAGGTGATAAGGGCCAAAGCCTTTTCTTTATCCAATCCTTGTCCGGCTACTTGTCCGGCATAGAAGGGTAGATTACGTGCTTGGAAATTGGCTGCATCTATATTTTGTATTCCAACCAATAATCCTGCATCCGTTAAGAGCTTTGGTAACTTGTACGGCAAGTCATAGTCATCATCGTCCAAATTTGGAAGATCATGAGGCAGATTCACCAATATTGGAACATGCTGTGCCTTTAGGAAGTCGGCAATCTTTAAGGCGTTATAACCGCCAACGATGACAACATTTTTGATGCCTAGATTTTTAAGATTGGTAACCGCATCGATCATCTCCTTTTCTCCATTGGCGTAAACGAACATTCTTTGAGAGCCATTGAAAACGCCTTTCATGGCATCAAAAACTGGGTTTTTCTCATTGGTGGTTCCCTTATTGTAAGCTGCGGAATTCTGAACAAAAACTTCAATTTCACTGACGTCCTTGGTATAATCCTTATTTGGTTGTAAGCCCCTTGGCTCACCTTCCCACCAGCGGCCCCTTCTAAAGGTGCTTGGCCAGTTTAAATGTATTCCATCATCAGCCTTTACTGAGGCGTCTTCCCAGTTCCAGGCATCGAACTGTACAATGGAAGATGTTCCGGATATTCTACCTCCTTTAGGAGATATCTGCCCCAATAACACCCCATTGGGACGCATGCTTTCAACAACCTTTGATTCCGCGTTATAAGCAATTAAACTACGTACATGTGGAATCATATCACCAAGTTCATCTTGATCATCACTAGCTCTAACAGCATCTACTTCCACAAGCCCCAAAGAGGAGCAAGGAGTAATGAAACCAGGATAAATGTGTTTTCCTGCTGCATTAATTACCGTTCCTTTGGTTGCGGTTTCCGATCCTCCAAGAGCGGTTATTTTACCATTTTCAAAAACCAAGGTGCTGTTTTCCATTACGGTACCGTTTCCAATATGGGCCGTGACACCGGTTATGGATATTGCTTCTTTTTGGGCCGATGCAGGAGTCTGTTGTCCAAAGACAAGAGAACTTGCCAGGGCCAACATAATTAATGGTATATAATTTTTAATTTTCATGTGTTTTATCTTTAGTGTTTTTAGACAGTATTTCAGCTATTTATAAGCTATTACAGTGAAGCAGTCTATTTTCTTTTTTCACAGGAGTTTGGGTAGCATTGCCCCCATCTTTTTCCTTTAACATCATGTTGATTAGGGTGTTTCGCTCTTGATCCATAGATTGTCTCAATTGTTTGTCCTTTTCCAGGTCAAAATAAACGGCCCCATCAATTAGAGTTTTTTCGGCCTTGGCATAAATGGACAACGGGTTGTTGTTCCACAACACAATATCAGCATCCTTTCCTTCTTTGATACTTCCCACCCTGTTATCAATATGCAATAGCTTTGCGGGGTTGATGGTTACTGTTTTCCAAGCTTCCAATTCGGACATACCACCGTATTTCACCGTTTTAGCAGCCTCCTGGTTCAATCTTCTTGACATTTCAGCATCATCACTATTGATGGCGACGGTTATTCCCTGACTGTGCATGATAGCAGCATTGTATGGAATAGCGTCATTGACCTCGAATTTATAAGCCCACCAATCACTAAAAGTAGAAGCGCCCGCTCCGTGTTCCGCCATTTTGTCGGCTACCTTATATCCTTCAAGGATATGGGTGAAGGTATTTACCCTAAAACTGAATTTATCGGCCACCTTCATCAACATGTTTATTTCGCTCTGTACGTAAGAGTGACAGCTAATAAAGCGCTCCCCATTTAAGATTTCGGCAATGACTTCCATTTCCTCATCATAACGAAAAGGCTGACCACTTTTCTTTTTAGCGTCGTATTCCTTTCCTCTTTGAAAATAGTCCATAAATAACTGTTCTACACCCATTCTGGTCTGTGGAAAGCGATTGTAGCTTCCCCAGTTGGATTGCTTCACATTTTCTCCTAAAGCAAACTTTATGAATTTTGGCGAATTACTATAGATCATATTAGCCGCAGTTTCTCCCCATTTAAGCTTTAAAATGGCGGAACGTCCTCCTATAGGATTGGCTGAGCCATGCAGTAATTGGATAGAGGTGACACCTCCTGCAAGATCCCTATAGATACCAACATCTTCCGGATCCACAACATCTTCCATCTTTACTTCCGCAGAAGAATTTTGTCCACCTTCGTTTATAGAAAGGCCAGCGATATGACTGTGCTCGTCGATAATTCCAGCTGTAAGATGTTTTCCTGTGGCATCAATAACTGTTGCACCACTGGCACTTAGGTCCTTCCCAATCTTGGAAATCTTACCATTTTTTATAAGGACATCTGTATTTTCTAAAATTCCTGCATCCTCACTGGTCCAAACGGTAGCATTTTTGAACAGCATGGTTTCTTGTACCGGTTTGGAGGCATACCCATGTCCAACATTAGGAAAGGTTACTGGAACCACTACAGGGACTTCCTTGTCTTCTTTTTCTGTCTCTTTCTCAGTAAAGGGCTTTGTCTTTACAGCGTTGAAGGAAGCCTCGTTTCCATTTGGCAGAATAAGACGGCCACTTATGTTATCCGAGGTTGGTACCACCAAGGCGGTCATCCTATATATTTTAGCACCTTCGTCCGTGTTTACACTAAGATCCATCCAGTTATCGTCATAACTGATTTTAGATTTTAGTTTAACGGTGTCTTGGGTGATTTCTGATTTTGGTTTGTTGACTTCACCGGAAATAGCAAGCTTATAGGTAATGCCACCAATAGCTAGGTCGTAATCTCCACGAATATCTTTTTGGTCTTTGCTGTTTACGATATTTTTTGTTCCCTGCACCCAGTTTTCATAGAGGGTAGTGCCCTTGTCAAAAATGTCTCCCGAAGTAATAAGGAAATTGGCATAGGTTCCAGGGGTAAGGGATCCAATTTTGTTGGTTTTGCCCAAAATACTAGCTGGTATAGTAGTCAAAGCCTCCAAGGCCTTTGTTTTCGAAAGACCATGGTCAATGGCTTGCAATACCTTATCCTTAAAGGCAGATGGAGATTTTAAATCGTATAACGTCAGTGAGAAAGACACCCCGTTTTCCTCCATTACTTTAGGATTGGCTGGCGCTTGGTTCCAATATCTCATATCTTCCAGGCTCACATAGGATGCTTGGTATGGGTTGGATACATCATAGGCATCTGGGAAGTTTAAGGGTAAAATAAATTTGGCATTGGTGCCCTTTATTTCATTAATGCTCTCATATTCGTTTCCACCTCCAAGTATTATATATTGAATGTTGTTGGCATCCCCAATTTTATCTGCCCTCAGGGCATTTCCTTTGTCCTTTGCTTCAAAAATAGATATTACACCCTTGTTTTTGTTCAGTGCTTCCAAAGAAAGATCCTTGGTTTTTGAGTTGCCTTTCGCATACCAGTTGGCATCGCTGTACATTTGTCTTAGTAAAGCCATGGAGCCCATTAATGAAGATGGATAGGATTGGGTTTTGGCTACACTTTTTTCAAACGAGAAATATTGTGCAGAGGCATCATCCAAGATTCTATCGGCATCGTTGCCGGCGCCATTTAAAGCTACGAGTATTCCCGTTCCCCGGGCAATACCATCCTGAATGTGGGAGTTAACAACACCGAAACCGGCGTCACGTATTTCCTTTGCCTTTTTATCATCGTACTTGAAAACCGAAATCGCCTTGTTCTCGGGCATTACATGGTCATTCCAATAGTAGCCTTCCCTAGAAGGCTCATATTCTGCGGTTCTTCTTCCGCCCTCGGCCTTTTTTGGTTTTTCCACTCCAAAATCGGAATAGATATCGATAAATGAGGGGTAAATCGATTTCCCATTCAGGTCAATAACAATTGTACTTTTGGGTAGGGTAACTGTTTTGGCAGCTTGTACCACTTTGCCATTCTGGATCAATAAGGTGCCGCCATCAATGATCTGGGTTGGGGTTACATAAATTTTTGCATTGGTAAATGCCGTGTAGTTGTTGTTGGTTGTTTTTACGCCATCATTTTTAGGAAAATAATCTTGTGCAAACAAAGTTGTGCTCGACCATAAGATGGCCAAGACTAGAAGTCGCATTTTCATTTTATAAAGGTGTTTTAAATTAGTCCCTTTAAAGGTAAAATTCTTAGCACTCTTATAAGACGTATTCACTTTTTTTTAACACTATAATGGGTGTTGTTCGTGATAATTTATTAAAAGTATCACCACGGCATTGTAACTTTCTATGCCTTTGGACTGGTTATTGGCTTTTAAAAAAGTGTCGAAAATAGATTTAAAGACAGGTTCTGCAGGGTTTTCATAGGCCAACCAGAAATCAGACACCTCCTTGTAGTTTTTTTTAACCCCGTTATTTAATGTTCCAAATAGCCTTTCAAATGTAGGTTCGTCCCTTTTCTTGATATCTGAAAGGCAATAGGCCAGGGCATAAGAATAAGCGGAATATTTAAAATAGATGTCGCTATTGGAGGATGTCACAAGATATCCTATAAAATTGGTCTCATTTTCTGCTGAATAACCCAATTGATGCCCAACTTCGTGACCTGCGACAACGGGATACCTAAAATTGGGCAGTAGTGCATTTACTTGAGCCTCGTTGGTGAACGGATTTAAATAACCCGCATAGCCCATATAAGAAAGACCAGTACTAAAAAGGGAATTCTTGAGACTCGGCCGTTGGTAATGAAATATTGAAAATTGGGATTCCAGTTCTTGATAGCCTTGAATGGTCTTTTCCAGTATCTCTTGTTTAGAATAGGGCACCATTACCATTCGCGTGCTATCGCCAACTATGAGCATTTGCGTTTCATTTGTTTTGTCAATGAGCTTTTCAACAAAAGATTCCAATGCTATGTTGGAATTATTTTCTTCCAAGGCTAGGGTCTCACTTAAAGGGACCCTATAATAATTAAGCCCCCAAAGTAAATGGAAACTAAAATAAGCGGTGGAAAGTACAATGAAAATATTACGGATAAAAGCCTTGGGACTTTGTTTTATTTCCTTTCTATTTAAAATCAAATAGCGAAGTGCGACTACCAATAATAAGGTATAAATGATATCCCCTACAGAAAAGGGAATCCAACCAAAAGCGGTTCTGGAGATTTTTGATAGCAATGGGTATATGCCTAAACTATAATAGGATTCTATAAATTTAGGGTAGTGACCCAACCATTTGACCAAAATTATTTGCGGGATAATGGATAGGGCAATACTATTTTTCAATCGGTTGTTCATCGGATCAAAAATAACCAATCAGATTTAGTATTAATGGACCAATGCTCTAATTAAATGTTAAATGGGAATAACTGTGGCAAAGTCATTTTTCAATGTGTATTTTTGGGTTCAATTTTATAGAATCTTATGAGCAAAGAAGTACGTCAATTGGAACCCAAAACCGTTTGGAACAAATTCGCTGATTTGAATGCGGTCCCAAGACCCTCTAAAAAAGAGAAAAGAGTTATTCAATTTATGATGGATTTTGGGATATCCTTGGGGTTGGAGACCTTTAAGGATGAGGTAGGCAATGTAATCATCCGTAAGCCTGCAACAGCTGGGATGGAGAACAGAAAAATGGTCACCCTACAGTCACATTTAGATATGGTGCACCAAAAAAATTCGGACACTGTTTTTGATTTTGATGTTCAAGGAATTGAAATGAAGATTGAAGGGGATTGGGTAAAGGCAAAAGGAACGACACTAGGGGCCGATAACGGTATGGGTGTTGCCGCAATTATGGCCTTATTGGAAAGTAATATTGTTGTCCACCCTGCATTGGAAGCTCTTTTTACCATAGATGAAGAAACTGGGATGACAGGCGCCATGGGTCTAAAAGGTGGTGTCTTGCAAGGTGAAATATTATTAAACCTGGATACGGAGGAAGATGACGAGATTGACATAGGATGTGCTGGAGGTATAGACATAACTGCAGCGAGAAAATATAAGGAAGTAGCTGTTCCTAAAAGCAATGTGGCCTATAAAATTACTGTTAAAGGTTTGCAAGGCGGGCACAGTGGCATGGATATCCATAGAGGGTTCGGGAATGCCAATAAAATAATGAACAGATTGCTATACATGGCTTGTGAAAGCTTTAAGATTGGTGTTTCTGAAATAAATGGGGGTAGTCTGCGCAATGCCATCCCTAGAGAAAGCTTTGCCGTGGTGGTGGTGGATGAACCGAATAAAGCTGATTTTGAAAACGCACTGTCAGCCTTGGAAGTAACCATCAAAGAGGAATTAAAGTACACTGAACCGCAATTGATAGTTGAGGTTGAGAAGGTAGACCTACCTGCCCAAATGATGGAATCTGAGGCTCAGTTAAGTTTAATAAAAGCTTTATACGCTGCAAAAAATGGAGTATATGGCATGAGTGCGACAATGGATGACTTGGTGGAATCCTCCAATAACATAGCGAGGGTGATTGTGAACAATGGTCTTTTGGAAGTTATGTGCCTAACGAGGTCGTCTGTAAATTCAGCCAAATTTGATTTGGCAAATTCCCTGAAATGTGCTTTTGAACTCGCAGGGTGTGAGGTGATCCTAAGTGGGGATTATCCAGGTTGGAATCCCAATCCGGACTCTGCCATATTAAAAGTGCTGGAAAATAAATACAAAACCGTTTTCGGAGAAAGTGCCAATGTGGTTGCTTGCCATGCCGGTTTGGAATGTGGAATTCTAGGTAAAAATTATCCGGATATGGATATGATCAGTTTTGGTCCTACGATAAAAGGTGCCCATTCTCCAGATGAAAGGGTGAGTATTCCATCGGTCCAAAAATTTTGGAAATTTTTATTGGAGATCTTGAAGGATGTTCCGAAAAAATAGGGTCAAACCATTCGCACAATAATTTATCCCAATATTATTGGATAACTCGCTTATTTTTAGTAATTTAAAGGTTGTCTTAAAATGAAATAATTATGGGAATCAAGAGTTTTCAAGGGCCAATGAAACTGCGGGAATCCAAGGATGAGGTCTCGTTAAAGGTTAGTGATTATATGACCAAAAAATTGATAACCTTCAAACCAGATCAATCTGTGGAAGAGGTTATTGTACAATTGATCAAGTATAGGATATCCGGTGGACCGGTCGTGAATGATAAATATGAGCTTATAGGAATGATCTCTGAAGGGGATTGCGTCAAACACATCAGTGAAAGCAAGTATCACAATTTACCGGGAGAGACAAGGACCGTTGGGCAACATATGATTTCCAATGTGGAGACCATAGATGGTAATATGGATATATTTGATGCCGCCAATAAGTTTTTGCAGGCCAAAAGGAGACGGTTTCCAATTGTGGAGAAAGGGATCTTGGTAGGTCAGATATCGCAAATGGATATTCTTAAGGCTACCATAGAATTGAAATCACAAAATTGGTAGTAATTGAAAGATCGGCTTATTGAAATAAATCCTTAGATGATTCCATAAAAATAAAAAAGCTCGCAATTTGCGAGCTTTTTTTTACACCTACAATTAATTGCTATTCCGCTATTCCGCTATTCCGGTGATTTCCAAATCAAATACCAAATCGGCATTTGGAGGAATTACTTTTCCTGCACCGGCTGGCCCGTACCCCAAATGCGATGGGATGAACAAGCGTACTTTATCACCTACCTTCATAGACAATAGGCCTTCTCTAAATCCAGCTATCAACCGCGCATCAGGGCTATAATCCATAGGGATGGCTTCGTAACCGCCACCAGCTTTTCTGTTTTCATCGAATTTGTCATATTTTACAGCAACAGCCTCCACGTTACTGTCGAACAATTCCCCAGATTCCAAATAACCAGCATAGTAGACGTTTACTTGCTGTCCTGCTCTTGGAGATTCTCCCGTACCTTTTTGTATACTGTAAATCTGAAGACCAGAAGCCAATGTTTCGGCTACTGCTTTCTGTTTTTCAATTTCTGCAGAGAAGTCGGCCTTCATTTTTGCCAACGCCTTTAATTTTGCTTCTTCCTCTGCAAAATAATCGGTCATGATCTTAATGGCATCAAACTTTTTAGCTTCCTTTCCGTTTCGGATGATCTCTACTTTGTTCATGACGATATCTTCAATAGGCCTATCTTTTGTCATGGGCTCAATAGACGTTTTTACATTCGCAATACTATCAACTACATCCAAGCCTACTACAACCTCACCAAAAACGGTGTGTCTCCCATCTAGAAATGGTGTTTCTTTATGCGTGATGAAAAACTGGCTGCCATTGGTTGTTGGTCCAGAATTGGCCATAGAAAGGATGCCAGCCTTGGAATGGGTAAGGGAGTCATTGAACTCGTCCCTAAATTTATAGCCAGGATTTCCCCTTCCTGTACCTGTTGGATCACCTCCTTGGATCATAAAGTCTTTCATCACCCTATGGAAAATAAGGCCATCATAATATTTTATATCTTTAAGGCTATCACTGACAAATGGACTGTTGCCTTCTGCCAAGGAAATGAAATTTGCAACGGTAACTGGAGTCTTTTCACTTTCCAATTTAATAATGATGTCGCCTTTATTGGTTTGTATGTTAGCGAAAATGCCATCGCCTAGATCGGCGTGTTTACTGGATTTACAACTGGTAAGGGCTATGGCCACGGCCATGAATAATAAATATGTTTTTTTCATTTTTTAATAAATTTTAATTTTGGATACTGTCTTTTTGTTGTTCTATTTTTAAAAGGGTTATGGTTGATTTCACAGGTATATTGGTGCCAATTTTTTTATTGTCTCCATGGTAGCCAAAAGCAAGGGATGATGGGAATAAAAAAGTTGCTGATTCACCTTCACTCAAAAGTTTTATACTATTTCTTAGCCCTGGAAAAAGATTTTGTTTGTCCACTTTATATTTTAAGATTCCCATTTCCTCACTTTTATAAATGGTATCATTGGAAAAACTGACCACATTGTAAGTAAGGCTCACCAAATCATCCGGTTTTGGAGTATAGGATACGGAATCATTTTTTATTTCATAGTAATACCATGAGCCCTGTGAACTGCTCAAATAGGTATGTGCTGTATCATGGGCTATGATTTCCTTGATCAATTTTTCTTCTTGGGCAAGTAGTTCTTTGTTCCGTTTTATGGTTTCTTTAAAAAAACTACCTGTCCGTACTTTTATAGGTCTTCTCGGTACTGCTTCTTGACAGGATACCAAGGCTAATCCCAGGACTAAAAGGGTTAAAAAATATTTCATGCGTTCAATTGTTCTTTATAGTTTTCTAGTAGTGATACAAAATACGCTGTGGTATCATTTAAGGATACATCGCTTTTCCCTCCAGCAGCATTGGTATGTCCACCACCTTGAAAATGTTTTTTGGCAAATTCATTAACAGAAAAACTCCCTTCGGACCTAAAGGAAATTTTTACGATGCCATCCTCTTTGTTTTCAATAAAAATTACAGCAAAACAAATGCTGTCCAAGGTTAGGCCATAATTGACAAATCCTTCAGTATCACCTTTTTTATATTGATTACTGTCCAACTCTTCCTGGCTCAGTGTAATATAGACCGTATGATACTCCTCCAAAATGACCATATTTTTTAACGCACAACCTAAAAGATGCAGACGGCTGGGGGTATTGGTATCAAAAACCTTATTGTGAATTTGGGTGTTGTTGGCACCTTTGTCGATCAGGTCGGCAGCGATCCTGTGGGTTCTACTGGTTGTAGAGAGAAACTTAAAAGAACCTGTATCCGTCATAATGCCTGTATATAGGCAATTGGCGATATCGGCATTGATTTGATCCCTATGGCCCAAGAATTCTATAAAATTGTATACCATTTCACAGGTAGAGCTCATGCTTACATCGGAATACGTGATATCCGCATAATCACCCGGGGCCTGATGATGGTCAATCATTACAAAAGTAGCCGTAGCTTCTTCCAAATGAGGTTGCATCTGGTCTATTCTTCCCAAATGATTGAAATCCAATGTGAATATTATTGTTGCTTCTTTGATGAGTTGCTTGGCATGATGCGAATCTTTTTCAAAATTTACAATATGTTCATTACCGGGCATCCATTTTAAAAACTTGGGATAATCATTAGGAGAAATCACCGTAGCTTCCTGACCTCTATTTTTTAGGTAGTGGTAAAGACCTAAAGTTGAACCGATGGCATCCCCATCAGGGTTTTTGTGTGGTACTATAACTATTTTTTGCGGCGTAGAGAGTAATGCCTCTGTAGCTTTTATTTCCTTCAAATTCATGGGCGCAAAGATACAATTTTATCATATAGACCTTATTCTTAAAAGCCTTATTTTTGAGCATTCATTTAAAACACTATTACATGGAGAAAATACCATTTTATTTCATATTACTCTTACTATATACGGGTTGTAAATCAGCAACTACAAATAGTTTGGTTCAGCAAACGGAGTCCGATTTCACCATTGCCTTTGGTTCCTGCAACAAGAGTAGTTTGAATAATCCTTTATGGGATGATATAGTTTCGTCAAAGCCCGATGTGTGGATCTGGGGTGGAGATATAATTTATGCAGACACGGACAATAGGAAAAAGTTAATGGAAATGTATAGGGAGCAGAATAAGGTTGCAGGTTATGCCCTATTAAAAACGACAATACCTGTTATTGGTACCTGGGATGATCACGACTATGGTTTAAATGATGGGGGAGTGGAATTCAAAGGTAAAAAATGGAGTCAGCAGGAGTTTTTGGATTTTATGGACGTCCCTATAAATAGTCCCAGAAGAACAAGAGAAGGGGTTTATTCATCCCATGATTATACTTTTCCAGTAGGAAGTGTTAAGATAATAGTCCTGGATACTAGATATTTTAGAACTGCCCTGACTCCCGATAAGGTTACAAAAAAGAGGCACAAACCAAATGTTTATGGCCAAGGAACAGTTCTAGGATCGGAACAATGGACTTGGTTGCAAGATGAATTGAATTTTTCCAAGGCCGATTTCAATATCATCGTCAGTAGTATTCAGTTTTTATCCAATGAACACGGCTTTGAATGCTGGGGAAATTTTCCGCATGAAGTAGACCGATTGAAAAGTCTGATAGCCTCTTCTAAGGCAAAAGGAGTAGTCCTACTAAGTGGAGATAGACACATTTCGGAATTTTCAAGGACCAAGGTGGATGGACTAACTTATCCCTTAATAGATTTCACCAGTAGCGGCCTTACCCATGTATATTCAAGTTTTTCAGGAGAGCCTAATCCGTTTAGAGTAGGAACGGTTGTCACCAAAAAAAGTTTTGGACTTTTAAGTTTCGATTTTACCCAAAAAAAGGTGCGCTTCAGGATGGTTGGGGACCATGGTGTATTGTTGGGAGAACTGGAACAAAACTATTAAGACTTGCGGGTTAATGAATAAAGCGTATTTTTGCGCAAAATTTAACAAGAGATGATTACAAACAGAACATTTACCATGATAAAGCCCGATGCGGTTGAAAATGGACATATTGGTGCGATTTTGGAAAAAATTACTTCTGCAGGTTTTAAAATTTCTGCAATGAAATATACGCAGTTGAGTTTAAGGGATGCACAAGAATTTTATGGCGTTCATAGAGAGCGTCCATTTTTTGGGGAATTGGTAGAGTTTATGACCAGAGGACCAATTGTAGCTGCTATTTTGGAAAAAGAAAATGCAGTGGAAGATTTTAGGGCACTTATTGGTGCTACAAATCCATCTGATGCAGCAGAGGGGACTATTCGTAAATTGTTTGCAACTTCAATAGGAGAGAATGCAGTTCATGGTTCGGATAGCGATGAAAATGCAGCTTTAGAAGGTGCCTTTCATTTTGCGGGAAGAGAAATCTACTAATACATCATTATAATAAACAAAGGGCCTGCAGGAATTTCTTGTAGGCTTTTTTTATTAGCGCAAGACCAATTTTTTTACCAATTCCTTGCCCAGTTCTTCATTTATCATGGTAATTATTTTTGATTTTCCATGACTCAATTCTTCTCGCAGGACCGATGAGGTAAGGGAAACAAAAAGGGTCTCGTTTCTTAATTCGATCGCAGTGGTATAATTGTTTACACCGTTGCCCATTAGATTGGCCCACGCCTCCCGAACATTGACCTTATCCATGCCGTCCTGCAATTTGTTCACCTTGATGAATTCATGCAAAGCTTCACTTAATGGGATATTGTCGTTCTTTCTTTTGGCCATTATTCGTTAATGTTAATAGGTTCGTACCTCTTGTAGTGATAGATGACCCCTTCCTCATTGATTACCGAAAAGGTGTTTTTAGATAGGGCCGTCAGTAGTTCGCTCCACTCACTGAAGTTATTTTTATATACCATTTCATAGGCGTCCCCTTTTTGCATGATCAAAAATGATTCCGCATCATCATTTGCAAAATATGTGCCCTCCAAAGAAGGTTGTACTTTTTTTCGAATACCTTTTAAACCTGCCATTTTGATAAAATCTATTGTGGTGTTGGCTTTGTATTCTTTTGTAGTGCCGTCCGGAAACTCCACCTTACTGATTTCCCAATACCCGTTTAATTTGGTGAGATCACTTTCGGAAATGGCCCGCTGACAGCCTAAGAGGCATATAAAAGCGAAAATGAACAGGATTGTTCTCATGCTACAATTTAAAAATTTTATAGGACTTATGAATTGTTTTTACAATTTCTTCCGTCCGGTCGGCGTGGGTATCACTGATAAATATTTGGCCAAAATAATCATCATCTACCAAGGTGACAATATGTGCGACCCTATTTTCATCCAGTTTGTCAAAGATGTCATCCAAAAGTAAAATTGGGGTAGTTTTAGCCTGGTTTTTTATAAAATTGAACTGCGCCAATTTTAATGCGATCAGAAAAGATTTCTGTTGTCCCTGAGAGCCAAATTTTTTAATAGGATACCCCTCAATTTCCAAGTTGAGGTCGTCCTTGTGGATACCAACGGAGGTATATTGCAGGGCTCTATCCTTATCTAGGCTGCCCTCCAATAATGCAAGGAGGTCTTCTTCCACTAATTTGCTGTCATAGTGGATGTGTACCAGTTCCTTGCCCCCGGAAATAACTTCGTACTGTTCCCTGAAAATAGGAATGAAGACTTCAAGGAATGCCACCCTCTTGTTGTGGATTTCGGTACCATACACATTCAATTGCTCGTTGTAGACAGCAAGGGTGGTGCGGTCAAAAGTATGGTTGGCGGCAAAGTACTTCAAAAGGGAGTTCCGTTGTGCCAGCACCTTATTGTAGTTTATCAATGAGGATAGGTAATTCTTGTCCGATTGGGAAATGACCCCATCCATAAACTTCCTACGGGTATCACTGCCTTCAATGATAAGATCCCGATCTGCCGGCGAAATGATGACCAATGGAAGAAAGCCAATATGGTCCGATAGTTTGTCGTAGGCCTTACCATTGTGTTTTACCACTTTTTTCATGCCCTTTTTTAAGCTACAGATGATTTTTTCTTCCCTGTCGTTCTTTTCATATTCCCCGTCAATGACAAAAAAATCCTCTCCGTGTTTTATATTTTGGGTTGCTATCGGATTAAAGTAGCTCTTGCTGAATGACAGGTGGTAAATGGCGTCCAAAATATTGGTCTTACCGATTCCATTGGGGCCTACAAAACAATTTATTTTATGGTCAAATTCAAAGTTTTGGGAGCTGAAATTCTTGTAATTTATAAGTGCTAATTTTTTCAGAAACATTCCGCGGAGTGACAATTTTATTTTTCAATAGCTAAGTATCGTGCAAATTATCGAAAAATAACGAATAAATAACCTTTCGGATTTCAATAAAAACTTTATTTTTGCGCGATCAATAAATTTAAAAATGGCAACATACAATAAGAGAGGTTACAAACCAAAGAACAAAGCTGAAGAGAATGAATTGGATGAGAAGAACAGTACAACAGCGGAAGTTTTTAGTACTCTGGACGAAAGTGCTTCCAAAACTGAAGAGTGGGTTTCGCGCAACCAAAACTACATTCTAGGTGTTATTGGTGTGATTGCAGTAGCCGTTTTGGGATATTTGGCCTACAACCAATTTGTTTTGAAACCAAAAGAAGCCAGTGCAGATAATGAAATGTACTATCCACAGCAATATTTCGATCAAGCATTGAACAGCGCCACTGAACGTGATTCATTGTTTGCCCTTTCGCTCAATGGAGCAGAAGGGAAATACGGATTCTTGGATATTATCAAAGAATACAATGGTACAAAGGCCGCCAATGTTGCAAATTATTCAGCAGGAATGGCTTATTTAAACATGCAAAATTACCAAGAGGCCATCAATCATTTGGAAGATTTCTCTTCTGATGATGCTATCTTGGGTGCACTTGCCAAAGGAGGTCTTGGTGATGCATTTATGCAACTGAACCAACCTGAAGATGCACTTTCTTATTACGAGAAAGCTGTAGCCCATAGTGACAATGGCTTTACAGCCCCTAAATTTTTGTACAAGGCAGGTATTACTGCTTTGGAATTAAATAAGAATGACAAGGCGTTGGAATACTTCCAAAGAATTAAGGATGATTACGCTGCTTCCGATGAAGCTAGAACGATAGATGTTTTTATCGGAAAGTCCCAAAAACAATAAATAATGGCCACGGCTAACAAGAATTTATCGGAATACGATAAAGCAACAATCCCAAACGCGAAAAATTTTCGGTTTGGGATTGTTGTTTCAGAATGGAATTCAGAAATAACGGAAGGTTTGTTCAATGGTGCCATGGAAGCATTGTTGGATTGTGGGGCAACCAAGGAAAATATCGTTCGTTGGAACGTTCCCGGAAGTTTTGAATTGATTTTCGGAAGCAAAAAAATAATCACTACCCAAAATGTGGATGCCGTTATCGCCATTGGGAGCGTGATCCAAGGGGAGACCAAACATTTCGATTTTGTTTGCAGTGCCACAGCACAAGGGATAAAGGACCTAAATGTAATTACGGATACCCCGGTTATCTTTTGTGTGTTGACCGATAACAACCTGCAACAAGCCATTGATCGCAGTGGGGGAGTTCATGGCAACAAAGGTTCCGAGGCGGCCATTGCGGCCATTAAGATGGCTGCCTTGGGCAACTAAATCTTCGAAATTGTTGTCTGGTGATATACGTTGCTTAATTTATCTAGATAAATTAAGTGTTAGCATCCCATTTCTACAACAAATCACTCTGATTCAAGCCTTCTAGGTTGTTAACAATTTTTAGCATCTTCATTCTACCATTTTGCCCTATTTTCAGTACTTTTGAAGATAGTAAAGATAAATATGAGACTCCCTTCGCTTTTTAAATTAAGTAGGAATAAATCCTATAACTATTCACCTCGCTATTATAACGAGCGCAAGGAACGTTTGGAAAAATTAAGGAAATCCAAAGAAGCAAAACCGGACCAGGAATATTTCTCGGGCTACAGAAAAAAAAGTTTTAGGGAAGATTGGAGAACGGTGAAAAGTGTTCAGAGTGATCGAAACAGAAGGCTTCGTTTTATCGTCATCCTCATCTTTCTTTTGATATTTGCCTATGCGGCGGTAAAATATGGTAAAATAGACATGTTTATTTAATGGCGGATATCATTAAACTCTTACCGGATCATGTTGCCAATCAAATTGCAGCTGGTGAAGTGGTCCAAAGACCTGCCTCAGTTGTTAAGGAGTTGATGGAAAATGCCATAGACGCCGGAGCCGCATCCATAAAGCTTATTGTTAAAGAAGGCGGAAAGGTCCTGATCCAAGTAGTGGACGATGGGGCTGGAATGAGTGATACGGATGCCCGACTAAGTTTCGAAAGGCACGCTACCTCCAAAATACAATGCGCTGAGGATCTCTTCAATTTAAATACCAAAGGATTCAGGGGGGAGGCATTGGCATCAATTGCCGCAATAGCCCATGTAGAACTGCAAACTAAACCTTCCAATTCGGAAGTAGGTACCCATATTAAGATAGAAGGTAGTAGGATATCGGCTCAGGAAGTGATAGTAACCCCTAAAGGCACCTCCATAGCTGTAAAAAACCTTTTTTTTAATATTCCGGCCAGAAGAAATTTCTTAAAATCCAATAGTGTAGAGCTCAGACATATCACCGATGAGTTTCATAGGGTCGCTCTGGCACATCCTTCCATACATTTCTATTTTTACAATAACGGGAGCGAATTGTTCAATTTGCCCCAGAGTAATTATAGGCAACGAATTGTTAATATTTTTGGAAGTAAGACCAATGAAAAATTGGTACCTGTAGCAGAAGAAACACAGGTGGTAAACATATCGGGCTATATTGGAAAACCAGAATATGCCAAGAAAAGTAGGGGAGAGCAGTACTTTTTTGTCAACAATCGCTTTATTAAAAGTCCGTACCTCCACCATGCTGTGGTAGCGGCGTTCGAGGGACTTATAAAATCTGAAAATCACCCAGGATATTTTTTGTATTTGGAAGTGGATCCGGCTTCTATAGATATCAATATTCACCCTACAAAAACGGAGATCAAATTTGACGATGAGCATACCTTGTATGCGTTGTTGAGATCTGCTGTAAAACATAGTTTGGGACAGTTTAATGTTGCCCCAGCACTCGATTTTGATCAGGACCTCAATCTGGATACACCCTATGCCTTTAAGAATAGGACTGCGGAACTCCCCAAAGTTGTAGTAGACTCAGGATTCAACCCATTTAAGGACGAAGTACACAAAGGCTTTAAAAATACCTACCCAAAAGAGAAAACGCAAGGGTGGGAAAGTATGTATGTGGGTTTGGAATCCAAACTTGGAAAAGAAGATAGTTTCTCCAGTGTAAGTTTTGAATCTGATAGTATTACGGGCTCCATTTTTGACGGTCATCAGGAAATGGTGGAAACAACCACCACCACGTTTCAGTTAAGACGCAAGTATATTGTCACTACCATTATCTCTGGAATGATAGTAATAGATCAAAGCAGGGCGCACCAACGCGTACTTTATGAGAAGTTTTTAAAGAATATTACCATTAAAGAGGCCGTGAGTCAGCAATTACTGTTTCCTTTGTCCTTATCCTTTTCCAGCTCGGATATGGTGATTATAGAAGAGATTAAAGAAAGTCTTGCCACCATAGGGTTTGGTTTTGGAAAGACGGACAAGGAAGTGCTGGAGATTACAGGCGTTCCATTGTTGGTGGCCGAAAGTGAGGTGGCAATGGTTTTGGATCAATTGATTGCAGATTACCAGCAGGACGTTTCCGGGGATAGTTTTTCACAGACCGATATCCTATCAAAAACCTTGTGCAAGACCTTGGCGGTAAAGACAGGGGAGGTACTGGATAGAAATTCCCAGTTGGCATTGGTAAACGATCTGTTTGCCTGTAAGGAATCTATGGTCAGCCCATTCAACAAAACAATATATATTACCATTACAGAAAACGACATTGATAAAAAATTTATATAAATGGGAAGATTGACAGATGCTATTAAGCATTTACTTATAATTAACGTAATGTTTTTTGTGGCCACCTCCTTATTTGGTGATCAAATGTATCAGTGGTTTTCCCTTTGGTTCCCGCAGAATGCGAATTTTGAATTGTGGCAGATCATCTCCCACATGTTCATGCATGGAGGATTAATGCACATAGTGTTCAATATGTATGCGCTATGGGCATTTGGAACACCTTTGGAACGGATGTGGGGGAGAAACAAATTTCTCTTTTTCTATTTCTCCGCAGGGTTGGGATCGGCCCTATTGCATACCGCAGTGAACTATTATTATTTTAACGAGGGTATGGATGCCTTGGTAAATTCAGGAATAACTAGGAGCCAGGTCATAGAAATAATATCGAGCGGTAAGTATAGTCCGGATTGGTACAATCTTGCCTCTAGAAGCACCATCGATAACTTTTTAAGTGCTTATAATACCCCTGCTGTTGGAGCTTCGGGTGCCATATATGGTATATTGGTTGCCTTTGGGATGTCTTATCCCAATAGTGAGCTTTTCTTAATATTTGTACCTGTACCCATAAAAGCGAAGTACTTCATTCCCGTTTTAATAGGACTGGATTTGTTTTCGGGGATTACCGGTTATGCTATCTTTGGAAGTGGAATTGCCCATTTTGCACATATAGGTGGTGCATTGATAGGATTTCTTATGATGTGGTACTGGAAGAAGAACCAGTTTAATAAAAACCGTTGGGATTAGCTATGAATACAGGAAATTTAAAATATCAGTTTGCCAGACTTAGCATCGCAGAAAAATTGATCGCAATTAATGTGGTGGTATTTATTTTTAATGGCTTACTGACTTTCTTACTTCAGTTATCGCCAAATATTTTGATGCGGTGGTTTGAGTTGCCCAAAGATTTTTTTGACTTTTTGGTGCAGCCATGGTCCATAATTACCTATTCCTTCTTCCATGCCGGGCTTGGACATATATTTTGGAATATGGTGATGCTTTACTTTGCAGCCCGAATCTTTTTAAACCTATTTGGACCAAAAAGATTTATCAATGTCTATTTTTTAGGGGTCATTTTTGGGGGACTTCTTTTTCTTTTGAGCTATAATATATTTCCCGCATTTTTGGGAATAAATACTTCTTTGATAGGAGCTTCGGCCGGGGTCACAGCTGTTTTGATTTTTGTGTGTACCTATATCCCCAACCAAGAGGTAAGGATCGTCTTTTTTAACGTTAAACTATGGTACATCGGCGTATTTTTTGTTTTGGTAGATTTGATTCAGATTCCGACTGGAGGTAATGCAGGAGGACATTTGTCGCATTTGGGAGGTGCCCTACTGGGGTATGTTTATGCGAGACAATTGGTAAAAGGGAAGGATATAGGAGAAGGATTTTCAAGGCTATTGGATCGTTTGTCAAGTCTCTTTAAAAAATCCAATAAAGCAACAATGAAAACGGTATACCGCAAGACTAAATCCACTGCAAAGTCCACAGTGGACCACGATAAGGAAAGCAGGCAACGTAAGATAGATGCCATACTTGATAAAATCAGCAAATCGGGTTACGAGAGCTTGTCCAAATTGGAGAAGGACTTTCTTTTCAAGGCAGGCAAAGAATAGGGTTGGTTGTGGAAAAATTGTCTATTGTAAACAAATTCGTTTTTTTTCTGAATTCAATAGCGGCTTTACTGCTGTTGTTTTCCTGTATAGTGCCACATATCTCCCTTCAATCAATTTCATTCCTATTTATTTTTAGTCTCGCTGTGCCATATCTGGTCGCAGTGAATGTGCTATTCATGATCTATTGGTTGTTAAAGCGTAGAAAACAGTTTTGGTTGTCTTTTTTAATACTACTAATAGGGTACTTTTCCTTGGGGACCTTCATTAAATTTTTTGATTCCACTCCAGAATCAGCAGAAAAAAGCCTTAGCGTCCTAACCTTTAATACACAGTCTTTTCGCGGTAATTCAAGGGAAAACAACCCCCAATTGAGTGATAATATTGTTAAATTTATTAAGGAAGAAGATGCGGATATTGTCTGTTTTCAGGAATTCGACTATACAAAAATCAAGAGTGAGGATTTTAAACAGTATGACTATAAGTACGTGAATTTTGAATTTGGTGTTCATAGCGATAAGGTTATACAGGCCATTTATTCTAAATTTCCAATTATAAATAAGGGCTCCCTCAATTTTCCAAACAGTGGCAATAATGCGTTATTTGCGGATATCGTTGTAAAATTGGATACGGTACGTATTTATAACCTACATCTCCAATCCCTAAGGGTTCGTCCCGGATCCATACGTAGGGAAGAATCACAAAAATTATTAAAAAGATTGGGTAATTCTTTTGTAAAGCAACAGGAACAGGCCGAAATTGTTTTGGAGCATAGTAATACGACATCCCATAAAAAAATAATTTGTGGGGATTTCAACAACTCCCAATATTCCAGTGTCTATTATGATATTAAGGGTGATATGAAGGATACATTCATGGAAATGGGACAGGGTTATGGTAGAACCTATAACTTTAAATTTTTACCATTAAGGATCGATTTTATTTTGGTGGAAGATGAAATGGAGGTCCTGGCCCATAAAAATTACGACGTAAAGTTGTCGGACCATTTTCCGGTAATGGCCTCCATCAAATTATAACTACATCAACAGACAATCAGCCATATCCGCAATAATATGGATGCATAATGCAAGGCCTATAATTCTTGTTTTCTTAAAGAATAATAATCCAATATAAATGACAATAGCCCAAAAGGAATGAAGGGGATGAAATCCAATACTGCACCTTGTGCTATCAAAAATGGGACTTGCCAAAAGGTGGTCTAGGTCTATTAATATCCCAGCCAATAATATAAGAATTACCCAAAATTTCTTCTCCTTATAAAAATAGAGCCCTATAGCTATTGGGACTAAAAGATGTATTCCATAATGAACGCAGAATCTAAGCATCCTTCAGGTCTAATTGGTGTTCTTTAAGATAGGATAAGGCGTTGGTACCTTCGTTGAACAAAAGATCCAAAACACTAAGGTTGTCAATAAATGGATTGCGGTCATCGAAAACCTGAACGTATGGTTTTTGAACTAGTGGCGGATTCACTTTGGCATTGATCAGGAAGCGTGCATCTTCATAATCTCTTGGTTCTTTCTCAAATTCGGAGGTGTTGTCTTCAGGCATTGGTATTTGAAGACAGTTGCAGATGGCTTCAATGGACTTCAAATTAAAATCCAATAAATAGTTGTGTTCTGTATTAAATAGCCCCACCAGGTCATCCTCATAGAACTCAAAAAAGGGAGAGGTTCTGTATGCCGTTTCCAGTGTACGCCAATGTTGGCGTTGCCAATGGTAGAAATTATCGACTTTTACATCTTTGTAACTTTGCCTGCCATGCTTGCCGCCAACATGCTGAATGGGGATATTGATTGGATGTCGTCCTATATCAGTGGCTATATAACAACGGTTCCTATAAGTCTGTTTTTGATAATTGCCAGAAATCTCCCAACAGATATCATTTTTGGCTATGGCCACAAAATTGGCAATATTCAAAAAATATCCAGGATGCAGGAGTAGCTTCATTCTTGGTTTAATAAAATGGATTATTTCTTTTTCTTCTTTTTTCTAAAATAATCAAACACAAACCAACCGGCAAGGGCTATTAGAAAGTACTTAAAATAAGATTGGGGTTCCCCATCACCACCGACCGTCGTGAAAACACGATCCCAGCGAACTTTCCAATTGCTAACTCCTTCATTGATCCCATCAATACTCATCCATATAAAAACCGGTTTACCTACAATATGGTTTTCTGGAACAAAACCCCAAAACCTACTGTCTTCAGATTTATGACGATTGTCTCCCATCATCCAGTAATACCCCTGCTTGAAGGTATAGGAGTCCGTTACCTGTCCATTGATACTTATTTGATTTCCAGAGACAGCAAGTGTATTCCCCTCGTATTCCCGTAATATTTTCTTATAAAGGGGAAGGACTTTTACGTTTAAAGCAATGGTCTTTCCAGCTTCTGGTAGATAAATAGGTCCAAAATTATCTTGGGTGCCTGGATATTGTCCACTTTGTGGGAAAATAGCGGTTTCAGGCTTTTTAAAGCTGAATTTCTCAATGTTGACGATGTCCGCTTTTCCGATGTCATTCTTAGCCTCTTCCTCGGTCATGTTAAAGAGGGCTTTGGAATTTACAGCAGTAGCCTTTAGAAATGAAACTACCTTGCCATCAAAAATGTTACCTGTATAATAGGTGTATAAGGAATCCTTTTCAAACTCCTCCAAGGTGGTCTTTTGTTCTATAACTTCTGCAACCTTATCTTGTGTCAAAACTTCGTTTGGGACTTTTATCACATTACCACCAAAATTATTGCGGCCCAATAGGCTAATAGCGGCGTTGCCAATTTGTCCTTTGGTAGTAACCACATGAAGGAACATAGGTTTAGCCCTGTCGGACAGGACTAATTTTTCACCATTGATATACACGTCCCCATTTACAATGGAAAGGCTATCCCCTGGGATGCCCACACATCTTTTAACGTAGTTCGACTTCTTATCTATTGGTTTTTTGACCCCTTTTTCTTTTTTAAAGAACTGCCGTACAGTATCCGCTGGCCAACTGAACACCACAATATCATTTCGTTCTACTTTTTCGAAACCGGGAAGCCTAAAATAGGGGAGTTGGGGTTTACTCAAATAGGATTTGGTTTTGAGGATAGGCAGGGTATCGTGGACCATTGGAGCAGCAATGGTAGTCATAGGGGTTCTGGCACCATAATGAAACTTGCTCACAAAAAGGAAATCACCTATAAGTAAAGTTTTTTCCAAAGATCCTGTAGGGATAACATAAGGCTGGATAAAATAGGTGTGTACCAAGGTAGCTGCAACAATTGCGAATACAATGGAACTTACCCACTCTCCTAATGCCGTTTTAGGGTGTCTGCTGCGATTTTCAACATATTTGACATCTTGCGTATAACTTACATAATAGAGATATAAGCCTAGGGTTAAAATGACCAGCCAAGTGTCCAATAGGGAGTTTTTTCCAAAACTTCGAATGGTCTCTACCCAAATTACGGGAAACATAAGCAGGTTGATGACCGGAATAAAGAGTAGGAATACCCACCATTTCGGTCGGTTGATGATTTGCATCAATACAATGGCATTATAAATTGGAATAGCGGCCTCCCATGCTTTTCTACCAGCTTTTACATATAATTTCCATGTTCCTAAAAAATGGATGACCTGTATGATCAAAATAAAAAGAATCCATTGTGTGCCGTTCATACGATATTGTTATTGGTGAACTTAAAATTGTTTTTTTGGGGTATCCAAAAGATATTGTCTATAACTAAGTACCGGAAGGTGTTCTATTGTTACGTTTCTTAACCTAGGTTTAACACATCCTTCATAGTGAAAACTCCTGTTTTGCCCACAATCCATTCGGCGGCTACGACTGCTCCAAGGGCAAAACCTTCCCGATTATGTGCGGTATGTTTGATCTCAATGCTATCCACAGGGCTTTCATAATTGATGGAATGTGTACCCGGAACATCATTAATGCGTTTGGCAACAATAGGAATATTGGAAACTGTTGCTTTCTCCAGTTCCCATCCTTTATAATCTGTGTTCTTTATGATGCCTTCAGCCAAGGTGATGGCTGTGCCACTAGGAGCATCCAACTTTTGGGTATGGTGTATTTCTTCCATGGATACCTTGTACTGGTCCAAGGTCTTCATTATTTTCGCCAAATATTCGTTCAGCTCAAAAAAAATATTGACCCCTAAACTATAGTTGGAAGCGTAAATAAATGCTCCCTTATGTTCATTACAAAATGCTACGGCATTGGCATAATCTTTCAACCATCCCGTGGTTCCTGAAATAACGGGAACGTTGTGTTCCATGCATTTTTTAATATTGTCAAAAGCCGCATCGGGCTGACTGAAATCTATGGCCACATCGATATTGGAAAAATCAATTTCTTGGGTGTCCACATCTACTTTGGCTACAATGGTATGGTTGCGGGTGATAGCGGTCTGTTCTATCATCCTACCCATTTTACCGTATCCAAATAATGCAATTTTCATGCGCTAGAATTTTATGATTAATGCCATTCCGTAATTGGCATTGGCGTTAATTGGGTTGTATTCCAAGTAAGGTTTAAAGTCCATACTCAAGTTGTCATCTACATTAAATTGACGTAAATGGGCATCCACATTGGCATCTATAATATTAAGGGCATATAGGCCAATTGTGACTACCAAGGCTAGATCCCTATCCCGTTGGTACCGCTCTTGGGCATCTTGCAATGCTACATCAGAAAGATCTGGATTTCCGGGAACCACCCCACTTTGGTTGATATCGTAAAACTCATCATCAATGAACCCCGCCTTTCTTCTTTTAAATGCAGTTCTAAAGCGATCGTAAAAATCATCATTGACAACATAAACATACACTCCTGTGCCAATTGCTGCATATACAAGGGGAACTTTCCAATAACGTTTGTTGTAGATTTGGCCCAATCCCGGTAGAATGGCGGAAAAAAAGGCTGCCTTACTTGGTGCCAAAGGGTTTATTTCCTCCCTTTTCTCTACAATCACATCCTTGACCACAACGCCTTTTTTAGTAAGATCCGTTTTTACAGAATCTACTGCGGTGGTATCCTTTTGTTTCTCTTGTGCTGAGGAGAAAAGTATTAAAAGAAAAAAAAATAATAAGGAGCAAAGTGATTTATTCACCTGTGATCAGTTTTTTTATACGCTGAAATTCTTCTTCGGAACCGAATGGGATGGTTATTTTGCCATTCCCCTTTTCAGAAGCTTTTACATCTACTTTTACGGAGAGGTAGTCGCTAAATCTTGGAGCATCCTTTTTGATGAAATCAGGTGTTTTTACCGCCTTTTTCTGAGCTTTTTCCGGATTTTCCAAGGCATATTGATAGGCCTTAACGGCTATTTCAGTATCCCTAACAGATAAGTTTTGTCCAACTATTTTCTCATATAGGTCAATCTGATCCTCTCTTTTTTCAACGTTTACCAGGGTTCTCCCGTGTCCCATACTTACAAAGCCGTCACGGATGCCGGTTTGGATAATGGGATCCAATCGTAAAAGTCGTAAATAATTGGTGATGGTTGACCGTTTTTTGCCTACCCGATCACTTAATTTCTCTTGTGTCAATTGAATCTCGTCAATCAGACGTTGGTAGGACAAAGCAATTTCAATGGGATCGAGGTCCTGTCGCTGTATATTTTCCACCAAGGCCATTTCCAAGGATTCTTGGTCATTGGCAATTCGGATATAAGCAGGAACAGATTCCAGACCTATGAGCTTGGAGGCCCTAAATCTTCTTTCTCCTGATACTAATTGATACTTATTGAAGTCGAGCTTCCTTACGGTAATAGGTTGAATAACTCCCAGTTCCCGAATAGATGTAGCCAATTCCTGTAGCGCCTCATCATTAAAGTTGGACCTCGGCTGAAATGGGTTCATTTCAATGGCCGAAAGCTCCAATTCTACAATATTCCCTACAACCTTATCTGCATTTTTGTCCGATGCTGATTTGATATCGTTATCTGGATCTTTCAATAGTGCGGACAATCCTCTACCTAAAGCTTGTTTTTTTACTGCTTTCGCCATATTAAACTATCTCCTTGTTTTTTTTCATTACTTCATTGGCCAAATTCAAATAATTGGCCGCTCCCTTGCTTGAGGCATCATATTTAATGATGCTTTCCCCATAACTCGGAGCTTCACTTAATCTAACGTTTCTTTGGATGATGGTATCAAAAACCATTTCGGAAAAATGTTTGTTCACTTCTTCCACCACTTGATTTGACAGGCGTAGACGTGAATCGAACATGGTAAGCAATAATCCTTCGATATCAAGATCGGGATTATGTATTTTTTGAACACTTTTAATGGTGTTCAGCAATTTGCCCAAACCTTCCAAAGCAAAATATTCACATTGAATAGGAATTATAACGGAGTCTGCCGCTGTTAAAGCATTCAATGTCAACAATCCCAAAGAAGGAGCGCAATCGATCAAAATATAATCATATTTTTCCCTTAACCCTTCCAGGGCCTGCTTCATCATGTATTCCCTTTTCTCTTTGTCCACTAATTCAATTTCAATGGCCACAAGGTCGATATGTGAGGGAATCAGATCCACATTTGGGGAGGATGTTGTAATAATCGTTTCCAAAGCTGTTTTGGAATGCTCCAGTAGTTGATACGTTCCCATTTCCACATTGTCCACGTCTATTCCTAGACCGGAGGTAGCATTGGCTTGCGGATCAGCATCGATCAACAATACTTTCATTTCCAGTACACCTAAAGAGGCAGCGAGGTTCACGGAAGTGGTGGTTTTCCCAACCCCACCTTTTTGATTTGCTATAGCAATTATCTTGCCCATTATCATAGTAAGTTAGGGGCTAAAAATACGATTATTTATAACGCTAAAAAATGTATTTTGTTAACAGACGGTGAATAACAGCCTGTTAAGCCCTAAAAAGATCTTAAACTTAAGGGAATTAACGGATTAGGAATCCTCAATGCAAGAGGTCAGTCCATTAGGATGTCCAATATTTGGATGGCTGTTTCGCTAATTTTGGTGCCAGGCCCAAAAATGGCTACTGCTCCAGCCTTGAAAAGATAGTCATAGTCCTGTTTTGGAACCACCCCACCGACGATGACCATAATATCTTCCCGACCATGTTTTTTGAGTTCTTCAATAATCTGGGGCACCAATATTTTATGGCCTGCCGCCAAGGAGGATACTCCTACCACATGTACATCGTTTTCAATAGCCTGTTTTGCAGCCTCTTGAGGTGTTTGGAACAAGGGACCGATATCCACGTCAAAACCTAGATCGGCATACCCGGTTGCCACTACTTTGGCTCCCCTGTCATGTCCGTCCTGACCCATCTTTGCAATCATAATCCGCGGTCTACGGCCTTCGGTCTCTGCAAATTGGTTGGCCATTTCTCTGGCCTTTTTAAAACTCTCGTCGTTTTTGATCTCCTTGGAATACACTCCTGTAAATGATTGAATTTTTGCTTTGTACCGTCCAAATACAACTTCCATGGCGTCGCTTATCTCCCCTAGGGTTGCTCTTGCCCTTGCTGCTTCTACCGCTAAAGCTAGTAAATTATCCTTAGTTGCCGATCCGTCAGCTGTTTGTTTTTGTTTGGCGGCTTCGGTCAATTTATTCAAGGCAGCTTCTACGGCAACGTTATTTCTGTTTTTCTTGGTCAGAGCCAAACGTTCCAGCTGCTGTTTGCGCACCTGCTCATTGTCCACTTCCAAAATCATAAGGGTGTCTTCTTCTTCCAATTGGAACTTATTGATACCTACAATTATATCCTGGTTACTATCTATACGGGCCTGCTTTTTTGCGGCGGCCTGTTCAATACGCATTTTAGGGATTCCGGCCTCAATCGCCTTTGTCATCCCTCCCAATTCCTCAACCTCTTCAATCAGTTTCCAGGCCTTTTGAGCAATCTCATCTGTCAGGTATTCCACATAGTAACTTCCGGCCCAAGGATCTACGGTTTTGGTGATCTTGGTTTCGTCCTGTAAAAAGAGTTGGGTATTCCTCGCAATCCGTGCCGAGAAATCGGTGGGAAGGGCGATGGCTTCGTCCAGGGCGTTGGTATGTAGACTCTGTGTGCCTCCAAAAGCTGCTGCTGCCGCTTCAATAGTGGTTCTGGCCACATTGTTGAAAGGGTCCTGGGCTGTGAGACTCCAGCCACTGGTTTGTGAATGTGTGCGTAGCGCCAAGGATTTTTGACTTTTAGGATCGAACTTTTGGACCAATTTAGCCCAAAGCATACGGCCCGCCCTCATTTTGGCAATTTCCATAAAATGGTCCATGCCTATGCCCCAAAAGAAGGATAGGCGGGGAGCAAACTGATCGATTTCCAAGCCAGATTTTAGTCCGGTTCTAATATATTCTAGGCCATCTGCCAAGGTATAGGCCAATTCTATTTCCGGGGTTGCCCCAGCTTCCTGCATATGATAGCCGGAGATGCTGATACTATTAAATTTGGGCATGTGCTTGCTCGTATATTCAAAAATATCCGAAATGATCTGCATGGAAGGTGCCGGTGGGTAGATATAGGTGTTTCGCACCATGAATTCTTTAAGAATATCGTTCTGTATGGTCCCTGCCAGTTGTTTTGGCGATATTCCTTGTTCCTCCGCAGCCACAATATAAAAGGCCATAATGGGAAGCACCGCTCCGTTCATAGTCATGGAAACAGACATTTCGCCCAAGGGAATGGAATCGAAGAGAATTTTCATGTCCTCTACAGAATCAATGGCGACTCCTGCCTTGCCCACATCTCCCACTACACGCTCATGATCACTGTCGTACCCACGGTGTGTTGGAAGGTCAAAGGCTACGGATAGCCCTTTTTGTCCGGCGGCCAAGTTGCGTCTGTAAAAGGCGTTGCTTTCCTCCGCTGTGGAAAAACCTGCATATTGCCTAATTGTCCAAGGTCTTCTTACATACATGGTAGAGTAAGGCCCACGTAGATTGGGAGCTATCCCCGCTACAAAATTAAGGTGCTCCAAATCTGATACGTCCTCTTTGATATAGACGGGGGTATCGGAATTGACTTTCCTTTTAGTTTTGGAAACTTGAGTTTCGTTACCCGAAACTTCAGCCACTTTTAGTTTTAGGTGTTGCAGGTCTTTTCTACTCATCTTTCAATCTTTTTTGTTCCATGGCTTCGGACAAGCGTTTTTCAATAATGGGCTCCAATAACGTTTTTCGGGCATCGGTCTTTACAAAAGGAAAAATTTCCATATCCTCCTTCATTTTATCTTCCTTATTGATGTATTTATTGGTCCCTACCAATACCTCTTTATGGGTATTGAACAGTTCCTGTTCTTTTTGGGCGCTCTCCTTGATTTTTTTCTGGATGGTATTTTCTTTCAGTTGCTTTAAATATCCACCTCCTGCTTCCAATATTTTAAAGAGGTCCAAGGCTTTTTCGGCCAGTTGGGTGGTTAGGCTTTCTATATAATAGGCGCCATCGGCCGGATTGCTGACTTTATCAAAATAGCTTTCATGCTTTAGGATCAACAACTGGTTACGGGCAATACGTTCCCCAAACTCATTGCTCTTATGGTACAGGGCATCGTAGGGTAGATTACAGATGGTATCTGCACCTCCAAGGATGGCCGACATACATTCCGTAGTGGTCCTTAGCATGTTTACGTTGTAATCATAAAGTGTTTTGTTCCGTTTGGTGGGCTGGGCCACAATGTGGCATTCCATATTCATATGGTACTCGCTGGCCAAGGTTTTCCATAACAGGCGCATCGCCCTTAACTTTGCTATTTCAAAGAAATAATTGGTTCCCACGGCTATTTTAAAAGTGATGCCCTCAATTTTAGTGTTGGAAGGGTTATTTGAAAAATGATGTAAATATTCGTTCGCATGGGATAGGGCATAGGCCAATTGCTGTACCATATTGGCACCGGCATTTTGATACATACTGGCATCTACAGAAAGTATATGGTTGAAGTTACTGGCGTGGTCCAGAGTGAAAACTTTTTCCAAGATTTCATGGTCCTTATTAAGGTTGTGGTACCAGTTTCCACTTTTGGCCAAATGGCCAATAAGATCGATATTTAAATGGATGCGATGTGTTTTATTGCCTACAAAATTGAAGATCTTCTGAATATAACTATCCGATAAAAACTGTAAATCGAAGTGGATGACAGTAGCTTCAAGGGGGATATCCTTTAAAAGTCGTTCTATTTTAATCTCCTCAGAAGCAACAGTAAAAAGTAAACTCTCGGCCCCTTTTTTTAGGGCTTCCAAGGCTTTGGCATTGGCCATGGTTGCATTCTTGGCATAAATATGCTGGGTAATTTTCCAAGATGTTCCCAAAGGTTGGGGGAATAAGATACGTTCCCCATTTTCATCCGAATGGTAAAAAGGCTTGACTTTAATGCCTTCTGGCGATTCCCAGACCAAGGTCTCATTATAATCCGCCCCTTTTAAGTCGAACTGTATTTGTTGTTTCCAGGCTTTGGAGGAAACTTCTTGAAATTCGTTAAAAAGTTTGGGTTTATTCATCTTTTTTGTTTTTTAGGCTGTCCTCGTATTCTATCAAATATATATCCTCGTTCTTTTTCTTGAGGTAATATTTCTCCCGGGCAAATTTTTCGAGTTCCTTTTTGTCGGATAGCTTTTCTATCGTCTCTTTGTCATTTTCGATCTCTTCCTGCAAGAATTCCTTTTGCTTCTCCAATTTTTTAATTTCCTTTTTCAGTTCCCAATGGATAAAGAGGGAATTGGTATCAAAAAAGATCATCCAAATAAGAAATGCGGTGAGCACCAACATATACATATTGGTCGCGATACCAAACCATTTTTTCTTTTTCAGTTCTTTTAGGCCCATGGTAGTCTATGCTAATTTTTCATTAATAATGGTCCGTACGATATCCACGGCCACCGTGTTGTATTTGTTGTTGGGGATGATGATATCCGCAAACTCCTTGGTAGGTTCTATAAATTGATTGTGCATGGGCTTGAGGGTGTTCTGATAGCGGCTCAGCACCTCGTCCAAATCCCTGCCTCGTTCGGTAATATCCCTTTTTAACCTACGTATCAAACGCTCATCGGAATCGGCGTGGACAAAAATCTTTATATCGAACATATCTCTAATCTGAGGGTTTGTCATAATCAAAATCCCTTCCACGATCATCACCTTTCTCGGAAAGGTATGTATGGTATCCTTGGTGCGGTTGTGCTTTACAAAGGAATATACAGGTTGGTCAATGGGTTGCCCTAGCTTTAATATTTGCAGATGTTCAATGAGCAGGTCAAAATCTATGGCTCTTGGGTGGTCAAAATTGATATTGATACGTTCTTCATAGCTAAGGTGGGAGATATCGTTGTAATACGAATCTTGTGAAATGACCCCAACTTCTTCAAAGGGCAGTTCGTTAACGATCTGATTTACAACGGTTGTTTTGCCACAACCTGTTCCCCCCGCTATTCCAATAATCAGCATGCTTAAATATTTTGTCCAAAAATAAGGATTTGGGATGAAACTACGGACTTTTTGATGGAACGACCTATACCGTTTTCGTAAGTGTCGATTTAAGTTATTTAATTCGGCAAGAATACCACCCCGCTTGAGGAGTCGCGTATAGCCCCAGTAACAGAGCTGAGACAGTTGACTTTCTCTTCCATCCTCAGTACACCCATAAGTGCAAAAACCAAGGCTTCTTTATATTCGATAAGGATTTTTGAAGGAATTTCTACTTTAGTGAGGAATCCCAATTTTTCCTGTAAGGTTTCCATTAAAAAACCATTCAACGCTCCGCCACCGGTCACCAAAAGGGTATTTTCTTTTTTTGTTGCCTGCTGTTGTACCTGTAGGGCAACCTGCTCACAAATATGATGGATGGCAGTGTGCAAAAGGTTTTCCAGGCTATCCACTGTACCATCCACTATGGGAACCACTTTTTCTACAAACCATTCAAAACCTATCGATTTAGGAAAGGGCAAGCTATAGAATTCCAAGGCGTTCAATTGTTGTAAAAGTACCTTGTTCAATGTTCCCTGGCTGGCCAATCGTCCGTCTTTATCATAGTCTAACCCTACCTTTCGGGTGATATGGTTCAAAACCATATTGGCCAAGCCTATGTCATAGGCCAAGCGTTCTCCCTCATGCTCAAAGGAGATGTTGCTGATGCCCCCCAAGTTCAAACAGAAATCATAACCACTAAATAACAAGCGGTCCCCAATGGGTACCAATGGCGCTCCTTGTCCGCCCAAGGCCACATCATTGGTCCTGAAATCACAGACCACCTTATGGCCACTGGCATTGGCCAAATGCTGCCCGGAGCCTATTTGAAAGGTGAGCCCTTTTGCAGGTTGGTGGTGGGTGGTGTGTCCATGGCTGGAAATAAAGTCGACCTCCAAATTATGTTTTCCTATAAATTTTTTGGCTTCTTCTCCTAACCATTTGCCATAGGTATTATGGAAAATAAGAAGCTCATTGGCAGGGAGGTAGATGGTTTTTTTTAGTTTATCAAAGGTTTTCCGGTCGTATGAAATGCTTTTAGATTCCAGAATCTCAAACTCCCAACGATCCAGCTTCTTCCAGATATGGCAATAGGCCAGATCCAAGCCGTCCAAAGAGGTGCCCGACATGAGTCCGATTACTTTGTAGTTTTGCATTCCGCTGAATTTAGGGTTATTGGGAGTTCTCCTTTAGCATCTACCTTACCCAGAAAATGGTTGGCGGCGTTTTGTTGGAACGTTTCAAAATCTTGGTAGGCAACCACCACCGCCTTGGCTTTCTGAAAAGGCAAAAGATTTAAAAAGTAGGGATTCCCGAAAAGGTAAAGGATCACATTTTGGTTGGCAAGCAATTCTGAAACAAGTTCCAAATCTTGTTGTGATAGTCTAAAATTATCTTTTGGTTTTGCCTGTGGCGGAAATATGCCCAATAAGATGTTTTTGCCCTCAATTTGAGTTAAAATAGCTTCTTTTGAACGATTTATGGTAGAAAAAGCAGTAAAAGTAACTGATTTTGAAATAGTGCTAAAGAAAGGATTATTGACTTCCTTTCCTATGGCAACGCCTACAAAACCTTCTTTTCTAAATGGTTTGATTTCCTTATGTTTACCATAAACAAAGCTAAGACTTTCATAGGCGAGTTTATGGTTCAAGCCCTCTGGGTTTTTAACAGTATTAGGGGCCTTTTCCAATTGGGTAAAAGCCATTAGCTTGAGTTTCCAAAAGCGTTCAAAGCTTTCTTCTATCTGTTGTTCTGAAGCGTTTTTTAAGATAAGGTCCACGCCTTCTTTTGTATTTTCGGTAAAGCAGAGCACATCATTGCCTGCATCAAAAGCCGCCCATTCCAATTCTCCTTTTATGGGATACATTTTGGATACGCTGTGCATATTCAGGGCATCAGAAATTACAACGCCGGTAAACTGCATTTCTTTTCGCAAAATCCCTTTGATGATTTCTTTGCACAAGGTAGCTGGTGTGCTTTTTCCGCTAGACAGACTAGGAATGCATAAATGTCCGATCATGACAGAGTCCACCCCATTTGCAATCAATTCCCGAAAAGGTAAAAGTTCATTTTCCCAAAGGGCTTCTTTGGACTTATCTATGATGGGAAGCCCTAAATGGGAGTCGACCGCCGTATCTCCATGGCCAGGAAAATGCTTCGCACACGTGAGCACGCCCTCGCTTTTTGTGCCGAGGGTATAGGCAATTGCCTTTTCGGATACCAATGCATTGTTCTCCCCATAAGATCTATATCCTATAACAGGATTGTTAGGGTTGTTGTTGATATCCACTACTGGCGCCAAGTTCCAATGAATACCGCAGTATTTGCAATCATGGGCGATATTCTTCCCTATTTTAAAAATAAGATCGGTGTGCCCAACAATAGCGCCTTGGGTAATTGCATAGGGGTATTGGGGGGTGTTTTCCGCCCTCATCGCCAAGCCCCATTCGGCATCGATACTAATGAGTAAGGGAGTTTTAGCTACTTTTTGGTATCGTGCAATCAATTTTTTTAGGGTGTCAAGGCTATCCTCGTTGTAGATCACTTCTTTTTTACCCTCAAAATTGGTGGCGGCACTGGCCCTACTGTGAAAAAAACAGAGGCTGCCAATATGGTGATCTTCAATAAGCTTTTCCAAGGCCTGTATTTCTGCTTCACTATCATTGATAAAGGCGGCAGGCATAAATAATTGTCCGACTTTCTCTTTTAGGGAAAGTGTGGCCGTGACTTTGGGATATGGGACTATATTATTCATTGACAGGAGTTGTTTTTTTACCGTAATCGGCAGGATATTTTATGAATTTCAAAAGGAATAGGGAAGGGAGGGCGGCGATGACCACCCAAATGAAAAACCCGCCATATCCCAGCCATTCCTGGATATAGCCGCTGATCATTCCAGGGAGCATCATGCCGAGGGCCATAAATCCTGTAGCAATGGCGTAATGTGAGGTTTTGGAGGTTCCTTCCGCCGTATAGATAAGGAATATCAGAAAGGCAGCAAAACCAAAGCCATAGCCAAATTGTTCCAATACAACAGTGCCCACAACGGCCACAATGTTGGTGGTCTTCGTCACGGCCAAAATAGCATAAAGGGCATTGGGTATATTTAAAGAGAGGACCATGGGCAGCATCCATTTTTTTAGCCCGTCCCTTGAAATCAAAATACCTCCTAAAATCCCCCCGACAGAAAGCATGACAACCCCAACCGTTCCATAAATGGTTCCTACGGCTTCCGTAGAATAGCCCAATCCACCTACAGCTTCATCATCCAATAAAAAGGGGGAGGCCATTTTCACCAATTGCGATTCTCCCAATCGATAACATAGGATAAAAGCCAGGGCAATGCCCAAATGTGGTTTCTTGAAAAAGGAGGAAAAGACCTCCAAAAAACTGGCAGGTTTATCCTGTGGTATAGCCAAAGAGGTTTCGAATTTTGGGGTAACAAAAAAGTTGGACAGGGTAAGCAACAACATTAGGAAAGCCGTGCAAGTCATGGTGATGGACCATGCTTTGTTATTGTCCCCATAATAGTTTTCGAGAAACCCGGCAAGGATCACTATTAGACCTTGACCGGTGACCATGGCCAACCGATAAAACGTGCTCCGCATACCAACAAAAAAAGATTGCTTCTTTTCTGTCAGCCCTATCATATAATACCCATCTGAGGCAATGTCATTGGTAGCAGAGGCAAATGCCGCCATCCAAAAACAGGCCAAGGAAGTCATAAAGAAAATACTGGTGGGCAGGGTGAGGGCTACTCCCAATAAGGCTACGGAAATAAGCAATTGCATACTCAGGAACCAATTGCGTTTGGTACTCTTTAGATCCACAAACGGACTCCATAATGGTTTTAAGACCCAAGGCAGATACAGCCAACTGGTGTAAAAACCGATATCTGCATTGCTGATACCCAGTTTTTTATACATGATCACTGATACACTGACAACTAATATATAGGGAAGTCCTTGGGTAAAATAAAGAATGGGGACCCATGCCCATGCCCATTTGTCTTTTTGAATCATAGTATGCTTATTGCCCTAAAAATAGTATAATTGAGGAACTTTCGGATACATATATTGATTTAAAAGTGCCAAAATGTTGTACCTCGTTTTACTTTTATTGGATATGCGTAAAGATTAAATGCTATTAGGATTGTGACACTTTCGGAAATAGAAAAAGCCCACATGCAAGGTGGGCTTTTTTGTGTTGAATCTAGTTTCCTAGAAGTGATATCTTACAAAGCCTTCCATAGCTTCATATTCTGCCAACCCCAGGGCATCGAACTTTTTAGCAGTCTCTTGGTTACGTTGTTCCGCACGTTGCCAAAATTCCCTTTCATCGCTTCCCGGGAACATAGCGCTATCCTTTTGTGATTGGTGTTTAAATATGGCATTCTTTTTTCTTCGCATATCTTTTGGCCCTATAGGAACCGTCATTTCCATATCCGCAATATCCCATTCCTGCCAAGCGCCCCTATATAGCCAGACATAACAATCTTTGAGCCAATCGGCCCCCTCATTTTTCAATTGCTCCAAGGCCTTGAAAACAATTTGGAGACATACCCTATGTGTTCCATGGGGATCGGATAGATCCCCTGCGGCAAAAATTTGGTGGGGTCGGATTTTTTTCAATAGTTCAATGGTGAGGTTGATATCCACCTCTGTATACGGTTTTTTCTTTACCGTGCCCGTTTCGTAAAAGGGGAGGTTCTGAAAATGGGCATTTTCTTCTTTTACCCCGGAGTAGCGGCAGGCAGATAAGGCTTCTCCTTTTCTGATCAGCCCTTTGAAATTTTGTATTTCCAAACTGTCGGCTTCCCCTACGCCCTTATGGTTTAAAAAGTCTCTAACCTCCTTGTATTTTTGATTTAAGGGTTCATTTTGGTGTTGGATATCACTGGCGAAATCCATAAAACGAATCACTTCATCATCAAAAACCGCAATGTTACCGGAGGTCTGGTAGGCCACATGCACATCATGGCCCTGGTCTACCAAGCGCAGCAGTGTCCCGCCCATTGAGATGACGTCATCATCAGGGTGGGGACTGAATATCAAAGATGTTTTGGGAAAGGGGGTATTTCGTTCAGGCCTATTGTGGTCATCAGCGTTGGGTTTGCCTCCCGGCCATCCGGTTATGGTATGTTGCAACTGATTGAAAACCTTAAGATTGATATCTTCGGCTGAACCTTTTTCGGCAACCATACTACCCATGCCATGTTCGTTGTAGTCTTCGTTGGTCAATTTTAAAATGGCCTTCCCCAAGACATGGGACAACCAAATGGTGGCCTTTTTGATCCTTACGTCGTCCCATTCGCATTCCCCTACCAACCAAGGCGTGTTTATCCTTGTCAAAGATGAGGCGGAAGCTTCGTCCAAGATAAAATCGCAATTGTCATGATGCTGTAAAAAGGTAGCAGGAACAGATTCCTTTATCTCCCCTTCTACCGCTTGTCTAATAATGTCTGATTTCCCTTCTCCCCAAGCCATTAGGATGATCCGTTTTGCCCCCATGATGCTACCAACTCCCATGGTGAGGGCTTTAGTTGGAACGTTTTCATGACCAAAGAAATCACTGGCGGCATCCAATCTGGTGACCCGGTCCAAACGAACCATTCTTGTTTTACTGGTAAGCGTAGATCCTGGTTCGTTAAAACCAATATGCCCCGTTCTTCCTATACCCAATATTTGAATATCCAGTCCACCTAAATCTTTTATCTTTTGTTCATATTGTTCACAAAACGACCGTACGTCCTCTTTGGCAAGAGAGCCATCTGGAATATGGATATTTTCTTTTTTGATGTCTAAATGGTCGAACAGATGTTCATTCATAAAACGTACGTAGCTATGGATACTATCCTGCTGCATAGGGTAGTACTCATCCAAGTTGAAGGTGACAACGTTGTTAAAGCTCAAACCCTCTTCTTTGTGAAACCGAACCAAATACTCGTACATTTTTGTAGGTGACGATCCGGTGGCCAGGCCTAAAACTACCTTTTTGCCTACTTTTTGCCGCTGTCTGATGAGTTGTGCAATTTCTTTTGCCACATACAAAGATGCCTCATCCGAGTTTTGATGGATGATGGTGTTTATTTTTTCAAATTTTTTAGCTTCTAATTCTTCCTGTCTGCTGCTCATGGAATGTGTTTTTTAAATGGACATAATCACAGCAAATATACGCAAATATTTTATATTATGCTTTTTTATGCCGTTTAAATTGCAGTTTATTGCCGTTATTAATGTATATTAGTCTTGTGAACGAATAAAAACCGCATAAAATATAAATCTATATCTTTGCTGAAATTATATAAAAGAAGGAAGTTTTGTTAAAGGAAGAACGCCAAAGAACTATAATGAACGAAGTAGTCTTGCACAATAGGGTGCTATTGACCGATATTGCTGAAAACCTTAATGTATCCATTGACACGGTGCGCAGGGACGTGAAGGAATTGGATGCTGAAGGAAAGCTTAAAAAGGTTCATGGAGGTGCCATCGCCTTGGGCTTTACCAACTATACCCCAAAAAATGACAACACCTATGCTCTGGCCGAAAAGACATTGATCGCTGAAAAGGCAGTTGGACTTTTAAAGGAGGGAAGTGTGGTATTTATAGATGGGGGTACAACGTGTTTGGAATTGGCAAGGGCCATTCCTTCCAAAATGCAGCTTACCTGTTTTACCCATAGTTTGCCCGTTGCCCTAGAATTATTGAATAAAGATAATATAGAAGTAATATTTGTGGGAGGGCAACTTTCCAAAGATGCCCAAATGGCAATAGGAGCGAGTACGGTGTACAATCTTTCCCAAATAAAAGTGGACTATGGTTTCATAGGGACTGGTTATGTGGATCCTTCCTTTGGACTCACCGAGTTCGATTGGGATATTGTCCAAGTAAAAAAGGCGGTCATGGACGCTTCGAAAAAATCGGTACTTTTGTGCATCTCGGAGAAATTGAACTCCCAGCACAGATATAAAACCTGCGATATAAATTCAGTAAACATTATGATTACGGAGTTAAGTCCAGTAGACAAACAATTAGACTCTTTTAGAAACCACGATATCCATTTGCTATAACCATGTCCAAATACAACAAAATTACAGAGGAATCCTCACACTATGATGGTCTGGAAAAGATGGAGACCAAGTCCATTTTGGAAAGTATGAATGCTGAGGATAAAAAGGTGGCAGCAGCTGTAAAGATGATTATTCCCCAGATCACAAAACTTGTGGATGCAATGACCCTTCGCTTCGAAAAAGGGGGGAGACTGTTCTACATTGGAGCTGGTACCAGCGGCCGGTTGGGGATATTGGATGCATCTGAAATTCCTCCAACTTTTGGAATGCCACATGATAAGGTGATCGGGATTATTGCAGGGGGAGACAGTGCTATTAGAAAGGCCGTGGAAGGCGCTGAAGATGATACCCAACAGGCTTGGAAAGATTTGGAAGCTTATAAACCCACTATAAATGATACCGTAATTGGTATCGCCGCTTCGGGGACAACACCTTATGTATTAGGGGGAGTCTCAGCTGCAATGAATAATGGAATGCTTACGGGCTGTATCACAAATAATCCTGGATCGCCATTGACCGCTGCCGTGGAAATACCTGTAGCCATCAATGTGGGACCCGAATTTGTCACCGGAAGCACGAGAATGAAAAGTGGCACATCACAGAAATTGGTACTCAATATGATCTCCACCGCCCTAATGATTAAAATTGGTAGGGTAAAGGGCAACAAAATGGTGAACATGCAACTCAGCAACAAGAAACTGGTAGATCGTGGTACCCGTTATCTGGTGGAAGCTTTAGAAATCCCTTATGACGATGCAGAACGGTTATTGCAATTGCATGGCTCCGTAAAAAAGGCTATAGACGAATATCAAAAATAGGACTACCTTTTACCGATAGCGGCAACCTCTTCTTCGGTAACCATTTTATCATTCTTATTGCCCCAGGAATTGGTGATGAAATTCATCACATCGGCCACCTCATCATCGGTAAGGCCCATCGGCATCATGGTGTTGTTGTATGTTTTTCCATTGACCACAATTTCACCCCTTTGTCCATATTTGATCCCTCGGATACTTTCCTTTCTATTGTTCATCAAATAATCCGATTTGGCTAAGGGAGGAAAGGTAAATGGAACTCCTTCTCCTTTTGTCAAATGACAGGTAACACAGAAATCGGCATAGATCTCGCTCCCACGCTTCATGCTCTCTTTTAGCTTATTGTCCTGAAATAAGGTATTGGCCAATAACAGCACAATGGAAATATAAATAACTAGTAAAACTTTCATTCTTAAAACTTTTTTATTTGTCTAAAATTCTGAGGGCATTCGGTTGGCCTGTTATAGGGCATGTAATAGGATATATTGTTGAATCTATTCGCTGGGAACCAGTTTCAAAATTCCCTTACCTTCAACTCCTATGTAGATGAATCCGTCTGGGGCTTGATATACACTTCTTACTCTTCCGATATCCTCCAAAAGCTTTTCACGATAGACAACTTTTTCCCCTTCCATGGCCAACCTTTCCAAGTATTGAAATACTAGGGAGCCAACCAATAAATTACCTTTCCAATTTGGATATTTATCAGAGGTGACCATCACCATTCCACTGGGAGCAATAGAGGGTACCCAGTAATGGATAGGTTGCTCCATTCCTTCCATTTCGGTTTTATCTGTAATTGAGGTGCCACTATAGTTGATGCCGTACGTTATCACCGGCCAACCGTAGTTTTTGCCCTTTTGGATGATGTTGATTTCATCCCCGCCTCTTGGACCATGTTCGTGATCCCATATGGCACCTGTTTCAGGGTGTTTTATCAAGCCTTGTGGATTTCTATGACCGTAACTGTAGATGGCTTTTTTAGCTCCTACTTCATTTACAAATGGATTGTCTGACGGAATGCTGCCATCATCCTTAATCCTATAGATTTTCCCACCATCCCTTTTAATATCTTGTGGGTTAACGTCCCTATCCCCACGTTCTCCGATGGAAAAGAATAAATAGCCATCATTATCAAACTCCAAACGGGAACCAAAATGCTGTCCTGCAGTGGTATTGGGAGAGGCTTTGTACAATAATTCGTTGTCCATCAATTTAAAATCTTTCAATCTCGCCCTCATTACGGCGGTATGTCCACCTTTATCCTCTCCTTCAGAGGAAGCATAGGAGATATAGATCCATCCATTTTCTTCATAATTGGGATGCAATTCTATGTCCAATAGTCCTCCTTGTCCCCGTACATAAACCTCAGGAACATTTTCTATACTTGTCTTTTTGCCATCCTTAAAATGGATCAATTCTCCAGACTTATCGGTGATTAAAAAAGCACCATCCGGGAGCATTACCATGCCCCAAGGGATGGAAATCCCGTCTACGACCGTTTCAACGGTAAAGGCTATATTTTCTGCAGTTTTGGCCTTGTTTTCAGGTTCCTGTCCACAGGAAAAGGTTGTCATTACAACGAATAAATAGAGAAGTACGATACTAATTTTCATATCTTAACGTTAAGATTAATAATAGAAAGGAATAGAATTAATGCTTAAAGATAAATAGATTTTATAAGTAAAAAGAATTACACTAAAGAATATTCAAGATCCCAAATCGAATATATTCTTAAAAACTTAACCTATGCTTCCAAGAAAACCAAGGCATCTACTATATGCCATATTGCTGATTGCGTTATCGGTTGTGTGTACTTCAGCATTGGCAAATTTCAAAGTTCATCATCTTATTACCGATATTCTCCCTGTCTATAATTCAGATCATGACGATTCAGCTTCTATAGAAGAAGAAAAAGTTGCCAATTCCGATTTATTAACAACATCTATAAATCCGACTACAGTGAACAGTTCCAATGAAGGAACATTCGCAAGTACGGCCATGTTCTCAACCATCATAACCAACGGTGATGAAACCGTAAGTTGTAGTAATGACGGTAGTACTATGGTCCGGTACAACCTTTGTGGTGATTTCGACGATAGGGTAGTGACCTTACAGGCCGCCTATAGCAGCTATCAATGGGAAAAATTTAACCCTAGTGGTAGCTGTATTTTTGATGTGAACAGTGAATGTGCCAATACTACGGCAAGTTGTTGGAGTGTGGTAAGTTCCAGCTCAAATTTTAATATAGATGCCAGTACCATCAATTCTTCTACAGGAGGTGGATTTAGGGTGCGCGTGAACGGCTCTGGTCCATATTATTATTTCAAGGTTAAAAAGAGTACCATTACCCAAACCTTTGTAAAACGTAACTTTATATGTGGGGCACCGGGTAGAATCCAAATTACCAACTTATCCAGTGCTTATGAATACAGCATTAATAGTGGTAGCGGTTTTGGGCCTTATCAAGGACCAATATTTGACAACTTATTGCCAGGTACCTATGTAGTTAAAACAAGACTTCAAAATACTTCCAATACCTGTGAATATCCTTATGAGCCCATTGTAATTGAACAAAGGGATATGGATATTGATGTTACTTTTGTTGATGCACAGTGTAGTGGAGATACCGGTAGTATTACCGTTGTTGCCAATAATGTCCCCGGTCCTTTTAAATACACCTTATTGGATTCCAATGGAGTACCGCAGGAGTTTACTTCCTTTATTGCAGCGAGCAGCTATGTTTTTAGTGCCGTTGGTTTTGGTACGTATAGCGTTAGGGTAGAGACCCAACAATGTAAAGGAGATCCAGCAAATGGCATTCCGCCGCCAACAGAGAGTTTCGATATCAATGGTAATCCTATTATTATAGGGAGTGGTATTGTAGCATTGAGCGCCTCCACTGAGGTGAACAACAGTTTTGGATGTAGTGTGGCAAGTGTAGATATAACCGTAAGAACCTCTGGAGGAACAGCTCCTTATACCTTTACGGTAAATGGAGGTGCAACGGTAAGTCCGTCTTATACTGGCTCTACAATTTATACGGTTACCTCTCCTGGTTCCTATGATTTCTATATTACAGATAGTAATGGCTGTACCATTACCGCTTCAGCAGATGTTGAGGTGTTAACTCCCCCAGATATTACGGCCAGTGGAGTGAATGGAACCTGTAGCAATGGTGGCGCCAAAATAAATTTTAATGTCGTTGATGGCAAAGGATATAATCTATCATTTAGGGCTACCCCTGCCGATTCATGGAGCACCAATACCCAATTATCGGTGCCCGCAGGTACTTATAACAATTTACAAGTGCGTTACCAACAAGGTGGCTTTGACTGTATTTTGACTTTACCAAATACAGTAACGGTTACTACTACCGGTGCTATTAATGGTACAGCAGTGAAATTGGCAAACAGGACCTGTGATGGCGCCGGTGGCACTATTGGGGGATCTATAGAATTTCAAGGCCCTTTTTCAGGAGGATCTGGAAGTGGATATGTCTTTAGTATTTCAGGGGACGCACCAACAAACTTTACTACGCAAACCCTTTATAATAATCTTGCTCCAGGCACCTATATTCCTATTATAAGGGATTCTGGAGGATGTCGCCTACAATTACCACCAATAACCATATCAGATACAGCACCACCAACTGGGATAGCTTTTGCCCAGAGTAATGTAAATTGTGGTGCAGGAACGGCAGACGTGCAATTGACTGCTACCAGTGGTTTTGCTATAGCCAAATACGAAATAATAAGTCCAGCTCCTATTGTGGACAATGGCGGCAGTAATACATTTATTGCTTTAAATACCTCTACTGCATACCAGTTTAGGGTAACAGATATTAATGGATGTACCTATACAAGCAGTTATACCCCGGCCAATATCAGCTCGATCAGGGCTAGAGTCAAGGCGGGAGGGGATACCAAAGTTTGTTCAGGAGGATCAGATGGTACAGGCACCTATTTAGTGGATGGTTTTGCCAATAATTATACCTATAATATTAATGGTGGAGTGGAAAGTGCTCCTCAAAGTGCCGGGGAGGTAGTATTGCCACCCTCTAGTGCCGGGGTCTACGTAATCAATGTAACAGATGTTGATACAGGTTGTACCGATGCCACATCATTTACTATCTCTGAACCTGCAACACCCATCGCTTTGGGTGGAACGGTAACGGCCATGAACTGTCAGAACAGTAATATTGGTAGAGTAGTGGGCAACGCAACAGGGGGCTGGGGAAACTATAAATATACCTTGGTATATCCTGGAGGTGCACCTATTGTTGGTCCTAGAACCAATAGGACATTTGGAAATTTATCAACCCCAGGCACATATAATTTAAGTGTTACGGATGCAGAAGGTTGTATCGCTACTTTTAGTTTTACATTGACACCGCTGTCATCACCTACCATAAGTCTAGATGCAGCCACAGAATATTGTTATGTTCCAAGTACTGGAGCTACAGTGGTTGTAAATGCTGCCGGAGGAACCCCTGGATATCAATATCGAATCAATGGTGGTGCCTTACAGGCCAGTGCCACCTTTGCCGGACTTACGCCAGGTAATTATTCAGTTGAGGTATTCGATGCCAATAACTGTTCGGATCAGTTGAATGTAACCATTAACCCCCAGTTAAGGGTTTCTACCACCATTGCTGCGGATATTCCTTGTGGTGGGGCAGATGGAAGCATTCGTGTAGAAGCAACTAATGGATATGTAGTGGGTGCAGGTCCAAAACAATATGAAGTAATTTACGATGACGGTGTTACCGTAACTACAAGTCCACCTTCGCCCTTGGTTTCCAATGTTTTCCTTTACAATACCAACGCAAGTGGAACCTATATATTCAGGATAACAGATAATGAAGGATGTATCGCTGAGTCCAACCCATTGGTACTAGAACCGCCTTTGGCGATTGAAGCCACCGCCACGGCAACCCCAGCCAGTTGTGGACAGGCAAACAATGGTATCGCAACCATAACACCTGATGCTACTATTGGGGTGCCGCCCTATGTGGTAAGTTTTGACGGAGGACCTTTTACTTCCCAAACTACTTACTCCAATTTAACTGCAGCAGTAACCTATAATTATATTGTAAGAGATTCAAGAGGATGTGAGACCATAGGAAAAACGATAACCATTCCAACTGATGGAACTCCTCCTCCAGATGCCACAGTAGTGCCAGTAGACGCCACCTGTAGTCTAGGTGCGGTTGAGGGCAGTATACAAATAACAGGGGTAACGAACGGCGTTGCCGATTTTACCTACATCCTTCAAGATCAATTTGGTCTTGAATTGGATAGAATTGGGCCTACAGCAAGTACGTCGGAGACATTTACCAATGTTATTCCAGGAAATTATACTGTGATTACGGTAGATAGATATGGCTGTAGGGATATAGATAATGTAACTGTTATTCAAACAACAGTAGATGTGGTGCCTGTACCTGTTGGGTCATTGGTATGTAGTGCCACAGGTTTTTCCCAAACTGTTGACATTGTTGGAGGTACTGGTCCCTTTGAAATCCGCTTGGTAGAAGTACCTGCCAATACCTTTGAAACACCGGACCCTGGACCAAGGAGACACACTTTTGACGGATTGCAATATGGGGTTTCATATACAGTTGAAGTATCGGATTTAGGAACAGGTTGTACCTATTTGGATGTTATTGATCCTATTGAAGGACCCACTACCTTGGACGTAAGTGCAACATCAACCGCTGGTTTTTGTGATGTAAATAGGAACGGACAGATTTCCTATACCGTGAATAACTTAACGGGCCCCGGCATTATTATAGAGCTGGTTAATTCGGATACCGGAGCACGTCAAGTAATAATTTCCGACCCTGGATTTGTTGGACCGACATATACCAATACCTATGAAACACTACCAGGAAACTATCAAATAGTGGCTACCGATCTATTCGACAATTGTACGGATGCTGCCCCAATTACTATCAATCAAAACCTGCCATCCATATTCATATTACAGGACGATCCGGCCAATTGTAATGCAGACGGACAGTTTACCGTACAAGGTTTTGGGGGAGCGGGAGGCCCTTATGAATTTGCCTATGTGCCTCAAGGATTCACACCAGATTATGATGGAACAGCGACTCCAGCTGATCTATCAGACGATTTTTCAACCCAGACCACGGCCTCAAGGCCTGCCGGGAACTATGAAATTTATATAAGGGATGTTAGTGGCTGTATTTCCTTTGGGATAGGACAGATTGTACAATTGGATCCGCCTTTGCCTGCGCCAGGGATTACCGTGATCAACCAATGTGATAATACGGCGACTTCTTTCCAGATAGATGTTACTATGCCACCAGGTGTAGATACTCCTAGATTTACCCTTGGAGGTGTCACTCAGATTGGAAGTCCGGCAACGTTTTTTGTAACCACACCAGGTTTTTATACCATAGATGTGATTGATGCCAATGGTTGTACTAGCACCGATATTGCTGAGGTATTTGAATTTGTATCTGCTTCTGGTGGTTTTACTTCCATGCCAACCTGTGAAAATCTAGACGGAACAATAAGCGTGGTTACCGATGGGGGAAGTGATGATTTCACATATCAATTACAGGATGGTACTGGAGCGAACCTTGGAGCGCCCATAGTGGGAGATAGAAATGCCGGAGTTTTTCCTGGGGTTGGACCAGGGAGTTATAAAGTATTGGTAACAGATAATATCGTTAGTGATGGAACAGGGAATTGTTTTTTCTTAGTGGATAATATTTACTTGGCCGACCCAACCTTACCTGTAATTAGTGCTGTCTTGGATTTAAATGTGAGCTGTGCCGGGGATGATAATGGTAGTATAGATGTTATTTTGACAAGTGGTTCGGACGTGGATACGCCGATCACCTACAATTTGGTCGATTTTGATACCAGGGTCTTATTGGCTTCCAATAATTCTGGATCCTTCCCCAACCTTGCACCAAGGCGTTACGAAGTAGAGGTAGTAACGGAAAGAAATTGTATGGCTCAAACTGGTCTTGTAGATATTACGGAACCTGCACCGTTCTCAATTACGGCAGCGGCACCCGATTTTTCTTGTGAGGTTGGTGCCAACAGATTTAGCTCTACCATAATAACTGTAAATATAGTAGATCCTGGAACAGCTACTGGAGGATACCAATACAGTTTAACAGGATTTGGTAATTATCAGAGCAGCAATCAATTTGAAATAATCGATAACGGAGCTCCGCAAGACTTTACCATTTATGCCATTGACGGTAATGGTTGTCAAACTACCTATGTATTGCCATCTATAAATCCACCTACGGATGTGGTGCCCGCATTGAGCGTTATCCGAGATTTGGATTGTAGAGACCCAGAACAGGTACGGATCGATGTAGTGGGAACCACAAGCTTTACGGTGACTACCAATTCTATTATTCCGGTAGCACCTGTAGTAGTTGTCGGCAATAATTTTGCATTGATCAATTTGCCAGCTACCGGAGACTATCTTTTTGAGATAACCGACAATATAGGTGGTTGTACCTATCCTTTGCCAAAACATACGGTAAATGAGCCTGTTGCACCAACTGTTGTTATCAGTGAGGCAAAACCTATCCAATGTTTTGGAGTGGATGATGGAGAAATGGCCATTACAGTAACAAATTATTCTGGGAATTATACCTATAATGTATATAGTAGCCTTGATTTAACAGCTTCAATCTCTCTGGCTACAGGTAGTTTCCATACATCCAATAATCCCGAAACTATTACGGGACTTCCTGGAGGAAATTTCTATGTGGTCGTGACTTCTGATGATTTACCATATTGTTCAGGTAATAGCAATGTGGCGACGATAAGAAGCCCCAATGGACCGCTTACTTTAACGGCCCTGGAACTGGGTAATGTGAGCTGTGATGATAATCTTGGTAAAATCCAGGTTACCGCCCAAGGGGGATGGGACATAGCGCCTTATGATTTTAGTTTGGCCATAGAAGGCCCAGCTGGCAGTGGCACCTTTGTGACAATAGTAGCTCCAGGACCGAACAATGAATTTGAAAATTTATCAAGTGGGAATTATCGGATAACGGTAACGGATATACAAGGGTGCGAGGTAACCATAGATATCCAGTTAAGTCCTATTGCTCCTATAATAGCTGGGATCCGAGAGCCACAGGCATTGGTTTGTCCTGGAGGAAACAATGCCGTATTAGAGGCTTTTGACACAACCACGGGGACTATCCTAACAGCCTTAGCGGGTGCATCCGGTGGTGTTCCGGGAGCAGGATACAAGTACAGATTGTTGTATTTGGGAAGTAATGACAACATGGATATTGTTTCCACAAGTGGGTTACAAGATTTGCCAACCTTTGTTGGGCTATCAGGCGGTTATATAAGCTCTGGCTGGTATGCGATTGAGATTTCTTCCGGTTTTGCATGTATAGGGGTAACAGTTCCCTACTTCGTGAACCCACCACCACCAATTGATCCCAAATTGGTACAGGTGCAGGCACCAGGATGTGGGGGACAGGGCCAAATACGATTGAGTGTAGAAAACCCTGAAGTTGGTTATGTGTACGAGTATAGAGCTTTTAATGCTTTACCAACTGATCCTTATATGGTCATGGCGGGAACCTCTGAACTGATTACAGTTGGTCCTGGTTTTTATCAATATGATATCCGTAAAAAGGATGTTACGGGGTTGAACGTTTGTAACAGTGTGCGCTCTCAGGGCATCACCTTGGTGAATGCGGAAAATGTAGATCTGGTAATGAACTTACCCGATGATATATCTTGTGCTTCGGAACTGGATGGAAGAATTGAATCCTTTGCTGCTGGTGGAGTTGGGAATTACCAATTTCAATTATGGGTGGGCGATCCAGGAGACCCATTTGCTCCCAATGCATCTGCAACCCTATTTAGACCTACACAAAATGACGGTACTTTTGAAGGGTTACCTGCAGGGAACGATTATTATGTCAGTGTAATCAGTGGGGTGACCTGTGGGGATGTGAAAGGCCCAATAGTGATCTTAAGACCAGAACCAATACAGTTCACGGCCATACCCGTAGGAGTGTCTTGTAACGGATTGTCCGATGGTTCCATTGCGATTGAAGTTCAGTCAGGGGGGGTAGGACTTTTGCAGTTCGCCATTTCTCCCAACTTCAACGATTTCTTTAGTGAGCCAACAACACCGGGACAGTTTGTATTCGACGATTTGGATGCAGGCACATATGAAATTTTGATATTGGATGAAAAAGGATGTTCTGAGAAACAAACTTTGGTAATCATAGAACCAGCGTTGCTGTCGGTTTCTTCCATTGAGACTCCCGAAACATGTATCAATGCGATGGATGGTTCGGCCCAATTGACCATTACTGGGGGAACTCCTTTTGTGGATCTTGTAACGTTACAAACATATTATGAGACAAGCTTAAATTCTTCCGATCCAGCAAATTTTGTGAGGAATGATGCCTTATTCTTTGATAATTTAGTAGGAGGGGAGACCTATGTAGCTTTTGTTAGAGATGCCAGGGGTTGTGAAACCAATGTGGTAATGCCAATTATAATAGGTGTGGATCTTACAGCTACGGCTATACCGGAATATGGTTGTGAAGGGATATTCCCCAATAGTACGGTTACCGTGGAAATGCAGGATCCAAGGGTGTTATCTAGACTGCTTTTTTCTTTGGATGTGGATGATATTACCTTGGCAGATACAACTTATACTTTTGGAGACTTGCCTCCAGGGGACCATATAGTGTATTTGTACCATGAAAACGGATGTTCTACTTCGGTAGCATTTACTATAGACCCTTATGATCCATTGATTCTTGAAGCCATTAAAACTGGACCAAATGAAATTACGGCAATAGCAACTGGTGGTTTCGGTGACTACGAATATTTCTTTCAAGGGCAATCTACAGGCAACAACAATTTGTTTACCTTGAATATGGATGCTACGGTGACTATCCGGGTGGTAGATGCCTATGGCTGTAATGTTACTATTACCATCCCGTTCGATTTTACAGGTGTACTTGAAATGCCGAATTTCTTTACCCCGGATGGGGATAATATGAACGAAGTTTGGGCTCCTGGAAATAGGGAACTGTTTCCAAATCTGGTGGTCAAGATCTATGACCGTTATGGTAGGGTCGTTGCAATATTGGACCAAGTAAAAGGCTGGGACGGCAGATATGAAGGGAACGAAGTGCCAACAGGAGATTATTGGTATGTAGTAAATGCCAATGACGCCGACAAACAACAATATGTGGGGCATTTTACCCTCTTCAGATAACGATAGTATAATAGGCTAAGACCTTGACAAAATAGGTGCTAAAAATATTTAGCACCTATTTTGTTTTATAAGGCATTTTTTCACTTGTTTTTCTAAGTATTATCTTATATTTGCAATCCGAAAATAGGATGGTTTACTAGGTAGTATACTATCGTATATTTTTCGGGGTGTAGCGTAGCCCGGTTATCGCGCCTGCTTTGGGAGCAGGAGGCCGCAGGTTCCCCCGAAGTTTCGGGGCTGCCACAACAAAAATGTAGATTAAAGGAGTTAAAATATTGAATTTATAGATAACCAATTCGGGGTGTAGCGTAGCCCGGTTATCGCGCCTGCTTTGGGAGCAGGAGGCCGCAGGTTCGAATCCTGCCACCCCGACCAACAAAAGCCAGACATTCATGTCTGGCTTTTTTGTTTTCCGGCGTCAAAAGCTTGCTTTTGTAAGTATGGAAAATAAAATAGAAAGAAACCCAAGGTTTCAGGCTTTTGTTGAGCAACATACCCTCCAAGGATCACCGAGTGTCAACGAGGTAATCCGGGAACAAGACGGAGGTTTTCTTCCCCCTCGTTGTAAAAACAAAAAAGACAAACAGGCGATAACCTGTATTGGAGTAGCTTGAGCCCCGACCCCATATAGGATCACCGAGTGCCAACGAGGTAATCTGGGACCAAGGCGGAAGATTGCTTCCCAATCATAAACAAAAAAGACAAACAGGCGATAGCCTGTATTGGAGTGACTTGAGCCCCGACCCCACTACAGGATCACCGAGTGTCAACGAGGTAATCCTGGACCAAAGCGGAGGTTTGCTTCCCAATCATAAACAAAAAAAACAAACAGGCGATAGCCTGTATTGGAGTGACTTGAGTCCCGACCCCGTATAGGATAACCTTAGGGAAAGTTACTGGAGATTCATCAAATGATTATTTTATGCTCAATGAAAATTGAGTCTTGATCTTTTGCGCTAAACGATGTTTAATTCGTAAGCCAAACGAACTAATGATGCTGAATTTTTAGCTTCAAATTTGGCCAACAAATTTTTTCTATGTGTATCTACAGTTGCGGAACTGATAAATAACTTTTCCGCTATTTCTAGGTTTGTCAAGCCACTGGCAATTAATAAAAGCACTTCTTTTTCTCTTCTTGTAATAATTGGGGTTTTTGGGATGTCACATTGATCCATGACTAATGCGGCTTCTTGGCTCAAAAATATATCTCCTTCAATTACAGTTTCGATGGCATTAATTATCTCTTCCTTGGATGCATTTTTTAAAACATATCCGGAGGCACGATTATCAAGCATTTTTTGAATAAAACTTTGTTGGTTAAAGGAGCTCAAAGCTATTATTTGAATTTTTGGGTAACGTGTTTTTATTTCTTTGCATAGGTCTATACCACTTTTATCAGGGAGATTGACGTCTAAAAGAAGTACATCCGGTTGTTGTTTTTTTAAAAATGCGAGACATGAATCCGCCGTCATGGCATGCCCTAGCCATTCGATGTTCTTTTCATCCTGAAGTAGGGACCTTATTCCTTCGATGATCATATAATGGTCATCTGTTATAAATATTCGTATGCCCATTTGTCAATTAATTTCTATGTGTACTGAGGTTCCTTTTCCGGGTTTGGAGTCTATATGAATGACCCCTCCTAGAAAATTTATTCTATTTTTTATATTCGCCCAGCCCATTCCTTTGGTTTGGTTCAAGTTTTCAGGATAAAATCCCTTACCATCATCTTCAACAGTTAATGTAAGGACAGTATCTGTAAATGTGAATTGTACAATTGCAGTTTTAGCGCTAGCATGTTTTATGATGTTGTTTATCAATTCCTGTAGCACCCTATACATTGTGATGGCGGTAGTTTGATCTATAGCTATTGCCGACATCCCCATTGACTGATAGTTTATTTTTAATGCACCACTTGTATTAATTTCATTACAAAAGTCCTTTGCAGCAGTATCTAATCCAAATTTCACTAATGATTCAGGCATCATGTTATGCGCTACCCGACGCATTTCTTTTATGGAACTATCTAACATATCCATACTTCGCTCAAATGACATTTGGTTATCAGGGGTCATAATGAGGTTCTGTTTTATAGTTTGAAAAGAATACTTAATTCCTGAGAGCATCCCGCCCAATCCATCATGCAAATCTTTTGCCAATCTGATTCGTTCTTGTTCTTCCCCTTTTAACACGGCTTCAGTAGCCGTAAGTTGTTTTTCTTTTTCCAATTCACTTATACGATGAAACTGAAGTTTTTGTTTGTGGCTATAGTTCCTATACAGTAATAAAATAAAGAGCAATAAAGCTATACTTGATCCAATAAAAATATAATTCAATATATTTTTTTGGTTTAATTTTAAACTTTGCAATTTTATTTTAGAATCTTTTTCCTCAGTTTCATATTTTTTTTCGAATTGGGCGGCAGATTGTAGATATGCTTCATTAAATATTTCTTCTATCATGGCGTTACTTTTTTCATAATAACGTTCTCCATCTTCAAGATTCTGCATGGCAAAGGAAATATTGGACAGTAGCTTATAACAATCTCCCATTTCGGTTTTATAGTTATTGGCTTCGGCAATTTCTAAGGCATTTAGTGCATAATCCTTTGCTAGTAAATATTCTTTTTCATGTAAATAAGAAATCGCCAATGCTCTTAGGGAAACACATTCCCCATCGGTTGATCCAATTTTTTTATTAATAATTAGCGCTTTGTTGGCATATTCTTTTAATGTTTTATAATCCCCTTGTTTTAAAAATACGCCGGCAAGATTTAATAATATAGCAGATTCAGCATTTAGATCCTGCAACTCAGTGGCTAATGCCTGGGCTTCAACTAACGCTTTTTTTGATTCTTTAAAACGTTTCGTTTCATTATAGCTCAAGGTTAAATTACTTAAGGCCTGCATCAAAAGTGGTTTATTTTTTAACTCTCGGGCTTGTGAAACTGCCTTAGACCCATAGAGTATGGCCTTCTCGTAATTTGGAAGGGAAAAGTATATCAATTGCAGCGCATCATTCATTTCCGCTATGGAGGTTTTATCTCCATAGGATTCAATAATTTTGATTGCTTTTGTAGCATAGTCTAATGCATTTTTAAAATCGGACATCCTTCTATAAGTAGAACCAATTTTCAATAAGGAAGCTCCGATATTTATAGAATCTTTATTTTCTTGCGCATGTTTAAGGGAATATTGATGGTAATATAAGGCAGAATCCAATTTTCCTTGAATCACAAAAACTTTCCCTAGTCCTCTTGAAGCTCTTATTTTGCCAGTATAAAAATTTATTTTCTCACTTAATGTATGGGCCATCTTGCCATATTGCAGCGCTTTTTCAGGTTCGCTGCTTTCATAGCTCGACATTAGTTCCAAAAATATTTTAACCTTGGTTGTATCTTCTTTGGTTTCTACCAATTGAGTATTTAGGCTGGCGGTATTTGTTTGTTGAGCAGAAATAACTAAAGACATCAAAAGTATAAATACCCAGTTTAAGGATTTCTGCATATTGAAGGGTTTATATCTGTTCTACAAAGTAACAACTTTGGCAATGAAAACTTCATCCCTGTTTTCCATGATTTTTTATGAGCAACTGAAAATCATGTTTTTAGGGGATTGTTTGGTTTGGGTATAACAGTGACCTTTACTTCAATAAGTTATAGTACGATCCACTAATCATAACATCATTCTAAAATAGGTATTATGTATAAAAATATTCTAAAGCTAAGCCTTCTTTTGCTATGTGTAAACATACATGCCCAAAAACCTATTACTAAGGTTGAAAGAACAAGTAACCCTTCAGTTTCGGAAATGCAAAAGCAGATGGAGGAAGCCATGAAAGATATGGATCCAGATGAAAAAGCAGAATTCCAGAAAATGATGAAAGGAATGATGCCAGCAATGACCGAACCTGCAGCGGCAATGTTCATGTATGCAGATTTTGAGACCAATGCACAGTTAGTCCCTAAAAAAGATATGGCTAGAATTGCTGCCATTCCTAAACAAAAGGTAACTGCGGCAACAATTAGTACCTATGCGAGTAATCTTTACGCTAAAATTATGGCTAAAGGTGAACCTCAAGAAATTGCCTTAATAAAATCTGTACTTACTAAAGCCCTTACAGCCTCGGACCTAAATAATGCCGCTATTTTAGCTATGGCACAGGGGCACCCTCAAACTGCGATGGCATTAAGTATGAAAGCGGTACAAAAAGATCCAATCAATGTTAATTTCCAAAACAATATGGCTGCTTTATTATCGCAATATGGGTACGAAGAACAAGCCATTCCTGTTTTAAACAAATTAGTAAAAGAATTACCTGATAATAGTACAGTGCTTAATAATCTTGGTCAAGCTTGGTTTGGTTTAGGAGAACTGGATAGTGCCAAAACACCCATTTATAGAGCCATTGCAATAAATCCATCTCAGGCCGAAGCCCTTTTATGTGGTGGTTTAATTGATGAATTACAAGGCGATCCTATAAAAGCTGAAGCAGAATATGTAAAGGCCATAGAAAAGGGACCACTCCCTGTCATTCAAAAAGTACTTAAAAATAAGGCTGGTAAAAAAGGATCTGATAAAATAGATTTTGAGAAATTAAAAAACAGCATCACTATTTACGATTATTTCCCGAAAGACTGGATTTTTATCCCTGATTTATCCGACCATTTATCTGGATTTGAACTTGACCAAAGCATCCAAAATGGTTATGCAAAAATGTTTGAAGATTTAGATGCTAAACTTGAGCAAGTTCTTGAAGCGAATAGCATTGACGTACAAGCACTTGCCAACAAAGGCGAAGAAGAGTTTGTGAGTACAATGATGCTAGAAAATACCAAAGGCGTTAATAAAATGAGTCTTACAGCTAATACGGTACTCTCTGTATTGAATACATACATGGTACAATGGCAACAACAATTTGCAAAAGACGACCAAGCTTTAAAAAACGAAATTCAGTCCGCATCTGATCGGATTAAAAAACCTGGAAAAGATGATAAATGTCCAGACATTGATGGTAAAAATAGTAGCTTTCTCGCCTATAGTAATCCGAAAATTCGGGAATTTTATGCAAAAAAAATTGAAGAATTTCGTGTTTGGTTAAATGCATATTGCACTTGGTCTTGGTATGTGACTGGGAATCCAAAAAACACCATCATTATGAGTTGTTTGGGTTGGACAACTAATTTAAAAACCTTGTATGAAAGTGCAATTCTCGAACAAGTAAGTGATTCAAAATGTGGTTATAAAACAATTGAGCCTAGTTTAAAATCTATAAATACACCTGAAATACCCAATTTTAGTTGCCCTACCATTGTGCAAGTACCCATTGGTAAAGACTGGCAGCAGTTAACCAATGCTACCAAAAACTTTGATAAAAATAGTTTAGGCATCAAAAGCAACCCTAGTAAAGCGGTGCCCAATCATTCCGTTTCGTTTACTGCAGGAAAATCTACCATAGCCGAATCTGGTATTGCGCCATCAGTAAGTACATCGGCTGGTAGTATTAGTAGTAATGTAACTGATGCTGAAGTAAATGCGGCAACGGATAGAGGTTTATCGCAGCAATTACAAAAATTGATTGATTCACAAAAATCAAAAGCACTAAAAGAGCTTTTAAAAAAAATGATGTCTACCGATTGTGATAAAGTAAAAAGCCCAAATGAGAAATCAAATGAAGAAATAATGAAACTATTTAATAAAGAATTAAACCGCTTAAGTGAGGAAAATGATGTAAGGGAAGGTGATACACAAATACAGAAAGAGATAAATAAATCAGAAAAATTGAAAAAAAGCATTTCTGATATGGAGAAAGCTTCAAATGCTATGATGGAATCAGAAGAAGCTTTAGATAACATAAAACAAAACGGAATACAATCTACAATAAATACGAGTGTACAAGTACCTGGTAATATTCAGCCTCAAAAAGGATTATTTAACAACTAAAAATCTTCATCATGAAAATTAAACTTCCATTACTTATTGTACTGATGCTTTTAAGTATTTCTGCCTATAAAATAGGAGATACTATCATAGCACGCCTAAACATGCAAGCTGAATATGCCCAAGATATGATTGCTTTAAATTTTATTGGTAGAACAGACACGAAACCTATGTTTGATGGCGTAGGAAAAACCTTTATTTTACCCCATGTAAATCGTGGCGTATTGCAAACTATTATAACTGGCGATAAATTAGCTGCTGCCAAAGATTTATGTGATTACACCAAAAAATATATTAATAGTGAAGAGTTTATAACCAAATATGTGAAACTTAAAGAAGGAGCAATGCCTTTAAAAGATGAGCATGAGGATGGTGGTAGAAGCTTAAGTAATCTAAAAGAAGAAAATGCAGTTTTTGATTTGAATATAAAAAACTATCCCAATGATGCATCTTATGTTGCTGAACAAAAAAAAATGAAAGCTGCCAACCTTAAGCGGATAGACAATTTACTAATTGCATCTAAAAATTCCTTTCCGGATAAAGAACTTTGGGAAAAGACCTATCCAGAAAATCCAGAAGTATTTGTTAAAAAAAGATTGGAGGAATATTTAGCACTTGTTGCCACAGTAGATTTCGATGCAAAGCTTACCGAAGCCGACAAATACAACATACAAAAATTTGTAAATCCTGTTTATGAAAAAAAGAATGAGAAATGGAAAGCTTGTTACCGTGCTGGCAAGGAGGTAAATGGGGTGTTTTCTGCTTTTGCAAAAGAATGGTTAAAAGGAGAACTTATTACAACTAACAAAACAACAATGGGAGTCGCCACTGAAAAGAACCCTGAAACCAACTTAAAAGCTTCGGAAAGCAGCATTACAAGTAATGAAACTGGGCTTCAAAATTCACAGACTAGTGATAGTGTGGCACAAGTGTCTAAAGCAAAAAAAACGATGATAAGTAAGCTAAAAGACAAAGCTAAGAAGGTCATAAAAGACTAATCATATAATCACAGCATTAAGTGGGTTAGTTCTGATTATTGGTTTCGTAATGCCCTGCAACCTTAAAAAATGAAACACTATGAAAAAGTACGCAATATTAGGTAGTTTACTTCTCTTCAATGCGAGTCTCTCTGCTCAATTAATGAAGAAGCTTAAGGATAAAGTAGTTAGTAAAACAGAACAAAAAGCAGAAGCAAAAATTGATCATAAAATTGATGTTGGCATAGACAGCGTTATGGAAGGTAATGTTCATTTACCGAGTAAAGAAAATCAGTCGCAAACAGACTCTTTGAGAAGTAATGGTGGACGTGATAAAGCAGAAGTAACAACCAAAGTAGGTTTTGAAAAAGGATATGTATCTAAATATGATTTTGTGCCTGGTGAGGAATTAGTTATTGTAGAGGATTTTGCAGATGATGCAATAGGTGATTTTCCTGCGAAATGGAATACATCTGGCTCCGGCGAAATTGTAACTATTGATGGTTTGGAAGGGAAATGGTTAATGATGAATAATCAATCTAATTATTCGTTTAATAGTCTTATAACACTACCCGAAGATTATACAATTCAATTTGAGATCATGGTTTCATTACCATTTGAATGGCGTAATGAACCTATTTATTTTGCCATGGCCGACATAAAAAACCCAAATAATTTTATAAATACCTCACATTATTCTTTAAACGATAATCGGAACATTACCTTTTGGCTAAATCTACATCCCGGGGCAAACACATCAAACTTCAATGGTTATGGGGGGTATTTAATGAACAATACTTCAGTTAACAATATAGTAAATGAAAAGCTCGACCTTAAAAATTATTTTATAGATAAAAGGGAAAAGTTGCCTTTAAAAATATCTATTTGGAAGCAAAAACAACGAATCAGGATATATCTAAATGAGAATAAGATTCTTGATCTACCCAAAATTCTTCCTACCGAAATGAATGTAAATGCCTTAGTTTGGCAAACCTTAGGTTTACAGGAAGAGAACAAATATTTTTTAGGTAACATAAGAGTAGCTGCCAGCAAGCCAGATACTCGGAACAAATTACTTACAGAAGGAAAAATAGTTACCAATGGAATATTGTTTGGAATAAATTCGGATATAATTAAACCAGAATCTTACGGTATAATTAAAGAAATAGCAGCTCTATTAAAAGAAAATAAAGAAATATCCATCCAAATTATTGGACATACAGACAATGATGGGGATGAAGAGGCTAACCAAAACTTATCCTTAAAAAGAGCTAATGCTGTTAGAACTATGCTCTTTCAAGAATTTGGAATAGATTCAAAGAGAATGGAAACAGTGGGAAAAGGAGAATCTGCACCTATCGTTCCAAATACGAATGCGGTAAACAAAGCCAGTAATAGGAGGGTAGAGTTCATTAAATTAAATTAATGCTATCTAATTTCTTCCAATGGGTTTTGCTAATGGTATAATTCTGATTTATTGGTGTAGAACCAAAGATATGACTAGTTTCATTTTGTTTTAACAATCGATATTTGATCAAGGTAATATACGGCTCATTAAATTTACTCCTCCCGATCCCTATTGTAAGGTTAGCTATAATCCCATAATCAAATCCCAAATAGAGATCTGTTGCCACATCGAGGCCAAATAGTTTAACCATTAATTCATTCAGTTGCAAAAAAAAGTACTGACTATAAGCTAGTTGCATTTCTTTTGGGGCTTTGAAATGTATGGTTTAGTTTTAAATGCCTACTTTTCATTACAATCAAGAATTATAATTGAAAATTTAATGATAATAATATCAGTTAGGAAGCATTGGTTTTGTTGTTTAATTTTAAATTAAATCTTTATATTTGCACCCCAATTAGGGGCAAATGCATTTTTAAAATGCTTTGTATTCGGGATGTAGCGCAGCCCGGTAGCGTACACGCCTGGGGGGCGTGGGGTCGCAGGTTCAAATCCTGTCATCCCGACCAAGCAGAAAAGTGATTTGCATATGCAAATCACTTTTTTTGTTTTCACGAGTTTCAAAACGAAGTTTTAGAAAACGAGAGGAAACAAAAAAGGATAAGGCGCTAGCCTTCACTTTTCTATTTACAGTGAGGGCTTATTAGGATTATGTAAATCCTGCATTGGGTGTCGAAGGAAAAAAAGGATAAGGCGCTAGCCTTCACTTTTCTATTTTCAGTAAGGGCTTATTAGGATTATGTAAATCCTGTTTTAGAACCAATATAAAAATATAACAATAGAGGTAACCTTTTTGGTTCCTGAAGCTATCAAGGCCTTGGGTTTCATTAATGCGTCTATATAACATAGCCTAATAGGGCACTTTTGCAAAATACTATACTCACCTGGAATGTTTTGATTAAGGATTAATTGCAGATGTTGGTTCCTTTTTACTTTTAACTTCATTCAGGGATCAAACAAGTGAAATTCTGTAATGATTAGATTTTATTGTGTAACCCCTGCGGATTTAATGGATCTACCTTTGTAATGAAATAATATGTTCACACCTAAACAAAAATATTATGAAGATTAAAAAATCACTACTTTTTTTTGCAATACTACTCCCAACAATATTGTTTATGAGTTGTAATAATGATGAAGATGCCTTGGATGTGCCATCAGTGGTATCCACAAATCCTGATAATAATGCTATCGACATTTCCCAAACGGCTAGAGTAGAATTTATTTTCAGCAGTGAAATGGATCCCCAAACAATAAATAACACGACGGTAATATTATTAGAGGGAAATACACAGGTAGTAGGTACTGTAGCCTATACAAATAAAACAGCTACGTTTACTCCTGCCGAAAAATTGGCAAACAATACCATATATACGGCATCAGTTAATTCTGGCGCCAAAAGTATGCTTGGAGAATCCTTGGCAAAGGATTATATGACCACTTTTACGACAGAGGGTGTTATAGATAACACGGCGCCAGAGATTAACTCTACAAATCCATTAGACAACGCAGCTGATACCCCACGGAATCAGACAGTATCAATCATTTTCAGTGAATCAATGGATCCAGCCACAATAGATGCCACAACATTTACCTTGATGAAAGGAACCTCTGCTGTTACAGGTGCCGTTGCGTATGCAGATAATACTGCTACATTTACGCCTGATGCAAATCTTGAATCGAATATGACGTATACAGCTATGGTTTCAACTGGAGCTATGGATTTATACGGAAACGCATTGGATGAGGACACTAGCTGGAACTTTACAACAAGTGGAACTTCCTCCATACTAGGAGCAGTTGACTTGGGAGGAGCAGGTGATTATGTGATTCTTGCAAAAACAGCCATTAATAACAGCTCAACTTCTGCTATTGAAGGAGATTTAGGATTGAGCCCTGCTGCGACATCGTATATTACAGGTTTATCCCTGACAGATGCAACTGGTTATGCTACCTCTGCTCAAGTAACAGGTAATGTATATGCTGCTGATATGGCAGACCCAACACCTATAACCTTGACTACTGCAGTAAACGATATGATTACAGCATACAATGATGCAGCAGGAAGACCAACCCCTGATTTCGTTGAACTTGGATCAGGAAATATTGGTGGAATGACACTGACATCAGGACTTTATAAATGGACATCTACTGTGACCATTCCAACAGATGTTACTCTAACGGGTGCTGCCGATGATGTTTGGATTTTTCAAATAGCTGGTGACTTAACCCAAAGTAGTGCAATAAATGTTATTTTATCTGGAGGAGCACAGGCCAAGAACGTTTTCTGGCAGGTATCTGGGGAGGCTACTTTTGGAGCAAATTCCCACTTTGAAGGAAACATTCTTTCTATGACCGGAATTTCCTTTCTAACGGGTGCATCAATTAATGGACGCGCCCTTGCGCAAACTGCAGTCATACTTGACGCAAATGCGGTAACCAAAGTGCAATAGAGTATTTTTAGATTAGAATAAAAAAAAACCACCTGAATATTCAGGTGGTTTTTTTTTATTTTTCAGTTTGCAGAAATGAAGCATAATTGAATACCACAAAATAAAAGGTTATCTTCAGGAGAAGGTAGTTGAAATGAAGGTGTTTTTGCTATATTGACTAAGTACTTAGTACGATTATTGTGATTTTGGAACATAGGCAAGTGGATTGCACTAAACCATGTTCAGGCTGACCTTTACGTGAGAATCAAGGGGTGAAAAATAAAAGAATAAGCTTTAAAACTTTATTTTGCGCATGACTTGCGAGGCTCACATTCAATCGGTCCAACCACTCCTTTAATGATCATAAAAATGGAATTAATCCAAGTTATATATTTTCCAAAATAATTACTTGCTAACTTTAAGATACTATTGTGATCGGTTAGGCGTACCTTGTAAATTGTCAAAAAAATCTGAGTTGTGAAATTATATATAAAATACATGGTTAGCAACCGTTGTAAAACAGTCGTAAAAGAAGCCTTGAAAGAGCTTGGACTACATTTTATTGTTGTTGATTTAGGGGAGGTAGAGATCATGGAGGATCTCCTTGAAGAACAGCGAACACAATTAAAATCGACACTTTTAAACGCCGGTCTTGAATTGATGGATGATAAAAGAGCCATGCTGATCGAAAAAATAAAAAATGTTATTATTGAAATGATTCATCATTCGGATGAAGTAATTAAGGTGAATTTTTCTAATTTCTTAAGCGAAAAATTGGATTATGGTTACCCTTATCTGGCAAGTTTATTTTCGGAAGTACAGGGAATCACAATTGAACAATTTATAATTATTCATAAAATTGAACGTATAAAAGAATTAATGATTTATGGGGAATTGAATATTACAGAAATTGCATGGAAAATGAACTACAGCAGTGTTGCACATTTATCCAATCAGTTTAAAAAAGTTACAGGACTCTCTCCGACCCATTTTAAAAAATTGAAGGACAAAAGAAGGAGTCCGATTGAAGAAATTGGAAACGAGAATAGCGGCGAGCAGGATGCTTAAAGCAAAAATTAAAATTATCCACACTTTTAAAGGGATCAAAACATAAATGGAATCACAATCAATAGCAAAAAACGCTCAATACGCTAGAAGCTTAATAGAAGCAAGCTTGGATCCCTTTGTGACCATAAGCTTGGAAGGAAAGATAACGGACGTTAATGAGGCATCTATAAAAGTAATTGGTCTTTCAAGAAAACAACTTATAAACACTAATTTCTCTGATTATTTTACGGATCCAAAAAAAGCTACAAAAGGTTATCTTAAAGTTTTTAAAAAAGGTTTTGTAGTAGATTATCCGCTAACCATAAGGCATAAAAACGGGAATTTAACCGATGTTATTTACAATGCCTCTGTTTACAAAGATGAAAAGGGCGATGTACTTGGAATTTTTGCGGCAGCAAGGGATGTTACCGCTCAAAAATGGGCTATTGAATTAAGAAAAGTCAACAAAGAGCTTGTATTTCAAAATGAAGAAAAAGAAAAGCGGGCAGCAGAGTTGGTCATTGCTAACGAAGAATTATTTTTTCAAAATAAAGAGAAAGAAAAACGGGCAGAAGAGTTGGCCATTGCCAATAATGAACTGAGATTTCAAAACGATGAAAAAGGAAAGCGGGCAGCCGAATTGGTGATTGCGAACAAAGAGCTTGCCTTCCAAAATAAAGTGAAAGAAAAACGGGCTGCCGAGTTGATCATTGCCAATGAAGAACTGGCATACCAAAACATTGAAAAAGAAAAAAGGGCTGCTGAGCTGATCATTGCCAATGAAGAACTTGCCTTTCAAAACGATGAAAAGGGTAAGCGGGCAGCCGAATTAGTGATTGCCAACGAAGAACTGGCATTTCAAAATAAAGTAAAAGAAAAACGTGCGGCCGAATTGGTCATTGCCAATGAAGAACTTGCTTATCAAAACATTGAAAAGGAAAAAAGGGCCGCAGAATTGGCAATAGCCAATGAAGAACTTTTATTTCAAACAAAGGTAAAGGAAAAACGAGCCGCCGAGTTGGTCCGCGCCAATGAAGAACTTGCTTATCAAAACATTCAGGCTATAAAACAGGGAATTACAAATAAGGAACTTGAAGCTTCAAACATTGATATAAAATCAGATTCACAATATTCTTTAAGTCTTATTGAAGCGAGTCTTGATCCTTTGGTAACTATTAGTTCTGAAGGTAAGATTACGGATATGAATGATGCTTTAACGAATATTACGGGGCTGACACGGGAAGAACTTATAGAAACAGATTTTCTAGATTATTTTACTGAACCACTAAAAGCTCGTGACGTTTACCAGGAAGTATTCGCAAATGGTTCTGTTGCCAATTCGCCTCTAACACTTCGACACAAAAGTGGTAAACTGACCGATGTTTTATTCAACGGATCAGTTTATATTGATGAAAAAGGAAATGTAGATGGTGTTGTGATTGTAGCTAGAGATGTCACTGAGCAAAAAAGAATTGCCAAAGAACTTGCTGAAGCCATGATATTAGCCGAGAAGGCTACATCAATTGCCGAGGAAGCAAAAAGTAAAGCAGAAAGAGCAACATTAATTGCCGAAGATGCCGTGAAGGCAAAACAGCAATTTTTATCAAATATGAGTCATGAAATCCGTACCCCCATGAATGCCATTATTGGCTTTACCAAGGTAGTGCTGAAAACAGAGTTAAACGAAAAACAAAAAGAATATTTAAACGCAATAAAATTTAGCGGGGATGCATTAATTGTGCTAATCAATGATATTCTCGATTTGGCAAAAGTTGATGCCGGTAAAATGATATTTGAAAAGATACCATTCAAAATGTCGACATCTATATCAGCAATGCTTCACTTGTTTGAAAGTAAAATTCAAGAAAAGAATTTAAAATTGGTGAAAATTTATGACGATAATATACCAAAGGTATTGGTAGGGGACCCTGTGCGATTACATCAAATTATAATGAATTTGATGAGTAACGCTGTAAAGTTTACGACAAAAGGAAAGATTACATTCAGTGTCAAATTATTGGAGGAAGATGAAAAGAATGTAAATATTAAATTTTCTGTGACAGATACAGGAATTGGGATACCTGAAATTAAAATAAATAAGATTTTTGATAATTTTCAGCAAGCTTCCAGCAATACCTCGCGTTTATTTGGAGGAACAGGATTAGGGCTGGCAATTGTTAAACAGTTGATAGAACCTCAAGGTGGAAGAATCCAGGTAATAAGTAAAATCAATGAAGGCTCTACTTTTAGCTTTGTATTAAGTTTTCAAAAAACAAAATCCGATGCTATTTTAGGAACGCAAATCATTGACTTGGATTCGGAAATAACCAATGTAAAGGTATTGGTTGTTGAAGACATTGCGCTCAATCAATTATTGATGAAAACATTGTTGGATGATTTTGGGTTTGAATGTGATATAGCAGGTAACGGAAGTATAGCAATAGAAAAACTGAGAACCAAGCCCTACGATCTTATATTAATGGATTTACAGATGCCCGAGATGAATGGATTTGAAGCTACGGAATACATTCGGAACAAAATGAAATCATCTATTCCCATCATCGCCATTACGGCAGATGTTACTACGGTTGATTTAGCGAAGTGTAAGGCTGTAGGGATGGATGATTATATTTCAAAACCCGTTGATGAACGATTATTATACAGTAAAATGGTGGGATTTTTAAAAAAATCCGCTATATATATGGCACCGGATAAAAGTCCACTTGTAAAAATCGAAAACAGTAAACGTACCAACTTAACGTATTTGAATAATCGGACCAAATCCAATCCAATATTAATGATGGAAATGATCTCGCTATTTCTGGAACAAACGCCACCTTTGATCAATGAAATGAAAAAAAGTATGGCAAATAAGGATTGGAAATCCCTGCAAGCCGCGGCACATAAAATGATTCCTTCGTTTTCGATAATGGGGATTAGTGCAGAATACGAAGATATGGCAAAAAAGGTTCAGGAATATGTGACCTCAAGAGAAGAAACAGATGGGGTACGGGACATGGTATTGGAACTAGAAGAAGTGTGTACCCAGGCATGTTTGGAACTAAAGGTAGAATTTAATGCAATAAAAAATAATAATAATGAATAAGGGGAGCAAAATAAAACTTTTTTTGGTTGATGATGATACAGTGTTTTTGAAATTATTGGAAATAGAATTTCTTCAGAACGCCGATTTCATTATTGAGACGTATCCCACTGGTGATAAATGCTTGGCCAATTTATCGAATAAACCTGATGTCATAATTTTAGATTTTCAACTTGATGGAATTGATAAAGAAGCCATAAACGGAATAGAAACCTTAGATAAAATAAAGGAAGCTGATCCAAATATACCTGTGGTAATGCTGTCTTCCCAAGACAAAATTGACATTGCTATAAGTTGCATGCATCACGGGGCTTTTGATTATGTGGTAAAAAGTGAAACGGCCTTCATTCGATTACAAAAAATTATTACGACCATATTTGAAAAGAAAAAAATAGAAAAACAACTGAATTGGTATATGGAAAGGATGTAATGTCCATCTGTACTACTATTTTTATAAAAAACAGTACCTATTCATAAAAGTAGATACCACCCCAAAAGGTTGTAGGTAAAATAGCTGGGTTTTGACCATATTTAAAGCCTGACCCTTCTTTATTAGCATATAAAGAACTGATTTAGTAGTATAGAATCAGGACTAAATGTTGTGGCCTAGCCGAAACTTATTGCATTCTTTTTCTTTTAACCATACTATTTTTAATTTTGCAATTCCTATTAGAATGGGCTATAGTGCCTAGTATCCTAGGTGTGGGATTTTTCTATCGAGGATTTAGAATTTGAGACTATCTGGATAAATTGACTCTCATATGACTTTAGATCATATAAACTTTTGTTAACACCGGTAATAAATGTTAAATTTTTGTAGTTTTGTATATTAGATGAAAACAATAATTCGTCACATAGTATCATTTGCGATGGCATTTTTAGTGCTATTCTCCACTATTTCTTTTACGGTGGGCATGCATTTTTGTGGTGAACATTTGGTAGATTTCAGCCTTAATAAAAAAGCGGAAACCTGCGGTATGGATGCAATGATGACCGATGCCATGGGGGAACAGATGAATATGGGCATGGATGATTGTTGCAGTGAAGTCAATATCGTGCAGCAAGGTCAGGATGATCTAAAAATATCCTTTGAAAAGATTACTTTTGAGCAACAACTTTTTGTAGCCACCTTCATATCTTCCTATATTGATTTATTCCATGGACTGAATAACAATGTGGTCCCGCATAAGGAATACCCACCTCCCTTTTTGATACAGGATGTTATTATCCTTGATCAGCAATTTCTTATTTGATTTAAACCTTGGAATAGCCCAACAGCTCTGACTGTGATAGGGTTCATCGCGTTGTATGTATTCCCATACAAAGCTTTATTCTAATTTTTTTAAATCAAATCCAATGCTGAACAAAAGCATCAAATTTTTTATAGATAATAAGCTGGTAGCTGTATTAATGCTGCTACTATTCGTTGGTTGGGGGACCATAAACTCACCTTTTAATTGGAACCTAGGTTTTCTGCCAAGCGATCCGGTTGCGGTGGATGCCATTCCGGATATTGGTGAAAACCAACAAATAGTTTTTACCAAATGGATGGGACGCTCGCCTCAAGATATTGAGGATCAAATCACCTACCCGTTAACGACTTCCTTATTAGGTATACCAGGGGTAAAGACGATACGTAGTTCATCTATGTTCGGATTTTCCAGTATCTATATCATTTTTGAGGAAGATGTAGAGTTTTACTGGAGCCGTAGCCGAATTCTAGAGAAATTGAATTCCCTGCCCAATAACTTACTGCCAGAAGGTGTAAACCCTTCCTTGGGCCCGGATGCTACCGGACTTGGGCAGATATTTTGGTATACCTTGGAAGGAAGGGATGAAAATGGGGAGGTTACCGGAGGTTGGGACCTGCAGGAATTGCGAAGCGTTCAGGATTATTATGTGAAATTTGCGCTTTCATCCGCAAGCGGAGTATCTGAAGTGGCCTCTATAGGGGGTTATGTACAGGAATACCAGATTGATGTTAAGCCAGAGTTGATGAAGCAATATAATATTGGGCTTCAGCAGGTAGTAATGGCGGTAAAGCAGAGTAATAGGGATATAGGCGCACAAACCTTGGAGATCAACCAGGCCGAATATTTGGTACGGGGCTTGGGTTACATTAAATCCTTGGAGGATATTAAAAACGCGGTAGTTACTTCTACCGATTTTACGTCAATCCGCATAAAGGATATTGCAAATGTCTCCTTGGGTCCGGCGGTCCGAAGGGGCATATTGGACAAAGAAGGTGCCGAAGTTGCAGGAGGGGTAGTGGTAGCGAGATATGGCGCAAACCCTATGGAAGTCATCCATAATGTAAAGGATAAGATAAAGGAACTGAGTGCAGGTTTGCCCTCAAAAAAGCTTAGTGATGGCCGAACATCCCAATTGACCATTGTCCCCTTTTATGACAGGACAGAACTGATTAAAGAAACTTTAGGAACATTGAACGAGGCATTGACCTTGGAGATATTGATCACTATTTTGGTCATTATTGTAATGGTTTTCAATCTTAGGGCTTCCATATTAATTTCTGGGTTGTTGCCCGTTGCGGTATTGATGGTATTTATCGCGATGAAGCTTTTTGGCGTGGATGCCAATATTGTTGCCCTTTCGGGGATAGCCATTGCTATTGGTACCATGGTGGATGTCGGGGTTATCCTGGCTGAGAACATCATTCGTCATATTGATGAAGACGAGGGGAAACTACCAATGGATGCCATTGTATATAACGCTACTGCCGAAGTATCTGGTGCTATCCTAACTGCAGTAATGACTACGATCATTAGTTTTATCCCAGTATTTACGATGATAGGGGCCGAAGGGAAACTCTTTAGGCCATTGGCATTTACCAAAACAATGGCGTTGACGGCTTCCTTGATCATTGCCTTGTTCCTGATCCCACCTTTTGCTGCTTACTTGTTCCGAAAGAGAAACTATAAATTGAACCTGCGTTATGGATTGAACATCTTATTAATGGTGGCAGGTTTGGTTGCAGTCGTAAGTGGATACTGGCTTGGATTTGTATTGATCGCTTTTGGGGTTACCGGGATACTAAAATTGAAAGGAAAACTCGACGGGAAAAATACAAACCTTGTCAATATTGCCATTTCGGTAGTCGCCATTGTCTTTTTATTGGCAAATTATTGGCGTCCACTTGGGTTTGATAGAAGTGTATTTATGAACCTGTTGTTCGTTAGTATTATCTGTTTTGGACTTTTGGCGGTGTTCTATGTTTTACAAAAATATTATTCGCGCATCCTCCAATGGGCCTTGCAAAATAAACTACTCTTTTTAATGGTTCCAGCCACAGTTTTGGTGTTCGGGATATTAATTATGAGAAATACAGGGAAAGAATTTATGCCTGCCCTTAATGAAGGCACCTTCCTTTTAATGCCCACCTCCCTTCCCCATTCTGGAGTGGCCGAAAACAAACGAGTCCTCCAACAATTGGATATGGCCGTGGCCAGCATTCCAGAGATTGAAACGGTAGTGGGGAAGGCAGGACGGACAGAATCCGCTTTGGATCCGGCTCCGCTATCCATGTATGAAAATATCATTCAATATAAACCAGAATTTATGTTGAATAAAGAGAGGAAGCGCCAACGTTTTGAGGTTAACGAAGAGGGGCATTTCCGATTGAAAAATGACACCTATTTTATAAATCCCAATACGGAAGCGTCCAATGATTTTGAGTTTTCAGAGATTTCATTTGAAGATTTGATTCCAGATAATAGTGGAGAGTATTACAGAAATTGGCGTCCTGAAATTAAATCCCCAGATGATATTTGGAACGAAATTGTCCGAGTAACCCGATTACCAGGGGTTACTTCCGCTCCAAAATTACAACCGATTGAAACGCGGTTGGTGATGCTGCAAACTGGGATGCGCGCACCCATGGGAATAAAAGTAAAGGGGCAGGATTTAAAACAAATAGAGGCTTTTGGCCTGCAATTGGAAACTATACTTAAGGAGGCTGATGGAGTAAAGGATGAGGCTGTTTTTGCGGATAGGATTGTTGGCAAACCCTATTTATTGATCGATATCAAGAGAGAGCAGTTGGCACGTTATGGACTTGCAATAGAGGATGTACAGCGGGTACTTGAAGTAGCCATTGGAGGTATGACCCTGACACAAACCGTAGAAGGCAGGGAGCGCTACGGGGTTCGTGTTCGATATCCAAGGGAATTGCGTGAAAATCCTGAGGATATTAAAAGTATTTATGTTCCTATTGCCAATGGGAGTTCCATTCCGTTGAGTGAATTAGTAACCATCCGTTATGAAAAAGGGCCACAGGTCATTAAAAGTGAGGATACCTTCCTTGTGGGATATGTGCTTTTTGATAAAATGGATGGTTATGCGGAAGTCAGTGTGGTTGAAAATGCACAAGCCCAGATCCAACAAAAAATAGATAAAGGAGAATTGGTGGTTCCAAAAGGGATCAGTTATAAGTTTACGGGCACCTATGAAAATCAATTAAGGGCAGAAAAAACCTTATCCATGGTAGTTCCCTTGGCGTTGTTGACAATTTTTCTTATCCTATATTTTCAGTTTCGCTCGGTCTCAACCTCTTTAATGGTCTTTACAGGGATTACCGTGGCTTTTGCAGGAGGATTTATCATGCTTTGGTTGTTTGGCCAAGATTGGTTTTTCAATTTCAACTTTTTCGGTGAAAACATGCGGGACCTGTTCAATATGAGGACCATCAATCTGAGTGTTGCAGTGTGGGTAGGATTCATTGCCCTCTTTGGTATCGCTACTGATGACGGTGTTGTTATGGCAACGTATTTAACTCAAACCTTTGACAGGGAGAAGCCTACCACTATCAAGGAAATAAGGTCTGCCACCTTGGAAGCCGCCCAAAAACGGATTCGCCCGTGTTTAATGACCACCGTTACCACCATTCTTGCACTTTTACCAATATTGACCTCCACGGGTAAGGGAAGTGACATCATGATTCCTATGGCAATACCCATATTTGGAGGGATGATTATAGATGTAACTTCTTATTTTATTGTACCTGTACTATATAGTTGGCGACAGGAATTTTCGAATGGAAAAACAGCCAAGATGATTCAAAACGAAATAACAAAATTGGAGTGATGGGACATACATATAAACATAAAATGGTACATAACATACTTGTATTTTTGGCTTTTCTTTTTGTTCTAATGGCACAAGGACAAGGCTTGGATAGTTACCTTGAACAGGCTGAAGCCAATAACCCCGAAGTACAGGCTTTTGAGGTCAAGTATAATATCTCCAAGGAAAAAGTTTTAGAAGCTAATTCCCTCCCAAATACAGAAGTCAGTGCAGGATATTTTGTAAGCGAACCAGAAACAAGAACGGGAGCGCAAAAGGCCAGATTCTCCATTAAACAGATGTTACCATGGTTCGGAACCATTACAGCAAGGGAGAACTATGCTGCTTCTTTATCAGAAGTAGATTATTTGGATATAGTTATTACCAAACGTAAACTTCGACTTTCTGTTTCCCAATCCTATTACAAATTATATGGAATCAAGGAAAAACAAAAGGTGCTCCAAGAAAATATTGAGCTTCTCAAAACCTATGAGAGATTGGCTCTGACCTCCTTGGAAGTTGGTAATGCGTCCGTTGTAGATATTCTTCGACTACAAATCCGTCAAAATGAGTTACAGGAACAAAAAGCAGTATTGGGGAGAGAATATATTTCAGAACAAACCTTCTTTAACAAGTTGATGAACAGGGATGGCAATGCTGAGATTGTTGTTATAGATTCTTTATCGCTTTTAGTGCCTGATGAAGAAAATAATAAATTGGAGATACGTGTTCACCCTGAATTGGAAAAATATGATCGGTTATTCGAATCTGTTCAACAACTGGAACTCTTAAATCAAAAGGATGCCAATCCCGATCTAGGATTTGGGTTAGATTATATCCCAGTTGCAGAACGTTCCGATATGGTTTTTAGTGATAATGGTAAAGATATTGTAATGCCTATGATCTCTTTGTCAATTCCAATTTTCAATAATGGATACAAGTCTAAAACTATTCAGAACCAAATGAAGTTACAAGTAATTTCAGCTGAGAAATTGGATCGTAAAAATAAATTGGAAGCTTTGTTGAATGCTGCGGAAAACAACCGGGAATCCCAAAGAATTAAGTACAATACGCAAATAGGGAATTTAAAGCAGGCTAGGGATGCTGAGGAAATCCTCATAAAAAACTATGAAACCGGTACTATTGATTTTAATGATGTTCTGGATATTCAAGAGTTACAACTAAAATTTCAACTTAGTCAGATAGAGTCCACAACGAATTATTATTTAATATCGGCTACCATCAATTATTTAATGAATTAAAAAAGAACCCATTAAGATTAAACATAATTATAATTAATCAATATACTTGGTAGAATACATAAAATGAAACATATAAAATACATATCAATACTAGTTTTGATTGTATCTCAATCCATTTTTGCGCAAAATGTACAGGGAAACAAAGATAATTTGCCTGTGCATGAATACACCCTGACCCTCAAGGAGCAAATGGTAAATATGGCAGGAAAATCTGTTATGGGGATGACTGTTAATGGTCAAATTCCGGGTCCAACTTTAACATTTGTAGAAGGGGAATACGCCATTATTCATGTTAAAAATGAAATGAAAGAAGAAACCTCAATCCATTGGCACGGACTTCTACTCCCAAATTTTTTCGACGGGGTACCGTATTTATCGACTCCCCCTATAGAAGCAGGCCATTCGCTTACCTATGAATTTCCTATTAGGCAATCAGGGACCTATTGGTACCATTCTCACACCATGTTGCAAGAACAGAGTGGTGTTTACGGGTCCATTGCCATTCTGCCCAAGGAGAAAACCTTGGTTTATGATAAAGAATTGGTATTAATGTTGTCCGACTGGACCAACGAAAAACCTATGAACGTCTTGCGGAACTTAAAACGGGGCAATGAATGGTACGGTATCAAAAAGGGTACGGCGACACCTTTAAATAGAGTTATTGCACGTGGAGCATTTAGCGCACAGCTCAATTTTTGGAGACAGCGGATGGAAGGTGCCGATATTGCGGATGTGTACTATCCCGCTTTTTTAATCAATGGTGAACAATCAATAGAATACCCAGAATTTAATCCTGGAGAAAAAGTACGCCTAAGAATCATAGATGGTGGAGCTTCTACCTCTTTCTGGATGACATTTGGTGGAGAAAAACCCCTATTGGTATCTGCCGATGGACTGGACGTGGTTCCGGTTAATAGGAATAAAACTTTTATCGGGGTTGCTGAAACTTATGATTTCATTGTAACCGTTCCAAATAGCGGCAAAATCGAGTTTCGCATTACAGCTCAGGATGGATCTGGAACAGCTTCCGCTTTTCTTGGTAACGGGGAAGTGCTGCCTGCGGAGATTGTTCAGCGGCCCGATAAGATTGGTATGATGCAACAAATGGCAAAGATGGACATGAAGATGGGTGCCCATGCAATAAAATATCGACCTAAGAAGGATGAACGTTTCAAAATGAAGGATGAGTATGGGATGCAGATGGATGAAATGAAAGGGATGAACATGGAAGAACCGAACCCTGAAGACAAAATGGGGATGAAGGAAATGGACAAGCCCAATGACTCTATGAAAATGGACCATTCCAAGATGGACCATTCCAAAATGGCTGGGATGAAAGTAGGTGAACCGAAACCTCACGACAAAATGGGGATGAAGGAAATGGACAAGCCCAAAGACTCTATGAAAATGGACCATTCCAAGCTGGACCATTCCAAAATGACTGGGATGAATATAGGTGAACCGAAACCTCACGACAAAATGGGGATGAAGGAAATGGACAAGCCCAAAGACTCTATGAAAATGGATCATTCCAAGATGGACCATTCCAAAATGGCTGGGATGAATATGCGTAAACCGAATCTTGACGATAAGGCAGGAATGAAGGAAATGGACATGCCTAAAGATTCTATGAAAATGGATCATTCCAACATGACCAAAATGAGTATGGGCAATAAAGATGAAATGAGTGATATGCAGGGAATGGATATGTTTTCTGAATATAATTACGATTATCTAAAATCACCAGAAAAGACTACCTATGATGCATCAGTTTCCGTGAACGATATTTTGTTGAACCTCACAGGAAACATGAACCGCTATATCTGGAGTATGAACGGAGTGCCACTGTCAGAAACAGATAAGATTAAAATAAAGGGCAATGAAGTAACCCGAATTACATTTAACAACCTTACAATGATGCACCATCCCATGCACTTACATGGTCATTTCTTCAGGGTTATCAATGATAATGGAGCGTATTCACCATTGAAGCATACAGTGAACGTACCTCCAATGCAGAAAGTGACCATAGAATTTTATGGTAATGAAGGTGATGAAGTTGGGGATTGGTTTTTCCATTGTCACATTCTCTATCATATGATGGGGGGGATGGCTCGGATTATTAGTTATGACACCCCTCGCGACCCTAGAATGGATGAATTCCCTGTATCTAACCTTATAGCCGAAACCAACTTATGGTATTCATGGGGCATGGTAGATATGGCATCCCATACTACTGGTTTCAATCTTATGACCTCCAATCTCAGAAATCAGTTCAATGCATCCTTTGAGTATGGCTGGAATAGGAATTTAGAAGGAGAGTTTACCTATGAGCGCTACCTGCATGATTATTTACGCGTATTTGGTGGGGTAAACGTTGAAAATGAAACCCCGGAAAGTTTGGACAATTTCAAAACAACGGCTGTGATAGGGGTGCGGTATTTAACTCCTTACCTATTTGCACTCGATGCCAGAATAGATAATGAATTAAGGCCTAGAATTGCCCTAGGCAGAAGCATCATGTTATTTCCAAAGTTTTCCGTATTCGGGTATTACGAGTATCAGTTGGATTTGGGAATTGTCAACAACCTGCCCGTAGGTAAAGATTTTTCCTCGGAAACGGTTTGGAGCGCGGGTGGTGAATACATGCTGTCAAGAAATTTTTCATTGATGGCTAGTTATGACAATCGATATGGTGCCGGTGGCGGATTATCCGTACGGTTTTAATTATTAAAATGATGAAGATATAAAGTCTTCATGGATTATTGTATCAGGAGTAATAGCCATGGGAATTTTCTTTTATGCAAGAAAGAATGGAAGTGAAATTCTTAGGTGAGAAACTCCAAAGAAGAATACGAAGAACAAAAGTGAATTATTAATTCTAAAACAATGTAAAATGAAAACAATTGCAAAAACATTACTGATTATTGTAGCAGTCGGCACATTGGTGAGCTGTAAGTCAACCTTTAATGCTGCTGAAACAATGGAAGTCCAAGATAATCGAAATGCGCTCTATCAGGAGATTATTACAAATCCGAGTCAATTCAATGAATTTATCGACTTAGCACAACAAGACGAAGTTGCAAGAAAAATAATGATGCAGAACCATATGCAAATGATGGAATCTGGGAAGATGAAAGCTATGATGGAGAACAATTCGGAAATGAAAGAAAAGATGAAATCCCATATGCAGAAAATGATGGAGGAAAACGCTGAAATGAAGGAAAAAATGCAAACAATGATGCTGGATAAGATGTTGAAAAATCCAGAAGACAGAAAGATGCTAATGCAAAAAATGCACGAAAACAAAGAAATGCAAGAGGACATGAAAGAGAAGATGATGCAAAAAATGAAGGATAATCCAGAAATGATGGAATCTATGATGGAATCAATGATGAAAAACCCAGAAATGAAAGAGAAAATGATGGAGAAAATGAAGAATAAGAAAGAGGGTTCCAAAGAGCATAAACACAATAAATAAAGCTATGGGCCTGTTGCGAAATATTTCAAAATAGGCCCATTTAACCAGAAATTAAAATTATGGTGATGTACTGGTGACCCATAGACGTCAACGTAATATCTATTGGAGTATTTTTTTAACAAAAAAAAGTGGACCCTAGGGAATTTTGAACAACCGTTTTCCGAGGGTGAAATTTCCAAGGAAGAATTCGAAGTATAAAATGGAATGATTAATTCTAAAAACAAATAATATGAAATATTATTTCAACACAACCTTAAAAGGTGATTTTGAGCTCATAATTGAATTGGTTACTGAAGAACTAAAAAAGGAAGGTTTTGGCATTCTGACCAATATTGATATTAAGGAAACCTTCAAAAAGAAACTGGATGTGGATTTCAAGAAATATAGGATTCTGGGAGCGTGTAATCCTCCCTATGCCCATAAAGCATTGGAGGCCGAAGATAAAATTGGAACTATGCTACCGTGTAATGTAATCGTGCAAGAAATTTCAAAAGGGGTAGTTGAAGTTGCAGCAGTTAACCCTATGGCATCCATGCAATCGGTCGATAACGATACATTAAAGAAAATTGCCAAGGAAATAACTGCAAAATTGGAAAAGGTAATAGGTAAACTATAATTGTCTTATCCATCCTTAAGTATCAAAATATAAATAAACATAAATAAACATAAAAAGTAATATTATGAAAAGAATAAGAATATCAATAGGAATTTTGACAATAGCATTGGTAACCCTAACGGCCACGTCATGTAGGGACACAAAAAAAGAGAATAACAATGAAGATGGACACCATCCCGAAATGGAAAGTGAAGATGGGCAGCACAATGAAGAAGGGGAAATGCACCATGATACAACAATGAAATCCTCAAATGACATGATGGATGCAGGGCAAAATACAGCTAAATCGACAATTCTAGTTGTCAATTATCTCAAATTGAAAGATGCTTTGGTAGCAGATGACAAAGAAGGTGCAGCGAAAGCAGGAGGAACTATGGTTACGGCTTTCAACAATTTTGACACCAGCTCTTTTACTTCAGAACAACAAAAAGAACTGAAGGATATTATTGATGATGCCAAAGAACATGCAGAACATATAGAAAAAAGCCCAATCGATCACCAAAGGGAACATTTTGATGTGTTGAGCAAAGACATGATAGACCTTATCGCCATTACTGGCACTGAAGAAAAATTATATCAAGATTTTTGCCCGATGTACAATAATAACAAGGGAGCCCAATGGTTGAGTACTACCAAAGAAATAAAAAACCCTTATTATGGAGCCAAAATGATGAGCTGTGGTAGCATACAAAAGGAAATCAATTAAGTGAATAAAATTGTAAAAATCATAGTGCTTGCGCTTTTGGTCGGGTTTGTGGGTATACAATTTATTCCCACTTCCCGAAACCAAAGCGCCATTGTCCCAAAAACCGATTTTATGGTGGTAAATGACGTGCCAAACCAAGTGGAAAGCATCATCAAAACCTCCTGTTATGATTGCCATAGCAACAATACCGAGTATCCTTGGTACAACAAAATGCAACCTGTTGCTTGGTTTTTGGAAGATCATGTCCAGCATGGTAAGGAAGAGTTGAATTTTAACGAGTGGGCCGATTTATCGAGTAGAAGAAAGAACAGCAAGTTAAAATCGATTCTAAGTCAAATCGAGGATGGAGAAATGCCCCTTTGGCCTTATACGCTAGTCCATAGGGAAGCAAAACTTTCTGAGGACGAAAAGAAAATCGTTCTGGAATGGGTGTCAAAATTAAAGGAAGGTTTAAAATAATTTAAAAAATAAAAGGATGAACAATTCATTGAATTCTGTTGTAGTAATGTTATTGTTGGTTGTGACAAGTATCAATGCACAGGAAAAGAACAAAAAGGATCACGGTAAAATGAATATGGATGGTATGAAAATGGACATCATTCATACGGCTCCAGAATTCAATGATGCAAATCTGGCTTCGTCATATGATCATTATATTCATATTAAAAATGCCCTTGTAAATTCTGACGTAAACGAAGCAAAAAAGGGGGTGGCCATGCTAGTAAAAGTACTTATTGGGATCAAAGGTTCAGGTGTAGTGGAGAAAGCGGCAAATGAAATCAAAAATACAGATGATTTAAATGTACAGCGAGTTGCTTTTTCAAATCTGAGCAATGCCATGGAGATGCTATTAAAAGGAAATTTAAAATCAGGAACGATTTACAAAGATTATTGTCCAATGGCCTTAAAAGAGGGAGCCTACTGGATGTCATCTGAAAAGGAGATACAGAATCCGTATTACGGAGACAAGATGCTGACCTGTGGTACAGTGAAAGAAACCATACAGTAGAAATGATGTTTTAACAAAGGGATCATTTTTAGGATAGGACTTTTAAAAGATAGAATTATAAAATATTAAATGGGATATGAAACATACTTATCATATAAATGGAATGACCTGTAATGGGTGCCGTAGTCATGTTGAAAATACCTTGCAAAAGGTGGAAGGTGTTGTTCGTGCTACTGTGGATTTAGAAAAATCTGAAGCGGAGATCGAGATGCAGGCCCATATTCCAATAGATACTTTTAAAAAAGCACTCGAGGATGCCGGCGGGAATTATACCATTCATTTACCAGGCGAGTCAGTATCTTCGAATATAGGTAAGGAAACCAAGGGAATGGGTACAGGCACCTATTATTGTCCTATGCATTGTGAGGGGGATAAAACCTATGATAAACCTGGAGATTGTCCTGTTTGTGGAATGGATTTGGTAGAAGAGCAACGAATGGGGGCAACAGCAATACAATATACCTGTCCTATGCACCCAGAAGTGGTCAAAGATGGCCCAGGTTCATGCCCTATTTGTGGGATGGATCTGGTACCAATGAAACCTGATTTATCAGCGGAAGAAAAGAACTATAAAAAATTATCAAAAAAGTTTTGGTTGTCCGTTGTTTTTACCGTGCCCATATTTTTGATTGCCATGTCCGAAATGGTTCACAATAATCCTTTATACGATGTATTGGATCTTAAATATTGGAATTGGATACAATTTGCGCTTTCTATCCCTGTGGTTTTTTATGGCACCTGGATGTTTTTTGAACGAGCTTACCGCTCCATACTTACCTGGAACCTCAATATGTTTACCCTCATTGGTATCGGGGCGGGGGTAGCATGGTTATTCAGTGTGTTTGGTTTGATTTTCCCAGATTTCTTCCCAGACCAATTCAAGACCGAAACAGGGACCGTACATATCTATTTTGAAGCCGCAACGGTCATTTTAACATTGGTATTGCTTGGTCAGGTTTTGGAGGCCCGTGCCCATAGTAAAACCAATTCTGCAGTTAAGGAATTGTTGAAATTGGCTCCTAATAAGGCTATTCGTGTCGTAAATGGCAAAGAAGAAGAAATTGGTATCGATGATATTGAGTTAGGTGATATTCTTAGGGTAAAACCGGGTGATAAAATACCGGTGGACGGATCAATAACGGAAGGTCTTACGACAGTAGATGAATCCATGATTTCAGGGGAACCCCTTCCCGTGGATAAAGAAGAGGGCGATTCTATAAGCAGTGGCACAATCAACGGGAATCAAACTTTTTTGATGAAGGCAGAAAAAATAGGGTCAGATACCTTATTGGCCCAAATCATTCAGTTGGTTAATGATGCAAGTAGGAGCAAGGCCCCAATTCAAAAACTCGCAGATAGGGTTTCGGGATATTTTGTGCCCGTGGTGGTAATGATCTCCCTTATTACTTTTGTTGTCTGGTCCGTTTGGGGCCCCGATCCGGCTTATGTTTACGGCTTGGTCAATGCCATTGCGGTTTTGATCATTGCTTGTCCCTGTGCCTTAGGATTGGCCACGCCAATGTCTGTTATGGTAGGGGTTGGAAAAGGAGCCCAGAACGGAGTACTAATAAAAAATGCCGAGGCCTTGGAAAAAATGGCTAAGGTGAACACCTTGATTGTGGATAAGACCGGTACCTTAACAGAAGGCAAACCTACTGTAGAAACCGTTGGTGCATCAAGTGATAAATATTCTAATAAAGAAATACTACAATATATTATTTCCTTAAATCAATTTAGCGAACATCCTTTAGCAGAGGCTACAGTTGCTTATGGTAAGGAACAAGGAGTGGAATCCCTTAAATCCAATGACTTTAAGGCAGTGACCGGAAAAGGAGTGGAAGGGATCGTTAATGGCAAAAAAGTGACCTTGGGCAATGATAAAATGATGGAGTATGCTGGAGCGGTGGTTCCCCAGGACATGAGGGATGAAGCCAAAACCTATCAAATGCAGGGAAAAACTGTTTCTTATCTTTCCATGGATAAAGAAGGTGTTGGTTATATTGTAATTGGCGATAAAATCAAACAAACCAGTGCCATGGCAATCAAAGAATTGCAAAACAAAGGAATAGCTGTAATTATGCTAACTGGAGATAATCACGAGACGGCACAAGCAGTAGCGGCTGAATTGAACTTGGCAGATTTTAAAGCTGCAATGCTTCCAGAGGATAAATTGAAAGAAGTGGAAAGGCTCCAAAATAGTGGTAAAGTGGTGGCCATGGCAGGAGATGGGATCAATGATGCTCCTGCATTGGCAAAAAGCGATGTGGGAATTGCCATGGGAACAGGAACGGATGTTGCCATAGAAAGTGCAGGCATTACCTTGGTGAAAGGGGATTTAAACGGAATAGTCAAGGCAAGAAACCTTAGTCATAAGGTAATGGGAAACATAAAGCAAAATTTATTTTTCGCCCTTATTTATAATACCTTGGGGGTGCCTATTGCAGCTGGTGTATTATTTCCAGTTTTTGGGATTTTATTATCGCCAATGATAGCCGCGGCCGCCATGAGCTTTAGCTCGGTATCGGTCATAGCCAATGCCTTGCGCTTACGATCAACAAACATTAATTAAATATAACTATGAAGTATTTTTATTACATTTTTTTAGCTTTTATGGTGTTCTCGTGTAAAGAAAACAAGCAAAATGAACCCAATAATCCAACACCGGTGCACTCCGAACATGGAACTACCATGGAGGATGAAGGGGACAGCACCAAAAAAAAGACACTTAGTCCACATACTTCTGCCATGGTCATGATAGGGGAGGCCCATATCCACATTGACTATTCTTCACCCGGGGTAAGGGACCGAATCATCTTTGGGGGGTTATTGCCTTATAATGCCGTTTGGCAGACTGGAGCACATATGGCAACTTGGATAGAGACAAACAAGGATCTTGAATTTGATGGACAGTTGTTGAAGGCTGGAAAATATGGATTCTTTACGATACCAGGTAAAGAGGAATGGACCATAATTTTTAATTCCAATTGGGATCAACATGGGAAGGATGAATACAATGAAACCGAAGATATCCTACGTTTTAAGGTAACACCTAAAATCACGGACAATTTTAAAGAACATCTAGAATACCAAATAACCAAAACCAATAATTCAGAAGGAAACATCTCTCTAGCTTGGGAGAAAGTCAACGTAAGTTTTCCTTTTAAAATTAAACTTTAATAAAAGAAATGGTAAAAAGACAAACAGCAGCCAAAATTAGAAAGACCCACCGTTATTTAGGACTCTTTATAGGGGTTCAATTTTTAATGTGGACCATCAGTGGGATGTATTTCAGTTGGACGGATCTTGATGAGATCCATGGAGATCAATTTCATAATGAGGAAATGAATCACAAAATGTTCACCAATTTATTAAGTCCTACAGCCATCCCCAATGCATCGGAAATTATGGCCTTGGAACTACTGGATATTGGCGATGTTCCTTATTATTTAATAAACCATTCGCAATTGGTAAATGCCCAGACCGGTGTTTTGAAAAATGAAATTTCCGAAGAGGAAGCTTTAAAAGTGGCCAAGAAGAATATGCTGACTGGAATGAACGTATCGGGAATTGAGAGGATCACAGAGATGGGAAAGCATCATGAATATAGAGGAGGGCCACTCCCGGCTTATGTCATATCCTATATTACACCTGAAAACATAAAGGCTTATGTGTCCGTGGCAGATGGTAAGTTCAAAATGCTTAGACATAGGGATTGGCGTTGGTTCGATTTTTTGTGGATGACCCATACTATGGATTATCAGGGGAGGGACAATTTTAATAATATTATTTTAAGGGCTTTCTCATTAATGGGTTTGATTACCGTATTAAGTGGTTTTACCCTTTGGTTTGTGACCTCACCCACTATAAGGAAATTAAAAAAACGAGATTAATTTGTAGTAACTATTACATTCAAAAAAATGGAACAGAGCCAAGAAATGAAACAAAATAACTACACCAAATTTTTTATGATGTTGGTGTTGTCCTTTGTAGCCATGTACATTACCATGTATCTCAACACCTACGAATGGAACCATGTTTACTTTAGCCTAACACGTTTTTATATGACTTGTTTGGGAATTGCCGCTATGGCGGTAATCATGCTATCCTTAATGTTGAACATGTACAAGAATAAAAAAAAGAATAGTGCTATATATGTAGGCAGTCTAATCTTATTTGTAAGCGCCTTGTTTTTGGTTCGGGCACAAAAGCCAATAGGGGATGTTTTGTGGTTGAAAGCGATGATTCCCCATCACTCGATTGCTATTCTGACCAGCAGCCGTGCTGATATTAAGGATCCCGAAGTAAAGATTCTGGCAGATGGGATTATTAAGGCGCAGGAACGGGAAATAAGCGAAATGAAGTTGATGATTAAAAGGTTGGAGAATAAATAATTTACGAATATAATTATATGTTATGAATAGAAAGGTGATGTACTTAGGTATTGCTGTCATCATAGGATTATTTGCTGGATTCCTAATTTTTGGGGGCAATTCCACTGATGCAACAACGGAGGAACACGACCATACCGCAGAGGTGGCGAGTGGTGAGATGTGGACCTGTTCCATGCACCCACAAATTATGCAATCGGAACCAGGGGATTGTCCAATTTGCGGGATGGAGCTGATCCCCACCGAATCTGGGGCGGAAGGTCTCGATACCAATGCCTTTAAAATGACCAAAAACGCAATGGCCTTGGCCAATATTAAAACATTGGTTGTAGGCAATGGGATTACCAAAGAGGGTACTCTTAAGCTCTCTGGTAAAATAGTTGAAAACGAAGAAATCAACGCTACCCAGGCTGCCTACTTTGGTGGTCGTATAGAGAAACTGAATGTGAATTTTGAAGGAGAGGAAATTAAGAAGGGCCAACAATTGGCAACCATCTATTCCCCAGAGCTGGTTTCTGCCCAACAAGAACTCCTCACTGCTACGGGTCTAAAGGAAGCCCAGCCCTTATTGTACAAAGCTGTCCGTAATAAACTGAAATTATGGAAACTATCGGAAAATCAGATTGATCAGATTGAGGCTAGTGGGAAGGTGATCGAAAAATTTCCGGTGTATGCCAATACCTCCGGTACGGTTTCTAAAATAATGGTAGAAGAGGGAGATTATATAAAACAAGGCATGGCTCTATTTACCATTGCAAATTTGAGCTCAGTCTGGGCTGTTTTCGATTCTTATGAAAACCAACTGGCCATGCTCAAAAAAAATCAGGCCATAGGCATTGTGGCCAATGCCTATCCCAACACAAACTTCAAGGCTGTCATATCTTTTATAGATCCAATGTTAAACGCTTCTAAACGCACGGTACAGGTAAGGGCCGTATTACAAAATAAAGAGGGCCTGCTAAAACCTGGAATGTTTGTGACCGGGATGGTTGAATTGGCCTTCGATAAATTGGACGATCAACTTATTATCCCTGAAAGTGCTGTTTTATGGACAGGGGAGAGATCCGTGGTCTATGTAAAAACAGATAGTGAGGAACCTATTTTTGAAATGCGGGAAGTGCGTCTTGGAAATACCAATAATAATGGCTATAACGTATTGGAAGGCCTAGAAAATGGGACTGAAATTGTAGTGAATGGTACTTTTACCGTCGATGCCGCGGCACAGCTCAAAGGGAAAAAATCCATGATGAACCAGGAAGGAGGAAAGACCACGACCGGACTTGAAGGCCATACAGGAATGACGACAGATGAGGCTGATTCTGTTATGAACATGGAAATGAAACTCCCAAAACCCGTTCAAAAAGAATTTTTGAACGTTTTGGACCTTTATATGCAATTAAAGGATGCCCTAGTGGAGGCGAATGTGGAAAACGCAAGTAAAGCATCTAGAGGAGCTCTAAAAAGCCTTCAAAAAATAAAGACTGCCGATCTCGATGTAATGGGGAAGGCGCACTTCTCAAAAATAGGTGAGATGTTTACTGCTATTTCAAACAATAGCGATCTAGTCAATCAACGGGAACATTTTATTACCCTTTCGGAAAATGTAATTGCCATCAGCGCAAATTTAGAGGAAGTGCCTAGTCCAATATTTGTACAAAATTGCCCCATGGCAAATAAGAACAAAGGAGCCAATTGGTTGAGTTGGAACAAAGAAATAAAGAACCCGTATTATGGGGAGGCTATGATGAATTGTGGGGAAGTTAAGCAGGTGATTTCAAAATAAAATACGTAGCAAATCCATAATTATAAAACCTGATAAAATATATGGAAAAACCATAAAGGCATGCATATAATATAAAATGCCCTTACATTAATTAACCGAAAAAAATTGATTTATTTATTATCTTTAAGGAGGGAAGAAACCACCTGAAGGGGGTTGATATAGCACTATGGTTACCCCATCCATAGATATTTCTAATTTTATTTTACTCAAGTCTTCTACTTGAACTATTTAGTTTTTCCTTTAACTTAAAATTTATAAAAATGAAATCGATAAAAATTATTAGTATAGTGCTAATTGCACTGTCAATATCAACATCTTACGCACAAAGAAAAAATGAAAAATCCGAGAACGTAAAAATCCTCGGGAATTGTGATATGTGCAAAAGCACAATAGAAAAGGCTGGTACCATAGCAAACGAAGCCAAGGTGACTTGGGACAAGAACACCAAAATTGCTATGCTTAGCTACGATAGCGTTAAAACTTCCAAGGAAGACATCCTAAAACGCATAGCCTTGGCGGGTTATGATAGCGAAAGCTTTTTAGCACCAGACGATACCTACTTGAAATTGCCAAGTTGTTGCCAATATGAAAGAGCCGATCAAGTATCCGCAAAAATGGATGATTTAAATTCGGAGATGGCATTTATGGACCATTCGGAACATTCAAATGGTATAATCGAAGTCCAGGAAACAAATCCACTTTCAGGAGTTTACGACAATTATTTTGCTGTCAAGGACGCCTTGGTTAAAACAGATGGGGTATTGGCTTCTACAAACGCTAAAACGCTTTTAAATGCCATTAATGAAGTGAAGATGGATCAACTTTCAATGGGCGTCCATATGGTTTGGATGAAAGTTTTGAAAAATTTGAAAGAGGATGCAGCACATATTGCGGACACAAAGGTTATAAACCAACAAAGGAGCCACTTTGACTCACTTTCCAAAAGCATATATGAAGTATTGAAAGTTTCAAAAGAAGAAACACCAACGTACTATCAATTTTGTCCGATGGCTAATAATGGAAAGGGAGCCAATTGGTTGAGCAAGGAGGAAACCATTAAAAATCCATATTACGGTTCACAAATGATGAGCTGTGGTAAAACGGTTGAAACAATTGAGGAATAAAAAAATGAACAAAAAATTCAAATGGCCGATTGTATTCTTAGGAATGCTATCAACACCTATTATAATTGCCCAAAATATTGTCCGTTATGATTTAACTGTTACCGATACCATCGTCAATTATTCCGGTAAGGAAAAAAGGGCGATTGCAGTAAACGGTTTAATTCCCATGCCAACACTTACCTTTACCGAAGGTGACATTGCAGAAATAGTAGTTCATAATAAATTAAAAGAAAGTACCTCGTTACATTGGCACGGTCTTTATTTGCCAAATAAAGAAGACGGTGTTCCCTTCCTTACACAAATGCCAATTGAACCCAATGAAACCTTTACGTATCGCTTTCCTATAATTCAAAACGGAACACATTGGTATCATAGCCATAGTGGATTACAAGAGCAGATAGGAATGTATGGTTCACTGATATTATTGAAAAAAAAGGACGATTCAACTTTTCGAAAGGGGATAGACGATTTGCCTGAAGTACCTATTATTTTAAGCGAATGGACAGATATAAACCCTGAAAATGTTCATCGTATGTTGCACAATGCAAATGACTGGTCCGCCATAAAAAAAGGAACTGTGCAAAGCTATTCGGAGGCTATAAAAGCAGGTCATTTTAAAACAAAATTAGGGAATGAGTGGAAAAGAATGTTGGCGATGGACGTTAGTGACGTGTATTATGACGAATTCTTAATAAATGGGCAAAATGAAAGTAAACTTTCCCAATTCAAAGCCGGCGAAAAAGTCCGCTTACGGATTTCAAATGGTGGTGCTTCCTCTTATTTTTGGTTGAACTATGCTGGCGGTAAAATGACAGTCGTTGCCAATGATGGAAATGATGTTGAACCCATAGAGGTGGATCGATTAATTATTGGAGTTTCTGAAACCTACGATGTTGTAGTTGCAATTCCCAATGAAAATACGGCCTATGAATTTTTGGCAACTCCAGAAGATCGTACAAAATCAGCTTCAATTTATTTAGGTGAGGGTATAATTCAGCTTAAAAGTAGAATGCCAAAACTTAAATATTTTGAAGGAATGAAGATGATGAACGAAATGATGAATATGGATGGGAGCATGGATGATATGGGAATGGATATGTCGTTGCAAAAAATGGATATGAATACGGTTATGTATCCAGAAATAAGCGGAGATCCTGATATGAAAATGGATGAAATGAAGATGAACGAAAATATGGATCATTCCAAACATTCAGCCAACACTGCACAAGACATTGTCACCTTGAATTATGGAATGTTAAAAGCACCCTATCCCACAACCTTACCCAAAGATGCACCGGTACGTGAACTTAGCTTTGAACTTACGGGAAACATGAACCGCTATGTTTGGAGTATGGACAATAAGGTCCTTTCTGAAAGTGATAAAATCTTGATCAAAAAAGGTGAAAATGTAAGAATTACGCTTTATAATGGGTCAATGATGCGTCACCCTATGCACCTACATGGTCACGATTTCAGGGTGTTAAATGGTCAAGGGGAAAATGCTCCGTTAAAAAATGTGCTAGACATTATGCCAATGGAAACGGATACTATAGAATTTTTGGCAAATGTAGAGGGGGATTGGTTTTTTCATTGTCACATTCTATATCATATGATGGCGGGGATGAACAGGGTATTTTCTTATGAAAACCAAGCTCCAAATCCCTATTTGCCAGACAAAAAATGGGCTTATAAAAAACTTCAGGCCGAAAGCAACAAACTTCATTTTATGGCAGAAAATGATTTTGCCACAAATGGCAATGATGGCATGCTGATGTTGCAGAACACAAGATGGAGTTTTGGTACAGAATGGCGTCTCGGCTATCATGATGAACACGGTTATGAAACAGAAACACATATTGGAAGATACCTTGGAAAGAATCAATGGTTAATGCCATTTGTGGGTTTCGATTGGCGTTATAGAAAGCAACATGGGGAAGTGGAAAAAAACCTGTTCGGACAATCGAATACAAAAGACCAGAGAGCAGTTTTGAGTTTAGGAGCTGAGTATACCTTGCCGTTGCTTGTTAAGTTACAAGGGGAGATTTTCTCGGATGGTAATATGCGTTTTCAGTTGATGCGAGAAGATATTCCAATTTCACCGCGTATTAGATGGGCTTTTATGGTAAATACAGATAAGGAATATATGACTGGATTGAAATATATTGTTACCAGAAATATGGGTATTTCAACACATTATGATAGTGACATGGGGGTTGGATTTGGAGCAACCATAAGTTATTGAGGTTAATTACTAAAAATTAGAAAGGTGCTCCTTGTCCCATTTACAAAATAGTGATGGTTGATGTATATATTCCGTATCTAATATTTAGAAAGAACTTTTTATTCATATATATCTCAAAAAAATTAGGGAATGTTAGATTGTTTTCAAATCGTACTGAATCCGAAAAAGAAGCGTGATTAAAATTGAAGATCGCTGAATGAGTTATTATTTTGAACATAAGTCAATAGATGAATTAAGAGAACATAAGATCCTATAATTAAATGCAATTAATAGTAATTGAGACTTTAATAAACAGGATTGAACCAAGAGATAGTACTAATTCTAGTATAACCATATAAGATGAAAACAATTGAAAAACAAAGATTCTACAAAATTAAAATGGTTCGGAATAGAATTAAAAATGGTTTATTTCTGTTTACACTTAGGAACTTTTTAACTCGGATAGGTTTGGATATTGACCCATATTATTGGGATGAAGAAAGGTTGGATCAATGTACAGAACCAAAAATAAGAGATACTTCATATACTTATGAAATTGTAAATGTCGAGGCCGATGAAGTAGGAATCCTACACAATATTTTGGGAATGGATTCTGTTGAATTAAAGAAAGATATACAAAATGGACAGCTCTGTATGGGGCTTAAGCATAAAGATGAAATCGTGGCGGTTGTATTTGCTAAATTTAACGATTTAGTTTATAAGAATAGAACCTTTAAGCTTGGGAGCAATCAGGGGTATATTTTAAATCTATATACTTTTGAAAGTTATAGAGGAAAAAATCTTGCCCCATATTTACGATATCATTGTTATTTGGCATTAAAAGAAAGAGGGGTTGACAATATATTTTGTATCACATCTTATTTCAACAAATCAGTACTTATATCGAATAAGAAGCTAAATATAAAACATGTAACGTTATTTCTTCATATAGGACTTTTCAAAAGATTTCATTGGAATTACATACTAAAAAATTATAAGTAAAACTCGCTGAACCCAGTAACTTAAGCGCCACTATTGGTCCCTAAGGACTATTAAAATAATTTTAAGCAGCCCCTTTTTATTAACGGCGAAATTTTAAACATTACCAAACTTTAAAATTAATTTAGATTCGGGCTCTATTTTTATAGTTTAATTTTAGGGTATGAAAATATTGATCGCTGAAGACGAAATTGCATTGCAACAATCCATTGCCACATATTTACAAGGGGATGGGAATGTATGTGAGGTGGCTTCCAATTTTGAAGATGCCTCCTACCGCGTTTCGTTATATCATTATGATTTGGTGATCTTGGATATTAATTTGGGTTCTGGAAGTGGTCTAGATGTCCTTAGAAAACTAAAGGAGAGCAAAATGAATGCCGCCATCATTATAATTTCCGCCAATGACTCCCTTTCCGATAAATTGGAGGGTTTAGATTTGGGCGCTGATGATTATTTGACCAAACCCTTTCATTTGGCAGAACTTAATTCTAGGGTTAAGGCTGTTTTGCGTAGGGGGAAATTTGGTGGGGACGAGACCATTGAATTCAATGAAATCAAAATCGATACCAAATCAAAGACTGCATTCATCAGTAACAAAGCAATAGAATTGACCAGAAAGGAATACGACCTTTTATTGTTTTTCATCACAAACAAAGGTAGGGTCCTGTCCAAAGAGATCATTGCGGAGCATTTATGGGGAGATAATAGCGACCTGGTTGATAATTTTGATTTTATTTATGTGCACATCAATAATTTGAGAAAAAAGCTGACCAATGTAGGCGCTAAATATTTAAAAACAGCTTATGGCAGTGGCTATAGGTTTCTAGAAGATCAATATTGAAAAGATCAAGAAAGAAAAAAGGATTATTACAAAAAGCTTCAAAAGCTTTTTTCATTATCAGTTCCATACTCATGCTCTTGAGTACCGTGGCTTTGTATTTTTATACTAGGGCTATGTTGGAAAATGAAATAGAGGAAGAGCTTCGCTCAACTGAGGCTAGAATTGAAACAGCCCTTGCTTCAAATAAAGCACAATATTCCCTGCCTCCAGTGGTTGAGGTTTTTCAGGTTAATATACTTGGTAAGGAAAGAATAAAGGACACCTTGATTTACGATCCTTCTCAAAACGAAATGGAAAATTTCAGGGAATTGTCTTCTTTTGTGACCATCAATGATAAAAACTATAACATAATAGTTAGGACCTTGGTATTGGAAACCAAGGATATTCTTTTTGGAATAGTATTGTCTTATGTGATTATCCTGCTATTTGCTTTTATTTTTCTATTCTACTTTAACAAACAAAAGAACAAGTCGCTTTGGCAGCCATTTTTCAACAATCTTGATGTCATGAAATCTTTTTCCTTGTCTTCTGATGCCCCCATTCAGTTGACAGATAGTGATATTTTGGAATTCTCGGAACTAAACCAAGAAATTTCAATGTTAACCAATAAAGTAAGGACAGATTACCTTAATTTAAAACAGTTTACAGAAGATGTTTCCCACGAATTACAAACGCCTTTGGCCATCATCCAGGCAAAAATGGAAAACATCATCAATGAACAATCCATTACCGAAAAACAATATAATCAGTTCACTTCAATCCAAAAAGATATTAAGAGATTGACCCAATTGAACAGGCGATTGGCCCTACTCACAAAGATCGATAACCATCAGTTTATAAAAATGGATGAAGTGACGATTACAGACATTGTGAAAGAATGTGTACAAAACTTTAAGGAACTTTCACCGTTGCCAATTTCTTTCCAACAAGAAAATAAAATTCAAATCCAGATGGATCCCTATTTGGCAAACGTACTCTGCAACAATTTAATTTCCAACGCCATCAAATACAGCAAAGAAAACAAAGGCATTTCTATTATAGCTAGAGGAAATAGCTTGACCATTGCCAATTTTGGCGACAATCCTTTAATTCATCCCGAAAAATTATTCAATCGTTTTTATAGGGAATCCGAAGGGATCAAATCAACAGGGTTGGGCTTGGCAATCGTAAAGAAGATCTGCGATTTGTATGGGATTGAAATCAGCTATTCCTTCCAGGAACAAAGCCATATCTTTCAACTGGATTTTCAAAAATAGAAAGCTGAGGGATTTAGGTTTAAAATATTTTCGCCCCTAGAAATTAATTACTATGACAAAAAAAATATTCATCCTTTTGCTTTTGTTAACAAACACAATCCTATTTGCCCAAGAAAAAATTACAATTACCGGTCAATTACTGGAAGAATCTACGAATCAACCCTTGTCCTTTGCCAATGTTAGCATAACCAATGTAGCCACCAATACCTTGGTTACAGGGGCGATCACCGATGAGAACGGTCGTTTCAATATTCAGGATATTCCGTTAGGCAAATATCTAATCAGTTTTTCATTTATAGGGTATGCCCCGAATGAACAGCAATTAACGGCTAGTGGTCTCAACACAATTTTTGATTTAGGTAAAATTAAAATGGTGCCCTCCGCTGAAGAGCTTTCAGAAGTTGAACTCGTGGCCAAACAGGCCACCACAAATGCGGAGCTCAACAAGAAAACGTTTAACCTTGCTGATAATATTGCCCAATCTGGAGGTTCCGTTTTAGATGCAATGAAGACCATGCCAGGGGTGGCCTTTGATCAAGAAGGGAAAGTTATATTAAGGGGTAGTGATAAGGTTATTGTTCTAATCGATGGAAAACAATCAAGTCTAACCGGTTTTGGCAATCAAAAGGGATTGTCAAATATTCCTGCATCCAATATTGAGAAAATAGAAATCATAAACAATCCCTCGGCCAAATATGATGCCAATGGTTTTGCTGGGATAGTGAATATCATCTACAAAAAGGAAAAACAAAATGGTTTTAATGGAGATGTAGGTCTTTCTTTTGGACTTGGTGCTCTTGGGAAGAGGAAACAGGATACGAAAACAGATCTAGGGTCTTATTCGGTTAATCCTAAATTAATACCAAGTATCAATCTTAATTACAGAAAAGGGTCCTTAAATTATTTTTTACAATCAGAATTTATAATTCAGGAAGCCCTTCCCAATAATGAATTTAGCACAAGGAGATATGCCAATGGTGATAATATTATATCCCAAGTCCCTGAGAACAGAAGGCAGTTTAGGTCTATTATCACCTCTGGTATAGACTGGGAAATAGATGATAATAATTCAATGACCTTATCAGGAATGTTCGATAGGGAAAAACATATAGATACGGCCCAAGTAGCCTATACAGACCTGAACACGGATAACAGAATAAGATATTACAATTGGCAAGAAGAGGAGGTGACCAGTTTTATTAACGTTGCGGCCAATTACAGACACCAATTTAAGCAAGTGGGCCATACCCTTTCCGGAAATATTCAATATACCAAAGGCTTGGAGGATGAAAGTTATTTTTTAAATGATAGTTCCTCCGTTCGAGTAGGGAGGGATGCCACCAACATTAGGGCCATAGAGCACACTACCAGTATTTCTACGGATTATGCAAGATCTTTACCCTATGGAAAAATAGAATTGGGCGCAAAAGCCCGCATACGAAGGTTGCCGGTGGATTATACCATTACTAGAGGAACAAATTCTATTATTTATCCCGATTTGGGTGATTTTTCTGATTGGGGAGAAAATCTTTATGCGGGTTATGTCAACTATATATTGGAAAAAGAAGGGTATGACATAGAAGGGGGATTAAGAGCTGAACAAACGAACGTTTTTTACGAAGTAGATCCTACAAATATCTATTATGAAAATAATGATAAATACGATTATTTTGAACTTTTTCCCAGTGTTCGGTTCACCTTTAAAATGGACGTTAGGAACAAGATTTCTATTTTTTATAATAGGCGTGTAGATAGACCTGGAGAACCTGAACTTCGGATTTTTCCAAAGTATGATGATCCCGAACTACTAAAGGTTGGTAATCCCTATTTAAGACCTCAATTTACAGATGCGGTAGAATTGGCGCATAAGTTCTCATGGGGCAATGGTTCTCTGTTTACTGCAGTTTATCATAGGATGATCAATGATCAATACATGAGAATATTTAGTATTGATGATTCCAATCCGGATTATGATATCGTAAACAAGATCTACCAAAACACCGGGAATTCTACAAATTCTGGAGTAGAATTGTTGTTTGGTCAAGATATTTCCCAGAACTGGAAATTTTCTGGAAGCGTCAATTGGTATCAAAACAAAATAGACGCCTATCAAGGGACATTACTATTTCCATTTGAAAGGGCATTTTCCATTTCATCCTCCAGTGATATAGCGGGGGATTTTAAAATCAATAATGAAATAATTCTACCAAGGGATGTAACGTTTCAAATAACAGGGTTGTATTATTCAGAAAGAAACATTCCACAGGGAAAACAATTTGGACGCTCATCCATTGATATGGGTTTTAAAAAGAAATTATGGAATTCCAAAGGAGAGCTGTTTTTATCAGCATCAGATATCTTTAATAGGTTTGGAATCCGTCAGGAAGTAGTAAGCGAAGGATTGACCACCCTTTATGAAAATTATTATGAAACCCAGATAATAAGACTGGGTTTTAAATATACTTACTAGGCGGTAGTAACCATCTTTTTTTCCTTAATGGTAGAGTAAAATATTAATACAAAAAGAATAGAAAGCAGGACGACCGAAGATCCAATGGTTCCCAGATCCAGTCCACCCTTTTCCAACGGTTTTGTCAAAAGGTCTCCAAAGGTGGCCCCAAATGGTCGTGTTAAAACAAATGCGATCCAGAAGAGGAAAACGGTGGAAATTTGAGTAAAATATTTGACCAAGACCACTACCAAAAGCAGAGAGCCAATTAACATTGCACCTCCCGCAAAACCCAATCCGGAATCATCTGCCAAGTAATCCCCCAAGGCCGTGCCAAGGGTATTGGAAAAAAGAATGGCAATCCAATAAAACATTTCTGGTCTAAACGTTTTTATATTGGTAACAGATAGGTTTTTTTCACTTTTATACCATATTAAAAGTATACTGCACAACAAGACAACCAATATTAGGGAACCCTTGGCATAACCCAAGCCCAAGGTTCTATCCATATAATCGGACATGGTGGTCCCGGCCGTGCTGGTCGCTATTATAACCAACCAATATATGAGGGGAATATATTTTTTTGAGGTTAGTTGAATGACCAATGTAATAATAAAAAAGGCGATCAAGATTATGGAGCTGAGGCCATAGCCTATGTTTAAGGTCATAGATAGCATATCTCCCCCGGTCTCCCCGAAAGTGGTCGCACAAATTTTCATGATCCAAAAAATGAGATTGACTTCGGCTACTTTACGCATGGAATTTTAGTTAGAGGATTAAAAGAGACTTTTCCTATTCAATATTTTCTATCCAAAAGTACTTGGTAATTCTAAAGAAAACTTTAAGACAGACCCAAATGAAATCTCCAGACGGAGTTAAGGTTAACTTTAGATTTCACAACTATTTTCACCATCTAATTTCAATTACCATACATGAAGATTGTAAAAATAGTAATAGGGGCATTGTTCATATTTGGTGCGGTAGCCTTTGTAATGAGCATTAATATACCTGAAGAAGTAAATGATGCCTTTTCCAATACCTACCCTGCTGCTACATCCATTCAATGGGACAAGGATTCGAATTCCCAATGGCAAGCTGAATTTAATATGGAGGGTCAGACCTATATTGCCACTTTACAGCATGATGGCACTTGGTTGGCCTCTAAAAAGGAGGATGTTATAAATACAAGAGATTAAAGGCACTCATAAATTGATAGCATAACCGGATATCCAGCAACACTTTAAAATTTCTTTAGATTTCAATAGTAGTTTTACGCCTTATATAATTAATACCCTTTTCTTCTTATGTGGTCCAAAATTTTCCCTAAACGTCTTTCTGTATTGAAGGCATTTGTTTTGCTGTTCTTGTTCTTTTCGTTTATAGTGAGGTTGAGCTTGTTTATATGGGCCTATAGCGACGTGGATAAAAATCTTTTGGAGGTATTGAGGATCTTTCTCACCGGGCTCTTTTTTGATATCGGTACCATATCCTTTTTTACCATTCCTTACCTGCTTTATTTAATGATCCTTCCAAATAGCTGGATAGGTTCTATTTTAGATAAATCTGTGACTTTTTTCGGTTTCTTTTTAGGATTGTTTATTATATATTTTTCTTTGTTGGGAGAATTTACGTTTTGGGAAGAATTTCAAAGACGTTATAATTTTATAGCCGTAGACTATTTGGTGTACACCTATGAAGTGGTCAAGAACATCAATGAATCCTATCCATTACCCATTTTAATATCTGTCTTGTTGTTATTGGTGTTTGCCAGTATGTATTCGGTTGGCAAATTTGGTGTCTATAAAAATACATTTGGTAATGGAGCCTCCTTTAAATCAAAATTAATGGGCATAACACCATGGATCTTGATTGTCTGTTTTTTTAGTTTAACCATAACCAACCAACAGTCAGAATGGTCTTTGAATAGATATAACAATGAGCTATCCAAGGCTGGAATCTATTCTTTTTTGGCTGCTTTTAGAAATAATGAACTTTCATATAAGGAATTTTACCGCAATGTAGATGTCGACAAAGCTTTTGATTTGGTGAAAACTGATTATGTAAATTTTGGGGATAAGCTGTTGGATCCAGAAAAAAAATCCATTTATCGTAATATTGATGATAAGGATAGTGTAACTGTTGCTGTAAAACCCAATGTTATATTCATTTGTATTGAAAGTTTAAGTGGTAAATATATGAACGCATTGGGAGGGGATCAAAGTATAACCCCGGTACTGGATTCCCTTGCCAATGAAAGTATATTTTTCACCAATCTATATGCCACCGGAACCAGGACAGTGAGGGGTATGGAGGCCATTACCTTATCTATTCCACCCACCCCAGGAAGGAGTATCGTAAAACGCAAGAATAATAATGGGCTTTTTACCATTGGAGAAGTTTTTAAAGTTGAAGGTTATGACCGTAACTTCTTTTATGGAGGGGATGGTTATTTTGATAATATGAACACTTATTTCGGGGGGAACGGATTCAATATTGTGGATAGGGGCAGAGGCTTTTTGTTGGATGCCAGCATTAATACAAAAAGAACTAATATAGAAGATGACGAAGTCACTTTTGAGAACGCGTGGGGAGTTTGTGATGAGGATATCTATAACAAAGTGATACAAGAAGCCGATAAGGCCCATGCATCTGGAAAACCATTTTTTGATTTTGTAATGACTACCTCCAATCATAAACCATACACCTATCCGGAAGGTAAAATAGATATACCATCAGGAACAGGAAGAAATGGAGCCGTTAAGTATACCGATTTTGCTATTGGGGAATTTTTAAAAGTTGCCGTGGGAAAACCGTGGTTCAAGAATACCGTTTTTGTGATTATGAGTGACCATTGTGCCAGTAGTGCCGGTAAGGATGAGCTGGATGTTCAAAATTACCATATCCCTGCCATGATCTTTAATGCCCCCAATAGTACTTCTGTAAAGGTAAATACCCTCTGTTCCCAAATAGATCTGTTTCCTACTTTGTTCGGAATATTGAATTGGGATTATTCTTCCAATCTTTTTGGCTACGATATTTTTAAAATGACCCCAAAGGAAGAGCGGGCATTTATTGGGAACTATAGAAAGCTTGGATATTTAAAGGACAATAAAGTCTTAGTACTGGGAGACCAGCAAACTGCTTATTTTTACTCTTGGAACCCATTGAATAATAGTTTAGAGGTATTGCCAATGGATAATGGTTTTTTAGAAGAAGGTATTTCCTTTTATGAGGCTGCAGATTACTTATACGCCAATAACGGCTTGAAATTAAAGCAATAAGGATAATGGAGCACATACATTTTATAGTCAATCCTGTTGCTGGTTATGGTAAAAACCCTATTACGGAGGCTTTATTAAAGACCTATTTCGAGGAAGAATCATATACGATTAAGGTAAAATATTCCACATTTAAAAAACAGGCCATCATTTTAACAAGGGAATCCATTACTGAGGGGGCCTCGATAATTGTTGCCTGTGGAGGAGACGGAACTATCAATGAGGTGGCATCTTGTTTGGTGCGAACACCAATTATACTAGGTATAATCCCTATTGGATCTGGGAACGGTTTGGCATCCAACCTTCAGATACCATTAAATGTAGAGAAGGCTATCGCAATAATCAAGAACAAAAAGAAGACCTGTATTGATGTGGGCAGTATCAATGACCGATACTTTTTTAGTAATACAGGGATAGGGTTTGCCGCAAGTGTTATAAAAAATTATGAAAAACGAAGGACACACACCCTTTGGGGATACATTGCGGCAACCTTTAAATCGTTTAAGGAATTTAAAGATATAGAAAAGAGTGAAGTGAGCATAGATAAAAGCCATATCATGGACAATCCATTTATGATCTTTATCTCCAACTCCAATGAACTAGGGTATAAGGTGAGCTTAACACCAAAGGCATCACTACAAGATGGATATTTGGATGTAGTGATCATCCCCAAAATAGGTCGATTAAAAATTGTATTCTTGATTCTATTAATGCTTTTTAAGAAACAACATATATTAAAAGAGGTCAAAACTTTCCAAACAAAAAAGCTACAACTTGATAAAAATAAGGGAGGTAATTTTGAGCCACAGATTGATGGGGATGTTCAAGTCTTGGAAGAAAAATCATTGACCATTGCCCTAGAGGAAAGAGCCCTGAATGTTTTTGTCACCCAACCTGGTGCCATGGCCGTTGGATGAATTAAAAAATATACGAGATTATCTTCTTAACTAACTGGTTTTTTGTACCTTATAATAGCTAGCATTAATTGACCAAAAGAAGTTTTTTGATTTTTTTGGGGTCTCAAAAGTGCTTGGTATCTAAAAAATTATTTTTGTTTTTAACAGTTTTGAGGTCGTATTAAATTGAAAACCCTTGATTTTGCTAGGGTTTAAATATTTTTTTTAGCCTTGAAAATTAACAGTATATGGTATTGTAATTTAAATACATTTGTAGCGTTTTAATAGGAAAGAATTATTGATGAAAACAAGCTTGAAATTTCTTTGGATTGTTTGCTTATGCGTTACAGGAGTATACGCACAGAACGATTTGCCCTTACAAGTGGACAATTCTACTATTAAACCCCTTCAAAGCCTTTTTAGTTCGCGGCTACAAAGCAATTTGGAAAAGCAGCTGATGGCCAATCCACAATGGAAAAAATTGATTGAACAAAAGAAAATGGCGGTAGGAATCGTTGACCTAAACGATCCCAATAACGCAAAATTTGCTAGGGTCAATGGCAACTATATGATGTATGCGGCCAGCCTTCCAAAAATCGCTATTTTATTGTCGGCCATGGATGCCATAGACAAAGGAGAGTTACGGGAAACAGCTGAGGTGAAAAAGGACATGCGATTAATGATCAGTAAATCGGACAACCAAGCTTCCACAAGGATGATAGATCGGTTGGGATATGAAAAGATAGAGGCCGTAATGACGGATCCTAAATATGAATTTTACGACCAGCAGCACGGTGGCGGACTATGGGTCGGCAAACGTTATGGTGGCGGGGGAGACACCAATAGGGAGCCACTAAAAAATTTAAGTCACGCTGCCACGGTTACCCAGGTTTGTAGATATTATTATCTTTTGGCCAATGGCCAGTTAGTCAATGAAAAAAGGTCCAAACAGATGCTGAATATTATGGAAAACCCTGAATTGCACCATAAGTTCGTAAATACACTGGATAAAATAGCCCCGACAGCCCGTCTGTTCAGGAAATCGGGATCTTGGAGAACGTATCATTCAGATTCCATTTTGGTTTGGGGAAATGAACCCAACAGAAGATATATCCTTGTTGCACTGATTGATGATGCCGGTGGAGAACAAATTATAAGAGACCTTGTGAAACCAGTTGAAAGGGCACTTCGTAATACCTTGTTGTAGCGAATCACTAGGTGGTTAGGAAAATTTCATCCATATTCATATTGAAAACGTATTTTGTGAGGTTATAAGTCTTTGCAAAGGAATCCCATTTTGTTTTTTAACCCCTTTGGTAATGTGCATTCTTTAGCTACCTTTATGTTTTAAAGTAAAGTGAGTATCCCGTGTTTTTTATAGACATAAATCCCACAATTTTGGTGTTAAAAGTAATAGAAGTTCGAACTACATGTTGATTCTAAATACCTTGAAGGGCTATGTGCTAAAAGTATTTGATATAAAGGAGGAAGAGCTTTATAAAACACTTTTACTGCAACTCAATATTTTTTTATTGATTACTACTTTACTCATCGTAAAGCCTACAATCAATTCCTTATTTCTTTCCGAACTAACTTCAGATGCACTGCCGTTAGGGTATGTGTTTACGGCTATTATGGCGGTCATAGGCTCATACTTCTATGATAGGATCTTAGAAAAATATGCCTTAAACGTGGTCATTGAAAGGACATTGATAGGTTCTGTTATTTCCTTGGTTATTTTTGGGATTGCATTCAACTTTCACTTGGGGAAGGGATTTTTGCTGTATATCCCGTATGTATGGGTGGCCATCTTTGGATTGCTGACCGCTTCCCAATTTTGGATTCTTGCCAACCTAGTGTACAATGCAAGGGAGGCCAAGCGGGTTTTTGGTTTTATTGGTGCCGGTGCCATAGCAGGGGGAATCTTTGGAGGATACTTGACCTCCCTGTTGACCACCTTCATCTATTCCGAGAATTTATTGTTTTTTGCGTCCCTTCTTTTAATATGCTGCTTGCCCATCACAAGGTATATTTGGAAGAATGAGGTGGTCAAACTAAATGCCTTTCAAGTATCCCAGCGTTCAGATCCTAAAGGAGAATCGCCCTTTAAGTTGATTCGGCAAGATAAATTGTTGAGTTTGATAGCAGTTGTTATTGGGATTAGCGTATTGGTAGCCAAGTTGGTGGATTATCAGTACAGTGATTATGCTTCCCGACTCATAAACAACCAGGACGAACTGACTTCCTTTTTTGGATTTTGGTTTTCAACCTTAAGTGTAATTTCACTCTTGATCCAATTATTTTTGACCCAACGGATTGTTGGAACTTTTGGGGTGGGAAAATCCTTGTTATGGTTGCCCTCGGGGATTCTAGTGGGTTCTACCATCCTTTTATTGATTCCCCAATTATGGGTAATTGTGTTTATTAAAGTTATAGATGGCAGTTTAAAGCAATCCGTAAACAAAGCAGCTACAGAGCTATTATCCATCCCTATTCCCATTGAAACCAAAAAGAAAACCAAAACATTTACAGATGTGGTTGTCGATAGCATTGCTACCGGTCTTGCCGGATTTATACTGATATTCTTTATCAACGGCTTGAATATTTCATCTACTTATATCAGTTTAATAATTATAGTCCTTATTTTGGTATGGCTTTATTTTATATATCATTTACGAAGGGAATATATCGTTTCATTTAAAAATTTATTGGATACTTCCCATACAAAAAAAGAAAAGAACGATCGAAAGGAAATACCTGTCACATCCATTGTTGATACGGTGATAAGGGTTCTTCATTCAGGAGAAAAGGGCCAGATCCTTCATATGTTGCAGAAAACCCTGGAGGTAAAGAACGAGCGATTCTTTTTTGCAATAAAAGGATTATTGGGACATGAGTCCGCTGCAATCAGAGCATTGGCCATTGAAAACCTTTACTTTCTTAAAACCCAAAATTTATCGTTCCAAATGGAATCCATGGTACTTGATAAAGACCAGCAGGTTACCACCGCAGCCTTCAGGTACCTTTTGAAGAATTACGATAGCGATACCTTGGAGCTTTTTAATAAGTACCTGAACAGCGTTGATGCCACCATAGCCAATGCATCTTTGATAGGGTTGTCCATGGAGTTAAGAAATAATCAGCGACTGCAGGATAGATTTAGTTTGGAACATAGAATAGGACAGGCGTTGGAGCAATACAAAATAATCGAATCCCAAGTACACCAAAAGAATAAATTGTTATCCATCTTGGAATCGATAGGAAATGCAAAGACCGAACGATATTACCATATTATCAAGGAACAGCTTTCCTCCAAAGACATCGACCTGTTGAATACTGCTATTAGTAGTGCGTCAAAAACTTTGGATAAGGAATTCATAGAGCTTATAGTTCCACATCTATCAAAAAAGGACACTAGGAAGGCGGCTACGGAAGCCCTTTTTCATTTTGGGGAGCCCATTTTGGATATGTTGGTAGATACAATCCGTAACGAACATATAGATCTGGAAGATGCCATATTCATTGTTCCCGTAATTGAGAAATTTGCTTCCCAAAAAGCCATCAATACCTTGATTAAAATTACCGAGGATACAGAACATTCCATAAAAATTGAAGCTATAGAGGCCCTTAAAAGATTAAAATGGAAATACCCCAATTTACAGATCAAAGATCGTTTTGTGGTAGACAAAATCCTGGATGAATGCCATTTATATCAAAATACCTTATCCGTTATTCATTCCCAAATAGTCATTCAATATAAAAAGAAGGACCAAAGTCCTGAAACCTTGGAAGAGAATGAAGCAAGAAACGGACTGATCCATTTACTGGAGCAACGATTGGATAGACAGTTACAGCGCATCTTTAGGTTTTTAGGAATCAAATATCCTCCCAGTGATATCGATTCCATATTAAATACCATTTTGAATGGAAAAGAGGAGCAACGTATTCATGCGGTTGAGTTTTTGGACAATATTTTGGACAAACAATTAAAAAAAGAACTCATTCCCGTGGCAGAATCCACTCTTATGGAGACCATCTCGGAAGAACAGATAAAAAAACTGAACCTTAAGGTTTATAGTGAATCGGAATGCTACCACGCCCTCTTGGTCAGAAGAGATGTGAAATTAAAGCAGGCGGTACTTTACTTGATAGAAAAGACGAAGGATAGTAAGTTTATACCCTTGGTGGAAATGGCTCTTACCGATAAAAACGAAAAAATAAGAAAAAAGGCTGCCGAAATGTTGGGCAGCCTTAAGGTGTAATTGTTATTTTTTCCGAACTATCTTGTCTATACTTGAAGCGAGCATCATATGGTCCGTAGCCGAATTTTTGCGTAGTACATTGGTCATAAGGACCACCATATATCTGCAATTGTCCGGATGTTCTATAATGGCGACAGAATTCATAAAGTTACTTACATTCCCCATGTATTTGCCACAGGCCTCTCCCTTGGTTCGATCACATTTATATAAACTTCCTGATTTGAAATATACTGCAGCCTCCTTTAGAACGGGAGATTGTGCGTAGCGTATCCTGCGATCCGTCATATACATCAATCGTTTCATTTCCAGACTTGATGCCTTGTCAACCACATTTCCTTGTTCCAACTGCACCAAAAATTTCATAAGTCCAATAGGTGTCCCAATACTGCCACCCTTATCACCAACATGTGTGTTAGCACCTTTTGTAAAAAAGCTCCCTAAGCGCCATTCATCGGAAGTAATTCCCAATGTCCTCAAAGGAAGGTTTACGACATCATTGCCTAGATCTGTTAGCTCCTTTCTCGGGGTGTTCTTAAAATAATAGTCTGCCTGTTCTTGACTCAAAGCGGGATAGTCTTTCCCAAAAGCTGCCATCAACAGTACCTCTCTCCAAACAATACTGGCTGCACCATTGTTGCTGACAGACATCATATGGTCTGCCCATTCATATAAGGAGAATACATCACTTGCTATAACCTGCCTTTTTATGAGTTTTTTGGTTTCAATATTGTAAATGGGGATGGTATGTTCATCCGTTAGGCCCCAAACCCCTGCTTTTACTGATTTATCCCTCAACAGAGCTGTTCTCTTGTCCCAGGAATCGGGATAGATCTTGGCCAGTTCGGTAAAAAGCCCATTCAAGACGGCCAGTTTACCGACGCTTCCAGGTTGATAACCCGATGTTTCATTTCTCTCTGCATATCTGATATTATCCACATCCGATATATCGAGGACAGTAAGGGAATAACTCTTATCCAAACCTCTGAACAAGCCACTGATCTCCTTTTGGAAATCGGCATCGGTGACCAACAAGGCACCAACACTGTCTTTACTGCGTGATTCTAGGTTGAGCTCAATTTCGGAATAGGATTTTAAAGCCCCTGGAGGAAGGGTAGCTGCGTCCTTCAACTCACCACTTTTAATGAGCTCCAATCTTTTTAATCGCTTAATACCGGTAAGGGCATATCCATCTATAGGATAGTAGGACATGGTGGTAAAGGCGGAACAAACCACTACCAAAACAATGTATTTAATGTATTTTTTCATTTTTATATTTTATTAGTAAGTGCAATTTTTTTAGTGGTGTCTATTTTCGGAGTGATGGATTCCAAGTATCCAGAACTCAAAGCTTTTTTGTTCTCTACAAAAGGCCTAATTTGGAATAACCATAATTTATTGTTCTGAAAGCCCATCTCCACGTCATAGGCTCCTTTGTAGTCGGAACTTGTGGCCTTGGGCAGAGTTTCCCTAATCGTTTTGGCCAATTCCCTTATTTCTTTGATGTTTTGTGCATTAAGAATGGTATTTTCAAAGGTCACTTGTTTTTTTCCAGTTCCTCCAGTAACAGGCAGGGTATTGTGGTAGGGTTCCCTGGCCGGGGCAAGCAACTCTTCCCCGCCCGTGGCTTTTACCAAATAGGCTTCTGCCGACTGTCCATCAACAGCACCACCCGCACCTCGGCTGAACGCGATGGTCAGATCCTTATCATTGCCAGAGCTTATCCCTTTGGTGATCATCACCCCTGAATAGTCCACGTCCACACTTGGTATTACTAAAATGGAAGGGAATACATTTTCTGGGTTCAATAAATATTTTTGCCTCCATTTAAAACTGCGCTCGGTATAAGGGGAAGCCCATACGTCCTTTATGCCTTGAATTATTTTTTCACGGTCAACTACATTGAATAAGGTGAGGTTAAGACCAGCTCCTGAAAAATCTTTTAAATCTTCCATGTTTGTGTCACTCCTGAGAAAAACAGGGACTTCTCCCATTTTTTTACCTAATATTGATTGGAAATCTTTATCGAGTTGGTCTACGAACTGGGGTTGCAGTTCCATCTTTTTTATGGCGTTACTTAATATTTCCAATTGGCGCAATTGATAATTTTCGACTTCTGCCTCCAAGATGTCCTGTCCCCTCATCCTATCTGCTTCCTTGAACATATCATTGAGAAACTTCCAGTAGGAAACTGTTTGCCCTTCCATTTTTTGATCCATATGTACCCTGAATATGCCAAAGGGGATAACCAATCCCTCCACGACCTTATCCGGGAACATTTTCTTGAGTTGTCCTAGGTTGGCCGCTTTGGGGCCACAAAGTTTACCGGAGTCCGAGGCATCTACACTTCTCAAGTTTAAAATATTGGTTTCGTCCAATCTAATTTGCTCAATGGGAACGGCAATTTTATCGGCACTACGTTCTTTTTTGGAAAAGAGAGCACGTTCTTCTCCGGTCATTTTACGATCCAATTTTAAAATGACATTGCCCTTGTTTGAAACGGCATAAAATACTTTTTGCCCATTGAATTTCTTCAGACTTTGAAGGTTTTGGTCCGATAGGGCCGCATTGGGGATACCTAGATTTCGAGCCAATAGCTGTACATGGGAAACCATGTTTCCTTCCGATACAGTAGCAATACCAGCCACAGGCTTAAGGTCCGATGGGGGACGTTGAAAAATGTAGATCTTATCGGATGATACGTCAATATCATCTGAAGCCCCATCAATGACAACAAGTTCCCCATAGGCATACCCAGGATTTAGGCCGCGCATTGCACTTTGGTTGGGGATATCCATGACCTTATTGGATAGGGATGATTCCTTGGCTATGAAGTCGCCAAGTTGCCCAACACTCTCACCCAAATTCAGCGCAATGGATCCTCGTATTCTATCGTCGATAAAACCATATGCCATAGGCTCAAAGGCGGTATATTCATTCACGATATCCTCATAATTGGCTTTGACCATGGAAGCACTCCATTCCACTTCCCTTCGGGTAGTTTCGAGAAGGGTATTCAATTCTGCCAAAGTCATTGTAGGGTTGTGATAGGCTTGTATGGCGCTGTTGATTTGCTCCCATTCATTTAGTTCAATATACCCAGATCCTGCCGTGGCCATGCCCAGATAGCATATTTTTTCCAAAAGACCATGTAGCTCTTCAGGCTGCCAATTAGGGGAGGATTTAAATATCAATTCCTCTAATTTTAGAGATATTTCCAATAACTGTAAACGGGCCAAAGGTCTTTTCTCGGTCAATAATTGTTCCCTTATCTGAAGGATTAACTGTGCCGTTTCGGGAATCAATTGGGACATTTCGGAAGTATTGTAATTACGGGTCACATAATCGCCAATTACTGTACCCAATGGGGTATTCTTAATAAGAGTCGCCTTTTCCGATAGGGATTTTATATCAATAGGTTTGTAAAAATCGGTCAAGGTGGTAACCAATTCTTTAAATTTAGTATTTAAATCTGTGGTTAATTTGGATGCATTTTTGTTTTGAAACGATTTGACCCTTTCGATATCCCCAAATTCTGGTTGACCGTGAATCTTGACCCTTAGGTCCATAAAGGGTTCATATACATCAGAAATCACTTTAGACTGACTCCTCATTAATTGGGCGAGGTTGTCATCTCCTTTATGCGGGATGGCTTTTAGGGATTGCCTGACCAAATAAAAATTTTGTGAAATTACCTCATCCTTGGCCAATAGCCACTTGTAAAAATCAATTCCCCACGCTTCTTCATCCTCGGCCTGTACAGACCCCCTATAGAATTGTCCCTTTCTTAGGATCCAACCATCATCAACACTTCTAAGGTATTTTTCCAGTTGGTATTGCTTTAGACGGGAGTGGTTGTGCTCTGCATCCCAAAAATCTTTATTGTCTGTATAAGCCAAAATTTGGCCTAGGAATATATGGTTACTCTTCCCAAGATCTACTACTGCATCCTTATACCGTGCATGCTGAACCCCTGGACCAACATCTTTAGGGCAAGGATCTTTTGGTTGGCGGATACTTCCATCCGTACAAAACCAACGGATATCCTTATAAGGACCACGAATATCGTTTTTATAGAGCGCTACCTGTTCTGCAATCTGCTTATCCGAAACTTTTTGGGCAGCCACTATAGCGCATAGGAATATAAGGACGGTGGTACAGGTAAGATTTTTTTTCATGTGATAAGGTATATGCAATGATTTGCTATTCAAATCTAATACCAATTTTAGAATTAGGCATTTATAAATTTAATTTTTTTCTAATAAACACAAGAAATGACTGGAGTTGAAAAGTGATACTTCAATAGTTCATCTTGGACCCTACTACTAAGATGCTATTTCTATTTTAAATTAATGTTTAATTGAGTTTTATAAGCAAAATGCTATAAAGAAATAGATATTTTAATGGAATGCAGGAAGGTTATCCTATTTTTTTTGAGACCAATTGATGCATTTTAATGGGTATTTGAAAGGCTTATACCTTTTATCTTTTGGGGTATAATAACTTTTGATAACTTTGGCCGTAAGTTTTTTGGTTAAAAACCTACTTTTGTAATGTAAAATATAGTGAAGAATTTGATTATGTCAGAAAAAATAGAAAGAATTAAAACATTGATTATAGGTTCAGGACCAGCAGGATATACTGCTGCCATCTATGCTGCTAGAGCAGATTTGAATCCTATTATGTATACAGGAATGGAGCCTGGAGGACAGTTGACAACGACAACCGAGGTAGATAACTTTCCAGGGTACCCCGAAGGGATAGACGGACCAACCATGATGGTACAATTGCAGCAGCAGGCGGAACGTTTTGGGACCGAGGTTCGTATTGGAATGGTAACAGCTGTAGAATTCAGCGATGAAATAGGAGGAATACACAGGGCTACCGTAGATGATAGCACGGTTATAGAAGCTGAGACCATTATAATTTCTACAGGTGCAACAGCAAAATATCTAAATATTCCCAGTGAACAGAGACTGAGAGGTGGAGGAGTTTCCGCTTGTGCTGTTTGTGATGGATTCTTTTTCAAAGGACAAGAGGTAGCTATTGTAGGTGCAGGGGATACGGCGGCAGAAGAAGCTTCCTACTTGGCCAATATCTGCAAAAAAGTAACCATGTTGGTCCGACGGGATGAAATGAGAGCCTCCAAAGCCATGCAACATAGGGTCAATAGTTTATCCAACATTGAAATACGATACAATACAGAGGTTGACGAAGTATTGGGAGAGCAGGTTGTAGAAGGCTTACGAATGGTGAATAACCAAACAGGGGAGAAGGAAGATATAGCCATTACCGGTTTGTTTATTGCCATTGGACACAAACCAAATACGGATATCTTTAAAGGCCAATTGGAAATGGACGATACCGGGTATATCATTACCAAGGGGAAATCCACCAAAACCACTAAGCCCGGAGTATTTGCAAGTGGAGATGTCCAAGACAAAGAATACAGACAAGCCGTAACAGCTGCAGGAACAGGATGTATGGCAGCCTTGGATGCAGAGCGTTATTTGGCAACTATTGAAACTGCGAAAGAGGTGGTATAAAGAAAATTTAGGATGTAAAAAATAAAAAAACAGCTGGAGTACAGCTGTTTTTTTATTTTTTACATCCTTTTTTTGTTAATCAATACGCTTATAGTTTTCAGAAAAAATCCTATTTCCGAATTCATCCAATTGAATTTGACTATAGGTTTCATCCTCCAAGACTAATTCAAAGGCGAATTGGCGCATAGTATCAAGGGCTTTCATCATTTGACCATCACCATATTCTATTGTCTCTATTAGCCTATCGGGGGTTATCTTATAAGTCCCGTATCCAAATCTACCTGCAATTTCATCTGACGAAGTTCGAGACCACATTATGTTCCCGTTATAATACATTTTGACTTGTCTGAAACCTTGTGAGGGCGGAGTGGTGTCTATTATGTTTTGGCCGTCATACTGATAGAAATCTTGGAGTTCCCAGGTGCCTTCTATACTATGTAAACTACTTTTATCTTCAGTAGTATATTTAGTGGCGGAAACCATAATGAACATTATAAATATAAATCCTAAAAACTTTTTCATTACAGTATGGTTTTATGATAGTTAGTAAATAATCACTAAAAAGTTACAATATATTTTATAAAATTCATAATAATTCAAAGTTTAAATTTAAGGGGTCAAAAACTATGATTTCTATCATATTTTTTCAGCGTAATATTTTATTATCAGACTAATCAATTTGGAGAGATCCTTTTTTTTATGGGTGGCACTGATTACAATTCTGCTCATTATTGAAGAATCTTCATTAGGATAGGGAAAATTGGTGACAATAATCCTATGCTGCTCTAAATAATCAGTTAGCTTTTTGCTTGAAAAACTTATGGCAGGGTGATCCTCCAACAAACAAAAGTCTTGATTTTGTGGCAATTGCTTTTTAAACAGGAGAATGCGCTTGTTCAATTTCTTTCTTTTTTTTGCCATTAACGCTCCTGATTCCAATGCGGTTGCCAAGTTGGCCGGGGTAGCGGGACTAGCTCCCCCATAGAAAGCAGTTTCTGTCATGGTACATATTCTTGCACTACTTCCAAAAACAGCCCCTGCCTGTATACCAAAGCCTTTCCCCAACGAACAACAAACGACTACTTCCTTTGCCCCTATAGCCAAAAGTCTTTTATATACTCCACCACCATTTTTACCTACAATCCCAATTCCATGGGAATCATCGACAACAAGGATGATCTTTTCCAAGGGCAGCGTTTTAAGACCGTTAAAATTTGGGTAGTTATTGCCAGTAAAATCAATGGAATCCAAGAAAACCACTGGGGTGGTATCACTTTTCTGTTCCAAATAACCTGTTAATGCAATTTTCAAGCTTTCGTAGGTGGTATCAGGTTCATTTATAGATAATTGTAGGGCAGGGTGGGCATTTGGAGCGTAAAACGACATATAAGAGCCCGAATCAAAATAGTGTCGAACAAATTGTCCAACTAGATAGCCGGAAGACATCGTGGTACAGGCTTCACTACCGACAAGCTTGGCCAAATAATTTTCGGCCTTTTCATAGATCGACAATCGGATATTTGAAATCCTGGAAGCCCCATAATTAGTACCATATTTGGTTATGCTCTCTATAAGAAGGCGTTGGAAATTTTTATCCGTTTGTAGTCCTAAATAAGCGGTACCCCCAAAATACAAATAGTCTTGTGCGCCTATCCTAATTTTTCTACCAGGAAATTCATCGATGTAATGGATCATGATTTTAAGGTTATCCCACTGCCTCCCATAGTGGGAAAAATAAGTTTTCCATGCTCCAATATTTTTATGCCGTCCGCAATATCCTCCTTAAGTAATAAGGCCCCATCCATATCTACATAATCCAATTGGGGTAAGAGCTGCGCAATTGCGGAAATGCCTACAGTGGATTCGGTCATACAACCCACCATTATTTTTAGTCCCATATCCTTGCCTTTACTTATCATACGCAAGGCTGGGGTAAGTCCCCCACATTTGGTTAGTTTTATATTTATACCATTGTAGTGCAATCCACATTTTTCTACATCGGATTCAACAATACAACTTTCATCGGCAATGGTAGGGAGGACACTGTGGTGTGATACCTGTTCCATACCCGTCCAATCATCAGCTTTTAATGGTTGTTCCAAGAATTCTACACCCAGTTCTTTCAATAAGGGGGCATTATAAATGGTCTCTTCCGCCGTCCAGGCGCAATTGGCATCTATCCGAAAAAGGGAATCGGTGTGTTTTCGTAATTCCCGTACAATTGCTACGTCGTTTTCTGTCCCCAGTTTTATCTTGTAGATCGGCCATGGAAATTCTTTTATTTTTTCCACCATTTTCTCAATGGTATCCAATCCAATGGTATAATTGGTTATGGGGTAAGAAGAGATATCGGTACCCCAAATAGTATATAGTGGCTTTTCCAATAGTTTGCCATAAAGGTCATGTGCAGCTAGATCCAAGGCACAAAGGGAAAAATTGCTTAATTTTTTTGCACTCAAAAAAGCATGAAATTTTTCAGGAGTTGTAAAGTCAAATGATTCAATCTCGGTTTTTATGGCCCCAATTTCTTGTTTCATGGTATCCGTGGTGATATCATAATAAGGATTTGAAGTTGCCTCTCCATAACCCGTTTTTCCACGATGAGACAAACAGGCAATCAAGGTGTCTTGAAAATCATGGGACTCCCTAGAAATACTGAAGGTGTGCTTTAGGGGCAATACGTATTTTTTTAAACTGAGTTTCATGTGCAAATGCTTTCTACTAAGATATGTATTAGCAGGAGACAAAAAAATCAAAACCCACTGAAATTTCAGTGGGTTTATCAAAGGCTATTGCATGTATTTTTAATATTTATGGACGCTTCCAGAAGAGGATTTGCTTTTTTGCACAGTTGCCTGGCCCGTATATGTAATATCGGCACCACTACTGGCATCCGCTGTTAAGGATTCTGATACGTTCAAAGAAATATCCGCCCCGCTACTGGCATCGGCATTACAAATTTTTGCCATGAGATTTTTGGCCTTTATATCTGCACCACTACTGGCATCAGCATAAAACATATTTGCCTGTCCGGCTATCTGAATATCGGAGCCACTACTGGCATCGGCACTAACCTCATTGGCAATCAGTGAAACCTCCATTTCTGCACCACTACTGGCATCCAAGGAAATCTTTTCAGCCTCTATAGTATTAACTGTTACCAATTCAGCACCGCTGGAGCTTGACAAAGCAGTAATATAGGGTAAGGATACATGTATTTTTTTGGTGGCACGCCCAATGTTCTCAATGGCATGAACCGTTAGCTTCCCATTTTTTATATCGGTACCTATTAGATCAATAATATTTTCATCTGCTTCCACAACGATTTTAAATTCGTTGGATTGGGTTACATATACATCCAAGCCTTCAGAGGCGGAAACTACTGTAAATTCTTCAGAAACATTTCTATTGTCCTCTACAACGATACCATTGCCTTTTTTACCTTCACCAAAATTAATGTCGAAGGCACATGAGGAGAAGAATAGTGCTAGGATAAATGCGATTGTAATTCTTGCTAGTGTTGTCATGATTGTTGTTTTTAGTTGATTAAAGATCTATTTTTTGATTGATTTTAAATATTCAAAATAACTGAGCTGTTGTATAATGGTGATGAACCGTCTCTTGGTTAGTTGTCATCAGCGTGTATTTGCACTCCTTTTTCATTGATCTTAACACGGATTTTGTCATTCTTGTCCTTAATGTCAATGTCTACCCCATTCTCATCAATTATAATATGTCCATTATGGTTTTCATTCATTTGTTCATCCATGTTTTCCGGACAATCCAAACATTCCAATATCCCATTGCTGTTCATTTTCCAGGTATAGTTGAACATATCATTTCGGTAGATTTCTTTATCGTTGGCCGTACCCCAACCCATGTGATATTTGGTGGAATTATTTAAGGAAACGGTTGTATTATGGGGTACGAATAAAGTGATATATACTTTTTGGTCTCTCACTTTGTTTTCAGATGATGTGGTCAAAAAATTATTTAGGGTTAGGCTCTTTTCCTGCACGGCGTAACTGTAATTAATATGATCTGCTCTGTTTCTGGCATTATCATAGGAACTGCCGTCAGCATCTTTTCGTACTCTAATATATGCCAAGGAATCTTCTGATTTTTTAATATCGAAACGTACATTTTCAGTGTATAAAAAGCGATCGCCGTTTTCATTATAAGCAACGGACATCCCATCGAAACCACCATTTTCCGCTTGGTCGTATAAATCCGAGCCCTTCATGGAGATCATTAGGGTATCCAATCCATTTTCAAAATGCAACTGTTCTTTTTCGGTGGTGCTTCCAGTGTACGCATGGGCTGATGCCTGTTGTATGCCAAGTACGGTCAATCCAATTACAGAGAGCAACCATAGACCCAGAAGTGAAAATTTCACAATGTTTCCTATGGACTTTAGATTGTTGACCAATATTTTTAGACCCAGATACAAAAGGAAGAAAAATGGAATTCCGAAGGCAAAAAGTCCCAATACAGATACCAACCATACCGGGGCATCAGTGGAATTCACCATATCATAAAAATCCAATCCGGGAATATGGAACATATCCAAAATACCTACAGTAAACATTCCAATAAAAATTCCGATCAAAGAGGTGGCCCCTATAAGGATCAATAATATCCCGATGAATTTTCCTATGATCTTAAAGAAGAACATGATAATATCCCCAAGTGCATCGGCAAAAGATTTTCCGGTGCTTTTCACCTTGTGGCCCACTTTTTCGTAATCTACGTTTTTAACCTTGGAAGCTACATCATCAAACCCTTCTTTCACTTTACGCTCAATGTTGCTGATATTCACTGGTTCTCCGCGCATGTCCAATTTTTGAGAAGTGGTAGTTGCCTCAGGAACTAAAATCCATAAAAGGATATAAGCAATAAAACCAAAGCCTGTGGATAGAGCCAAAAGGATAAATATAATTCTTATCCAAAGTGCATCTACACCGGTATAGTATTCCAGACCGGAGCATACACCACCTATAAATTTGGAGTCAGGATCCCGATATAATTTTTTTACTTTACTTGCTTTCCCAGTACTCTCAGGTTGTGCATCTTCAAAAATATCCTCATCCACCATATAGTCCTCTGGTTGTCCCATGATGTTAATGACTTCGTCCACTTCCTTTAAAGTGATCACCTGTCTCTCGTTTTCCATTTTCTCTTGGAACAATTCGGCGATTCTAGCTTCTATATCTCTAATAATTTCATCATTACCGGAGGTATTTGCAAAAGAGCGCTTGATAGCCTCTAGGTAACGACTCATTTTTAGGTATGCTTCCTCATCAATATGAAAAAGTATGTTTGCGAGATTTATGTTGACTGTCTTGTTCATTGTTAGCTATTTTTTGAGTTGGTTACGAGATTTGTTGCCTTTCTAAGTTCGTCCCAGGTAGTGTCCAATTCTTTTAGGAACATGATACCTGTTTCTGTTAGGGTGTAATATTTTCGTGGGGGACCAGAGGTGCTTTCCTCCCAACGGTAGTTGAGCAATCCTGCATTCTTTAGTCGTGTCAGTAAAGGATAAATGGTTCCCTCTACCACTAGCATCTTTGCATCTTTTAGGGTCTCTAGAATTTCAGAAGCATATTTGTCCTCCCCATTCAAAATGGATAGTATGCAATATTCCAAGACCCCTTTGCGCATTTGTGCTTTTGTATTTTCGATGTTCATAGCTTCATGGTTCTATTTAATTAACTGTTCGTTTTTTTTGCTGTACATATTTTCTGGTTTGTTTGGGAGTGATGAGTTCCCTTTGTGATTGGTACAGCTCTTTTTTTGATTGATTGATTGATGAATAAACTCACATGCTTTATTTTATAAAATTAATACTGATTGGATATTTAAATGTTTGTCCCTCATTGGTGCGTATGGTTCCTAGGATCGTATAGACTATATTGATGACAATAAGCGCTCCTTGCGCAATGGCCGCAATTCCAAAGGGAAAAAATCCATTTCTAAAATTGAAATTGGACCTGTCTATGTTCCAATGAAAGTCGTTAAAAGGATTAAAAACCATATTGTCAACCTCAAATATATTTGGAAATGCACCGAACAAGAAGGGTATGGATAAAACTCCAAGGACCAGCGCATACATAAGCATACTTATTTGAAAGTTCAATACTTGTTTTCCATTATAGTCCACAAATTTGTAATTCTTTTTGTTGATGGTCCAGAGAACCAATGGTAATATTACATTTCCAAATGGAATAAAATACCTTGAAAAAACAGATGCATGTATAAATGCAGATAAATTTCTTTCGTGTTTGGTCAGTGTGTCTGTCATGGCCTATTAGTTTCTTATGCAAATATATATCTTTTAAAAGGTATTATGCAAAACATAGTACTGAATTTTAACATTAAATTAACATTATCGATGAAAGTGAAGGTCTAAGAATACTGCTTTTTGATCAATCATTTTGGGAGAATTCATAGCATAGGATTTCAATTTTATATATTTTTAGAAAAAATAAATTCTCATGACCATTAGCCCTAAAAAGTTCAACACTTTTACTTTTTTTAAACTGCCTGCCGCTTGGTGGAGCGGAGTTCGATTGCGTTATATAGACAAGGAAAAGGCCGTGGCAACGGTAACCCATAAATGGTTTAATCAAAACCCCTTCAATTCCATGTTTTGGGCCGTTCAAGGCATGGCAGCCGAACTAAGTACGGGAGCAATGGTCAGTGACCAGATAAAGGAAAGTGGGAAGAGAATATCCATGTTGGTAGCCAATAACAACGCGAATTTTTCTAAAAAGGCTACCGGTAAGATAACTTTTACTTGTGAGGATGGCGCCTTGATCCAGAAGGCCTTGGACCATACGTTGGCTACAGGGGAGGGCCAGGCTTTTTGGATGAAATCTGAAGGAAGAAATGAGGACGGGATATTAGTTTCTACTTTTAATTTTGAATGGACGGTTAAGTTGAAAAAGTAGGGCTCCAGAGTCCTAAAATTACATTTGGGACGTAACATTATTGATTCTTTTACAACCAATACCCATAATAGAAAAGAACGAACATAATGAATGCACACGAAATAGACTATCAGATATTTGGAGAGGAAATGCAATATGTGGAAATAGAATTGGATCCACAAGAGGCAGTGGTTGCCGAAGCAGGGAGTTTTATGATGATGGACACCGATATTAAAATGGACACCATTTTTGGGGATGGATCCAATCAGGATAATGGTGTTTTGGGAAAACTTTTTTCTGCGGGGAAGAGATTATTGACCGGGGAAAGTTTGTTTATGACCGCCTTCCTAAATACTGGATACGGCAAAAAAAAGGTAAGCTTTGCATCGCCATACCCAGGGAAGATCATTCCTATTGATCTCACTGAATTTGGTGGACGCTTTATTTGTCAAAAGGATGCTTTTTTATGTGCCGCGAAAGGGGTTTCCATTGGAATAGAATTCTCCAAAAGACTCGGAAGAGGCTTATTTGGGGGCGAAGGTTTTATTATGGAGAAACTGGAAGGGGACGGCCTCGCATTTGTTCATGCTGGAGGTACGACAGCTAAAAAAGTATTGGGAGTAGGGGAAGTTTTGAAAGTGGATACGGGATGTATCATTGGTTTTACCAAAGATGTTGATTACGATATTGAATTCATTGGGGGAATAAAAAACACTGTTTTTGGTGGAGAAGGCTTGTTCTATGCCACCCTAAAAGGTCCAGGAACGGTCTTTGTACAATCCTTGCCCTTTAGCAGGTTGGCCAAAAGGGTTTGGGCAGCTGCTCCAAAAGGTGGCGGCAAAGACAAGGGTGAAGGAAGTATCCTTGGTGGTCTAGGGGATATATTGGACGGTGATAATAGGTTTTGACCAATACAAGAACTTTACCAACATTACAAATAATTTCCATGCCCATAATTCCTTACAGGAAGAACACTCCTTATGAACTTTAAATTACTTTTTGCTTTTCTGCGCGATTTAGAGAAGAACAATTCCAAAGAATGGATGGATGCCAATAGGAAGCGATACCACGATGTCCGTGATGGCTATATTTCTTGGTTGGATGATCTGAACCAAACCTTGGAGACAATTGATAAGGACTATTATTCCACTCCGGGAAGGAAAGGGATCAACCGCATAAATAATAATTTAATGTTTCACCCCAATAAACCGGTGTATAAAGATCATTTTGGTGCGGGATTGGACAAAGCACCTAATACAGCTGATTTTTATATACAGATAGGCATCCATGAATCCATGTTGGCCGGTGGGTTTTGGCGCCCAGATTCTAAAACAATAAAAAGTATTAGGGATGGCATTGATTATGAAGGGGAAGAATTTAAAAAGATCATCCATAAAAGGTCGTTTCAGGATACTTTTGGGGGTTTGCTAGAGGATAAGAAATTAAAAATGGCACCCAAAGGCTTTTCTAAGGATCACCCTCATTTGGATCTGCTCAAAAACAAAACATTTGCCGTAATGCATCCCATAACTGAAAATGAGGTCATGCAATCTGATTTTAAAGAGAAGATAGTACAAGTATATCAAGAAATGTTGCCTTTTAGGCGGTATCTCAATAAGACGGTTACAGTCTAGAAAAGTGTCATAAATAAAATTAACATAGCTAAAACAACGAACAATTGAAGAACGGTACGGTAAGAAATATTGGGGAAGAACTGTTATCGGATCACTGGTACACCCTTCAAAAAGTCACTTTTGAATACCAGAAGGAAGATGGGACCTGGGAAAAACAGGTAAGGGAAGTCTATGACCGTGGCAATGGGGCAGCCATTTTGTTGTACAATCGGGAAAAAAGGACGGTAGTGTTGACTAGACAGTTTAGAATGCCCACCTATATGAATGGGAATCCAACAGGTATGATGATAGAGGTCTGTGCAGGCCTTTTGGATGGGGACCATCCTGAGGCTTGTATCAAAAAAGAGGTGGAGGAAGAAACGGGATATCGCGTTAGGGATGTAAAAAAAGTATTCGAATCCTATATGTCCCCAGGTTCAGTATCAGAGATTCTACATTTCTTTATAGGCCAATACGATGATCAAATGAAGGTAGGCGTAGGTGGTGGAGCTGCACATGAAACTGAGAACATAGAGATCTTGGAATATGATTTTGAAGAAGCATTGGATTTGGTGCAGCAAGGAGCCATCAAGGATGCCAAAACAATAATGCTCTTGCAATATGCGAAAGCACACGAGTTATTTTAACTAGTCTTCCACGACTATTGATACATGGAAACCTTTCATAAAATAGCATTTGGGGGCGGGTGCCATTGGTGCACAGAGGCGGTATTTTTATCCCTAAAGGGGGTACATGCCGTAGAACAGGGCTTTATAGCTGCAAAGGAACCTGCTTCATCATTTTCTGAGGCCGTTGTCGTTTCCTATGATGGAGATCAAATATCCCTGAAAGACCTTATTGCTGTACACCTAAATACCCACAACAGTGCAGCAGACCATTCGCTGCGGACCAAATATAGGTCGGCTGTCTATGTTTTTGAAGCCCAGGAAATTACTGAGGTGAAGGAAATCTTAACATCCTTACAAAACGATTTTGTTGATCCTTTGATTACACAAATCTTGCAATATGTAGATTTTAAACCCTCGGAAACGCAATTTCTAAATTACTACTATTCCAATCCAGAGAAACCATTTTGTGAGACCTATATTGTTCCCAAATTGAATAAAATAAGCCAAGATTTTTCGAATCTTGTGGATCTAAAAAAGGTCAATAGGTATCCCTTATCATCTCAAAAATAGTGGTCATTTCACTTTTTATACTGTTTGTGGATTGCCTATAATGATTGTTCATAAAACTAAAGATCAATGTTTTTCCGGAATTGGTCAGCAAATAGCCACTCAGACAATATGTATTGCCCAAGGATCCAGATTTGGCAAATATATAGGGTCTGGGATTACCCTTGAACCACTCTAAAAGAGTTCCATTTTCTCCTCCAGATGGGAAAAGACCAAAGAGCCTATCTCTAGGGATATCTGCATACAGCTTTTGCAGTACAACCATCATGGATTCCGGAGTGAATAGATTATACCGGGAAAGCCCGGAGCCGTCTACCCATTTTGGGGGTTGTCTAAGAGAAGACAATTGATTGGAAAGGATATAATCCCTTGCAATTGTACTATTAATAGTGTCTTTTAAAGTGGAAGATGAAAGAATTAAAAGTTGTTCCGCTATAAAGTTGTCACTTTCGTGCATCATTCTTTTGTATAAGGAATCTGAAGGGATGCCATATAAAATTTCCTTTGTACCCGGGGGCATTTCGGAGACAAGTTTAACCTTCTTACGTAAGGCTCTTTCCAATAGTGTCTTTGTAAGATTGGCATATATAATAAATGGTACTTCCAAAGTATCACTTCTCTGTGGATCTATATAAAATATATTTTGGTGCAATTTTCTTTTATTAACGACACGAGCATAGACGATACTATCCTTAAATAAGGATGGAATTACACGTAAAGTGTCCACATCACTTATTGTTGTTACATTCCCATATAAGGGTAACGGACTTCTTTCGGGCGCATAGTAGCGATCGTAATCTTCCCATGCCCAACCAGGACCAAAACCATCCTCATTAAAATTATCAAGATGAAGCGCAATATTCTTTGCCTTTGCTAAAAAATGAAACAGGGTACTGTCCTTATAGAATGGGTGAAGGGCGGAAGGATCACCAGTGCCCTCAATGTAAAGGGTATCGTTTGTGGAAATATATTTTAAGCTGGGAATTTGGTCGGGCAATAATTGTAACGCCGTGTATAAGGTAAAGATTTTGGTATTACTTGCGGGAAGAAAGTATTTTTCTGAATTATATTGGAACAGTGTGTCTTTGGTTGCCGGGTCAAAAACGATACATCCCGTAAATTGATTCTCAAATTTGTCGCTATGAATGCTATTGACTATGTCCTTATGTAATTTTCTTTGTTTAGAGGCTGAACACCCTACTAATAATACTGATATGAAGTAGATTACAGTTGTTTTGTTCATAAAAAGCAAGTACTTTAATAGGTCTGTATAAATGATAATTTTCTACGACATTAGGGATTTATTCTACTTTTAACGAAGATAATACAATTTTTTTGCACTTAATTCGTTAAATTAGCTGTAATAACGTATAATAAAAATTTTGAAATATGGCTAAAGCTATGCTGGAGTACACCAAAACTGTCCTTCAAAAAGTTAGTTTCGACTCAATGTTATTTTGTAAAGAGTTGGAAAAAGCGATTTCTAGATTACTGCCTGTAGAGCTAGAGGAATTGAAACAATGGTTAAGACAATTCATTACAGACAAACCAGAATTAAAGCAATGTTTAATCTACATTCAACCATAAATAAAAAAGCCACTTGATCAAGTGGCTTTTTTATTTATTGGAAGTTAATAAATCAATTTTTTCCTATTCTAGTCCTTAGAAAGAAAAGTTTGAATTTATGGACAAGGGAAATCTACCCTTCGTTTTATGCCAGAATTCACTTGTAGTATTTAAAATTGAAATGGTGTTATTTTTTAGTGATGGGACTTATAATCTTAACATCCTGAAAGGCAATGGCTCCCCTTACCACACTCGCTATAACATCCCTAATGGCTTCTGTGATCTGAATTTTCAACTCACTCTTATGGTAGATCAAGCTTACTTCCCTTGCTGGGGAAGGCGTATTGAAATGCCTTAAATTTAGTTTTTTCTTGTCATCCAATTCCAAGGTATTCAAATATGGCAAAAGGGTCATTCCCAATCCTTCATTGGACAAATTAACCAACGTCTCAAAACTTCCACTCTGTAGTTGAAAATGGTCATCTTCAAAACTTTTGGTTGACTTACAGAGGTTAATGATCCCATCCCTAAAACAATGTCCATCCCTTAATAGGAGCACTTCGTTTATATCCAAATCTTCCGGATTCAATTTTACCAATTTGTGTAGTTTATTGTTTGGCGGCACATAGCCCACAAAGGGTTCGTAATACAATGGGCGTTCCTTTATGTACTCTACCTCTAATGGTGTGGCCGCTATGGCTGCATCCAAATGTCCGTCCTGTATGTTTCGAATAAGGCTATCTGTGTTCTGTTCCTTTATAATTAAATTAACCTTTGGATACTTTTTTATAAAGGTTTTAAGGAACATGGGAAGGAGGGTAGGCATAATGGTAGGAATGATGCCCAGGGTATACTCACCACCAATAAACCCTTTTTCTTGGTCAACTATATCCTTGATACGGTTGGCTTCATTGACAATGTTTTTTGCTTGGGAAACGATCTTTTGACCGACCTCGGTTACGGAAATTGGTTTTTTACTTCGATCAAAAATCAAGATATCCAGTTCATCCTCTAATTTTTGAACCTGCATACTCAAGGTAGGTTGGGTAACAAAGCTTTTTTCGGCTGCAAGGGTGAAATTTTGATATTCGGCAACTGCCAAAACATACTGCAATTGAGTGATCGTCATAACTATAATTTTAAGTGATAAAATTATAAAAACTATCGATAAAACCTATGCAATATGGGTGCTTTAAATTTTATACTTTTAAATGAGTTAAAAGAAATAAAAATGAAATTAAACAGTATAGGACTAGATGCCGATAAATCGAAAACTTTAAGTAATGATTTGAATCTTTTATTGGCCAATTTTCAGAGATATTATCAAAATTTAAGGGGTATACATTGGAATATTAAGGGCAAACGTTTTTTTGACCTACATGTAAAATTTGAAGAATTGTATAATGATGCCAATTTGAAGGTGGATCTGGTTGCTGAGCGTATTTTAACCTTGGGCGGAGTACCACTACATACCTTTGAGGACTACATTTCCAATTCCAAAGTCCCAGTGGGCAAAAACATTACAGAAGATGAAGCTGCTATCCGATTGGTAGTAGATTCATTAAAAGAACTCTTGGTCATTGAGCGAAAAATTCTAGTGGCTTCGGATGATGCAAATGATGAAGGAACAAATTCCATGATGAGCGACTTTATTGCCGAACAGGAAAAAATATTGTGGATGATGAAAGCCTGGTTGGACGAAACCATTTAATTCAATCTTTTTAGTTCTCGCGACTAAAAAAGCTAATATCCATCTAATTGTGGTCTCGTTTATTCTAGTTATAACCGGAGGCGTTAAAATGGAGTTAAACGGTCCTTATTCTGGATATTGGTGATCCATTTTTTGTACATTATTTAGAAATAAAAAACTATATGACAGAAGTGAAAGCGTATGCCGCGAAGACATCGGATACAGAAATGGTTCCTTTTAAATTGGACAGGAGGGAGGTCACGGCCAATGATGTAAAAATTGATATTGAATACTGTGGGGTTTGTCACAGTGATCTGCACCAAGTTAAAAATGATTGGAAAAACTCTGTATATCCAGTAGTTCCTGGGCACGAGATCATCGGTCGAGTTACAGAGGTAGGAGCCAATGTCACAAAATTTAAAGTAGGTCAAATGGTCGGGGTAGGCTGTATGGTAGATTCTTGCCAAGAATGTAGTGCCTGTAAAGACGATATGGAGCAGTTCTGTGAAAATGGTGCCACTTTTACCTATAATGGACCGGACAAGCATCTAGGGGGACATACCTTTGGAGGATACTCCGAACAAGTGGTTGTTGATAAGGAATTCGTTTTGAGTGTTCCAGAAAATTTAGACCCAAGGGCAGCAGCACCATTGTTATGTGCAGGTATTACCACCTATTCTCCTTTGAAACACTGGAAAGTAAAAAAAGGGGATAAAGTAGGGGTGATAGGACTAGGTGGACTAGGACATATGGGAATCAAATTTGCCCATGCCATGGGAGCCCATGTAGTTATGATCACAACATCTCCTTCCAAAAGTGGTGACGCCAAGAAATTGGGAGCGGACGAAGTTCTAATTTCTAAGGATCAAGATCAGATGAAAAAGCATGCGGGATCCTTTGATTTCCTATTGAACACTATTCCTGTAGGACACGATATGAACCCTTATGTGAATCTTTTGAAAAGGGATGCCACCATGGTATTGGTCGGAGCCATAGAACCTTTGGATCCATTACATGGGGGAAGCTTGGTAATGGGCCGTAAGCGTATTGCCGGTTCCTTGATAGGAGGTATCAAAGAAACCCAGGAAATGATGGATTTCTGTGGAGAACACAATGTGGTTTCCGATATTGAAATGATAGATATTCAGAATATTAACGAAGCCTATGACCGTTTGGTAAAATCGGATGTAAAATATCGCTTCGTTATAGATATGAAATCTTTGAAAAATAGTTAATAAACATCTTTTAAAAATATCTACAAAGGCCATCGGTGTACACTGATGGCCTTTTTTATGCACATACTTTTTTAGCTAAATATTATTGTACAAGGACTTATTTTACTTGAGGTATATAGTGTGTTCAAGGTCACAAAGATCAGATGTATTCTAGCATAACCGCATAATTATCAATGATATAGTTATTCCTAGAAGTGTATTTCATCGAAAAATTTCAAAGCTTTAACTAATATTGTATATCTTCACTCTATCCCAAATTCTAAATACTATTAACCTATGTCGTAAAATTACTTCCTAAAAAATTAGATTTTAAGTCGTCATATTCTTTTTAATAGATATGATGAACCACATTAAAGGAACTGATTTTATGTGCATAAAATGCTTGTGCCATGAAAACCCCGATAAAAAACCCATCGCTTGCCCAACGGGGCAAGACTCTCACTGTTATTTTTCTCTTTTTACTGTCCATCCCTCTGTCATCTACCTTAAGTGCACAGGAGGATAACCCTTATCTCAATTACGACGTGCCTTTTCAGAACTTGTTGAAATTCAATAGGTTTTTGATAAACCCTACTTTTTCTACTGTTAGGGAGGATAAATCCTATATCAATTTTTTTCACAGAAGTCAGTCGGCCTATTATGAAAACAATTCGCAAAACTACTTTTTAAGTTATAGCGGAAGGATCAACGACCGCACCGGTTTGGGGCTCAGCCTTTACAATCAAACGGAAGGGATAGTGACCAACATAGGCATATTGGCCAATTACGCCTACGGGGTGCGTTTGGGAGCTAATAGTGTTTTTTCGTTTGGTGTGAATATTCCCTACTATCGCAGTAATGTGGACCAAAGCAAAATTGTTACGGGAGAGGAAGATCCTTTTTTGGATGGTTTGAATGAAAGTTCCATTTTGGCTTTCCAACCGGGGATGAACCTTGCCATGGGAAAATTTGATATTGGCGTTTTTGCAGAAAATTTGGTCGACTTTAATTTAAAGACTGGAAAATCCTTGACCAGCTTCAATGAAAAGACCTTTTCTGGTCACCTTCAATACACCCATGGTCTGTCCAATACAGATGGGGTTTTTGAAAATGGTCGACTTTTACCCTTGGCCAGGGTCCGGTTTAGGGGGCAGGAAACCATTGAATATGGAGCTGGGATGATTCTAGACTTGCCTAAAATAGGATGGTTGCAAGGAGGATATGATAGTTTTTATGGGTTTTCCGCTGGTACCGGCTTTAATTTAAGTCGCAGGCTATCTTTGGGGTATAATTTTGAAAAAGGATTCTCCAACAGTAATGAAAACCTTGGGGTTACCCATGAAATATCCGTCGCCCTTTCGTTTATACCAAGACTTACCGAGGATATGGTGAATTTGGATGATGACAGCTATGAAACATTTGCCGTCAACGAAACGACCCAAAGTAAAAAAGAACAACCCGTGGTTAAGGATATGGGTGATTTTAACGAGAATAATGGGCAAAATTATGCCCTACTTCAACAATTGCAATTTAGACTGGATTCTTTGGAGTCCAATAGGGAAAGGGACTTGGAGCGACGTTTTGAAATGGTTATGCGGATTGTTAAAAGGGAAACAAATGGCGCACGCCCGGACTTGGAGGAAACTGCTAAAAGAGTGTATTTTGTGAACAATGATAAAGCTGAACCGGACGATACAGAATTAGTGGAGCATATGGTTGTAGATCCCAATACGGATGACTTAAAAGTTGTGACGAATACCATTGAAGAATACAATTCAAAAACAAGGGAGAGACCAGAGTACAATGATCCACAAGACATCATCACCCGTAAGTTTGGAAAAATCCCGGGGATAGATCAAGGGCACTATATTGTGGCCAATGTTTTTGGAAATAAGGCTTATATGGAAAATTTTGTCAAGGAATTACGGGCAGAGGGTTTAAATGTAAACCATTTTAGAAATCCTGAAAACGGATTGAACTATGTGTACCTGGCACATTTCGAAGATAGCACAGCCGCTCGAGAGGCCTATGTTTCCAAATTAAATGGCAAGTACGGTGCGGAAATGTGGATCATGGATATTGATGATTCCCGCTATTCCGGGATGGCTACTTTGGAATTTTCCGAGGAATAAGAAAAGTGGTGTTGCTTGTAGGTTATTTCTTTGGATCCATATGGTCGGCAATTGCATTTGACCCAGGACAACCTTTCTTATTTAATTCATGGATGATGTTGGGATGATCATCTTTACGGCCTTGGGATAATTTATAGGCAGCCTGGATATCATGGATCACTATTTGAAATCCAATGATGCCTTTAATTTGTCGCATGGTATTTGGAGACAAATTGTTTATAGAGACCGGATCGGACGAATCCTGTTCATATTTGTCAACCAGTTTATGAAGGGATGCCAAAACCGCGTCTTCATCCATCAGTTGTAATTTTCCGTATACATGAACAGCAATATAGTTCCATGTAGGCACTTCTTCCTCTATGTACCAAGAGGATGAGATATAACTGTGGGGACCATTAAAAATACATAGGACTTCCTGTTCTTTCTCAAAGTCTTGCAATTGGTGATTGGCTTTTGAGATATGGCCCACAAGCACTTCTTGCCCATGTGTATCAACATCCAATTCCAATGGGATATGGCTGGCCCATGGTCTGCCATTTACTTGGTTGATCAAAATTCCAAAGCTGTTCTTCTTTATAAATTCCCTTACCTCTTCTAAGTTTTCATTTTTATAATGGGCAGGAATGTACATGGTGTCTTTATTTTTGAAAATTATTCTTGATTTGTTTTGGTAGAGGCGGCCACCAACTTGTTGATCCCGTTCAATTCCTGCTCTGTGAGATGTCTCCATTTGCCAACGGGCATGTCCAAGCTGATATTCATTATCCGTACGCGCTTTAATTTTACCACTCTGTAACCCAAATACTCGCACATTCGTCTAATTTGACGGTTCAAGCCTTGGGTAAGTACAATTTTAAATACATTTCTGCCTACTTCTTCTACAAGACATTTTCTGGTAACCGTATCCAATATTGGTATCCCTGCACTCATTTTTTGAACAAAATCTCGAGTAATGGGTTTATTGACGGTAACAATATATTCTTTTTCATGATTGTTTCTCGCCCTAAGGATTTTGTTGACAATATCCCCGTCACTGGTCAATAAAATAAGACCCTCACTGGGTTTATCTAATCTACCAATAGGGAATATCCGTTTTGGATACCCGATATAATCAATAATATTATCCTTTTCAACACCGGTATCGGTGGTACAGACAATACCTATTGGCTTGTTAAATGCGATATAGACTTGTTTATCCTTAGGCTCTGAAATGAGCTCTCCGTCAACTCGAACTTCATCGTCGGGCACAATTTTGGTGCCCATTTCAGGAACGGACCCATTTATGGTGACTCTTCCCTGCTCTATAAGTTTATCAGCGGCCCTTCTGGAGCAGTATCCTACTTCACTTAAGTATTTGTTTATTCTTGTTGATTGGGCTTCTTCCATCAGTAACTTTTCTTTTCGTTCTAATTCTAAATTCCGTTCACGGCTGCTTCTGCGCATCTTTCCCCGTCCATTGCAGCGGAGACAATGCCTCCTGCATAACCTCCTCCTTCACCACATGGAAACAATCCTTTAATCTGCGGGTGCTCCAATTGTTCATTCCTTGGAATATTTACCGGGGAAGAAGTTCTGGATTCTACCCCTACTATATTTGCCTCAGCGGTATAGTAACCGTGCATCTTATCTCCAAATGCCTTTAATCCGGTTCTTAGCCTACTGCCTATAAGCTTGGGCAACAAGGAATGCAATGGGGCCGATTTTAAGCCTGGTTGATAGGAAGTGTCGTTCAAATTGGACGAAAGCCTTCCTTCAACGAAATCTGTTAATCTTTGGGCAGGGGCAACTTGACTCCTTCCGCCAGACGTGTAGGCCAACTTTTCAAGATCTTTTTGATATTCCAAGCCTTTAAGTGCCCCAAAATGATTGTATTTGGGAATATCCTCATCTACATTTATTTCCACCACTATTCCAGAATTTGCATATAGGTTGTTTCTTTTGGAGGGCGACATGCCGTTAACTACCACCTCTCCATTTGCCGTAGCTGCAGGTACTATAAATCCACCAGGGCACATGCAAAAAGAATATACCCCTCTGTCCTTTACCTGTTGCACTAGACTATACGCTGCTGCGGGCAGCAATTCATTTCGTTCCCCTTCACAATGATACTGGATGCTGTCAATAATATGCTGGGGATGTTCTACCCTAACCCCCATGGCAAAGGACTTGGCCTGTAAGGCAACCTCCTTTTTGTGTAATAAATAATAAATATCCCTCGCTGAGTGGCCTGTGGCCAAAATCACCGAATTTACATTCATCTCGGTACCATTTTGTAAAATAAGGGCTTTTAGGCTGTTGTTTTTGATGATAAAATCCACAACCCTGCTTTCAAAATGAATCTCCCCTCCGAATTTAAGGATGGTCTCTCTTATGTTTTCTATAATCTGGGGTAGTTTGTTGGTGCCTATATGGGGGTGGGCATCAATCAATATTTGTTCTGTTGCACCATGGTACACGAGATTTTCAAATATTCTTCTTACATCTCCTCTCTTAAGGCTTCTGGTATATAGTTTACCATCGGAATAGGTGCCGGCCCCACCTTCCCCAAAACAATAATTGGAATCCTCGTCAACAGTGTGCTGTTGGTTGATGGCTCTAAGGTCCCGTCTTCTTTCCCGTACTTTTTTTCCGCGTTCAAGGACTATGGGTTTATAACCAAGTTCTATACATCTTAGCGCAGCATACATCCCTGCAGGGCCAAAACCGATAATATGTATTTCTTTGGCTTTCGATACATCCTTATAATCGAAAGTATACCCAGAATTTTTAGGCAAAGGTTCATGTACATAAATAGCTACCTTATAATTGAAAAAGATTTGTGGTTTGCGGGCATCAATGGACTTCCTTATAACTTGGATGCCATTGATTTCTTTTTCATCAACACGTAGAAGGGATGCAGCCTTTTTCTTCAAAATGCCGTCTATCGTTTCCTCCTCGATGCTTACCCGTAGCTGAATTGTTTTCACCATGGTGCAAAATTAAGGTAATTCTTATAATAACGGCGATGAAAATGGTTTGGGTTGGATATTTGAATTTTATATAGATATATTCAAATATTCGGGCCTTGATTTGCGTATAGAATATTTATTGTGTCACTTATTTATGTAAATGAGCACATAGACTCTGGAAAGATGTATTACTTTTGATCCTATCATAAGTAGGTTAAAAACTAGTTGCTTTCTAAAAAGCAAACTTTTTTTAAAGGAAAGAGGATGTAGGGGTACATCCTCTTTTTTATTTTTATACAATTCCAGTGGTGTTGCATTAACAAAATAAGTGCCGTTTGTAACACTGTAGGTGGCCATTATAACCGCTTGTTGATATAGCCTAAGGTGCTTTTATTTCCATATCGATTATTTATTGTAGTACTTATTTATGCGATTGAGCACATGTACACAGGTAAGAAGGTATACTTTAGCGGTATCATAAGTAGGTTATAATTTAGTTTCTTCAAAAGAAAACTATTTTGAAAAAGAGGATGTAGGGGTACATCCTCTTTTTTATTTATATATACCTGTGACATCTACACCAAATCCAATTTACTGATGCCAGTTGCCAAACCGATGACTTTCCAAGAGTTCTTTGCCTTCAACAAGAATTTCCTAGGCGCTTTGTTTTTTCTTAATTCTTTGAGGCCTAGTTTGTCCGATAAATTCAAATGTAAACCATTTTTTGGCGTAACGCCCACGCAGCAGACATAGGAAACTAAAGGTATTTCTGCCAATTTGACTCTTCGGTTGAGAAAATGTCAACTCTTTTAATAATAATTTAAAAGTTACGATCCATTTGATTGGTGCCCGTGGTCAATCACGGTTTTTTAAATGTTGAAAATTTACGAGAATCATATCTAGTTTTTTTCTATATTTAATGTAATGAAACAGGATGGTTGTTCCTGTTTCACAAGCAGTTGACGATAGCTGTGTTAAGTTTAGGCCCGGCTTGGTTCTGATAAATTTTCTCCCCCTAAAGACGTTCTCCTATATTAATCCCCGAAAGGAGATTTGACATACCCAAGGTTAACTTAAATAAACCGGAAGGATTTGTAGTACGCTAATGTTATGGTCCCTTAAAGATTATATGGGATTACATGATAGGCGAAGAAGTAGTTGTAATCTAAATCCAGATATATGAAAAGTGTAATCTTAATTTTAGGCATCCTGTTCCTAATGGGAGCCTGTAATGAAATCAAATCCAAGGAAGAACCGTTAAACGAAGAGAAGGACATTGCTATGGCGAAGGAATCTCCCATTTCGGTTGAACGGGGTAAATACCTTGTCAATACCATTGGTTGTACGGATTGTCATACCCCAAAGATGATGACCGAAAACGGACCTGAACCTAACCCGGAATTATTTTTGTCAGGGCATCCATCATCAGAACAATTACCACCGTTAGACCCGTCTAATGTAAAGGGGTATCTGGCGTTTAACATGGGGCTTACCGCCGCGGTTGGACCTTGGGGGACTTCATTTTCTGCAAACCTTACCCCTGATAATACCGGGATTGGTAACTGGACAGAAGAACAATTCCTGACTTCCATAAAGGAAGGGAAGTACAAGGGAATGACGAACAGCCGGACTTTGTTGCCTCCAATGCCTTGGCAACAATACAGGATGCTGACAGATGACGACCTAAAGTCCATATTTAAATACCTGGAGACAATAAAACCTATTGAAAACGTTGTTCCCAGCCCTGTACCTCCGGCAGGTAATTGAGAAAGAAACCGTACTTACGGAATTTATTGAATGAAGCCGGATTGACCCGTCGAACTAAACGGCGGAAGCTAAGATTTAAGATTTTTAATAAAGTTAAAATCCAACCTGGTACTCCTCGGTTGGATTTTTTCTACATTTTTATGGCTATAAAATTTAAGGATATTCTTGTAGGAGTAACAAGGTGACCAGTAAATTAAGCGAAAGGCACATACAAAACTTTAGCACTTGGCTATCCCTTCAATGCTGATTTTAAGGGTGCCGTTTTTTGGTTGGAAGTATCAATATCGTCTATGGCTTTCCTTATTGTCTTATTTTTTATAGAATCTGCAGAAGTAGCCAAAATATTTCTCAACAACGTTAAATTAGTAAACTGCAGCGCTTTGGATGCGTCTATTTCTATATCAGGAGCTACACCAATCTGTTCCCAATTGGTTCCAGTAACCGGATTCACAGCTTTTTCATATGGCATGGAGACATGGAAGTGATCGTTCAGACGCACTGTTATGATAGGATTGGCACCTCCCTTGGTCTTCTCCCCAATTATTATGGCACGTTTGAGCATCTTAAAATCGAAAGCAAATTCCTCAGCACCAGAAAAGGTTTTGTTACTGGTTAATATATACACAGGTTTATCCAAGTATTTTTTTCCAGGGACCCAAGCAGCACTCCACATCTGACGTACAGTATTGGCCGATCGGTTTTCAAAATTAATGAGATGTACTGGTTTATCAAAAAAGTAGCCGCTAAAGAAAGGAATGGTGTTCGGATATATACTTCCCCTGTTATTTCTTAGGTCAATGATCAGTCCGTCTGTGTCCACGATTTTTTTCATTGCCCTGGCAATTACCTCGGCGCAGTAGTCTAATGGGCCGAAGAGGGAAGTTTCAAGGTAGCCAATATTGCCAGGTAGTATCCTTGCATTTGGGATCCCATATTGATTAGCCTCCAAGAATTCACGGGTTTCCTTCTCCCGATCAGGCTCGTTGCCAGGTTCTCCAGAATCATTGGCCCGTGTTTTTTCGGAATAATAAAGGTTGAGGTGATAATCTTTGGCAATGGTGTACATAAGCTGGTTTACGGCTTGAGTGAACTCCTCTGCGGTTGCAGCGTTTTGTAGGTTACCATTGATCAATTCTTTATCCAGAACATCCGATAGTTCCCGTGCCTTATCCTCAATGATATAATAATTATATATGGAATCGGACAGACCGGCAATTGTTTTTTCCATCAGCTCCCGGTTAAATTGGGCTTCTAGCGGTATAATAGACAGCATACTAGCTGCTATTACCAATATAAACTGCTTTTTCATGCCCTAGTTCTTTTTTATATCCTCTGAATACTGTTGGGGCATAATTCTTCCCCAATCCCCAACAATTCCAGAAATTGAAACCAAACCAGAAGGCAGAATCGTGGAACTGAAAAGTGCACTCTCGTAAGTTGTTACCACGGCCTCACGATTATCATCGGAAATGGTCTGGTTCCCAAGGAAGTTTCGACTCCCGTCTGCATTCACAAAAGCAACATTTCTCACTACAACGCGTTTACCTTCATAGGAGCCACCCAATAATTGATCAAGGGTTATTTCTTCAGCCTGTACCATCATGTTTTTGGCAACTATTACATATCCTTCAGGATTCACCTGGTCTATGCCCTTCTGCCCATTGATGTTTATGCCCGATGCGGATTTCAGGTTTAACCTAATCTTATCACCAATCTTAAATATGTTCGTCTGGAAGAATCTTAGCAAGATACCCGCTGTTTCATCCTGTAAATAGATGGTCCTGCCATCAAGGACGTTCAAGTCTGATGTTATTACTCCTTCTATAAAAAAGTCTTCCGGAAAATACCAGTCCCCAGAACTTCCTTGGAATAGTTCCCTGACCTCCGATATCTTATGTAGGGTACCAATCGGCTCATCGTCATCCTCTAGGGTTACTTCTAGACTATTATTTTCTCCTGCCTTCAGCCCGGAGGTAAGCGCATTTAATTGGTATATTACAATTGAGCTCCCATTTAGGAAATGGTCGTTTATAGGTTTAAAATTGAGGGAAGCAGTTGTTGCTCCTGGAAGAACATTCAGTATCAGTTCGTCAAGAGCAGGTTCAGGAGTGGTATTAAAACGTGTTCCGTATTCCATCCTATCCGTTGTTACCATCTTTAGGGTGATCTGCTCAGATTTTTTCGTGGCTTGTGTCAGCTTTAAAAAGATGGTCATTCCCTCCCAATGGTCTTCCCTAATCTTAAGGCTTGAGTATTCGAAATTTACCGAGTTTATTTCTGTCTGACGAGGGACAATCGTAACATTGGCAGTGGTGTGCTCGCCCATTTTATACCCTTCAGGGACTTTAGTCAGTTGTATTTGTAGTTCTTTTTCTTCCTGTAACTCAGAGATTTTCCTGTACAGTACAAGGCTTATATATTCTTGGGATTGGGAGAAGGGAAGGGTTATGTTGTTCCCCGAAAATGGAGGATTCGTAGTGTAATCCAAGTTATATTCGGCATTCCCGGATAGTTTCAATTGTATGGAACCCTCGGCAATAGGTTTTGGGGAAATCATCAAGCGAAGAACCAAAGAATCCGAACTTTCCCTTAATTCATATTCATTATCTTCAATGGTGATCACCGGTGTGGACCCTTGGGGAGTACCTATTTCGGTGTCGTCAGAATTACAGCTGGTCAGTCCCAGTATCAGGGCTGGGAAGTAGAGAATGAGCCTGATAATTTTAGTTGTTTTCATGTTTGTATATTTAAGGTTAATAAAGTGATCCCAATGCACCCCGCATTGCAATCGGATTTTTACTAAGACGATCCACTTAATCTTTTGTTTCTTAACGTTTTGCCAATTTTTTAAGCTGGTCAGACTGTCCCAGCATTGGCTTCAAAATAGCTGTATTCCCTATTTGAGGGACAATATTACTGAGGAGATTAAGCTTAGTTCTCTCAATCAAGTTTAGTAAATTACCAGGTTATGCACAAAGGGTAAGTTGGATCCATAGAATAAGGTCACAAACGTTGATATTTCGCTAGGCGCTACAGTAGTACAGTTATAAGATTCAGATATTAATGCTTTCATAGATGGAAAAAGAAATTATCGAATTTTGGTGGATATGAGAGATATCTTTTGATTCTGTTTACCGGCATTGAATCGTCGAAAAGATGTTTATGTCTCGTCAATATTGCTATGTTCGAGGAATACCAGGAACTATAGGGTACCATTTTTTCATGTTTCATAGTTAACCATCCACCATCCACCATCCACCATCCACCATCCACCATCCACTAAAATAACCATCCATCCAGCTAAAAATACAATTCAGTCTTTCTTTTTTTATTGTTAGCCCTGTTTGTTACAGATTTGTACTAAGTAACATTAATCGCAAATAAATCATGCAAAGATTAGCATTGATTCTTGCTGCTTTTATTATCTGTATGATAACGATGGCACAAGAAGGACATTTAGAGGGGACTAATAAAAAGGATGGCTTTATGGCTGCAAGGGATAATATACTTGGGGATCACCATCATTTTGAATCTATCCTAAACCGGACTGTCAAATAATACCGTTTTAAAAATTAAAAGACTTTGAATGGTTCATCGGAATGCCTTAGAAATATAAGGATTCCATATATAAGTTAAGGTAGGGGAAGTATGCCAATAGAGGAAGCATCAGATTTGATTCTTTGTTAGGGGAATTCCCCTTCGAACTTTTTGCTAACTTTAAACCAAGTACAGGTCTATGTTAATTATAGGAATGTTAATTGGGCCGAGTCTGTAAAACCGATAAGAAAATAATATGCTTAGATTTTTTAAAGAATTGGGAAAAGCTTTTATCATAGGAAATGCCATCTTCATTATGTTTTTAGTCAGTTATTATGTGAAAGGCACTACCATATTTTTTGATGAGCTATTATTTGATGAATATTGGGAGACTCTTGTATATGCGGTTACCATCTATATGGCCAATGCATATATTTTGAACTATTTCAGTAAAAAATACGGCCCTCGATTGTTTACATCGAAAAATATAGTGATTGGGTTCTGTGGTAATATTGGCATATCCATCTTGGCAATACTGTTAATAAGGGTAGTGATGAATGTAGGATTTGGTACTATGTCCCTTTCCTTGTTTTTGGCATCGGAAAATTGGACTTTCTATTATGTTGCCTTTTTGATTGCCTTTGTCTTGACTTTGATTTTCTATTCATTTTTCTATTATCGATACCGTCAAGAAAATAAAGTAAAGGAACAGAAAATCATAGCCGGTACAGCTTCCGCAAAGTTTGATGCTCTTAAGAATCAATTAGATCCCCATTTTTTGTTTAACAGTTTAAATGTATTGACCAGTCTGATTGATGAAGATCCGGTGCAGGCCCAAAAATTCACCACCTCGCTATCTAAGGTATATAGATATGTATTGGAACAAAAAAATAAAGACCTGGTATCGGTGGATGAAGAGTTGGAATTTGCCAGGACCTATATAAGGTTGCTGAAAATGAGATTTGAGGATAGTATTATTTTTCATATTCCCGAACACAGCAGCAGTCCTGAGGCCAAAATTGTGCCTTTGTCCTTGCAACTTCTACTTGAAAATGCCGTAAAGCACAATGTAGTGACTTCAAATCGACCTTTAAATATAAAAGTATTCGAACGTAATGGGATGCTATGTGTTAGCAACAACCTTCAGGAAAAACAAGTAGTCAAGAAAAGTAGCGGGGTAGGTTTGCACAATATACAACAGCGATATCAGATCTTGACGGATAAAAAAGTAATTATTGATAAGACAGCAACGGAATTTATAGTACAACTTCCTATGCTTATTAAACAGATCTCAATTATGAAAACACAAGAAAGTTATATAGACGAGAAACGTTATCAAAAAGCAAAGGAACGTGTAGAGGCTATTAAATCGTTCTATGGGAACCTTTTAGCCTATTGTATTGTAATACCCATTTTGGCCTATATCAACTACCAGACCACCAGTTTTCCATGGATTATTTTTCCTGTTTTGGGCTGGGGCTTTGGGGTAATTGCACATGGCATGGAGGCATATGGGTACAATCCAATTTTCGGAAAAAGTTGGGAAGAACGCAAAATGAGGGAATATATGGAAGACGATAATTTTTAGTTGCATAGTTCCGGTAATAGGGATCGAAAAGAATACGGTTCAGTCCCAGAAAAATGCAGTTGGGCAATAATTATTTACCTAGGTGAGCCTTATGAATTAATTTTAACAAAGAAACCTAATTAAAACAAAATTTAGAATCATGGAATCAATGGAAAAAGAGAATAAGTACTTGAGGGCAAAGGAACGTGTTGCGGAAATAAAGAAGTTTTATTCCAACCTCACCTCTTATGCAGTATTCATATCCTTTTTGGCAGTCGTTAATTATTGGACCAATGAATGGAGCTATCCCTGGTTTTTGTGGGCCGCTTTTGGATGGGGAATAGGACTGTTTTTCCAAGCTTTGAAAGTTTTTCAGTTTAACCTCCTCTTCGGAAAAAATTGGGAACAGCGTAAGATAAAGGAATTTATGAGGGAAGATGAAAATCGAAAAAAATGGGAATAATGTCTCTTATAACAAAATAAATGAATCAAGTAATGGAAAACAATAGTTTAGTAAAAAAGGAAAGAGCTCTTCAGCGAATCAAGGAGCTGAAAGGATTTTATATTCACCTAACGGTATATATAGTCATCAATAGCTTTATTTCTGTGAACAAGGTGATCAGAAATATGTACAATGGGGAAACTTTTGAAGAGGCTTTTGTAGATTTTGGGACATTTGCCATTTGGTTCTTTTGGGGGATTGGTCTTGCCTTCCATGCGATGAAGGTATTTTCCGGAAATCCCTTCTTTGGGAAGGATTGGGAAAAGCGTCAAATTAAAAAGTACATGGAAGAGGAAGAAGATGAATCTAAAAAATATCTATAGATGAAAACTGAAAAGACTATTCCAACCAATTATCAAAAAGCTAAAAAACGATTGGATCGACTCAAAAGTTTTTACATGCACTTGACCGTTTACTGCATCATAAATTGTGCTTTACTGGGGCTGTACTTCTTATCTAAAAATTCCCTTTTCCATGGTAATTCCCAGGAGGAATTTATAACCTGGGTTGATTGGAATGTATTGTTGACACCTCTAATCTGGGGCGGGTTTTTAATTGTCCATGCTTCCTGTGTTTTCCAATGGGGGTTTCCAATTTTAAAAAAGTGGGAAGAAAGGCAAATAAAGAAAATTATGGAAAAAGGAAATTAAGGTATTTGAAATAGTACCTTTAAATCATAAAACCATTTTTAACCAACCATACGTTTTTAGATGAATACCATTATCATTGAAGATGAAAAACCGGCAGCTCGAAGATTAGGAAGATTATTGTCCGATTTAAACATTGAGGTGACCGTGATGTTGCATTCTGTTGAGGAATCCATAGTGTGGTTCAAAAGCAATCCGCATCCCGATTTGATCTTTTTGGATATTCAACTTTCAGACGGACTTTCCTTTGAAATTTTTGATGAGGTTGAGGTCCATAGCGCCATTATTTTTACCACCGCATATGATGAATATGCCCTCCAAGCTTTTAAATTAAATAGCATCGATTATTTGTTAAAACCCATTGATGATGAAGAGCTGGAAAGTGCCTTAAAAAAGTACAGCTCATTGCGTTCAAAAAAGCAACCAATAGCCATTGATTTTGAAGATATAAAAAAGCTATTGGTAAACCCTTTGGAGCGGGAATATAAAAAACGGTTTACGGTGAATGTGGGACAGCATTTGAAAATAATAAATGCCGAGGATATAGAATGTTTTTACAGTGAGAACAAAGGGACCTACGCTGCTACTTCGGAAGGCAGAAATTATTTATTGGATACCACCTTGGACAATCTGAACGAAGCCTTGGAACCAAAACAATTTTTTCGGGTAAGCAGAAAATATTATGTCAACATCAAACATATCAAAGACATTATATCCTATACCAATTCTAGACTCCAAATAAAGTTAAATCGGTTTTCTGAACAAGAAATCATTGTAAGTAGGGAACGAGTAAAGGATTTTAAGTATTGGTTGGAGTAATGCTTGTTAAATACCTGAATATAATATTATTAAGTTGTATTTATAAGTGTTATAGATATTTCTTATAGTGATGAATAACCCCCTTTTAGGCCATCTATTCAACCCTATTTTCATCAAAGGCAGAAGGAAGAAGTTTAGGTATCAATTTAATAAAAATTGGCAATAGAACGGCTCCTCCAGGGAGTATGAAAATAGCAAGGGATGGGATGCTTTTAAATATATCGATTAGTTGACCCTGTACTTTTTTCTTTTCCTCAGGTGTTAAATCCCGGAGGGTTGACTTGGATAAAAGCGCTACCAATTCCTTGCTTTCGGATAATTCTTTTAGCAACCTTTTGCTATTTCTAAGAATTAATTTATTCACAATTTTGGACATGCTTTCATAAAATTGCACGGCCAAATTATGGTCTTTTAAATGTGGGATCTTGTTGGCATTCAACTGAAAAAAAGTGGTAACATCCTCCAAGGATTCTGCAATATTTCCATGATCAAATCCGAGGTCTTTTCCTATCGCATAAATGAATATGGATTCCTTGTATTCCAGTGAAAAATCCTCCCAAACCGTAAGGCAGGAAACATCCAAAAAATATTGGTTTTCCTGTACTGAAAATTGACTGTTGAGTTGGTCCCGATATGACCCATCAAAATTTTCTTTTTGTCCATCTATGAACGATATGGACGAGGCAAATAATTGTGCCAAACGCTCATCATTCTTATTTTTTTCTTTGGAATTTAAGGTATGATATGTGAGATTGATAGTTATATGTTCTAAATCTTGTGCATGCTTTTTAACATCGTTTTTTCCTTGTAAGTATCTTTTAAATGTTAGGGTATCTATAAAAAGCAGGGAATTGGTAATGATGCTATTGAAGGTCTTACTGATGACATTGTCCTCCAAATAAACACGGGAATCAATCAATTTCTCCAATTGGGAGGAAGTTTTCTTTCCTGTTAAAATTTTATTCAGGAAGGATATCTGACTTACCTCCAAAAACTGGTAGAACTTAAATATGGATTCAAGAAATTCTTTAAAATCCACTTTTTCATTTTCAAAGGCATATGTGAAATATAGCCCCGTAAGCAGATTTATTTTGGCATTTTCATCTTCGGTAAGATTGTGTTCTGCTGTGATGAATTTGGGCGCGGATATATTTATTCCATAAATGAAACCACAAGTCTTTAAATCACTGTATAGGGCATCAAAATCTGTGTAAAGATGTGGCTTATCCTTTACGAGTGATCCAAACTTATCTATCCAACCGGAGGAAGAGGGGTTCATTACCTATTTATTTAAAGGATCAAATTAACGCAAAATATGTGACTTTATAATCTAGGGTCCTATTATATGTATTAAGGTTAAAATCTTCTTAACAAAACATTAACATCTTAAAACCAAACCCTCACAAACTAGGTTGCGTAGGTAAGGCAGAAACAAAATCTAAAAACAAAAAGTAATGAAAAAAACAAAAATTTATTTAGGCCTGGCAGTATTAGCTGTAGCTAGTATTATTTTGGTGTCTGCCGACCACATTGATGCACCTTCTACTAAAGGTACCACTGCTGATATTGCAGACTTTTATGGGTTTGAACCTACTGTTGGTTCTGACAACACTGTTTTTGTGGTAGACATCCAATCTAGTGTATTGCCCGAGTTGCCCTATGGGGAGTTCGATGAGAATGTCTTGGTAGAAATCAATATAGATACGGACGGAGATTTAATTGAGGATCAAGTAATCCAAGCCATTCCAAGAGATGGCAGAATGTATTTCTTTGGCCCTGTTGCTCCTGGTCAAACAGGTTTGGATAGTGAAGTATTGGTCAACTCTCCCCTAGGTGATGTTGAAATCTCTGGCTCTACGGCAATAACAGAAACCACTTCAAGCGGAGTAAAATTGTTTGCAGGACCAAGACAGGATGCATTCTTCTTCGACTTTTTCCAATTCAATGCAGTCATTGGTGGAATGGCTCCAGGTGGGTTCAAAACAGAGGCTGAGGCAGAGAACACCTTTGCAGGTGCAAACACCATGTCTATTGTAGTGGAAATACCAAACAGTGTAATAGGGAACACAACTGCCACAAATGCATTGGGAACTCCAGTTTTCAAGACTTGGGTCACTACAAACGTTAAACAATAACAACATTAACTTAAAAGAAATAAAATTATGAAACTATTTAATATAAAATCTACTTTCTTGTCGCTTTTGGCTTTAGCAGCATTGGCTTCTTGTAGCAATGATGATGACATGACCACAATGGAACCGAATCCAACCCCAATGGGAACAGATTTTTCTGGAACGTATTCCCAAGCAGACCATATGGGGAGACCAGGTATAAATACAGTTCTTAGTTTTGACATGATGGGACAGGCAAGCGTTAAAGATGAATTTAATGTAACCATACCTTCACAAATGGGAAAATTCCAAGTAGGGTTCGAAGCTAGATTGGAGCAGTACTATGATGTGTATGCTGATTTATTGGGTGCCCCAAGGGAAGATGTAAATTACGAACCTAATATCTTAGGATTGGATGCTACTACCTTGACTACCGTTTTGGCAAGTGATGCCTTGGATGTTGCCCCAAATATGCCAACATCTTATTACAATGGAACACAAGTTTTAACTGGTCGCGCATTGACCGATGATGTTATCGATATTTCTTTGATCCTTCTTTTCGGAGGTGAAACAGGAGATCGTTTCAGTGGTCAGGATACAAACAATGACGGGGTGGCAGATTTGCCACGTTTAACATCGGATGGGGTGAGCTTAACAGCAACTCTTTCTACTTCATTCCCTTATTTGGGAACTCCAAACTAGTACAATTAACTATGAAAAGGAGAGTAGGGGAGGATATTCGTATCCTCCCTTATTTTAAAAGATTACTATTTCAAAACACCTAAAAACATTGATTATGAAATATCTATTCCTATTCGTACCGCTGTTATTTTTGTTTTCGTGTGAAAACTTAGAACAAGCACAAGTCACGAATCAAAAAGATTATAATAAATTTTTAGTTTCCAGCCCATCAAGGACTACATCCAGCTATTATGAGCTATGGAACTCTAAAATTAAACCCGATAGCATACAATTGACCAGTTTTGGTATTGTAGCAGGAGAATACAACCGTTATTTTCAAAATACGGGAGATATTACTTATTTAAAAAGGGCAGAACAGGCATTAAAAAAGGCTGTGGACATTGCAGCCATTGGAAAAGCTGGATATCAAAGGGCCCTTGCAAGAAATTATATTGCACAGCATAGATTTAGGGAAGCATTGCAATTGGCGGAAGCTGCCAGACAATGGGGTAGTGGAGTAGTGGATACACAAAGCTTACTTTTTGATATACATATGGAATTGGGAAGCTATTCCCAAGCAGAGAAATATCTGGACAGCATCAAGAATATGTCGCAATTTGGATACTTGATCCGTGCCGCAAAATGGAACGATCATAAAGGAGACCTGGATACCACCATTCGATTCATGGAAATGGCAAAACAGAAAGCAGAAAATTCCAACAATTCTGAATTGATGCTTTGGTCCTATACGAATATTGCAGATTATTATGGACATGCTGGAAAAATAAAAGAGTCCTATGACTATTATTTAAAATCCCTGCAATTAGATCCCAAAAACGCATATGCGAAAAAGGGAATCGCCTGGATCGTATTTTCCTATGAAAAGAACCCAGAGGAAGCCTTGCGCATTTTGGATTCCGTAACTAAAGATTACAGTGCCCCCGATTATTATCTTTTGAAATCAGAGATCGCAGCTTTTCAGAACAATGAGATAGAATCTCTTGTCAATTTGGATAAATATTACATGGCAGTACAAAATCCTTCTTATGGGGAGATGTACAATGCCTATAACGTGTCTTTATATCTTGAAAAAACGGGGCAATACGAAAAGGCCTTAATGATAGCAGAAAAAGAAGTGTTAAACAGACCTACGCCACATTCATACGATTTATTGGCGTATAGCTACTTTAAAATTGGGGAAAAGAATAAAGCTTTGCAAGTGGTTGAGGAACATATTTTCGGTAAAACATTTGAACCCAATATATTATACCATACGGCAGAAATCTACAAGGCCAATGGAAAAATGTCAAAAGTAAAAGAACTTAAGGAAGAATTATCCGATGCGGCTTATGAGCTGGGTCCTAACATGGCCAATAAAATATCCAAGCTTTAAATACTTTGCACTTTTAATTTTTTGTAAAAAGGAGTCTGAGCTATACATTTTAATGGAAAGGCGCTGAGCAATGTGGTTGCATAGTGGTTTTTAGGTGGACACCGCGACATTTATGTCGCGGTGTTTTTTTATGACAAACAGTCAAATTATTGGAGGAAGGAGAAAACTTAAATTAATCGTTATTCGTTAGTATTTCTAAATGGAATAACGGGCAATGGTCCAATTTATTAAAGAAAACCCTAAAACAATACACTATGAACTACTATCTTTTTACGCTCTGGAACTATTCTATGTTACATATTGCAATTCGAATATATTTTGATCAACAAGGTCTTCAAGAGGTGCTTAAACGTGAGTCGAAATATACAGTAAACTGGAATTCAAAGGATTAAAAACTCCATTGGCCTATTTATATTTTGCTTTTGCTCTAAGCGTCCAATAAAATAGGAAGGCTATTTCATTTAAATTCAAGCCTAGTATAAGTTTTACGTAAGAATATTAAGAAGATATTAACAACTTTTGTAGGAAATTCAGGTTGAAAAGTATATTTTTATCGTTGAAGTGAATTGACCTACGTTCTTTTTGAAAGAGTACGGAAACAAATAAACAGTATAAGTTTTATTATCATCTCTTTTTTGCAAACCTAAATCTATATTATTATGGCTTACATCCTATTTTTTCTTTGGCTGGCTTTAATGTTATTTTGTGGAGGTTTAATATTCTTTGCATATAGATCCTTGCAACGAATACTGAAATCGGGCAAATAGACAACTTGATAGGGTTTATTAAAATGAATTTGGGATACTGTTGGTTACCGATGGTGTGCCAGTTTATCTAAAGAGTAAGCCTGTGTTTTAAGATGTTATTAATTAAAGCTCCCCCACGAATACTGAGCTAAAAAAAATCTTTTGAAGACTCTAAGGAAATTGCTCCTTAATACCTTTAAAAGATTTTTTATTTTATTTATGGTGGTCTCCTCTTAAACCGCTCCCAAGGTGTAAAGTTGTTCCAAGTTAGGAAATTCACTACCTCCCGCTGGCTCTAAGGTGATACCAAATGCTTCGGACTCGTTGGGATTTGCAAAAGCAAAAACCTTATTATCGTCGTTCTTAAAGTCTTCCAATAGACCCATACTCGTAGGGGTGAGCGGACTTAATTTTAAAGACCAAACTTGGTAGACCATCCCGTCCGGAGGTTCAGGAAGCCCTTGGGCATCTATAAATACCTTTTGTTCTTCTTTGTTCCAATAAGCTTTGGCATAGGAAGTTGGCGATACGGTTTGACCGCCCATAGCGATCACCTCTATATTTTTATCTCGTATAGTGGTGAGTAATTCCTTTGATTTTTCTAAAGACGTATTGGCTTCAAAAATCTGCTGTTCCAATACCTCATTGGTTTGGGAAGCCACATTGATCTCCGATTTTAATTGGGTATTTTCATTGTACATCCACAAAATTCCTGCTGCTAGAAGTACGGAAGCTGCCCATCCAACATAGGTGAACCAATTGGTTTTGCTATCTGACATTTTTATTACCTTGGTGTCCATCAAAGCCTCGATACGATTCTTAATGTCATTGAATTCTTTACTGCCAGAACGAACCGGAGCCGCTGCCTTGCTCAGAGCCAAGATGGCCGCTTCTATGGACAATATCTCAGCTTTTATTTCAGGATATAGTTCTGCGTTTCGGTTTACCTCCAAGTTTTCTTCCTCAGAGAGCGTGCCGGCCACGTAGAGCTCTATAATTCCTGATGTAATATATTTATTTACGTCCATTTTATATCGCTATATTGCCCCTAATCTGTGAAATACAATTTCTATTTCTTGTTTTTACAGTTCCCACGGGAATGTCGAGTTCTTCTGCCGCCTCTTTCTGTGTATATCCTTTAAAATATAGAAGTTCAATTATTTGAACACACTTTTCCTTTAAATTTTTCAACAAGCTTTGGATTCCAATTGTGTCCATTTTACTATTGAGGTCATCTTTGTTTTCAAGGATACCTACGAAAAAATCAGAGGATAGGTTTTGTTTACTGTTCTTATATGATTTTGATCTTATCTCATCAATGGCTGCATTTCTGGCTATATTCAAAATCCATGTAAAAAACCGACCTTTGGAAGCGTTATAGCTTTCTGCATTATTCCAGGCCTTCATAAATACATCTTGACAAATTTCTTCGGCAAGATCTGTGTTTTTTACAATGGTATTGATGACTCCACAAATATTTTCAGAATACATAGTATATAGCTTTTCAAAGGCCTTCAAGTCCTTAGTCTGAAAACGTGATACCAATACCTCTAATTCCATGTAATATGTTTAAGAGTGAAAGATAAAAAAAAAGCTACTTATATAAGCAGCTTTTTTCTTGGTTATTACTTCTGATTTTTTACTATTTGATAATACCCGTACAACTTACCCTTGCACCTGCATCACCTGAGGGTTGAGATACAAAATCGTCTACCCCTTGGTGTACGATAACTGCCTTGCCCACAATATTCTTCGTCATATCATCGCAACCAATACACCATTCATCGGTTTCAAATTCAACCGTAGCATTTCCTGTTGCATCTGCAGTGAAATTACCAATATCTCCTCTGTGGTAGCCTTCAGATGCTCCCCATTTTCCGTGATCTTGAAAAGTTGGGTTCCAGTGCCCTCCTGAAGATTTACCGTCTGATGAGGAACAATCAGCTTTTTCATGAATATGGATGGCATGAACACCCTCGGTGAGCCCAGTAAGGTTTGCTACCATTTTTACATTGCCATTGGTTTGCGTAAATGTAACCTCTCCGGTTACCTTGCTATCACTTTTAGGTTCCATGGTAAATTTAATTACCTCTTCGGTAACCTCTTCTTTCATTTCTTGCATAGTCTCTTCCATCTCATCGGAAGCTTCTTTGGCTTCTTTTTTAACCTCCTTACAACTATAGGAAAGGGCTAGGATGGTTACAAGAGACATTAATTTTATTTTTCTCATAATCGTTAAGTTTATAAATTCGAATAAAGTTACATATAAATTAATGCCCTATCAATCATATTGGCTATAGTTTTCCCAGTTTTTGTAGGTTTGGGGACACTTATTTTTTTATCGGTTAATTATTGGATGATTGGCGTCAATCTATCAAGATCGATAAAATTTGGGTAGGGCTTGTCAACGTTTTATGTACAGGACATTTATTGGCTATTTCCAGAATCCTAGCCCTTTGTTTTTCATTCAATTTACCTGTGAGCTTAATTTCCCGTTTAAAAGTATCTATAGTTGAATTTGATTCTTGTTCGTTGGGTTCTCCTTCCTGTGCCGATTTACTGTAAGATGTGTGTACTTCCACGTTTTTCAATTCCCAGTTCTTTCTCTTCGCATACATTTGAATGGTCATGACAGTACATGCAGTCAAGCCGGCTGCAACCAATTCATGTGGTGATGGACCAAAATCCTGTCCGCCCACGGAAATTGGCTCATCTGCGGTAAGATAATGGGAGCCAACCTTCATCATGGTGGTAAAGCCATCCGTTCCATCTAAACTCCCAACAACTTGATGTTTCGTATTTAAAGTGGATAGATCAGGGCTTGGTAGATATTTTTTGCTCCAGGCCGCAATAACAACTCCCGCATATTCAGAATCTTTTTTGTCCATTAGTAGGTGGTCCGCGTTATCCAGGGAAACAAAACTTTTTGGATGATGGGCAGCCACATATAGTGCTTCAGCATGTTCAATTCCAACGGTTTTATCATGTGGTGAGTGCAAGAAAAGGATAGGAATTCTTAACTGGTGTACCAATTCAAGAAGGGAGCGATTCTCAAGATCATCCAAAAATTGTTTTTTTATGGTAAAATCTCGTCCCCCGATGTTGACACAGGCTTTTCCAGTTTCATGGATTTCAGCAAGATCATTTTTCAACAGCCCTTTTACATGGGTTGAATCTGATGGGGTGCCAATAGTGGCTATGGCCTTAATGGATGTAATTTTTTCTGTAGCCAGTAATGCCGCCACTCCCCCTAAAGAATGTCCTATGATCAGGGTAGGGGACTTGTAGTTCTCTTCTAAAAAGGCTGCCGCCGATAATAAATCGGACACATTACCTGAAAGATTGGTGTCGGAAAAATCACCTTCGCTATCGCCTAACCCGGTAAAGTCGAATCGCAGCACTCCGAAACCTTTTGCCGTCAGGGTCCTACTGATATTTTTAACTGCCAATAAATTTTTATTGCAGGAAAAGCAATGGGCGAAAAGAACAAAATTATGTGGTTGTTGATCGGCAGGCAGTTCAATCCTTCCTACTAAGGCAACTCCTTCATTATTCTTAAAAGTAACTTTTTGAAGATTCATCTATTATTTCTTTTTTCTTAAGTCGGGATTAAAGAATACTCCTATCTGTAACCGATCAAAATTCCCCGAATTAAAGTGGTTTTTTAGATACCCTAACTGCATACTGCTGTTTTCGGTGATCCGTACGCCAAGGGCAGCGTACAACCTGTTCTGCCCAAAGGCATTGTCCTGTAGATTAATAAATATTTCATCATAAAAATTAAGAAAAAATGTGTCGGTCAGTGGTAAGGTGACCTGTAATCGATAGCGGGCACGGTGCTGGGTGTCCTTTCCATTAGTTCTAAATTCTGTATTGTCTACAAAGCGCTGTTCCAAGCGGTACCTATGTTCTATAAGAAGCTCCCAAAGCTTGTTTTTCAAAATTAATTGCTCATAGATACGGTGCTCCAAAATTTTATTTCCGAGGAAGAAACCATCCTGTAATGGAATTTCTTCAAAAGTGGGATCTGTATCTATATAGCCATACCCCAAAGTGGCAATGGCATCTGCAGAAATATGATAATTAAGACCTGTACGCAAGAGTAATTGATTGAAATTACGTGTAGTTTCATAATACCTAAATTGCGCTTCTGTATGGATACTCAATTTGTCAGAAATTTTATTGGTGCCAAAATACATATACCAAGCACCAAATTTATCCTCTCCAGTTTCTTGGGCATAGGAGCCTATAGTTAGCAACAGGATAAATAATGTCAGGATTTTCTTCATAGTTTCATTAAAATTTAAACTTCCCGTTCTGAAATTCAAAAGGGGAAGTTTTTTGGGTTGAATTTTGTTTTTTAATTGTCGGACTCCATCTGAATCTTTGAGCCATCTTCTATAGGGGTTGACTTTTCCTTTTTCAAATATACATCCAAGAATTCCAAGACTTTTCCATATGCCGTAATCTGATTTTCTTTTTTTACAAAGCCATGTCCTTCATCCTCAAATAATACATATTCCACAGGGACACCATTTTTCCTAACGCCCGCAACAATTTCATCGGACTCTACCTGAAGCACACGAGGATCTTGGGAACCTTGAAGTACTATTAATGGTTTGGTTACTTTATCGGTATGGAAAAGGGGGGATATCTGTCGAAGGCGAATTGAATCTGCACTATTGGGATCTCCCAATTCCTTATAAAGGGCCTCTTTTTGTGCCTCCCACCAAGCAGGAATACTTCTTAAGGTCCTGATCCAGTTGGTGACACCAAATAAGTTCACCCCAACGGCGAACTCCTCAGGAGTATAGGTCAAAGCGGCCATCGTCATATAGCCTCCATAAGAACCTCCTATGATTCCAATTTTTGAAGCATCGATTTCCGGTTGTTTGGCAAGCCAATTTTTTCCTTCCACACAATCCTTTAAATCTTTGTCACCATGATTGAGATCGTCCATTTGGTAAAAGGTCTTGCCGTAACCACTACTACCCCTATTATTTACTGCAAGGACAGCATAACCATGATTGACAAGGTATTGTATGAAGGAACTGAAATTTTGTCTGGATTGTCCCCCTGGACCCCCATGTACCCAAACTAGGGCCGGAACCTTCTTGTTTGCGGTGGCTTGATGGGGCTTGTAGTAAATTGCGGGAATTTCCAAGCCATCAAAGGACGTATAGCGGATAACCTCTGCTGTGACCAGATCCTGCTCTTGAATTTCCTTGTTCAGAACATTCGTTAGCTGCAGCTGTTTTTTGGTCTCCAAATTATAGACATACAGATTGGAGGGGGTTTGTGATCCTCCCGCATAGAAACGCATCAATTTTTCATCGTTTGAAAAACTGACATTGGTAATGTCCAATGTGTCAAAGGTTGGCATTTCAATATTCTTGCCAGTCCCCACATTCAAGACTTCAATGATATTCTTGGCATCTTGATTGATGTAGGTCACTTGATAGGTGCCATTTTCAGTAAAATAACTCCCTACAATATCCCAATTTCGCTCCATGACTTTCTCATGGGTCTTGTCCAAGAAATTATACTTCATCAGATAGGCAAACTCGGCTCCATCGTCCGTGGTATAATATAGGGAAGTACCATCAGGGGAAAAATCTTCCCCAGAATTGGCACTTTGATTCTTATTTATTTTGGTCATTGACCTATTCTTGCGGTCGTAAAGAAATAAATCCGCATCATTCGTGTTGATAGGCTTGATCAGCGTAACAAGGTTTTTATCGTCCGAAATGGGACCAATAAAGAAACCGCCTTCATTTTTGTATAAAAGGACAGGAGTAAAGGTCTCCAAATCCATTTCATAAAGGTCTGTATACCTTTTGTCCCGCTTATTGGACGTGTAGAGAAAGCTCTTTTTGTCTTTCGCCCACCCATAAAATGAAGCCCTTGCCCCAGCATCCGGGGTTAGGTCTTTGTGTGTGCCATCTGTATTCCTAAGAAAGATATGGTCAATCTCATCTCCATTGTTATCCATATTGAAGAGCATACGCTCATCTTTGGGAAAATAGGAAATGGCAGATACGGAAGAACTATCCGAAGAGGATACCGGCATTAAATCGCCACCTTCAACAGCAACGGTATACATGTTGTAGATCCCTGAACGATTGCTGGTAACCAACAATTTGGTTTGGTCAGGGGAAAAACTCCCTCCATAGATAGACTCGTTGTCCATCATCTGTTCTATTGAATAGGTTTTAAGTGAATCCGCTATACTTGATTCGGGACTCTTCTTATTTTCCTTACACCCCCAAATTAGGGCAACGATAAAAAGCGTGATAATTTTTTTCATCTTTCGTTGATTTAGTTCATCATGAATTTTTTGGTTTCCTTAAAGGGGGAATTATCCAATTGCTCTATGGATATTTTGTAGTTCTTCCATTTATCCTCAAAAAAGGTATTGGTAGCTTCCAGAGCTTTTGCAAGTTCCTCTTCGGCAAATTGTACCAATTGCTTTTCTGTGACGGTAATCCCAGTTTGCCTACTCTCTACATATCCACTGGCAGCTCCAATCCGTTGCATCACCGTGATTTCAGGATTTCTGGTAATTCCCTGACGCTTGTCGTCTTTCCCTAGGTACAGGGTCATAACCGTATCTATTTCCTTCACAATATCCACTGACGCCTTGATCTGGTCTTTGTACTTCTCTTTATCCAGTTCCTTTAAATCTTTTTGGGTCTGCTCTGCCACAGTCTTACTTTCCACCAATTGTTTTACGGCATCTGCAGCCGTCTGGGCATAATCCTCCAGTTTTTTTGCAGTTTCGTATATTTCATCAATGGAAGCAGTGGAAACACTTAATCTTGGATCTGATTGTACCTCTATCATGGTTTCATCAGTAGCTTCTCCATAAGCGAGCATCACTTTATAAGTCCCAGGTTTTACTCTAATACCACTGGGTTCACTCTTTCTTTTACTTATTTTTCTGGAAGCCCTGTCCGGACCTTTTTCATCCATTCTCCAATAGATTCTATGGAATCCGGCTTTTTCAGGTGTTTTATATTTTAAGGTTCTTATCAATCTATCACCATCATAAAAGGTAAAGGCAATGGAATCTTTTGACTTCACATCCTTTTTGTCTTCCTCTTTTGATTCATCTTCCTCTTTTGAATCCTCTCCATCATTGTCCTCCTTTTTATCCTCCTTGGAAATAGCTTTTTTTCCTTCTTTCAGATAATATGTGATCATAGCACCCTCTTTTCTGTTTTCACCATTAAATAAATCATCGGCCCCAAACCTGCTTCCTGTGGGCTGTTGATATGCAGCCTGATAGGCCGTTGGTGGAGTGAAGATTGAAATCTCTTTATTTAAAATGGTCCTATCCGCAGTTACGGCACGTAAAGGACGTATATCATCCAATACCCATGCAGCCCTTCCAAATGTTCCAATCACCAAATCCTGTTCCCTTGGATGGATCACCAAATCCTTGGTAGAGACGGTAGGGAAGCCTTCGGTCCATTTCTGCCATTGTGCCCCTGCATCCATGGAAATATACAATCCATCGTCCGTACCCAAGAACATTAGATTAGGGTTTACGGGATCCTCAATAATGGAAAGGGTATAGCTTTTTACATCGGATTGATCTACAATGCGTTCCCATGTTTTACCATAGTTTTTTGTTCTATAGGCATAAGGAGTATAATTGAACCTTCTATAATCATTTGCAATCAATAGGGCCTCTCCCTTGTTTTTACTGGATGCCTTTATTTGTGGAATCCAGCTGCCACTGGGAATACCCTTAATGTTTGGGGTTACATCTGTCCATGTTGAACCCCCATTTTGTGTGAAGTGTACCCGTCCATCGTCGGTACCGATCCATAACATGTCTTTTTCAACAGGTGATGGTTCTATTACCAAAATGGTACAATGGTTTTCTGCCCCAGTAGCATCCATGGTCAGTCCGCCACTTTCGCTTTGTTTTTGTTTTTCTGGGTTATTTGTGGTCAGATCGGGGGAAATGACTTTCCATGTCAGACCTTTATCCGTGCTCTTGTGCACAAATTGACTGCCAAAATATACGGTACTATTGTCAAAAGGATCTTGCCCTATCCCGGAATTCCAGTTGAATCGTAGCTTGGTTTCCGCATCGGGTGGGGTAGGTCGTACAATGTAGTTGTTCCCTGTTTTCCAATCGTAACGGGAAACATAACCTTGTTGACTCATTGCATAACCAAATTGGGAATCCTCTTTGTCCGGAACCACATCAAATCCATCACCAAAAGCAATTTCCTGCCAATAACTATTTCGGATTCCTTGGTCTTTCCAAACATACGCCGGTCCTCTCCAAGAACCGTTGTCCTGCATGCCCCCATATACATTATAAGGGAATTCATTATCGGTATTGATATGATAAAATTGGGCTACTGGAAGGTTTCCAATAAATCTCCAAGTCTGTCCCCCATCTTTGGTAATGTTCATTCCACCATCGTTGCCATCCATCATAAACTGCCCGTTCTTTGGGTGAATCCACCATGCGTGGTGATCTGGGTGAACCCCATTATCCACGCCATATGCAGGCATTAATTCCTTGAAATTCTTTCCACCGTCTTCAGATACATTAATATAGGTGAAGACAGAGTAAACCCTATTTTCATTTTGTGGATCTACATAGATTTCGGAATAATAAAAAGGTCTATTCCCTATATCTTCCTTGTCATTTACTTTTTCCCATTTAAATCCACCATCCGTCGATCTGTAAAGTGCATTTTTTTTAGCCTCCACCAAAGCATAGATTACATTGGGTTTGCTTCTGGCGATTGCAATACCTATCCTACCTAATTCTCCTTTGGGCAATCCTTCCTTTTCGGTAAGTTTCTTCCAAGTTTTACCTCCGTCATGGGTCATATGCAAGCCACTGCCCTCCCCACCAGATTTAAAAAACCATGGGTCTCTTTTGTGTTCCCACATAGCCGCGATCAGCTTATTGGGATTTGTAGGGTCCATGACCAGATCGGCAACCCCTGTTTTATTATTGACAAAAAGAATTTTCTCCCAGGAGGCTCCTCCATCGGTAGTTTTGAAAACCCCTCGTTCAGGATGTTCTCCCCAAGGAGAGCCAATAGCGCCCACATAAACAATATTTGGGTTTGTGGGATCTATTACTATTCTGTGAATGTGTCTTGTTTTTTCCAATCCCATAGAGGTCCAGCTTTTGCCGCCATCCAAGGATTTATAAATTCCAAAGCCACCGTTTAAACTATTTCGTGGGTTTCCTTCCCCTGTGCCTACCCATATAACAGAGGGATTTGACTGTTGGATGGCCACTGCTCCGATGGATGCAGTTACCTCTTTATTGAATACGGGTTCCCATTTGATGCCTCCGGAGGTAGATTTCCAAAGTCCTCCGGAAGCTGTGCCTACGTACATGACATCTGGATTTTCGTGTACGGCATCTATTGCGGTTACACGACCACTCATCCCGGCCGGACCGATGTTCCTGGGTTTTAAATCTTGGACCATGTCCATTGTAAATTGTTGCGCAGATAGGCAAAGTGATGCGAAAAGCATCACTAGTGAAAGTAATTTCTTAGTCATCTTTTATTTGGTTAATTAGTCGTTTTAAAGATAACCAAATCAAATTGCCTAATTCTTAAAGGTCTGTTAAGGAATTGGTTGTTGGGGTAGGAATATTTAGGCATATCTTAGGATGAAACATGAAGTATTTTAGGTATGACTTTGTTTTCTAGAGGATTAGTTAACTGTTAAATATTTATTGGGGGTCTATTCATTTTTATAGATAGCCCCATCTTTCATTACAAATTTAACATCCTTCATTTTGGAGATATCCTCCAATGGATTGCCCTTTATTGCAATGAGATCTGCCAGGAAGCCCTTTTCTATTTCCCCTAGGTCCTTTAAGTGGAAAATACGTGCATTTCCTGAAGTTGCAGCCTTTAAAGATGCCATGGGAGTCATTCCATAAGCTACCATGAGTTCCAATTCCCGAGAATTTTCACCATGGGTAAATACTCCTACATCCCCTCCGAAAACGATATCCACCCCGGCCTGTAATGCCAATTTAAAAGATGCTTTTTTCTCTGTTATACGTTCAGGCACCGTTCCCGTACCCTTGTTCCAACCATTGTATTGTTCTATGGCATCTCCTGCTGCGAGGGTAGGGCAAAGGGCCACTCCTTTTTCCTTCATCAATTTAAAGATTTCCAAGGTACCTCCATCCCCGTGTTCTATGGTCTCAACCCCTCCTAAAATTGCTCTACGCATCCCTTCGGGTGTTCCAGCATGTGCCACAACATACCTGCCGGCACTTGTTGCAGTGGCCACCATGGCTTCTATTTCCTCCAATGAGAATGTTGGCTGTGAAGGTTCCCCTTTACCCCAACGGTAGTCTGCATAAATTTTGATAAAATCGGCCCCATTCCCCATTTGTCTGCGAACCGTTCTTATGGCTTCCTCTTTGCCGCTGGCTTCTTCGGCCCCCAAAGGAACATGGACCCCATCGTGAAAGCCTTTGGGGCCATAGGCCCCTGTAGCGACAATGGCGGGACCGGCAACCAAGAGGCGAGGGCCACTGATGATTCCTTCTTCAATAGTCTTTTTGAGGTAAACATCGCTATAACCTGCACCTTCGGCACCTAAATCGCGCATAGTGGTGATCCCGGCCATAAGAGAATTTTTGGCATGGACTGTACCTCTAATTGCCCTTTCCACCGGGGACTCCTTTAATACCTGATCGTTCCATGAAGTTTCGTTATATGGATGCAGCAATAAATGGGAATGGCCCTCAATTAGTCCAGGCATTAAAGTCATTCCTGTTAAGTTTATTTCAGAAGTATAGGACAACTGTTTTAGGTCTCCTTCTACTCCTGCAAAGGTGATAGAATTGCCATTTACCAAGACGACCCAATTATCGTGGAGTGTTTTCCCATCAAATACCCTATCGGGTCTTAAAAGGGTCTGTGAAAAAGTTGTACAAACTGTAAATATTGTTAAAAACGTCAATAGTATCCTCATTGTTTGAATTTGGTTTATGTGTTTCAATTGTACTGTCAATTTAATTGTTCTTGGCATTGTTCGCTATATCCGCTAATTTTTCGGCAATCATTTCCTGGGATAACCATTTTCCTTGTACCATTACCCCTGATATCTGTTTAAAGGCTTTAATGTCTTCTAAGGGATTAGTTTTTAACAGAACCATATCAGCAGCCAGACCCTCCTTAATTTCTCCAAATGTCCCTTCCTTTCCAAAAAAGATCGCCGGATTAATGGTTCCCGATTGAAGAATTTCCAATGGGGTAAGACCTGCAGTTCGCATACCTTCTATTTCATGCTGAATGGAAAATCCAGGCACATTAAACAATTGTGGGGCATCGGAGCCTAACAACATGCCATGACCATGGTCTTGCAGTTTTTTTATAAACTCCCTTCTTATTGCCGTGAATTGATCCCACTGTTTTGAATCAAAATTGGTGTCATGGCCAGTGTACTCATCTTTTCTTTTCTTCCAATCCGCTAGGAGGGAAGTTGGCATATATTTCATTTCCGGCTGTTGTAATAATTCATCGGAGTTGATAGGGGCAAACCAACGTTCAAAAAGACTTTGGGTAGGAACGATCCACACTTTATTTTCTTTGGCCATTTGCACGAGTTCATCCATTTTGGTGGGGTCTGCCAAAGGGGTGAAGTCAAATCCAAAAAACCCATTTTTTGTTGGGTCCACATTCTTGCTTTCAGGAACCAATCCCTCTAAAAATCCATCAACGTGATCAATGGCCGCATATTTACTGGCCAATGCATGACGAATGCCTACGGCCACTGGTACATGTCCTGCAAATGGTATTCCCACTTCATTTGCAGTTATCACTACTTGATCGAACACATCCAATTGGATACCTGGATGGATTTTTAGGAAATCATATCCTTCATTCTGATAGGTCGTTACCTTTTCTATCGCTTCGGCTTTGGTCGGAATGGAATTTCCATTTAACGATGGGCTGGAAGTGAATATTCTAGGACTTAGGATTTCACCTGTCTTTGCTTTTTCGCGTAAAACCAAATGGGATGGATGTCCGAGCATACCCCTAATCGTGGTTATGCCGTTGGAGAGATATAAGAATAGCGTTTCTTCAATCCTCTCTTCACTAGTTGGTGATTGTGGAATATGGGCATGCATTTCCGCCAGTCCAGGGATAAGGTATTTGCCTTTTGCATCAATTTGGGTAGTGAAATCTTCGGAATGCGCAATAGCATGTCGGATACTTTTTATTTTTCCTGAATCTACAACTACTTGCTGCTTTTCTAGAATTTGTCCAGTACGAACATCAACAACATTGGCATTGGTGAATAGTATAGCGGTCTTGCTCACTTTTTCCTTAATCGAAGAACAAGATAAAAGGATGCTAATACCTAAAAGAAGGCTGATTTTTTTCATTTAATTAGGGTTCTAATTTTGTTAATGTATCAAGCATAGCTTTTAACTGGTCTTTATTATAAACCTTGGAGCTCTGGATAACGGTATTGATTTTTTGTGTATTTCTAATATCATTCAACGGATTGGCATCCAAGAGGACCAAATCGGCCTGCTTGCCAATGGCAATTGTGCCATAAGATTGCTCTTTTTTAAGGAAATGTGCGCCGTTATAGGCCGATGTTTTCAATGCTTCCAAAGGCGTTATACCTGTTTGAACCATGGCTTCCAGTTCCTTGTGCAAAGAAATGCCCGGGTAGGTGTAGGAATTATATGCGCCACTATCCGACCCTGCCAATAGTTTTACACCTGAGTCATTTAAAGATTTTGTCAAGGTCCCAAAAAAATCGTCCAGCTCCTTTCTGTCCTTCCTTGTTTTTTCCGAAGCATTTAAAGCACCGTTGATCCTACCTTCATAAGTTTTTATAATGCCCTTGCCCATGTATTTTAGATATGGGTCATTTACATGATCTACTTCATCCAAATAGCTAAGCGTTTTTCCGATATGGAGCGTAGGGACTACATAAACATTTTTTTGTTTTAATAAGTCAAAGGTAGCTTTGGCTGTACTGGTTTGATATCCCTCCCGTAGTAGCGGCATGGCCTGCCAAAAACCTATCTCTTTCTCTTTTAGCATTAGTGTGACTTCAGTTTCTACAGCAGAACAACCCTTCATGATGTAGTATAGATGCTCAACCGCATCCAAACCTGCATCTACAGTTTCTTTTAAGGTAACGGTAAAAGGCATATGCCCAGAAGTTATAAGGCCTCTTTTGTCGGTTTCTTTCAAGGTTTTTAAATAGGCCTCTCCAGAAACACGACTATCGTATAATTTTACAAAATCTGTTTTAAGAGTTTGCAAGGAATCCAATGCCTTTGCAATATCTTCATCTGTTACCACTTCCAGGGAGCCTGCCCAAGTGCCCTGAGGACCATCTATTTTTGGTCCGGAAGTATAAATTGTGGGTCCGTCCAGTGTTCCGGCAACAATTTCCTTTTTCCATTGCAGCACACTGGAGGTTAGATCACCTCCCGCGTCGCGTACGGTGGTAATACCGTTGGCAAGAAATAGGGGAAGCAAGTCTTTGTTTTCTGAGATAAGGCTGTCCCCGCCCCTAAAATGGTTATGGTTGTCCCAAAAACCTGGGAGGATATAGGTGCCCGAAGCTTCTATTGTTTTTTTCGCAATAAAAGAAATCTTACTCCCTGAGGACTCAATTTTAACAATTTTCCCTTCATTTATATAAATATCTTGGGGTGCTATTTTACCCGTTTCCAGATCAATGGTTTGCCCGTTTTGTATGACCAGGTCATAAGATTCCTCCGGTTGATTTTTACAACTGGCCAAAACGAGATAAGCTAGGATGGGGAGAATATATTTTTGAAGTTTCATGCTTCTAAAAATAATTCAAATTAATTGAAGGCCATCCAATTTTGTCGTTTTTTAAACGATAGTCATACTTTTACTTTTAAAGAAAAGCTGCAGGTTCAATTGGATATATGACCTGAGTGCTATTGGTTGATAAATCGTCGGATCCCTATGAATATGAGTATGAACATGGAATAACCAATAAAAAAGGGAATGATATAGTGTGTTAAATCAAGGGCCAACATGACGCTAATGATCAATAATTGAAAACCTAATCCAAAAGTGGAGACTGCTGTCATAAACCATTTTGGCAGGTTATTGCTTTCCGGGGCATTCCTGTCTAACCGATAAATGATCTTATCAAATGTCCCGTAGCAAAATTTATACATGGCAAAAAGAATATTGACATTACGTTGTTTCTCCCCCTTTAGCGCCACAGGAACCTTGTCTTCGAAAATACGACTGGTAGTATCCCCATCGTTTTGGTTTCTCAATATCACATAATAATAATTGTATAGGGTACCTTGCAATTGAAGGCCAGTGAATGCCAATAGGGTGTAAAATAATTCTCCTTGGGTGATATGCCAAATGGTCAATAAGATGAAAAAGTTGAGGATGATATCGGAAACAGAATCCAAATAGCGTCCTGTATAGGACGGTTTCTTTTTTATTCTTGCAAGTTCTCCATCTGCAGCGTCCAATATGGATTTTAGGATAAGAAAAAAACCTGTAGCTATAAAATATTGGTGATACATACACAAGATAGCCAGTATCCCAGAGATGATAAAACCTATGGTGACGTGTACGGGAGTAAAGGAGGTGTTTTGTAGGGCTTTGGCAATGATTACTGCAGCGGGTCTACCATAATCCGATAGATCTAAAAAGCGCTTCTCTTTGGGTAATTTAGACATTATGTGTCAAGATCCAAGGCAAAATATTGAAACTAAAAACGAAAACACGCTGGTTTAGTTACTACCTTGAAAAGGGTATGTCGCAAAAATACTACCAAAATTACTTTCAGATCAACTAAAACCACTAATATTTACTTGGATATACAATGTGGAACGTAATTAATCCGGAATAAGTAAAATTTTACTAGCACTTTTTCCTTCTTCCAAAAATTCATGTGCCAGTCTGCCTTCAGAAAGTTTGAATTTTACAGGTTCCTTAATTTTAACAATCCCTTGTTCAATCAATTCGAAGAGCTGATTTGCCCTTGTGCGGCGTTGGGTTTCATCAGTCAGATAACTCCAAAGGTCACCGCCCGTTAGCGTTTTACTAGTGTCCATTAACATCCTTGGGTCAACAGGTTCAGGATCTCCACCGCTCATACCATAGAATACAACATGTCCACGTTCTTTGGTTACCTCTAAACTATCGTTAAGCGTAGACCCAACACTGTCAAAGGCCACGTCAACCCCCAAATCTTCCGTAATCTTAAGGACTTTTGTTTTCCAATCCTTGTTCAGAAGTAATGCGTGGTCCGCCCTACAATCCAGAATAGTTCCCAATTTATCAGGACTTCTTGTCAACCCAATTACGGTGGCACCTTTAGCTTTACATAGTTGGGTTAAAATTTGACCTACCCCGCCAGAAGCAGCATGGATAAGGATAACTTCGCCATTTCTCACCTTGTGACTGTCATTGGCCAAATAATGGGCAGTTAGCCCTTGTAAAAGGACAGTGGCTGCCATAGTGCTGCTAAAATGTTCAGGAATGGGAATGGCATGCTTGCAGGGAACTACTACAAATTCGGCATTGGAATAAGGGACATCGGTGAAGGCAATTTTATCGCCTGCATGAAAATGCGCGGATTTTGAAGCCACAATTGTTCCCGCTCCCTCATATCCTGCTATAAAGGGTGGTTCTCCCACCAAATGATAGTTGCCTTTTCTGCGGTATATATCTGCAAAATTAAGACCTATTGCCTCCGTCCGCACCAATATTTCATTGTCCTGAATCGTTGGTTTGGGTACTTCCAGATACTCCAGAACACTTGGTGTGCCGAATTCAGAAAATGTTAAAGCCATCATTTGCTCTTTCTCCATATAGTGGTGCCCTTTTCATTTGAAAATAAGCCATGCTAACTGCTCCTTAATGTTCAAAGGTACCTATGTTATGTTGGGCGGCAATGACTTTATTTGGGATACTATAGGTACGTTATTTTGAATCCAAATTGTAGGGAATATAATTCTCCCACTCCCAAGGGGTGTACACATCCATAAGGGCAACTTCCAATACTTCTTTAAAAATGCTCTCGCCATTATCGGAATTGCTCATGAGCATAATTCCTTTTTTCGCTTTTGGAAATAAAATGGTATAATGTTGAAATCCGTCTCCATGTCCTTCTTTGAAAACCCCTTTTCCATAAGGAGTTTTAAAGACGCCCCATCCCAAGCCATAACTGAGTTCTATGGCGTCATTTGTGGCTGATAAAATTTCAGAACCTGGAGGAAATTGGGTCAAACTCCGGATGCGTATTTGGGGTTTGAACAATTCCCTATATGAAGATTTATTTAGGATTTTATCTTGCAATACGGCTTCCATAAAAAGGGCATAGTCATTTGGAGTAGTTTCTAAAGTACTTGCCGATCTGGGCTCATTGTCCATATCTTTTTGATACAATTCACCTTTTGTGTTGTGTCCAAAAGCAAAATCCTCTCCATATTCTTCTTGCCATTTATAGCTGGTGTTGACCATGTGCAGGGGTTGGAAGATTATCTCCTGTGCCAATTGCTCTAAATTTTTACCGGTCAGTTTTTCTATCACTACTTGTAAATAGACCATACCCTCACCGGAATAAAGATACTTGGTCCCCGGTTCAAACTTTACCTTCAGCAGCTTATCAGCCTCAAACCATCGCCAATTTGGAAATCCTGAGGTATGGTTCAAACACATGCGAGCTGTAATCTTGTGATAAAGGGAGTCGTTTTTTAATTCAGAAAAATTATCATGCCACTTGGTCAAGGGTTGATATTCGTATATTCTTTTGGGTAAATAGGATTCCAAAGGCGTATCGAGATCAATTATACCATTCTCTACCAATTTTAATACTAAAACTCCAAAAACGGCCTTGCTCAAAGAGGCGCCATACATATTTGTATTGCCACTCAATTTTAATTTTCCCGAATAATTTTTGTAGCCAAAGGTATTTTGAGTGCTTATTTTATTGTCCTCAAAAACAGACACTGCAAGGCCATGAACGTGGGCATCTTTTACCAATTGTTCAATTTTAGAGGTCAAGGAATCTTTGGTTATCTGGGAGCCATCCAATCTTTGTATGTGGGAGGATTGTGCATTGGCCATATTGGAAAAGAGTATTATACCAACAACAAACAAGAGTAAGGGACTGGATTTTCTATTCTTTTGATTGTTTTTTAAAAACGGAAATGCCAAGGGGTAAAAACATGTATAGGAATTGATGGCCCTGAAAATATTGAATAAGGTAACTCCAATACTAAAAGGAATTATTGTGATAAAAAACAAAAAGCCATAACCCTCCACCGTTAATAACCCAATGAATGAAATTACATACAATACCGTCATACTAATTTGAAAATTAACAACTTTTATACCATGATCATTGTACAACCTATTGTCTTCCCGTTTATGTATCCATAGGAACAATGGGAATAATATGTTGCATAAAGGCAACACCAAACCTAAGAGGGGAGTACCGTGAAGTAGCAAGAGCCATTTCTGTTGAATGTTCTCCTCTTTGGGATTTTCCAGAAGTAATAAATCATCCATCTCAATATCCAATGCAACCGCCAATAGCTTAATAGTTTGTAGATGCGGATTAACATCCCCTTTTTCTATTCGCTGAATCGTCCTAATGGTGACTTGTGTTTTTTGCGAGAGTTCTTCCTGGGAATATCCTTTAAGTTTTCTTTGATACACTAAATTTTTACCAACAGATTGGGTGTCCATAATATCTATTTTTTAATTGATACAAAGCTATGGCCAAGTAATGTACTTTGTTACGACATTTGGGTGTCACCTATATGTCATTTACCCTAAACATAAGCCTTCTGCAGGCGAAAATGGAAAGTTCAATGATGTTTACCCTAATCATAAAGGTTGTCAATGGATAGTATGTATTGGTTTTGCATCAATTAAATATAAGAAACTTTGGCAAAAACATTGGTTCTGCCTTCTAGTTCCTTAGTAGGAAGTAGAAATACCATAATTAGTGGCTTTAGAACGTTAAGGATTTCTAACCTGATTGCTATCTCTTTAGTTATTAATTCGTTGTGTAGTCTTTATTTATTGTAGATCAACGACTGAGCTTTAATACGTACTAGTTTTTCTTCGGTTGACTTTAACGATAGCTTGGTTTTTTCAAGGGTATCCCTATTGGATTCCAATTTGTCGCTTAGATCCTTGATTTCTTTTTTTAATTCTTCAATCTTTTCAGAATCATCTACTATTTCTTCATTTAAGTTAGCCACGTCCTTGGAAAGATTCTCATAATTCTTATTGGTGTCTTCTAGCATTTCCTGGTAATAAATAGGAAGATAGGTGTTAAGAAAATTTTCAACAATATTGTTTAGGGCTTTATATTCTTTACCTAAATCCTTCTGGTTAATGTATTTTTTATTATCCAATGAAGCGAAAACCTTCATTTCTGAACCTAGCTCGCTTTCAACAATATTGGTATAAAAGTTGATTTTATTTTGTGATATCTTTTGGATAATGACATCCTCCGCAGATAACAAATCCTTGTTTTTCAGAAACCCAATTCCTTTCAATTTAAAATCATAGGTATCACTAAGATAGTCCCTCCAGGCTTCCTTGAGATCGTCCGGTTTTGGATCAAGGCTGACCAATATGCAAGGTCTTAACTTGCCATTATGCGTTATTGAACCGTCTTTGGGAACAATGGTCTGGGCATTTAAACTGCCTATCCCAATAAGGTTTAACATAAAGAAACCTATCAGTAATTTTCTTAATTTTGGTGTATTCATCGATAGAGCGTATAAAGAGTATAAATGGTTAAATGGAAATAATTTTTAAGTTGTTACTGTTAGTGCCTATAATGTGTTGTCCTAAAACAACTTAGTTGCGCATCGTAAAGATAATTCTTACTGCCCAAGTATCAAATTACTACGTTCCTTCATATCATTTAAATCTTTTTCTTCAACGAAAAACTTTTCTGCCACTCTTAAGACCATCCGGGCATGTTCCTGCAAGGCTTTCTTTTGAGTATTTGTTTTGGCTAATGAATTTATGATGATCAAAGCTTCCATGAGTCGAATGACTACGGCGGGACTGCCACCTGCAAACTGACGGATTTGGTTAAAGGCCACATTTAACATCCCCTTAAAGGTAAGATTACTGGCAACCACCCTCAATTCATTGTTTTCGTCATAACGAAATTTGGAAGGAAATTTCACATTGGTAAGATAGCACAAGGTAGAAGTCAGGTTATCTATGCAGGTGATGGCCGTATACGGATCATTGATGCCGGGGGATAAGGCTCTTCCTGCAATTTCCACCATCTGGTGAATAGAGAATTCAGGATCTTGTTGGGAGGTACGTGATTTGCCCAAAATAAAAACATTTTGAAAATCATTAAAGTCATCATCATCCAGTTCCCCATGGGAATAGACTTCCCCAATTTCCATATGCTCTACAACATAATCTCCAGGGCGATAATTTAAAAAGACCAACAATTTATTTTCTTTGGCCAAATCAAATATACCTTCATTATCCGCATATAATATATAGCCACTTTTAGGGGAGGTAATAATTTTCTTAATTGGGAACGTTTTCTTTAAAATTTCTATGTCGGGAACCTCATTCTCAGCGGGCTCCATACCAATTTCCTCTGGAAAAAATTGTTTGAGATTTTTTGATAAGGATTCGGAAATATCAGAAATTACCTTATTGGCCTGAATACTTATGGCTATATGGTGAATAAAAATGATAAGCAAGATAATATTGGCTATAGTGGCCAAAATTGCCACTAAAACAGAGAATGAAGGTATAAAGGAGAATTGTTCAGTTCCCTTTACAGCATTTAAAACAAGTAAACAATATACATATGTAGCAATATAGGTGCCCAGAACAATTTGATTGATTCGTTCATGCATAAAATTTCGCAAGAGTCGTGATCCAAATTGTGACGAGGCTAAGGTTAGGGCTACCAGAGTAATGGAAAATACGGTTCCGGCAACACCGATCATGGCGGCCGAAATAATTGAAAGTACACTTCGGGCAGAATCTACACTCCCTGAGAAAATGAACCTAAGAATTCCCGAGGTTGAGGGTTGATAATTAAAGGTATTATCGAGATAAAGCAATCCGATTGCCGCCCCAATGGACATTGAAATGATAAGGATTGGGATAAACCAAAAACTGGATTGCAGTTCATCCCAGATAAAGAAAAGTCGTTTCATAAAACTTACCTTTTTTAATTTGGGGGCACGAACTATTCACCCCCATGTGATTATCGAATATACATTAAAATGAACTGAAGAATTAACCCAATCACATATTGTTAGGTAATTTTTGATATAAAATGTACTTGGTATTTTAGGGAAGGGAGCCTATGTTTATTTCATTAGGCACCACTAATTAATAATGTAGGCCGGGAGTTTTAAAGATATAATGTGTATCTGTAAGTTGCCGGATCATAAAATGTGCTACATCGGTCCTAGAGATTAATTTGGTCAGGATATAACTGCCCAAATTTGGACCGTGGAGATAATTCTCCCTCTTCTTGCCATTGGTCATTTGTGCTGGCCTTACAATGGTCCAATCCAATGTACTGTTCATTATCAATTTTTCTTGCTTGGATTTATCCATAAAATAAAAAAAGAGGATTACGGGAATTACAAACAGGGTGTAGTAAAGCCCAAGTCTAAACTTGCTATCATTGACGCCCAACGATGTAATACAGATCAATCGATTCACCTTGTATTCTTCCATAGCACTTATAAGATTGGCAGTTCCTTTGGTAAGAATGTTGGTTGGAATGAAAAAACGTTTGTGGCCTAAGGCAGATAAAACTGCATCCTGTCCTATTACTGCTGCTGCTACATCCTTATACTGCAGTATATCTCCTTGCAATATCCTCAGATTGGGGTGTTCAATTTTTAATTTCGCGGGGTTGCGCACCAGAGCGGTCACTATATGGTCATCTACCAAGGCTTGTGAAATTAAGTGCCGCCCTGTTTTTCCCGTTCCGCCAATAATTAAGGTTTTCATGGTAATAGGTTTTAAGAGATAATGAAGTTGATCATTTAATATTCCTTGTCCTCATAAAAGTGACCGAAACGTGGAATAGGGGCGACAAGTTGAAAAAAAATTAAATTACTGACTATCAAAGCGCCATGCGAAAACCAAATACATCCAATTCGCCCTGCTTAAAATCTAGATCAAGGGAGCGAACAAACCCCATGCTCTCGTACATATTCCATGCAGTCTGCATTGACTTTGTCGAATGTATGATCAATTGATGCTGCTTTTCCGATTTTGCCAACTGAATGCAGGTTTCTGTAAGGCCTTTACCAAGTCCGAGGCCTCTAGCTGCCGGATCTACCCCCAATAATCTGAATCCGGAGGCATTGGTTTCCTTGGTGGCTGTACCGCCAGAACCGTAATGGGACATATCCCCAAAATAGACAACAGCACCACGTATAATACCTTCTGTAGTTATTGCCACCAGTAATTTTGTTTTGGGATAATCGGTGAATTTTCCAATTTGTTGCACACGTTCGTAATATGCAGGTTGATCATCAGGAGTTGGAAAACCCTTTAGTTGTGAATAGACCTTGACCAGTAATTCACCAATCTCGAAATATTCATATGGTTTGGCCTCTCTAATAATAAAATTCGGATTCATTTGTTAAAGTTATTCTCTTTAGGTTCGGTATATTTTGGGCAGAAGTAAAACTTTTTCGCTGAGTTACCATAACATAAAGAGCCAAAATTAGATGTGGTGAGAAATTAGCAGAACTATGGAATATAAGGACCGTCTTAAACCATATCATTTTAAAATGTTAGTCTCGAGATCTTTTAAAAGTAACCGCGCTTGTAGTTTTATCTCAAATTGATCCATTATAATTCGGGATAAGTGAAGTAATATGGACGCTTCCTTAACATTTAAAACTCTCGGATTTTTATCAATGATACAAATAGTCCCCAAATTATAACCATCTGATGAGGTTAGAGGGGCAGCGGCATAAAACTGCAAGCCCATTACCCCTGCCACTAAAGGGTTAGCCAAGGTCCTTGGGTCAAGCTTTGCGTTTTCAACGACATAAATATCGTTGGACATAATTGCGGAGCTACAAAGGCCAGGGTCTCTTGGAATTTGCTCTATATCCAGACCATAAGAAGATTTAAACCATATCCTGTCAGTATCCACTAAACTGATTATGGCTATGGGGACGTCAAAAATCTTGGAGGCCAAAGAGGTGATCTCCTCATAGCAGCCATCCACTGGAGTATCAAGGATTTCATACCTCTGAAGCGCCTCGATTCTTCTTTGTTCTGATTTTTTATCCATACCTAAAGTTAAACAAAATTACAACCTGAATTATGTAGTCCAATATTAATTAAGAATTAGATGACGTTTTTTAGAAATAGATCTGTTTACAGCGGTATGCTAAGGGTAAACGTAGTTTTTTTATCTGAAGATTGTGCCTTTAGTTGGCCTCCGTGTGCCTTAGCAATTTCAAACGATATGTACAATCCCAACCCCAAACTTCTTTTGTTTCTATTGGCATTCTCGGAGTAGAAGGGCTTAAAAAGATTACTCATTGCAGTTTTTAAAATTTTATCCCCCGAGTTGCTTACGGAAAGAATAAACACCTTGTCCGTTGTATAAATATCCACATTAATGGGATGGTTCTCCGCTCCATGTTTTATGGCATTACCCAGTAGATTGGAAAAAAGCTGGGCAACCCTATCCACATCACAGGTTACAGTTTTGTTCAAGTCAATCGATTCTATTATTTCATGATGTGAATCCAAGGTCTTCATTTCTTGTAAAACCTGTTCAAGAACCTTTTTTAATACTGAATTGTCATTTGTCAGCTCTAACTTAATTCCATCACCCAAATGCCCCATAGCAAAGTCCAGCAAGTTGTCAATAAGACCTTGCATGCGATACGTGGAAGCTTTTATTATTTCCGCTTGTCTTATGGCGGTTTTATCGATGGAAAGTTTCAATAAAATATCGGCACACATTCGGGTAGTACTGACCGGGTTTCTAAGATCATGGCCCAGAATGGCTATAAATGTTTCCCTGAGTTCAGCAATCTTACGTTCTTCCATCAGGTTGGCGGAAACCCGATCCAATTCCTCCACGGCATCCAAATGGAAGGATATGAGTTCGGAATATAATTTGAACATTTCCCTTATTTCCGGGGTGTCAACTTTAGCTGGCTTTGTATCAATTGCACATAGGGTTCCAAAAAAACTGCCATCCCTACGATGGATAGGAACAGAAATATAGCTTTGAAAACCATATTGCAATGGGATAGGATGGGATTTATAGTGCTCATCCGTGGCCACTTCATCAATAATCACAGGTTTTTTGTGCTGCCGCACCTGATCACAAAAGGTGGTTTCAATTGCCAATTCATCCCCTGGTTTAAGTCCGAAATCAATTTCATCCTTAACCCTGCATGTTACCCAATTGGTTTCAGTGACCCTTGCAATGGCCGCGAAACCCATCCCGGTGGTTTTACAGATTACATCCAACAAATTGGGGACAACCGTAATTTTGTTGACGGAATCTATATCTTTTCGAAGATTTGTATGCAAATCGGGAAGCATGGTCTTTTGGAATGGTCTATCCTATAAATATAAGAAATTCCAATCTCAAATGCTATCTGATACGTAATGGAAAACAACTTTATATACCATTATAAGACAGTGCTTTGCCATTATTCCGGTAAAAGATCAATTCTGGGCACATTACTTTGAAGACACTCAAACATGAAAGCTCATAATTTTATTAATCAGCTTCATAATTAGACCTTACCGTAAACTGGGATTATATATTCCCCATTTAAAAAATCTTTGGTTGATAGTGAACTTTGGAGTGTAATTCCATTGGGCTTATTCTCCAATAGCCATTGGATGGCTTGTATTAAAGGTGCTGCTGTAGTGGTCTGTATGGCCCTTAATTGATGATGGCCAACCTTTTGTGGGCGGATAGTTTTTGATATTTCCCGTCTACGTAAGGTACCCTTTGCATCGGGACCCTGTACCGCAACATAAAGCACTATTTGATCATCTTCTACATGTGGTATGTTTATTTTCATTCTATCCTGTAGTTCGGAAATGGGATTTTTTTTAGGATCTATTCCATCCAATTGCCCCTCAACCCATGCGTAATGTCCGGGATGGCGCAACGTTTTATAATCAAGGGACCTAACCTTATCTTTCAATGCATCCGGTAAATCCGCAGCTCCCCCCGAAGTAAGATCTTCTTCAAATACCAAACCGTTAATGATTATTGTTGCCCGCTCTGAAAGGGAGGGAAGGCTCACCTTTTTAAAATCACGGATGACAATGGCATCTTTTATATATTCTGTGGCCACTCCAATAGGACTCCAGGTAAATCCGTAATAGTGTGGGGCTACGGCATTAATGGTTAAAGCCCCAACTTTGAATTCTAAAATATCAATTTTTTCAACATCAAAATCTTCACAAAATCCTTGGAAGATATGGTTGGCCAAAACATTGATATATCCTGGGGCTAGTCCGGTCTGTAGGACAAAACCTGTGTTGGCATTTTCAGCCAATTTTATTATTTGGTCGGTTTCGGCAACATATTCTGTAAGGTTGCCATAATATAGGCCGAAGTCGTTTGCAAACTGAGCCATTTTTGGAGCCAGACTACCCGGCAGACAATCCAATAAGGCGTCGCCTTTTTCAAATATATCCTTCATTTCATCGGTAATGGCATTTGTATCCAATTGAAAGGGAATGACCCTACAAGTTTTTGTGGTGCCTTCTTGAATCCATTTTGATACTCTTTGTGCCTTTGCTAGGGTGCGGTTGCCTATATAGATGGTTGGGGTCACTGTACTCCATTCACTAAGAATGAGGGCTGCAGCTTCGGCTATTCCGCCTGCACCGGCAATGATTATATTATAGTGCTCTTTCATAATGGTAGGATTAAATAAAACATGGACTATGATTTGCTGCCAGGACCAATGATCATCAATGGGCAAGGCAATCAAAATTGAATTATAGTAGGGGGGATAGAAAATCTTATCACTAAGGTAATCAATATTTAATTCTCAAGGTCATTTAACCATGGATGAGGAATAGCTGCATACCTAATCATTATCTTCGGTATTCGAGACTTCCGCTTTAATTTTATAGGTCCCATCATTTTGACGTTTCCATAGAAAGAAAAATTTGAAGGAATTATCGAAATGTATTGAATCATGGACCAAGATTCGGGCATTTATAATCCCCATCTGGTGGTTATAGTCCCGATTGCCATTAATATAGGCTGTTTCCAATGCCAATTCTTCAAACTTGGCCATTTTCATACCTCTTGATAAAAAAGTTTCAATATTTTATTTTTCAATGATAAATGGAAAACCGTCTGGGGACAAGGTGGCATCTTCATCGTAATAGGCCATTCGTTCTTTTTAACTTCCACTCAAAAGTACCTCCTTAAATTCTTCTGCCTTCTATTTGGAAATACTGACCGGAATGGAAGTCTGTGTCCCATAAAGTTTTAATTCGTTGATATCTGCGGGCAGGTTAAATCCTTCTTTGAGTAGTGCTTCCTTAACATTGGTTATTACTTTGCCTTTGATCATTAAGGCTTCCTTACCATATTCAAAGGTGTTAATCCAAAAATGGACTTTGAGGTTGACGGTACTAACTGCCAGTGCATCCGCCATTACAAAATTAGGGTGTGTCTCATCTTCAAAAATACCCTCTGTATTTTTTATAACTTGTTTGATCAGTTTTTCAGCATCCCCAATATTATCTTCATAGCCAATACCCACCATGAAATCGAATCTAAAAAATCCATCTTCTGTATAATTAAAAACGGGCTTTGTGATTACATCGCTGTTGGGAATGTATACATCACGGCCGTCGAAAGTCCTTAATTTGGTATACCTGAATTCAATGTTTTTTACTTTCCCAAAAATATCACCTATACTCACGGTTTCATTTACGTTAAAGGGCCTATTAAAGGATAGGATAATCCCCGAAATGAAATTTTCTCCAATATCCTTGAAGGCAAAACCTATGATTACGGCAGAGGCCCCGGCAGCTGTTAGTAACCCAGTTGCAATACTTTGGAGTCCTGCCACTTCTAAGGCATACATGATAAAAAGAGTATATAATATGAGCTTGATGCCTTTGGCCAAAAAGTTGACCATGATAGGGTCATCTGACTTACGAGAGATAACTTTACGGGAGAGATTGCCGATTTTTTTTGAAATCAGAATACCAATGGTAACAATTAAAATGGCAATAAGTATCCCTGGTATTTGCTTGATGAACATTGTCCAATTATTCTCTAAGGAGGACAATAGCTTTTCCGAAATATTCTGTAATAGAGCTATCATAATACTGTTTGTTAAATTGCTAATGTCTTATTTTGATTCTAGAAATAGCCTTCAAAAATTCTAATCTCACTTGAATAAGTCATAAACTAGTCTGTTTCTAAAATACCTATAAATAATCAAAACTATTGAGTTCTTATTTTAATTTTAGTTATTTGTATCATTGGTATCGGTACACAAAAGAAAGACCCTAATTCTAAAGGTAAATTCATCACCTATTTTAAGCCATAGGTACTTATGAATTTCAATGTAAATGTACTTGTAGTGAACTACATTTAGGACTGTAAATGTTTCAGAATTCGGTTAAATTTTGGACGAATAGATGTAAAAATTATCGTCGGGCTTTATATTTATAACGCTATGCTGAAGGGTAGTTGATCTCCATTCTTTGGTAGGGTAGATCCATAATTTTTTATCATCCAGATGCATGAGAATGGGCATATCAAAATCCTCCACGATATCGGTATAGCGATAGGTCAGTTCTTTTCCTTCCAATTTGTATTCCAACATTGGAATTTTGGTAGTGCGCAGAAATTGGTTAAAGTAAGCTGTAAGGTCAATTCCCGTTTGAATGCTCAAATAGTTTTCCACTTGTTGCGTAGTGACGGTTTGGTGGTAGAATTCTTTATTGAGGCCCCTTAGAGTTTCCCTCCATTTGTCGTCGTCTTCCAAAAGCTGTCGTAGGGTATGTAGTATGTTCGCGCCTTTATAATAGATATCCCCTCCAGTTTTATTGACATTGTATGGCCCGATAATGGATTTTTTGTTTTCAATATTTTTGCGAGTACCAATCACATAGGCAGAAGAAGCTCCTTTACCGTAATAATAATCCAAAAACAAATTTTCGGAATAGGCGGTAAAACTCTCATGGATCCACATGTCAGCCGTATCTATATCAGTAATATTATTTGCGAACCATTCGTGTCCCGATTCGTGGATGATTATAAAATCAAATTTTAATCCCCAGCCCGTGTCCGAAAGATCGCGACCCAAATATCCATTTTCAAAAAGGTTCCCATATGTCACTGAACTTTGGTGTTCCATCCCTAGATAAGGCACTTCCACAAGTTTGTAACCATCTTCATAAAAAGGGTAGGGACCAAACCAATGTTCAAAGGCCTTCATCATTTTCCGGGCATCCAAAAATTGTTTTTCGGCCTTTTCCAGATTATCCCGAAGCACATAATAGTCCATGGTCAATGGTCCTTTCTCTCCGGGATAGGTTTCTCCAAAATGTACATAATCCCCAATATTTACGTTTACGCCATAATTATTGATGGGATTGTTTACATACCAATGGTAGGTTTTGGTATTGTCATGCTCTTCAACCTTCAACAGCCTACCATTGGATACTTCCATTAGATTTTTGGGCACTTCCACACTTATGGCCATACTGTCCACCTCGTCATACATATGGTCTTTATTGGGCCACCAAGCACTGGCCCCAAGACCTTGGCAGGAGGTGGCCACAAAATGTTTATCGTTCATATCCTTTTTCCAAGAAAATCCTCCATCCCAAGGTGCATTGACGGCCTCTTTGGGATGTCCAGAATAACTGACCTTAATTTCATTGACCGCTCCTTTATTTTGTGGTTTCTGTAAGGCGACAAAATGGGCGTTAATATTTGAGGTAAACTTAAGTTCTATGCCATCTTGGGTAATTTTTTCAATTTCTAAAGGTGGTTGTAGATCTACCTGTAGTACTTGCTTTTCTTCCAAGACGGTATAGCGAATGGTATTGGATCCAGAAATATATTTAGTGTCGGGGTCTACCTTTATATCCAAATGATAAAAGTTGAGGTCCCACCAGGCTCTTTCAGGGGTTATGCTACCTCTTAACGTATCTTGTTCGGTAAAGGATTCTTGGGCTTGCACAGAGCCACAAACCAATATGGAAATTAGTAATGAATGGATTACTTTTTTCATTTGATATAGGAATTTAATCGAAAAGTTATGGCCTCCATTTTATCTTAAAATAGCCTATAGTTGTTTTAATCAAATTGTGAACGACTATAGGCCCAAATTCATCTTAGTTTCTCATTACTGCATTTGGAAACACCACGACGCTTTCGAAACCGTCTTTACCCACGGCAGATACACCAAAGAAATAATTATCGATCACAATTCCTTCCAAAGTAAACTCCGTGACATCTCCAACATACCTGCTATGGTCCCAAGTAGGGGAGGTGGTGTCCCTCCAATAAATTTTATAGCCCGCTGCGCCATCTACCTTGCTCCATTGAAATTTTGCGGAAGGTTCTACAACTCCTCCTATTTGTACTTCTTTGGGTGCTGGTGGAGCCCAGGCCAAGGAGGCCATATTAATGGCATTCACGGCTGTTAATTTACGCGCATAATCAAAATTCACATGTTCCAAGACATCGCCATAGGCTATGCCGTCCTCAACACGGATATCCTGATGTTGTTGGGTATAGTTTTCATGGGCTTCCATAATTCGGATCCCCGCGTAACCTGCATCGTTAAATGGCCTATGATGTCCCCCGCGGCCAAATCGATCCAAGCGATAGATCATCATCGGGTTCATTTCAGGCATATACGTTTTTACAGTTTTGTGTACATAACGGGCCAATTGCCTAGAAATCCCATCTACCTCACCTCCATAAAAACGGCGCATGTTGCGTTCTCTTTCAGTTTCTGTGGGGGGTACAGGCTCCGAAAAGATCCTAAAATCGGTATTGCTGATAATACCATCTACCCCTTTGATGTTCCCGATCATGTCATTATTGAATATCCCAATGATGTCCCATCCTTTTTCTTTGGCACTTTTTACCAAGCCCTGTCCTCCGAACAGACCTTGTTCCTCTCCGGAAAGTCCTAGATAGATAATACTACTCTCAAATTTATATTTTGATAAAACACGGGCGGCCTCTATGGTACCTGCCATGCCACTGGCATTGTCATTGGCCCCTGGGGATTCAGAGGTGAAGTTGTTAGGGTCACTTACCCTAGAATCAATATCGCCGCTCATAATGATATAGCGATTAGGGTATTTGGTTCCTCTTTGAATGGCCACGACGTTTACTACTGCCACGTCCTTCACAATTCTTGCATTTTCATCCTTCTTTACCAAATCACTGTGATAGGAAACTTCCAGGCAATCGCCACACGTAGTCGAAATCTTATCAAACTCACTTTTTATCCATCTCCTGGCGGCACCGATGCCCCTAGTTTTGGAAATAGTATCACTTAAGGTGTGTCTAGTACCGAAATTTACCAAAGTGGTTACATCTTTCTGAATTCGCTCAGATGATACGGCATTGATAATGTCATAGACACGTTGGTCGGTTTGTGAAAATAAGAACGTAGTAAATAATATTAATACGGGGGCAAGTAGTTTTCTCATCATAAAGTTTTTTATGCCCGTAATTTACGGTTATAGAACCTTATAAAATCTTAACAAATTGTTAAGAGGATTTTCTGGCCAAACTTATAAGACCAAATAGAGGCCCAAGGCCCAAAACACCAAATATATAAACCGGTTCTATTGCCTCAGTTAAAAAGGAAAGTAATTGTATGCTCACAATACTTATGGTAAACCCAATACAGTTCACCAAGGTAAGTGCCGTTCCTTTTAACTGGGGTGGGGCTGAGTCGGCCACCATAGTTGAAAATTGAGGGGAATCTGATACTACTGCCATGCCCCATAAGGAAAGTAGGATTAAAAAGAAGGCAGTAGGCAATTGAAAGAGCAGGGGAGATATAAGGCATAAGATACCAGAAATCGCAAGCGACATAAGTGCTACTTTTTTACTTCCTTTAGTTAGGGAGACATATCCCCCAACAGTACAGGAAATAGATCCCAGAGCAATAATAATAAAGCTCCAAAATGAAATTGGAATGTTAGAATGTTCAAGGGAATTATAAGTGCCTATTGCAAAAGGTAAAAAAGCCCAAAAGGCGTAAAGTTCCCACATATGCCCAAAATAACCGAACGCTGCTTTTTTAAAGGCAGGTATTTTAAAAAGGGTAACACCAGCTTTTAGTTGTAAAATGGTACTCGGTTTTCTAAAAGGCCCATGGGGTACCAGTAAATACATAGCAAGACCACCACAAATAGCCAAACAAGAAGTAATGGTTATTACCAGGCTATAATTGGTTCCTAAGGCCATGCCCCTAATGGCATGAGGGAATGACGTGCCCAAAACCAATGCTCCAACCAGGAACCCCAATGCCCTTCCCAAACCTTTTTCATAATAATCGGCTGCAATTTTCATACCCACAGGATAAATTCCGGCTAAAAAGAAGCCAGTCGTGAACCGTGCTGTTAGGACTGTCAATTCAGAAAGATGATCTAGAAGAAGTACAGCATTACACAAAGCAGCCAAGATAGCACAACCCAGAAAAAGTTTTGAAGGAGAAAATCGATCCACTAGCATCAAGGCCGCGAACAATAAGGTTCCAGTAATAAAACCCAATTGCACAGAGGAAAGCATTAACCCTGTCAATCCGGGCTCCAAACCATGAAATTTGGCCAAATCCCCAACAATGGCATTCCCTGCAAACCATAAAGAGGTGCAGGCAAACTGGGAAAAAATAATTATCGGGAGGATATGGGGTTTTATGTTCAATTTTAAAGAGCTACGTAAAAAGTAAGGCTTGTTATTTTTCCATTGACCACCTTGTAAAAATATGTTGTCTCAACAGTCTTTTCATTAGCAGTGATCAGGGCTTCATGGTATACTTTATTATCCATCACCATCTTATTTTTGATGCTATACTTTAAGTCTGGCGTTGCCTTAAAATAGGAAACAAATTCCTTTTCAATCATTTGCTTGCCCTCATAGAGAAGAAGACCACCATAACCATGTACTTTGGCATCTTTGGAAAACGTATCCATAAAAGCTTCAATATTCCTTGCGTTGAAAGCCTCTATCTGCGTTTGTACTACCATTTCAGGGGAGATATCAGCTACCATGGCCAGTTGTGTTGAATTGGAATTGACAGCCAATCTAGATATCAAATTGATGTCCTTGTTCTCAAAAACGTGTGCCAAGGTCCATTCTTTGTCCTTCTTTGGATTGAAGCTATAAAGCATATTTCCATGTCCCGTGAGTAGGGAGCCATCGGCCAACCAACATACATCTTCTTTCATTAAATAGGTGCGGATAATTTCTTTGGTTACTCCTGAAATAGGATCTAGGGATTTAATGGTCCCTAAAACATCTTCCATACTGATATAACTAATTAGATTTGAGTTTGGAATTTTATGCAGAGACCTTCCCACGTTCTTTTGAACGGTATAAGTGCTATTATCCTTAAAATTGGTAACAACTAGGTCCATGCCACCGTCGGTAAGTACTGTTGTAATTAGGATATCTTCATTGAACCATAGTTGGTACCCTACTTTTAGATCCTTTAAAAGGACTTCTGGGTTTTCTTGGGTATTGGAATAACGATATAATAATTGGGTGCCGTCATTATCCAAGCGAATAGTCGAAAGATCATCCGTGTCTGGTATACGGAGCGGAGAATATTCACTTCCGTTTTGGGTGTCCGATAACCAAGAGGAATTCCCATTTTTGATTTCATATTGTCTTATATCCGTTTGTCCAACCCTAGTAGAGGAAAACAATATACGGTCATCATCATAAAATGAGGGTTGGTTGTCATACCCCTCGTTATTGGAAATATTTCTTGGATTTAAGAATAAAAGACTATCGCCATCTTTTTTGATATCCAGAAGATATACCTCCGGATTTGTTTGGGAGTATAACGCCAAAGGCAAGTAACATAGCGCAATAGCCAGTAATTTTTTCATTGGATGTATGTTATAGAAAACTATTCTATAAATCTACTCAAAAGATCCCTAACCTTTTTCGTGTTTTCCACGTAATATTTGGCTTGGGTCTTTTGCATCCCCACTTTAACGGTAACTGCATCATCAGGTAATTCCTCAAACATATACTCATCTGTCCAATCATCGCCAATGGCAAACACAAAATCGTAGTCATTGCCCGTGAGCATTTTTATAGCGGCCCGCCCTTTGTTTACACCGCTATTTTTTATTTCCAGCACCTTATTTCCAGAAAGCACGGTAAGGTCGTCATTGGCTATGAGACTGGTCAAAACAGTAGTCAGCTCAGTGGCCCTTTTCTTTCCGAAATCAGGATCGGTATTTCTATAGTGCCAGGCCAAAGAATACGTTTTTTCTTCGATAAAGGATCCTGGAGTCCTATCTACAAACGATTCCAATACGGGCTTTATTTTGGGCATCCAATCGTTCTTAATCTGTTCCAAAAGCGTAAAATCACCCCCATCTTTTGACAGCCAGACCCCATGCTCTGCAATCATATTGTATTTTTTATGTAGGAACCATCTTTTGAAAGTACCTGTATCACGCCCACTTATCAAATAGACATCTGTATTTTCTTGGGCATTTATTTTGTCCAATAGGTCGTACAAGTCTTTATCTGGTCCTGCCTTTTGCGGGTCTACATGAAATCCGGTCAGCGTACCATCGTAATCAAAGAACAATAATTTTCTCTTTGCTGAGTGGTACTGATCTATGACACCGTCCAAGGTTTTTTTAGAAAGTAATTTGGAAATAAACATATGTTTACTTTCTCTTTGTTCTAAAAGGGATTTCATAAAATCGTTGGCCCATTTCTCCACATTATAGCGTTCCAATCGTTTTTGCAAAATGCTGTTCCTCGCTATCTGCTCTTCCTTGGGCATCTGAATGGCTTGAATTAGCGCATCTGATATTTGGTCAAAATTGTTAGGGTTAATGAGCAGGGATTCGTTCATTTCATTGGCTGAGCCGGCCATTTCACTCAAAATTAATACCCCTGTCTTATCTGTCCTAGTGGCAATATACTCTTTGGCAACCAAATTCATCCCATCACGGATAGGAGTCAATAGCGCAATGTCACTGGAGGTATATAGGTCGATCAAATTTTCAAAAGGCATGGACCTATAAAAGTACCATATAGGTGTCCAGCTTACTGTTGCAAACTCCCCATTGATCCTACCCACCAATTCATCAATTTCTTTCTTTAATAATTGATATTGGGGAACATTGGATCTTGAAGGTACAGCGAGGATTATAAGCCTTACCTTTTCTAGGTATTCAGGGTGCTTTTTAAGGAAATACTCATAGGCATTTAATCGTTTGGCAATCCCCTTGGAATAATCCAATCGATCTATGGATAGGATCAGTTTGGCGTCTGGGGTCGACTCTTTGTGTGCATTGAGCCGCTGTTGTAGCTCAGATTGTTTATCGGCGGTGTTTTTTTCGTGTAGGCTGGCCGCACTACTGAATTTTTTATAATCGATTCCCATAGGGAAGGAGTCTACTTTAATAATCCTATCATCTACATTTATTTCATTGAAACTCACTTCCAAGCCTAGGAGTCTCCTAACTGAACTTAAAAAATGACGTTCATAATCATAGGTGTGGAAACCGATGAGGTCCGATCCCAATAACCCTCTTAATATTTCTTTCCTCCATGGTAACGTCCTGAAAATTTCAAAGGAAGGAAAGGGAATATGTAAAAAGAAGCCGATGGAGGTATTGGGGCGTTTTGCTTTTACCATTTCTGGCACCAACATCAATTGATAGTCATGGACCCATATGACATCATCGTCATCAGCCTTTTTTAAAATGGCGTCGGCAAATTTTTGGTTCACGGCCTTATATGTGTTCCAACTATCCGTTTCAAATTCCGAATATTCCAAAAAATAATGAAATAATGGCCAAATGGTTCTGTTGCTAAAGCCATAGTAGAAACCATCGATTTCTTCATTGGTAAGACTTACTTTGGAACAGCCATTATCCTTTAGGGCCCTATCTATTTTGGGTTCCAATTTCTTGGGAATCTCCTCCTCTGTCAAACCGCTCCACCCAATCCAAAGGCTATCACTTCCGGAATGTACGGACTTCATTCCCGTTGCCAATCCACCAACACTTGGTGTTGCAATGATTTCATCATTATCAATTTGTAATTGAACAGGTAGTCTATTTGAGATTATGATAGTTTTGCCCATAAAACGATAGAATTTGGATTAGATAGCTCTATTTTTTACTAAATTTCGGCAAAACGAATAGTAAAAGCAACTTTAAGGGTTGAAATAATGCTTATTTAAGATATGGATAATTTAGACTATGGAATAATAGGAAATTGTAGAAGTGCGGCCCTTATTTCCAAGAATGGCTCATTGGATTGGTGCTGTTTGCCAGAATTTGATTCTTCCTCGGTATTTGCCAAAATATTGGATGAGGAAAAAGGGGGGAGTTTTGAGATCTTGGTCGGTGAATCTTATACTATTGGTCAGCAATACGAAGAAAACACGAGTATTCTGGTCACCACCTTCTCAGATTGTAAAAATACTTTTGAGGTACATGATTTTATGCCCCGTTATTATAGTGAGGATGGCGGTTGCCATACACCGCCTGAGATTGTGAGATATATCAAATACATCAAAGGGAGTCCAAAATTTAAGGTGGTCTACAACCCTAAGTTGGAATATGCATTAGGGGAAACCGTAAGCCATATCAAGCCCGATTTTATAGCAAGTCTTACCCATGCCGTAAAGTTTGATACTGTATTTCTTTATACCTCCTTTGACAAAGAAAAGGTGGTAAATGGGGAAGAGATTGTACTTGAGGAATCTGGGTATTTCCTTTTGGGATACAATGAAAAGATATTTTTGCCGGACACCAAGAAAATGAACCTGCTGTTGCAACGCACGAAAGTGTACTGGTTAAACTGGGTTGAGCGCACGCCTACCTATAAAAAATTCAATGAACAGATTATCCGAAGTGCCCTTACCCTAAAAATGCTCAGCTATGACAAGTCAGGTGCAGTTTTAGCAGCAGTGACCACCTCATTGCCAGAAACAATAGGGGAGGTCCGCAATTGGGATTACCGGTTCTGTTGGATAAGGGATGCCTCTATGGTCATCAAGGTAGTTTCGGAGCTAGGGCATAAGAACATCGCCAAAAGATACTTGCAGTTCATCATTGATTTAATCCCCGATAAGGATGAAAAACTGCAGATCATGTACGGGATAAATAAGGAGAAAAAACTGACTGAGGAGACCTTGGACCATTTAGATGGTTATAAAGGATCCAAGCCTGTGCGTGTAGGAAATGCAGCCTACAAACAACGTCAAAATGATATTTATGGAATTTTGATGGATGTGATCTATGAACAATTGGTAAAGTTTGACACCGATATTGACAATGGGGAAGAGCTCTGGACCATTACCAAAGGTATCGTTTGGATCGTTAAGAACCATTGGCAAGAACCGGACAAGGGGATTTGGGAATTTCGTTCGGAAGATCGGCATTTTACCTTTTCAAAAATATTGTGTTGGGTTGCATTGGATCGGGCGATAAAAGTGGCCAAAATATTTGGAAAGAAGCATAAGATCAATAAATGGAAGATCTTGGAACAGGAGATCAAACAGGATATTTATGCCAACGCTTGGAACGAGGAAAAACAGGCCTTTACCCAATCTTATGGGTCTCCACATCTGGATGCCTCAGTGCTTCTTATGGAATCCTATGGGTTTATTAAAGCCAAGGATCCTAAATTTATGAGCACAGTAAAAGCGATAGAGAAGGAACTGAGTAATGACGGGTTAATGTATAGGTACAAAAATGAAGACGATTTTGGATTGCCCTCTTCTTCATTTACTATCTGTACATTTTGGTTCATCAATAGTCTGTTTAAGATTGGGGAGGAAGAAAAAGCAATTAAACATTTTGAAAAATTGTTATCCTATAGCAACCATTTGGGACTATTTAGTGAGGATATCGATTTCAAAACAAAACGATTATTGGGGAATTTCCCCCAGGCTTATTCCCATTTGGCCTTGATAGAGTGTGCAGTCAATTTCTCCAAAAAAGATAGTGAGGCCACTATTAAAGAATCCTTTGTGAATAAAGAATAGCGTTTTTGTAAGCTATATAGTTCATTTAGTATTTGATTTTTAGAAGAAACCAAATTTTAACCCCCTGATCAAGGGGGTTTTTTATGAGTCCTTTGGGTGTAGCATGACCGAGTCTGCCAATATTTTAATCTTATCTAAAAGTGCTTCTAAATGTTTTGGTGTTGTGAATGGATTCATCAGTGTTGTCCTTAAATAATGAATACCCCTTAATTTGGTTTGAACAATATAGAATTCCCCTTCTTCAAGGATAGCGTGGCGCACCTTCTCATTTATTATGCTTAAAGTTTGTTCATCCAAAGCTTTGCTCACATATCTAAAACAAACAATATTACTCATAGGTTCCACTGCTATTTCAAAACATTTGTCGCTATGTATGATTTCGGCAAACTGATGACCCAAGTCGAATAAAGTGGTTACATAATCATCAAATATGGCCTCTCCATAGGTTTTTAACAACGTAAACCAATGTAGGCTCATCATTGTTTTGGTGCATTCAAAAGTGCGTTTGGCCAAATTATACCAATCTTCCTCAACGGATTGTTCCAATAGGTAATCGGCCTTTTGACTGAAGGTGGCATGTGCATTGGTGCCATCTTTGAAAAGAAGGGCCGTGGTCAACGCAGGCATCATCATCATTTTGTGTCCATCTATGACTACGGAATCAGCCTTATCAATTCCTTTGACCATGTACTTATAGGTAGTAGAAAATATGGAAGCGCCCCCGTGGGCACCATCTACATGGAACCATAGGTCATGTTTTTGGCTAAAATCGGCAATGGCTTCCAAATCATCAAAAATACCTGTTGCGGTAGAAGGGGCACTACCTACAATGGCGAATACTTTAATATTATTGTCCTTTGCTTTTTGCAAATAGGCTTCCAGCAGTTTGGTGTCCAAAGCAAAATTTGTCGTAGCCGGAATTTTTATGATCCCATCTTCTCCCAACCCCATGATACGTGCAGCTCTATCTACACAGTAATGAGCTTCTTCGCTCACCATGATGCCCAAGCGTTCATTATGGCCCTCATTCCATACATTGTGTGAAAGTGTGGCTTTGCGGGCCGATAGGAGGGCCGTGAGGTTAGCTAGGGTTCCCCCTGAGGTCAAAAATCCGTTCGAACAGGAATCATAACCTATTTTTTGACAAATAAAATCTGTTATAAGCCGCTCCATAGCCGTTGGGGCCATCCCCATTTCATAAACGGCCATTCCATTGTTCAATAAGGACGATATCATTGCAGAAAGGGAAGTTATAGGGAGGGTGGGAGCTACCTGATGTCCCATATATTTTGGATGGTGAATGTGTATGGTATGATTTAGAACCTCGGGAAATAAATCTTTTGAATCGCCATTTTTTAGATAGTCGGTCCAAAATTCATGTTCGGCCATTGGGGTATTCCAGGAAATGGTCTTACTTGACTTTTCATGAATGGCATTACCCAAATGATCGGCCAATTGATCTACCAATTCATGTGCCATTGACCGGAATCCTTCTGGGTCGTATGCTTTGCGTAAAAGGTCGTTCTTCATTTTATAAAATTAGGTTGTTCCCAATAGTAAAACAACCCTTTTTCATAAAAAAACCGCTCCTGGTAGGGAGCGGTTCTTACTTGACCGTTTGATCAAGGTATCAATCTGAATTAGTCAAAGGTATACCCATTGGCAGCTGCAACCTGATCTGCGATCTGGGTGCGAAGGGCTACCACATTGGGTTGGTTTGTATATTTGGTAAAGCGTTTTAAGCCCATTAACATCATACGTTGTTCGTCACCTTCGGCAAAGGAGACGATTGCTTCTTTTCCTTTTTGGATAATGGTATCCACAGCCGTGTATAAATACAATCTGGACATGGCTATTTGAGTGGCTTGTGCATCTTCCCCAAAGCGTTTGGCGTTCTTTTCTGTCCTTAAAAGTGACGATTCGGCCATATAGATTTCAATAAGGATATCCGAGGCCGACAACATGAGTTGTTGGTGATTTTCCAATTCCGGTCCATATTTCTGAACGGCAGCCCCTGCAACCATCAAGAACACTTTTTTCAATCTTGCCAACACATCTTTTTCTTCTGCAAAAAGCTCGGAGAAATCCGAGGTTTCAAATGATGGAATCCCCATCAGCTCTTCACCTACCTTGGTAGCAGGTCCCAAAAGGTCAACATGACCTTTCATGGCCTTTTTGACCAACATGCCTACGGCCAACATACGGTTGATTTCATTGGTGCCTTCATATATTCTGGAAATACGGGCATCTCTCCATGCAGATTCCATTGGGGTATCTGCAGAGAATCCCATACCACCAAAAATTTGGATACCTTCATCTGTGGTGTTCTGGACATCTTCTGAAACTGCAACTTTAAGAATGGAGCATTCAATGGCATATTCTTCTACCCCTTTTAGTTCTGCATCTTGGTGAGAATCACCTTCAGCTTCCCGGATAGCTATACGATCTTCAATATTTTTTGCAGCCCTATAACTGGCCGACTCATCAGCATAGCAGTTGGTCGCCATATTGGCAATTTTAGCTTTGATGGCCCCAAAATTAATGATAGGGGTGTTAAATTGGATACGCTCGTTGGCATATTTCGTTGCTTCATCTATGACCCTTCTTTGAGCCTCTAGACAAGCTGCAGCCAATTTGATACGACCTACATTTAAGGCATTCATGGCAATTTTAAATCCATTACCTCTTGTTGAAAGCATATTTTCAACGGGCACCTTGGTATCATTGAAAAATACCTGTCGGGTAGAGGAGGAGTGTATACCCAATTTCTTTTCTTCCTCTCCCATGGAAATACCATTGCTTGGATCGTTTTCAACAATAAATCCAGTGATATTCTTGTCTTTTTCTATACGTGCAAAAACAATGAACATATTACAGAATCCCGCATTTGAGATCCACATTTTTTGACCAGTAATGCTGTAGTATTTACCATCTTCTGACAAAACTGCCTTTGTCTTTCCGGAGTTGGCATCCGAACCGGCGCCTGGCTCTGTAAGGCAATATGCCCCAAACCATTCTCCAGAGGCCAATTTTGGTACATATTTTTGTTTTTGTTCCTCAGTACCATAAAGTGTAATAGGCATAGTCCCTATCCCTGTGTGGGCTCCAAAGGCTGTGCTAAAGGAACCAGTAGCTCCCGAGATATAGTCACAGACCAACATGGTGGATACAAATCCCATCCCCATCCCGCCATAGGATTCTGGTACGGCAACACTTAAAAGGCCAAGTTCCCCCGCTTTACGCATACATTCCTCTGTATAGGCGTAATCTTTCTTTTCAAAACGTTCCCAGTGTGCCCATAGTTCCCTATCGACAAATTCCTTGGTGCTGTCGCGCATCATTTTCTGCTCTTCGGACAAATCCTCAAGGGTAAATATATCCTCGCATTTGGTCTCTTTTACTAGGAACTGTCCTCCTCGTAATATGTCTTTTTTTATGGTTTCAGTACTCATGATATTATGTTTTAAGTAAAAAATGTAAGCGTGATCTTTAATAAACCTTTAGCTCCTAATTCGTTTTTCTAATTCAAAAATTCAAAAATCCCTGCGGCCCCTTGCCCGGTTCCAACGCACATGGTCACCATGCCGTATTTTCCCTTCATGTTGCGCTTGCGCATTTCATCAAATAACTGTACCGATAGTTTGGCTCCTGTGCATCCCAACGGATGTCCCAAAGCAATGGCACCACCGTTTACATTTACGATATCTGGATTGAGTTTCAATTCTCTAATAACAGCCAAGGATTGGGAAGCAAAGGCTTCATTCAATTCGATCAATTCAATATCTTCCTGTTTTAATCCTGCCTGCTTCAGAGCTTTTGGAATGGCTTTCACTGGGCCTATGCCCATAATTCTGGGCTCTACTCCGGCCGCAGCATAATTGACTAGCCTAGCAATAGGTTCCAGATTGAGTTCCTTTACCATTTCCTCGCTCATAATAAGAACAAAAGCGGCGCCATCACTCATTTGTGAGGAGTTACCTGCGGTTACCGATCCATTGGCAGCAAAAACAGGCCGCAACTTGTTTAATACTTCTAAAGAGGTATCTGCCCTTGGGCCCTCATCTTTATTGACTGTGTAATTTTTTGTTTCTTTTTTACCACTCTCATTTACAAAAGTATGCTCCACGTTAATGGGGACTATTTGTTCTTTAAAACGGTCCTCTGCCTGAGCTTTTAAGGCTTTCATGTGCGAATTGTATGCAAATTGGTCCTGATCCTCACGGGATACCTTAAATTGTTCCGCTACCGCTTCAGCGGTAAGTCCCATTCCCCAATAGTAGTCTTCATGTCCATCTTTAGCCACCGCATAATCTGGAGTGGGCTTATATCCGCCCATAGGAATATAACTCATACTTTCCGCTCCACCGGCGATGATACATTCGGCCATTCCTGATTGTATCTTTGCAGTAGCAATCCCAATGGTTTCTATACCCGAGGCACAATATCTGTTTACGGTAACCCCAGGAACATCATCGATGTTCAATCCCATTAGGGAAATCAGACGGGCTACATTCAGTCCCTGTTCAGCTTCGGGCATGGCGTTCCCCACGATCACATCATCTATTCGTTTTTTATCCAATTGCGGTACCTCCTTCATCATGTGTTCAATGGTTTCCGCTGCCAATTCATCCGGTCTTTTAAATCGGAATACCCCTTTTGGCGCTTTCCCAACTGCTGTTCTGTAGGCTTTTACTATATAAGCTGTTTTCATTTTATTTTATGTTTTTTGGAAGTTAGTACAAAGGAATAGCTTTAGCTACTACCTTCTATATGACTTCCTAGTGCTAATTTCTAAGTGGTTTTCCAGTTTTCAACATATGTTGGATTCGTTCCAAGGTTTTGCGCTCCGTACATAATGACAGAAAGGCTTCCCGTTCCAAATCCAATAAATACTGCTCGCTCACCATAGTGGCCTCTGATAAATCGCCACCTGCCATTACATAGGCCAATTTGTTGGCGATTTTCTTATCGTGTTCGGAAATATATTTTCCAGCTTGCATAGCGTCGGTTCCCACCAAAAACATTCCTAAGGCTTGTTTGCCCAATACTTTTACGTCGGTACGTTTTGGAGGTTGTGTATAACCCGTTTCTGCCATAAGTTTCGCGTGCGCTTTGGCTGTAGCTATTTGTCGGTCTTTATTTACTACAATCACATCTTTCCCCTTTTGAAGAATTCCCATATCAAAGGCCTCGTAGGCAGAAGTAGAAACTTTTGCCATGCCAATGGTCAAGAAATATTCTTGTAGAACGTTTAATTCCACGTCATTTTTTCTGAAAATATCCGATGCCCTAAGGGCCATTTCTTTAGATCCACCACCTCCAGGGATGACACCTACCCCAAATTCTACCAAGCCCATGTAGGTTTCAGCTGCAGCCACTACCTTATCGGCATGTAATGAAAGTTCGCAACCTCCTCCCAAGGCCATCCCGTGGGGAGCTGCAATGGTCGGTATAGATGAATATCGCATCCGCATCATGGTGTCCTGAAACATTTTAATAGCCATGTTCAGTTCATCATACTCTTGTTCCACGGCCATCATAAATATCATTCCGATATTTGCGCCCACGGAAAAATTAGCGGCCTGGTTCCCTACTACCAAGCCTTGGAAATCTTTTTCTGCAAGATCTATACCCTTATTGAGTCCGGCCAAAACATCGCCACCAATAGTATTCATCTTGGATTGGAACTCCACATTTAGAATGCCATCTCCCAAATCCTGTATAACTACACCACTATTTTTAAATACTTCCTTGGTCTTACGGATGTTGTCCAATATGATGAAGGCATCCTGACCAGGAATCTTTCCTATTGCTTTTTTAGGGATATCGTAAAAGTAGGTGGCCCCTTCTTTTACAGCGTAAAAGGAAGTAATTCCAGCAGCTTTCATTTCATTTACCCACGTCGCAGGCTCCAAACCTTCTGCCTTGATCAATTCCAACCCTTTTTCCAAACCAATGGCATCCCATATTTGGAAAGGCCCGTGTTCCCATCCAAAACCGGCTTTCATGGCATCGTCAATTTTATAAAGCTCATCTGTGATCTCTGGAATTCTATGCGAAACATAGGCAAAGAGGGCGGCAAAACTTTTTCTGTAAAATTCACCGGCCTTGTCCTTCCCACCGACCAATACTTTGAATCTATCAACGACCTTATCTATGGTCTTGGTCAACTCCAAAGTAGCAAAACTTGCCCTTTTACTGGCCCTGTATTCCAAGGTGTTTAGATCCAATGTTTTAATCTCACTGGATCCATCGGCATTTCTAATCTTGTTATAAAAACCTTGGCCAGATTTGCTTCCCAGCCATTTGTTTTTCATCATGGTGTCGATAAAGTCGGGAAGTTTAAAAAGTTCCAAACGCTCATCTTGCGCACAATTCTCATATATCCCATTGGCTACATGTACCAAGGTATCCAGACCAACAACATCTACAGTTCTGAAGGTGGCCGATTTAGGTCTGCCAATTACAGGGCCTGTCAGTTTATCCACTTCCTCCACTGTAAGATCCATTTCCTTGACCATGTGGAACAGGCTCTGTATACTGAATATACCAATTCTATTTCCTATAAATGCAGGGGTATCCTTGGCAACCACTGAAGTTTTGCCCAAGAATTTCTCTCCATAACCGTTAAGGAATTCCAATACTTCCGGAGAAGTTTTTGGACCAGGGATGATTTCGAACAGTTTTAAATATCGGGCGGGGTTAAAAAAGTGGGTCCCACAGAAATGTTTCTGGAAATCATCACTTCTACCTTCACTCATGAATTTAATGGGAATCCCAGAGGTATTGGAGGTGATCAAAGTTCCCGGAGATCTGAATTTTTCCAAATTTTCAAAAACCTTCTTTTTGATATCCAATCGCTCAACAACCACTTCAATGATCCAATCCACATGGGCCACCTTTGCAATGTCATCCTCAAGATTACCCGTTTGGATTCGCTTTGCAAAATCTTGATGATATATAGGTGAAGGCTTGGACTTTAAGGAGGCAATTAAAGAATCGTTCACCAGTCTATTTCGAACTACTTTATCCTGTAAGCTTAGTCCTTTAGCTTTTTCCCTATCAGTTAGTTCCCTAGGTACAATATCCAATAACAATACCTCTACGCCTATATTTGCGAAATGACATGCTATCCCACTACCCATTATACCAGAGCCAATTACCGCTACCTTTTTAATATGTTTGTTCATCAATAAATAGAATTATTTGGTTGTTGAATTTTTTATGTAGATTTTTTTTTCGGCTATCAATTTGTTGATTGTATCTGTTACCTCAAAAAAGTGGTGGAGTTTTTCATTTGGGATGTTTAATTTGACCACCTCATTAAAACGCATGACCACATCTTTTGATAGTTTTCTTTTTTCCAAGCCCAATGCGGTCAAATGGATAAGAACACCCCTACCATCATCAGGATTGGGCCTTCTTTCAATAAGCCCTTTTTCTTCAATGCTTTTTATTATCCTGGAAAGTGAAGTTGCCTCCATTCCCATTTTTGGGCCCAATGCAGTGGAAGGAGTACCTGTCTTTGGATCGATGCTAAGCAAAGTAAAGCCGATAGCCATGGTAGTGTCATAGTTTTTGGCCTCTTCATTGTACATTTTAATGACCGCCTGCCATGTCGCCCTTAGAGCATAATCCACAGTAATATCCTTCATTTAATTTTAGATAGATGTCCAAATATAATAAAATTTATTATGCATGCATAATAAATTTTATTAAAATTATCTAAAATAGAAGGTAAAAAAAACACCCCTGTTTCTTTGGGGTGTTGTTATGTATTATGAATTTTAATAAGCGTTGGGATTGCCATAGATCTCCTGATAAAGATCCAAATACTTTTCTTTTATTATTTTTCGCTTTAATTTTAGGGTGGGAGTTACGTGGCCTCCGTCAATGGTCCAAGCATCTGGGGTAAGTCGAAATTGTTTTATTTTTTCCCATTTGGCAAAATTTTCATTGGCCGTATCAACCTCTTCTTGAAAGCGTTCTATAACCTTTTCATTGGTCACCAATTCTTTATTGTCACCAACCGTTATGTTGTGTTTCTTTGCCCAATTCTTCACAAATTCAAAATCGGGCTGAATAAGGGCAGCGGGCATTTTTTCACCTTCACCAACGACCATGATTTGTTCAATGAATCGGGATTGTTTAAACCTGTTCTCCAGAAGTTGTGGTGCAACATATTTTCCTCCGGAGGTCTTGAACATTTCTTTTTTACGGTCCGTGATTTTTAGGAATCCCTCTGAGTCCAATTCACCGATGTCGCCAGTATGGAAATAGCCATCTATAAGTACTTCATTGGTTTTTTCGGGATCTTTATAATACCCGATCATCACCTGAGGACCTCTAACACATATTTCCCCATCTTTAGCAATTTTCACTTCCGTACGGTCTATTAACTTTCCTACAGAACCAATCTTAAAGCCGCCATTGCGCATATCATTTACAGAAATAACAGGTGACGTTTCGGTAAGGCCATAACCTTCCATTACCCCCATTTCGGCCGCATTGAATATTCTGGCCAACCTGGGTTGTAATGCAGCACTACCTGAGGCTATTAGGTCTAAATTACCGCCAAGCCCTGCTTTCCATTTGCTAAAAATTAGTTTTCTGGCCAAGGCCAATTTTTGCTCATAGAACCATCCATTTTGTCCGTAAGGTTCATATTGCAGCCCTAGTTCTACCGCCCAAAAAAATAGTTTCTTTTTGATGCCAGTAAGCTCCCCTCCCTTGGCAATTATTTTGTCGTATACTTTTTCCAATAACCTTGGGACGGCCGTCATCACATGAGGCTCTGTCTCTTTAAGGTTATCACTGATCTTATCAATGGATTCAGCGAAATAGATGCTAACTCCCCTAAATTGATAAAGATAAATGAGCATGCGTTCGTAAATATGGCAAACTGGAAGAAAGCTTAAGGCTCTTGCTTTTCCGTCCAAAATAGGAAACCTTTTGGAGCTTTCTATTGCATTACTCACTACGTTATCATGGGACAGCATAACCCCCTTAGGTCTTCCCGTGGTACCTGACGTATAAATTAAGGTGGCAAGGTCTTGAGGCTGTACTGCGTCTTTTAAAGTGTCTACTTCTGTTTGGTTGGAAGTATCTGCACCCAATTCCAAGATTTCGTTCCAGTTCTTGCAATCGGATAAAGCATCGAATGAATATACATCCAATAAATGGGGGGTATCGGCCTTTACTGCCTTTACCTTTTCGTATACTTCATTACAGGAAACAAAGCAATACTTTGCCTCTGAATGGTTAAGAACAAATTTATAATCCTCTTCTGAAATTGTAGGATAAATAGGTACGTTTTGAGCCCCCAATTGAAGTATTCCGATATCCATGATATTCCATTCCGTTCGATTGCTCAACGAAATCAACGCAATCTTATCATTTGGTTTTACGCCCAGTCTCAATAACGCGCGACTAACAGTATTGGCCTTATCAATATACTCCTTGGTGGAAGTGGCTATCCATTTACCATCGTATTTGGTTACCAAGGACTTTTCTAGGTTAAATTTCTCTAATTGATAATACGGAAAATCAAAAAGGCGAGTGATTGTTTGCATATTTTTTTCTAAACGTCTTGGCAAATTAAGAAAAGGGAATGGTATTTTAAAATGGCATTCCCATAAAACATGTTATAATATTAATGAATTCCTAGTTTCTAACTATAGAAAATATGAAAAACATATACGGGAGGTTGTAGTAAGCTATTAAATTAGAGGTCATTACCCAATATTTAGAGGGACAGACAATGTTTTACTTTAGAAATTTATTTTTTTATTTTACACAAAGAATAATTCACCTCCATGCAATAAAATTTAGCGAATGAAAAAGCCGATGTTGTTGCATCGGCCTTTTTTTTGCTTCCATATCCTTCATTAAGGATGTGATTAATTCTTCTTATAACTTTCCACCCAGTTTCTTGCATTGGTAAAAGCCTCCAACCATGGAGATACTTCGTCCTTTCTTTCTGCAGGGTAATGTGCCCAGTTCCATTGAAAGATAGAACGTTCTATATGGGGCATGGTCACCAAATGCCTTCCAGTTTTATCGCAAAGCATTGCGGTATTATAATCCGATCCGTTAGGGTTGGCTGGATATCCTTCATATCCATAATTGGCCACAATCCCATAGTTCTCTTTTGACATGGGCAATTTAAATTTTCCTTCCCCATGTGAAATCCAAACTCCAAGATTCGCACCGGCCAAAGATGAAAGCATCACTGAATTGTTTTTTTGAATTACTACCGATGTAAATCCACTTTCGTGTTTATGGGAATCATTATATGTCATTTTCCCATGATTCTCATGATCTGGATTTATGAGATCAAGTTCCATAAATAACTGACAGCCGTTACAGATGCCTATAGATAAGGTATCAGGTCTTGCAAAGAAGTTTTTAAGCGCCAGATTTGCTTTTTCATTGTATTTAAAAGCACCTGCCCATCCTTTGGCACTTCCCAATACATCGGAATTTGAGAAGCCGCCAACTGCCCCTATAAACTGGATATCTTCCAATGTCTCACGCCCGGAAATAAGATCGGTCATGTGTACATCCTTCACATCAAAACCTGCCAAATACATAGCATTGGCCATTTCCCGCTCAGAATTACTCCCTTTTTCCCTAAGAATTGCTGCTTTTGGTTTCGGTTGTCCTGCATTATGTAATCCAGTTAAACTTTTTATACTGCCATCAAAATGGGATGGGAATTTATAGCGTAATGCCTGGTCTTTGTAATTTTCGTATCGAACCTGTGCAAGGTTATTAGCGGTCTGTTTCTTATCCAATAAATAAGAAGTTTTAAACCAAGTGTCGCGTAGAGAATTGATATTCAATCCCATTTCAACGCCATTATTTTTTATGGTCAATACAGATTCCTCAAGTACAGCGCCTATCTTGTTAAAATGAACTCCGGCATCCTTCAAGACCTTTTCTATGGAAGTATCCTTGCCTTGAAAAACAATACCGGCATTTTCCGCAAACAGTAATTTAATGGTATCTGCTTCCCCTAGACTTGTTAAATCCAGCTTGGCGCCCAATTGGGTATCTGCAAAACACATTTCCAACAAGGTTGTGACCAGTCCGCCAGATGCCACATCATGACCTGCACTAATTTTGCCTTCACCTATTAAACGCTGAATGGTATTAAAGGTGTTTTTAAAGCTTTTGGCATCTTTGATGTTTGGGGCTTCGTTTCCAATGGTGTTTCGTATTTGTGCGAAGGACGAACCTCCCAATTTAAAGTTGTCCTGCGAAAGGTTGATGTAATAGATATCCCCACCATTCCTTTGTAAAACGGGCTCTACCACTTTGGTGATATCGGTACAATGTGCCGCTGCCGAAATTATAACGGTACCCGGAGCTATGACTTCCGCATTTTTGTAGCGTTGTTTCATGGAAAGAGAATCCTTGCCAGTTGGAACATTGATGCCAAGGGCAATGGCAAAATCTGATATCGCTTCCACCGCTTCATATAACCTAGCATCCTCCCCTTCATTCTTACAAGGCCACATCCAGTTGGCCGATAAAGAAACCGATTGTAATCCGTCTTTGACCGGCGCCCATATTAGGTTAGTGAGCGCTTCGGCTATGCTGTTTCTACTGCCTGCAGTTGGGTTGATCAACCCAGAGATGGGGGAGTGCCCGATAGAGGTTGCAATTCCTTCTTTTCCCTTATAATCCAATGCCATGACACCACAGTTGTTCAATGGTAATTGCAATGGGCCTGTACACTGTTGTTTGGCGACTTTTCCCCCAACACAACGGTCTACCTTATTGGTTAGCCAATCTTTACATGCAACTGCCTCTAGTTGTAAGACCTGTGCCAAATACTCATGAAAATGTTCCAAGGAATACTCAGGGACGGCATATTTTCTATTGATGGTGGTATCTGTCATGATAGTCTTAGGAGAACTTCCGAACATATCGGAAAGATCAAGATCCATAGGCTTTTCACCAGTGGTTTTGGACTGGAAGGTAAAACGCTTATCTCCTGTAACATCACCTACCTCGTACATGGGAGAACGTTCCCTCTCGGCAATCCGGTGAAGCATGTCCACGTCTTTTTTTCCAATGACCAATCCCATACGCTCTTGCGATTCATTACCGATAATTTCCTTTGCGGAGAGGGTAGGGTCACCTACGGGCAATCTATCAAGATCTATGTTTCCTCCTGTTTCTTCCACTAGTTCTGAAAGACAATTAAGGTGTCCCCCTGCACCATGGTCATGAATGGAAACTATAGGATTATGTTCACTTTCTACCAACCCTCGTATTGCATTGGCAGCTCGTTTTTGCATTTCCGGATTGGAACGTTGTATGGCATTAAGTTCTATTGTAGAACCAAATTCGCCTGTATCTGCACTAGATACAGCTGCGCCACCCATTCCAATTCGGTAGTTGTCGCCTCCTAGAATTACTATTTTATCCCCAGTTTTAGGGGTATCTTTTAGGGCTTGATCCAATTTTCCGTAACCAATACCACCCGCTTGCATAATCACCTTATCGAAACCTAAAACTCTGGCATCTTCTTCGTGTTCAAACGTTAGCACGGAACCGACAATCAGCGGTTGTCCAAATTTATTACCAAAATCAGAAGCTCCATTGGAGGCTTTGATCAGAATATCCATTGGGGTTTGGTATAACCAGTCCCGTTCTTTCACACCTTTCTCCCATGGTCTGTTTTCTTCCAATCGAGAATAGGAGGTCATGTAAACTGCAGTTCCGGCCAATGGCAATGATCCTTTGCCGCCTGCCAAACGGTCCCTTATTTCTCCTCCTGCACCTGTAGCGGCACCATTAAATGGTTCTACCGTAGTTGGGAAATTGTGGGTTTCAGCCTTTAAAGATATGACAGAATCAAAATTGCTCTCCCTATAAAAATCGGGTTTATCCGCACTTTTAGGTGCAAATTGCACAACGGTCGGACCTTTGACAAAGGCCACGTTATCCTTATAGGCAGATACGATGTCCCCTGGATGTTCTTGCGCTGTTTTTTTAATGAGTTTAAACAGAGACGTTGGTTTTTCAACCCCATCTATAACAAATGTCCCATTGAAAATTTTATGTCTACAATGTTCTGAGTTGACTTGACTGAATCCAAAAACTTCCGAATCTGTAAGTTTGCGACCTATATTTTTGGACATTCGGTCCAAATAACCCACTTCTTCGCCACTCAAGGCCAGGCCTTCCTTTTCATTGTAGGCAGCAATATCATCGATTTCCAGAACTGCTTCCGGCTCTGTTTTCACAGAATAGATATCCTGGGTCAAGGCACTGTACTTTTGTGAAAGCATAGGGTCAAAATCAGAGGAATCCTTATCCGTAGACTTAAATTCTTCTATTCTAATGATTCCGGAAACCCCCATGTTCTGGGTTATTTCCGTAGCATTTGTACTCCAAGGCGTTATCATGGCCGCTCTTGGACCAACAAAAAAGGCGTCAAGAGACGCCGTGTTTATTTGAGGTTGGTTGCCGAACAACCAGGTCAATTTAGTGATGTCTTCGTTTGAAAGCGCATTATTACTCTGAACAGCAAAAACTTTGGCATTTAGGTCCCCGAAAAAATGAATCATGGAATTCGAAAATTGTTTGTTTAACAAGGCACAAATTTACATTTTTTATGTGTAATTGATAGATAGAAAAGGGAACAGTTATAAGCACCAATTGTTAATTAATGGAACAGAACCATCTCAGCGGGGTATATTATGTTGAAAGGTTAGAAATATGTCCAATTGAAAATGGAGATAAATTAATTGGCTTGTGAAAAAGTATTAGGTTGATAATAACTAAAATTCCTTTAAATTTAGAAATAACTTAAATGTATCCTATGAACTATAATTTTAAAAAGTCAACCAATGCAATTCTAGTGCTTTTGTTTTTTGGCGCAGTAAACATTGGATTTTCCCAAAAAAAATATTCCGATAAACAGGTAGAAAAATTAAAAGCCGAAGCTGCTCAAATTGTTCAGGCAAATTATAAGCAAGCACAGGTCATGGTCGATAAGGTTTTTAGTTTTTCTGAGTTGGGCTTTCAGGAAATAGAATCATCCAAGTATTTGACCGGCTTGTTAAAGGAAAATGGTTTTGAGATTGAGAATTCGATTTCTGGGATTCCAACCGCTTGGTTTGCGAGATGGAGCAATGGGGAAGGACCGATTATTGCCTTGGGCAGTGATGTGGATTGTATACCAAAGGCATCACAGTATCCTGGAGTTGCCTACCATAAGCCTATAGTTGAAGGAGCCCCTGGACATGGTGAGGGCCATAACTCGGGTATACCTTTAAATATTACAGCCGCTTTAGCGGTAAAGCAGCTAATGGAAAGGGAGGGAATAAAGGGAACCTTGGTTATTTGGCCCGGGATTGCTGAAGAATTGGTTGCTGCCAAGGCTTGGTACGTCAGGGATGGCCTGTTTGATGACATAGATATGTGCATTTTTACACATGTGGGGGACAATCTAGAGGTTTCATGGGGCCCTACAAAAGGTACAGGACTGATCTCGGTAGAATATTCTTTTGAAGGTGAAGCCGCCCATTCGGCAGGATCCCCTTGGAGGGGTCGTAGCGCCTTGGATGCAGCAGAACTAATGAGTATAGGGTGGAATTATAAAAGGGAGCATCTACATCCCTTAAAAAGATCGCACTCTATTTTTACCGATGCAGGAGATCAGCCCAATGTAGTGCCTTCCAAGGCTTCAATATGGTATTACTTCAGGGATATTACCTATGAAGGTATTATGGAAATGTACAAGGAAGCCAATAATATTGCAGAAGGAGCTGCCTTGATGACAGGTACCACCGTAAAATCAAAAGTGCTGGGGACTGCATGGCCCAGGCATTATAACAAGGTGATTGCCGAGAGCATGTATGTCAATATTAAAAAAGTTGGATTGCCAACTTGGTCAGAAGCCGATCAAATCTTGGCCAAGGCCGTGCAAAAGGAAGTGAATTCAGATAAATCAGTAGGCCTGAATACGGTCTTGGATCCCTTGGGATTACCAGTTAAAGATCCTGTTAGTGGTGGTTCTGACGACATAGGTGATGTTTCCTGGAAGGTGCCTACGATAACCATGCGCTTTCCTTCCAATATACCGGGACTGCAAGGACATCATTGGAGCAATGCCATAGCCATGGCCACGCCAATTGCCCACAAGGGGGTTGTGGCAGGAGCCAAGGCAGAAGCTATGACCATTTTGGATTTTTTGCTTAAACCGGAATTAATGACCAAGGCTTGGGATTATTTCAAGAACGAGCAAAGTAAGGAGACCAAATATCAACCAATGATCACAGAAGCAGATTTACCGCCAAGCTATCTGAACCAAGATAAAATGGAAAAATTTAGGCCCCAATTGGAAAAATTTTATTTCGATGATAAGAACTATGATACTTATCTAGAGCAACTCGGTGTAAGCTATCCTACCTTGAAAGAGTAGATCAAGAGGAAAGGAAGACATAAAAAAAAGGCATAACCGCGGTTATGCCTTTTTTTTATCATTATTATTTAGATCTATTTCTTTTGTAACAAGGCCATATAAAAACCATCGAACCCTTCAACCGAAGCATAAACATTCTTTTCGCGTATCAAAATAAAATCCTTTCCTTCATCTGAAGCAAGAAAAGTTTTTACTTGTTCAGTATTTTCCTGTGGGAGTATGGAACAAGTGGCATAGACTAATTTGCCTTCTGGTTTTACCATCTTGCTATAATCGCTAAGAATCTGTTTTTGCGTAGCGATAACTTTTTCCAAGAAATCGGGCTGCATTTTCCATTTAGCATCAGGATTCCTTCTCAAGACCCCCAATCCAGTACATGGAGCATCTATAAGCACCCTATCTGCACTATTGTGCAATTTTTTAATGACTTTGGTAGAATCTATTTCCCTGGTCTCCACATTGTGGGCCCCAGCACGTTTGGCGCGTCTTTTTAGTTCTGATAGTTTACGGGAGTATATGTCTAGAGCAATAAGCTGGCCCTTGTTTTCCATTAGTGCCGCCAAATGAAGTGTTTTCCCTCCGGCCCCTGCACAGGTGTCAATGACCCTTTGTCCTGGTTTTACATCCAAAAATTCCGATACCAATTGGGAAGATGCATCCTGCACCTCAAATAAACCTTCTTTAAAGGCATCTGTGATAAATACATTACTGCGCTCCTTTAGTTTTAATGCACTTGGATATCCCTTAATAAATTCGGTATCAACATTTAACTCCAATAAAATATCGTGCAATTTTATGGGTGTGGTTTTTAGGGTGTTTGCCCTTAAAATTACATTGGCCTGTTCGTTTAAAGCATGTAGTTCCTTGGTCCATAAGTCATCGCCCAAGGCTTTTTCGCCCAATTCATCCAACCAATCCGGTACAGATTCCCTGTACTTTCTAATTTTGGATAGTTCATCGAACTTACCTTTTATTCTTCTTGTTGGGGTAGGCTCTATCTGTTTCCAATCAGGAAGTTCTATTCCTCTCAAGACGGCCCAAACGGCCCAGATACGAAATAAATCAGGTCTTTTGAAAGGAGCTTTTACCTCTGCAATTTCCGTGTATAAACGCTTCCAACGCACAATGTCATAAGTGGTCTCCGCTATGAATGCCCTATCTCTAGCTCCCCATCGCTTGTCGTACTTCAATACCTTTTCTACAACCTTATCCGCATACTCGTTCTCGTTAAAGATAAAGTTCAACGCATCAATAACTCCAAATACAAGATTTCTATGTAATCGCATTCCAAAAAATTAAGTTTGCAAAGATATTGTTTTAGTAGGGAATCCGTTTATTTTTGGTGAAATTTATACCTATGAAATATTTTTCAATTATAATCGGATTTTTGTTTCTTGCTTCTTGTGACGAGAAAGCCAAATCCCATCAATTTACCTCTGTTACAATAGAAACTATTTATGAAGATTCCTTGAGCATCCGTGCCATTGAACTTATGGATGGTAGTTTGGCCTTTGCCGCCGATAAAGGAACGTTTGGTTCGGTAGATTTAAAAAAGGGAATTGTAAGGACAAAGGTGCAAGCCTACGATAGTATTCTCCCGCAATTTAGGGCGGTGGCCCATACGGCGACCGACTTTTTTATGCTTTCAATTTCCAATCCCGCTTTGTTGTACAAGACAGGTGACCAGGGGGACATGGAATTGGTGTACAAGGAGGAGGACGAAAATGTGTTTTACGATGCCATGAAGTTTTGGAATGATAAGGAAGGGATTGCCATTGGCGATAGTATGGATGGATGTTTGTCCATTATAATAACTAGGGATGGGGGCGAAACTTGGAAAAAAACACCTTGTAATGTATTACCAAAAGCAAGTATAGGAGAAGGCGCATTTGCTGCAAGTAATACAAATATTGATGTGGTTGGAGAGCATACGTGGTTAGCGACAACGAAGGGAAATATTTACCATTCTCCGGATAAGGGCAAAACATGGGAGGTGTTCACCACTCCAATGCTTGCTAAAAATGAAACCGAGGGAATCTATTCCATCTCTTTCTTTGATGAAAAATTGGGAGTCGCCATCGGGGGTGATTATACAAAACCAGAAAATAACCGCTCCAATAAAGCCTTGACCAAAGATGGTGGCAAAACTTGGAAATTAGTGGCTGACGGACAAGAACCTGGTTATATGAGCTGTGTTCAGTTTGTCCCCAATGGGGATGGCCTGGATATGGTGGCTGTTGGATTTAACGGTATTTCCTATTCTGGGGATATGGGGGCACATTGGAAGAAATTGTCCCAAGAACCATTTTATACCCTTCGCTTTTTGAATGATTCTATAGCCTATGCTGCTGGTAGCGGGCGAATTGCACAATTGAAATTCAAGTAAACTAAAAAACCTAGGTGCAGCCTAGGTTTTGTTTTTTAATTGTCACGGTGCTTTTGACGGTACATGTGCATCAATTTCCGCTTAAAATCATCCTCACTTTGTATGAGCAACAACGTTTTTTTACTGGAAAGCACATTCCTAAGTTTGGTAAGCAGACGCATATTGGAATCTTGTTTTTCTTTTTCCAAGGCGGTATATAGACGCAAAAGATCATCAGCTTCTTTTTCCGATAGGGTATTGGCTTGCTTTATTTTATGGCGCACCTGTGCCCATTCTTTTACCCGTAACGCATCCATATTTGTTTCATGCTCATTGTAGATTGGCCAAAACAATTGTGCTTCCTTACTGCTTAAGTCCAAGCGTTCTGTTATAAATGCTACTTTTAGCGCTTTGATCTTCTCCCTATCGGGCCTATCCTGTGCAAAGGATACAACTGTGATTAAAAGCAATAACACTAATGTTGCGATGTTTTTATTAATACTCATTGTCTTCTAGATTTAAATCTTCAAAAATGTCAATATTGTCGTTTAGATAATCGGCAATATTCTCATCTTTTATTTCTTTTTGAAGCATGTCTTGGATGTTAATGTCATCTATTGGCATTATTTCCGCTATCTCATAAGAGCTCATTCCGTAATCATTGTATTCAAAATATGATTCTATTTCCGATGCGGCAAGATCATCAAATGTATATACTTCCTCCTTTGTCCATTGCAAACCAATGACCAAAAGAAGGGATGCTGCCACTGCAATGGCCGTGAAATAATATTTTTTGTAAGGATTCAGAGGAATGACCTTTGTTTCCTCTTCCCGTATTTTTGAAAGAATAGTTTGGTTCACCCCATCAAAGTAACCTTCAGGAACAGTAAATCCTTCATTTTGGGGTATAATAGTGTCTTCTCCTTTCAATTTATCGAAAAGGGAATTGTTAAGCCCTTCGAAATATCCTTCCGGAGTTTTAAAACCACTATGTTTATCTTTCTTTTTCATTCTTGTAGTTTGACCTTCAATACCTTAAAAGGTTTAATCATTTTTCAAAAAAGCTTCTATTTTCTTGGATGCCAAATGATAGGAAGCCTTCAAGGCTCCCACAGAAGTTTCCAAGATCTCCGAAATTTCATCGTATTTCAATTCTTCAAAATATTTCATATTGAACACCAATTTTTGTTTTTCAGGGAGTTCTGCGATGGCTTTTTGAAGTTTTAATTGTATTTCTTCCCCTTCAAAATATACATCGGCCTGTAAATTTTCCACTATTTGAGTCTGAAGCGCATCGTTGGAAACTCCCATTTTTTTGGATTTTGCCTTTAAAAAGCTGAATGCCTCATTGGTTGCGATTCGATACATCCAGGAGAAAAGTTTGCTATCCCCTTTAAAACCATCTATATTTCTGAAGACCTTAATAAAGGTATTCTGTAAAACATCATCAGTATCGTCATGGTCCAGTACAATCCTTCGGATATGCCAATAGAGTCTTTCTTTGTAAGTATTGATCAATACCTCAAAAGCCTGGGATTGGGTGACCTTGTCCTTTAACTGGTCTACGAAAGATGCTTCTGATATCAAAAGTGTTTATTTACATTCAGATATGTGACTGTTTATTTTAGCAATGGTTTAATTGTCACCAATAAATCCCCATTTGAAAGCGCCTCTGTTTTGATCTATTTTATCATGAATCAAAGGATTGCATAGTCACTAATTTTTTATAGACACCATTGGCCTCCAAGAGTTGTGTATGCGATCCCTGTTCTACAATTTCCCCCTTTTGCAAGACAATAATAGTGTTTGCGTTTTGTATGGTGGACAAGCGATGTGCAATGACAATGGAAGTCCTGTTCTTCATCATTTTTTCCAGGGCGTCCTGCACCAGTCTTTCACTTTCCGTATCCAATGCTGAGGTGGCTTCATCCAGTACCATTAACGGAGGATTCTTGAGAACGGCCCTGGCGATGGACAGTCGTTGCTTTTGTCCACCACTTAATTTGTTACCGCTATCGCCTATGTTGGTATCATACCCCATGGGAAGTTGGGATATAAACTCGTGGGCATTGGCAATTTTTGCAGCTGCAATTATTTCCTCATCAGTGGCATGTTCTTTACCAAGGCCAATATTGTTTCGCACAGTATCATTGAATAAAATAGAATCTTGTGTAACCAGTCCCATTAGATTTCGGAGTGAGTTCTTGGTAAGGTGCTTAATATCGGTACCGTCAATTTTGATGGTTCCTTCATTTACATCGTAAAAGCGGGTCACTAAATTTGCTATGGTACTTTTTCCACTTCCCGACTGTCCTACCAGAGCAACAGTATGTCCTTTGGGTACGTTGAGATTAAAGTTTTTCAGGACATATTCATCCTCATATTTAAAAGACACGTTTTCTATGGATACTCCACTCTCAAAAGTTTCTTTGGATATGGCATTATCAATATCCGCTATAGGGTTTTTGGTTTCCAAGATTTCCAAAACCCGTTCTGCAGCGGCATTACCCTTTTTAACCCCATAAGATGCCTTGCTGATGGATTTTGCTGGAGTAAGAATATTGTATGCCAATCCCATATATGCGATAAAAGAAGAGGCATCAAGGGTTTTGTCTATCAGAACCATTTTGCCGCCAAACCATAATAAGACACCTATTACCAAAATCCCTAAGAATTCCCCTGTTGGAGAAGCGAGATTTTGCCTGTTGAGTAATTTGTTGGAGAAATCAAAAAAACGGTAGGTAGACGAATTAAAGGTTTTCTGGAATCTGGATTCCGCGTTAAATGCCTTTATTACTCTAAGCCCCCCCAAGGTTTCTTCTACAATGGACAGAAACTCCCCTGATTCCCTTTGAACACGGTCCGATTTCTTTTTTAGCGATTTCCCTATTCTAGAAATAATCATTCCGGCTATGGGAATAAAAATAAATACGAAGAGGGTTAGTTTGGTGCTGATACCAAACATGATTATTATGGTAAATATGATAGTCAGTGGTTCCCTTACAATCAATTCCAAAACGGATAGGAACGAATGTTGAATTTCCAAAACATCGGAAGTAATCCTGGCGATTACATCCCCTTTTCTTTTCTCCGAATAATAGGAAATAGGGAGCTCCACAATTTTTTGGTACATTTTATTTCTAATGTCCTTTAATACCCCGTTCCTCAAAAAGGTAATATAATACATGGCCAAGTAATTGAAGAAATTCTTCAATAGGAAGAGGATCAACACCAATCCAATCACCAAAACAAGACCTTTCATCTCGTCATCCCCTGAGTAGGCGGTAACTCTGAAGTTGATGTATTCCTGTAAATAATCTTTTAAGTTGCCCATACCGGTGTAGATAGGTTCAACCATTACTTTTTTGTCCTGTTTAAAGAGCACATCCAACATTGGAATAAGTGCAGCAAAAGACAGAGCACTAAAAAGTGCATAAAGAATATTAAAGAATATATTTAGGTAACCATATTTCTGATAAGGTTTGGCAAACCGAAGGATTTTTTTAAAATACTCCATTAATTGAGGTTCAGTTCTTTTAAGATTCTGTTGATCTTTTCGTCCAATTGGGCATCTACCTTTTTAAAATCGCTGGCCTTGTCCAAAGTGGTATTGATGCTAAAATAAAACTTTATCTTAGGTTCCGTTCCACTAGGTCTAGCGGCCATAATGGTGCCGTCTTCGGTTGTGTAGATCAACACATTTGATTTTGGTATGTCTATAGATATTGTCTCTCCAGTTATCATATTTTTTTTGGTGGATGTATTATAGTCGTCCACATAAATAACCTTGGATCCATCAATGGATAGTACGGGGTTATTCTTGTAATCGACCATCATCTGATTTATTTCCTGGGCCCCTGAGATGCCCTTTTTGGTCAAGGAAATCAATTTCTCCTTATAAAAACCAAAATCCACATAGCAATCTATCAAATCCTCATAGCATGAACTGCCATTGGCTTTGGCACTAGCGCCAATTTCACAAGCCAATAAAGTAGCGGTCACAGCATCTTTATCCCGAACAAAATCACCCACCATAAACCCAAAACTTTCCTCCCCACCTCCTACAAAGTGCTGTTTTGGGAAATCCTTGATCATCTTGGCAATCCATTTGAATCCTGTTAAAGCTGTTTTACATTCTACGCAGTATGCATTTGCCAAGGCAGGCATCATTGGGGTAGAGACGATGGTGGATGCTATAAATTCATTGCCTTCCATTCCTTTGGCCTTGCGTTGATCCAATAAGAATTTGGTCATGAGTACCATGGCCTGGTTACCGTTTAATAATTCCATTTTTCCCTCAAGATTCCTCACGGCTATACCCAATCGGTCACTATCCGGATCAGTACCAATAACAATATCCGCTCCAATTTCCTCAGCTTTTTGTATGGCCATGGTCAAAGCTTCCGGTTCTTCCGGGTTAGGGGATTTTACGGTTGGAAAGTTGCCGTCAGGGACAGCTTGTTCTTCAATAATGGTCACATTCTTATAACCGGCCCGTTTTAAAACTTCGGGGATGGCGGTAATGGAAGTGCCGTGCAAAGAAGTAAACACAATTTTGAAATTATCCTTTCCTTTTGCATTAAAGTTTCCGTTTTTTACCGATGCAGAAATGAAGGCCTCATCAACCTCTTTATCTATTAATTGGATCAAGTTTTCATCTGCCTTAAATTTGATATCCTCGAAAGATAGCTTATTGATTTCCGAGATGATCTCCCCGTCCTGTGGTGGGACAATTTGCCCTCCGTCTGTCCAATAAACCTTATACCCATTGTATTCCGGTGGATTATGGGAAGCTGTTAAAACAATTCCTGCGTGGCAGTTTAAATATTTTACGGCGAAGGATAGGGCAGGGGTGGTCCTTAATTCGGAGAATAAAAACACCTTGATACCATTGGCAGCAAAAACATCCGCTACTGTTTTGGCCAAGGTATCGCTATTATGTCTGCAGTCATAAGCGATGACCACTTTTAGGACCTCGTTCGGATAAACCTTTTTAAGATAGTTGCTTAATCCCTGGGTGTTTTTCCCCAAGGTGTATTTATTGATTCTATTGGTGCCAACCCCCATGATACCGCGCATACCTCCTGTTCCAAATTCCAGGTCCTTATAAAACCTGTCCTTTAGCTCTTCGGTATTAGTCTTCATAAGGTTTTCGATTTCCTTTTTTGTGTTGGTGTCAAAAAAATCGGTTAACCAGCTTTTTGCGGTGTTGAGTATGACGTCCATGTGTTTATAAAAATTTATAGTGTATTTAAATTTACAAAGAATATTGCTTTAATCTTTGGTAAGGTTCAATTCTTCTGAGATCGTATATCGGGTTTCATTCTTTCTTGTCCGCACCATTATTTCACCTAGGAAACCTGCTAAAAATAACTGGGTTCCAATGATCATCGCGGTCAAAGCAATAAAAAATTGTGGGCGTTCCGCAATCAACCGCCCTGTGGGGCGAAAAAAGAGTTTGTCTATGCCAAGGTATGTCGCAAAGCCTAGGCCAATGATGAACATTAGCACCCCTAGGGCCCCAAAAAGGTGCATGGGCCGTTTGCCAAACTTGGATACAAACCAAATGGTAATCAAATCCAAAAATCCGTTGATGAACCGTTCCATGCCAAATTTTGTTTTTCCATATTTTCTGGCTTGGTGCTGTACTACTTTTTCGCCAATGTTGGAGAATCCGGCACTTTTTGCCAATACGGGAATGTAACGGTGCATTTCACCGGAAACCTCTATGTTTTTCACAACCTCCTTCTTGTAGGCCTTAAGACCACAATTAAAATCGTGCAGTTTTACCCCAGAGGTTCTTCTCGCCGCCCAATTGAATAATTTGGAGGGCATGTTTTTAGAGAGAATGGAATCATATCTCTTTTTTTTCCAGCCCGATACCAGATCGTAATTCTCTTCTTTGATGAGTTTGTATAATTCGCTGATCTCTTCTGGATTATCCTGGAGATCGGCATCCATAGTAATGATGACATCTCCTTTTGCTGCTTTAAAACCAGCGTGTAGGGCTTGCGACTTGCCAAAGTTTTTTAAAAACTTTATTCCCTTGACATGAGGGTTTTTTAGGGATAGCTCCGAGATGATGTTCCAAGAAGTATCGGTGCTACCATCGTCTATAAAGAGGATTTCATATAAAAAATGATTGGATTGCATCACTTGCACAATCCAATCATGTAGTTCTTTTAGTGATTCTTCTTCGTTAAGTAAGGGAATTACTATGCTTATATTCATTTGGTACCGCTGAGAATAAATTCAAAAGTACAAATTACTGATTAGTTTCTTGTTTTTTTAGTATCAAAGCAGGAATTAAAGAGAATATAAAGCCTGCGACAAGGCTATAAACGAGTCCAAAAACAATTTGCATGGAAGGTGTGGAGAATTTTTTACCCATTTCCAATTGTGCATCAATTTGATCAGAAGTTAGTTTGGTCGTTTCCATTAATACCCCTTTTTGATATTCCATGGCCTTCTCCATCATTTCAGGGTCAATAATCCCAGCCATTACTTGATTGAATAATATTCCGATCACACCACCAACGATAGCGATACCCAAACCTACTTTTAAGCCCTGACCTAAGGTCATAAACCCATTGTTGGCTTTTTTAAATTGAAGCATTCCCAGTACAATAACGGCAATCATTAGAATTACACTTACACCCAATACAAGCATGCCACCTTGGTAGTGCATGTCCAAAGAGTATAACATCATTGCAAATACAATGCTTAGTCCTCCGAGAATTAATCCAAAATTTAAAGCTATTTTCCCTGTGTTCGGTTTGTTTTCTTCCATGTTTTTTATAGTTTTACGGTTGTTTGCTATTAGTTGTAAACCGTCTATTTTTGTTACAGATAATTAATGTTTTTTTATTTTAATTTTTTTTTCAATTTAAATTGTTGTTTTCGGAAAATTCCTTAAATTTGCAGCTCTAAAAATTGAGAGTATCAAAGTTTTTTTACCATGAAGAAAGGAATACACCCAGAGAATTATAGATTAGTAGCTTTTAAGGATATGTCAAATGAAGATGTGTTTCTTACTAAGTCTACGGCAGATACCAAAGAGACTTTGGAAGTTGATGGTGTTGAATACCCAGTTGTGAAGATGGAAATTTCAAGGACATCTCACCCATTTTATACCGGTAAGGCTAAATTGGTGGATACTGCTGGTCGTATTGACAAGTTTAAGAACAAATACAAGAAGTTCAGCAAAGAGTAAATTTTTTGCATTACAAGTTATATAGTCACGCCCCGATGTTCATCGAGGCGTGACTTTTTTTATTTTTACATAAAATCTAACCATGAACTATATTCTTTTCGACGGTACGGTAAGAAATTCTTTGTTGCCGTTTACCTTTACAAGGCCAGTAGCAGAAATTAGGGTAGGGATTTTGACCATTCGGGAAAAATGGGAGAAATTCTTGGGCTTCACCACAACTACAATTACTGAGGAATACCTATCCGAAAAGTATCCCATGGTGGAACTAGCAGAAAATATACTGATCAATGCCTCCTTCCTGCCCAATGAAGCTTTGGTGGAGGTGGTGAAAAATCTAAAGCCGAACGAGGCGATCTTTCAAAAGGAGGAAATTATTGCCTTTTATTCTTTGGAATCGCAAGAAGACCCTGATTTTTCTAACTATACAGCGATAGAATACGAGGGTGACGTTTTAAGGATAGAACACACCTGGGATATTTTTTCCAAAAATGGACAAGCTATGGAAGCCGACTTCAAATTATTGACTGAAGGCAGGAAAAGTGCTCCCATTTCCAAAACAAATACCGTTTTTAATCTAAAGAATATCTTTTTGGAAGAAGGTGCCACAGTAGAATGCAGTATTCTAAATGCCAATGATGGACCTATTTATATTGGAAAGGATGCAGAGGTTATGGAAGGCTGTATCATCAGAGGAGGTTTTGCTCTAGGCGAACATGGAGTGGTTAAAATGGGGGCCAAGATTTATGGACCTACCACTGCTGGGCCGTATTGTCGAATTGGTGGAGAAATCAACAATTCTGTGCTCTTTGCCTATTCCAATAAAGGTCATGAAGGGTTTCTAGGAAATGCAGTTTTGGGAGAATGGTGCAATATTGGGGCAGACACCAATAATTCCAACCTAAAAAACAATTATGACACGGTGCGTTTATGGAGCTATGAGACTGAGGGCTTTGCAAAAACTGGACTTCAGTTTTGTGGTTTGATGATGGGGGATCACAGTAAGTGTGGCATCAATACCATGTTCAATACCGGGACTGTTATTGGGGTAAGTGCCAATATCTTTGGGTCGGGGTTCCCTAGAAATTTTGTCCCCAGTTACAGTTGGGGTGGGGCTTCTGGGTTTACAACCTATCTGCCCAAAAAGGCCTTTGAGACCGCTAAAATAGTGATGGAGAGAAGAGGTGTTGAATTCGATGAAATTGAGGCCGATATCCTAAACCACGTTTTTGAGGAAACAAAAAAATGGAGAAAAGATTAATCCAGCACACCTAATTGTTTTACTGACATCAACACTGTTTTACTAAACAGAGATTTGTTGGTATATTTGCAAGCCTAAAAGTTATAGTCTTTTAAATATATGTAATCCTGACTTTTAGGTAATTTATAAGAATTGGACCATGAAAAAGAAAGTAGCATTTTATACGTTGGGTTGTAAGCTTAACTTTTCAGAAACATCGACTATTGCAAGAGGATTTGTCGAAGAGGGCTTCCAGCGTGTAGATTTTTCTGAAATGGCCGATATGTATGTGATCAATACATGTTCGGTAACGGAAAATGCAGACAAACGGTTCAAGAATATTGTAAAACAGGCACAGAAGGTGAATCCTGAGGCTTTTGTGGCGGCTATAGGCTGTTATGCCCAATTGAAACCGGAACAGCTCGCGGCTGTAGATGGTGTAGATCTTGTATTGGGGGCCACCGAAAAATTCAAGATTACCGATTATGTCAACGACCTTTCAAAAAATGATTTTGGAGAAATACATTCCTGCGAAATAGAGGATGCTGATTTTTATGTGGGAAGTTATGCCATTGGCGATAGGACCAGGGCTTTCTTAAAGGTTCAGGACGGTTGTGATTATAAATGCACTTATTGTACCATTCCTTTGGCACGCGGAATTTCAAGAAGTGACACCCTGGAGAATGTATTGAAGAATGCCGCTGAAATTTCTTCCCAAGGAATCAAGGAAATTGTCTTAACTGGAGTAAATATTGGGGATTATGGAAAGGGCGAATTCGGTAACAAAAAACATGAACATACCTTTTTAGATCTCGTAAAAGCCCTAGATGCCGTAGAAGGGATCCATAGACTCAGGATTTCATCCATAGAGCCAAATTTGCTTGAAAATGAGACCATAGAATTCGTGTCCAAGAGCAATACGTTTGTCCCCCATTTTCATATTCCTCTACAAAGTGGCAGCGACCCTATCTTGAAATTGATGAGAAGAAGGTATCTCACCGATGTTTATATAGATCGGGTGACCCAAATTAAAAGAACAATGCCAGATGCCTGTATTGGTGTTGACGTAATTGTTGGATTTCCGGGGGAGACCAATGAGCACTTTTTGGAAACCTATCATTTTTTAAATGAATTGGACATATCCTATCTGCATGTGTTTACTTATTCTGAAAGGGATAATACCGTGGCTGCTGATATGACGGGTGTTGTGCCAAAAAATGTAAGGAACAAACGCAGTAAAATGCTGCGCGGCCTATCTGTTAAAAAGAGACGCGCTTTTTATGAGAGTCAGTTGGGGACCTATAGAACGGTATTGTTCGAGGGAGAGAACAAAGAAGGATATATACAGGGGTTTACAGAGAACTATGTAAAGGTAAGGGCACCTTGGGACCCTGCTTTGGTGAATACCTTACATGAAATACAGCTTACTGAAATTGATGAAGACGGATTGGTGCGGTTCGAGTTTGTAGAATCAGAAGTGAGTTTATAAAAAAAAGCCTCTCGAGAGAGAGGCTTTTTAATTTTTTAAATCCGAATTCCAACAGGTAGCATTTCTTTATACTGTCTATTTTTTCTTAAAAATCCTGCAATTTCCGGACTTGTAGGAACCACCCTTAAATTATTCTCTTGGATGTTGTTCAACACAGCTTTAATAAAATCCTCTTTAAAACCTTCTCTTGTTATCTCCTCTGGGATTACCAATTTTGTCAAAAAAACTTTACGCTCTTGTGAAGAATACTCGATTTTAGCTAATTTACCGTCAACTGTAGTTTCAAATTGACGCAAGAAGCTATTGTCCTTAATTAATACTTCGTTCATATAGTGTTATATTTAATTGCGAAAGAATGGAAATGCGAAGTTTATAAAATCGCGATAATTTTATTGTGTTAAATTCAATAATTGGAACAAAAAATTATTATTGCGGCAACAAAAGTACGAAAATTTTAGCTAAATTCCTAGCTTATTATACGCTAGCACGGATAAGCCCAAACATATGATCCATGTATATTTTATGCCAGGGATGGCAGCCAACTCTTCCATTTTCAAGCAGATCAATTTACCTCCCGATTTATTTGAACAACATTTATTGGATTGGTTTGTTCCGGATAAGGGCATGAGTCTGTCCGATTACGCAATAGCCATGTGTTCCAAGATCAAGCATGAAGATGTTGTTCTGGTCGGGGTTTCTTTTGGAGGGATGTTGGTTCAGGAAATGGCCAAGCATATTTCGGTCAAAAAAGTGATTGTGATCTCCAGCGTTAAGCTGACCTCTGAAATGCCAAAACGCATGATTTTTGCCAAATACACCAAAATACATAAGTTGTTGCCTACAGGTTTGGTCAATAATGTGGAATTATTGGCAAAATACGCCTTTGGGGAAACCGTAACGAAAAGACTGAAGCTTTATGAACAATATCTCTCCATTAGGGATAAGTATTACATAGATTGGTCCATAGATCAAATTGTCAACTGGCAACAAAATCAATGCCCTTCCAATGTAGTACATATTCAAGGGGATAGCGACAATGTATTTCCCATACACCATATAAAAGATTGCATTCAAGTCAAAAATGGAACGCATACCATGATCATTCACAGATTTAGGTGGTTTAATGAACACTTGCCTAAAATTATTTTAGATAATGCACGTTCTATTTAATACCTTTAATGTTATAATACAAATACCTAGAAAAAGATTATGAAAATATTAAAAAATGGATTGATGTTGATAGGAATGCTTTGTGTAATAAGCAGCTTGATTTTTGCGGTCCAAAACACCATGGACAGTTCCTCAGATGATTCCAAAGACCAAGCGTCAAACGATGGTGAAGGGGATAATTCTTATAGATATAAGGTGAGGGCTATAGATATACCAGCGGATTTAAATTTTGCTGATGAAAGTGTTCCTGTAGATGATCCAGAGGTAATGGAGCGTATTGACAGGGAGTTCTTGGTGAATACGTATTGGCAATCCAATGCCTTATTGCTTATGAAAAGGGCCAATAAGTACTTTCCGATTATTGAACCAATTTTAAAGAAAAACGGCATTCCCGATGATTTTAAATATTTGGCGGTTGCTGAAAGTGGCTTGCAAAATTTAATTTCCCCTGCCGGGGCTACAGGATTTTGGCAAATAATGAAGGGCACCGGGAAGGACTTTGGGCTGGAGATCAATGAAAATGTGGACGAGCGTTATCACTTGGAAAAATCCACCGAAGTGGCCTGTAGGTATTTGAAAAGCTCCAAAGAGAAATTTGGAAGCTGGACCCTAGCGGCTGCATCTTATAATGCAGGACCTTACGGGATTCAAAAATATCAAGGGGTACAGCAGGTAGATGCTTACTACGATTTATTGTTGGGGGAAGAAACTGGGCGATATGTATTTAGGATTTTGGCCATTAAGGAGATTTTATCCAACCCTGAAAAATATGGTTTTGAAATTAGTAAAGAGGATATGTATAATGCTGTGCCTACCTTTAATGTTGAAGTGGATGCCCCAATTTCCAATTTCGCTGATTTTGCACAGGACTACGAAATAAATTATAAAATTCTTAAGCGACACAACCCTTGGTTGAGGGAGGCCCATTTGAACAATGGATCTAAAAAGAATTATGTTATAGAAATCCCCAATAAAGGATATTATAAGGTTACTAAATAATGTATTCTTTTTTTAAGGAACACCTTTGGCAAATTTTATTGGGGATCAATTACCTATTGGTCATTTTTTTCTCAATAATCATTGTATTAAAAAATAGTCATCCCATAAGGACGCTTTCTTATTTGTTTGCCTTGGCGACCTTGCCATTCCTTGGTTTATTGGTCTATTATTTTTTTGGCCAAGATTATAGGAAATTCAAGATTTTTGAAAAAAAAACGGTACTCGATAATGCGAAGCTGAAGGATTGGAGGGAGTCTTTTGAATTTACCCGAAAGGAAAACAAGGAATTCGAGGAAGAGTTCGGGGAAGGGATTTATAAAATATATAAGCTACTCCAAAATAACGATAGGGCAGTGGTCACCTTCCAGAATAAGGCTGAAATCCTAGTTAATGGAGAACATAAATTCAAGTTGTTGCTGCAGGATATAAAGGCAGCAGAATCCCACATCCATTTGGAATACTTTATTGTGGTGGACGATGAATTGGGGATGCAAATTCTTGATATACTTTGCGAAAAGGCCAAAAGCGGTGTTTTCGTCAGGTTGATTTATGATGATGTAGGCAGTTCTATTTCCTCAAAAACAAAACGCAAACTAACAAATAGTGGGGTAGAGCACCATGCCTTTATGCCCGTAACCTTTTCCAGGTTTACCAGTAAATTCAATTACAGGGATCATAGGAAAATAGTGGTCGTAGACGGTAAGATAGGTTATGTTGGCGGTATTAATATTAGAAAAAAGTATGATAACACCTATGACAATCAATTGTTTTGGAGAGATACCCACCTAAGGTTGGAAGGTGACGCAGTAGGCTCCTTGCAATCTTCATTTCTGCTTAACTGGGATTTTGTTTCCAATACCAAGATCGACATAAAAAAGGTGATCCAAAAGCCTTTAAAGGAATCGAAAAATACTACGGCGGTACAAATTGTTTCCAGTGGTCCCGATACGGATTGGGCAAGTATCATGGAAGCGTTGTTTTCGGCCATAAACTCTGCCAATGATTTTATCTACATTACCTCCCCGTATTTGATTCCAAATGCCGAAATATTAGCGGCCTTGACAACGGCTTCCAGGAGCGGAGTTGAGGTAAAGGTTATCATCCCAAAGGATTCTGATTCTTGGGCGGCAAAATACGCTACGGATTCCTATATAGAGGAGTTTTTAGACTCAGGAATTGAGGTATATCGCTACGCTAAAGGATTTGTTCATGCCAAAACAATCGTTATTGATGATAACCTGTGCAGTATTGGGACCGCAAATCTTGATTATAGGAGCTTCTCCATCAACTTTGAGATAAATGCAATGATATACGATACCAAAATATCATCTCAAATGAAAAAAATGTTCATGGAGGATTTAAAAGACTGCGAAATCGTAGATAAGGAACGTTGGAAAGACCGCCCCCTTTCCAAAAAATTAAAAGAGTCCTTTAGTAGACTTTGGGCCCCACTTCTCTAGATCTTCTTCAACTGCTGTTGCATCATTTTTATTTGATCTGACAGCATATTCTGCTTATCCAATTTTTTGGCCTCGTTCAGAAGCATGGTGGCCTCCCTTTTACGACGTTTTTGCATGGCTATACCTGCAAGGCTTAATTTTGCCATGGCAACATCATAATCCATGGTTAATCCCAATTTCAAAGCCTTTTTGAAATACTTCTCCGCTTGGGTCAAGTTGGTCTGTGAAAATAAAATACCATGTAAATAATTGTAGTACCCCTGTTGTTTTTTGGTAAGGGCAGCCTCGGGATTTTTGATCTTATCTAGCCATTTTTGTGTGCCCGCCATATCCTGTTTTCGCATTCTAAGAAAGGCTAGGAGTATCATTTCATTTCTAAAATATAGAAATATGAAAATGGTGGACAGTAAGATTAAAAAGATTCCATTACCAATGTTTCCTTCTATAAATTGAAAGATGGCATAGGCAATGATTAATCCGGCGATAATAAGTTTAAAAATTTTATTGAACATGGTTTATTCTTTAATTAATTCGTAGGTAACTTTTGATTTTATTGTTGTAGGTATCTTTTGATCGCTCATTTGAGCCATGACGGAAGCCCCTTTGGATTGCCCTTCTACGTTCATCTTAGATATAAATCCTGTATTCCTATCTGTCGTGATCATGGTATTTTGTGTTCCTGTAAGCTGCATGGTACTTGCGGGTTCAACTACATTCATGGAAATAATCGCCTTACCTGTTATGATGGCCGTTTTAGGGGTCAATCCTTTTAAGGTCCAAACTGTAGTCGCTGCCAACTTGCCGCTATATTCATTTTGCCATGTATCTCCCACTTTGATTTTTTTGGTGGGATAGATAAAGGTCATTTGCTTGTAACTATTGGAAAGGGCGTCCGACCCGAATTCCTTTGCCAAAGATCTTTTCATCATTTTTATTGAAAATTCATCTTCCAATCCGGATGCCTCTGTCATCTTGGTGACCAAGGCATCTCCTCCTTTAACCTCAAGGATGTCTCCATTTCTAGAAAGGGTCATCTTTACGGGGCTGTTGAGGATACTATGGAAAATACTGGATTGCGTATCCCCTGGGACAACCTCTTTTGCCCTTACGTTCATTAATTCCCCCTGAATGCTGGAGGTCATTCTTAAATTTAAATCCTTAAAAGTAAGACTGATTATATAGTTTTTCTCCTTAATTCCAACAACCTTAAACTCCAATATCCCATACATTTGGTTGATTATCTCATGGGTGGAACCATCCAATTCCTGGATAATGGTCTGCTGGGCATTTTGTTTCACAAGAAATACATCCCCAACTTTAAGGGTATATTGAAGGGTGCTTTGCCCGATAATAGTAGTGATGGAGAAGGTGAAAAGTAAAAAAGCGAGAAAATGTCTCATGTAAAAAATAGGTTCCTGTATAATCGATTGCAAAAGTAATAAAAACAAACGTAAATATTTTTTTAATTAGATTTGTGAAAGTGAAAACTCTTCGTATATTTGCGCCCAGATTTTGCGGACAGAACCGCGGTTTTGAAAACATCAAAAAGTATTAAAAATGCCAGGACAAAAAAGAACATATCAGCCGTCAAAGCGTAAGAGAAGGAACAAACATGGTTTTAGAGAACGCATGGCAACAGCGAATGGTAGAAAAGTTCTTGCCAGAAGAAGAGCTAAGGGTAGAAAAAAACTAAGTGTATCTTCAGAGCCAAGACATAAAAAATAATGATTGTATTGTTATTAAAAATATTAAGGTGTTACTTTTTATAAGTAGCACCTTTTTTTTGTTTATTATTTTATCGATTTAACACCCATCCAATGCCAAAAAGAAAAAATTTAAAATCAGTTTTACTTATCGGTTCAGGTCCAATTGTAATCGGACAGGCTTGTGAGTTCGATTATGCCGGTTCACAATCCTTGCGTTCCCTTCGCGAAGATGGCATTGAAACCGTTTTGATCAATAGCAACCCAGCCACCATTATGACAGATCCGTCCATGGCGGATCATATTTATTTAAAGCCTTTAAATACCAAATCAATCATTGAGATTTTAAAGAAGCATCCTAATATTGATGCTGTTTTGCCAACGATGGGTGGACAAACAGCATTGAACTTATGTATAGAAGCTGCTGAAAAGGGAATTTGGGAAGATTTTGGTGTGGAACTTATTGGGGTAGATATTGATGCCATCAACATTACGGAGGATCGTGAGAAATTCCGTGAGCTTATGTTGAAGATTGGGGTAGGTATGGCACCACAAGCTACCGCCACCTCGTTTTTAAAAGGTAAGGAAATTGCACAGGTTTTTGGATTCCCTCTGGTGATTAGAGCTTCCTACACCTTAGGGGGAGCAGGGGCTTCCATAGTTTACAAACAAGAAGATTTTGATGAGTTGTTAAGTCGTGGCTTGGAGATTTCACCCATCCATGAGGTAATGATAGATAAGGCCCTTTTAGGCTGGAAAGAGTATGAGTTAGAACTGTTACGTGATAAAAACGATAACGTGGTCATCATCTGTGCCATTGAGAACATGGATCCCATGGGAATCCATACAGGAGATTCCATCACCGTTGCACCAGCTATGACGCTTTCTGATAAAACATACCAGAAAATGCGGGATATGGCCATTTTGATGATGCGCAGTATAGGTGATTTTGCTGGAGGCTGTAACGTGCAATTTGCCGTTAGTCCTGATGAAAAGGAGGATATTATTGCTATAGAGATCAATCCAAGAGTTTCACGATCATCGGCCTTGGCATCAAAAGCTACAGGATATCCCATTGCAAAAATTGCCACCAAATTGGCAATTGGTTATAATTTGGATGAATTGGACAATCAAATTACTAAATCCACCTCGGCCTTGTTTGAGCCTACCTTGGATTATGTGATCGTAAAAATTCCAAGATGGAACTTTGATAAGTTTGAGGGATCCGACAGAACATTGGGTCTTCAAATGAAATCGGTAGGGGAAGTAATGGGGATTGGGAGATCTTTTCAGGAAGCCTTGCACAAGGCCACACAATCCTTGGAAATCTCAAGAAATGGCCTGGGGGCAGATGGAAAAGGATATAAAGATTACGATCAGATCATCAGTAAGTTGACCATCCCAAGTTGGGACCGTGTCTTTGTTATTTATGACGCCATTCAATTGGGTATTCCGTTGAGTAGGATCCATGAGATCACTAAGATTGATATGTGGTTCTTAAGGCAGTATGAAGAATTAAATTTCTTGGAAAAAGAAATCGAAAAATACACTATTGAATCCTTACCCAAAGATTTGTTGTTGGAAGCGAAACAGAAAGGTTTCGCCGACAGACAAATTGCACATATGGTAGACTGCTATGAAAGCGAGGTCTACAATAAAAGATCTTCTTTGGGTATCAACAGGGTGTACAAATTGGTAGATACCTGTGCGGCCGAATTTAAGGCTATGACCCCTTATTACTATTCCACTTTTGAGGCGGAAATAGAAACTGCCGATGGCAAAAGGTATGTGCAGAACGACAGTATTGTTACCGATAAGAAAAAGATTGTGGTACTAGGCTCCGGACCAAACAGAATTGGTCAGGGAATAGAATTTGACTACTGTTGTGTCCATGGGGTTTTGGCTGCTGCCGAATGTGGCTATGAGACCATCATGATCAACTGTAATCCAGAAACGGTATCCACGGATTTCGATACGGCCGATAAGCTTTATTTCGAGCCTGTATTCTGGGAACATATTTATGACATTATCCGCCATGAAAAGCCGGAAGGGGTCATTGTTCAATTAGGAGGACAGACCGCATTGAAACTAGCTGAAAAATTGGATAAGTACGGCATCAAGATTATTGGTACCAGCTTTAAATCATTGGACTTGGCCGAGGATAGAGGGAGTTTCTCCAAATTATTGCAAGAAAACGATATACCTTTTCCAGAATTCGGGGTTGCAGAAACTGCCCAAGAGGCTTTGGAATTATCAGATCGCCTAAACTTCCCACTATTAGTTAGACCATCTTACGTATTGGGGGGACAAGGCATGAAAATCGTCATTAACAAAGAAGAATTGGAAGCCCATGTGGTAGGTCTTTTGAGATCTATCCCCAACAATAAGTTGTTGTTGGACCACTATTTGGACGGAGCAATAGAAGCGGAAGCAGATGCCATTTGTGATGGTGAGGATGTTTACATTATTGGTATCATGGAACATATAGAACCATGTGGAATCCATTCAGGGGATTCCAATGCAACATTGCCACCCTTTAACCTTGGGGAGTTTGTAATGCAGCAGATCAAAGACCATACTAAGAAGATTGCTTTGGCCCTAAATACGGTAGGCCTTATCAACATTCAATTTGCGATAAAGCATGATATTGTATACATCATCGAAGCCAACCCTAGGGCTTCACGTACGGTACCTTTTATTTCAAAGGCTTATAAGGAACCTTATGTGAACTATGCCACCAAAGTAATGTTAGGGGAGAAGAAGGTGAAAGATTTCAATTTCAATCCACAATTGGAAGGTTTTGCGATTAAACAACCGGTTTTCTCTTTTGATAAGTTCCCGAACGTAAATAAAAATTTGGGTCCAGAAATGAAAAGTACGGGAGAAAGTATCTTATTTATAGATAACCTTAAGGACGATGAATTCTATAACCTGTACCACAGGCGTAAAATGTACTTGAGCAAGTAATATTAGAGCAAATCCCTATGACCAAGGAGATTTGCTTAAAACACAAAAAAAGCCCTGTAAACATTTTACAGGGCTTTTTTATTTATTCGGATACTTTTATTATAATCCCCATTCGGTATGGAAAACCCCTTCCATATCCACCCTTTCATAGGTGTGGGAGCCAAAATGATCCCGTTGTGCCTGTATTAGGTTCAAAGGCAACCTACTGGAGGTATAAGCGTCAAAATAGGTCAAGGAGTTGGACAATCCCGGTAGGGGTATCCCACTTGTTGCGGCATAGGCCACAACTTGCCTGGCTGAAGCAACGGTACCCCGTACTTTTGTGACAAAGGCCGGTGCCAGCAACAAATTGGGTAGGTCTTTATCAGACGTATAGGCAGATGAAATATCTTCCAACATGGCGGCTCTGATGATACAGCCCGCCCTCCATATTTTGGCAATGACCGAAAGATCCAGTTCATACCCATATTCCTTTGAGGCGTCTTTCAATTGGTGCAACCCTTGGGCGTAGGTATTGATAAAAGCGAAATATAGGGCCGCTTCCGCCATTTTCACAAGTTCCTTTTTGTCAATTGCAGCTGGTTCTGGTCGCCCATATAATTTATCGGCCAACACACGTTCCTCTTTTAAGGCAGAAATCTCACGCATACTTACGGCAACGTCAATGGATGGAACTGGAATGCCCAGATCCATTGCATTTTGAGAGGTCCATTTACCGGTTCCCTTTTGCTTGGCTTTATCCAAAATTTTGTCCACAAGGGCACCATTGCCTTTATCATCTTTTTGGTTAAAGATCTCGGCTGTTATTTCAATTAGGAAAGATTGTAACCTTCCTTGGTTCCATTCATTGAAAATAGCATGAAGTTCATCATTGTTATATCCGCCGGCCTTTTTTAGCAAATCATAGATTTCCGAGGTCAGTTGCATTAACCCGTATTCAATACCATTATGGACCATTTTCACATAGTTCCCGGCCGATTTTGGTCCCAAATAGGCGACGCAAGGCTCTCCGTTAAATTTAGCGGAGACTGCTTCAAAAATGGGTTGAACCTCTTTGTATGCTTCTTTATTACCGCCAGGCATAATACTAGGGCCTTTTCTAGCTCCTTTTGCCCCTCCAGAAACACCGGATCCAAAGAAGTGAATGCCCTTTTCCTTTAAATAGGACTCCCTTCGATCCGTATCCGTAAAGAAGGAATTTCCTCCATCTATGATTAGGTCGTCCTTGTCAATTTCTGGCAATAGACTTTCTATAACGGAATCCACAATTTTACCTGCAGGGACCAAAAGCATAATTTTTCTGGGCTTGGACAAGGACTGAACAAAAGTTTTAAGGTCTGTTGAAGCATTGACCTTCTTGGTATTGCCACCCTCCACTATAAGGGCATCCACCTTTTCTTGATCCAAATCATAGCCAAAAGCAGAAAAGTTATTATCGGCCACATTCAGAATAAAGTTACGTCCCATGACACCAAGACCTATAAGCCCAAAATCGTATGTAGAATTCTCCATAATTGTTTTTTGTTGTGAATTAAAGGAATTCACTATTGTTATGTTAAGTAATTTACGTTGTAAATTGTATAACTTAAATAATTTTTATCTTAGCACCAAACTAGAATGATTTCAAAATTAATTTAAAATATCGACTTTTGGACCTATAGTTTTTTTTGAAACTCCCAATGTATCTTTTTAGGCTGATTTTGTTATATAAATGGATAAATTCCAATGCAATTGCTATAAAATATGAATAAAACTGCAAATCAAATGTTGGTAATTTTTGGCGCCTCTGGAGATCTTACTGCCCGAAAATTGGTCCCAGCACTTTTTAATCTGTATAAAGGAAAAGATCTTCCTGAAAAATTTGTGGTATTAGGAGCAAGTAGGAGCAATATGTCCGACGAGGAGTTCCGGAAAAAGGTGGTACACGAAAGCAGCTATCTTAAAGAAAGGGTCAAGGCCGGAAAAGAAGATTTTATAAAAGCGTTCTCCGATAAATTGTTCTACGAGGATTTGGGCAAGGATTACGATACGGACTACACCAATATTTCTAAACGGATCAAAGATCTAAATAAAAAGTACGGTACTAATGACAATTTCATATTTTACTTTTCTACGCCTCCCAATTTATACGAGGTCATAGCCAAAAGCCTTTCCGATCAAGGCCTGAATGATGAAACCAAGGGTTGGAAAAGGGTCATAGTGGAAAAACCCTTCGGATATAGCCTGGACACGGCCAAAAAATTGAACAAAGGACTTCAGAAATTTTTCAAAGAATCCCAGATCTATAGGATAGACCATTATTTGGGCAAGGAAACGGTACAGAATTTATTGGTGACACGGTTTTCCAATAGTATTTTTGAACCACTCTGGAACAGGAACTACATCCACCATGTTGAAATTACCAATGCGGAAAGTGTTGGGGTGGAAAAAAGGGGTGGCTATTATGATAAATCGGGCGCTCTGCGTGATATGTTCCAAAACCATCTGCTACAAATCATATCCTTCATAGTCATGGAGCCTCCCATTGATTCCAGTGCGGAGGAAATTAGGAATGAAAAAGTAAAAGCTTTAAAATCCTTGCGCATTATGTTGGATGATGAGACTTTGGCCAAAAATACGATTAGAGGCCAGTATATAGCCTCTGAATCCAATGGGAAGCACATAAAGGGATATAGGGAAGAGGACGATGTGCACCCACAGTCCATGACGGAAACCTATGCGGCCATTAAATTTTATGTTGATAATTGGCGTTGGAAGGATGTTCCCTTTTACGTGAGAACAGCGAAAAGAATGCCCACTAAAGTCACAGAAGTGGTGATTCATTTTGAATCTCCCCACCATCAAATATTCAAGAACTCCGATATGAACAATAAGGATAATAAATTAATTATCCGCATTCAACCCGATGAGGGAATCATGATCAAATTTGGAGTAAAAGTTCCGGGCCAAGGCTTTAAGGTAGAACGCGCCAATTTGGATTTTTACTATTCAAGTCTTTCCGAAACCAATGTGATGGAAGCTTATGAGCGTTTATTATTGGATGCCATGCAGGGCGATGCCACACTTTATGCCAGGGCAGATGAGGTAGAGGCGGCATGGAGCTTTGTGGACCCCATTCTCAATTACTGGGAAAAAGGCCCAGATGTGCGTACCTATGGGTATTCTGCTGGCGTATGGGGCCCCAAAAATGGGGATGACCTTATAGAGGGCAGTATGGGGTGGAGGAACCCAGGAGAACATATGGCAGATGATCCCGGCTTCTGCGTAATTAGTTAAAAAAACACAATGGAACTTAAAATATATAGAAGCAAAGAAGAAGTAGCCAAACGTTTCTCGGAATATTTGGCGAAAATCACAAAATCTAAGGAAGACGTACATATTGCCCTATCTGGTGGAAGCACCCCCAAAATAGTCTTTGATCTGCTTGCCGCAGAATATGGAACAATCATTAATTGGCAGCATGTACATTTTTATTGGGGAGACGAACGTTGTGTTGCTCCAACCCATGATGAGAGCAATTATAAAATGACCGTGCTGCACTTATTTGAAAAAATTAAAATTCCAACAGGCAATATTCACCGTATCCACGGTGAGGATGATCCAAAGGATGAAGCAAAGAGATATGGCCAGCTTTTGGACGAAAATTTACCAAAACGCAAGAAGATACCCCAGTTTGATCTGGTTATTTTAGGAATGGGCGATGACGGGCATACGGCTTCCATCTTTCCCCACGAAATTGAGCTGTGGGATTCCAAAACCAATTGTGCGGTTGCGGTGCATCCAGATTCTGGGCAGCGAAGAATCACGATTACCGGCAAGATCATAAATAATTCAAAAGAGGTTGCTTTTTTGGTTACAGGTGCCGGTAAATCGGAAAAAGTGGAAGAAATCATGAAAAAGGAAGGAGACTATGTTTCCTATCCAGCTTCTTTGGTGGCCCCAATTTCCGGACAACTTACCTGGTTTTTAGATTCTGATGCGGCCAAGGGACTTATGTCAGTTCGAGACTAACATTTTCGGATTTTAATGCTTCCAAGTATTCCGCCAATTGAAACTTGGAAGAAGTAAACTTGGTACTTCTTGAGATAGATTCGTTTTTTCGTTGAATACTGCGCGCAAACCGTCTAACCCCTTGTTTGTCCGTTAGGAGAAGACCAGGGATAGGAATGTTTTTGCCATTGGAATCTTTGGCAACCATGGTAAAATAGGAGGAATTACAATGCGTGACTTTCCCAGTGGTTATGTTCTCCGATTCTACCCTTACGCCAACGACCATGGAAGTACGGCCTGTATAATTGATAGAAGCTTTTAAGGAAACAAGTTCTCCGACTTCTATGGGATTCAAAAAATCTACTTTGTTGACCGATGCCGTTACGCAATAGCTCCGTGAATGTTTGGAGGCACATGCGAAGGCAATTTGATCCATCAAATTTAAGATGTATCCTCCGTGTATTTTTCCTCCAAAATTAGAATGTGCAGGTAGCATTAACTCCGTTAAGGATATGCGGGTTTCTTTAGGTGTCTTAAACTTTTCCATGGGTGGTTAGTTTCTGAAATGTGGTGATTGTTCTGGCTTTACATCCGTAATAAAATATCTGGTGTCCCCTAACCATGAAAAGGTTTTGAACCGTTCAACATAATTTACTTTTACATATTGGCCCTGATATTCCTGTAGCTTGTCTATTACTTCTTGATCTTTGTCCAACACCGAAAAGGTAAAGATCTGGGCCCCAGAGATGCCCTGGCTGATTTCCCCTTCCCAAGTTTTGATCAAAACTCCCTTGTGGCTTATTTTTATAAGCTCTCCCGAACGTACGCCATCGCTGTAGGGTACATAATAAATAAAGGCATAGTACAGGGAAAAGATGGCTATTATTGATACAACACCTATAATCAGAAATTTTTTCATAGTTCAAGTTTAGATTCTTCCTCTAAGTCGTCCTCAAGATCATCTTCCTGTGCACGTTTTAATATTGATTCGGGGATTGATTTTTTAGTTTTTGCCCCCATTTTTTTAAGCTTTTCAATGCTGGTAATGATATTTCCCCTACCATCTACCAATTTGTTCATGGCTCCTTTGTATTCCTGTTTGGCCTCATCCATTTTTTTTCCCACTTTGGTAAGATCGGCAACAAACCCTTCAAACTTATCATAAAGTGCTCCAGCCTGACGGGCAATCTCAATGGCGTTACGCTGTTGTTTTTCATTGTTCCACATACTGTCTATGGTCCTTAAAGTTGCCAAGAGGGTAGAAGGGGTCACAATGATAATATTTTGTTCAAATGCCTTATTATATAAGGAATTGTCATTATTGATGGCAATGGCAAATGCGGGTTCTATTGGAACGAACATCAATACAAAATCTGGACTCTCCATTTCGTAAAGATCCTCATATTTTTTAGCGGATAATTGATCCACGTGCCTTCGAAGTGAATTGACGTGGTCTTTTAGGAACCTATCACGCATATCGTCTTCAGCATTCACATAACGCTCATAATCTGTCAGGGACACTTTGGAATCCACGATCATTTTTTTGCCATCAGGAAGGTTGATGATGACATCCGGAAGGACCCGGCTTCCATCCTCTCTTGTAAAACTTTGTTGTACCGTATATTCACGATCCTTTTCCAAGCCAGATTTTTCCAATACCCGTTCCAATACCAGTTCTCCCCAGTTCCCCTGCATCTTACTGTCTCCTTTTAAGGCCTTGGTAAGGTTTTCCGCTTCTTGGGTGATCTTTAGATTCTGCGTCTGTAGATTGGCCAGTTGTTCCTTTAAAGCGGAGTGCATCCCCACGCTTTCTTTTTGGCTGTCATCAACCTTTTTTTCAAAAAGCAAGATCTTTTCCTGTAGAGGGATAAGTATATTTTTGATATTTTCCCTGTTCTGTTCGGTGAATTTGGTACTCTTTTCATCCAAAATCTTATTGGCCAAATTTTCGAACTCTTTAGTGAACTTTTCCTGAAGCTTTTCCACTTCTTGTTTTTGCTCCCTGTTTTTTAGCTCCAAATTCTCCAGATCTGCCTGGTACCGTGTAACTTGGTTGCCCAATTGTTCCTTTTCTGAACGTAGTTGGTTCTTTTCCTCATCGGTGCTCCTTAGTTTTTCTTCCAAAGAGGTAAGATTAAAACGCAATTGTTGTTCCCGTTCCACTAGAGCACTTTGACCTGATTTCGTTTTGAGATTCTGAATATATTGACCAAGAAAAAAGCCAAGGCCCAAAAATAATATTCCAATAATGATGTAGGTAAGCAGTCCGTCCATTGCTATTAAGTTCTCTGAGGTAAAGATAAAGGATTGATCTTAAATTATCATGGAACAAAGTTCTTACTTTTTAACTTTGAACGATCCAGATTGACTGTCAAAAGTAATGGTGTCCGAAGGGAATAGATTTTCGAAACTTTTGTTGGTAATGAGTTCACAAGGTTCCCCAAAGCTGCTTAGTTCCTTTTCCATAATCAACATCTTGTCACACAATTGAATGGCAATTTCAATTTCATGGGTGGTAAAAAGGATGGTTTTTTTGGTCTCATGCGCAATTTGTCGCAATAATTTTAAGATATGGACTTTGTGGTAAAGGTCTAAATGGGAGGTGGGTTCATCCAAGAGCATTATGCCTGTGTCTTGTGCCAAGGCCCTAGCTATCATCACTTTTTGAAGTTGCCCATCACTCAGTTCATAGCATTTTTTATGACCTAAGTCTTCAATTTGAACCATTTCTATGGCCTTGCTTATTTTTTCTTTGTCCAATTCGGTCAAAGTACCTATCCAATTGGTATAGGGTTGCCTCCCAAGACTTATGAGTTCCAAAACGGTTAGATTTTTTGAAGCAATGGGCTCTGTCAATACCACACTTATTTTTGAAGCCAGGGCCAGAGGGTCATAAGATTCCAATTTCTTGCCATCCAAAAAGATTTCCCCGGCCAATTTAGGTTGCACCTTTCCCAAAGTTCGCAACAAAGTAGATTTGCCTATACCGTTGATACCGACTATCGCGGCCAATTCCCCTTCTTGTAAGGAAAAGGCAACATCCTTGGCTATACTATTTTGTTGTTTTTTGTTTTGATAGCCAATGGTAAGGTCCTTGGTGCTGAGGGCGATATGTGGATCTGTATTCTTGATTTTATGTAACTTTAACTTGTTTATAGTGGTTTCATTTGATGGTCCCCTAAAATATCATATTCCTTTTTCTGACCAATAGCCAGATAACCACCGGGGCACCTATAATGGAGGTTATTGCATTAATGGGCAGTACATTCGCAGAAGTTGGTAATTGAGCGATGGTATCACAAACCAACATCAGGATTGCGCCATATAAAAGTACGGCAGGAACAAGAATTTTATGGTCAGTGGTATTAAAAATTTGTCTTGTCAAATGGGGTACAGCAAGCCCAACAAATGCAATGGGGCCGGCAAAGGCCGTTATACCACCTGCAAGCAGACCTGTAGCCAGGATAATTAAAAACCTCTTTTTTATAATGTCTACCCCAAGGCTACGGGCATAATTTTCCCCTAGGAGCATAGCATTTAACGATTTAATGGCTGCAATACTTAAAAGGAGACCAATTGTTAAAATTACAAACAAAAGCCCTAATTGCGGCCAAGACAGGTTTCCCAGGCTACCAAAAGACCAGTAGATGTATTGCTGAAGTTTTTCGGCATTGGTGAAATAGGACAACACACTTACCACTGCCGCAGTGATACTGCCAAACATTAAACCTATAATTAACAGTGCCATGGTATCCTTCACTTTGGACGCTACTGCCATGACAGCCAGAAGCACTAAAAAACTACCGATGCTGGACACTATGGCCAAAGTAACATCATTGATCAATCCGAAGGTGAAAATGCCAGAGAACAAGGAAGAACCCATAATAAGCAATGCAGCACCCAAACTGGCTCCAGAGCTGATGCCCAATACGAATGGTCCGGCCAAAGGATTACGAAATAGCGTCTGCATGAGTAAGCCACTTAAAGCAAGTCCACTTCCCACCAACACAGCGGTCAAGGCCTTTGGAATTCTATAATTCCAAATGATATAACTCCAAGCCTCATTAGTGGTTGGCTCATTAAAAAGACTTTTTAAGGTTTCCAAAAAAGGGATGGCCACAGATCCCAAACTGATATTGACCATAAAGCAAAGGATCATTACCAACCATAATAAGATAAAAGGTGTTTTATATGAAATGGGCGCAGTCATTTATTCCAAGGGTTTAAAAAAGAAGGGTTGATGGCCCGGCAATAATTCAGGATGGAAAATATGTATGAGATCTTTTAAGACCAGATCAGGTCTATTGGGTGCCAGTTCGTAATATAAAAGTCCCCCTGTAGCTCCTTTCGAATTGGCGAAGGTATAGATTTTACGATCTTTAAAGGCATCAAATTGGGTATAGTGCCTATTGCCCTCTTCCAATTGTACATAAGATAAGTATTGGGATGGGGAAATCCAGAAATCTGCCCCTTTCGCTTTATCCAGGACACTTTCCAGGCTTAGCGATAAACTTCCAGTTTCTTCTGTGCTTTTCCATACATAATTGGCATTGGCATCAGAAATAAAATTGGAGGCCCAGCTTTTTCCACCCGGTAAATACCAAACATCCTTATAAAGGGCTCCACTTAAAACCGCAGGTATGACCTTGGCATTCTTGGCCAATTGCTTCGCTGAGTCGTAATTGGTTTCTATGGCGGTGAAAATAGAATCCGCCTTTTTATCCAGATGGTAAAAAGGGGCAAAAAATTTGATCCATTCTGCTTTTCCAAGTGGAGTTTCTTCTGTCCAATCCCCATTGTAAACTACCGGAATGTTGGAATTTTGAATCGTATTATACGCTTTGTTGCGGTTGTCTATACTGAAGCCTACTACAACATCCGGTTGTAAGGCAATTACCATTTCAGCATTGATGGCTTCATTGTTCCCCAATTCCTGTACCTGATTTTGGGCAATGCGGGTTCTAGTTTTTTCAGAGGAAATATAGTCTGTATTCGGAAACCCTGTTAGAGAATTCTCAACTCCCAGAGCCTCCAAGGCGGGGATATGAGTGGTGGATGTCACCACAATTTTTTCAATGGGAGTGGCTATGATGGCGTCATATTCATCCCTGTTCAAGGTAATAATAGCCAGTTTTTTCCTTGGAACTAAAGCATATGTAAATACTGCATCCGCATTAGGCCATGGCGAGGTTATTTTAATAATTGTAATGCCAAGCGAGGTTTTGGTGATGGTGAATCCTTGGGCATGGGAAATTAAAATGTCTTCGGTTGGTATCGATGACGGTAGTTCCTCTTTGGGTCCCTGTTTACAGGACCAAAAAGCCAATAATAAGATTAGGCAACGAATAGTTTTCAAAAATTTAATGATTTTGGTCTATGGGCAAAAGTAGTATTTAATTCTTGAATCAATTCAAAACTTGAAAGGTGTCGGATTCGATAAAGAATGCCATGGTTATGGTGATGTTCCTGTTTTTTTAATTGCAAAACAGCATTTTTATATTATCCCGATAGAAGATTTAAATCAATTCCCTATAGCGGATTATACATAAGCTTGAAGCTAAACATAAAAAGGGGCGACTTTTGTAAAAAAAAATAGTAATTTCGAACCGAATTTTGGTTCCTATAATTATTAATGGGATTAAAAGGGAATTCGGTGAAATACCGAAGCTGTTCCCGCAACTGTAAGCTATGCCCAATTAATTGGGTGCTTGCTACATCTTCAATAGCCACTGTTTATGCTGATATGATTTCAGCACTTGTCCTCAAGGATAAGGACCATAAATGGGAAGGTATGTAGTAAGACGCAAGTCAGGAGACCTGCCAATTTCATAATTAAAATGAAAAGACTTTCGGGTAAAGGGTCTTCATTGATATGGAAAGAAAACAACTACTTTTAATTTTATCACTCCTATCCTTCTGGATAGGTACAGGGCAACAGGACAGTACCATTGTTCTGGACGAAGTGATTTTGAGCGATGCCAAACTAAAGCATTTTTCAAAAGGGCTTAAGGTACAAGTGCTCACCGATTCTACAATTAGTAGAAGTGGACCATCCCTGACCAATCTTTTGCAATTTAATTCGAACATATACTTTAAGGAAAACGGATACGGCATGGTGTCTTCCGCTTCCTTCAGGGGTACCAATGCCTCCCAAACTGCTGTAATCTGGAATGGGATCAACATTAATTCCCAGTTGACCGGGCAAACCGACTTCAATACCATAATCCCACAAAATAATAGCTCGGTATCCATTAGAAGCGGAGGGGGTAGTGTACAATATGGAAGTGGAGCCATTGGAGGTAGCATATTGCTTAATGATTCTTTTTTGTTCGAAAAGCATTTTTCCAATAGGCTGCAATTGGGATATGGAAGTTTTAATACTAAAAGGATTGACTATGGGACAGTATATGGCTCACCAAAGGTATCATTGAATTTTGGTGTCAATTACAACGCTTCCGATAATGATTATTCCTATTTGGGTACGGACAGAAAAAATGAAAATGGAGCATTTGAAAACATAAATATTAATACGTCCCTTGGATATGTAGTTTCCAAGTCCCAATTATTAAAGTTCCATCACACTACGTTTTATGGCAATAGGGACTTCTCTGGTACTTTAACAGCCCCGTCAAATGACAATTATAGGGATGTTACTGCCCGTTCTTTGGTGGAATGGAGTCATTTTAATGATAGGAAGGTACAGCGACTTAAGGTGGCACACCTTTACGAAAGATATCGGTATTACTTTAACAAGACAAGGCCAGAATTCACCTTTGGTCGTACCAACACCTATATCCTAAACTACGATGCCAAGTATCAACTAGGTGAGATAACCTTAAATGGAATAGGGGAGTTGAGCACAATAATGGCGGAAGGCTCCAGCATAGACAACGTAACAAGAAACCAAGTAACGGGAACTCTGATGTTTTCCCATGATGTGACGGCCAAATTTAATTACGGACTCAATATTAGACAGGAAGGGGTAACAGATTACCGCAGTCCCTTGCTATTGTCCTTTGATAGTAAATATCAAGTATCCAGGGCTTATGACATTAATTTAAATGCCTCCAAGAATTATAGGATCCCCACTTTTAACGATCTGTATTGGTCCGGAGCTGGTGCCATAGGGAACAAGGATCTTATTCCGGAGACTTCAATGCAGGCAGAATTGGGGCAGAACATTAAAGGTGAAGGGTATCGGATTAATCTGACTACATTTTATATCACATCTGATAATCTGATCCAATGGAGGCCTGATAATTCCGGAATTTTCAGTCCAAGAAACGTTAAGGAAGCCATGCAATACGGTGCTGAGGTCGTATTGGAATTACAGAAGACATGGGGCAAGCACCAATTACGCTTTAAAAATTTATACGCCTATACCAAATCCGTGGATAAGGAAACGAAGAACCAATTGATCTATGTTCCTGAACACCAATTTACTTCCAACGTGGCGTATCAGATAAAAAAATGGGATCTGTATTATCAATGGCTGTATAATGGATCTGTTTTTATCACAACAGATAACAGTGATGGGCTACCGGGATATAGTGTATTCAATATAGGCTTGGAACATAATTTTAGCCTTTCAAAAAAAACAAAATGTACCCTTGGGCTAAAAATCAACAACCTATTTAATGAGAACTATCAAAATGTGGCCTATAGACCAATGCCCAACAGAAATTTTAACCTTCAATTCATAACTAAATTTTAAACAAGCAAGCACAATGAAAAGCACATCAATTTTAGCGACAATTTTTTTGTTCGGCCTATTAATGACATCCTGCAGCAAAGATGATCCAAAAACAACACAAGAACCATTGGGAGCCTATGAAAGCGGAATTTTGGTCTCCAATGAGGGGCCTTTTGGAAACGGAACTGGAACGGTAACTTTTATTTCCAATGATCTTAGTGTTACAGAAAGTTCCATATACAATAAGGTTAATGGTGAAGATTTGGGCAATATTGTGCAGTCGATTGGATTCGCTGGGGACCAAGCTTATATTGTGGCCAATAACTCCAATAAGATCACTGTTGTTAATAGGTACACCTTTGAAAAATTGGGTTCTATTACCGAAGGCTTGGAGAACCCAAGGTATTTTGCCGCTGTTAACGACACCGGCTATGTAACCAACTGGGGGGATCCATTTGATGAAACCGATGACTATGTAGCAATCGTCAATTTGCAAAATTTCACCGTAGAAGGGACTATTTCAGTAGTGTTGGGCCCCGAGGATATTGTAGCAAATGACAATACAGTTTATGTGGCACATCAGGGTGCCTATGGGCAGAACAATAAGGTCACGGCAATTGATGCCAATACCAATTCTATTTTGGAAACCATAACGGTAGGGAATGTACCCAATTCGCTATTATTGGATGAACAGGGCAGTTTGTGGGTGTTAGCTGGAGGAAACCCCAGTTATACCAATGAGGAAACTGCAGGGGTGCTCACAAAAATAAATACTTCCAATAATACGGTTGTAAATACTTGGGAATTTCAAGCTACAGATCACCCTGGGCTATTATGTACGGATGGTATTGACATGTACTATCAACTAAATGGAGCGGTCTTCAAAATGAGCGCTACTGATAGTTCATTGCCATCTGGCCCAAAATTCGGCGGGGTGTCTTTCTACACTATGGCCGTTACCGATGGTAAGTTGTATGGTACAGATGCCAAGGATTTTGCGAGTCTGGGAACATTGACTGTATATGACCTATCTAGCAACAGTGCTATTAAAACAGTTGCCACAGGTATTATTCCAGGAGGGATTTATTTCAACTAGCGTTGAATTATAAGAATTTAAAAAGGCCCGGTAATAATACCGGGCCTTTTTAAATTTATAGCACTTATTTTATTTCTCATTAAAATGAAGCGGTTTATCCAAATACATATTGTCTCGCAGAGGCGTAAACATTTTGGAACTGCTCAACAGGTCAACCGGCATTTTAACCGTAAAGTCTACCTTTGCGGAAACCCCTGTAATTTCTTGTATGGCTCTAGCCAATAAGGGTTCATTGGCATTTCCCAATTGTCCAAGATTGCTCAAGTCCTCACGAAGCTCGATATCTGGTGTAAACCCTGCAGTATAGTTAAAGAATCCAACGGAATTTTCATTTCTTCCTACTAGTGGCTGAAGTCCCCAAGAGTTATTGGAATTGATATTTTTTTCAGAGGAGGCACCATATATAAAATTATTGGAAGCATTATCAACCAAGGTAATGGAGAATTCATTTTTCCCCCTTGTTTTGGTCCCTATATGTACAACATCTACATAAGGGTCCAAGCCGTTCATCACCAATTCACTGGCAGAAGCCGAACTTCCGGTAGCCAAAACATAGACTTTACTCAAGTTCAACGTATTAATGGTGCTCCCAGATCCAGTTTTAGCCGCAAAATAATCCTCTAATTGGGCCGAACTCAATTGTGGTTGTATTTTGCTGTTCCAACGTTGACGGATATATAATTGATTGGTATTGGTGCCATAAACCATACTGGATAATAAACGGGAAGAGTTAACGGAACCTCCTGGGTTATATCTAAAATCCAAGACTAAATCTGTTACACCTGCTGTTTTCAACGTCCCAAAAGCCGTGTTTAATTCTTCATCAAAATTACTGGTGAAACCATTATACATGATGTACCCAATTTTTTTACCATTAACATCAAATGTTTTGGTGATGAATACGGGATTTTCTACTAACCCTTCAAACTTTGTCAAGGCTACCTCTCTATTATTAGGGGTAACGGTACTATTATTAATGTCGGCCATATTCAGGGTATAGCTGCCTGCATCCCCGAACAACAGGTCTATATAATTTTCGTCGTTTAATGAAGTTCCATTCACCCCAATAAAAATATCTCCTCTTTGTATGGCTTTTGAAGAAGCATCTGAATTGGGAATTATATAGCGTACATAACCAAATAAGTCATTGCCTTCGCCATAATAGGAAAGCCCAAACTCCAGACCATTACTTTTGGAAACTCCAGCAAAGGATTGAACCAATTCTTTGTAATCATCCGAAATGAAACTGAACCTGTCTTCAGTAAAACGTAATTTATTCTCAAAGAAAAGTTCTGGATCGGACTCGGATTCCAAGAATGCGGTATATTCCGCATCGGTGGCAAACTTGGTATCGGAAAGTACTGCAACATCCGCTTGCCAGAAATACCATAGGTTCATAGCCTTCCACATAAAATTTTGTACAGCTACATCCGTAGTTCCAATGGGATCCGGGGTAGGATTGACATTTAAATTATCGTCCTTACTACAACTTGCAATGAACATACCTATTCCTAAGAACAGTAAAAACATCTTTTTCATAAATTCTTTTTTAAATCAACATGCTCAAATACCATTCCAACTTTTTGGATGCAATTAGCACTGTTTGAGGGAGGTAGTGGGCAACTTTTTTTATACTGGTCGAATAATAACGGTGCAAATTACTGAGATTATCAATAAGAAAAAATTATTTGTAACAATTTTCGTTATACTTCGTCTTCCTATTAAGAACCAATTTAGGGTTTCAAACAACCAAACCAATAATGAAACAAGCTGAATTTTTAAATGTGGTGATGCCTTTTAAGGATAAACTATATCGATTGGCCAAGCGTTTGCTGATTTCAAAGGAGGAGGCCGAGGATGCCACACAGGAAATTCTGCTTAAACTTTGGGATAAAAAGACCAGTATGTCCAAGTATAATAATGTGGAGGCCTTTGCGATGACCATGACAAAGAATTTTTGTCTCGATCGCTTAAAGTCGAAACAGGCAGGAAATTTAAAATTGGTTCACAGCAATTATAAAGATGGAAACACGTCTTTACAAAGCCAATTGGAGGCCAGGGACAGCGTTGGATGGGTTCAAAAAATAATGGAAGACCTACCGGAACAACAAAAACTGGTATTGCAATTGCGGGATGTAGAGCAATACGAACTAAAGGAGATTGGAGAATTGTTGGATATGCAACCGACTGCGGTAAGAGTGGCCCTGTCTAGGGCAAGAAAGGAAGTAAGAAATAGATTAATGGAAAAACACAACTATGGAATTAGATAGAATAAATATATTAATGGAAAAGTATTTTGAGGCTACCACTACGGTAGTTGAGGAAGAAATTTTGAGGAACTATTTCCTAAATGAAAAAGTAGCACCCCATTTAGAGCAGTATATTCCCTTGTTTCAATTCTTTTCCAAGGCCAAAGAGGAACAGTATACCAAGCAGGTACCATTAAAACCTAGAAAAAAACAGTATAGATGGTTATCCGTTGCAGCAGTAGCAGTTCTTGTATTTGGTATTTATTTTGGTAAAAGCTACCAAGAAAAAAGAGAGGCGGAATACGCTTACCAGCAAACAAAAAGGGCGCTGACCCTGCTGGCTACAAATTTTAGTAGAGGGACAGAAAAAGTGGCCTATCTAAAAGAATTTGAAGTAACAAAGCAAAAAATTTACAACAACAATTAAAATTAAAGAAATGAAAAAGATTTTCGCAATACTAGTAGTAGCCTTATTGCCCTTTGCAGGGTTTTCACAGTCCATATTTGATAAATATGAAGATTTGGACAAGGTGAGCGCTGTTGTAGTCAATGAGAGTATGTTCAAATTATTGAGCAAAATAGAAGTAAATATTGATGAGCCCGAGGCGAAGGATTTTATGGAAATAGCTAAGAGTGTAAAAAACTTAAAGGTATTTATCACCGAGGACAAAGGCATATCAGCTGACATGAAATTATCGGTAGATAAATATTTAAAGACAACTTCCTTGGTAGAACTCATGCGTGTTAAGGATAAAGACGCCAATGTGAAATTTTACATTAAAAGCGGCAAAGATGATGATCATGTAAGCGAACTACTGATGTTCGTGACCGGCATAAATAATGCGAACATGGAGATGAATGGCCGTAAGGTAGAGACTGTGCTGCTTTCCTTGACCGGGGACATAGATTTGAACAAAATTAATTCCCTGACCAAAAAGATGAATTTGCCCCAAGAATTGAATAAGGCAGGAAAAACCAATAAAAAGTAATCCTATGAAAACATCAATCAAAAAAATAGTATTGTCATTAATGGCAATTGGACTCTTGGCAGCCTGTTCTTCCAATCAAAGTTTACAGGAATATTATGTGGACAATTCGAACAATCCAAATTTCATCTCCCTTGATATTCCGGCCAGCATCCTAAATTTGGACAAGGCAGAACTGTCATCTGATGAAAGGGTGGCAATAGAATCATTGAAAAAACTGAACGTATTGGCCTTTAAAAAAACAGCTGATAACGCTGCTGAATTTAAGATGGAAAGTGCCAAGGTAGATGCAATCCTTAAATCGGATAAGTTTGTTGAACTCATGAAATTGAAATCAACTTATGGCAATGGAGTTGTCAAATACTTAGGTGATGAAGATGCAATAGATGAGGTAATTATCTATGGTTCCAGTAAAGATCAAGGCTTTGCGTTGATCAGGGTATTGGGCAAAGATATGAATCCAGCTCATTTGATGACCCTTATGCAAGCCTTGCAAAAATCGGACTATAAAGGAGAAGGTCTTGGAAGTCTGCAGGATTTTATGAAAGGCTAATTATTTTATATAAGACTTTAAAAAAACCTGCATCGCTTTTTGATGCAGGTTTTTTTTTATGATTAATATACAGTTGCACTTGCTAAAAATTGGTCGGGACCTAGGCCTTATCCGAACTCTTATCAACTAACACCTGTAAGTTGTTCTTGCCAAAATCCAATGTTCTGATAGGGAATGGAATGTTGATATTCTGCTTGTCGAAATGTTCCTTAATCAATTTGATGGCCTTGTGCTTGGCAATTAATTCTTGCTTGCTATTGATCATGTCCACTGAAAAGCGGGTAAAGAAATTAATGGAAGAGTCGCCAAATTCGGTGAAATAAAATTCCACGGCCTCATCATCTTGTTGTTTGAAATTTTCCGAAATTAGTTTTACCACTATATCCTCTACCTTTTGAAGACTACTCTCATATCCTACCCCGCAGGAAACCGATATTTTAGATCTTGGAGTTAACGAATAGTTCGTGAACGAGCCATCGATGAATTTGGAATTGGGGATGACCACATAGTTATTGTCAGGCTTTCTAATGACCATATTTCGAAGACTGATTTCAGTTACAAAACCTGCGGTTTCATCGGTTTCTATGTAATCGTTGATTCGAATCATATCCATAAAAGAAAGGACAAGACCTCCAAAAGTATTACTCAAGGTACCTTGTAGTGCCAATCCAATGGCCAAACCTATAACTCCAGCCCCTGCCAGGATACTGGTAAGTAATTTATCGAGCTCTAATACCCCAAGGGCAATAAAAAAGCCGGTCATTAGTATGGTCACAAAAATGACTTTGGATACAATGTCCCTTATGGATACCTGACTTACTTGTTTTAGTAAAACCTTTCTAAATAGCTTTTGTGTTCCTTTGGCAATAAAATAAAACAATATCAAAATCCCTATGGCCATAAGGATATTTGGGAGTTTTAGAATTAACATGTCTAGCCAGTTGTAGAGCTTGTCCCAAAGCTTCATTAGGGCCCGTTCCAAAGAAAATTTATTGTCCATCGCTTAATTTTTTTTATGTCTTCTTGATGATAAAAGTAATAAAAAATAATGGTGACATTCCCATGATGGTGATTAACGCCCAAAATGCCATACCTTTTACAAACAAAAAAATAGTATGGGATAATATGGTAAACAAAAAAGCCACCTATTTGGTGGCTCAATTTTGCAATATTATTTTTTCTAGATTCCTGTATAATTGCTGGGTGTGATCGCCTTTAATTCTTTTTTGATGGCTTCCGATACTTCCAATGTATCTATAAAATCAGCAATTGATTGCTGGGTGATTCTCTCATTGGTACGTGTAAGTCCTTTTAGGGCCTCATACGGATTTGGATAGGCTTCCCGTCTTAAAATGGTCTGTATGGCTTCTGCAACCACCGCCCAATTGTTCTCCAGGTCCTGTTCAAATTTTTCTTTGTTCAATAATAATTTGTTCAATCCCTTTAGGGTAGATTGAAAAGCGATCAACGTATGTCCAAAGGGAACTCCAACGTTACGCAACACGGTGCTATCCGTTAAATCCCGTTGCAATCTGGAAACCGGTAGTTTTGCGGATAAATGCTCAAAAATGGCATTGGCTATTCCTAAGTTTCCTTCTGAATTTTCAAAATCAATCGGGTTTACCTTGTGGGGCATGGCCGAGGACCCTACTTCACCAGCTTTAATTCTTTGTTTAAAATAATCCATGGATACATAGGTCCAAAAATCCCTATCCAGATCTAGGACAATATTGTTGATCCGTTTTAACGTATCAAAAAGAGCGGCCATATGATCGTAATGCTCAATCTGGGTGGTTGGAAATGAGTGGTGCAATCCCAGTTTATTTTGTACAAAGGTTTCTCCAAAATTTTTCCAATCCACTTTTGGGTACGCAACCTTATGGGCATTGTAGTTTCCTGTGGCTCCTCCAAATTTTGCGGCACTGGGAATATCATTTAACAAATTGAACTGTTCCTTTAATCGGGTGGTAAAAACAGCTATTTCTTTACCCAAACGAGTAGGGGAGGCAGGCTGTCCATGTGTCCTGGCCAACATAGGAATATCTGCCCATTCATTTGCCAATTCCTGCAATTTGGTAAGGAGTTCCAAGTATTGAGGAACATATACTTCATTCATGGCCTCTTTTATGGAAAGGGGAATAGAGGTATTGTTGATATCCTGGGAGGTGAGTCCAAAATGGATAAATTCCTTAAAAGATTGTAAACCTAAGGTATCAAACGCCTTTTTAATAAAGTACTCCACAGCCTTAACATCGTGGTTGGTAACCTTTTCAATATCCTTTATGGCTTGGGCATCAGTGGCATCAAAATTCTTGTATATATCCCTGAGGGCTTCAAATTTTGAAGGATCAAAAGATTGTAATTGTGGTAGCGGTATTTCGCACAAGGCTATGAAATACTCAATTTCAACTCTTACTCTATATTTGATCAGCGCCTCCTCTGAGAAATAAGGGGCCAAAGAAACAACTTTGCCTCTGTAGCGCCCATCTATAGGAGATATGGCATTTAATTCGTTTAATGACATCTTTTAGGAAATTGGTTATTTTTTTGAAAGGCTCAAAGATAGTTATTACTTAAGGAGTTTAAAAGTTTATAGGGGGCAATGGATTAACATTCTCAAATTAATGTGTATTATTTTTTAATTATATGATTATCCATGTGTTGTCATTGTATTTTAGCCCTTAATTTGAGTGTTTAAAATAGAAAAGGGATTAGAATAGTATGAGCTTAAATGTATCCCTGAATTGTATTTAATCAGATAATAAAATTCATTCTAGGTTCAAAATTTAGTATTTTTCTTGCTCAAATAGTGCCAAATGAAAATTGCAAAAAAAATAGGGTGGGTGTTATTGTTCGTTTTTATTGGGATGCAGTTTTACAGGCCCCCAAAAAATATCACAAGTGGAGACCATTCTGCCGTCTTTCTTTTAGAAACAAATCCACCCCAAGATGTGAAAATCATTTTAGAGACCACATGCTACGATTGCCATAGCAATAATACCGTTTACCCGTGGTATAGTACTATTGCCCCGGTATCCTTTTGGATGGCAGACCATATAAGGGTTGGTAAGAAACACTTGAATTTTTCGGACTGGGAAAATTATACCTCCAAAAAGAAGGACCACAAATTGGAGGAATTGGTGGAAGAAGTGGAAGGTGGTAATATGCCTTTAAAGGAATATGCCTGGACCCATGAGGAAGCCCGTTTGACTTCGGCTCAAAGAGAAATGATCATAACATGGGCCAAAAATTCTAGAGTCCTTTATCAATTAGGTCCGCAACCACAGTAGGTACCCCAATGACGGCTGTTTTTTGAATAATAATGAGGTTCTCAAATGCTGACGGGGACATATTTGGTTTAGGATCAATAAAATAGATGGAAGCATGTGCAGGCGCGAAATGCACGAGACTGGCCGCAGGATAAACTTGCATGGAGGTACCAATGATCATGAGAATATCGGCCTCTTGCGTAATTTCAATGGCTCTATCCATCATGGGGACCTCTTCCCCGAACCATACAATATGTGGTCGTAACTGACTCCCTTTCCTACAGGTGTCCCCTAATTGAAGGTCGGTCTTCCAATCAATGATCAAATTGGGATCTATACTGCTCCTTACCTTCAATAGTTCTCCGTGCAAATGAATTATGCGGGTACTTCCGGCCCTTTCATGTAAATCATCTACATTTTGGGTAATTATGGTCACATCATACAATTCTTCCAATTGGACCAAGGCTTTGTGTGCATCATTGGGAGTTACATCAAAAAGCTGTTTGCGTCTCTGGTTGTAAAAATTGAGAACCAAGGTGGGATTGTTGGCGTAGCCCTGTGGGGTTGCAACTTCCTGCACGTCATGTCCCTCCCATAACCCATCGGAATCCCTAAAGGTATTAATGCCACTTTCGGCACTTACCCCAGCCCCAGTAAGGACCACTACTTTTTTCTTCATGACATTTTTCTTATAGATGATTTTCACTATAAAAATAGAGATTTTAGTATATTCGATATATAATGGATGAACAACTTTTAAATTATTTGGAAGAGTTTATAACTCCGGAGCGCAAGATTAAGTTTCAAAAGATACTGGAACAGCGAACAAACCTTCTTACAGTTGCCGTAGAGGATGTTTACCAAACGCACAATACCAGTGCTGTTGTGAGAAGTTGTGATGTCTTTGGCATACAGAGCGTACATCTGATTGAAAGCAGTTATGGAAAAAGATTGGATGCCGAAATAGCTATGGGGGCCCAAAAATGGGTGGATGTACATCGATATAACAATACCAATGATTGTTTGACCTTGCTTAAAAAACAAGGGTATCGGATCATTGCAACAACGCCCCATAATGATTCCTGCCTATTGGAAGATTTTCAATTGACTGGAAAGACCGCCCTGTTTTTTGGAACAGAGAGAAACGGATTGAGTGAGGCAGTGATGAAAAATGCGGATGGCTTTCTAAAGATCCCCATGGTGGGCTTTACCGAAAGCTTAAACATCTCTGTTTCTGCAGCGATCATTTTACAGCGGCTTACTTTAATTTTGAGAAGAAGTGAGCTCACTTGGCAACTTTTCGAGGAAGAAAAGAAGGAGAAAATGCTGGACTGGACTAAAAAATCCATCAAAAGTATAGATGATATCTTGGAACGGTACAATGAAAAATAAACAATATATCACTATATTTAAATACAACTAAACCATATTATTCTATGACCACTATACTTTACATCATTCTAGGAATTGTCATCTTGATCGTTATCCTATCCATATTAGGACCCAAGCATTACGATGTTTCCCGATCCATAGAAATTAATAGGCCCAAGGCTGAGGTCTTTGAGTATTTGAAATATTTAAAAAATCAACAAAAGTGGTCTTCTTGGGATAAAAAGGAACCGGATATGGAAAAAAGTTTTACGGGCACGGATGGTGAGGTTGGTGCTATTAGTTACTGGAAAGGTAAGAAGGTAGGGGAAGGGGAGCAGGAGATAACCAATATTGTGGAAGGCGAACGGATGGAAGGTGAGCTGCGGTTTATGAAGCCTTTTAAATCTACTTCAGACTGCTATCTTATTGCTGAGGAAATTTCTCCCAAAGGCACCAAAGTTATTTGGGGCTTTAAAGGTGAAAATGCGTTCCCGATGACCATCATGGCTCTTTTTATGAACATGGACAAAATGGTGGGCAAAGATTTTGAAGAAGGGTTACAAGACCTAAAAGTTTTACTTGAAAAAAGCTAGTAATGGAAAATAACATGATCGGATGGTTTGAGATTCCTGTAACTAAAATGGAGCGAGCCAAAAAGTTTTACGAGACTGTATTCAATATTACTATTGAAGTACACGATTTAGATGGTTTTCTAATGGGATGGTTCCCATTCGCGGAGGGAAAATCTGGAGCTTCCGGTTCTTTGGTACAACACAAAATGTATACGCCAAGTGAAAAAGCGGGACCTTTACTTTATTTTTCATGCAAAGATGTTTCAGTTCCACTGGGAAAAGTTGAAAAAGCAGGAGGAAAAATAATTCAAGCCAAGAAAGAGATCGGTGGAGGGCATGGATTTATGGCCTTGTTTGTAGATATCGAAGGCAATAGATTGGCCCTACATTCCCAACAATAATCTCAAATATAGAATATAGAGGCCTCAGCCCTTGCCCCAAATCTAACGGGTATTACGCTGGTGCCTATTCCTTTTGAGACATACATTTTCGTCTCCTTACTTTCATACCAACCTTTTACGTACCTGCCACTTCCTCCAGGGGTGTATAATATTTTTCCAAAAAACGTTATTTGCCCCCCATGGGTATGCCCTGAAAGGATGAGCTTAATATTGGTTCCCAAACGCCTGTTGATGCGCTCTATATCGTCCCGGTAGCCTGGACAATGGTTTAGGACAACCGTCTCCAAAGATTTATTTACGTTTTTGGCGGCTTTATAAAAATCTGCATTGCCTCCTATATAGTCATCCAATCCGATGATGTTAAGGGTTCTATCCCCTTTTTGTAGGCTACAATTTTCATTCACCAAGAGCTCTCCATTGTGATCTTGGTACATTTTTTTTAAGGCTTGGATATCCACATTTCCGGAATATTCAACATTACCCAAAATGGCTACTTTGTAAATCTTGCGATCAATTAAACTTAAAAAATTGTTGAGTAAAGGCATCCTGCTATCGTAGTTGATGGCATCACCCGTAATAAATAGGACGTCCGGTTGTTCTTGGTTGATACGATGTGCTATGGCATGGTGAAATGTCTTAATTTCATCCAAGTGCATATCGGTAATTTGAATGGCCTTGATCTTATGGTCCTCACGGTCAGAAATATCGTATTCTGTCCAACTGATGATATACTTCTCAAACCAAAATCCGTCCAGAACCAAGAGTCCAAAAACACCGGTAACCCCAGTGAGCAGTCTTATGACAAAATTCCTCCTGTTTATTTTCATTTATGCTAAAAAAGTATTTTGAGCTGGCTTTTGAAATAATTAAATTATCTGTTGTAGTCTGCTTAATTTTTGAGCTCCAAAAGCACCATATCGAACTCATTGTCCAAGGATACTTTTCCTTTCTTGACCTCTACTTCCGTATTTGAGAAAGTATCAAAAAGCTTGGTGCCGTCCCCAAAAAATCCTTTGACGGAAATTTCCTTTTTGCCTTTTGGCAAGTCTAAACCTACCACAACCTTATCCTTAAAATCGGTATTGACAAAGCTCCTGCTAAACACATAGGGTTCTTTAGTGAGCATTTTATGGTCTCCTGCACCTATGGCGGGATGGTTGTTTCTAAACTGACCCAATTTTTGCCAATGTTTAAGTATTAATTGTTTTTCTGGAATGCTATCCAATTCTCCCCAGTTCATAAAGGACCTTAAGGTGGCATCTCCCTGTGTTCCTTCTATTGTTAAGTTTCTAGAGGTTTCATCCCCATAGTATATTTGGGAGGCCCCAGGGGTCAACAATAAAATATTGGCATCGTAATAGGGTGTTTTTCGATCTTTGTCGAACGGGCTTCCATCATCATGGGACGTCAGGTAATTTACGACACTTTTACCTTTTAATTTGGTATTCAATAGTTCATGATATTTCTTGAACACCTTTTCGTAATCCTTGCTCTGGGCATCATATTTCAATTCAAAATTGATGAGACTTTTAAACCCATAGTTAAAATAATCTACCTTTTTATCTCCAAAATCGTATTCCCTTCCTCCAGAAATACCATAATTGTATACTTCGCCTACCATATAGAATGGATTTTCATCCAAAATTTGATTTGGATGTTTCTTTTTCCAAGTATCAAAGGCATAAGAGGCCTCTTTGTACAACTCGGCCCAAGCTTGTTCGGTAGAATGTTTTACGGTATCCACCCTAAACCCATCAATGCCGTAATCGTTCACATAATCGGTTAGCCATTTGATAATATAAAAACGTGGTGCACGGGAATAACCGGTACGCTCAAAAAATAACTGTAGTTCATCCAATTCATTGCTCAAACGACCTTCTTTTTTCCATTTGGCCAAGAGGGCATCGGGAATCTCCACGGCTTCGTCCGTTTCTGTACGGATGTCCGGAAGATTATTGACAAGGGCACAACTTGTCGTGTTCTCATAGGTTGTAAATTGGCAAACGGGTTCAGTACGAACCCAATCCGAGGGCCAAACAGGATCCTGATCCGTAACAGGACCAGTGTGGTTCAATACCACATCCAATAGTACGCGAATGCCATTATTATGGGCGGTCTTCACAAGTTTTTCCAAATCTTTTTTAATTCCAAAGTTCGGATCCAATGCCGTCCAATCCTTTGCCCAGTAGCCATGATAGCCATAAGTCATTCCTGTGCCCTCATCCGTCCCTCCGTGGATTTGCTCCACAACCGGGGTAAACCAAATGGCATTTATGCCAAGATCTGTAAAATACCCTTCTTCTATTTTTTTTGTGATTCCTTGAATGTCACCACCCATAAATCCCCTTATCTCACCAGTCTCCTCATTTCTTTCGAAATTCATGTCATTGTCGGGGTTGCCGTTGTTGAAACGATCGGTCAGTAAAAAGTAAATATTGGCGCCTTCCCAAACAAAGGGTTTGATGGGTTTTGATGTAGGAATTGAATCTGTTGCAGTCTTGACATCAGCAACCGTTTGTTTTTTTTCCTCTTTACAAGCCAATGTCATGGCAATAATTGCAGTCGCAATCAGCAGTTTTTTCATTTCCTACAATTTTGGATAAAGCTATAAAATGATAATTGAAAATGAAAATTTATTTCATCAAGGGAATTCTTTCATTCATTTTTGATAATCATGAATAAAAGCGCATCAAGATAGACTAGGATTGGAGATTCTACCTTTTTCGGTTGAGCACCTTAAAATCTTCATAACAGCTGCTAATAGCATCCAGAATTTGAAGATCATTTGCCGTTTTTATGAAAGAACTGGAGTAGTTGCAGTTGTTAAGGATGTCCTCAATGTCAACTTTTTCAATCTGTAATAATTCCGTGAGTAGTTCGCGATCAAATTTAGAGGCCAGGAGGTCCCTGATCTCATCTTCTTCTTTCACCATTCTCAATTTTTTCATTTCCTTGGGCTTTTTACCAAAGAGATTCCGAAGTAAATCTGCTGGGTTAAGAATAGCTCCCAAAACTTTGGATACGGCGCTGGGATTTTTGTTTCCTGCCTCATAGCTCTTGGAGAGTCCGGATATGCTATACTGGAAGCCCTCATTGATAGGGAGATTTTTTACGTCTATCTCCAAATAACCTGTAAGTAGGTATGGCTTAACAATGACCTCTTCCAAGGCATATGCCAATTCTGTTAGGGCAATTTTGGTATTCTTAAACTTGAACATATCATTGGTAACCCTAATTTTCTGGGTCTTGAAACCAAGATAGGAAAGATAAAGGGTATCGTTTACAGCCGCTGTAATGGAGAATTCCCCCTTCTGGTTGGTGATGGTACCCTTGACTTGGTTTAGATTGATAACGTGGACACTCTCCAATAGCTCTTCGGTTTGGGCATTTACCACAACCGCAATTACTTTTTCCGAATCGTTGGTATTTTGGTTTTCTTGGGCAAATCCAAGAACACTGAACATAATAGAACAAGCAAATAAAAAGTACCTCATTAATCTAAATCCTTTTTTGAGACAGTAAACTAAACAAAAAAATACGCCGAAGCGTATTTTTTTAATATACAATTAACTAAAAGAATCCGTTTTTCTTTTTGGATGATTTACTACCGGAGTCTTTTTTGCGACTATCAGAACCAGTTCGTTCACGGCCTTTTCCTCGGCCACGATCCCTACTTCCACGATCGCTATCTCCGCCTCCGCTGCGTCTTCCTCCGAAGGATTCACTGCGTCTTCCGCCTCCACGACTTCCACCGCCACGGCTTCCGCCACCTCGGCTTCCACCTCCGCCACCGCCGGGGTTCTTGGAAATTTCAACATTAATGAATCTTCCATCCAACTTAAAGTCGGTAAAAGTTTTTAGTATCTGTTCTGTTACTGAGGCATCTGTATTAAAGAAGGAAAAACTTTCTTTAACATCAACCTTATAAATATCGTCCTGACCTACATTAAGGGTATCCTTCAAGAAATCTTTTAGGGACATCCAGTCGTAATCGTCTTTTTCACCAACATTGATGAAATAACGAACAGAACCGTCACTTGGAATCTGTGCTGGGCCATCAGAATCATTTCTTCGATCCCCTGAATCTGTAGTATTTAAATCCTTCGTTTTGTTGTAATAATTAAAGAAACGTGTAAACTCAACAGAGATGATTTTTTTGATCAGTTCCTCACGGTCAATACCTTTAAATACATCATTGATGGCAGGTAAATAGTTTTCTACCTCTTCATTTATTGATGTGTCCTTTATTTTATTGGCCAAGTGATACAACTGAATTTCACATATCTCCATTCCCGTTGGGACTTTTTTGGAGATGAATTTCTGATTGATTTTATTTTCAATAGCCTTTATCTTCCGTAATTCACTACGGGTAATGATGACCATGGAGATACCAGATTTACCAGCTCTTCCGGTTCGCCCACTACGGTGAGTGTACGTTTCTATTTCATCAGGCAATTGGTAATTGATAACATGTGTGATGTCATCCACATCAATACCTCTTGCTGCAACATCTGTTGCCACCAACATTTGTATTTGTTTTTTACGGAAGGAGTTCATTACCAAATCTCTTTGGTTCTGGCTTAAATCTCCGTGAAGTGCTCCTGCATTGTACCCATCTTCGATCAATTTTTCGGCAACTCTTTGTGTGTCCCTTTTGGTTCTACAAAAAATTACAGAAAAAATATCAGGATTGGTATCAGCCAATCTTTTAAGGACAGGGTAACGATCCCTACCGCCAGCTACATAATATTCGTGCTGTACTGTAGTTGCTCCTGAATTTTTTGCACCCACAGTAATTTCCTGTGGATTGTTCATGAATTTCTTTGCAATCGTTGCTACTTCTTTGGGCATCGTTGCAGAGAATAACCATGTAGATTTTTCTTTTGGGGTATTGGAAAGGATATCTTTGATGTCCTCCATAAAGCCCATATTCAGCATTTCATCAGCCTCATCAAGGATACAATAGTCGATTTTTGAAATATCGACCATTCCACGACCTATCATATCTTTCATACGACCTGGTGTCGCCACAATGATTTGGGCGCCACGTTTTATTTGTCTGGCTTGATCGGAAATACTTGCACCACCATAAATGGCAACCACGTTGGTACTTCTTTCGTATTTTGCATACAATTGGAGCTCATTGGTGATCTGCATACATAATTCCCTGGTAGGTGAAAGGATCAACCCCTGGGTAGTTTTGCTGTTTTTGTCTATTTTTTGGATAAGTGGAAAACCAAAAGCTGCGGTTTTACCTGTTCCGGTTTGGGCCAAGGCTACCAAATCCGTGTCATCTGCCAATAAAATTGGAATTGCTTTTTCTTGTACTTCTGAAGGAGTATCAAAACCTAAATCAGAAATAGCGTCAAGTAAGGACTTCTCTAGTCCCAGTGCTTCAAACTTCGTCATAATATGTTATTCTTAATCGCAAATATGAATGTTGCATAGAGCGATTATTCTTTATAACCTATTATACTCAGCGCAACACATGCTATACCAGCGGCGTTAATTCAAGCGGCAAAATTACTGTTAATTTTTGACATAACAGCTATAAGTACTGTAATACTTTGAGGACCAGTAAGAAAGGGCCTTTCAGGGGCATAACCAATAGAATATCAACGTCTTCGACTTCAGAAATGCATCTCATGGAGGATAATGTTGGTAAGAATTTTTTTACTGAGGTAGTTTTAAGGGCTTGCTTTCTACTTTTTTGATTGGTGCTGGGACTATTATTCTAGATTTTTTAAATAGTCAATTAATCGAATCATGGCCTTACCTCTATGACTGATCTCATTTTTTACGGTCAGTGGGAGCTCGGCAAAAGTCTTGTCATATCCTTTTGGCTTAAAGATGGGATCGTACCCAAATCCACCTTCCCCAAACTTCTCCTTGGTTATTTCGCCTAAGGCGATGCCATTGAACAATATCTTTTCCCTTTCTAGGTGCAGAGCGATCGTTGTCTTAAAGCGGGCTTCCCTATTGGTCTCGCCTTCCAATTCCTTTAGTAATTTGTCCATATTGTCTTCTGAACTTTTACCTTCTCCGGCATATCTGGCTGAATATACTCCGGGGGCACCATTCAGGGCATCAACCAAAAGTCCCGTATCATCTGCAAAACAGGGATAGCCATAGTGTTCAGTGACAAAATTTGCCTTGATAATGGCATTCCCCTCTATGGTATCCGCGGTTTCAGGGATCTCATCGAAACAGCCAATATCATCCAAAGAACGTAATGTGATATGCTTGGGCAGGAGCAGTTGCACTTCTTTGAATTTGTTCTTGTTGTGGGTGGCAAATACGAGTTCCATGTATATGTGCTATTTTTAGGATGTTGAAGTGTCTTAGAGTGTATTGACAAATGCTCGTTCAAAATTACTAAATTTAAATCCTAATAGATTTTTTGCTATGAAATTAAAATTGCCCCCTGCTGTCATTTTTGTCTTTTTTGGTGGTTTTATGTATGTATTGGATTTGTTGTTGCCTGTAGGGGAATTTGATTTTTTTGGTCGCTTTTGGCTTATAAGGATTTTATTGGTTTTGGCTATAACTGTAGGATGTCTCTCTTTGTTCCAGTTTATTAGGGCGAAAACAACCATTGACCCACTAACCCCCTCAAAAAGTTCGCGCCTGGTAACCCAGGGTGTTTATAGGATCTCTAGAAATCCTATGTATTTTGCGCTTCTGTTACTATTGTTGGCTTTTGGGCTTTGGTTGGGGAATGTTTTTAATACGCTCTTGGCTGCTGGCTTTGTTTCCTATATGAACGCATTTCAGATTATTCCCGAAGAAGAAGTTTTGGTCAAACTTTATGGGAAGGAGTACCAACAGTACTGTATAAAGGTGAGACGATGGTTCTAAATAGCAGCTTAGTACTTAATAAACTTAAATATTAGCATATTTACTTATATTGTTATATATTAGCTTTATAGCTTATAAAATATGATTGCAATTATAACAGGAGATATCATAAATTCGGATGCCTATAAGGTTTCGGATTGGATGGTGGGACTAAAGGCCTATTTGTTAACATTGGGCAATACCCCAAGGGAATGGGATATTTACAGGGGCGATGAATTTCAGTTAAAGGTAGATCCCAAAAAAGCATTAAAAGTAGCGATTGAAATAAAATCCCTGATAAAGCAGGTCAAGGGCTTGGATGTCCGCATGGCCATTGGTATAGGGGAAGAAAGTTACAGCGGGGAAGGGATCAGTGAATCCAATGGAACGGCCTACCAATTTTCTGGGAGAACATTTGCAACCCTAAAAGAGCAAAAATTAAATTTGGCCATTGCCACTTCCAATAAAAATAAAGATGTTACCCTAAACCTCATTTTCAAACTAACTTTGGAATTTATGGATAATTGGTCCATTGTTTCTGCTGAAATTGTGGCCTTGTCACTTCAAAAGCCCGAAAGCTCCCAACAGGAAATGGCCGATGTCCTACAGATCAAACAATCTGCCGTAAGTCAGCGGTTGAAGCGGGCCAAAGCAGACCTAGTTTTTGAGGTGCTCAATTTTTATGATAATACTATAAATGAACACAACATATGATTCTATTTATCAAGCTAATATTGGCTCATTTAATTGGTGATTTTGTCTTACAACCCAACAAATGGGTCATTCATAAGGAGGCAAATAAGATAAAATCAAAATACCTTTACTTCCATACCCTCATCCATTTTCTACTCATTATCCTATTGCTGTGGGATATTGGCTATTGGAAACTGGCATTGCTCATTAGTTTTTCGCATTTCGCTATAGATCTACTAAAACTATATGCTGGCATATGGACAAAGAAAAAGAACGTTCTTTTTTTTATGGATCAAGCCCTACACGTTGTTGTTCTTTACGTTTGCGCTTATTACAACAACCTAGTGGAGCATACCATATTCCTGTTTCAACACTTGGATTGGGCCTTGATTACGGCCGTGGTATTTGTGACGTTTCCAGCAGGTGTGATCATGGGCAAGTTGCTGGAAGGGTTTTCGGATCAAATTCAAATAGATCATAAGTCGCTGCCCAATGCTGGAAAGTATATTGGAATAATTGAACGTTTATTTGTACTGCTTTTTATTATCATGGGAAGATGGGAGGTCATTGGATTGCTGATCACTGCCAAGTCGGTGTTTAGATTTAATGACCTAAAGGAAAGCAACAACAGGAAGCTTACTGAATATATTTTGATAGGAACTTTGTTGAGTTTTGGCATCGCAATTCTTACGGGCTTTTTTTATATAAGTATGTAGGTGGTCCTAAGACATAATAACAGGTGCGTAATCTCCATTTTTTTTGTTTAAGGTTTTGGTCAAAATCGGGCTATTCGAAATTTGAAAAATAGGGATTTCATAATTTTTAATGTGATATAAAATGATATTGGCAGCAAATTTGTGAGAAAGCTAACGCGAAACCCTTTTTAACTGAAAATAGCCAATTTGAAGAAATTTAATTTTTACTTTTACGGCTTAAATTTTATTCGACAATGGTAGGAGTGGGCAGGAAATATGTTTTCGATTTTGATAGTACACTTACTCGGGTAGAGGCTTTGGATGTCTTGGCGGAAATCACGCTTAAAGATAAATCCAATAAAAATGAGATCATCAGTGAAATTCAGAAAATCACCAATCTGGGTATCGATGGCGATATCTCCTTTACTGAATCCTTGGAGCGCCGAATAAAGTTACTGAACGCCCATAAGGACAATCTGGAACTTTTAGTTTCGGAACTCCGTCAGAAGATTTCTAAATCCATTGAAGCCAATAAAGACTTTTTTCAAAATTACTCTGAAGATATTTATGTAATTTCATGCGGTTTCAAAGAATTTATAGACCCCATTGTGGAAGAGTATGATATTCCTTCCAGCAGGGTTTATGCAAATACCTTCAAATTTGATGATCAGGGATTTATTATTGGTTTTGATGAAGCCAACGTATTGGCATCACATAACGGTAAAATCGAATGCCTAAGAAGCTTAAAGCTAGAGGGGGAAGTACAAGTAATCGGAGATGGATACAGCGATTACGTAATGCGAGAAGCTGGAATTGCCGATAAATTTTTCGCATATACAGAAAACATATCCCGTGAAAAGGCGACAAGAAAAGCCGATCACGTTACACCTAACCTAGATGAATTTTTATTTGTGAACGATTTACCAAGAAAAATATCCTACCCTAAAAATAGAATCAAAATTCTATTATTGGAAAATGTCCATCAAGCTGCATTTGAGAATCTATCAAATGAAGGATTTACTGTAGAATTAGTAAAGAGCAGTCTTACCGAAGAAGATTTGATTGAAAAAATCAAGGGGGTGCATGTTTTGGGAATAAGGTCCAAAACCCAGGTCACCAAAAAAGTATTGGATGCTGCCGATAAATTGTTGGTCGTGGGGGCCTTTTGTATAGGAACCACCCAGATAGATCTTGATAATTGTAGGCGCAAGGGAGTTGTTGTCTTTAATGCTCCTTATAGCAATACCCGTTCTGTTGTGGAATTGGCCATTGGCCAAATTATAATGCTCATGAGAAGTGTCTTTCCAAGAAGCATGGAAATACACCAGGGGCAATGGAACAAAACGGCTGCCAACTCCAGGGAGGTCAGGGGAAAGAATTTGGGTATCGTGGGTTATGGTAATATAGGCAAGCAGTTGTCCGTCTTGGCAGAAGCTATAGGGATGCGTGTCTACTACTACGATGTTGGGGATCAATTGGCCCTAGGAAACGCAATTAGGTGCAATTCCTTGGAGGACCTGTTGAATGTTTCAGACGTGGTAACCCTTCATATAGACGACAATAAGGCCAATAACAATTTTATAGGGGAGCGGGAAATCAATCAAATGAAGGATGGCGCATTGCTCATCAATCTTGCTAGAGGTTTCGTTGTAGACATTCCTGCTCTGGTCAATGGACTCAAAAGCGGTAAATTGGGCGGGGCCGCAGTGGATGTTTATCCAGAGGAGCCGAGATCCAACGGCGAATTTGTCACGGAACTTCAAGGAATCCCCAATGTAATATTAACTCCACATGTAGGTGGTAGCACAGAAGAAGCACAGCGTGATATAGCGGATTTTGTCCCAAATAAAATAATGGATTATATCAATTCAGGGAACACGGTGGATGCTGTGAATTTCCCAAATATTAGACTGCCAAAACAAAATAATTCCCATAGGTTTCTTCATATCCATAAGAACGTACCCGGGATCATGGCCAAAATTAATGAAGTATTGGCCCGTTATGAAATGAACATTACCGGTCAGTACCTTTCAACGGATAACGAAGTGGGTTATGTGATTTCAGATTTGGACAAGGAGTATAACAAAGAAGTGATCAAAGCGCTTAAGAAAATAGAGAATACGATAAAGTTCAGAGTGCTTTATTAGACCTTTCAGTTATAAGGTTGGAAGCATACAAATTTCTAGGACCCTATTCCTCAATTTTATTGATGGTGATAGGGTTCGTTCTTTAAGATGGTAAAGGCCCTGTAGATTTGTTCAACAATGAACAAACGTACCATTTGATGCGAGAACGTCATCTTGGACAGGCTTAGTTTGCCTTGGGCTTTTTGGTAAATTTCATTACTAAATCCATAGGGACCGCCAATTACAATGACCATCCGTTTGATACCAGAGTTCATTTTCTTTTGAAGGTAGTTGGAAAATTCAATAGAGGTGTGTTGTTTGCCATTTTCATCCAAGAGGACAAGGATATCTGTAGGTTGTAACCTTTTTAAAATTGCTTCTCCCTCTTTCTCCTTTTGTTGAACTTCGGATAAGTTTTTCACATTTTTGATATCGGGTACAATCTCGAGCTCAAACTTTATGTAATGTTTCAACCGAGACTCATATTCAGTGATCAATTCCTGTAAATGAGTACTATCCGTTTTTCCTATGGCAACAAGTTTTATCGTCATTCGCCAAAGTTAAGACTTCCAAAAATATCTTTCCTAATGTTGCATTTCAATTTTGGGATTAGTTTTTACTAAATTAGCATGAATCAATAATAAAGTATGATTTCAGAAGCACAATTTCAACACGAAATAGATTTGATCATTAGTAATGCCATTAGAGAGGATGTTGGAGATGGAGACCATAGTTCTTTAGCTTGTATTCCTAGTTCAGCACAGGGAAAGGCCAAATTATTGGTAAAGGATAAAGGTGTTATTGCAGGTGTTGAATTTGCGAAAAAAGTATTTCATTTTGTAGATGAGGAGCTAAAGGTAGAAACCTTTATTTTCGATGGTCATGCGGTAAAATATGGGGATGTTGTTTTTAATGTCAGGGGCAGTTCACAGAGTATTCTAAAGGCAGAGCGTCTCGTTCTCAATGCTATGCAGCGCATGAGTGCCATTGCTACCAAAACTAAATTTTATGTAGGGCTATTGGAAGGCACCAATACCAAGATCTTGGATACCAGAAAGACTACTCCCGGACTGCGTGCCGCAGAAAAATGGGCAGTTAAAATTGGTGGGGGCGAGAACCATAGGTTTGCCCTTTACGATATGATCATGTTAAAGGACAATCATATCGATTTTGCGGGAGGAATAACCCACGCCATCAACAAGACCAAACAATATTTGGAAGATACTAAAAGAGATTTGAAAATTATTGTGGAGGCAAGGGATCTGAATGAGGTTTCGGAAATACTGGCGGCAGGAGGAATATATAGGATTCTATTGGATAACTTTAATTTTGAGGACACCATTAAAGCTGTTCAGTTAATTGGCGATAGCTGCTTAACTGAGTCATCCGGCGGTATTAACGAAAAGACGATTAGGAAGTATGCCGAATGTGGGGTCGATTATATTTCCTCTGGTGCCCTGACCCATTCTGTACACAATATGGACTTAAGTCTTAAAGCTGTGTAGATGTCGGAAGAAATAGAGAGAAAACTCAGCAAAATACCTGTTATTAATCGCCTGGTCCAGCTTTTGAAAATATTAAAGGTTCCGGCATTTGAGGGTCTTTCCTTTTATGACCTTATAGAGATGTACTTTCTTGGCATTATCCGGGGTGCTGTGTCTACTAGGGCGAGTTCCATATCGTTTAGCCTGTTTATGGCCCTATTCCCCTTGCTTATTTTTCTCGTGACCTTAGTGCCTTTTATCATTCCCCTTGTAAGCGTTGGTGAAAACGATTTTGACATGCAATTGCTAGTGTTTCTGGAGTCGTTTCTCCCAACGGCAACTGGTGACTATTTTAGTGAAATCTACCAACAGATCAAGGACCAAAAACAAGGCGGATTATTGTCATCGGCTTTTTTGCTCTCTATTTTTTTGATGGCCAATGGGATCAATGCTATTTTTGATGGGTTTGAAAATTCGTATCATGTTAATCTGACAAGAAGCTTTTTTAGGTCCTATGCCTACGCCTTGATGGTGGGAGTTATCTTATCGGTACTCCTCATAGTGGGGGCTGTTGTTTTTATTTATTTTGAATTTTATATTTTGGATTATTTCGGGAATTTGGCTACATTATCCCGAGGGTATGAGCTTGATGAAGGAAATATCCTTTTAGTGGATGTAGGCAAGATTTTATTTTTTACCTTATTGACTTACTTAACCACGGCCATATTGTATTATTTCGGCACCGCAGAAGGTAAGGAAGCAAAATTTTTCTCAGCTGGGGCTTTAATGACGACCCTCTTGTTTTTGTTGACTTCTTATCTTTTTGGTGTTTATGTAGAAAAAATTGCCAGATATAATGAATTATATGGCGCTTTAGGAGGATTATTGATATTAATGGTTTTTATATGGCTAAATTCCAATATCTTGCTACTTGGATTTGAATTGAATGCGACCCTGAATTACTTGCGGAAAAAAATGAACAGAAATGGTAAGAATGTATAGATTGTTGATGGTGGGCGTTGCTTTATTTTGTTTACAGTTGGGTAACGCACAAAGTGTCTTTGGAAAATGGAAAACGATAGATGATAGAAATGGACAGCCCAAAGCCATTATCAAAGTCTATAAAGAGGATAACAAAATGCAGGGTGTTGTTCAAAAAATTTTAGAGGAAGGCATGGAAAATGCCACTTGTGAGAAGTGTGATGGGGATAAGAAAGACAAGGCGATACTTGGCATGAAAATTATAACGGATGTAGAAGAAGAGGATGATGGTTATTGGAAAGGCAAGAATCTATTTGACCCCGAGCAGGCCATGACTTTTAGATGTAAGATTTGGCTAAATCCGGATAATCCCAACGAATTAAAGGTAAGAGGGTACCTAGCCTTCATCTACAGAACACAAACCTGGTTAAGGGTACTGGAATAAACTTAGTTTTATTATGCAGTATTTTATCAACGTAATCCTCCCAATTCCATTAGAAAAACTCTTTACGTATAGTATCTCTGAAACGGAGGCAGATTTTTTGCAACCGGGCATGAGGGTCGCTGTACCTTTTGGAAAATCAAAAATATACACCGGCTTGGTCCATGAGGTCCATACAATTCCTCCTACGGTATATGAGGCCAAGGACATACATCAGATATTGGACGATTACCCTATTGTAAATGCTGTCCAGTTGGAATTGTGGTCCTGGATTGCAGAATATTATATGTGTTCCATTGGGGAGGTCTTTAGGTCAGCCGTTCCTGGTGCTTTCTTATTGGAAAGCGAAACCCTAATCTCAAGGAATAACAAGGTTTTGGTTCAGGAAGGGGAGTTATTGGATGATGAATTTTTGGTCTATGAGGCATTGCAGCATCAACCTATTTTAAGGGTACATGAAATAAGTGCCATCCTGGAGCGTAAAAATATTCTTCCTGTTCTGGGACGACTTCTGGCAAAGAACATTATTGACTTAAAGGAAGAGGTTTTTGAACAATATAAGCCTAAAATGGTGCGGTATGTACGCCTGGGCAAGGAATATCAATCAGAAGAAAGTCTAGAAGAATTATTGAACGGCCTTACCAGGGCTCCAAAACAGAGTCAAGTAGTACTCTCCCTTTTTCAATTACAAGCGGTGAGCAAGAAGCCCATAAAAGTAGCTGATCTTGAAAAGTCAAGTAAAAGCTCTACGGCTGTAATAAAGACATTGATTGATAAGAATATCCTAGAGGAGTATTTTGTACAGATCGACAGGGTAGTTTACGAAGGGGTAGAAGAAAATGCCGATTTAAAGGCGTTGAATGAATATCAATTGAAAGCTTTTGCTGATATAAAGAAGAGCTTTAAGGAGAACAAAGTCACGTTATTGCATGGCGTAACTTCTTCAGGGAAGACAGAGGTTTATGTAAAATTAATAGAAGAGTGTATTTCATCAGGTCGGCAGGCCCTGTATTTGTTACCGGAAATTGCCCTGACCACCCAATTGATATCCCGTTTACAGAACTATTTTGGGGAGAAGGTAGCTGTATATCACTCTAAATATAGCGTCCAGGAAAGAGTAGAGGTTTGGAACAATGTTCTTCAACAGCAGCCTAAAGCCCAAATTGTAATTGGGGCTAGATCTGCCATGTTTTTACCCTTTTCCAAATTAGGACTTATTATCGTGGATGAGGAGCATGAAGCCTCGTTTAAACAGTATGATCCTGCTCCCAGATATCATGCCAGGGACAGCGCCATTGTCCTCGGAAATTTGCATAAAGGCAATATTCTTCTGGGTTCGGCAACCCCGAGTGTGGAAAGCTTTTATAATGTTACCAAGGGAAAATATGGTTATGCCAGCATAACAAAACGCTATGGGAATGTGATGATGCCAGAAATAGAATTGGTAGATATTAAGGAGCAGACCCGAAAAAAGAGGATGAAAGGACACTTTTCTGAGCGATTATTGGAAGAAATCACAGAAACCCTTGAAGCTGGCGAACAAGTCATCTTATTTCAGAATCGTAGGGGATATGCCCCAATAGTGGAATGTACAACCTGTGGGCACGCCCCAGAATGCCCCAATTGTGATGTCAGTCTAACCTACCACCAACATAAAAAACAACTGCGCTGCCATTATTGCGGGTACCACATGGCCTTACAACAAAGTTGTTTGGCATGCGGAAGTTCCACTCTGGACACCAAAGGTTTTGGTACGGAACAGGTAGAAAAGGAGTTGAACAAGCTATTCCCTAAATCCAAGGTAGGAAGAATGGATCTGGATACGACCAGGGGCAAACATGGTTATGAAAAGATAATAACCGCCTTCGAGGAGCAAGAATTGGATATACTTGTAGGAACGCAGATGTTGACAAAGGGATTGGATTTTAGGAATGTAAATCTCGTGGGGATCATGAATGCGGATAGTCTACTGAATTTTCCGGATTTCAGGGCACATGAACGTAGTTATCACTTGTTGACCCAAGTGGCGGGTAGGGCAGGGCGGACCAAAAAAAGAGGAAAAGTAATAGTGCAGACCTATAACCCGTACCATCAAATATTAAAACAGGTTTCTACCCAGGATTACCAAGGCATGTTCAAGGAACAGCTTTATGATCGGGAACAATACAAGTATCCGCCCATCAACAAATTGATCAAACTGACCTTTAAACACAAGGATTACAATAAACTTAATGATGCAACTGCTTGGTTCGCGAAATCCTTACAGAATATGTTTAAGGAAAATATCCTAGGTCCGGAGTATCCCCCAGTGGCAAGGATTCGAAATCAGTATTTAAAAAATATAATGGTCAAAATACCATCTGAACAATCCTTGGCGAAAACAAAAAGTGCTATTAAAAAAATAGAAAAATCCTTCAATTCCATAGGTCAATTCAAAGGCGTTCGCATTATATACAATGTAGATTATATATAGTTAAAGTTTTTCAAGGGCTATTTCCAAATGTCCCCTTTTGTGCCTGCTCAAGGGTAATAGCTTCCCGTCCACTTCCACATTTTTTCCACTAAATTTTTCAACTTTCCCCAAGTTGACGATATACGATTTATGGATTCTCAAGAACTTGTCCTGGGGTAGTTCGCTTTCAAAAGAGGTAAGTGTAGAAAGGACAATTATATTGCCCTCCTCAGATACTAATTTAATGTAATCGCCCAAGGCCTCAACCCATTTGACTTTACTGAGGAGAACCTTTCTTTTTTTAAGATTGCTCTTTACGAAGATATGTTCTTCATTATCATCGATTCCATGCTTAAGTTCATGTCGGTCAATCGCTCGTTTTACTGCATTTTCAAAGCGAATGGGTGATATTGGTTTTTGGAGATAGTCAGTAATATCATATTCAAAAGCCTTTAAGGCATAGTCCGGTTTACCTGTGATAAGGATAATCTGGGGCCTATTCTGTAATGATTCCAAAAAGTCGAACCCATTGATTATGGGCATTTCCACATCAAGAAAAATTAGGTCTATATCCTCTTTTTTGATTCCTTGTTTGGCTTCAATGGCATTGCTGTATTCCGAAATAAGGGAAAGGTTTTTATGGATGGTGATTAATTTACTTACTGCTAAACGTTGTGTGGCCGAATCGTCCACGATAATACATTTCAATTTCATATTGGTCGATTTAGGGGTAAAATCTTGACCAAATTTAATGCAAATAAAAAAATTGCATTAAAAGAAATGAATAATCTTTTAATGCAATTGAATATTTTAATGGTAGACGATGGTTCTACTCTAATGTCAAATTGGGGCTATACATTACTTAATGCTTCCGCCAATTCTGCCTTTTTATTTCTACTTAGAGGTATTTGTCTTCCCCCCACTTCAACATTTTTACTGTTGAATTTTTCAACTTTCTCTAAATTGACAATATAGGACTTATGGATCCTCAAGAATTTATCTTGGGGTAGTTCGTTTTCAAAGGATTTCATGGTAGAAAGGATTACAATATTGGCTTCATCTGTCACCAATTTAATATAATCTCCCAATGCTTCTATCCATTTGATATCATTAAGGATAACTTTCCTTTTTTTGAGGTTGCTCTTTACAAATATGTGTTCTTCATCCTCGTTTACCCTGTTCATTTGCTCATACTTGGCTACGGCCCTTTTAACGGAAGCGTCAAAACGCGACATAGTAATAGGTTTGTGCAAGTAATCCGTTACATCATAATCAAATGCCTTAAGGGCATAATCAGGTTTTCCTGTAATCAAAATAACCTGTGGTCTGTTTTCTAAGGATTCAAGAAGGTCAAATCCGTTGATTATCGGCATTTCCACATCTAGGAAAATTAAATCTACTTCATTGTTCTTAATTCCGTTCTTTGCCTCTATAGCATTGCTGTATTCAGCAATCAGGGCTAGGTTGGGATGGTTGTTGACCAATTTGGCCACTGCCATTCGCTGCATGGACGAATCGTCTACGATTATGCTTCTTAATTTCATAAATGGTTGATTTGTGGGGTTAAATCATCGGCAAATTACCGAAAAAACACGGTCAACTACAACAAAAGATGTGAACACGGTGTATGTTGTTGTGTAATCGGTATAATGCATGGTTTAGGTTTCAGTTAAGTTTAATTGTTAATAACTTGGTTATTCTATAACGAAGATTATTCTATTTTCTTGTGGATAGAAATAATTATTATTACTTTTGCACACTTAAAAAAATCTAATCATATGAATCATTACGAAACTGTTTTCATTTTAAATCCCGTTCTATCTGATACTCAGATAGAGGAAACAGTTAAGAAATTTGAGGATTTCTTAATTAACAAAGGTGCCACTATGGTGTCTAAAGAAAATTGGGGGCTTAAGAAATTAGCCTATCCAATACAACACAAGAAGAGTGGTTTTTACCATTTGTTCGAATTCGCTGCGCCAGGTGAGGCAATTGCCAGCTATGAATTGGAATTCAGAAGAGATGAGCGTATTATGCGTTTTTTAACTGTTAAGTTAGATAAGCATGCTATCTCTTGGGCAGAAAGAAGAAGAACAAAGTTAAAAACAAAAGCATAACGTTATGTCATCTATAGAACAACAAGCAAAAGGTAAGAAAGATGGGGAAATCAGGTATTTGACCCCATTGAACATTGAGACCAACAAACAAAAGAAATATTGCCGATTTAAAAAATCAGGGATCAAATATGTGGATTACAAAGATCCGGATTTCTTGATCAAATTGGTAAACGAGCAAGGTAAACTTCTTCCAAGAAGACTTACAGGAACTTCTTTAAAGTACCAAAGGAAAGTGGCAACTGCTGTGAAAAGAGCACGTCATTTAGCGTTAATGCCTTATGTAGGTGATTTATTAAAATAAAAAGAAGCTGATCATGGAACTTATATTAAAGGAAGACGTACAGAACTTAGGTTTTAAAGACGATTTAGTAAATGTGAAGAATGGTTTCGGAAGAAACTTCCTAATTCCTCAAGGGTTGGCCGCTATGGCTACACCATCAGCTAAGAAAGTATTGGCTGAAAACTTGAAGCAAAAGGCTCATAAAGAGAAAAAAGTTGTTGATGGGGCTACCAAAATGGCCGAGGCAATCAAACAGTTGGAGATAAAAATCACAGCTAAGACTGGTGCTGCAGACAAATTATTTGGATCTATCACCAATATGGATTTAGCTGCATCTTTGGAAAAGACTGGTCATTCTATCGACAAGAAATTTATCAGCATCAATGGAGGTGCTATAAAAAGGACCGGACCATACAATGCACAGATACGTTTGCACAGGGAAGTTATCATAGATTTCCCGTTCGAAGTTGTTGCAGAAGCAACTAGTTAACAATTTTAGTTAAGAAGTAATGTGAAAGGCTACCATGAGGTAGCCTTTTTTTGTTATATTTTTACCCCAGACTAAATAATTACTAATTCAACTACATTTAAATGAAAACAAAATTTCTATTGGCGATTTCCTTTCTGTTCTTTAGTGGACTGGTTATGGCTCAGGTAACGACATCTAGTATAAGAGGTACGGTAATAGACGATGAGAATCTTCCTTTATTGGGGGCTAACATCGTAGCAGTTCATACTCCTACGGGAACAAAGTATGGGTCTATTTCCAATGAAGATGGTAGGTTTAACCTTATCAACCTAAGGGTTGGTGGACCTTATAAGGTGACCATTTCTTATATTGGTTTTAAGCCAGAAACTAATTCGGATGTTTATTTAACCTTGGGTGCTACCTATAATTTGGATGTTAAACTTGTTTCTGACAGTCAGTCATTGGATGAAGTTATTATAGTTGTCGAAAGGGGAACAGGTCCTTTTGGTAGTGACCGTACGGGAGCTGAGACTAGTGTTGGTAAAAGGGAATTGACAAGATTGCCTACAATTTCTAGATCTGCTCAAGATTTTACAAGGTTGGAACCTACAGCAAGTGGAAATTCTTTTGGTGGACGTAATGACCAATACAACAACTTTTCTTTGGATGGAGCTATTTTCAACAATCCATTTGGATTGGATTCACCAACTCCCGGTGGTCAAACTGGAGCCCAGCCAATTTCTTTGGATGCTATTGATCAGATCCAAATATCTACAGCTCCTTACGATGTTACCCAATCTGGATTTACAGGTGCATCTGTAAATGCGGTTACTAAAAGTGGTACCAATGAACTTCATGGAACCGTTTATGGATTTTTCAGGAATGAAGAGCTAACTGGAGGAAAGATCAAAGGGGAAGATGTAGTAAAACCAAAGCTAAGCCAAAATCAATACGGTTTTAGTATTGGTGGCCCTATAGTTCAGAATAAATTATTCTTCTTTGCCAACTTTGAAAAGGATGAAAGGGATGATTTGGGTACTAACGGATGGGTTCCAAATACAGGTTCCGGAGCAATTAATGAATCTAGAGTTTTAGAAAGTGATTTAATGGGTGTGCAATCTGCACTAGCGGCTGTGGGTTATGATACCGGTAGGTACGAAGGGTTTACTTATGGTTCCAAATCGAATAAGGGTATTTTCAAATTAGATTGGAACATCAATGATAATAATAGATTGGCTATTATCTATAACTTCTTGGATGCGTCAAGTGAAAAACCTGCACACCCAACAGCAATAACTAAAAGAGGTCCTAATTTCACGACCTTACAATTCGAAAATTCTGGATATGAAATCAATAATAAGTTGAATTCCGTTCAATTGGAGCTTAACTCTACTTTGTCAGATGAAGTGTCCAATAAACTACAATTTGGATACACACATTTCGACGATTTTAGAAACCCATTGTCTACCCCTGCACCATCAATAAATATTACGAAAGGCGGTACCAATTATATTATTGCAGGTCATGAACCATTTTCAGTGCATAACAGATTGGATCAAAAGGTTTTTCAGTTGACCAATAACATGAATATTTTTAAAGGTAATCACACGTACACCGTTGGTTTTTCTTTTGAAAAATTTGAATTTGATAATTCCTTTAACTTAACGGCTTACGGTTTCGATCTTTTTGGAAGTGTAGATATAGACGATTTTGATGCTACCAGTTATGATTTTAACTCGCCACAGGCAACATTTAATGCCAATAATAGTGTTCCTGACGGAGAAGGTTGGGCCTTGGCAGAAACCAATGTAGGACAATTGGCATTCTATGTTCAAGATGAATGGAATGCTACGGAAGACTTTAAACTTACTTACGGGATTCGTTTTGATAAGCCATTGTTCTTTGATTCTGCAAAAAAAGCGCAAGAAGTTATTGATAGAGGCTTCGTAATTGCTGACCGACCTTATGTAAATCCAAATACTGGTGAAACGGTTCTTATTGACAATACCCAAATGCCAAGCAATGATTGGTTAATTTCTCCAAGGGTTGGCTTCAACTGGGATGTAAATGGAGATAGGTCTATGCAACTTCGTGGCGGATCTGGTGTGTTTACAGGAAGATTTCCTTTTGTTTGGTTAGGAAATCAAATTGGATCTCCCGATGTGTTTTTCTTACAAGCTGTTGATCCGGATTATAAGTTTCCACAGGTTTGGAGAACGAATATAGGAATCGATAAAAGATTGGCAGGCGGATTAATTTTGACAGGGGACGTATCCTATACCAAGGACATCAACGGGGCACATGTTCAACATTGGGGCTTAACCGATCCTACAGGTACTCTTGCTGGTGTTGATAACAGGCCAATCTATACGGCGGATGATCAATTGAACAGTGAAGGACTTGGTGCAGGGCCATTTGTATTTACAAATTCCGATAAGGGCAGAATTTGGAATACATCTTTTAAAGCACAGAAGACATTTAAGAATGGTCTTTACGCCATGGCTGCCTATAGCTATTTGAATGCCAAAGATGTCAACTCTATCGAAGCAGAGATTACAAGTGATGCATTTGCAGGTAATCCCATAGTTAACAATGTAAATACCGATGTGCTTTCCTATTCCAAATATGGAGACACCCATAGGTTTATTGGGGTGGCCAGTAAAAACTGGAATTATGGTAATGGGAAATGGGCCAGTACCTTATCAACCTTCTTTGAGTACGCACAAGGAGCTCGTTATAATTATGTGTATGGTGGAGATTTAAACGGAGATGGCTCAACTATCAACGATCTTATTTATATACCTACTTCAAGTGAGCTTGGACAAATGAATTTTGTTGGTGCAGGAGATGCCCAAGCTTTTGAGGCCTTTATCCAACAAGATGATTATTTAAGGGATAATAGAGGGGGTTACATGGAGCGTTATGCTGCATTGGCACCTTGGAGAGGAAAATGGGATTTGAAATTCTTACAGGATTATAACTTTAAGGTTGGTGGAGATAAAACAAACACCGTTCAGTTTAGTATTGATGTGTTAAACGTTGGTAACCTGATCAACTCCGATTGGGGAGTGGTTCAACAACCAAATAGTATAAGTCCAATAGGAGTTACCGTTGATCCCAATACAAATGTACCTACCTACAGTTTTGACGAAACCTTAAGTGATACATACGGATTTGATACAAGTTTGTTATCTAGATGGCAAGCGCAATTTGGTTTAAGGTATATTTTTTAAAACATTTTGTTATTTAAAGTTTAAAAGGCTGTGCAGTTTGCATAGCCTTTTTATTTTTGCAGCTGAAAACATATGACTTGGGTGAAAGCTTGAGAGTAATCCCAGCAAAGGGATATAAATTCAAAATTGAAAATGAAATATACAAGGCTTACCAAACAACAGTTGGAAGAGTTGCAACAGGAGTTCATAAATTTCTTGGCAACCCAATCCATTACCTCAGAAGAATGGGAGGGCATAAAAACCAATAAACCCGAAGTTGCTGAGGAGGAAATTGATGTGTTCAGTGATTTGGTGTGGGAAGGGGTATTGACGAAGGTGTCATACTTGGAAAATATATCCGCCCAAAACATGCACCTCTTTCTATTGACCGATAAGGAAATGAAATTGATATCCGTGAAAGTGATGAATCCCAATATAGACTTGACTACAACAGAGGGCTTTGAATGGTTCAAGAAAAATTGGCAATCGGATTTTGTGGAGTATCTTACCGCTTCCAAAGCCTATACGGACGACAAAAACTTGGATAAGTTTTCCTTAATTAAACAAGGAGCTGTAATTACTAAGGGGGATCTCTACAATTGGTTTGATAAATTGATTGAATAATCTTCCCTTGGATACATTATAATCTAGAGACATCAAAGATATAGTTAAGTTACTTCAATAAAATAATGGCACAAAAACCAACATTACCAAAAGGAACAAGGGATTTTACTCCTTCAGAGGTTGTAAAACGAAATTATATATTTGATATCGTAAAAAAACACTTTACGGCTTTTGGTTTCCAGCCCATAGAAACTCCTTCTTTTGAGAATTCGGAAACCCTTATGGGCAAGTACGGCGATGAGGGCGATAGGCTGATCTTTAAAATTTTAAATTCAGGCGATTACCTAGGGAAGGTGGATGATGCCACCTATGAAAATAGGGATTCCAACCAATTGACTTCCAAAATTTCGGAAAAAGCCTTGAGGTATGATCTGACCGTTCCCTTCGCAAGATATGTGGTCATGCACCAAAATGAGTTGGACTTTCCTTTTAAAAGATATCAGATACAACCGGTTTGGAGAGCCGATAGGCCCCAAAAAGGACGATTCAGGGAGTTTTTTCAATGTGATGCAGATGTTGTAGGCGCAAACTCCTTACTCCAAGAGGTAGAATTGGTGCAATTATATGATGCGGTATTTACAGATTTAGGTCTAAATGGTGTTACCATTAAATTGAACAATAGAAAAGTATTGGCAGGAATTGCTGAAGTTATTGGTGCCAAGGAGCACTTAATTGATTTTACGGTAGCCCTGGATAAATTGGATAAAATTGGGGAAGAAGGCGTCAAGAAAGAAATGTTGGAAAAAGGTATATCTAAGGAGGCCATTGCAAAGGCGGCCCCTTTGTTTGCCATGTCAGGTTCCAATATGGATCAGCTTTTGGCATTGAAAGAGTTATTGAAAGATTCGGAAGAAGGATCAAAAGGAGCGGAAGAGCTAACCTTTATTGTTGAAACTTTGACTGAATTAGGGTTGCAATCCGCAACTTTAAGCTTGGATGTTACCCTGGCAAGAGGCCTAAATTATTATACGGGGGCAATTTTTGAGGTTGCTGCTCCTGAAAAGGTGAAACTTGGTTCCATTGGTGGGGGTGGGCGATATGATGATCTTACCGGAATATTCGGACTTAAGGATGTCAGTGGCGTAGGTATCTCTTTCGGCTTGGACCGAATTTACTTGGTCTTGGAAGAATTGGGTCTTTTCCCTAAGGCAATAGATCAATCCCTTGATGTGCTATGTGTTAATTTTGGGGACAAGGAAGCTTTGGCTGCCTTAAAATTGGTAGGCAAACTACGTAAAATGGGTGTAAAGGCCGACTTCTACCCTTCACCGGCCAAAATGCAAAAGCAAATGAAATATGCCCATAATAGAAATGTACCCTATGTAGTATTGATCGGGGAGCAAGAATTGGCCAACAATTCGTTTATCGTCAAAGACATGGCCAAAGGGGAACAACATACCTATGGTTTGGAGGCCCCTGAAGATTTTGTAAAACAACTATGATTGATTTTCTATGGCCTCAATAATGGTTTGGAAATACAATTGATCGTGGGATACATACTTTTTTGAACTATTGTTTTGTTGTAGTTCTTCTATATATTTTGAAAGCGGGAGCAAGGTCAAAGCCTTTACCTCGCTTTCCTGTTTTATAAGAGTTTCCAATGGAACTTTTAATTCACATATGTAGGTGTGGTGAAACTCACAATCGGTCAAATCATCCCTATGATTTTTTACGGATTTAAAAACACCTACTTTGAACAAGTCCGTTTCTAATACATTCAATCCAATCTCCTCAGAAATTTCCCGTATGGCAGATGACACAATGTCTTCACCAGCTCCAATATGACCGGCAACCGAGACATCCCACAGTAGGGGATAGGTTTCTTTGGAAGCTGCTCTTTGTTGTAAGAGGATTTCTCCTTTTTTATTGTAAAACCAGATATGAACAGTCGGATGGAACAACCCTTTTCTATGTGCTTCCGATTTCATGAGACGCTTGCCCGTGTAATTTCCATGAGCATCCAGTATGTCTATTAGTTCATCCATGGTATAGGGTATTAAAAAACCCTCCTGATGGGGAGGGTTTAATAGTTTTATTCAAAGTAGCTGAACGATTCCCCGTCTTTAATGGTTAGAAGTGTTTCGTAAATCAATCTGATCACATTTTCCACATCATCCCTATGCACGGTTTCTACTGTGGTGTGCATATATCGCAGAGGCAGTGAAATTAGGGCAGAGGCCACACCGCCATTGCTGTAGGCAAAAGCATCCGTATCTGTTCCTGTATACCTGGATGAAGCCATACGCTGGAATGGTATTTTTTGGGCTTCGGCAGTTTCCATGATACGTTCGCGCAACTTGTTCTGTACTGCAGGCGCATAAGTAATAACAGGTCCTGCACCAATTGCCGTATGTCCTTGTTTTTTCTTTTCTATCATTGGTGTTGTGGTGTCATGACAGACATCGGTAACAATGGCAATATTTGGCTTAATGGTATGGGTGATCATTTCCGCCCCACGCAAACCGATTTCTTCCTGGACCGAGTTGGTAATGTACAATCCAAAGGGTAATTTGACTTTGTTCTCGTGAAGAAGTCGTGCCACCTCGGCAATCATAAAGCCTCCGGCACGGTTATCAATGGCACGGCAAACAAACTTATCGCCGTTTAGGATTTGGAAAGTATCTGGGTAAGTGATCACACAACCAACATGAACCCCCATTTTTTCTACTTCCGCCTTATCTTTTGCTCCAATATCAATGAAGATGTTATCCAATTTTGGCGCCTCTTCTTTTTCGGTTTTCCTTGTATGTATGGCCGGCCATCCGAAGATACCTTTAACAATTCCATTTTTTGTATGAATGTTAACCCATTTGGATGGTGCAATTTGATGATCACTACCGCCATTTCGAATCACGTAGATAAGACCCTCGTCGGTAATATAATTGACATACCACGAAATTTCGTCCGAATGTCCTTCTATCACTACCTTATATTTGGCGTCTGGATTGATTATTCCAACTGCCGTACCATAGGTATCCGTAATAAAGGTATCCACGTAGGGCTTAAGGTAATCCATCCATATTTTTTGTCCTTCACATTCGTATCCAGTGGGTGAGGGGTTGTTTAAATATTTCTCAAAAAAATCAATTGACTTTTTTGTAAGTATCTTTTTTGAACTCATGTAATTTTGTTTTGTACAAACTTAACGATATTCACTTTTATTTAATAATAACATTGAGGTTTAATGATTAATTTTAGCACGATTTTTGAGTTTGATTGAAACATGAAAAAGGAATTGTTGGTATTTGTTTTTGGGTTGATGGGTCTCTTTGCTTTTGGGCAAGGGGAAGAGGAGGTAGATTCCCTTGCTACACAATATGTAAAGATGTATGGGGATTCTGTTTTTGTGAGCTCTATTCCCCTTAGTGAGGTGTTCGTTTTTGGGCAGTTGAAATTCCCATCCTACAAGGATAAGCTTCGGTACTATATATTAAAGAGAAAAACGCTGAAGGTATATCCTTATGCCAAATTGGCCTCGGAACGCCTGGTGAACTTAACGGACAGCTTGGAAATTATCAAATCAAATTCTAAAAGAAGAAAATATACCAGGAAAGTCCAAAAGTATATAGAGGATGAGTTTTCCGAGGAATTAAAGAAGTTGACCCGTACCGAAGGGCAGATATTGGTAAAGTTGATTCATAGACAAACGGGAATAACAGCCTTTGACCTGGTTAAGGAATTGCGGAGCGGTTGGCGTGCCTTCTGGTACAATACAACGGCCAAATTTTTTAATATAAGTATAAAGGAGGAATTCCACCCAGAGAGTACCATGGAAGATTATTTGATTGAAGATATTTTACAAAGGGCTTTTGCGGAAAGTAAGTTGGAAAGACAGGAGTCGGTATTGGATTACGATTATGCATCCCTTTCCAACAAATGGAAGAAGTCTGGGAATTGAAAAAAAATAGTTGTGTAATTCAATTAAATCCACTACATTTAATACCCTTTTTAAAAATAAATGTCCCTGCAATAATCTAATTATAAGCGACTTAAAAACAACTTTAAAATTCCTTCAAAAAAAGGGCAAAAAAAGTGTTGTTGAATTGTGGAAAGGTTGTAGGTTTGCAGCCCGAAACAGCGTAGGCTGTGTAGGGAAAAGCGGTGTAAGAACCGTGTTCATTGAGGGTTCTGGAACTGCGATTGGAAAAGGGAGAAAGTTTTTCATTTTTTATTTGCGGGGAACGAAAAGGGTTGTATATTTGCAGCCGCTTTGGGAGACAG
>JAPFBR010000002.1:0-659121 GCA_035798135.1 Flavobacteriaceae bacterium KMM 6897 | reverse complement strand
GCGCCCCGTGAATTGTATTACCGTGGCGTCCCTTAATTGGGACGCACCCTGTCCCTTTATGTTAACGATATTCGTTGTGAGCAATCGCGACAGTGCACAATCAAGAGCGTGCACTTAAAACTTAAGGTGGCTCTGGCGATGGGGCCCACCCCTTTCCATTCCGAACAGGGAAGTTAAGCCCATCTGCGCCGATGGTACTGCTATACCAAGTGGGAGAGTAGGTCGCCGCCTTTTTTCGAAGAACCCTTCATCTAACGATGAGGGGTTTTTTTATGACCAAAAATGAAATAATAGTGCCTAATTGGACCAATACCAAGGATCAAATAAAAAGCCCACCAAAAAATGGTGAGCCCCGGTAAAAGACTATTTACATGGTCGGTTACAGTAATTTATTGGCGATCTCCAACCAATCGTCCGCTCGTTCATATCCCGTGGTATGTATGTTATGGGGTGAAGTGAACAAAATTTTTCGACCATTGAAATTTTCTAGATTGTAACTTCGATCGTCAATTAGAATATCGCCATAGAGAATGTGCTTACTACCGCATAAAATACGATTTTGCCAATGGATAAATGGATAATGCTTATCCAACCAATCACTTTTTTCCCGTAGTGAATTAGGAAATTGCATTGCAGCTGACGCCACAAAAACATTATATTTTAAGGATAGTTCTTTTAAAACTTCCTTGCTGTCCTTTATAGGTTCTAGATCCCGAAAAAAACCATCTGTCCTTGCATGGTTTTTTACACTTCCTCGGCGTTCTTCCGGAACACATTGCCATACTTCTTTTCCCATACAGTCCAAAGCTGTAAGGTTCTCATTAAATTCTGCATTGTAGAATGATATATGGGCATTGTAGGTATCAGCAAATACCTCGTCCATATCAACAAATAAAGTCATTGAATACTATTTTAAAATACAAAAATACCTATTTTTCAAGGAAGAATGGCCCGAATTGGAGGCTCGAAATTTGAAATGGAAAAGGAAGGTGGTAGGACACTTCGTTTTTAATAGCAATTCTTGTTATTTAAATTATCCAGAAATGGTGGATGCTATAAACAGAACGTGCTTTAAGGTTTGCTAAATTTTTTTCAATAATCTAATCCTTATCTTTATTGAAAAGACTGTCCATAATGGTCTTGATCCCATAAAAACCCAATGCAATTGCCCCAATGGCCAATAGTAACCCAATAATCAGGACGGGAATGTAAAGAGGATGCTCTTGATTTTTAAAAGCCTGATAGATGGCAAATGGAGCTGCAAACATGAGGGCTACGGTGAATCCTAAATATTTTACTCCTTTTAATAATAGATCTTTATTGGTGTGCATGTAGAATTTCAATTTTTATAAGGTACTGGACTCTCTAATAATAAGTTTCGTTTTTAATTCGATGGTCCTATTGGTAGATATGTCATTATCTTCAGTGATTTCTTCCAATAAATATTTCACGGCATATTTCCCAATATGATACCCCGGTTGCTCGATGGTCGATAAATTAGGTTCAATAATAGTGCAATTTTTGGAATTACTAAACCCAATTACGGCTACATCCTTGGGAATTGATATATTGTTTTTTTTCAAAGCTTGTATAGCCCCAATCGCCACATTATCTGTTGCTCCAAACAACCCATCAAATTCTACTTTTTCTTTGATTAATGTCTCTGTGACTTTATAACCATCTTCAACGGACATAGAGTCACATTCCCTAACCAGCACTTCATTAATAGCTATACCTGCTTTGGAGAGAGCCCTCGAATACCCTCTATATCTGTTTTCAGAATTTGACGTCTTTAATTTTTCTCGAATAAGTACAATTTTAGTCCTTCCCTGTTCAATTAAATGATCTACAGCAGTTTCCGCACCAAATTCATCGTCATCAATAATCTTAGTCAGTGGAATTTTAGAGGAAACTTTATCAAATAGTACAATAGGGATAAAATTGGATGCCTCTAATATATGTTCAATGTCATGGGATTCCCTAGCAATGGAAAGCAATATGCCATCCACGTTGGAATTGATCAAGGTATTAATGGTGTCTTTCTCATCCTCATAATGATGACCAGATTCGGAAATAATAACCCTATATCCAGAACTCTTGGCAGATTCAATAATTCCCTTTATTATTAAGGAACTGTAATGAATTGTAATATTGGGAATAATAACTCCAATGGACATGGTTTTTTGCGTACGTAATCCTTTGCCAAATAAATTTGGCTGATAGTTCATTTTTTTTGCCAATTCCAAGACCCTATTTTTGGTAGCTTCCCCAATATCTGTATGTCCTAAAAGAGATTTGGAAACGGTAGAGATAGAGAGTTTGAGTATCTCTGCCATATCCTTAAGTTTTACTTTTTTTCTTCTCATTAGAATGCCCACATTATTACATAAATGTACTCATAAATGTTGTCTACACTATTGTAATTTCTAAAACTATAACGTTTTCGAAAACGTTATAGTTGATAATATGATAAAAATCAGCACCTTATACATAGATTATTCTTAATATTATATATAATAAGCTGAGAGTTTAATAATTTAAACTAGTATTTAATAAAAATTTATGATTATGAAAAAAACACTTTTACTTGTTGTAATTGGTCTGTTGTCCTTCATTTCTTTTGGGCAGACAGACATAAGTGGATCCATTAAAGACAATACTGGGGAACCAATTCCCGGAGTGAACATTTTTATAGTTAGCAGTACCTCAGGTACAACATCGGATTTTGATGGCAACTTCAGATTTACAACCGATCTTACAGGAAGTCAAATACTTCGAGCTTCCTACCTTGGTTTTACCAGTATGGATAGGACCATAGAGCTAAACGGTACTGCCTTAACCGTAAATTTTGTCTTACAAGAAGGAGGACAACAATTAGACGAAGTGGTGTTGACGGCCTCTAGTACATTCCGTTCCCAGAAACAGGCACCTTTGTCTATTAGTTCTGTTAAAATGAAGGAAATAACCAAGCTATCCGCAAATAGCCAGGCAGATATCTTAAGAAGTGTTCCCGGGATTACCGCAGAAGGAGGTGGTGGAGAAACCGCAAGTAATATTTTCGTGAGGGGTCTTCCTTCAGGCGGACAATATGTTTTTAATCCCTTACAGTATGACGGTATGCCTTTGATCAGTTCTTTTGGCCTCAATTCTTCGGCCCATGATGTTTATGCCAGACCAGATATTGGTTTTAAAGGAGTGGAATTTGTTCGTGGTGGTGCCGCAGTACTATATGGTGCGGGTTCAGTAGCGGGTATTATCAACTATACAAGTAAAACAGGTGATACCAATCCTGGTAATATAATCAATATGGAGGTGGCAAACCTGGGTAGGCTTAAAACGGATTTTTACAGCGGAGGCCAATTGGGCGGTGAAGATTCCAATACCTTTTATGCCTTTACCGGCTTTGTGCGTCACGATAGAGGACCGATAGATGTTGGTCTGCCAACCAAAGGGGTACAATTTAGGGGGAATATCAAGAAAAAATTTGATAAAGGTTCGTTTACGCTCCATGGGCAGTTTATTAATGATAAAGCCCAATTTTACCTACCATTACCTCTTGCAGGTGGGAGTAGGGACCGCATTGCTGGTAATGATGGCGAGCCGGTGGAACAACTTTTACCGGGTGCTTTAGCCAATACTTCGTTCAATACACCTGGAGGGGTCTATAACAGTCCTATTGCTGATGGTGTTTCGACTACAGGAGGATATTTAATGGGAGATTTCGACTATCGATTTAGCGATGACCTAAGATTGACATCAAAAATAAAATACGCCAGCTACAAGCATAACTTTGCCTTATATGTTGCGGGAAATGGCACTAATGGAAACCCAATTACCCTTGATAATTATGTGGAAAGCATCGCCCCTGGAAACCAAGGCTATACTGCCAATTACCAAAGTGGTTCCGGAAGTCAAATCAATGGTTCGGATCTGGTGGTTGATAATTTACATGTAGATCGTTTGAGACCAATGACCGATTATTCGGGAGAAATCAATTTGACTAAAATAATCAACACAGATAATGGAGGAAGCCATAACATTACACTTGGTTCTTTCATTGCCAGTACTGAAGCAGAAGATGTAAACTACCAGTATCGTGTGCTAACGGAATTCAATAACGATCCTCGACTGGTAAATTTAAATTATACGGATACCAATGGTAATAATGTAATCTATTCCCAAGGAGGACTTTACAATCGTATCGGCCAGACTTCAAATAACTTTTTATCTCAGAACAGGGTAGCCCTTTACTTAACGGATGAAATGATTTTTGATAAGTGGCGTTTTGATGTAGGTTTTAGATGGGAGCAAACTGACGGAAAAAATAGCCGAGGAGGAATCTCTTCCGGAACAGTGTATACTGATGCAGATCTTACCCCGGAATTAAGTAATGTACAATCTGCTGATGGGAACTTTTTGAGAACAACCGTAAGTGCAAATGCTTGGGCCCTTTCTTTGGCCGGTCTGTACGAATTGAGCGAAACAACCAATCTATATGCCAACTTTTCAAAAGGCTATTTCTTCCCACAATTGAGAGGTTTTGCACCTATTCCCGGAATTAGCGAAAATGTTTATGATCCCGAAAATATCATTCAATTCGAGGCAGGTGCCAAGTTTGGAAATGAAAATTTCTCAGGCTCATTTGCCGGTTACTATGTTGGATTGACAGACCGTATTTCCATTCGTCAAGCTATCGTTGGAGGTTTACTGATAGATGAGACACGTGCCGAACAAAATACAAGAACCATTGGTCTGGAAGCCACTTGGGATTATAGATTGGTTGACAATTTAAATCTTCGTGGAACAGCCACTTATCAAGCTCATGAGATTACCAAAAATATCGATTTCGATTTGGTGAACAATACATCATCTGAGGCCAACGTTGGCAACGAATTGGCACGACAGCCGAACTTGTTGGGTGCATTGGGATTATATTATGACGATGCTGCGTTTGACGCAAATTTCGGTTTTAATTACACCGGAAAGAAATTTACCGATGACACCAATAATATAGAGCTGGATGCAATTACAATTGCCCGCTTAGGTGCCGGATATACCTTTGGGAATCTAGAAAACAATCAGTCCTTTCGTTTAGGGGCGTCCGTTTTCAATCTCTTCGATAGCAGTGGCATTACCGAGGGCAACCCAAGGGCAGGTACCGCAGGCCAGACCGAATCAGATTTTTTTATTGGAAGGCCTATTTTACCTAGAAGGTTCTTTTTAACAGCGACCTTTAATTTCTAATTGTTGATTATTTGAGTTGTTTATTGTTAGTGGGATACATTGATGCTCGGTAAAATGAGCATCAATGGTATCTTAACAATTAACTAATACCATTGGACATAACTTACAACTTGTATTGGAACAGGCTTACTCAAACCTACCTAAAAAGATTCAATTGATATTCTGAAATCATCATATAACATTTTAGATTGGAAGTAATTAATCTAAAGAAATATGCCGCTATGAAAAAAAATATAGCCCTATGTCACTTTAGAGTTGGAGAAACCGATGGGGTTTCTTTAGAAATGGACAAATGGAAGATCATTTTGGAGAAACTTGGGCATAATGTCACCTATGTTGCCGGTTCTAAGGGGACTCTGAAGGATGTGGAAATAATTGAAGAACTCCATTATAACGATGCCACCAATACTAAAGTAGTAGAGAATGCCTATATCAAATTACATTCTTTTGGCAGTGAAAAAAAATTAAGGGATACTATTGAAAAGGACGCCAAGTTCATAGAGCTTAAACTTATAGCCCTGATTGATGAGAATTCTTTTGACACTCTTATAGTGAACAATATGTTTTCATTGGGTTGGAACTTAGCTGCTGGAATCGGATTTTTTAATGCCATAAAAAAAACAGAAGTCAAATGTATTTGCCACCACCATGATTTTTCTTGGGAACGTGAAAAATACAGTAATCCAACATTTCCATTTATAACCGAGATTTTGGAGGAATATTTTCCTCCCCGACATGAAAGGATCAGACATGTTGTTATCAATACCATCGCCAAGAACGAATTGTTGAAGCGTAGGGGGATTGAAAGCACAGTAGTTCCCAATGTCTTCGATTTTGACAATAATTGGATCATAGATCAATTTAATGCTGATTTTAGGTATACATTCGATATAAAAGAGAACGATTTGGTTATTCTTCAAGCAACCAGAATAGTACAGCGGAAAGGAATAGAATTGGCGTTGGATGTTGTAGCGGAACTCAATGCCAACAAGCATCAATTGATCGATAAGAAAATGTACAATGATCAAACATTTGATGCGAAAAGCAACATTATTTTTTTAATGGTGGGATTAAATGAGGATCCTCCTTATTTTGACAAAATAATGGATTATGCCAATAAAAAGGATGTGGATATTAGATGGGTCAACGATTACATAGATCATGAAAGATCAGAATCCAAAGACCATAAAAAGTATTCCCTTTGGGATGCCTATGCCCATTGTGACCTTGTTACCTATACCAGTCTACTGGAAGGTTGGGGCAATCAATTTATAGAGGCATTGGTTGCTAGAAAAATAATAATCAGTTACCAATACCCTGTTTTCGTATCCGATATACTTCCACTAAAATTCCATACCGTAGACCTTGGCGATGCCCATAACATAAAAAAAGACGGGTTGGCCCAAGTAAAACAATCGATAATATCCAATGCCGCAATAAATACGGTAGAACTCCTATTGGATGCGGATAAATATCAAAAGTTAACAGCTGAAAATTATACTATCGGTGCAAAGAATTTATCGATGGATGCTTTGGAAAAATTATTAAAAAAAATCGTGAATAATGAGGAATAAGGCAATAGACATACTAAAAGGCAATTGGAGGGATGGTTATACCATACCCAGTAAAAACCTATACCCTTATCAATGGAAATGGGATTCTGGTTTTATAGCTATAGGATTAGCTCATTTTGATCAGAATATGGCGCAACAGGAAATAAAAACGCTCTTGAATGCACAATGGGAAAATGGTTTTATCCCACATATTGTTTTTCATAAGGTCAGTGACACATACTTTCCTGGACCCAATTTTCATAGATCGGATTTACATCCATTGGCAAATAAGGACTATCCGTCTACAGGGATGACCCAACCCCCTGTGTTGGGATTTACCTTGGAACGGATGCATGAAATTGCCAAGGATAAAAAGAGTTCCTTGCAGTTTATTAAAAATAATATAGACCAAGTTTATAAAAATCATGTCTATTTTTATAAACATAGAGATCCCAAAAATGAAGGTTTGGTCTACATTTACCATAATTGGGAATCAGGGACTGACAATTCTCCGCTTTGGGATCCAATTTTTGAGACCATTGATGCTCCAGAATATAACTTTGAACGAAGGGATACCTCAATAATTGATCCTTCGGAAAGACCAACCAAAAGAGAATATGATTACTATCTGCATATCATTGATATTGCTAAAAAATATAATTATAACGACAATAAAATCGCAGAATTCTCTCCTTTTTTGGTACAGGATCCTCTTTTTAATTCCATGTTGATCAAATCCAATAAGTCATTGATCTCTTTATATAAAATGATAGGGGGCAATGAGGATAAAATTGAGCAATTGGAACATTGGCAGGAAAAAAGTATAGCTTCCTTCAACACCAAACTCTTTGACAAGGAACTTGGAGCTTATATTCATTATGACCTTAGGAACAACAAACCTATTCGTATGGTAAGTTCTTCCTCCTTTTCACCCTTATATGCGGGTATTCCCAGCAAAGAGCAAGCTGAAGTATTGGTAAAAACAATGATGGAGAAATTTGGTGGGGAGGATATGTATCTCTGCGCTTCTTTTGACCCGAGCAGTGATCAATTTAATCCCAAAAAATATTGGAGAGGGCCTGTGTGGATCAATTTAAATTGGATGCTCTACCATGGCTTAGTGGATTATGGATACAATGATTTGGCAAAAAGAATCAAATCCGATAGCATTGAAATTTTGGAAAAAGCAGGGTTTTATGAATATTTCGATCCAAGGAAGTCCACATATAAAAATGAAGTTAAAGGATATGGAGGTAGTGATTTTTCGTGGAGTGCCGCACTGTTCTTGGATTTTACGGAAAATTAAATTTTTAGTCCGCCAGTTAAAGGGACCATTTTAAAGACAAAAATATAATTATGGCCAAGCAATTACATAAAGAGACATTTCTTAAATCTTTAAGGACCTTATACGATGATAAACAATCGGAATGGGTATTGAAGAAAGTGGAGGAGTTATTGGAAAAATACAGGCCCAAAATAGAGGATGTTGAGGCGCCTCTTACCGAAAAAGATGTGATGCTGATCACGTATGGTGATAATGTTCAACAAGAAGGGAAATCCCATTTGCAGACCTTAAAAAAGTTTATTGATAATTACTGTTTGCCAGAGATCAATACAACGCATATTCTACCTTGTTTTCCCTATACTTCGGATGACGGCTTTTCCGTCACTGATTATTATGAGATAGATCCTGACTTGGGTACTTGGGAAGACATTAAAAAACTATCCAAGAGCAACAACATTATGTATGATGCAGTAGTCAATCATATGTCTAAATCTTCGAAATGGTTCCAGTCGTATTTGGCACAGGAAGATGGCTTTAAGGATTTTTTTATTTCTGTTGACCCATCTATTGACCTATCAAAAGTGATGAGGCCAAGGGCATTGCCATTATTGACTCCTTTTAGGCCCAAAGCAGGGAAGGAACTACATGTATGGACTACTTTTAGTGAAGATCAGGTAGATCTGAACGCCAGGTCTCCAGAGGTTTTTATAGCTATCTTGGATGTACTGTTATTTTATACATCTAAAGGAGCCAGATTTATACGTTTGGATGCCATAGCATTTCTATGGAAGGAGTTAGGCACCAGCTGTATACACTTACCGGAGACTCATTTGATCATTAAATTGCATAAAGAGGTCATAAGATTGTTGACTGATGACCTTTATATCATTACGGAGACCAATGTGCCCCACAAAGAAAACATATCCTATTTTGGTAATGGCGAGGATGAAGCGGACTTGGTATACAACTTTACCCTTGCACCGTTATTGGTATATTCCATAATGAAAGGAAATGCAGGCGTTCTAGCTAACTGGGCTCAATCCTTGAAGTTTCCCAGTAATAAAGTATGCTTTTTCAATTTTACCGCCAGTCACGATGGTATAGGCATGCGCCCCTTACAAAATATTATATCCGATGAGGAAATTGGCCAATTGGCTAAGCGTGCTGAAAAACACGGCGGCCTTGTAGGGTATAAAAATAATGAAGACGGCTCCCAGTCGCCTTATGAGCTGAATTGTAATTACATGGATCTCTTAAGCAGTCCTGAAGAGGATAATGCCACCCGTGCTGCAAAAATGATGCTAACACAATCCGTTATGTTGGCCATGCCCGGGGTGCCCGGCATCTATTTTCATTCCCTTATTGGATCACGGAATTATTATAAAGGTGTAGAAGAATCAGGGATCAATAGAAGGATCAATAGGGAAAAATTGAACTATGACCAATTAGCCATTGAGATTGCTGACAAAGACAGTTTGCGACATACCATTTTTAATTCATACAAAAAGATATTAAAAATACGTACCCACCAAAAGGCATTCAATCCTTTAGGTGACGCTAGCTATCAAATTTCCGATGACAAAAAAATATTTGTGATCAAAAGGGAGCATCAGGGAGAAACAATTTACGCCTTATATAATTTCAGTAATTCAGAAGCTTTGATGCCCGAACTTGCTTCCAATGTTTATGACCTGATAAACAATAAGGAATGGTCTAGCAACATATGGAAATTAGAACCATATCAATTTTATTGGTTAAAGGCCAAGTAGATTGAATAAATAAGTTTTGTTCCCCTACAACTAAGATTAACATACTTATTTTAAAGTGAATGGATAAAGCAGGTAACCAAAGATCATTAGTAAAATTTTAAATCAACCAAATGAACGTTTTAGATTATAGTATTGTAGCCATATATCTTATCGGATTTTTATCCATGGGATTCTTTTTTAAAGAAAATAAGGATTCCAATGATTATTTCCTAGGAGGAAAGAGCTTGGGGTGGTTCCCATTGAGTCTTTCTACTATGGCCACACAATTGTCCGCCATAAGTTTTATTTCAGCTCCGGCCTTTGTGGGATTGAAAATGGGGGGAGGTATGAAATGGTTGAGCTTTGAATTTGCGGTTCCTTTGGCCATGCTCTTCATTATGGTGGTTATTATACCACCCTTGTTCCGTTCAGGGGTAGTGAGTATTTATGAGTTTGTAGAACGGCGGTTCGATGCTTCAACGCGGTTGATATTGAGTATTGTTTTTATGCTTAGTAGGGCTTTGGGTACAGGAGTAATGGTGTATACCATTGCCATTATTCTCCAAGCAGTATTGGATATCGATTTTGTATATACGGTGCTTATCATCAGTATTATTACCGTTGTTTATTCTTGGCAGGGAGGAATGAAGGCAGTCGTTTGGGGCGATGCCATACAGATGGTCATATTGTTTTTTGGAATTTTGATATGCTTTATATACGGATGGTCATATGTGAATGATTACGGTGGTTTGGTGAATGGCTTTTCTCCAGAACGGTTAAATGTGATCGACTTTAATTGGGGGGTCAGTGATAATGAGGAATATGGCTTTTGGCCCATGGTCATTGGCGGCTTTTTTCTTTATGTTTCTTATTATGGCTGCGATCAAACCCAGGCACAACGACTTCTATCGGCAAAAGATGAGGGAACTATCCGAAAATTGTTGTTGGCCAATGGGTTAATGCGTTTTCCAATAGTTTTATTGTATTGCTCCATGGGACTTATCATTGGAGCCCTGGTAACACTTTCACCAGATTTTATGAATGATATTGCAGTTATGACACAAAAATATTTCCCTGAAGAGTTTGCACAAAATGGGGCAAAGGCAGACCTTATGATTCCAATATTTATTTTGAAGTATTTGCCTCATGGTTTTATTGGAATATTGATGGTAGGGATAATGTCTGCAGCAATGTCATCATTGAGCTCCACAGTAAACTCCCTATCCGCAGTTAGTGTTGAAGACTTTTTCAATAGGGGGAAGGTAAAGTTGTCCGCAAAGAAATATATGCTGGTTTCCAAAATGTCTGTCCTTTTTTGGGGAGCGGTCTGTGTGGCCTGTTCCTTTTTGTTTGGAGGAAGTAAAAGTGCCGTAATAGAAATTATAAATGCTATCGGTTCTGTCTTTTACGGACCTGTATTGGTTACGTTTTTGTTGGCCATGTTCTCCAAAAAGGTAAACTATAAGGGGATGAACGCCGGAATTGTGATTGCGGTATTGGTTAATTTATTGTTTTCCAAAACGATTCAGAATATATTTAATGTAGATCTTGGATTCAGTATATTTTGGATATGGCTGAACTTTTTAGGGGTTGTTATCTCCTTGATTGTTGCTTATGGGGTCAGTTATCTTACAGGGAACAGAAAGAATGCAAAAGATTTAGAAATTTCAATACTCCCAAAAAAATCGGATTTCCATCAAAAAGAGGTGTATATTTTATTAGGCTTCTTTGTTTTTATTCTTGTATTTAGTTATTTCCTTCCTCAAATAATAAATTTATTCTTATGAAAGTTTTACTGATTCCAGATAAGTTTAAAGGATCCGTAACTGCGGATGGTGTCATAAAGGCGTTGTCCGAAGGCATACTCAAATCGATGCCGGAAACGGAAATATTTAAGGTAATGGCCTCTGATGGTGGTGACGGATTTTTGGATGCCGTACAAAACTATATATCCTTGGAAAGGGTAGAAGTAGCTACCATTGATTCCTTGGGCAGACCTATTAAGGCTTATTATTTATACAATGAATCAAATAGTACGGCTTATGTGGAACTGGCAAAAGCTTCGGGAATTGAACTGCTTTCCAATGCTGATCTAAATGTTATGGAAACATCAACCATTGGAACTGGAATTCAGATCAAGGATGCTATTACGAGAGGCGCTAAGAACATTATTATTGGTTTAGGCGGCAGTGCAACGAATGATGGTGGAACGGGCATAGCGTATGCCTTGGGATATCGGTTTATGGATTCCAAAGGCAACGAACTATCTCCAAAAGGAAAGAATTTGAGTCTTATTTCCAAAATACCAAAAATGGATGATTCAATTTGGAAGGGGATATCCTTTACGGCAGTCAATGATGTGACAAATCCTTTATTTGGAAAGGAAGGAGCTGCATATGTCTATGCAAAACAAAAGGGAGCCGATAGTGGTCAAATAGAGGACTTGGATGAGGGATTGCGAAATTTGGCCTACACAGTGCAAAAAATAATGGGGGTAGACCATGCATTAGTTCCTGGGACAGGTGCGGCAGGGGGCACAGCCTATGGATTGAAAACTTTCTTTAATGCTGAATTTATTAGTGGAATCGAATTTCTTTTTAAATTGGCAGGAATTCCACAGTTATTAAAAGAAACATCCATTGATTATATCATTACTGGCGAAGGAAAGATAGATGAACAAACACTTCATGGGAAATTAATAAAAGGTGTCATGGATATTGGGTTACAATATCGTATTCCAGTAATTGCGGTATGTGGAAAACTGGATGTTGCAGAGGCTGAATTAAAAAAGAAGGGCTTAGAGGCAGTTTTGGAAATAATGGATATGTCCCAACCTTTGCAATATAGTATGGATAACGCGGCCGAATTGATAAAAAAAACTATTTTTAATTATTTCGAGCAACATAAATCTGCTTAAACCCAATTGCCTATGAATGTTTTCCTAGTACTTTTATTGGTGATTGTTTTTATCATTATTGCCACCATAAAACTGAAGATACATCCTCTATTTTCATTGATCATCGCCGCTTTGATGGCAGGAGGAATGTTAGGGATGAAGGCCGAGGTGATTTTGGAGACCATTGCCGAAGGTTTTGGAAAGACTTTGTCCAGTATTGGACTAATCATTGCGTTTGGGACCGTAATAGGTATCTTCTTGGAAAAAACCAATGGGACCAAAGTCATGGCGAATACCATTCTAAAATTGGTGGGCCTAAAGCGTTCCCCTTTGGCCATGAACATTACAGGGTTTGTTGTTTCCATTCCTGTTTTCTGTGATTCTGGGTTCATCATTTTATCCTCATTGAACAAAGCATTGAGCAAAAAAACGGGGTTGTCCCTAGTTGTGTTTGCCGTTGCACTGGCATCGGGCCTCTATGCTTCCCATGTTTTTGTCCCCCCCACTCCGGGGCCTCTGGCTGCAGCGGCAGTTTTGGAGGCAGATTTGGGATTGGTAATGCTATTGGGCCTATCCGTAGCCATTCCTGTATCCCTAGTTGGTTTTCTTTGGGCCAATTATATAGGGAGAAAACTAGTTTCTAATATTGACGAAACTGATCACAATGATGATAATTTATCTTCTGAAAAGGAAGACGAATATACAGTAAGTACTTTATCTGCATTTTTGCCCTTATTGGTGCCCATACTATTGATAGCCTTAAAATCTATCTTGGAATATCCTGGGTTTAATTTGGAAGCAGGATGGTTTATAGATGCGATCAGTTTTTTGGGCAGTCCCACAATTGCACTGCTAATTGGAGTTGTATTTGCTTTTAACATGGGTAGGAAAGCGAGTTTAAAAATCCGATATGATTGGGTGGTGAGCGCTTTAAAGGAAGCCGGACTTATTGTCTTGATTACGGGTGCGGGCGGAGCTTTTGGCAGTGTACTAAGAGCAATGGACATAGCTAGCTATATTCCAATTGGGGAAGACCTATTATTTGGTGGAATATTGATTGCTTTTTTTATAGCTGCCGTATTAAAAACGGCCCAGGGGAGTTCAACGGTTGCCATCATAACCGCAGCTGCAATTATGGCTCCCTTGCTATTATCATTGGGTTTGGAAACACCAATTTCCAAGGCATGCACCGTGCTTGCTATTGGAGCAGGAGCCATGACCGTCTCCCATGTGAACGATAGTTATTTTTGGGTGGTGTCCCAATTTTCAAACATGGACGTGAAAACTGCTCTTAAAAGTCATACCGTAGCCACTTTTCTTCAAGGAATGACAGGATTGATATTGGTATTGGGCATACAATATTTCTTTGGATAGCCATTTCTTCACTCAATAACCAAGGAGAGCCTATTGGCCTCGGCCAAGGAAAAATAACCCAGGGGATACTTGTCTGGGTTGGTAATGTTGACCATATTGCCCCTTATGGTTGAAGGAGCAGATTCAAAAGGTCCACCTCCGTTTTGACCGCTTTGATCGATCAAAATATTCATGTAGTTATAAAATTGCTTGTCCACCCCATTAATGGTAATGGTAACTTCCTTTCCAGGTTCAATATCTTCATAAAAATAAGAAAACACAAATTGTTCCCCTTGGTAAAATCGATCTTCCGTAGGCAGATATAGATCAAAATCAAGATCAAATAAGTAATAATCATCCCTGCTGGCATCGTCTGTAAACTTCACCAAAACCTCTGTTTCATCCCCGGTAAATAATGTACCATCCCCTTGACTGATTTCGTCTATGGGCACAGCAGGTATAAGGGTTGCATTGCCTTTGTAGGTTTCAGTTTCATAAAGTACTGTCAGTTCATATTGGGTATTAAAATTGGGGAGATTTAAGGGGTCTCTTGGTTCATATATCCCGGTGTCCCCATTTTCTGTGAATTCATAAATGCTGCCATCATTCATATTTGTTATAAAAACGGTTGCATTGTTGGCCGGTTCCAATTTTTCTTGATAAAAAGGAGCTGATAGTTTTAGGATGACCGATCCCTCCATGGTACTTGGAACTTCATTAAAAAACACGCTGAAATTAGCATCGATGAGCAGCCTTGGTTCCGATGTTGGCAAATCGACCTGAATGACGTCTTCACAGCTTAAAAAAACCATCATTAGTAGTATTATATAAAACCGTTTTGTTGCCATGTTAAAATTTAAAATTATAGGTGACGGATGGCACCAATCCAAAAATAGCGGTACGGATCGCCTCGTTTCTACCTGTATCTTGGTTCTGCTCAAAATTTATGGAGGCCGCATTACGCCTATTATATATATTATAGATACTGAATACCCATTCTCCTTGCCAATTTCTGTTCTTATTCTTTCGAGGGGTCAGGGTAGCGGCAATGTCCCATCTGTGATAAGCAGGCAAACGTTGCTCATTGCGACCACCATAAATGGGGATGACCAAGCCTTTAAATTCATATTGGCCAATTGGGTAATTGGTAGGTTGCCCTGTCTGAAAAATAAAGTTGCTGTTAAAGCTCCATTTTGAATTCAATTCATAGGAAGCATTGATAGCAATATCATGGGTTTTATCATATGCAGTGGTATACCAATTTCCCATGTTTATCCCGGGTTCTTCTGCAGTCCTTCCAGGTGTTCTTTGTTCAGATTTGGATAGGGTGTAAGATATCCAGCCTTGCAAAGCCCCCTCATTTTTATTAAACGAGAATTCCCACCCATAAGCCCTTGCCTGCCCATTGAGGATGACTTGCTCTATGGCATTGTTCGCAATTAAATCAGCACCATCTATATAATCAATCCTATTATCAATATCCTTATAAAAAACCTCTGTGGCCAATGAGTATTCATTGTCCTTAAAATTTCTGAAATATCCCAGGGCAAATTGATCTAAAAGCTGTGGTTTCACATAGGGACCACTTGGGGTCCATACATCCAAAGGGGTAGGGGAGTTGGTATTTGACAATAGGCTTAAATATTGGGCCATATGATTGTAACTGGCCTTAATTGAACTTTTGTCATTTAGTGCCAGAGCTACTGCCAATCTTGGTTCCAAGGTGTTGAAGGTTGCCAATCGGTCCATTCGTTTATAACTTTCAACACCAATTGGTTCGGCTTTTTCATAGATTTGAAATTCCTGATTGAATAGGACAGGAATATTGTCCTGATACTTGTTTAGCTGATCTTGTCCCAGCCTCATAAAATTGCTCCATCGCAATCCATATTGTAATGTAAGCTGGTCGGACACTTGATGTTCCGCATCAATATAAGCAGCAAATTCATTGGCGTATTTTTGAGTCAATTGCTCCGCAACTATCCCGGAGTCTTCCCTGTTGGGTTCAATCTCACCTGGATTGAAGTTATAGTATATATTGTTTAGGCCATAGTTTAATTGAAATGTATTGGATACGTACTGTTTAAAATCATATTTAATATTGAAATTACGGATTCCTGAATTCCACTTGAAACCCACAAAATCCAATTCCAATCCGTAGAAATAGTCAGAATAAATCAAGGATAGATTGGAAAAGAGTCGGTCTGAAAACAAATGGTTCCAGCGCAAGTTGAAAACGGAATTACCATAAACATTCACAAAACGTTCTGAGATACTGAATACGTCCCTTCCAAAATAGCCTGAAAGGTAGATATTGTTGCTATCGTCTATTTTATAGTTGAGCTTGGTATTCAGGTCATAGAAATAGGCCTTGTTGTCATTATTAAAAAGAGGGAGGAACAAATGTGCATAAGAGGCCCTGCCGCCTATTAGGAATGCGCTTTTATCTTTTTCCAATGGCCCTTCCACTAGTAGTCTACTGGAAACTGCTCCAATACCGCCACTTATTTTCAAGGCTTTACTATTGCCATCTTTTTGGTAAATATCCAATACGGATGAAAGTCTTCCTCCATATTTAGCGGGTATTCCCCCTTTGAACAATTTAATATCTTTTATCGCATCCGGGTTGAATACAGAAAAGAATCCAAAGAGATGGGAGGAATTAAAAATAATGGCCTCATCCAAGAGAATTAGGTTTTGATCTGCGGCACCGCCCCTTACATTAAATCCGGATGCACCTTCACCGGCACTGGTGACTCCTGGAAGTAGGAGAATGGATTTTATGACATCAGCCTCTCCCAAAACAACCGGGATCTTTTTTATGGTCCCCGCACTTAAAGTATTGACGCTCATTTGGGGTTTGCGGATATTTAGTTTTTCAACATCCTCCACTAGGATTACCTCTTCCAATTCTTCAGCCTCTTCGTCCAGTTGGAAATTGAGTTTCAGATTTTCTGTCAAGACGATGTTTTGAATGACCTCTTTAAAACCGATGGCGCTTATCTGAATCTCATAGGTTCCTTCGGGCAATGTAATGGAAAAGAAACCGTATTCATTACTTACCACCCCCGTTTTTAATTCCGGTATGGCGACTGTTACCCCAATTAAAGATTCATTACTACTCAATTCACTAATGGTACCGCTTAGGGTATACTTCTGTTGCGAAAAGGAACAAAGAGTAAACAAAAACAAACCGAAAAAGACGGACCAGTACTTATACCGCATTAAAACTGTTTTGGATAAATGTAAATAGAATAATTAATGCCTGAAAATTGTTATTTTAAATAAAAAGGCCCAACAGTTCAGGTTGGGCCTTTTTTTATATGAATAGAACCTTAGATCTGGCTCAAGATAGTATTGAACGCATTGCTAGGTCTCATAGCTTTTTCCATAAGGGCCACATTAGGCTTGTAATAACCCCCTAGGTTGTTTGGAGACCCTTGGGCTGCATTTAGCTCTGAAATAACATTGGATTCACTTTCTTCCAATTCCTTGGCCACTTTTGTAAAGATGGCTTTGAGTTCTGGATCCTTGTTTTGACTGGCCAAAGCTTGTGCCCAATAGAGAGCTATGTAAAAATGACTTCCCCTGTTGTCCAATTCACCAACTTTTCTGGACGGTGATCTATCATTGTCCAAGAATTTTTCAGTGGCAAGGTCCAAGGCATCAGCCAAAACCAAAGCTTTCGGATTATTGTTCTTTTCGGAGTAGTGTTCCAATGAAACCCCAAGTGCTAAAAATTCTCCCAAAGAATCCCATCGTAGATGGCCCTCTTCCAAAAATTGTTCTACATGTTTAGGCGCGGAACCTCCTGCACCAGTTTCAAATAATCCCCCACCGTTCATTAAGGGAACAATAGAAAGCATTTTCGCACTGGTGCCTACCTCTAATATTGGAAAAAGATCTGTCAAGTAGTCTCTTAAGACGTTACCGGTAATGGAGATGGTATCCTCACCTGCTTTTAATCTTTTTAAGGTAAATAATGTGGCTTCGTTAGGGGATAAAATACGAATGTCCAGTCCAGAAGTATCATAATTAGGAAGGTAAGTATTCACTTTGGTAATAAGTTCCATATCATGGGCCCTATTTTTGTCCAACCAAAATACAGCAGGGGTTCCACTAGCCCTTGCTCTGGTAACCGCGAGTTTTATCCAATCTTGGATTGGGGCATCTTTAACCTGACACATTCTCCAGATATCACCTAGCTCCACATTGTGTTGGATAAGTACGTCCCCAGATGTGGTATCTACAACATTTACGGTACCATTGCCCTCAATTTCAAAAGTTTTGTCATGGGAACCGTATTCTTCTGCCTTTTGTGCCATTAGTCCAACATTGGGAACCGTCCCCATTGTTCTCGGATCAAATGCGCCATTCTTTTTACAGAACTCAATTGTGGCCTCAAAAACACCGGCATAACTGCTATCAGGAATAACTGCTTTGGTGTCCTGGGCTTGGCCCTTGGCATTCCACATCTGGCCCGAATTTCGAATCATGGCAGGCATGGAAGCATCTACAATAATATCACTGGGAACATGAAGGTTCGTAACCCCCTTATCTGAATTCACCATAGCCAAATCAGGTCCATTGGCAATCGCCGATTCAATATCGGCTTCAATTTCTTTTCTCTTGGCCTCTGGAAGTTCTGACAAATTGGTTAATAGATTTTCCAGTCCATTATTGGCATTGATTCCAATTTTTTTGAAAGTCTCGGCATGTTTCGCGAATACATCATCAAAAAACACCTCAACGGCATGTCCAAAAATGATTGGATCGGAAACCTTCATCATGGTAGCCTTCATATGCAGGGAGAACAAGACACCTTCTTTCTTGGCGTTGATCACCTGCTCTTTTAGGAAAGCCAATAAGGCCTTTTTGTTCATTACTGTGGCATCGATGATTTCACCGGCCAGGACAGAAATCTTATCCTTTAAAATTCTGGTTGACCCATCGGCTTTGACCAATTCAACCTTTATGGTGGTTGCCTTGTCAAAGGTCAAAGATTTTTCATTGGCATAAAAATCACCGTGGTCCATAGTGGCTACGTGGGATTTTGAATCTGGACTCCAAGCCCCCATGGAGTGTGGGTTTTTCTTGGCGTAATTTTTTATTGCTTTTGGAGCTCTTCTGTCGGAGTTTCCTTCGCGTAATACAGGGTTAACGGCGCTTCCCTTAATTTTGTCGTATCTGGATTTTATATTTTTTTCCTGGTCATTCTTAGGCTCATCCGGATAGCTGGGAACGGCATAATCTTGTGATTGAAGTTCTGCGATCACCTCTTTAAGCTGTGGTATGGAAGCAGAGATGTTTGGTAATTTGATGATGTTGGCTTCCGGTGTTTTAGCCAAGGCACCCAATTCTGCCAAATCGTCCGAAATTCTTTGATCGGGATTTAAAAAATCCGGGAAAGTGGCTATTATTCTGCCGGACAATGAAATATCCTTGGTTTCAATGGTTATTCCAGAAGTTTTAGTGAATGCTTTAACAATGGGTAGAAATGATTCAGTAGCCAGCGCAGGGGCCTCATCAGTTTTAGTGTATATTATTTTTGGCATCTCTTATATTTAAGTGTTTGAGCGGTGCAAATATACGATTTTCGTACAGCTTAAAACCTTGCAAATATTTAATCTTTTTGCTAATTCTTTGTCAATTATGATATTTGGAATTGCTTGTGGTGTATTATTCCATAATGATGGATGTTTGGAAGGAGGGACGATGGGCAACCTTACCAATGCGCTCTCTTTGTTAAAGAAATTAAATAGGTATTACAGCCTATTAGGTAGGTCTATAAAAAGTCTAAAATAACAAAAGCCATATCATTGTACGAATACATTGATATGGCTTTTTAGAAATAGCTTTCAAACTGTGTGTTTTGCATTTTCTACAAAACGGCAACCATTGATTGCCTTCGATCCACTATTTCAACGTTTGAAACATTTTTCGTCCTTAATTAAAAAACCAAGCAACTACTCTGTGTTTCTTCTCGTTGTTTTAACGATCTAATGCCTTTGTGGTCAAATCTACATTGAACCTATATGACATCAGTGTTAACTTCAGAACCAATTATATGTGTAATTGGCAATAAGAAACTTTATAATTTGAATACACATTGCTGCATTTTCATCTTAAAAAGCCAAACAACAATATAAAGAACGCAAGCTTTATAATGATTTGGAATCCTCTAAAAAGATTTTTCCTTTAAATCATAATGGAAGATACAAATAATATATCAATCTTGGAACAATTTTGTAAAGAATTAGTAATCAACACCCTATGAACAATAGCAATGAACAATTGTTGATAACAAAAAATCCACCAAGAAGGTGGATTTTTTAATATATGAAGGATAAAAAAGTTACAATCTAACTTCTTTAATTCTTGCTTTTTTACCTGTAAGGCCTCTAAAGTAGTAAATACGAGCTCTACGTACTTTACCTTTTTTGTTCACCTCTACTTTTTGCAAAGCGGGCATATTCACTGGGAAAATACGTTCAACACCTACAGTACCGGACATTTTACGGATAGTAAATGTTTCTGTGGTTCCAGTTCCTTTTCTTTGTATAACAACACCTTTAAAGAACTGGGTACGGGTCTTTTCACCTTCCTTAATCTCATAATACACAGTGATAGTGTCACCTGCCGAGAATTTTGGAAAGTCCTTCTTAGGAACAAATTCGTCTTGAACAAATTTAATTAATGATTCCATCTTAATTTTATTTTTATAGTTTCTTAAAATCAACATCCACGTATATCGCCAGAGGTTAATTTTAACAGGTTGCAAAATTACTTTATTAATTATAATTTACAACTTATTTCAGATTTTTTTTAGCATTTATGCATTTTATTTACTCCAATAGGTCGGGTCTAAGTCTTTCGGTCCGCTTTTGTGCTTCATCTTCCCTCCATTTTTCGATTTTAGGAAAATTACCACTCAAGAGGATGTCTGGCACCTTTAAACCCTTGTAATCAGAAGGACGGGTATATACAGGAGGAGCCAATAGGTTATCCTGGAAACTATCGGTCAGGGCCGATGTCTCATTGTTCAAAACTCCCGGAATAAGGCGTATAATAGTGTCGCAAAGGACAGCAGCACCCAATTCTCCACCCGAGAGGACATAATCACCAATAGATATTTCCCTCGTGATCAAAGTATCCCTTACACGTTGGTCAACTCCCTTATAATGTCCACAAAGAATAATGATATTCTCTTTCAAAGAAATACCATTGGCCATTTTTTGGTTCAATGTCTCCCCGTCAGGGGACATATAAATGATCTCGTCATAGGATCTTTCCGATTTGAGTTTGGTGATACACTTGTCTATGGGCTCTATCATAAGCACCATTCCCGCGCCTCCACCAAATTGGTAATCATCTACTTGGTTATAACTTAATTCCGTATAGTCCCTAAGGTTATGAAAATGGACCTCGACCAATTTCTTTTCTATGGCCCTTTTCATTATGGAAGCCGCAAACGGACTAGACATAAGTTCAGGTAAAACGGTAATGATATCAATGCGCATTTGGGTAGTTCTTTAAAAGCTGGTGCAAAGATACATTTTATGGCACTTTTATTCCATAAAAGGTAAGGAATAGAAATAGGAAGCTCCCGGCAAAAAATAGTCTCGAGACTAGTATTAAAAAAAGCTCCCTTAGGAGCTTTTAGTTATTTTGTTTTTTTGTGCTTGTTCAGTTCGTCCTGAAGTTGTCTGCTTATTTTTTGTTCCCGCTCCAAAGCTCTTCTTCGGTGATCCTCATATTCCATCTCTAGTTCTGAAAGTCCAGATTTGGCCTCTTGGGTCAAAATATTACTTTCCCTGAATTTATAAATGAAAAATATTAACATAAGTAAAAGGCCCGTAATAATAGTCCATAACAGGAAGTTATAGGTTCCCTTTGCAATCATAATACCTAAGAAGGATATACTGTCCTTTTCTTCATTTACAGCCACCAAGTTATTGGATGTTTCCTCCAACTTTTTGTTCAACATATTAATGGTTACTTCACTTTTTGCAATTGTCGCATTTAGTTCAGCCGCCTTTTTGTTATAAACTTTTAAGCTATCCAATACATTTTGTCTTAGCTTATCTATATGTATCAACTTAACCACTTCATATCTAATGCCATTTGCGTTATAGTTTCCGGAATTGGACGTGAGGTATTCGAATTGACTGATAATTGGTCCTCCGTCTAAAGAGAGACTTTCTTCCTCCTGTACTTGTTCCTGTGCAAATTGTAGGTTAAACGCCAATAATGCAATTACAATAAATAGGACTTTGTAGATTTTCATTTAAATAATGCTTCTTGTTAATAATTAATAAGGGTAGACTAAAGTAAATTAATATTGTTAAATAATAAAACATATTAAACAATACCTTGTTATATACGGACAAAATATAAAATCGGACTACAAAAATCCAATTATGATGATTGTAGCCCGACTAGAAATTAACCAGAACATTATTTTAATGGTCGTCCTACTATTAATAATAGGTAAACCTTCTTACTTTTGAGATGTATTTTGCCAATCGAATTACCTGATGGGAATACCCGTATTCATTGTCATACCAAATATATAATACTATATTTTTTCCATCAGCTGAGACAATGGTAGCTGTACTGTCATAGATGGAAGGGGCATTGGTTCCAATGATATCCGTGGAAACCAATTCGTTGCTCAAGGAGTATTTTATCTGCTCCACAAGGGCTCCTTCCAAGGAATATTTTTTTACGATATTATTCAGACTTTCTTTTGTGGTCTTATTTTTTACTTCCAAACTGAGAATGGCAAGTGATCCATTAGGAACAGGGACCCGTATGGCGTTGGACGTCAATTTGCCTTTTAGGCTCGGCAAAGCTTTAGCAACTGCGTTACCTGCTCCCGTCTCTGTAATAACCATATTTAATGCGGCAGCTCTTCCACGCCTGTATTTACTATGCATGTTGTCCACCAAATTCTGGTCATTGGTATATGCATGGATGGTTTCCAAATGCCCTTTCTTAATACCCAAGGAATCCTCTATCACTTTTAATATGGGAGTAATTGCGTTGGTGGTACAAGAAGCTGCTGAATAGATCTTGGTGGTATCGGGGTCGTATTCGTTATGGTTTACACCATGTACAATGTTGGGGACCTCTTTGCCTGGAGCTGTCAATAAAACCCTAGAGGCACCTTTGGAAGCCAAATGTCGGCTTAGAGCTTCCTTATCCCTAAAAGCACCGGTATTATCAATGATCAAAGCCCCGAAAATCCCGTATTGGGTGTAATCAATATCTTCTGGCTTATCGGCGCTGATGATATGAACAGTGGTTCCATTGATTAAAAGTGCTTCATTCTTAATATCTACCTCTACGGTACCCTTAAATTGGCCATGAACAGAATCTGTTCGTAATAAATTGGCCCTTTTCTCAAGAATTTCCGCATTTATTGACCCTCTGGTAACAATGGCGCGAAGTCTAAGCTGGTTCCCTTTGCCTGTTTTTGCCATCAATTCTCTAGCTACAAGTCTTCCAATTCTTCCGAAACCATAAAGTACAACATCCTTTGGCTTTATTTCCTTGGAACTACTGGCATCTTTTAATTTATCAACAACAAAAGCTTTTACATTACTGTAGTTGTTATCATCCGAATGGTACTCAAATGTCAGTTTTCCGATATCCAATTTCGCTGGGGGCAAATTCATGTCATAAATGGCCCTAAGTAGTTCAACAGAGTCGAAAATAGAAATTGGTTTTTGTACAAACTGTCCGGCATACTCATGTAAATTGATGATGTCGCTAACATTTTTATCAATGATCTGATTCTTAAAAAGCACTACTTCAATGGAGTTGTCATACCAAAGATCACTGGTGATCTTAATAAACTCGGTTGTAGCTTTTCTTCTGTCGGCTTGGAAAGCCAATTCTTTTTCGTATTTGTTAGGGCTCATTAAATAGGTTTGAAACTGTTAATTTTCGGCAAAAGTATATATTTCAATCGATTTCGTAAAACATTCTTCCAATAAAAAAAGCGCTCTTTTCTGAGCGCTTTTTTTATTATGTAATTATCCTATTGGAAAATCAGACGTTCCCGTTCACCTTTTTTGTTGATCATCGTGATACTCGTTTTGCCATATTTGGTAATACCACCAAATAGTTTCTTGGCATCCGTAATATTATTGATCTCATTATTGTCAACGGAAAGCAGCACTTTGCCCTCTAATCCATAACCTCTATAGGTTTCCGGGACTCCCACTATTTTAACCCCTATTTTGGTTTTAAATTGCTTTTGGTCCTCCAAATTGAGATTTTTGACCTCCAAGCCCATATTAGGGATCACTAATGTCTGCCTTTCTTTTAAAATGACAGGAATTTCCATCATTTTACCCTCCCTATCAATGATCACTTTAATTTCGTCCCCTGGCCTTTTTGTTGATATATAGCCCACTAGGTCTGGAAACTTATGCACTACGATATCATCCACCTTTTTAAGAACATCCCCTTCCTTTAACTTGGCATCAAATGCTCCCGAATCCTCTTCCACACCGGTGATATAAACGCCATCCACTTCATTAATGCCATTTTCAACCGCATAGGGAGAAGAGGACCGCGCTGTATTTATACCGAGTATACCTTTTTGGACGTTCCCGTACTCCATGATATCTTCCACTACTTTTTTGGCAATATTACTAGGAACCGCAAAGGAATAGCCAACATAGGAGCCCGTTTGGGAAGTTATCGCCGTATTGATACCTATAAGGTCCCCATTGGTATTTACCAATGCCCCGCCACTATTGCCTGGATTTACAGCGGCATCGGTCTGAATGAAGGATTGGTTGGTCATGCCGCCCAAGTCCCTCGCCTTTGCACTGACAATTCCGGCAGTAACCGTAGAAGTTAGGTTAAATGGATTCCCGACTGCCAGAACCCATTCTCCAATCTTGGCATTATCCGAATCCCCAAATGCCAAATAAGGAAGCTTGTCCATTGCTTCAATTTTAAGCAGGGCAATATCTGAATTGGGATCTGTTCCCACTAATTCTGCAGTATATGTTTTGTTATTGTTCAGGGTGACCTGTAACTGTGTGGCGTTGGATACTACATGGTTATTGGTTACAATATATCCGTCTGGGGATATGATAACGCCAGAGCCAGTCCCAACTTGAGGCCTTTGGCTACCACTTGAACCATAGAGAAACTCCAAAATGGTGGTTGGACCACTGCTCATGGTGACATTTTTAACGTGCACAACAGAATTGACCGTATTTTGTGCCGCAACTGTAAAATCTACTTCATTGATCCCAGAGCCCTTAGCGGATGTTGGGGAATAACTGGTGCTGAAATAACCGAGACCGGAATCTTCCGTGACAACGGCATAGTTAGGTTTTTCTATAAATAACTTATAGGATCCCAAGGTAATTGCACCTCCAAAAATGGAAACCAATAATAAAGTGGCGATTTTTTTCATAACGACTAAAATTTTAAGCTTACACTAGCGTAAAATTAATTCATTTATGTAGTGATAATTTAGGTTTAACGTCTTTTTAACTACCAAAAAACCCTTAATAAAGCTTTATCTTTGTGCTACAAAATTAGATATGAAACTTACATTTCACAAATATCAAGGAACGGGAAATGACTTTGTCATGATAGATAATAGGAATAATATATTTCCCAAAAGTGATTCCCAATTGGTGGCAAGGCTATGCGATCGAAAATTTGGGATAGGTGCAGATGGACTTATTTTGTTGGAAAATGATGATCAAACCGATTTTAAGATGGTGTATTATAATTCCGATGGGAATACCAGTACCATGTGCGGCAATGGAGGGAGGTGTTTGGTAGCATATGCCAAACATCTAGGAGTCATTACCGATGAGGCAACGTTTATGGCTGTAGATGGCTTACACCATGCTTCCGTAAATAGCGAATTAGTAAGTCTTCAGATGCAGGATGTTACTGAAGTTCAGGAAGAACAGAATTTTTTATTTTTAGATACTGGCTCACCACACCATGTGCAATTGGTGGAGGACATACAAAAAATTGATGTAAAAGTGGAAGGGGCAAAATTGAGATATGGGCTATATGGAGAAAAAGGCAGTAATATTAATTTTGTGACACTTGAAGGGCAGGATAGCTTTAATGTACGGACCTACGAAAGAGGGGTGGAGGATGAAACCTTGTCCTGTGGGACGGGTGTAACAGCTGTTGCCTTGGCAATGCATAAAACAGGCAAGGTCACTGGAAACAAAGTGACCATTAAAACACTTGGAGGAAACCTCAGTGTTCATTTTGAGAGGGATACCAATGGATATCACAATATTCATCTGGTGGGACCGGCAAGACAAGTTTTTAAAGGCGAGATCATATGTTGAGCTTAAAGGGTGAAAATTGCTATTTAAGGGCTTTGGAGTCAGAAGATCTTGATTTCCTGTATGAGCTTGAAAATAATACTGAGTTATGGGAAATTAGTGGAACCACGGTTCCCTATTCCAGACACCTTTTACAGCTTTATTTGGATAATGCCCATAAGGATATTTACGAGGCAAAACAATTGCGTTTATGTATCTGCAATACTTCTGATAAAGCTGTGGGATTGATAGATTTATTTGATTTTGACCCCCATAATCACAGGGCAGGCATAGGCATCGTTATTTTGGAAGAAAAGGATCGAAATAAAGGTCTAGGTATGGAAGCCTTACAGTTGCTGGAAGACTATGCATTTAATGGGCTACATTTACGGCAATTATATGCTAATGTTCTAACTGATAATGAAGGGAGTATCCATTTGTTTAAAAAAATGGGTTTCAGAGAAGTAGGGGTAAAGCAGGATTGGGTATTGCATAACAATGAATATAAAGGTGAAATTTTATTTCAAAAGATAAACAAGTAATGTACATAAAGAAAATTTTACTGGCTGTCCTAATAATAGGCCTAGTTGTAGGCGGTGCCTTTGCCTATATGGTTTATAATGCGGTTTTTGCCCCTAATACCAAATTCAATAACCAAGAGGCTTATGTCTTTGTAAGGACGGGCGATGATTTTAACAACGTCAAGGAAATGTTGACTCCCTTACTTAGGGATATGTCCACTTTTGAGCAGATTGCCGAGCGAAAGGGATATGTGCCCAGTGTCCGTGGCGGAAAGTATCGTATCCAAAAGGGGATGAACAACAATGATATTGTAAATTCCTTACGCAGTAAAAATATTCCCATTAAGGTCTCTTTTAACAATCAGGAAACCCTTGCCGACCTCGCCGGAAGGATATCGGTACAATTGGAGCCTGACAGTCTTTCCTTATTGAAAAGTTTAAATGACCTCGCTTTCCTAAAGTCCAATGGATTTACCGATGAGACAAAATTGGCCATGTATATTCCCAATAGTTATGAGTTTTTCTGGAACTCGTCCCCAGAAAATTTTAGGGAAAGGATGCTAAAGGAATACCAAAGGTTTTGGAATGTGGATAGAATGAATAAAGCCGAAAAGTTGGGAATGACGCCAAATGAGGTCATTACCCTAGCGTCCATAGTCCATAAGGAAACAGCAAAGGTAGACGAGAGGCCTAGGGTTGCAGGCGTCTATCTCAATAGACTTAAGGTGGGGATGTTGTTACAGGCAGACCCAACAGTTATCTATTCCCTGAAGCTACAAAGCGGCGATTTTAATGCCGTTTATAAAAGGGTTTTATATAAAGATCTGACTTTGGATTCTCCGTATAATACCTATAAATATGCAGGATTACCTCCAGGTCCCATAGCCATGCCAGATATTTCAGCGATAGATGCGGTATTGAATTCTGAGCAGCACGACTATTACTATTTTGTTGCCAATGTGGAGAATTTTGGGTACCACAAATTTGCCAAAAATCTAGCCCAGCATAACCAAAATAAGGAACAATATGTGCGTTGGATTAACGCTCAAAAGATAAACAGGTGAACAAATCATCCTGATTTTAAGTCGTTTTAGCTAAAAAACCGCTTTTTTAAGACAATCTTTGGTTTGTTAAGAGAAATTAGGGCGTATATTTGCCTTTAGAAATTTAAGCATCTCTTTATCAAGCGAGTAAGTCTTAAGAAATCAAAACTATGAGAAGATGGATAAACGTTTTTTGTCCGCTAATCATGATGTTTATTTTAATGAGTTTTGGGTTTAATTCGGCTTCCATTATAATTACGGAGGTTCCTTCAACACTTAAAGTAAATGAACCTACTTCAGTTTTGTTTCCCAAAAACAAAACTATTTTTAATCCTGTTGTTATGGTCGCACCTCCATTTTTGGGGAGTTCGTATATCGGATTCAAGGAAGCTTTGGCTTTTAAGGAATCACAGGGGGATTATTTCACCATCAATGCCTTGGGGTACTTGGGTAAGTACCAGTTCGGAATTGGGACATTGCAATTAATGGGTGTCTATAATGCCACTCGTTTTATCAATGATCCAATGTTACAGGAAAAGGCATTTCATACCAATATTGCCCGGAATAAATGGATTTTACGAAGGGATATTAAACGTTTCAATGGAAAACGTATTGGAGGTGTGAAGGTGACAGAATCTGGAATCTTGGCTGCAGCACATTTAGCTGGTGCCGGGAATGTTAAAAAGTTCTTGCGCTCTAATGGAGAGTATAATGTAAGTGATGAATTTGGTACAAGTATCGCCAATTATATGAGAAAATTCTCAGGGTATGATATTTCACATATTTCTCCAGTGCGGAACCCAAAAATTTAATTTTAATCTTGAAAATGAGAAAGAACCTTAGTGGAAACACTGAGGTTTTTTTATGCTTGAATTATAAAGATGGTAGGTCGTTTATGCAGGTCTAAGGGTACATTTTGCCATTCAAGAACGCTTTTGGTAGCTATGTATTCTGTTGAAAGGGTAATATCACAGGCAATACAAACCATACAACTACTGGAAAGGGTTCTTAATAAATCTGCCATTAACTTATCATTTCGATAGGGAGTTTCAATAAATATCTGCGCTTGGTTCAGTTCCCTAGAAATTTTTTCCATGCGTTTAATGGCGCCCTTTTTTTCCGAACTATCAATGGGCAAGTACCCGTTAAAGGTGAAGCTTTGACCGTTCATACCACTGGCCATAAGGGCGAGGAGAATGGAGGATGGTCCAACCAAAGGAACAACCTGAATCCCTTTTTGATGCGCGATCCGCACTACATCTGCGCCAGGATCGGCAATCCCTGGACAGCCAGCTTCTGATATTATACCAACATTATGGCCTTGAAGGCAAGGATCCAGAAAAGTGGGAATTGCTTCTGGTTCGGTAAACTTGTTCAACAATTCCAAATGAAGATCAGGTTGGGATTTTTTGGAATTTATTTTCTTAATAAAGCGCCTGGCCGTCTTTTCGTTCTCAACAATATAATAATCAATTTCTTCAATGGCCCTTTTTATGGAAATGGGTAGAACTTCTAAGGGTTCATTGTCACCTAGGGTGGTGGGGATCATATATAATTTACCTAAAACAATGCCCTTTGGGTTTTCCATGTATGTTTTTTAATTATGTTGAAGTTGAAATGCAATGGCATCGCAAGCTTTATCAATTAAGGCAAAGACTTGATCAAACCCATCTTCAGTATCGTAATAAGGATCCGGCACCTCTTTGATGTCTATATTGATCTCATCCAAAATCAACTTTACCTTTTTGATGTCCTCCTCATTTTTTGCCAAGGAAATTATGTTTCTATAGTTGCTTTGGTCCATGGCATAAATGAAATTAAAATCACTGAAGTCTCTATGTGAAAATTGCCTACAGCGCTGGTCATTTATGTTGAGACCATGCTTGTGGGCTACGGCAATGGATCTGCTATCGGGCTTTTTTCCAATATGAAAGCCGGCGGTTCCTGCTGAATCCACCTCAATTTGATTTTCGTCTACTTTACTTTTTAGGATGCCTTCGGCCAATGGTGACCTACAGATATTTCCTAGGCATACCATTAAAACTTTCGTTTTCATGATGTATGACTATGAGAATTTTTTGGTTAAATCTTCAATGTACTTTTTAAACTGTTTGTCAGTTTCCGCGAGGTTGTCAACAGTTTTGCATGCATGTAATACAGTAGCGTGATCCCTTTTTCCAATTTGGGAACCAATGCTGGCCAAAGAGGCCTTAGTGAATTTTTTAGCAAAGAACATGGCCAATTGCCTTGCTTGCACAATATGGCGTTTTCTAGTTTTTGATTGCAAGGTTGCAACGTCCATTTCAAAATAATCAGACACAACTTTTTGTATGTAATCTATGGATACTTCACGCTTCGTGTTCTTAACAAATTTTTCTACAACCAACTGGGCCAATTCAAGGGTCACCTCTTTTTTATTGAAAGAGGATTGTGCTATAAGCGATATAATGGCACCTTCCAGTTCCCTAATATTGCTTTTGATATGCTTTGCAACATAATCTACAATATCATCTGGCATTTCTACGCCATCCCTGTATAGTTTGTTTTTTAAGATAGAGATACGGGTTTCGTAATCTGGACTCTGAAGTTCAGCAGAAAGTCCCCATTTAAAACGTGATAAAAGGCGTTGTTCTATATCCTGCATGTCCACAGGGGCCTTATCCGATGTTAGGATAACCTGTTTGCCATTTTGATGCAAATGGTTGAAAATGTGAAAAAACACATCCTGTGTACCAGATTTACCAGATAAAAATTGAACATCATCAATAATCAATACGTCAATCAATTGATAGAAATGAATAAAATCATTTCTTGAATTTTTCTTGACAGACTCTATATATTGTTGAGTAAATTTTTCTGCGGAGATATAAAGCACCGTCCTTTCTGGATATTTGTCCTTTATTTCAACCCCAATGGCATGGGCCAAATGTGTTTTACCCAATCCAACGCCACCAAAAACCAATAAAGGATTAAATGATGTGCCTCCGGGTTTGTTGGCAACGGCCATCCCAGCAGATCTTGCCAATCTATTGGAATCACCTTCCAAGAAATTATCAAAATTATAATTTGGATTAAGTTGGGATTCTATTTTGATATTTCTGATCCCTGGAATAACAAATGGATTCTTTAATTCCGGATTTTTAGATTTTATGGCCACATCCAATTCTTGCGGTGGCACAGTGGATCTGTTGGAACTTGGTATTTTTTCGGTGAATGGTTCTCTATTGCCGTACGTATTTTCCATTTTAATCACATATACCAATTTTGCGCTTTCACCAATCTCCTTGGTCAGGGCCACTTTCAAAAGTTTTACATAGTGTTCTTCCAACCATTCGTAAAAAAATTTGCTGGGAACTTGTATGCTTAAAGCATTGTTTGATAACTTTACAGGTTTAATAGGCTCAAACCAAGTTTTGAATGCCTGCGGTTGTATGTTGTCCTTGATAAAAGCCAAACAGTTGTTCCATACGGAATTAGCAGTAACATTCATTTTAAAGTATCGTCTTTTTGTGGTTAGTGATTAGGCTAAAATTTTATTCGATTTGCCAATATAAGCTGGTATACTAGAGCGTGACAAATATGTGAACAAAAATTCTAAAAAAAAAATCAAATGGTGTTGATTAATAGCTTTTTTTTTCTCATGTTGCCATGGGAAATTTTCTAAACAAATAAATATATCGTTTTTAGGTCAAAATATATGGATATTAATCAAATTTCTTTTCGGGTAAGATATGGGGAAACAGACCAAATGGGAGTGGTCTATCACGGTAACTATGCACAATACCTTGAGATGGGGCGTGTTGAGTGGTTAAGGTCGCTCGGATTTTCTTACAAAAAAATGGAAGAAGAAGGCATTATACTGCCAGTAATTTCGTTGCATATAAATTTCAAAAAATCAGCGGTTTACGATGATTTGATAAGGGTAGTCACCACACTTAAAAAAAGGCCTTCCGTCAAGATTGAATTTGAGTATAAAATTTACAATGAGGCCGATGAAATTTTGGCCGAGGCTCATACGGTTTTGGCATTCATCGATAAAGCAACAAAAAGGCCGATGAAATGCCCGGACGAAATATTGATAAAAATAAAAATGTGATAGAAATTACCCCTTTTTTTTTATACCGATCGGAGGGTGCATTGCATTAAAAAGATCCGAGGTGTGTTCAGCTTCCTGTTTTCTCACAGAAATGATAATGGTACAGTTTAATTCCATGGTTTGGGACACAATCTCTATTTGATGCTGTTTAATGGTCCTCATTACCTTGTCCATTTGTTCATAATCGAACTTTAGAACAAAACGCTGTTGTAATGTTCTCTCCATAATGTGTGAAGCTTCCAAGGCCATTTGAGCTCCTGTTTTATAGGCAGTAATCAATCCACCTACCCCAAGTTTAGTACCGCCAAATATTCTGGTGACAGCTACAAGTATATTAGTGACTCCATAAGATTGAATTTGACCATAAATGGGCATCCCTGCAGAATTATTGGGCTCACCATCGTCATTTGCCCTATACTGGGGATCCTCAACCCCTAATTGCCAGGCATAACAGACATGATTTGCAGTGTTGTGCTTTTTTCTAAGGGCTTCGATCAAGGGTTTTACCTCCTCTTCATCACTAATTGGATAGGCATAACCAAAAAACTTACTCTTCTTTTCCTTAAAGAGGATTTCTTTTGAAGGTTTTAAAATAGTCTTATATGTATCTTGATTATATTCTTCCATTATGTACTGGCGACTAAAATAATACTTATGACCGCCAATCCTAAGCCAATCCAATTCTTTTTACTCAAGGTCTCCTTAAACACTAGAATGCCAAAAATTGTTGACAGTAGCACTATGGCCACATTGTTTATAGTAAAAATGGAGGCGCTATTGATAAAATCATTCTGCAAGGCCCTTAAAAGGAAGTGGATGGTGAAATAATTAATGATGCCCAACACCAATCCGCCAATGATATCTCTTAAATTAATCTTTAAAGGTTCTTTGTAGGATTTTATCAGTATAAATAGGATACCAGTAATTCCGGCAGCACCAAAAACAGTTGCGGAAAACAAAGGAAAATCCCCTTTCACCATATAGGTAACCTGTAAATATTTGATTGTGGTGTCCACTAGGCCAGACCCCATAAACAAAAGTAGTGGCAGAATAAGCGTCTCTACCTTTACAGTAATGGTCCTGTCTTTTACAGATGCAAAATATACAGCGGCCAAGGCCAATACAATCCCTAAAATCTTAAGGGGACCTAAAACCTCCTTATATAGAATGATGCCAACTAGAACAGGAATCACCAATGACATTTTTGCGGCAACGGAAGCTACGGAAACCCCAATCTTTTGCGATGTTCTGGCAGTAATATTAAAGACTACAATAAATAGCACTCCAAGTCCCAAGGTGCCTAAAAACCAAGGTTTTTTGGATATTTCGCTTACAATTATTTTACCATCATAAAAAAGGGTGGAGAACAAACAAGCGACCACATAGTTGGCAATAATAGCATACAGGGTTTGAATCTTGTATTTGGTAAAGAGTTTGAATATTACAAAAAGCGAACTGGAAAAAAGAATACATAAGGCAAGATCTAACATGCTATAATTTAGATTTTAATTGAACGATATCTTCTTTGCCCACTTGAAGGTTCCAGCTTGTTATGCCCAATTTTTCGGAAGCCAAAGTATTTTCCAGGGTGTCATCTACAAAAAAGGTTTCTGACGCCTTTAAATTGTTGGTGCCTAAAACAAATTGGTAGCTTTCTGCATCGGGCTTTCTAAAATTGATTTCGTGGGATAAATAGAATTTGCCAAAACATTGTTTGAAGCGTTGAAAGCGTGCTTGTCCCATATTTTCAATTACCTTTTCTATGTGAAGGGCATTGGTGTTGCTCAAAAGGAAAAGGTTGTATTCCTTTTCCTTTGCCAATTGTTCAATAAAATCTAGCCTGTAATCAGGAAAATCCAAGATGATTGAATTCCATCCCGTTTTGATTTGTCGGGTATTTGCCGATGGAAAATAGTCGTTCATTTTGGAAAGGAAGGTGGCAGAGTCCAAAAGCCCTTTCTCATAAGAAAACAAAAGATTTGTAAACGAAGGCTCAAATTCATTTAGCCCCCATTTTTGCATCTCTCTGAGTGGTGCCTGCTTGTCCAGATTGATAAAGATATCCCCAAAATCAAAAATAATATTTTTAATCATTGCTAAAGATGGTTAAGGTGTCTGTTAGGATTGCTCTATTTTCAATTGGAATTGTTTTAATCTTAGGAGCTCTTAGGCCTTTTATAAAATGGGTTGCTCCCTTAAAAACCCTCGCCTCATCCCAAAGGTTGGCATCGAGGAACATTTGTAAGGTTTTGGATCCTCCTTCAATAATTACACTCAAGATGTTATGTCTGTGTAGTACGTCACAGATTTGGAGTACCACATTTTTCGAAAAGTCGATCACCTCATAATCTGCCCCATTAATATAGCTTTTAGTATGTTCTATCTGTGTAAGAACTATTGTTTTTACACTGCCGTCCATCACATGGAAATCGCTGCCCACCTTTAAATTTCTATCAATTATAATCCTCGTGGGTGATTTTCCCGTCCATTGTCTCACATTTAATTTAGGATTGTCTTTAAGAATAGTATTTGTTCCCACTAAAATGGCCTGCTCCTCACAACGCCATTTATGGACCAACTGCCTAGAATGTATATTGGTGATCCAAAATGGGGACGGGGCCTCTTCCCGTACAGATTGTTCTGGGGCTATAAAGCCATCGAGAGTTTCGGCCCATTTTAAGATAATATAGGGTCTTTTCTTTTGGTGGAAAGTCAAAAAACGTTTGTGGTGTTCTTTACATTCCTTTTCGAGAATATTGACAATCACCTCACATCCGGTATCCTTTAATTTTTTGATACCGTTCCCCGCTACCTTCCCATGGGGATCTAAAAGCCCGATGACCACGTTGGGTATTTTATGTTCAATAATGAGATCGGCACAAGGAGGTGTTATACCATAATGGGAACAAGGCTCCAAGGTCACATAAAGTGTGGCCTTTTCCAATAAAGCCTTATTTTTTACTGAATTAATGGCATTTACTTCGGCGTGTGGCCCTCCATATGGGCTTGTAAAACCCTCTCCAATCACCTTGTCTTCGTGGACTATTACACTACCCACCATAGGATTCGGAAAGGTAGTTCCAAGTCCATTTTTAGCCACTTGAATACATCTCAAAATATATTTTTCATGTATCTTCACACCACAAAAATAGAATTTTAAAAGTTACCCGTTCAGAAAAATGAATACAACGATTATTAGGGAAATCCAACCCCAAGACAATAAGCAAGTTGCATCTGTTATCAGACAGGTGTTGATAGACTTGGGAGTGCCTAAGGTAGGTACGGCATATGCGGATACAGCCTTGGACCATATGTATGAGAATTACAATGTCCCTAAGGCAAGTTATTTTGTGGTGGAGGAAAATGATAAGATCATAGGTTGTGCAGGAGTTGCCCAACTAGAAAATTATGATGGTAATGTTTGTGAATTGCAGAAAATGTATTTCACAGAAGAGGCTAGGGGAAGGGGATTGGGAGCGCAAATGATGACAATTTGCCTGAACAAGGCCAGGGAATTTGGTTTTGATAAATGTTATTTGGAAACAATGCCCTATATGGAGGGTGCTCAAAAACTCTATAAAAAAACAGGGTTCCAATATATAGAGGCACGTATGGGAGACACGGGCCATTACTCATGTCCAGTTTGGATGTTGTTAGAACTTTAGAAGAAGATGCTATTAAAAGCGATCAAGCATATTTTCCATGTAGAACTCGATGGTGTTTATCCAAAGGAAGAAGTGGACAGTTTCTTTTATTTAATGATAGAGCATTATTTAGGATTACAACGATTTGTGTTGGCCCTTCAACCTGATACCATAGTGTCCAAGGTAGAGGAACAGCCCTTGTTCGAAGGATTGAGCCAGTTGAAATTACATAGGCCCATACAATATATTCTAGGAGTTGCCCATTTCATGGAAATGGAATTTAAGGTAGATGAACATGTTTTGATACCAAGACCTGAAACGGAAGAATTGGTTCGTTGGATCATGGAGCACGAAAAGGGGAATCAAAGTAAATTGAAGATATTGGATATTGGCACGGGCAGTGGGTGTATTGCCATAGCCTTGGCAAAAAATTTACCAAATGCTAAAGTGTATGCCTTGGATATTTCTGGTGCATCTATTGCTGTTGCAAAAGAAAATGCTCTCAAAAATGAGGTGTCCATTGAATTTATAAAAGCAGACATCCTTCAATTGGAAAAATTGGAGATTCGTTTTGATATTATTGTTTCCAATCCGCCTTATGTGCGTGAGCTTGAGAAGAAAGCAATGAGCGCCAATGTTATAGACCACGAACCTGGACACGCACTGTTTGTGCCCAATGGGAACCCACTTTTATTTTATAGGAAAATTTCAGAATTTGCAATCTTACATTTGAATCCAAGCGGAAGTCTTTACTTTGAGATCAATCAGTATTTGGGAAAGAAAACCATCCAACTCATCGAAAAGATTGGTTTTACCAACCTGCAGATACGTAAGGATATGTTTGGCAATGATAGAATGTTAAAAGGAAAGCTAAGCTGATGGCATTATAACCCGAGACCCAATAATATGTGGTTTGATTAAAAAGTAAGGGTTTAAAAATAAATAGTAGAATGAGCATAAAAGATAAAATTGAGGCCCTACGTCAAGAGTTGAGAGAACACAACCATAACTATTACGTGTTGGACAACCCAACAATTTCCGATTATGAGTTCGATATAAAGTTGAAGGAATTACGGGAATTGGAGGTTCAGCATCCAGAGTTTCACGATCCAACTTCACCAACCTTGCGGGTAGGAGGAGGTATTACCAAGTATTTTGAAACGGTGGCGCATGAGCATCGCATGTATTCTTTGGAAAATTCCTACTCTAAGGAAGATTTGGAAGATTGGGAAAAGCGGATACAGAAAAATTTAGGCGACGTCCCTGTTGAATTTACCTGTGAGTTAAAATATGATGGCGCCTCTATAAGCCTGACATATGAAATTGGACAATTGGTGCGTGCTGTGACCAGAGGGGATGGCTTTCAAGGAGATGATGTGACGACCAACATAAAAACCATAAAATCCGTTCCCTTGCGTTTAAAAGGCGATTATCCTGAGAAGTTCGATATCCGTGGGGAAATCGTTTTGCCATTTGAGGGTTTTGCCAAAATGAACCAAGAGCGGCTAGAAAACGGGGAAGATCCATATATGAATCCGAGGAACACGGCTTCGGGAAGTCTGAAATTACAGGATAGTTCCCTAGTTGCACAAAGACCGTTGGAGTGTTTGTTGTATAGTATTATTGGTTCCGATCTAAAGGTTGCCTCACAATTTGAGGTGTTGGAAAAAACTAGGTCTTGGGGCTTTAAAGTACCAACCGTGGCGAAGATTTGCAAGTCAACCGATGAAGTAATGGCCTTTGTGGATTATTGGGATGTTCACCGTCATGAATTACCATATGAAACCGATGGTGTAGTGGTAAAAGTGAATAATCTGCAATACCAAGAAGAGCTGGGCTATACGGCCAAGTCCCCAAGATGGGCCATGGCCTATAAGTTTAAGGCGGAACAGGTATCTACGGTATTGAATGAGATAACATATCAAGTAGGTAGAACAGGCGCTATTACCCCTGTTGCCAATTTAAGAGCAGTATTACTTGCAGGAACAACCGTGAAAAGGGCCTCCTTACACAATGCGGACCAGATAGCCAAGTTGGATATCCGTGAGGGGGACACTGTTTTTGTAGAAAAGGGGGGTGAAATTATTCCAAAGATCATTGGGGTCGATTTCACTAAAAGACCTTCGGATTCCGAACCTACAGTCTATATTGACCATTGTCCGGAATGCCATACTAAATTGGAACGTTCGGAAGGGGATGCAAAGCATTATTGCACCAACTATTACGGTTGTCCTCCCCAAATAACCGGGCGCATTCAGCATTATATTTCTCGTAAGGCAATGGATATAGAGGGGCTAGGTGGAGAAACTGTAGAGCTGTTGTTCAAGGAAGGATTAATAGAAAATTATGCAGATTTATATGTCCTGACCAAAGAACAGGTCATGCCCTTGGAGCGTATGGCAGAGAAGTCTGCCGATAACCTCGTAAAAGGGGTTGCTAAATCTGTCGAAATACCATTCGAGCGTGTACTTTTTGCTTTGGGGATTAGATTCGTTGGGGAGACCGTGGCCAAGAAACTGGCCAAAGCATACAAAAACATTGATGGTCTTATGTGCGCTTCCTATGATGAATTAGTGTCGGTGGATGAAATAGGACAGGTCATAGCCGCTAGTGTTATCGAGTTTTTTCAAAATGAAAAGAATATTGAAATCATAGACAGACTAAAGGGCTATGGTGTTCAGTTTGAACTTTCGGCCGATAAATTGGAAAATCAAACAGAGCTGCTAAAGGGATCGACTTTTGTTGTCTCCGGGGTCTTTGAAAAGGTTAGTAGGGATGAGCTTAAAAAATTGATTGAGGACAATGGCGGTAAAGTAGGCTCCTCCATTTCCTCCAAAACTTCCTATTTGGTGGCGGGCGATAAAATGGGCCCCAGTAAACGAACCAAGGCGGAAGGATTAAAAATTCCAATTATTTCTGAGGATGATTTCTTGGAAATGCTGCGATAAATCAATTACCTATGCCAAAACCAGAAAATATCGAAGTTTTTCATCTGTCATTAAAAAAAAGCGAACCTCTCCAAGGGTGGCCTGCTGGATTGAAGTCGATGTGGTGGGACGTAAAAGGAAATTGGGAAGTCTCCCATAATATTGCTCAAGATATGTCTTCCCAAGACGGAAGTTGGATTCATGCGTACTTGCACAGAAAGGAAGGGGATAGGTTCAATGCTGAGTATTGGTATCGAACAGCTAATAAATCATATCCCCAAATATCCTTGGAGGAGGAGCAAAAGGAATTAGTTGCGTATTTTATATGTAAATAATAACTAATCTTACTTATTCTTGATGGGAATGCATAGCTCATAGGTCTAATCCTTCGAAAGGGACATATTCAGCCTCTTGCCAATACGTGTTTTGGGTGTTGAAAAATCAACTCTGACCTACATTGATCTCTAAACCTTAATTGATACTCCATTGACAGTCAAATTTTTCTCTGAATCGAAATAAAAATCAATCCTGCCCAGGTTGATGCCATAGCACCCTACTTGGTTTACCAAAACCTGCTTTCCCGCTCTATTTTTGGCAATGGTAGGCCTTTCCAAGAAGGTATGGGTGTGCCCACCAATGATCAAATCTATGTTTTCCGTTCCAGCGGCCAGTTTTAGATCATCTGGAAGCTGTATTTCATTATAGGAATATCCCAAGTGTGATAGGCAGATGACCAGATCGCATTTTTCCTGCTCTTTTAGAACCCTACTTATATCTATGGCAATTTCTATGGGCTCCAAATAAACGGTTTCCTTGTAAAGTTTTTTGGTCACCAAACCATCCAAAGCGATCCCCAATCCAAATACACCGACTTTAATGCCGTTTAAGGTGTACGTTGTATATGGTTTTACCTGGCCATCCATAATGGTATTGGAAAAATCATAATTGGCTGAGAGGAACTGGAATTTAGCATTGGGCAGTTGAGCATACAACCCTTCAATACCATTATCAAAATCGTGGTTTCCTATTGTGGCTGCATCGTATTTGAGCATGCTCATTAATTTAAATTCCAATTCGCCACCATAAAAATTAAAGTAGGGGGTGCCTTGGAAAATATCTCCTGCGTCCAGCAAAAGAGTATTGGGATTCTCATTTCTTATCTGTTCTACCAATGTGGCCCGTCGTGCCAAGCCTCCTAGGTTCGGATATTCAGAATGATTTGAGGGAAAAGGATCAATATGGCTGTGCACATCGTTAGTATGCAAGATGGTGATATGTTTTAAGGCTAGGCTTTCACATGACGTTAAGCTTAAACCACCTAGGCCAACGAACGCAGTGGAAGCTGCAGATTGCACCAAAAATTTTCTTCTTTCCATATTATTTTGATTGGGTAAATCTGTCATCTACCAAAGGAACAATGGTATCCATCTTCCTTAAATAATCGATCATGGCATTTCTTAATAGGTAGTCCGTTTCTGTGACGCTGATATTGTTTTTAAAAAAGTTCATATTATCTCCCCCATTGACCAAATAATTGGAGGTGGCAACAAAATAGGTACGGTCTTCATCAAACGGCTTGCCCTGTATATTTACGGACGCTAAACTTCCATCACGATCTAACTTAATCTGAATCCCCGAGATAGGATGTGGTTGGCGTGACACAATTAAGAAAGCAATAAGTTCCCTAACGGATTTAGCGGGAAGTTCAACAACAACAATTGTGTTTTCAAAGGGCATTACTTGATACATGTTCCTTGCGGTCACCTCACCTTTTGAGATCACAGCCCGTATCCCACCATTGTTCAAAAGTGTGAAATCAATTTCCTTTTTAGTTCTTTTTTTAAAGATGGGCCCCGCCTCTGACATCACTATGTCTGCCATAAAATTCCCGGCACTGGTGTTTAATGAGCCATCTTTTGGACTAAAAGTCCCCTTGGCATAAGCCAAGGAACTGTCCAATACTTCATTGATGCGATTTCTGTATGGGGCTACAAACTGTTCTATGGAGTCCTCTGGAGCAATACTATTGGTAATGGGGAGTTGTTTTCCTTCTATCTTAAAAAGCGTTGCTGGATGTTGCTGACAAGAGACTAACACTCCAATTGTTATAATTATAACAAAGTGTTGTATTTTTAAATTCATTATACTACGTATCTTCGTATTAGTTTTATTTGGATATTATTTACATTTGTATCAAATGTAAAAATACATGTTTTTAAGGGCTATCACCGATAAATTTAAGCATAAGTCAGGTCAAAAATTTCTAAAAAGGGAATTGGGCAAGGCAAAGCAGCAAATTGGAAGAAGTAAAGGGGTTTCCTCCATTGGGTGTATTGTGAATTTAGATCAGTTCGATGATATCAAGGTATTTAATGATTTAGTGAATATATTTTCCCTTCAACCTAATGCGGTTCAAGTGATAGGTTATAGAGAGGAATACCATGAAAATTCTCCATATGCCACGCCAATGTTTTCTGATAGGGACTTAGGATGGAGAGGTGCCATACAAAATGGTTATGCTCAGGAATTTTTAAGTAAGGAATTTGATTTGTTGATCAATTATTACACCGAGGATAAATTATTGTTACAATTGATGACAGTGCAGACCAAGGCTAGAATAAATGTCGGTTTTGGAGAGGTTGATAAAAATTTGAATGATTTAATATTGAATACTTCCATACAGGATTACGATATTTTTACAAAAGAATTGAGGAAGTATTTGTTTATACTTAACGAAATTAAATGATGGAACAGTTGCAGGGAACGGGAGTAGCATTGGTCACCCCGTTTAGAAATGATTTTTCTATAGATTCGGAAGCATTGGAAAGAATTGTTGGCTTTTGTATTGATGGAGGTGTTGATTATTTGGTGGTATTGGGTACTACTGGAGAGTCAGTGACTTTGAGCAAAGTTGAAAAGCAACTGGTGATAGATACCGTAGTTTCGGCCAATGCCGGCAGGTTGCCATTGGTACTTGGTATTGGGGGTAGCAATACAAGTGCTTTGGTAGAGGAACTTCAACAGACAGATTTAAGTGATTTTGATGCCGTACTTTCCGTTTCTCCATACTATAATAAACCCACCCAAGAAGGAATTTACCAACACTTCAAAGCGCTTTCACAATCTTCCCCCAAGCCCATTATATTGTACAATGTACCGGGGAGAACGGGCAGTAATATGTTGCCTGCTACGACGTTGAGGTTGGCCAACGATTTCAAAAATATTGTAGCCATTAAGGAAGCATGTGGGGACATTACCCAGGTCATGCAAATCATAAAGGATAGCCCAAAGGGATTCCAGGTCATATCAGGAGATGATATTACAGCCCTATCAACTGTACTTGCGGGGGGTGCGGGAGTGATATCTGTATTGGGCCAGGGAATTCCTGTTGAGTACTCAAAAATGATAAGACTAGGAATGGAGGGCCGCGTAAAAGAAGCCTATGTGTTGCATTATGAAATGTTGGATGCCATGTCCCTTATCTTTTTGGAAGGTAACCCAGCTGGCATCAAGGCCATTTTTGAATGCTTAAAACTTTCCACTGCCGTTGTGCGATTGCCATTAATGGAAGCCACGGCCGAACTCAAGGGAAAAATAGATAAATTCTTAAAAACCTTATCAAAAGTCCCTGCGTAATTGTTATTTGCAAGTAGGTAATTCCTTCATGTAAACGGTCTAACGTTAAAACTTCGCTAAATAGCGGTAAGAAAACAGGACTTAGGACTATTTTAGCCCATGAAAAAATGTTTTTTATATCCGTTTAGAATCGCTAATTTTGCAGAATGTTTTTAAAAATGAGGCAACTATTATCCCTTTTAGTATTTGTAGTTTTATTCAACTCTTGTAGTGAGTACCAGAAGGTGCTTAAGAATGAGGACAGTTCGGCAAAATATGAATTGGCCGAAAAATTATACAACGACGGGGATTATAAGAAAGCAAATAGATTATTTGAACAGATTGCACCTAAGTATGTGGGCAAACCACAGGGAGAGCGAGTCATGTTCTTTTTTGCAGATTCTTATTTTAAGATTGGAGAATATAACCTGGCAGGCTATCAGTTTGAGCGATTTATTAAATCCTATCCCAAAAGTGAAAAATTACAGGAGGCAGCTTTTTTAGGAGCACAAAGCTATTACGAGCTTTCTCCAAAATATTCTTTGGACCAAACAGATACAGACAAGGCCTTGGTTAAACTTCAAAACTTCATCAATACCTATCCAGATTCTGAATTTTTTGAAAGAGCCAATATCATGGCCAAGGAACTCACCACTAAAAAGGAAAAGAAAGCCATAGAAATTGTTGCACAGTACAACAAGATCAGTGCTTTTGATTTTAGTTTTTTGACCCCGGCCATAAGTGGAGCGGAAAACTTTTTATCAGATTTTCCAGGTTCTATATATAGGGAAGATGCCTTATTTTACAAGTTCAATGCCTCTACCAATTTTGCGGTCAATAGTTTTGATTCCAAAAAAGCAGAAAGATTGCAAGAAGCCAAAGTAGCCTATAACAATTTAAAAAAGTATTATCCCGATTCAAAATACCTTAAGAAGGCGGATGATATGATACAGACAATAAATAAAGAATTAGAAAATTTTTCCAAATAAAAAACTTTCACCATGAACATGAACGATTTGAAGAACTCTAAAGCTCCCGTATCTACGGTTACCATCAATAAAAATGAGTTTGACGCTGCCACAGGTAATATTTACGAAGCTATTTCCATCGTTTCCAAAAGAGCGATCCAGATCAACTCTGAAATAAAAAAGGAGTTGTTGGAAAAATTAGAAGAGTTTGCCACTTACAGTGATAGCTTGGATGAGGTTTTTGAAAATAAGGAGCAGATAGAAGTTTCCAAATTCTACGAAAAACTTCCAAAGCCACATGCTTTGGCCGTTGTAGAATGGTTGGATGATAAAATTTACCATAGAAATACGGAAAAAGACGTATAAGTTATGTTGGGCGGTAAAAATATTCTTCTAGGAATCACCGGAGGTATAGCCGCGTACAAAACAACATTCCTTGTTCGTTTATTGATTAAAGCTGGCGCTAATGTTAAAGTTGTTTTAACAGAAAGCGCCAGCTCTTTTGTTTCCCCATTAACCCTGGCCACACTCTCCAAGAACCCTGTTCTTTCGTCATTTGTGCAAGAAGAAGGGGAAAGCATTTCTTGGAACAACCATGTGGAATTGGGACTTTGGGCAGATATTATGCTCATTGCCCCAGCAACTGCCAACACCTTGTCCAAAATGGCTAATGGCACCTGCGATAACTTACTTCTCGCAACATATTTGTCGGCTAAATGTCCTATTTTATTTGCCCCTGCGATGGATTTGGACATGTACAAACACCCTTCATCCTTAGCTTCCTTTGAGAAATTAAAATCTTTTGGAAATATAATTATTCCGGCGACCAGTGGGGAATTGGCAAGTGGTCTCCACGGTGAAGGACGGATGGCAGAACCAGAAGATATTTTGACATTTTTAGAGGAATTTATATCGAGTGGATTGCCCTTAATAGGCAAAAAAGTATTGATTACGGCCGGACCAACCTATGAGGCAATAGATCCAGTTCGGTTCATAGGGAACCATTCCTCTGGTTTAATGGGGTTTGAATTGGCGAAGGCGGCTGCTTCGAAGGGTGCAGAGGTAGTGCTAATATCAGGTCCTTCGTCCTTGAATGTAAACAATGACAATATTAACTTGGTGAGGGTGGTTACTGCAGATCAGATGTATGATGCGGTGCATGCCCATTTTGGACAAATGGATATCGTTATATGTGCTGCTGCCGTTTCGGATTATAGGCCTAAAGTGGTAGCAGACCAAAAGATCAAGAAGAAGGAAGATAACCTTACCATAGAGTTGGTTAAGAATAGGGACATTTTGTTATCCTTAGGGGAACAGAAGAAACGTCAATATTTAGTTGGATTTTCGCTTGAAACCGAAAATGAGCTTGAAAATGCCAAGGGAAAATTGGTCAAGAAGCATCTGGATGCTATTGTATTGAACTCCTTGAACGACACTGGTGCTGGATTTGGAAAAGCGACCAATAAAATTTCATTTATAGATAAGAATTTAAGTATTAAAACGTTTGCATTAAAGACCAAGGCAGAGGTAGCGTTGGACATTATGAATGAAATAATCAATAGAATCCATGCATAGGCTCTTACTTGCTATTTGTTGTTCACTACTTTCAATTTCATTGTACGCCCAAGAATTAAACTGCACCGTTACCATAAATTCAGATCAAGTTGGACAAACCAATCAACAGATATTCAGAACCTTGGAGCGTTCCTTGAACGATTTTGTAAACAAAAGCAAATGGACCAATAAAGTATACAAGGAACGGGAACGGGTAAATGCAAGGATGTTCATTACTGTTTCGGAATATGAATCCAATAGGTTCAAGGCAAGTATTCAATTGCAATCTTCAAGACCGGTATTTAATACGTCCTATGAAAGTCCTGTATTTAATTACAAGGACAATCAGTTCAATTTTGAATACATAGAATTTCAACCCTTGGTTTACAATGAAAATGTATTTGATTCCAATTTGGTAGGCGTAGTATCTTACTACGTTTATTTGATGTTAGGTCTGGATGCCGATACTTTTGCTCTGGAAGGTGGAAACGATTTTTATAGGAAAGCACAAAATATAGTTACCCAAGCACAGGGTAGTAGTTTTTCAGGATGGAGCCAATCCTCCAGTGAACGCACACGTTTCGAATTGGTGGATAATCTATTGTCTAACACATTTAGGGAATACCGTATTGCCATGTACAATTACCACAGAAAGGGACTTGATATCTTGGCCGATAACAACAGTACGGGAAAACAAGTGATTTCAGGAACAATGCGATTAATGGAGACGATGGTGAAGCGACGACCAAACGCATTTTTGATCCAAACTTTTTTTGATGCCAAATCTGAAGAAATCAAGGATATATTCTCCGATGGGCCTAAAATGGACATTGTCCAGCTCAAAGAGACCTTGACCAGGATTGCTCCTTTTTATTCCAATACGTGGAATGAAATAAAATATTGACCTCCATTTTTTTCCGGGGGAATATCAATTATCTTTACGGCAATAATCTATTCAACCTTGCTGACTTCAATCTCAATTAAAAATTACGCATTAATAGACCATTTAAACGTTTCGTTTACCAATGGCCTCACTATAATTACAGGAGAAACTGGCGCTGGTAAGTCCATCCTATTAGGGGGGCTATCTTTAGTTTTGGGAAAAAGGGCTGATCTGTCATCCTTAAAGAATAAGGATGCCAAATGTATAGTAGAGGCAGAATTTGAAATTGGAAAATATAATCTGGCTCCATTTTTTAAAGAAAAGGAACTGGATTATGAGCCCAAGACTATATTGAGAAGGGAAATATTGCCCAGCGGTAAATCCAGGGCCTTTGTCAATGATTCTCCAGTTACTTTGGATATCTTGTCCTATTTGGGTGATAGTTTGATTGATGTGCATTCCCAGCATCAAACGATGCAGATGGCCGAGGACGATTTTCAACTAAAAGTCATCGATGCCCTTGCCGATAACAGTAAAATATTGGACGACTTCGAAATTAAACGCTCCCAATATCTCGCTATGGGTAAGGAATTAAAGAAGCTGAAGGAATTTCAGGATAACAGTACCAAGGAACAGGAGTACAATAGCTTTTTGTTGAAGGAATTGGAGTCGGCTCCACTGAAGGTTGGCATTCAAGAAGAATTGGAAGAACAGCAGGAGCAACTGAGCAACGTGGAGGCCATTACGGAATATTTGTCTAAAGGAAACCAATTGCTGAATGACGAACAAATTGGTGTAGTTTCAAATCTAAAGGAATTAAAACAAGTATCTAATAAGTTATCTGGCTTCGGAAAACAGTTTACAGCACTTAATGAACGCATACAATCTGTTTTCATAGAAATGGACGACATTTCTACCGAGTTTCAGAACTTTATTGAGAATGCAGAGGCTAACCCCCAATCTTTGGAACAGATCAATGGCCAGCTACAGCTGTTATACGATCTGCTGAAAAAACATGGGGCACTGAATATTTCTGAATTGATAGAGATTAAGGAGGCGTTGGCCCAAAAAGTGGATGCAACCGAAAATGTTGGCACAGCCATTAAATCCATGCAAGCCCAATTAACCGCCCAAGAAAAGGAGTTGGAGGCAATAGCAGTCACGCTAAGAAAGCGCAGGGAAAAGGTTGTACCTTTACTTAAGAAGCAATTGGAAGAAATGTTGGTTTCTTTGGGAATGCCAAGTGCAACCTTTAAAATAGAGATACTGCCGGCCACAGCTTTTGGTAAGAAAGGGAAGGACACTTTGTTGTTTCTATTCTCCGCCAATAAAGGGGCAGATTTTGGGCCTTTGAAAAAGGTGGCCTCAGGTGGGGAATTATCCAGGATTATGTTGACGATAAAATCCATTTTGGCAAAGTACGAACAACTGCCCACCATGATGTTTGATGAAATAGATACAGGAGTTTCTGGAGAAATTTCGTCCAGAATGGGTGATATAATGAAGGAAATGAGCAACGGGATGCAAATTTTTTCCATTACCCATTTACCACAAGTAGCTTCTAAAGGGGATCACCATTTTAAGGTATACAAGGAAGAAGACGCCATGGAGACCCATACCAATATGAAAAAATTATCCAAAGAGGAACGGGTTGCCGAACTAGCAGAGATGCTTGGAGGGAAAGCGATGTCCGATTCTGCGATTGCACATGCACGAGAGCTATTGAATTAACTTATTTTAAATATCTTTGAATCAAATAACAACCTAAGAAAACTGTTTACACATGTCATACAACTTATTAAAAGGTAAAAGAGGAATTATTTTTGGGGCTTTGGATGAAAATTCTATAGCTTGGAAAACAGCAGAAAGGGTTCATGCTGAGGGAGGAACGTTTGTTTTGACCAATGCGCCCATAGCCATGAGAATGGGTCAAATTAACGAACTAGCCAAAAAGACAGGCTCAGAAATTGTTCCTGCAGATGCCACCAGTGAAGAGGATTTGGAAAATCTAGTAACCAAAGCGGTGGAAATTCTTGGGGGAAAACTTGATTTTGTGCTTCATTCCATTGGGATGTCGGTAAACGTTCGTAAAGGTAGGGCGTACACAGATGAAAAATATGATTTTACGACAAAAGGTTGGGATGTATCTGCCCTATCCTTCCACAAGGTAATGCAGACACTTTATAAAGCTGACGCCATGAACGAATGGGGAAGTATTGTAGCCTTGACCTATATGGCAGCTCAGCGAACATTCCCTGATTATAATGATATGGCGGACAATAAAGCTTATTTGGAGTCCGTGGCCCGTAGCTTTGGTTATTTCTTTGGAAAAGAAAAGAAAGTAAGGGTAAATACCATTTCACAGTCACCAACGCCAACAACGGCCGGACAAGGTGTAAAAGGGTTTGACGGGTTCATTAGCTATGCGGATAAAATGTCGCCATTAGGCAATGCAACAGCCACAGATTGTGCGGATTACACCGTCTCTTTATTTTCCGATTTGACCAAAAAAGTAACCATGCAGAATCTTTTTCACGACGGTGGCTTTTCAAACACAGGCGTAAGTCAAGATGTTATCGAGCAATTTACGAAGTAATATTACGATCATAGATAAAAGGCCATCCCGTTTAAAAGGATGGCTTTTTATGTTTATTAAATAGAGATATGGATTTGTTTTTTTCCTTTATCGTCCCCGTTTATAACAGACCAAATGAAATTAGGGAGCTGTTGGACAGTCTATTGTACCAGACTTACCAACAGTCCTATGAGATTGTAATTGTGGAGGACGGTTCTTCTCTCAGCTCAGAAGATGTTATATCCGCATTTAGATCCAAACTTCCCATCACTTATCTCCAGAAAGTGAACACGGGCCCTGGAGATTCCAGGAATTATGGAATGCGTCATGCAAAAGGAAATTATTTTATCGTTTTGGACTCAGATTGTATCTTGCCACCGGAATATTTGGATATGGTGCATACATCATTAAAAACGGCATTTGTGGATTGTTATGGAGGTCCAGATGCAGCCCATGAATCGTTCTCTAAGGTACAGAAAGCCATTAACTATGCCATGACCTCCATACTGACAACAGGTGGGATTAGAGGTGGCAAAAAGGCCATTGGTAAATTTCAACCCAGAAGTTTTAACATGGGTATTTCAAAAAAGGCCTTTGATGCTACAGGAGGATACGGGAACATACACCCAGGGGAAGACCCGGATCTTACCATACGCATTTGGGAGCAAGGCTTCAAGACCAAGCTTATCCCGGAGGCTTTTGTATTTCACAAAAGACGTATAGATTGGAACAAGTTTTATATCCAAGTTAATAAGTTTGGTATGGTGAGGCCCATCTTAAATAAATGGCATCCCGGAACAGCCAAATTTACCTATTGGTTGCCAACGCTGTTTTGTTTTGGCGTGTTGGTCTCCGTAGTGTTTGCAATATTGGGGAGTTCTTTTTTACTTTTGGGTTATATCTTTTATTTTGGATTATTATTTATAGATTCCTTATTGAAAAATAGGGATTTGGAAATAGCATTGATGTCTTTGGTAGCGGTGGCCATACAATTTTATGGTTATGGAAAGGGTTTCGTGGAATCAACCTTAAAAATGAATGCGACTCAAAAAGAGCCAGAAGAAATTTTTCCAAATCTATTTTTTAAAACCAACTAAAGAGTGATAAAAAAAACAAATAACGGACTACAGAAACGAAAAGTGAAAATTTTTTCACTCCTCTTATTGTGCTCCGGATTGGCTTGGTTTGTTAGTAATTTAACAGAAAGGTATACCAGTACGACAATGTTTAAGTTGGAGTATGTTAATGTCCCGGACAGCCTGCTTTTTAAAGGATCATCCACGAATAAACTTAAAGTAAAGCTGAAATGCACTGGATTTCAGTTTTTGCGTTATAATTTCAGTCCCAAAATTGTGCAGTTGGATTTGTCCTACATCAAGAAAAAAGGAACTAAATATTATTTGCCCCAAGAAACATGTTTTAAACAAATAGATGGCCAGTTGCCTTCCTCCATTTCCTTGGTCGATATTGATAATAGGGATTCATTATATTTTGCCCTTTATCGCTTGTATTCAAAAACCGTTCCTGTGATATCGAGATTGAAAATTGATTACGCACAGAATTATATGTTGGATGGAAGTTTAAAAATGGAGCCAACAGAAGTGACCCTATCAGGGCCTAAAAATGAAGTTGACACCATTAGAAATGTAAGGACATCAGAGGTAAACTTAAAAGAAGTCACGGACGATTTTTTAAAACAATTAACCCTTGAAAAATCCAACAAATTGGTGAATACAAGGTATTCTACCAATAAAGTCAGGATATCCGGAAAAGTAGCTCGATTTTCAGAAAAAATTTTGGAGGTGCCGGTAGAGGTGACAAATCTTCTACAGGATATTGAGATCAAAACATTTCCCAATAAGATCTCGGTTCTTTGTAAGGGAAAAATAGAAAGATTGAAAAATGTAAAAGCGTCTGATTTCAGAGTGGTGGCCGACTTTAACACCGTAAAGGATACCAAATCCTCCATGATTGTTTTGAAGTTGGCGAATAAGCCAGAAGGGCTTTTTGACATAAAGCTTTTGGAGAAAGAAGTAGAATATATTTTAAAAAAACAATGAGATTAATTGGATTGACAGGAGGGATTGGTAGTGGTAAGTCTACTGTAGCAAGGATGTTTGCCGCATTGGGCGTCCCTGTTTATAATTCAGATACCGAAGCCAAATTACTCATGGGCTCTTCAATGAAAATCAAGAAGGCCATTATTGAACTTTTTGGCAAAGAAGCTTACCTTGAAGATGACTTGAACAGGGATTTTATCGCTAAAAAAGTTTTTTCCGATAAAGAGGTGTTGAATGAATTAAACGCCATTGTACATCCTGCCGTTAAGAAACACTTCGAGTCATGGGTCAAAAAACAGGATTATCCCTACATTATACAAGAAGCTGCCATTATTTTTGAGAAGGGTATGCGGGATAGATACGACGCCGTTGTTTTGGTAACTGCCCCTAGGGATACAAGACTTAAACGGGTCATGGAACGCGATAAATCTGAGAAACAACAAGTATTGTCCAGAATGGATAACCAATGGAATGAAGCTGATAAGATGGCGCTAGCCACTTATGTTATCAATAATATAGAATTGGAAGAAACCAAGAAAAAGGTACAGGAAATTCACCAAATATTTCTTAAAGAATAAGGCTTAAAGAATAAATTTTAACATTTTTGTTAAGGTTAGGTTAAACGTACAATCCACTAAATGTTAAATTTCTAATTTTACGCTAATGAACAAGAAGTTATTCGTACTCCTTGTTGTCCTGATGAGTCTGTCCCTTGTGGGCATTATTTTTGTCCAAGGGTATTGGATAAAGAAATCGGTAGATGATAAAGAGGAGCAGTTTTCAAATGCGGTTTCTGAGGTTTTAACCAAGGCGACAGAGAAGATAGAGGATAGGGAGATAAAGGACTACTCGGATAGGTATGTAAACCTTAAGGACAGTCTAGGAAAACCTAAGGAATCACATTTCAGGAATTTCTTTTTTGTAGATAGGGATGTCAATTCCAATGAAGTACTCTTTTATTCCCATGGAATATTGGAAGAAGATTATAATGTTGCATCCACGTTCTTTGACAATGACATAGGTACGGACAGTACGACCTTGAAAAATTTCACTAGCAAACGCACAAAAACGATATACAAGGAAGACTTTGGTATGGATGGGAAGGGATTTAAGTTAAGTCCAGTTCAAACCTTGGAAAAGATTGGCGGACTGTCTTCCATTGAAAAGGCACAATTTGACGATGTTTTTAGGGAATATGCCAAAACAGTGCCCATACATAAAAGGGTTTCCAAGCAAGAAATAGAATTAATTTTGGATAGGGAGTTGCGCAATCGCGGAATAGATATCGACTATGAATACGGTGTTTATAGTAAAGGACTTCCAACTAAAATAAGGTCAAGGAAATTTAAATTTGTTGGCAGTACGTTATATAAAGCGCCCATATTTGGAGATAGTGAGGGTGCAACGGATTTTTCCCTTTTAATATCATTTCCAAAAAAGAAGAAGTTCTTAATCAGTTCTATTCTTGGAATGGCGATATTATCATTGGTGTTTACCTTGGTTATAGTAGTGGCCTATTCAAGTGCCATCTATCAATTGATAAAACAAAAACAGATCTCTGAGATCAAGTCCGATTTTATCAATAATATGACCCATGAATTCAAGACACCCATTGCCACCATCAATTTGGCGGTTGAGGCGATCAAAAATCCAAAGATCATAGATGATAAAGAGAAGGTATTGCGTTACCTTCAAATGATACGGGATGAAAATAAAAGAATGCATGCCCAGGTAGAAAATGTATTGCGTATCTCCAAACTGGAAAAAAACCAGCTGGACATCAGTAAGGACAGGATCGATACCCATGAAATTATTGATGATGCCATTGCCCATGTCGAACTTATTGTAGGGGATAGAGGCGGTTATATAAAAACACATCTAGATGCCGAGAGGTCAGATGTGTTGGCAAATGACATGCACTTTACCAATGTTATTGTAAATATTTTGGACAATGCCATTAAGTATTCACCGGATGCGCCAAAAATTGATGTATTTACGGAGTTGGCAAAAAATTATATAGTTATAAAAATTCAGGATCAAGGTTCAGGAATGAGCAAAGTGGTTCTTAAGAAAGTTTTTGAAAAATTTTATAGGGAACATACGGGAGATATACATAACGTAAAAGGCCATGGCCTTGGGTTAGCCTATGTAAAAAGAATAATAGAAGATCACCAGGGTGAGGTGTATGCAGAAAGTGAAAGAGGTAAAGGAAGTACTTTCTATATAAAACTACCTTTAATTTAAAAAATAAATATGGAAACAGCGAATAAGAAAATACTTTTGGTTGAAGATGATCCCAATTTTGGGATTGTCCTTAAAGATTATTTGACCATGAACGACTTTGATGTAGTCTTGGCAAAAAATGGAATGGAAGGCTTTGAAAAATTTAAAAAAGATAATTTTGACGTTTGTATCCTAGATGTCATGATGCCTTATAAAGATGGTTTTACCTTGGCCAAGGAAATTAGGGAAAAGAATGAGCATGTGCCAATTGTTTTCCTTACCGCAAAAACCATGAAAGAGGATGTTCTAAAAGGATATAAGGCTGGTGCCGATGACTATCTCAACAAACCTTTCGATTCTGAAGTATTGCTTATGAAGCTTAAGGCCATTTTGCAAAGAAAAGCATCAAATGGACTTTCGGACAGTAAGAAATTTGAGTTTACTATAGGTGGATTCCAACTGAATTCCAAACTAAGATTTTTGAAATTTAAGGAAGAAGAGGCTATTAAACTCTCACCTAAGGAAAATGAACTGTTGCGTTTGTTAGCCCTGCATGAAAACGATCTTATGCCAAGGGAATTGGCCCTTACCAAAATTTGGAGGGATGATAACTATTTCACATCAAGAAGTATGGATGTGTATATTGCTAAACTTAGAAAATACCTTAAGGTAGATGAGAATGTTGAAATATTGAACATTCATGGTGAAGGTTTCAGGTTGGTTATAAAGACCGAAGAATAGACACTAATATCACATACATTTAAAAAACCGTCCAGAATCCTGGACGGTTTTTTATTTTATACGAATTGGCTGATTATAGTTACACTTATGAATCCTGTAAAGGCCAGAATGGTTGTCATAATGGTCCAAGACCTAAATGTTTCTTTTTCGGTGATCCCGAGATATTGACCTACCAACCAAAATCCACTATCATTGACATGGGAGAAGATACTTGCCCCAGAAGCTATTGCGATGACCATACAGCCCAATTGGGGGCCGCTTAAGGTGGCATTGGCCATTAAAGGAGCTACCAATCCAGCTGCAGTTATCATTGCCACTGTAGATGACCCTTGTATGATTCTTACAATGGCAGCGCTAATAAAGGCAAATGCCAACAAGGGTATGCCGGCTTCGCTTAAGGAGGTTGCCAGTAATTCCCCGGCCCCTGTATTGGTAAGTACTTGCTTGAAGACACCTCCCGCACCTGTTAATAGGATTATGGTTCCAGCAGGTTCTAGGGATTTTGTGGTAATTTTAAATAATTTTTCTTTGCTGTAGCCCCTTTTGATTCCAAAAAAGTACCATGCAAGGATATTGGCAATAATTAGAGCCGTAAAGGGATGGCCCAATAAAGTAATAGCGTTTATTAATGTCTTGTTTTCAAGTGCTATCAAATCACTGTTCAAGACGGTATTTAACAAGATTAAAACAATGGGAACAGAGATGATCCAAAGGGTGATTCCTATATGGGGAAGATCTGTTTGTTCCCCTTTTTCTATTTCCTTTGGAGCCTCCACATGAATCTTCTTTGCTATGAACTTACCAAATAAAAGTCCGCTTGTAAGTGCTGTAGGGATTCCCACAAGAAATCCAATTACAATCACCCAACCAAGTTCTGCCCCTATGATGTTCGCTACAGCGATTGGTCCAGGGGTAGGGGGGATAAACGCATGGGTAATGGCCAACCCTGCAAGAAGGGGAATGGCATACAGTAATAAGGATTTCCCTGTCTTTCTCTGCAATGCATATATCATTGGGACCAAAATGATGAAGGCCACATCAAAGAATACAGGGATGGCTATGACAAATCCGGAGATTACCATGGCCAATGGTGCCTTTTTTACACCAAATTTTGCAATCATAAAGTTGGCGATGGTTTTGGCGCCACCTGAATATTCCAAAATAGCACCAAACATGGCACCTAGGCCCACCACCGTAGCTACAAACCCTAAGGTGTTTCCCATGCCTTCCTGTACAGTATTAATGATCTGCTCCGCGTCTAGACCAGCGGTGATTCCAACAATAATACTACCAATCAAAAGGGCTATAAATGCATTGATCTTTAATTTTAAGATTAAGAATAGGAGTACTGCCACCCCGAGAATGACCGATAATATTAATTGGGTTTCTATCATTATTATGTAAGTTGGGCTGTTCGAAAATTAGTTAATATCTCTACTTTCTAGGGTGGTTAAAATTGAATTGACTATTATTTCCGGAGGCTGGCTAATTGCAACGACTATAGCATTTTTAGGTGGAGACAGGGTCTCAAATTGAGATCGTAACAATTCTACGGGCATATAGTGATCCTTTCTTTGTTGCAGTCTTTCAAGAATTTCTTGAAAGGAACCCTTTAAATATATGAATTCAACGCCGGTGCCTATCCCATTTTGAAGGAGGTCTCTATAACTTTCCTTTAAGGCGGAACATGCGATAACCGCTCCTTTTTCTAAATTTTTTTTTGCCAGTTCATTTAAGGACAACAACCATTCGTATCGATCTTCGTCGTTTAAGGACTTGCCGGAAGCCATTTTTTCTATGTTAACCTTAGGATGGAAATCATCCCCATCAAAAAAAGAATATCCCAGGGCTTCAGCCAATAATTTTCCTATTGTGGATTTACCGGATCCCGAAACGCCCATTATAAAAAGAATATGTTTAGAAGCTTGTCCCACGATTATGATTTTATTTTTTGATTAATTTTTCCACTACGGTTTGGATGTCAGTTTGGTAATCTACCCAAATAATGGCTTCATTTTTCTTAAACCATGTTAATTGTCTTTTTGCAAACCTTCGGGTATTCTTTTTAATTTCGGAGATGGCAAAATCCAAGGTCCAATCGCCTTCAAAATATTTAAAAAGTTCTCTGTATCCTACTGTTTGAAGGGCATTGAGCGCTTTGTGCTGCTCAAGAGTCCTAGCCTCTTCCAACAAGCCTGCTGCTACCATTTGATCTACTCGTTGATTAATACGATCATAGATGACAGTACGTTCCGCATCTATACCGAAACTAAGGGTCTTAAATTCCCGTTGAACCTTATCCTGGTTTAAAAAGGAGGAAAAGGATTTTCCGGTCCCAAGGCATATTTCTAGGGCCCGGATTAACCGGTGGGGATTCTCGATATCAACTTTAGCATAATAATCTGGATCTAGAACGGACAGTTTTTTTTGCAAGACAGAAATACCTTCGTCTTCCATAAGCTTGTTTAATTGCGCCCTGATGTTAGGGTCAACTACAGGGAATTTATCCAGCCCTTTGGTTATGGCGTCTATATAAAGTCCGCTACCTCCAACCATGATCACTATATCCCTCTCTTGAAATAAATTGTGGAGCAAGGAAATGGCATCCCTTTCAAAATCACCAACAGAATATTCATCAAAGATGCTGATGTTTTGGATGAAATGGTGTTTTGCGGCCCCAAGTTCTTCTGATGAGGGAACAGCGGTACCAATTACCATTTCTTTAAAAAACTGTCTGGAGTCGGCAGATATAATTTCTGTATCAAAATACTGGGCCAATTTAATGGCCAAAGCAGTTTTACCAATCCCTGTCGGCCCTACAATGGAAATAAGCCATTTGTCACCCATTCATCTTAACTTAATTTGGTGCCACAGACCCTGCAGAATTTTGCATCTTTTTCTAAGATTTCCGTACTGCAAGTTCTACATGCCCGTCCATTATCAATAGTATTTTTTTTGTTCATTTCACTGGTGTATTCTGCAGATACTATACCAGTCGGAACGGCAATGATACCATACCCAATGATCATAATAAGACTGGCAAGAAACTGTCCCAAAGGTGTTTGCGGTGATATATCTCCGTAACCAACGGTTGTCAAAGTTACTATAGTCCAATAGACACTATGTGGGATACTGTTGAAGCCGTGTTGTGGTCCTTCTATAATGTACATAACCGTACCCAATAATACAGAGACTATGACAATGAAAAACACAAAAACTAATATTTTGGTCTTGCTGGCACTCAACGCCCTGGCCAGATTATTGGAGGCCCCTACAAAACGGGCAAGTTTAAGGATTCTAAATATCCTTAAGAGGCGCAATATCCTAAATGCGGTAAGGTATTGGGATCCAACGAATATTAGGGATAGATATTTGGGAAGTGTAGATAAAAGATCAACGATGCCAAAGAAACTAAAAATATATTTTTTTGGTTTTTTTACGCTTATAATCCTTAAAATATATTCCATTGTGAACAGGATAGTGACAACCCATTCTGATATATTTAGAAAGGTGTGATAGTTTTTATCTATCCCTGGTACACTTTCCAACATCACGATGATGATGCTGTAGACGATGACAATCAACAGGATGATATCAAAAAGTTTTCCTGCTGGGGTATGGGTCCCGTATATTATTTCATGGATCTTAGTTTTCCAGTTTTTGGAGAGGTTGGGTTGGTGGCTCAAAGGTTGCTTTTTAGTAAAAATAATAAATATGCATGTATTAACAGTTTAGATTACAAGGTAATAATTTTAGTAACCTTTCCTTTTCTAAGATGGGATTCAATGAGAAACGTTGAGTTGGAATTATCCTCCATAGGGGTAATTATGTTTTCCAATATCTGAATCTTATTGATCTGATAATTCAAATCAAAAAAACCTAATCCTTTAAAAACTCCATTTTTAATCAGAATTCCGCTTTTTTCACCCAGCTCCCGACCTTTGTCAATTAGAATCATATTCTTGTTGACAATGGAATAGGTTTCCAAGGCCAAGGTAACCCTATCATTGTAGGATGAGACTTCCTCTTTTTGGATGCATGCCCCTAAACAGATACCTGAGGCATACTTGGAACAGTTTGTTTTCGCCTGTGAAACGCCATTTAATTTATCACATAATTGAAACTCTTCAATGATTTTGTAGAGAAAATTTTGAGCAGCATGGATGCTGTTAAATGTTGCGACTAGACCTGGGTCGGGATTAATCCTTTCAGTACTTAGGGAGAAATAACCATTGGGGTCTATGCGTTTGTAAATCCCGTACGAAAAGAGCTTGCGCTTTGAATAGGTATTGTACTTTGGTTTGTTCCTTTGCAATTCCTCATTTTCCTTCAATAGGGCTACCAATTCACTCCCTGTACGTTCAAAAGTTACTGTTTTTGTTTCTTTTTGAATTTTTCTGGCCTTGGCCCCATCACTGGTAAAATGTTGGTTTACCCGTTTTTTGATATTGCCGGAGTTGCCCAGAAAAATAATTTCACCATCCTTGTTGTGCATGTAATAAACACCCCTGACTGAAGGAAGCTGCTCTACTATATCCAATTGGGTTGGAGAAAGTTCCCCCAAAGATGCGGCTTTGGTAATCTCCTTTACAATAGACTTGTCATTGTCCTTGGACAATAGAAGTTTGAATAATTTTAAGGTAGCCAGGGCGTCACCATTGGCTCTGTGGCGGTCACTTACGGGAATACCCAAGGAACGCACCAATTTCCCCAAGCTGTACGAATCCTGATCTGGGATCAATTTTTTAGACAGATCAACCGTGCACAAGGTTTTACGTTCGAAATTAAAGCCCAACCTACGAAATTCAGTACGAAGTATGCGATAATCGAATTGAGCGTTATGTGCCACAATTACCGCATCGGAAGTAATCTCCACAATTCGTTTTGCTACCTCATAAAATTTGGGTGCTGTCCGCAACATCTTATTGTTGATGCCGGTAAGGTTTACCACGAACGGCTGTATTTCCTTCTCTGGATTGATAAGGCTTATAAACTGATCTACAACTTCATGTCCATTAAATCTATGGATGGCAATCTCAGTGATTCCCTCTTCATTATATTTGCCACCGGTAGTTTCTATATCGAGTATTACGTACATTTTCTCTGCCCCCTAGGGGTCACTGTTTCTTTATGCCATTAATTATAGTTTCTTTCCCCAAAAATACTACTTCCAATTCGAATCATGGTACTGCCTTCCTCAATTGCTATTTGATAATCCCCACTCATTCCCATGGACAAGGTATGAATCTCAGGCATTGTATCGTTCAGCTTATCAAAAAGTATTTTAAGGTGTTTGAACTCTCTACGGATCTGATTTTTATCATCTGTGAAGCTGGCCATACCCATTAGCCCAACAACCTGTACATTATGTAATTTCTGGAACGTTTCTGAGCTCAGCACTTCCTGTAGTTCCGTTTCATCCAATCCAAATTTTGTGTCTTCCTCGGCAATATGCATTTGTAAAAGACAGGCTATTATGCGGTTGTTTTTTTTTGCCTGCTTATTAATTTCTTTTAAAAGTTTTAGGCTGTCCACCCCATGGATCAAGGAAACATATTCTGCCATATATTTCACCTTGTTGGTTTGCACGTGCCCAATCATGTGCCATTGGATATCCTTCGGAAGATTCTCCCATTTTTGGGTCATCTCCTGTATCTTGTTTTCGCCAAATACCAGTTGGCCCGCATCGTACGCTTCCAGGAGATCTTTTTCTGGTTTTGTTTTTGATACGGCAACTAAAGTTACAGATTTTGGGATTGATGATAGTATTTCCTGTATGTTTTCTTTGATTGCCATTCTTGGGATTAATTATGCTAGTTTCGGAAGTCTTGGGTAAGACCGACTAAAGTTCATATATAGTTAGTCCACTTCGTATTTTAGGTTCAATATAGGTGCTTTTTGGAGGCATCACCAACCCAGCATCTGCAATATCCTTGAGTTCACTTATAGCGACGGGAACCATTCCAAAGCCCACCATAAAATTTCCTTTGTCAATTTCATCTTTCATATTGAAGATATTGTTCTTGCCAAATCCATATTTGATCCTTTTATCCTTTCTTAGATCCGAAATGCCCAATATGGGTTCCAAGATGGTTTTGTAAAGAATTTGGGTATCCAATCTGCTCAGTGCATCTGTGAACTTAAAAATTTGCTTTCTCAGTTGTAAGGCGTAAAAATCACCATCCAAATACATGCTGAATTGATGCTTCTCCAAGGGTTTGTAGAGGGCATTCCCTTTTTTTTCAATCTTAAAAAAGGTATCCAGTTCAATTAGGAATTCTTCCTTGGTTAAACCATTGAGGTCTTTTACCAATCTATTGAACTCAAATATCTTGATCTCCGATTCTGGGATCAGATAACTCATAAAATAGTTATACGGTTCCTCCCCAGTATGGGCAGGATTGCCTTTTTTGCACTTGTCGGCAAATATCATAGAAGAAGCGCTCCTATGATGGCCATCAGCAATATAAAGGGAGTCAATTTTACCGAATTCACACTGTAATTTTAAAATATCTGCTTCTTGGGAAATGGTCCAGAGAGAATGGGTGGCTTTATCCGTTGTTGAAAAGCGATATTCGGGCTCTTTTTTCTTAACCTCTTCAATAATTTCTCCAATGGCGGCATTATCGGGATATGTTATTAAAACCGGCTCCGCATTAAAGCTAACATTTTTCAGGTATACCGCAAAAAGGTTTTCCCTATGTTTAATGGTATCCTCATGTTTTTTAATCACATTATTCTTATAATCCTCAACACTGGTGCCGCAAAATAGGCCACAACAACTGAAATCTTCCTTTTCAATTTTGTATAAGTAAAATGAAGGTTGGGTATCCCTTATTAGAATTTCGTCCTCCAAAAATTCCAAGTACCTATTGCGTATAAGCTTTAAACGTTCCCCTCCTGATACTTTTTTGTCAAATTTGAATCCAGGGTTAATGATATGCAGAAACGAAAATGGGTTATACGTGAGAATAGCATTAAGTTCCTTGTTGGTATAATCTTCATAGGAACGGGACGCTAAAAAGGGCGCTTTATCCTTCGCTGGTCTTATGGCCTTAAAAGCCTTGATGATGGCCATCTGTTATATTAAATGAATTGAGCGGACACATTTTCCGCTTTTTTGGATACCGAATAATCATAAAACCCTTCTCCGGACTTGATCCCTAATTTATTTGCCATTACCATATTGACCAATAGGGGACAAGGTGCATATTTTGGATTTTTAAATCCATCATACATAACGTTTAGGATGGAAAGACATACATCCAGGCCAATAAAATCTGCCAATTGCAGTGGTCCCATCGGATGGGCCATTCCCAATTTCATCACGGTGTCTATTTCACTAACACCGGCAACACCGTTATATAGGGTTTCAATAGCCTCGTTGATCATGGGCATTAAAATTCTGTTGGCCACAAATCCTGGATAATCATTTGCTTCAGTTGGCGTTTTACCCAGTTTTTTTGATAACTCCATAATGTGCTCGGTCACTTCATCGGAGGTGTTGTAGCCCCTGATGATTTCTACTAGTTTCATGATGGGTACCGGGTTCATAAAATGCATTCCAATTACCCTGTCGGCCCTTTTTGTAACGGCTCCTATTTGAGTTATGGAAATGGAGGAAGTATTGGAGGCCAAAACAGTCTTGGGACCACAGAGCTCATCCAGATCCCTAAAAATATTCATTTTGATCTCAACATTCTCAGTTGCGGCTTCCACTACCAAATCCATGTTCTTTACGCCTTCCTTCAGCACAGTATGGGTAGTAATGTTTTTTAAGGTATTCAATTTATCTCCTTCTGTAATGGTCTCTTTTGAAACCATTCTGTTCAGGTTTTTTTCTATAACCGCCATTCCCTTATCCAACGACGCTTGTGAAACATCTATTAAGTTAACCTTGTAGCCATTTTGGGCAAAAACGTGTGCTATTCCATTGCCCATGGTTCCGGCACCTATAACTGCAATATTTTTCATGCTTTGATTTTATTATTTTTCAATCATTTTTAGTTGTATGGTTGGCCTCTACTATTGATTAACCCATTGCCGAATGCCAACATCCATTACCCTTATCACTACTTTTCAAAGGAGGCTATTACCTGCAAGGCAACCTTTAAGGCCTGTGTTCCTTGATATAGGGATACCACTGGAGTAGTATTGTTATTAATCGCATCCGCAAAAGTTTCCAATTCTTCCATAATGGCATTATTGGCGGTAATGGTAGGATTTTCAAAATAAATCTGTTTCTTCACACCTTCCGCATTTTGTAGGACCATATCAAAGTCTCCAGGTGTTTCTGGGGCATCCTTCATCTTTACCACTTCCACTTTTTTCTCCAGAAAGTCCACTGATATGTATGCGTCACGCTGGAAGAATCTGGATTTCCGCATATTTTTCAATGAAATTCGACTGGCTGTAAGGTTGGCAACGCAACCATTTTCAAATTCTATCCTAGCGTTGGCAATATCAGGAGAGTTGCTGATAACTGAAACTCCACTGGCATTAATTTGTTTCACTTTTGAGTTTACAACGCTGAGAATGGCATCAATATCATGGATCATAAGGTCAAGAACCACGGGAACGTCTGTTCCCCTTGGGTTGAATTCGGCCAATCTATGGGTCTCGATGAACATTGGGTTCTGTATCTTGTCCTTTACAGCCGAAAAGGCGGGATTGAAACGTTCTACATGCCCCACCTGCCCTTTTACACCATGTTTTTTTTCAAGAACCAATAATTCTTCTGCTTCCTCGTAGGTATTGGTAATGGGTTTTTCTATAAAAACATGCCTTCCTTTTTCCATGGCTTTTTTTGCACAATCAAAATGGGATAGGGTAGGGGTGACAATATCTACAACGTCTACTGCGTCAATAAGTTTGTTGATATTATCAAAATATGCATAACCAAATTCGTTGGCCACTTTTTGGCCATTGATGTCATCCGGATCATAAAAACCGACCAGTTCATATTTTTGGGACTCATTCAAAAGGCGTAAATGAATCTTCCCTAAATGTCCTGCTCCCAGGACTCCAACCTTGAGCATAAATTTCGTTTTTGTCAAAAATAAGGATATGAAACGATTCTTCCATGAAAATTGATGCGTAGTTTTTAGGAATTCATCACAGAAGATGTGAGTGTTTGAGCGAATAAAGGTTATGGTTGGGACCTTCGTTATAAAATGAAACTTCTCGTTTATCCATTCAAATGATTTGAATAACTTTTTAATCCCGCCAATGGGAATAGCCGTCCTTTTTTCTAACTTCGTAATCCAAAACCAAACTTTTGAAAGACACCCTGAAACATCGTGGAATGCGCAATAAATTGGCCGAAATCCTGGCTGATAAAGGAATTGAGGACCACAAAGTGCTGGAGGCCATACGTACCATACCCCGACATTTATTTTTAGATAGTAGCTTTGAAGCCCATGCCTATCAGGATAAGGCCTTTCCCATTGGTGCGGATCAAACTATATCACAGCCGTATACGGTTGCCTTTCAAACGGTACTTTTGGAAACCCAGCCTAATCATAAAATTCTGGAGATAGGCACTGGAAGCGGATATCAAACGGCCACCTTGCTACATTTAAAAACCAAAGTCTATACCATAGAAAGGCAATTGGAGCTTTTTAAGAAAACTAGCATTTTTTTTAAAAAAATGGGATACCGACCAAAGAAAATGATTTTTGGAGATGGGTACAAAGGACTTCCAGAAGAAGCGCCTTTTGATGGTATTGTGGTTACAGCTGGCGCTCCATTTGTGCCTAAACCTCTAATGGCTCAATTGAAAATAGGAGGCAGGTTGGTAATTCCCGTTGGCGCCAACGATCAGATTATGACCCTCTACATAAGAAAATCGGAATTGGAGTTTGAAAAAAAGGAATATGGATCTTTTAGGTTTGTACCCTTATTGGAAGATAAAAATTAAGCGAATATGGCAGGTATTAGCCACGGATACTAGTTGTTAAAACTCTTTTTGATTCTGTCAAGATTTCTTTTGGAATCCCTATCCTTGATCGATTCCCTTTTGTCATATAATTTTTTACCCTTAGCCAAGGCTATCTTTACTTTGGCCAAGCCATTATCATTGACGAAAAGATTTAAGGGCACAATGGTAAGTCCAGAGGTATTCACTTCTTTTTCCAGCTTTTTAAGCTCTTTCCTGTGAAGTAAAAGTTTGCGTTCTGCCTTAGGTTTATGATTATAGTGGCTTCCATGGGAATATTCATCTACCTGCATGTTGATAACAAATAGTTCTGAAAGATCATTAAATTCGCAGAAACTTTCGGATATGGAGGCCTTCCCAAGACGGATAGATTTTATCTCAGTACCGGAAAGCACTATGCCCGCAATGTAAGTATCCAAAATCTCATATTCGAATTTGGCTTTTTTATTCTTTATATTGATGTTTTTCTGCATATCAACCACAAAAGTAACAACAATAAAAGAATAATCCATTTATAGTATTTAGAATTATTTTATGAACCTTTACAAAGAAAATTGAATCTTACAATTTTCATTAAATTTAAACGTATGAAAAAAATATTGGCCCTTTTGGTAATTTGCTCACTAATCTCATGTAAAGAGATGAAAAAGGATAGTTTAACAGCTCAACAAATAGTGGACCGAGCTATCGATACAAGTGGAGGTGACTTATTCGCCACAAGTAACCTTTCCTTTGATTTTAGGGATATACATTATGTATCCGAAGGTGTTGGAAATAATGGTGTTATGAAACGTATTTTTTATTTGGATGGAAAGAAGGTGGAAGATGTAAAGTCCAAGGCAAAATTTGAACGTTTTATTGATGGTACCTTGGAGGTACTTCCCGATTCCACAGCCAACAAGTATGACAATTCCGTGAACTCCGTACATTATTTTGTTAAATTACCCTACGGATTAAATGATCCTGCCGTTAATAAAACATTGTTGGGGGAGGTAACCCTAAAGGAAAAGGAGTACTATAAAATAAAAGTGACCTTTGAACAAGCAGGAGGAGGAGATGATTTTGAGGACACGTATTTGTATTGGATCAATAAAGAAACATTTAAGCCAGATTATTTGGCATATGATTTTCATGAAAATGATGGCGGTGTCCGTTTTAGGGTGGCCTATAACGAGAGATATATCAAAGGTATACGGTTTGTCGATTACGAAAACTACAAACCTAAGGATGATGTTACCACAATAGATAATATTGAGGCTAAATACCAGTCGGGGGATTTAGAGCTTTTATCAAAAATAGATCTGGAAAACATTTCTGTTGAGCAATAGGATCAATTGATCTTAAGTCTTATATCGGTGGCTTTTCCATTCATTAGTTGGACAATAAAAAGGTTGCTGTTGTCATAGTCATCAATGCCGTCATATTTGTGGGTTCCGATCAACTTGTTTACAAGCTCTGGGGTCGTATTACTATGCCCTACAATTAATACATTTTTTCCTAAGTTGTCAGCGATGAGCTGTGTCACATCCAGATCTTTTGGATCATAGGTCTGTAAGGTAAGTTCCTTTTTAACCGATGTTGGTGCAGCGGTCATAGTGGTCCTTTCAAAATCTGTTGAATAAATAGCGTCCAAGGGGACTAAATCAAATACTTCTGCCCAACGAATGGAACGGCCCAGCCCGTCTTGGTTCAACTCAGGATCGGTATCCTTTGGGTTGGATCTTTCCTTTTCCGCATGCCTAATTAAATAAAAGGTGGTGACCACTGAATCCAATGGGGGTTCAATAATTTTATCCTCTTTACAACTCGTAAAAAAGGCGAAACAAAGAACGATAATTAAAAGCTTTTCTATTTTCATAATGATCATGCGTATTATTTACTACTATCTATATATCTAACTAAAATTAACGTAAATTAGTATGACTAGCACTTAGAATCTTGTTTTTTTGATTATGGGAAAACTTCATTTAATTCTCTTGTACTTTATTGTTGTCCTTGGCCTCAATGCGCAAGAGGTTGGGTTGCCCAGCGATTTTAGACAACATAATTTGACCACTTATAATGCCAGTCTGTTGGATCCGACTTTTGCCTTGGACAAAAATAGGCCCCATTCCATTTCTTTATGGACGAGGTGGCAATGGCAAACTGTAGATACAGATCCAACCACAATATTTCTAAATTATACCTCCAACCTAAACGACAATTCAGTTATGGGTGCTGGTTTTTTTCAACATAACACAGGACTTTATTTGCAAACCGGAGGTATTCTAAATTATGTATATGCCTTTGATTTAAACGAAAACGCAAAACTTGCCATAGGAGTTAATGTTCTGGGATATCAAAGAGAAATAGCCGATGATAGATTTTTATCATCAGGTGGTTTAGATATTTTAAATTCGGATTCCAACGATTTTATTGTACAGTTTGCGCCGGGGATTAGATTAATGCTCGATAAATTTAGCCTTTCTTTTACTTCTGAAAATTTTATTGATCTTACTTCCAAGAAAAATGAGAGCAATGCCGGAAAAAAGATTTTCATGGGAGCTATGGCATATGATTTTCCCGTACAACTTTTTGGAACAACGAATGGAACAAATTTACGGCCCATGCTCTATTTAAAAAGTATTCCTCAATTCGATACCCAAATTGGTTTAAATGCCTTGTTGACAAGTCAAAAATTTTGGGCTCAAGGGGGGTACAATAGTTTTTATGGGGCATCGGTAGGAGTGGGAGGATTATTCTTTAACACGCTTTCAATTGGAGTTTTGATGGAGTTTGGATTGGACAGCGGCATCAAGGATATGGATCCCTCATTTGAGCTAATTACGGCCATCAAGCTTGGGAACAAGAAGGAGACTGAGTTGGTGACACAGGAGGTTATCTTAACGACGGATTTGACGGAAGAGCAAGAAGAAAAGGAGGTGCCAAAAAATGCAGAAAAAGCAATGGACACTATAGAAAAGGTTACATCGCCACCAGCTAAATTGGATTCACTTAAAACAAAGACAGTAAAAAAAGAGGAAACCTTAAAAACGAAACTTGCTGAAGAAAAAAAGACCGTTACAAAGGGCAAGTATGAGGAAGTGGAGAAGCAGGAAGGATTGCAACCTGGTTATTATTTGATTGCCAATGTATTCGGCACCAAAAAATACCACGATAATTTTATGTCGACCTTACGTAAAAAAGGGTTGGAACCAAAGTCGTTTTTCAGAGCTCTTAACAAATTCAATTATGTATATCTTGAAAGCTATTCTACTTTGGAGGCAGCAGAAAAAGCCAGGGACAGCAAATTTTATGGTAGATATACGGAAGCAACCTGGATTTTTAGGGTAATAGGGGAGTGAGATTATTTTTTAATTTCCTTGCTGATCAAATGATCCAAATAAGCAATGGTATTTAATAGGTATTTTTTGTCCCGTGTAATTGTGGCCATGGCCACTGCCCCCTGAATCATAGTGTATAACTGCTTAGCGAACTGTAAAGGCGTTACTGGGATACTAATTTCATTGTCCTTTACACCGTTCTCGATCACCAAGGCAATTTTACCTTCAATTGTTTTCACAGTTTCTTTAACTGCCGCCGCCAATAGGTGATTGTTTTCCTGGGCATCAACCCCCACATTTAATACCGGACATCCCCCTAAAACATATGTAAATTCATTATAATGCCGGTAGAGGTCGGTCAGTTTAAATAATTTTTGAATAGAATTCCCCTCACTATTTAGGGCTCCATCAATTGCTGCCAACAACTTTTTGCTGTTGTATTCAAAAGCGGAAAGGGCCAATGCTTCTTTATTTTCAAAATTGCCATAGAGAGCACCTTTGGTCAGTCCAGTTGCATCTGTGAGGTGGCTCATACTGGTGCCTACATACCCATATTTGTTAAAAATAGGAGCTATTGTTTCAATAATATAGTTGGTGGTTCTTTCCGCTTTGGTGGACATTTTCTGTCAATTTTATACGAAGATAAAAAATATATATACTGTATGGTATATGTATTTCAATAAAAGAAGGCATCCTTTTTAGAATGCCTTCTTTTTTAATATATAGCTCTTTTTTATTTGGCGAGTTCTTTCTGGTTTCTAAAGACCAGCTCATCATCAAAAGCATCAATAAGAATAATACTATCTGCTTTGATCGAACCACCAAGCAATTCTTTGGAGAGCTTATTGAGCACTTCTTTTTGAATGGTCCTCTTTATTGGCCTGGCGCCATATTGGGGGTCATAACCCCTGTTGGCCAGATACGCTATGGCATCCTCCGTGGCATCGATGGTAATATGTTGTTTTGCCACCATCTTTTTAAGTCCATTCAACTGAAGTCTTACGATCTCCGTAATATCCTCCATGTTCAATGGTGTAAACATGATGATGTCATCAATCCTATTTATGAATTCAGGTCGGATTGTCTTTCGCAGTAGCCCCAAGACTTCTATCCTTGCCGCTTCTGTTGCGCTATAAATATCCTTATTGTTTTCAAATTTCTCCTGGATTATATGACTTCCCATATTACTGGTCATGATAATGATCGTATTCTTGAAATCGGCCACTCGTCCTTTGTTATCCGTTAACCTTCCTTCGTCCAATACTTGCAAGAGGATATTAAAGGTGTCCGGATGAGCCTTTTCTATTTCGTCCAACAATACTACAGAATAAGGTCTGCGTCGTACAGCCTCCGTTAACTGTCCACCCTCATCATATCCAACATAGCCTGGTGGAGCACCTACCAATCTGCTCACCGAATGCCGTTCTTGGTATTCACTCATATCTATCCTGGTCATCGCATTTTCGTCATCGAAGAGATAATCGGCCAAGGTTTTGGCCAGTTCCGTTTTACCAACGCCAGTAGTTCCTAGAAAAAGAAAGGATCCAATTGGCTTTTTCATGTCCTGTAACCCCGACCTGCTTCTTCTGATAGCATCGGATACCGCTTGGATAGCTTCATCTTGCCCTACCACCCTTTTATGCAACACATCTTCCAATTTCAGGAGCTTCTCGCGTTCGCTCTGTAACATCTTGGCCACGGGGATCCCTGTCCATTTGGCTACAATTTCAGCTATATCCTCATTGGTCACCTCTTCTTTGATCAAGGTTCCAACTTCTTGCTGTTTTTCCAATTCTACTTGGAGGGTTTCCAACTTCTCATTGGCCTCCTTTATTTTACCATAGCGCAATTCTGCAACTTTGCCGTAATCGCCGTTGCGTTCCGCACGTTCTGCTTCCATCTTAAAGTTTTCAATATCCTGTTTTGTTTTTTGGATATTGTCCACCACCGTTTTTTCACTTTCCCATTTGGCAAATATTTCATGGCGATCCTCTTTTAGGTTTGCCAGATCACTATTGAGCGATTTTAGTTTTGCATGGTCATCTTCCCTTTTAATGGCCTCAATCTCAATTTCCAATTGCATTATTTTTCTGTCCAAAACATCCAATTCTTCAGGTTTGGAATTTATTTCCATCCTAAGTTTGGAGGCGGCCTCATCCATTAGATCAATCGCCTTATCTGGAAGAAATCTATTGGTAATATAGCGTTGGGACAATTCCACAGCCGCTATGACAGCGTTATCCTTGATGCGGACCTTGTGGTGGGCCTCATATTTTTCTTTAATTCCCCGAAGGATGGAAATGGCGCTTTCAGTATCTGGCTCATCCACCATTACTTTTTGAAACCTTCGCTCCAGGGCCTTGTCCTTTTCAAAATATTTTTGATATTCATCCAAGGTGGTGGCCCCTATGGCGCGCAATTCACCTCTGGCCAATGCAGGTTTTAAAATATTGGCCGCATCCATGGCGCCCTGACCTCCACCGGCGCCAACTAGGGTGTGGATTTCATCAATAAATAGGACGATATTGCCATCGGAGGAAGTAACCTCCTTGATAACTGCCTTTAAGCGCTCCTCAAACTCCCCTTTGTATTTGGCCCCTGCTATCAAAGCCCCCATATCCAAGGAGTAAATAATTTTGTCCTTTAAGTTTTCGGGCACGTCTCCCTGCACAATTCTATGGGCCAAGCCTTCGGCAATTGCTGTTTTACCAACCCCGGGCTCTCCCACTAGAATAGGGTTGTTCTTTGTTCTTCTGGTCAAAATTTGTAGAATTCGTCTAATTTCCTCATCTCTCCCAATAACGGGGTCCATTTTTCCACTATCTGCCATTTCATTGAGGTTTTTGGCATATTTATTAAGGGAGTTATACGTTTCTTCCGCACTTTGGGAAGTTACTTTACCTCCTTTTCGCAATTCTTCTATTGCGGCTATTAGATGTTTTTCGGTACCACCCTGATCTTTTAGGATTTGTGCGATCTTACTTTTCGATTTAAAAATGGCCAAAAGCAAATGTTCAATGGATACATACTCGTCCTCCATCTTTTTTGCAATAACGCTTGCTTCCGTAAGTGTTTTACTTGCTTCCCGGGAAAGCATTAGTTCTCCTCCGGAAACCTTTGGAAAACTCTCCAGTTCTTTATCCAAGATTTGGTTGACCAGGCCAATATTGACATTCAGTTTTTTTAGGATAAAAGGCAATACATTTTCATCTACAACAGCAATGGCTTTAAAAAGATGCTCATTTTCTATCTGTTGGTGGCCATAACCCTGAGCCAACTCTTGGGCTTGCTGTATGGCTTCCTGTGACTTGGTGGTGAAATTATTTAAGTTCATATGCTTTATATCTTTTAATGTTATTGTTTACTTTTGAATTTGTTAATGTCAATAATCTTACCAAGATAGTGGTACAGACAAAATGACGTAAACTCTTAGAAAAAAAGCGACAATTAGTCAGGTGTAAGTTTTTACAGCACATCCGACTTATCATTAAAATTACGAAATGGGATTATTAAATAATATTTTTGGGAATAAGAATTCATCAGATAAAAAAGTGGAAAGCGACCTGCCTTGGATTGCTTTGATTTCTTTATCCCAATTGGATGAGATTGATACAAATTCAGTAAATAGGGTACAAGTTATCTTTAAACATTCGACCACTTGTGGTATCAGTAGAATGGTGATGAACATGTTCAAAAATGACTACAATTTCTCAGAGGATCAGGTAGATCTGTATTATTTGGATCTGCTTTCCTTTAGAGAAGTTTCCAGTGGTGTGGCGCAAAGGTTTAATGTAATGCACCAATCTCCACAATTATTGGTAATAAAGAATGGTAAGGTAGTAGTCCATGATTCCCATGGCGCCATCAATGAAATATCATTGGAAAAATATCTGTAAAATAAAAACAGCCCTCAAAAGGGCTGTTTTTTTATTGTCTTTGGTAGGGATCAATTGAATCTTTGGTTTTGTAGAATATATTTAAGTTTACCTTTTACATCTTCCCCAGCATCATATACCATTTGTTCATTTGAAGGAAAGGGTACGGAGACCACATTAATTAGATTTAAAAGATCCGTTTCCAAGGCTCTTTTATCCCCTTGATAATTAGCGTAAATATGCTCAAAAACAAATTCACTTGCCAAAGGATAGGTGTTTATGGTTTGTTTTGTCCTTAAGTTCTTGAAACTTACGTTTCCTACTACTTGTGCGGCCTTAAATTGAGTGAATTGATGAAAATCGCAACGAACAGTTTTAAAGTTGTCTATTTTTATTTCGTTACCCAAACTATCTTTTAGAATGTTACCATTGGCATCTTCCGCATATCGATAGCCGTCAAGGACTTGTTTTTCCTTGCTGATTTGCTTTTCACTCACCTTTTCAGGGGAAATAACAATACTTCTGAACGCAACCTGCATTTCATAATCATAATTGATATTTTTTCTTGGTTGGGCATGGTATTCTGTCCAAAGATTGTTAACACCATACGTGTTGAAATTTAAAAGGTCTTCTTCCAATCTCGATGGAATAATTTGATCAGAATCATTAATCATGCTTACTTTTACGAAATCACGCCCTTTTGCATAGGCCTCTTCTTGCTTTTCCTTACTATCCGAATATCCTGGACTAAGTTCATCCAAATACGCAAAGTCTTCATATGCTTTCCTATAATCTACCTTACTGGATGCATTGCTCAACAAGTCACTGGCATTGTCATAAAGAAAGTCTGACAATTCTTGTTTGACGTTGATTATTTTTTCGTCGTAATTGGTAAAGCTGAACTTTGCATTCCTATTCTCATCCCTAATATAAAGGGGTAATATAGGTCTGATCCTTTCTTGAATATTTTTCAGTTGGGTATATGAATCATATATCCTTTCTAAATTGGCGGGATTGTTTTCTTTTTGTAAAAAGGCAATTTCCTGTAATTCCCTTTCCGTATTTTTTTTGAATGCCTCTTCCAATAACAGAATGTAGGGTTGGTTACTTTTTTTAGCCTTGTTATCTGCAAGATTACTTAAAGAACTGTTTATGGCGTTCACATAGTTACCTATGTTAAGGGCTTCCTGTGTTTTTTTTACGCCCCCGCAAGCAATAAAGAGCAAGACCAGAGAGCTAAGAAGTAGTAGTTTTTTCATAATGGTTTGTTTTACGATTGTAATATATAATTCAATAGCCGTGCCAAAAAACTATATGATTACTAAACGCAACTAGTAGCGAAATCGTATATAAACAAAAAAAAAGCCCTAATTAAAGGGCTTTTGAAGGTATAGTGTTGGATTATTTTTTCTTGGATTGGAATATGGGAAGTAGTTTAGAGGAAACTTCCCCAAATCCTATACGCACTCCCGGTTTTTCACAATATCCACGGATGGTCACTGTATCGTGATCCTGAATAAACTTACGCTCAGACCCATCGTTCAATTTCAAAGGCTTTTCACCTCTCCAGGTCAATTCCAACATAGACCCGTATGAGTCGGGAGTTGGGCCAGAAATGGTGCCACTGCCCATCATATCACCGCTGTTTACATTGCAGCCATTTACAGTGTGATGTGCCAACTGTTGGGACATAGTCCAATACATATATTTAAAATTTGACTTGGTGACCGTTGTTGGTTCTCCATTTTCTGGAGTGATATCAACCTCTAAATTTATATCGAAGCCTTTTTTTCCAATTTGTTGAAGGTAGGGTAGTGGTGTAGGCTCTTGTTTAGGGCTTTCTACCCTGAAGGGTTCCAATGCGTCCATGGTAACGATCCATGGAGAAATGGATGAAGCAAAGCTTTTAGCTAAAAATGGCCCTAAAGGCACATATTCCCATTTTTGTATGTCTCTGGCACTCCAATCATTAAAGAGGACCATTCCGAAAATATAATTCTCAGCTTCGTTAACGGGAATTGTCTCCCCTAGAATATTGGCATCCGTAGTTATAAATGCCATTTCAAGTTCAAAGTCAACAAGTTTGGAAGGACCGTAAATGGGTTCATCCGATCCTGCGGGCAAAGTTTGTCCCATGGGTCTGTGGATGGGTGTCCCGGATGGTATTATAGAGGAACTTCTTCCATGATATCCTACGGGAATATGCAACCAGTTTGGAAGCAATGCATTTTCAGGATCCCTGAACATTTTTCCAACATTGGTGGCGTGTTCCTTGCTGGAATAAAAATCAGTATAATCACCAATCTGAACAGGAAGTTGCATTTCAATTTCGTCCATGGTGAAAAGGACTATTTTTTTATGCTTTTCATTGTTCTTTAATTCCGGATTATTGACATCGAATATTTCACTGATCCGATTTCGGACCAATCTCCAAGTTTTTTTTCCATCAGAAATGAAATCGTTCAAGGTGTCTTGTAAGAAAATATCATCTGTCAATGGAATATCGTTGAAATATCCCAATTGGTGCAGTGCACCCAAATCAATGGCGTGGTCCCCAATTCGGGTCCCTATAGTGATAATATCATCCCTTGTTAAAAAAACCCCAAAGGGGATATTCTGTATGGGAAAATCAGAATTATCTCTTACAGGTATCCAGCTTTTTTTTGAAGGGTCGTTACTTTTTATGGGCATATTATAAATGTTTATTTGTATTTGATAAAATTCTTATCAAATATATTATTTTCTTCCTATTTAAGGTCGGCAATTCGTATTTTTACGGCTTATTTAGAAGAATAATTTTATTATGCAGCGAGATAATCAAATTTTTGAGTTAATAGAGGCGGAGAAAGAACGCCAATTGGAAGGTATTGAATTAATTGCCTCGGAAAATTTTACGAGTCCACAAGTAATGGAGGCCGCTGGTTCTGTATTGACAAATAAATATGCCGAGGGCTATCCAGGAAAAAGATATTACGGAGGTTGTGAAATAGTTGATGTAGTTGAGCAGATTGCCATTGATAGGGCAAAAGAGCTTTTTGGAGCAGCTTATGCCAATGTGCAACCTCATTCCGGATCCCAAGCAAATGCCTCTGTATATCACGCATGTTTACAGCCAGGCGATAAAATATTGGGCTTTGATCTTTCCCATGGAGGTCATTTGACACATGGTTCCCCAGTAAACTTCTCTGGTCGCTTGTATGCACCTGTTTTTTACGGCGTAGATAAGGAAACAGGGGTATTGAATTACGATAGGATCCAAGAAATTGCCACCAAGGAGCAGCCAAAGATGATTATTGCTGGAGCATCTGCCTATTCTAGAGATATGGATTTTAAACGCTTCAGGGAAATCGCAGATAGCGTTGGAGCACTTCTGTTGGGAGATATTTCACACCCTGCAGGTCTTATTGCAAAAGGAATTTTGAACGATCCACTTCCATATTGTCACGTTGTGACCACAACCACCCACAAAACATTAAGAGGTCCAAGAGGAGGGCTTATATTAATGGGAGAGGATTTTGATAATCCTTTCGGAATAAAATTAAAAAATGGAAGTCTTAGAAAAATGTCAGCTTTGTTGGATTTAGCGGTTTTTCCAGGAAATCAAGGTGGCCCTTTGGAACACATAATTGCAGCTAAGGCAATTGCATTCGGAGAGGCATTAACAGATGATTTTTTACATTATATGTTGCAGGTTAAGAAGAATGCCGCCGCCATGGCCGCAGCCTTTATGGCCAAAGATTATAAAATTATTTCTGGAGGAACGGATAATCATATGATGTTGATAGACCTAAGAAATAAAGATATCACAGGTAAAGAGGCAGAAAATGTTTTGGTTAAGGCCGATATTACCGCAAATAAGAATATGGTACCTTTTGATGACAAATCCCCTTTTATCACTTCTGGGATTCGCTTCGGAACTGCTGCTATTACCACTAGAGGCTTAAAAGAGGCAGATATGGCTACTATTGTAGAACTGATAGATAAGGTATTGACAAATAAAGAAAACGAAGCTGTAATTGAAGGTGTTCGTGCTCAGGTCAATGAAATGATGAGTGGGAAGGCGTTGTTTAACGCTTAAGACACGTGGTCCTTTGAACACCATTAGCCCTACCTATTGGTGTTCATTCAGACCTTTAATGATTTAGCATCAATAGATCGCCATAGATCATTGACTTATTTTCCAAATCATAAATTATTGCATCATCTTCAGAATCGTAGTACAGGCCCCAGTACCCAAAATAGTCGTTTATTGAACTATTGTTGCCCATTCTTATGTTTTCCAGGCTACCATTTTCTTCCAAAGGATTCTCTTCAAAAACAGGAATAAACATTTCAAAAGGAACTTCTTTTGAATTTTTGGTCAGCATAAAATGGTGATCCGTAATTTTCTTTAAAATATTGTCTAATTGGGTTGGAATACTTTGGAAATATATTTTTTTGATGACGATAGTGGTATCCTTTAAAAGAATAGAAATTTCTTCAATATCAATGGTCGTAGAGTTTTGATTTTTTAAAGCTTGTAAGGCTCTTAAAAATGGATTCATATTCGTTAAAACAGACATATCCTCTTCATACATCCATGTATGTGTATTTAAAAAGCAAATAACTTCACTTAAAGTTAAGTTATTTTGAAATTCTATATTTAAACAGACTTCATCATCATTGGTGCTAGAGATATTCACAACAACATCGGAGAAAAAATATTTTGCCAAACTATATTCAAAAGTATCCAGTCCTACGATTTGATAATTGTTATCAACTATAGGTTTTAGATTGTTTTTAAAACTTTCATTGTGCAGAAGCATACTAATCTTGGGATTTGGTTAAGCATTTACACGAAGTTAAATTTTAAAAATGTGCATGCACTATATAAAAACCTTAGAAAAATTATGGTTTTAATCCCAAATGGATCAGCTTGTAGGAAAAATGAAGTTAAAGTATGGGAATTTAGCGCTTTTTAAATAAAACCCCTATTCCTAGCTTCAGTGATCAGTGCTTGGTCATTTTGTTTTTCTACCTCAAATATTGTCTTCAATTGGCGCTTTCTATTTTCAATACCGGGTAAGGAAAGAGAGATAAAGTTTATCATATCCTTGGTTTTGGTGCCTATGGATAGGTGGTATAGTATTTTCTTATCATTGTCATCCAATGGAATATCATTGGCCATTTTGGTCCTAATGGCTATCAATGCCTTTTTTGTATAATACGGGGGTTCTTTCATTACTGTGTGTACCATATCATTCAGGGCATCTTCGTCAATTTCGGTTTTAACCATATATCCCTCTGGGTTCACCGATTTTAAAATGCTATTGATCCGATAATTATCGCTGAAAGAGGACAAGAATACGATTTTAGAATTCGGTACTACTTTGCGGGCCAAGATACCCAAATCCTCTCCAGTATGGGGCTGGGTCTCATTAGAAGGACCCAATTGAATATCTAGCATAATAATGTCGTACCCAAAGGATTTTGCGGAATCTAATATCTTTTGTTTTCCAAGATCATAGGTTTTAGCAGTGTCCACTTGAATTTTAGAATCTTCAAACTGAATTTCCTCCAGGATAAATTTATATCCAATCATGGTCATTTCGTGATCATCCACCGCTAAAATTCGTAGTGTTTTCATAGTCCCTCGATTGTTCTAAATATCTTTTTGGGTTGCTTCCTGAAATGGATCAATGTTCTCTAAATTATTTTCGTATGGTATATTCACCATAAGAGTCGTTCCCTTGCCAATTTTACTTTTAATATCTACAGATCCGTTCATTTTTTGTACTCGGGAAGTAATATTTTTCAATCCAATCCCTTTTTTTTCTTTTTTGACCTGATATCCAACCCCATTGTCTGAGACCTTGACCAAGATATCCTTTTCATTGGCGCCTAAGGTAACCTCTATCTTCTTCGCTAATGCGTGTTTTACACAGTTTTGTAAACTTTCCTGAAGTATTCTATAAATATTGATCTTTACCTCACTATTCAGTCGGTCCCATTCCAAATCTGTTGTATATTCTAAGTTACAGTGTACTTGAGAACTGTTTTCAATTGTTTTTAAAAGATCTTGTACAGAATAAATAAAGTTATGAATTTTTTGATAAGCAGCGTTGTTGAGTTCATGGGAAATGGTCCTAACTTCTTCCTCTACATCTTGTAATTTTTTAAGATATTCCGCTCTTTGTTGGGCACCTGTCTCCCCGCTTTTGTTGTTCAACCCACTTAAAATTAATCGTATTCCGAGCATTTGACCCAAGATGCCATCATGGAGTTCTTCAGAAACTCTTTTCTGTTCCTCGTGTTTGCCTTCCAAAAACTTTTCTTTTTGGGATAACATTAAATTGAAGATCTCCAAGTTACTTTCCTGTTGTTGCTGATCAAATTTTAATTTTTGGTTTTTTATTCGTAAAGAGATAATACTGACAATGGCAATGGCCAGAAAAAAGAGTCCGACCGCAACCCCAAGCCAAAGCTGTTTCTGTCTGGCCAATAATTGGTTTTGTTCTATGAACTGGTCTGTTTCAAACTCTATTCTCGCAAATTTATTTCTGATTTGCCGTTCTTCTTTTTGAAGGCTATCGTTCAACAGAATATATTCCTGAACATATTGTGGCGCATTTTTTGGGTCCAGTTTGCTAATTAGCTCCAAACTCTCTAACACCCTCTTGTTATTGGTGCTTTTTTTGGCAAGTAAATTTGATTTTTTGGCAAAGGTTATTGCGGCATTGGTGTCCTTTTTGGCCAAAGCATATTCGGCCATATAATAATTTGTAAGGGACATGCTTATAATATCTGGGATGCTGTCTTGAATTTGTAAAGCTTTTGAGAATGATTTATCAATTCCAAAAGTGTCGTTAAGGTATAATCTGGACCTTGCATTATTGCTTAAAGCTTTGCTATAGGTTAGTGGGTCCATTTTGACAAAGTTTTCAGTCTCCAATACTTTTTGGAAATAGGTGCTGGCTAGTTCATAATCCTTCTGAGTTAGGTAGGTATCCCCAATATTATTTAAAGTAATTAATTGGGAATTTTCATCATCCAACTTGGTTAAATAGTCTAGTGCTATTTGAAAATATTCCAAAGCCTTGTCATATTCCTCTAAAGAGCTATATACGACCCCTAAATTATTGTAACAATTGTACAACTGTTCAGACTTATTAAGTGGTTTTAGTAGTTCAATGGCTTTGAAGGTATTGATCTCACTGCCAGTGTAATCTCTGACATCTCCTTGAACCGCTGCCATATTGTACAAGAGTCGACCCGCTAAAAATTGATTGTTTAAAGAATTGTAGATTTTTTGTGCGGACGCAAAGTGAAAGTAAGCACTGTCTTTTACGTTATTATCTCTAAAAAAAGCCCCCAAATCCCAATGGGTTTCTGCTATAGTATTTGAGTCCTGACCTTTTATGGAAGCTTGTAAAGCCAGTTTGTTGGTTTTTCTAAATAACAGGGAATCTTTGAGCTTTAAATATCCCAATGATATTTTAGAATAGTATTTGGATTTTAATGAATCGGTTTTTATCGATGTTGTATAGCTAGCAGCTTTTCTCAACAATTCCTGCCTTTGGCCGTTTGGAAACTCACTGTTTCTGCTGAGTTTAGCCCATATTAAGACACTGTCTTTGTAAGAATTATTATTAGTATCTAAACTCTTTTTATCAACTTGGTTACAACCATATAGGATTAGAAAGACCGTTGAAAATAAGACTTTGTTAAATGTAGTTTTGATTAGGGTGTCATTAAGAATTACCAGAGTACAAGATAAAAAAAAAGCTTTAAACGAATTGGTTTAAAGCTTTTTTAAAATTTATGAAATTATTAATCTCTTTCATCTGTTTTAACTACACTACCATCGGTAGCCGTCGTATCCAAAGTTTCATACAAAGCTTGTGTCTCGTCCATTGAAGTCTCTGCTTCACAAGAATATAAACCAGTTGATAATACTGCTATTGCTAAAATTCCGAATACTTTTTTCATCTTATTGTAGTTTTAGGGGTTGATTAATTAATTGTATACCGCTAATTTATAAAGAGGGTTCAGTATTGGAAAGGAGAAGAAAGACGCTTTAGTGAAACACCCAGTTTTGAGGGTAGTTGTACCAACTCTGAGAGTATTAGGTTAATTTAAGGTGCGGATGGAACTTTTTGAAAGGAATTTTTTTAATTCGTCTATATTTTCCTTGTAGGATTTGGAAAATGGAAGTTGGTGGTTGTCCTGTTTTAAGGAGCAGATAGACTTGCCATAGTTGATCCTTGAAACATATTTGGTGTTTAGGATATAACTCTGGTGAATGCGAATGAAATTTTCGGGAAGGGTCTCTTCAAAGCTCTTCAATGTTTTAAAGGCGCTGATGGTACTGCCGTCCTTTAAAATAAAATCGGTGGCGTTATTATCCGCTTTTAGATATAGGATCTCGTCAGTATCCACATATCTGTAATCCTTATATGACTTTAAACAGAGCGTTTGGGAAACAGGTTCCTTCGGCATTAGTTTCTTTAATTTTAACAGGGATTTCCTAATATCGAATTCATTGTAGGGGGTCAGCCAATAATCAAAAAAATTATTCTTTATAGCTTCATAGGCATATTGTTTTCCCCTAGAAATACCAATTAAAATGGGCAATTCCTTTACATATTGATGTAATTCCAAGACCATTTGAAAATAATCGGATGCCTTATCATTCAGGTTGATAAAAACAATATTGGGATTGAATTTCAAGATGGAGTTCAACCCATCTGCACTGTTCTGTGCAAGGGCAGTGCAGCTAAACTCCCCATACTCCTCTAAATGATGTTGTAATTGGAGGTTGGAGGTAGCATCGGAATCTACAATAATATATGTGTACTCCATAGACAATATATTCGGCTACAAAGTACTAATAAGTACTGAGGAGTGATTGTATATTAACCATAGATTTTCTATGGTTTACCTGTCTAATATATTGTATTTGAAGTGGTTCTGAAAGAAAAACCTTTCTTTTTAGACGTATGGTTTGTAGGAGGCGGATTAATTATTTATAATAAATTGGTATGCTCCCAAATCTGGGCGTTCTGTTCTATCAAAACCTAGAATATCCAATGGGACCAAAATCGCTTTGTTGATGTCTGCTTTACCTATCCCATCGGATACAGATCCTATTTTAAAAACATTATTGGATGTATCCTTAAAATCTGGATTTTGATTTAAAAAGATGGTGTTGTAAATCGTCTGGTTGTTAAAGTCGTAGTTAGGATTTTCTTGATCCTGGGCATTTGGATTGGACGTTATCAGGGTGTGATGAAAATAAAACTTGAAAGGGGCAGTACTCTCGGATTTTAAGGACAGCTCGTTTGAGCCACTGCCCGTAATAATACAATTTTCAAAAGTGGCCTCCTCCATATCATTAGTAATAATATCTCCAGAATCCAAGATTAGATAATTGGATAATTGAAGAGCAGGGCCCAGGCGATATCCTTTACTGAAGTAATTGGCTATGGTACAATGGATAAAAGTATATGATCCGCCAAGATCGCATCTCAAGGAAGAGTTTCCGGAATTCCCCAAAACCAAGTTTTCTCCTTTGATCGATCCGGTTCTAGACCAAAGATTGGAATTGGAACTATTATAGATTTGGGAGTTTTTTATTGTCAGGGTAGGGGTGCTGCCAGTATTGTCCCCATCCACTATTAATCCATTGGTTGCATTTTTGATCGTAAGATAATTTATTTCAATATCCTTACTTTGCGGGGTAAGCCAAATACTGCTCCATTGTCCTGGAATATCAGCAAAAGTTGGCTCTAGTCTGTCCCCTTCAAAAATCACCTCATTTTCCAGTAATTTTAGATTTTCACTTAGCGCTCCATTAATGATAAAACGGGCATCTTTTCCTACTATTATTCCTGAATTCTTATGAAAATGTACTCTGGCGCCAGCATCGACAAGCAAGGTCTTTTCTGGGGCAACAGCAGCATAGCCATAGATTATATAAGGCTTTACATTGGTGAAACGCAGCTGTTCCTCTGGAATAAAATAACCTTGAATTTGAGAATCGGTTCCATTTTCTACAGGGAGCAAAAAGGATTCCTTTGTACCGTTATCAAATTTCTTTGGATATAAGAAGATCGCATCCTTGATTAAAGTTACCAACTCAACCTGTTGCAAATTAACTCCAGAATCAAACTTTATAGCATCTGTACTTAAAAATTCATTCTGTGAAGTTCCAGTTATGTCCAAGGTATTTTCAATAAATATGTAGAGACTATCCTTGGCCAAAATGGGAATATCCATAAATATAGTGCCAGCTACCCCGTCCACATTTAACCTATAGCTACTACTTGCTCCTTCCTTAAGTATAATACTGGGAATATTGAGGTCTTTTTTACTTCTGTTGTAGACTTTTAAGCTATACGTACTACTTGAAATAGTGGAGAATATGGTGTCTAGATAAACCGTGTCTTTTGAAAATTCCAAGTTTCCTGTACTCGGTGGATAATCAAAATCTTTTCTGCACGAACTCCAAAGAATTGGAAAAAGTACCAGAAGAACCAATAGACGAATTCCTTGAATTTTGAACATGCTTCTTCCAGTTTGATTTATATAAATATATTCTGGATTTCTTCGGACACCCTCATAGGTTTGAAGGTGGTAGCATTCAACATGCACCATTCTGTTTTTGCATTTACAATGGGCACATTAGTCACAGCATCAAACATCTCTACAATTCGCGTTGAGATTGCTCCCTTTGTTTTTACAATATAGGTCCTAACTTTAATATGATCATTTAATTTGGCAGCACTTTTATAGGTTATATTATGATTCAGTACCACCCAAATAATTCCTTCTTTCAAGCTTTTCGGGGCTTTTTCCTGCCAATGCTCCTTGGAAATGTCCTGTATCCACTGCACATAACGCACGTTGTTCACATGGTTTAAATCATCCAAATCTTCTTTTTGTACAAGTATGTCTTTTTCAAAGGGGATCATTACTACTTCTTTATGATATTAATCTCAAATAACTTGTCCCAATTTTTTCCTGTGACAAAAAATGTTTTTCGCCCGGCATGATAAGCTATGCCATTCAAAACATCTAAATCGCCATGCTGTTTTACTTTTTCCTTTAATCCGCCAAAATTTACAACCCCTTCAATGGCACCACTTTGCGCATCGATGATCATCATGCTTTCCTTTAAATAGACGTTGGCGTATATTTTTCCGTTAACATATTCCAATTCATTGGTTTTATTGAATATGGATTTATTGGTGACAGTTTCTATATATCCTTCTTCCTTTAAAGTATCTGGATTTAAATTCCAAATTTTTTCCGTACCGTCGCTTTTTAACAATTTAATTCCATTATTACAAAGTCCCCAGCCTTCCCTGCTTTGGTCATAAGTGAAGGTGTCTATTTTCTCAAAGCGATCAAGACTATAAATAAAGCCCATTCCACTTTGCCAAGTCAATTGGTAGATTTTGTTATTTAGGATGGTGATTCCTTCTCCAAAGAAGGTTTTGTCCAGATCTATTTGTTTTAAGATCCTTCCCGACTTGTAATCAACCTTGCGCAAGGAAGATTGCCCTCGTCGGCCTGTACTTTCATAAAGGGTGTCATTGTGAAACTCCAAACCTTGGGTATATGCCTGTATATCATGGGGATAAACATTTAGAATTTCATAAGTATATATTTCTGGGGGATTGGATGCAAGGACCTTTATGCTTTTAGAAATGTCCACCATACCTTCCTCATAGGAAACCTTTGCCAAAAGGGTCTTATTACCCAAGGTTGGTAGGTTCAATGTGATTTTTCCATCACTTGGCACCATTTCCACCCCATCTATACTATATGATACTGAATTGATCGTTTTTTGTTTGGGATTTCCAAGATCAATTTTGACTGTCTGATTCTGCTGAAAATCTGCCTTATTACCTTCCAATTGTATGTTGAAAAGTTTTGAAGTTGTAGAATTGCCTCCTCCACACGATAGAAATAATATGGAGACTAATCCTAACGCTATATATTTGAACCTGTTCATTTTGCTAATATTAAGTAGTAACCCTTTATTTATTAATAAGGTTTGACATGATTTTATTTATATTAAAATTTCTGACACAGGTAATTCTATTGGGTTGTGCCAGCTTACATTTTTTTCCAACATTCTGTTTCCCAATCAACTATAAAACCAAGGAGAATGGTAGGATGCCGAGGCAAGGTATTTAATTAAATTAAGATTGTAAAATGATTGCGAAAAAATTAAAAGTTTGTATCTTTGCACTTGGCAAGTCCTACACGACTAGCTCCTGCAGAATCCCCCAGGGTGGGAACACAGCAAGGGTATGCGGTTGTAGCAGTGCGATGTAGGTAGCTTGCCTTTTTTTGTACCCAATACTTTCGTTTATAGGAACAAATTACTACTGTTCCAATCACCTCAAAACCTTCTTATCTCTTTTTTTATTCGTTATTTTGTATCCAATTTTAAGGGGATATGGAAAGTAAGGTTGTATTGATCACAGGAGGTTCTTCCGGGATAGGAAAATCTATAGGAATATATTTGTCATCCAAGGGGTATACCGTATACGGTACCACAAGGAGGTTGGACAAATATCCCGACTTTGATTTTTTTAGTCTGTTGGAGTTGGATGTCAGTGAGCCAGAATCTATTAAGAAAGCTATGGACATACTTCTTAAGAAAGAGGGAAGATTGGATGTTTTAATAAATAATGCAGGGATTGGTATTACCGGTCCCATTGAAGAAACGCCTCACGAAGAAATTCAAAAAGCCTTTACAACCAATTTTCATGGCCCTATCCATATGATGAAGGCTGTATTGCCCCAGATGAGACAACAACATGCCGGACTAATCATTAATATAACCTCCATAGCTGGTTATATGGGTCTCCCATATAGAGGAATATATTCAGCAACTAAAGGAGCGTTGGAATTGGTTACGGAAGCCATGCGAATGGAAACCAAAGATTTTGGGGTGCAAATTACTAATTTGGCTCCGGGAGATTTCGCGACCAATATCGCATCTGGCCGTTATCACGTACCTGTAGGTGCTAATTCTCCTTATAAAGATGCTTATGGCAATACCCTAAAAATGATAAACGATCATGTAAATGAGGGAAAAGACCCAATTTGCGTTGCAGAAGCGGTGTTTGCCATCATGCAGACCAAACATCCAAAAGTACATTATAAGGTGGGGGCTTTTATGCAAAAATTTTCACTTTTCTTAAAGAAAATTTTACCTGACAAACAGTACGAGAAACTACTACTGAAGCATTATAAGTTGTAATTTTGTAATAATTTGAAAAGGAGCCTATGATCATTTATATTGCTCCCTAATTATTAACCTTTAAAATCAATTCAGAAAAATGAAATTTTTCATAGACACAGCGAATCTGCAGCAAATAAAAGAAGCTCAGGAATTAGGCGTTTTGGATGGGGTAACAACAAACCCATCACTTATGGCCAAAGAAGGCATCACTGGGAGAAATAATATTTTAAAGCATTACGTAGATATTTGTAATATAGTAGAGGGTGATGTTTCTGCAGAAGTTATTGCCACGACTTATGATCAAATGATCATTGAAGGAGAGGAATTGGCGGAATTGCACGAACAAATTGTCGTAAAGATACCCATGATCAAGGACGGTGTAAAAGCGATCAAATATTTTTCTGATAAAGGGATCCGTACTAACTGTACATTGGTGTTTTCTGCAGGACAAGCCTTATTGGCTGCCAAGGCAGGAGCTGCGTATGTGTCACCGTTTATAGGGAGATTGGACGATATTTCTACAGATGGATTAAACCTCATCTCTGAGATCAGGCTTATTTATGATAATTATGGTTTTGATACAGAAATCTTGGCCGCTTCTATAAGACATACCATGCACATTATAGATTGTGCCAAATTGGGCGCTGATGTCATGACGGGACCATTGTCTGTTATTGAAGGACTCTTAAAGCATCCCTTAACGGATATAGGTCTTGCCAAATTCTTGGAAGATTATAAGAAAGGAAACTAGGAAAACAGGTGTTAACAACTAAAAAAAAGCCCTGTAGTTACATCTACAGGGCTTTCTTAATTTTACATTAAAAGGTTTAGTTAAGGGAATATAGATTATCAAAGGCGCTAACAATAGCACCGTCTTTTAAAGTGATGCACTTGTTCAAAGGATATATGATCAAGGAATTTGTAAGTAGTTCAAAATTATCAGATCGATACTGTAAATTATTATCCAATCCGTAATTTTCTATGATACCCTCCCATTGTGGCTGTTCGGTCTTGTAATTAATCCCAATGTAACTAACATCCTTGTTCTTGGCTTGAAGCTCTTGTACTTTTTTATTGATGTAATCAAACTGTCTTTTTTGGGTGCCGGTCCAGAAATACAATACAACATTTTTATTGTTGGTCAATTCCCTAAGGGATACTTTTTCTCCAGTAGTATTCCAAAGTTCCAAATCGGGAATTTTATTACCAGGTTGTATATTCTGAATGCCACTATAGAGCCCATCAATCTCCTCGATATGTTTATTGTTGCCCGATCTTTTGTGGAAATCCTCAATGAAGGAATTATTGTTTTCTTCGTTATCATGGACTTTCAATAAATAATCCATCGCCACATTCCTGAATAAATTGTCCCTTAAACTGGGCTCTTTTACCACACTATCAATAAGCTTTAGCTTATGAAGGTTGTAATGTAGCTGACTTTTGATTTTGGCAACCCCCTTTTTACATTCTTCAGCACAATCCATATAGGACATGTTGCCAATATTATAGATCATATAATTGTAATAGGGCCTAAAATAAGTAAGATTGGTATTGTTGTAATCTATGTTCTTTCGATATCCATAAAAATTACTTGAGAGTTCGTGTATGGATTTTTCCCCAAGTTTTCTTCTGTGTTTAAAGGGATATTTTTCGTAGTAGGCATAATAGGTATAGTCAATGTTGGCCTTTGCTATTTCCATTGCCTTTTCTGATAATGGAATATCGTTCTGTAATTCTTTTAACAATTGAAATTTTAATTGTCTTAAAGAGTCTATTTTTTTTCTGAAGGCTTCCGGCTCCAACTCATAATAATTATTGATGATTGGCTCTTCTTCCTCATAAGTGAGGAACATTTCCAAGAGAAAATTGTTTATCCCTTCTCCGGTACCTGAAAAAACCAAGGATTCATCAAAGTCAGAAGTGTTAAGGCGTATCATTAAACTATCGCCTTTTTCTAGATAGACATATTGTAGTTCGGGATGGTGATCAAAATGATAGAGTCCTTCATCCATCAAATCCAACTTTAAGGTAAACCTATTGTTTTCATCCAACAGTGCCGAATCAATGACGACTTCATCCTTGTACAGTACAACATAGCTATTGGTTGGATTTACAATCTCACCCGAAAAAAAGGCCGTCTGTGCTGTTTTTTTGTCTACCTGACAACCTACTAATATAAATGCAAAAAGATAAAATGTAATTTTTCCCATATAGGCATATAATCCTTAGTGTCATCAAAGCTACTAAAGACCTAGGGCAATTGTTGTTAATTGCAAGTTAAAAAATTAGGTCCTTACTTTTAAAGGGAATAAGGGTAGGCAAGTTATTGGATTACCTCTTTTATTTTCACTATTTTTGCACGAATTTAAAATTAAGGTATATGTTATCTGTATCCAATTTATCGGTGCAATTCGGAAAAAGAGTGCTTTTTGATGATGTTAATATAAGCTTCACTCAAGGAAACTGTTATGGGGTTATTGGCGCCAACGGGGCTGGTAAATCAACTTTTCTGAGGATTCTTTCTGGGCAAATTGATCCAACTTCTGGTCATGTCCACCTGGAACCTGGTAAAAGGATGTCCATCTTGGAACAAGATCACAATGCCTTCGATGCGCTTCCGGTACTAGAAACCGTAGTTATGGGTAACAAACCCTTGGCTATCATTAAAAAGGAAATGGATGCACTGTATGCGGATTACGATGATAAAAATGCAGATAGAATAGGGGAGCTACAGGTACAGTTTGAAGAAATGAACGGATGGAATGCCGAAAGCGACGCCGCCGCACTTTTGTCCAATTTGGGAATTACAGAAGATTTGCATTATACGCTTATGGCAGATTTGGATTCCAAATTGAAGGTGAGGGTTTTATTGGCCCAAGCACTATTTGGTAATCCAGATGTACTGATTATGGATGAGCCTACCAACGATTTGGATTATGAAACCATCAGTTGGTTGGAAAATTTCTTGGCCTATTACGATAATACAGTAATAGTGGTTTCCCATGACCGTCACTTTTTGGACGCAGTGTGTACAAGCATAGCGGATATTGATTTTGGAAAATTAAATCTTTATTCCGGTAATTATACGTTCTGGTACGAAAGTAGTCAGCTTGCTGCAAGACAGAGGTCCCAACAGAATAAAAAGACTGAGGAAAAAGCTAAGGAACTTCAGGAATTCATCATGCGTTTTAGTGCCAACGTGGCTAAAAGTAAGCAAGCGACTTCCAGAAAGAAAATGCTTGCTAAATTGAAGATAGATGATATTAAACCTTCAAGTAGAAGATATCCTGCCATTATATTTGACCGCGAGCGTGAAGCTGGGGATCAGATTTTGAATATTGAAAAATTAGGGGCTTCCTCAGAAGATGGCGATATTTTATTTAAGGATGTAAATCTTAATTTGGCTAAAGGGGACAAGGTTGCCGTGATCTCTAGGGATTCTAGAGCAACAACTGCATTTTATGAAATTTTAAACAACAATAGAAAGGCCGATAGTGGTGACTTCCAATGGGGTGTTACTACCAATCAATCCTACCTGCCAGCTGATAATTCCGATTTCTTTTCTGGTAATATCAACCTTGTAGATTGGTTACGTCAATGGGTCAAAACAGAGGAAGAAAGAGAAGAGGTCTATATCAGGGGTTTCCTTGGTAAAATGCTCTTTAGCGGCGAAGAAGCCTTAAAAAAATGTACAGTTTTGTCGGGAGGTGAAAAAGTTAGGTGCATGTTGAGTAGGATGATGATGATTAGGGCCAATGTCCTTATGTTGGATGAGCCAACCAATCACTTGGACCTTGAGAGTATTACAGCCTTTAATAACTCTTTGAAGAATTTTAAGGGCACTGTGATGTTGACAACACATGATCATGAGTTCGCAGAAACTGTGGCCAACAGAATTGTGGAATTGACTCCTAATGGTAATATTGATAGGTATTTGACTTTTGATGAATATATGTCAGATAAGTCAATCAAGGAACAGCGTGACAAAATGTACGCCGTTACTGTTTAAATCTAAATCTGGATAGGAAACTCATAAGCACATATAGTAAAAACAAAGCCCCCAAAATTTTGGGGGCTTTGTTTTTACTAGGTCTTAATGCTATTACTAGGTATTGAAATATTTACTGTTCCAAATGCCTGGATTAAAGTTTTTGCCCAGGGCAACCCCATAAAAAATAATAACAGATGCGCAGGATTTGAATACAAAGAAAAATATGATCCAAAACTCTGCACTGGTATTGCTTTTGGAAAATAGCCCAGACGGTACTAATAATGTTAAAAGGTAACTGCCGAATAGTACAACGAGCGTTAGGTTTACAATACTTTTAAATGGCCATGCAAATATTCTTCGCAAAGGGTGTAGGTCATTTCCCCATTTGTGGATCAAATAAAAATAATCATTTCCAATTGGGGCAAATAATAATGGGTCATCCTTATCCTTTAATTTAAATAATTTGGAAGGCGCTATTATTTTAAAACCTTTAAGTTCAAGATTATGATCCTTTTCCAAATCTTTAATTATAGAGATGGCCTCATTTGGAATATCCCCTTTGAAATATTTGGAATCCAAGAACCGTAATCTATACTCTATGCATATTTGTTTTATTTGATCTATATGATAGATTTTTTTGGTTTCCAATTTATCAAAATCAAATGCATTTTCAATATGTGATTTCCCATTGCCAAGATTTTTTTCGATCCGCAGGTCGGTATTTTTTGAAGCATTTAAAATCTGATAAACATCTTGAATTATTTTTTGAGGGTCAGCTCTCCTTTCCTTTACATGAAGAAGCTTTTCTTCGATGTTAGTTTGCTTTATCATATCCTTTTTTTTGCAACTATATCAAAGTTAGGGAATTGTGGATTTTTATTGCAATACTGGAATCCCAAATTAAATGTTAAAATAATGTTAATAAAATTATTCTCTTTTCATTACTCATATTTGAATGGGTAATAATTGTATATTGTCGGTCTTTTGATGCAGTTCATCGATGATTGCAATATTTACCCGAGGACTAACTATGAAAATGTCAGCTTATATTTTTGTTTTTGTATTGAGCATATGTTGCTTTTCTTCCTATGCGCAAAACAGTAATAAAAATTTAAAATTTGGCAGAATTTCCATGGATCCCAATAAGTCCATAGTGGAAAATACGGAAAATTCAGGGAATCATAAGGTGTTATTGGCGGCGATCAATGCTACAGATTTGGCAGATATTTTGGACAAGGATGGTCCATTTACCGTTTTTGCCCCTTCTGATCTTGCCTTTAACAAGTTTACCTCTTCTGAAATGGCCGTATTGCTTAAACCAGAGAATAAACATAAATTACGGTCCCTTTTAACCTATCATATAGTAGCTGGTAACTTTACCGCTTCAAAATTACTTCGGGCCATGTCCAGAGGAAAGGGAACTACGACGCTCACTACTGTTCAAGGAAATAAGATTACTGCAACTATGAATGGTATTGATATAGTATTGACCGATAGTTATGGAAATACGGCGCGTATAACCACAGCCGATGCCAATCAATGCAATGGCGTTATACATGTAATAGATAGTGTTATTTTACCTCAAAAATATAATCTTCTATAAAGGGGTAGGTTCAACGTTTTTAGTGCCGCCAGTGTATCTTTTTCAATTATACACTTATTTTTTAAAACCTCATTGATCTTATTTCCGTAAGTGATATTGAACTTAAAAATAAGTATTATGAAAATTTCAAACTTAAAAAACTCTGTATTTGGTATTTTAGTGGTGATGGTTGCTGTTCCAGCAATGGCTCAACAAACGAAAATGGTAGGAGGGGCAGAAATGTTTCCAACTAATAATATTATCGAGAACGCTGTAAATTCTAAAGAACACACCACATTGGTAGCGGCGGTAAAGGCAGCAGAACTTGTAACTACCCTTCAATCAGAAGGTCCATTTACCGTTTTTGCACCTGTAAATACTGCATTCGATAAATTGCCAATGGGCACAGTGGATAATTTATTGATGATGGAAAATAAAGCTGCTCTTCAAGGCGTATTGACCTATCATGTAATTGCAGGAAAATTAAATGCCAAAGATATTTTGAATGCCATTAAAATGGGGGAAGGGAAAGCTACCTTTAAAACAGTTAACGGTCAGGAAATCTATGCCATGAAAAAAGGAATGGACATCATTATTTCTGATGCGAATGGATCAATGGCCAAGGTTACCATAGCAGACGTCAACCAATCCAATGGTGTCATTCATGTAATTGACACAGTATTGCTTCCGTCTTCTGAAATGTAAAATGTAAAACACTTTTAATAAAAAAGGCTGGATTCTGTTCCAGCCTTTTTTTATCTTAATTCAGCTCCTAACTGCTTTTCGTAATTGGTTTGGAGTTTTTGCATTATTTTGTCGATCTGCTTATCCGTCAAAGTGTTTTTTGTATCCTGTATGGTAAAGGAAACGGCGTATGACTTTTTGCCTTCAGGTAGATTCTTTCCGGTGTACACATCAAAAAGGGTAATATTTTTGAGTAGTTTCTTCTCGGTTTGAAAAGCTACATCATGCACCTCTTTAAAGGTGACCTTATTGTCCAATAATAGGGCAAAGTCTCTTTTTACTTCTGGATATTTGGGAATGTCCTTGAATACAATACTCTTTCTTGGAATCAGTTTTAAAATGGCAGACCATTCAAAATCGGCATAAAGTACCTCTTGCTTGATATCGAAATGTTTGGATATGGATTTTTTGACCACACCAAAATCTACGAGCTTAGTTTCTTGCACATTTAAAGTGACACCTTCCGAAAAGACATCGCTTTGAGTAGGTAAGGAACTGGTTTCCGAAATACCCAAACGAAGTAGAATATTTTCCACTGTGGCCTTTAAGAAATAAAAGTCGGACCGTTGTGTTGGCAAATTCCAGCTATCTTCTGTTTTGTTACCTGTTATCAGTAAACTTAGATGTTTGTTCTCTATTCTTTCTGCCCGCAGTTGATGATAGGTCTTACCAAATTCAAAGAATTTGATGTGTTGCTTTTTTCTGTTACTGTTGTAGGATATGGCCTCCAATCCTGGAAAGAGCATGGACTGCCTCATTACTGATAAATCAGTGCTCAGTGGGTTCATGATCTTCACTGCCTCTTCTTCCTTGGTATCGGCGGACAAGGCAACATAATCAGGAGTGGTAAGGCTATTGGCCAATATTTCATAAAATCCTTGGGAAGCTAATTGGTCTCCAATTAAGTTCTGTAGTTTGTAATCCTCGAATTTAGACGTAGAGGCAATGGATGCAGTCAATTTTTCTTTTGGGTTGATATTGTTATAGCCAAATACACGTAATATTTCTTCGATAACATCCACTTCCCTTTGCACATCTACCCTATAGAATGGTATTGCCAGACCCATTCCTGATTCCGATACATTTTTTACTTTAATATCTAAAGATGCCATAATGGATTTTATGGTGTCTTCTGGAATTTCCTGTCCTATAAGCTTATTAATTTTGTCGTAGGTTAGAAATACCTGATAATCATCTTTCTTTTTAGGATAAAAGTCGGCCACTTCAGAAGTAATGTCGCCTCCCGCAATTTCCTTTATCAATAATGCGGCTCTCATTAAACTGTATTCCACATTGTTGATATCAATGCCCCTTTCAAATCTAAAGGAGGCATCCGTATTTAAAGCATGTCTTTTTGCTGTTTTCCTTACTGAAACTGGATTGAAATAGGCACTTTCCAAGAAGATGGATGTGGTATATTCAGTTACCCCTGAGCTTTCTCCGCCAAAAACACCTGCAATACATAATGGTTTTTCGGCGTCACAGATCATTAGGTCTTCCTCGTGAAGCTCTCTCTCAATTCCATCCAAGGTGGTAAACTTGGATCCTTTTGGTAATGTCTTAACTATTATTTTGTGTCCTTTTATTTTTGCAGCATCAAAAGCATGTAAGGGCTGTCCCAATTCGTGCAACACGTAGTTGGTGGCATCCACTACGTTATTCTTTGGGGTAATTCCAATGGCTTTTAGCCTATTTTTCAACCAGTCCGGTGATGGTTGTACAATGAGATTACTGATGGTCAAACCACAATACCTTGGCGCTAGTTCACTTTTTTCAACGGCTACATCAATTTTAAGGGACCTATTCTCTACAATGAAATTACTTATAGAAGGGGTTATCAATTCTTTTTGAATGTCATTTTGTATGAATCCGGCTTTAAGGTCTCTGGCCACACCAAAATGGCTCATGGCATCGGCTCGGTTTGGGGTTAGTCCAATTTCAAACACCTCATCGTGCTCTATTTTAAATACCTTGGAACAGGGGGTTCCGGGAATCAGACTTTTATCCAAGACCAATATTCCATCATGGCCCTTGCCCAACCCCATCTCATCTTCGGCACAGATCATACCTTGGCTTTCTTCTCCGCGTATTTTTCCTTTTTTTATGGTCCAGGCCTCACCTTCTTTAGTGTATAACGTGGTTCCAATGGTGGCTACGGGTACTTTTTGCCCTTCAGCTATATTGGGTGCTCCACACACAATCTGTAATGGAGTTCCGGTACCAATATCCACGGTAGTCAATTTTAGTTTATCAGCATTGGGATGTTTTATACAGGTGAGAACTTCACCGACAACTATTCCCTTAAGGCCACCTTTAACCGATTCAAATGCGGTTATTCCCTCTACTTCCAATCCTAAATCGGTTAAAAGTTCTCCTGTCTTTTGGGAATCCCAATCAATTTTTATGAACTGTTTTAACCAGTTAAAAGATATTTTCATTGATACTTAATTTATTTTGTCAGTGATCAAATTCAACCGCCATTGCTATATCTGCTTACTCTAACAGTGGATTCAAATATTGGTATTGAAACAATCTGATGTATGTTCATTTGAATAAAGCCTTAATGGAATTTTTGTTTTCTATTAAAACCCCCTTGAATACTGAATATTTAAGTGCCCAAAGATAAAACAATGACGGAAGACATTCAATAGGTATTCAATTGAAATCCATTTATTTTTTATTGTAAGTATATTTGCCATATTTGGACATTGAAACAATAGTATTTAATTATGAAAAAAATTGCTTTCCTATTTACGATATTTTTAATTCTTTCATCCTGTAATGATTCTAAAGCACCTGCTCTAAAAGAGGGAATTTGGTTGGGTGAAATGGAATTAATGGAGCAACAGACATTGCCTTTTAATTTTAAAATAACCAAGTCTTCTGCCGGTGACTACATTATGGAATCATACAATGCAGACGAAGTTTTGGTTATAGATGAAATTACCATTAACAATGATTCCATCTTGATTAAAATGCCCGCTTTTGAAGGCTATATCACTGGGGTGTTTTCAGGTTCAAGGATTGTTGGAGACTTTGTACAAGAAAGTATGGAACGCAGTGTGCCTTTTAAGGCAACCTATGGCATTGAGAAAAGATTTGATGTTAAGGTATCCTCTAATCACAATGTGAGTGGTATTTGGGAAACAGAGTTTAGTCCAAATACTTCGGATAGTTATATCGGGAAAGGCTTGTTCACCCAAACAGGGGATAGGGTAGTAGGTACGTTTAGGACCACAACGGGTGATTATCGTTTTTTAGAGGGGGTAATGGATGGGGACTCCCTAAAATTATCAACTTTTGATGGTGCTCATGTCTTTATGTTTAAGGCAAAGGTTACGGACAGCACTTTAAAAGGCACCTTTTATTCTGGCAACCATTTTAAAGAGCCGTTTATGGCACATAGGAATCCTGATTATGAATTGCCAGATGAGGATACATTGACATTTATTAAGGAAGGATATGATAAATTTTCTTTTTCTTTCCCTGATTCCGTAGGTGAAATGGTATCCCTAGATGATGAATTATATAAAGATAAGGTGGTCATTGTTCAGATTATGGGGACATGGTGTCCCAATTGTTTGGACGAGACTAAATATCTGGTAAATTTCCTAAAAGAACAAAAAAATGAAAATTTGGAAGTTGTGGCATTATCCTTTGAATACGCAAAAACAGAGGAAGCAGCTTTTAAGGCAATTAATAGGTTGAAAGATCGCATTGGTGTTAATTATCCCATATTACTAGCTCAATATGGTTCATCCGATAAGGAATTGGCCCAGGAAAAATTACCCATGTTAAACCATATCCTTTCGTATCCCACCACTATCTTTTTAGATAGAACTGGGAAGGTGAGAAAGATCAGTACAGGATTCAATGGTCCCGCCACAGGTGAAAAGTACGTTCAATTTGATAAGGGGTTCCGGGATTTTGTTGGTAACCTATTGGAAGAATAGTAAAAAAGCCTTTTCATTTCTGAAAGGGCTTTTTTTATTTAACCAGCTAATTGATTTATATTATGGTCGATTTTCCAAGACCGATATTTTCATAATTGAAATTTAAGTCTTCTTCGGAGTCAATAATGTTTTGGGATATAAAATCACCTACTTGACTTGTCCCATAGGTACTGGATGGATTTATATCCTTTGTGGATATTTTTTTTCTCAAGGCCTTGTCAACTGCGACAATAATGGCCTGAGCCTCCTCATTTAATCCAAAATGGTTCAACAGCATAGCTGCCGATAAAATGGAGGCAATTGGATTTGCAATATTTTTTCCCTGAGCTTGGGTATATGAGCCGTGAAACGGTTCGAACATGGCATAATCGTTCCCAATGGACGCTGAAGGCAATAAACCTTTAGATCCACAAATGGCGCTGCTCTGATCTGATAGAATATCCCCAAAAAGATTATCCGTTAAGATGACATCGAATTGTTTGGGATTTAGCATAATTTGCATGGCTGCATTATCGGCCAATAGAAATTCCAAGGCAACCTCAGGATAACTTTCCCCTATTTTCTTTACTACTTTTCGCCAAAGCCTAGAGGTCTCCAAAACATTGGCCTTGTCAACCACTGTCATTTTTTGTTTTCTATTTTTAGCGGCCTTGAATGCTAAATGGGCTATTCTGCTTATTTCTTTTTCTGAATACTGACAAAGATCTGAGGCAATTGTGCCATCTGCGCTTAATTTTTTTTCACCGAAATAGATTCCTCCCGTAAGTTCGCGGTAGATCACAAAATCTGTCCCTAGAATAATTTCTTTTTTCAAGGGAGATTTATCCAACAGTGTAGGGAATATTTTTACCGGTCTTATACTGGAAAAAAGATTCAATTCCATACGCAGTTGCAATAGTCCCTGTTCAGGACGCACCTTTGCATTTGGATTATCGTCATATTTTAATGTGCCGATGGTGCCAAAAAGAATTGCATCGGAGGCTTTGCAAATATCCAAGGTTTCACCAGGAAGCGGATTCCCAGTTTGGTCCATGGCCACAGCCCCGATGGCAGCTTCGGTATACGTGAAATTATGGTTAAAAGTTTCCTCAACGGCCTGAAGACATTTTACTGCCTGTGCCAAAACTTCTGGTCCAATACCATCTCCTGGTAAAAGTGTTATATTTAGGTTCATTAAGCTACCTTTTCTATATTAATCGAACTGGATTCGATAATTTCATGGATATCAACATCCATGATCTCTTTTTTGAGATCCGCATATTTCAGGAAATCCTCATAGACAACATCCAACTGTACCTTGGTAAGTTCGTAGCCTATTTTTTTTGAACGATATGCCAATGCTGCCCTACCACTTCTGGCGGTTAGAACAATAGAGGATTCTGTTACCCCAACATCTTCTGGATTCATTATTTCATAAGTCTCCCTATTTTTGATCACGCCGTCCTGATGAATACCGGAGCTATGCGCAAATGCATTCGAACCAACAATTGCTTTGTTGGGTTGTACTGGCATTCCCATTTTTTGCGACACCATTATACTGGTATCATATAACAATTTACTATTAATATTTGTATCCAAATTTAAATAGGGATGTTGTCTTAAGATCATGACCACTTCCTCCAAAGAGGTATTGCCGGCCCTTTCACCTACACCATTTATGGTACATTCAATTTGTCTTGCACCGTTGATTACCCCTGCAATGGAGTTGGCCGTAGCCAATCCTAGGTCATTATGACAGTGACAGGATAATACTGCTTTGTGGATGCCCTTTACATTTTCCCTAAGATACTTAATTTTTGCACCATATTCTTCTGGAAGACAATAACCAGTTGTATCTGGAATGTTTAGAACGGTTGCTCCGGCCTTGATAACTTCCTCGCAAATCCGTGCTAAATAATCATTGTCGGTCCTACCAGCGTCCTCTGCATAGAATTCAATGTCTTCAACAAAAGTTTTGGCATATTTCACGGCATCTACGGCCCGTTCAATAATCGCCTCCCTATTGGAATTAAATTTATATTTGATATGGGAGTCGGAGGTGCCTATCCCTGTATGGATTCTTGGTTTTTTTGCATATTTTAATGCCTCAGCGGCAACCTCAATATCCTTTTTAACTGCCCTTGTCAAGCCACAAACAGTAGCATTTTGTACCAATTTTGAAATTTCATTCACAGAATTGAAATCTCCAGGACTAGAAATGGGAAACCCTGCTTCAATGATGTCTACACCCAATTCATCCAAACGTTCAGCGATAACGAGTTTTTGTATCGTATCCAATTTGCATCCTGGGACTTGTTCACCATCTCTCAGTGTTGTGTCAAAAATTTGTACTTTATCTTTGCTCATTATATTTGTGTAATTTAGGTAGGCTATACGAATATATGGCTACCTTAACCAACTGGTTGGAGCCTATAAAAACATTTACAACGTTAAGTTACTTTTCGTTATATTTAAAACCCTGACTTTCAGTCAATTAAATAATAATAATTACGATGACAACTGCACATAAAGATGCTTTGTTTGTGTTGGTAAAATCACTTTCCAAGTCAGAAAAACGTCAATTTAAGCTTTACGTTGGGAGATTGGGAGTGAATACCGATGCCAAGTTTTTAGCATTGTTCAATCTATTGGATAAGTTGAAAGATTATGATGAAAAGGCAATATTGGAGAGCGGAATTGTTAAAAAAACCCAATTGTCAAATCTAAAGGCGCACCTCTATAAGCAAATATTGGTTAGTTTACGATTAAATCCAGTCAATCAAAATATTCGAGTACAGATTCGTGAACAACTCGATTTTGCCACTATTTTGTATCAAAAAGGATTGTACAAACAAAGCTTAAAAATTCTCGATAAGGCCAAAAGTACGGCTATAGACAACGAAGAGAAGAATATAGCCTATGAGATTGTGGAGTTGGAGAAGGTTATAGAAACCCAATATATCACAAGAAGTATCCCTGACCGGGCAGATGAGCTGGCCATGCAGGCCAAAAAATTATCGGAACTGAACGTAATTACCAGTAAACTGTCCAACTTATCCCTTCAATTGTACGGGATGATGCTTAAAGTGGGCTATGTCAAAAGTGATGAGGAAATTAAGAATGTAAAAAAATACTTTGACGACCATTTACCGGAATACAATATTGACCGCCTTGGATTTAGGGAAAAACTTTGGCTGTATAAGGCAAATTTATGGTATAGTTTTTTAATACAGGATTTTCTTTCATGCTATAAATACTCGAGTAAATGGGTAGATCTATTTTATGAAAACAAGGAAATGATCTATCTGAACCCTGTTTTCTTTTTAAAAGGCAACCACTACCTTTTGGAATCCTTGTTCTATGTTAAATATAGTTCACAATTCAAGGAAATATTGGAAAAATTGGAGGCTATGGTCAATAGTGAAGAGTTTCCAAAAAATGACAATATTACTTCCTTGGCCTTTCTTTATATCAATTCCAATAAATTAAACCTTCATTTTATGGAGGGTACTTTTGAAAAGGGATTGTATCTAGTAAAAATTATTGAATACGGGATTAACAAACACAAAGAGCGGATAGATGAGCACCATGTAATGGTTTTTTATTATAAGATTGCCTGTCTTTATTTTAGTATAGGAGATAATAAAACCTGTATCCAATACCTCAAAAAGATCATTAACAACAAAAACTTAAAAATGCGTGAGGACCTTATGTGTTTCGCACGTGTCCTCAGTCTTGTTGCGCATTATGAGGCTGGTATGGATTATCATTTGGAGGTGCAGTTAAAAAGCACCTATAAGTTTTTGTTGAAGATGAACGACCTACATGCCGTACAAAAGGAAATGATCAAATTCTTGAGAAACTTAGGAAATATCTACCCGCATGAGCTAAAGGACGAATTCCAGAAACTTTATAATGAGCTAAAGAAATATGAGGATCATCCATATGAGAAGAGGGCTTTTCTATATTTGGACATCCTTTCTTGGCTGGAGAGCCATTTGGAAAATCGACCTGTGTCCCAGATAATTAGGGAAAAGGCTTTAGCGCAAAAACGATAGATAGCGTTGAGTTCAAAGAACCCGCACATCGCACATTTGCTGGAAATAAATTTGGCCATGCTCCTTGTGAGCACATCCGGGGCTTTGGGCAGATTTATAGATTTACCGGTACCGATCACTATTGCCTCCAGGGCCATATTGGCGTTTATGCTATTATGGCTTTTCTGTAAGTGGAGGGGCATATCCTTGCGTCTGGATAAAAAGGATTTTCTGCCCGTTATTATGAGTGGAATCTTAATGGGGTTGCATTGGATCACTTATTTCTATGCCCTTAAATTGTCCAATGTTGCTATCGGAATGTTGTCCCTTTTTACCTATCCGGTGATCACTTCCCTTCTAGAACCCATTTTATTAAAAACCAAATTTTTAAAAATTCATCTCGTTCTTGGTATTATGGTATTCGGAGGCATTTATTTTTTGGTGCCTAAATTTGAAATTGGGAACTCTTATGCCTTGGCAGTTGGGGTAGGCATTATGTCCGCACTCTTTTATGCGCTGAGAAATCTTGTGCTCAAGGCTAGGGTAAGAAATTATAATGGGTCTGCATTAATGTGTTACCAAATGGTGATCGTGGGGGCCTTGTTGTTTCCGGTCTTTTTCTTTCTGGAAACCGATGGAATGCTAGGCCAATGGAAGGGACTCTTTACCCTTGCTTTGGTGACCACGGCAATTGGGCATACGTTGTTTTTGAATAGTTTTAAGTATTTTTCCATAACAACAGCCAGTATTATCAGTAGTGTACAACCTGTTTACGGAATACTAATTGGAGCAATTTTTTTGGCCGAAATCCCATCTTTGATGACCGTTTTTGGAGGGATATTGATCTTGGGATCCGTAGTCATTGAAAGTGTCAGGACCTATAGATAATACAATTATAGGCATGCATTCCAAATGGGCTCGTCAGGGGGAGGGGCAACCAATTTGAGCATTTCCTTTTTTACAGGATGAATGAATGACAGGCTTCTAGCGTGTAAATGTATACTGCCATCTTTATTACTGCGGTCGAAGCCATACTTTAGATCTCCCTTGATTGGGCATCCTAGGGCAGTTAATTGTGCCCGTATCTGGTGGTGCCTTCCCGTTTTTAAATCGATTTCCATCAAGAAGTAGTTATCCAACTTTTTCAGCATTCTATAGTCCAAAATAGCTTTTTTGCTATCTGGGACTTCATTTTTATGTGCGTAGGACTTGTTCTGTTTTGTATTTCTTTTTAACCAATGGGTAAGGGTGGCAGAGGGATTTTCCGGAGCGTTCTTTACCACGGCCCAATAGGTTTTCTTGGCTTCTTTTTCGGCAAATAGCTTATTAAGTCTTGGGAGGGCCTTTGAGGTTTTTGCAAAGACCACTATCCCAGAGGTTGGCCTATCCAATCTATGGGCAACCCCTAAATAAACATTTCCGGGCTTGTTGTATTTTTCCTTCAGGTATTCCTTGACCACATCACTTAATGGCGCATCACCTGTTTTATCACCTTGGACAATATCTCCAGGCCTTTTATTGATGGCGATTAAATGGTTATCCTCAAAAAGAACTTGGAGGTTTTTTGCCGTAGAAATTGTTTTAGCTTCCAAATTCAATTAATACTGTTCTTCTTCGTTAGGAAAATCCCTGCTTTTTACGTCTGTTACGTATTGGGAAATGGCACTTCCCATTTCTTCGTATAAATTCATATATCGCCTTAAGAATCGCGGATTAAATTCTTGGGTGATACCCAATAGGTCATGGATAACCAATACTTGTCCGTCCACTCCGTTACCCGCCCCAATCCCAATGACCGGAATATTAATGCTATCGGCAACTTTTTTGGCCAATTGTGCCGGTATTTTTTCAAGAACAATAGCAAAACAACCTAATTTCTCCAACAATTTGGCGTCTTCCAGAAGTTTTTGAGCCTCCTCTTCTTCCTTGGCCCTAACCGTGTAGGTACCAAACTTATAAATAGACTGTGGAGTAAGACCCAAATGTCCCATGACCGGTATTCCGGCATTCAGGATTCTTTTTACAGATACTTTTATTTCTATTCCGCCTTCGACCTTGACCGCATGGGCTCCGCTCTCTTTCATGATTCGGATGGCAGAACGCAAGGCCTCCTTTGGGTCACTTTGATAGCTTCCAAATGGGATGTCTACAACGACCAGAGCCCTTTTTACAGCACGAATTACCGATGAGGCATGATAGATCATCTGATCCAGCGTAATGGGAAGTGTGGTTTCATGTCCCGCCATTACATTACTTGCAGAGTCCCCAACCAAAATAACATCAACATTGGCATCATCAACAATTTTTGCCATAGAAAAGTCATAGGCGGTCAACATCGATATTCGTTCCCCGTTCCTTTTCATTTCTATTAAGGATTTTACGGTGATCCTCTTGTATTCTTTTTTGGCTACTGACATGAAGTTTAGTTTAAGTCGATAAAAGTAAGGAGTTTTGTTCAAAAACTTTAAATGATTCTTAGTTTCAGCTTTAAAAAAATTAGGTTATTTTCGAATATGGACTCTAAAAATCATAAAATGAGAATTTTAATCTGTTTATGTCTGTGTTTATCTTTTTTATGTGGTAGCGCCCAATCCTCTGAAGAGGAGGCTGTACGGCAAACCATTGAAACCTTCTTTAAGGGCTTTCACCAAAAAGATTCTATAATCTTTAAAGAAGTTATTTCCGATAATGTGATCATTCGGACGATAGCCAACAAAGGAGATAGTACCTATGTGCGTTCCGAAAAGTACACAGATTTTGTGAAGCACATCATTAATATCCCCAATACCACTAAGTTTGAAGAAAAACTTTTATCCTTCAATATCCAAATTGATGGCCCCATGGCCCATGCTTGGACACCTTATGAGTTTTGGTTAGATGGTACTTTTAGTCATTGTGGCGTAAACTCTTTCCAGTTGTTCAAGGATACAGAATCCTGGAAAATCATATACATCATTGATACAAGACGGAAGGAAGGCTGTCAATAAAAACTAACAATCACTCAAATAAACACCCACTGCTAAGCCACCTTCGGAGGTCTCCTTGTATTTGGAGCTCATGTCCTTGGCGGTTTCCCACATGGTGTTTACCACTTTATCTAAAGGAACCTTTGCATTCTCAGGATTCGAGTCCATTGCCAACTCAGCGGCGTTGATGGCTTTTATGGCTCCCATGGAATTCCTTTCTATACAAGGAATTTGTACCAAGCCGCCAATTGGGTCACAGGTAAGGCCTAAATGGTGTTCCATGGCAATTTCTGCAGCCATTAGAGCCTGTTCTGGAGAGCCCCCCATTAATTCTGTGAGAGCACCAGCTGCCATGGCGGAGGAAACACCAATTTCGGCTTGACAACCACCCATAGCGGCGGAGATGGTTGCTCCTTTTTTAAAGATACTGCCTATTTCCCCTGCAATCATCAAAAACTTTTTCACATGTTCAAAAGTGGCATCGTGGTTTTCAATAACCAAATAATACATCAATACAGAGGGGATGACCCCGGCACTGCCATTGGTGGGTGCAGTTACAACGCGACCCAAGGAGGCATTGACTTCGTTGACACTAAGGGCAAAACAACTTACCCATTTAAGGATCTGTCTAAACTTTACTTCAGTCTGCCTTATGGATTCCAACCATTCTTGAGGATTGGAATAGGGGATGTCCCCTTTTAAACTTTTGCATATGTCAAACGCACGGCGTCTTACATTTAAGCCACCAGGTAAGTGCCCCTCGGTATGGCAACCTATGTACATAGATTCCAGCATCGTGTCCCAAATGCGATGTAGTTCGTGATCTATTTCCGCATCTGTTCGCAATGATCTTTCATTTTCCAATACCAATTCCGAAATGGTTTTGTTTTCCTGTTTGCAAAAGGCCAAGAGTTCAGTTCCTTTGACAACGGGAAAGGGAAAGGTCTTAAAAACCTTTAAATTTTGCTTGGCATTTTCCCGTTCTTCCTTCACTACAAATCCGCCCCCTATGGAATAGTAGGTTTCTTCAATTTTTTCTCCTGAGTTCAAAGTGGCTACAAACAACATCCCGTTGGCATGAAAGGGCAAGAATTTTTTTTCAAAGACAATATCCTGTTTGGCATCAAAAGGAAAGTCCCTTTCGCTATTGAAGCTCAAGATACCAGAGGACTTGATATCTTCAACGATACCCCCAATGTCTTCAATTGGAATATATTCTGGATCTGCCCCCGTTAATCCCAACATAATGGCTAAATCGGTTGCGTGCCCCTTTCCTGTTAAAGACAAAGAACCATAGATATGCACCTTTATGGAAGAAACTTGGTCAAAAAAACCATCTTCCTTCAATTCTTTTATCCATCTTTCCGCGGCCCGCCATGGGCCAAGAGTGTGGGAACTAGACGGACCAATACCAATTTTAAGCATGTCGAAGGTGCTAATACATTCCATTTACGCAATCGATTAAGTTGAAGACAAATATATGTTTCTCTAGACTAATAATGAATGAGAATATGGTTATTTCCATCTGAGTTAGATGGAATTTTCACAAGTTACGAGGAATCAACTGAATGGGCTTGATTTTAAGAAAAGTAGCTGTGTGGTTTTATAGGTATGCAATAAGATGTCACTTTCAGGAAAGTACAGGCAGCTTTTATAGTATAAGGCCTGTAATGGCATTAATCCCTATCGTAATCTGCCACCTTGTCATATTTTTTTTCATGGCATAATCCTTGACCTATACGTATCGAAATATAAAAGGAATTTTCAACACAATAAAAACATAAACATGAGTAAGATTATTGGAATCGATTTGGGAACCACCAACTCTTGCGTTTCCGTAATGGAAGGTAACGAGCCAGTAGTTATCCCAAATGCAGAAGGAAAAAGAACAACACCATCCGTTATAGCTTTTGTAGAAGGCGGCGAGATCAAAGTAGGTGACCCTGCAAAACGTCAGGCGGTTACAAACCCAACTAAAACCATATACTCTATCAAGAGGTTTATGGGGAATAAATATTCTGAATCCAGTACGGAGGCAGGAAGAGTACCTTATAAAGTAGTTAAGGGAGATAATGATACTCCAAGAGTTGATATTGATGGACGTTTGTATTCTCCACAGGAATTATCAGCTATGATTCTTCAGAAAATGAAGAAAACTGCTGAGGACTATTTGGGTCAGACAGTAACAAGAGCAGTAATTACTGTTCCGGCTTACTTTAATGATGCACAAAGACAAGCTACCAAAGAAGCGGGTGAAATCGCAGGTCTAACGGTAGAACGTATTATCAATGAGCCAACAGCTGCATCTTTGGCCTATGGTCTGGATAAAAAAGATAAAGAGCAAAAGATCGTTGTTTTTGATTTTGGAGGTGGAACGCATGATGTTTCCATCCTGGAATTGGGAGATGGTGTATTTGAAGTATTGTCTACAGATGGTGACACTCACTTAGGAGGTGATGATGTTGACCAAAAGATCATTGATTGGTTGGCGGACGAATTCAATAAAGAAGAAGGAATCGATTTGCGTAAGGATGCCATGGCATTACAACGTCTACGTGAGGCTGCTGAAAAAGCGAAGATAGAATTATCATCTTCGGCCCAGACAGAAATCAACTTACCATATGTTACTGCCACTGCTTCAGGACCAAAACATTTGGTTCGTACATTGTCAAGAGCAAAATTCGAACAATTGATCGATGATTTGGTAAAAAGAACTATTGCTCCATGTGAGACTGCCCTAAAAGCAGCCGGTTTAGCCAAAAGCGATATTGATGAAATCATCTTGGTAGGTGGTTCAACTAGAATACCTGCCGTACAGGAAGCTGTAGAGAAATTCTTCGGAAAAAAACCATCGAAAGGTGTGAATCCCGATGAAGTTGTAGCTGTAGGAGCTGCAATCCAAGGTGGTGTATTGACAGGAGATGTAAAAGATGTACTATTATTGGATGTAACACCATTGTCCTTGGGTATTGAGACTATGGGAGGTGTATTGACCAAGTTAATCGAGGCCAACACAACTATCCCTACCAAAAAGTCACAGGTATTCTCAACTGCGGCAGACAATCAGCCCTCAGTGGAAATCCATGTAATACAGGGAGAAAGACCAATGGCAGCGGACAACAAAACCATCGGAAGATTCCATTTGGACGGTATTCCACCAGCACAAAGGGGAACGCCTCAAATTGAGGTTACTTTTGATATAGATGCCAATGGTATCATCAAAGTATCAGCTACAGATAAGGCGACAAACAAATCACAGGATATTCGTATTGAGGCTTCTTCAGGTTTGACCGAAGAGGAAATCAAGAAAATGAAAGCGGAAGCGGAAGCAAATGCTGAGTCGGATAAAAAATTGAAAGAAACTGCTGATAAGTTGAACGAAGCGGATGGAATGATTTTTCAAACCGAAAAGCAGCTGAAAGAATTTGGCGAAAAATTATCTGACGATAAAAAGAAACCAATTGAAGATGCATTGGAAGAGTTGAAAAAGGCTTATGAATCAAAAGATTTGGCCATGATCTCTCCAGCTTTGGATAAAATCAATGAGGCTTGGAAAGTAGCTTCTGAAGAAATGTACAAAGCACAGGCAGAAGGACAACAAGCAGATGCCTCATCAAATGGTGAAGCAAGTGAGGAAGCAGAAGCCAAAGAAGGTGACAATGTGGAAGATGTTGACTTCGAAGAAGTAAAATAAATGATCCAATAAGATAACTTGGTTGTCAAATCAAGTATTCTTTGAAATAAAAGGGGCGAAGCAATTCGCCCCTTTTTTATTTGATCTTCATTTCTTTTTGTTTTGGTGGAATATCGACTAATTTTGAACCATGGTAAAAAATTACAAATCAATATTTTTGGTAGTATTCGCAGGCATTATTACTTTACTAAATGTTCAAACTTTATATTCCCAAGAGATCAATATTTTCAAGTATTCCGATTTCGACCTAAAAGGCCCTGTAAAATCCTGTATGATGATTACCGATTATGGCAAAGAAGAATTCGATTTTAATGAAGCTGGACTGCTTACTCAATCCATTACCCATTATAATGATGACGATTTTGACATCACCATTTACAAGTACGCTGATGGGGAATTAAAAGAAAAACGATTCGAAAACTATAGGGACGGAGTGTTTGATAGAAGTACCTCCATTGCAAATATTTACACCATAGATACAACCGGAACTAACGGAACCAAAAAAATCACGGAAAAGATAATTTCCTATAACAAGGAATTTCTGGACCAGTATGAATATTACTATGATGAAGATAATCAATTGGTGAAGATTACTAGGACCAATAATGATGGTATAGATGAAACGTTGATCGAATATTCTACTTTAAAAGGCGAACACACAACGTCTTACTTTTTAAACTCAGTTTTGCTTAAAACGGTCAGGATAACGGAAACAAATTCTAAAACCAAGACCTATCGGAAAATTAAACTGGTTACAGATTATTTGAATGGCGAGCCCAATTCGGCCAAAGAAGAAATTTTCAACGCCAAAAACAAGCTTATATCCGAGACCAATCTTGTCTTTAATGATAAACTAAATAAATGGGCGCCAAAAGAAACCAATACCTACAGTTATAATGAAGCCGGGATGTTATTGGAATTGGGGACAAAAATAGGGCAGGGGACATCCAGTAAGAAGTATATCTATCAATTCGACAATACAGTAAACAGTAATTGGGTAAAACAGATAGTGACTCCAGACAATACATATGTAACCAGACGGATCAAATACTTTATCGTTAAGTGATATTCTTTAGATAAAAATTACAACAAATAAAAAAAGGGCCGGGTATATACCCGGCCCTTTTTTTATGGTTTTATCAATAGTTATTCCTTACTACAATTATTAAAGACTTCCAACGCTTGTTTTTGCAATGATAAAGCTTGATCCAAATAGAATTTTCTGGTGGTTTCCAGTTTTTCGTTCCTCAATGTATTTTCGCTTCGTTGGGCGTTCAAATTAAATGGAGGTGCGGTATTGGAACAATCAAAAACACTCAGAAGATCTTTTAGTTTTGCCTCATATTCCATAAGCGAAAGCTCTGCAATTCTTTTAAGTTTCAGTTGCTCTTCATATTCCAGTTCCCTAGCCCGTTGCAATTCGGCAGTTACATGTTTTTGCTCTTCTATTTTTTCTTTCAATAACCGTTGTTGCTCCAATAGTTCTTGTTGTTGCAGTTCTAATTGTCGCTGTTGTTCTTTTAAGACATTTTTCTCAATTTGGATGGCTTTGGAAGAAGCATCGGTTACAGTTGCATTCTCAATGTCGTAATTTACGCTTGCGGTAGAACTGGTACAAACATCAAAAGCATTTATTAAGGATTGAAGTTCCTCGTATGCTTTTTGTGCATAGTACCTTCCTTTGTCCCAATCTTCTGGATCTGCAGATTTTTGTAAATCTACAAGCCCATTTAATATAAAGTTCATGGAATTGTCACAACCACAATTTTCAGCTAATCCTTTTGTTTTCTCCAAGGCATCAATGGCCCTATCCGCATAATACATCTGATGGTCAAAGTTATTGGAGTCCAAGGATTTTTTAGTGTGGCTTAGGGCATACGTCGCTGTGGAGTATGCTTCACCACAATTTGCAAATATTGCTGAATTCAGAAAAAGTAATGAAATCAATAAAAAGCTTATTTTGTTCATAATGTTGGGGGTTACTCTTCAATCTATAAGACCGCAAGAAGGAAAAAATAGTTCACTATGGAAAAAATATGTGGTCAACACAGTACAAAATGTGGTAAACTAAAGTAATTCGTCGGAGAAAGAGGCTTTTCCACTGGAATCATAGCAGATTAGGAAGTTTTGATCATTTAGATGTTGATCATAATTTGTTTAATCCCAACTAGATTGAATTCACTGGATATTTAGTCTTCTTTTAAGCCATATTCGATCATTCCTTAAGAGTTTTATTAAAAAATAGATCTTTTAATTGCCAGGTATTACACAAAAAAAAGGCGAAGTGCCTTTTTTTTAAAATGATTTGAAAACCTTAAGTGTATAAAATTTTAAAGAATAACGCCATCAACGGTACATCTTAGGTTTTTCCGTTCATTATCTTTTCTGATTTGTATTTTATATACTTTTTTAACATGCTCTGAATTTACGTAATACGAAACCAAATAAGCATCCTTATATACGATCCAATTGGGATATTTTTTAGCAATATTGTTGCGAACGGTTGGAGGTAGATTTAAGTCGGTAAATTTTTCAAATGAGGATATGATCTTACCGTTTTTATCATAGGTTGCAATGATTCTGCCATTGGTCTGTTCAAAGACGACCTCGTACCCTTCATGGTTTCCATCGTAGATACTTGCCTCGGTAACATCAAATCTAGCCGCAGTATTTTCCAATTTTTTAACGATCTCCGGTGTCTCTTTATCTTGAACTTTTCTTAAATAGGTCGTATTTAATGGAGTAACGGTAACCCCTATTAACTTCACTTCTTTAAAATCAATGCTCGTAGGTATCTCTTGGGAATAGGCTAGGCTGGTAAGACCTAAATATAGTATACCGAATAATACGTTTTTCATGGTGAATTTTTTAATGATTAAAAATGAAAACTAATTTGTCAATAGAACTTGACTAATTCTTGTATTATCCTAAAAATCGGGGGGCTTTGGATTCATTTTAAAACAATCACTAGCCTTTTAATTTGTATAAAATTACTTATTTGTATGTGTTTTGAAATGCTACTTTGGTAGCCTTTCCTTAGATTTTAACAATAAATTAGCGCCTTTGTTTTGATTTAGTCCAGTTTACATTGGCATCTGAAGCTGCCTTAATATAAGGCGTAAACTATCTTAATGGGTATTGAATTTAGAACATTTGGATTTTTATCAGATAGTTTGGAACATAAATGGGCGGTCAATTAGCCCGCCCATTATTTTATAAAAGTCTCATAAAAGAAATGATGAAATACATTCATTTCATCATCTATAATATATTGCCATCTACATCACATTTCAGGTTTAACTTTTGGTTTTCTTTTCTAAGTTGAATCCTGTAAACTTTTTTGACGTTATCAGAACCTTCATAATAAGATACCAAGTATGCATCTTTATGCACTGTCCACCCTGGATATGCTTTGTAAAGACCATTCCTCACAGGTACAGGAAGTGTTAAATCCGTAAATTTTTCAAATGAGGTTAGGATCTGCCCATCCTTGTCGTAAGTGGCAATAATTCTCCCATTGGTCTGTTCGAAAATTACTTCATAGGCCTCATGGTTACCGTCGTAGATATCAGACATCGTAAGATCGTATCTAGCTGCGGCATTCTCTAATTCTACCACTCTTTCAGGAGTTGTAGGGTCCTGGACCTTACTCAAATAGTCGGAGTTCATGTTTTTAACAGTAACTCCACTTAATTTAACTTCCTCTACGTCTGCATTCTTGTCTGCATTTGCAGGCTTGTCCTGAGAGTAGGCTAGGCTGGTTAGACCCACAAATAATAAACCGATTAAAACATTTTTCATGATGATATTTATTTAAAGGTTAATAAACAAAACTAATTGGCCAATGTAGCTTAGCTAATTATTGTCATAACCTGAAGTGGGGGGAATGGGCTTCGAGTAAAAGAATAGTTAGCCATTCACTGTCTCAAAAGTACATCCAACCTTTAATTTAGAATGCTACTTAAGTAGCAAAACTGGGTTTAAGACTACAAGTCAATGATAAAATTCTCTTAAAAAAATAGATTAAATAGTATCAGACGTTCTTTCCCAATATTTTTTCTTCCAGGAGTTTTACATTGGTAATGGTAATTTGTTTCCTGCTTACCTCCAATATCCCTTCTTCCTTAAAATTTTGGATATGTCGGTTCACAACAGCTCTCGTGGTTCCAATAAGGGCACCTAGTTCCACATGGGAGAGCCCACTAATGGATTGGTAATGAGTAGAAGATTTATCCATGTTATTGTATAATAAGCGGGCCAAGCGTGTAGGGATGTCCTCTAGGGCAACGTTGATAATGTATCGTTCCAGAATATTCATTTTCTGAACGGTATAGGCCAAAAAGGATTTGTGCACCAAAGGATTGTACTTCATCCATTCTTTCATTTTGGCTACAGGAATATTTAGTACCTCTGAATTTTCCAATGCTTCATAATACACTTTATGGGTACCGCAGCCCATTAAGGAGAATATATCAAAGACATCGTTATCCTGTAACAGGAGCAGGGTAAGTAAACGATCGTTGGTAGAATCAAAGTGGTATACCTTTATTTTACCGGAGATAAGAATGTGAAATGTATATTGGGTGTGACTGGTGTCTAGGATACAGGTTTTTTTAGGCCACTTTTGCGCAGTTGAGATTTCTAAAAGCTGGTTGAGGGAATTGTGCGTAACGTGACTAAAGAGTTCACTCTCTATTAGAGTTTCATAATAATGGCGATATTTCTCTAATCCTATATTCAAAATGACAACCGTTAAAAAATGAAATTGTTAGGGTAACTCCATTTTTAATGTCCCAAGCAAAAATTGCTTAGAACTAAGTAAAAAAATGATATGGGAGGAAAAAATTCTATATGTTCTTAAAGAATCGTTGGATAAATTTACAAAAAAAACTATTAGAATAGTTTAAAATTCAAGGATTTAGTGATTAATAGTTCCGTTAAGAATCATAAAATCTACACAACATAGAAAATAAACGTTATTTATTTTTTACTAAAGACCTTTAGGATACCAAGAATAAAAAAAAGAAGTAGCCGAAACAAAAGGACTTAATCTCTTAGAATACCAATTAAATTACAATTTATTTTATACAGGAAAATTTGAATTCGGATATAATCTGAGATGAAATATAGAAGGGCTTTTTAAAGGTTATTTATAATTTCTTTATGTATCTCATGGCCACCTTCAAAATTAATTTCATTAGCCTTGTCATGGAATAATTGTTTAATTTTGGTGGCTTCAAGCTGTTTTCTTTCGGGGCTCACATATGGATCTTTATTGCCTACAATAAAGGTTACTTTTACCTCGTTCATTCTTAAATGCGAGAAGTCAAATTCGTTTAATTCATTGGGTAAACTGCCTGCATAGAGCACAAGGTGGTTACATTGTATTTTTCTTTTAGCTATCCATCTTGTTGCAATGGATACCCCTTGGGAAAATCCCAGAACAATTAATTCACAATGCTCGGGAATTTCTTCATTACCGTAAACTGCATCTATATAGTGCAGGACATTGTCAATACCTTCCTCCGTATTATTTTTTGTTAACCAACTGGCACCAACATGCGTATAGGTATCGCTAAGGTAATATTTCGACTGGGCCTGTGGGGCTATGATATAATTTTCCTTGGCATTCAATTCATTGAAATAACGAATAAAATAAGTACTCAAATGTCCCATTCCGTGAAACACCATCCATACCCTCTTAGTTTCCCCAGAAAGCTTGTTTAATGTGCTATACGAATTTGATATGGTATAGGTAACCTGTTTTTCTACTGATGCCATAACACAAAATTACAATTTTAACCACTTTCAATAGATTTATAGGCTATTTATTGTAAGGTAGAATTACTATATGGTCAATAGAATCCTTAATTTTACAAAAACTCCAATATGAACGAATACAAGGAAAAAATACTACGCATCTGCAATGAGAATTCAAAAAATACTTTGATGGAAACATTGGAAATTGAGTATGTGGATGTGGGTGAAAATTTCTTGGTTGGTAAAATGCCTGTAACTTCTAAAGTACACCAACCAGATGGTGTATTGCACGGTGGGGCCATGGTAGCTTTAGCGGAAAGTGTAGGTAGCGCAGCATCCTATATTTTTTTAAATGCACAGGAGTTTTTTGTTAGAGGGATTGAGATATCTGCAAATCATGTGAAAAGTATAAAAGAGGGGGATGTATTTGCCAAGGCAACTATTATACACAAAGGACGTACCACCCAAGTATGGGATATTAGGATTACCGATAAGGATGATAATTTAATATCTCTCTGTAAATTAACCACTTTGGCACTGCCCAAAAAATAATATGTTACAACAGCTTTTACAGCGGATTGAAAAACAGCTTCTTGAAGATAGGCCTTTGGTGGTTTACAGAAAACCTGGCCAGAAATTGGTAAAGGGGATATTTCAATCCGATACCCAATTACATCACTGCGCGGATTTCAAGGAGTCTGGTTTTGTTTTTGCACCTTTCGACACCAATAATGCGGTAATTCTCATACCACAGGATGAAGTTATGGAGACTCAATTTGAACCAAGTGAGCAGCCAACCGATCAGGCAACAAGACTAGAAATAGATTTCCCTCCGACTGGTATAAATGAAATGAATTTCCACCTGGAATTGGTGGCAAAGGCCATTGATGAAATTAAAAAGGGTACGTTTAAAAAGGTTGTGCTTTCAAGAAAAATAACAACACCATTCGATGGGTCCACCCTTCAATTATTTTTAAAATTACTGAACACCTATACAGAGGCTTTTTGTTATATATGGTACCATCCCAAAATAGGGATGTGGATAGGGGCTACTCCTGAGGTATTTGTGAGCACACAAAATAAAGAGATACAGACCATGTCTTTGGCAGGAACCCAACCGTATACAGGAGATCTCGATCCTGTATGGAAAAGGAAGGAAAGGGAAGAACAAGCCTTGGTCACCAATTATATTACAAATGCCTTGGAGAGTTTGGTGACCCCATTAAAGATTTCAGAGACCGTATCTACTAGGGCAGGTAGCTTAATGCATTTGAGAACTATAATATCAGGAAGGTTGACTGTTTTGGATATTAAAAATCTAATTGAGGTGTTGCATCCAACCCCCGCGGTAGGTGGAGTGCCAAAAAAGAAAGCCTATGAGTTTATTAAGGCCAATGAAAATTACGATAGGGAATTTTATACGGGATACCTCGGTGAGCTGAATTTTAAAGAAGAAATCCAAAGAGCGTCAAACAATAGAAATATAGAGAACAAGGCCTATAGATCTATTCATACCAAAACAAGCCTATTCGTCAATTTACGTTCTATGCAAATAGTGGATCAGAAAGCCATAGTCTACGTTGGGGGAGGCATTACCATTGATTCCATTCCTGAGCAAGAATGGGAGGAGACGGTAAATAAAAGTGCCACGATGTTAAAAGTAATCCAAAATAGATTGTAATACTTTTTTAGTATTGGGTTAAGAACTACTTCCGTTGTATTTTTGTTCTTCATGAAATACTCAAGCAAACCCTCAGCACAGACTGTAGTTTACCATTGCAAAGCAAAAGGCATACATACTATAGTTATATCCCCAGGTTCACGAAATGCCCCGCTGACCATCGGATTTACTGAAGATCCAACTTTCAAATGTTACAGTATTGTAGATGAACGTTGCGCTGCCTTTTTTGCCTTGGGTATGGCCCAGCAATCACAAAAACCCGTGGCATTACTATGTTCTTCCGGGAGTGCACTATTAAATTATTATCCAGCAATAGCGGAAGCCTATTATAGCGATGTTCCTTTGGTAGTCATCACTGCGGATAGACCTCCCCATAAGATTGATATTGGGGACGGACAGACCATAAGGCAGGAAAATGTATTTAAGAACCATATAGGCTATTCTGCTAATTTAAAGTTGGATATCACGAATTCAACAGCAATAGGGGCTACAGATGACGAGAGAACCAAACAGGAGTCCACCCAACAATATAATGAAGATCAACTGCTAGCGGCTTTGGAAATTGCCTTTAGAGATCATATGCCGGTCCATATCAATGTTCCCTTTGAGGAACCTTTATATGGAGTAATGGACATGCCAACGATAACACCAAGGGGTGCAACTAGGGATGAACCTGTTCGCCAGGTAGTTGATGATCTTGGTCAGTATATTGATTTGTGGAATTCCTCTAAAAGAAAAATGATTCTTGTAGGGGCTCATTATCCTGATCAAAAGGTACAATGCTTATTGGATGTATTTGCCAATGATCCTTCAGTTATCGTATTCACGGAGACTACCTCCAATTTGCATCATCCTAATTTCTTTGGCAGTATTGACAGTATTATAGCACCAATAGAGAAGTCCCAGGATATAGAAGCGCTCTTTCAGGAATTGAGACCGGAAATACTGCTCACTTTTGGGGGTTTGATAGTATCTAAAAAGATAAAGTCCTTTTTAAGGAAATTTCAACCCAGTCACCATTGGCATATAGATCCAAAAAAAGCATATGACACTTTTTTTTGTCTTTCACACCATTTTAAAGTTAAACCGTATCAGTTTTTTGAAGCGTTCAATGGAGGGCTACTCTCTCAGGAAAGCAACTATTTTAATTTTTGGGATCAAGTAAAAAGAAGTTATCAAATAAAACGGCAAGATTATTTGGGCCAAATAGCATTTAGCGATATGTTGGTTTTTCATTATATATTTATAAATATTCCCAATGGTTATCAATTGCAATTGGCCAATAGTTCAACCATTAGATATGCCCAACTTTTTGATTTGGATCCAAGCCTGAATGTTTTTTGCAATCGCGGCACCAGTGGCATTGACGGCAGCACCTCAACAGCCATAGGGGCTTCAATTATAAAGGAAGCACCCACTCTTTTTATAACCGGAGACTTAAGTTTTTTCTATGACAGTAATGCCCTTTGGAATAATTATATACGTTCAGATTTTAGAATTATAGTCCTGAACAATGAAGGGGGAGGGATTTTTAGGATTCTTCCTGGACAAGAGGATACAGAGAATTTTGAGACCTTCTTTGAAACGGTCCATCAAATGGATGCCTCACACTTGTGTGGGATGTATCAGATGGAATACCAAAAAGCGGAAAATGAGAAGGAATTGGGGCTGGCTTTGGCTACTTTTTTTGAAAAATCGGACCAACCCAAGTTATTGGAAATTAAAACTCCACGAGTATTGAACAATAAAATTTTGCTTAGTTATTTTGATTTTATATCTTAGGGAGAAATTATTAATTAACTAAACCAACATGGACCATTATGAGTAAAAGAGACGAGCTGATAGAAAAATTTGCTTCTGATTTGAAAACCAAAATAGGAGTAACCCCGGATATGGATTTCTTGACAAAGGTTACCATTGGCTGTGGTCCTTCAATCTACAATAGGGATGCATCGACAGTTTCTGGTTCCGATGAAAAAGAATTGGAAACGGTAAAAAATAACTTTTTGATCAAGAAATTGGGAATGAGTGATAGCCCAAAATTGATGGAAGGCATTAAAAGTGTCATGGAACAATACGGTTCTTCTGAAAGAAATAAATATAGGGCGGTAGTTTATTACCTATTGGCCAAACATTTCAAAAAAGAATCAGTTTATAAATAGACTTTCATTTAATTAAATCTTAGAGCCGTTCCTTAAAAAGAACGGCTTTTTTTTATAGCAGTTTTTTTAAACGTATTTTTACAGAAAAGTAGATACTATTTTATGATAGAGTTAGGCAATTACAATACACTGGAAATTTTAAGGGATACCAGTGTTGGGCTTTTTTTAGGGGATGGTGAGGGTACAGAGGTTTTGCTGCCCAACAAATATGTCCCTGAAATATATGAGATAGGGGATGAGCTCACTGTATTTTGCTATCTAGATTATGAAGAACGACCTGTCACCACCAATATTAAACCCTATATAATAAGAAACACCTTTAGTCTTTTACGGGTAGCTGAGGTCAATAATATTGGCGCCTTTATGGATTGGGGTTTAGAAAAGCATCTATTGGTTCCCTTTAGTGAACAACGCACCAAAATGCAGCCAGGACAATCCTATGTCGTCTTTTGTTATTTGGATGACAAAACACAACGTTTGGTAGCCACTAACAAGCTCGATAAATTCATTGACAATGAGGAGCTGACAGTAAGTAACTGGGAGGAAGTGGACTTGATCGTTACCCGTCTAACAGATTTGGGTTGGGAAGTCATCATAAATAACAAGCATAAAGGGCTGGTCTACCTCAATGAAATATTCAAGAAATTGTCTGTCGGAGACCAAATGAAAGGGTATATAAAGGCTATTAGGGAGGATAATAAAATAGATGTTTCCTTGAAACCAATTGGGTATAAAAGTGTGGAGCCTGCCGCCAATCTTATCTATGAACATCTAACCAAGGCCGGAGGGTTTTTGCCTTTCCACGATAAATCAAATCCAGAGGACATAAAATATGCCTTTGAATTAAGTAAAAAGAACTTTAAAAAAGGGATAGGTACCTTGTATAGGGAACGCAAAATAGATATTAAGGAAGACGGCATTTATCTGATTTAAAAATCATATTTTTACTTTGACCCTTTTAAATGAATGAAAATCAATCATATACTTGATAATATAGGAGCTTTAAATTTTTAAATTGATCAAAAAATTCTATTTTTGTGATAATTGACTAATTTATAGGTTGATTTTGATTAAATTTAAGCGTACGCACCCCTGAAAACATAAAAAATATATGCCATTTATTGAGGAAAGCGATTTATTGGAATTGCACAAAGATATTGATAAGGCTCAAATCATAAATGAGCGACTTCTAGATCAAATAAAATTCAAGAACAAAGAAATAAAAAGAAATAGAATACAGCGCAATGTACTTGCGGGTGTTACTGGGCTTTTTCTTATAGGAGCTTTAGCCATTACTTCTTTCTCGGCAGGCGTCAGTAGTTCCAGTACTTTTGAAAACAGGAATAATCTTTTAGTGTCCATCGATAGTTTGGAGGCTATTAAGTATAGGATGGATAACTTAAAGCAAAAAAATGAAGAACTCAGTGAGGTTAAAGAGTTCTACTTAGCGAAAAGTTTCTTGGAAAAGGAAAAAATCTACTCTGTACAGATAAAATCCTTTGTCGATAATAATTTAACACTTACTTCAGAGGCCTTAGCCAATACTATGTTGGTAAAGACCAATCCTTTTTATTCCTATTCCTTGGGAAATTTCGAATCTTTGGCAGAAGCGAGATCATTTAGGTACCAATTGGTAAAAATGGGATTCTCAGATGCTTTTGTAGCCTCTTATCAAGATGGTAAAAGAATTCAAATAGAAGAACCCTATTAATTTTGTCCAAAACCAAGGCGTGGCTTAGTGCCGCGAGATTAAGAACACTTCCACTTTCACTATCGGGTATTATTGTAGGAACAGGGTTAGCCGGTTTTTACGATTTTAGCAATTACCCTATTTTTGTATTGGCATTACTGACCACTATTGGGTTCCAAGTAACCTCAAATTTTGCCAATGACTATGGGGATGGGGTTAAGGGCACAGATAATGAAGACAGGATAGGCCCTAAAAGAGCACTACAGAGCGGTATTCTGACTAAGGAAGAACTTAAGTTTGGAATAGTATTGAGTATTATTATAAACGTTCTTCTGGTTCTTATACTGGTTTTTTTGGCTTTCGGAATTCAAAATTATGGATATATCCTTTTATTCCTTGCTTTGGGTGCTGCAAGCATTTGGGCGGCCATTAAATATACAGTAGGTACTTCGGCCTATGGTTATAAAGGCTTGGGAGATCTATTCGTTTTTCTTTTTTTTGGACTATTGGGTGTCCTTGGAGGGATGTTCCTTTACACCAAATTTATCACTGCAGAGGCCCTGTTACCAGCTATTACCATTGGCATGTTGAGCGTAGGGGTGCTGAATTTAAATAATTTAAGGGATTCTTTATCCGATAAAAAGGTTGGCAAAAATACGTTGGTGGTGAAAATGGGTTACCAAAACGGTAAGAAATACCATATTGTTTTATTGCTGTTAGCCTTCATTTCGATGGTGGGTTTTATCGGCATAAACTTTATCAATTGGACAAGTGCCATCCCGCTATTGGGGTTTTTGCCAATATTTTTACATATGAGAAAAGTATATGTTACCGAGGACCATATCTTATTGGATCCGGAACTGAAAAAATTGGCTCTCAGTACTTTTTTATTGGCCCTATTGTTTTATTTTTCTTTTAATAATTTTTCGTAAATTTGAGAAGTTAACAATCAAACCACACTCAATTTGGAACAACCAATTAAGATTCTTATTGTAGAAGATAACGTCATCATTGCAGATGACATGCAGTCGATGTTAGAGGAGATTGGCTATGAGATCGTAGATAATGTAATTGTCTATGAGCAAGCAGTGGAAGTGCTTAAAAACAATCAAGTAGATCTTGTCTTAATCGATATTATTCTGGCTTCCGATAAAACAGGAATTGATCTTGGAAAACACATTAGGGAAAATTATAATATTCCTTTCATTTTTGTGACCTCCAATTCGGACAGGGCCACTGTTGAAAACGCAAAGACTGTAAAGCCAAACGGATATTTGGTAAAGCCATTTGAACAGCAGGATCTTTACACCTCTATTGAGATAGCGCTTTCCAGCTTCAATTATTCCGAAAAAGGTGATAACGGAAACTCGGATGATGGAGAAGAAAAAATAATGTCGAACTCCGTACTTAAGGATTCCATTTTCGTTAAGAAACAACATTTGTATTACAGAATTCAATTTGGGGACATCCAATTTATCAAAGCTGACAATGTTTATTTGGAAGTGAATACTGCAGATAAGAAATTTTTGGTACGTTCACCTTTAAAGGATTACTTGGAAAAGTTACCGCAGCATAAATTTTATAGGGCCCACAAATCCTATATTGTGAATGTAGACCATATAGATGCCATCAATTCCAAGGATATTATGATCAACAATACGCTAATCCCGATTTCCAAAGAATTTAAGGAATTCATTATTTCCGCAATGAATTCTTAATTAGAGATACTATATAATCATACAAGCCATTCAGAGTTCCAACTTTGAATGGCTTTTTATTTCCAATAAAACCCGTAAACAAGTATCGTATTTTGCGCTTAACTAGTGCTGATTTTATCGATTAAATGCCACCTTAATTTAGAATTGTCCCATTCACAACAATTCTAGGGGGTTATACAACAATAGTATGGTGGATACCAAAGATGCGTATATATTTGAAATGTAATTGAAAGAGACCCAAATCTTATCATTTTCATATAATAGTGTTCCTAAAAGGCTGTGCATCTTATGTACGGCCTTTTTAGTAACTTTTATTTTGACTGGGGTCAAGTGCTAAAAGTAAATTTTTTTTACGTTGACCTTTGCATAGGGCAACATTTATTGAAAGGTTTAGTTTTGATAAAATATAGATTGGAAATATGCGACCACATAATAGAATCTATTGACAACAAAATTTCACCGATGACATTTTATAATGTTACTTTTGAAGTATAAATCGTTTAACCATTTCAAACGACTCAGGTTACAATTTTGAAGGGATGTTACCTTTGAAACAATTAGTATAATTATATTCCTCGGCATATTATGATTAGGTTGCTCATCAACATATTAATTTTCTTTTTCGCCATACACCTATGTACAGGAGTTCTGCATGCTCAATCCACAATTAAAGAGGACAGTACCCTAAGGAAGTTTAAGATAAAAGATGGCGCCACCGATAAATTCACATTCTTTTATGACTCACCCAACAGATACAATCAAAATTCAGCATATGATTGGTTGGATGCGGTTCGATTGGATCTGATTGAAGCACAAGAGGACAACGATTCCATTAGTATCAGGAAATTTAAGATTATGCAGTCTCAGATCTATCACGATTTGGGAGATTATGACAAAAGTGTAGCCATAGCAAACGAATTGTACAAACAAAAGAGTTCTTTGGATTTAAATACAAAGAAGATTCTCTTGGATCTCATGGATTACAATTATGCCAGACTTCAGATGTTTGATAAGCAATTGGAAATCCGGAAGGAAAAGAAAGCAATTGGATTGAGCAAAAATGTGGCGACTTATGACATTTATGCCAATCTTGGGCTGCCAAGAAAAGCCATGCAGGACTATATCATGGAAGTCATGAAAACTATTAGTGAAGATGATCACTATTCATTGGCAAAGTATCACAATAATATCGGCAATTATTTGCGTTTGGATAATTCCTCTTCCGTGGCGTTATCAAAATTTAAGGAAGCTAAAGGGCATATAGATATATTCTTGAATGATATTACCAATGTTAGAACAGAAAAAGAAATTATAGAGGCCAATTATCTCAAAGGAATCATAGAGGGAAATATAGGTAGGAGTTACGCACAATTAAAACAATATAATGAGGCCATACCTTGGTTGGAAGGCAGTATAATTACCATAAAGGAATTCAATAAAGGGAAATTCTCCTCGGATGTAGTGGAGAATACTCTAGAACTTGCCGAGTGCCACTTACAGTTGGGTAATTATGAAAAGGCCAGGCAATATCTTAAGGCAGATTTAATACCAAGGAAAATTGAGAATACCCTGAAAAAAAACAGGGCCTTGGCTACCTATTATGACAAAATACAGGACTATAAGAATGCCTCTTTCTATTTAAAGAAAAATGTAAGGATCAGGGATTCCATAAATGTTTATGAATCTGCATTGCGTACCCAACAATTGGCTGCCTTGACAAGTCAGGATTTGGAGAACAGTAGAAACCAAATGCAGGAACAGAAATTGGCATTGGAGAAATCCCGCCTAGATTTACAAGCTAAGGACGAACGCATTAGCCTTGTTTTTATCTCTTTGATATTTACCTTGTTGGGATTTGCCGGCTTGGTTTATGCCTACCTTAAAAGTATAAAGACCCAGCGTTTGATTGCCGAACAGAAACACATTATTGAAGCTTCTCTGGTAGAAAAAGATTCTCTCCTTAAGGAAATACACCACAGGGTAAAGAACAATCTTCAAATGGTCTCCAGTTTATTGAGTCTTCAAACTAAAAACACGAGGAGCAAGGCTGCTATTGAGGCTTTGGAAGAAGGCAAGAGCAGGGTCAAGGCCATGGCTTTGATCCATCAAAAACTTTATCAGAATGATGACCTGTCCGTCATTGAAATGCAAGGCTATATTGAAAGTTTAATCAATAGCATCCAATCGGTCTATAAAAAAGGGGGTCATAATATTAACATCACCATAGATGCCGAAGGTACCGAGTTGGACATAGATAGGGCCATTCCTTTTGGTTTGATATTAAACGAATTGGTGTCCAATTCATTTAAATATGCATTCCCTACAGATGACGAAAATGGAAAGATCTATATACATCTACGTAAAAATGGGGAACAAGGGTATTTTGAGTATACGGATAATGGCATTGGATTACCTGAGGATACCGACGAGCGTACCAGTTCATCTATGGGTATTCGGTTGATGAATCGTTTGGTAAACCAATTGCAATCTACATTGAATATCGATAAAACTGCAGATGGGGTCCGGTTTTGGTTCAATTTTAAATAAATTTGAATCAAAAAAATCGGAATCATGAAAATCACTTTTTTAGGGCACGCTACGCTTCTTATAGAAACAGGCAGTAAAATCTTGTTGGTAGATCCATTTATTTCGGGCAATGACAAGGCGAAGGATAAAATTAAGCTCCAGGACCTAAAACCGGATTATATTTTGGTCACCCACGCACATCAGGACCATATTCTTGATGTGGAGGCGATTGCAAAAACATCTGGTGCCACAATAGTGAGCAACTATGAGATTGCCGTTCACTATCAGGAAAAGGGTTTTAAAGCACACCCCATGAATCATGGTGGAAAATGGAACTTTGATTTTGGTGACTTAAAGTATGTCAATGCCATTCATACCTCTTCCTTTCCTGATGGAACTTACGGGGGACAACCTGGTGGGTTTGTCATCTCGGCAGCTGGTAAACATATATATGTGGCAGGGGATACGGCGCTTACCATGGATATGAAATTGATTCCGCTGAACACAAAATTGGATTTGGCAGTATTGCCCATAGGGGACAATTTTACCATGGGGGTGGATGATGCCGTTGTGGCGGCCGATTTTGTATCCTGTGATACTATTTTGGGGTATCATTACGACACTTTTGGTTATATTGAAATAGACCACGCTTTGGCAATGCAAAAGTTTAAGGAAGCAGGTAAAAAGTTGCACCTACTGGAAATAGGTCAAAGCATGACCATTTAATTACCGCACCTTACTTTTTAGTACCACCGAATGTAATAATTTGGGCATAAAACGCTTTAAGTATACCCCCATAACCTCAGTTTTACCAATATATGCCTCAAATTTCCGTTGATTTATAGCTTTGATCATTTTTTTTGCAAAAATAGCAGGGTCCATTCCTTTTTCAGTTGCTGTATCATTGCTCAATTGCCTTTTGCCATTCCCCGTCAAGGCATTAATGGCAACCTTGGTGTTCACAAACCCTGGACATATTAGAGTAACATCAATACCATCTTTTTCATGTTCCATTCGAAGTACATCAAAGAAGCCGTGCAGTGCATGTTTGGCCCCACAGTAGCCGGAGCGATAAGGAGAGCCAAATTTCCCCATTAAACTGGTTACGGTAACAAAATGCCCTTTCCTTTTATTTATAAAGTGAGGTAAGATTGCTTTGGTTAAGGCTATGGTTCCCAAATAATTGATGTCCATAAGTTTTTTGAAAACCTCTACATCCGTTTCCATGATCAAGGCACGTTGGCTTATTCCAGCGTTGTTGATCAGCACATCAACATGCCCTAAAATGGAAATAGCTTTATGCACCACGGTATCCATTTCTTTATAATCTGCTAAATCCAGCGGTACTAAATGAACGCGCTCAGGATAGGCACATTTATTTTTCACGATAACCAGATGTTCCTCCTTCCTTGCGGAAATCACCAGGGTACATCCCAACTTGGACAGCTCATATGCAAGTGCTTCTCCTATCCCAGAGGAAGCTCCTGTAATCCAAAATGTTTTATCCCCAATCCTTTTCATTTCTTTGTTTTTATGATTCAAAATATAGTTAAATTTGGTTCCAAATGATCAAAGCAAGCTACAAAAAATATATCCTGGACTTTAAAAGACCCAGCGGCACATCACGAGGTGTCCTGCATCAAAAGGAGACCTGGTTTCTTATCATAAAAGGGGAAGAAGGTTTTGGGATAGGGGAGTGCGGCATACTCAGGGGATTAAGTATTGACGATGTTCCCGAATACGAGCAGAAGTTGAAATGGACCTGTGACAACATCCACCTGGGCAAGGCTAAACTTTGGAAAGAATTAATTGGTTTTCCAAGTATTCAGTTCGGGGTGGAACAAGCCTTTATTTCGTTTGAAGCCATGGCACCTTTTGAGCTGTTCCCCTCACCATTTATTAGCCATTCTACGCCCATTGACATAAATGGTTTGGTTTGGATGGGCGATGAGGGATACATGCACGAACAGATCCAACAAAAATTGGCCGATGGTTTTACCTGTATTAAAATGAAAATTGGGGCCATAGATTTTAAGACTGAGATAACACTTCTATCTTCTATTCGTAAAAAGTATGCGAAGGACGAAATAGAATTGCGGGTGGACGCTAATGGGGCTTTTAAATTAAATGAAGCGAAGGAGAAACTAAACATATTGTCCCAATATGATCTGCATTCCATTGAACAGCCCGTAAAACAGGGGAATGTGCCTGAAATGAAGTCCTTATGTGCGAACACCCCTTTGCCTATTGCATTGGATGAGGAATTGATTGGAATTACAGATGTGATTGAAAAAGATTTTTTGCTAAAAACTATCCGTCCGCAATACATTATCCTTAAACCTAGTTTGGTAGGAGGTTTTATAGGAAGTGAGGAATGGATCAACGCTGCGAAAAAATATAACATAGGTTGGTGGGTGACCAGTGCCTTGGAGAGTAATATTGGTTTAAATGCCATCGCCCAATGGACGGCAACCTTGCAAAACAATCTTCCTCAGGGTTTGGGAACAGGCAGTTTGTATACAAATAATATAGATTCTCCATTAATGGTCAAAAACGGTAAGCTTTATTACCAAAAAGACATTGCATGGGATAAAAATAAAATTGATAAGATATGTATATAGAACAAGCCTATAAGGGCTTATATGAAGGTTGGCGATATGTAGTGGGCATTATCATAATATTTTTTGGCTGGCAAATTGTTGGGATGCTACCATTGGTAGGGGTACTTATTGCTAAGTCGATCGGGGAGGGCAACATGCCAACCGATATTTCCGGGATGTCGGCATTATTGGGGACCAATTTATTTTTATTTCTGATGTTGTTGTCATTCGCATTTGGGCTATTGGCGACCCTGCTTACAGTGAAGTTGGTCCACAGACAAAAAATCATACATCTTACAACATCCAGAAAGAAGGTGGATTGGAAGAGGATTGGATTTGCCTTTTTCTTGTGGGCCATAATTTCAATAGTAATGGTCGGTTGGGATATAGTATTTTCACCTGAAGATTATGTTTTTAATTTTAAATTGGAACCTTTTTTATATCTTTTGGTCATTGGAGTGGTATTGATACCCATACAGACCAGTTGTGAAGAGTTTCTGATGAGGGGATATTTGATGCAGGGGATAGGTGTTATGGTCAAGAACAGATGGCTGCCATTGCTTATCACTTCCTTGATCTTTGGTCTTTTGCATTTGGGGAATCCCGAAGTTGAAAAATTGGGTTATGGGATTATGGTATATTATATTGGAACCGGGTTCTTTTTAGGGATATTGACATTAATGGACGAAGGATTGGAATTGGCTTTGGGTTTCCATGCCGCCAATAATTTGACAACAGTATTATTGGTAACAGCCGATTGGACAGCTTTTCAAACCGATTCGTTATATAAAGATATCTCACAGCCCGAATTGGGTTGGGATGTTTTTATCCCTGTTTTGATTATATATCCAGCCCTCCTCTATATTTTTTCAAAAAAATATGGTTGGAAGAATTGGAAAGAAAGATTAATGGGAAAAGTACACGTAGAAAAATCAATCAGTTAAAAAACGGAAACAATGACAGCCAATTATAAAGAAGTACATCTAAAGTTTAAAATCAATGGGATCACCTGTAATGCAGAGGAATTGAGAGAAATTGGATATTGTTTGATAAAGGAGGGGGAACCTTTCGAAATTCCATTTGGAGATTTCTTGTTGGACTGGTTGGATGACAAACCATCTATTAGTGTCAGAACATCAGGTACTACCGGCAAACCCAAAACGGTACTCCTCCAAAAGGAACATATGATAAATTCTGCTTTGGCAACTGCTGATTTTTTTGGATTGGAAGCCGGGGATACTGTTCTCCACTGTCTGCCAGCATCCTATATTGCCGGGAAAATGATGCTCGTAAGAGCCATCGTTCTGGGCCTTAGATTGGATTATGTTGAACCGACCACTTCACCGCTTACTGGTGTGTCAAAATCCTATAAATTTGGAGCGATGGTCCCTATGCAATTGGAAAACTCATTGGATCAAATAGAGCAAATAAGTAAGGTGATCGTTGGTGGTACACCAGTTTCTGAACAACTAAGAAATAAAATCCAACTTTTGAAAAACGAAATATATGAGACTTATGGTATGACCGAAACCGTAAGCCATATTGCAGTAAAAAAAGTAAGCCAAAATCAAAATAGAGCTGAACAAAATTTTGAGTTACTTCCAGATATTAAAATACATTCAGATAAAAGAGGGTGTCTAGTGATAGATGCCCCTATGCTTGCAGATGAAACAATTGTTACCAATGACTTGATTCATATTAGTAATGAGCGGGAATTTAAGTGGTTGGGTAGAATTGATAATATTATCAATTCAGGAGGGGTTAAATTAATTCCGGAGGAAATAGAAAATAAATTGGCTTCGTTCATTTCTTCAAGATTTTTTGTCAGTGGTATTCCGGATGAAGCCCTGGGAGAAAAACTAGTTCTTTTTGTTGAAGGGAACGGAATAGACCAGACAATTTTGGAGGAGTTGAAAAACAATGGAATTCTGGAAAATTTCGAGATCCCCAAGGAATTGGTAACTGTGGCCAAATTCTCGGAAACAGGGAACGGTAAATTGGATAGAAAAAAAACGATGAGACTAATGACCGTATAAGTTGACATTATTAATTTAGCAAAAAAAAAACCATCCAATTTTATGAGAACTACCATTTTAATTCTTTTTACATTGATTTCCATTTGTGCCAATGCCCAACAAATATTACCAGAGATAGAGAGGGCCAAGGTTGTGGATGAAATTATGGAGGAGCGTTTTAATATATTATTGCCTGCCTTAATGGATAAGACCGGAATAGATATGTGGATTGTTATCTCCAGGGAATACAATGAAGATCCAGTCCTTAAAACGATGTTACCGGCAACATGGTTAAATGCCAGAAGGAGGACTATTCTGATGTTTTATAGAAACAAGTCCAAAAATAGCATTGAAAAGTTGGCTGTTGCTCGTTATAATGTGGGGGAGAGCATTACATCGGCCTGGGATAAAGAAAAGGAACCTGATCAATGGAAAAGACTCATACAATTAATTGAAGAAAGAAATCCATCGAAGATTGGGCTCAATTATTCCAAGGACCACAATATCGCAGATGGTTTGGACAAGACAGATTATGATGAATTTATGGGATACCTTCCCCAAAAGTACAAATCAAAGGTGTCCTCTGCAGAAAAATTGGCAGTAGGGTGGATAGAAACAAGGACAGAAAGGGAAATGGTGATCTATAATCAATTGGTAGACATTACCCATGATATTATAGCTGAAGCATTTTCAGAAAAAACAATTACCCCAGGGGTGACCACCACGACTGAAGTTGAATGGTGGATGAGACAAAAAGTAACAGATTTGGGGCTGGAGACTTGGTTCCACCCAACAGTGGATATTCAAAGGTCCAGTGAGGAATTGGTATCTCACCTATATTCCTTCTCTGGAAGACCAAATGATATGGTGATTCTCCCAGGTGATCTTTTACATTGCGATTTTGGAATTACCTATTTACGTTTGAATACTGATTGTCAGGAACTGGCCTATGTTTTAAAACCGGAAGAAAAGACAGCACCGACTTTTTTGGTCAATGGATTAAAGGATGGGAATAAAGTGCAGGACTTCCTAACAAATAACATGGTAGCAGGGCGAACTGGGAATGAAATCTTGTCAAAATCCCTATCAGAAGCAAAAGCAGCCGGCTTACGCCCTTCCATATACACACATCCGTTAGGTTTATACGGCCATTCTGCAGGTACTACCATTGGGATGTGGGATTCACAAGGAGGCGTCATGAAAGATGATGGGGAGAATTATCCATTAAACCCAAATACGGTATACGCGATAGAATTGAACACTACCATTACAATTCCTGAATGGAAAAGGGATATCCGAATTATGTTGGAGGAGGCAGGATATTATGGAAATGACGGCTTTAGATATGTGAATGGAAGGCAGACAGAATTGCTGTTGATTCCGAGAATTAAAGAGCATCAAGGAAATTAAAATAGCCGTCATGGATTACAAAAAACTATTGACTTGTCTCGGAATTATTTTTATCTGTATCACCGTTCAAGCCCAAAATGAAAAGTATGTCATGGTAGGATGGGATGCCTCCCTTTCCATGGGAGATAGGATTATTGATAATGATCTTAAATTTCTAGAAAATTACTTTAAAGTGAACAAAGAGGTCAGGGTAAACCTAGTGGTGTTCAGTAATGCCGTGGTGGACAAACGAGAAATTCAGGTCAAAGACGGCAATTGGAAGCTTTTACAGGAAGTATTGCTAACTATTGTTTACGATGGTGCCACTAATTACAATGCTCTGGAACAGATTGTTTCCTTAAATCATACAGATTTATTGCTCTTCACAGATGGCAACCAAAACTTGACCAGTAACATCCCAAAATTTGGGATAAAGACCTTTATAATCAACAGTAACCCTAATAAGGACCAATTGGGACTTAACAAACTCTTGGTCACCAACAAGGCAAGGATTTTTGATTATGGTGTACTAGAGGCAAGGGAGGACGTTGTAAACACCCCTAAGGCACCCAATACAGAAACAAAAGCCACAAATGAACCTAGATCGCCTGGGATAAATTTAGAAGAGGTGGTTGTGACAGAAAACTTGAAGCATTCCAAGGAAGGTAGAACCGTGAAAACTGCTATGGGCGAGGAAGATGAAGATAGGGTTGGAGTTGCTGTTCAATCAATAGGTGATGAAGATATTACTCCAATTCAGACCAATGTGGCACAGTCCATACAAAATAAATTTTCAGGAGTAGAGCTAAAACAAAATCAGGATATCAGTCAGGTAAAAATGCGTACCGACAATTCCATGTTGTTAAATAATTACGGTCTTATTGTTATTGATGGAGTGCCACAGCAGCAATCCAATTCCAACGGTTCCTCCCCAATGGCAAATTTTGGATTTTTAAATCCAGAAAACATAGCCGATATTACTGTCCTAAAGGGGATGGCCGCCACTACAAAATATGGAACTTTAGGTGCCAATGGGGTAATTTTAATAACTACTAAATCCTCAAAAGCACCGACAGTAAAGGGGCAAAAACAAGATATGGCTCGGTTAAAGAACAATATATACGAGGAGGATATCGATTCGGAGGCAACTACTTTTACCGCTGTTTTAAAATCATTGCAAAAATCAACCTCACCAAAGGAAGCCTACGATACGTACTTAGCCCTGCGAATTTTTAATGGAAATAGCGTTCAGTTTTATATGGATGCTTTTAATTATTTTAAACGGGGCAATCCAGAGTTGGCAATTCGTACCATCTCCAATATCGTTGAATTATTTCCGCAAGATATCACTAATTTAAAATCGGCGGCACTGGCACTCTCTTCCATCGGTGCTTTTAAAGAGGTTGTCCTGATCAATGAACGTATTATTAGTTTGGAACCTAAAATGGTACAATCATATTTGGACATAGCAATAGCGCTTAGGGACCAAGGGAAGGTGCAGCAGGCACTAAATCAATTAATGGCATTGTCCAATGGTACCTTAATGGTTGGTCAGAACGATGCGGTGATTTCCAAAACCATTGATCGAGAAATTCGCAATATCATTTTTCTGCATAAGGATGAATTGAATACCACAGCTGTAGACCCTAAATACTTTAATAATTTAAAATATAATGTACGATTGGTTTTTGAGTGGAACACGCCCTTGGCCGATTTTGAACTACAATTAGTCAATCCCCAGAACCGATTCTTTATTTGGGACCACAGCAACTTGTCCAAACCCGAAAGAATTGAAGATGAGATAACCAATGGCTATACAAGTGAGGAGTTCGAATTTTATGGGGACGTAAATGGAAAATGGACTTTTAATGCTACCTATTTGGGCAGCAGCAAGGATAGCAATCAGGAACAATTTACCTTGAAATGCAGCATTTACGAAAATTACGGTTCACCCAATCAATCCAAAAATGAAGTATTGGTAAATTTCACAGCCCCACTTCAAAAATTAAATGTGGCTACACTGCAGGTGAAATAGGGTATTTGGAGCTTTACTCTTGGACCCATGTGGTATAAAAAGGAAAAGTTATAGGCCTCTAATCGTAACATCACGTCCCCATTTTAAGGTAATAATCCGTAGAATGTTTTCCCGATCCGTAAAAAAGAAAGAAAATACACACCAGTACTACAGCACTGGCCAATATTAAATTGGAAGTGTTCATTTCTCCAATAAAATTGATAAGTACTGCGCCAATAATTATTGGAAGCTGTGTAAGCACGGCCCATCGGGTATACAAACCAAAAACAATGAGCAATCCTCCAATAAGATGTGCCGGAGCTACATAATGAACTGCCAACATACTACCCGCAAAGCCTTTTAAGGGGGCAACGAGTTCTAAGATTATTTGGGTGTTCCCAATAAAATATAGGCCTTTAATGAACAGGAAAAGCCCTAAAGAAATACGTAAGATATCAAGAGGATAATACGTGTGTTTATTTGCCCATTTGTTGAGTGTTTTAATAGTTCCCATAATTGAAAAGATTAAAATTACTCCTATTAAATTACTGAAAATAAGCGATATAAAAAAATTAAACCTGTAGCAGCCCTAAATTAAATTTCTTTTCAATGGGCGCATGATTTGCAGCCTCAATTCCCAATGAAATCCAATTCCTGGTTTCCAAGGGATCAATTACCGCATCTGTCCATATCCTTGCCGCTGCATAATACGGAGACACTTGGTCATCATAGCGGTCCTTTATTTTATTAAATAGCTCAGCTTCTTTCTTTTCCGTAATGGTTTCACCTTTCTTTTTAAGCGAGGCCTTTTCAATTTGCAACAAAACCTTTGCGGCAGAATTTCCGCTCATTACGGCCAATTCGGCACTTGGCCATGCAACTATAAATCTAGGATCAAAGGCCTTTCCGCACATGGCATAATTTCCGGCCCCGTAACTATTTCCTATAACTATGGTAAATTTGGGGACCACGGAATTACTGACGGCATTAACCATTTTTGCACCATCCTTGATTATTCCTCCGTGTTCACTTTTGCTGCCGACCATAAACCCGGTTACATCCTGTAAAAAAACCAAGGGTATCTTTTTCTGGTTACAATTTGCAATGAAACGAGTTGCCTTATCTGCGGAGTCTGAATAAATGACCCCTCCAAATTGCATTTCCCCTGTGGTGGTCTTCACTACTTTCCTCTGGTTGGCAACAATACCAACGGCCCAGCCATCAATCCGTGCGTATCCCGTTAATATTGTCTTTCCATATCCCTCTTTATACTGCTCAAAATCGGAATCGTCAACAAGTCGCTTAATGATTTCAAGCATGTCATATTGATCGGTGCGGGAAGCTGGTAAGATACCGTAGATATCTTCTGGATTTTCAACAGGCTTTTTAGAGGCTGTTCTATTATATCCGGCCTTGTCAAAATCACCTATTTTACTTACAATATTTTTTATAGTATTCAAGGCATCCTTATCGTCTTCGGCCTTGTAATCTGTTACTCCACTAATTTCACAATGGGTGGTAGCTCCTCCCAGGGTTTCATTGTCGATGCTTTCTCCAATTGCCGCTTTTACGAGGTAACTTCCTGCCAAGAATATACTACCTGTCTTATCGACGATCAAGGCTTCATCACTCATAATTGGCAAATATGCCCCTCCAGCCACACAACTACCCATTACCGCTGCTATTTGGGTAATTCCCATACTGCTCATTACGGCATTGTTTCTGAAAATACGTCCAAAATGTTCTTTATCGGGAAATATTTCGTCTTGCATGGGCAGGTAAACTCCGGCACTATCCACCAAATAAATGATGGGCAACCTATTTTCAATCGCAATTTCTTGGGCCCTTAGGTTTTTCTTCCCTGTTATAGGAAACCAAGCACCTGCTTTTACCGTGGCATCATTGGCAACAACTATGCATTGTTTGCCTTGTACATACCCAATTTTGATAACAACGCCGCCAGAGGGGCAACCCCCGTGTTCGGCATACATTCCATCTCCTGCAAAAGCAGCTATTTCAATGGACTTCTTCCCCTTATCCAACAAGTAATCGATACGCTCCCTAGCGGTCATTTTTCCTTGTGCATGTTGTTTTTCGATTCTGTTTTTTCCACCGCCCAAATGTACTTTGGCCAAGCGATGTTTTAAGGATGAGAGAAGTAATTTATTATGGTCTTCGTTTTTGTTGAAGTTTATATCCATTCCTGAAAATAGTTTCTTTTTGAGGCATAAAGATAAGGAGTTATATTGATTAACTTTGACAAAACTTAAGTTGAAAATGGAAAACAAAACACGATGGGGCATCCTAGGCCCTGGCCGGATAGCTAACAGTTTTGCCAAAGATCTACGATTGACAGAGACATCTGAATTGGTTGCTGTAGCCTCAAGAAATTTGGAGAGGGCATCTGATTTTGCTAAAGAATACGATGCCAAATATGCCTATGGAAGTTATGAGGAGCTTTTCAATTCACCGGAAGTGGACGTCATTTATATTGCCACCCCACATACACATCATGCGACTTTGGCCATAACGGCCATGGAACATGGGAAGCACGTACTGTGTGAAAAGCCTATGGGAGTAAACAGGGAAGAAGTAAAGAAAATGTTGGATGCGGCCCAGAGGAACAACGTATTTTTAATGGAAGCCCTTTGGAGTAGGTTCAATCCTTCCATCAGAAAAATAAAGGAATGGGTGGACGCAAAAAAAATAGGAACTCTTAGTTACCTCCAAGCAGATTTTGCTTTTTATGCGTTGGATAGGGATAAGGAAGGAAGATTACTAAATCCTGCCCTCGCCGGGGGTTCCCTCTTGGACATAGGGATATATCCCATATTTTTGGCTTATCTGATGATGGGGAAACCAGCTAAAATATTGGCATCTTCGAAATTTCATGGTACTGGGGCCGAGATTCAGACTGCTATGATTTTTGAGTATGAGGAGGCTCAGGCAATGCTCTATTCGGGCTTGACCAGTAATTCTGAAATGAAGGCCAAGATTACAGGAACCAATGGGTCTATATATATACATCCGCGATGGCATGAGACCAATGGTTTTTCCATTGAAAGAAATGGAGAAATGGAAGATGTTTTGGAGCCAACCATAGGGAAGGGATACAGTTATGAAATTGAAGAGGTCAATTCCTGTTTGGCTGCTGGAAAGTTGGAAAGTAGTCTTTGGTCACATAAAAACAGTTTGGAGTTGATCGAAATATTGGACCAGATAAGGGAACAAACGGGGATTGTCTTTCCATTTGAATCCTAAAGTTTTTTCGTTTCGTTTATTTAATCTTTTAAAAATTACGATATTTGTCGGTACCAAAATAAACTAATCGAATATGGGAATGAACAAGAATACCGTGCTAGCATGGGCGACCTTCATTATGATCATTGTAGGCCTTTCATTAATAGCTCTTGGAGCTTTCAGATATAATGATATAGCGGGATGGGGTTTTGCAGCCGTAGGTATAGGTTTTTTTGCCATTGCTTGGGTATTTAATGCCTTAAAAGGCAGGGTATAACATAGCCAAATCATCAATTTTAATCAAATTATTTTATGTCTGACGATAAGAAAGTCATTTTTTCCATGTCTGGGGTTACTAAAACCTATAAAACAGCCAATACACCAGTATTAAAAAATATTTACCTAAGTTTTTATTACGGTGCTAAGATCGGAATCTTAGGCCTTAATGGTTCTGGTAAGTCTACCTTGTTGAAAATTATCGCTGGGGTTGATAAGAACTATCAAGGGGATGTTGTATTCTCTCCTGGTTATAATGTTGGCTATTTGGAGCAGGAACCGCAATTGGATGAATCCAAAACGGTCTTGGAAATAGTGAAAGAAGGTGTTGCCGATACGGTAGCCATTTTAGATGAATATAACAAGATCAACGATATGTTTGGTCTACCAGAGGTCTATGAAGATGCAGATAAAATGCAAAAACTCATGGACAAACAGGCAGAACTTCAGGACAAAATAGATGCTTCTGACGCTTGGGAATTGGACACCAAATTGGAAATTGCAATGGATGCTTTGCGAACCCCGGAACCTGATAAAAAGATTGCGGTTCTTTCCGGAGGGGAAAGAAGGAGAGTGGCACTTTGCAGGTTATTGTTACAAGAGCCAGAAATATTGCTATTGGATGAACCGACCAACCATTTGGATGCTGAATCAGTACATTGGTTAGAGCATCATTTGGCCCAATATAAAGGAACTGTCATTGCAGTAACCCACGATAGATATTTTCTAGATAACGTGGCCGGATGGATTTTAGAATTGGATAGGGGAGAAGGTATACCATGGAAAGGGAACTATTCTTCCTGGTTGGAACAAAAGTCCAAGCGTATGGCCGACGAGAGCAAGGTAGCCTCAAAAAGGCAGAAAACATTGGAGCGTGAGTTGGAATGGGTACGACAAGGTGCTAAAGGAAGACAGACCAAGCAAAAAGCAAGATTAAAAAATTACGATAAATTACTGAGTCAAGACCAAAAACAATTGGACGAGAACTTGGAAATTTATATTCCCAATGGTCCTCGTTTGGGAACAAATGTTATTGAAGCCAATGGCGTAAGCAAGGCTTACGGTGATAAATTGCTGTATGAAGATTTAAACTTTAAATTACCACAAGCAGGGATTGTTGGTGTTATTGGTCCAAACGGTGCCGGTAAAACCACTATTTTTAAGATGATTATGGGGGAAGAGGCCCCAGATAGTGGAGAATTTGTAGTAGGTGATACGGCAAAGATTGCATATGTAGATCAGAAGCATTCCAATATAGACCAAGAGAAGACCATCTGGCAGAACTTCAGCGATGAGCAAGAGTTGATCTTGATGGGCGGAAGACAAGTGAATTCAAGGGCGTATTTGAGCAGGTTCAACTTCACCGGAAGTGAGCAGAACAAAAAGGTAAATATGCTTTCTGGTGGGGAACGTAACAGATTGCATTTGGCCATGACCTTGAAAGAAGAAGGCAACGTGTTATTGTTGGATGAGCCTACAAACGATTTGGATGTAAATACATTGAGGGCACTTGAAGAAGGTTTAGAGAATTTTGCAGGTTGTGCGGTAGTAATTTCCCACGACAGATGGTTCTTGGATAGGATATGTACGCACATCTTAGCCTTTGAAGGGGATTCCCAAGTGTATTTCTTTGAAGGATCGTTCTCTGATTATGAAGAAAACAAAAAGAAACGTTTAGGTGGAGACATTATGCCTAAACGTATCAAGTATAAGAAGTTGATCCGCTAATATAGGGTTGAAATAAGATGAAAAAAAATCCCGTTGAAGAGCGGGATTTTTTTATGGTATTTATTTAGTAGGCCTCTTTTGGGTACCAGTCCAACTGAATGACCTTAATATCCGTATTTCCTTTTTCTATTAGGGATTGGAATTTTGCAACATCGCTAACATCTGGGTTACCTCTGTAGTGGTATGGATATACTTCCTTAGGTTTAAATTCCAATACAGCATCGGCAGCGCTCTCCTCAGTCATAGTATAAGGAAGGTTCATACAGATAAAAGCAGTATCAATATTTTCCAAGGCCCTCATTTCTGGAATATCCTCCGTATCTCCGGAAAAATAGATGCGCTTATCGCCCATATTTAGAATGTAACCGTTACCTCTTCCTTTGGGATGCATTTGCAGGGCTTCTTTTCTTAAATTATACATGGGAACGGCTTCCACTGTGATTCCATAACGCTCCTTTGATTCTCCGTTGTTCAGAATATCCAATTGTGGGGCAAATTCAGAGGGGATTTTATCTGCCACTGCCTGGGGGACCATGATTTTTGCCTTTTCTGTATTTAGTTCCTGTAGCGTTTCAAGGCTGAAATGATCTCCGTGGATATCTGTAATTAAAATTAAGTCGGGCTGTTTTTGGCCTTCATAAGCCACTGCACCACCAACAGGATCTATATAAATGGTTAGATTTCCCCATTCCAAAACGGTGCTGGCATGTTCAATAGGAACAATTTTCAGTTCTTGGGCTGTTTTTGCCGGTACTGCTTCTTTCGCAATAGGTTCCCCGGACTTTTCTTTAGGGGCTTCCTTACATCCCGTTAGGATAGAAGAAAAAATTGTAAGTACTAAAAGTAGAGATTTCATAAATAAATGTTTTACAGTTAAAGATAATTTTCATTAAGTCGGATGTATTAAGATTTAAATCGATAAATCTTTTAGCCTCATAAGGTATATCAATCAAGAGATAATTCCATTTTAATGTTACTCCTCTCGTAAGGGGTATTGGCTTCCAAATCAATTTCTTGAAATCCGTATTTTCTATAGATATAAATGGCATTCTCCAACTTGGTATTGGAATACAGCACTATTTTATGCCATTTATGTGATTTGGCATAAGTGATGGCATGGTCCATTAAGCCCTGACCAATCTTTAATCCTTGGTATTCCGGATCTACCGCCATTTTACCTAGTTCGTAGACCCCTTCATCAATCCTTATAAAGGAATAGCATCCAACGATGGTATCTTGATATTGTGCAAAAAATATAAAGCCTCCTTTATTAACAATGGTCTGCTCACATCGTTCCATGAGATCGGCATCATGGGGTTCAACATAAAAGTATTTCTCCAACCACGCTATATTAAGCTCCTTGAAAGATTGTGCATATTTAGGGGCAAAGGGTATTATTTTTAGGGACATGCTCATTAAGAAGTTAAATGAAGCTATAAAAATAATGTTAAGATTCGTTTATTGTGTGAAATTAAATTATTTTTCCACAAAAAAATCTAAAAGATCAATTGCGACGTATATAGTCGTATACATACAATCAACTTTTGACAAAAAGTAAAATCAACTAAAAAGTTATTTAATAAATTAATTATGACTGAGACTAAAAACAATAACAGTTTAAAGGTAATCGCTGGATTACTGGGTATCATTTTATTGGGTACTATTATTTACACCGTAAGTCTTTACAAGGACAAGCAAAAAACCACTCAAATAATGCAGCAAGAAAAGCAATTGGTGGTGGAAGATTTAAATAGTCTTAAGTCGGAATACGACAAAGCTATTTTGGAAAGCAATGCTACTAACGAGGAATTGGTTATCGCTAGAGACAAAATTGCTAAATACATTGATTCGGTTAGTACTATGAAAGGTGATATTTCTGCTTTGTACAGATTTAGAAATCAGGTTAGCGTATTAAAGAAAGAAAGAGAGCAATTGATGAAACAAGTAGATTCCCTAACAAGATCTAATAGTAGGTTGGCAATGCAAAGGGATAGTACATATGTAGAATTGGAAAAACAAACAGTTTTCAATGATTCTTTGGTTGTACAGAATACACAATTGGCATCTGCCGTTGAAAAAGGATCTGCACTTAACCTTTCACAGTTTTCTGTTGATGCGGTAAAAGAGAGAAATAGCGGTAAATTGGTTTCTACACAAAGAGCTAGAGGAACAGATAAATTTAAAATTTGTTTCACTATAGCGAACAACGTAATTGCTCAGGCAGGAGATAGGGAATTCTTCATAGAGGTGTTGGATCCACAAGGTAACGTATTGGGAGAAAGTTTTTCAAAAACTATTGATAGCGGTGCTTCCGTGACCTATAGCAAAGAAACCAACTTCTACTATGAGAATAAGTCATTGGATGTTTGTGATTATATCAGCAAGCCATCAGGTGATTTCCAAAAAGGAAATTACATGGTGAACGTTTATGATGGGGGCCTAAAATTATTGGGAACATCTAAGTTCACATTAAAATAGTAAACACTATCCATTAACAAAAAAGGGGCAATCATTTGATTGCCCCTTTTTTTATTCTTCTTAATTTCGATCAATTGAACTATTTCAAGGTTCCCACCATATCTTCTGGCTTTACCCATTCATCATAATCCTCTGCGGTAACATATCCAAGGTTTATGGCTTCTTCTTTTAATGTGGTTCCATTCTTATGTGCCGTATTGGCTATTTCCGCCGCTTTATAATACCCAATTTTAGTATTTAATGCAGTAACCAACATTAATGAATTGTTTAGCAATTGTTTAATTACCTCATGGTTTGGTTCTATTCCTGTTGCACAATTTTCATCAAAGCTAACACATGCATCTCCTAGCAATTCTGCCGATTGCAGGATGTTCGCGGCCATCATTGGTTTAAAGACATTGAGCTCGTAGTGTCCCTGTGTACCTCCCACGGTGATGGCAACATCATTGCCCATTACTTGGGCACAAACCATGGTAAGGGCCTCACATTGCGTTGGATTCACTTTTCCGGGCATAATGGAGCTACCAGGTTCATTAGCCGGGATAATGATTTCCCCGATCCCTGAACGCGGTCCTGAGGCCATCATTCTAATATCATTGGCTATTTTATTCAAGGCAACGGACAGTTGTTTTAAAGCACCATGACTTTCTACAATGGCATCATGGGCAGCAAGAGCTTCAAATTTGTTTTCAGCGGTGATAAAAGGTAGGCCTGTGAACTTGGCGATATACTCAGCTACCAATACGTCATAACCTTCAGGGGTGTTCAAACCCGTTCCTACGGCGGTTCCACCCAATGCCAATTCACTTAAATGCGGTAACGTATTTTTTAAGGCTTTCAATCCATGGTCCAATTGGGACACATAACCTGAAAATTCCTGGCCTAAGGTTAAGGGAGTGGCATCCATTAAATGGGTGCGCCCAATTTTTACCACATTTTTAAATTCTTGAGCCTTTTTATGTAAAGTATCCCTAAGTTGGGTAACCCCTGGGATGGTAATTTCAGCAATTTTCTTGTAAGCTGCAATATGCATTCCAGTAGGGAAGGTGTCATTGGAGGATTGTGATTTGTTCACATCATCGTTTGCCTGTATGGTTTTCTCGCCCTCACCAATTTTATTTCCTGCAAGTTCATGGGCCCTGTTGGCAACAACCTCATTTACGTTCATATTGCTCTGGGTCCCTGAACCGGTCTGCCAGATAACAAGAGGGAACTGATCATTGTGTTTGCCTTCCAAAATTTCATCACAAACTGCAGCAATCATATCTCTTTTTTCTTTGGAAAGGACTCCTAGGTCATGATTTGTATAGGCTGCGGCTTTCTTAAGGTATGCAAAGCCATAGACAATATCCAAGGGCATGGAAGCCGAAGGGCCTATTTTAAAATTATTTCGGGAACGCTCTGTTTGTGCGCCCCAATATTTATCAGATGGGACCTTAACCTCTCCCATGGTGTCTTTTTCAATTCTAAAGCTCATATTAAAGTGGTTTTGTTTCCCACAAAGGTACTGCTTTGCCAATTTATTTCCATTTTTTTCGATTTTGATTTGTAGTATATACCTATTTCAAAGTATCTTTGTTAACGTTAAAATTTATCACTCATGTTTGAATTCGAGCAGTACTTAGGTTTCTTAGCATTTTTAACGATACTTACCATTGGATTTTGGTTAATGATATTTCTATTGACCTTTGTTATTCCTTATTGGTTGGGTGGTACATTGTTGGAATTCTTGAAAGAAAAACGCGACGCCAAAAAAGCGAAACGCAACGAATAAAAAAAGAAGCCTTTTGGCTTCTTTTTTGTTTTATCCCTTAAACATATTTGAAGTTGTCACACCAAGTTTAACCTTAAATTCCAAAAAGGTAATTTAAATATAGGATGGTCAATTTGGTTTCAATGGTCATTTAAAATTTTCTAAAGGGAAATCCATATCCGAATAGTAATACACAATCATAACGATTTGTTTTTGAAGTTTATAGGCAAAAAAAAAGGAAGCCGACTGGCTTCCCTTTTTTTAAATTATTAAAACAGGTGCTATTAGGCGCCCCCTCCATAATCTCTTTCTTCATCATCCGGCATGCCATTGCGTTTCCCATTTTGTTTGCCTTTAGGTTGGTTAAAACGGTATACAAACGATAGATTAAATTGTCTTTGTCGCCATTGAAACTCACTGTCCGAAGTAAAAAAGTCGGTCTCGGTAAAAGAGCTTCTTTTTCTGGTATTCAATAGATCACTTATATTAAAGGCCAGTGTTCCCTTGTCTCCCATAATATCTTTGCTAAAGGCCAAATTCAAAGAAAAAATTCCTTCATTTTTTGTCTGGGAATTTTGACTGGGACCACGATAAAATGCATTTGTTTGCCAATCAATTTTGGCAGGTAAAGATACCTTAGCACTAAATCTCGTAAACCAGCTGGTGTTTTCTGTACCATAATCCACGTTGTTGAAAACACCTTCAGTGGCAAATTGGAAGAAATTAAAGCTCCAGTTCAGGCGCAACCATTTATTTGGGTTGTACAAAACCCCTGCTTCCGCTCCAATTCTTTCATTCGTGGATAGGTTAATGGGAATGGTACGAATAATGCGTATCCCGTCGGCTGTAACTTCCCCGGTCTCCTCTTGTACCCTTTCAAAGGAATTGGTTTCTTTTTGGTAATAAATGGAGGAGGTTAAAGTCAATTTCTCCCATCTTTTTAAATAACCCAGGTCAAAAGCATTGGCATAGGCAGGGTCTAGATCAGGGTTTCCTTGGAACACGTTTGTCCGACTGGATCTGGATGGAAAAGGGTTAATAAACCAACCCCTTGGCCTGTTGATCCTTCTGTTATACCCCAAGGTTATATTTTCCCTCTCGGCAATCTCAAATATTAAATTTAAGGTAGGGAAAAGGCCAAGGTAGTTTTTGTCAAAATTCACATCAACATCTCCTCCAATGATTTCTTCCAAGGCTTGTTGATCAAATTCTGAATCAACCTTGCCTTTCAACTGGGTGTTTTCCAAACGCAGGCCAAATAGAAAAGAGAATTTTCCAAACTTGTTTCCATACTGGCTATATAGGGCATTTACATTTTCATTATATGTAAATACGTTGGTCAGATTTCGGTTTCTATCAAATTGCCCAGAATTTTGGTTCAGGGTATCTAATTTGTAATCATTGATGGACTCTTCAAAATTACCACGATACCCTACTTCAAACTGGGCATCGCCCATAGGTAGGACATAATCTGTCTGGAAGAGAAATTCTTTTTGATTTTCTATTTCGTAAACGTTTTCAAGGGCCAACAAATTATCATTGGGAAAGGTGTTGTTCTCCTGTATCACAGTGAAAACATCTTCATTATCAAAGGAGTATTGCAGATCGGCAGTTAATTTTTGACCATCATCATCCAATCTGTTGACATAGTTCAGAGCAAGTTGATTACTTTTATCGTCCTGACTTTCGTCTTCACTCCTAAATGTTCTACTGGTTATGTCGGTCCCTACAAATCGTTTACTGTCATTTTCCGTAACATCTTTCTCATCGGAAATCCGGGCGAAATAACTACCGGTAATAGAAGACTTATCCGTGATAAAATATTCTAGTCCAATGTTCATATTAAACCCGAGGTCTTCCCTTAGGATCTCACGGTTTTCGATGATCCTATCAAAATTTCCATTGGCATATGTATTATCAAAGAATCCTCCTCCAGGTGGACGCCTATAACTATACCCTAGGGTATTGAATATATTAAACTTATCGGTACGTAGATTTAGGTTTGAACTGATTTGACTTGCAGTTGGATATCCAATACTGGTATTGATGGATCCATTAAAGCCAAGCGTTTTCTCCTTTTTAAGGATGATATTCAAGATCCCAGCGGTACCCTCAGCGTCATATCTAGCAGAAGGGCTGGTAATTACCTCAACCTTATCTATGGCATCTGCAGGTATTTGGCGTAAGGCATCGGTAGAACCAAAACCAGCCAAGGCTGAAGGTCTCCCATTGATTAGGATTCGTACATTTTCATTGCCTCGAAGGCTAATGGCCCCATCAACATCTACATTAACGGAAGGCACATTGTTCAGTGCATCGCTCACACTAGCTCCACTGGTAGTAATGTCTTTCCCTATGTTATATATTTTTTTGTCGAGCCTAACTTCAACTGTAGTTTTTTCTCCTACAACCTCTACAGCTTCCAATTGCTCTACATTGATCCCCAATTTTATGGTCCCAAGATCCTTGGAAGAAGTTATTCTTTGGTTATCCAAGCGGAAGGTAATATAGGATATATATTCTAATCGAATATTATACATTCCAGGCTCTGTCTCTACACTAAACTTACCATTTATGTCAGTTATTCCTCCTGTAACCTTTTCCGGATTTTTAACGCTTTGCAATATTAAAGTGGCATATTCCAAAGGCTTATTATATTCTTTGTCCAACACCGTACCCGATATTGTTACAAGTTCCGATGTGCGCTGTTGTCTTTGGCCATAGGTTAAGGTTGTGGTTAGAATAAGCAACAATGGTATTAGTTTTTTCATAGCTTGGCTTGCGTCTTAGATTTTAATTCTTCTTTTTCCTTTTTCGTTTTGTTTTTCTGAAACCATCTTCCTTCAAATTCAAAAAGGCTTCATATTTTTCTTCGGGCAGACCTGCTTTCAACTCTGCATCCTGGTTTAAATTTATCCTCTCGTAGGCTTCCTTCATTTTATCGGTCTCCAATTGTAAGATTTGAAGCTCAATTCGCTGTTGCATATATTTAACAAGGGTAGTACTGACCACTGCCTTTTCGAATTCGTTCAATTCCAAAGCCTCTGCAATGGCTGGCATTTGGGTATCTACCATTTCTTCGGCAGTCAATGGTTCCACTTTTTCCGGAGTTTGTTGGCTTTGTGGAATATTGCTCTGTCTATTTCCATATCTATTATTCCCATTCCCATTCCCATTCCTGTTGCCATAGCCGTATTGTGCCTGAATTAAGGTGGTTGAAAAGAGTATAATTAATACCGTGAAAATGTACTTATTCTTGGTCTCCATATCTTTATTGATTTGTTAGAGCCCAAAAATACAGGAAGGTTTAAGCCGCTTTGGTTAAATGTATGTTAAATAACATTCAACTAAAACGGCTTAGTTAAAAAGGACGTTAAAGATTGTTAATCAATAACGCAAAAATCTTATTCAAAAATAATTTGAAGATTTAGAGCAGTTCGTTTACCTTTTCTGGTGGTCGCCCAATAATGGCTTTACCACCATCTATTATAATGGGTCTTTCTATGAGTTTTGGATAGGTTATCATTGCATTGATTATGTCCTCTTCGGAAAGTAGCTTTCCTCTAAACTTTTCTTTCCAAATTGGTTCATTTTTGCGGACCAAATGTTCTGCCTTCAGGGATAGGCAGTTCAAGACTTCCCTGAGTTCCTCTTTGGTAGGTATGTCTTCTAAATATTTAACAACTTCATACTCCTTGCCCGAATCTTTTAATAAATCCAAGGCCTGCCTAGACTTGCTACATCTGGGATTATGATAAATTTTGATCATAACTTATGTATTATGGTTCAACTTTTCTGATATTGGTTGGAAATAGTCTAATTGCTTTTAATTTCCTTACAGCTTATAATAATCATTTCTGATTTTAGATTAATTAGATTCCTCTTTTTGCCCCATCATCATGAGGAAGGCCTTTAGAAATCGGCTGATCTGGCCATCCATAACGGCATCTATGTTCCCTGTTTCCTCTCCAGTCCGAACATCCTTTACAAGCTTGTAGGGGTGCATCACGTAATTTCTAATCTGAGAGCCCCATTCTATTTTCATTTTCGATGCCTCAATTTCATTACGTGCAGCCTGTCTTTTGCGCAATTCTATTTCGTATAACTGCGATTTAAGCAGACGCATGGCGTTCTCCCTATTTTCCAATTGGGATCTTGTTTCCGAATTGTGGACCACAATTCCTGTAGGATGGTGGGTTAGAATAGCTTTTGTCTCCACCTTGTTAACATTTTGTCCCCCAGCACCGCCAGATCTGGCAAAGGCCCAAGAAATGTCAGCCGGATTGATATCTATTTCGATGCTATCGTCGGCCAGAGGGTATACATACACAGAGGCAAAGGAGGTGTGCCTTTTGGCATTGCTGTCAAAAGGGGATATGCGCACCAATCTATGCACCCCGTTTTCTCCTTTTAGCCATCCAAAGGCAAAATCACCCTCAATTTCCAAGGTGACCGTTTTTATTCCGGCAACATCCCCTCCTTGATAATTGACTTCCTTAACCTTGTACCCATTTTTTTCGCACCACATTAAATACATACGCATTAACATAGCGGCCCAATCGCAACTTTCTGTACCTCCGGCGCCGGCAGTTATTTGTAATACGGCACTAAGGTCATCTCCTTCATCGGAAAGCATGTTCTTGAATTCGAGGTTTTCCATAGCCTCAACTATTTTGTCGTAATGCTGTTGTACTTCTTCTTCGGGAATTGCACCTTCTTTTTGAAATTCTATAAGAACCTCCAGATCGGTTAAAAGTAATTTTGCCGCATTGAAATCGTCAACCCATTGTTTTTTGGATTGGATCAATTTCATATGGGCCTGGGCTTTTTGAGGGTTGTCCCAAAAATTGGATTCCAGTGTTTTTTCTTCTTCGTTTTCTATTTCGACAAGCTTGGCATCAATGTCAAAGATACCTCCTTAACGCACCAAGGCGATCTATGAGACTCTTATAATGGTCTGTAGTTATCATCTGCTATAATTTGACTCAAAAATAGGGTTCTTTTTTTTGATTTTTATGGAAAAGGGCAAGGTAATTTATTGTTGGGACTGCACTTCCACAGTATGCATGGTCTCATTCTTCCCTAGGGCATATACAACGCCTTTCAAAGGGGAACAATCGTTGTAATCCTTTCCATGGGCAACTTTTATATGGTTGTCATTGACCAACAGGTCATTAGTAGGGTCAAAACCTATCCACCCTGCTTCTGGAATAAAGCATTCTGCCCATGCGTGCATCTGAGAATCCCCAAAATAACCAATTCCTTGGTGCAGATAGCCGGAAACATAACGGGCGGGAATTTGATTGGCCCTAGCCAGTGCACAGAAAAGATGGGCAAAATCTTGACATACACCCTCTTTCTTTTTTAGAACTTCCTCCAATTTGGTGTCAACATCTGTGACCCCAGTTTTAAAATGAATATAGAGGTATACCCAATGATTTAACTGCTGTAGATTTTCAAAGATGCTGACCGCGGTATCAAATTTAAAAATATCCTCAACTGCTTTAGGCAGCAAAGTATAGGGAGTTTTGCGCAAATAGGGCTCAAAATCTGCCTTAAAATCCAAACCGTTTATTTCCTTATAATTTTCTGCTATTTCGAAAATCGGAATATGGTCAAAAGGATTAAAACTTTTCTTTGTCAGTTTAAAAGATCCCTTGAAGTTTATATTTTGAAAACTTTGTTTGGGAGATACCCTAATGGTTTGAAAACCTAAACCATTGGTGGAATACTCAAATTTGGCATTAAGGGAATTCTCAAAATCCGCTTTGATCAATTCTTGGGTTTCATTATTTTCGGGGACAATCAAGAATTGCCAGGCAGCATCTTCTACGTGGTTCTCATATTTGTTTTCGGCCTTATAGGTCACTGTATATTCAAAGGACATCTGTTGGTATTGTATCGACAAAAGTAAGTCAATGCTTTATTAATCAATAGTTAAAAAATTCATTTTCCATTTTCTGGCTTATTTGCACCAAACTATTGAGAATGTTTTCAATAAAACCTTGAATATCCTCCTCAATTTCTTCTGCAAATTTAAACTCATATTCCCCTTTTACCTTGCTGATTAAAAAGGCGGTCGAATTTTTATCCGGATTCTTTGATTCGTCCAACACCTTGATGTGTTTATACACTTGATTGATACTGTTGATAACAGATCTTGGGCAATCTGGGTTTAAAATTAAAAATTCCAAAGTGCAAATGCTGTTGGGTGTCTTTTTGTAAAACCGCCTCATCATATCGTAGGATTCAACACATTTCAATAAGGTAATCCATTCAAAGCTATTACTTATTTTGTCCCCGTAATTACCTTTGGCCTCCACGGCATCATTATATTTAGAATTAATGATCCTAATTACTTGGGTAGCTCTTTCTAAGTTAAGGCCCAGCATGGTTATGGCATATACCTCGTCATGGAGTAGTGTGCCCCTGATCTTACCTCTCAATATTGCGGTCATTTCCGCGATGTTCATGGTGAAATCGTACAACCCCTTTTTTTTGAAATCGTCCCTACAATAACTGATTACAAAATGGTAGAACTTGTTGATGGCCTCATAGAGCTCTGTAGATATTAAATCGCGAGCACTATTTGCATTTTCCCTTGCTAATTTCACATTATTGATGATGGAGTAGGGCATATCGGGATTAAGTCCAATATTATATAGGACTTCCTCCTCGTCCAACACCACTGATTTATCCTGAATGGGTTCACCAACAAAAAACATCATGGACCGCAGTACGAACTGTCTGGACTGGGACAACTCGTTAGGGGCATCCAAGGAGGAAAAATAATTTACATTTAAATATCTGGCCAAGTGTTCGGCACGCTCTATGTAACGCCCCATCCAGAAAAGGTTATTCGCAACTCTAGCTAACATATGATGGTTTTATTTTTTTAATACCCAGGTGTCTTTTGATCCTCCACCTTGTGAAGAATTTACAATTAGATTACCTTTTTTAAGCGCAACTCTTGAAAGTCCCCCTTTAAGCACAAATTCTTTATTGTTGCCCAGTAATGTAAATGTTCTTAAATCCACATGTCGTTGTTCAAAAGACTCACTATCATCTATATATGTAGGGTGGACGGAAAGGGACATTATAGGTTGGGCAATATACTTTCTAGGATGCTCCTTAATTTGTTCCTGGACTACTTTTATTTCTTCTTTGTTAAGCCTATTGCCAATGGAAATACCATACCCACCGGCTTCATCCACGGGCTTTACCACTAATTCATGGATGTGTTCCAATACATATTTTAATTCATCGGGTCGACTGCAGTGATAGGTGTGCACATTATTGAGTATTGGCTCTTCATCCAAATAATATTTAATGATTTGGGGCATATAGGTATATACCGCTTTATCATCTGCGACTCCAGTTCCAGGAGCATTTGCCAAACAAACATTCCCTTTTATATAGGCCGCGAAAAGGCCTGGGACCCCAAGAGAAGAATCTGCCCTAAATTCAAGCGGATCCAGAAATTGGTCATCCACCCTTCTGTAGATTACGTCTACTTTGATGGCCCCACGAATGGTCTTCATATATACAAAATCATTCTCTACAAATAGATCCCTACCTTCTACCAATTCCACACCCATTGCTTTTGCTAGATAGGAGTGCTCATAGAAAGCTGAATTGTACATTCCAGGGGTAATTACCACACAATTGGGAATATCCACGCCTTTAGGCTTTATACTCTCCAATATTTCAAGCAGATTTTCAGCATAGTTAGTAACAGTATGTGCCTTATAATGGTTAAATACCCCAAAAAGAGCCCTTTTAAGGGCGGTTCGGTTACAAATGACATAACTTACACCAGAAGGACATCTAATGTTATCCTCCAATACATAATATTCTCCATCGGAATGTTTTATGATATCCGTACCAGAAATGTGGTTATAAACCCCTCCAGGTGGGTCAACCCCAATCATTTGGTGCAGGTAATTGGCAGAAGAACTTATAAGGTCCAACGGAACAATACCATCTTTAATGATTTTTTTATCGTGGTAGATATCCCATAAAAATAAATTTAAAGCTTTGCTTCTTTGTATAGCACCGCGCTCTATTAAATCCCATTCATCAGGATCTATGATTCTTGGAAAAAGATCAAAGGGGAATATTTTTTCCTTAGTATTATGTTCTCCATAGGTCTGGAATGTAATCCCTTGATTGAAAAAGGAAGATTTAGCCTTATTGTTCAATTGCACATAATCCAAGATGGAGTGATTTCCATAAAGGTCAAACAACTTTTGATAAACATTTTTGGTAGTACCATGGGTGTCAAAAACTTCATCAAAGAGGTCAGGGTTGTTAATATAAGAGGAGAAAATGGGTTTTTTTATATTCGAGCTCATATACCAAATTTTCTATAAGGTACTCCATTCTAGTCAATTGGATATATAAATTAATTAGATTGCCTACAGAATTGTCTTTTTGATAATAAGTGTATATGAATTTTATGAATTATGGGATATCAATATAAAAATACCAAGAGATAATAATGTTTGAACCATTTTACATAAATTTAGAATCTCAATTTTTAGTACTATGAAATACCTCATTAATTTTACTGTTGTCTTCTTTATGGCAACAACTTTATTAAATGCACAATTTTCCGAAAAAAGTAAAAATTTCAAGAAGTATGAAGGCTTCTTTACCTTTTACTACGATCAAGGCAATGATAAGGTGTTCATGGAGGTTCCTGATCTGAACAAAGAATTCCTATATGTCTATTCCCTTAGTAGCGGAATAGGGAGCAATGACTTGGGCTTGGACCGAGGTCAATTGGGTAATGAGCAAGTGGTCTACTTTAAAAGGGCAGGAAACAAGCTCCTTTTGGTACAGCCCAATCTAAAATATAGGGCCATAACGGAGAATTCCTTGGAGAAAAAATCAATAGAGCAGGCCTTTGCCAAATCCGTATTGTTTGGATTTAAAATAGAAGAGGAAAAGGAGGGTCGTTTTATCATTGACATGACCGACTTTTTAATGCAGGACGTTCATGGGGTCGCTATAAAATTAAAGGAGAAGAAACAGGGAAATTATAGTTTGGATAAAACCAAAAGTGCTATTGACCTGGAACGTACCAAGGCATTTCCTAAAAACGTGGAGATGGATATTATTTTAACCTTTACAGGGATAGTAGAGGAAAAAGCCAAACTCTTGAAAGACGTCACCCCCAATACCAAAATAGTAACGGTATCCCAGCATCATTCATTTATAGAGCTGCCGGACAATGGGTATAACAAAAGGGAATTCGATCCAAGAAGTGGGTCCTATCCTTTTTCATATTATGACTATGCCACCCCAATTCAAGAACCCATATTAAAACAGTTTGTAACGCGCCATCGGTTGGAGAAAAAAGATCCTTCAGCGGCCGTCAGTGAGGCTGTGGAACCCATTATTTATTATTTGGATAACGGTACCCCTGAGCCCGTGCGATCTGCGCTTTTGGAAGGTGGTAAATGGTGGAACCAAGCCTTTGAAGCTATTGGTTTTAAAGATGCTTTTCAATTGAAAATGCTACCGGATGATGCCGATCCATTGGATGTCCGTTATAATGTTATCCAATGGGTGCATAGGTCTACTAGGGGATGGAGTTACGGAAGTAGTATTACCGATCCTAGGACGGGAGAAATTATGAAGGGGCACGTAAGTTTGGGAAGCTTGCGCATTAGGCAAGATTTTTTAATTGCCCAAGCGTTGATGAACAAGCCTTTCGCAGAACGTGATGACAATTACCAAGAGCTTTTGGAACTTTCATTGGCTAGAATTAGGCAATTATCGGCACATGAAATAGGGCACACCCTTGGTTTTGCACATAATTTTGCTGCTAGTACCAATGAAAGGGCTTCAGTAATGGATTATCCGCACCCACAATTTTCAGTTAAAAATGGAGAAATAGATTTTTCCAAAGCCTATGCTACCAGTATTGGCGTTTGGGATAAGGTTACAGTAGCCTATTCTTATTCCCAATTACCGGAAGGCAGTAACGAAAGGGAGGCGCTCAACGCCATATTGACCGATGCACAAAATAAGGGTTTGCGATACATCTCGGATTCGGATGCAAGACCGGAAGGTGGGGCCCATGTCTTAGGGCATCTATGGGACAATGGAAAAGCAGCAAGTGATGAACTCATCGATATGTTGGCAGTGAGAAAGGCGGCCATAACCAACTTTTCAATTGATAATATAAGAACGAATGAACCCAATTCTGTATTGGAGGATGTTTTTGTTCCCCTATATTTCTTCCATAGGTATCAGACAGAAGCAGTTGCCAAGGTCATAGGCGGTTTGGATTATAATTATGCGGTTAAAGGTGATGGCCAACTAACGGTAAAAACTGTTGATAGAAAGTTACAGGAAAATGCCCTAAAGAGTATCTTAAAAACTTTGGATGCACAAGTTATAGCCATTCCTAAAGGGAAATTGTCATTATTTCCCCCAAGGGCCATTGGTTATAATAGAACGAGGGAATCTTTTAAGGGAAAAACAGGAGTTTCTTTTGACGCATTATCGGCACCAGAGACGGCCGCGGATATGACAATGAAACTAGTATTACATCCCGAACGGGCCTCGCGACTTATTCAACAAAAGAGTTTGGAGCCTACCAATTTGGGATTACAGGAAGTTTTGGATGCTTTGGTAAAGGGCACCATATTTTATAACCCGAAGGATCCTTATGAAAATGAAGTGCAACAATCCATCAATTTTAGGGTATTGTTCCATATCATGAATCTGGCTGCCCACGATAAGGTACACCCACAAGTGAATGCCATTGCCAGTAATAAATTGATGGATATTAAATCAGAACTGGTATCTAAATCCAGGGAAGCGATTAGTAGGGAAATGGTTCGCAGAATCGATGATTTCTACAACCATCCTGAACAGTTTAAAGTGATTCCTAGTCCGGTTATCCCCGATGGATCACCTATAGGTATGGATTGTTTGGACTATACAAATTAAAATTACAGTTATATTTTGGAAATAAATTTGATAAGTGATACGGTCACAAAACCTACCCCAGGAATGTTGGATGCCATGATGTCCGCAAAAGTAGGGGATGATGTTTTTAAGGCGGATCCTTCCGTCAATGCCCTGGAAGAAAAGGTGGCGACCATGTTTGGGATGGAGGCAGCCCTTTACTTTCCTAGTGGAACCATGACCAACCAAGCGGCGATAAAGTTGCACACGCAGCCTGCAGAACAGCTAATCTGCGATAAATTTGCCCATGTCTATAATTACGAGGGTGGAGGCATTAGTTTTAACAGTGGGGTGTCCTGTAAATTGGTCGACGGTCAGAGGGGTATGATGACGGCTACTCAAGTGGAAGACGCTATTAATCCTCCCGATTTTTATCACAGTCCCTTGACCTCTTTGGTTTGCGTTGAGAATACGACCAATAAGGGCGGTGGAGCGTGTTGGGATTTTGAAGAATTGCGTAGGATCAGAAAGGTATGTGATACCCATGGGCTAGCCTATCACCTGGATGGCGCCAGGTTATGGAATGCTTTGGTCGCAAAAAAGGAAACCCCTAAACAATACGGGGAATTGTTCGATACCATTAGTGTTTGCCTTAGCAAAGGGTTGGGATGTCCTGTCGGCTCCGTTTTGGTGGGTGACGCATCACTTATTCATAAAGCCCTTCGGGTGCGCAAAGTATTGGGAGGTGGGATGAGACAGGCTGGTTTTTTGGCGGCGGCAGGGATCTATGCCCTGGACCATCAATTGGAGCGTTTGGCCGAAGACCACAAAAAAGCCAATGAAATTGGGGCATTGCTCAACCAGTTATCATTTATAAAAAAGGTAGAGCCCATTGAAACAAATATTATAATTTTTGAAATCGATGAAGGCCATATGAGGGCCGACACTTTTGTCCAAAAATTGAAGGATAGAAATGTGCATTTGATTGGGATGGGGCAAGGAAAACTCCGAATCGTAACTCATCTGGATTATTCCGATGATCAACACGCAGCATTTCTAAAGATATTAAAAAGCTTATAGCTCAGGTATATTGGAAATGGTATCGAAATAAGTTTTCAAATTTTTGATACCGTTTTCCATTCCGGCCTCGGAACTATAAAGTTGACTGGAACCAATCAACTGGCCATCCTTGTTTTTTAATTGAAATAGAAACTTGCCGCTGTGATCTGTTTTTCGTTCAAAAATTTTTCTTTCATTAATGGATGCCTGCAGATCTGCCACAGATTTTTTAATATCCTCTATGTTTGAAAAATCAATGCTTTCCAAAATTGTATTTCCAGCTGAAGTATTTACCTTAAATCGGTAAGTGCCCTCATTATGTTTTTTAATTTCTATCATAAATGATATGGCTTTTTTCTAAAAATACTAAACTTTCGGTTGTCTTCTTTTATTTGAAACGAAAATACTTTTTGGAAAAACGCTCCAAAAGATTTAGGATCTCTGAAGTCAAACGATTACTTATACTTGTTCATTAAGGCAACGTATGGCTGTATATCTCCGTTCATGCGGTATCCGGAAAGTTCGTCAAGTTCTTCCCCACGGGAATTTATTATTTTAATGAGTGGGAACACTCCTTTCTTATTCAATTTCGGCAATAATTGTTTGTTATGGGCCATTTGTTCCATAGATATGGACGTACTGCTCCTTGGGATGTCAATATATAGGAGAACATAGCTCTTGGAAAGGATCTTAAACTCTGAAGTCTCAAAAAAATCTTTTTTGAGCATTTTACATGGCGGACACCAATCACTGCCTGTAAAGTATATCATTATGTTTTGTTTATCCCTTTTGGCAGTTTCCAATGCATTCTCATAATCGGTTCTCCATTCTCCTTGGTCGAAAAGAGAAGTATTTTCTTGGGCCCCTATAAAGAATGGCAACATAAAAAGGATGATAAAACACTTCATATTTAGTTTTTTAGTTGTTGAATGAAAGTAGTGATACTTATTTAAGGAAGGCATCCATCCCAGGAATATTGGGCATTCCTTCTTTAGCTACCGCCGCAAGCTCAGCTTCATTTACTTCTGTGGCCTTTTCAATTGCTTTGTTCAACGTAAGAATAAGATAGTCTTCCAATTGCTCCTTGTCCTTAAGTAAACTGTCATCAATGGTAATGGTCTTAATTTTTCTATTGGCTGTGATGGTCACTTTTAAAAGGTCATCCGTTGATTTCTCCTCTAGGGAAACATGGTTCAATCTTTCTTTGGTGGCTTTTACCTTTTCTTGGGTTTCTTTTAATTTTCCCATCATTCCCATTAAATCTCCAAACATAATTTTGTTTTTTTTTATTCGTATTCAAAATTACTAAATTGTCCTGACAATCATGATTTTTATGAGACTCTTGGGAAAAAAGGAATTATTTTTTTTATTAAGTATTAGCTTTGCAGCTTCTTGTCAAAATAACAGAAAGCAAATGGTAGAAATTAAAGCTCCAATCGCAACGAAAATTCCAACGGAACTTGTAAAACATGGGGATGTTAGAATTGATGATTATTATTGGTTGAACGATAGGGAAAACCCTGAGGTGATTGCGTACTTGGAACAGGAAAATGCCTATTACCATGAACAAACATCGCATACAAAAGAATTTCAAACCACCCTATTTGAGGAAATGAAATCCCGGATCAAGGAAGATGATTCTTCGGTCCCCTTTAAGCAGAATGGATATTGGTATTTCACCAGATATGAAAAGGATAGGGACTATCCCTTTTATTCTAGACGAAAAGGTACAGAGGACGCTCCTGAAGAAATTATGTTCGACTGTAACCTTTTGGCGGCAGGGCACGATTATTTTAGTTTGGGGGGATTGGCCATAAGCACCAATAATAACCTTGCTGCCTTTGGTGTGGACACCGTTTCCAGAAGACAATACCACCTGCAGGTAAAAAACTTAAAAACTGGGGAAATATATCCCGATAAAATTGAAAACACAACGGGAGGCGCTGTTTGGGCCAATGACAACAAAACCTTGTTTTATGCAAAGAAGGACCCTGTTACCCTTCGTTCGGATAGAATTTACAGGCATGTACTTGGAACTCCTTCCGAAAATGATGTGCTCGTGTTTCATGAGGACGATGAAACCTTCAACACCTATGTTTACAAATCAAAATCGAAGAAATACATTATCATTGGTTCCGCTAGTACACTAACTTCTGAATACCAATTTCTTGAGGCCGACAACCCCGCTGCCGAATTTAAGATGTTCTCACTAAGGGAAAGAGGATTGGAATATTCCATTGCCCATTATGACAATTATTTTTATGTGATGACCAATAAAGACGGGGCTACCAATTTCAAATTGATGATGGTGGATGAGAAGAATACAACATCCAAAAATTGGAAGGAGTTTATTCCCCATAGGGAAAATGTACTCTTGGAAGATGTTGATATTTTTAAGGACTACTACATATTGTCTGAACGTGAAAATGGGTTAAACCAATTAAAGATTACCAAATGGGACAATAGTGAAACATACTATTTACCGTTCGATAATGAAACCTATACTGCTTATGTCAGTACCAATCCAGATTTTGATACTGAAATAGTAAGATACGGTTACAATGCGCTCACTACGCCTAGTTCCATCATTGACTTTAATATGAGAACCAAGGAAAAAGTGGTTAAAAAAGAACAGGAGGTTCTCGGAGGAAATTTCGATAAGGAGAATTACAGGTCCAAACGGGTTTGGGCCACGGCTCAAGACGGAGTTAAGATTCCCATTTCTATGGTTTACCATAAAGATACCAAGTTAGATGGAACCAGTCCCTTATTGCAATACGCCTATGCCTCCTATGGGTATACCTTGGACCCGTCGTTTTCAACGGTTCGCTTAAGTCTTTTGGATAGAGGGTTTATTTATACCATTGTGCACGCCAGGGGAGGGGAGTATCTCGGAAGAAAATGGTACGAGGACGGAAAATTATTGAAGAAAAGAAATACGTTTACAGATTTTATTGATGCCTCTAAATTTTTAATTGCCAATAAGTTTACCAGCAAGGAACATCTTTATGCCGAAGGTGGCTCAGCAGGAGGCTTGCTGATGGGGGCAATAGTGAACATGGCACCTGAACTATATAACGGGGTCATAGCAGCTGTACCCTTTGTTGATGTGGTCACCACCATGTTGGACGAATCCATACCTTTAACCACAGGAGAGTATGACGAATGGGGAAATCCGAATGAAAAGGAATATTACGAGTATATAAAATCATACTCCCCATACGATAATGTTACCACCCATGATTATCCCAATATGTACGTAATTACAGGGTTACATGATTCCCAAGTGCAATATTGGGAACCTGCCAAGTGGGTCGCCAAGCTTAGAACACATAAAACTGACAATAATTTATTGTTGTTGGATATTAACATGGAAGCGGGTCATGGAGGGGCTTCAGGACGATTTGAGTCCCTTAAGGAAGTAGCAAAGGAATATACCTTTTTATTAGATTTAGAGGGTAAAATTGATTAGTCTCAAAAAAAAAAATTATTTTTGCCATTGGAACTTTATTAATCTTACAAGCAACAGACTGATAGTTTCTAACTTAGATGACCTTTATGGAAAATAAGATAAACGCTTACAACAACGTCCTAGAACTCATAGGAAACACCCCTCTCATCAAACTAAATAAAATAGCAACTGGTCTTACTGGCAACTTTTATGCAAAGGTAGAAGCCTTTAACCCTGGGCATTCTTCAAAGGACAGAGTAGCAGCTTATATTATAGAAGAAGCTGAAAGAAAGGGTATCCTTACAAAGGACAGTATCATTATAGAAACTACTTCAGGGAATACTGGCTTCAGTATCGCCATGGTGAGTATTATTAAAGGCTATGAATGTATTCTTGCGGTAAGCTCTAAGTCGTCCAAAGACAAAATAGATATGCTACGGTCAATGGGTGCTAAAGTTTACGTGTGTCCTGCCCATGTAAGCGCTGATGATCCAAGATCCTATTATGAAGTAGCTAAAAGATTGCATAACGAGGTAAAGGGTTCCATTTATATCAACCAATATTTTAACGAATTAAATGCGGAAGCCCATTATCAAAGTACGGGTCCAGAGATTTGGAACCAGACCAATGGGAATATTACCCATTTGATTGCCTGTAGTGGAACAGGTGGTACCATTTCAGGTACCGCACGTTATTTAAAAGAAAAAAACCCAAATATTAGAATTATTGGTGTGGATGCTTTTGGCTCGGTCTTGAAAAAATATCATGAGACCAGAGAATTTGATTCCAATGAAATTTACCCGTACAGAATTGAAGGATTGGGTAAAAATTTAATTCCTTCCGCCACCAATTTTGATGTTATTGATAAATTCATCAAGGTAACTGATGAGGAGAGTGCCCATACTGCCAGGGAAATATCTAGAACAGAAGGCATGTTCGTAGGATATACCAGTGGAGCGGTTATGCAAGCAGTGAAACAATTGGACGAAGAAGGGGAATTTGGCAAAGACAGTAATGTTGTAGTTATCTTTCCAGACCATGGTTCAAGGTACATGAGCAAAATTTACAGTGACCAATGGATGGAAGACCAAGGTTTCTTTGATACTAAACACGAATCCGAACCACAAGAAATACAATACATAAAATAAGGTCATAATATTGGGCTCAAATAAAATCAATGACTCGTACAGTCATTGATTTTTTGTTGATTCCTGAAAATAATTATGAATCCTTATTAAAAATCTATACTTTTGCCATCTAAACTAAGCAGTCTAAATGAGAGACTTATTTGATAGAATAATTGACAATAAGGGGCCACTAGGTAAGTGGGCCTCCCAAGCAGAAGGATATTTTGTTTTTCCTAAACTGGAAGGGCCTATTTCCAACAGAATGAAATTTCGAGGAAAGGAAGTAATTACCTGGAGTATCAATGATTACTTAGGTCTTGCAAACAGGCCTGAAGTAAAAAAGGTAGATGCTGAAACAGCGGCGGAATATGGTGCAGCTTTTCCTATGGGAGCAAGGATGATGAGTGGTCATACCGATTTTCATGAGCAATTGGAGCAAGAATTGGCTGCTTTTGTGAACAAGCAATCTGCTTATTTACTAAACTTCGGATATCAGGGCATTTTGTCTACGATTGACGCTTTGGTTTCTAAAGATGATATCATTGTATACGATGTGGATGCTCATGCCTGTATTATAGACGGAGTGAGGCTACACATGGGTAAACGTTTTACCTTTATGCACAATGATATTGAAAGTCTTGAAAAGAACTTGGATCGAGCCACTAAAATGGCAGAACAGACCGGGGGAGGTATTTTAGTTATCTCTGAAGGTGTATTCGGTATGCGAGGGGAACAAGGGAAACTTAAAGAAATTGTCGCCCTTAAGAAAAAATACAATTTCAGATTTTTAGTGGATGATGCCCACGGATTTGGAACTTTGGGTGATACAGGTGCAGGTGCAGGTGAGGAGCAAGGTATACAAGATGGGATAGATGTCTATTTCGCCACCTTTGCCAAATCAATGGCTGGTATTGGAGCATTCCTGGCTGCAGATAAAGAGGTCATCGATTACTTAAAATACAACCTACGTTCACAAATGTTCGCTAAATCATTGCCAATGATCTACGTGAAAGGGGCATTGAAACGTTTGGATATGTTGCGCACCATGCCAGAACTTAAAGCTAAGCTTTGGGAAAATGTGGATGCACTTCAAAACGGACTTAAAGAAAGAGGTTTTGATATAGGGACCACAACCAGTTGTGTGACCCCCGTATATTTAAACGGTAGTATTCCTGAGGCCATGGCCTTGGTAAAGGATCTAAGGGAAAACTATGGTATTTTCTGTTCTATAGTGGTATATCCGGTTATTCCAAAAGGATTGATCTTATTAAGAATGATTCCTACGGCTACCCATACACTGGACGATATAAATGAGACATTGGAAGCCTTTTCCGAGATTCGTGAGAGATTGGAGAATGGTACTTATAAAAGGCTATCAGCGGCAGTTGCAGCAGCAATGGGTGAATAACCAACAGCTAGAAATATAAAAAAATCCCATATTAAATATAATATGGGATTTTTTATTTGTTTTTATTCCTATTTCAGGTTCTTCCTAAAAGTTTTACGTCGCTTGTAAATTTGTGGATCAAAGTGTTTCCAAAGTTGGCGTATAGCCACATTATCTTCCAATTCAGGTGTCCTATAACAATATTCAATTCCTTTTTCGGAGAATGTTTTATGATATTCACTGAATATAACTGCAGTTACTCCTTTATTTTGATATTCGGGGTGCACTCCAATAAGGTAAAAGGTTACATCCTTACTTTTCTTTTTGGCCTTAAGTAAATGATAGATCCCAAAAGGGAAAAGTTTTCCCTTCGCTTTTTGAAGGGCCTCTGAAAATGAGGGCATCACAATACTGAAAGCTATAAGATTATCATCCTTGTCCACCACAAATTTGATGTACTCAGGGTTGATGAAGCTGATATATTTTTTTTTGAAATATTCTTTTTGAATATCGGTGATGGGCACAAAGGAGGATAATTTGGCATAACTTTCATTAAAAAGATCGAACATCTTATCGGCCATGGGCATTACCTCTTTTGTCTTGGTAAAATTAATGGCCTTTACACCATATCGCCGCTTGACCAATTCATTGGCCTTCTCAAAAAATTTGGGGTCCGCATTTTTAAATGGGAACTTATTTTCTGCATACTCCTTTTCTTTTACAAAACCGAAATGCTCGTAATGGTTTACGTAATAAGGATGGTTGTACCATGTAATCATGGTGCCAATATGGTCAAATCCTTCTGTCAACACTCCTACTTTATCCATATTGGAGAAACCCACGGGGCCTTCCATATATTCCAATTGATGTTGTTTGCCTATTTCGGCAACCTTATCCAATAAAGCCCCTGATACCTCAAAGTCATCAATGAAATCGAACCATCCAAAGCGCATTTTACTGACTTTTTGCTGGTTGATCTCAATTCTATTGATAATGGCAGCAACGCGACCAACGAGCTGATCCCCGTTGTAAGCCAAATAAAACCAAGCCTCGGCATCTTTGAAAACCGGGTTATTGGCCTTATCGAAGGAAGCTAGTTCATCAGCAATAATGGGAGGAACCCAATAAGGGGAATCTTTATAAAGTGAAAAAGGGAACGTTACAAATTTCTTTAAGTCCTTTTTTGAAGTAGCTTCTTTTAATGTGATCATCTTGTTGGTTTTCTATCGTCAATATTAGTAATATTAATCAACAGAATAAAATGCCATTTCAATAATTGGTGAAAATTGATGATTGCCCTTTCATTGACTTCCCTAGTTTACTTAAAAGTCAATTTCATCATTTATATTGTTCTAATTTTTCTTCTTCTTTTTGGATTTTTTCATGCTGCTGGAATTGATTTTTCCATTTTCTCCGCCCTTTTGGTCCTCAATGGGCATCAGTTCATCACGGTGCATATCCAATCGGTAGGAAAAGCCTATGGTCCCAAATTGTTTGGATGGGGTATCTTTAAAATTAGTGGCTATATTAAGGTCTGCTTGAAAATTCTCATTAAACAGGTAGGCTACGCCCGTTCTTACTATTGCATCTGCATAGCGATCACTTTTAATACCTTGATGCTCAAGAAATACACTCCATTTGGGATTACCCAAGGCATGGGATACAGAAATAATATAACTCATTTCAGGAAAATCTGTACCAATCCTATCATAGGCAATATTGGAAATAAGTACAAACCTAGAGGACAACCGACTTTGGGTCGCTAACATAACGCTGGGAGAAACTATTGGATCTCCTGAATAATACGGATTTTCTCCCAATACAAAATTGGCTCCGGCGTAAACCGAAATGGCAGGGATCAAATTTTTTAATTTAAAACCATGGTTGGCTTTCCAACTGTAAAGGTTGGGTTTATTTTTCTCAGGGTTTTTAAAAGGATCATACAGCAAATATTTTAGGCCCAATCTATTTCTTGTGAAATCTGTTCTTGTAGCCTCAAGGTCTTGTCGGGTGTAAATGATGTCTTCCTTCACATAGGAGCCTTCATAGTAAATTTCCAATTGCTCAAAAAGCAGGCCATACCGCAAGGCAACATCGGCCCCCAAAAAATCCGATTCGGTGAACAATTTAACATGTTCGTCCTTTTCCATGGTGACGCCTATTTCAGCTTGGATCACATTTTTGCCAACTGCATAAGCACTAACGGATTGCCCCGGCCTGTTGGAATTAATAACATCCGTATATTGGGAATTCATCGATATGGGCAAAAGGAAAAAAATTGTAAGGACTACTATTAGGGGATATTTCATTGTTAAGGGGTTAATTGTAGGCATGTTTTTATTATTATTTTATGACTTTTTCACTATTTATACAACGTTAGAATTGTATTTTTGATATAAATTTTTGAAATAATATGGGTTTGTTAAGAACGGTATTAATCATTCTGTTAGTATATTTTTTTCTGAAAATATTGGCGAAATGGTTTGGTCCGAGAATATTGAGATATGCTGCAAAAAAAACGGAGCAGCATTTCAAAGAAAAGTTTGGAGGTTTTCCCAAGCAACCTTCTCCTGAGGAGGAGAAAGAAGGGGAAGTTATCATCGAGAAAAAAGAAGGCACTTCCTCAACATCTTCCAATAAAGTTGGAGAATACATAGATTTTGAGGAAATTGATTAATTAATACCACAATAACCAACCATGAAAATCGGCATTAAGGCGCTATTTATACATTTCTTTGTTCTTGTTTTATTTATTGTTGCTTCTCTAGCATATTTCCATCCAGTTCTGCAAGGGAAGAAAATCTTTCAATCGGATATTGCCCAGTATACAGGCATGGCCAAGGAACAGACCGATTTTAGAAACACCAATGGGACAGAGCCCTATTGGACCAATAGTGCCTTTGGCGGGATGCCAACGTACCAATTGGGGGCCAACTATCCTCACAATTATGTAAAGCAATTGGATGCTCTCATCCGATTCTTACCAAGGCCAGCGGATTACCTATTCTTGTATTTTATTGGTTTTTATATTCTCTTATGCTGCATGAAGGTGGACTATAGACTGGCAGCTTTAGGGGCATTGGCTTTTGGATTTTCTACCTACCTTATTATTATTTTGGGAGTGGGCCACAATGCCAAGGCACATGCCATTGGCTACTTACCACTTATTCTTGCGGGAATTATCCTGACTTTTAGAAAAAAATATATTTGGGGCTTCATTCTTACGGCCTTGGCAATGGCATTGGAGGTAAGCGCCAATCACTATCAAATGACCTATTATTTTATGTTGTTGGTGTTAGTTGTGGGGATTACTTATCTAATCGATGCGATTCGAAATAAAACTTTCAAGAATTTCTTTATTTCAGTGGGTATTTTGATAGGTGCTGTATTTTTGGGAATTCTCGTGAATGCCACTAGCCTTATGGCTACCAAAGAGTATGCAGATTGGAGTACCAGAGGTAAAACGGAACTTACCATAAATCCAGATGGATCTCCAAAAGCTAATACCAGCGGGTTGGATAAAGAGTATATTACCCAATACAGTTATGGCATTGCGGAATCTATGAATTTATTTGTTCCCAGGTTGTTTGGAGGATCCAATAGTGAAAATTTGGGAACAGATTCCAACGCCTATACCTATTTGACCGATCAAGGATTATCAAGATCAAAAGCCTTGGAATTTACCAGTGGGTTACCGCTATACTGGGGAGACCAGCCAATTGTGGCGGCACCGGCCTATATTGGGGCTATTGTGTTTTTCCTTTTTATTTTAGGGATTTTCTTGGTAAAAGGCAGGGTGAAATGGTGGCTGGTAGGCGGAACCATCATGGCGCTATTACTTTCATGGGGCAAGAATTTTGGACTGTTGACCGATTTCATGATCGATTTCTTCCCTTTATATGATAAGTTCAGGGCCGTTTCGTCCATACAAGTAATACTTGAATTATGTGCCCCTATTTTGGCTGTATTGGCCTTGGTGGAATTTTTTAAGCCTTCTTTGGAGAAAAGCAAAAAACTAAACGCCCTAAAGATTTCTGTTTTAATTGTTTTAGGTTTTGTGATCCTATTGTTCCTATTTAAGGGAACGTTCGATTTTGTGGGACAAAGTGATGATTCCTACAGAAAATACTTTGGTGACGAAGTTATGACCATGATTCAGTTGGACAGGGAATCGGTTTATATCAGTGATCTGATCCGGTCTTTGGTATATGTCCTTTTGGCTGCAGTAGCACTATGGCTGTATAGCAAGGAGCGAATCAAAGAAAATTTATTGGCACTTGCATTGGCGATACTGTTGGTATCTGACTTGGTAGGAGTTGATCTCAGATATGTAAACGAAAATGATTTTGTTAGGGCGAGACAAATGGAGGAGCCTTTTCAAGAAACTGCTATGGACAAACAAATAGCTAAAGACCCTGGGGTTTTTAGGGTATACGATCCGGCTGAAGGGTTAAATGGTGCAAGAACATCTTATTTTCATCAATCCATCGGGGGTTATCACGCAGCAAAACCAGCAGCATTGCAGGATTTGTTTGATTTTCATGTGTACAAGAATAATATGCGCGTCTTAAATATGCTGAATGTTAAATATGTTGTTCAGCAAGATGAAGAGGGGAGAGATTACCCAGCTTTAAATCCTTATGCCAATGGAAACGCCTGGTTTGTAAACACATTGCTTCCCGTATCAAATGCCAATCAGGAAATTCAAGCTTTGGATAGTTTGAATGTTGTGAATGAGGCGGTCATCAATACCAATGATTTTCCAAAGATCAAAACCCTTTCCTTTCAAAAGGATTCTACGGCGACTATTAAAATGTTGGATTATAGACCCAATCATTTGACTTATAGGTCGATAAACGCCCAAGATGCCTTGGTCGTTTTTTCTGAGATGTACTATGCCAATGGGTGGAATGCCTATATCAATGGGATAAAAGCTCCCCATTTTAAAGTGAATTATATCCTGAGGGCAATGGAAGTACCTGCAGGTAACCATAAAATAGAATTTAAATTTGAACCAGAAGTGATTGCAACCGGGGGAACCATTACCTTGGCCAGCTCCGTGCTTTTAGGTCTTTTTGTCCTTGGGGGCATCGGTTTTTCTTTATGGGATTTCCGTAAAAAGGAAGACTCATAATGAAAAAAGTCCTCATCATCACTTATTATTGGCCTCCTGCAGGGGGACCTGGCGTACAGCGGTGGTTGAAATTTGTAAAATATCTAAGGGATTTTAATGTGGAGCCGATGGTGTATGTCCCTGAAAACCCGGAATATCCAATCACCGATACTACTTTTGAGAATGAAATTCCAGATGGGATAAAAATATACAAACAGAAAATTTTTGAGCCCTATACGTTGGCAGGTATTTTTTCCAAAAAGAATACCAAAAGAATCAGTTCAGGGATTATTCAGACAACAGATCAATCGTTGTTGGAAAAGGCATTGTTATGGATCCGGGGAAATCTTTTTATACCCGATGCAAGAAAATTTTGGGTAAAGCCTTCCGTCAAGTATCTACAGCAATTAATAGAAAAAGAGGGTATACAGACAATAATTACTACCGGCCCACCACATAGTGTGCATCTAATCGGGATGGAGCTCCGGGACAGGAATACGTTACAATGGATAGCTGATTTCAGGGATCCATGGACCTCCATTGGGTATCATAAAAAACTAAAATTAACCAAAAACTCACAAAGGAAGCACCTTCAATTGGAATCCAAGGTGTTGAACAAGGCCGATTCCATTATTGTGACCAGTACTATTACCAAACAAGAATTCACCAAGATTACCAACAAACCTATTACTGTCATAACAAATGGGTTTGATAAGGTTATGGGTACTTCCCATAAATTAGACAATACGTTTACCATAGCACATATCGGTTCTCTGTTAACTGGTAGAAATCCAAAAGTGCTATGGCAGGCCTTAAAGGAACTTACCGAGGAGAATGCGGATTTTAAGAAGGAACTGAGGCTGGAGTTGATTGGTATAGTAAGTAAGGATGTACTTGAATCTATCAAAAATCACGGTTTGCAGCCTTATATTAGCTTAATGGGGTATGTATCTCATGAAAAAGCACTTGAAAGGCAACAAAGTTCACAAGTATTATTGTTGGTAGAAATAGATAGTGAAGAAACAAAAGGGATTATTCCTGGAAAGTTCTTTGAATATATAAAAGCGGAACGGCCTATTTTGGGCGTTGGTCCGCAAGGCTGGGAAGTGGCCCAGATGATTTCAGAAACCAATACCGGTAGTGCTTATACCTACAAGGATAGTGTAGGAATAAAAAATCAGCTGTTGAAATGGTTCAGGGCGTATCAAAAAGAAGAACTTAATGTAAAAAGCAGGCATATAGAGAAATACAGTAGGCGGGAACTTACCGGCAAATTAGCAAAGGTGATCACATGGGAATAATATTAAAGCAATCATTAAAAAACACCCTTGTAACCTATCTTGGATTTGGGGTAGGCGCCATCAATACCCTTTTTCTCTATACCCGCTTTCTTACTGATGAATACTATGGTCTGGTTGGGGTAATTTTATCTACCTCCGCCATATTAATGCCATTGTTGGCATTTGGGGTTCCCAATACCTTGGTGAAATATTATAGTGCTTTTGAGGATAAAAAAAGTGCTGATGGCTTTCTTACCTTAATGTTGATCCTTCCACTTTTTTTAATAGTACCCGCCACCGCCATTACGTATTTTGGTAATACAATGATTGGGGACTTTTTATCTAAAGAAAACCAAATTGTGAAAGGTTATGTCTGGTACATATTTTTGATTGGGTTTGCCATGGCTTATTTTGAAGTGTTCTACTCATGGGCAAGAATACGGATGAAATCTGTATTTGGTAATTTTATGAAAGAAGTTTTTGCCAGGATAGGGGTCACCATATTATTGTTCTTGGTCTTCTATGACCTTATCTCCATTGATGTATTCTTAAAGGCAATGGTAGGGGTCTATTTGTTACGGACCATATTAATGAAAATTTATGCGTATCGATTAACAATGCCCAAACTTGAATTTTCCTTTCCTAAGGCAACGCCTAGCATAATTACCTATAGTGCCCTCATAATTATAGGGGGTTCTGCCTCTGTCATATTGTTGGAGGTAGACAGGTTTATGATCAACCAGTTTATACAAATTGAAAATGTGGCCTATTACAGCGTGGCCATATTTATAGCAACCGTAATAGCGGTTCCAGCAAGATCGATGCATCAAATTGCTTATCCTTTGACAGCGGAACTATTGAACAAAAAGGATGAACTGGGGATGAAACAGTTGTATGAAAAGAGTTCTTTGACATTGTTTATAGTCTCGGGTCTATTGTTTGTATTGATCATACTGAACCTTAATGACCTCTATTATTTATTGCCCGAGGCCTATAGAGGCGGATTTATAGTGGTCCTTTTAATAGGCTTGGCAAAAGTATACGATGCTTTAATGGGAAATAACAATGCTATATTATACAATTCCGAATACTATAGGGCCGTATTGGTCATGGGGGTGTTCTTGGCTATTCTCACCATTTTATTCAATCTATGGCTCATTCCAAAATACGGCATCAATGGTGCAGCCTTTGCCACGTTTACAGCTATTTTTATATACAATACTGTAAAATTGGTCTATGTTAAGATAAAATTTGGGATACATCCATTTACTACGGAAACCCTAAAAGTGCTGGCACTATTAATAGTGATCATCGCCCTGTTTACTTGGTTGCAATTTGCTTTTCACCCTATAGTGAACATTCTTTTAAAAGGATTTTTAATTACTTTGTTTTATGTTGGTATTCTCTACCGTTTTAGAATTTCGGAGGATGTATTTGGACTGCTTTCCAAATATCTAAAGCGAAAAGAATAAATTAATATTAGGCTGAAAAATCGCTGAACGTAAAAACCCCGCATCAATTAAAAAAATTGACACGGGGGTAAACAACTAACCAACCTAAAAACTATATTTTAAAAATCTTTTGAGCTTCTACCTCTGGAAGTAGATACCCCACTTCTTTTTTTATTGGTAGCGGCCTTTCCTGCTCGACTTGGAGTGGAAGATCTAGATGTTACTTGAGTACTTCTAGAAGTTCTGGAACGATTTGGTTTAGAAGCAACCGTTTTTTGCGTTCTTGTCGTTACCGTTCTGCTAGAACTTCTTCCCTCTGGTTTTTTATAAGAAGTACTGGACCTAGTGATAGTTGTATTTCTAGGGGTCCTTGAAACTTCTTTTTTTGATACCGTTCTGTTTACAGCAGGTCTTGAAGATCTGTTATCCCCAATTTTTCGGTCCACATTTCTTTTGGAGTCATAGTTGGACCTATCTGTTTTATTGGTCTTATCATTTCTTGAATAGTCTGTGCTCCTTTTTGAATCGTTGTTTGATCTAACGGATCTATTCGATTTAGTGTTGTTGGAACTACTAACTTTTCTTCCGTCACTTCTTCTAGAATCATAGTTAGGTCTTTCCGATCTGTTAGAATTACCATTTCTGGAATAATCTACACTTCTGTTTTGACTTCTCTTGATTACATTACCCGAAGTTCTGTATCCATTATCTCTTCTAGAATTATTCTCCCTAGCTACAACACGTCTATCGTTTCTATACACATCAGATTTTCTGTAATGGTCTTTTTTGTATTTATGTTCTTTACCAAATTTGGCATAAGACCTTCTGTAGTTATTATGGTAAGGCTTATAATACGTGTACCTCACTGGATCATAATATCTTCTATAAGGTCTATTGTATACTAAACACAACCCTACTGATGGTCTTGCGAAATAGCTGTGGAATGGTCTGTATACATAATGCCTGTTATAAACATTGATGAAACCTGTATGGTGACTGTATATCCCATTTCTGTTGTAGTATACGTATAAGCCACCTAATCTATTAACTCTTCCTCTATTGTAAGAGATATCCACGTTGCCCACTTGGGTAACACGACCAAAATAATCATAATATATTGGGATGTTCTCAACTTGAATTACAGCCCCATAATCGTCATATTGTACATATGGGTTATAATCATAACCAGAGTTATATGTGATATTAACGTTTCTAAGGTTAACATTGGCACTTACTCCATTTCTATCATCTATATAAAAATCGAATTCTCCATCTGGATATACTGAAAACGTAATGCCATCTTCAACAAAAATAAAGGAGTTGTTGTTATTATAAGCATTGCGTACAGCAACCTTATCGTCTACCGTAACAGCCATGGCACTGGAAGCACCAAAAATCAAAGCTGTAAAAAGGAGTATTAAGTTTTTCATGATATAAGGTTTTAAAGTTCAGAATGTAACTATTTACATTTGATTACCTTATTTCAAAGAGCGTGCCAAAAAATATCAAATATTTGTAATTAACTGATAATCAACATTATAAAAATATTTAAAACACTATAATTTAGCTTTTAAATAATGCGCGGTAAAGGAATTTCTATTTTTTACGACTTCTTCCGGGGTTCCCTGAGCCAATAATTGCCCTCCATTATCACCCCCTTCCGGTCCCAGGTCAATAATATAGTCGGCACATTTGATTAGGTCAATATTGTGCTCTATAACCACTATGGAGTGGCCTTTGGATATTAAGGCATCAAAGGACTTTAAAAGTTTTTTAATATCGTGGAAATGGAGTCCTGTTGTAGGTTCATCAAAAATAAAGAGAGCTTTTTCCTTAGTGCTGCCCTTAACCAAAAATGAAGCGAGTTTAATCCGTTGTGCCTCACCACCGGATAGGGTTGAAGATGACTGGCCCAAGGTTACATACCCTAATCCCACATCCTGCAAGGGTTTTAGTTTGCCTTCGATTTTAGACTGTTGGTGTTTTTCGAAAAATTCAATGGCATCATCAATGGTCATGTTCAGAAGATCATCAATATTGATATCCTCAAACTTTACTTCAAGAATTTCTTTTTTAAATCTTTTGCCGTTGCAGGCATCACATTCCAAATGCACATCCGCCATAAATTGCATTTCCACCGTAATTTCACCTTCTCCCTTGCATTTTTCACAGCGCCCACCATCTACGTTGAAAGAAAAGTGTTTTGGTTGGTAACCCCTTAATTTGCTGAGTTTTTGATTGGCAAATAAATTACGGATGTCATCATAAGCCTTGATATAGGTAACAGGGTTGGATCTTGAAGATCGGCCAATTGGATTCTGGTCTACAAATTCAACATGTTTAATGGAGGAATAGTTCCCATCAACCGCAGAATACTGTCCAGCTTTTTGGCCATAGCCCCCGACCTCTTTTAAGATGATGGGATACAATAAGTTTTTCACCAAAGTACTTTTCCCACTTCCCGATACACCTGTGATTACGGTAAGCACATTTAAAGGGAAGATGACATCTATATTTTTCAGGTTATTTTCCCTGGCACCGCTAATATGAATATGGTTTGTAAATTTTCTTCTCTGCTTGGGTACCTCAATCGCCATAGTCCCGTTTAGGTATTTGGCGGTCAAGGAAGTGGAATTTAAAATATCCTGCATAGTACCATGTGCCACCACATGGCCGCCATGCGTGCCCGCCTCGGGTCCAATATCTATTACTTCATCGGCTGCCTTCATTATATCCTCATCGTGTTCCACCACGATGACCGTATTTCCCAAATCCCGTAATGATTTCAAAACGTCTATTAGGTTTTCCGTGTCCTTGGGGTGTAATCCTATACTTGGTTCATCCAAAATATACATGGATCCCACAAGACTACTACCCAACGAGGTGGCCAAATTGATGCGTTGGCTTTCACCACCGGATAAACTGTTGGATTTCCTATTCAAGGTTAGGTAGGTTAAACCCACCTTGTGTAGAAACCCCAATCTGCTCTTTATTTCCACCAATAGGCGTGATGCTATTTGTTGATCTTGTTTGCTTAATGAAAATTCATCGAAGAATTTGATAAGTTTGGCAATTGGCAATTCTACAAGGTCCGAAATAGATTTACCGGAGACCTTAACATAATCGGTTTCCTTTCGTAACCTGTTCCCTTTACAAACATTGCATTTGGTCTTGCCCCTATATCTGGATAACATGACCCTATTTTGAATTTTATAGCTCTTTTCTTCCAAGGTTTGAAAGAATTTATCAATACCTATAAAGTGTGTGTTTCCATGCCACACCAATTGTTTTTGTTCCTCACTTAATTGGAACCAAGGCTTGTGGATCGGAAAATCAAATTTGTATGCGGCGTTCACTAATTGATCCCTATACAAACCCATACTTTCCCCTCTCCATGGAAAAATAGCGTTTTCGTAAACAGATAATGAGGTATTGGGGATTACCAAGTCCTCATCTATTCCAATAACATCCCCATAACCCTCGCATTTTTGGCAGGCTCCATAGGGGTTGTTAAAACTAAAGAGGTGCACGTTGGGTTCCAGGAACTGAATGCCGTCCAATTCAAATTTATTACTAAAATGGAATAGGTTGCTACTGTCCAACTCTTCTATTACACAGTTCCCATTCCCTTCAAAAAAGGCATTATCAATGGCATTTGCCAATCTATTGTAAAAATCTTCATCATCTTTGGTGATGATTCGATCTACAACAAGATCGAATTCCCGATCCATTTCGGTAATACTATCGTCGATTCGAATTACCTCTCCTTTATATTTAATACGGGCATAACCCTGTTTGGAAAATAGCTGGAGGGATTTAATGGGATCCCTATCCGCTTTAATCAGAATAGGGGCAAGGAGCAGCAATTTTTTTCCTTCCTCATACTTCTTTATATGGTCAATTACATTGGCCACGGTATGTTTTTTTACTTCCAATCCGGATATAGGGGATATAGTCTTCCCAATACGGGCAAAGAGTAGCTTAAGATAATCGTAGATTTCAGTGGTGGTTCCTACCGTTGATCTTGGGTTTGTAGAATTAACTTTTTGTTCTATAGCAATTGCTGGTGCAATACCTTTTATATAGTCTACCTTTGGCTTATTCAATTTACCCAAAAATTGCCTTGCATATGAAGAAAGTGATTCCACATATCGTCGTTGGCCCTCAGCATAAAGCGTGTCAAAAGCAAGACTAGATTTCCCAGAGCCGGAAAGTCCGGTAATGACGACAAGCTTATTACGGGGAATTACAACGTCTATATTTTTTAAGTTATGCAATCTTGCACCCTTTATAATAATATTTTGCTTTGGATTGACATCTAAAATCGTGGACATACTCATATTTAAGGCTGCAAAGATACGATATGTCCTTTTTAATAACTAGAATCCTTACTTTAACATCACTAATTGGACAGATCACAACAATGTTTTTTTATAAGCTCTTCTTTTTTATATATTTGATTTGTAATTAATAACTATATAGGCCTATACAGCAAAATTACTTTTTAGAATTTCCTAAATAACTAGAAGTCCTTTCCGAAAGGGGAGGCCCCTAATTTTAACCAAAAAAAAGTAATTTGTATGGAACTACAGATTGATGACTCAGTATTAGTAAGAGATTATATTGCCGGAAAAGAAAAGGCACTTGAAGTCTTGATAAAAAGACACAACCAACGAATCACCAGCTTCATTTACTCCAAAGTATTGGACAGGGATGTAACAGAGGATATCTTCCAAGATACCTTTATCAAAGTGATCAAAACCCTAAAAAAAGGATCCTATAGTGAAGAGGGGAAATTTTTACCCTGGGTAATGCGTATAGCGCATAACCTAATCATAGATCACTTTAGAAAGAACAAAAGAATGCCAATGTTCGAAGGGAGTGATGATTTTAATATTTTCTCTGTAATAGGTGATGATAAGTTAAATGCTGAAAAGCAACTTATAAAGGATCAAATAGATAGTGATTTACGAATCCTTATCGATGAGCTTCCGGATGACCAGAAAGAAGTTTTACTTATGCGTATCTACAAGGATATGAGTTTTAAGGAAATATCTGAAAACACGGGGGTAAGCATAAATACTGCTTTAGGTAGGATGCGATACGCTTTAATCAACATGAGAAAGATCATAAACAAACATAATATCGTTTTAACGAATTAATATGCAGTAGGTCGTATTGTACAATATTTCCATCTATGTGGCGTTATCTTAACATAACAAAGCTATAACATATGGAAAGAATTTACTCTACTAAACGAAACACGTGCAAATTAGCTAAAGCATGTCCAGAAACTATTCAGTTTTTGATGAATTATTCTAGATCTCTACAGATCGTGGAATACAAAGGTATGCAGTTCGAAAACAATTTGAACTAACATCAAACTAGTTCCGTAATAAAAAACAAAAAAGACCTATACTTAGGTCTTTTTTTGTTTTGCGTAATAGTTATTCAATATCATTTTCCGACCAATGGTCTTGGTTATGATATCCTTATCCAAGTTCCAACCCCTTGCAGGAGAATATTCACGGCCGTACCATATGATTTGAAGATGCAGATCGTTCCATAACTCTTTGGGAAACAATCTCTTGGCATCCTTTTCGGTCTGCACCACATTTTTACCATTGGTAAAACCCCAGCGATACATTAATCTATGGATATGTGTGTCTACTGGAAAAGCAGGTATTCCGAAAGCCTGTGCAACCACTACACTTGCAGTTTTATGCCCTACGGCAGGCAATTCTTCCAATAAAGCCATATCCTCAGGAACCTCGCCCTCGTATTTTTCGATCAATATTTTTGACAAACCATGGATCCCCTTCGATTTCATTGGTGATAGCCCAACAGGTCGGATAATATCCCTGATTTCTTCGACACTCAATTTTACCATATCAAAGGGATTATCCGCCTTGGCGAATAATAAGGGAGTAATTTTGTTGACACGGACATCTGTACTTTGTGCGGACATCAGTACGGCAATCAATAAGGTGTAGGGGTCCTTATGTTCCAAGGGAACAGGAATGGTGGGGTATAATTCCTGTAGGGAACGGATTGTAAAGTCGACTTTTTCGGCTTTCGTCATTAATGTTTAATTTTACAATAGAAATATCAAACACGAAATTAAATAAAAAAACTATGAACACACTGAAAGAAGGTGATAAAGTACCGGCATTTACATCACAAGATCAAGACGGAAATACGATCTCATTATCGGACTATACCGGTAAAAAACTGATTGTATTTTTCTATCCTAGGGCCAATACACCTGGTTGTACGGCAGAAGCCTGTAACCTTAGGGATAATTATGCAGAATTGCAACAACAGGGATATGAACTGCTAGGGATTAGTGAGGATACCCAAACCAAACAACAGAATTTCAAGAACAAATATGAATTTCCGTTTCCGCTATTGGCCGATGAGGATCATACCGTTATAAATATATTTGGGGTTTGGGGACCAAAAAAATTCATGGGCAGGGAATATGATGGCATCCACAGAAAAACCTTTGTTATAAACGAAAAGGGCGTCTTGACCAAGGTTATAGACAAAGTAAAGACTAAAGATCATGCCGCTCAGATTTTGGAATAAAAGGGGTATAAAATTAAAGCGCCCCAATACTGCCTTGGGGAGCTTTAGTTTTTTGAGGCCGAGACTATTTGCTTGCCTCTGTCTTTACCAGTTTTTTGGTAAATAAATCTTTCTCTATGATGATATCAGCAATTCCTTCTGGCAGTTGCTCTTCCCACCCCTCATCTTTATTAATGATTTTTTTCAAGACATCCCTTGAGAAGATATGCAGTATTTCAGGATCGTAATCGATGATATCCATTACTTTTCCATTGTATTTGAAGAATTTGTACAATTCCTTCATTCTGGGATGCACCTTTACATTGTTACTGGTCATTATCTGGCCGGTTTCTTCATCCTTCATGGGATATAGGTATACCTTAAGATCTTTAAAGAACAGTTTGCCAAAAGCTTCCAAAATCCCACCACTTAAATGTCTATAGTATTTCTCATCAAAAACTTCCACTAAGTTGTTGACCCCCATGGTAAGTCCGATTCTGGATTTTGTGTAGTTGTTAAAATATTCCACCAGTTTATAATATTCACGGAATTTGGAGATCATTACCGTATGTCCCAGTGAACAAAGCAATTCTGCCCTATCCATAAAATCCCGTTCATCTATTTCACCAGAGGCCTTAAGGTTAGAAAGGGTAATTTCAAAGATTACGATCGTGTTGTTAATATCCACCGTCTGTTCCCGGACAAAGATGTCATAAGACTTTTGGAACATATCCATATTTACTTTGGTCACAGGCCTAAAACTACCCCTTAAAGCCAAAATGTTTTTCTTATACAGAATTGCAGCAGGCAATAGGTTGTTGCCATCGGGACCGAACATTACCGCATCTGTCATATCATTCCTAATAAGCTGAAGGCTCATTAAACGGTTATCCACATTCTTAAAGTTAGGCCCAGAGAAATTGATCATATCAACTTCAATTGTATCCTTATCAATATGATCATAAAGGTATCTTAATAATTTTCTGGGTTGGTCATATTTATAGAATGCCCCATAAATAAGATTTACTCCTAAAATACCCAAGGTTTCCTGTTGTAGCCTAGCTTCATTCTGCCTAAACCGAATGTGTATAACAATTTCATCCCATTCTTTCTGGTTGGGATCCAATTGAAAACGAATACCGATCCAACCGTGGCCTTTAAATTTTTTCGCAAAATCTATGGTAGCCACCGTATTGGCGTAGGAAAAAAATAACCGATCTGGATGTTTCTGACGGCTGATACGCTCCTCTGTCAGTTGCATTTCATATTCCAGCATTCTTTTCAATCTGGATTGGGTCACATAGCGGCCATCAGGTTCAATACCATAGATGGCATCACTGAAATCCTTGTCATAAGCGCTCATCGCCTTGGCAATGGTTCCAGAAGATCCGCCAGCCCTAAAGAAATGTCTGGCTGTTTCTTGGCCTGCGCCAATTTCAGCAAACGTTCCGTATATATCTGGGTTTAAATTTATCCTTAAGGTTTTTGCCTTAATAGAGGGGATATTTTCGAATGCGGTATCTTTATTTCGGACGGAGGCCATTATAGTTGTTTTACGTGCTGTAAAGTTAAAAAGATTGGGGTATCTATTAAATAAATATGTTATAAATTTGGAATAAATAGGTGATACGTTGAAAATTACTTTTTTAGGTACCGGAACTTCACAAGGAATCCCTGTTATTGGGAGCTCGCACCCTGTTTGTTTAAGTGAAAACCCAAAGGATAAAAGACTTAGGGTATCCGTAATGGTGTCTTGGGACGATTTTAATTATGTTATTGACTGTGGCCCCGATTTTAGACAGCAAATGCTGACCCATAAAGTCACCAAAATGGACGGGATTTTATTCACTCATGAGCATGCCGATCACACCGCAGGAATAGATGATATCAGGCCTTTTTTTTTTAGACAAGGTGATATTCCCATATACGCCCATGATCGCGTTGCAACCTCATTAAAAAAAAGGTTCGATTATATTTTTGCCGGGGAAAATAGATATCCTGGAGCCCCTGCAGTGGAAGTAAACATTGTAAATAACAACCAACCTTTTAAAATAGGGAATACAATGGCCATCCCCGTTCAGGCCTATCATAATCGTTTACAGGTTTTCGGATATCGCATTTTTGACTTTGTCTATTTGACCGATGTTAAAACCATTGAAGATGAAGAAATAGAAAAAATTAAAGGGGTAAAGGTACTTGTTGTGAACGCCTTGCGGGAAGAACCCCATCATTCCCATCTTAATTTAGAGGAAGCTTTGGTATTTGTGGAAAAAGTAAAGCCAGAACATGCCTATTTTACACATATTAGCCATATGTTGGGATTTCATGACGAAGTAGAGAAAAAACTACCAAATAATGTACATTTGGCCTATGATAATTTAATTATTAACCTTTAAGAACAATTACTATTCATGAAGAGTAAAATATTTCTATACCTATTCATCTTTGCAGCTTTAATAGCCCTTTACCAATTTGTCAGCGCCAATAATATGGTCAAGGATAAAAATGGAAAAATAGAGAATTTTGAAATGGACATTGAGAAAATGGAGGATTCCATCCAAAAACTCAACCTCAAAGTTTTGGATGTGCAATATTTTACACTGGACAACAATGACGATGCCTTGGCTTATTACGATCATTTAAAAATGACACAACCATCTCGATATATAGAGGATAAATTGCTGGAAACCAATGAACAAAAAGGAGATAATCCTTTGGTGCCCTACGAAGGTATGGAAGGTGATTTCAAGATCAATAAAATTAAGACCTTGAACTACAAATGGATCATCGCTGATTTTTCTGATGGACAGTATTGGGGTGAAGTATTGCTAAAGTACGAACTAAAAGATGATCTAAGTGTAGATTTCACCTTGTTGGACCATCTTTTGTATACACGTAGCAATTAAATCTTATTCTCAAGCCATTTTTTAAAGGAGTAGAAGTTTTGTGGGGCAACACCGTGCCCTACAGGGAACTCTTCATATTTGTGCTCCACGTTCAAGGTATCTAAGAATCCCGGTGTTTTTTGAGCCCACTCTGGAGGAATTACTTGGTCTACTTTACCATGTGAAGCATATATTTTAAGATTTTGGTGGTCCTTGTTTGAATAATCCTTGATCAATAGATTTTCATTGATATAACCACTAAGTGCCACAACATTCTTTACTTTTTCAGGATAGGACAATGCAACCGCATAACTAAGAATAGTTCCTTGACTAAAACCCAATAAGGTAATTCTATGATCATCCAAATGATAGGTAGCACAGGCCTCATCCATAAAGTTCACTATTTTTTCCCGAGCAATTACTGCCTGTTCCTCATCACTCCATTTTCCATTTTGGGCATCAAAATTTATGGCGTACCAAGCATTGCCATTAGGAGGAAGGGGATAGGGGGCCCTTACAGATATTATGCAAAGTTCCTCTGGTAGTTCATTCGCAAAAGAAAACAGATCATCTTCATTGCTCCCATAGCCGTGGAACATAAACATTACGGGAGGTTTCCCTACATTTAGGGATGAGGGTCTGATGATGTGGTGAAGGGAAAGGGGAGCTGTAGTCATGTTAATGAATAAATGTAAACCATTTTTGAAATAAATCGCCGACTAAGGGAACGATCTGTTTTTTACCGGAAATAGCTCCAATAAAACCATAACCCCACAAAATCAAATATGAAATATATAGTCCATACCAAGCATAGGCATTGAACCATTGACTTAAAAATAAGGCAAATCCTAGAAAAAACAAATGTAAGCCAAAAGCCTGACGTGTATGGAAACGGGCAAATTCGTTTTTAGATTCCATGTTCATGGTGATCGCAATCAATGCTCCAACCAAAGTGAAATATGCTACTATTGCTGTAGTCCTACCTTTTTCAATATCTTCCATTTAATACGTTTTAAATAATCTGTCCATTCGAAATAATCCCTAAAGCCCTACCTTTTAGCTTAGCACCTAAAAACATGCTATTCTTAGAGGTAGATAATATGTTCTCGGAATCAAAGGTATATTCCATATCGGGATCAAACAGCGTTAAAGCGGCTTTTTCACCTTCCTTAATAATAGGGGTCTTCAGGCCAAAACGCTCTCTTCCTTTAGTCAAAAGTTCAATTGCCATTTCTAAATCCAAAAGGTTGTTCAGACCGCCAAATGCACTTTCCAAACCAATACTGCCACTGGCAGCATTGTCAAATTCCACTCTTTTTAGTTCAATGTCCATTGGGATATGATCTGATGTAACAGAGTCTATAGTACTATCCTTTAGTCCTTTAAGTAATGCTTTAACGTCATTTTTGGTCCGTAATGGAGGCATTGTTTTGTAATGGGTGTCAAATTCAACCAAATTTTCATCAGTAAAAATAAGATTGTGTATTGCTACACTGCAACTTACATCCAAGCCTTTCTTTTTAGCTTCAGCGATTAGTTTAACGGACCCAGCAGTGGAGATGGTGGGAATGTGCAATTTGCCTCCCGTATATTCCAGAATAAACAAATCCCTTACAATTTGTAATTCCTCTGCCAGGGATGGGATTCCCTTTAATCCCAATTTTGTGGAAACCTCACCTTCGTTTACAAGACCTTTTCCTGCTATTTTAAAGTCCAACGGAAATGACATGACAAGACCATTGAAATTCTGAGCATATTGTAACGCAATTTTTAGCAAGTTGGAATTTTCTATCGCATGTTTAAAATCATAATAACCAACGGCACCTGCACTTTTCATATCATATAGTTCTGCCAAGTCCTTGCCTTCCCCTCTAACCGTTAAACATCCTAAGGGGTACAGATTTGTAGCCTGTCCTTTTGCTGCATTTTTGAGAAAAACAATATCGGAACTGGAGTCTGGGATAGGGTGAGAAGTAGGATTCAGTATAATATCGGTAAAACCACTTTTGGCAGCCGTTAGGAGCCCATTGGTTATAGTTTCACGTTCCTCGAAGCCAGGCTCTCCAAAACTAACGCTACTGTCGAACCAACCTATGGAAACGTGCAAATTTGAATGCTCAATGGTTTTGGTCTTCGAAGGGGCCTTTATTTTTACAGCAATTTTTTCAATGATGCCATCTCTTATAAGGATATCCCGACGCTTTAAATGAAGGTCCTTATTGTTGGTATCGAATATTTTAGCGGATTTTAAAAGTATGTTCATTTAAAAATTTTTTGGATAAGAACCTCGACCAAAAGAAATAGTAGCGCAAAAATAATAAACCATTTCCAAAGCTCGGTTATGTGATTCTCTTTTTCAAGCGATTGGAACACTGAATTTATGGAATCTGAATTAGAAGTCGCTGATAGGTTGCCCGTATCCATAAATCTAAGCTCACTTTCACTTCTAGGGTAATTAAAGCTGATATTTTTTAAAGTTCTGTCATTCTCATTGACGGAATATAAACCATCTTTGGTGGGAACGCTACCAAAACTCAAGGTCGATTTATTGCTGTAGGATTTCTGTTCGGGAATAACGTCATACCCGTTTTGGGAAAGCTTTATAATCTGATCCTTTCCCAAACTAAAAGAAATGTCTACAGTTTTTTTTTGTCCCAAGATTTCATACAGATCTGCCATTTTTAGACTATTGATTCCCATGGTGTACAATGTAGGTACGATTAAGGGCGAGTTTTTAAAATTGGAAATGTCATTGGATAGGGGGGCAGTAAATAAATAAAAACCATTTAGGCCTACTAAAAATGGTGCTCCGTTTTCATAGGTAAGTAGCTGGGGTGCTCCGGTTTTTATTTCGTAAAATTCCGATACCTTGGGATATTGAAAATTTACCACCTTTTTATCAAAAACATTTTGGTAGAGTGGATGTGAAAAATTAATCGTCACGATGTTATGCTCCCCATTAATTTTTTGTGTTACTCCAGTGGTATGAAATCTAGTCAATAGGGTGTTATAGGTGTTTAGATCTATATTATTGGAGGGTATTATCATCAAACTACCTCCGTTTTCTCTGAATTTTTGCAATACTATAGACATAGAAGAGGGTATTGCATCCAATTCGTTCAAAATGATCATATTTTGCCTGTCTATGGCACTATAATCCATTTCATTAAAAAGAGAACTGGAATACTCAAATTCGTCTTCCGTAAAAATTCGAGTCAAGAAATTATCCTCCTCTCCATTAATGGAAAGGATTTTTATTTTTTCTTTAGGTGCCATATTAAAATACAGCACATTATCATAGCTGAGACCTGAATCTGAAATCTCCAAGGTTCCATTTATTTCCGTGTTATAAGGTATGGTAAATGTGATGATTGCCTTTTTATTGACAAATTGGGCGGAGGTCTTTGCAATTAATTTACCAGTATTGTAAAGGGAAACCGGAGTATCTTCTATTTCTGTATTGGTGGAAAGTAAGGCTTCCAATTCTATGTTTTCCGGGGAGCTGGAGGAAATATAAACGGAGTCTAATGCGATGTTTTTTAAATCCTCGGATTTTAATTGAACAAGATGTCTCTGATAATAATTTGAGGTGTCTATGGATTTCGAGGCCATCCGCTCTTGAAAATCTGAAATGACCACCAAATTTTTAATAGAAGGTTTAGATGCATCAAAAAAGGTCCTTCCTTTGAGATAAATATCGTTTATATGTAGTTGGTTGGTAGCATGTGCAAGGCCCAATAATTCGTTCTGGATGTCCTTTAGTTTAACATCTCTAAAGGTTCGATCGTTGGTGAATAATGTAAAATGCTCATCCTTTGGTATAGACTTTATTAATTCCTGAATACCCTTATTTAAAAGGGTTTCATTGTCCTCTTTAGCTTGAAGGCTAAATGAGTTGTCCAGATAAATAACAGTCTCCCTTTCCTGAAGTGCTGTTTTTTGGGATAAGAAGGGTTGTGCAAAGGCAATAATAAGGGCAGTTAAGAGGAGCAACCTGGTGGCCAAAAGCAACCACTTTTTTAAGGAACTGCTTTTTCTTGATTGGGATACTACCTTCTGCAATAACTGAACATTGGTAAATGGGGTTTTTTTAAATCGTCTTAGTTGGAAAAGATGTACAATAATTGGAATGAGTAGTAGTAATAAAGCCCAAAGTAGTTCCGGATGTTTAAACTGCATTCCTTTATTTGATTTCCCAAATATAAATAAAAACACCACTCCTTTAAACCCAATCAGGCTTTAATTTGTCATTATTAAATTGGGATTGTATGTCGCTAATTAAGAAATTACCTTTAAATGGGAAAAGGCGCACAAGAGTGAAAAGAGCCCTTGTATCAACAAAAAAAAATGTAATGCTGTATTGCGCTCAATTGCAACTCTTTAAGATGATCAAGGATAGAACTCTGGGCTTCCCTATTGGCCACTGTAATTATGACCTGTGGCTGTGCCAAATGTTTTAAGGTTCTAAAATGTTGTAGTTCCTTACCATAAATCTCCTTCCCAATTTTATTTGGATTGTTGCATAGCCAATTAAATACTATCTTCCTGTTTAACAAGTTCTGGGCAAGTTTCTTTCCTTTTTTTCCCGCACCCCAAACCACCAATGGGCGAGATTCCTTGTAGTTTAATTTTAAAAAATTATTAATTTTTAATTCTAAAAAATAATTCTGAGCATAGTGTTCACTTGTTCTTGAAGCTCTATAATCATGATCCCTCCAAAAATGTAAAACCTCGGCACAGGGAACACATTTTAACCCATGTTCATAGAACCTAAATGCCAAATCATAATCTTCCGGGTAGCGGTTGGGTCGAAAAGCATTACATTTTTCAAGGTCGGCCCGATGCACCATCCAACAGGGGGAGGGAATAGGGCATTCTTTATAGATTTCGGTGAAATTAGAGCCCGTATGGGTAAGTTTGTTCAGCCACTTTTCATATCTAAAGTAACCATCACCGATCTCCCCACTGCAAAAATATTTCACTTTTCCTATTGCGAGATGGCCTTTTCCGTGAGAGACCAAGGCTTCCAACATATGATCAATCTTTTTTGGCGCCATAATATCATCGGAATCCATTCTGGTGATATAGGATCCCTTACTCTGGGAATGAGCCATTCTTAAAGCCTCTATAATCCCCGAACCTTCATTTTTGGCTACATTAATTCTAGGGTCACCCTTGGCATACTGCTTCATAATACGCATGCTTTCATCAGTTGAATGATCGTCAATAGCATGTACCTCCCAGTTATTATAGGTTTGTGCCAATATGGAGTCGATACATGCGGGTAGAAATTCCGATGTATTCTTAAATGGGATCAAAATACTCACCAAAGGCTCTTGCATGGGGAACAAGGTATTAAATTAATGAGATTGGGTTTGATTAGATCAAAAAAAAAGTCCAAATCATTGATTGAATTTCTTCTAAACAGTGATTTGGACTTATATTATATTCAGGGATTTACCTAGAGTTTTTTCAATTCAAAAAGGTCTTTTCTTCTATCCCTCAAATTCTTCACGGCTCCAAATTGGTTTAATTCACGCAGCAACTCTACATCAACATCCACAATTAAGATCATTTCCGTGTTTGGCGTGGCCTCTGCCTTTATGCCATTCGCTGGGAAGGAGAAGTCACAAGGTGTAAACACCATGGACTGTGCATATTGTATATCCATATTATGTACTTTGGGAAGGTTTCCCACACTTCCGGCGATAGCCACATAACATTCGTTTTCGATCGCTCTTGCCTGTGCACAGTTCCGTACCCTAGAAAAACCATTTTGGGTGTCGGTCAAATAGGGAACAAATAATATATCCATACCATCATCCGCCAATATTCTGCTCAATTCGGGAAATTCGGAATCATAACAGATCAAGATGCCTATTTTACCACAATCGGTATCAAAAGTTTTTAATTGGTTCCCACCCTGTAGGCCCCAAACTTTAGCTTCATCGGGGGTAACATGTAATTTTTCATATCGTTCCCTTGTACCATCACGCTTACACAAATACCCAACATTATAAAGTCGACCATCAACTATTTCCGGCATACTCCCGGAGATGATATTGATATTGTAGCTGATGGACAATTTGGTAAATTGCTCTACAATGGCTTCAGTGTGTTTGGCCAGCTCCCTAATGGCAGCAGGTTCTGATAAATGGTTGTTCTCTGCCATTAAGGGGGCATTGAAGAACTCCGGGAATAGGGCAAAATCTGATCTATATCCAGAGACTGCATCCACAAAGTACTCTACTTGCTGCATCAGCTCCTCCAAATTTTTATAAGGTCGCATTTGCCATTGTATTAGGCCTAGTCTAATCAATGTTTTTTTGGTCTCGGCTTTCTTTTGGGGTTTTGTATAGTAAATGTTGTCCCATTTCAATAGCACAGCATATTCACCAGAGGCTTCATCGCCCTCTTGGTAACCCTTCAATAATTTTTCGGGATGGAAATCATTGGCCATTTGAAAATTGAGGACAGGATCATTGATCTCTTTTCTCTTTACTTTGGCGATATAATCCTTAGGGGATATTTTATCAGCGTATTTATGATAATTTGGGATTCTACCTCCAAAGGCCACGCCTTTTAAATTAAGTCTTTCGCATAATTCCTTTCGGTAATCATAGAGTCTGCGACCCAAACGCATTCCCCTAAATTCCGGTTTTATAAAAACATCTATCCCGTACAGAATATCTCCATCAGGACTATGGGTAGAAAACATATAATCTCCCGTTATTTCCTGATAGGTATGTTGGTCGTCAAACTTGCCGTAATCCACAATTAGGGATAGGGCACAACCCACAATTAGGTTGTTGATTTTTAGAACTACTTGGCCTTCAGGGAATTTTTTGATCAAGGTGTCAATTTGATGTTCCCTCCAATAGGAATTAGGAAAATTGGTGTAGGAGGCAATCATGGCAGTTTTAAGCTCTTGGTAATCATCTATGCTTAAATACTTAAGCTCAATATTTTCAATTTCTTTCATTTTAACAACAACTAATTAGAGTTTTAAAGGTATCACTTAATTATGATTTGAAAAAAAAACATTTAGATTCCCTAAAGTCAGTATTAATAGGGCAAATTCTATTGTTTTAAGGCCTTTTGAACTGCAGCCTTGGCTAAAGGTGCCATAATTTGATAGCCCAAGGTATTTGGATGAATTCCATCATAGGTGTAAATTTCCAATAAACCATTTCGGGAATCCACCATAGCCGAAAAATAATCCAAATAGACCATATCATTGGTTTCAGCATATTGTTTAATCGACTTATTTAGTGCAATGACTTTCTTTGAAGGCTCCAACCCTGGGGCCCAAGGAAAATCAAAAGCGGGGAGAACAGAAGATAAAACTACCTTAATGCCATGCAACATTGCCAATTCTGCCATGGAAAATATGTTGTCCTCAATCATCTTTTGGGTAGATGGCCCCGTATTTCCGGCTATATCATTGATACCTGCCAAAATAACTACCACTTTTGGATTTAGGTCCAGGACATCCTGCCTGAATCGAAGTAACATTTGGGGAGTTGTCTGTCCCCCGATACCCCTATTGATATAGGCACTATCCTCAAAGAATTCTGGGTTGTGATCGTTCCATCCTTCTATTATGGAATTCCCCATAAAAACGATACGGTCTTGTTTATTCCCAACTTTTTCCAAAGCGGCATTGGCTTCCCTATATTTATTTAAATTGCCCCAATCTTGAGCTACCATAGGTGCTGTCATGAATAAAGTTAGGAGTAAGGAGGTTAAAGTAATTTTCGACAACTCCATAGTAAGATAAATATTTTAGGTTCATATAACACTATACAATAGGCTATCATGAAACCTTTCTAATGGGGTTAACTCCAATATCCACTTTTATTCCATCCCCTGAGATAATTTTGGCGATTATTTTGGTTCCAGGAAATTGTTCCAATATAATTTTGATGAATACTGTAATGGGAATGGCTAAAATTAAACCTGGAATTCCCCAGATATATCCCCAAAGCATAAGCATTACCAAGATAGTTATAATATTGATTGAAAAAGATTTGCCCATAAATATAGGCTCCAATATAGATCCGAACAAAATCTGTACTCCTGTAATGGTAAGAATAAAGAATAGGAGCACATTGGTAGAATCTAGACCGACAAAAGCAAAAATGCTCAATAGGATAACAGTAACAAAAGATCCAATCATCTGTACAAAATTGATAAAAAAGGCAAATAGCCCCCAAAAAATCGGGAAATCCACATCAAAAAGATAGCAGGCCAGACCGGTACCGACACCTGTAAAAAAACTCACCAAAAATTTGACCTTAATAAATTTGATCAGATCATTTTCTATTTTCATGAACGCCTTAACGGATGAATATTTATGTTTAATGATGGTGGAATTCAAAAGTTTTTGGACGTTTATGGATTCTGAAAGCCATAATACTGCAAAGAAGACGGTCATTAACAACATGGTAAGTGTACTGCCTATAAAACTAAGGGTAGGGACAAAATTATCTATAATGCTGTCCTTATTTAGGAATTGACCATAAATATCCTCACCCTTCAACAATTCCATTCCCAGGGATTCTTCCAAACCAACAATAATGATATTCAATTTAGCTTCGGCCTGCTCTAAAAATGATTGATCCGAAGATAATAATTCATTACTGGTCAGTTGAATCAATTCGCCCCCAATTTTGAATATTCCTGCAATGATCAACACAATGACCAAAATACTGATTGGTTTAGGCACTCTTCTTTTGTTCATTCCTCTCATTAGTGGTAAAAAGAGTAAAGCAATGAACATAGAGGAGACCAAGGGTATAAATATGAAGGACAATATTTTGAGTAAATAAAATACAAGAGGCACCACTATGACCAATAATAATATATTTGTTGTCTTAAAATCTTTCATAACCTAGTATTTTATAAAGCACTTTCCCCAATTTTTGTCATCCCCAAATGGGTTTAGTATGGTAGTTGTTATTTTTCGGACTCCAACTGTAATACTGCGAATTCCATAACCATATTCTTTGCTCCAATGCCTGTTTAACAACCTAATAATACCATCAAACAGGAATCCCTTAATAACGGTATAAGTATCATTTTAAAAGCCTATTAGGCAGTTTCAATATTTTTGAGGGTAAAGATAAATGACGGGCCCTTTTAAATGAAGGGATTTAACAAGAATATAAGATTATGATTTACCCAATATTACGAGGTTATATTTGATTTGTAAACTGAATTATCGGGAAGTTCAAATAGTTCTAAATCAAAATAAGGTACCGCAGCCAACAGGTGGTCAAAAATATCTGCCATAATGTACTCATAGTTTTCCCATCTTCTATCACTGCTAAAAGCATAAACCTCTAATGGTATTCCTTGGGAAGTAGGAGCAAGGTGCCTTGCCATAAGCATCATATTTTTATTGATGCCCGAGTGATTGGCCACATAACTCTCCACATATTTTCTAAAAACACCAATATTGGTCAGATTTCTTCCATTAATTGCCAATTCCTTATTGAAATTATTAACCGTATTGTAAGTTTCTATATCATTTTCCCTTCTTTCCAAGTAAGCTGCAATAAGGTCAATACCTTTAAGTCTTTCAATATCTTCCTTAGTAAGATACTTGATGCTTTTTTGTTTGATGATCAGAGCCCTTTTAATCCTTCTTCCATCGGAATTCACCATGCTCCTCCAATTTTTGAAAGAATCTGAAATTAAAGCGTAAGTAGGAATGGTAGTCGTTGTATTATCAAAATTTCGAACCTTTACGGTGGCTAAATTAATTTCGGTAACATCACCGTCTGCGCCATATTTCTCAAAAGTGATCCAATCCCCAATGCGCACCATGTCATTAATGGAAACTTGAATACTAGCTACAAATCCTAAAATGGTATCCTTAAATATTAGGATAATCACTGCAGAAGCCGCCCCAAGGGTGGTAATGAATTTAATAAACGCAAATCCGGTAACAATGGCCAAAGCTGATGCTATACCTACTATCCACGCGAAGATCATAAACACCTGAATGTAACTATCTATGGGTTTGTCCCTTAGGTGGGGCAAGGTCTTAAAATAGCTCTTTAGGGTGTTTAAAAGGCTTCGAACGATCCAGAGGGTCAATATGATGCTAAAAACGTGAATCCCTTTTTCCGCTAAACTGTCCACATACTCAAAATCAATCAATACTGTGGGCATGAATTCCTTAGCAAGGAGCAGGGGAACAATATGGGCAACATTCCTAGGCACTTTGTTAGTAACCATAAAATCGTCAAAAGTAGTGGTGGTCTTTTTTGCAAAGGCAGTAAAGGTTTGGATGAGGATTTTTCTGATGATAAAATCCACGATACTGATAATTAGTAGCATCGCGATAAAAAGCGCTAACATATTGCAATACTTAGCCGAGGTTTCTGAAAAACCAATCGAAATTAAATATTCGTATAGCCAATGCGCGATTTCCGGTAATAAAAGTTCTTTTTGAAATATCATAACTTCGGCAAAAGTATCAAATAGAGTTTGTTATTCAAGCCGTATTAACAACCTTTTATAGCACCCGCTTTAAATGTTTTTTCACCTAATTAAAATAGTAGAAATTAAAGTCTTTTAAACTTGTGACAGAAGTAAAAATAACCCCGAGGCTACTAAAGAACCTATTATTGGTCCCAAAACAGGGATCCAGGCATATCCCCAATCATTGCCACTCTTATTTTTGATGGGCAAGAGGGCATGAACTATTCTAGGACCTAAGTCCCTTGCCGGATTAATTGCATAGCCAGTAGTGCCCCCTAAAGAAAGACCAATCGCCCAAACCAAAAATGCTACAGGGATTGCTCCCACAGAGCCCAAGCCTACTACTGTGTCTGAATTGGTTATAGAAGCATCGGTGAAATACAAAATAGTAAATATCAAGACAAAAGTCCCTACGATTTCACTGATTAGATTGGTTGAATAATGTCTAATTGCGGGGGAAGTGCAAAAGACTGCTTTTTTAGCTTCCCCACTATCGGTAGCGTTAAAATGATTTCTATAAACGGCCCATACGATAAAGGAACCGATCATGGCACCAAGGAATTGGGCGAGAATAAATAAAGGGACAGATCCCCAATCAAACTTTCCGGCTAATGCCAATCCAATGCTCACTGCCGGATTTAAATGGGCACCGCTATAGGGTGCGGAGACTACCACCCCAATATAAACCGCAAGGGCCCAACCGGTGGTAATTACTATCCATCCACCATTATTCCCTGCTGTTTTATTTAAAACTACATTGGCGACAACACCGCCACCCAATAAAATAAGTAAGCCTGTGCCAATAATTTCTGCTATAAATGGTGTCATAATTTTTAGGGTTTGGTTGGTGTAATTATTTGGCCCAAAATTGGAGGGCAGCAATGGCCTTGTACCATCCCTTGATTCCGTTATCAATTTCTTCACGTTCCGAGGTAGGGGTGAAGTGCACATCGGTTTGCCAGATTTCTTGTATTTCTTCCAGACTGTCCCAATATCCAACAGCTAGGCCGGCTAAAAATGCTGCGCCCATAACCGTAGTTTCTATTACTTTGGGTCTAACGGTAGTGGTATTCAAAACATCAGATTGAAATTGCATTAAGGTATCATTCACCGTGGCCCCACCATCGACCCTCAATTCCTTAATGTTCAGTTCCGCATCGGCTTCCATTGCCTTTAGGATATCCATAGTTTGAAATGCTATTGATTCAATGGCTGCCCTTGCAATATGGGCATCAGTTGTACCTCTTGTAATTCCAAATATGGTTCCTTGTGCTTTTTGGTTCCAGTAGGGAGCACCCAAACCAGCGAAAGCCGGCACAAAATACACCCCTTCTGAAGTTTTAACTGAGCTGGCCAGTTTTTCAACGTCGGAGGATGTTTTTATAATTTTCAATCCATCCCTTAACCACTGTACCACAGCACCGGCTATAAAGACACTTCCTTCAAACGCATAGGTAGTTTTTCCATTTATTTTCCAAGCTACGGTCGTCAATAAATTATTTTTGGAAACTATTGGTTTGTCACCAATGTTCATGAGCATAAAGCAACCTGTGCCATAGGTGTTTTTGACCATCCCAGGTTTGGTACACATCTGACCAAATAAGGCGGCTTGTTGGTCCCCAGCAATTCCCGTAATTGGAATTTTGCTTGCAATTATGGTTCCCGAGGTATGTCCATATAGTTCACTTGACTGCTTAACTTCTGGAAGCATACTCTTGGGGATATCGAAAAGCGCCAATAACTCATCATCCCATGACATGGTGTTGATATTGAAAATTAGGGTTCTAGAGGCATTGGTTACATCGGTAATATGTTTTTCTCCCAAGGTCATTTTCCAGATCAACCAAGTGTCTATGGTTCCCATGATCAAATCTCCTGCATCGGCCCTTTTTCGTGCGCCCTCAACATGGTCCAAGATCCATTTTACCTTGGTTGCGGAAAAATAGGAATCGATGACCAAACCCGTTTTTTTCCTAATAAGATCGGAATAGCCCTGGGTTTTTAATTCGTCACAATATTCGGACGTTCTTTTATCTTGCCAAACAATGGCATTATATACGGGTTCTCCTGTATTTCTGTCCCAAACCACCACCGTTTCCCTTTGGTTGGTTATCCCAATTGCCGCAATATTAGTCCCGTTCAATCCTTTCTTAACCAAGGCTTCCGCGGCTATCCCAGCTTGGGTGGACCAAATTTCCATGGGGTCGTGCTCTACCCATCCCGGTTTTGGAAAATATTGGGTAAATTCCTTTTGAGCGGTGGAAACTATGTTTCCTTTTTTATTGAAAATAACAGCTCGGGAGCTAGTTGTTCCTTGATCAAGGGCAAGAATATATTGGTCCATGTACTAAATTTAAAAAAGATTTAATCAAAATCTAACGGTTACCCATTTAAGTTGTTGGTTGGCTTTATAAGATATAGTTTTTTGCTACGGATTTAAATGCTTCAATTTGGGTTGTTTTCCAATCCGTTGATTTGCTAAGTTCATTTGCCAAAATATCCGCAACTGTCGGAGCCATTTCAACCGCTGCCCTAGCATCAAGAAATAAGGCTCTAACGCGTCTGGCCAACACATCTTCTATGGTGCGGGCCATTTCATTTCTTACGGCCCAAACCACTTCTGCCTTTATGTAATCCAATTTTGGATGTAATTTTTCTCCGAGTTTTGGATCTTCTTGGATTAAGTTTTCTATTCCTTTGCAATCCGTTCCATAGACATACAAGTGATTGCTACGGTCATTAATTTCCATTGATCCGTGTATGGCAAGAGTGGCCGTCCTACAGCTTTTATTTTCCAATTTCCCTAATGCAATTACCTTGTTCAATGTATCCTGTGCCATTCTTCGATAGGTCGTCCATTTACCTCCGGTTATGGTGACAAGCCCGGAATTGGAAACGATGATTTTATGACTTCTGGATATTTCCTTTGTTTTTTCTGACTCATCTTGTGGGGCTGCTAATGGTCTTAGGCCGGCATACATACTCAGAACATCTTTTCTTTCAACTTTTTTCGTCAAGTATCTATTGGCAGTGGAGAGAATAAACTTGATTTCTTCTTCCAAGGCAATCGGTTCTAAACTATGACTATCCAAAACAGTATCAGTAGTCCCAACCACAACCTTATCATGCCAAGGCACCAAGAACAAAACCCGACCATCATCTGTTTTTGGAATCATGATGGCGTCATCCCCTGGTAAAAATGATTTATCCAAAACCAAGTGTATCCCTTGACTGGGACGTACCATGTTTTTGGCATATTCATTATCCATTTTTAGGATTTCGTCCGTAAACACTCCAGTGGCGTTGATTATAGCCTTGCCGAAAAGTGTAAATGTGGTCCCGTTCTCCTTGTCAAATGCAATTACACCGTTAACTGTACCAGTATCATCTTTGGTCAATTTTTGTACTTCAAAATGATTGAGGAGGGTAGCCCCATTTTCAATCGCTGTCTGGGCAATATTAATCGCCAATCTGGCATCATCGAATTGACCGTCGTGATATACAACGCCTCCTTTTAAATGTGCGGTATTAAGGGTGCTTAATCTTCTTTGGGTTTCTTTTTTATTGATATGGGACGATTTCCCTAAACTCAGTTTTCCCGCCAATAGATCATATATTTTTAGGCCCGTAGTATAAAAAACACCCCCCCACCATCTATAATTTGGTATGATAAAGGATTGGTTCTTTACTAGATGAGCAGCATTTTTCAGCATTAAACCTCTTTCATGCAAGGCTTCTTTTACCAATCCAATATCCCCTTGAGCCAAATACCGAACCCCGCCATGTACCAATTTTGTACTTCTACTGGAGGTCCCTTTTGCAAAATCTACCTGTTCCAATAATAATGTTTTGTAGCCCCTAGTTACACTATCCAAGGCTATACCCAATCCTGTTGCACCGCCACCAATAATAATCACATCCCAGTTTTTGGTGCTTTTTAATCCTTCGAGGATAGATTCCCTGTTAAAAATATTCACACATTTCGATTTTAAATCATTTCAATAGTAATACAAATAAATGAATTAGCGGAAGCAGAAGCCCTTCTCATCACTGAAAATGATGCCATGATGATTGCTTTTGGTAATAAAACAAAGGCCTTGGAGAGTAAAATTGGGTCATAAGGAAAACTCACGATTGTCACATCCACTATAAACGTGACCTTGGAACCTATTAATTACAAGGAAGTTGAAGTGCTGCAATTGGGAGGGTACGCGCGGTATAGTACATCTTCTGTGATCGGGAATTATGCTAATAACATTTCTTGTAGCACATGGTTTTAAGTGTGGATGGTATTGATCTGGATCATGGGTTGTGTGCTACTCATTGGGATGAATCACAATTGAACAAAAGGAAGATATCGGCATTACTAATATTCCTATTATTAGTGGACTCCTCAAAATTCGGTAAAAAGTATCGCTAAAATTTGTGAAATGGACTAAACGGACGAGATCATTACGGACAAGGCTATCTTCATATTAAATTGAAAAAGTGGAAGATAAATGTTTCGGTTACCGTTGTTAATTAGAACTAATATTTATTTGAACAATTCCCCAGGCTCCCTGGCATCTTTATCCAACAACCACTTTTTTGCTTCATTTTGTTCAACGAACATACGCATATAAGCTGCTCTGTTGATGGCTACACTTTCCGTAAGTTTATTCATGTGAATAGGAGGCCAAACAACTGCAAGTTTTACTTTAGAACGTAAAACCTCTGCGATTTTTTCACCGATAAAAAAACGATCAATTGTAGATGCATCTGTGTCCTTTAATTCTTCGCCCCGTATAAGCATCTTGTAAATTCCATGAGATTGGCACTCACGCAATATAATCTCTGGCATTTGAATAAAGTCCTGAAAAATATAGGACCCAGTGAATTTCATAACAATGTGATCCTTTTTGATTTCGAAATTATACTTACATTTTAGCATCCCAAAGTGAAATTGAAAAGATGTAATTTATTGATTAAAATATGCGGCAGCCCAAATTTGTGAGCTGCCGCATCCAAATTATTTAATATTTCGCAGATTTGCCCGTAGCACTGGAATTTTTAATAAACTCCCTAATATCGCTATTTGCCTTTTGCAAGTCTTCCCTTCTCAAATACATCATATGCCCGCTTCTATAACCATTGAAACTAAAGCGATCCTTCATGCGACCACTGTGATCTATCTGCCACATGGTGTATTTAGCGTTAAAATAGGTGGTGGCACCATCGTAGTATCCAGATTGGAACATCACCTTTAAATAAGGGTTTTGGGCCATGGCCTGTCTCAAATTGTCCCTAGTATCATCATCACTGTCATCCCATGGATGAACTGGTCCGAACATATTGTATTTCATATCTGTTTTGAATTTCAATTCTTCCTGAAGGTAATAGTTAATGGCAGGAGTGAAGGAGTGCAACCAAGATGTTAGCTCAGAGTTATAATCTGGGGAATCACCTGCCAACTGCTTGTCCATCCCCAAATAACGGGAATCCAAACGACCTATGGTGTAACCACTTTTATCCCTTAAGAGGGCTTTCCAAAAATAACTGGTAGGGACCACCAAATTGTGTTCCAATATCTCTTTCTCTGTAAGTCCGGAGTAATAGGACATTTTTTTTGCAACTTCCCTTTTTTCAGTATCCGAAATAAAACCGCCCTTTGCCAAGGCAGGAATTAGGGTATTTAATGTATAATTTTCGGATTCCGGTAAGATTTCCAGAAGATCCTTTTGCTGTAAGGCAGGGTCCAAAGCTTTTTGATACCACGCTGCAGCTGTAAAATACGGTAAGTTCAGGGCTTCGGATACAGGTCCGCCAACACGTATTACTTTATAATCTGCCGGGGACACCATAATCACCCCATTGAGATACATCCATTGTCTATTCTGTAGTTCTAAAGCCAGACCTGCAATCCTTGTACCACCATAGCTTTCGCCAATGATATATTTTGGAGAACGCCATCTGTTATTTCTTGTAACAAAGGTGTTCAACCACTCTGCCAAGTATTTAATATCGGCATTGATGCCAAAAAACTTAGACCTATCAACTTCCTTACCACTCACAGGAATGGTTCTTGAATATCCCGTATTGGCGGGATTTACATATACGATATCCGCAACATCCAAAATAGAGAAAGGATTTTCTTTTACACCATATGGTTGTACAGGAAAACCTTCATCATCTATTTTGAGAATTCGTGGCCCTGTATACGCCAAATGCATCCAAACAGATCCGGAACCAGGTCCACCATTAAAAGATATGACCAAGGGCCTTTCTTCTCTGTTCTTAATGTTATTTCTAGTATAGTAAGTGTAGTGAAGGGCAGCTATTGGCTTGCCCATTTCGTCCCAAACGGGTTGTGTCCCAGTTTGAGCTGTGTAACTGAATGTAGCCCCGTTTGCAGTGACACTATGTTGTGTTACAACTGTAGTGTCTATGGGCAAACGTCTATCTTGGGCATTTGAAAGAAAGCAGACACATGAAATAAGAAGAACAGAAAAGGTAGTTTTTTTTATCATAGTTTTTGTTGATTAATTTAGGTTTTAAATTTAACTATTAATAAAGGAAAGGCGAATAGCAATGTTTGTGTTAACTGTTAAAATTATTATAAATTTTGATTATGATAGATTGTTATTATACTTGTCTATAATTTGATCAATTTAATAACTGGAAATTATTAAACGTTGAATACTTATCAAAACTTTTCAAAAACACCCAAGCCAAAGAGGGCAAAATCATATTTTACTGGATCTTTGGGATCTAATTTGCGTAAACTGTGATCCAATTCGGCCAAGGCCTTGGCATCATTTTGCTTACGTTTTAACAGACCCAATTTTCTGGCAACATTACCTGAATGCACATCCAGCGGACAAGAGAGTATGCCCGTGGGAATGTTTTTCCACAAACCAAAATCCACACCGGTTGTATTGTCCCTGACCATCCATCGTAAATACATATTGATCCGCTTGGCTGCAGAACCTTTTAAAGGATCGGATACGTGTTTCGTGGTTCGAAGTGGGTGGGGGATTTCAAAAAACACTTCCTTAAATTTAGAAATGGATGGTTGAATGGACTTTTTATCAAGATCGGTCGTGAAAACACTCTGTAGGCCGCCCCGATTTTGATAAATATGGTTGAGGCTTTTTACAAAGTGTACCAGATCTTCACCATTAAAAGTGCGGTGTACGAAATGCTGCAACCTTTTCAAATCATCCTGTTGATGGTTTTTTATAAAGTCATAAGGAGCTTGATCCATCAATTCCATCAATTTATGGGCGTTCGCAATGATGCTTTTTCGATTTCCCCAAGCTATGGTCGCGGTAAGAAATCCGCTGATCTCAATATCTTCCTTAAGGGTAAAAAGGTGAGGTATTTGTATTGGATCGCTTGTTAAAAATTCAGGATGGTTGTATTGAGCTACTTTGGTATCCAAAAATTCCTTTAATTCAATTTTATTCATTCTATTGGGAAATTTAGAATTTTTAGCAATAAAACGGGTCCAATCAGAATGGTATTGTAACTAGCATGCAACAAGATGGACCATTTAAGCCCTAATTTTACTCGAATATATCCAAGAAAGACACCCGCAATAAGCTGGGGCGCAATTAGCAAAGGGGCAAAAAAATAAAGCTGGGCATCTCCCTGGAAATTAAAAATATGGACTATTCCGAATAACAGGATCGATGTATAAAATGTGAATTTAAAATAAGGACTGTCCCTAAAATACACTAAAGGACCTCTAAACAAGACTTCTTCCAGGCATGGGGCAATAATACTTACAAATAGGAAAATGACCCAAATGGAATATTTTGAGAATAATTGTTCTGAGGCATGCTCTCCCAAATCCAAGTTCAGTATTTCGGCAAAAGTGGAGTTTAATATTGCGACAGACAGGCTAAAAACCAAGCTCCATTTCAATAATGAAAAGAAAATAGTTTTTTTATAGGTACTAGGGGCATTTTGATATTCCCGGTAAACTGGGTTTTTTAGATATTTCCAAACATTATAGAGCATACTAGGTAGTAATGAGGCCATCTACCATGACCAATTTCCTATCTGCCATTTCTGCCAGTTCTTCATTATGGGTTACTATGACAAAGGTTTGTCCAAATTGCTCTCGCAATTTAAAAAAAAGTTGGTGAAGATTGTCAGCACTTTCAGAATCCAAATTACCGCTGGGCTCATCGGCGAAAATAATGGAAGGATTGTTCACTAAGGCCCTTGCCACAGCCACTCTTTGTTGTTCTCCACCAGAAAGCTCGTTGGGCTTATGATGGTACCTATGGGAAAGACCCAAAAAGTCCAAAAGTTCTTTAGCCCTTTTTTCAGCTTGGTCCTTTGCCGTTTTTTTAATGAATGCAGGAATACAAACATTCTCCAAAGCTGTAAATTCAGGTAGAAGTTGGTGGAACTGAAAAATAAAGCCAATGTGTTCATTTCTAAATCTAGCCATGGCCTTGTCATTTAGGGATGTTACATTGGTCTGATTGATGAACAACTCACTGTCGTTTTTATTTGTCTGGTTATCCAAAGTACCTAAAATCTGTAACAGCGTCGTTTTGCCAGCCCCAGAAGCTCCAACTATGGAAACAATTTCACCTTTTTTAATATGTAGGTCCACGCCTTTAAGAACTTTAAGTTCACCATAATATTTTTGGATATTTGAAGCCTGAATCATGAGTTATTTTTAGGGGTTGAAAGTAATCATTACGCCCAACATTACAAAATTAGCCATTGTTTGTTAGTTTTATATTTTATGTAATTTAGGGGATAGTTATGGATAAGTAAAACGACTTATTGGCAGTTAGAACTGTTTAAAAGCAATGGATAGATAAAATTAAGAACGAATTCTCATTTTATTTGAAGAAATGAGTAAATAAATGAATAAATTTGTTCAACGTTTGACTAAAAATAATAAACAATTAATTATGAGTGATTCCAATTCCGAAATTGCAGTGTTTGCAGGAGGATGTTTTTGGTGTACCGAAGCTGTATTTCAACGTTTACGCGGCGTTAAAGAAGTAATACCAGGTTATACCGGAGGTGATATAAAAAATCCAGCTTACAGAGAAATTTGTGAGGGAAGGACAGGGCATGCAGAAGGAATTAAAATAATCTTTGATCCCAAGGAGATAGACTATAAATCTTTGTTAGAAGTTTTTTTTGCTACCCATGATCCTACGACGTTAAACCGACAGGCAAACGATGTGGGCACCCAATATAGGAGTGAGATTTTCTATCAAAATAAAAATCAGAAAGTAATAGCCGATGAGTTTATAGGCGAACTAAATCAAGCTAATATTTTTGGTAAGCCAGTGGTAACGGCTGTGACAGACGCCAAGCCTTTTTACAATGCAGGGGAAGAACATATTAACTACTATAATGACCATAGGTCCCAGGGATATTGCCAAGTTATCATAGATCCAAAAATTAAAAAGTTAGAAAAATATTATAGTAATAAACTACTTTAATCATATCAAAAAAATATGGCGCCATACAAAAGTTTAGAAGAATACAATTTTGAAATTACCGCAGATGTTCAGGAAAGGTATTCCCGTATTATTGACGAAATAGGGGAAGATGTCAATCGCGAAGGTTTGCTTAAAACTCCTGAACGAGCCGCAAAGGCCATGTTGTTTTTAACACAGGGCTATAAACAAGATGCTGTGGAGATTTTACAGAGTGCCATGTTCAAAGAGGATTATGACGATATGGTAATCATCAAGGATATTGAACTTTACTCCCTTTGTGAACATCATATGCTGCCATTTTTTGGAAAGGCACATATTGCCTACATACCTAACGGACATATTGTTGGATTAAGTAAAATTCCTCGCGTGGTGGATGTGTTTGCCAGAAGATTACAGGTCCAAGAACGTTTAACACATGACATTTTGGAGTGTATAAACAATACCTTAAAACCCAAGGGGGTAGCTGTGGTCATTGAGGCTTCCCATATGTGTATGATGATGAGAGGAGTGCAAAAACAGAATTCCGTAACAACCACATCTGGATTTAGGGGACAATTTGAAAAACAGGAGACTCGCAATGAGTTCCTTAAATTAATTAGCAGTAAGCTTTCTTAAGTATTTGGCATTTTTATTGATTTATATAAGCAGTAATTATTAAATTTAAATATGTCAACTTTTGAAAAACATAAAATAAGAAACCTTTTTCTTGGTCTTGCATTTGATGCCATGGGAATGGTTTCTTTTTTGATTCCTGGAATAGGGGAGTTCTCAGATATTATATGGGCGCCTATTTCTGGATGGTTAATGACCAGAATGTATAAAGGTAAAATGGGACAAGTTGCCGGAGTAGTTACCTTCTTGGAAGAACTTGTGCCCGGGTTGGATTTTATTCCCTCCTTTACTTTAATGTGGTTCTATACCTATGTGAGAAAAGCATCAAGAAAAGGTAAGGTAATAGAAGTTTAACCTATAAAAATCTTAATTTTAAAGACCCATTTCTTAGTAATCTAAGATTGGGTCTTTTTTTATGTAGTGCCTTAAACTGAATATTGTAGATAAATGACCGATATAGAATTAAAAAACATCCTGGGTAACATCGATATTTATCTCCTGGACCAGATTGTTAAAGGACGCTATAGCCAGCAAGACAAAATATTGGATGCGGGTTGTGGAACAGGAAGAAATATGTATTGGTTTTACAACAATAAATTTGATATTTGGGCCGTAGATAGTGAGGTTGAAAAAATTGAATTGGTAAGAGAATTATATGCAGCATCCCATAAACAGTTCCTAGTATCAGAAATAGATAGGATGCCTTATTCCACGGGTGAGTTCAATCATATCATTTGCAATGCCGTATTGCATTTTGCAATGAATGAAAAACATTTTGTTGGCATGATGGGCGAATTGGTGAGGGTGTTAAAGGTTAATGGCAGTATATTCATTCGTATGGCATCCAATATAGGAATAGAGGATTTGATCATTGCCGAGGGGAACGGTATTTATTCCCTTCCTGACGGTTCTCAAAGGTTTTTATTGACAAGGGAACTCTTGAAAAATATCATGATCAAATTTAATCTTACTTTTTTGGAACCCCTAAAAACAACGAATGTCCATGATGTACGAAGTATGACCACAGTGGTACTTCAAAAAAATTAACATCAGAAAACTTACCTAGACCGATAACAAGGTTGAATTCGTTATGAATTCATTATTTTTATTTCATAGCTTAAATACTATTGCTAATTGCCAAATTATGAAGAGAAGGAATTTTGTAAGTACTGTGGCCCTTGGAGCCATGTCGGGTATCATAGGAACGGAAATAGTATTTGGTTCCACTTTACCTGTGGATTACAACCTCCTTGCTCTACAAGACAATGATCCTTTTAAGATGTTCGCCAAGGATAAGGAAATGGTAGTCTTAAATGACAAACCCTGGAATATAGAGGCCAAGGCTCATTTATTGGATGATAGGGTAACCCCCAATAAATCAATGTTTATTAGAAATAATGGCTTGATTCCAGATAATATTGATGTTGAAAACTGGACACTTACTTTCGATGGAGAATCTGTAAAACAGAAAAAGACATATTCCTTGGCAGAACTCAAAACAAAGTTTAAAACGTATACCTATCAACTTACGTTGGAATGCGGTGGGAATGGTCGCAGTGAATTTGATCCACCTGCCAAGGGCAATCAATGGACGATTGGCGCCGTATCTTGTGCCAATTGGACAGGTATTAGACTAAAGGATATTTTAGAGGATGTTGGGGTAAAACAGGATGCCGTGTATATAGGATACCATGCCACAGATCAACATTTGACTAGAGACCCTAACAAAGAACCTATTTCCAGAGGAATGCCCATAGATAAGGCGTTAATGGATGAAACTTTATTGGCCTTTCAAATGAACGGAAAAGATATTCCTCTGGCCCATGGATATCCGTTGCGTTTGGTGGCAGGGGGGTGGCCTGCATCCGTTTCGGGAAAATGGATAAATAGAATCAGTATTCGGAACATAGAACACGATGGAGCAAAAATGACCGGTTCTTCCTATCGAGTACCAAAAAATCCAGTAGCTCCAGGTGAGATCGTGAAAGATTCAGAGATGGCTATTATTGAATCCATGCCGGTAAAATCTTTGATTACCTATCCAAAATCAGGTGCTTTGTTGGAATTGGGAACCAAATTGAATATTAGGGGACATGCATGGGCAGGAGAACTGGAAGTCTCCCAAATGAGTTATTCCATAGATTTTGGAGCCACATGGAAAGCCTGTTCCCTTGAAAAGCCAGTAAACCGACTGGCATGGCAACATTTTTCGGCCGGAATCCAATTTCCTAAAAAGGGATATTATGAGGTTTGGGCCAAAGCTATTGACAGTAATGGATATGCTCAACCCATGCTGGTTCCGGGTTGGAATCCTAAAGGATATTTAAATAACGCCTGCCATAGAATTGCAGTCAAAGTAATATAGGTACATGGCAACTTCGGAAAAGAAAAAAGGAAAACTACAGTCAAGCTATAAGTTTTTTATAGGGGGATTTTTATTGATAGTGGTCCTGCTTGCTGTCATTCTTTATTTTTATGATGGGGCTGGATCAACGTTATTTAATACGCCCAATAAGGAAGTTGAATATAGTGACATTAATGAGGTACCGGAAAAAATAGAAAATGGGATTCATGTAAGAACAGGATTTATTGAAGCCGATGGGATGCAGGAAGTAATCAACAATTGCACGAATTGCCATTCCGCAAAATTGGTTACCCAAAACAGGATGAGCAAGGAAGGTTGGACAGCCACAATTCGATGGATGCAGAAAACCCAAAACTTGTGGGACTTGGGAGATAATGAAGGTCCAATTGTTGAGTATCTGGCAAAAAACTACGGCCCTATTAAAAAGGGGAGAAGGGAAGTATTAAAGGATATAGAGTGGTACCCTTTAAAATAGAAATGTTTTGGCTGTAAGGAGTGTACCTAATTTACTACTTAGCACAGTAGTGTAACAATGTGTTTTATTTTGGAAAAATATATAGAAGCTTTTATAAATTCTTTTTTGGGAACCCTACAATGGACAGGGAGATCCATTCTTTTTGAGGTTTCCTGGTACAACAATTACTTTTGGGGACTAATCGCTATTTCCCTATTGGTTTGGGCTTTGGAAATCTTATTCCCATGGCGCAAGGACCAATCCATTTTTAGAAAGGATTTTTGGTTGGATGGTTTCTATATGTTTTTCAACTTTTTCATTTTTGCCATAGTCATCAGTGGTTTTTATAAGCTTCTGCAAGTTTTATTCAAAGACATTGGCTTGACATCCAAAAGTTTGGCCATATTTGATTTAAGTAATCTTCCCATGGTATTTCAATTAATACTATTTTTTGTGGTATTGGATTTTGTACAGTGGTTTACGCATATTCTGCTCCATAAATATGCGTTTTTATGGAAATTCCATAAAGTCCATCATTCTGTAAAGGAGATGGGATTTGCGGCACACCTGAGATATCATTGGATGGAAAATATATTGTACAAGCCCCTAAAGACCTTTGGTGTAATGATTTTAGGTGGTTTCGAGCCGGAACAGGCATATATAGTCCATTTTATCGCCATTGCCATTGGTCACTTCAATCATTCCAATATTAAAATAACCTGGGGCCCGTTCAAATACCTGCTCAATAATCCTGTAATGCACCTATACCATCATGCCTATTCCCTACCAAAGGGTACTTATGGCGTAAATTTCGGGATTAGCCTTAGCCTCTGGGATTATATTTTTAAAACAAACTATATTCCCGAAGATAGTGGGGATATTAAGTTGGGATTTAAAGGAGATGACAAATTTCCAAAGGATTTTGTAGGGCAGATTACTTATGGTTTCGGTACATCCAAGGAATAGAAAATAATAAAAAAGGGAGACAGTGATCAATGTCCCCCTTTTACAATCTTTCAAAATTTATTATGTTATAAGGGTAGGCTAAGAGCCACACTAATATTTCTGCCAATGTCATTTATCCCTTCAGACTTTAATCTGGATAAATGGGAAACATAGCTTTCATCCAAAATGTTATTTCCACTGACCCGTATTTCTACATTTTGTTTGAACAAGAATATGGTACCCCCAATGCCTATATTCAAAATGCTATAGCCTTCAGTTGATGTTTCAAATGCATTCACCTTATTTTTGTCAAAGACCGATTTTAAGGTTACAAAGGAATAACTGTTGTTCAACCAATGTCCTGCATTGGATTGCTCAATTCTAATGGTGTTGGTAAGGCTGTTGGCAGGGATAAGGGGCAGAAAATCCCCGTTTTCCAATTTTCCGGTCACGGTTTGGTAACTACTTTCCAAATGAAGCCAGTCCAAAGGATGAGGGTGTAAATGGAATCCTAGTTCACCACCATATAATTGGGCATCCTGCTGTTCGTAATTATATACAGTATTGTCTTCCCTAATGGTTCCCGTAGGTTCCAAAAACACAAAATTGTTCACGTCATTCAAAAAGCCATTGGCATAAAATTCAATATGCTCATTTTTATACTCCAATGAAATATCGGTCTGTATGTTTTGCTCGTTCTTTAAACTGGGATTCCCTATTTCATATCTATTTGTGCCTTCATGTACTCCATTGGAAGTAAGCTCTGCCAAGTTTGGGGCCCTAAAACCGGAGGCTAAATTTAATCGGGCAATAAATGCCTTGGCAAAATTTAATTTGTAGCCTGCAGCAGCATTGAAACTGCTAAAATCCCTATTTAATCGGGTAATATAATCCTCCTCACCTGGTGTTCCTGCAGCCTCACTATTTATAGACCTATGATCTACCCTAAGACCTAACTGAAGATCATTGCTGTCATTAAAATGGATGTGTGACGTTGCCAAGGCACCAATATCATTGGTAATGGCATCAGGTATTAGAATTTCTTCCCCAAAATTAGTATTGCTCTGATGCATACCTTGGAGGCCAAAAATAGTTTCCACCTTACCCAATTTAGGGAGGTTGTAATGGATGTTATAATTAAAGGTGGACAAATCCATATCCAATGCGGCAATAACGAGGTCGTCTTCAAATTCCTTTCTATTATTGAAGGTATATCCTAGGGTAAACTCCAAACTTGACTTATCAAAGAAGATATTTGATTTTGAGCTAAGGATTTGATTGGTTATCTTTTGAAAGGGTAATTCAGGGTTGCGCTCGGTGGTCTGCTCTCCAATAGTCTCCGGTATTCCTATATCCGTTGCATTGTAATTATACCTTATTTCGGTATTAAATTTGGTTCCCTGAAAGGCCACTCCGGTTTTTAAATCATTTTCTTTAAATCTTGAATTGGTGACCCGCTCTCCGTTTCCAGTTTGGTAATCCACATGAGATGTTGTTCCCCCCCGAAGTATAAATTTTAAGTTCTCACCAGACGTTTTAAATCCGGCATTGGCACTAAAGCCTTCCGTATTGGAAAAGTAATTTAGGTTAATATCCCCATCAGTGGAATTTGATGCTGCAAATTTTTCTGGATTTAAATACAACACCCCACCCATGGCATCAGAGCCATAGAGTAGGGAGGCGGGACCCTTTATAACCTCTATGCTCTCTATTCCGGCATCATTGACACCTAACCCGTGCTCAGCACCGAACTGCTGGTTTTCCAGTCTAACACCTTGTGTATAGACCAAAACTCTATTGGAGCTCAACCCCCTAATTACAGGTTTGCCGATACCAATACCGGTGGACACACTTGATACCCCGGCAATATTGGTGATTCCGTCGGCCAAAGTAATGGCTCCTTTCTTTTTTAGTAAGGCTACATTCGCATATTCTACCTTGACCACATTTTCACTTTGTAATTTATGGAAAGGAGTAGAAACTATAACCTCCTCCATTTCTATGGCACTGATTTTTAGGCTAACATCCAAAACGTTTTCGCCCTGTCCAATATCTATAGTTTTGGAGAAGGTTTGAAATCCTAGATACGTAATTACAATTTTATAAGGGCCTACAGGAATATTTTTAAGTAAATAAACACCCTTTTCATTGGTTAAGGTGCCTTTTTCCAATTGTGGAAAGTAGATCTCGACCTGCTCTAATGGAGTTTGGTCCTCATTGCTGATTATGGTTCCTGAAATTGAATTTTGTGAATAACTGCTCTGGGTTCCAAAATAAAGGAGCACAAGAAGCATTGTGATAAAAGACTTAAACATAATTAAATTTTAAACGATGATTATTATTTTAAATGTAATTATGTACCTGTGGTGGGCCCCTTAGGGAAATTTGAAGTTTTTGAAAATAACTTACGAAGGAATAATAATCAAATTGACCCTCTCTGATAGAGAAAACCAAGGTATTATCATATTGGGGCTGGAGAAGGAAAAAATGAAGGGAGGTGTTAAATTTTTGAAAATCACAATCAAACTCCGCTTTATGGATATGCACTATGCTTTCCAGATCACATTTTACATCTTTATGGACATATACAGCGTGCAATAATTTAATAAAAGATGGGGCCTCAATTGCGGCTATCAAAAAAAAAGCCACGGCAGCAAACGAAATGTTTTTTAATTTGGATCCCACATCACAAACTAAACCAATTCATAGAAGAAGGCATGTTAAGGAAAGTATAATTTTATTTAAAGAGAAAACCTAATCCTAATCTTCCCAACATTTTCTTTTCAAATTTCCAGAAAAATTTAAATTGACCAAATAACCAACCAAATAGAACGAGTAACAATTGATAAATTGGAAATATGATAAGGATTCGGGTAGTCCAATATAGAAAGGTATAAATTCCATCTTCTGGAAAAATGGATCTTGTAAATCCAATTGATTCCAATAAGGGACGGGCAATTTTAACCGAGCTGGAACCGGTTATTGCAAATACTAAAAAAATGATGATGACCTCGAAGTTGGTATCTATATCCCAACGTTCTTTTAGTTTCTTCATATCTTTTTTTAATTCTCGGGCAAAGATAATGTTTTTAAATTCTAGGAACAAAAGGACCCAAACGTTGATTGTACTTGCGTTGGAAATAGACAAAGTAATTGTACAATTGGTAGTTTACCTCGTAACCATAATCAATGAAGGGGTCATAGTTGATTTGTAGTTCGTATAGATTTGGACTATACCGCTGTGGTTGTAATACCCTGGAATTCCATTCCCTTACATAAATATTGTTCCTATTTTCCAAAAATGATTGTGAATAGTATTGTCTAGGTTTTGCAATGGATTGCAACCAAAAATTATAACCGGGCTCAATGATGATAATGTCATATTCCAAGCTGTCATTGGCTATGGTGATCGTGTCCCCTTCTTTTTGGTCAAATGCAATTTTTTCTTGATCGGTTACTCCCAAAGCTTGTTTTTTACTTGTACAGCTCCCAATGGCCAGGATTGCCACAAATAAGAATACTATGATCTTAAGGAATATTTTATAATTCATGAAATAGACTTTTATACTATTTAAGATACAAAAAAACCATCTGGGCTGGCAGATGGTTTTGTTAAATTATTCTTATGTGCAATTCTTTTTATTTCCCAAAGAGACCTCCCAACATACCCCCGATGCCTCCTTTTTTCTTTGTACTGCCCAAAACCATATCCGCAACATCATCAAGAACACTTCCGTCACCATCAGAGTCGAGAAGGCTAGTGATCAGGCTTTGATTTTGTTGAGGTTGACCTCCCAACATACTACCTAGAAGACCAGTAAGTCCATCAGCATCTTTAAGGTTGTTCTGGGCTTTTTGTTTGCCTAAAAATCCCATTAGGATAGGCGCGGCTATTTTTAATATTTCGGCTACTGAACTTGCATCCAAACCTGATTTTTGACTTAATGTATTTTCAACAAGAGATTGTTTGTTCCCTAATAAATGGCCAAGAATCCCAGCACCATCGGTAAGAACCGATTGATCCACACCTCCGCTGAACAAACCTCCAAGGTTGTCCATAATACTTCCATTATGTTTAGAGTTTAATGCGTTCATTAGCCCTTCAGCCCCTTGTGGGGAAGCGGCATTTTTTTTCATGGCACCCATTAGTAATGGCATCGCCATGCTGAGCACATTAGCTGTTTTATCCTCGGAATTACCTGTTTGACCGGCTATTCCACCAATTAACTGTTTGCCTATTGGGCTGTCCAATAATTCTAATACTCCTGCCATGATTTACGCTTATGTTTGTTAGGACACTAAGATACTAAAATGAAAAATAAGGTATGGTGTAAACATCCCTAATCCGTTAAATTAATGATTAAATTCGCTATTTCCAATCCAATCCTATCTTGTGCTTCTATAGTACTACCTCCGATGTGAGGGGTCAGGGATATTTGTGGATGCATAAGTATCCTTATCTCCGGATTTGGTTCAGATTCATAAACATCCAATCCGGCAAAAAGCACTTTACCATTTTCTAAGGCATCAACTAGCGCCACTTCGTCTATAACCCCACCACGAGCGGTATTTATGATTCCTACCCCGTCTTTCATTAATTCAAACTCCTTCTTTCCTATGACGTAATCCTTTTTGGCCGGAACGTGCATGGAGAAAAAATCTGCCGATTTTAACAAATTCTCCATAGAATTGTTCTTTAAAACAAAGGAAACAGATTGCCCGTCGAAGAAGGGAACTGTTATCGTTGTTTCTTCTCTATGATGGTCATGATACATAACTTTCATCCCGATGCCCAGCGCTATTTTGGCTGTTGCCTGCCCAATTTTTCCAAAACCAATGATCCCTAAGGTCTTTCCTTTTAGTTCCAATCCCTTTGAATATGCTTTTTTAAGGCTATTGAACTTACTGTCTCCTTCTAACGGCATACTTCTATTGGAATCATAAACAAAGCGAACACCACCATACAAATGGGCGAAAACCAGCTCTGCCACAGACTCTGCAGAAGCTTCTGGAGTATTTAAAACCTTAATTCCTTTTTGTTTGGCATATTCCACATCAATATTGTCCATCCCAACGCCGGCCCTACCTATTATATTTAAAGTTGGACAATTGTCTATCACTTGCTTATCTACTTGAGTGGCACTTCTAACCAATAGAATGTCAATAGAATTTTTATTGATATAATTTATCAGTTGCTCTTGTGCTACTTTAGTGGTGTTTACTTCAAAGCCCGCATTTTCCAAGGCTTGTATTCCTGTTTGTGATATTCTATCGTTCACCAATATTTTCATACTCATCTATCTTGTATAATCGTATTATTAAAATAATGCTTTTATGCCTTTCTCTCCAATTCGCTCATTACATCTACCAAAACTCCAACACTATCCAATGAAAGAGCATTGTACATGGATGCGCGATAACCTCCAACAGATCTATGTCCGCTTAGGCCATTGATACCTGCCTCTTTCCACATGGAATCAAAATTACTTTGCAATTTATCATCAATAAGATTAAATGTGGCGTTCATGGTAGATCTGTCCTCTTTAACAGAATACCCTTTGAATAAGGGATTTAGGTCTACTTCTGAGTATAACAATTGTGCCTTTTTATTGTTAATCTCTTCAATGGCCGGAATACCACCTAAATTTTTCAACCATTCCAAGGTCAACATGGAAACATATACCGGAAATACCGCGGGGGTATTGAACATGCTCTTTTTTGAAATGTGAATCTGATAGTCCATCATTGAAGGTATTTTACGGCTTACCTTACCCAATACCGATTCTTTAACAACTACCAAGGTAGTCCCAGCCGGACCCATATTTTTTTGAGCACCCGCATAGATCAAGTCAAATTGGGAAAAATCTAGTTGTCTGGAAAAAATATCAGAGCTCATATCACATACCAAGGGAACATTCACCTTAGGGAAGTTTTTTATTTGAGTCCCAAAAATGGTATTGTTAGAGGTTAGGTGCAGGTAATCCAGATCATTGGGGACACCGTACATCTTAGGAATAAAATTGTAGCCTTCCGATTTTGAAGAACCAACCTCTAGCACCTCACCGAATAGTTTGGCCTCCTTTATCGCTTTTTCACTCCATGTTCCAGTATTGAGATAGCCTGCTTTTTTCTCCAATAAGTTATAGGCGGTCATGAGAAACTGTAGGCTTGCACCTCCCTGTAAAAAGAGCGCTTTATATCCTTTGTTTTCCAAACCTAATAGTTCCAATGCCAAGGCTTGTGCCTTATCCATTACAGCTACAAAATCTTTACTCCGATGCGATATCTCTATGAGAGAAAGTCCAAGTCCATTGAAATCCTGGATGGCTTCTGCTGATTTAAGTATTACTTCTTGGGGAAGGACGCATGGTCCCGCACTAAAATTATGTTTTTTCATGAGTGGTGAAATGTTTATGTGGTAAAGTTCAATAATTAAGATGAAAACAATAGGGATAATCTTCTAATTTTATGCATTTATCAGAAACGCTACAGTATCTACGCCATCTGCATAGTCCGATAAACTTGGATTCTGTGTTTCTCCATATGGAATTTCCCCATCTAAAATCCCCTTGCCAACAATGCATTGTATTTTTTCCTTTTCAGCTTCAAGTTTTAATTTCAGCGTATCCAAGGAATCATAAAACTCATAAAATACTGTGGCAATAGGCGAAGAATAACTTTTATCTTCCTTGAGCATCAAAAAGCCATTATCCAGCAATTTGTATTCACTCATTAAATATACCGCCTTGTTATAATCATAATTGTTGGCGTACTTCACTTGATTGATTATCGGATTATAAGAATATATCGCTTCAAAAAAAGAGTCGAAATTGTAGTTTTTGGGTACATAAAATTTAGAAACACTTCTACAGCCAAGCCCATAATATCTAAAAATATCCTCTCCAAGAGCCTGTATTTCTTGAACGGTTTCATTCCCCGTTAAAATGGCCAAGGAATTCCTGTTTCTTCTGATAATATTGGGTTTATTTCCAAAATAATGCTCAAAATATCTAGCGGTATTATCACTTCCAGTGGCAACCACTGCATCAAACCCCTCCATTTTTCCCTCGGTAACAACCATTTCATTTTTGAGGGTAGGAGCAAGGAAGGCTAAATATTTTATAACGAACGGCAGTAAAACATTGTCATTGGAGGATAATTTTATTAATGCCCTATTCCCCGTTAAAATAGTGACCATGAAATCATGAAAACCAACCAAGGGAATATTGCCGGCCATGATTAAAGCGACAGTTTTAGGTTTGTTTTGATCAAGATTATATTTTGAGATCCATTTAATAAGATTTTCCTCTGTCAATACATCCCCCCATTTTTCAAGACAAAAAAGTATATTTTCCTTAATGAACCATCCATTTTTATGTCCAGCCAATACAATAGTTTCATCAAATTCCAAAAACCATTCGTTCGCGGTTTCTTGATTATGGTCACTATTTTTCGAAAATTCACAAAACTCCCGGAATAAACCACCAAGTTTAACAAATGCTTCTAATCTCAGTTCAAGCTCAGTCATTATCTTTGTATAGTGTTTTAATAGGTTTACCTTTGTGCAAAAGTAAGCAATAGAAAAAGAAATTTATGGCAATTATAATAACTGATGAATGTATAAATTGTGGGGCATGTGAACCTGAATGTCCAAATACAGCGATTTATGAGGGGGCGGATGATTGGAGATATAGCGACGGCACTTCATTGAAAGGGAAAGTTGTATTGCCAAATGGCTCGGAAGTGGATGCCGATGAAGTTCAAGAGCCAATAAGTGATGAAATATATTATATCTCTCCTGATAAATGTACGGAATGTATGGGCTTCCATGAAGAACCCCAATGTGCCGCAGTTTGCCCGGTGGATTGTTGTGTTCCAGATGACGGTCATGTGGAAACAGAGGAAGAACTATTGGCCAAGCAACGGTTTATGCACCCAGATTAATTCTTGAAAGAATTGAAGATAATAAAAAACCCAATTGTACGATTGGGTTTTTTATTTGGTTTTTTTGGCGACGATCACAAAAGTATCAAAGGCATAGGTAGTGCGATCTATAATTTTCAGTATTTCAAATCCGGCAATGTTCAATGTTGATTTGATCGCTGATTTGGTGTATACTTTGAATGAAACTGTATCATTTCCCAATAGATTTTGCTTTGATCCATCCAGTCTGAAGTAATTCGAAGTCCAATTTATGATATTTTGATCTTTTTTTTCCACATACCATTCGGAAGTCCTACTATAGTGGATATCCTCAAACATACATTGGTGTATTACCCTTGGATTTTCTGTTATATAGGGTATAAAACGAGTAGCATCAATACAATCAAAAATCAAATATCCTTTTCTATTCAACACAGTATGAATGCATTTAAAAGTGTTCAAAATATCATCATTTGTGAGCAGGTAACTGGTTGATCTACCTGTGATCAGGGCGATATCAAATTTTTTATCTAAATTGAAATTTCGCATATCCCCTTGAATAAAATTCCCATCAGGAAATTTTTCCCGTGCTAAGGAAAGCATATGTTGACTGTAATCCAGACCAAGATATTCTTGAAAGTTCTTACTAAAGTTAATCGCTAAGTTTCCTGTACCACAGCCTAACTCTAAAATAGATTTTACATTGTTTGCTTGACACAGATCAGCATAGAATAGATATTCGGCTTTATAATCGACAAAGCCTTGATAGACTTTATCAAATACCTTGGATAACGCTTGTCCGTATAAATTGCTCATATTAGCATAAAAAAAAGCTACCTAAAATTAGGTAGCTTTTTTCAATAAAAATAATTGTTTTCTAGAATCTGTAATTCACTGATAAATTTAACATGGTTCCCAATTGACTAAAATGGTACCCATCATAGGTCATCTGAGAATAACGTTGGTTAAACGTAATCAGATTAGACTGATTTTGTACTTGGGCTGCATCTGCCAAAATTGCATCTCCTGCAGCATTCTTAGATTTAAAACTCCACTCAGGTAATACATCCAATATGTTGTTGATATTGAGAGCAAGAGTAAGTTTCTCAGTTGCACTATAATTAATCCCCAAATCGGTTACAATTTTTGGAGTAAACTCTGTAAATATATTATTATCCAATCCTTGTTGCTGAAACGTAGTCTTACCAAAATAAGTATTGTTTAAGGAGAAGCCAAACTTGTTAATGTCATAATTAGCTCCTAAGATCCATTTTGTTTCTGGTCTAGAAGTAAAGAATAAGGCTTCTTGCGTTTCATTAACAACAGACTGTCCAGCATTGGCAACTAAAGGAATGTCTTTAACTGCTCCATCACGTTCGTTTTGAATAGTGTAGTTTCCTGATAGGTTTAAATCAAGCAAACCTTGCCCTAAGGCAATATTATCATAGCTTAATACTACATCGATACCAGATGTTTTGGTGTCAATTGCATTTGAAAAGAAGCTTACATCACTTAAATTATTTGAAGCTAAAAGAATATCCAAAGGATTTGTAGCATCACCAGTAGCACTTATTTCAGCACCTAATACAATCCGGTCTTTAACTGCGATGTTATAGTAATCAAATGTATAGCTAAATTGACTGGCAATTTTACCACCAAAACCTATTGTGAAATTTTGAGATGTTTCGGCATCCAATTGAGGAATACCCAATAATTTCGCTTGGGTTGAAACATTATTAATTAAACCACCTACTTGGATACCTTGACCTGGAATAAAGCTATACTGTGCTTTTTGAGTATAAATTTGGTGTAGGGTAGGAGCTCTGAACCCAGAAGAGATTGAACCTCTTAAGGTAAAAGCATCACTTACTTTATAACGAGAGCTAAACTTGTATACAAAAGCATTACCAAAATCAGAATAGTTTTCTGTCCTAACGGTACCACTAAGTAAAAAAGCATCTGTGACGTCATAATCCAAACTGAAGTAGCCACCAATATTATATCGGTTAAATTTGCCTGAGTTTTGGGGTGAAGCACCTGCAAATGAATCGGCACCACCACCATCGTATGAAGCTAGTTCACCTTCAATAACTTCAAAGGTTTCAGTTCTAAACTCAGCACCTACACCTATACTTACTTTATCAGATAGTAGTCTTGATATATCAATGTTACCTACATTATGCGTAAATTTTGTTCCACCCGGATCAAAAGATTGCTGGCTATTTGCTCGGTACAATTCTGAACCTTCAGTAATTTCACCATCATCTACAGATCCATTTCCATTTGCATCTATGAATACTGAAGGAGAGTAAACGACATTTCGGTTATGGGTTTGATTCACTTTATAAGTTTGTAAGTTGCCCCCGGTTGTAAAACTTGCATCAACATTCCAATCGTTAATGGTCGATTTAAAACCAATGGTACCATTGTAATCACTTAATAAACCTTCAAAGGTTGGTACGTAACCATCATAGCCACCAGCTGTAGTAGGATTATCACCAGGAAAGAAATCAGCTAAATATGGAAAGTCACCTACTGTTCTCCAATAAGGAGTTCTATAATTAGCGAAACTGTTAACTGATTTATATACATAAGCAGCGTTTGCATAAAGTTCTGTATTTTCACTTAAATCGTAACCAAGGTTTACAGAAAATTTGGCAGCTGCTGTTTCAGGAGAACCATTGATGTTACCTGCATCTGGCCTTCGACCTAAAAACTCTTGCACATCTGCTATATCAGCACCAAAATCTGCAGCTTCACCAGCTGCATTTACTGTACCTGGTCTATTCGCTAAGTTTACTTTAGATAGATCAACAGTATAGTTTACAAAACCTTTGTCTTCGCCAATACTACTTCCATTATTTAAGGCAACTCCAAACATTTCGCCATCACCTTCAGAGGTAATACCCGTTCTAATAGTGGCTGAACCTTCATTTGGTGTATCTTTAAGTATAATGTTCATTACCCCTGCGATTGCATCAGAACCATATTGGGCAGAAGCTCCATCTCTTAGAATTTCTACTCTTTTGATAGCGTCTGTAGGGATAGCTGAGATATCAGCTCCTGTTTCACCTCTACCCGGAGAAGTTTGGGTGTATAACAAAGCACTTAGGTTTTTCCTTTTTCCGTTGATTAAGATCAAGGTTCTACTTGGTCCCATGTTTCTAATTTCATAAGGATCCAATAAAGAGGTCGCATCGTTTACCGGGGTTTGTACCGTGTTAAAAGATGGAATTCTGTACTGTAATGCCTTATCAAAGGTCATTTGTCCAGTGGAAGTCAATTCTTTAGCACCTATAACATCTACAGGTAATGGGGTGTCCGCATTACTTCTAGGTGCCGTACGTGAACCAACCACAATAAATTCATCCAGTTGCATTCCTTCTGCTAGGACCACATTAATGGTGGATTGGCCATTTACATTTTTTTCCGTGGTAGTAAAGCCTACATAGCTAAATACCAAGGTGGCGTTGGCCGCTACTGAAATTTCATAATTACCATCAAAATTTGATGATGTTCCGTTAGATGTTCCTTTTTCAACAATGTTCACACCGGCAAGGGGTAAACCAGCATCGTCTTTCACAGTTCCACTTACCGTAGTCTGAGAAAAAGCAGCTGTAAAGCTGAATAATAGAAATGCTGAAATAGCATAGGTTAACTTCATGTTTGATTTTTTTTGAGTTAATATGTTGCCAAAATACTAAAAATTATGTGAATTAACATTTTTTTATGAAATTTATTGAACGTGCATAGTTCTTATATGAGTATCTAAATTTCAATCCCATGTGGTAAGAATAGAAATTAAACATCTGCAGGATGTAATGATTATTAATTCAAATTACTTGATAATTACAAATCGAGTTTTGCAGATAGATTCCAGTGTTAAATATAAATAGGATATGGTGAACTTAATTTGATTGCCTTTAGTTGCCTGCTAAATATAGCAGATGATTGTTTGTAGATTTGATGGTTAAAAACTTGCTTTTTAAAACTATATTTGCACCCTCAAAAGAATGAAAAAATGAAAGCAGGTATCGTAGGATTGCCAAACGTTGGTAAATCAACACTTTTCAATTGTTTGTCCAATGCCAAGGCACAAAGTGCCAATTTTCCTTTTTGCACTATAGAACCTAATATAGGAGTAGTCAATGTCCCAGATGAAAGGTTGGAAAAATTGGAATCATTGGTAAATCCAGAAAGGGTCTTGCCCGCTACTGTTGAAATTGTAGATATTGCAGGTCTGGTTAAAGGAGCAAGTAAAGGAGAGGGCCTCGGCAATCAATTCCTTGGAAATATTCGCGAAACCGATGCCATTCTTCACGTACTGAGGTGCTTTGATAACGAGAATATTATACATGTAGATGGATCTATAAACCCTATTAGGGACAAAGAGACCATCGATATGGAATTGCAATTAAAAGATCTTGAGACGGTTGACAAGAAACTTGAAAAAGTAAAACGTGCTGCCAAAACTGGTAATAAGGAAGCTCAAAAAGAAGAAGCGGTCCTTTTAAAATTAAAGAAAGGATTGGAAGCAGGTATTTCCATTAGAGCTCTGGAATTTAGCAAAGAAGACAGAAACGAATGGGTGAAGCCATTGCAATTCATCACCGATAAACCGGTAATGTATGTTTGCAATGTAGGTGAGGAGTCGGCAATTTCTGGCAACAGTTATGTTGACAAAGTAAAAGAAGCGGTTAAAGACGAGAATGCGGAAGTAATCTTTTTAGCGGTAGGTACAGAAGCTGATATTACCGAGCTGGAAACCTATGAAGAGCGACAAATGTTTTTGGAAGACTTAGGGCTTAAAGAACCTGGATCTGCTAAACTGATCCGTAGTGCTTATAGATTATTGAACCTCGAGACGTATTTTACTGCAGGGGTAAAAGAAGTTAGGGCTTGGACTATCCCTGTTGGGGCAACAGCGCCACAGGCAGCTGGAGTAATCCATACCGATTTTGAGAAAGGATTTATCCGTGCCGAAGTAATTGCTTACGAAGATTTTGTTGCATTGGGAAGTGAGGCCAAAGTAAAAGAGGCCGGTAAAATGAAAGTAGAGGGCAAGGAATACATTGTAAAGGATGGGGATGTTATGCATTTCCGTTTTAATGTATAATGATCCTTTTAAAAGGGATTAAAGAATAAAATTCCTTATAAAAATTTATTATTGCCCCAAGTGAAGTCGATGTTGAGCAGCGCATCCATTTTACTTGGGGTATTTTATTTTATTTTTGTTATATTAAAAATTAAGACCCTTGGGAGCTGTGATTTTCAATTGCTCTTACTGAAACCTAAATCGTTTGGATCACAATCTCTATCAACAAAAGCATACAAGCTATTGTTAATTACTTTAACAGGTAGTGTTTTTATTTTTTTGGAACACTCCCTATATTAGCAACGCGCCATAAACCACTTAATTAATGGAAAACACCCAATATACCGAAGATAATATACGTTCATTGGACTGGAAGGAGCATATTCGTATGCGACCTGGTATGTATATTGGTAAATTGGGCGATGGGTCCTCTGCAGATGATGGTATCTACATACTTCTCAAGGAAGTTATGGATAACTGTATTGATGAATTTGTGATGGGAGCGGGCAAGACTATAGATATTGTCATTAAGGATAATGTGGTCAGCGTCCGGGATTACGGACGTGGTATTCCTTTGGGCAAAGTTGTAGACGTGGTTTCCAAAATGAACACGGGGGGTAAGTATGACAGTAAGGCCTTTAAGAAATCTGTAGGTTTAAACGGTGTTGGTACTAAAGCAGTCAATGCGTTGTCCACATTTTTTAAAGTGGAGTCTTCTAGGGAAAACCTATTAAAAACTGCCGAATTCCATCAAGGTAACCTTGTGTCGGAAGATGGTCCTGTGGAAACATCGAAACGTAAGGGTACCAAAGTATCGTTTATTCCAGACGAAGTCATTTTTAAAAAATATAAATATAGGAATGAGTATGTAGAGCGCATGCTTAAATACTATGTCTACTTAAATCCAGGTCTGACCATTGTTTTCAATGGGGAAAAATTCCTTTCCGAAAACGGTTTAAGGGATTTGTTGGAAGATAACAATCCTATGGATGATATGCTTTATCCCATCATTCATTTAAAAGGAGAGGATATTGAAGTTGCCATAACACATAGCAAAACACAGTATAGTGAGGAATACCATTCGTTTGTGAATGGCCAACACACCACACAAGGAGGAACGCATCAATCTGCTTTTAGGGAAGCAGTAGCAAGGACCATTCGCGACTTTTATGGAAAAAACTATGAGGCCTCCGATATACGAAAATCTATAATTTCGGCCATTGCCATTAAAGTGATGGAACCTATATTTGAAAGTCAGACCAAGACAAAGTTGGGTTCTACTGATATGGGGGGCGATTTTCCAACAGTTAGAACCTATATCAATGATTTTGTTGGAAAACAACTGGACAATTATCTGCACAAAAACCCTGACACAGCAGAAAAACTCCAGCGCAAGATCATGCAGGCGGAGCGGGAAAGAAAAGAACTTTCCGGAATAAGAAAATTAGCGAAAGACAGAGCAAAAAAAGCAAGTTTACACAATAAGAAGCTTAGGGATTGTAGGGTACATCTTGGGGATATGAAAAATGAAAAGCGTTTGGAGAGTACCTTGTTTATCACGGAAGGGGATTCTGCATCCGGTTCCATTACCAAATCCAGGAACGTGAATACCCAAGCCGTATTTAGCCTGAGGGGAAAGCCTTTGAATTCCTATGGGATGTCCAAAAAAATCGTATACGAGAACGAAGAATTCAACTTATTACAGGCTGCCTTGAACATAGAGGAATCTATGGAGGATCTTAGGTATAATAATGTTGTTATAGCTACGGATGCCGATGTTGATGGGATGCACATCCGTTTGTTGTTGATTACTTTCTTCCTCCAATTTTTTCCTGAGCTTATCAAAGAGAACCATCTTTATATATTGCAGACCCCATTGTTCAGGGTGCGAAATAAGAAAGAAACCATCTATTGTTATAGTGAAGAGGAAAGAAGAAATGCGGTTGAAAAGCTCACAGGAAAACCAGAAATCACCAGGTTTAAAGGATTGGGGGAAATTTCTCCAGACGAATTTCAACATTTCATCGGAGATAACATTCGTTTGGAACCCGTGATGTTGGACAAAGCTTTGTCCATTGAGAATTTGTTGGAATTTTATATGGGTAAAAACACACCTGACCGTCAGAAATTTATTATAGAAAATCTTAAAGTTGAACTTGACCTTGTTAAGGACAACTAAATATAAACCAAACTAATACGAATCTTTCTGAATGGAAGAGAATGAAGAAGTAAATGAGGGGATTAATGAAAACCTAGACAATTCCCAGGACTCCTTGACCAAGGTCACGGGGATGTACAAAGATTGGTTTTTAGATTACGCTTCCTATGTTATTTTAGAACGTGCAGTACCAGCTATTGAAGACGGCTTTAAGCCCGTTCAGAGGAGGATTATGCATGCCTTAAAGGAGCTCGATGACGGCAGGTACAATAAGGTAGCCAACGTTGTTGGGCATACCATGCAGTACCATCCCCATGGTGACGCCAGTATTGCAGATGCCATGGTGCAGATCGGACAAAAAGATCTTCTGATAGATACGCAGGGTAACTGGGGGAATATTTTAACAGGAGACGGGGCAGCAGCATCCAGATATATTGAGGCCAGACTCTCCAAATTTGGACTGGAGGTTGTTTTTAGTCCAAAAATTACCGAATGGCAGCAGTCTTATGATGGCAGACGGAAAGAGCCTGTAAATCTTCCGGTTAAATTTCCGCTTCTATTGGCGTCAGGTGCCGAAGGAATTGCAGTTGGGCTTTCCACAAAAGTGCTCCCACACAATTTTATTGAATTGATAGACGCCTCTATTAAACATCTAAAAGGACAACGTTTCACCCTATTTCCAGATTTCCCTACAGCGGGGATCATTGATGTCACCAATTACAACGAAGGACTAAGGGGAGGAAAAATTCGCGTCAGGGCAAAAATTTCACAATTGGATAGAAATACGCTGGTTATTAATGAGATTCCCTACGGAACCAACACCTCTTCTTTAATAGATTCTATCCTAAAAGCGAATGATAAAGGCAAAATAAAAATTAAAAAAATTGAAGATAATACAGCTGCAGATGTAGAGATTTTGGTGCATTTACCTGGTGGGCTTTCACCTGATAAGACCATTGATGCCCTTTACGCATTCACCGCCTGCGAATCATCAATTTCACCGCTGGGCTGCATTATTGAAGATAACAAGCCGCTTTTTATTGGAGTGGTAGATATGTTGAAAAGGTCCACTGATAATACGGTAAAGCTATTAAAAGCTGAATTGGAAATACAGCTTTCGGAACTGGATGAGCAGTGGCACTTTACATCCTTGGAGCGTATTTTTATTGAAAAAAGAATATATAGGGATATTGAAGAGGAAGAAACGTGGGAAGGTGTCATTCAGGCTATTGATAAGGGACTACAACCTCATGTGGGGCATCTGAAAAGAGCAATTACAGAGGAGGATATAGTGCGACTTACTGAAATTCGTATCAAGAGGATATCCAAATTCGATCTGGAGAAGGCCCAACAACTTATTGAAACGCTTGAAGAAAAAATTACCCAGGTAAAATTCCACCTTGCGCATTTGATCGATTATGCCATTGATTACTTCAAGAGTTTAAAAGAAAAATACGGAATAGGAAGGGAACGCAAATCTGAAATTCGAATTTTTGATGATATTGAAGCCACTAAAGTGGTCATTCGAAACACAAAACTCTATATGAACAAGGAGGAAGGTTTTGTAGGTACCTCCCTTAAAAAAGACGAATATGTAACCGAATGCAGTGATATAGATGATATCATCTGTTTTACGAATGATGGTAAAATGATGATCACCAAGGTGGACGCCAAGACATTTGTTGGCAAAAATATCATCCATGTTGCGGTCTTTAAGAAAAAGGACAAACGCACTATTTACAACATAATCTATAAGGATGGAAAAGGTGGTCCCAGCTATATCAAACGTTTTAATGTAACCAGTGTCACTAGGGATAAACTTTATGATTTGGCCAATGGCAAGGCCAATTCCGAAATCTTGTATTTTTCTGCCAATCCAAATGGAGAGGCAGAGGTAGTTACCGTTTTATTGCGACAGGCTGGCAGTATAAAAAAATTAAAATGGGATATTGATTTTGCCGATGTATTAATAAAGGGAAGGGCTTCCAAAGGAAATGTGGTCACAAAATACCCTGTTAAACGAGTCGAACTAAAAGAAAAGGGCGTTTCAACCTTGAAGCCAAGAAAAATATGGTTTGATGATGTTGTCAGAAGGCTTAATGTTGATGGAAGGGGAGATCTACTAGGAGAATTTAGAGGAGACGATCTTCTGCTCGTAGTAACCCAAAAAGGAGTCGCCAAAACTTTAATACCGGACCTTTCCACCCATTTCGATGAAGATATGATCCTATTGGAAAAATGGAATCCTGATAAACCTTTATCAGCAGTGTATTTCGAGGGAGAAAAGGAGAAATATTATATTAAACGCTTCGTCATAGAAAATGAGGGAAAAGAGGAATTGTTCATTTCCGAACACCCTAAATCGGTCTTGGAGTTAATTTCCACGGACTGGAGACCCGTTGTGGAAGTGGAATTTTCAAAACCAAGGGGTAAAGATGTTAAACCAAATCAAACAATTGATTTGGAAGACTTTATAGCGGTTAAGGGAATAAAGGCTTTAGGTAATGTTGTGACATCTGAAAAGGTAAAGAGTGTAAACGCTTTGGAGCCTTTGCCTTATGAAGAGCCAGAAGAGCAAAAACCGGAGGATATAGAAGTGGTAGACGAAGAGTCCTTGGATCCTTCCAATGATACATCAACCACAAATTCCTCGAAGCCCACGGATACCAATCCTGAAGACGAAGGTCAAACCCTATTGTTTTAAGTAGCTGTATGAAGGATTTTTTTAAAGAATTCAAAAATTTTGCGATCAAAGGAAATATGATCGATATGGCGGTTGGTATCATTATAGGAACCGCATTTAACAACGTGGTAAATGCGATTGTTAAAAAAGTGATCATGCCTCCCTTAAACTTATTGACAAATGGCGTCAACTATTCGGATAGAAAATTAATACTTAGGCCAGCCCAAGGCAATTTGGAAGAGGTTGCAATCGCTTATGGCGAACTGCTTGAAGTTTTTATCGACTTTATCGTTGTGGCCTTCACCATATTTGTGGTCATCAAGTTTATCAATCGGTTTAAATCCAAATCGGAAGATCCCAAAAATCAGGAAGTGGCCACTCCAAAAGACATAGAGTTGTTGGCCAATCTGGAGAAATTAATGAAAGAACAAAATAAATTATTAAGAAGTATTAAGGAAAAATAAGCGTCTACCACTCTTTGTGCCAATTGGGTATGTTCTTGTTAAAGTATTAAAAAAAGGCTGAGTTTATTGTTATATTTACAAAAAAAGTTGTTTTTATGGATTTTACCAATCCGTTAGTATACGGAGTCCCCTGTTTTATTGCCTTTATTTTATTGGAATTAACGTACAGCAAAACCCACGGTGATGATGATTTGTATGAGTGGAAAGATTTTGCTGCCAGTGGTTTTATGGGTATAGGTTCCGCTATTATTGCCCCTTTAATAAAAGTTATTTCTGCTATTGTAATTTTTGAGTTCATTTATGAGCTTTTTAATCCAATGGGTGCCTCTGGGGTGAGAACCAATATCATTGGTTTTGAATCCTTTGGTTATGCTTGGTATATATGGCTTCTTTGTCAATTAGCCGATGATTTTACGTATTATTGGTTCCATAGGGCCAACCATGAAATACGTATTTTATGGGCTGCCCATATTGTTCATCATTCCTCAGATAATTTTAATTTAGGAACAGCTGTAAGAAACGGCTGGTTTACCATATTATACAAGCCGTTATTTTATATGTGGATGCCGGCATTGGGCTTTCCCCCTGAAATGGTAGTGGTTTGTTTGGGGATTGAGGCGTTGTGGCAATTTCAACTACATTCCGTCTATGTTCCGAAAATGGGCTTTTTAGAGAAGATTTTTAATACCCACACCATGCATCAGGTGCACCATGCACAAAATGTAGAATATTTGGATAAAAATCACGGAGGCTTTCTTAATATTTTTGATAAGATTTTTGGAACTTGGAAGGAATTGGATGACGATATAAATGTAAAGTATGGTGTAATCCATGCCCCGGAATCAAATAATCCCATTGTTATTCTCACCCACGAATTCAAGGACATTTATATGGATGTAAAGAAATCCAAGAAACTATCACATGCCCTTATGTACATTTTTGGCCCCCCAGGCTGGAGCCCTGATGGCAGTACTTTAACGGTGAAGCAACAACAACGGCTATTTAAACAGCATAAGGACGTTAATCCTGAACTGGCCTATAGTAGGCCAAACTAGGCTACTGAAACACAAAAAAAAGCCCTTGGATATCCAAGGGCTTTTTTTTTGTGTTTGATACAATGTAAATTTAGAGTTACTCCCATATAGCCTCGTATTCCCGTTCGCCATGCTTGCGCCCCAGCATATTTAAAATCGTTACCTAACAAAGAGAATGATATCGCAAAATAGAGGTATTCAGTGCTCTTATAAAGCGTAAACAACCCTCCGCCATAATGCATTATCTCCTGTCCACTAATACCGCCGGTCACCCTTACTCCAGAAATATTAGGGATAATAGCGCAATCCAGGCATCTGGACTTGCAGAAATTCCAAACACGGTTTACTTGGTTTTAGTTGCTGTTCCCCTAGATTTTTTATTGTCACCAACAATATTATATTCAAAGGTATAAGTATCATCAGTAGTGGACATTATCTTCATATGGACCGATTTTTCCTCCGCCATATTTTTAGGATTGATCTTTTTAACAATGTATTCACAATCGTTGATCCATCTTACAGTAGAAGTGTCGCTTTTTCCTTGAAAGAAATCAATTTCAATTTCATTTTTACGGATAAAGGTGGTTGTCATTTCTTCTCCATTCACCATAGAGGTAAAACTGAATTCCCCCTCTTTGAATTCGTTACAGTTACGTTCCGGTTGGTAACACGATACGCACAAGAACATGGAAAAAATTAAGAATATGGAATTTTTAATCATACCCACAAAGAAAAGAAAATTGCGGGTATCTACCATTTAATCTTTTAGCAACTTTTAATTTGGGTACGCTAAAAAGTAACGCTATTCCTTTTTATCGGAATATGATTCGAAACTCCCGTCCGAATAAAAAAATACAATGCGTTCAACTGTTTTATTATTGGGACCCTTGCTAATGTTAGTTTTGGGAATTGAGGGCTGAAGGATTTCTTTTGTGCTGGGTTTTTCTGGAGTGGAGAAGAGGAGAGTGTTCTGCTTCTTCGACTTTGAAGGGAATTCCCCTTCGCCCTGTAGCAACCAATACAGATTGACCTCGGGGAGGACATGTACAACCTTCAGTACAAATTCCAAACTCGGTTTATTTCTACCTGTTAACAAATGTGAAATACTGGAACGCTGTACGCCAATTTTGTCAGCCAATGCAGATGCTGAAAGGTCATAATATTGGATAACAGTTTCAAGTCTTTTTAGAAACGCATCTTGATTTAACATTGTAACATAATTTATACAAAAGTAATCATTTTTGCATCAATAAGAAGAGGGGATATATGAAAATATAGGACTAAACATTAGATGTAAACATTAAATAAAACCCCTTAATACCCTGAAATAAAGTATATTAAATGTCTATTATTGATTGATTCTATTTGTTATTCGGAAGTTGGACACAAAGTTAACCAAAAGACGACCATTCTTGCTATTACACGTATACAAATGTAATTTATCAACGTTTACAATTGTAATTATAATTGACGTTAGCTTTGTAAACAAATAACGAACAGAATTATATGTTGCCATTTAATTTGGATTATACAGCGATAAAGGAAAATGCGGTCACAGGCAGATATATAACCCTTGGAGATATTGATGAATTTCTAAACCAACAATCCAAGGCATTAGAAATTGAGACCGTAGGGGTTTCCGTGCTTCATAAAAAAATAAAAATGCTAACCTTGGGTACCGGCCCAAAAAAAATATTGATGTGGTCCCAGATGCATGGGAATGAATCTACCACTACCAAGGCTGTTTTGGATCTAATCAACTATTTAAATCAATCCTCAGATTTGGCTACATCCATTCTAAAGGAATGTACCCTGAAGATTATCCCCATTCTAAACCCTGATGGAGCTGCTGCATACACACGTATTAATGCCAATAAGATCGATTTAAATAGGGATGCCCATGATCGTTCCCAGCCCGAAAGCAAAGTATTAAGGGCGGTTTATGAAGCTTTTAAGCCCGACTTTTGCTTTAACCTTCATGATCAACGGACTATATTTAATGTTGGAAAGGACCAAAAACCGGCAACCATTTCATTTTTGTCCCCTGCTCATGACCAGGAAAGAAGTATTTCCCCATCAAGGGGTATCAGCATGCAGTTGATTGTTGCCATGAACAGTTTATTGCAAGAGCTGATTCCAGGACAAGTAGGTAGGTATGATGATAATTTTAATCATAATTGCGTGGGAGATGCATTTCAAATGTTGAACACACCGACCATTCTTTTTGAAGCTGGACATTATCCTGAGGATTATGAAAGAGAGCATACCAGGATGTATATCTTTTACGCCATGTTAAAAGGGGTAGAGACCATTGCCAAAAAGGAGATACAATTATATGCCCAGAACAATTACTTTGAAATTCCTGAAAACAGCAAATTATATTACGATATACTTATTAAAAATGCGGACCAATTAAAGCCTTCACTTCCCAAAACTTCAGACGTGGGGATACTTTATAAGGAGGTATTGGATTCCAAGGGTATTAATTTTATTCCGTTTCTTGATAAAACAGGTAATCTCAATGATTATTTCGGTCATAAAACCTATAATTGTCTTGATGAGAAGGATGCTGAAATCGTAAAATCCAATTTAACTCTCATGAATTGTATAGGGTAAGTATTGAATGAAATCGTTTGAAATCTGCACATAGTTATGGTTTTCTTAAAAAAATAGAATATATATTACATTTAATTTCTTAATTATCTATTTTTGCTTAAAATATCTACACCGATGAGTAAAGTTAAGTTAGACGAAATAGATCACCAGATTCTGGACATGCTTATAGACAATACCAGAACTCCATTTACAGATATAGCAAAAAAATTATTGATCTCAGCAGGTACTGTACATGTTAGAGTGAAGAAAATGGAAGAGTCGGGCATAATCAAAGGTTCATCATTGACCTTGGATTATGTTAAATTGGGTTATGCCTTTATTGCCTATGTGGGGATATTCTTGGAAAAAACACACCAAACAAAATTTGTCTTGGAACGTCTGAACCAAATTCCTTTTGTAACTGTTGCGCACATAACTACTGGAAAATTCAATATTTTCTGTAAAATAAGGGCCAAGGATACAAATCACGCTAAAAACATCATTTTTAAAATTGATGATATTGATGGAATCAGTAGAACTGAAACCATGATCTCATTGGAAGAGAGCATCAATGATAAAAAACGTTTGATGCACACTATTTTTAACGAGCTGTAACTAGTTTTATATTTTATTTAAAATCCCAATCATTATCTTTGATTGGGATTTTTATTTTTATATGATGAGAACAACTGACTTAAGGACCATAGATTACAATTCTTATTATCAACCCTACATAGAGGCCTTGGGGGACATAGAATTAATGGAGGGATTGAAAACAGGCATGGACCATTTTGTACAACAGGTGAAAAATATTCCAGAAGAAAAACTCAACTATGCCTATGGTGTTGGTAAATGGACCATTTTAGAGGTATTGGTACATTTGATCGATACGGAACGAATTTTCCAATATAGGGCCCTGCGTTTTTACAGAAATGATAAAACACCCCTGCCTGGATTTGACCAGGATGAATATGTGCCTGTGTCCCACGCCAATAAGCGCACCAGAGAAAGTATTGTAAAGGAGTATATTGCCGTTAGACAGTCTACCATTGCCTTATTCGAAAGTTTTGAAGATGGAGAATTAAGCAGAACAGGGGTGGCGAGTAGTTCAAAAATGAGTGTTGGTGCTGTCGGATTAATTATTGCAGGACATCAGAAACATCACCAAGCTATTCTAGAGAGTCGATATTTATAATGATTGGGAGACTGAACATATTCTTTACCTTATTAAAAAGAACATCCGTCTCATGGTACAATAACGATCCATTTGGCAAAAGTGCTATTATTGCCTATTACACCTTATTTTCGCTTCCTTCCTTATTAATGATCGTTGTTTCCATTACTGGATATTTTTTTGGGGTGGAAGCTGTTAAGGGTAGGATTGTACAAAAGTTAGGTGGGCTGATAGGGGAAGGGGTTTCCGAGGCTATTGAAGGAATGATAGCAAATGCCTCCCTGAACCAGAGCAGTACCTTTAGCATTATTCTTGGAGTTGCTATGTTGTTCTTCGGGGCAACTGGGGTTTTTGTTCAATTTAAAAAGAGCATGAATGCCATATGGCGGGTAAAATCTAAAAAAGATGGATTTCTAAAAACCTTGTTGGACAGATTGATATCATTTGGGATGATCCTGGTGCTGGGATTTTTGTTCTTGGTCTCCTTGATTTTATCCATCTTACTGAACGTTACGAGCGAATATGTAGGACAAATAGCGCCAGTAATTACTGCCGTTATTGCCGATATTTTTAGCTTCTTGCTTTCCTTTTGCATTATTACAGGATTGTTCGGAGCTATTTTTAAATGGTTGCCGGATATTGATATCCGATGGAAAACTACCTTTTTAGGGGCTGGACTTACCACCCTTCTTTTTTTAATTGGGGAGTACCTATTAGGGTTTTATTTTACCAAAAGCGATCCAACATCCGTTTATGGTGGCTCTTCTTCGGTAGTATTGATATTGTTGTGGGTATATTATACGTGTATTATTATATTTTTTGGGGTGGAATTCACCTTCCAATACGCTGCCTATCGCAATGAAAAAGTAGGGCCCAACAAAAAAGCCACAAGCGAAGCGTTGTAATTATTCGTCAAAATCTTCTTCTAGACTATCCTCGAATTCGTATTCGTTTTCACCTTCCTCTCCCGCTATGATCTGTGGTTTAATAGGTTTTATTTCTAGTTCCTTTTCCATTTTATCATCGAATTCAGCAATAAATCGCGCTAAACACTTACTGATCTTAACCAAATAGAGGGTGTCCAGGGTTTTGACCTCTACGGCCTCTACGATTTCTCCATGCATGTTTTTAAAGGAGATAATATCACTATCTCCATAACCATGTGGATATTTTTCAATGAGAAGGTTGGCCACTTGATGGTCCAATTTTTTGTAGTCTACTAGTCTGCGTATCATAGTTTGGTTTTTAGGATGGTTTCTTATCCTAAGCTATACTATTTAATCCTTACGCAACTGAAAGAGTTGTAAAACTGCCTATTTATGTAGGTGTAGGCTCTAAACCTTGTAGTAATCAAAAGCCTTGATATACAAATCGTTAGCTATTTTTATGTCGATAACAGGGTTTCCAATGGATTTCAACAGTACAAAATTGATATTGCCATGGGAATTCTTTTTGTCGAACTTCATCAAGCCCAAGATGGCCTGTATATCCTCTTCTGTGAAAGCTATTTTTTTATACCTATTAAGAAAGGTCACCTTAATGTCCTCCAGTTCTCTTTGGGAAAGGCCTGTCAGTTCTTTGGATAAAAACGCCTCCATAATCATCCCGATAGCTATAGCCTCCCCGTGCAATAGTGTCTCATTAGTGGTGCTCTCAAGGAAATAGGATTCTATGGCATGGCCAAGGGTATGACCAAAATTTAATATCTTTCTTATGTTTTGCTCTGTTGGATCTTGTAGAACCACCCCATTCTTTATAAGAACGGAATTATAGATGAATTCATCCATGTCATCAAAATTGGATAGCATGGTAAGCTCTTCCCAATATTTTTTGTCCTTGATAAGCCCATGCTTCAACATTTCGGCAAAACCACTTTGCAATTGTCTTTCTTCCAGGGTATTCAGGAATTCGGTCATTACAAGTACCATTTGAGGTTGGTTGATGACACCGATCTGGTTTTTCAAAGGGCCCAGGTCTATCCCTGTTTTGCCGCCTACGGAGGCATCCACCATGGATAATAGGGTAGTGGGTACATTGATAAAATGAATGCCCCTTTTAAAGCAGGAAGCTATAAATCCGCCCATATCGGTAATGACGCCACCGCCCAAATTGATCATGAGACTTTTGCGATCTGCATCCAATTCGGACATAGCTTCCCAAACTTGCGTACAGGTCTCCAAATTCTTATGGATTTCACCGGATTCTATTTCTATGATCTCGTACTGATAATCCCCTTCTATTTCCGCCATAAACTGGGGCAGGCAAAGGTTATGGGTGTTCTCATCCACCAAGATGAATATCTTGGAATAATTGGCATCTTCTAAATGCATGTTCAATACTTGATACGCGTTCTTGTTAAAATGTACCGAGTAGGAATCGCTTGTTATGGACTTCATTTTGAGCATGTTGAAAAAGACAAAATAAAGGCTATTTTTATAGATAAAATAAATATTCTGTACTTATATTTGGCCCATTACGAAATTGACAATAATGGATCAAATTTTTGAAAATACCGCAACGGCTTTTGCGTTAAAAACAGACTCCGAATTGGAGAGAGCTTATTTTTTGTTTAAGATGATTACCAACGAACCTCTGGTAAGAATAGGCTCCGCTGTCACCAATTTTGCCATCAAGGCCCATTTGCCCGTAGAAGGATTGATCCGTGCAACGGTTTTTGATCATTTTTGTGGTGGTGTCAGTGAAAAGGATTGTCTGCCACTTATTGAAAAAATGCACCAAAAAGGTGTATCGTCGGTATTGGATTATTCCGTGGAGGGGAAAGATGTTGAAAACCAATTTGATTTTGCCTACGAGAAAATAATGGAGATTCTCAATTTTGTGAAAGAAAAAGAGGGGATACCTTACGCGGTTTTTAAACCTACTGCTTTTGGTCGTTTTGCGATCTATCAAAAAATTGGGGAAGGAAAGACCTTGACTGAAGCTGAAGAGCAGGAGTGGCAGCGTATTATCAAGCGATTTGACAAAGTATGTAAGAAGGCCCATGATATGGATGTGGCACTTTTGATTGATGGGGAAGAAAGTTGGATGCAGGATGCGGCGGATAGTTTGGTGGAAGATTTGATGGTAAAATACAACAAAGAAAAACCCATCGTTTTCAACACCTTGCAAATGTATCGTAACGATAGGATGGATTACCTAAAAAAATTGCATCAAAAAGCACAAGAAAAAGGCTTTATAATAGGGGTGAAGGTGGTACGAGGTGCCTATATGGAAAAAGAAAATGATAGGGCAGAGGAGCAAGGGTATCCTACCCCTATATGTCCATCTAAAAGGGCGACCGATGAGAATTTTGATGCCGCAATAGAATATATTATCGAACACCTGGACAAAATCGCCCTTTTCTCGGGTACACATAACGAATTGAGCTGTTATAAGTTAATGGAGTTAATGGAGAAAATGAACATTCCCAATAATGACCCTAGAATCTGGTTCGGACAATTATATGGTATGAGCGATAATATCTCCTTCAATCTGGCTGCCCATGGTTACAATGTAGCCAAGTACTTGCCATTTGGACCTGTTAGGGATGTAATGCCCTACCTTATAAGAAGGGCAGAGGAAAATACGTCTGTTGCTGGACAGACAACGAGGGAACTTACCCTATTGAAAAAGGAGCGTACCCGAAGAAAAATTTAATTTAGGATGGATCAATTGATTTGATGGAACTTGGTAATCCGTTCCACAATAACTTTAGAAGGGCAATTTTTAACTTCCAAAATTGCCTTTTTGTCTTTTATGGCACCTTCTATAACATAAGTACGACAAGGTACCGACTTCGCATTGCTTTTGCCAAAATCTATTTCTCCATTTCTAAAAAAGCTATTGATATCCAAGGAATCCAATTCATTGGAGGCTAAAAGATCTTTGATGTCCTCGGAATAGGTGAGGGGCTTGGATCTTAAGTCCTTTAATACCCTACAGTTGGGAAAATAACAGAACTCCGTGCCCGTTTCTTCCGTTTTTTTCTTAAAAAAGAAGGTAAGAAAAACGATTCCAATAGAAAGACCGACCAAAAAGAAGCCAAGTCGTTTTAAAAATGCCATACATTAAAAAATAAGAAAATTGATATCGCTATAAGAAAGGTCGTACCATTCCCCAACCGATTTGTTGGTCAAAATACCGTGGTACAAATATAGGCCATTTCTCAGTCCTTTATCAAATCTCAAGGAATTTTCAAGTCCACCATCTTCCCCAATTTTCAAAAGATAGGGCGTAAAGATATTACTGATGGAAATGGAAGAAGTTTTAGGATACCTGGAAGGTATATTGGGAACCCCATAATGGATGACCCCAAATTTTTCTCGGGTAGGCTTATCGTGGGTAGTTATTTCACTGGTTTCAAAACAGCCACCCATATCAATACTGACATCTATGATCACCGCTCCTTTTTTCATGTGTTCCACCATGGTACTTGTTACCACAATAGGGGATCTATCCTTACCGCGAGTAGCTCCAATGGCCACATCACATCGTTTTAGGGCCTTTAGAAGGTTCTTGGGCTGTATCGTAGAGGTGTAAACCGTTTGTCTTAAATTGGTCTGTATATTTCTAAGCTTAGTAATGGAATTATCAAACACCTTTACGTTGGCCCCCAAACCAATTGCGGATCTGGCGGCAAATTCACCTACTGTACCTGCGCCTATAATGACCACTTCTACAGGAGGAACCCCACTTATGTTACCAAACATAAGTCCGTTTCCCTTATTGGTGGCTGCCATTATTTCGGAAGCTACCAAAACGGAGGAAATCCCTGCAATTTCACTCAACGACCGTACGGCCGGATATTTACCGTCGTCATCCAAGATATACTCAAATGCAATGGCAGTGACCCGTTTCTTGGCCAGTTCCTCAAAATATATTTTTGATTGCGTTTTTATCTGTAGGGCAGAAATAATGGTTGCCTGCGGATTTAATAATTGTATTTCTGATTGGGTGGGCGGTTCTACCTTTAGGATAAGGGGGCATGAAAACACTTTTTTGGTATCCCTGGTAATTTCTCCCCCGGCATTGGAATATTCAATATCTGAATAATTGGCCCCTTCCCCAGCTCCAGATTCAATTAAAACGCGATGCCCATGGGCGGTAATGGCATTTACGGCATCTGGAGTTAAACAAATACGTTTTTCTTGGAATTGGTTTTCCTTGGGAATCCCTATATAGAGCTCTCCTTTTTGTCTTAAAACTTCTAAAGTTTCTTCTTGGGGCAGTAATTGTTGCTTGCTAAAAGGCGAAGAAGGTTGGTTCATAGATTGTAATTGAAGGTGCCATTAAGCACATCATCTTCAAATTTACAATATTTTTGTTTTAAGTGCTTCTTTCTCCATTCGTAAACGCTCTTTTTCCTGGAGCAATTTTAATTCTACATCCATGGCGTCCAAATCTATCCCATGCACATGCTTGTCGTAAAGCTTAATCCTAATAAAGTATACAATTGGGGTAATGACCATACAGACGGGCAATATCCAAAGGATATTATCTGTATCTATGTTATTATCCGATGAATAGACCGTTTCAAATATTTGAAAGGAGTACATACATATGGGGATCAAAATAATATGGTACCACCAGTCTTTAGAGGTGAAAAACCATATAATAAATAAGTATAAGGGAATAATTTTCCCTACCAAAAACCAGCCGTAAACCTCCATTGTAGCAAAACCATTGCTACCAAAGGTCATTCCTAGAAAAGAAATTGTTTCTCCTTCCACTTTGGGCAGATATTCATGAGCTTTAAAAATAAAAGGAGCCATAATAATCAGAAATACCATAAAGGATTCTAAGAGGAGTTTCTTTTTGGCTTTATTACTTTTGGGGGTTTCTTGTTCTGTCATTAATGCAAAATTCTAGAATTATGAAACTATAGAACGCAAAAAAGGGTAATTTATGATTACCCTTTTTAAAAATTTCAAAAAAACAATTACGGAAATTTATCCGTTACCATTTCCTTTAGTGATAATTGTTCTGTCGATGCCTTGCTCGTACAAAGCATCATCACTTGCTGTACTGGAAGTACAGGAAGCAACAAGCAAAGTTGTAGCAGCGACAACTGCGAAAAAAATCTTTTTTGTGTTCATCGTAAAAAGTTTTTAGTTAATAAAATTTCATCTTCAATACAAATGTAGGAAAATATTTACAAACAATTTGTATTTCAACGACAAAATAATACTTTTAATCGACAAAAAAAATACTTTCATCGAATATAGTGTCTTTTCATGCAAAATGTACAATAATTATCTGACTTATCCGATATGCAGTCTTACAAAATTTCCTAACTCCGAAAGTAGAAAATATAAAATTCAAGATGAAATGTTACTATTCAGATTATACCTAAAAGCATAGGGTTTAAACTTTTTTGTAGGAATTCACACCAAAAATAATTTTCTACCCTTAGAGTATAATCTTTATCTTCACCTATAATTTTAACTATAATAAGTTGATGATTTGTTCTTATATGTCAGAAAAAAATAAGAAAGAGAATAGTTTTTGGAAAGACAAGTTTGTTGGTGAAATCGCTACTGCTCTCATTATCATAATATTACCAATCATATTATACACCCACGTCTTATTTAATAATGAATTAAGTGGGAAAATAATTATTGGCGACTTTGTATTTAATCATAATTTTTACAGTTTTCAATCATTTGGATGGTTTGTACTATCAATGCTAATTCCTCTTGTTCTGTTTATTGTCTGGTTTTTTAAATCACCCAATGTTTGGAAGTATTTTATCCTGAGCCCAATTTCCTTATTTCTATTCGTCCTAATTAATTATGGCCTGTTCCAAATCAAAAGCGATACTATTGCCCTATTATTTGTCTTGTTATCTATTGTAATTTTTCTATCATTCTTGATTTTTATAGACAAGAAATTAAATAAAAGGGCTTTGGCTAAAATCGAAGTAGATATATCTTCAATTGGAAATATCTCAAGTAAGGATAAATTATTTTATTTCGACTTACTGCAATATACTTCTCATTTAGAAAAAACAAAAAAGAAGTATTCAAAACAAAATTACCTAGAAAAATTATATAGCGCACAACAAGTGCTTAATGCAGAAATGGATATTTCTATCCAAAAAGTAAAAGGGCAGAAAAGTATTCGGTTCGTGTTTGAAATCATTAGTAGTTTTATATTGCTTTTTATTCCTTCCCTTTATTTTATGGAAATGCTTATTCCTAAAGGTGTCCAAACGTATCAATTGGGTTGGTTGGAAATTCACGATTTTGGTTTTAATGATGTAAATATGTTTTTTTGGTATGTAAACTTAAAATTATGTGTTTTGTTACCATTAATGATTTGGTTCATCAGCTGCAAGAATTGGTGGAGGTATTCGATTTTGGTTCCTGTAATTTTAACAACATACCAATTATGGGAACTCGTTCAAAACCCTACTAGTACAAAGGCGGATCAATTTGAACTATTAATGGCTTTGCCCGCAATTCTATTTATTGTTGGGCTACTTCTCTTTTCTTCCTATTTTATCAATTACCGCTATAAAATCTTTGATGTTTACCTAGATATTACTAATGAGATTAATGATATTGTGGGGCAATTGAGTAGTTCCAATGAAATAGTTATTGAAAAAAAGGCAGTATTGGATCAGCTGAAAGAAAGTAGAGTTTCTGAAGTAACTGCAGCAGAACGGATGGACGCCCTGTTAAAACTAAAAGAATCCCTTATTGCTGAATTGGACAAGAAAAAAGGAAAATAACAATCCTTCTCTTTTATGTAATAAGTAAAGTTTCAATCGTATTGGAATAACCCAATAAAAAAAGCTTCTCTAATTTGGATTAAAGAAGCCTTAATTATTGATTTGAATTCTCAAAAGTAGAATAGGGGGGATTATTCTTGGCTTTTAGTCTTCTCAATTTCCTGGGTCACATCCAATAAAAGTTTTTGCAACTCATTTTCTTGGCGCTCCCTAATTTTTTGTTCTATGATCTTTTCAATTTCCTGTTGTTTGGTAGCAGGAAGCTGTTCAAATTCCAACGATCTGGATTCCGCACCTTTTTTGATCATTTCACCTTCACCCGTCATCAACCAAACTAAATTTAATTGTGGGTAAGTTCTTATGATTGTTTCAATTACATCACTGCCAATGGAAGCATGATTTTTTTTCATCCTTAAAGTATACCCGTTACCGGCACCTATGGATAAATCAAATTGTCGAGCACTTAAACCCGCATATTTGATGAACTGTGTTAATCTATCTATAGTTTTTATCATGATGGAGGGATTTGTTATAGATTTAAGTCTATAATGTTATCGAAAATACAAACAAAGATAAGTAAATAATAAGTGGTATAAAACAAAATCTAAGTTTAAATACAATTAATTTTGGTGATTGTAGGGCTTTATATTCATTTATGGTAGGTTATTCTGTATGAACGGTTCGTATATTAACAAAATTTTCACTATTTGAAAAAATTGAAAACTTAAGAGTTTGTTCGTCAATCATAGGGAATTCTTACTATGAGATTTTTAATAGTATTGGTTTAAACCTTCCATTCGGGGATTCAATTGTGTATCAGTTAAGGTAAAATCGGTAGAAGTATGTTATCCAAAAGTTAAGCTACGAGTCTTTTGATCTTCAATTTCTATATAAAGATGAGTGCAATCATCAGGAATGTACGAAGCAATCTTCTCCGGCCATTCTATAAAAACCCATTTCCCGGAGTACAAATATTCTTCTACCCCAAAATCCAAGGCCTCTTCCTCATGGTTCAAACGGTAAAAATCAAAATGATATCCCAGTAGTCCATTGGCTTCCGTTTGATATTCATTTACAATTCCGAAGGAAGGGCTGTTGGCAAGACCAACACCTCCCAATTCCTTTACCAAAGCCTTTATAAGGGTTGTTTTTCCCGCGCCCATGTCCCCATGGAAGCATATCACTTTCGATTTGGCCAATGCCACTATTTTTTGAGCCACTAGGGGCAGCTCCTTTTCCGAATATGTCATATTACAAGAGTCTTATCGGCCTATCTAGGTTCTAGAACTATAAAAGGTATAATGACCTCTTCCAAGGAGACACCTCCATGTTGGTAGGTATTCCTATAATAACTTACATAGTGATTGTAGTTATTTGGGTAGGCGAAAAACAAATCATTCTTGGCAAAAATAAACGAACTGCTCACATTGATACTGGGCAGATTAACATCTTTGGGGTTTTTTATTTCCAAAACATCCTTTTCCTCATACGTTAAGCTCCTCCCTGTTTTATACCTTAGATTAAGACTCGTCTCCTTATCTCCAATCACTTTAGAGGGTTGTTTAACGTTTATGGTCCCATGATCTGTGGTAATGATCAATTTAAGGCCCATATGCTGTGCTTGTTGTATGATTTCCAATAAAGGGGAATTTTTAAACCAGCTGAGGGTAAGGGATCTGTAAGCCTTATCATTGGATGCCAATTCCTTAATCACTTCCATTTCCGTTCTGGAATGGGATAGCATATCCACAAAATTATACACGATCACAGTTAAATCATTATTCTTATGGGATTTAAAATTTTGGGAAAGGTGCTTTCCTTGTTTCAAACTGCTTATTTTATGGTAATCCCATTTCAGGTCTAACCCCAATCTTTTTAATTGTGTCCCAAGGAAATCTGCTTCAAATAAATTTTTCCCTCCCTCTTCGATATCGTTTTTCCACCAAGCAGGATACTTTTTTTCCATATCCAAAGGAGTAAGTCCAGAAAAAATAGCATTTCTGGCATATTGGGTCGCTGTTGGCAGGATACTGTAATAAGGAACCTCCTTTTTCTTTTTGTAAAAGGTATTCAAAGTGTCTTCAAAGGACAGCCATTGATCATATCTTAAATTATCTATGACCACTAATAAGGTTTTGTTGTCCTTTAATTCTGGTTTTACCAATTCCTTAAAAAGGGTGTGGGACATTACCGGGGCATCTCCACCTTGGTACCAATCTTCATAGTTTTTCTCCATGAACTTACAGAACTGTGTATTGGCCTCAGTCTTCTGGGATTCTAATATTTCAAACATGCCAGAATCCTCAATTTCTTCCAAACGCAATTCCCAATAGATAAGTTTCTTATAGAGCTCTGCCCATTCTTCATAGGAGTTCACCATGGAAAGGTCCATGGAAATTTTTCTGAATTCCAATTGGTAATTGGCTGTGGTCTTTTCGGAAACCAATCTCGAGTGATCCAAGTTCTTTTTTAACGATAATAGTATCTGGTTTGGATTTACGGGCTTTATAAGATAGTCTGCTATTTTAGCACCTATGGCTTCCTCCATAATAAACTCTTCCTCGCTCTTGGTAATCATGACCACGGGTAAGGAGGCATTGATGACCTTTATTTCGTTTAGGGTCTCCAAACCGGAGATTCCGGGCATATTTTCATCCAAAAAGACAATGTCTACCTTGCTTTTGGCAAGTTCCTCCAGCGCTTCTTGTCCGCTTAAACATGTTATTACTTCGTAATTTTTCTTCTCAAGGAAGATAATATGTGGTTTCAGTAGATCAATTTCATCATCTACCCATAGGATTGTAATCTTGTTCATTTAGTGCTTATATTTGCTGCCTTAAAGATTTGTAATTTTGATTAAATCAAACAAACTGAAAATTTTCAATGATCCAATTTACGGATTTATTAGCATACCCAACACCCTAATATTCGACCTGATCGCGGAACCCTATTTTCAGCGATTACGTAGAATTTCTCAAATGGGACTGTCTTACTTGGTCTATCCCGGAGCTACCCATACCCGATTTCATCATGCCTTAGGCTGTATGTATCTTATGCAAAAGGCTATACAAGTGCTTCGTTTTAAGAAGGTTGACATAACCCCGCAAGAAGAGGAGGGTTTATTGTGTGCCATATTACTGCACGATATAGGGCATGGTCCATTTTCCCATGCCATGGAGCACAGTATTGTAGAAGGGGTTAACCATGAACGGATATCCCTCCTTTTTATGGAAAAACTGAATAAGAAGTTTAACGGAAGTTTAACTACGGCCATACAGATCTTCAATAGGGCCTATCCCAAAAAATTCTTAAATCAGTTAGTATCCAGTCAGCTCGACATGGATCGAATGGACTACCTAAAAAGAGATAGTTTTTATACCGGAGTAGCAGAAGGTAACGTGAGCTCGGAGCGAATGATCACAATGCTCAATGTGGTGGACGGGGAATTGGTTGTGGAAGAAAAAGGAATTTATTCCGTAGAGAAATTCCTGATGGCCAGACGTTTTATGTACTGGCAGGTATACCTGCACAAGACCGGTTTGGTTGCAGAAAAATTACTGATCAGCGTACTAAAACGTGCAAAGGAACTATTTGATAGGGGCGTGCCCATAGCATGCAGTAAGCCCTTACTGTTTTTTATAGAGCATAAAATCAATGGGGACAATTTTGATGATGAGACTTTGGAAATTTTCGCCAAATTGGACGATGTGGACATCCTTGCCGCTTTAAAATTATGGATGGACCATCCAGATTTTGTCCTTTCCCAATTATGCGGCATGATCATCAATAGAAAATTGTTGACCATAAAAATGAAAAACAAGCCTATTGAAGCCGTAAAATTAGAAAAGCAGTTCCGTAAAGTTCAAAGCACCTACAATCTGACCGATGAGGAAACTTCCTATTTTGTTTTTAGTGGGAAAATTGGCAATAGGGCCTATGATCAAGATAAGCAGAACATTAATATTGTTAGAAGAAATGGCAGGATAACCGATGTGGCAAAGGCTTCTGACCATTTAAATTTAAAAGCGCTATCCAAAACGGTCACTAAATATTATATCTGTTATCCCAAAGTTGACGTTTAACTATTTTTCTTACTTTTGTGCTCATGAAATTTACGGCTAGCGAGATTGCGGGTATATTGGAAGGTGAGGTTGAAGGTAACCCAGAAATCACTGTGCATAAGCTGTCCAAAATAGAGGAAGGCGAAAATGGTTCCCTAACTTTTTTGGCCAATCCCAAATACACTTCGTACATTTATTCTACCCAGGCCTCCATCACTATTGTGAATAGGGACTTTAAGCCAGAGCATGCTTTAAAGACCACCCTGATCAAGGTGGATGATGCCTATGAGTCTTTCTCCAAATTGTTGGAATACTACAATCAGGCTAAGAAGGTAAAAACAGGAATTGAAAGTCCGGTTTTTCTTTCAGATTCAGCATCGTATGGCAGTGGGTTTTACCTAGGTGCCTTCTCATATTTGGGGGAGCTTGTCAAGGTAGGGGACAATGTAAAAATCTATCCTAATGTTTATATAGGCGACAATGTTACCATTGGTAATAATGTAACTGTTTTTGCTGGGGCTAAAATATACTCAGATACTCGGATTGGCAATAATTGTGTTATCCATAGTGGGGTTGTAATCGGTGCCGATGGCTTTGGTTTTGCTCCCAATGGGAATGGAGAATTCACCAAGGTGCCACAAACCGGAAATGTAATTTTAGAAGATAATGTAGATGTAGGTGCGGGCACTACTATAGATAGGGCAACCCTAGGGTCAACCATTTTAAGAAAAGGCGTTAAATTGGATAACCAAATCCAAATTGCGCATAATGTTGAGATTGGAGAGCATACGGTAATTGCCGCACAAACCGGAATTGCTGGATCTACAAAAATAGGTAAGAATTGTTTGATAGGTGGGCAAGTGGGCATTGTTGGCCATATTGTTATTGGAGATAGGGTGAAAATCCAGGCACAATCCGGAATTGGTAGAAATATCAAGGATGGTGAAGTTTTACAAGGATCTCCTTCCCTGAATTATGGAGATTTCAATAAATCCTATGTACATTTCAAGAATTTACCAAAACTTGTCAATAGATTGGAAGAACTAGAAAAAAATAAAACCTGTGAGTAAAACTACTACAAAACAAAGGACAATAGAAAAGGAGATTACGCTATCCGGTGTTGGTTTACACACCGGTGAGAATGTCACAATGAAATTTGTGCCCGCTCCTGTAAATCATGGCTACGCCTTTAAACGAGTAGATCTGGAAGGAACACCCATCATTGAGGCCGATGCCAATTATGTGGTCAATACACAGCGTGGAACCAATTTGGAAAAAAATGGGGTTAGAATCCAAACATCTGAGCACGTTTTAGCTGCTTTGGTAGGCCTGGAAATTGATAATGTCCTTATAGAATTGAATTCGTCCGAACCGCCCATAATGGATGGTTCCTCTAAATATTTTATTGAAGCTTTGGAAAAAGCAGGCATGGTGGAACAAGATGCTGTTAGGGCCGAATATGTTGTAAAAGAGGTTATTACCTACAAAGATGAGGCAACTGGGAGTGAAATAACCATCATTCCTTCAGAAGAATATCAAGTGACCACTATGGTCGATTTTGGGACTAAAGTTTTAGGGACCCAAAATGCGACCTTAGAACATTTATCTGATTTTAAAACAGAGATAGCACCGGCACGTACCTTTAGTTTTTTACATGAACTGGAAACGTTGTTGGAGCATGGGCTGATCAAAGGTGGAGACCTGAACAACGCTATAGTGTACGTGGATAAGGAGATTTCTGAATCCACCATGTTGAAACTTCAAAAAGCGTTCAAAAAAGATAAGCTTTCGGTAAAACCAAATGGTATCTTGGACAACCTTACCCTTCACCAACCGAACGAGGCTGCAAGGCATAAATTATTGGACGTTATTGGAGATCTTGCTTTGGTAGGAACCAGGATTAGAGGTAAGGTCATAGCAAATAAGCCTGGACATTTTGTGAACACCCAGTTTGCCCAAAAATTGTCCAAAATGATAAAAATGGAGAAAAGGAACAGCGTTCCTTCTTATGATCTAAACAAGCCGCCATTGATGGATATCCATCAAATAATGGCGATGTTGCCACATAGGCCCCCTTTCTTATTGATCGATAGAATTTTGGAACTCTCCGATAGTCATGTGGTAGGGATGAAGAATGTGACAATGAACGAACCGTTTTTTGTAGGCCATTTTCCCGATGCTCCTGTGATGCCAGGCGTGTTACAAGTGGAAGCCATGGCACAAACTGGAGGGGTTTTGGTTTTGAGTACCGTTCCCGATCCAGAAAATTATCTGACTTTCTTTATGAAAATAGATAATGTAAAGTTCAAACAAAAAGTATTACCAGGGGACACCCTAACATTTCACTGTAGTTTGATTACGCCAATACGCAGGGGAATATGTCATATGCAGGCTTATGCCTATGCCAATGGTAAATTGGTTTGCGAGGCAGAAATGATGGCACAAATAGCAAAAAAGAAATAATTATGAACCAACCACTGGCGTATATACATCCAGGAGCAAAAATCGCCAAAAATGTGGTGGTGGAGCCGTTTACTACCATTCATAATAACGTTATTATCGGCGAAGGAACTTGGATAGGATCCAATGTTACCATTATGGACGGGGCAAGAATAGGGAAAAACTGTAATATTTTTCCAGGGGCCGTTATATCAGCAACTCCTCAAGACTTAAAATATAAAGGAGAAGAAACTACTGTAGAGATAGGTGATAATACCACCATTCGGGAGTGTGCCACCATAAACAAAGGGACCTCTGATAGAATGAAAACCAAAATAGGCAAGAACTGCCTAATTATGGCCTACTGTCATATTGCCCATGATTGTTTTATTGGTGATAATTGTATCTTCTCCAATAACTCTACCTTGGCCGGACATGTCACTATTGGTGATAATGTGATTTTGGCAGGGTTGGTCGCTGTTCATCAATTTGTATCTATAGGGCATCACGCTTTTGTAACAGGAGGTTCTTTGGTCAGAAAAGATGTGCCTCCCTACGTAAAAGCCGCTAGGGAACCATTGTCTTACGTTGGGATCAATTCCGTGGGCCTAAGACGAAGGGGGTTCGAATCTGAAAAGATCAAAGAAATTCAGAACATTTACAGGATACTGTATCAGAAGAATTATAACAATTCCCAAGCTGTACAGATTATTGAGGCAGAAATGGAAGCAAGTCCTGAAAGGGATGAGATTTTACAATTTATTAGAGATTCCCAAAGAGGGATAATGAAAGGATATTTTAGTACAAATTAATTTTTATGGCATCTACATCAGACATTAGAAAAGGTTTATGCATCAAGTATAACCACGATATTTTTAAAATTATTGAATTTTTACACGTTAAACCAGGTAAAGGCCCAGCTTTTGTGCGTACCAAATTAAAAAGTGTCACCACTGGGAAAGTAATTGACAATACCTTTTCATCCGGACACAAAATTGAGGATGTTCGTGTAGAGACCCGTACATACCAATACCTTTATTCCGAAGGTGAAACCTATCATTTTATGAACACCGATGATTACAACCAAATTACACTTCAAGAAAGTTCTTTGGATGCTCCCGGATTGTTAAAAGAAGGAGAATTGGTGACCATTCTGTTCAATACCGAGGACAGCATGCCCTTATCCGTTGATATGCCAGCCAGTGTAGTTTTGGAAGTTACCTATACTGAGCCGGGGGTGAAGGGAAATACAGCTACCAATGCCACAAAACCTGCTAAGGTGGAGACTGGAGCCAGCGTAAATGTACCTTTGTTTATCAATGAAGGCGATAAAATTAAAGTAGACACCGAGAAAGGCGCTTATATGGAGCGTGTAAAAGAATAATCCAGTTAATCATATATAGGTGTTTAACTTATGGAGGAAAACTCTTTTTGTTGAACACCTTTTTTAATTTCGTCCTATGAAATTTCCCATTCCATATTCGTTAAAGCAGGTGGCTGCCATCATCAAAACCAAGTATGTCGGGGCCGATGACTTTCCAGTTTTGGGAATGAACGAAATTCATGTTGTGGAGCAAGGGGATATCGTTTTTGTCGATCATCCCAAGTACTATGATAAAGCTTTGAATTCCAATGCTACCGTAGTTCTTATCAATAAGGAGGTGGCTTGCCCAGAAGGGAAAGCACTCTTGATTTCCGATGACCCGTTCAGGGATTTTAATACTTTGACAAACTTTTTTAGGCCCTTTGAAAAATCGGTCAATACCATTTCCCCTACGGCTAAAATAGGGGCACATACAACCATACAACCCAATGCGTTTATTGGAAATAATGTGGTAATAGGGGAGCATTGCACCATTCATTCCAATGTTTCCATTTATGACAATTGTGTCATAGGGAACCACGTCACTATTCATGCAGGAACTGTCCTTGGGGGAGATGCCTTTTATTACAAAAACCGACCTTCCGGGTACGACAAATTATTGTCCGGTGGGAGGGTTGTAATTGAGGATCATGTGGATATTGGAGCATTGTGTACAATAGATAAGGGAGTAACAGGGGATACAACAATTAAAAAGGGTTCCAAATTGGACAATCAGGTACACGTAGGCCACGATACTGTAATAGGGGAGAAATGTCTTATTGCTTCACAAACAGGAATTGCTGGATGCGTTGTTGTCGAGGATGAAGTAACCATTTGGGGACAGGTAGGCGTAATCAGTGGTATCACAATAGGCAAAAAAGCAGTGATCATGGCACAAAGTGGTATATCGAAGTCCCTTGAAGGCGGAAAGAGCTATTTTGGAAGCCCTGCAGAGGAATTCAGGGAAAAATTAAGGCAATTGGCTTATGTAAGACAAATCCCTGCCATATTGGAAAAATTGAAGGAATAAATAAGCATAGTAATACTTTAAAAATCGTTTTTTAAGCCATATTTTTGTAAACCAAAAAATAAACCAAATATAGAATGAGCGTTTTAGTTAATAAGGACTCGAAAATTATTGTACAAGGTTTTACAGGTAGTGAAGGTACTTTTCACGCCGAACAAATGATCGAATACGGAACCAACGTAGTTGGGGGTGTAACTCCAGGTAAAGGAGGACAAGAACATTTGGGAAGACCTGTTTTTAATACTGTTGCGGAAGCTATTGAGAAAGTAGGAGCAGATACAACTATTATTTTTGTACCGCCCGCATTTGCTGCAGACGCCATTATGGAAGCTGCCGAAGCAGGAATTAAAGTTATTATTACCATTACGGAGGGTATCCCTATTGCTGATATGGTGAAGGCATACGACTATATAAAAGGTAAAGATTGCAGATTGATTGGTCCTAACTGTCCTGGGGTAATTACTCCCGGGGAGGCAAAAGTAGGTATTATGCCAGGTTTCGTCTTTAAAAAAGGAAATATTGGGATCGTATCAAAATCGGGAACATTAACATATGAAGCTGCTGACCAAGTAGTTCGTCAAGGATTGGGGATAACTACCGCTATTGGAATTGGTGGTGATCCAATCATAGGAACTACCACAAAAGAGGCCGTTGAATTATTGATCAACGATCCAGAAACGGAATGCGTAGTCATGATCGGAGAGATCGGTGGACAATTGGAAGCTGATGCTGCCCAATGGTACAAGGCTAGTGGTAGTAAAAAGCCAATTGTAGGATTTATTGCTGGTGAAACTGCTCCGGCAGGGAGAACAATGGGCCATGCTGGTGCTATTGTAGGTGGTAGTGATGATACTGCCCAGGCCAAAAAACGTATTATGAGGGAATGTGGTATCCATGTGGTAGATTCTCCAGCTGAAATTGGTCTTAAAGTGAAGGAAGTAGTAGGATAATAAGAGTCCTGTTTATGTATAGGATTCAACTAATGAATCTCAAAAAAAATCCCTATCATTCTGAATTAAATTCGGGAGGAATAGGGTTTTTTTTTCGCCTTATCTGAAACATAGCCTATATTTGAATATCAACTTAAGTAAACAAAAGAATCACATGAAGCTTCTAGAAGGAAAAAATGTTATAATTACCGGTGCCAGTAGGGGTATAGGTATGGGAATTGCCAAGGTTTTTGCAGATCATGGCGCCAATGTAGCCTTTACGTATAGTTCAAGTGAGGCACCTGCCCTTGAATTGGAAAAAGAATTAACTGCCAAAGGTGTTAAAGCCAAGGCGTATAAAAGTAATGCGGCCAGTTTTGAGGACTCCGAAAAATTGGTGGGCAAGATATTGGAAGATTTCGATAGTATAGACGTCCTAATAAACAACGCGGGGATTACTAAGGACAATTTATTAATGCGTATGTCAGAAGCGGATTTTGATTCCGTTATAGAGATCAACCTAAAATCGGTTTTCAATATGACAAAGGCCGTGCAGCGTACCATGTTGAAGCAACGTAAAGGCTCCATCATTAATATGAGCAGTGTTGTAGGTGTAAAAGGCAATGCTGGACAGACCAACTATGCGGCTTCAAAAGCGGGGATGATCGGCTTCACAAAATCAGTAGCTTTGGAACTTGGTTCCAGAAATATTCGTTGTAATGCAATTGCCCCGGGATTCATAGAAACTGAAATGACAGATAAATTGGATGCAAAAGTAGTTCAAGGATGGAGGGATGGCATTCCGCTTAAACGTGGTGGCTCTCCGGATGATGTTGCAAATGCATGTTTGTTCTTCGCTTCAGACCTTTCTGCCTACGTAACCGGACAAGTCCTTAATGTTGATGGGGGTATGTTGACATAAACATTAATTGATGTGAATTGGTTGTCCCTTCTCTTTTAAACCAAAAGAAGGGTTGTCCTTCCCAATAGCTTACGAACGAATTAATAAATTTTATGCAGACATCTTCAGTACTATTTGTTTTGCTAGCGGCAGTGTTCGCAATTGCAATTGTACTGGTCCAATATTTTTACAAGACCAAAGGGAGTAGGGAATTAAAAATATCCCTCTCCCTTTTGCGTTTTCTGGCCATTTTCGGCATTCTCTTATTATTGATCAACCCCAAATTCACTAAAACCGACTACGTACTTGAAAGGGCGAACCTAGTCATGTTGGTGGATAATTCTACTTCCTTAAGGGAAATCAATAAAATTACAAATATAGATTCCCTCCTTAAAAAGATAACGGAAAACAGTAGTGTTTTAGATCTGTTTAATCTCCAAACCTTTAGTTTTGGAAATAACTTGGAAGTCCTTGACAGTGTAAATTTCACCAAAAAAAGCACCAACATAGCCAACGCCTTGAGCTCCATAAATGAGGTATTCGATAATTCCAATACGGCTGTCATTCTTATCAGCGATGGAAATCAGACTGTTGGGGAGGATTATGAGTTTTATGGTTCCTCAAAGGCAATTACTGTATTTCCTGTAGTGGTAGGTGATACCGCCACATATGACGATATTAGGATTTCTCAGGTCAATGCCAATAAATATGCCTTTCTTAAAAATAAATTTCCGGTGGAAACCTATATTGCTTACGATGGTGAAGGCAGTATTAGTACCGTTGTCCGCACTGAGATAGACGGGAAGGTGGTGGCAACTGAAACGGTTAAATTATCAAAAACGGATAACTCCAGAAGAATATATTCCTTATTGGAAGCAAAAACAGTAGGGGTCAAGGAAATAAGAATATCGGCGAGTCCATTGGACCATGAAAAAAATAGAGCCAATAACCAAAGGGAAATAGCTTTGGAGGTCATTGATGAAAAAACAAACGTGGCCATAATTACCGATATACTTCATCCAGACATTGGCGCCTTAAAAAAAGCAATAGAAAGCAATGAGCAGCGCAAGGTGGTTTTGTTGAAGCCCAATGCGGATATTGAAAAATTGGATGATATTGATTTGTTCGTCTTGTATCAACCCATTCCCTCTTTTAAGCCAATCTATGATTTCATTGAGACCAAAGGCGTACAGAAGTTTACCATAACCGGAACAAAAACAGATTGGCGTTTTTTGAATTCGGTACAAAGTAATTTTGAAAAAAAATCCTATAATCAAATTGAAGATATATTTCCGGTATTGAATCCCAACTTCACTATTTTCAACAATTCTGAATTTTCATTGACCAATTTTCCGCCTTTGGAAAGTGATCTGGGAGAAATACTGATCACCAAGCCCCATGAAACATTGCTAAATCAGCGAATTAAAGGTGTTGACGTAGCGGAGCCTCTGTTGGCGGTAATTACTGATGGTGCAAAAAAAGAGGCGGTCTTGTTTGCGGAGAATATTTGGAAGTGGAGAATGCAGAGTTTTAGAAACGATAAGAGTTTCAACAATTTTGACGAATTAATGGGCAAACTGGTGTTGTATTTGGCAACAAACGTGGGAAAGGAACGGTTAACGCTTGATTATAACACCATCTTCTCCGGCGCCGGGGATGCCGAAATAAAAGCAACCTATTTCGATAAGACCTATGTCTTTGATGCCAATGCTTCCTTGACTATCACAACTAAAAGACTATCGGACAGCGCTGTACGGGTAATCCCACTGTTATTGAAAAACGGGTATTATGAAGTTGATCTTGAAAATTTTGGCAGTGGCTCATATGAGTTCAAGGTAAATGTCCAAAATGAAAATATTTCCAAATCTGGCACATTTAAAATACTGGATTTTAATGTTGAAAATCAATTCTTATCCAGTAACTTCAAAAAAATGGGCAGATTAGCCCAAAATACTGAGGGATCCCTTTATTATCCAAAAGATTTAGATAAACTAATAAATCGGCTCGTGACTGACAATCGTTACTTGCCAACACAAGAAGGCATTCTAAATGTCGTACCTTTGATCGATTTTAGAATCCTCCTGGCCATAATAATTTTGGCATTGACAGCAGAATGGTTTTTGAGAAAATATAATGGATTAATTTAAATTAAATAATAAATATTGAAAATGGACAAATTACCCAAAATTGCATTACCCGCATTGATTACAATTATAGCACTGGTCATCCTAATGTTTAAATCAACTGTTACCATAAATTCTGGTAAGGCAGGTGTTTTATATGAAACCTTTGGAGGAGGTGTCGTTACTGATGAGCCCTCCCTAGGTGAAGGTTTTCATATTGTAGCCCCTTGGAACAAGGTATTCGTCTATGAAGTAAGACAACAAGAAGTTTTTGAAAAGATGAACGTTCTTTCTTCCAATGGATTGAATATTAAATTGGATGCTTCTGCATGGTTTGAACCTAAAAGAGAGTTTTTGGGGAAACTGCACCAAGAAAAAGGTGAAGAATACGTTCAACGCGTTTTATTGCCATCCATACGATCAGCAGCAAGAAGTGTTGTAGGTCGTTATACCCCTGAGCAATTATATTCCAGTAAAAGGGATGCCATACAACAGGAAATTTTTGAGGAGACTAGAAAAATCGTAGACGGACAGTACATTCAATTAAATGAAATTTTAGTTCGTGATGTAACCTTGCCGGCAACTATTAAAGAGGCTATTGAGCGTAAATTAAAACAAGAGCAAGAATCTTTGGAATATGAGTTTAGACTTGTTACAGCTCAAAAGGAAGCTGAAAAAGTAATCATAGAAGCTAAAGGTAAGGCGGATGCAAACAAAATTTTAAGTGCATCACTGACAGACAAAATCCTTCAGGATAAAGGAATCGAAGCAACCCTTAAATTATCGGAATCTCCAAATAGCAAAGTAATTGTTATTGGTTCTGGAGATGGTGGTTTACCTGTCATTTTAGGGAATCAATAGTATTTTAACATATTTGATACAAATTGTGAGACTTAAATTTTTCAAGAATAAAAATTAGTATTATTTTTGTGTCATTATGAAAAAGTACAGCGTACATCATCATCATCATTTCTTTTCTTGCAATCAGGCGAGCTAGAAATGTATTGTTGTAACTAAAATATATTCTAACCCGTTTGAGCAATCAAACGGGTTTTGCTTTTAACATCCTGTTTGTTTGTTCAGGCCAAAAAACAAATATTAAACGGATGAAAAAAATAAGAATTGCTATTCAAAAAAGTGGACGCCTAAACGAAGATTCCCTACAAATCTTAAAGGATTGTGGGATATCCATTGATAATGGAAAAGATCAGCTCAAGGCCTCTTCAAGAAATTTCCCCATGGAAGCCTTTTATCTGAGGAACGGCGATATTCCTCAGTATCTAAGGGATGGCGTAGTGGATATTGCCATTATTGGTGAAAATGTTCTTATTGAGAAAGGGCAGGACCTTATTGTCGCCGAAAAACTAGGTTTTTCTAAATGCAAGGTTTCTTTGGCAGTACCAAAATCGGTAAAATACAAATCCGTTAAGGATTTTGAAGGGAAAAGAATTGCCACTTCCTACCCAAATACGGTAGAAAATTATTTAAAGGAAAAAGGAGTTAAGGCGGAGTTGCATATAATCAATGGCTCAGTCGAAATTGCGCCCAATATTGGCCTAGCAGATGCTATTTGTGACATTGTTTCCAGTGGTAGCACCCTTTTCAAAAACAATCTTAAAGAAGTAGAGGTGATGCTTCATAGTGAAGCTGTTTTGGCGGTCTCCCCGCTGATTTCGGAAGAAGGAAAAATTCTATTAAAAAAACTACAGTTTAGAATTCAGTCGGTTTTAAGAGCTAGGCAATCCAAATATGTGCTATTAAACGCCCCGAACGATAAATTGAAGGATATCATTGCCTTATTACCGGGAATGAGGAGCCCCACTGTTTTGCCATTGGCAGAAGAAGGTTGGAGTTCCGTGCATACAGTTATCAATAAAGATAAGTTCTGGGAGGTAATCCAAGAGCTAAAAGACGCAGGAGCAGAGGGTATTTTAGTATGTCCAATTGAAAAAATGGTTCTATAATGAACAAAATCTATAATCCGGAAAGAAAAGATTGGGAAGCCGTCCTAAAAAGGCCGACACAGGAGGTTGCCGAAATTGAAGGGATTGTGAACCAAGTTTTCAAGGAGGTAAGAACCGGTGGGGACAGCGTAATAGGAAAGTACACCAAAAAATTCGATGGGGTAACCTTAGAGAATTACAAGGTCACACAAAAAGAAATAGAGGAGGGGATAGTTTTGGTTTCCCAGGAGCTAAAGCGAGCCATTATTCAGGCTAAAAGTAATATTGAAGTTTTTCATGAGGCCCAAATAACTAATAAGGTGAACGTGGAAACCACAGAAGGAGTTCAGTGTTGGCAGGAGAAAAGACCTATTCAAAAGGTAGGTTTGTATATTCCAGGCGGAACGGCTCCCTTGTTTTCAACTATTTTAATGCTGGCAGTACCCGCTACTATTGCTGGTTGTAAGGAAGTGGTCCTATGCACCCCTCCAAATAAGGAAGGGAAAATTAACCCTGCAATATTATATACGGCTAGTTTATGTGGCGTAACGCAAATTTTTAAGGTAGGTGGCATCCAAGCAATTGCGGGGATGACATTTGGTACTGAATCCATTCCCAAGGTCTATAAGATTTTTGGTCCTGGAAATCAGTATGTGACCGTTGCCAAGCAAATAGCGACTAAATTTGGGGTGGCTATAGATATGCCTGCAGGACCCAGTGAATTGTTGGTGATGGCCGATGATACTGCCAATGCGGCATTTGTAGCATCGGACCTCTTGAGTCAAGCTGAACATGGTGTAGATAGTCAGGTAATACTCGTGTCTACCTCCAAACAACTCATTGAAGAAGTGGAAAAAGAGGTGGAATCCCAAATAAATGCCCTCCCTAGAAAAGAAATTGCCGTAAAGTCCATCGCCAATAGTAAGTTGATTTTGGTGGAAGAAGAGCAGACCGCTATAGACCTTATCAACGAATATGGGCCGGAACATTACATTCTCTGTGTTAAAAATGAGGCCTTCTTTTTGGATAACACGTTTAATGCAGGTTCTGTATTCATAGGGAATTATACGCCGGAAAGCGCTGGGGACTACGCCTCAGGCACCAACCATACCTTACCTACCAATGGGTATGCCAAACAATATAGCGGGGTGAACCTAGATAGTTTTATGAAAAGTATGACGTTCCAAAAAATTTCTGAAAAGGGCATCCAAACAATTGGGAGGACCATAGAAGTAATGGCAGAAGCAGAAGGGTTGCAAGCCCATAAGAACGCGGTTACCCTTAGGTTAAAAAGTTTGATGAAAAATTAAAATATCCAGATATCAGTGCCTGCATTGAAATTTCTGGCAAGTTGTCCTTGTGACGGTAGACTATGAAAAGTGAACTAAATATAAATAATCTGGTGAGGGAGAATGTCAAAGGTCTCAGTCCATATTCCTCTGCAAGGGATGAGTACGTTTCCGATGGATCTCAGATGGTTTTCTTGGATGCCAATGAAAATCCCTTTGAAAACGGAGTCAATAGATACCCGGATCCACAACAACGCGGACTAAAAGCTGTTTTGGCTGCCCAGAAGGGTGTTGATGTTTCACAAATACTTCTTGGAAATGGCAGTGATGAAGTGCTCGATTTACTTTTTAGGGCATTTTGCGAACCTAAAGAGGACAATATAATTTCTCTTCCTCCAACCTATGGGATGTACAAAGTGCTTTCCAATATCAATTCTATTGAAAATAGGGAGGTTTTGTTGATGGAAAATTTTCAGCCAAATGTGGCAGAAATCCTCAATGTAATGGATGAGCACAGTAAACTATTATTTATTTGTTCCCCCAACAACCCTACAGGAAATGGCATTTCAAATACCAAAATCCATGAATTATTGATTAAATTTAATGGTCTGGTCATTATTGATGAGGCTTATATTGATTTTTCCAGGGATGCTAGCTGGGTGGGTCAGTTATCACAATACCCCAATCTAGTTATTACCCAAACTCTATCAAAAGCCTATGGCATGGCAGGAATACGACTAGGGATTTGCTATGCTTCCACAGAAATAATAGCCGTTCTCAACAAGATCAAGCCACCATATAATGTCAATGAACTGACCCAACAACGAGCCCTTAAAAGAATATTGGATGACGATAGAGTGAACCAGGAAGTTGTTGAAATTCTCAAGGAAAGAAATGCATTGATAGCGGTATTGGCAAACATAAATTTTGTAATAAAAACGTATCCTACCGACGCTAATTTTATTTTGGCAAAAGTGGATGATGCCACGAAGAGATACAATCAATTATTAAATGCCGGCATTGTGGTCAGAAATAGGACAACACAACCCCTTTGTGAAAATACGCTAAGGTTTACAGTGGGTACGGCGGAGGAAAACAGTAAATTAATAGAACGATTAAAGCAAATAGATAACCAATAAAAATATACTTAAAATCCTATTTTACAATGTAGGATTTGGGTCGAGGTCATATGAAAAAAGTATTATTTATAGACAGGGACGGCACCATCATCAAGGAAACAATTGATGAGCAAATAGATGCCTTTGATAAGATGATTTTTTACCCCAAGGCATTTACCTTTTTGGGAAAAATAGCCAAGGAGCTGAATTACGAGTTGGTCATGATCACTAATCAAGATGGTTTGGGTACCGATGTTTTTCCAGAGGATACCTTTTGGCCGGTACATAATTTTATCCTGAAGTCTTTTGAGAATGAAGGAGTGGTGTTCGATAAGGTATTCTTGGATAGAACCTTTCCACATGAAAATGCGCCTACCAGAAAACCTGGAACCGGGTTATTGACGGAGTATTTTTCACAAGACTATGATTTGGCAAACTCCTTTGTTATTGGGGACAGATTAACGGATATGGAATTGGCAAAGAATTTGGGTGCCAAAGGAATCTTTATCAACGACAACACAAATTTGGGCACAGGGGAAATTACAGTGAAACGTGATGAACTCAATGATGTTATAGCTCTGGAAAATAATGATTGGGAAAAAATATACGAGTTCCTAAAATTGAAGGATAGGGTTTTTGAAATTAGTAGGAAAACCAATGAAACGGATATAGTTATAAAATTGAACCTGGATGGTACCGGAAAAAGCGCTATAAAGACAGGGCTCGATTTTTTTGACCACATGCTGGACCAATTGGCTCGACATGGACAAATGGACCTTGATATCAAGGTTATAGGAGATTTGGAGGTAGACGAGCACCATACCATTGAAGACACCGCAATCGCTTTGGGAGAGGTATTCCATAAGGCCCTAGGAAATAAATTGGGAATAGAAAGGTATGGGTTCTGTTTGCCCATGGATGATTGTTTGGCCCAAGTGGCTATAGATTTTGGAGGTCGCAACTGGTTGGTATGGGAAACGGAATTTAGACGAGAATTGATAGGAAAAATGCCCACTGAGATGTTCTTTCATTTCTTCAAATCCTTTACGGACGGGGCAAAGGCAAATTTGAACATCAAAGCGGAAGGCACAAACGAACACCATAAAATTGAGGCTATTTTTAAGGCTTTTGCCAAGGCCATTAAAATGGCAGTGAAACGGGATGTCGAGAAAATGATATTGCCTAGCACCAAAGGGGTATTATAAAAATTAAACAAATATAAGAGCTTTGTAGGATCCATCTTAATACAAAGGACATCCAACAAAGCTTCAAAATCATCTATCTAAAAAATAATGAAAATAGTTATTATTAACTACGGTGCGGGAAATATACAGAGTATCAAGTTTGCAATTCAACGCTTGGGCTATGACGCAATTTTAAGTGATGATGAAGAGGAAATAAAGGCAGCCGATAAGGTTATCTTCCCAGGTGTGGGAGAAGCATCCAGCGCCATGAAAAAGCTTCGTGACAGTAAATTGGACGCTATTATTCCCTTGCTTAAACAACCGGTATTGGGAATATGTCTTGGAATGCAACTTATGTGCCGCTCATCTGAAGAAGGGAACACCCAAGGCTTGGGTATATTTGATGTAGATGTCAAGAAATTTTCCAATAAGGTTAAGGTGCCCCAAATTGGATGGAACCAAATCACCAATTTAGAGACCGCATTATTTAAGAATATCCCGGAAAAGGAACATATTTATCTTGTACATAGTTATTATGCCCCTATTTGCCTTGAAACAATTGCAGTTTCTGATTATGACGTTCCATATAGTGCTGCATTACAGAAGGATAATTTTTATGGAACTCAATTTCACCCTGAAAAAAGTAGTATGATTGGGGAAGCCATCTTGAAAAATTTTCTAGAAGTTATATAAACGATGGAAACATTTATATCTACCAACAAAGAAACACTGGATACCGCTAAAATTCACCGATATATAAGTACAGAGTCTTATTGGGGAATGGGAAGGTCCATGGAAGATGTGCTGATAACAATTGACAATTCATACTGCTTCGGTCTGTATTCCGAAACAAATGAACAATTGGGCTTTGCTAGGGTAGTTACGGATTTCGTGGTGTTTGCCTATATTATGGATGTTATAATTTTTAAAGAATATCAAGGCAAAGGCTTGGGATATAAATTGATAGAAAACATAATGGAAAGTGATGCTTTAGGTAAGATAAAAACCTTTGCATTGAAAACTAAAGATGCCCATTCGTTGTACGAACGTTTTGGGTTTGAAAAAATAGGGAACTCTAAGCTTTGGATGACCAAAGACAAGGTGGTCCTCTTATAAATCAGTATAATGAGAATAATACCGGCAATAGATATTATAGATGGTAAGTGCGTCCGACTTTCAAAAGGGGATTACAGTACCAAAAAAATATATAATGAGCACCCTTTAGAGGTTGCCAAAGAATTTGAGGCACATGGTATTGAATATCTGCATTTGGTAGATTTGGATGGAGCAAAATCCAAACACATTGTGAACCATAAGGTTTTGGAACAGATAGCTTCCAATACTTCCTTAAAAATAGATTTTGGTGGGGGCCTAAAAACCGACGATGATCTGCGGATTGCATTTAACAGTGGCGCCCAACAAATTACGGGAGGAAGTATAGCAGTTAAGGACAGGGACACCTTTATCCAATGGATTGAAAAGTATGGTGCGGATAAAATTATTTTGGGGGCGGATGCAAAAAATGAAAAAGTTGCGGTTTCCGGTTGGTTGGAAGATTCCAAAGAGGAATTGATACCCTTTATACAAACCTACCAGAAAGAAGGGATCTCCTATGTGATCTGTACGGACATCAGTAAGGATGGGATGTTGGAAGGCCCTTCCTTTGATCTCTATTCCAAAATAATAAGAGAAGCAGGCCCAGAATTAAAACTTATTGCCAGTGGAGGAATATCCACTTTTGATGAATTGCCGAAATTGGCGGAAATGGGCTGTGAGGGAACCATTATTGGCAAGGCCATTTATGAAGGGCGTATTTCCATGAGGCAATTGGAAGAATTCATTTTAAAAAGCACTTAAAATTAGGGTTGGAATTTCAAGGGAGGCATAGACCTTATGTAAATGGAGCTCTAAATAATATAAATATTTATGTTGACAAAACGTATTATCCCTTGTTTGGATATTAAGAATGGGCGGACAGTAAAAGGCATTAACTTTGTCGATTTACGGGATGCAGGAGACCCTGTGGAATTGGCCGAGATTTACGCAAGAACGGGCGCTGATGAGTTGGTTTTTTTGGATATTTCAGCAACCGAAGAAGGACGCAGGACTTTGGCCGACCTTGTATTAAGGGTTGCCGAGAAAGTTAATATTCCATTTACTGTGGGAGGTGGTATTTCATCGGTAGAAGATGTTGATATATTATTGCAAAATGGGGCGGATAAAGTTTCTATCAATTCCTCGGCCATTAAAAATCCCCAATTGATCAATGACCTGGTTGCCAAGTTTGGCTCCCAATGTATTGTAGTGGCAATTGATGCCAAAGAAATAGACGGGGAATGGGTGGTTCATTTAGTAGGAGGGAAGGTGCCTACGGAACTTAATCTATTTAAATGGGCCAAAGAGGTGGAGCAGCGCGGTGCAGGTGAAATATTATTTACTTCCATGAACCATGATGGCACCAAAAATGGGTTTGCCAATGAAGCTTTGGCCAAATTGTCAACAGAACTAAATATTCCCATTATTGCCTCTGGGGGTGCTGGAAACATACAACATTTTACGGATACCTTTATTGAAGGGAAGGCCGATGCCGCCTTGGCTGCCAGTGTTTTTCATTTTAAGAAAATAGAAATCAAGGATTTAAAGGAAGAATTGAAAAGGAACAAAATTCCAGTACGTTTATAAAAATAGTTGAGAATTTAGAGGCTGACCTTTACTTCAGTTTATAAAATCATAAATCTCGATACAATACCAAAGAAGTTATGAAAATCAATTTTAATAAAAACCCGGACGGATTGGTCCCAGCCATCGTACAGGATGTGAATACCAAGAATGTTTTGATGCTAGGTTACATGAACGAAGAGGCCTATCAAAAAACCGTGGATACCAAAACAGTGACCTTTTTTAGTCGCACAAAAAATAGATTATGGACCAAAGGGGAGGAGAGCGGGAATTTCTTAAAACTCACCAATATCCAATTGGACTGTGACCAAGATACCCTCTTGGTTTCTGTAGATCCTATAGGTCCTACTTGTCATAAGGGTACGGATACTTGTTGGGGTGAAGAAAATGTGCAGGCCTTTGGGTTTCTTTCGGGGTTGGAAGAAATTATCCAAAACAGGAAAGACCAAGCAGAAGGTAAGGCACCAATTGAGGCAGGAGCAAAACCTAGTTATGTTGCTTCCCTCTTTCAAAAAGGGATCAATAAGGTAGCTCAGAAAGTAGGGGAAGAAGCCATAGAGGTGGTTATTGAGGCCAAAGATGATAATGATGGACTCTTCTTGGACGAAAGTGCGGATCTGCTGTTCCATTACCTCATATTATTGCAGGCAAAAGGATTTAAATTGAATGACATTGTGGATGTTTTAAAAGTTAGGCACAACAAATCATAACCACCAAACAACGAAGGTTTTCATCATTTCTCCATTGGATTTTTTCAGCCAAACCATAGGGGAATTTTTGTTTGACAAATAGGATTCCATATCGTCTAAAATATCTTGATGGGATTTCCAATTTAATTTTGGGGTCGGATGTTGTGGCCATTCCTTCTTAAAAGGAATGTAAAATTGGGTATTGGTCTTGTTCCAGGACAAAAATTCATCCTTGGCCATCCAATAGCCGGCAATACACTGGGAATTAAGGGGAAATAAGTTTTGATTTTTAAACCCCAATGGAAGAAAGACCTGGGCCTTAAAACAAACCTGATGCACAAGCTCCTTAGCATCAATATCCATGTCCTTCAATACTTGGTCGCCTACTTTTGAATGCAGTAAAGGAATTTGTTGGTGTTTTATCTTTTCTTTTTTGGCATAAAAAGTGTCCCTTTTGTTAGGCCCTATCAATTGATGTATAAGATCGGGAAACGTGGGATCCAACACATAAAATTTATAGGTAAGCTCAACGTGCAAACGCTGCTCATTTTCAAGGTCTTCCAATATAAAATCGATTTCCCCCAAACTGATTTTATTCTGCCTAATGGGAATATTATAGGCACTGACCCTATAACGGGAAGAGGATTCAAGGAGCTGGAGGAAAACATGTTCCATTTGATGCCCCAATCTTAGATTTTCTGGAATCGGGCTACATTGAAATCTCTCTAGATCAACATGTGGAAAAATAAATTGTTCCAAGCCATCATAGTTTCCAATCCATAAGGGTGGGGTTTGTAAGAAGGAAACAAATTTTGAAAGGTTTTCAGTATTCATACGATACTAATGTAGTGCAAACCGTTAAGTTTTCTTTAAATAATAATGGGTCTCTTCCAAATGTATTAATTTTATAGAATGGCTATGAACAAAAGAAAAGGGTTTCGTTTTTCCAATTATGAAGCAGCGGACCAATCGCCGTTCGAAAAACTTTTTGAGATCTTCAAAGAGTTGATCACACATACTTCCGGGGATGTGGATGAGGCTTTGGATTGGTTACGGGAGCTGGACAAGGAATACGGACTTACAGATGAAAATTACACCATCGAAGACTTTATTGAAGACCTGAAAGCGAAAGGGTTCTTAAGAGAAGAATTCAAAGATGGTGGAGGCGAAGGTTCCGGGGAAGGCACTGGGGACTTATCCATTACCGCTAAAATGGAGAGGGTTATAAGACAAGCAGCTTTGGACCAGATTTTTGGCAAACTAAAGCGCAGTGGCTCTGGAGACCATAAAACTGGAAAATCCGGTAGGGGAGACGAGCATACCGGAGAATTTCGTGAATATCGCTATGGGGATGGGTTGGAACACATTTCCATGACCGAGAGCCTGAAAAATGCCCAAATAAATCATGGAATGGATAGCTTTACCTTAAGTGAAGATGATCTTGTGGTAGAGGACACCCAATACAAGGCCCAAATGAGCACTGTGCTCATGATAGATATCTCCCACAGTATGATTCTCTATGGTGAAGACCGTATTACCCCCGCAAAAAAGGTGGCAATGGCCTTGGCCGAACTTATTACTACCCGTTATCCTAAGGATACCTTGGAGATTTTGGTGTTTGGAAATGATGCGTGGCCCATTCCCATAAAAGATCTCCCCTATTTGAAAGTGGGACCATACCACACCAATACTGTTGCAGGGTTACAGTTGGCTATGGACATGCTCAGAAGAAGGAGAAACACAAATAAACAGATTTTTATGATTACCGATGGCAAGCCTAGTTGTTTGCGAATGCCTGATGGCACCTATTATAAAAATAGCGTGGGCTTGGATGATTACATTGTTGAAAAATGTTACAATATGGCCAGGCAGGCCAGGAAATTGCATATTCCCATCACGACCTTCATGATTGCCCAAGATCCCTATTTGACCCAATTTGTACGTCATTTTTCGGAAGCCAATAATGGGAAGGCCTTTTTTACAGGATTAAAAGGTCTTGGAGAAATGATTTTTGAAGATTACGAACAAAACAGAAGTAAAAGACTAAAAGGATAATAACAAATCACTTCTTTTAAGGAGTGTTTAAAAAATTGTATGAAATTGAACTACAAAGAAATAACGACCCTTGGAGCCCTTAAAAAGGCGGGATACCAAACAAAAAATATCAAAGATGAACTTAGGGACAACCTAATACACAAAATTAAGAACAAGGAACAAACCTTTATCGGGGTATGGGGTTATGAAAATTCCGTGATCCCAGAACTGGAGCGAGCCATTCTTTCCAGGCACAATATAAATCTCTTGGGACTAAGGGGCCAGGCAAAAACTAGATTGGCAAGATTAATGGTAAATCTTTTGGATGAATATATTCCCGTTGTAGAAGGATCAGAAATTAATGACGACCCCTTAAAGCCTATGTCTAGATACGCCATGGAACTTATTAAGGACAAAGGGGATGAGACGCCAATCTTCTGGTTGCCTAGAGAAGAACGCTTTTATGAAAAACTGGCCACCCCTGATGTAACTGTCGCTGATTTAATTGGCGATGTAGATCCCATCAAGGCGGCCAATCTCAAATTGTCCTATGCGGATGACAGGGTTATCCATTTTGGGATGATCCCAAGAGCCAACCGCTGTATTTTTGTGATCAATGAATTACCGGATTTACAAGCGAGAATCCAAGTATCCCTCTTCAACATATTACAGGAAGGGGATATACAGATAAGGGGCTTTAAGTTACGCTTACCCTTGGACCTACAGTTTGTTTTTACTGCAAATCCAGAAGATTATACAAATAGGGGGAGTATAGTGACACCCTTAAAGGATAGGATTGGATCACAAATATTGACCCATTATCCAGGGGACATAAAAACTGCCCGTAAAATCACTGAACAAGAGGCCAAATTGGATGAAAGGCAGACCAATGTTGTTTTTGTCCCAGACATGGCCAAAGATCTTTTGGAGCAAATCAGTTTTGAAGCTCGGGAAAGTGAATATGTAGATTCTAAAAGTGGAGTAAGTGCAAGAATGAGTATAACAGCTTTTGAGAACTTGTTGAGCACTGCAGAGCGACGGGCCTTGAAAAATGGGGAAGACAGCACTAGCGTCCGATTAAATGACTTTATGGGCGTTATTCCTTCAATCACAGGAAAAATTGAATTGGTTTATGAGGGAGAACAAGAAGGAGCAGGGGGTGTAGCCTCTATTTTAATGGAGGATGCCATTAAAACACTATTCCCTATGTATTTCCCGAAAATTGACAAATTGGAACGGAAAGATGCGGTTGGACCCTACGATGAACTGATCTCTTGGTTTTTTGACGGGGAAGGCTTTGAAATATTGGATGATGCCACTAATGAAGAGTATAAAAATGAGTTGGACAGTGTGCCACCATTGAATCAATTGATCAAGGAATATCAACCAGAGGCCTCAAAAGAAGATAGTTACTTTTTAAAAGAATTGCTTTTATGGGGCTTGGTGGCCCATAAAAAATTGAGCAAACATCGGTTTACCGAGGGATATCAATTTAAGGATCTCTACGGAAGCTTTATTAACGGACTATAAAAAAAAGCCCTTTCTTTTGGAGAGGGCTTTTTTTTTGTTTTAGGAATTCAATATATGCATAAAAAGGAGCTTATTGCCAAGAATCAATATTGTCATTCATGCCCATAAATTTATATTCCCCTATCAAGACTTTACGGTGCCTAAAGGAAACCAGCGTCATAACTATCAATAAGGTATACAAGGTAACGATCAATGTTCCCATTGGAATAAAGGTTTCTGGAATTATAGAGGCATCATAATCTGAATAACTGGACAGGATGTAAATGGTGTCAAATATTTGAAACACATATATGAACAGAATAATATATAAGAGATACTCTAAATTCCTCATTTTGGGATCTGGATATTCATTCTCCCTAACTTTGAACCAAATCACATAGAGGTACACAAAATGTGCTAAGGTCAGTAATGGAAATATATAGTTGTCAAATTTAAAAAAGTAGAATCTATTGGTATAAAGACCATAAAAATTTAGAACTATGAGAGCTATCAAGATCACAATTGACAACAGCTTGATCATTTTCCATGGAAAAACACGTAGTAATATATTCATTTAAGTAGGTTTCGAGGTGTTTGGGGAACCCCTATTGCTAAAATAAAACGCAGTTCATATTTATTTATTACAAACATTTCGATGAAGTGCAACCGTTGTTGGGAACACCTAAAAAGGTGTTGTGAAACGGTGCTCCAAGCTTTTAATGAAGTACAGATATTGTTGGGAAACCCTTAAAAGGTGTGGTGAAATCACTATCAAAAAATTGTAGAAAAAAAGTCAAGGATCTTATTTTAAATTTTGAGTACAAGTTTCTCCATAAATTTACCTTTGCAACAACAAAATAGATTCATGCAAAAGGAACGTAATTATTATTTGATTGAATTACAATTTTTAGGATTCCGCTATAGTGGTTGGCAGAAACAGCCTGGACAAAAGACTATTGAAAGCATGCTTCTAAAAACGTTAAAGTTCGTATTACCGGAACGAAGGTTCAAAATATTGGGAGCGGGCAGAACAGATGCCAAAGTTTCTGCCCTTCAAGCAGCTTTTGAACTATTTTTGGATGATGCGCCTTTGGAAGACTTAGAGGAATTTAAAATTCTGTTCAATAGAAATTTACCTCCAGACATAAGAATAACGTCCATTTCATCCATAGATAAGGAATTTAACATCATCCAAAATAGTAAAGAAAAGGAATACGTCTATTTATTTTCATTCGGCCAAAAAAACCATCCTTTCAGTGCTCCATTCATCGCCAGCATACAGGATGACCTCGATTTGGAACTGATGACAAAAGCTGCCAGCCTATTTGTCGGGGATCATGATTTTCGCAACTATACCACCAGACATCAGGACAACACCAATTCCAATCGAACCATTAATAGCTGTGTAATCCAAGAAAACACCATTTTAACGGCCAATTTTTTTCCAGAAAAAAGTTATGCCCTACATATTGTAGCTGAAGGATTTATGCGCTACCAAGTACGCATGATCATGGGGGCTTTGATTTTATTGGGAAAAGGTGAACTCAGCCTCAAGGATATAGAAGAGACCCTAAAACCGGAAAGCGAATTCCTTTTGTCCTATGTTGCCCCAGGATCTGGGCTATTGTTGAACAGATTGGAATTTCAATAATTTTTTTAGTTACATATCCCTATCTTTAAATCATAAAACACCAAGCATGTCGAAAAAGAAATCTAACAATAAAACTCCCCATAAGAGACATTCCAGAGCCAACAAGAAGATAGGGAAGGCACCAGGTACGGTAACCTATCTAGGACTTAGGGAAGGGGAAAAAAGTATTGTTAACATTATAGAATATGACGAAAATTCATTTCAAGTACACCAAACGGACGATGTTGATAAAATTCTTGATTTTAAGAATTCCCCCTCTACTTCTTGGATCAATGTAGTTGGATTGAGTGATGAAGTATATATAGAAAAATTAGGTAAGGCCTTTGAACTTAACCCATTAATTATAGAGGATGCGGTGAATACCAGCCAAAGACCAAAAATTGATGAATATGAAAATTACATTTTTTGCGTCTTAAAAATGATTTATCTGGACGTCAATAATGAATTGGTAAGTGAGCATGTGGCCTTTGTTTTGATGGATAAAGCTGTGATCGTTTTCCAGGAACTAAAAGAGGATGTTTTTAATGGACTAAGAGATCGTATCCATACAAAATCGGGTCGTATTAGAAGTAGGGGGGCAGATTATTTGCTTTTCACACTTTTAGATGCCATTATAGATAACTATTTTGTTGTTTTAGAGAATATTCATACCAAAATAGAACTATTGGAGGAAGAGGTATATGATAATCCCAAACCAGCCACTGCCCGCAAGATCCAAGATCTTAAAAAAGAGGTTTTAAGAGTGCGTAGGAGGATATTTCCAGTAAAAGAATTGATCAATAGGCTTATAGAATCTGAAAATCCATTAATCACAAAGGACACCAAATTGTTCTTAAAGGATTTATTGGACCACTGTCTCGATATCAACGAAAGCCTACAGATTTACAGAGAGATGTCCATGAGCTTGTTGGAGATGTACATGAGTAATGTCAGCAATAAAATGAATGAGGTTATGAAAGTGCTTACCATTATGGCATCCATATTTATTCCTTTGACCTTTATTGCAGGAATCTACGGGATGAACTTTTCCTATATGCCAGAACTACAATGGAAATATGGGTATTTTGCCGTGTGGGGGGTTATGTTAACCCTTTTTATAGCTATGTTAATTTTCTTCAAAAAGAAACGCTGGCTTTAAAAGAGCATTATGTTAATACTACCCAAATGCCATTAAAGGCAGTTAAGGGCTCTGTCAGAGTTCGGTATGCCTGTTGACCTCACTAAATGGACTGTTCAGGAAATAAAAAAGAGCGCTATAAAGCGCTCTTTTTTAATCGAACAAGTCTGAAGACAAATAACGGTCGCCCCTATCACAGATGATCGATACAATAACCCCTTTATCCAGGGACTTGGCCAATTCCAAGGCAGCTACGGTAGCTCCGCCACTGCTCATCCCTGAGAATATCCCTTCTTCCTTGGCCAATCTTTTGGCCATCACAATTGAAGCTTCTTCAGTGACCTCAATGATCTGATCTACCTTGCTTTTATCAAAGATTTTTGGCAGGTATGCTTCAGGCCATTTTCGTATGCCTGGAATCTTCGCATCATCCGCCGGTTGAACGCCCACAATTTGTATGTTGGGATTTTTCTCCTTTAGGAATGTAGAGGTGCCCATAATTGTTCCCGTGGTGCCCATAGAAGAAACAAAATGTGTGATTTCACCTTCTGTATCCCGCCAGATTTCAGGGCCCGTACTTTTGAAATGTGCCTTCCAGTTATCGTCATTCCCAAACTGGTTGAGCATTATATATCCTTGGTTGGCAACTTTATCCTCTGCATAATCACGAGCTCCTTCGATACCAATATCAGCAGGGGTAAGGATGACCTTAGCCCCATAGGCTCTCATTGTCTGTACCCTTTCCTTAGTTGAATTCTCTGGCATGATCAACTCTATATCCAAACCATAGATACCAGCAATCATTGCCAGTGCAATGCCGGTATTTCCACTCGTAGCTTCAATTAGTTTAGAGGTTTTGTCAATTTCGCCTCTTTCCAGACCGCTTTGAATCATATTCAATGCAGCTCTATCCTTAACACTACCCCCTGGATTATGTCCTTCCATTTTAAAAAACAATCGAACATTCGGATTTTGGTTCAACACCCTTGATTCTACCAATGGTGTATTCCCGATTAAATCTATTATTCTATGCGCCATTGGAGATCGTTTTTATTTTAATCTCCGGACTGTGATAAACTGTCGAGTTGGCAGGAATAGATGAAGTAATCCAAGCGTTACCACCTATGATACTATTTTCACCTATAACCGTTTTACCTCCTAAAATGGTAGCATTGGCATAAATGGTAACATTATTTTCTATGGTAGGATGCCTTTTGGTATTCTGAAGATTTTTGGCGACAAATAAACCTCCCAAGGTAACTCCTTGATAGATTTTAACATTATTCTTAATTATGGCGGTTTCTCCAATGACCACCCCAGTTGCATGGTCTATAAAAAAAGAATCTCCAATTTGGGCTCCAGGATTGATGTCTACTCCAGTTTGTCTATGGGCGTATTCCGTCATTAAACGAGGGACCATAGGAAAACCTTCTTCATACAGTTCATGTGCCAAACGATAAATTGCGATGGCATAAAATCCAGGATATGCCATATATACCTCTTCAATGGAGAGGGAGGCCGGGTCACAGTTCACGATGGCCTCTGCATCCAAATTGAGTTTTTCCAAAATACCAGGTATTTTAGCCATATAGTTGTTCCATACTTTTTTACATGGGGTATCCATTTCCCAGCATGCCAGGGCCACCAGCTGATCAAATTCCGATTCTAAAATGTCCAAATTTTCTTCTACAGGTGTTTCTATATCGAAAAGCATAAAAAAAAGACGATCTGTAAAACTTTCCACATTCGTCTTCAGCCGGTATCGTAAATTGGGCTGTTTTTTATGTTGAATGATTTTCTTTATGATTGTTTGTTTATCCATATTGTATTCTAGTTAGTTCAAAATTAACCATAATTTCAAACGAAAGCATCTAAAATGTTTAACTTTAAGGTAAAATTATTAAAGACTTTAGGTCGTATGCAGAACACATTGATTACGAAAGATATCTTCGATTTTTTAAAAGAATTGGAAAAAAATAATAACAGGGAGTGGTTTACGGAACATAAATCGCAGTTCAAGACCTTGGAATCCAAGGTTAAAGAGGTCTATAACAATGTGCTGCAGGCCATGGGAGGCCATGATGAAGTAGAAAAATTAAAAATGTTCCGTATCTATCGGGATGTACGCTTCTCAAAGGACAAAACCCCATACAAATTGCATTTCGCAGGGTCCTTTTCTAGGTTGGGAGCAGCATTGCGAGGCGGGTATTACATCAGGTTAAAACCAGGCGAAAGCTTTATAGCTGCAGGCTTTTGGGAACCAAACAAAGATGATCTTCTGAGGATCAGAAAGGAATTTGAACTGGATTCTTCCGAAATTAGGGGAATCATCAATGCCCCTACCTTTAAAAACATTTGGGGCGACATCCAAGGGGAAGAGCTCAAAACAGCACCAAAAGGATTTGATAAAGAAAATCCCAATATTGATCTCATCCGTAAAAAGCAGTTCATTTTTGTAAGGAAATTTTCGGACCAAGAGGTATATTCTCCTGATTTTAAGAATGTCATCAATGATTCCTTTAAGGCCATTAGGCCTTATTTTGATCTTATGAGTGACATACTCACCACCAACTTGAACGGGGAAAACTTATTGGACCAAAGCAGCCAATTCAAGTAGCTGTATTTGATCTTTTAGGCGTTCTATGACCATATTCATCATCCTTTTGTTCAAGTCCGATGAATTGCGGATATAGGCTTCATACTCCTCCACAGTAAATTGGCCTACGACCAATCCTTTCAAGGAGTTCCTGAACTTAATATCCTTCTGAACAGCATTTTCAATATATTCCATGCGTTTCTGGAGTGTAAGCTCATAGAACCTATTCTTGTGTTTCCCAATATAATTTTTGAAAACGGAAATAATTAAAAAGTTCTGTAATTTGATAATCGGACGAAGTGTTTGGTTTTGGAAACGTTCATCTTCGCTCATATCACTTGTAATTCTAGCGGTAGGAATCTCTGGTCGAAGGCTCAAGAGATTAGTGGATCTACTATTCATCTCACGGAGTTTTAATAAAGATAGCCATTAACAAACCCCATAATTTATATATACCAATTAGTTTTTAACTGGGTTATGAACAAAAAAGCCATTGACCAAATGGCCAATGGCTTTAATTTATAGAATTCAAGTGCTTACTTGCTTTCCAAAAAATCCTGAAAGCTCTTCAGCTCCAGACTTTCATATTCCTTTGATTTCTTTTTTAGCTTATCAAAGTCAGCTTTTGCCAAAGAAAACCGTTCAGAAATCACCTTCAGGTTGTCTAATTCCGATTTTGATGGTTTATCGTAGTTACTTGCCAGCTTACTATAAAGATCTGTCATTTTTTCCCTTAGCTGTGGTTCGGCAGAGCCAACATAATTGTCACCCGTGGTAACGACCAAGGTTTCTTTTAGAGTATTTAATTTAGGTGTTAACTTGGAATTCCCACCGGTCTTGGATTGTTCCATTAGTGCGTCTACTTCATAAACCAAATACGCCAGTTCTTGCGTCATATTATAAAGTGTCATGGTCGTTTCATTTTTAAGCTTTCGGTCACTTTCCGATAGGGGAGACCTATTGTCATATACCAACTCAAAGTTGTGCTCAAAGGTATCTTTGCCTTTATTCATGACTACTTTATAGGTGCCGGCCGGAACTTTGGGTGCTGTGAATCCTCCGAAGCTAAAAGTTTTGCCTTTGGCCACTTTAGGTACGTTCCGGGTATAGCCCCATTTAACTATATTGATCCCTTTGGATTTACCAGGTCCTAGTTCCATAATTTTATTCCCTTCCATATCTTGTATCTCCATTGCCATCTTTCCGAAAGTATGCCTCTTTTTTAAGTAGTATTTAATTTGTACGTCCTTTGTTTTGTTCTGTCCCACAAATTGTGTCTCATTGCCAAAGCCGCCAGAAAATCCTCCTTGTTCATCAATCACAGTCGGTTGGTTCGCGAAAAAATGCACGTCCTTGTCCAAGACGTCAGGAGTTAAATCCCTTAAAGGGGAAATATCATCAATGATGATAATGCCTCTGCCATGGGTTCCCATAACAAGGTCGTTTGTTCTTTTCTGTAAATCAATAAAATGTACTGCTACCGAAGGCATGTTGTTCGTGAATTTAAACCAGTTTACACCGCCGTCCATGGTGATATAAAGTCCAAATTCCGTTCCCAAAAACAAGAGATCCGGATTTACGTAATCCTCTTGTATATTCCTGACAAAGCCTTCAACTTCCGGTGTAATGATGTTGGTCCACGATTTACCAAAATCCGTAGTCTTATAAGCGTAAGGTTTCATGTCATTATTGGTATGTCCCTCAAAAACGGCATAAGCGGTCCCTTTGTTAAAGGTGCTGGCTTCTATATGGTAGCACCATGTATTTTTTGGTAATCCGGTAATAGCACCTACTGTATTGGTCCATGTATTCCCGCCATCTTGTGTAACCTGAACATTTCCATCATCTGTGCCTACCCAAATGACCTTATCGTCTATCGGGGACTCTGCAATTGTGAAAATAGTGGTATGGTTTTCAGCTCCAGAATTATCCTTGGATAGTCCTCCAGAATTTTCCTGATTTTGCTTACTTGGATCATTGGTGGTAAGGTCAGGGGAGATGATCTGCCAAGTGTCCCCCATATCCTCTGATTTGTGAAGGAATTGGCTGCCCATATAAAAACGGTCAGGTTGATGCTCGCTAACGGCCATTGGGGCATTCCAATTAAATCGCAATTTAGGAGTTGCTATTGTTGGCAGTGGCTGTATGGTCTTGGTCAGGTTCCTGTCCACATCATAGCGCCAAACATTTTCTGCTCCTTGCATTTCGGAATAAATAATTTTTTTGGACGGATGTTTCAAAACCCTAAATCCATCTCCGTAGCCAACAGAATTCCAATCCCTGGCCTCTACGCCCCCTGGGGAACTAGAAGGGCCATACCAAGAGCCATTATCCTGTAAACCACCGTAAACATTGTAAGGTTCTTCATTATCCACACTAACATGATAAAATTGCGAAAGGGGTAGATTCTCTACAATTTCCATAGTATTTCCACCATTCCAGGAGCGGTAAACGCCACCATCTGTACCAACATATAGGATATCTGAATCTTTGATACCAAAGGCAAAATCATGGATATCGCTGTGCATATTGCCAAGATTCTTAAAAGTTTTGCCACCATCCCTTGAAATTGAACCACTGAGCCCTCCTTTTACAACGACATTTTCATCTCTAGGATCCACTATAATTCTTGAAAAATAAAATGGTCTAACGGTGATTCCGAAGTCATTATTTAATTGTTTCCAAGATTCACCTGCATCATCACTCCGATACAAGCCTTTCTTTTCATCCTTTTTTGCTTCTATTACCGTGTAAAGTACATTCGGTTTTGAAGGTGCAATTGCTATTCCCAATCGGCCTAAATTACCTTCTGGAAAGCCATTGTGTATTTTTTTCCATGTAGTTCCTCCGTCTATGGACTTATAGAGAGCACTATTACTGCCGCCAGATTCAAAAGACCACCCAGTACGCCTAAATTCCCACATGGAGGCATAAAGAGTATTAGGGTCTGTAGGGTCCATGGCAAGATCGGCGCAACCGGTCTTGCCATTAATGAAAAGAAGCTTCTCCCATGTTACTCCCGCGTCCTTGGATTTATAAACCCCTCTTTCGTCACTGTCTCCCCATAAGGCTCCTAAGACCCCTACGTAAACTTCATTGGAATTTTTTGGGTTAACAATTATACTAGCGATACGCTCGGAAGACTTGAATCCAATTTTATTCCAATTGGTGCCTCCATCGATCGACTTATATAGACCATCACCTATGGAAACACTATTTCTTGTCCATGTTTCCCCAGTTCCTACATAAATAGTATTGTCAGGGTCATTGGGATCTAAGGTTACCGTCCCTATGGACTGACAGTATTCATCAAATATTGGATTAAAGGTCATCCCGGCATCATTGGATTTCCAAACTCCTCCACCTGCTGTGCCCGCATAGATGATGCGACTGTTAGTGGGATGCACTTCTATATCATTGATACGACCACTCATAAGGGCAGGACCAATATGCCTTGCTGTTATATCTCCAAAAATTTCTTTACCATTATTGGTTTTGGTTTCTTGGGCAAGTCCAACCATCGGAATGAACATTGCCACAACTAAAAATTTGTATATCGATTTTCTCATTTGGTATCGGCTTTAAATAAAAAAGACCCTTAAATAAGAGTCTTTTGAATTATTGTTAAATTATTTATCCTCAGTTATTTCATCGGGAAAAGCGAAAGCCCCTTCTTCTACGGAAGGGTTTAGGACAATGCTCTCAATGGTCAATGGACTGCCAGGTTGTCCTTTAACACCTTGGGTCATGGAAAAAGGAAAGTATATACCCTCAACTTCCTGGTAGTCACTCATAGTAACCTCGGAAGTCATTCCTTTGCCTGGACCTGACTTAACTTCAGATTGCACGGCTATAGGCACAAAATTTTCAGTATCAAAATAGTAGAAGGAAACATCATCTTCTTGATTTCCATCTATCATTACTGGCTCTTTTACCAATTTAATTTTGAACGTTTCCGCACCGTCCATAGTTTCTTTACCCATTAATTCAACTGTATACCCCTTTTCCTTGTAATCTATAAATGAATCTGGAAAATCATTGCTATTTAATTTGAAGTTGGCCGTAGCTTCCGCATCACTTTTCTCTGCCTTCATGGTCATGAAATTATGGCTCCAAAGTACATTGCCGTCAAAGACTCCTTGTTTAATTTCCTTTCCTTGAAAATTAATGACCGTCATTTGTCGCCCATCGTTCAATTGCAATATTTCCAAAGGTATTTCCATTCCACCTTGACTAACCTTAGCAGTCATCTTTACGCCTTTTATACTTTTGATTTTTTCCAAGCCTCCAATATTCTCAAAGTAATTGGCTAGGATTTCGTCAGCTGTTTGAGCCTGTACTGGTGCCAAAAAAGAAAAAAGCAAGGCAGCTATACTGATTTTTAATGTCTTCATTTCCATACGTTTTAAAGTTATAGTTTATAATTAGTAGCTATTTACCAGAATTGTTACAGCTTATTTCAAAAATTTCTTAATTTTTTTAACATCATAAGGATTTGCCAGTTAAATAGTTGCAGGAATCCAATCCAGCCCTCCTATATTTTTAACTTTATCAAAATTGATAATTTTCACCTATTGATTATGTCAATTTAAGCTACATCTAGGCCTTATAATCCCAAATTCCCATTTCCGTATCTAATTCCTGTTTTATGTTATTTTTAAAGGAGAAAGTCGACTAATTTTGGATAAAAATAAGGGATTATGAGATTTCACACTAGAAAATGGGTAAAACCCGAAGATTTAAACGCCAATGAGACGCTATTTGGAGGCAAATTACTGGCCTGGATTGATGAAGAAGCTGCTCTTTACAGTATTATTCAACTAGAGAGTAAAAAGGTAGTTACCAAATACATGTCAGAAATTAATTTCATGAGCACTGCCGAAAAAGGTGACATAGTAGAAATAGGTATAGAAGTCGTTAAATTTGGGAAGTCATCATTGACCCTTAATTGTGAGGTCCGTAATAAAATGACCCGCGAAACGATTGTTACGGTTGATAATATCATCATGGTAAACTTGGGTCAAGACGGTAAACCGGCATCCCATGGTAAAACGAAGATAGAATATGTAAAAGATAGACTAGCGGCCGATAACTAATTTTCGGCCCAGTTTTTTGATACGGCCTGCACTTCATCCAAAACCCTTAAAAGGTTTCCGCCCCATAGCTTTTCAATATCCTCTTCAGAATAGTCCCTTTTTACCAATTCCAACGTCACATTAAAGGTTTCCGAAGCATCATCCCATCCTTCGATACCACCACCACCGTCAAAATCAGAGCTGATCCCTACATTGTCTATTCCTATTAATTTTACCAAATAATCAATATGATCTGCAAAATCGGCCACGCTTACAGCTTCAGGCGCATTTTTATCCATGGAGGCCTTGATCTTAGCCACTTTTAAAACTTTAGGATATTCAGCCATGAAAGTAGTCCTTTGAACATCTGACAAATCGGCTAATTGGGATCTTTCATACCAATCAATACCTATAGAATCTGCTATTTTAGAATAAAGGCCCTTCATATATGCTGCCCTGGACTCATGTTTCTCCGTATTTAGATAAGAGCTGAAAGCGACGGTCTGCACCACCCCTCCATTCTTTTTTAATAACAATAATTGCTCATCATCCAAATTGCGGCTGTGGTCACAAAGGGATCTGGCCGATGAATGGGAGGCTATAATAGGAGCTTTGGAAAGGGCAACCATTTGCTCCATTGAAGATTTTGATGGGTGTGAAACATCTATCATTATTCCCAATCTATTCATCTCATTTACAGCCTTTTTGCCTAGATCACTTAAACCATTGTATAGCCATATACTGTCTTTTTCTCCGGTATTGGAATCACAAAATTGACTATGTCCATTATGTGAGAGAGAGATGTATCTCGCTCCAAGCTTATGGTATTTTTCAAAATTAGCAAGGTCTTCCCCGATGGGATAGGCATTCTCAACACCGATCATGGCGACTTTCTTTCCTGCTTTGGAAATACGACGAACATCATCAGAGGTCAATGCCAATTCAATTTTATCAGGTGCAATTACTTCGCATAAACGGTGGATGGCCTCAAATTTTGCCATCGCATTTTTTGAAGCTTTTTCATATCCTTCGGCATTCAGGGAATCCTGTCCCGTATAGACAATAAGCCATGAAACATCCAATCCACCTTCTTTCATTTTCGGCAAATTTACCTGGGTGTCCAGATTTTGAGTGTAATTGATACTGTCCGTAAAATTATTGACATTTATGTCGTTATGGGTATCTATCGTAATCACTTTTTGGTGAATCCTTTGGGCCTTTTCCAAATTACTTTCGGCCCTTTCCTTTTTCTGTCCACCACAGGAAATTAAGGTTGAAAGGCAAATAAATACGACAAAATGCTTCATGATAATTGTTTTTATACCTACAAATAAAGCGATTTGACAACACAATACGAAGGGTAGATAACATTTAATTGCCCAAACTGTATATAATGGTGAGATTTAGACAGCCGAACTGAAGACTTTAATTGGCAATTGCATTTTAATAGTGTGTCAATATGTCAAGAAACCCAAATCCATTACTCTTTGAAATCTAAAGACCTAACTTTTCATTTAACCGACTTGGAATCTAAGCTGAGCAATCTTTCTTTTGAAAAATTGACAGCAGAAGAGGCAACACAGTTAAAAAATTCATTCAATTCACTGAAAAGTAGCCTCGAAGAAAAATTGGTAACAACTGTCACTTCCAATTCTTCCCGTAGCTATGGTGCTGAAGAAGCGGAATTAGGCTTGAGTTCAAAAAAAGAGACTTCAAACAAGTTGGCCACCAATGACCAAAATGGTGACGGAGAACTGTTGGTTGCCAAGGTCAGCCATGAAATTAGGACACCTCTCAATGGAATCATTGGTTTTACTGATTTATTAAGGGAAAGCAAGCTAACAGAAGAACAAAAAGAACATGTTTCCGCTATACAATCAGCTTCCTACAACCTCATGGACATCATCAATGAACTTTTGGAATATTCCAAACTTTCTGCCGGTTTAGAGCATTTTGAATCAGTTAATTTTAACTTTTACAGTTTGGTTAGGGATGTTATGTATCTGTGCAATACCCTCATTATGGATAAAGAGGTGAAATTGGAGGTAGATTTGGATACCAAAATACCCGAGATGTTGGTAGGAGACCCTTCCAAATTATCCCAAATACTATTAAATCTTATAGGTAATGCCATAAAATTTGTGAACAAGGGCGATATCCACCTTAAAATCAATTCCATAAAACAAACTAAAAAGGATGTCACATTGGAGTTTGATATTATTGATACTGGTATAGGAATATCCGAGGATCATCTTGAGCATATTTTTGACGCCTATAGACAAGCTGAACAAGACACTTATAAGAAGTATGGAGGTTCTGGTTTGGGTTTAAGTATAGTTAACCAAATAATTGAGAATCTTAACGGTACTATTGATGTTTCCAGTACTTTAGGTGTTGGAACCACCTTTAATTTTAAACTCCCTTTTGTCATTGGAACCGATATTAATAAAGAGAATGATCAGCCTCACAAAGCAAACACACATAACAGGAAGGACCTTGTTAAGGGCATGCAAATCCTAGTATTCGAGGACAACCTTCTCAATCAGAAACTTATTGAACAAAGATTAAAAAGTTGGGGTTGTCTAGTTCATGTTACAGACAATGCCCTTTATGGTCTAAGTATTTTGGAAAAAAACAAGATAGACCTTGTTTTTATGGATCTTAGGATGCCAGTGATGGATGGATTTGAAGTGACTCGTAGAATACGCAGGAGCAAGAATGCTTATGTGAATCAAATACCAGTAATTGCCTTAACGGCCGACTTTACCATCAAGGACAAAGAACAATGTCAGGATAACGGTATTAATGACTATATCCTAAAACCGTACAGTCCAGATGAATTATTGGTAAAATTAACCACGAATAGGGCAGATATGAAGATGACAGATAAGGAAGACGCCAAGATGGTTAACCCATCTACAGAATTAAAGGGTGACAAGACGACTAAAATAGACCTCAAAATAATTTTGGAGGATTGTATGGGTGAAGTGGATCTATTAGAGGAACTAGTGACACTGTACAAACAAAATGCCCTAGAATTCATTGGGAATGTAAAACATCACCTTAAGCTGGAAGAGTATGAAAATATTCAATTTGCTGCCCATAAAATGAAATCTGGATTAGCTATGATGCAAACGTTCAGCTTGCATTCCATAGTCTTGCAAATGCACAAAACCTGCGTTACCGACAAGGACTTGAAGTATTTGGAATTTTTATACGATTGTTTCCTTGAAGAATACCCTATTGTTATAAACGCAATTGAAATTGAGATGAAGAACCTAAAATAAAAACCTAACCATTCCCCCCAAATGGATAAGAAAAAACTTTTACTGGCCGAAGATGACGAATTACTGGCTTCCCTATTGACTTTCCGTCTGGAGAAGGCCGGCTACACCGTAATAAGAGCAAATGATGGAAAGGAAGTCAAGGAAAAGCTATCTGAAGCCATTCCAGATATCATTGTAAGCGATATTATGATGCCTTATTTATCGGGCTTGGAGCTCATTGATTTTGTAAGAAATCAATTGGCACTGAAAATTCCCATTATCATTATTTCCTCAGCAGGTAACGAGGAGAACGTATTGAGCGCTTTTGAACTGGGTGCCAATGATTTTATATCCAAACCTGTAAGTCCAACGGAATTATTGGTTAGGGTGGCCAGGGAATTAAGAAAAGTTTGATACGTTAATGAACCTACTTGCAATACAAAGCTATGCGCTGTTAGATATTCCCAAGATCCATACGGATCTCTTGTGGGATTTAACGCTATTGTTTTCGATATTGGCTGTTGTTTATTTTGGGGTGATTTTCTTTTTTCGAAATAAATTTACTTCTAAAACAAAGCTGATTTCTGAACGAAAAAAGCAACTTTCTCCCATGATCAGTGAATTTCTATTTTATGATACCAATGATGCAACAAAGGAAGATCATAAAAATTACATTCACTTAAAAATCGAAATACGGGATTTGATCAAGGACGAATTCAACCATCAGATCTTATCAGATATTCTAATCGACCTACAAAAGGATGTTTCCGGGGAAACTTTGGAACGCTTATATAGACTTTTTAAAGATTTAGGCCTCCACAACAAGGCCTATGAAAAACTTGAGAGCTATCGCTGGCAAATAGTCTCACAGGGGATAATGGAATTAACCCAAATGAGGGTTACGGAATCCTATGAATTTATCGCGAAATTGATCAATGATAAAAGGGGAACGGTTCGAAAGCAAGCCGAAATGGCTGCAGTCACCTTAGAAGAAAAAGGGATTGGGCATTTTTTAGATACCACTAGGTATCAAATCTCCCAATGGCAACAATTAAAATTAATGGATATTCTTAGGAATAGGCAAGATTTTCAGCCTCCTAGATTTAAACGATGGTTGACCTCAAACAACAAGGCTGTTGTGCTATTTGCATTACGCCTGTTGAAGTTTTATGATCAAAATGATGCCAATGCCATGCTGATCCAATTGGTGCGACACAAAAACAAGCAGATAAAGGAAGAAGCTATAAGTTGTATACAAAAATTTGGAGTAGAGGAAGCTTTGGATACCCTTAAAATGGGATTCTGGAATAGCAATGTTAACTGTAAAATCCTGATACTTGATACCGTTACCGAATTAGGAAGTGAGAAGGATATAGATTTTCTTCAAAAAGTTGAGCGTAAGTCTTTTAATTTCGTTGTTAAAAGCAAAGCTTTAAGTTGTATTCATATGTTGCAACCTGAAACTGCCCTGGACATGGAGGGTTTGGAAGACAGTTCAGTGGCATCGGAGTCGGAACCATCAGAACCCTTATCTACGCTTGACGAATTGAACATACAAAAGGAAGAAGAGCATTTAGAAGGAATAGATCCAGACCCAATTGAAATCGAAATTCAGGAAGATCTTCCGTCAGGATTTAATGTTATAGAAGAGCCTATTGCAGAAGAAGATAAGTTGGAACCTGAAACTTCCATACACATGGAGGATTTGGAAGACAGTTCAGAGCAATTGGATTTGGAACCATCAGAAACCCTATCTATTCTAGATGAAGTGCACCTACAAATAGAAGAAGAACATTTGGACGTAGAAGATCCAGATCCAATTGAAATGGATATTCAGGAGGATCTGTCAACCTTAATGAATATTATAGAAGAGCCTATTCTAGTAGAAGACATTTTGGAAGATATAGCCGAACAGCCACCTGAGCCTTATTCAGAAGCACCTGAATTTGAAGAACCAATACAAAGCAACAACACTGAACAACCCATGAAGGAAGAGAAAAAAGATAAACCGGTAAAGGAATCCTTTAGCTTAAGCATGGAGGATTTGATGAATTTAGAAGTTATTTCTGATGAAATACTTTATTCAATGGACCTGGAATCATTTGATAAGTTCTTTAAGGACGTACCCGATTTGGACGATTTTATTGAGATAGATAAAGAAGAAATCATTCTAAATGCAAAGCCAGATTTCAATGGATTGCGTTTGGACAGTGATAGGACTGCTTCCAATGATAATTTCTATGAGGACATATTTTCCAAAAAGGATGATTGTGATAAAAATATATTATTGGATACCATATTCGACGTTGGTGATGAAAGGGAGATTCCAATCTTAAAACTAATTATTGTCAATGAAGACAATATGGGCATTAGGGATAAAGCACTGAAGATATTAAATGGAATATCGGATCAAAACTATTGGTACTCAGAAGAAGAAGGTGCTGTACTAGAAATTGAAAAGATAAGGGCCCGGTGTATATTTAAACCCCTATTCGAAACGGCAGATACCGAAACCAAATTGGTTTTATTGGATCAAATAGGGATAATAGGGGATACCAAGGAATTAATTTTTCTAAATACCCAACTGATTACTCAAGACCTTGTTCTCAAGAAAAAAATAGTACAGACCATAACCCAATTGAAAGAACGAATACCAATAACAACGGACGAAGTTATTCTGGAAGATGATAGTAACACGATCATAAACGATCTTGATGAATCCAATATTTCTTCTGGAATCCTCACTTTTGATGATGAAATTCCGATCGAGAACGTGGAAAAAATGTATACCGTAGAAAATTTCTATAACACCAAAGGCAATATGCCTTTGGATTTTTGTTTTTTGCTGGAAGATCTTGAGATTAGTCCTTCACAACCTTCAGACTTATTGGAGGTGGAATTTGAGTTGGGTTCCATTAAGGATCAGGCTACGTTGATTAACATAGAAAATGAATCTAAAAAAAAGGGAGACATAACAACTAATACCTTTTTGGATCAGATCCTTTCAATACCATCTATACTGAAGGACATCTTTAATGGATAGTGGACTTTTAAATATCATCCTGGATTATATAAACATCGTATTTTTGGTGTTTACCGTGGTGCTGTTCATTTTGTTCACCTTTATGGGGTACCTTTCAACAAGAAATTCGCTTCATTATAAACATAAAAATAGTTTTGGGGATCTTTCCAAAATCATGGCCTCTCCCATGGCACCAAGCATCACCATTATAGCACCCGCTTATAACGAGGGGCTTACCATAGTTGAAAATATACGTTCATTACTTTCACTACAATATGTCAACTATGAGGTAATGGTTGTAAATGATGGGAGTAAGGATGACACTTTGGAAAAGATGATTGCCGCCTATGACCTAGTTAAAATTGACAAAAAAATAGACCCTAATTGGCAATCAAAACCAATTCGCGGGGTATATAAATCCAAACAACGGTCCTTTTCCAAGCTTACAGTAATTGATAAGGAGAACGGTGGGAAGTCCGATGCCTTAAACACGGGCATGCACCTATCTGAAAATAAATATGTGGGTTGTATAGATGTGGATTGTCTTTTAATGCCCGAATCCCTTTTACATGTTGTAAAATCGTTTTACCAACGTTCACAAAAGAGGGTCATAGCCGTTGGCGGGGTAATCCGGGTTGCAAATTCCTGTAAAATTGCCGGAGGTATGTTGGAGGAAATACGTTTGCCCAAGAATTGGCTGGCCAAATTTCAACTATTGGAATACACCCGTTCATTTTTGTTGGGTAGAATGGCATGGGGCCGAATAGACAGTCTCTTGATTATATCCGGGGCATTTGGTTTTTTTGATAGGGAAATTGCTTTGGCTGTTGGAGGTTATGATACCAAAACAGTAGGGGAGGACATGGAAATTGTTTTTAAGATGCGTAGGTATATGCACGATAGGGAAGAACCCTATACCATAGAATACATCCCTGATCCCCTTTGCTGGACAGAGGTTCCCGAAAGCTTAAAAATACTTGTAAACCAAAGGGACAGATGGTCCCGAGGGAACTTGGAAACGCTGCAAAAACATAAGGATATGTTCTTCAACCCAAAATACGGTAAATTGGGAATGATCAGTTATCCATATTGGTTTTTTTATGAGTGGTTGGCCCCAATATTGGAATTCTTTGGTTTCTTTTCCATAATCGCATTCTATTATTTGGGTATTTTAAACTGGGAATTTTTTGTTGCCATAACAGTATCTATTTATTCTTATTCCATCATGTATTCATTTTATGCCATATTATGGGATGTGTATTCCTATAATCAATACACCAAGACTAAGGATATATTGACCTTAATGTTATTCGCTATTTTTGAACCGGTAATATTTCATCCGATAGTAGTCTTTTCGGCCGTACGGGGCAATTATAAAAAATTGTTCAACATTAAATCTGGTTGGGGAGTTATTACGCGTAAAGGATTTAGTAAAGCATAAAAAATGCAGATAGAAGAAAAAACAGCAAAACAGACCACAAGAAAGACCTTAAGGGATTATACCCGGTTGGTCATGGCATTCTTTGGCTGTTTGGTGATCATTTCCTGCTATCAGTTTGTACGATTATATCTCAGTGGGGTATTGGATAGCTTTGTAGGCAAAAGCCTCTTTTTGCAATTGTTCCACCACCTTGGTTACGCTTCTTTGGTAGGGTTGCTGTTAGTTTTTAGTTTTAACTTTCTGGAATCACGAAAACCAAAATTAGGCTTTATAGTTACCGTATTCATCCTAATCATAGGATTACTGACAGAGGTTTTATTAACGGAATACTATCTAACCAATTATGAGATCCTAGAGGTAAACATATTAAGTCTTAGTTGGAACCATATCAATATTTGGAAAATCAGCACCATTTCCTTGATTGCCGTTTTAAGTATGATATCCCTTTTATTTCTATTCTATAAGATAACGGCAAAGGTGCACCGTATCATTAGTAGAATGTATCCTTTGACAATTGTATTCTTTAGCCTGTTTTTAGCGGCACTTGCCTCGGAAAAGAAGCCAATCAATGAAAATAAAACGCAACATTTAACGGTTAGTCTAGCAGAGGAATGGTTAGATCTGAATAAATACGATGGGAGGGTGGAATATCCGCTTCTGAAGCCGACCAATAACAACGACCGTTTAGGTGAGTATTTCAACCTGGGAGAACAGAAACCGAATATAGTTATCCTAATTGTTGATGGACTTGGGGCCGATTTCCTAGGAAAAGATCCTATTTATAAAGGATTCACCCCTTACCTTGAATCCTTAAAGGACAGCTCGCTCCTTTGGACGAATTATGTGAGCAATGTGGGTCAAAGTTCAGAAGTACTACCAAGCATCATTGGTTCCCTGCCCTTTGGAAAAAAAGGATTTACCAGTACCAAGAAATCGCCGGAACGCAACACCCTTTATGGCATATTAAAAAATAATGGCTATTATACATCCTATAATTATGGAGGTAATAGCAGCCTCAATTTTCTCGACAGGTTCCTTTATGAGGAACGGGTGGACTATATTTTGGATAGAAAGGGGTTTGGGAATTCCTATGAATTACAAAAAGAGGATGCCGCAGGCATTTCTTTAGGGTATCCGGATAAAGAGCTTTTCAAAAAATACAACCTGGATTTCATAGATTACCCCCTTGCAAGATTTGATGTCATACAAACCTTGAGCACAAAAAACCCATCCTTAATCCCAAATCTTTCTTATTATGAAGAGAAAGTAGATAGGATCATGGAAAAAGCACATCTTGATTCTAAACCATATAAAATTGCCAAAAACAATAAAGAGACTTTTGCAGGTCTATACTATATGGATCAAAGTATAAAGTCATTCTTTAAAAACTATAAGACTAAAAAGGCATTTAAAAATACCATCTTCATTATTACGGGAACACATAATCATTCCGATTTACCTCAGGAGAATAAGTTGGATCGTTATAGGGTACCCCTAATGATCTATAGTCCATTGCTTAAAAATGCCAAACAATTCAACGCCCTCTCTTCCCATGAAGATTTGGCCCCCAGTATTATTGCCCTTCTGGCCCAAAAATACGAGCTTACCCTTCCCTCGAAAACTGCTTGGTTGGGAACTGGTCTGGGGAACAACAATAGGTACGAAGAAGGAAAGAAAATACTTTTTCTTAGAGAAAAGAATAATATAAGGGAATATATAGAAGGCAATCATTTCATCTCTAGAAATTCCGTGTTTAAACTAGGTGTAAATTTAGCGCTTATAAAGGAGGAGGAAGACCCACAAATAGTGCAGAAGATCAAGCTAGGGTATAGAAAATCCAAAGCCATCAATACGTACCTGAACAACAAAAATAAAATTATCCCGGCTTCCCTTGCCCTTTTCAAGAAACCAAAGAGTGAATTCACCAAGCAACAACAAATTTGGGTGAACAGTGTTTTTGGAGGAGCAGATTTTGACAATGCCTATTCCACTGCTAGAGATCTAGCTTTGAACAATGATAGGGAGAGGGCCATGCTCCTTAGCAGGTATATACTTACAAAAATTCCGGGACATGCAGACACCGAAATCCTAATGGGCCGTGTAAATGCCTGGAATGAAGAATATGGGGAGAGTATTGCCATATTAAAGGAAGTAATTAGAAAATATCCAACTTACTCTGATGGCTATGCTGCCCTATTAGACGTATATTTCTGGTCTGATAAGAACCAAGAAGCCCTATTGTTGATCGATCCATTAAAAAAGCACAAAATCAAAGCTCCAGATGTTTTAAAGAAAATGTCAAGGGCGATGGAAAAAATGAAACAGGATGCTTTGGAAAATCCAAATACAGCGTATTTTGATTACACTAAAATTAATACTTATTTAGATCAGGTCCCCACCAAATGAATCTTATAAAACTCCACATCTTATCATTACTTCTCGTAATTCCTTTTTTAGGGCTTACACAGGAAACTCAAATAGACAAAACTCCCCAAAAAGCCTTATCAGCGGCGCAAAAACTAGCCTTTGACGACAATAGATATGAAGCCAGGGTTATCTTGAACAATGTGCTTTTGGAACATCCAGATTACCATGATGCCAGGGTCCTGTTGGCCAAGACCTTTAGTTGGGATGGACAATATGAAAACGCTCGAAAGGAATTCAACAAAGTACTTTCCCAAGACAAAATGGTAAAGGATGCATGGATCGGCGCCGTCAACAATGAACTGTATGCCGAAAACTATTATTTGGCCCTTGGACTATCCAATAAATCCCTGCACTATCTAAGGCAGGACCAAGACCTTTCCTTATTAAAGGCAAGGGCAACCAACTCTATTGGGGAGGTTTCATCTGCTCTCGACTGGTTGTCCGATCACCTAAAAAAGTTTGAGAATGATTCAGTTGCCAGGGCTTTATACAGGGAATTAAAAGATCAGGTCAATGTAAACAGTATAGGTATTTCTGCCACTACCGAAGTTTTTGACATCGTCTATGACCCTATGGCCTCGGTTAGTGTAGATTACAAAAGGGTCACTGTTATGGGAAGCATTGCGGCCAGCATCAGCTATGGTCACAGATTTGGTGTGGATGGTATTCAATATGGATTAGACCTTTACCCTAAGGTTACAAAAAACGTCTACACCCATTTATCGTATTCCTATTCCAAAGCGGAGATTTACCCCAAGAATTTGATAGGAGGGGAGGTATTCGTAAAACTGCCAAATGCCTTGGAAGCATCATTGGGGGGCAAATACTATGATTTTAAAAATTCATCCGCAATGGTATTCACCGGTTCCTTTGGGATGTACCGAGGGAATTACTATTTTTCATTTCGTCCCTATGTTACGCCAGTGCCCAATGCCTCTCCAAGTTTTTCAGGGGCCTTGGATGTACGAAAATATGGAAAGACCACTAAAAATTATATTGGGGGAGTGGTGAGCTACGGATTCCTTCCAGAACTGACCCAATTGAATATAAACAACCAATTGATTTCAGAGACGGTGCTTTACTTGGAATCACAGCGATTAAATTTTGTCTATCAATTTCCGTCAAAAAATTTACAGAATCTTTGGAAGCTCCAAGTTGGAGCATTGAGACAGGAACTTGTCTTCGATTCGGAGCGGTTTGTTTGGTCGGTATCAGCAGGTGTTAACTACAGGTTTATGTTCTAATCCAATAGTCCAGCCCATACAAGAACTTATTTTTACAACAAAAAAAAGCACCTTCACCACAAAAAGTTTTTTCATTAGAGGTATTTAAATAGGTTTACTGCATAGATTTAAAGTCCCAAGTTTAAATTAATTAAAACCTGAACTTAATTATGTTATACGACACCTACGGAGAGGAATACTTAATCTTCCTTAAAGATTTAAATGAAATTTTAAGTTTAAACGAATTGGTGGAGCTGGACTATTTATAGTCTAATAACATCATTATTTAAAATCCCAAATTATGGCAAACCAAAATCCAGACAACGCAGCTTATTTGAGCTTTATGCAAGATTTAAACGAAATCTTGGTCAACTTCAACATCAATAAGTTGAAGCATTCATAGTGAACTATAAGACTCACTAAAAAAAGGAGCACCTTATCGGGTGCTCCTTTTTTTTTATGTAAAAACATTCAATGAAACAATTATCCCAAATAAGTCTTTAGGATCTTACTTCTAGAATTGTGTCTAAGCTTTCTAATGGCCTTTTCTCTTATTTGTCTCACCCTTTCCCTGGTCAGATCAAAAGTCTGTCCAATTTCAGCCAAGGTCATGGAATGTTGGTCTCCAATCCCGTAATATAGTTTTACTACATCGGCCTCCCTTTGCGAAAGTGTTTCCAAAGCCCTATTGATTTCTGTGTTTAGGGATTGCAGTAATAATTTTTTATCTGGATTGGGAGATTCTCCCGAACGAAGTACATCGTATAAGTTAGAATTTTCACCCTCAATTAAAGGGGCATCCATACTTACGTGCCTCCCAGAGTTTTTCATGGACTGCTTTACCTCGCTTACAGAAAGATCCAGCTCCTTAGCTATTTCCTCAGCGGAAGGAGGACGCTCATGGGCTTGTTCCAAATAGGAAAATGCCTTTTTGATCTTATTAATAGATCCAATCTTATTCAGGGGCAATCTTACAATTCTGGATTGTTCTGCCAACGCCTGAAGAATGGATTGTCTTATCCACCAAACGGCATAGGAAATAAATTTAAATCCCCTAGTCTCATCAAAACGTTTTGCAGCTTTTACCAGGCCAACATTTCCCTCGTTGATCAAATCAGGTAGTTTTAATCCTTGATTTTGATACTGTTTGGCTACGGAAACGACAAATCTTAAATTTGCTGTGGTTAATTTGTTTAAGGCTACTTGATCCCCCGCTCTTATTTTCTGTGCAAGCTCCACTTCTTCATTTGCGGTAATCATATCAATTTTACTGATATCTTGCAAGTACTTGTCCAATGACTTTGATTCCCTGTTTGTTACTTGCTTGATAATCTTTAGTTGCCTCATATATGAATTTTTGTTTTTGAAAGTTTACAAGTCTATATGATACATTTTTTTTATGGATAAACCAAAAAATACAGTCATATAACTTCTTTTTTAAGATAAATTTAAGGTTTCAATGGAATTACCCCAAAATATGTTTGAATTATTTAATCAAACATTACTTTTGGAGGAATAATTGTCGGCATTAAAACACTATGAGTAAAAGGGCCTTAAAGAAATATCTTGCAGAATTAAAGCAAGAGGAATTGGCGGAACAGCTGATGGACTTATATGAAAGGTTTCCTGTGGTAAAAGAATATTATGATTTTGTTTTCAACCCTAAGGAGGACAAAATGGTACAAGAAGCAAAGGTAAAAATATCCAACGAGTATTTTCCTGTAAAGCGCAAACGTCCCAAAGCTAGAAGATCTGTAGCCCAGAAATTTATCAAACATTTTATAAAACTGGGAGTAGAGCCACAATTGGTAGCAGATGTGATGTTGTACAATGTGGAGATTGCCCAAGCCTTTTCTGCAAATAAAAACGTTCCGGATGCATTTTATAAGAGTCTACTCAACTCTTTTACGGAGGCGGTCAAATACATCGCTATAAATGCCTTATTGGTTGACTTTAAAGGCCGGATCGTAAAGGTATTTGAAACCACCCAAAATCAAAAATGGCCCAATGAAGAGGATTTTTCTAGGGCATTGGATATAATCGATTAAATATGGCCATAGTTGTTATTAGAGAGGACGGAAAGGCATCCCACTGGAAAGATATCCTGCAAAATGAATCCCCTGACGTTCCTATCTTTGAATTTGGGGAAGAACATCCAAAAGAGGCCATTACCATGGCTTTAGTTTGGCAGCATCCTAAAGATTCCCTTAAACAGTATCCAAACTTAAAATGTGTTGCTTCCATGGGAGCAGGGGTAGATTTTATCATGGCCGATCCTAATGTTTCGAAATTAATGACGATTACCAGAGTGGTAGATCCTATGCTTGCCAGTGATATGTCTGAGTTTGTAGTTGCCAGTATCTTCGCACATTTAAAAAATTTATCGTTCTATGGGCGACAAGAATTACAAAAGAGTTGGACAAGAATAGAGTATCTACGCAAAAAAGATGTAACCATAGGTATCATGGGACTAGGGGAGTTGGGGCGCACCCTTGCCAAAGACCTACAACATTTGGGATTCCAAGTTCAAGGTTGGGCAAACTCCAAGAAGGAAGGAATAACAACTTTTATTGATCAAAAGGAACTTCCCCTATTTTTAGCCTCCACGTCCATTTTAGTCTGCTTACTGCCTTTGACCGGGGAAACTAAAAACATACTCAATAAGGATTTATTCAGGAAACTACCAAAGGATGCCTATGTCATAAATGTAGCAAGGGGTGGACACTTGGTGGAAACGGACCTGCTCCATATGGTCAACAGCGGTCATTTGTCTGGGGCAAGCTTGGATGTCTTCTCCCAAGAACCGTTGCCAGAGGACCACCCGTTTTGGGGGCATCCAAAAATCAATATTACCCCACATATTGCAAGTATTTCATCACCAAGTTCCATTGTTCCACAAATCTTGGAAAATTACGGTAGATTGACACTGGGAAAGCAGTTAATGAACGTGGTATCGGTCTCCAAAGGATATTAAAATTTGATATTTCTGGGGTATAAATTTCTTTAAAGGGCAAAAAACTGCTAATTTTGAAAGGTTCCCTCAATATCAAAATGTAAGAACCCCAAAAACCATTGCATCCTATTGGAGATTAAAAAAGAACAAGTCGAAAAGACCCTATATGATTATCAACTAGAGGATCTGAACACCATTTTTAAACATTTGGAAGAATCCATAGACGGTTCCAATTTGTTATACCAATTGCCCACCGGCGGAGGAAAGACTGTTGTTTTTTCGGAGATAGCAAAGAGGTACATTAAGGAAACACAAAAAAAAGTAGTAGTGTTGACCCACCGGATAGAGCTTAGCTCACAAACGTCTAAAATGCTCAAGGGCTTCGGGGTAAAGAACAAAATTATCAATAGCGACGTCAAGGAACTTATAGACCAGGATGAGTATATGTGCTTTGTGGCCATGGTAGAGACTTTGAACAACAGGCTGCAAGAAGATAAGGTTGAAATAAAGAACATTGGGCTGGTCATTATAGATGAGGCACATTACAATTCATTCCGAAAATTATTTAAATACTTTAAAAATTCTACCATCCTAGGGGTTACGGCAACCCCGTTGAGCTCCAATATTAAACTTCCCATGAAGGACAATTACCAAAAATTGATCATGGGAGAGTCTATCAGTAATCTGATAGAAAAAAAGTTTTTGGCCCGGGCAAATATGTTCAACAGGGATGTGAGTCTCAAAACCCTTAAATTAGGCATCCATGGGGATTATACCGTTAAATCTTCGGACGAACTTTACGGTAATTTAAGCATGCAGAGCAAGCTTTTGGGGTCTTATGAAGAGCTTGCCAAGGGCACCAAGACCTTAATCTTCAACAACGGTATCAATACTTCAAAATATGTGTATGAGACCTTTAAAAAGGCAGGGTATAAGATAAAACATTTGGACAACAAGAATACTGCTTCCGAGCGGAAAGATATCTTAAAATGGTTTTCAAATACCCCAGACGCTATATTGACCTCAGTCAGTATATTGACAACCGGTTTTGATGAGCCTACCGTGGAAACAATCATTCTGAACAGGGCGACTAAATCCTTGACCCTTTATTTCCAGATGATTGGTAGGGGATCCAGGGTCTTACCGCAAAAGGACGAGTTTACTGTTATTGATCTAGGTAACAATGTTGCTAGGTTTGGCATGTGGGATGCTCCAATGGATTGGAAGGAAATTTTTCATTTTCCTGATTTTTTCCTTGAGAATATTAGAAATGATGATGATATTGAGCGGGAGTTTGTTTATGAAATGCCCCAAGATTTAAGGGATAAGTTTGCCAATTCTGCCATCATGGACTTTGATGTAAAAGAAGAGTATAAAAAAGTATTTGCCCAAGGTCTAAAATCCAAAACTGTTTTGGAAAAGAGCATAGAACAGCACGCCCAAATATGTGTGGAAAATAGCGAGGATATTTTTGATGCCCGTATCTTGGCTAAACAGTTAAAGGAGGAGATCTCCTACAGGGTCCGCCTCTATTCCTATTGTATCATGAACAACACCAAAAATTATAAAGAGTGGTTGGAGGAAGATTATGAGCGTAAGCTCCGGTCCAGGATTTCCAAAAAATTTGCTTCCAAAATGTAACCCATGACCACTATTTTGGCACCTAAGAAAATACTAATCATCGGTTTTGTCTGGCCCGAACCACATTCAACTGCTGCGGGATCCAGAATGCTTCAACTATTGCTTTTCTTCAAAGGAAACAATTATCAAATCACCTTTGCCTCTACGGCCCAAGAATCAGAATTCTCCATGGATTTAGAAGCCATTGGCATTCTCAAGAAAAAAATTAAGTTGAACGATTCTGGATTTGACCAATTTATTCTGGAACTGGATCCAGATATTGTACTGTTTGACCGGTTCTTGACAGAGGAGCAATTTGGATGGCGTGTTGCCAAACAATCCCCAAATGCCCTACGAATTTTGGATACGGAAGATCTCCATTCCTTGAGATCCGTTCGTTTGGAGGCCCAAAAGAATAAAAAACCATTCTCGATGGTTGTTTGGAAACAGGCAGAAATGACCAAAAGAGAAATAGCCAGCATCTACAGATGTGATCTTTCCCTGATCATCTCGAGCTATGAAATGGATCTATTGTTAAAGGAAATCAAAATTGATGAAAAGTTATTATTACATCTACCGTTTATATTGGACCCCATAGAGGACAATGATCAATTGCGATGGTTGCCTTTTGAAGAAAGAAAAGATTTTATTTGTATAGGAAATGGGAAACACATTCCCAATATTGATGCGATTCGATGGTTAAAAACTGAAATTTGGCCACTGGTACGAAAGCAATTACCTTCTATAAACCTCAACATTTTTGGTGCCTATTTGCCAGAGAGCATTCTGCAATTACACCAACCAAAAGATGGGTTCTTGGTCATGGGTAGGGCTGCCAATGCTAAGGAAGTGGTTGGACGGGCCAGGGTAAGTTTGGCACCACTGCGATTTGGGGCAGGGATAAAAGGAAAACTGGTAGATTCCATGCTATGTGGAACCCCTAATGTAACCACTGAAATAGGAGTTGAAGGAATGCATTCCAAACTTTCATGGAGCGGTAAGGTCTCTAATGATGCCGAAACCTTCGCTAAAAATGCGGTTTCATTATATACCAACAAGGAGGTATGGAAAAAATGCCAAGCCAATGGGGTGACCATTATCAATCAATTATATAACAGGAATGAGTTGGAAGGACTTTTGGAACGGCGTATTAATGACACCATCAATACGTTAATGGAACACAGGACTTCTAATTTTATTGGCTCCATGCTGATGCACCATACGACAGCAAGCACCAAATTTATGGCCAAATGGATCGAGGCTAAAAATCAATAGACCTATTAGGTCACTATCGCCATAAGAAGCTTTATTTTTGTATTTTGAAAAAGTTTTTAACAAGGAGTCATGAGTGAGATCAATTGGAAAGTAGTCAAGGAATTTGAAGATATTACCTATAAAAAATGCGATGGGGTGGCCCGTATCGCTTTTAACCGTCCCAATGTACGGAACGCCTTTAGACCCAAAACAACAAGTGAGCTCTATGAAGCGTTTTACGATGCTCAGGAAGATACTTCCATTGGGGTAATACTACTTTCTGCCGAAGGACCGTCCACAAAAGATGGGGTATATTCCTTTTGCAGTGGTGGAGATCAGAAGGCGAGGGGACAGCAAGGATATGTTGGGGAAGACGGGATGCACCGTTTGAATATATTGGAGGTACAACGATTGATTCGTTTTATGCCCAAAGTCGTCATTGCTGTAGTCCCCGGATGGGCAGTAGGGGGTGGACACAGTCTTCATGTGATCTGCGACCTCACCCTTGCCAGCAAGGAACACGCTATTTTTAAACAGACTGATGCCGACGTTACCAGTTTTGATGGGGGCTATGGCTCTGCTTATTTGGCAAAAATGGTAGGACAGAAAAAGGCTAGGGAAATATTCTTCTTAGGAAGAAATTATACCGCACAAGCGGCCTTTGAAATGGGCATGGTAAATGCAGTTATCCCACATGAGGAACTGGAGGATACCGCCTTTGAATGGGCACAGGAAATTCTAGCAAAATCACCTACGTCCATTAAAATGTTGAAATTTTCCATGAATCTAACCGATGACGGTATGGTAGGACAGCAAGTGTTTGCCGGGGAGGCTACGAGATTGGCCTATATGACAGATGAGGCGAAAGAAGGCAGAAATGCATTTCTTGAAAAGCGCAAGCCAGATTTTGGAAAGAACAAATGGATTCCATAATACGTTCTCTTACTAGAACATTATTAAATTAAAAAGGACCTTGCCTGAGAAGACAAAGTCCTTTTACGAGAACACTATATGAAAATGAAAAATTCTTATTCTGTTTTTGTATACTACCAAAGTAGCTACATTTGGAGCGATCATGAAATTAATGTTGTGAACCCTTGCCTTTATGTGGTAGGGCAACTTAATTTAGACATGTACATGAATTCAATAGCCCTTAAAATGGTTAGAATTGCAACTTAATAACATTACTATTTATGTCATTTAAAAAAATACATCCCACTTTAAAAGAAAACATTGAACGTACGGGGATTACTGCCCCTACATCTTTTCAAAAAAAGGTGATATCAAAAATAAAGGGAGGAGCCAGTCTTTTTGCCATAGCCCCAAAAGGAGTTGGAAAGACCACAGCCATGATCATCGCTACAATTCAGAAACTGGGCGCTGCGGCCTTTGAAGATTCGCCAAGAGCACTGATCTATGTAAAGGATAAGGTATCAGCTCTGGAGCTCGCAGAAAAATTTAAGCCCTATACCTATGGGACCGATTTAAGGGTGTACTGTGCCTATGAAGAACACAATATAGAATTGCAGCGCGAAGAAATTTATCTTGGAACCGATATAGTCATCGCTACCCCTAAAAAATTAAGTCGTATTTTTTATTTGAACGGGATACATCTAGGGCAATTAAAATTGTTCATAGTGGAAGATTCCGAATTTTTGGTGAAGGCAAGTGATTATTCCGATGTGATCCGTATCCCGGAAAGTATAGAAAAATGCCAATATATCATGTTTGGAACCAAGTTTGACAATCGTCTAGAGAAAATGCAAGACTCCTTTATGTACAATGCGGAAACCATTATCGCTGAATAAATAACATCATATGGAAACAAAAAACAATTATGTAAGTGTCTTTACCGGGAGTGAGGTCGACATTATCCTTTTAAAAGGGTTATTGGAGGAAAAGGGCATAAGTACCTTGGTAAAAAACGAAAAGGAATCTGCTCGCGTCTCCGGTTTTGGAGGAGGTTCCTATGCTGGTATCAGACTCTTTATCTTGGAATCAGACAAGATTAGGGCAACGCCAATCATAGAGGGTTTCATTAATGGCCAAAAACCTTGATCATAATCAAAATGTTAGGGGCATAAAAAAAGGCCCCACCATTTAAGACGAAGCCCTTTTTACGAGAACACTATATGAAAATGAAAATTTTTATTACTTATTTACACTTCTAAAGTACCCTCCTTTTAGCATTTTGTAAAATTATTGTTGTGAAGTGGGACTTACTTGTGGTGGGGATCGCTTTTTTGACTATATAATATAGTATTTCACTATTATTTATACGTATAGGTGCTCTATTCCACGTCTTTTATTCACTAAATTTAAGTGAGAAATTGAAATTACAATCTGTTCAAATAGATTAAAGTAGATTTAGAAAAAACAAAACACCATGGAATTCACACTTAAAACAACCTTGGATGCTCCTGCAAAGGATATTTATAATGCCTGGCTCAGTAGTGAAGGGCATACTGCAATGACCGGAGGCGAGGCCACTGCCTCCACTAAAGTTGGAGGAGCTTTTACCGCCTGGGATGGCTATCTCAATGGGAAAAATCTACTCCTGGAAGAAAATAAGAGAATCGTACAATCTTGGAGATCTTCGCAATTTGAGGAACATGAAGAAGATTCACAAATTGAAGTAGTACTAAAAGAGCAAGCAGGACGTACCGAATTGACACTTATCCACTCCAAAGTTCCCGAAAGTGGGGAGCATTACATAAAAGGGTGGGATGAACATTATTTCCAACCCATGAAAAAATATTTTTCAAAGAAGTAATACCTAATAACATAACCCTAATGAACCCGAATTGGTGGTTGACAGAAACACTTCTGATTTGGCGCATTATATCGATGCAAATTATAGGTGGGTTGGTCTACCTTGGACTACTTTGTCTACCTCAAATTATTGTTGATATTGACTTCAATGATCATTCGAAAATTTCGTATCTTAGAGAGGCTCCCTATATTCCCCAAAGATTCTAGGTAACTAAAGATGTAATCTCCAAATACTACAACGATGTACGAACTTGTCTACAGCTCTAAAGCGAAAAATGATACGGATAGCATCAAAATATTTGAGATTTTGAAAACTTCGCGTACCAACAACCTTATATTCGAGATCACGGGTTGCCTGGTGTTTCACAACAATGTCTTCGTACAAATAATTGAAGGGGATTCAAAATACATTCAAAATCTTTATCAAAATATAGAGAAAGATGAAAGGCATCACCAAGTAAAGCTATTATGGGAAGGCTTTATTCCTAAAAGAAACTTCAATGATTGGTCCATGGCCTATCATGATCTAGGGGAAGGTCTCATTAAGGATAATGATATACTGACCTTTGAAAGGAATTTGTTCCAGCTATCTGAAAGTGCAGATAAAACATCACCTGCTTCCTATTTATTTTGGCTTAATGTCCGCAAACAAATTATAGGTTGGCTTGTATAATTCTTTTTACAATTACAATCTTTATACACTTATGCTGCTTGTCCATGTATTGTTCGTTGATTAAGGCACACTTACATCACTTAATGGATGCAATAATTTGTGCTAAAAATTCATTTACATTAAAAATTGGGTCTTCTGCCAATCCCGTGCGCACTACCACCAATTCCTTGGAAGGAATTATAAAAACATATTGACCCTGATAGCCGTTTGCAGAATACAAGTCCCCTGGAACATCGGGGTATTTACCTCCCGCATTCAACCAAAAGTGCGCCCCGTAGGTACCATCGGAATCAGCAGTTGGCTTGGTAATATACCGTACCCAATCCTCAGCAAAAAGTTGTTCTCCCCTCCAACGTCCATTGTTTAGATACAATAACCCAAATTTTGCCCAATCCCGAGTGTTTGTCCAAGCATAGGACGAACCTACAAAATTATTTTTCATATCGGTTTCGATAACCATCGAATGCATACCTATTCTATCTATAAAAGACTGGTAGGGAAAGTCTAGATAAACCTGCTTGTCCTCAAAATAGTTATGTAACAATCCAGACAAAAGATTTGATGTGCCTGAAGAATAGTTCCATATTTGCCCTGGTTTTGCAATAGCCTTTTTTATCTGTTGGGATTGCGTCATATCCGACTCCAAAAACAACATTTTGGTAACATCCGATATTTTGCTATAATCCTCCTCCCATTCCAACCCACTCTGCATCCGCAATAAATGATTTATGGTAATGTGTTTACGTTCATCCTTTTGCCAATCAGATATAGGAGCTGGATCATTGACCTCCAACTTCCCTTGGTATTCCAATATACCATAGAGTGTTGCCAAAATGCTTTTGGTCATGGACCAGCCCAAAATGGGAGTGGTCGGGGTAAATCCCTCGGCATAATGTTCAGCTATGATCTCATTCTTATAGGCTACTAAGACTGTCCTCGTTTTTTTTAATTCCGGCTCTGAAAAAGCGCTATTGATTGCTCTTTCCAATTGAAGATAGTCGACATTGGCAAACACGGTATCTTTTTTTCCATTATTGCCATACGGGAAGGGAAGTCCGTTTTCAAGGATTAGTCGTTTTGGAAGTAAAGGTTTTATAGTGTAATCATAGGTATCATTGACAAGGACACTACCCAGTCCTTCCCGGTAGACCGCTTTTCTTTCCACAAATCCGAAAACGGATGATGACGCAGTTTTTGCATCATTATCAACTTCAGATTTCGCCAATTTTATCAAGGGTACATTATTATCGTTCTTATCAATGGATTCCGGAGTTCTATCAGCTATAAAAACGCTTGAGGCCATGTTTTTTGCGGCATAGCCGGATATAATGTTCAGTTTGGAATAATTGAAGGCCAAAACAATGATGAGAACAGTAAAAAGAGCAAGGACAATTCTTTTAAAAACTTTCATGGAAAGGATAATTAAGGGTTTTTAAAAATAAATCTTTACTTGAGAATTATTGTAACTTTAGGAAAAATAAATGTTTTGTTTTTATGTCCAACCTTGGATTGATCATAGCAGAAAGGAGTCGGGATATTGGTGATTTCTTAGTAGGAAGGTTGATTCCCTTTCGCAAAAAAAGAATGATCGGCCCCTTTGTTTTTATAGACCATATGGGCCCAACGCAGCTGGGCCCTGCTAAATATATGGATGTAGATCAACATCCACATATAGGACTCTCCACACTAACCTATATGTTGGAAGGAGATATATTTCATGAGGATAGTATAGGGACCAAACAGCGTATTACATCGGGTTCCGTAAATTTGATGGTAGCCGGTAAAGGTGTTTCCCACTCGGAACGCACGCCCAACGATCTCAGAAATGGGCATTCATTTACGGCACATGGGTATCAGATATGGATTGCTTTGCCAAAAATTTTGGAAGACTGTTCCCCTGAATTTCATCATATTGGAGCATCTGATCTTCCACAATGGAAGGAGGGAAGCGCCAACTTTAAATTAATAGCTGGGGAAGGGTATGGTAGAGTTTCACCAGTTCCTGCCCATTCTCCTTTATTTATGATTGAAATTAAGAATACCTCTGAATTTCAACTTAACACCAAGGATCATTTAAAGGGTGAAATTGGGATTTGCATTGTCGATGGGAGCATAATTGCCTGTGGCCAAGTGGTTGGCAAAGGAAATATTCTAATCTCCAAGGTAGAAGATACCTGTAAGACCATTTTAAATCCTAATTCACATCTCATACTTTTTGGGGGTGCCCCTTTACCAGAAGAACGCCATATCTTTTGGAACTTTGTTTCCTCCAATAAGGAGAAAATAGAGAATGCAAAAAAAGCTTGGTTGAATAAATCATTTCCAATGATGGAAAATGATGAAAGTTATGTGCCACTGCCTAGGGAGTAGCTATTAATAAAGAATGGTATTTCATTTATAATATTACTTTGACCTCAAATCATGACTAAATTGAAATTTAGATTTCACAATTCCATTATTTTAATAACTATATTTTTTCAATTTTCCTGTTCTTCACCCAAGGAAAAAAGGGAAGTGGTCCTTTTTAACTCCTACTGTACAAGTTGTCATATAGCACCTTCCATACAAGACTTGCCAAAGGAAATTTGGGCAACTAACATACTCCCTGAAATGGGGGCAAGGATGGGGGTCAGAGATTCAACATATAATCCTTTTAAAGGGTTTACGTTCAGTGAAATAAACATTATCAATCAAACAGGGGTCTATCCGTTAGATCCCATCATATCAGCTGCAGACTGGAAATTGCTTCAAGAATATATCATTTCGATGGCACCAGTTTCCCTTGAGAAGGATAATTCTAAAAATACATATAATGAATTGGTTCAATTTACCCCCAAACCCATTTCATTTGACTCCATAAATGGTTCTTTTATAACACTATTAAAACTCGACCATGATCATAAATTAATTTGTGGCAACATTTCAGGAGAACTATGGGAGTTTGATTTCTCTAATCAAAAAATTTCCCCGATCGGACAATTTGGAAAAGCAATTGTGGATTATACTGAGTTGGATGGCATCACCTATGTTACCAGTATTGGTGATCTGCATCCATCAGAGTTCTCATCAGGACAAATATTTACCATAGAAAACAATATTACAGCACGAATTCCTGAAGTACTTCATAGGCCAGTTCACACTTTGGTTCACGATCTTGATGAAAACGGTACCAATGAGATAATAGTAAGTGAGTTTGGAAATCTAACGGGAAAACTTTCATTATTTAAAAAAGTGGACAGTGTTAATTTTAAAAAAGAAATTCTGCTCAATCAGCCGGGGACAATTCGGGTAATTGCCAAGGATATGAATAATGATGGGAAGGAAGATTTAATAGCGCTTACATCCCAGGGAAATGAAAGTATCACTATACTCTATCAACAAGAAAATTTAAAATTTTCTGCGCAACAAGTTTTGCGATTTAGTCCGGTTTACGGATCCAGTTGGTTTGATTTAATTGATTATAACGGAGATGGTTTTGATGATATTATCACAGTGAATGGGGATAATGCGGACAAATCCTATGTTCAAAAGGGATATCATGGGATGCGGGTTCATCTTAATGATGGTTCCAATAATTTTGAAGAAAAATATTTCTACCCCCTACATGGTGCTACACGAGTGGTCAGTAATGATTTTGACCAAGACGGGGATATAGATTTTGGATTGATTTCGACATTTCCTGACTACGAAAACGAACCAGAATCCTCTTTTGTTTATTTAGAAAATAAAAACCCAGATACGTTCTCATTTTCTGCATATACCTTTGATGCTTCCAAATTGGGAAGATGGTTCCTAATGAATAGTGAAGACATTGATGATGATGGGGATATTGATATTATCTTAAGTTCTTTTACTTATGCTTTTACTCCTGTTCCTGAATTGTTATATGAACTTTGGAATGAAAGTAATTTAGATCTAATGATCCTGGAAAACAAGCTTATTACAAAAGACAAACTGTGATGGAAAATGATGAAATATAAATTTTACTTCCTAACTTGTATGACTATATGAGAAGGACTTCCATTACAATATTGACTGTTTTCATAGGTATGGCTCTGCATTTTACAGCCTGTAGCCCTAAAAAAAAGATGAAGACTGAAATATTGTATTGGGATTCTATAAAAGTAACCGCTACCGCATATAATTCTCTCGCCTCACAAACCACAGCGCTACATTCCAATATTTCAGCTTGGGGGGATACCTTATACCCTGGTATGAAATGCATAGCGGTATCCAGAGATTTGATTCGAAAGGGTTTAAAACACAATACCATGGTCAGGATCGATACTTCCTCCCAAATATATTTGGTGAAAGATAAAATGCATACCCGTTGGCGCAATAGAATAGATATTTATATGGGCGTAGATAGGGCCAAAGCCCTTGAATGGGGCCGTAAAAAGGTAATGCTCTATTATGTAGTTAAAAAAGACAGCATTCTAATTGTGGACTAAACTTCCTAAGTTGTACTTTTAGGGTCCAATTCAAATCCCATCAAGATTGAAATATCCTTTTTTTATAGTACTTCTTCTAAGTTTAGTTTCGTGTTCCGTATCACGGGTTATCGTGGACAAACCTGTCATTTTTGATGAGGAACGAATAGCCCTTACCAAAGAATATATGGCAGACCGTTATGGATTGGAGTCCGATTCAGCTGCGATCACCCCTAAAATGATTGTCTTGCACTGGACTGCCATTCCAACCTTTAAGGGATCTTTTGATGTATTTTACAATTCCAGATTACCTAGTTGGAGGGAACAAATACAAACTGCGAGCAGTCTTAATGTTTCTTCCCACTTTTTAGTGGACAGGGACGGAACAATATATAGATTGATGCCAGAAACGTTGATGGGCAGGCACGTGATCGGGTTAAACCATATTGCCTTGGGAATAGAAAATGTGGGTGGCCTTGGCAACAGAAAGTTGAATAGGGCACAGCTGAAATCCAATATTTGGCTCGTGGAATATTTAAAATCAAAATACAATATAGAATATCTGATTGGGCACTTCGAGTATACCAACTTTGTAGATCATCCATATTGGCTGGAAATAGATGATTCATACAGAACCGAAAAAACAGATCCAGGTAAGCGCTTTTTAAGAAAGGTAAGAAGGGCTACGAAGAAATTAAATTTTAAACCCATCCCTCCAAAAATAAACTAGAATGAAAATGAAGTTTGTATTATTTCTATGTCTTTTCCTAATTGCCGCCGATAGTTCGGCCCAAGAAAATGATATTACCTCGGCCTTATATGAAAGTTATGATCAATTTAAGGAGCCTTCCCTGAACAAAAGGAGGATTAAACACAAAGAGCTGCAACCGCTGATAAATCGGTTAAGGGCGGATCCTAAATATACGGTTAAGGTGGTAGGCCAATCCATTGAAGGGAGAGACTTGTCTTTGATCAGTATTGGTTCCGGTTCCACCAGCGTATTTCTTTGGTCACAAATGCACGGGGATGAACCTACCGCTACCCAGGCTATTTTTGACATTATCAACTTTTTGAATGGGGATACCTTTAAAGCTGAAAAGGAAGCGATTTTATCCAATATCACCTTGCATTTTTTACCCATGCTGAATCCGGATGGGGCAGAAGCATATACCCGAAGAAACAGATTGGGGATAGATATAAATAGGGATGCCCTGATGTTGCAATCCCCTGAAGGAAGAACCCTTAAAATGGTAAGGGATTCCTTAGATGCCGATTTTGGATTCAACCTGCATGACCAAAGCACCTATTACAATGCCGAACGTACTGAGAAACCGGCGACCATTTCCTATTTGGCACCCGCATATAACTATGAGAAAGATATCAATGATGTTCGTGGAAATGCTATGAAAGTCATCGTTTTTATGAATAGCATTATCCAAAAATATGCCCCCGGACAGGTAGGTCGATACAATGACGATTTTGAACCCAGGGCGTTTGGTGACAACATACAAAAATGGGGAACCAGTGCCATTCTAATTGAATCTGGAGGGTATCCAGGCGATCCTGAGAAACAGGAGATCCGCAAACTGAACTATGTTTCCATTTTATCCGCCATTTACACCATTGCGAAAGGGAATTATAAAAATATTCCCATTGAGGATTACGAGAAAATCCCTGAAAATGACAGAATGCTCTTCGATCTAAAGATAGAAGGTCTAACTTATATACTTTTGGACCAAGAATATATCTTGGATTTGGGAATACATCGGTTCGAGGTGGACAATACGGACCATTCCAATTTCTATTACAACAGCACCATTGCAGATCAAGGGGACCTCTCCACGTTTTATGGGTATGAAACATTGGATGCTACCGGATTTACCATAAAAGGGGGGAAAGTACATCCGCAAATCTTTAAATCCTTAGAATCCCTTAAAGAATCTGAGGTTCTAAAATATTTACAACAAGGATATACCTATGTTCGCCTGGAAAATTTACCTACGGGCAAGAAGGATACCAATTTGCAGATCCAATTGGTGAGTAAGGACTTTAAGGTGCCGGCACTAAATCTTCGTGCAGGAATGAACCCAACCTTTATATTGGAAAAGGACAATAACATTCAATTTGCAGTGATCAATGGATTCCTTATCCGCTTAAATGGGGATACAAGTAATTTTAAAAACGCCCTGATTTTAAAGAAATAAATTAATACCCATACTGAATGGTCATATAAGGACCGTATTTCAGTAAGACAATTAACATGCAAAATAAGGTAATTACAATACTTGAAAATAAAAAGAGCACGACGCTTTTATAGCCTATAGACCATTTTCCGATTGGACTTTGTTGAATAATCTCGTTGATAACATCCATGATATTAAAGTTTTGGTTAATAAAAATTGTTATAGGATGTAGGTTGTTGTTATAGCTGTTATAGATATAACAATCACAGAAAGGAAAACCCTACTGCGTGCTAAAGAGATCATGAAAAACAAAAAAGGGAACATCTGACAGATGTTCCCTTTTTTAATGACATACCATTGGTGTTGTTATTTACATCCTCCTGTAAATCCTTTGGCATTGAATTTAGTTTGTACAGCTCCTTGTTTGTTACCAGATTTTACTTGAATGGCAAGATTATTATCACCACTTCCATCTCTCTTCGGAGTACAATACTCAAACAAATAGAAACTATTGGCCCTTTCGGATACCCTTTCGGAAATAGCGTTAAAAGTGTTTTCCAATTCAGCCTTGTTTCCAGCAAAAACACTAAAAGTCTTTCCAATCTTTTTAAGGACCTCTGTATCTATTTCAGCACCCAATCCTATAGAATAGAAAGTTATGTTGGCATTAGCTTCATTTACCTTTTTTAAAGCCGCAGCTTCGGTATATCTAGAAGCTTGATCCGTTCCATCAGTAAAAATAACTACTGAAGCAGCTCCGATATTTTCATCTTGGGTACTCTTGTTCAATAGATTTGTGGCTATATCGGTGGCTTTAATAACAGCTCCATATAAATCTGTGGAAGGATCATTGCTTATATCTTGGGTAATACCATCAATAGCACTCAATAAATCTTGTTTGGCTGCCGTCAAAGGATTCAAAAGGTGCAACTTGTTCTCCCCATCAAACCAATAAATAGCCATTTTAACCGACTCAATGGCAGGATCAGGCATTACATTGTTCACAAAACTCGTGGAGGCAGACTTCAGTTCCGTTAAACTGCTGCTCAATACACTATTGCTCAAATCCAATACCAAAAGTGTATTGTTCTTAAAGATCTGGGAATTTGGAGAAATACGGGCAAATGATTCTGAGGTTGAAATGGTATTAAAACAAGCATCATTTCTACCTTGTTCGTATATAGTAAATTTATCGGCTGTTAATCCAGATACAGGTGCGCCATCAGAATCTGAGACCTTAAAGAATATGGATATTTTTCCCGGAAGGGTAGCGTATTGATCCTGAATGGATAGGATCAGTTGATTTTCACCGAGGTTGAGGCATTCATCTACGGGCTTTCCTTGTCCCAATTCCCCATTTTGATTTACATTAAAATTTACATCATCCTCGGCATTACCACACGATATGGCTAAAGCAAGGATACTAAATAAAGCAATTATTTTAACTGATATTTTCATTTTCTAATTTATATAGGTTCACCAAGCAGAACGCTCAAATGCAATTTAAATTATACGACTTGTAATTTTTTTTTGTTAAGAAATTATAGCCTGTTATTTTGTCCTGAATATTTTGCAAATAACATTAAGAAAGTGTTAAAAATGGGCGGTTCATTTATATTTTTTTTACCTTGATATGTTTACTCAAACTTGCTAAATCCAAAACTTACATATTGGCCTAAAGCGGAAGTAGCCTTTGCAAACATTTTTAATGCCACAATCGGCAATAAGTTTACGTTTCTGCCTTTTATGAAGAATCAAGAATTGATGAATATTCCAATAAGGAAATTATAGATTAAGTATGACCATATTATTATTTGGAATCACTAAAGATATTATAGGAAGTTCGACCATAGAGTTGGATCCTACCCGTGAAAAGGAAATAAATATCCGCACTGTTGGAGAATTAAAGAATTATCTGGGAGAAAAATACCCAAAACTCAATACTTTATCCTCTTTGGCAGTAGCTGTGAACAGTGCCTTTGCGGAGAATGAAACAATGGTAAATGACCAAGATGAGATAGCATTGATCCCCCCTGTTAGTGGTGGATAACCTATCTTTGTATAAACGATGCTGTTAGGAACGATTTAATTGAAGATAGATGCTATTTGACAACCATAATAGAAAAATAAACTACCTGCGATTGGCCGTTACCGACCGTTGTAATCTTCGTTGTAATTATTGTATGCCCGCTGAAGGAATCAATTTCGCGAAAAACGATAAGCTTTTCACCATTGATGAACTCTATACCTTAAGTAAGATTATGGTAGAACAGGGTATTGATAAAATACGGATTACGGGAGGAGAACCTTTTGTACGCAAAGATTTAATGGTGCTTCTTCGGAAAATGGCAAGGCTTGAAGGACTTAAAGATATTTCCATCACCACAAATGCCACCTTGATAGGTCCTTATATTGATGAGCTCAAAGCATTGGGCATTACAAATATCAATGTGAGTATGGATGCCATCCATAAAGAAACCTTTGATGTAATTACCCGCAGAAATGAATATGACACCGTATACCAAAATTTGATACGACTGATTTCGGAGGGCTTTAACGTCCGTATCAATTTTATAGTTTTGGATGGTCAAAATACGCAGGATATCTTGCCTATTTTGGAAGCTATGAAACAATATGATGTTTCGGTTCGCTTTTTAGAGGAAATGCCATTTAATGGAGGTTCCAAAACCTTCAATACCATTAAATGGGACTATAAAAGTATCTTTAAGTATATTACTGGGGCATATTCCAATATTGAAAAATTGGAATCGCCACGCACATCCACTTCCATCAATTATAAAATAAGGGGGCACAAAGGTACTTTTGGACTTATCCCTTCCTTTAGCAGAACCTTTTGTGGCACTTGCAATAGATTGAGGATTACTGCCACCGGAGACGTGGTAACTTGCCTTTATGGAAAACCGAGTATGAACCTAAGAGATGTGTTGAGAAATGAAAATGCAGAAGAAAATATAAAACTTCACATTTTAAAGGCAATTGGCAGTAGGGCCAAAACGGGCTTTGATGCCCAAAAAAATCACTCCTCTGTTTTTGACAGTTCTATGACTTCGATAGGAGGGTAGATGTACATTAGAAATTAACGAGGGTTATAAGCCCTTGAATTATAAATAAAAGATACTTCTAATATGTCTAAGGACTTACTATATGGATTGGTTCTTTCTGGAGGGAAAAGTACAAGAATGGGAACCGACAAAGGTGCAATTGTCTATCATAAGCTTCCCCAAAGGGAACATTTGTACCATTTATTGGAAAAGGTATGTGACAAAACATTTCTTAGCATCCGATCCGAACAGGTAAATGATATGCCCAGTGGTGTCAATTTTATATTGGATAACAATGAATTTAGAGGGCCTTACAATGGGATCTTAAGTGCCCATAAAAAACATCCAAATGTTGCTTGGTTGGTCTTGGCCTGCGACCTGCCCCTAATGGATTTAGAGGGTATTCAACAATTGATTGCCGAAAGAAATCCCAATAAAATAGCGACCACTTTTGCAGGAAAGGAAAGTAAGTTGCCAGAGCCCTTGAGTGCTATTTGGGAAGTTGAGGGGTTGGAACAATCCATATCACACCTTATTAACGGAACAAGTACGTGTCCGAGAAAATTTCTAATTAATTCAGATATACAATTAGTATTTCCTGACCAAGAACATATATTGTTGAATGCCAATTCCCAAGAGGAATACAAAGAGGCTATTTTAAAACTCAGCTAGTTTTGGATCCCAATAGATACATACGGCAGACTGCTCTTAAGGAGTTTGGGCCAAAGGCCCAAAAGAAACTTATGAAATCTCGCGTTCTCATTGTTGGAGCAGGTGGCTTGGGAGTCCCCGTATTACAATATTTGAATTCCATGGGTGTAGGTACTTTAGGAGTTGTGGAACGGGACGTGGTTTCCATTTCCAACCTGCACCGTCAGGTGCTATATACGGAACGGGACATTGGAAAATCCAAATTAGAAGCGGCATTTAAAAAGCTAAAAGCGCAAAATTCTTCTACGAGGTTAAGAGGTTATGATACATTTTTGATGGCTTCAAATGCATTGGATATTATAAAGGACTATGACATCGTAATAGACGCATCAGATAATTTTCCCACCCGTTATTTAATAAACGATGCTTGTGTCATTCTAAAAAAACCTTTTGTTTATGGAGGGCTACAAGGCTTCGAAGGCCAAGTAAGCGTGTTTAATTATAAGGGAGGACCTACATATAGATGCCTTTTTCCAAATATGCCGTCTATAGATGAAATACCAAACTGCAATATTAATGGAGTTTTAGGAGTGTTACCAGGAATAATTGGAAACCTCCAAGCCCTGGAAACGGTAAAAATGATTACCGGAATTGGAGAAGTGCTAAAGGGAAAATTGTTGTTATTTAATGCCCTGGATCAATCTATCCAGAAAATAAGTATTAGGCTACAAGAAAACAACCTGAACATCAAAGGATTAAATAACACTTACGGGATTGTGTCCACGTCGCCATTTTCAGAAATATCGGTTGACGAGCTTAAGGAACTTATAAACTCCCAAGGTAATGTTCAAATTATTGATGTAAGGACACAGGAAGAATTTGAGGCATATAAAATTCCCAATTCTGTTCATATTCCTTTAAACGAATTAGAAGATCGCTATAATGATATTGACTTAAAACAACCTATATATTTAATATGCCAATCGGGGAAACGCAGCGCCCAAGCATTGGAACAATTAAAAAACCAATTTTCTGAAATTGCCCTGTACTCCGTTCGCGGTGGCATAAATACTTATGTGGCCGTATGCTCCTAAATCCCAATGAATTAATTTTACTCTGTTTAGGTTTTTTTTCTATCGCGCTTTTGTACTCCTCTGTTGGTTTTGGCGGGGGCTCTAGTTATCTAGCTATTTTGACCCTTGTTTTCTCGAGTTTTTTTGATATTCGGACCACGGCATTGCTCTGTAATCTTGTAGTGGTCAGCGGGAGTTGTTTTTTATACTACAAAAGGGGGTTTATGGATTTTAAAAAGTTCATCCCATTTATTGTCACCAGCATCCCACTGGCTTTTTTAGGGGCTTCTTTTCGGTTAAGCGAATCTATTTTCTTTATCATTCTTGGTATTGCTTTGATCATTTCGGCGCTCGCATTGGTCATACAGACCATCAAGTTGCCCACACAAGAAGAAACCAAAAAGAAATACCCTCCCTATTTGACGTATTTACTTGGTGGAGGCATTGGCTTGCTTTCAGGAATGGTAGGTATAGGTGGCGGTATTTTTTTAGCCCCGGTACTAAACCATATGAGATGGGAAAAATCTATTAAAATAGCGGCCTTGGCCAGTTTTTTTATCTTGGTAAACTCCATATCGGGCATAGCTGGTCTCATTTCCAATGGCACTTTTCAGATGCCATTATGGGAAGGGATTGCCTTACTGATTTCTGTTTTCATTGGCGGACAATTGGGAATACGTATCAGTTTAAGTAAATTGACAGGCAAAGGGATTAAGCTTACCACTGCCACATTGGTTTTTATGGTAGGTGTCCGGGTTTTAATGGTCAATGGGCTACAAATTTCTATTTAAGATGATCACTTTTGAAGAAGCATATCAAAAAGTAATAGCCCATAAGCAGGATTATGGGACCGAAGAAGTGTTCCTACTTGAAGCCACTGGCAGGGTACTGGCCAATAATATTGAAGCTGATAGGGATTTTCCACCATTTCATAGGGCTACCAAGGATGGAATAGCCATAAATTATACCGCAATAAAAAATGGAATAAAAAAGTTCAGGATTGAAGCCATTGTTGCCGCGGGTACTCCAAAAACAAGACTTGGGCATGATCATAATTGTGTAGAAATCATGACAGGTGCCGTGGTTCCCGAAAATGCGGATACCGTCATAATGTATGAACATCTTACGATTAAAGATGGATATGCCATTTTGGATAGGGACCCGAACAAAGGTCAGGACATCCATTTTCAAGGAAGTGATGAGCGAAAGGGCACTATAGTATTGCAAAAGGACAGCTTAATAACCGCATCGGAAATTGGCGTATTGGCAGCTGTGGGAAAAGCCAAGATTTGGGTCAAAAGACTCCCTAAAATAACTATCATCAGCACTGGTAATGAGCTTGTGGACGTAGAAGAAAGACCCTTACAGCACCAAATTAGAAAATCCAATATCCATTCGCTCTATGCAGCCCTGTCGGAAGAACACATCGTTCCTGAACAGATGCATTTAAATGATGAAAAGGAGGAAATAAAAAAGGAAGTAAAAAAAGCCTTGTTGGAGAATGATGTCCTGCTATTAAGCGGTGGGGTATCTAAGGGCAAGTTCGATTATATTCCTGATGTTATGGAGGAATTAGGCGTGGAAAAAATCTTCCATAGGGTGTTGCAACGTCCTGGAAAGCCCTTTTGGTTTGGATTACAAAAAGAGACAGGAACGGTCATTTTTTCCTTCCCGGGAAATCCTGCCTCTACCTTTGCGAATTACCACCTCTATTTTAAAGATTGGTTAAAAAGTTCATTAAACCTCCCGATCCCAAAAATTAATGTAATTTTAGCTGAAGCCATTCCCGTAACAGGTACTTTAACCTTGTTTTTACGGGTCAAAATAAAATTGGAAAATGGACAGCTTATCGCGGATCTTGTAAAAGAAAATGGTTCTGGAGATTTAACCAGTTTGGCCCAGTCGGATGGATTTATACGTTTAGAACCTAATGAAGACCCATACAAAATTGGGACCTTGGTGCCTTTTTCGCCCACAAGAAGAATGTTCTCATTATGACACACGAACTTAAAAAGATAATACACGAATATCAGCACGCAAAAGATCGCGGTATTAAGGCTGTTTTAGCCACCGTGGTAGCCTTGGATGGATCGTCTTATCGAAGGCCAGGGGTAAGCATGCTACTTTTAGAAAATGGTAAAAAGGTCGGTGCAGTGAGCGGTGGCTGTGTGGAAAAGGAAGTAGTGCAGCAGGCAAAGAGTGTTTTTGCAAGTAATATCCCCAAAATGATAACGTATGACGGTCGTTATCGACTAGGTTGTGAGGGGATTCTTTATATACTGCTTGAACCTTTCTATCCCAAAGAACCTTTCTTGGGAGCCTTTGATAACTGCCTTAAAAAAAGGGCGAACTTTAAGCTGCGTTCTTATTATAATAAAATGGCAGGGGAATTCAACGGTTTGGGAACAGTGGTTGATTTTGGCGAAGGAAAGAAACATCCCGTGCAACATGATTTTGATCTTGTCCATACTCAAAATTCAGATTTGCAGGTTTTTGAACAAGAAATGGAGCCATGTTTTCAGCTTGTGATTGTTGGTGCCGAACACGATGCGGTCCAACTGTGTTCCATGGCATCCACAGCCGGTTGGGAAGTCACCATAATAGCCACGCCCATGGAGGAAAAGAATATTTTTGATTTTCCGGGAGCTTATGCCTTTTTTAACCTAGGGCCGGAAGAAATGGATTTGGAGTGCATAGATGAACAAACTGCGGTACTAGTGATGACCCATAGCTATGCAAAAGATTTAAAGTATCTCCTTAAATTAAAAGATACCAATCCAATATATCTGGGCCTTTTGGGCCCTTCAAAAAGAAGGGAACGCTTGTTAAGCGATCTTTTGGAACATTGCCCTGAGGTAGCCCACACATTCTTTAAAAAAATACATGGGCCTGCCGGACTTAATATTGGCGCAGAAACGCCACAAGAAATAGCAATTGCCATCTTATCGGAAATACTTTCCGTAATCAGAAATAAGGAACCAATGATGCTTAAGGACAAAGCCGGAGGAATACATAGCTAATGGGGCATCCAGACGTAAAAATAGATGTATTGATCCTAGCAGCAGGCAAGGGGTCACGCATGGGAAGCATAAAGCAGCTTTTGCCTTGGAAGGGCACCACGCTTTTAGAAAACGCTATAGATCAGGCCAAAATGTCTATAGCTTCTGAAGTTATTGTTGTTTTGGGTGCCTATGCCGCAGAAATTCGCTCAAGAGTAAAGAACGATGAATTACTGTTTATAGATAATGAAGAATGGGCGTCAGGACTGGGAACTTCTATAAGCTGTGGTGTCAATTATATACAAAATAACAGAACCGATGTAACAGGAATTATGATTCTTTTGGCAGACCAACCCTTGATCAACACCAAGTATATCAATAAAATGCTGGAAACTTTCATAGAAAAATCCAAAGGCATGGTTACAACAAATTATGGCAATAGGGAAGGGGTCCCCGCAATATTTGATCGAAATTTTTTCCCTGAGTTACAAGCCCTTAAACAAGATTTTGGAGCCAAAGAGCTCATTAAAAAATACAAGGATTTGAACATTAGCCTAAATCCTGAGGGAAAGGGACTCGATGTGGATACCATTGAAGATTATAATACCCTATTAAAAAAATAATCAGAAGAAAATTAACACCAATGAACATATTTATGATAAACAAAAAATCACTAGTGGCAGCCTTGAGTTTGTCCAGTTTTATTCTATTTTCACTTCAGGCCCAGGAGATGGATTTTGAAGCTTACAATCCTATTTCAACCCTGATAATCCCGGGCAAAGAGGTCAAAAAGGCAAAATTTCCTTTTATAGACGTCCATAGCCATCAATTTCGTATGCCAGAACAGGACTTGTCCGAGCTCATAACAGCAATGGATTCGCTAAATGAGGGTATTATGGTGAATCTTAGTGGAGGCTCGGGAGAGAAAATAGTTGGATCAATAGATAACATTAAGAAAAACTATCCCAATAGGTTCGTCGTCTTTGCCAATATAGATTTTGAAGGAGCCAGTGATAAGACTTGGATCAAAAAAACTGTTACACAATTGGAACTGGACGTCAAAAATGGTGCAAAAGGCTTAAAGATCTATAAAAGCCTGGGGCTACGCAATAAGGATTCCGAAGGGAATCGTTTGGCAATAGATGACGAACGTTTAGATCCCATTTGGGCCAAATGTGGTGAACTGGGAATTCCAGTATTGATTCATGCCGCGGACCCAAAACCATTTTGGGACGAATTTGATGGGGACAATGAACGATGGTTGGAATTAAAAACACATCCCCGTAGAAAGCGCACAGATACCGATCCAGCGCCCTGGCAACAAATAATTGATGAACAGCACCATATTTTTAAAAAACACCCGAACACCAATTTTATAGCTGCCCATATGGGATGGTATGCCAATGATTTGCAAAAATTAAGTGAACTGATGGACGAAATGCCAAATATGAACGTCGGTATCTCAGCTGTTATTGCTGAATTGGGGAGGCAGCCCCAAAATGCCCATAAATTTTTCGTAAAATATCAGGATAGGATTCTTTTTGGAAAAGACAGCTGGAAACCTGAAGAGTTTCCTACCTATTTCAGGGTGCTGGAAACCAATGATGAGTACTTTCCTTATTACAAGAAATACCATGCCTTTTGGGCTATGTACGGCATGGGGCTTCCAGATGATGTCTTGAAAAAAGTATACTATAAAAATGCGTTGCGACTCATCCCTGGACTTGATACCAGTTTATTCCCTATGGATTAAGGTATCTTTTTCAGAAAGTATTCATTGGATATTTTAGTCAGGTAAATTGTACCGATTCTAATGTCTATTTGCTTGTACTAGATAAAATATACCCATCATAATCGTAATAAATTTCAACCTATGGTTAAAAGGGAGCTTAAAAAGCTCCCTTTTTTTATGCATATATATCTGGAGCTTAAATTTGAGCTTCCCATAAATACCGTTTTAGCTTTAAAATTGCATGACTTTCATTTACCATTAGATAAAATTATTGGCTAATTTAAATTCAGATCCCAAAAAACATCAATATTATTTTTTGTTGTTGATTGGTGTGATAATTATATAGGGATCGATACTAATAAGAAAAGCATAACGCAAGAATGGGTAAGGAAGAATTATTTACAACCCTGATCAAACAAAATGAAGGTGTCATATTTAAGATAACCACCTTTTATACCGACCACCGTGATGACCAAAAGGACCTATACCAATAAATTGTATATCAGTTGTGGAAATCATTCGATTACTTTTTCTCAAAAGGATTGATAAATCCCGACATATCCCCATAATATTCAAGTAAGTACTACAATATGTGTAAAAAAAATATATTTATAATGAAATTATGGGATAAAGAAGTATTTTTCGCCTCCGAAAAACAGATTGTTTTATGATTAAGGAAGAGGAAAAAAGACTCAAAGAAAACTATAGCGGTGAAAAGGATTGGTTACAGTGGGGACCATACTTAAGTGAACGTCAATGGGGTACCGTGAGGGAAGATTACAGTGTCCACGGCGATGCATGGAATTATTTTCCGCACGACCATTCCCGTTTACGGGTATATCGATGGGGTGAGGATGGAATTGCTGGAATTTCTGACCGCTATTGCAATCTGTGTTTTGGAGTGGCCCTATGGAATGGCAAGGACAATATTTTAAAGGAACGATTGTTTGGCCTAACAGGACCAGAAGGGAATCACGGGGAGGATGTAAAGGAATTGTATTATTATTTGGATAATACTCCCACCCATTCCTATATGAAACATTTATATAAATATCCCCAGAAAGCATTTCCCTATAAGGACTTGGTCGCGACCAATCAAAAGAGGGGAAAAAAGGAACTGGAATATGAATTATTGGATACAGGAATATTTGATAAAAATGAATATTTTGATGTATTTACAGAATACTCAAAGGCCGATCCAGAGGATATCCTTATAAAAATAACCATTGCCAACAGAAGCGTAAAAAAGGCGCCAATATCCGTGCTTCCAACCCTCTGGATACGGAATTTTTGGAGCTTTTATGAAATGCCAAAAAAACCTTTGATCAAAGCCAATGAGCAGGGTAAAACCTTTGGTTCAGTAGATATTACGCATCCTTACATTGGGGATTATCATTTTTATTTTGAAAAACCGGATAAACTCCTGTTTACAGAAAATGAGACCAATGATTCCAAAATTTACAATAAACCAAACGATCATCCCTTTAAGAAAGATCTTTTCCACGATGCCGTGGTAAGTAATAATTTTAAAATTCCCGAAAGTAAAAAGGAAGGTACTAAGTTTGCCCCTTATTATAAATTGGACATTAAAGGAAAGAGTGAGGTCACCATACGATTAAGATTGTCCAAAAAGAAGATCGAGTCCAATCCATTCGATACCTCCTTTGAAGCGAATTTTGAAGAAAAAATCACACAAGCAGATGAATTCTATGGCGATCTGAAAAAAACGGATGACAAAGACCTAAGCAATATTCAACGTCAAGCCTTTGCCGGCATGCTCTGGACCAAGCAATATTATAATTATGATGTGGAACAGTGGTTGAGTGGTGATACGTTGACCGGAGAACCGCCAAAAGCAAGACGGAGTGGCCGTAACAACACATGGAAAACCATGAGGACCCACGACATTCTTTCCATGCCAGATGCCTGGGAATATCCCTGGTTTGCCGCGTGGGACCTTGCTTTCCATTGTGTGCCATTGGCACATTTGGATGCCGAATTTGCCAAAATCCAATTGATGCTTCTTACTAAGGAATGGTATATGGCGCCAAATGGACAAATACCTGCATACGAGTGGAATTTTAGTGATGTGAATCCCCCCGTCCAAGCATGGGCCGCGTTCCAAGTCTATCAAATAGATAAAAAGAAAACTGGAAAAGGGGATATAGATTTTCTGAAACGAATCTTCAATAAATTGGCCCTTAACTTTACTTGGTGGGTCAATCAACAGGATAAGAACGAACATAACGTCTTTCAAGGCGGATTTTTGGGCCTTGATAATATTGGAGTCTTTGATAGAAGTCATGATATTCCCGGAGGAGGCTATTTGGAACAGGTAGATGGGACGGCATGGATGGCCTTGTATTGTTTGAACATGTTGGAAATTTCATTAGAGATTTCACTAGTGGATAAAGCCTTTGAAGACATGGCTACAAAGTATTTGGGGCATTTTGTTTTTATCGCCGAGGCTTTGAACAATTTAAATCAGGATAGTGTTGGGAACTGGGATAAGGAGGAAGGCTTCTTTTACGACAGATTGGTAAAACCTTCAGGAGAACATGTCCCCGTTAAGATTAGATCCATTGTTGGACTACTTTCCCTTGCCGCCGTATTGGTGATCCCACAGGATACATTGGACAAACTTCCTACCTTTAAGAGAAGCTTGGAGTGGTTTAGAAACTATCGCATGTACAAATCTAAATATCGCGTAATTCAAACCAATTCCAAAGATGGGGTATTGCTCTCCTTGGTATCACAGGGCCGATTTAAAGTCCTTATGAAGACCCTTTTGGATGAAAAGGAATTTTTAAGCGATTATGGAATCCGCGCACTGTCCAAAATACATGAGCAGAAAACCTACACCCTGACCATAGACGGCATCCCATATTCCATAGATTACGAACCTGCCGAATCTACAGTATCCCTTTTTGGGGGAAACAGTAATTGGAGAGGTCCTATATGGTTTCCCATCAATTACATGTTCATAGAATCGCTATTGGAATACCATGCCTTTTTTGGAGGGGATATGCGAATGGAATATCCTACAGGAAGCAATAACAATAAGGATCTAAAAGAACTGGCAGAGGAATTGGGCAAAAGATTGGTGGCTATCTTCCAAAAAGATAAAAACGGAAATCGGCCGGTAAATGCACTACATAAAACGTATTACCAACATCCAAAGTTTGAAGATCTGGTACTGTTCTATGAATACTTCCATGGCGATAATGGCCGTGGGGTAGGGGCTTCCCACCAAACAGGATGGACAGGTCTTGTAGCAAATTTAATCTATGAGTTCTGTGATGATAATGAAGGTAAGTAAATTAAGAAACACACTGTTTTAATAGCAGCACCTTAATTTTATATCTAATATTGAAGTCCAAGGTAATACCCTTGGACTTTTTTTTGTTTGTCTTCCCTTGTAATAAAATATCCTATTTTTGAATAAAACTAGATATATGAAGATTTTAAATTGGGGTTGTATACTCATCCTTTTTTTTTGCCTATCCTGTAAGACGGAGGCTCCAAAAGAAACCCAAGTAGATTTTTACGAAAGTCAATTGTTCAAGGACGTACAGCTCAATAACCTTTTCAAGGATTCAAAAACCTTTGTAGACCTTGTCCCTGACCGATCTTACCAGGAATTGATAACTATATACGAACAAGAAAAAAAGAAACCTGAATTTAAGCTGAATGGCTTTGTAAAATCACACTTCTCTGATCAGTTTCAAGTCATCAATAAATTTGAAACCGATACCACCAAGAACATGTACCAACATATTAGCAATATTTGGGCAATGCTTACAAGATCACCTGATAAGGCCGTGGCGTATTCCTCAAGAATACCACTTCCCAAAGAATATGTGGTGCCAGGAGGACGGTTTCGTGAAATTTACTATTGGGACAGCTATTTTACCATAGAAGGCCTTCTAGCAGATAAAAAAGATACCTTGGCCGCCCATATGGTGGATAACTTTAGTCACCTCATTGATACCTTGGGCTTTATTCCCAATGGCACAAGAGATTACTACCTCTCCAGATCCCAACCCCCATTCTATACCTTGATGGTCACTTCTTTGACGAAAGGGGAAGATCAAAGGTTTTTGGAATATCTCCCATTTATTGAAAAGGAATATAATTTTTGGATGGATGGGGAGTCCGGTTTGAAACCTGGAGAATTCACCAAACATGTTGTAAAGACAACCAATGGGGATGTTCTAAACAGATATTGGGATAAAAGGACTACCCCAAGACAAGAATCATATAAGGAAGATGTACACCTGGCCGCACAATTTAGTAGTGAGACCGAAAAAAAGAAACTATACTCCAATTTAAGGGCCGGGGCAGAATCTGGCTGGGATTTTAGCACCAGATGGTACGGCGAAGATGGTGAATTTGGTACAATTACCACGACCACAATAGCACCGGTAGATTTAAATAGCCTGATCTATTACATGGAAACCCAATTGGCCCGTGGATACGAATTAAAGGGAGATTCGGAAACGGCACAATCCTACACAGACAAGGCGGAACGGAGAAAGCAGGTCATACAGGAGGTATTTTGGAATAGTGAGACTTCATTTTTTATGGATTTGGATGCTCCCCAAGGAACGGTGAGAAAACAAATGACTTTGGCGGGCGCATTTCCATTGTTTTTTAACATCGCCACAAAAAAACAGGCACACAAGGTAAAAGACCATCTTATGAAGGATTTTTTGAAGGATGGCGGACTCTTAACAACTATGGAACATAGCGGCCAACAATGGGACGCTCCCAATGGATGGGCACCATTACAGTGGATAGCCGTAAAGGGATTATTGAATTACGGTTTTGATAAGGAGGCAAAGGAAATTATGGTCCGATGGCTGAACCTGAACGAAAAAGTATATGCCAATACGGGTAAAATGATGGAAAAATACAATGTTGAAGATGTTACCCTCTTGTCAGGAGGCGGTGAGTATGACCTGCAGGATGGTTTTGGATGGACAAATGGTGTTGCCTTAGGTTTTAAGCACCTATTGAGCGAAATGGAATAGGGGATGTTGTTTTATGATTTATTACAATAAAAAAGGCCGTCACATGTGACGGCCTTTTGAATACTATATATTTGGATTCAATGCAGACCTATTCGTTAGAGGCCATAAGTGCAAAGAATTTATCTATGTTTGGTAAGATCACAATACGGGTTCTTCTATTTTTTGCCCTATCTTCCTTGGAATCATTGGAAACCAATGGCTGATAGCTACTTCTACCTGATGCAATCATCTTTTCAGGTGCAACGTTGTAATCGTTTTGTAATTTTCTTACAACCGAGGTAGCACGCATCACACTTAAATCCCAGTTATCCGCCAGTTTAGGCGTGTTGATGGTTCTGGCATCGGTATGTCCTTCTACCATAACTTCAATACTAGGCTCAGAATTTATGATGTTGGCCAATTTTTGCAAAATATCATTTGCTTTAGTGCTTACATTATAACTTGCTGTGTTGAACAACAATTTGTCAGAAATGGAAATCATGACCACAGTCTCGTTGATATCGATGGCGATATCCTCATCCTCATTCAAGGTGCTGGCATCCAAAGATTTATGAAGGTTGTAGGACACTGCCAAATTCATGGAATCCTTAAGTGTTTTAGCCCCACTTAATTTTCCAGGTGCAACATTTTTCAATGTTTCACGCATTTGTTTTTTAACATCATTGGAAATGACGGCAACACCATCAACAGTAACGAATTGGGCATCGTTTACTTCTGTCAATTCATTGATCTTGGAATTGTAATCAGCAACCCTTGCCTCAATTTTGGCAAATTTAGCCTCAAGTTCTTCCTTTTCTACGGCTGTTTTAGTCAACTGACTTTTTGTTTGTCCGTGTTCCAGTTCCAATTGTACATATTTCTTTTTAGAAACACAAGAAGCAAGTAGGACTACTGCTAATAAGCTTAATGATATTTTTTTCATAATAAATATTTAATGTTCTGCTATTAGATACGGACGGAATGGAGAATTAGATTTTTTAATGTTTATTTTTACACACTGAGTTTAAAGCCTACACTGATTAAAATGGCGATTTATAAATTCCAATATTCATTACAAATAACTTATAACGAAGTGTTTAACACCTAGAGACTGAAGACTCTTTATGAATAAGAACGACCCATATGCCGCCTTGCGATTTAAGGAATTTAATATTTTTTTATCAGTACGTTTTGCTATGGTCTTTGCTTGGTCCATGCAATTTGTGGTCATAGAATGGGAAGTTTACAGCCTTACAAAAAATCCATTGTCCTTGGGTATTATTGGATTGATGGAGGTAATTCCCGCAGTGGGAATGGCCTTGTTTGCCGGCCATATTGTGGACCAGTCCGAAAAAAGGGATCTCCTTATAAAGTGTCTCCTGGGGTTTTCAGTGATAAGTTTTGGGCTATTTCTATTGACTTGGCCAAGAATTGTGGGCGAATGGTCTACAAACCATATTCTGTATTCTATTTACTTTTTGGTGTTCTTGGGCGGATTTGTAAGAGCCTTCATGGGGCCAACTGTTTTCTCGCTCTTTTCTTTGGTGGTCCCCAAAAAAATATATCCGAATGCAGCTACTTGGAGTAGTTCGGTTTGGCAAATGGCCTCCGTATTAGGGCCTGCATTGGCTGGATTTTCCATAGTATGGATAGGGGTCCATTGGTCCATGTGTCTTATTGTAGCCTTTTCTGCCCTCGCGTTGCTTTTTCTTTATCAAATACCTCGTAAACCCATTTTGAATCCAAAAATAGGAGAATCTATTATGACCAGTCTAAAAGAGGGCGTCACCTATGTTTTGAAGACCAAGGCTATTTTTGGTGCTATTACTTTAGATATGATTGCTGTGCTTTTCGGGGGGGCCATTGCCCTATTACCCATTTATGCACAGGATATCTTAAAAGTAGGGGCAGAGGGCTTCGGGGTCTTGCGTGCGGCACCAGCAGTTGGAGCTTTTATAGTTATGTTTGGTTCGGCTTATTTTCCCTTGCATAGAAAGGCGGGGATGAAATTATTGTTGGCTGTCTTTGGATTTGGAATATGTATTATCATTTTTGGCTTTTCCCAAACGTTTTGGATATCTGTTATGGCCCTTTTCTTTAGTGGGGTTACAGATGGTATTTCCATGATCATCAGACAAACCATCCTACAATTAAAAACACCTGATCATATGCGTGGCCGCGTGTCTTCCGTTAATTCAATGTTCGTGGGTTCTTCCAACGAACTGGGAGCTTTTGAGAGCGGGCTTACCGCAAAACTGATGGGTACGGTTACCGCTGTAGTCTTTGGAGGCACCATGACCCTGTTGACCGTTCTGGGATTTGGAATTTTTTCACCAACCTTCAGAAAATTAGATCTAAAAGATGATTTGGACAAACACGAATCGGAGGAATAATAAATAATCATCGCATTAATGTATAAGCGTATGTGATATCTTAGTATTACATATGATTATAATGTTCGATATAAAGTTCAAAATATTTTTCGCCGTAGCAAGTCGCTGAAGTTTTTCGAAGGCGGCAGGGGAATTGCATATAACCCAATCGTGCCATTGTCACCCCTCATTATCCATACAGCAAAAATTGGACTTATATTGACATTATTTCTTATTGGCCTGGGCATTACCAAGAAAACATTGAAAGGTTTTGGGGCAAAAGCTATGGTTTTAGGGTCGGTGACATGGGTATCCGTAGCGGGCCTAACACTAGTCGCAATAGTTTATTCGGGGTCTTAGTGGCGAAGTCTTAAAATAGTTGAAAAAATTAAGGTGTTTTTAATGAAATCATCGGGATATCCCAACCAATTGTCCAAAGAGTTTTATAATATCAAAATGTAGTGCTATCTTTGTAGCCGTTTATATGTACAATAAGTAACATTTATTACGTTTCTTCGATTAAAACCACTGAATTGGGTAGTCGGTATATCAATCTCATAAATTGTTATTTTCCAAGGATTCTTTTAGTATTTTCTCATGAAAAGTTGTACATTAATGACAGAATAGTTTCATTAACAAGTTAAATTAACAGTAAAAACGAATGGCGAGAGCACAGGAAACCTTTAATAAAAAAGAAAAAGAGAAAAAGCGTTTGAAAAAACGTGAGGAAAAAATGAAGAAGAAAGAGGCCCGTAAGGCAAGTTCGAAAGGCGGTGAGTTTGAGAACATGATTGCTTATGTGGACGAAAACGGACATCTTACTGATACCCCGCCAGATCCTTCCAAAAAGGTGAAGGTCGATGCGGATAGTATTGTCATTGGGATTCCAAGGAAAGAAGATTACGAAGAAGAGGAAGTAGTGGACAAAACTGGTAAGGTATCCTATTTTGATACATCAAAAGGCTTTGGATTCATTATAGACAGTATGTCTCAAGAAAAATATTTTGTCCATGTCAGTGGCCTGATTGACGAAGTTTTTGAGAACGACAAAGTTACCTTTGAATTGGAAAAAGGGCTTAAAGGAATGAATGCCGTTCGTGTCAAGAAGATCTAGTCTCCAATATCAATTTCAAATATTCTAGTTGAGTACTTGGAAACAACCTTCCAAGTACTCAACTAGAATATATCCTTTACTACGTTTTTATTTTTAAATAAATAACCTAGCAATTTTTCGGTATGCGTTAAATTTCCCATAAATTACTTTATGGGGTATTGTGATGCTTGGGTTTATTTATACTTTCATCTGATATATTGAAATCCCAAAAAGAAATACCCATGCACTTCAAACCAAGGCTGCTTATATTTGATGTAAATGAAACCCTTTTGGATTTAAAACCTATGAAAGTGGCCATTAACCATGCCTTGGCCAATGAACTCGCTTTTGATATTTGGTTTTCTTCACTACTACATTATTCTTTGGTGGAATCCATAAGTGGCAAGTACCAAGATTTTGGAAAAATAGGTGCCGCAACCCTCAAAATGACAGCCGAAAAATTTGACAAACAAATTTCCGACGGTAAAATTAAGGATGTCCTTAGCTTGATTAAAAAATTACCACCTCACCCAGATGTTGTACAGGGGCTCACACTCTTAAAAAATAATGGAATTAAAATGGTGGCGTTGACAAATGGCACCTTAGAGGTTGTAAAGGCACAACTCCAATATGCGGAAATTGACCACTTTTTTGATGAAATATTCAGTGTGGAGAGCCTTAGGTTCTATAAGCCACACCCTGCTACGTATACCCACGTAGTAAAGGAAATGAAGGCTTCTCCAATTTATTCCATGCTGATCGCTGCCCATGGGTGGGACATTGCCGGTGCACAAAGAGCTGGACTAATGACTGGTTTTGTATCTAGACCGGGTAAATTTCCATACCCTTTGGCCGAAGTAGCCGATATTTCCGGAAGCAACGTCCTTTCAATAGCGAAAACTTTGGTTTAATCCCATAAAAACATCGGGTTTAGTTTACGGATTATATGAATGTTGGTTTCAAGGGCTAGTTGTCCAGAAATATTCTCGTTGAATACATAAAATTAAAGGTCCAAATACCTTTTCGATAAATTTTAAGATAATTTAGGACTTAACATTTGACTTAAACCCCATAAAGGCCGTACTTTTGCGGGCTCATAAGTATATACATGTCTACAGTAAAAACCTCCGAAATTGAAGATAGAAAATCTGGAAAAGATCTTTATAGCTACCAGAAAGGTGCTATAGATAAAATTTTCAAATATTTTGAAGAGGCAGAGGATGATTACCATTTGTTGTACCAATTGCCCACGGGTGGAGGTAAGACTGTAATATTCTCTGAAATGGTACGCCAATATCTCAAACATCACAATAAAAAAGTGGCAGTATTGACACATAGGGTGGAATTGTGCAAACAAACCTCCAATATGTTGACCGAATTTGGAGTTACCAACAAAGTAGTTGACAGCAAGGCCAATTTGGATGATCAGGCTGATTACAGCTGTTTTGTGGCAATGGTGGAGACGTTGAACAATAGATTGAATGATGATAAGCTCGATATTTCGGACATTGGTTTGGTCATCATTGATGAGGCCCATTACAACTCATTCACAAAATTGTTCAAATTTTTTGAGAATTCCTTTATTTTAGGTGTAACTGCTACTCCTTTGAGTTCCAACACCAAGCTACCCATGAACGACAATTACAATGAATTGATTGTTGGGGAAACCATAGAGGCACTTATTGACAACGAGTTTTTGGCTAGGGCCGAAACGTTTTCCTATAATGTGGGATTAACTTCTTTGGAAATTGGTTCCAATGGGGATTATACCGTGAAATCATCGGACGATCTGTATACAGGAACGGACATGTTGGGGAAATTGATGCAGGCCTATGAGGAACGCTCTAAAGGGAAAAAAACATTGATTTTCAATAATGGTATCAATACCTCTTTATTTGTATACGACATTTTTAGAAGGGCAGGGTATCCCATTATGCATTTGGACAATACCGCCACCAAAAAAGAACGAAAACAAATTCTGAAGTGGTTTAAGGAAACTCCTGATGCCATATTGACATCGGTGAGTATACTGACCACAGGATTCGATGAGCCTACCGTTGACACCATCATTCTAAACCGAGCGACAAAATCCCTTGCGCTCTATTACCAAATGATAGGTCGAGGATCCCGAATTTTGAGGAACAAGCCAACCTTTACCGTCATTGATTTGGGAAATAATTTCCATCGTTTTGGACCTTGGGGTGCCGATTTGGACTGGCAAAAAATATTCCATTCGCCGAATTATTATTTGGACAACCTTCTGAACGATGAAGATCTCGAAGGTAATTTCAGGTATGAAATGCCAGAGGAGCTGCGTGAAGAATTTTCTAAATCAGAAGATGTTTATTTTGATATAAAGCAAACCTATATCGATTCAATCAATAAAGGGGAGTCCTCTAAGGTGGTTTTGGAACGTTCTATTGAACACCATGCCAAAATCTGTGTCGAGAATAGTGAGGATGTTTACGACTCTTATGTTTTGGCAAAAATGTTGGGAGATGATATCGACTACAGAATTCAGAAGTATACCAAATGTATCAGCCGTAGCACATTTAATTTTGTAGAATGGCTAAATGATGATTATCGCAAAAAATTAAGGGCCTATCTAAGGGATAATTTTGATGTGGTTTTTGAAGAAATTCACGGCAGGCCACCAGAAGAATAAATCATTTTTTTCCAACAACTAACTTCATGTATCAATTAGGGCTTAAAAGTCCAAGCTACAAATCGACTTTGTTTGTTTCCCTGTTGCATTTGCACAGTGGTATACTGTGCTCCTAATTTCTGCAACTGTTTGTATATCTTGGGAAGATTTTCCATCTTGGAGACAAGAGTTGTGAACCATCCCACCTGTTTTTTGAAATCTACACTTTCTTTGATCATCCGTTTAATAAAAAGGGATTCGCCCCCATTGCACCAAAGTTCATTGGCCTGTCCGCCAAAATTCAGGGAAAGTTTATTGGAACCATGTAGATTGTTCAATTTTCTTAAGGTACCCTTTTCAGCTTCTTCCCTTGAGGCATGAAAAGGCGGATTGCACATGGAAAAGTGAAAGTATTCCCCTTCTTTAATGATTCCCTTAAAAATATGGGCATTATTGGTTTGATGACGGATCCCGATCTTTTCTGCCAAATGGGGGGTAGATGAGACATTTTTTTTGGCAGCTTCTACAGCGGGTATATCAATATCGGCTCCCACCATATTCCATCCGTATATCTGGGTTCCAAGAATAGGATAGATACAATTGGCTCCCATACCAATATCCAGGCCCATAATGTTTTCAGAAATATCGCTTTTCCCCAATAAATCCGATATATGATGGATGTAGTCTGCCCTACCAGGAATAGGAGGGCACAGGTAATTTGAGGGAATTTCCCAATTACCTACCCCATAATGTACATTCAGCAAAGCCCTATTTAAGGCCATTACCCCGTCATTAACAGAAAAATCAATGGTCAAATTCCCGTATTTATTTTTATGGACAAAAGGGGACAAGGCCGGATTAGCCTTTATTAAGGCCTCAAAATCGTATGGCGAATTATGGATGCTCTTTGGGTGCAAAACAAAAAAATTAGGTGAGGGATAAAGATACGCCCATTTATACCTTTCTAAGGGAAATTTTGAGTCCTTTAACCTTATTTAGAGAACAATTCTGTAATTTTATCGGATGGAAGGTTTAGAACAAAAATTAGAGCGAAATAACGTTAGGACCACGGCAATGAGATTATTGATCCTGAGATTTCTTTCTGAAAAAAATGTGGCCTCTAGTCTTAGCGATCTTGAAAGTAAATTTGATAAATCAGATAGGACCACGCTATACCGCACCTTACTCACCTTTGTTGAAAAAGGTATTGCCCATAAAATAGATGATGGCACCGGGGTTGCCAAATATGCCCTCTGTGCAGATGGATGCAATTGTGAAATAGATAACGATCTTCATGTACACTTTCATTGCAACCAGTGCCTAGAGACTTTTTGCTTGCCAAAACACAAAATACCTACCTTGGATCTACCCAACAACTTTATTTCGAAGGAAATCAATCTGGTTGTCAAGGGAATCTGTCCTGAATGTACTTCATAAATGCAATTCCGTTGCACTTGGATTAGGGCTATTTTTACAAAAAAAAATAGGCTATGAGTGAATCTTGTGAACAATGTACAAGTAATCCGGAACCAGGGAAAGAACAAAAGTCATCCCGGAATATCTTGAATAAGCCTTATAGCATTCCAATAATATGCCTTGTACTATTACTTCTCGGGATTACCTTTGATTTTTTTGATCTATCTTTCTTTTCGCCTATAATTTCCCTTGTTTGGTTTGGAATCACCTATCTCATTATTGGAGCCCCGGTATTATCCAAGTCCGCCAAATTAATTGCCAAGGGCAATATTTACAATGAATTTGTATTAATGTCCGTTGCAACCTTAGGTGCCTTTCTAATAGGTTCCTATGCAGAAGGAGTGGCGGTAATGTTGTTTTATGTTGTAGGGGAATTGTTCCAAGATATTGCGGTTAAAAAGGCAAAAAGGTCCATAGAGGCCCTGCTGAAAATACAAGAAGATAAAGCCACTGTACTGGAAAATGGGACAACGCGTATAATGCATCCGAAAGAGGTACAAATAGGTCAAACCATTTTGGTGAAACCAGGGCAAAAAATCCCTCTTGATGGCGAATTGCAATCACAGGAGGCCGATGTTAATACGGCTGCGCTAACCGGAGAATCCATTCCGGATTACAAACAAAAAGGGGAAATGGTTTTTGCCGGTTCTGTCAACCTCGGAAAACCTATTGAAATAAAGGTCAGCAGTAATTTTGATGACACCAAATTGTCAAAGATTTTCAAGATGGTCCAAGAAGCGGCTGGTAGAAAGGCAAAAACCCAACAATTGATTAGTAGACTGGCTAAAATTTATACTCCTATTGTTTTTTGGTTGGCAATAGCTCTAGTGGTTCTCCCTCTGTTTTTCTTGGGTTCCGATTACGTCTTCCAAACTTGGTTTCGGCGGGCCCTTATATTTTTAGTGATTTCTTGTCCATGTGCTTTGGTCATTTCCATCCCATTGGGATATTTTGGGGGAATAGGAGCAGGGTCAAGGAATGGGATACTTTTTAAGGGCTCCAATTTCCTAGATTTAATGACCAATGTGGATACCATTGTTATGGACAAAACTGGTACATTGACAAAAGGAATATTTGAAGTTCAGGAGGTACGGGCCATAGGTGTAGATAAGGCATTACTTCTGGAATTGACGGCCATTCTGGAGGCGAACTCCACACATCCCATAGCTAAGGCCATTGTATCTTATGCCAATATCAAAAAATCGACTTTAAAAGCCACCGAGGTAGAAGAAATATCGGGCCATGGCCTAGTAGGAAAAGTCGGGGAGTACAATGTTCTAGCGGGAAACACCAAATTGTTGGACAAAAATAATATTGCCTATGAAACCGAAGTACATAACCAAGGGCAGACCCAAATTCTAATCGCAATAAACGGAAAATATGTGGGGTATATCGCGGTTGCAGATGCAATAAAAGAAGATGCCAAGGAAGCCATAAAAGCTTTAAATAGCCTTAAAATAAAGGAAATCATTATCCTCTCAGGGGATAATCAAGCAGTAGTGGATAGAATCGCTCAAGATTTGGGAATACAAACGGCCATAGGAAGTTTGTTACCTGAAGATAAGATAATGCAGGTGGAGAAATTAAAAAATGAAGGCAGAATTGTTGCATTTGTTGGGGATGGTATCAATGACGCCCCGGTTATCGCTTTAGCCGATGTAGGCATAGCCATGGGAGGATTGGGGAGCGATGCTGCTGTGGAAACCGCTGATATTGTCATTCAGACCGACCAACCTTCAAAAGTAGCAATGGCCATCAGGATTGGTAAAGCCACCAAAAATATTATTTGGCAAAATATCACTTTGGCTTTGGGGATAAAGATCTTGGTATTGATTTTAGGTGCCATGGGCATGGCAACGATGTGGCAGGCCGTAATTGCCGATGTAGGTGTGGCCTTGTTGGCTATATTGAATGCAGTGCGGATTCAACGAATAAAATTCTAATATAACGACCCATTACTTTGTTTACAATATGTTAATATGGAATGTTGCTTTTGGACATTTATTTAATTGTAATATTGCAATGAACAAATAGAAATAAATGGGACTTACCAAGTCGGAAATATTTACCGAGCAACAAAATAAGATTGCCACTCTGGCCAAAGCCTTTGGTCACCCCGCAAGAGTAGCTATATTACAACACCTTTTTAAGGCGGATACCTGTATCTGCGGAGATCTCGTTTCTGAAATTGGCTTGGCACAACCAACAATTTCCCAACACTTAAAGGAACTGAAAAGCCTTGGTCTGATTAAAGGCAATATCGAGGGCACACGTGTTTGCTATTGCATAGATCAAAAAGTCTGGGGGGAAACGTCCCTTCTCTTTACCAACTTTCTTTCCCAAAAATCCCAAGCCGATAAAGGCTGTTGTTAATCAAACATTAAATGAATAAAGAAAATATTTTCCCAATACTCAATGGTACCATTCAATCCTTAGTATTTGAAACAATAACTAAGGAGCGATTGGAAGTCCTATGGCCATTGATAGATTATATTCAAAAGCAGGTAGGGAAAAGGGAACAAATCAATCTAAATTTTATTTGTACCCATAACTCCAGACGGAGTCATTTATCCCAAGTATGGGCACAAACAGCGGCATTTTATTACGGTGTTGGGCAAATCTTATGTTATTCCGGGGGCACAGAGGCAACGGCCTTGTTCCCAATGGCAGCCGCGACCCTAAAAGATCATGGATTTAAGGTTATGGCACTGTCAAAAGAACCGAACCCCATTTACGCTATCAAATATGCAGAGAATGAACACCCTATCATTGGGTTCTCCAAAACCTATGATGCCGAGTTTAATCCAAAGTCGAATTTTGCTGCGGTCATGACCTGTTCCCAGGCAGATGCAGGATGTCCTTTAATTTTAGGAGCTGAAAAAAGATTCCCCTTAACCTATGAAGATCCAAAAGCCTTTGATGGCACACCCCAACAAGCAGCAAAATATAGGGAACGGAGCCTACAGATAGCCACCGAATTGACTTATGTATTTTCACAAATTAAAGTCTGATCATGACCCAAACAAAGAAAAAACTTGGCTTCTTGGACAGTTACCTGACCCTATGGATATTTATTGCCATGGGCTTAGGAGTTGCTTTTGGTTACTTGGTGCCTTCAGTTCCCAACTTGATCGATTCATTTGGGAATGGTTCCACCAACATTCCTATAGCCATAGGACTCATTCTAATGATGTATCCTCCCTTGGCCAAGGTCAATTATGCCCTTTTGCCGAAAGTGTTCAGTAATGTTAAGATTCTGTCCATCTCTTTAATTTTAAATTGGATCATAGGTCCTGTATTAATGTTCGTATTGGCCATTACTTTTTTACAGGATTATCCGGAATATATGGTGGGCCTAATTTTAATTGGGCTTGCCAGATGCATCGCCATGGTATTGGTATGGAACGATCTTGCTGAAGGCAGTAGTGAATATGGAGCGGGACTGGTGGCCTTGAACAGTATTTTTCAAGTATTTGCCTATAGTTTTTATGCTTGGCTGTTTATCACCGTATTGCCCCCTTATTTTGGTTTTGAGGGTGCCATAGTGGACATTTCCATCAGGACTATAGCCGAAAGTGTGGCCATCTATTTGGGAATACCCTTTTTAGCGGGAATAGTTAGTAGATTGGTTCTTGTAAGACTCAAGGGAGAGGAGTGGTATACCACCCGCTTTATTCCTGCCATATCACCTATGACCCTCATAGCCCTTTTATTCACCATTGTGGTCATGTTCTCTTTAAAAGGTCAGCTTATCGTTGAGATCCCAATGGATGTTGTTGTTATTGCCACCCCCTTACTGATCTATTTTGTGATCATGTTCCTTATCGCATTTTTCTTTAGTAAGGCAATGGGTGCCAGTTATGATAAAAATGCCGCGATTTCGTTTACAGCAGCAGGGAATAATTTTGAATTGGCTATTGCGGTGGCTATTGGGGTATTCGGAATTAATTCTGGTCAGGCATTTGCAGGGGTCATTGGACCTTTGGTAGAAGTCCCCGCATTGATATTATTGGTGCGTGTGGCATTTTGGTTGCGCAAAAAATATTACACTCCCATAAAAGTCACTTAAACATTTTTTAAATGGCCTATATCTGACTGTGTTTAATCACTATTTTTAGTTCGAGCTAAAAGCAACATTATGACAACCTTTATCAGTGCTATTTCCCAGAAAGAATTTCCAGAGAGCGAAAAAGTTAATGCCAGAACCATCCGAAAATCCATATTTGATCTCATCCAGAAGGAGCATTCAAAATTTAACCACAACAGTCTCATTTCAGTTTCAGAATTAAATCTGTACAGAGAAAAATATTTAGCACAGTACTTACTAAATGAAGTAGGGGAATTATCGGGATTGGAGGAGGACGTGCTTAAGACCATTAAAAATCACGAAACCCTTACCACCAAAATGGACATTGAATCCGACGGGGCCAATTTTACATTTGGACAACGACTTGCCGATAAAATTGCTTCTTTTGGAGGCAGTTGGAAATTCATCATAATTTTTGGAGCCTTTATATTTGTTTGGATAACTCTTAATATTATTTTTCTGGCACAGAAAGGTTTTGATCCCTATCCATTTATCCTATTAAACCTAATCCTCTCATGTTTGGCAGCCCTGCAAGCCCCTGTGATTATGATGAGCCAGAACAGACAGGAAGAAAAGGACAGGGAACGCTCCAAACAAGATTTTATGGTCAATTTAAAAGCAGAGCTCGAAATACGAATGTTGCATGAAAAATTGGACCACCTAATTATCCACCAACAACAGGAACTATTGAATATACAGCAGGTACAAGTAGAAATGATGCAGGATATTATGAAGCAATTGGCCAACAAATAGTAGCCAACATAACATGAACACAAACAAACTTTACTCAAATATTTTTGTTGTAATGAGAAATTTGCGATTCATGTACCATATGACCGATCGAAATTTAAATCTTGTTATATTTAAGCCCTTTAAGACAATATTGCATGAATTCAGCTAAGGAATTACTAAACATATTAGAACTTACAGAAGTAGGACTCCATCAATTTGAAGGCGAGAGCAAGACCATAGGCAGCCCTAATGTTTTTGGGGGACAGGTATTGGCACAAGCCTTGAATGCGGCATACAGAACAATCACTAATAACCGCATTTTACATTCCCTTCATTCTTATTTTTTGGAAGCCGGGAATTTGGAATTGCCCATCAGATATGAAGTCAGTATTATTAGGGATGGGGGCAGCTTTTCTACAAGGAGGGTAACCGCACTTCAAAAGGAGCAGATTATTTTTATCCTGTCAGCTTCTTTTCATAAGATAGAAGAAGGGTACGAACATCAAATCCCAATGAAAATCAATATAAAACCCCCGGAAGAACTGTTGAGTTGGGAGGATCTTCTAACACAATACGGTGATTTATTGCCTAAAAACAGGAGGGAGTTTCTAGAGATTGAGCGACCAATAGATTTTAAACCTACCGTCATAGCCAATCCTATGGATAGAAAAGATTTGCCCCCGTTCAATGATGTCTGGTTTAAATTAAAAGGGAATGTAAATGGGTTGGAATTGCCAATAAAGCAACAGATACTTACCTATATCTCAGATTATAATATTTTGTTGACCGCCATATTACCCAATGCCAGTAAAGCACATTACGGTAATTTGCAAATGGCCAGTTTGGACCATTCTATGTGGTTCTTCAGGGAATTTGATTTTACCGATTGGATGCTTTTTTCGATAGAATCTCCAAATACCAACAATGCCCGTGGCTTCTCTAGAGGTAATATTTTTACTAGGGAAGGCAGACTTATTGCTTCCGTTGCCCAAGAAGGCTTGTTAAGGCCCTTTAAAAAACAATAGGCGGTCAAATCCCATCACTTCTTTAATATGGCCTAAGAAGGTGGTACTGCAGAATGATATTCAATTACAATACTTTCTTAGGGGTACTCATTTTTCTAAATAGGGAAATGTCCAAAAGGGTAAACCAGCCAATAAAACTGATGAAGGTGATTTTTTGAATCACTGGTAGAACAGTTATAAGAAGGCCGGATTCATAAATATAAATATTTAGGAGAAAAATAACCAAACAAAAAATACCCAAGGCAAAAAGCTCCTGGTAGCCATCCCTAAAAAGGGCAACTATAGTGATGACCATAGCCAATAAACCAATCAGTCCGGCAACATAAATAACCACATCATGGGCGGTAGACGATAAAAACAAGGTGATGATCATGGCAGAAATACCTGCTAACCTAATAATCGAAAGATGGATCCCTTTTCTTTTAAATAATTCAGGCAAATGGTACCACAATACGGTCAAACAAGAGCACAATAAAAAAAGAGCAAAACGAGCGAAGTTCTTGGAAGGATTTGGAGTGCCGCTCAGGGTAGTGCTGTCCAACAAATCACATAAATAATTGTTCAGAAAGCTGTACCCTTCTTCGGTTGGGAAATATTGAGAACCCCCTGGATACATATTGGCAGCCTTAAAATAAAAGAAAATGAACAAGAGCATGCCCAAAAGTGGAATTATAAGAACAACGGGTATTCTGTATGTGTCATTCCCATTCATTTCTAGACTTTTTAGGCTTAAAATCGGTGTGAATCTTTAAGATAGGAAACTCTCAACAAAAAAGAAATGACATATATCAACCCAAGTTTTGAAGGTTTATGTTTTTACCTTGCTTATTAAGATATAATTATCTGTTTTCCTTTTCTAGAATAGTCAGGGCCAAACGTATTTTGGAATAGGTCAATTCCTCCTTAAAATGTTCAAAATAAGGCTTTAGCCCTTCTGGGGAATCCAATGCCACCTTTGCATTTTTTACCGAATTTACTTCCTCTTTAGTGATATATTGATACATATCTATATCCTTGCCTTCACTGTATAATTTGGACAAATGTGAAAAAACAGTGGGTGCCTTAATGTCGCGGGCTGCGGCAATCTCTTCTATGGACATGCCCTTCTTATACATGTCATAAGTTACCTTAGCGGTATCGGATTTTTTGGGTTTCTTTTTTTTCTCCGCCATAAATGCATTGATTTCCTCAATGAACTCCTCCCCATAAACTTCCATTTTTCGTTGTCCCACCCCATTGATCTGTTTAAAATCAGCTTCGCTCATAGGACGTTCTGTCTCTATTTCCTTTAAAGTGGCATCACTAAAAATCAAGTAGGCAGGAATATTTTCCTCCAGAGCTATTTTTAATCGTAGCAATCGTAACCTTTCAAACAGGGTATCAGTTTTCTTTGACTTCTTTGCCTTTTCTTTCTGTTCATCCAGTTTTACCGTCCTATCTATAGGTTTGGTCATTTGTACTTCCTGCCCATTGAAAAGTACTTCCTTGGAAAATTGGGTGAGCCGTAAAGCATTGTGTTTGTGAAAAGCAATTTCACAATAGCCTTGATCTATCAATTGAATAATATAGTGCTGCCAATCTTTCCAAGAGATATCATTTCCTATACCATAGGAGGGAAGTTGATCATAGTGTTTGTCCAATGTTGTGGCATTCTTTGCTCCTCTGAGCACGTCAATAATGACCCCCATGGATTCGGCTTGCCCCAATCTGGTGATAACAGAAAGGGCTTTTTGGGCTATTAGGGCACCATTAAAAAATTCTGGAGGATTTTTGCACACATCACAGTTTCCGCAATTTTCCGCCAAGAGTTCTCCAAAATAACTCAATAAAATTTTCCGCCTACAACTTGTGGCCTCAGCGAATTGTTTCATGCGTTCCAATTTGGCAATCTGCAGTTGCTCATTGGTTGTACCATCTATAAACCGTCGCAATTGTAACACATCCGCATAGCTGTGGAATAAAAGTGCTTTGGCCTTGGTGCCGTCCCTGCCGGCACGACCGATCTCTTGATAGTATCCTTCCAAGTTCTTGGGCATATTGTAATGGATTACCCAACGCACATTGGATTTGTCAATGCCCATTCCAAAAGCGACCGTAGCGCAGACAACTTGGGTCCTATCAAAAATGAAATCTTCCTGCACTTTGGTGCGCTCCTCAAAATTCAATCCCGCGTGATAGGCATGGGCATCTATTCCTTTGTTTCGTAACTTAACCTTCAACTGTTCCGTTGATTTTCGGCTTAAACAATAAATGATTCCCGATTGATTAGGTCTTTGGCCTATAAAATCTATGATCTGCTTAACTCTATCATTCGCCGGACGTACTTCCAAGGCAATATTTTTACGATCGAAAGAAGTTATAAATTGTTTGGCATTGGGGATATGCAACTGTTCAATAATATCTTGCCTTGTGGCCTTATCTGCTGTTGCGGTCAATGCAATAACCGGAGTATTGGGCAATGTTCTTTTTAAAAAGGATAATTGTTGATATGACGGACGAAAATCGTGCCCCCAGGAAGATATACAATGTGCCTCGTCAATGGCTACACAACTAATATACTGTTCTTTCAAAATATTTTCCAAAGCACCAAGGCTTTCCGGAGCTACATAAAGCAATTTAAGCTTGGAGTTCATCACTTTTTCCAAGATATGCTGCTGTTCCTCCGCGGCTTGACTACTGTTAAAATAATCGGCCTCGATACCATTGGCACGTAACCCATCCACCTGATCCTTCATTAAGGCGATCAAGGGGGAAATTACCAAGGTTATACCCTTGAACAGTACTGCAGGTAATTGAAAACAAATAGATTTACCCCCACCTGTGGGCATGATCACCAAACAATCCTTTTGGTCCAATACGGCGTTGACGATTTCTTCCTGTTGGTTGCGGAAGCTATCAAATCCGAAGTATTTTTTTAAGGTGGGAATAAGGGTGTTGGAATCGGTCAAGGGACTTTTTTAATGATTGTTCTGCAAAATAAAACTAATTCCAATCCTTAGAAAAATAGAATGCAATAGAATAAGCTACCTTTGCAAAAAATTTTTACCCATGAGTGCTTTCGAAAATTTCAATATATCCAAACAACTTCATTACGCCATTGAAGATTTAGGGTTTCATATACCGACCCCTATTCAGGAAGGAGCATTTTCTGTTATACTATCGGGTAAGGATATGGTCGGAATAGCCCAAACAGGAACAGGGAAGACCTTTGCCTATATGTTGCCATTATTGCAGGACCTTAAGTTTTCCAAACAGACCAATCCTAGAATCTTGGTAATGGTCCCAACACGGGAGTTAGTAGTACAGGTGGTGGAACAAATTGAAAGCTTTGCCAAATATCTGACCGTAAGGGTCGTAGGCGTTTATGGAGGCGTAAATATGAACACCCAGACCCAGGCTGTGGCCCAAGGTGCAGATATTGTTGTAGCTACTCCTGGTAGATTGTACGATTTGGTCCTTAGTAGGGCCTTACAACTGAAAGAGATTAAAAAATTAGTAATAGATGAAGTGGATGTGATGTTGGATCTTGGTTTCAGATTCCAATTGATCAATATTTTTGAGCTATTGCCTGAAAGAAGACAAAATATAATGTTCTCCGCCACCATGACCGATGATGTGGAGGCTTTGATCAATGATTTTTTTGTTATTCCCACCAAAATATCCATAGCGGTTAGCGGAACCCCATTGGAAAACATTGCACAACAGGTATACTCAGTACCCAATTTTTACACCAAAATAAATTTACTGAATTATCTTTTACGGGATAAACAAGAATTCCATAAGGTGTTGATCTTTGTATCCAACAAAAGAAGTGCCGATAGGGTCTTTGAGTGTTTGGAAGAACGGTACGCCGAGGAATCCTGTGTGATCCATTCCAATAAAACTCAAAACTACCGTTTGCGATCCATCAACCAGTTTGATGAAGGGAAAAATAGGATTTTGGTAGCTACGGATGTTATGGCACGTGGCTTGGATCTCGATAAAATATCACATGTCATTAATTTTGATACCCCCAATTATCCTGAGAACTATATGCATCGTATCGGGAGAACGGGTAGGGCAGAGGAACTGGGAAAATCCATTCTCTTTTATACCGAAAAGGAGACTCCTTTTAAAGAAGCTATTGAGGCATTGATGGATTATTCCATCCCTGTAATGGAATTTCCAGAAGCAGTAGCCATATCTGAAGAATTGACCCCAGAAGAACGACCTAAGATCATTGAGGGTAACAATCCAGAAGGACGCTCGGAGGATGCGGGATCTGGATTTCATGAAAAAAGTGAAAAGAACAAGAAAGTCAATCAAGGTGGGTCTTACAAAAGAATAATTGCCCAAAAATACAAGAAGCCCAAAACTAAGGGCGATAAGAACTACAACAAACGCAACAAGCGGAAATAACTCCCCATTTTTCTTTTAAAATTTGGTTTTCCTTGTTTTAATAATCATATGGGTCATAAATAATAGTGTAGTTCATCGTTTTGCACAATCTATTCACACTAATTTAGGATCATCAACGTTAACTACTTATAAACCAATATAAGTATGAAAACAAATATGTTGAAAAGAGGAGTATTCTTGCTTTCGGGTATAGCTTTATGTATGGGTTATTCCTGCAGTAAAGATGACAGTTCCGTACCTTCGGACCAAGAATTATCACAAACAGAAGTAAAAACAGTGTTGGAAGCGGATGACCTATCTGGCATTGCAGATGATATTGTAGCTGAAGCCTATATGGACAATTCAAGTTCCGGTAAGTCAGCAAAAGGTGCCAACGAATGTTATGTGGCCGTGTATGATGATAATGGCTTTACCATGACTTTTGAAAATTGTAATATCCGTAACCACCAGAATGTTAACGGTATTTTGAACGTTATATATACCGGTCAAGGCGAAAATGCTTCATTTAGAGTAACCTATGATAATTTTTCTGTTGGTGAAATTGAATTTAATGGAACCAGAAGTTTTACCATTGAAATGGGAACCGACCAAAACTCTATAGCATACAATGTGACCAGTGATTTAACAATCACTAAGGCCAATGGTTCCATCTTGGAAGTAATGGGCTCTAAGGGCGTTCTTATAACATTTGGGGAAACCTTGGAGGAAATCACTTTTAGTGTCACAGGAGAATGGACGGTAAATGAAGGGGATAATAGTTATAGTCTGGATGTTATAAACCCATTGGTAGGGAACCTCGCATGTGAATTCTTGACGGAAGGCGTCTTGAAGATCAACAAAAATGGATTGGTTGTCTCTATTGATTGGGGTGATGGTGAATGTGATGATGTCGCTACCTTAATCTATCCAAATGATGTAAGAGAAGATTTTTCGTTACGTGACTAATTAAAATAAATATAGTGCATTAAAAGAATCCCTTGTTCTAATCGACAGGGGATTTTTTTATTCAAAATTTGGCAAAAACACCCAATATCAAGGGTATTTTATCTAATAATATCCAAGGCAAAAAAAGAGGATGTCCAAGGTTCCAGGGAAATTGGTGTCGATAGAAAGGAAAGATGAGGGAAATATTAAGTTTCACACCTAGTGCGATTTCAAATACAATTTTTAAAGTAATACTTTAATAGTTTAAACGAATTTAAATTGGATTATCTATCTTCGATATCAACGTAATCCGTTTCTATTCCAATGATAATCACCAATAGCAACAAAGTTGATATTTCCGAAATCTTTAGATTATACCGGCTTGCTTCTGTATTCCAAAAAACAAAGAACAGTGCTCTTTGGCCTGAATTTTCAATGTCCCTAGTTTTAAAAGAAATTGCTGAAAACCGGCAATGGAAACTAAGTATAGATAACAAAATAGCTTGTGTTTGGGCTGTTACCTTTAATGATCCAGAAATATGGGGAGAAAAGGATGCCGATAAGGCCATGTATATTCATAGGATTGCGACGAACCCAGAATTTAGGGGACATAAATTTGTTGAACATATAGTAAGATGGTCCAAGACATATGCCAAAGAAAAGGGACTCGACTATATTAGATTGGATACTGTTGGGGAAAACAAGGGACTGATTGCACATTATACCAATTGTGGCTTCCAATATTTAGGATTATTCAAATTGGAGGATACTTCTTCTTTACCTGCACATTACCAAAATTCCTCAGTTAGTTTGTTTGAGATCAAACTGTAATTAATCAAAAGTCGTTCTACCCACATCATTGGATAAAAAAAGGAATTGGTCATACAAAAAGAAACAATTTTCGATCAAGCTACTATATGGAACATTCCTAATAATGGACAGTATGCCAGAAGAGGCATCCCGTAAATAGTCACAAAAGAGGTAGTTCATCGAAAATATCTAAAAAAAGCCCCTTTTAATGGACTACTGTATAACCTTTGTAACCATTATGCCCGTATATATGGAAGTTAATTGAACCCCATTTAAAATCTGATATTATGAAATTTAAATTTATTTCCCTTTTATTTTTAAGTCTGTCCTTAGCATTTATTAGCTGTAGTACGGAAAATGACAAAAACAACGAATTTGGTAGGTTATCCGTTAAACTAACAGATGCCCCTTTTCCACATGACTTGGTCGCTGAGGCCAATGTTACCATTTTTAAAATTGAAGCTAGATCAAAAGAAGAAGGTGTGGATGAAAACAACGCTCCTTACCTCGTCTTAAGTGAGGAAGAAATAGAGGTCAATCTTTTGGACCTTACAAATGGAATCACTAAAACAATGGTGGATACCGAAGTGCCTACTGGATCTTATGACTTATTTAGAATCTATGTAAGAGGTGTAAATATTGTACTTACAGACGGTACCGTATATGATTTAAAGGTACCAAGCGGGGAACAGTCAGGAATTAAAGTATTTGTAAAACCTAATTTGATCGTGGAGGGCGGTTTAACATCGGACCTATTGTTAGATTTTGATGTTAGTAGATCCTTTGTAGCTAAAGGGAATAGAAAAGACGCAGAGGGAATTTCCGGTTTTAATTTTAAGCCCGTTATAAAAGCGTCCAATATGTCAACGGCTGGAACTTTGACAGGTTTAATAACCACTCTTAATGGTGATGAAGTAACAACACCTTTGGAAGGTGCCCAAGTATCCATTTACCCTGAGGGTACTGATTTCTCTGAAGGTACTGAAATTACAACTACTTTTTCTGATGCAACCGGGATGTATACTGTATTAGGATTAGAAGCTGGAACATATGATGTAGTTGTTGAACTGGTTGTTGAATCGGTTGATGAAACGGTTACATATGAAACGCAAATTGCCGAGGGTATTGATGTTGTGGCTGCCAATAAAACCATTAAGGATTTTGTACTTGTAGTTCAAGAACCGTAGTAACCATTAAATAAATTGATAAAAAAGGCAGCAATATTAATTGCTGCCTTTTTTATTTTTACTAAAGAATTAAAGATCAACATCTTTATATTATTTTATTTAAAGGATATTTGCATTCCAATATTTGGGAAGCATGCTAGATATGAATCTATACAATGATCAAGAACATTTTTAAGGCCAAGCCAAGCACAGCTATTATTATTGTCCTAGCTTTTTTTTCCATTTATGTTTTTTGGGGCAGCACCTATCTTATGAATAAGATTGCCGTTTCCGAACTACCCCCCTTAATGTTGGCCTCCATTCGCTTTATCACCGCCGGAACCCTCATATTTATCATTGCTAAACTTTTGGGCATACCTTTGACCATTACTCGCCCACAAATAAAAAACTGCATCATTGCCGGTTTTTTATTTCTAACGTATGGAAATGGAGTGATCGTGTGGGCTTTAAAATATGTAGATAGCGGGTTTGCTGCCCTTGAGGCATCTACCCAACCCCTGATCATCTTACTTTTGATGCGGTTCTTTCAAGGCAAAAAAATTAGGACCATGTCCGTTGTAGGAATCGTTTTGGGCTTTCTTGGCATATATCTTTTGGTAAGTCAACAGCAGTTAAGTACTCAAGAAGGCAGTACTTTAGGGATCATAATGATCTTTACCTGTATTTTGAGCTGGAGTGTTGGTAGTCTTTTTGTAGCCAAGGCAGATTTACCTCCCAATTATTTTATCAATACAGGATATCAGATGCTCTTCGGGGGCATCATGTTGGGCATATCCAGTTTCGCAGTAGGTGAAACATGGATCTCTCCTTTGGATTGGAGCTTTAAAGCGCAGGCATCCATCATTGGCCTTATTTTATTTGGTAGTATTGCTGCCTTTACCTCCTTTAATTACTTATTAAAAGTGGTTTCTACAGAGAAAGTGGCAACATCAGCTTATGTAAACCCTATTATCGCCATGCTTTTGGGATGGTACTTTTTACAGGAACAGATTACCCTACAATCCGTTGTTGCTGCGGTAATTCTATTAACAGGGGTTTACTTCATTAATACGAAAAAGAAGGTCTTGATTTTTTCCAGGTTTTCTGGGAGAATGGGGCGCATGTTGGATGATACCTAATGGTTTTTAACTTGTCTTGTCTAAGGCAAAAATAATCTGATATCGATGTTTTTTTCTTATTTCTATTATAAGTTTGATCTAAGAAAAGTACTTTCTAATTATTTTTTACGAATTTAGATTGATTTCTTCTGGAAACTATTTTAAACACTGTTTATGAACTATCTTATCATCATTCTTCAAGTAATCGTAGGCCTTAGTATCCTAAATGTATGGCTAGTGCAAAAAAACAAACCTACAAAGTGGCGTGGTGGAAATGCCAAAACCATAGTGGAAGAGTTTCAGGTGTACGGACTACCAGTTTGGATGTGTTATGTTGTGGGTACTCTAAAAGTAGCCCTGGCCCTGGCGTTATTGGCCGCTATTATATATCCAGAATTAAAACAACCGGCTGCATTGGGCTTGACCTTCTTATTGACTGGGTCTGTTTTAATGCATTTAAAGATCAAGGATCCATTGATCAAATCATTTCCCGCAATTCTCTTTTTAACAATGTGCTTGATCATTGCTTTTGCAGGATAAGCATTTTCTTTAGCTTATATAAAGATTAGTGTACCGTATTGTATTGCCAGATATAGATTGATCAAAGCGTAGATCAAAGCTGGTGAGGACTGTAGTACACTATCCTTAATCTTGATGCGTACCCATAACCCCATAATCATCAATACAAATAGGCCTATCGTTGATATCAAACATAGAAAAAGGTTAAAAAAAAGTCCCAGGAGCAACCCTATACTTCCCAAAATCTGCAATGTCCCTATTAGCCATCGATGTTGTTTATTGAGTCCATAACGCATGAATTCTAGCTTCATTCTCGGAGAGAAAAAACAACCAATACCAAAAAATAGAAAGGAAAAGGATGAAAAAAAAGTCAATATTGTAAGTACATCCATAAAAAAAAGAGTGGCTAAAACGCATCTATATTCCATATCAAAGTTAATCCATTCAGGCAATATCTCCATTTTATTACTACTTCAATTCAAATTCCTAGGATCAGAAAAAGAATTTATCTCCATCAATTTTTAATTTTTAGAAAAAATTAAAAAAAAGAAATTGGAATATAATATCAATCTTGTTGGCACAGGAATCAAAGGGCTTATTTCAGTCACTTTTCCGCATCATTTAATTGGGCCATGATCATTGGGGAGATAGCGGTAAATGCTATTTTGATACACATCAAATCCCAATAGAATATCTTTATTTTATACCTACCCAAATATTTTTAACGTATTGAACATTGTTTTGGAGGTGTCTAATATGGGGTAATAAATTAATCCTATCTATTAAAACCTCAATTATACATTACAGGCAATTTTTCGTAGTAAAAAATCACAATAACTACCTAAAAATCACTACATTGTATAGAAAATAAAGAATATGCCTATCTATATGGATCGCCATGATGTATCGGAAACAGTGACTGCTGAGCATGTTGCTAAGTTGCATATAGAGGATATTAAAATAGAGCATCTTTATGACTGTAAGGGCTTGACCTATTGGTTTGATGATCAAAGAAAAATGGCCTTTTGTTTAATTGAGGCGCCAAATAAGGCAGCGATTGAAAAAATGCATCACCATGCCCATGGTGAAATTCCCCATAAAATAATTGAAGTGGATAGTGTTATTGTTGAATCTTTTTTAGGGCGTATAGAAGATCCTGAAAAGGCCGCAAATGAACTATCACATGTAATAAATGATCCCGCATTTAGGACTATAATGAACATAGGGCTCAAACCTTTTACCCTCAAGGATAACTTTAAGAGTTCGGCGAGCATTAATTTTCAAGAATTATTCGATTCCATTATAAAGACCATAGCCGAAAAAGATGGCAATGTGGTTCGTAAAAATTCTGGTGCATTTTTGGTCTCATTCCAATCTGTATCAAAGGCCATGGAGTGTGCCATGCAAATCCAGGATAGGGCAAAAGAATTTGGCAATTCCAATACCTTGGTGACGATTGGATTGGACGCAGGGGTTGCGGTGACTGAAAAGGATGGTATTTTTGAAGCAGCGGTAAAGTCGGCCCAACGCATGTCAGATTTCGTAGATGGACCTATTGTGGTCTCAACCGAAGTTAGGTCGCTTTATGAACTAGAAAACCCCAGCCATGTCATCGATCTGTCCAGAATAAGGACCATAAATAGTTCCGAGGGCAGGTTTTTGAACCATTTGATTGATTACTTGGATGTAACTTGGCAAAAAACCGATTTGCACGTTGGAACCTTTGGGACTGAATTGGGATTTAGTAAATCTCAATTTTACAGGAAGATGATAGAGATAACCAATCAATCTCCAAATATTTTTTTAAAAGGATATCGCTTACAAAAATCTTTACAATTATTAAATAACAGGCAAGGTTCCATCTCCGAAATTGCGTTTGAAACAGGCTTTAATAGTCCCGCTTATTTCTCAAAATGTTTCCAGGCCAATTTTGGTATTCTCCCTTCAAAATACCGGCAGGAATATTTGGCTTGATTTTTTATGAATGAATAGTTCTTTGGTTCAAAATTGCTCTTTTTTGAATCAAAATTGATAGCCCTTTGGTTAGAAACCCATTATCTTTATATAGTTTCTCCACACACCCCCACAGCCCATACCGATTGGGCTAAACTTGGATTTAAATTTATAGAATAGCTTTTCCATACTAACCTATATGCGGTTAAATAAGTATGCAGATCCCCTACATAATTTGTAACCTTAATACAACTTAAAATTTTCAATCATGGGAAACAATCACTTTTCATTAAAATTAGCTATAGCATGGCTATTGGTTTTGACGCTTTACGGCGGTAACCTGTTTGGACAACAAGCCAATGAAATGGCCACAGAAATGTCTTCGGTAAAATCCCATATGGATGCCGATATTCAATGGGGCCCATGTCCGCCATTTATGCCTGAAGGTTGTGGAATAGCCGTTTTGCACGGTGATCCTGCCAAAAACAATGTGGATATTTTCTTTAAGGTGCAAGCCAATTCCGACATTCCAAAACACTGGCACAATTCTGCCGAACGGATGATCTTGGTTTCTGGCAAATTGTTTGTGACCTATGATGGGGAAAAAGAAGTGGTTATGAACACTGGTTCTTATGCTTTTGGACCTGCATCAAAACCACATGTAGCAAGATGTGGAGATGATGGGCCCTGTGTGATTTTTATTGCATTTGAAGAGCCTTTGGATGCATTTCCGATAGTAGAAAAAGAATAGTGTCCTTTTAGATGGATAACATGACTTTAATGGTCATGGTGCAAAATAATGTATCAAGTCGAATATAATTAAAAACAAGTGAAATGGCACATACAATAGATGATGTAATACCGTCAAAAGTCGAAGAATTCAAAGCCCAGTTAAGAGGAAAAATTGTAATCCCGTCGGATAAAAATTACAATGAGTCACGAAAGATCTATAATGCGATGATAGATAAATATCCAGCCATGATTGTGAAGTGCGTGGATGTGGCTGATGTGATTTATTCGGTAAATTTTGCAAGGGAAAACGATCTTTTATTGGCCATTCGTGGAGGCGGCCATAATGGTGGGGGACTGGGACTTTGTAATGACGGACTGGTCATCGACCTAGCTGGCCTAAAATCGATTCGTGTAGATACTAATGACAATACCGTTCGGGTAGGTGGCGGGAATCTCTGGGGGGAAGTAGATCACGCCACCCATCCATTCGGATTGGCCATACCGGCCGGAATCATTTCAACAACAGGGGTAGGTGGCCTGACACTAGGAGGGGGAGTGGGCTATTTATCACGAAAATTTGGACTTACAATTGACAATCTTTTGGAAGCCGATATGGTATTGGCAGATGGGTCCTTTGTTACTGTAAATGCCAAAGAGCACAAAGATTTATTTTGGGCGATAAGAGGAGGAGGAGGCAATTTTGGTATTGTAACTTCCTTTAAATTTCAGGCCCATGAAGTTAAAACGGTAATTGGTGGGCCTACCCTATGGCCAATAGAAAAAACCGAGGAAATAATGGCCTGGTACGATGAATTTATTCGTGACGCCCCGGAAGATTTAAATGGTTTTATTGCCACCATGGTGATTCCAGGACCTCCATTTCCAGAAGCCCTACATAACAAACATTTTTGTGGCATTGTATGGTGCTATACGGGAAATCCCAATAAGTTTGACGAGGTATTTAAACCAGTATTAGCCAAAAATCCAATATTTCAACATGTAGGGGAAATGCCTTACCCAGCCATACAAACCTTATTTGACGGTATGATGCCGCCAGGTTTGCAATGGTATTGGCGTGCAGATTTCTTCAATAAATTAGGACCAGAAGTTAGGGCCGGCCATTTGGAATATGGCACCAAGATACCAACACCTTTGTCACAGATGCACCTTTATCCTATAAGTGGTGCCGCTAGTAGGGTTGGAAAGGAAGATACTCCTTGGGCCTATAGGGATGCCAAATATGCTGGGGTGATTGTAGGGGTGGATCCAGATCCTAAGAATGCCGATAAAATTACATCTTGGTGTAAGGAATATTATGAAGCCCTTCATCCTTATGCTTCAGGTGGTGCATATTCCAATTTCATGATGGATGAGGGACAGGATCGTATTAAAGCGAGCTATAAACACAATTACGATCGCTTGGTGAAGATCAAAGGAAAGTATGATCCCTCTAATTTGTTTAGAGTAAATCAGAATATTAGACCATAAAGTATTTATATCAATCCGTAGTACTAATTGCCATTCAAAGCGCATAGTTCACCAAACCGAACATTGCGCCTTGTTGGTTTTTGTTTCCAAAAATGATACTTTTAGAGGATATAACCAGTCCTCCCTATGAATGATGCAATAATTGCACATGTCCAAAAATACATTTCGCTTACCAAGGAAGAACTAGAGACATTTATATCGGTCTTGTCTGTAGTTGAAGTTCCCAAACGAAAAAGGCTGGTTGAACCTGGGTCTTATATCAAAAATGAATATTTCGTAGTCAAAGGTTGTTTAAAAGGGTATTATTTGGACGACAATGGCGACAAGCACATTATCCAATTTGCCATTGAAAACTGGTGGATCGGGGATTTTGATGCGTTTTACAACCATGTTCCTTCCAAATTGCATGTTGAGGCCATAGAAGATTCCGTCCTATTGGCCATTACATATGACGATCTCCAGGAATTATTTAAATCCACACCTAAATTCGAACGTTACTTTAGAATCTTGGTAACCGGTGCCTTTATATCTCTGAGAGGTCGCATTTTATCTACCCTACAAAAATCCACCAAAGAAAGATATCTGGAATTCTGCAAGACGTATCCGAATATCGAACAGCGTGTGGCGAATTATGACATTGCAAATTATTTGGGGGTATCGGCCGAAAGTTTAAGTAGAATAAGACGACAATTGGTCATATCCCCATGATTTCTTAACATAGGTCAAGGAGATTGGGAGGTACAAAGCATAATTTTGTTACTCATAAAAAACAAAGACTTCATGAAAAATATATTATTCGTACTTACCAGTAATGGTGCAATGGGATCAACAGGCCATAAAACTGGTTTTTGGGTAGAGGAATTTGCTGCCCCATATTATACTCTAACAGATAAAGGCTTCAATGTAACATTGGCATCGCAAGAAGGAGGGCAGCCCCCAATAGACCCAAACAGTGATACCGAAGATGCTGCGACCGAAGCAACAAAACGATTTGACAAGGACGAAGCGACCAAGAATAAACTGGCAAATACATTAAAGTTGGATGCCATAAATCAGAACGATTTTGATGCCGTCTTCTATCCTGGGGGACATGGCTTGTTATGGGATTTGGTAGAAAACAAAACTTCAAAAGATTTAATAGAATCTTTTTACAATCACAAAAAACCAGTGGCCTTTGTATGTCACGCTCCTGCCATTCTGAAAAATATTAAAGGGGTAGATGGAAAACCTCTTGTCAATGGCAAAAATGTTACAGGCTTTACAAATGGAGAAGAGGAAGCCGTGAAATTAACCGATGTTGTTCCCTTTCTTGTAGAAAATATGTTGATAGAAAATGGAGGTAACTATTCAAAATTAGGGGATTGGAAGCCCTATGCCCTAGAAGACGGACTATTGATTACAGGACAAAACCCCGCCTCTTCACAAAAAGTGGCCGAATTATTAATTAAAAAATTGCAATAAGAAATGAATAGGAATCAAGCATTACTGCAAACGTACAATAGAAACGGATTAGAATTAAAAAATAGGGTCGTAATGGCTCCAATGACAAGGGGAAGAGCCCTAAACAATGAGAATAAGCCAACTGGAGAGTTACACGCTCCATATTACGCTGAGAGGGCTTCCGCTGGTTTAATAATTACAGAGGGATCACAAGTCTCCGAAGAGGCTATCGGGTACATAAACACGCCTGGTATCTACACAGAGGCGCATGTGGAAGGTTGGAAAAAAGTAACCAAGGCAGTCCATGATAAAGGGGGGACCATATATATACAGCTATGGCACGTGGGACGTATGTCGCATCCAGATTTTCACGAAGGGAAATTACCATTGGCACCATCGGCCATCAATCCCAACGAAAAAACATTTACACCCGAAGGTTTTAAAGATACGGTTACCCCAAGGGCAATGACCCTCGAGGATATAAAAACTACGGTTGAGGATTTTAGAAAAGCGGCTGCCAATGCGGTAAAAGCCGGATTCGACGGGGTAGAGATCCATTCCTCGAACGGGTATTTATTCCATCAATTCTTTAATGCTACTTCTAACCAAAGAACAGATGAATACGGTGGTTCAATAGAGAATCGTGCCCGTTTCTTTTTTGAAGTCTTGGATGCTATTAAACAAGAACTTCCTGATAACAAAATAGGGGCGAGGTTCAATCCATCATTGCACGGTTCGTTCGGATCTACCATGGATGAACAGACCATCCCTACATTCGATTATATAATCAAAAAATTAAATGATTACAATCTAGCCTATATCCATTTGTCAGAACCATTTTCCGATGTTTCAAATCTTCCATATGCCATTAGTGAAATTGCAAAACATTACCGACCTTTATACAAAGGAACTTTAATGATCAATAATGGCTTTGACCAGGAAAAAGGGAACGCTGTTATTGAACGTGGGGATGCGGATTTGGTCGCTTTTGGTAAACCTTATATTTCCAATCCTGACCTAGTGGAACGTTTCGAAAGAAACCACTCTCTGGCAGATTGGGATCAGGATACCTTCTATACCGGCGGTGCAGAAGGGTACTTGGATTACAATACTATTGAAGAAACCCAAGAAGCATAAGTTATACTAATGTTTAATTCTAAATTTTAAATCGATGAAATTCAATAGAAAAGCAAGTGCCCAATGGTTGGGCAGCGGAAAAGACGGAAAAGGTAATTTAACTACAGCTAGTGGAGTATTGGATAAAACCCAATATTCATTTAAATCCAGATTTGAGGATGGCAAGGGGACCAATCCGGAGGAATTGGTGGGAGCAGCCCATGCAGGTTGTTTTGCCATGCAATTGAGCTTCCTACTGGGGGAGGCTGGTTTTACACCAGACACTTTGGATGTGGAGGCTACTGTTAGTTTTGAGGACGGAAGTGTCACAACCATAACTTTGGATTTAAAAGGTACCGTACCTGGAATCACAGCCGATAAGTTTAAGGAAGTCGCACAAAATGCAAAAGAAGTTTGTCCCATTTCAAAATTATTGAAAGCGAACATAGTATTGAACGTAAGTTTAAACAAATAAAGGATAAATCATATTTCAAAAAGAAAAAGGGAAGCTTTACAGCTTCCCTTTTTTTATGCCTCATAGCTAAGGATTTAGATACAATAACACCTAATTTTTATCAGCATAAATATTTAAATTAGTTATGATTTTTTTCGCTAAATTAGATTAAACAACTAATTTCCATAGCCTTATGAAACGATTCGCAAAAATCTTAGGAAAACTTGTGCTTGCGGTTCTCATTATTTTTATTGTAACAGGCATTTTTATTTATGCAAGGGGAATCCCCTCATATACAGCTGAAATTCCAGAATTCAAAGTAACTGTTACCCCTGAATCTGTTGAACGCGGTCAGAAGCTCGTAAGCATGTTGTGTGCCGGTTGCCATATGAATTCAGCTACAGGAAAACTAACAGGTACCAGGATGTTGGATGCCCCTTCGGAATTTGGGGAAATTTATTCCCAAAATATTACCCAGGACAAGACATATGGTATTGGGGACTGGACAGATGCGGAACTGGTTTATCTACTTCGAACAGGAATTAAAAGGGATGGAAATTATTCCCCGCCATATATGGCAAAATTACCAGGGCTTGCTGATAGCGATATGAATGCCATAGTTTCCTTCTTACGATCCGATAATCATATGGTTAACCCCGACCCTATGCCAGACAGACCTACCAAACCCTCCATGTTAACTAAATTATTGTGTCATGTGGCATGGAAGCCCTTTCCTTATCCCACTAAGCCTGTAGAATTGCCTAATGAAAAAGATTCCATTGCCATGGGGAAGTATTTGGCCAACAATTTGGATTGTTTTTCTTGCCATTCTGCAGATTTTAAGACCAATGACTTCCAAGTACCGGAAAATAGTGCGGGGTACTTTGCAGGTGGGAATAAACCCCTTAATAAAAAAGGAGAAATAATGATGACTCCCAATTTAACCCCAGATAAGGAAACGGGCATAGGCAATTGGTCCAAGGAAAAATTTATCAAGGCGCTTAAGACTGGTGTATTGGATGAGGAAGTACCTTTGAGATACCCTATGACACCATATACGCAACTTACAGACAAAGAGGCTGGGGCTATCTATGCATTTTTAATGACTTTGGAACCTGTTAGACATAACGTGCCAAGATCTGGTTTGACTCTTAAATAGAATTCTATAACCAGCTGGTAAATTCATTTTAAAGGTCTAATTATCAACATTGGTAAATGATAACTATTTTAGAATCGTGCTATATTTAAAAGTAATAAAGGTAAATTTAGAGATAAGATAACGGCTTAAAAATAAAACAACTATGTTTTGTCTCGTTTATAAATCTAAAGCAATTTCCAATCTTAGTCTTATACAAATTGAAGTCTTGTTGGAAAAGTCACGGTTATTTAATAGTGCCAATAACATTTCAGGATGTCTACTTTATTATGAAGGAGAATTTCTTCAATATTTGGAAGGGAACCAGATAAAGGTATTAACCCTCTTTGATAAAATTTCATTGGACAAACTGCATACCAATGTGAAACTTTTATCACATGGACTAATAGAAAAACGTGAATTTAATAATTGGAGCATGGCCTTTAAAAATGTCCATGGACAAAATGACCAGCTACAGTATATAGAATTATTGGTGGATTCATTTTTAGATAAGGAAGCCGCCATTCAAGGCCCTAATCCAACTTCCAAGAAATTTTGGAAAACAACTAAAGGACTTTTGGACTACAATAGATCATTAAACTTGTTGGAATAGGATAAGTGCACTTCAAAGTTGACAAAATGTATACTTTAAACAAAAAAGATTCGGCTGATCCAAAATTAACAACTATGCCCAAAAGGGTTGAAATCAAATTCAAGAGCTTATTCTAACATGGGTAGGCTAAGGTTTTTGAATATGAAAATTGGAAGAAGTAACTAATATAGAAAAGGACCAAGTATACAAAAGGGGGGCAATTTGCTCCCCTTTTGTATGGAATTGGCACATTAGTGTTAAGGTTATCTAAAATACAGGGGATTTACAGGATATGATTCGTCTAAGCAATATAGAACCTATAAGTTTGTACTGTTTAAATGATTGAAAACTAGACACAATAGATTTATGGGTAGAGTAAAAGAGAATGACACAGTAGAAGTACATTACACAGGAAAATTAAGCAACGGTGAAATATTTGATAGTTCATTGGAAAGTGAGCCTATTAAGATAACCTTAGGAAAAGGGAGCCTTATTCCTGGATTTGAAAAAGGATTGATCGATATGGAGCCAAATGAAAAGAAAACGGTTACCATTCCTAAGGAGGAAGCTTATGGGGAGATCAACAAAGAAATGTTCCATAAAGTAAGTAAAGCAGATTTGCCAGAAGATATTAAACCCGAAGTGGGAATGGGCTTGATGGCAAAAAATCCTGATGGATCAGAAAATCAATTGCGAGTTGCAGAGGTTGCAGATGATCATATCATCATAGATGCCAATCATCCATTGGCTGGACAAGACCTTACTTTTGATTTGGTTCTTGTAGCAATAGCTTCTTAATAAATATATATCCCATTTTTAAGGGATTTGAAATTATAAGTAAAGACCGTCTATAATCAGACGGTCTTTTTTTATGCTTAATTTGAAATATGAGTATTTCATAAAACACTAACTTCCAGCACTTTTAACAGGAGATAATGACCTACATCAATTTCTAAATAGTAGAATTCATTAATTTTGTGACTCCAAAATATTACAAATTGCCACAGACGTCCCTGATACCTTATATTACAACTGTGAATTTCACACAGTTATGACTGGAGCAATAACAATAACAGATTAATTAAGAAAGAATATTTCATCTTTTAACCTCGGTTATCCAATTGGAGATCGAGGTTTTTTGCAAATAAGTGATTCTTCCCGATAATTGGAACGACTTAAAGAGCTCCATTTGATTCTATTATAGATTCTATGACTTCTACAACCTTAGAGTGCCTATCTTTGCAAAAATTAAAATTGATGTCAAAACAGTTTGCCGATTTAGGAATCAATAGCCAGCTTCAAAAAAGTCTGGCCGAACTTCAAATATCCTCCCCCACAGATATCCAACAAAAAACTATCCCTGTTTTGTTACAACAAAAAGATGATTTTGTTGGTTTGGCCAAAACAGGAACAGGTAAAACAGCTGCTTTTGGATTACCGTTATTGCAATTGATTGATGTGGAAAATTCCAGTATACAAGCTGTGGTTATTGCGCCAACTAGAGAATTGGGCCAACAGATATACAACAACTTGGTTTCATTTGCCACCCATCTACCAACAGTTTCCATGGCTTCCATATGCGGCGGAATACCCATAAAGCCACAAATAGAACGATTGACCAAGGACACCCATATTGTGGTGGCCACCCCTGGAAGATTGATTGATCTGATCAAACGCAAGGCTATCGACATTTCCAAAGCCAACTACTTAGTGCTTGATGAAGCTGATGAAATGGTCACTTCCCTTAAAGAAGGCTTGGACGAAATAGTTGCGGAACTGCCTAAAAAAAGAAGGACATTTTTGTTTACCGCTACCATGCCCGGAACCATAAAACAACTTATTCAGAACTATATGTCCAAACATGTGGTGCAGGTAAGTTCCGATATGGAAACAGTGGGACATCAAGGAATAGACCACAGGTTTATGATTGTGGAACCCATTGAAAAATTGGACATACTCATGCACTTTCTAAACGCTAAAGAAGGGGAAAGGGGCATCATATTCTGTAAGACCAAGGCTGCAGTAAACAAGCTTGCGAAAAACCTGGCCATCAATAAGTTCTCCTCTGGCGCATTGCACGGAAGTTTGTCGCAGCCAATAAGGGACCGCATAATGGGCCAGTTCAGGGAAGGTAACATCCGTATTTTGGTCGCCACAGATCTTGCCGCAAGAGGTATAGATGTCAAAGAAATCTCCTATGTGGTCAATTACCACCTTCCGGACGTTTTTGAAACCTATGTCCATAGAAGTGGTCGTACCGCTAGGGCAGGGGCCGAAGGACTTTCCCTTACCATCCTTCAAAAAGAGGAAGAGGAAGATTTAAAGGAATTTGAAGAAGTTTTGGGAATCTCTTTTAAGGCCTATAAAAAAGCAGATGCCCAGAGTATTGAAGAGAACAATGCACAATTATGGGCAAAGAAAATATTCAAGACCAAACCCAATCATACGGTCTCCCCAGACTTAAAAAATAAAATTCATACGGTATTCCATCATTTGACGAAGGAGGAACTCATTGATAAGCTTTTGGCACATCACTTGGGACAGCATTCTGGCCCCTTACCCACAGAAACAGAAAAACCGAAAAGGAAAAAAAGATAGAAGGATGAACCAACCAATTTTTTTTCGGATTGGTTAGCATTCAACACTAAAAATACATCATGGCAAATACTATAAAAGAGCGACAGGACATATTGGAGAAACTGAATATCCATCAGTTAAACCCTATGCAAGAAGAGGCACTCTCCATCATCGAAACCAATACCAATACCATAATTCTTTCGCCCACGGGAACCGGAAAGACCTTGGCCTTTTTATTGCCTTTGATAGATCAATTGGATCCTGAGACTGAGGAAATTCAAGCCTTGATTTTAGTCCCTTCACGCGAATTGGCAATTCAGATAGAACAGGTGATCCGTGAAATGGGATCGGGATATAAGGTCAATGCCGTTTATGGAGGAAGGGCCATGGCCAAGGACAAATTGGAACTAAAACACACTCCAGCTATTCTAATTGGAACCCCGGGCAGGATTGCCGATCATTTTGATAACGAGCGCTTCTCCACCAAATATATCAAAACCCTTGTCTTGGATGAATTTGACAAATCCTTACAGGTTGGTTTCGAGGAAGAGATGAAATATATTATTGGGATGTTGCCCAGTATCAATAAGCGTATCCTTACTTCTGCCACACATGGAGTCAAAGTACCTACTTTTGTACGATTGGACAAGCCTATCATTCTTGACTATTTACAAGAAGAAAATTCAAAACTGGCCATTAAAACAGTAGTTTCAGCTTCACAAAACAAACAAAAGACACTTTTGGACCTTCTGAATCATATTGGGAACCAACCAGGGATCATTTTTTGTAACCTCAGGGAAAACGTGGAGAAGTTGAGCACTTTCTTGGAACGCAATAAGATCAGCCATGGCTGTTTCCATGGAGATATGGAGCAAAAGGACAGGGAACGGTCCTTAATCAAATTCAGGAATGGCACCAATCAAGTAATTGTGGCAACAGATCTGGCCGCGAGAGGTATCGATATTCCTGAAATGAAGTTTATTGTCCATTACGAATTCCCATATAAGAATGAAGAATTCATCCATAGAAATGGAAGGACGGCTAGAGTAAATTCAAAAGGAACGGCCTACGTAATCAAATGGGCAGATGAAAATTTACCTGATTTCATAACCAATGCCCCTGTGCTGGATATTTCCAAAAAGGCCCCTAAAAAAGCCCAGTATTGGCAAACTCTTTTTATATCCGGTGGAAGAAAGGATAAAATTTCCAAAGGGGATATTGCGGGATTATTCTTCAAACAAGGGAATATCAACAAGGATCAACTGGGAATCATAGAACTAAAGAATGACTGTACGTTTGTGGCCGTTCCCGTGACCCTTGCCGAGGATTTAATTAAGAAATTGAACAACACAAGGCTAAAGAAAAAGAAGGTAAGGGTAACGCTGCTATAACTTATGGTGTCAAATCTAAAGTTTGGAGGGAGCGAGTTTATTAAATCCCTATAAAATCGTAACTTATTGTCCGTTTGATTTTTTTTAATGGATAACCATATAATTTTAAAGTCATGTTCAAGAATTTAAAAATATTTGTTTTGCTCATCGGGTGCACAATCACCCTGATAAGTTGTAAATCAGAACCTAAAAAAAGTGCTTCAGATAACATGGAGGCAATGGAGGTTACCTTGCAAGCCAATGTGATTGGCAATGAGGTTAGTTATGCTACGAATGATACCCAAATGAAGGGGTACTTGGCCTATGATGAAAATAAAAAGGGTAAAAGACCTGGAGTGATTGTAGTCCATGAATGGTGGGGTCATAATGAGTATACCCGTGAACGTGCTGATATGCTCGCAGAACTGGGCTATGTTGCGCTTGCTGTAGATATGTACGGGGATGGAAAACAGGCACAACACCCAGAGGATGCAGGGAAATTCTCGGGGATGGTCATGAAAAATATAGATGTCGCTAAGGCCCGGTTTGATGCGGCAATGACCGTTTTAAAGGCCGATCCTCATGTAAATGCCGATGAAATTGCGGCTATTGGATATTGTTTCGGGGGCAGTGTCGTATTGACAATGGCAGATCTAGGGGCAGATCTAGATGCCGTTGCTGCTTTCCACAGTGGCGTACAACTTCCCGTAATGCCCAATGAAAAATTAAAGGCAAGGGTATTGGTATGCAATGGAGCTGCAGATCCCTTTGTTTCACCAGAATCGGTAGTGGCTTATAAGGCAGCCATGGATAGCATTAATGCCGACTATAAGTACATCGCCTATCCAGATGCAAAGCATGCCTTTACAAGTAAAGATGCGGATTCACTAGGAATTAAATTTAACCTTCCCTTGGCCTACCAAAAGGAGGCGGATGAAAAATCATGGGCGGAACTAAAGACCCTATTGGCCGAAACGTTTACACAATAGGCCCATCAGTCAATCTTAACCATCAGGTGGTTAGATCAATTAAATAATTAGGGCTTGAAAAACCATAACCAATCAAAAATGTGGCAACCTTGGTTAGGAATTTAAAAATAGGGCTATATTTAGGCCTTTCACATGATAATATCACTTAATCTACACTAATGAAATCATATTCCGTTAAAGAAATCAATACCATATTAAATGGGGAATTGGTAGGTGATACTACCCAAAAGATAGATGGATTGGAACAATTAAAAAATGCCAAACCTCACCAAATGACCTTTATAGGCAGCATCAAATACGAGCGTTTATGGGATTCCTCCAAGGCCAGTGCTGCAATCGTAAATGAAAATATCCGTATAGAACCGGGTGAAGGGCGGGCCTTTATCAAGGTGAAAAATGCCGATTTGGCAATGGCCAAATTATTGGAAGAATTTGATCCTGGACCTCCACAATTTGATATCGAAATACATCCTACAGCTGTAATCCATGAATCGGCCAAGATTGGTAAAGGAGTGAAAATTGGTGCCAATAGTTATGTGGGAAAAAATGTTGTTTTGGCAGATGGGGTTGTCCTTTATCCAAACGTTTGCATTTATGATGACACTACAGTAGGCCCTCAGACCGTAATTTGGTCGGGGACCGTTATACGGGAACGTACCGAGATTGGTGCCCAATGTATCTTCCATACCAATGTGAGCATAGGAGCAGATGGCTTTGGCTATCGCCCCAGTGATGATGGTAGGGGATTGGTGAAAATTCCCCAAATAGGAAATGTGGTCATAGGCAACCTTGTGGAAATTGGATCTAATTCCTGTGTGGACCGTGGAAAATTTAGCTCAACAATTATTGGGGATGGTTGTAAGATTGACAATTTGGTTCAGATCGGCCATAATTCTGTAATGGGCCGTTTTTGTATTATGGCGGGCCACAGTGGTTTAGCAGGTTCGGTAACCCTTGGAGATGGTGTAATGATAGGCGGTAGCGCCTCCATAAAAGATCATACTGTGATTGAATCTGGAGCCATAGTAGGTGCCGGTTCGGGCGTAATGAACGATGTCGCTGCCGGTAAGACCGTGCTTGGATACCCGGCATGTGATTCCAGAGAAATGCTAAAACAATGGGTAGCTTTACGAAAACTTGCCAAAAACTAGGATCATACTATAGGCAGAATAAGATAACTCTCAATTAAAAAAAGTCATAACAGCTATGTACTGGCTTTTTCTTAGTTCTCAACTCGCCACCAATATCCATTTTAGTTATTTCAATGTATAGTTATTATATATCTGCCCTAGGTTCTTCTATTTGTAAATGAGTATCAATCCAGCTATGATCAAAAACAATAATGGCTATAGGAATCAGAACATTCAGAAAAAATTAGGATAACTTGATTAGGACCAGGTGACCAAAACACATCCTATATTTATGGCTATTATGGAAAGATATTATCGATTTAATCCTGATTCATGTTTTGAATCACTTTCTTAATTTCAACTCTTTATTTATGATCAAGATCTCTTAGCTCTTTTAGCATACTGATGTATTATTTACCACAAAGTATTAAATTTACACTTAATTCCCCTGTTGTCAACATGCGTATCGTAAATAGGTTTTCCTTACAAAGTGTCTAATATGAAATATCATATACTAATTGTCCTAATTGCCATCTCATTTTTGGGATGTAAAACGGCACCAAATAATCCGGCCTCCTTTCAGTCCATTTTAGATAAGGCTGTAAAGAAAAAAAGTAATCAACTCTCAGGGGTTTCCATGACGGTCTTAGCCCCAAAACTAAATATCTTGTGGTCGGGCGCCTCAGGGTATGACAGCAAGGAAAAGTTGCAAAAACTTTCAGCCGAGCAGCCCTTCAGAATTGCCAGTGTAACCAAAACTTTTGTGGCAACGGCGATTTTACGCCTTCAGGAAGAGAAAAAATTGAACTTGGAAGATTCCATTGCCCCTTACTTGTCAGAGGAGCATCTGCAACTCCTCACAGCAGACGGCTACGACCCCACAGCCATAACAATAAAGCATTGTCTACAGCATAGAAGTGGTCTGTTCAACTATGCCGAAGGGAATACATTCTATATAGACAGCATTCTTAAAAATCCTACCAAAAGATGGACACGAACCCAACAGCTCAAGTTTGCTATGGATGCGGGCAATCCTTTAGGGACCCCTGGGGAAGTATATGGTTATAGCGATACGGGATATATAGTGCTGGGGGAAATTATAGAAAAAGTTACTGGACAATCCTTGGCACAGGCGCTACGCAAATTGTTGGATTATGATGCCTTAGGGCTAAAATCTACATGGATGGAAGGTCAGGAAGATCCACCAGCCGGGATTTTAGCTCCCGTGCACCGTTACATAGGAGATTATGATGCCACAACATTGGATAATTCTATAGACCTTTTTGGGGGTGGGGGTATTTCTTCCACCACTAAAGACTTGGCTGTCTTTTTTGATGCGCTTTTTAATGGGCAGATCTATAAAAACCCAGAAACCCTTACAACTATGCTAGAGGATCCAGGCACTTTGCCCAATGGGGCAGAATCGGAAGATTATAGAATGGGACTCAGTAAGGAAGGAGTTATGGGCATTCCTGGTTATATGCATCGTGGTTTTTGGGGTACAGTATGGATTCATATGCCCAAACCTAACTACACCATTGTAGTAAACTTTACCAACGAGCCGGAAGGGGCAGGAATCATTACCAGTACAACGGAACTATTGCAAAAAGTAGCGGAATCCCACTAACATATGGTTTGGCAGCGGCTGTTTGTTTTGGAATTTTTGAATCAGTATATATAAGATTAACTACTAGACAAACGGCATTTATGGTTGCTAATACATAATCCTTGTTTTCTTTTAAACCCATTGATAATTTAGGTAAATTAGGGGCAGTAATCCATAAAATAACACGCCATGTCCACTTTACTTGTCCTCTTCGGAATCATTGCCTTATTTGTCTTCCTATTTATAAGTATTTTCAACAAATTTGCAAAAAACAGAAATCTGGTCAAAGATGCTTGGAGCAATATTGATGTGGCACTGAAGCGACGATACGATTTGATTCCCAATCTTGTTGAAACAGTAAAAGGATACGCCAAACATGAAAAATCCACATTGGAGGCCGTCATCAACGCCCGTAACGCAGCAATGGCCGTTCCTACGGGGGATATCAATGCTCAAATAAAAGCGGAAAACCAATTACAGCAGAGCTTAAGGAGCATTTTCGCATTAGGGGAAGCATATCCTGAACTTAAGGCCAATGTCAATTATTTGGACCTTCAAGAAAAGTTGAACCTCATAGAAGAAAACCTCGAAAGAAGCCGTCGTTATTACAACGGATCGGTACGGGAAAACAATACGTATGGAGAAAGCATTCCTGGGGTATTGATTGCCGGGATGGCCAAGTACCAGCATTTCGACTACTTTGAAACCGAGGAGGCCACTAGAGAAAATGTAAAAGTAGATTTTTCTTAATGAAAAAGTTTCTTGTCCTTTTTACGATCTTATTTGTCATTACCAGCAGCAATGCCCAAGATTTTACGGTCACCAATTATACCGTGGATATAACCATCGAGAAGGAGGGTTATTTTGATGTGATTGAAAATTATGACCTCAATTTTGATATTCCAAAACACGGAATCTATAGAACAATACAAACCCAATATGACCTACTCAATTTCGAAGGCAAGAAAGAAAAGCGAAAAATAAGAATCAGCCATATTAAAGTCCCTAATTATAAATTTGATGTCCCCTTTGATTTTGTTCAAAAGCTTCAGGACAATATGGACATAAAAATAGGGGATAAGGACATCACTCTTGTGGGGCCACAACATTATGAGATAAAATATAGGGTACACCATGCTTTTTTATTTGAGGAAAGCCAAATACGATTTTATTGGAACATTAAACCGGATGGTTGGAGTGCCAATTTTGAACAAATAAGTTTCCGAGTTCATGTGCCGGAAAATATTTCCATAAGTCAAGAAAATTGCTTTGTATATTCCGGTGATAAAGGTACCACAGCTATCAGTAAGGATTTTAAGGTGTACTACACCAATGACGGTTTCTCCGGAACCAGTAGTAACAACTTTATATCCCGTCCTGGACAAAGTGTGACAGTAATGATTAACCTTCCACCCAATTCTATTACCGAAGAAAAGCCCTTTTGGCCCTTTTGGGAGCAATATGGATGGTCATTCCTTGTGGGCCTATTGATCATTGGCTTTTATGCATTATGGCGAAAATTTGGAAGGGATGATAAGGTGGTAACTACCACAAGTTATTATCCTCCAAAGGATATGGATCCTGCTATGGTTGGTTTTCTAATCAATGATCGGGAGGATACTTCTGATCTTATTTCTTTAATACCCTATTGGGGAGCAAGAGGACTTATAAAAATGGAGGAAACCCCTAAAAAAGGTTGGTTTGGAAGTAAGGATACCAAACTAATCAGAATTGGACACCTACCGGACAATTCGCCCTCTTATGAAAAAGAAATTTTTAATGGCTTATTTGGGAGTGGAGAACAAATGGCTCCCACAGAAATACTGGTGAGCAGTCTTAAAGATACTTTCTATACCAAGATGAATAGTGCCAAAAGCCAATTAAAACAATCAGCACAGCCATATTATGTAGTGGAATCTAAAAAAGTGCAGACCATATTATACTTTGGTTTGGTAACAATGGCCATATTTCTTACCGCAATTGCCTTATTTGTATGGGGGCCCTTGGCAGCCGTTGCCGTAGTGTTGACCTGTGTGCTGTTGATTATTCTAAATGCCTATATGATTAAGAAAAATGATATAGGGAATCGGGTCCTGTCTGAATTAAAAGGCTTTCGTCAATTTATAAAAGTGGCGGAGGAGAACAAGCTAAAAATGTTGTTGAAGGATGATCCCAACTATTTTGAAAGTACTATGGGATATGCCTTATCCTTTGGATTATTTGAAAAATGGGCCAAAAAATTTGATGATTTGAGTATTCCCCCTCCATCCTGGTATACATCCACTTCTTCCAATGCTTTAACGATGCACAGTTTTTCCAAATCCTTTTCAAAATCGATGGCTGCTACCCAGTCTACCATGGTGAGTTCTCCCCAAAGCAGTAGTTCTTCTGGCGGAGGTTCCTCAGGCGGTGGTTTTGGTGGTGGTGGTGGCGGAAGCTGGTAATTTTGCGTGATACATGATCGAAGAAGGCGTACCGTCAATCACTCCTTATTTTGTCGGGCAAAGCTATGAATGGCCTTCCGTCAAAATGGAAGAGACAAGTTCTTTGGTCAAAGGCCGATTGGCTGCCTTAGATTTTATGTCATCAAAACTATATCTAAAATCACAGCCATTTTTATATGCACTACAACCATATGCTGATTTTCCTTTGATTATAGCACCTTTTTTGCATTTTGGGCAGGTCAAGGTATCAGGAACCTTCTCCACTTTCTTTTTGGCTTCAAAAACCAACTGAAAGGCATCGCTAAATCTTATCAGGCCCTCTGAACCCTCCTTGTCCAAACTATCATTCTTAAAACCTTTTAAGTTTACGGTACAGCCTTTTCGAAGTAAACGAAGCCATTGCTTTTCCGATATCTTTTTCTCTAAAAAGGTAAAGGGCAGCACAAAATCACATCCTTTCGTATAGAAACTACATCCATATGCAGCTTTTCCTATTAAGAGCGTACCACGTTTGCACTTCGGACAGGATTCAGCTGTGATACCCATTTTTTGGGTGACAATCTCAGTTGCTTTGGTTGTCGCTGGCCCAACGGAATGGGAAATATTGGCGCGGGTGGTTTCACTCCGGACTTCATAGACAAGATCATCCACCATTTTTTTCATGTTGGCAATGAACGTACCCGCATTAAAATTACCTTTTTCTATATCCTTCAATTGCTTTTCCCATTGTCCCGTAAGTTCCGCAGATTTTAGCATGTCGTTTTGAATTGTATCTATCAATTGGATACCTGTTGGAGTAGGAAGGACTTGTTTTTTATTGCGTTTAATATATTTACGTCTAAACAAGGTTTCAATAATGTTGGCACGGGTAGATGGGCGACCAATTCCGTTATCCTTCATCAATTCCCTCATTTCATCATCATCTACTTGTTTTCCTGCTGTTTCCATGGCCCGTAGCAGCGTAGCTTCTGTAAATTGTTTGGGTGGGTTGGTCTGTTTTTCCAAAAACGAAGGTTCATGTGGTCCTTTTTCTCCTTTGACAAAAGTTGGTAATATTCCAGCTTCCTTGGTTTTCGCTTCTGGATTTTCAAAAACAACCTTCCATCCCTTGGATAAAATCTCTTTGCCCGTTGTTTTAAAGGCAATGGTATCCACTTTCCCTATTACAGTGGTATTTGCTACCTGACAATCCTCGTAAAAAACGGCAATGAACCTTTTTACAACAGCATCATATACCTGCTGCTGGTTGTATTGAAGTTTTATTTGAACCCCGGTTGGTATAATGGCGTGGTGGTCCGTAACCTTGCTATCATTAAAGACCTTGGACGACTTCCGTATTTTTTTACCTAGCAGGGTTTGGATAAGTTCTGAATAATGCGTCAGTTTTTGCAGGATACCGGGCACTTTGGGATAAACATCATTGGGCAAAAAAGTAGTGTCTACCCTGGGATAGGTAACTACTTTCTGTTCATATAACTTCTGCACCATTTTTAAGGTCTCATCGGCTGTAAATCCAAATTTGGTGTTACAATATACCTGTAGGCCCGTTAGATCGAACAGTTTGGGGGCATATTCCTTGCCCTTTTTCTTACTTATGGAAACAATTTCAAAATCTTCTCCCTTTACTTTTTGGGCCATAGCTTCCCCATCTTCCATATTAAGAAAGCGGCCTTCTTCATAGCTAAACAAGGTTTCCCTATACATGGTTTGCAATTCCCAGTAGGGTAGGGGTTTAAAATTCTCAATTTCCTTAAATCTATTGACCACCATGGCCAGCGTTGGGGTCTGTACGCGGCCAACAGAAAGCATTTGCTTATAACCGCCGTGTTTTAAAGTATATAAGCGGGTGGCGTTCATTCCTAATAGCCAATCCCCTATGGCCCTAGAAAAACCTGCATAATACAGGTTATCAAAGGCTTGGGAAGGTTTAAGATTATTGAACCCCTCTTTAATGGCCTCAGTTGTCAAAGAAGAAATCCAAAGGCGCTTTACTTCTCCTTTATAATTGGCCTGATGCATTACCCATCGCTGAATAAGTTCTCCTTCCTGCCCCGCATCCCCACAGTTGATGACCAATTCTGCCTGGTCAAACAATTTTTTTACAATTTTAAACTGCTTTTGAATCCCCGAATTCTCCACCACCTTGGTCTGGAATTTTTCAGGAAGCATCGGAAGGTTGTTCAGGTCCCAGCTTTTCCAATGGGATTTATAATCGTTGGGTTCGAAAAGGGTGCATAAATGCCCGAAAGTAAAGGTCACAGCGTATCCATTGCCTTCAAAATATCCGTCATGCTTGGTGTTTGCACCAAGAACCGCTGCAATTTCCCGTGCAACACTAGGTTTTTCTGCAATACAAACTTTCACTTATTGGAATTTAATCGAAGGTGCAAAATAAACATTTTAATGAAAATGGATGCCAAACCGAAGGTTATAAAATCCAATTGAAAGTGAACCCACATCATAATTCGAAATAAGGGGCACAATCAAATTTTCAAAAAGAATATTCTCATCTAACTTTTACAAGTACCGCTTCTGAGCTTGAAAGATCTGAATTCAAAACAATTTTTTCAGAAGTTGTACCATCTGAGATTTCTATGGAAACGGTATTTGGTGGAATGGTCCCAAGATTATGGGCAAATAAAAATATATCATTGGATATGGACGCATTCAATTTCACCTGAAATTGTTTTTTGTCCTTGGTCAAGGAGTATTTGGTTATTATGGGATCCCCGTTCAGATATACAGACACTATATCCCCATCTTGCTCCTTATTGTCCCATAGATCTATGGTAATATCCTTGCTTTGTACCACCAATTCCTGAACATATGTAATTTTCCTGCCAGCAAATTCCGTTCGTTTGGTAGTTTCAGCTACTTTATTTCTAGTCTCATTTTTTATGGAAAAGGAAGGAGTCACAAACTTTGCGATTTTGAACTTATCAGCAGGGAATAGCTCTATGGCCATAATCTTAAAATTATCGCCAGGTTCTATGTTTTTTTCCAGTTTTATCCCACTAACACCTTGATTGTTTTTAAAGATCCCCAATTCCTGTACCATCATATCATCCTTCACCAAGAAAAAACGAATCGTCTTATCGGAATCTATATTGTCAGTTTCCCAGGTAATATCCACAGGATTTTGGACGGACAAAACCGTGTTTTTTATGGGGTAGGTAATATTAATTGCTGTTTTCCACCTTCTTCTCTCATCAATCCTCAACTGATTCAAATAATCCAAGTTTAGTTTAAATTTGGTGTAAGGGGCATAACTCGCCAAACCTGTATTTGTCTCTCTCAGAATATCATAAAATTCCTCCAATTGAATAAGGGCCGTTACCAAGGGAATCTTGTCAAAATAGGTGCGATCCAGTTCCTCTATTTTAGCCATTGCCCTTTTGGCATTCGTATTGTTACCGGACATTTTGGTAGTAGTACTACTTATATCCATCAAGGATTTTGCTAGCCCCAATTTGGCAAAACCAAACCTGCTATCCAAAAATTCAATGGCCTCTTGGTAGTTGATTGAATCGGTTTTTATTAATTTTTGTGCAAGTTCAAAGGCTTTTTCATATTCCTTGAGACTTTCGGAGATCGTAGCCCTCGCAAGTTTAATACTAGCCTTTTGCTCACTATTTGCAGCAGCCTTCAAAACTTCCAAGAAGCGCTCTTTTGAAATAAAATTGCCTACGTCTGCCGTTCCTATCTGAAAAAAATCCGTGCCAAGACCGGGAGATTGTAAAAAGATATATTCAGCATCATTGACACCTTCTTCTCCATAGGACGTAAAAATAGAGTTCATGGTTTCGTCTTCCCATTGCTTTGCTTGTTTTTCAAGAATCTGCTTCATCAGCTGAATTGGATCATTAATGGAACGTGTCCATTCTTGGTCCATAACTTGAGCTTGGGCGTAACTTCCCGAAAGACAAAAGCAGAAAAAAAGAAATATGTATTTCATTCCCAGAATCAGATTTGTGTGGCACTTGACCAAGATACAGTTTTTTACAATAGATGTTAGTTGAGCACAGAAGGACTACATCAACATCGGTTCCCAAATTCAAAAATAACCCGTATTTAATTAGTACCATAGTTTGACGGTTCAAATTGACGTCATGGTCGATTAAACAACACAAATCTGAGCAATCCTAACTTAGGGAAGCTAAATATTGCCGTTAAATTCAATCCATAAAAAAAGTAGTGAGTTACATCTTCACTACTTTTTTCCTTTTGTGGCCCAGAATATTTTAGAATCCCAATAATTGATTTCTATTGATCTCAAAATTTGAACATCTAATTTTCTTTGCATTTCTGAAGAAGGCAAAGAGACTTGTCTTTTTATCTTCTATTCGTGATTGATTGATGAATGGTTTCATGATATATGTTTTTAAGTTAACTTGAAGTTATCTGAATCGTCTTTTGGCGTTCCATATGTTCATTCTTGACGATTCTGTTGTTGCTCTTAACTGATGTTTATTTATAGTTTCCATGTTGTTTGTTTTTAGGTAGTTATACTTTAATTATTTGTTTTTTAAATTTTAGTGGTATCTCCTTTTACTGTTCCATGTCTTGGTGTTGGAGATTCTTTCTGTTGGTTGGGCGTAATGCTTGTTTGAAGTTTCCATGTTGTTTGTTTTTAGGTAGTTATACTTTAATTATTTGTTTTTTAAATTTTAATGGTATCTCCTTTTACTGTTCCATGTCTTGGTGTTGGAGATTCTTTCTGTTGGTTGTGCATAATGCTTGTTTGAAGTTTCCATGTTGTATGTTTTTAGGTAGTTATACTTTAAATTAGTTGTATTTCAAATTTTAGTGGTATCTCCTTTTACTGTTCCATGTCTTGGTGTTGGAGATTCTTTCTGTTGGTTGTGCGTAATGCTTGTTTGAAGTTTCCATGATATTGATTTTAGGTAGTTATACTTTAAATTAGTTGTTTTTCAAATTTTAATGATATCTCCTTTTACTGTTCCATGTCTTGGTGTTGGAGATTCTTTCTGTTGGTTGTGCGTAATGCTTATTTGAAGTTTCCATGCTATTGATTTTAGATTGTTTAAATATTTATTATACCCTTTAGACGTATAGAAATTTAATTTGTTACAGTACTATGCTATAAATAGTACCATTTTAAGCAATATTTAACATTTTAAACCTTTTAAAAGGAAATAACCAGTCGTTTATTTCCTTGGAAACTATGGGGTAGGCCCATTTATTGCTGGTTTTAGTGACTATAGAGGTGAGAATGATAAAAAAGCCGATTACCTCCGTCATTTTACAACTACATTTGTACCCTGGTTGGGTAAACAACCCAAAGTAACTTTTTATCTATGGGAGAAAACCAAAGTAACATTAATAACACTTTGACAAAAGAGGACATTGCCAATTGTATTTCTGTCTTGGAACAGTTGGTTTCTGAGACCGATCATATTTTTGATATTGAAAAGGAACAGCGCATTGCATTGATCAAAGCAGCTGGGCAGTTTTCCAGACCCAATAGGGAAGAATTTTCCAGACGTAAGAAGGATGGTAAAAAAGCGGCCAAAAGAAAACTCGAGGCTAGGGACAAGAAGGCCCGCAAGGAGACGGGAATAAGGCATGCCAGAGAAGCTGCTGTTTTTGTGGCCCCAAAATTATTGCCCATGGCACATACTTCCAAGAAGGAAACTTTGGAATTGGAAACACCCAGAAACTGCTATGTCTGCAAAACGGAGTTTACCAAGTTGCACCACTTTTATGATACCATGTGTACCGATTGCGGAGATCTAAACTATGCCAAACGCTTTCAAACAGCGGACGTAAAGGGACAGGTAGCGGTCATTACTGGATCTCGCTTGAAAATAGGCTACCATATAACACTGATGTTATTAAGGGGAGGGGCTACGGTAATTGCCACTACAAGGTTTCCTGTAGACTCGGCCCTACGTTTTTCTAAGGAGGATGATTTTGTGGAGTGGGGACACCGGCTAAAAATTCATGGCCTTGATCTGAGACATATTCCTAGTGTTGAGATATTCTGTAATTTTATCGTACATAAGTATGAGCGGTTGGACATCCTGATCAATAATGCCGCGCAAACTGTAAGGCGGCCCTCAGGGTTTTATCAACACCTAATGGTCAATGAAGAGCGCTCCCATAGTTCCCTGCCACCCTTTACCCAAGAATTATTGGCGGATCATCAAGGGTGCTTACAGGAATTAAAGGCATTGACCGCTTCAGTTTCCCCCAATCAAAACATGCCGGTCACCTGGCATGGACCGGAGCCGGGCATCGGTCTTCGGGCATCGGCAAAACTCTCACAGATTCCCTATAGCTTTGACAACACCTTAGTGGCACAGGAAGTTTTCCCGGAAGGGAAATTGGATGCAGATCTGCAACAAGTAGATCTACGAAAGACCAATAGTTGGAGATTGAGACTGGGACAAATTGAGACCACGGAAATGTTGGAGGTACAACTTGTAAATTCGGTAGCACCCTTCGTGCTTTGTAACCGCCTGTCTGAACTCATGAAAAAGAAGCCAACAGGAAAAAAACACATTATCAATGTCTCCGCCATGGAAGGCAAGTTCCACCGTTTTTTCAAAGAAGATAGACACCCACATACAAATATGGCCAAAGCCGCCTTAAATATGCTCACCCATACCTCTTCGGGTACATTGGCCAAGGAAGGCATCTTTATGAATGCAGTGGATACAGGATGGGTTACGGACGAGGATCCTGCCGAATTGGCAAAAAAGAAAAAGGAGATAGATGATTTTCAACCCCCGTTGGATATTGTGGACGGTGCAGCAAGGGTCTTGGATCCTTTATTTGATGGAATAAATACAGGTAAACATTGGTGTGGGAAATTTTTAAAAGATTATAGGCCTATCGACTGGTAGTGCTATTTCCTAGTTGTTTCGTATTGTTTTTTAAAAGCATTACATGAATAGGACTTAAAATTAGTCCCGATATCCCTATCACATAGATTATTTTGATACTTTTAGGTATTCAGCTTCCTAAATATCGAGTCCTATGTTATCAAATGTATTGTTGGAACGAAAAATATATGCATCGGAAGAACACCGTATGATGCGCGATATGATCCAGAATTTTATCTCCAATGAGATTTTGGAACAAAACGATCAATGGGAAAAGGATGGGATGGTAAGTCGAGCAGTTTGGGAGCGCGCAGGTTCCCTGGGCCTTCTTTGTATCGATATGCCTTTACAATATGGAGGAAGTGGACTGGATTTTAGTTATAGTTCCCTTTTAATTGAGGAATTGGCTAAAAAAGGCATTAGCGGTCCCGGGTTCTCATTACATTCGGACATCATTGCACCCTACCTCTTAAATCACGGAACTGAAGCCCAAAAACTAAAGTACCTTCCTGTAATGGCCAGTGGAAAAATGATCACGGCAATAGGGATGACAGAACCTAATTGCGGGAGTGACCTAAAAGCCATTAGGACCACTGCTGTGGACAAAGGCGACCATTACCTCGTTAATGGGCAGAAAACTTTTATAACCAACGGATACCTTTCCGATATGGCCATTGTAGCCGTAAAAACGAATCCGGGGACAGAAAATGAAGGGGTTTCCCTCTTGATCATGGAAAGTGCATGGGATGGATTTGAAAAAGGGGTTCCTTTTAAAAAGATCGGGATGAAAGCCCAAGATACCTGTGAGTTGTTTTTCGATAATGTTGCAGTGCCAAAAGAAAATCTCTTGGGTAAGGAAGGAGAGGGTTTCAAGATTATGATGCAAGAGTTGGCAAGGGAACGATTAACCGTTGCTGTTACCGCTATAGGCACAGCGGAGGGGGCTCTTATGGATACTATTGATTACACATCTATAAGGACGGCTTTTAATCAACCTATCGCGGGATTCCAGAACACCCAATTTAAATTGGCCGAATGTGCCACGAAACTTCAGGTGCATCAGGCTTTTATAGATCGTTGCATCCAAATGGTGCCAACCCATGAACTAACGGCAGAAAGTGCTTCAATGGCCAAATATTCAGCCACAGAAATGTGCGGGGTTGTAGTAGATGAATGTTTGCAATTATTTGGCGGATATGGCTATATGTGGGATTATCCCATTGCTCGGATGTATGCTGATAATAGGGTAGCCAGGATCTATGCCGGCACCAATGAGATCATGAAATTATTGATAGCACGCGGCCTCTTCAAGGAATTATTCCAACAGATGAAGAGCGATAGGAAAAATAAAGGGAAGTAGGGTAAGAGATATAATGAACCCCAATAATTAATCAGTACTTATTGCTAGAGTTTACTGCACCAAATCCTCACGCCCACTTTTCAAGACGATACGGATCAACTTAAACTGCTGGTTGGCTTCAAAAGAATGATCTGTATTTGGCGGAATAATAATGGAATCTCCCTTATGAAGGTAGGTAGGTTGGTCTTCAATTACTAGTTCAGCTTTACCTTCAATTATTTGAATATAGGTCGGAAAAGGGGAAAAATCTCCTTTATGTACTTTTCCGAAATCAAAAGCCATGGCCTGGATAAAGCCACTTTTATCCTTTAAAACATGTTTTACTACTATTGCATTTGAAGTATAGGGCAAGTCCTTCACTAAATTAAAGGGAATCAGTTTCTCAAATTCGCTATCCGGCATGACCTATAAATTATGGCTGTGAATTAATGTACTGTTAGGAAGTACCTATTGGTTTCCTTTTGGTCACAGGAGATTTTTATCCCCCAAACTATTTAGAACTCTTTTTGGCGGCTTTCGCAGCTTTTTTTTCCTTTGGCGTTTTAGAAGCTGCCGTTTTATCTGATTTTGCTTTTCCTTCTTTTTCTTTTGACATCTTAATAGGTAATGTTGTAGTAAAGATAGAAGAAGGTTTAGAATATTATGTTACATATTTTAAGTAAATATTTATTTATATTATAAATTTTCCAAGGTATCCATTCTCTAATCTCCCAATACCTTATAAAAGTAGGGGGAATATCCCGTCACTTTTTTAAATTGATTTGAAAGATGGGCAACACTACTATAATAGAGCTTGTAAGAGAGTTCAGTAAGGTTCAATTGCCTACGTTCTGAAACAGTAAAATGTAGCATACCATAAAGAATACTTTAAAATTATGGAAGCGTGTAATGGTCAATACCAGAACCCAATTTATATGATAGGCTCGTATTCATGTTCAATTTTTTATAACTTACCACTTGAGAACCATCAACCTAAAATAAACCATGAATACACGATTGACCTTTACTACATGTTGCTTGTTACTTTGTTTTTTCAATTTCAATCTTCAAGCTCAAAATGACATTCTTGATAAACTGAAAGAAATAGCCATTATCGATCAAAAGATAATGATGCCCATGCGAGATGGGGTACGCTTGGCTACTGATATATACAGACCTAAAACTACCACCCCTGTTCCAATTATCTTTTCTAGGACCCCTTACAACTTCAATTCATGGGGCGATGGTGAGGAAAAAACAAGGACAGCAGAAAGGGCTTATGAAGCAGTAAAGAGGGGGTATGCCTATGTGGTGCAGAACGAACGTGGCCGCTACTTCTCCGAAGGGGAATGGGATATTTTAGGGGTACCCCTAACTGATGGGTATGATGCCTTTTCATGGATGAAGGACCAATCGTGGTCCAACGGAAAAGTTGGTACTTTGGGCTGCTCTTCTACAGCAGAGTGGCAAATGGCTGTTGCAGCTTTGGACCACCCGTCACATGCCGCCATGGTTCCACAAGGATACGGTGCTGGCGTAGGACGTGTTGGGAACTATCAAGAACAGGGTAATTGGTATAGGGGAGGAGTAGAGCAGCTTTTATTCTTTTCGTGGCTTTATGGTGTAGAGCACGATAAATTCAAGCCTAGAATACCTGCTGGGGCCACCCAAGAAGATTTAATACGTATTTCTAGATTTTATGACCTGGCACCAGAAAACCCAACTTTGGATATGGCCGAAGCGTTAAAACACCTTCCAATCCAAGATATTTTGAAGAATATGAATGGTAAAAAAGAGGTGTTCGATAATATGGTGCGTCGCACCCCTAACCACAAAGATTGGTATACAGGAGGACTCTATCATGACAACATGGATTTTGGAGTTCCCAGTTTTTGGTTCGCCTCTTGGTATGACGTCTCCATAAGCCCAAATTTGGCACTATTCAATCATGTAAGAAAAAATGCCAAGGACCAAGAAATAAGGGATAACCAGTACTTGGTAATAGCACCCACTTTACACTGTGCCTATACTAGGGCCACAGAAAATACGATTATAGGAGAACGCAGTGTTGGCGATGCCCGATTGGATTATGAAAAGCAAATTTATGCCTGGTTCGATCTTTGGCTAAAAGGGGAACAAAATAATTTTAAAGAAAATACACCAAGGGTACAATACTACACCATGGGAAGTAATACATGGCAATCGGCAAATGAATGGCCACCCGTTAGCACAAATCTTGAAACGTACTACCTTAATAGTAAAGGAAGTGCCAATAGTTTATATGGAGATGGCAAACTGACAACTACCAAACCAAAACAGGACATGCCGGATTCCTTTACTTATGACCCTATGAATCCTGTTAAATCATATGGAGGCAATGTATGTTGCACTGGAAATGCAGTGCAAGGTGGAGCCTTTGATCAACAACAGATGGAAACTAGAAAAGATATTTTGGTGTATACCACGGATATCCTTCCGGAAGGGGTAGAAGTATCTGGCTTTATTGAATCTACCTTATTTGTGTCCTCTGATGCCAAGGATACCGATTTTACCATTAAAATATTGGATGTATATCCAGACGGTACCGCCTATAACTTGGATGAGACCATTCAAAGGGTAAGATATAGGGAAGGTTATGATAAGGAAGTATTTATGCAAAAAGGCAAAGTATACAAGGTAGACTTAACACCTATGTCTACCAGTAATTACTTCAAAAAAGGCCATAGGATCAGAATAGAGATATCAAGTAGTAATTTCCCAAGATTTGCCCGTAATTTAAATACAGGGGGAGCCAATTATGACGAATCCATAAGTGTTGTTGCCCATAATAAGGTGCATCATTCGGAAACCTATCTTTCACAAATCAGGCTGCCTATCAAAGGAAAATAATTGGATGGATAAAAACTACGTTTGATTTATCACATATTTCAAACAATTACAATCAATTAAACTCATTTAAAACGTTTTTATGCCATCTAGTTTTATCCAGGATCTGGGATTGATCTCCATCCTCCTATTAATTGGTTTTATCCTAAGAAATAAAATCACCATTTTGCAAAAATTATTTATCCCTGTGAGCATTATTACAGGTCTATTGGGACTGCTATTGGGAAATAATGGCTTGGAATTCATGCCCTTTTCAGAGGAAATAGGTTCCTATCCTGGCATCATGATTGCTTTTTTGTTTGGCTCTTTGCCCTTCACCTTCGACATTAAAAAAGATAAATCCAGGGAGTTTAAAAAGAACACGGTGCAAATTGGTGGTGCCTCTATCATCATCCTATTGTTCCAATGGGGCATAGGGCTCTTGTTCGGGCTAACTTTTTTGAGTTGGCTATATCCAGGAATCCACAGCAGTTTTGGTGCCATCTTGGCTACAGGTTTTTTCGGCGGCCACGGAACCGCCGCCGCCATAGGGGAATCTTTTGCCTCCAATTTACAATGGAAAGAAGCACAATCCTTGGCGATGACCAGTGCCACCGTAGGAATATTTTCCGCAACTATGGGAGGCGTAATCATGGTGCAATGGGGAATAAGAAAGAAACAAACCTCCTTTATCAAAGATTTTAATGAGCTACCCCATAGTTATAAAACTGGCTTGATAGAGCAAAAGGACCAAAAGTCCATAGGTAAGGCTACATTTTCCAACATAGCCATAGATCCTTTGTTAATGCACCTTATGTTAGTAGTATTTGTTGGGTTTGCAGGGATTTTTCTCACTAATATTACCAAGCCTTTTTTAAGTGGTTATACCATTGCCGCATTTTCATTTGCTTTTATTGTAGGGTTACTGTTAAAGGCTTTGTTGGCAAAATTAAAGTTAATGCAATTCTTTGATCCCAAGTTGATGAGTAGAATTTGCGGGTTATTTGCCGATCTCATAGTGGTATTTGGAATCGCTTCCATAAAAACTGCCGTGGTAGTTAAATTTGCGGGACCCTTACTCCTCATTTTTGTTTTGGGCATCGTCCTCGCTATTTTTATGTTTCGATTTATGGGACCAAAATTGTTCAGTACCTACTGGTTTGAAAAATCAATTTTTTTATGGGGCATGTCCTTGGGGGTAACTGCTATCGGGATCGCGCTATTACGGATGGTAGATCCTGAAGCGAAATCTGAAACATTACCGGTTTTTGCCCTAGGGTATATTGGGGTAACCCCTTTTGAGGTGCTCTGTCTCGTATTTTTTCCGATTTTGGCCAGTCAGGGTTTTCAATGGCATTTTACCCTTGGTTGTTTGCTTGGAGCATTAATCCTTTATATCTTGATTAAGAAATTCAACAGGGCTTATAAAGTCTCTTAACTTGCAAAAAATGCAACACCTATGAATCATGATAATTTAGCATCGGACTGGTACCTTATCAACAATGTGGAGGAATTGGATTCCCCGTCCATTGCCTTATACAAAGAGCATTTGCTGTACAATATTCAAAAGATGAAGGCCATGGTGGATAATGATGTTTCGAGACTGATGCCCCATGTTAAAACAAATAAAATGCCCAAGGTCATAGCCCAAATGATATCCGCTGGCATTACGAGGTTTAAGGCCTCTACAATTTCGGAAGCTGAAATTGCGGCAGAGGAAGGGGCAACGGCTATTTTATTGGCCCATCAATTGGTGGGACCCAAAATTGAGAGATTTACTACATTAATACAATATTATCCTAAAACGGTATTCTCAACCATAATAGATAATGTGGCTTCTGCACAACTGTTAAACAAAGTGGCTTCCAATACGAATCTGCGAATCGAAATTTTCATAGACATCAATAATGGCATGGACCGTTCGGGGATAGAACCTGGAACAGGATTGGATCAACTTATATTAGAAGTGAAACAATGTAAAAATCTGTATTTTAGAGGGTTGCATGTATATGATGGACATTTAAGGAACAACGACTTTCAAAAGCGAAAGGAAGAAATAGAGCAAGGACTTAAAAAGATCAATACCCTGTACGACCAATTGAAAAAGGACGATCCCAACTTCCAGCTCATTTGTGGAGGTACGCCTTCCTTTACAACACATTTAATGGAAAAAAACCGTATTTGTAGCCCTGGCACTTGTTTGCTTTGGGATTGGGGCTATGGCGATAGAATGGAGGAACAAGAATTTAAATATGCTGCCTTGTTGGTCACCCGTGTGATCTCCAAACCAAAAAAAGGAATCATAACATTGGATCTTGGACATAAAGGTGTCGCCGCTGAAAATCCAATTCAGAATCGGGTGAAATTTCTCAACTTATCGGATTATGAATTACTTACCCAAAGTGAAGAGCACGGGGTTCTTAAGGTTAAGGATTGGGAAGGAATAAAGGTTGGGGATGTCTTCTATGGTGTTCCTTATCATATTTGCCCCACCATCAACCTATATGACGAGGTAGCGGTCATCGAAAATGGGAATAAAGTGGACACTTGGCACATTACCGCCCGCAAAAGAAAGATCAACATCTAATTCAAACATAGCATATAATTCCATGAAAAAACTAGTATTTATTTCCTCCATAATTTTAACAATGGTTGCCTGTACTACCCAAACAACAGTCCCCCTTTTTAATGGCAATACCTTGGAGGGCTGGCATGTAGATGTCCCTGAAATGGACACCGTTCCCAGCGCAATAAATCCCTTTATTATTCGCGATGGGAATTTGGTGAGTCTTGGAACACCCAGAGGTCATCTTATCACGGATGCGGAATATAAAGATTATCGCTTGGACATTGAATACCGCTTTACGGGAGAGCCCGGGAATTGTGGGATTTTGGTACATGCGGCCACCCCTAGGGCCCTGTACAAAATGTTCCCAAAATCTATAGAAGTGCAAATGGAACATGAAAATGCAGGTGACTTCTGGGTTATTATGGAAGATATTACTGCGGACAACATGGTAGCGCGAAGAGGTCCAAAAGAATCTTGGGGTATAACAGAGGGGGCAAACAGGCGCATTGAAAATTTGGCCAACGGCTTGGAAAAACCTTTGGGCGAATGGAATACCATGGTGATCGAATGTCTTAAAAATGAAATCAAAGTTTGGGTCAATGGTACATTGGCAAACTATGGGTACAATACAACGGTGAGCAATGGACAGATTGCCGTACAGGCCGAGGGGTCTGAAGTTGAATTCAGGAAATTGGATATAACACCGATTACTGAACTTAGTGATGTACTAGAGTAGGTGTTGGACTTGGAATCCTTCTTATTTTTATCTATTTTAAGGTGACGAATAAATAAAATTTATGAGTAGAGCCTTTGTTAAAGAAGATGACCAAGAAGAAATACCTAAAATTTCCCCGAGAGCACACTTGCCTGCAGGGGAAACCAATCATGTAACCCCTATCGGATTACAAAATCTATTGGATGAAAGAGAATTGCTTTTAGAAGAACGCAGAAAAGTGGATATTGATGATGCCAATGAAAGACGAATTGCATTATTGGTTCTGAACGGGAAACTCCAGTTATTAAATGACAGAATACATAGTGCAAGACCTATTGATCTTGGGAGTCAAGAGAAGGAGAGCGTACGATTTGGTGCCAAGGTGCTACTGAAAATCAATGGTACTGAAAAATTACAGACCCTTCAGATCGTGGGAGTGGATGAAGCCGATATCTCCAAGGGTAAAATTGCATTTACCGCACCCTTGGCCAAAATTCTGAACCATAAAAAAGTAGGGGAGAAGGCAACCTTAAAATTAGAGAATGGGGATAGGGTCTTTGAAATCCTAAAAATTGAATACCCTTAAAATAGCGTTCCGTATATATCGTTTACGATCCTTGCCTTAACACTATATACTATTCAATATCAGCATATTAGTGTCGATTAAGACATAATGTTGTAACTTAATACCAAGAATTATTTTTTGCTTGGACCTCAGGATAAACGCATGGGAAAATTAACCATCATACCAGCATGTTTATTATTGCTTTTCTCCAATTACAAAAGCAACCAGGACGATTATGCAGCTGCCAGGGAAGAAATGGTGAAAACACAACTCCAAGGAAGGGATATCATAGACCCTGCTACTCTTTTCGCCATGTTAAATGTCCCAAGACACGAATTTGTACCGGATCATTTAAAACCATCTGCCTATATGGACCGGGCACTGTCCATTGGGTATAAGCAAACCATTTCCCAACCCTATATGGTGGCCATTATGACCCAAACATTAAAATTGAGCTCTGCCCAAAGGGTATTGGAAATAGGGACGGGATCTGGATACCAGGCAGCTGTCTTATCAAAAATTGTGGATTCCGTCTTTACCATTGAAATTGTGGAAGCCCTGGCCAAATCCGCTAAAGTAAGACTGGACGATTTAGGCTATTCCAATGTAACAGTAAAAGCGGGCGATGGGTATCACGGTTGGCCATCCAAGGCTCCATTTGACGCCATTATGGTCACTGCAGGCGCCGATTCCATTCCACAACCCTTGCTTGATCAATTAAAAGAGGGCGGGAGAATGGTAATTCCGGTTGGATCATCAAAGGGAGTGCTCCAATTACAATTGGTGATTAAAAAAAATAATAGGATTGTCAAGAAAAACTTGCTGTCCGTTCGCTTTGTACCCTTTATTAGAGATCATAAAGACTAAAATAGCCTAACCATTACATAATAATAGAGGATATTTCATAATGATTACGAATATTCAATTTAATGTAGATTTTTTTCTTATATTCTATGGCGCAATTTAAAAACACCCCCTAAATGCCTGTAAGCCAAATGAAAGAGACGTATAGAGCATTATTCAAATCATATGGGGAGGTCACATTGGATCATCAAATAAAAAAACTTACAGAACTGGATGCGTATATGCCTTACAACTCCACCTTTTTCTCTTTAATCAATACCACCAAATTATCCTTTGATTTTATGAGTAAGAATTTTGAAGTATGTATTGGGATAAATCCACAGGTAATGAAGGCGAAAGGGATGGCCCATTTTTGGAGTCTGATCCATCCAGAAGATTTAAAAAGTTATTTGGAAGCCTTACAGGATATGATTGCATTCACATTGAAAAAGATTCCTTTGGAAGAACGAAAATATATGTGTTATACCCATAATTATCGGATTAAAAATGCCACGGGAGACTATGTCCAAATAATTCAAAATTCAACACCTCTGCATTTTGATGAAGCGGGAAAACCTGTTATTGGCATGGCACACTATACCGTTTTAGAACTAGGGATAGAATTCCCAATTTCGGCTACAGCCAAATATATGATGGACGATAACAAATTTGAAACCGTGTTTACTAAAAACTATGGATAAAAACACCCTTAATTGGCCAATGACATCTCTAATGAGATTATAATAGGCTGCTTGTTTCCTTACAAATACTGCTTTTCCTCTAAAGGGAAATACTTGTCTTTTTAACGTCCCCAGGGACAAGATCTTTCAACGTAGTGGCTCCAATTCTTACCCGTACCAATCTCAAGGTAGGAAACCCTACAGCAGCAGTCATTTTACGCACTTGTCTAAACTTTCCTTCAGTCAATACAATGCTGATCCAAGTGGTGGGCCTGTGTCTTCCCAGCCGCAGACTTTTATCTGGTTCAGAAAGTAGGTGAGGCGCCTTTATTTTTAGAACAGCACAAGGTTTGGTTAAGTACCTTTTACCTCCAAAGCCTATTGCTACACCAACTTGTAAATTTTCAACAGCCTCATCGGTAATTTCCCCATCCAATTGTGCATAATATTCCTTTTCTACCCCAGATCGATTTATGGCATCACTCAATTTTCCATCTGTGGTCATGAACAGTAGCCCTTCAGATTTTTCATCCAACCTACCAATGGGCATTATCCCTTCAGGGAATTCAAAGAGTTCCCCTAAAAAATGTTTACTCCTTGCTTCCTTGGGATCATTGGATCCCATCTGGCTGAGCATGCCAAAAGGTTTGTAAATTTTAAAATGTAGGTGATTGGTTTCAAGCATGGAGATTACCCTGATATTGCAATTTGATTATTTGTCAAAGATGCATTTTTATATATTTTCTACCCTTAAATTCAGTAAATTTTTATTCCTATTGTGTATATTCCTTGGCAATGGCTGCAGCTAATCTAACATTGTTATAGACCAATTCAATATTGGCCTCAAGGCTGGAGCCCCTGGTTAATTCTTTTACCTTCCCCAAAAGAAAGGGGGTACTTTCCTTACCTTTTATGCCTAATTTTTGCTCTTCCAGAAGTGCCTGTTCAATGGCCTTGTGCATAACCTCAAAGGCCAGTTCCTTCTCCTTCGGAATGGGATTGGCTATTAACACACCCCCATGTAAGGAAAGACCCCACTTAACTTTTAGCAGTTTAGCGATCTCCATGGGACTGTCCATCCGGTAATTGACTTTAAATCCACTTTTTTGGGTATAGAATGCGGGTAATTCAGAAGTTTTATACCCAATTACAGGTACCCCATAGGTTTCCAGATACTCCAACGTTAAACCAATATCAAGTACCGATTTGATTCCTGCACAGACCACAGCTACATTGGTATGTGCCAATTCTTGCAAATCTGCTGATATGTCAAAGCTTTCTGCAGCACCTCTGTGTACCCCGCCAATGCCTCCCGTAGCCATAATTTTAATTCCAGCCAAATGGGCAGCAATCATAGTGGATGCCACTGTGGTAGCCCCATCCTTCTTCTTCGATAATAGATAAGGGAGATCCCGGCGACTGGCTTTTTCAACTTTTGGTCCCGACTTGGCTAGGTATTTCAGTTCTTTTTCGGTCAACCCCACTTTTATCTTTCCATTCAGTAAGGCAGTTGTGGCGGGCACAACTCCATTTTCTCTTAGGATTTGTTCAACTTGTAATGCGGTTTCCAAATTTTGTGGATAAGGCATTCCGTGGGAGATTATCGTGGATTCCAATGCCACAATGGGCAGCCCTTTATATAATGCATTTTTTACCTCTGAATGAATGTCCAATAAGGTCGCGATCATTGCATGGTCTTTAAAACCATTTGTTCACATATTTCAGGATGAACGGCATTTTTATGCTGAATAGTGATTTGGGCACATCCAGTGGCAAAGTTCACCATGTCGTAAAGATCCAATCCCTTGGTTTCTCCATAGATGAGTCCGGCCATAAAAGCATCCCCAGCACCGATGGTATTGACCGGGATAAGGATATTGTTTTTGTTGATAAAGATTTCATTTTCATCCCCATAGGCCACTCCATCCTTTCCCAGGGTAATGAATACTTTTTTTACGCCCATCCCCAAAAAGTGTTCAATCATCTTTTCAAAATCACTTTCATATTGTACGGTTATGTTGCTCAGCAGTTCCGCCTCCTTAGCATTACATTTTAAAATGTGCAGTCGGTCGATGACAGTTAATGCTTTTAAGGCTTTTTTTGCAGATACGGCCTCTAAGGCAAATTTGGTGTTGGGAAGCTTTTCTGTGACCAGCTCCAAAATGGAAACAGGTAGATTGGTTTCCAAAACACAAAATTCATTTTTGCCTATGACATCCAATTTATCCAAGATAAAACTATCGGGAATATTATCGTAGATATCCATGGCCGAAAGGGCCAAGGCCAGATCGTGGTAATGGTCCATGATGGCCACATAAAGCGAAGTCTTACTGTCTTTTATGGTCAGACTATGTTCAATGGAGATACCGAAGTCTTTACAGGATTTTTTTAAGGTTTTGGAGAACTCATCATCAGCAAAGACACTTAAAAAATCAACATCTAAATTCAGATGTTTTAAATTTTCGGCAATATTTCGACCAACCCCTCCGAGAATAGTATCGACTGAACCAATATTGGAATCCTGATAAATCAATTTTTCCGTGGCTACACCTATCAAATCTATGTTGGAGCCACCAATCACCGTTACTTTGGGAGTATTGGACATCTTTCTGATAATTAGATTAATACCTTCTTAAATTTACGTAATTTTAAGGGAACTAGATAAATTTCTATGAAGAAATTTAAATCAATTTATAAGGACACAAAGCCAATTATTGGCATGATTCATCTTAAGGCTTTGCCAGGAACTCCAAAGAATACCTTGAATACTTCCGATATTATAAATGCTGCCTTGCAGGAAGCGGATGTTTATAAAAAGGCGGGGATCAATGCCATTATGATAGAAAACATGCATGATGTTCCCTATCTAAAGAATGGTGTGGGCCATGAAATAAGCTCCATAATGACCTTAGTAGGGTATCTGATAAAGCAAAAAACAAAACTCCCAGTGGGTATCCAAATATTGGCTGGGGCCAATAGGGAAGCTCTGGCAGTAGCCAAAGCAGCAGATCTGGATTTTATCCGTGCCGAGGGCTTTGTATTTGCCCATGTGGCAGACGAAGGCATTATAGAGGCCCAAGCAGGGGAGTTGCTGCGCTATCGGAAAAAAATAGGCGCAGATGGAATAGCCCTATTTACTGATATAAAAAAGAAGCATAGCTCCCATGCCATCACCAAAGATATTTCCTTGTTGGACACGGCCAAAGCAGCCCAATTTTTCTTAAGCGATGGGGTAATCGTTACAGGGGACCATACCGGGGTTGCGGCTTCCGTTGATGAATTAAAAACATTGAATGGTCTTGCTATTCCCGTTCTTATTGGTTCTGGGATCACTAAAGATAATGTCTCTGATTATTGGCCCCTCTGCAATGGCATGATCGTTGGTTCCTATTTTAAAAAAGAAGGATTTTGGGAGAATGATCTGGATGATAGCCGTGTGTCAGAATTTATGAAACTTGTACGGAATTTATAATCTTTTCATTACTGTACCTCTAAATTTTATAAAAACTTTAAAACACAAATTCCAAAAAAGTCCATAACTTCATTATAGTACATTAAATTGGGCAATTATGAAACGGAAGATTAAACCTTTACTTGTATTGATGGTAGCCATGTTGATCGGTTGCGGTACTTCTTCCAAAACGGTCACATCCCCATCACAAATTCAGCAATTGGAAGAATTGATAGCATCCAAATCATTCCAGATCCAATCTGATTGGGCCATGCCCTTAATGACCAATAGCTTGAATAGTATCTCCAACGCCGGACTTTTACCCCCTGGAAGTTCAGGGAGTCAGATCAGCCTTATCGGGAATTCAAACTTTTTAATGCTTGAGGGCGATACCATATCAGCCTATTTACCCTATTTTGGAGAGCGACAAATGGGTGGTGGGTATTCCACTACCGACAATGCCATCCAATTCAAGGGCATTCCAGAAAAGTATGAAGTAACAGAGAATGAAAAGACACAAAGCAAGGAAATTAGCTTTAACATAGATAATAAAACGGAATCCTTTAGAGTTTTCATCACCCTGTCTCCAAATTTATCAAGTACCATTAACGTGAATAGTTCCGATCGATTTTCCATAAGGTATAGAGGGCAGGTTGCCCCTTTAGCATTAAAACAATAATCAAATCAACGTGTTTTATATTTTGATATCCAACAACTTATACTATTTATCAACTCCTTGGGATATATCCTAATTAAGGGTTAATATTTTTTCCGAGGAAGTTTTGGTAAAATAATATTGGGGTTGGGACAGTAAACAGTCCAATCGGGACAATTTTCATTGCTAAACAACAGACTACCATAAAATTACCTATCTTTTCGTTCTTTATCAGGTGTGTATAGTTCATGCCTAAAGTGCATTATAACAGTTATTTAGAGCCTATGCTTATTCCCTCCAAAGCAATGGTGTTCGTTAATCAAGCAAACAAACCACTTAAAAACAGAAATTATGAAATTTACACTGCCTAGATTCCTTGTAATGGCCGCTGCTTCAATGCTATTTTATACTACTTCACATGCACAAGTGACCCACACGATTTTCTTAAACATAAATACTACTCTTTTAAATGACGGGGATACAGACGGGGCCTTTTCCTTTTCCGTAAGTGCTGGTACCGTGTCCGAAAATATTAATGACAAAAAAAACTTTACCATTTTCGTTAATGAAGGAGATACTGTAGAATGGGAAGGGAACTCTTCCTCAGGAGCCGAGGTTCAAATAGATGAGATCAGCTACGTAAATGAAGAAAACAGCTCCAATATTTTTAGAAAGCCCAAAATTTCGGGAAGACGATCGAATGGAAAGACGAAGGTGAAGGTAAAAGTGGAAAAGGAAAAAAAGGGAAAGTCCTATACCTATAATATCGCCTTTTCCATTGGAACGAGTTCTTTTAGTATAGATCCAAAAATAAGGGTAGAGTAGTAGTAGTATTTGATTGATTGGAATTCAAAATCAATGAAAAAGAACAGCCATTTAATACGGAATTTTGGAAAGAAAACCCATTTATTATTGGGCCTTCTTTTAATGTTCAGTATGGTGAATTATGGTCAAAATCAAAAATTGGCCGATAGTCTTGAACAGGTTTATTCCAGTGGCGACTACAAAAAACAAGATCTCCTAGCAATACTTCGTGGATTGGCCCATAACAATCAAAACCCGGATAAGTCCATACAATACAGTGAAATCCTATTACAAAAGGCCAAGCAGTTAGATTCTGTCAACGCTGTCATCTCAGCATATCGTATAAAGGGAAGTGCCCTAAGACTAAAGGGAGATCTTTCTAAAGCTTTGGAAAGCTTTCTACTTGGTGCCAAAATAGCCCTTGATGAAAAGAATAGTCTAGAGTTAGGGAAATTATATATTACCATAGCTGATGTGTATTCTGTTATGGAGAATAAAAAGAATACCATTCTTTATTATAAAAAGGCCATTGCGCTTCTTAAGGAAGAAAAAGATTCCCTTAATTACGCCTTTGCGTTGGAAAATTTGGGCGATGAATATAATTTGAATTTAAGAAGACCGGATACGGCCTTGATATTGTTCAAAGAGTCTGGGGAAATATTTAGGTCCAGAAATCATAAATCAGGGATAGCCTTCAATCTGGGTAATGTTGGACTTGCCTATGCCTTAAAGGGGGAAAACAACAAGGCCGAAGAAAATATTAGCAAGGCCATTCTATTGTTAAATGAATTAGAGGATTATTATCCCATAAGCGTATATCTAACCTTTATGTCCGATATCTATGCCGAAAAGGGTAATTTAAAGGCTGCCTTTACCTTCGCCCAAAGAAGTTTGGAATTGGCAACACAGTATGGGTTAAAATCTCAAATTAGTGACGCCAATTTGAAACTTTCCGAGCTCTATCAAAAAACAGGGGATATTGATAAATCCTTTCGGTATTACAAGGACTATATTATCTATAAGGACAGTGTTGAGAATATTTCCAATGTACAACAGATGGCGAATTTTAGGACCGATTTCGAGATTTCCCGCAAACAAATAGAAGTAGACCTACTCAACCAACAAAAGGATAATCAACAAATTATCGTAATTGCAACAGCCATTCCCCTGTTTTTGATCGTCTTACTTGCTTTGGGACTTTACAGAAGGAACCGATTTATAAAAAGGACCAATGGTATCATTCAAAACGAAAGGGATAGATCGGAAAACTTACTTTTAAATATTTTGCCAGAAGAAACCGCAAAGGAACTAAAGGAATTTGGAAGGGTAAAAGCTAAGAAGTTTGAATCTGTGACTGTTTTGTTTACAGATTTTGAAGGATTTACGCGCTACTCCGAAGGTTTATCGCCAGAAGAATTGGTGGCAAGTGTGGACTTCTACTACTCCAAATTTGATGAAATCATGGAAAAGTACGGACTTGAAAAAATTAAAACCGTGGGTGACGCATATATGTGTGCAGGGGGACTCCCATTCCCAACAGAAAACCATGCCCATAAAATGCTGTTGGCAGCTTTTGAAATCAAGGAGTTTGTAGCCACTTCCAAAATTGAGGAAACAAATAATGGTACCCGATTCGATATTAGGATAGGGATCAATACAGGTCCCGTAGTGGCCGGGGTAGTAGGCACCAAAAAGTTTGCCTACGATATTTGGGGAGATACGGTGAATGTGGCCTCAAGGATGGAATCCATGTCCGAACCGGGAAAAATAAATATTTCAGAAAACACCTACGGCTTGGTCAAAGATGCCTTTGAGTGTGTACATAGAGGAGAAATTTATGTTCGAAATAAGGGGATGATGAAAATGTATTTTGTGAATGAAACTAACCACAATTCCATCTAAATGCCTAATCGCCTTCGACGTTGCCGACCGATTGAACAACTGTATCTAGATAGAATTATAAGATTATAACTGCCCCACCTTTTCTTTCCGTTTGAGCACTGTCATGACCAAAGTCTTTAAATCATAACAGCCAAGAACAATTTAATTCCTTAATTTTAGACCACACTACAACCAATTCCTTAATGAAATCACTACATACCATCAACCGAAGAAGCTTTATAAAACAATCTAGTATGCTGTCTGCAGCGGCCATGATGCCCATTTCTGGGTTTTCCATGTTCCCAAAAAGCAGCTATAAGATGGGGCTTCAACTTTTCACGATACGTGATGCCATGAAAAGGGACCCTATAGGCAGTTTAAAAATGGTTGCCAGCTTGGGTTATGAAGATCTGGAGCTCTATGGGAATGATGTGGACAAGGGGTCGTATTACGGCTATAAAGCGTCTGATTTCAAACAAATATTGGATGATCTACAGCTAACGGCTTCAAGCGGACATTACGGTTTTTCGGACTATTTTGAACAACCAATGGACCAACTCACAAGGTATACGGACCTATGTATTGAAGGGGCGTTGACCTTGAACAAACGGTATATTACCTGGCCATGGTTGCATCCTGACTATCGTACCCTGGATAAATTCAAAATACTTTCTGAAAAACTGAATAGGATAGGGGAGCAGGTTAACAACGCTGGTCTGGGGTTTGCCTATCACAATCATGATTTTGAATTTACCGACCACGGCGGGGAAACCGGTTTTGACATCATACTGCGTGATACGGATCCAGAGTTGGTGAAATTGCAGATGGACCTTTATTGGGTGATGCACTCCTCAAAATTGAGTCCGGCAGAATTGATCGCAAAGCAACCTGGGCGCTATGTGATGTGGCATATTAAGGATATGGATAAGATCACCCGTGACTATACGGAACTGGGTAATGGTTCTATAGATTATATCAAACTCCTATCCACTATTCCTACGGACGGTTTAGAATACTATTATTTGGAACAAGGGGGTAATTTTGCCGAGAATTCCATGCAAAGTATTGCAGACAGTGCGGCATACTTCAAGAAAAATCTTCAGAAGTATTTGTAACGCCACTCTGATTATTTTATGCCTGCTAAAACATATTTGCATCCTCTGATCAGATCTAATAGCTATGCGAAATAATTTTTATGCAATTGCAATACTTGTTTTTTGTTGGTGTTTATGGAGCGTTCGGCAGCAAAATAGGACCTAAGGTATTGTTGATGTCCTACAAGAAGATGCAATATGGAAAGTGGTAAATGTATTTAAAGTTTAAGGATGTTTCTATTTGTAAAGGTATTAGACCAATAACTTTAAAAGATCATTTAATTTTGATGGATCCAAAGGTTTGATTAAATAATCTATAACATGCGGATTTTTCTTTGCAGTTGCAATATCCATTATGTTTTGGGAAGAGCTGAGCATCACTATGCTGCAATTGGCTTTTTTAAACTCGGGAAATTTTGAGAATTCAATTAAAAATTCAAACCCGTCCATTTGGGGCATTTTAATATCCAATAAAATAAGATCGGGAAATCTGTCTTTCTTGTTCGCTAAATAATCCAAGGCTTCAATTGGGGAAAGCATCACCGTAATGGTATCCGCTATATTTTCTTTGGCAACAATTTTTTTATTGATGAAGTTATCAATATAGTTATCGTCAATTAATAATATTTCATTCATTGTCATGGTAAAGCTGGATATTATTTGGCGTTGGGTATTGAAATACTAAATTTGGAGCCTTTGTTTAATTCCGATTCAATTTCTATGGTCCCATGAAGTCTATCCAACGTTTCCTTTACAATATACATCCCCATGCCAGAGCCTGTGGATAATTTTGTTGCCCGATAAAACATCTCAAATATTTTATCTATATGCTCTTTTCCTATCCCTATTCCATTGTCTTCAATGATAATGTTGGCACTTTTTGCATCTGCGGTAACTGTAATATTTACAAAGCGCTCCATTTTGTTGTTATCATAATATTTTATGGCATTGGATACCAAGTTGCCCAAGATAATCTCTAGCCGGTTTTTATCTGAATAAAAATCTGCGTCTTGTGTTATATTGATGGTTGATTTTGGGTCATATTTTATATTCATGTATTTCAAACTTTCCCAAACAGAACCAATCAACTCCTCAAAATCGATTTTTTCAGTAGAAATTTTTGTTCTGGCATTTACTGAATAATCAAAAATGCTTTTGATAAACACATCCATTTTATCAATTGTAGTGTTCATTAGGGATAAGGGTTCTTTTAATTCTTCATGCTCAACTTCCAAGGTCATATCAACAATTTGTATCAACCCTCGTAAAGACGTTAAGGGAGCCCTTAAATCATGTGATGCACTATACACAAATCGGTCCAATTCTATATTTGCCTTTTTTAACTCTTCATTTTTTTTGGACAGTTCTTCATTGATCAATTTATCCTTTGTAAAATCTTGAATGGTACCCTTCAGTATTAAATCTTTCCCATTTTCGTCCAGTACAACTTCTCCTATTTCATGTATATATTTAAGGGTAGAATCATTGAGTTTTATATAGTACCCTATTTCATATCCCTCTTCATTTTTAATAGAATTGATCAAAAGCTCATTAAAATAGTCGTAATCCTCAGGTAGGCATTTGGCTCTATATCTTTCAAAAAGATCCTTGGAAGGACCTTTGTCCAATTCCAAAATAGTGTACATTTCATCCGAAAAATATACCTCCTTGGTTTTCGGGTTGAATTCCCAATTCCCTATTTTCGCCAACCGTTGTGCTTCATTTAATTTCTCATTGGCATTCTCTAATTGTTCTTCGGTGGTTTTAAGTTGGGTTACATTGGTGTGTGAAATTACCAATTTATTCGAGGTTGATTCAAATGGCTCTATGTGAAATGTAAACCAACGTTTTTCTGTAGGAGAATGACAAGGGTACTCCATTTTAAAACTGGTTTGTTTATTATTGAGAACAGACCATATACCATCCAGTACTTTTTGAGACAAGGTATGTCCTCTAGAAATCGCATTCTCACATTCATTTATATAATTGCTTCCAACGGAAGTACGCGCCAAATTAGGCTCCCCATTAGCCAGTGAAAAATCATTCCAAGCTTTATTTACAGCTAAAATTTTACCCGTTTTATCTATTACTGCAATATGGGCACTCAAAGATGATAATATCCCCTTGTTAAAGGCCTCACTCTCCATCAGGGCCAATTCCGCAATTTTTTTATCCGTTATATCTGTAAAGTAAATTGTTAACCCCTCTGCGGTAGGGTAAATTCTATTTTCGAACCATTTATCATAAGGTTCGTAATATTCTTCGAAATATTGTGCTCGCTGTGTATCAACGGCTTTGTAATATGCGTGATAAAAAGGGAGTCCTTTCCCTTCAGGAAATTCCGTCCATATGTGTTTCCCAATTAAACTACTTGGTTTACTATTTAAAAATTCTCCTGCCTTTTTATTCACATAGGTATAGCACCAATTCTTATCTAAGGACACTACCCCATCAGAAATTTTAACCAATGTGGTTTCGAAACGTTCATTTAATTTTTTTTCGGTAATCTCTTTTTCAACTTTAAGATCCAAATATTTTTTCCTAAAGGTAAATATTGAAAAAATACTCAGATTATGATCGGCAATAAAAGAAGTGGTTGTCAGCACCTTATCAATGTAGGTCACATAGACATAAAGTATGATGGAAAATATTCCGGCTGCAAAGGTTTTTCCTATAAAATGCCCGATTAATGAAACCTTAAAATAGGGGGTGCCATAAAAAAGGATGCCGTTAAAAGCCAAGGAATCTAAGATTAAAATTGACCAGAGAGACAAAAATATTGTTAAAAAGAATAAAGGTCTTTTAATCTTTGAAATTAAGAATTGATAGACCCATACCAATAGAATGAAATCCAGTAATAATATAATCGTGCCAATAGTGAAATATTTGTAATCTATGTTGAATAGGGCAGTGTTGCGTAAATTTATATCATCATCCAGTAATCTTATAAAATAGTCCTGGGTAGCCGTAATTTCAAACAAGCCAGTTAAAAATAAATTTGAAATAAGAATACCGATGATTAGGGTTCTAGCGCTAATCACACCCTCATAAATATAGATCAGTAAAACAGCAAATAAAAGTGAACTGAACAAAACAATAGATCCAGGATAAATGGGATATTCTCCTAAAAATTTATAACTGACAGCATTTTCCAAGTTGACTTGAAAATATTGGAGACAACCTAGCAGAATATAAAGGGGTGCCAATCCCAATTTATCCCTAAGATTAAATAAGATAAGAATGCATGAAGAAACTAGAAATACTTCTATAAGAATAGCAGCAATAACAAACATGAAAGCCTTTTTAACAACAATTTAAGAATTATTTCAATTAAAAAAAGTTTTCGCTCCAAATTGAAGAAAATAATAACATTATATGTAATTATAACCATAAAAATGTCATAATTCTGAGCAGTACAACGACATAAAAGATGAATATCAATTATAAAAAAATAGTCGACTATGAACATAGTTGAAAAAGAACGCCATATCATTTTATAAAACCGCTTATAACTGGAATCCCCGAAAAGCGATTGCGCTATATGTTGGGGAGAAATACATGCTGCACAATCCTCATGTAGAGGATGGGACCAATGGATTTGTAGCCTATTTTGAAACATTGCAAGAAGAATATCCCAACAAAACCATTTCCTTTGTTAGGTGTATCGCTGAAGGGGATTTAGTAGCACTCCATACCCATCAGATCTGGCCAGGTTCTGATGAATATGTGACCATGGACTTTTTTAGATTTGATGACCAAGGGAAAATTTGTGAGCATTGGTCTGGCGCTTTCATACCATTCCACCCCCTGGCGAGCCGGGTTACGAATCTTGGAAGGACAAGGATGCCTATAACAGTGATGGCATTGGAGGAGCAAATAATTGGGGCGGGGTGGCCTTGGATGAAACCTTGGGATTGGTATACGTACCAACTGGATCTGTGGCCCCCGACTTTTATGGAGGTGCAAGAAGGGGCAGCAATCTTTTTGCAAATTGTCTTTTAGCGATGGATGCCGCAACAGGAATTTATTTAACTATTCTTTTTGGTTGCTCATATAGAAATGCAAACTTGGAGCCTGCGATGATTAGCTGAATTTTATGAAATGTACCCCTGGTTGATTGTAACCAAGAATTATTTTATCTTAGAACTATTCTAAAACAATTTATGAATTATGTTCTATTAGCATGAATAAGTCATATCATGTTTTTTACCAAACTATAATCGTACAATCTAAGGAACCTCTATAAGTGAAAAATTATGTCTGACCCACAAGATGAAATAACCACCGCCGATATCACTTATATTCTCAAAAATGTTTGGGAGAAATCTAGGCCAGAGTGGCTACTTTCCAATGAAAACGAGCGGCAAGAAACACTGCAATTCATAAAAAATCGCCTTAAATCAACACAAACAGAAGGGTATTCTAAAATTTGGAAAACAGTGAATGGGGAACCAATAGGCATTCTTGGGGCATATAAAATTGGGGCTAAAAGATATGAGACGTTTTTTATATGCAGCCAGCACATGCAAGTCCATGCTATGGAACTGAGCTTTGAAATGCGCAAAATCCTACTGGAGCTATCCATTGAATTTAAGGGCTGTGCCCTTGGCCAGTATGCTGAAGCCCACCGCACCGATCAGTTATCCTGGTTCCGTTTTCTGGGGTTTAAATACAAACCCGAAGGCAATGTAGGAAATACCAGGTATTTTGAATATGTGGCTCCAGCGACTTAATAAGATTGACTTGACATTCAATAATTCTGAAAAACCTAATAGCGGTTACAAATTTTTATTTTTTTAGTAAAAAATAGCGTAAATAGTCTTATATTCAATTCATTATAAACCAAACTAAAACTAAAATTATGTGTAATGGAAATAATCCACCACCCGTAACACCTCCAACACCGCTCCCAATTACAATTTATGTAAGCAGAATTGGAAATTCAACTAATCTAAGTTTAAAGCAGGGTAACAGTGCGCCAGGATCACCTGGTGATCCGGATGATGATACGCTTGTAACAGCGGTTGAACTCAATCAAGTAATTGAGTGGAAGGTAGATCCCAACCCCGATCCAGGCAGAAAGAATGATATTACCTTAATGCATATAAAAGCGGCTGACAATTCAATCGCTAAGTATACAAATTCACAACAACTATTAATCAACGACCAATATGCTGCTGTTGCTGGTGTTATTACCGGTGCCATTGTTGGTGTTTCGCTTACGCCAACGCAGCCAAATACAAAACCATTCGAGAATTACCAAATTGGATTTTGCCTTAATTCTGACCCGACTCAAACTGAAGTTTGGGATGATCCAAAACTAATCATGAAATAATAAAAACAATAAAGCACAACGTATGATTTCAATTAAAGAGAGAGCCTATTATATTTTGATAGGCTTCTTTTGTTTTGGTATCTATTTTGCTATCGGTCAAGATCAGAAATTGGCGGATAGCCTTATTGTGGAATATAATTCCGGATTTTATAAGGGTAATGAACTTGAAATTTTAATGAATATTGCAAAAGAAGAAACAAATCCAGACAGGAAGATTGAGTTTTCAAAGTTGTTAATAGCCAAAGCAGCAAAGGACTCTTCCTCTTCTTACAGCTTCCTATATACCGGATATTTACAAAAAGGCAATGCACAACTATTTAAAGGAAACAATCCAGGAGCATTAAAATCTTATTTTAAAAGCCTCGAGTATGCCAATCGCACTAAGGATGATAAAGGAATTGGTTCACTCATGATTTCTATAGCAGGTACTTATTCTGCAATGGGCAATTCAAACAGTGCTCAAAAATATTACAATAACGGGATACAAATACTAAGAAAAGTAAACGATTCTATTAAGGTTGCTACCGCATTGTTGAATGCTGGTGATGATTTTTTTAATGCTGGTAAATTAGATTCGGCGCTTATTTATACTAGGGAATCAGTGGTCATTTTCAAAAATATAAACCACACAATCGGTCAAGCTTATAGTCTTGGCAACATGGGAATGATATATGCCGAACAAGAAAAGGATAATCTGGCAGAATCCAATATCAACAAAGCTATTACCATTCTAGAGGAGTTGGAAGATTATTATCCAATATCGGTGTACCTAACCTATATGTCAGACATCTATTTAAGAAAAAATAATCTCCCGGCTGCACTAAATTACGCCGAAAAAAGTCTAGAACTAGCTGCGCGTTATGGTTTAAAGGAACAAATAAGTGATGCAAATTTAAAACTATCAGAACTGTATGAAGTAAAAGGAGAGCTGGGAGAATCATTAAGCTATTATAAAAACCATATTGCATATCGGGATAGCGTAAAAAACATCGAAGCCGTTCAGCAAATGGCAAATCAGCAAGATGCACAGAGACGCATAGAAATAGATTTATTAGAACAAAGAAGAAAAAACCAGAGCAACATTTCATTAGGCGCTGCTGCAGGTTTATTATTGATAGGAATCCTAGCCATTGGCTTGTTTAGAAGAAATACATTTATAAGAAAAACAAAACAGATTATTGAACAAGAGCGGGATAGATCGGATGTATTGTTACTAAATATTCTTCCCGAGGAAACCGCAGCCGAATTAAAAGCAAATGGAAAGGTAAAAGCTAGACAGTATGATGCGGTAACTGTTATGTTTACAGACTTTAAAGGGTTTACCAGCTTCTCAGAAAATTTATCGCCTGAGGCCTTGGTAGAAACAGTAGACTTTTATTTTTCAAAGTTTGATACTATAATTGAAAAACATGGCCTCGAAAAAATCAAAACTATTGGTGATGCCTATATGTGTGCCGGGGGCTTGCATGATAACAATGAAGATCATGCAAAGCGTATGGTGAGAGCAGCCATAGAAATTGCCGCCTTTGTGGAAGAAACTAAAAAAGATACGTCTGCTAGTGAATTAAGCTTCGACGTCCGCATAGGAATCAATACTGGTCCTGTGGTGGCAGGGGTAGTGGGCACCAAGAAATTCGCCTATGATATATGGGGAGATACCGTAAACGTTGCCTCCCGAATGGAAACCATGTCTGAAGGCGGGAAAATTAACATCGCTGAAAATACATATAAACTGGTAAAAGAAGAGTTTGTTTGTGAACCCAGAGGTGAAATCCAAGTTAAAAACAGAGGGATGATGCAGATGTATTTTGTGAATGCCCTCTAAACATTAAAATAATCTTCCAACCATAATTACGGCCAATCATCCCAAAATTCCAAAAAAAACTTTGAATTATTATTTAACCCCAATTGATTTTAACCGGATAAAACCAATTGTATCCAATAATTTTATTATCAAATACGTAATATCAATCTCATACCATTTTACACCAAAATTAGCGCTGCTTGCATGTTTATGATGATTATTGTGATACCCTTCTCCCATCATTAAAAAATCAAAACGAAAAAGATTTTTACTTGTGTTTTTCATGGTATAATTAACATAGCCATAAATATGACCAAACCAGTTAATGATCACTCCATGTATAGGAGCCATTAAAAAGGTTACAGGCAATAATAACCATTGCCACCAAGAAGTCACAAAGAATACAAAGAATAATATGTAAGCGGCAATCCAAAGTAAACGAGAAAATCTAGAACTTGCAAAGAGGTCAAAACCTTTCCATTGAGGAACATTTTTGGTAAAACGTTGATCAATCTCCATACGTTGTGTATTAATATCTTGATAGATTGTTTTTGTTTTCCACATCATCGCAAATAAATTAGCATCATGAGATGGAGAATGGGGATCCTTTTCAGTATCTGTATAAGCATGGTGCATACGATGCATAATTCCATAACCATAAGCACTTAGGTAGCTTGGGCCTTGAAAAATCCAAGTCAAAACAAACGTAATGCGTTCCATCGTTTTTGACATGGTAAATACCTGGTGAGCCGCATAGCGATGTAAAAAGAAAGATTGAAAAAACAAGCCTCCATACCAAAGCACTGCGACGAAAATAACAATCAACATAACTTTTTTTTACAAAGGTAATTTGATGTTACAAGGGAAACAATGAACCTGAATCAATTAAACAGGTATTATAAACGTTTTCTAATCCTGCTTAAAGCCTGAGAAGTAACGCCAATATAGGAACTGATGTATTTTAAAGGAATTACTTTTAAGAGTTCTGGACGTTCTTTAAATAGGTTAATGTAACGTTCTTCTGCATTGAGATTCAATAAATTCTGTTCGCGTTTAGATTTTATCAAAAAGAGACGTTCTGCAGTTAATCTTCCTATAAGATTTCCTATTTGGGTAGTTTTATACACCAATTGCAAATCGTCATAAGTAATACTCAAAAGAGTAGTATCTGTTAACGCTTGCAATTGATAAGCAGAAGGCGTCTGCGTTAAGAAAGAATCATAGGCACTAACAAACTGATCTTTAAAACTAAAGCCAAAGGTAATTTCCTTTTCTGGGTTTTCCTTTGGTATATATAAGCGTACTACACCAGATTCTATAAAGGAGATGTGATTTTCTATTTCATTAACTTTTAAGAAAATATCCTTCTTAGGTATACTACGGCGCTGTAATTTTGAAGTGAAAAAATCCCAATCTTGATTAGATATGGCAGCTACTTGATCTAAATATGCTTTAATCTGTTCCAAATTTTTGAATCATAGGAATTGCGCCTACAAAGATAATTAATGTTATACCCATATAAGTGGTAATTATCACTATTCCCCTATTTATATTTATAAGCAAATGTGCTATGATGCACATGGTGATTGCTAACCTAAATCTGTCTACACTAATCCAGAAGAATACTGACCAAAAACTTATGTTTCGCCGGCTATAAAAAACACCCCAACATAGATGTATTGTATTACACTATAATCGTTTCCAAAATTACAATACATCAAGTTTGTCCGTGGCTTTAGAAATTGCCGAAAAAGCTCCGGCTGAGCTCCTAGAGCGTTTTAAGTAGATGTACAGACGGCAATATGCCCCTCCAGGACTAGAACCTGTTTTATTGCTCCCGGGATATGATGGGGGAGCGGAATGGGGCGGAACAGGGGCCAACCCCAAAGAGGGGATTTTGTATGTGAAAGCCTTTGAAATAAAAGTGGGATATCGCTAATCCTGTTCTTGTCTAACCCGCTCGGGTTTAAACTAGTTGATCAATTTTAGTACCTTACCACCAACCAACCTTTTTAACCTTTCGATTATGACTCCGACCGAAGTTTTTTCCGTGGCAAATACCACCGCCTTACCCATGTGGCTTCTGATGATTGTTTTGCCCAAATGGAAAGTGACCAGATTTTTAATAGATTTCAAAGTAATCCCTTTGGCATTGTCATTGGTCTACGCTTTTTATATCATTCAGGCCTTACAAATAGGAGGGTGGATGGATTTTGGCAGTCTTGCCGCTGTAATGGCATTATTCACGGAAGAAAATGCCCTGCTTGCCGGATGGGTGCATTATTTGGCATTTGATCTTCTTGTGGGCATGTGGATATTGGATGAAAACAAAAAATTAGGGATCCACCAATTGCTATTGGTCCCTTGCCTCTTGGGTACATTTATGTTTGGCCCTTTAGGCTTTCTACTATTTATGATTATCAGGGGAATTAAAGGACAACAATCATGAATAATCTAACCAAGGTATTCAACACCGTAAAAAAAGAAAGTCCTATTCTTTATAAGATTGTATTGTTTCATTTTTTCCTAGCCATATTGTGCCTTGCAGGGCTATTGATAGATGATAGAACACTAATGGGCATCAATGTGTGGATAAAACCCTTGAAATTTGCAATCTCGGACGGTATTTATATTATGACCGTAGGCTATCTCATAGGCTTTTACCCATATACCAAAAGAAAGACAAACATCATCAACAATATCGTTGCTTGGACCTTACTGATGGAAACGGTGATCGTTGTATTCCAGGCATCAAGGGGCATACAATCCCATTACAACAAATCAAGCATCTTTGACGCCCTTCTTTTTATGTCCATGGGGATTTTTATCGGAATAAATGTCTTTGTAATGGTACTCTTTATTTTCGACACCATTCGGTTAAAATTAAAAACCTCCAAACCAATCCAATGGGCCATCTTGTTAGGCTGGACGGTCGTTTTTTTTGGTAGTTGGGTAGGAGGGCAGATGATTGGCCAGTTGGCACACAACGTAGGGGTGGCAGATGGAGGGGCCGGACTCCCATTGGTCAATTGGAGCACGGTGGCCGGGGACCTAAGGGTGGCCCATTTTTTTGGCCTGCACGGCATTCAGCTCATTCCCTTATTTGCCTTATGGGTCTCGAATAGATGGCAAATTTCCAGTAGAAAGCAGATCCTCGCGGTTACTATTTTCGGACTGCTGTACATGGCATGGATCGGGTTTACGTTTTATCAGGCATCACTGGGGATACCACTATTGAAATTGTAAGTAAATATGAGGGAGCTGTCATTTCGAGCGCAATTGAGAACAATGACGAATCGCTCACATTGAAAAAATTATCAGTTCGAGGGCAGTCGAGAACTAAGAGAAATTATTTTGAAAATAATTCTTTCTTAACATCCTCGTAATAAGAATCACTGACAGAAATTTTGATAGTGGATAACAATAGATCCCGCCCTTTTAAACCAGTTACCTTAGTTTTGTTGATGATAAAGGATCTGTGAACACGCATAAACGTAGCGGCATCCAATAATTTCTCCAATGATTTAAGTGATTGAAGACTCATTATTTTTTTGTCATGCGTATGAAAAATAACATATTCACTATCACTTTCGATATGGGTGATATCATCCAATTTCAATTTGAACAGATCATATCCGGATTTAACCGTAATTGTCTTCCCTACATCATTTTCTTGGTTTGATCGTAGTTTGGAAACAGCCTTTAAGAAACGTTCAAAAGTGATGGGTTTTAAGAGGTAGTCCAAGGCATTCAATTCAAATCCTTCCAAGGCATATTCTGAATAGGCAGTTGTAAAAATAATTTTTGTGGTTGGAGCAATCATTTTCGCAAAATCAGTACCCTTCAATTCTGGCATCTGAATGTCCAGGAATAAAACGTCAATATGTTGATGGCTCATTATTTGCATAGCCTCCAGTGGATTTTGTGCAGTGGCAACCAAATCTAAAAAATCCAATTTGTCAATATATGTGGCAAGAAGGGTTCTTGCCAATTCCTCATCGTCTACCACCAAGCATTTAATCGTTGCCATTCAAATCTAATTTTAAGTCCACCTTAAAAGCAAGCGTGGTTTCATTAATTAATAACTCATGCCTCTTGGGATATAATATAGCCAATCTTTTCTTTACATTTTCTATGCCAATACCTCCAACATCGTCGGTTATATTAGGCTTTACAGCCTTACTGTTTTCAATTTCAAAGTGAATGCAATCTGTATCTGCCTCTAATTTTATCCGCATATAGGCATCAGTTCTCCTATCAATATTTCCGTGTTTTAACGCATTTTCCATAAAGGGAATAAAAAGCATGGGGGCAATTTGTAGGTTATGTTCGGCAATCTTAAAATCTATGGTAATGGGATATTTCTCACTGCTTTTTAAAGAAAAGAGTTTGATGTAATTTTCAATGTAGGTGACCTCTTTTTCCAATGGAACCATGTCTTGCTCACATTCATACAATACATAGCGTAGCATATCGGAAAGATAACTGATGCTTTTTTGGGTCTTTCCCGCGTCAATTGCTGATAAGGCGTATATATTATTGAGGGAATTGAACAAGAAATGAGGATTGATCTGTGATTTTAGCAATTTCAGTTCGGTATGGAGATTTTCATTTTTATTTCGAATAGTTTCCTCCTCCTTCTTCTGCGCGAATAAAAAAGTCTCCAAAAAAGTGGCCAGCACATGGGCAATTGACAAAAATAAAAAGTGGATCAAAAATTGGGGTGGGGCTTTAGGTTGCATCCCGGGCGGCAAACTTTCCAGATCGGGTGGAGGTCCTCCAGGAGGTCCCATAAAAGAAAAAGAAATTATAGCGGCACAGAATACAATCAAGGCTAGGGAAACACTCATAAAAAGCACATACTTTTTATTAAATAAAAGAGCCGGTGCCATATAATATATTAACACCCCAACCACCATAACTTGTACAATAAAGGTAGGAGCATGCCTTTGAAGAAAGAGCATGTCCTCCGTCATAAGCAACCAGGCCATGAGCCAAACGGTACCCCAGAGGAGGATTTGGAATAGAAATCGTTTTGTTCTGTTCATGGTACAAATAAACGGAAATATAATTCATCTTATAGTGTAAATAATCTTTGTAAACCTATCTAAACTTAGTGTTCACTGCTGTTATCCCTGCATTCACTTAATACTTCCGGCTGTTCACTGAAAGGTTCCATTTGCCATTTAACCATTGGCCATCTTTGTCGTCAAAATAGTGAATTTAAAAAATAATAACAATGAAAAAAATCATAGTAAGATCAACAATGTTCACCGCATTGGTAACCGTGTTTTTTAGCGCTAACGTTAGTGCCCAACAGCCCAAGGGTGGGCAGGGACAAAAAGAACCTCCATCTGTTGATGAAATTTTTAAGCAAATGGATAAGGACGAGGACGGAAAACTTTCTAAAAAGGAAATAAAAGGGCCCTTAAAAAATGATTTCTCGAAAATCGATACCGATGAAGATGGCTACATCACCAAGGAAGAGTTAAAAAAAGCTCCCAAGCCAAAAGGACGGAAACCAGAATAGGAAAAATTCACCATTATAAAATCTAAATGTAAATCCATGAAAAATATATTTCCCATTTTAATTGTAAGCACCATCCTTTTCATTTCCTGCAATAGCTGCAATAATGATAGTACAGATGCTGCTGACGGTACGATAGACAGTAATACAATTGATGAGTCTACGGTTGTAAATGTTGACGCCTCCCTTTTTCTGACAAGTAATGGGTCCGTTACCATTACTACTGTACCCTGTACGCTTTCCGATGGCACTTCTACTGATTGCTATCAGATTGTAGCGACCAGTAATCCCGCAGACCATGAAATGGGACCATGGTGTCCGGATAATATTTCTGATGGAGCTGATAAAGGCGGTATCTGGTTGGAAAATGGGGAAGTGTATGATGTTGATGGTGCCTTCATTGAAAACATGGCTAGTTTTTACAATGATAGCACTTGGAGGATGTATGATGCTAATGGAGATATCTACACCACTGAAACTGAAGACGATTGTGCCAATGCAGCCAACCCTAATGTTGGGGAGGAATACGAAAATTACTGTGTAGAGTGTTTACCATCTTATGTGACAGATTTAACGCAGACGTACATAATACCGGTTACCCCTGTTAAACAATCTGCTTCCACTGATTTTGGAGGTTTTGGACCTCCAGGAATGGGCGGTAATGGACCTTCACAAAGAGGGGTAGCTTTCAACGGTGTCGTTTTTGATGCCCCTGCACCTACAGATGCCATTTTGGGAGCCTACACTTTAGCTCCTTTTGATGATGCTGGCGGTCATATAAACTTAAATGCCGGATATCATTATCACGCTGCTACAGGAGTTTCTACCCAAGTGGCACAAAATGATGGGCATGCGGCCATGATTGGGTATGCCATGGATGGATTCGGACTTTATGCCCAATTGGATGCCAATGGTGATGAACCTACCGATTTGGATGATTGTAGAGGTCATGAAGATGATACAAGAGGATATCACTACCATGTGGCAGCACCTGGCGCCAATAGCTTTATCAATTGTTTAAACGGCGCATACGCTAATTAAATAGAAATCAATCAGGGTCAATCGTAATACATAATGAATTAGGATTGATTCTTAACCTGAAATTATTGGATTATGTATAAAAAAATTTTCATTCTGGGTTTACTATTTATGGCAATGACCGTAAGGGCCCATCAGGCAGATGTTTCTACCACGATGCTCGTGGAACAAGAAAATAATAGTTGGGTACTACAGATAAGTGCTTCATTAACAGCCTTTCAACATGAGATTAGAACACATTATGCCGATACTCCTTATAAAACCCCCGAGGAGTTTCAAAAAATGGTATTGGAACATATTACGAACAATCTTCAAATTAGTTTTAACGACGGCACACCTATTTCATTAAGCAGTGGCATTGTAAAGTTAGGTCATGAGACTAAAGTAGTTTTCGAGGTCTTTGATATCCCCTCAGAAATAAATTCGGTATTGGTTAAAAATAGTGCCTTTAAAGACATCCATAGGAATCAAAGTGCCCTTATGCTTTTTAAAAAAGGGTTTAGCAAAAAACATTTTGTTCTAAATGATTCCAACAACCACACATTGGCATTGGTAGTTAGCGACCATGAATTTGTTGAAGCAGGTAATAATGAGGCTAGTTTCTTTTTGTCCTATTTTGGACTATTATGTATTGGTTTATTGGGCATCGGCTATCTACTCTATAATGTCTTTGGTAGTAAAAAAGCGGCTTTAAAAACCGTTTGCTGATTTCCAATCGCCGTGCTAAAGGCTCTAACATAAAATTTTATTAGTTGATTAGTCAATTTAAGAGCTTCGTAAGCAATTACGGGGCTTTTATTTTCAAAACCATAAATTTTTAAAGTAGAAATGTAGATATCAATGATTAAAGTATTCAGTACCATAAGAAGAAAAATGTTGGATTCAGGAAAAATAAGAAATTACCTGATATATGCACTTGGAGAAATTCTATTGATTGTCGTGGGGATCTTAATTGCATGGAAAATCAACGATTTGAACGAAATAAGAAAGAACAGGATAGTCCAAGTAAAAATATATGAAAGTTTATATGAGGAATTGCATACCAACCTGAGTGTCTTGGATAGCGCAATAGTAAGATATAACAACAATACGCTTTACCTGCAAAGTTCACTCAAATATGTAGGACTACCACCAAACAAATTAACAAAGGATGCCAAAGACCTAATTGTGCAGGTGAAATTTAAAAATTCAAATTTGAGGAACGAGGCACTGAATTCCATCAACAATTCGAACAAATTTCAATTTCTTGAAAACGATGCCTTAACCGAATTAATAGCACAGTATCCGACGGAATTAAACAAGTATAAAATTCAGGAAACAAAGATTGGGAATAGTATAGAAAATCGGTTGAAACCAATTATTGAGAAACACATTTCTCTGATCGATTTACTCCCGGAAATGAATAAAAATTATAATCATATCAGAACCTTCGGGCAAGAATCAAATTATTTGGATCTATTGAATAGTCGAGATTATCAGAATAGTGTAATCGACCAATTATTACAATCTCAAATTCAGTTGACCCTTGGGAAAAAACTTAGAAAAAAAACGGAAATACTTGTCATTAAATTAAAACAGGAATTAAAAGGATAATGACTGTCATTAACAAATAAACTCATTTTTACACCAGTAAGAAATTAGCCAGCCGAATCAATCTGGGCATTCACTGAATACTTGACGCAGTTCACTGATTTGCAAATTTCAATGTCTTTTTTATTAGGACTTTTGAGGGTAAATGGTAATTAAAATAAAAATATAATTATGAAAAGAGAAGTAAAAGTGAATAAAAATAGAATGGTAATTGCAGTGGGAGCGGGGTTGCTTATAACTTCCCTAATTGCATGTAGTGCGGATACTAACGATGTTGAGGATACTGAGGAAACCGTCGTGACCGAATTGCATGCCGCCTTTTCAGCGTTTAATTCTGATGCCACAACCATTTATTTGGATGGGGCCAATGTAGTAATAGAAACTACTGGCTTGCCTAACCATGAAACCGTGTATTGGGGTGAAGGCAATGCCCTTTATAGGGATGAGCCAGATGTGGATAGAACCCCCAGCGTCATGTCGAGCAATAACAACGCAACAACGATCAGGGTAGATGCCACGCCTAATATGAGTGGAAATACTGTAGCGACAGATTTTAATACTATTGGTATTGCCGTTAGTGGTTCCTCAATATTTAATGATCAAGAAGGAGGCGGACCATTAAATCAAGCGGCGGCCAGTTTAGACTGGACAGGAGCCCATATAGGTCCAGGTGTGTACCACTACCATTTGGAGCCTAAAGCGTTTACCAACGATGATGAAAACTTAGTGGGGATCTTACTGGATGGCGTTTTCCTTTACGGAAGAAAGTGTAATTCCTCTGGGACTTATCCTACCGATTTAGATACTTCGGGAGGGCATACGTCTACAACACAGTACACTGTTGGCGAAGAAGAATACCACTACCATATCATTAATGAAGTCTATTCTACAACAGGATCCTATTTGGCTTTTGCCGGTCCTTACCAAGGATACTAAATATAAATTATGCGACTATTTTTTATACTATTTCTTCTGGCCTTTTTATTAACCAATTGCAAAGAGATTACTGTAAACAAGCATCTTGTTGAAAAAACCCTTGTAATCAATAGTTTAGAAGTTGAAAAAAAGGAACTGACTCTCAATCAAATTGAAGGTAAATGGTATTTTAAAGAGCAACCTTTTAACGGCTATTCGATAGTATTCCACAGCAACGGTGCAATCGGTGAGAGGCTTGGGTATTACAATGGTAAGAGGGAAGGGATTGCCAAAAAATGGTCAGATAATGGGGTCGTTCGTGTTCAATCGTATTACAAGCAAAACCGTTTAGAGGGGGTGTATAAAAGTTGGTGGGAAAATGGCGTGTTAGCGGCAGAATCTCATTATGTAAACGGGGTTCTTAATGGGGTAAGCAAAGAATGGTATGCTACTGGAGAACTGGCCAAAGAGCGGGTTCTTTTAGATGGTAAAGAAGATGGTTTACAAAGGGCGTGGTTGCAAAACGGCAAACTATATGTAAACTATGAGGCAAAAAATGGTCGCATTTTTGGGATGCGAAGAGCAAATTCATGTTATAAGTTAGAAAATGAGGTGGTTATTAAAGATTGAGAAGGCTGGTTTTATTTTAGTTTGTTTGTTTACACTTTTTACAAGTTGCAAAGAACAGGTTAAAAAGGAGAATATAGAAGTGGAAGAAACAAGTAGGGTTATAAATCTGCCCTACTACAATGATGAATCTTTCTCACCACATTGGTTAACGCCCAATAGTGAAGAAGAGAAGAGTTTTCATAAAATCCCTGATTTTGAGCTGGTAAATCAAATGGGGGATACCATTACTCAAAAAACCTTTGACAGTAAATTATATATTACCGATTTCTTCTTTACCTCATGTCCCGGAATTTGTCTGGAAATGACAGGGAATATGGCTAAGGTCCAGGAAGCGTTTAAGGACGACCCGGATGTGTTATTGCTTTCACATTCGGTAACGCCTACAATTGATTCTGTTTCTGTTCTTAAGGAGTATGCAGAAAAATATGACGTTATCGCTAATAAATGGCATTTAGCCACAGGGGACAAAACAGAAATTTACGACCTCGGAAGAAATCAATATTTTGTAGAGAATGATATTGGAATTCCTAAAGATATCTATGATTTTCTACATACAGAAAACTTCTTGCTCATAGATAAAAACAAACATATTAGGGGCATCTATAATGGGTTGAACAGGGCCTCTATCGCCCAACTGATTACAGATGTTAAAGCGCTGCAATTGGAATAGTTACTTTGCACTTAATTAAAAAAGTATCCCATGGTATATGACCAACCATCTTCCATGATCTATATTTTATTGCTGCATTTTTCTACCAATGGAATTCCTTATTGCAGTTTTAAACTATAAGAAAAGAGCAATCAAGCCATCCTAAAATTATTTTTTTGGATAGGGATATGTTCCGATACTAGGTGTTTTTAATTTTCTTTTCTAAAGGTAATCCAGATTGTATCAACTGACCGATCCCGATAGCTATCGGGAGGAGGGAGGGAGCCACGGGTTTGATGATATATTATATTGATTATCAATTATTTGGCATAATTTTTTAATGGCCACCATTAAATTTGTCTACCTTTGTGAAATTAGCTATTTAGACAGCCTTCCTTTTTTTAATCTTATTCCAATTTTAATCAATCTTTTGCTTTCCACTTTAGTTGAGTTGTTGTAGCCCTGAACTCGTTTTATGAGCTGAGTCCTGTTTATGGCGTATTACACATGATTCACTATTGCTTAAGCATCATAGTCTTTAAAAACAACTACCTATCAAATGCAATATCGAGTTGCATAAAAGTTCTGTAATATCGCCCTAAATGGGTCTGCTATGTGGCCCTTGCGATAAACAGAATATTAATCATTAAAAGAACTGAAGCATCGATAATCCAAAATTTTCAAGAGATTTAAATTCCAACTTTTCAAAAACATTAAGAAAAAGAGTAAACACCCATTTTAAGACCCACAATAAGAGTAGAAATGCCAATTCAACAATGGTATTGAAAACTATTGTCATGTTGACTTTATTCTTTTTGCCATTAATACTACTTGCATCAGGAATCGTAACCTCTGTTTGGCTGCTTTTTTCGCTATATATATTAAGTGGATTGGGAATGGCAGGCATAGGCATGGGGGTAATGCATGATGCAATACATGGCTCTTATTCAAAAAACAAGAAAATCAATACCCTTTTAGGCTATACCTTTAATCTTATTGGGGCCAATGCTACGATTTGGAAAATACAGCACAATATATTGCACCATACGTATACGAATATTGACAATGCAGATGATGATCTTAATGCTCCTTTTTTCCTGAGATTTTCTCCACATGCCAAACACTATTGGATACATAAATTTCAGCACATTTATATCTGGTTTTTTTATGGCATCTCGACGATATCATGGATTACCACAAAAGATTTCGTGCGTTTAAAGCGCTTTAAGGACATGGGATTTTTAGACAAAAAAAATGAATATGAAAAAACACTAGTGAGCATGGCCGCATGGAAACTATTTTACTATTCCTATGCCCTGGTACTACCTATGATTATGGTTCCGTTTTCATGGTGGGTGATCTTATTGGCATTTCTATCCATGCACTTTGTTACAGGAATCCTGGTGAGCATCGTTTTTCAAATAGCCCACATTATGCCAGCCACTGACTTTCCCCTGCCCGACAATAAGGGCATGATGCAAGACGATTGGTACGGGCATCAATTTGCAACTACGAGTAATTTTTCTCCTAAAAGCAAGGTTTTGTTTTGGCTGATCGGAGGTTTAAATTATCAGGTAGAACACCATTTACTACCAGACGTATGCCATGTGCATTACAAAGAATTAACAAATATCGTGGCCGAAACTGCAGAGGAATACGGCATGCCTTACCATGTAAAAAAAGATCTCTTTCAGGCCATTTGGGATCATGTAAAAATGCTTCGTTCTTTAGGTGAAAAGCCCCTGGTGACAATGGCCTAAGGTTCTATAGTACATGATTATAACATTAATACATAGAAATAATGATAAAACGATTTATAAACAAATTATTACAAAAAAATAAAGCAACAATTATGAAAGAAGGTACCGTAAAGTTTTTTAATACTACCAAAGGTTTTGGTTTTATTAAAATGAATGATTCAGAAGAAGAAATATTTGTTCACTCGACCAATCTTATTGATGATATAAGGGAAAATGACAACGTAAAATTTGAAGTTGAAAAAGGAGATAAAGGCTTAAGTGCCGTTAAAGTGAGTTTAATACAATAAATTCATCCAAAAATACTACGTATAACAAACCATCTTAATTGATGGTTTTTTTTGTATTAGTGGTATTGGAGCGCTTGCATAATGGAAGGGGAGTGGTGTATATATGTTGATTGAAATAAGCCAATAATTCATTCTAAATGAATTACCTTTAAACAAATAACCATATCCATTTGAAGTGTTCCCCAGTCTTTTTAATATGTCTAATTTCTTCTCTTTTTTTACAAGCTCAAAACAATCAACAAGTTGATAGTTTATACGACCCTGCCCAACATGCTAATTCCAGCACTACATTAAGCGCTCAAGTTTATTATGATATTGGAACTACTTTTCTTAAAAATAAGGAGTTCGAAAATGCTTATGAAAATTTCAATTTTGGACTTCAAAAAGCTATAGAAACAAATAATGAACCTTTAACTGCACTGGGAACTTACCATGTGGGCGACTATTTTCTTCAAACAAATGATATTCCCCAAGCCTTAACCTTTTTTAATACTGCATTGGTCAGTTTTGAAAACCTTGACAAAAAAGCTGATGTTGCAAAATGCTACTATAAAATAGGAAAGAGTTATAGCAGAATTTCAGATTTTGAAAAAGCCTTGTTTTATTCCTTCGAGTCTTTAAGACGCAATGAAGCCCTTAAAGATGAAAAGGAAATTATAAAAGTATCCACCCAAATAGGAGCTATTTATCTTGTTACCGGTGATTATAAAAACTCCGATTTTAATTTTAAACGTGCGTTACAACTTCAGGAGAAAAATAATGATGACAAAGGCTTAATACTTACGTATTTAAATTTAGGTGCTCTAAGTCAAAAACAAAAACACTTTGAGGAGGCACTTGCCTATTTTCAATCTGGTCTGGAGAAGATAGGGAAGTTTTCCGCTGATGATGTTGACAGCATTGACTTACTGGATTATGAATCAATCTTATTGGGCAATATAGGATCTACCCTAAGAGCTCAAGATAATTTTGAAGCATCTTTAGACTATCTTTTTAAAGCCCTGGCACTTAAGAAAGAAGTCAATAGAGATAGGAGTACTGCACATACCTGCAATGACATTGCTGAAACGTTTATGAAGATGAATAATTATTCCAAAGCAAAAGACTATGCTTTGGAAGCTGTAAGATACGCCAAGAACGAAAGCATAAATCAAGAAAGTTGGGGGTATTACTTAATCTCAAAATGTGATTATGCACTTCAAAATTATAAAAGTTCGTATGATAATTTCCAAATATACAATAGGTTAAAAGATAGCATATTCACTACAAAAAAGGCAGCTCGGATGAATGAGTTGCAAATACAATACAAAACCGAAAAAAGAGATATTCAAATTGAAACACAAAAAAAAGATATTGCATTTTTAGATACACAGAATAAATTAAAAAGTCAATTGCTATGGTTCGGGGGTTTTGGACTTCTTTCCGTTTTTGGTTTCGTTTTAGTTCTTAAATCCCGTGAGAAGGTAAAAAAGGACAAAAAAATACAGGAACGTTTTTCCCAAGAATTAATTGAGGCGCAGGAAAGTGAGCGAACTAGGGTAGCCTTGGAATTGCATGATGGAGTAGGGCAGCAATTGATGATGCTGGTTCGGAAAGCTAAAAATGACGGGGATCAAATAAGCGAGTCGTTAAGTACCAATACCTTAGAGCATGTACGGAATATTTCTCGAAATTTACATCCAGCTTCCATTGAGCAGCTCGGTTTTACGGCTGCTGTAAAAGAATTAATCAATGATTTTGATGAACTAACAGATACCATTTTCAAAATAGATATTGAAACAATAGATGATGAACTGGATAAAAAGAACGAGTTACATCTCTATCGCATTTTTCAAGAGTCACTTTCCAATATGGTTAAACATGCCAATGCAAGTCATGCTACCATCTCGTTAAAAAAAGAACATACGTTTATCATGCTATCTATAAAGGATACTGGTAAAGGCTTTGATTATAGTGAAAAGAAGAAGAAATCAAAAAGTTTAGGCATGAAATCGTTGGTTGAACGTTGCCATATTATGAAAGCCAAATTAAAAATTCATTCAACGCCTTCCAAGGGAACGGAGATAATGGTCTTTCTTCCTATCGCATCCTAATTTTAATTTATTTTAAAACATGTTAAACCCCCAAATTACAATAGTCATAGCCGATGATCATCCCTTAATGTTAAGCGGTCTTCATGACGAATTGGTATCGGCTGGATATCAGGTAGTAGGTAGTGCTAAAAATGGTGCCCAAGCTTTGGAGCTTATTGTAGCACACCAGCCAATGGTTGCGATTTTAGATATCGAAATGCCATTGCTGTCAGGGTTTGAAGTCATGAAAATTGGAAGTCCTAAAAGTCCGGATACCCAGTTTATTGTAATGACCTATCATAAGGAAAAAGGCTTTTTGGTACAGGCCAAAAAATTTGGCGCTAAAGGGTACCTCTTAAAAGATGCTGGGATTACAGAAATAACGATCTGTATTCAGACCATATTAAAGAGGGAGTTATATTATAGCGACTCTCTGGAGAAAGGGATTAAGTCGTCCATTGACCTCCAACTAAAAATCATAAAACAATTAACGCCTACTGAAAGAACCATCATAAGGCATATAGTCATGGACAAATCGTCTTTGGAGATTGCAGAACAGTTAAGTACCTCCCCAAGAACGGTACAAAAGCACAGAACCAATATTATTGCCAAGTTAAACACAGCTCATCAAGAAATTACTTCCTTGAAGCTATGGGCAGAAGAACATAAAGATCTTCTGATACTGCTATAACCTTAGTAATTTTTATTCTTGGTAAAAGCAACTACGTACCCTACGCAGTATGTAACATGCCTACGTATTTTGGCATGGCCGGTTGTTAAATACCTTGCACCAGTTACTAAAAGTAACAAGCAAGAATATTAATTCAACCAAAAAAAAATATGAAAACGTTAACGAATTTACGCAACAAATGTACACCCAATTGGGAAGTGAGGCCCGTTTTAATTTTTGGAGTCTTACTGGTCCTTCTTTTTTTTACGGCCTGTAGTAAAGATGAAGCCACTACTGAAGATCCTAATTCGGAAGATCCTGAAAGCGAACTTACTATAGCAAAATTGATAGCCAATAGTGGAGATTTCCCTGTATATTCTGAAACACCTTCAAAAGCAGAAACTGAAACTGGCGAGGTAACCAATGAAGATCATCCGCAAACTGCACGAAGATGGGTTTGTACCGAAAAACAGGTTGATATTTTAGGTGGGTCTGCTAAATTTCCTTTATATAACCCAAATGCGAATGTTATATGGCCGGGTAATTTAATTCAGGGAAATACAATAAATGATGGGCTACCTACAGCTATAACCGTAAAACGTGGAATTGGCACAATAACGGTCGATTTGGTAAACGGTAATCCGCAGGCAACCTCAGACCCCATAGTGATCGATGAGGGAACTGTGAACCAAGCTAAGAACGATATTATAGCTAAAAATCCAATTGACGCCTCAAGCCCAGCAAACTTCACAGTAGAGGTCAAAAGAATTAATTCTCAGTCTGAGCTAGCCTTTGAAATGGGTGTTAGTGTTGAAACCATAAGTACCAAAGTTGATGCTGATTTTAGTTATAATACAAGTCAAGAGACAAATAGTGTTCTTGTCAAAATCAAAGAATCTTTTTATACCATGAGTTTTGTAACACCAACAGGTGTAGATGAGTTTTTTGATGAAAGCGTCACAGCGGAAGACCTATCGCCATATATAGGGCCAGATAACCCGGCTGCTTATATTAAATCTGTTACTTATGGCCGTATTTTTTATATGCTGTATGAGTCTACCTCGTCGACGGAAGCAATGTCAGCAGCATTAAAGGGAAAATACGAAACGTTGGGTAACGAAGCAGAATTTGATGCAGAAATAGATATGTTCAATTCTTATAATGATGTAAGTGTTAAGGTGATTGCGTATGGCGGGTCGCGTGAAACAACATTACAAACTGCAGGGGCGGTTATCAATGACTTCACAAACCTTAAAGGAGTCATTGATCTTTTGGCAGAGGCTGGTGACATTACAACAGGTAAACCTTTATCATATGAAGTGTATAGTGTTAAAGATAGAGATACAAGATTAGCATCAAACCTCGCTACTAGCTATACCATACAAAGTTGTGTGCCCAAGGGTACATTACCTGATACAAACTACCGCCCTTTAGTTGATGTTTTTGAAGATGGAATAGGAGCAGCTTTTCAGTTAAAAGGTCAGACTATTGTAGTATATAACAAAGCCGGGGATAAATATGCCATTTATACCGTCGGTGGCGGTAATGCACCGTTTAAGTATGACGTATCTGACCCGTTTGGACCGATAGCTTCAATCGGAAATACTACAGGCCCTATTGGGGCAGCAGTCAGATGGAGAGACGGTAGAATACATTTATTCAATACGGAAGGTAATTCATTTTTAAAATTTAGATACGACCCTGAAAATTCCAACCTGTCTACACCAACCGGTTCATTTGGAGATATTGAACTTGATTCTGATGACAAGCCAAAAGTTTTTAATACCAACGATTATTATGGAGATGCAGAAATTTTCAATCGTTCCTTTCCTTTCGATGCTAATGGGATAGAGGCCGCAGTTCAATATACTCATTATAGAAATAAACTTTCAGATCAACGGTATTTTTCAAATGGAGGTACCGATACTGCTACACTTAGGGATAGGGAATATAATCAATTTGATGTTATTGACGTCGAATGGATTTGGGGTGATCCTGAATCAATAGTAGATTACGGGTTAACCATTCTTCAAGATGTAGGCGCTGCAACAACAGTTGTATCTGGTGCAAATACAAGAAGTGATATTTATTTTAATGTAGCTGGTGATCAAATGGCCATTAAAAAGGATGGTGCTTGGTCTGGCCCCTTTTATATCAATTAGATTATCATAACACTAAAAGCTATTTATTTGAAGATAATTATTATGTCAATTTTCGGGGGAACATTTTTCATAATAATTCTTAAGAGCCCTAACGTAGAAGTTAGGGCTCTTTTTTTAAAATTGGTATTGTTGTGTGCAAATTTATGGGAATTCCTATTTCTATAGGTTTCAACCATCAAACCATACGTTTGTTAGCCTTCGGACCCTAGTTCTATTTTATAAATTTTGATAAAATATTTCGTATTTTACATAGATTAAAATCAATTCAGAGAAGGATCAATTCAAATTATTTCTAGTTAGTTGCAATGTTACCGTCGTTGACGTTTTAAATGGAGAAGCAATTTATAAAAGGCCAAAAAGCAGTAATTAAAAACAAGATCTCTGCCTTTACGTAATTTTTGTCAATGATTGTAGAATTCATCAAGTATCCAAACAATGAAAAAAATAATAAAATCCAAATGGTTATGGAGCCCACTTATTATTCTTATCCTATTCATTGGACTCTATTTTTATAAAGCCCAATACCAAGGCATTAAACAACACATAACCTTTAAATCTGATATTGAGCTTGAAGGCCTGTTTCTAAAACCCAAAACGCCTGGGCCACATCCGGCGATCATCTTACTACATGGGGCAGGGGGTAGCCACCAACACCATAACAAAGCCTTTTTTAGATTCCACGCCAATGCCTTTTTAAAAAAAGGCTTTGCTGTATTGGTATATACCAAGAGAGGTTCAGGAAATAATGTGATCAACTATGACTATTTCACCTATAAACAACTTGTAAATGATGCCCATGCTGCCATTGCGTTTTTAAGAAACCAAAAGGATATCGATCAAAATAATATTGGGCTTATGGGGGTTAGTGAATCAGGATGGTTCACCCCTGAATTGGCCTATTTGGATGGTCGTCTTAAATTTATTATAAACAGGGTCAGTTCCCCTTTTACATTCGTAGACACGGTGATTCATGAGGTTAAAATGGATGCCCTAAATGAGGGTTTTTCAGAAACCGAAATAGAACAAGAGATCCTGCCGCTTACAAGACAAATTTGGGAATATTATATAGCTGTTTCCAAAGGTCATTTATTGGGAAATGGCCCAGAACGTGATGAGATCAATGCGAAACTAAACAAAGCACATAGCCACGAACGACTTAGCGCTTGGTTTCATTATAATCAACTTGAACCTTATGACTCTTTGCTGTATGCAGCCCGAGGTCAGAATTTCGCCTATGATCCCTTACCGTATTTGGAGCAAATTAACCTGCCCATGTTTTATGTAATGGGAGGGGAGGATATTAATATTCCGACTAAAAGTGTGGTCAATTTTCTTGAAAAATTCAGAAAAACAAATAACAAGAATATAAGCATAAAAGTGTTTCCCACTGCCAGCCATTATCTCTTTAAATGGGGATTGGAAGATGGGCCTTATGAAGGCTGGCTATATCAAGATGGCTATTTGGATGCCATAACAGAATGGGCGGCTGAGCAAACAGCAAAATAAGTGAATTGAAGACATAGCACCTCAATAGAACCATAGTGCTGTGAATTATAAATGTTTGTGAAAGGGAATGATAGGTTTTATTGTAATCCATAAATGTATTTAAGTATTTGCTTAAATAAGATAATTAGTATATCTTTGTGTTATGGAAAGAACCGTTTGTATACGATTGGAGGCAGACGCCAAACAAATAATGAACTGCAGGGAAGTTGTTCAAGAATTGGATACTTCTTTTAATGACCTTGCCAATATTTTGAGTTTAACGGGGAACCCTGTCCGATTAAAGATATTGTACCTATTGAATCTGGAAGAACGCCTATGTGTATGTGATTTAAGTGATATTCTAGAAATGAATGTTTCAGCCATTTCACAGCATTTAAGAAAACTAAAAGACAGAACTATTATTTACTCGCAAAAAGAGGCGCAAACGGTCTATTATTCCATTAAAAAAGATAAAATAACGCTCTTGACTCCATTTTTTAAAATATTGGATAAGAGTACCGTTTTAGAAAAGAAATTATGAGTTCAGACAAGAAGTTGGTAGGCACTACCATTATTACAGCAATAGCGGCATCATTATGCTGTATTACCCCTGTTTTGGCCTTAATAGCGGGAACAAGCGGAATTGCTTCAACATTTACCTGGATAGAACCGTTTAGGCCCTATTTAATTGGGCTAACAGTCTTAGTATTGGCAGTAGCTTGGTATCAAAAACTGAAACCGAAAAATCAAGATATTGATTGTGTTTGCGATGACGAAAAACCAAAATTTAGTAACTCAAAAAAGTTTCTCCTTCTTGTTACTTTGTTTGCAGGATTAATGTTGGCATTTCCATATTACACCCAACTATTCTATCCAACCACGAATAAGGAAGTAGTTTATGTGACGGAATCAAATATTGATAACGTTGAATATCAAATTAAAGGAATGACTTGTTCTGGATGTGAGGTACATATAGAGAGTGAAGTGAACAAACTTGATGGAATCATTAAAGTAAAAGCTAATCACGAAAAAGGCAATACAGTTGTTACCTATGATAAAACCAAAGTTACCAATCAAGAAATTGAAGATGCTGTTGGGAAAACTGGATATAAAATTATAAAATAATGGAAGTACTATTAAAATCAACCATAACGTGTCCAAAATGTGGGCATAGAAAAGAAGAGGTAATGCCAACTACAGCCTGTCAATTCTTTTATGATTGTGAGAATTGCAAAGAAGTATTAAAACCCAAAGAAGGGGATTGTTGTGTATTTTGTTCTTATGGCACTGTTGCCTGTCCGTCAATTCAAGAAAACAAAAGCTGTTGTTAACGTATTATGTGTAATAGAACCACGATGTAAAGTCCATGAGCCCCTGTAAACACCTAATATAATGCCGATCAAGTAAGTTTTCGAGGAAGATCCCGCCATAATAAGTTGTTTATTAAAAAAAATGGCACGACCTTTGCATTTCAAGTAAGTATTATAAATTTAATAAATATTACAATGAGTAAAGGAACAGTAAAATTTTTCAATGAGTCTAAAGGTTTTGGATTTATCACTGAAGAAGGAGTTGAAAAAGATCACTTTGTACACATTTCAGGATTGATTGACGAAGTACGCGAAGGCGACGAAGTTGAATTTGATCTTCAAGAAGGAAACAAAGGATTAAATGCAGTAAACGTAAAAGTTATCTAATACATATACTTCAAGTTTTGCAAAAGCCCATCTATTTATTTAGATGGGCTTTTTTTGTGGAATTATCCTAGAATACCTAAAAAACACCTTAAATATAAGGGATTGCGTTACTTCTAGAGGCATATGAGTCAACATGTGCCAATTAATTGGTTATCTTATTAAAAAGAATAGAAGTAGGACCACAGCGGAATTAATTATACGTCGCTGCGGATATTGCTATATCAGAAAATCTTAATCTACGGTAAAAGACTTCCCTATCAATAAATATCTTAATGCGTTCTGCATTAAGATAGATTGTTCCCAGAACAAAGCAACACTATAAAATAATAAGAAAAATAATTAGACTGGAATTATATTCATTTAACGATATCCATTATATAAAATAAATGAGCGACCACGATAAATCGAAAGAAGAAATTCGAGATAATTTACAAGAATTACAACAAGAATTTCTGAGTTCGATAACAGATATTGATGCCAAAAAACGTCTTCAACTTGAGCAAGAATTAATGATTGCTATTCAAGGAGTTTCCTTACAAAATGAGGAGAAAGCCAAACGAGCTGCCGAATTAATTATTGCTAATCTGGAGCTTAAATTCCTGAATGAGGAGAAAGCGAAGCGTGCAGCCGAATTGGTTATTGCAAATATTGAACTTGTCTTCCAAAACAATGAAAAATCAAAACGGGCAGCAGAATTGGCTATTGCCAATAAAGAGCTCATGTTTCAAAACGAAGAAAAAGCAAAACGTGCAGCCGAATTGGTACTTGCAAATATTGAACTTGTCTTTCAAAATAATGAGAAAGAAAAGCGTGCTTCTGAATTGATTATTGCCAATAAGGAGCTTATGTTTCAAAACGAAGAGAAAGCGAAACGCGCAGATGAGCTGATTCTTGCGAACAAAGAACTTCTCTTTCAAAATAATGAGAAAGAAAAACGTGCTGCAGAATTAATTGAGGCAAAGGAAAAAGCAGAAAATAGCGACTTGTTAAAATCAGCATTTTTAGCTAATATGAGCCACGAGATACGAACACCTATGAATGGTATTCTTGGTTTTGCCGATTTGTTAAGAGAACCTGAGCTCAACGGAGAAATGCAGCAAGAGTATATAGGTATTATCAAAGAAAGTGGGGTGCGAATGCTAAATATCATCAATGATATCGTCAGTATTTCGAAAATTGAATCGGGATTAATGAAACTTAATATCCAGGAATCCAATATCAATAAACAAATTGAATTCGTCTATACCTTTTTTAGACCCCAAATTGAAGAGAAAGGAATGCAATCTTCTATTAAAACCGCCTTATCAGGAAAAGAAGCGTTTATTAAATCGGACAGTGAAAAAATCTATTCCATTCTTACCAATCTGGTTAAAAATGCAATTAAAAATACTGAAACAGGATCCATTGAGTTGGGTTATGTTTTACAAACAGAATGCGAGCCAAGCGAATTGAAGTTTTATGTAAAAGATACGGGAATTGGGATACCCAAAGACAGACAGAAAGCAATATTTGAACGTTTCGTACAGGCAGATATTTCAGATAAAACGGCATTTGAGGGAGCAGGACTTGGGCTGTCAATTTCTAAAGCGTATGTGGAAATGCTAGGAGGGAAAATTTGGGTAGAAAGTGAAGAAGGGAAAGGTTCAACATTTTACTTTACCTTACCCTATAGGCCAGAACAACTAAAAAAATCCTCTGCTAAAACTAATGTTTCATCAGAAAAAGCTGAAAATATTCTTGATCCAAAGGCTGATAAACTAAACATATTAATTGCCGAAGACGACAAAATATCATCCATGCTTTTATCTACTCTGGTAAAAGAATTTAGTATAATGATCCATCAGGCGAAAACAGGGGTAGAAGCGGTAGCTATTTGTAAAAACAATCCTGATATTGATCTAATCTTGATGGATATCCAAATGCCCAAGTTAAATGGATTTGAAGCAACCCGACAAATCCGTCAATTTAACAAAGACGTTATTATTATTGCACAAACAGCATCTGTACTATCTGGCGACAAAGAAAAGATAATAGAAGTGGGATGTACCGATTATATGTCGAAACCAATCAATAAAAAGAAATTATATGGTTTAATTAGGAAATATTTTAATGAGCCTAATGTAGCTTGATAATAGAGCGTTTGGAAGTGGTCTGGTAATTTTATTTAAACGTATGGCGTTGCTCTTCTGTTGAAGGTGCGTTAAGCAATAGGCTGAATGTTCTTATAGTATCAAAATTACGGGTAATTTCTCCCGAGACAGCCAGTCCAGTAATCCCCGTCTCCAATATGGCTGTAACATCCGCTATGGTTATACCTCCAACTCCAATAATAGGTGTTTCGGTTTTTAAGATTTCTATGATTGCAGTGTACCCGTTTAAACCTAAAACCGGACTTAAATTATTTTTTGTAGTTGTTGATCTAAAGGGACCCAAACTAATATAATCCACTTCCTTCTCAATTAATGCTTCGCAATCCTGCAAGGTATTTGCCGTCCCGCCAATCATTTGCCAAGTGTACAACTCTTTTCTAGCTAGGGTAGGGCAGGCGTCTGTTTGTCCCAAATGGACTCCATCTGCCTTAACCTCTTTTGCTATTTTATAATAGTCGTTGATAATTAATCTGGTTTGAAAATGAGAGGTGATTTCCCTCGCCTCTTGTGCCAGTTTTAGCATTTTTTTATCCGCAACATCTTTTAACCGCAGTTGCACCAACTCTATCCCGGATGTACACGCTTTTTGTATGTTTTCCAGATGCTCTTTTGGGGTAGTTCCCTGGGATATATAATGTAGTTTAGGTATAATCATGTCTTGGTTTTTTGTTGTTGAATACTCAATTCAAAGCTAATGAAAAGCTCTTATTTGAAAATTCCTGCAAAAATAGTCATCGAGATGCGAAAATACGAATGTTTACTGACCCAAGGACAGCGATTGCTTATGAAAACCCATGCCTGTGGGATATTTTACATAGGTTGGAATTATCGCTTGCAAAACGTAAGCTTCCGTCCTTGGGTGAAGCTGAAAGGACACGTTGCCAATGGTATTTTACCACCCTTTTACATGTAATTCAGATTCACATCCAAATAATCATTTGGGAAGGCACTGCTTGCCCTATACTAAAACGGAAAGATAAAATTCAAGTCGGTTGATTGCAAAGAATCCACTACTTGTATTTTCATTCCTATTTGAAGGAACTATCCAATACCAACAAAATCTATTTCTTGTTGATAAGTAAATGTTTGGGTTCGGACACTAAAACCACCCTTTCGTCCTCATTGGACATTTTTATAGCTGAATTATGGGAACATTGTACTACAAAAGAATAGCGCATTGGCGTTATCAAAACCAACTAAAAACTTTAACATGAAAAAAACTATCCTTTTAACCCTGTTGCTTGTTGTAGCAATTGGGCACTCTCAAAAGAAAAAAAACGGAACTATTTATTTGGAGCATCCCGCCATTGAAGTCGTAAATGCAATGCATGAGGCCTTTGTAGCCGGGGACCAGGAAAAAGTAGGCACCTATCTGGCTGAAGACTTCATGGCATATAATGGCACCGACACCAACAAGGATGCTAAAGGGCGTAACAAAGAGTCCTTTTTAAAACAAGTGAAATTCTGGAATGAAAACTTCGATTATCTTTCCATTAGTGCCAGTGCAGGAGCTTATCCTGATGCCTTGGAATACAAAGATGATCAGATCTGGGTACAAACTTGGAATCAGTTAAATGGCGTACACAACAAGACAGGCGTAAAATTGGACATGCCTTTTCAACGGATGTTCAAATTGAACAAAGACAATAAAATTACACACATTATCAACTATTTCAATACTAGGGTGTACTGGGAAATTGGGGAAAGTTTTGAAGACCGTAAAAACGGGACCATTTATAACCATCACGATAATATCAACAGTGTGCGGAGAATGATGAGTGCCTTTGAAAACAATGACCTTGATAAGGCCTATGGTTATTTTACAGAAGATGCGCGTTTTAATTCCCTCGAATTGCCCGATGGAGAGACCTTGAGTCTTGAAGAAACCAAAGAGCGCAACAAAGGGATTATGGAAGCTTTCGAGATTAACAGTATAGATGTAGTAGGTTATCCGGATTATCTTGAATACGATTTACGGGATGGCAAGGCGGTACAATCCTGGTGGAAATTTAGGTTGACCAGGAAATCCGATGGCAAGAAAATTATTCTTCCGGCCTTATACATACATGATTTTGATGATGAAGGAAAAATAATCAGCTCAAATTCATATATCAGTACCAAGGTTTTGGATGCAAAATAAACCCAAAGCAGGCATAAATTTAAAAGAGGACTTAAATAGTCCTCTTTTTTTTGTGAACATATCTCCTAGGAAGAGAACTAGCCATGGATAAACACTTTTTATGCGACGATCCTGATAGCTATCGGTAGGAGGGGAGTGACATCGACGAGGGAGATGCATGAATTCCTTATTATAAAATAACTAGTTATGAATAAATAGACGAAGAAGATTCACAAATACCTATTAGAACAATAGACAAGTAATTTGTAAATGTGTGTGAAATGCATCAATTTCATAAAATTTTAGTATTCTTCAAATTATAGGTGAAAAATGTTAAAATATTTGGGGATTTTTTTCGTTAGAGTTGTTATTATATAAAGTATTAAACCGAATTTAAATCAAGAAGAATAAATTATGAGATTTTTAAAAACAAAATTAATTGCATTATTAATTATTGCCTCAACCGCTTTTACAGCTTGTAGCGATGATGACCCAGCGCCAATGGCTGAAGTAAAAGTAAATAATGTAGCATTTTCTAATGGTGACGACTTCAACGGTGATGTAGATGGTGATTTTACAGGTGATGGAGGTACGATCACTAAAACTTTTAATTGGCAAAATGCATTGAGTACGGCCGATTATAACGCCGACATTACGACGACTGCTGATGGCAGTTTCAAGTTTGTAGTAAAAGATGCTGACGGTACAGTTGTTTTAGATAAGTCTTTGAGTGGCGCCATAGAGCCAGACTCATTTTCTGGTGTTACATCATCAGGAACAGCCGGACTTTGGTCTGTAACAATTACGTTAACGTCATTTAATGGTGATGGAAGTTTTTCTTTAAGCGAAGGAAACTAAGAATAATATAAATTTCTTATAAAAAAGCCTAAATAGTACATCTGTTTAGGCTTTTTTAATTTAATTAGGTGTTTCCGACCTCATAAAATTTTGGTTAAAACAATAGGTGAAATGAGCGTCCATATTTTAGGGGTTTAGTAATACTGTTTCTTAAGTGTTTCAATCATACATAGGATTTCAAAGCAATGTAAACGAGTTCCAATGTTTCCTAAAATATAGCGGATTAGCCGTTAATTGTTTCCATCCCGATAGCTATCGGGAATCTGCAGTCTTGTCCCGAAGCTTCGGGAGAAGCGGCTCTTTGATACTTCGGCTACGCTCAGTACAGGCGTCAATGTAATCACAAAGATTCCAGTAAAACAGCTTTTACAAACTTGACAAATTAAATTAGCCAGTGGTTGATTGCTTTTAGAAGCGGGCCGATGCGGGTGTCAGTTCGAGCGCAGTCGAGAACGATAAAAAAAATATATTTCAATATTACGAAAGGTAATGTTCAATCAATTTGTACGACCAAACGCAGGATCAACCGTACAGTTTCAGTTAGTGCTATCCATTTGTTTTAACCAAAATATATGTAAACGACAAAAATGGACACCATTAAATGAACCACATTTTTATCCCGAATATTGTAAATACAAACTATTTCAACAAGTATATAAAGAATGAATGCAGAAGCATAATAATAAACTCCGGATATTTAAAACCCTAAATTTTCGTAAAGCTATTCAAATCTCTTTGCTTCAATTTATATTTATAGTATCCCTTTTCATACATGTCACTGTAGAAGCACAGGCTAAAGATATGCGTTTACCCATCATTATTGATGCTGATACGGCAAATGAAGTAGATGATCTTTATGCCATTGTACGAGCAATTGCAGAGCCCAAATTCAATATTCTAGGCGTTACTTCAGCGCAGTTTCATACATCACCATTGGCAACAGATAGTAGTGTTTATGAAAGCCAAAGAATTAATGAAAGAATACTCCGGTTAATGGGGCAGAATGCTATTCCGCTACCTTTGGGGAGTAATGTACCCATAAAGAATAGTGCAGAACCAGCAAGTTCTCCCGCTTCCAATTTTATAGTTGATATGGCGCATATATTGCCTGCCGGTCAAAAATTGAATGTAGTTGTTTTAGGTTCTTGTACCAATGTTGCCAGTGCAATTTTGGAGGATCCATCCATTATACGAAAATTGAAAGTACACTATCTCGGTTTTTGGCATAATGTGGCAACCAATACGTATGACAAAAAGGAATTCAATACAGGAAATGACCCTAAAGCGGTAGAGATTCTTCTAAATACCGAAGGTCTTGATCTTAATATAATGACAGCAACTACCAGCCAGCACCTTGTGTTTAAAAAAGCAGAAGTAGATGTCAATCTAAAAAATAAAGGAGGTATCTCCGATTATCTGATAAACCGATGGGAAACCTATGAACGTTGGTGGACCAAAGAAGATCCGGAAAAGAGAACCTGGATTATGTGGGATGTGGCCATCATAGAAGCACTCGCTCATCCCGAATTATCAAAAACCGATGCTTTTTTAACTCCTATAGAGAATACGCAACGCTTAATAAACATCCATACAGAAATAGATGTAGAAATTATGAAAACAGATTTCTGGCAAAGCTTAAAAAAAATATAAAAAATACAGTATGTACCTAGATGCTACTACTTCAATTTCAGATTTTGAGATTTGTTTAAATACTATTGGTTTTTTTGATCCAAAACACGAACAGATTCTCTCTGTAGAAAAGCCTGGTGAGGGAAACATGAACGTTGTCCTTAGAATCCGTACCAATACCCGTTCTTTTATTGTAAAGCAATCGCGTCCTTATGTTCAAAAATACCCACAGATAATTGCGCCCATTGAGCGTATTGATGTAGAGTATCAATTTTACAAAGCAGTTACAAATAAAGTTATTGAACCGCATATTCCTAAAATTCTAATGTATAATGCAGACAATTATGTATTAATATTGGAAGACTTAGGGGATTGTAAGGATATGTCATACCTGTATGATGAAAGAAATATTAGCACTTCCCAACTCCATCAGCTTATAGATATTGCTTCCCAAATCCATAAATCCACACCTATAGAATACCCTGAAAATATGGAATTGCGATTACTTAATCACCAACACATATTTGTACTACCTTTTCTTAAGGAAAGTGAATTCTCCCTGAATGCCATTCAGGAAGGACTTCAGGCACTCGCTCATACGTATAGAAATGATGAAACATTAAAAAAAGAGATTTCAAAGGTGGGACAACAATACCTGTCTCAAGGCAATATTCTTTTGCACGGGGATTATTATCCCGGGAGTTGGATGACAAAAGGAGACCACATCTACGTAATTGATCCAGAATTCAGCTTTATGGGATTTGCTGAATTTGACATTGGGGTACTGGCGGCACATAGTATTATGATTTCGATGAATATAGATTGTCTCCAAACAATTATAAGTAGGTATTCAGGAAGCCTGAACGAACTATTACTCGCTCAAGTGGCCGGAATAGAGATAATGCGCAGGTTAATAGGGTTAGCCCAACTGCCTTTAAATAGATCTATTCCAGAAAAAAAGTTGCTTTTAGAGATGGCCCGTGCTTTGATTTTGAATAAAAGCAGTTAAGTTTTTTTTTGAGAAATTGACCCTGTTCTTAATTCGTTCAAATAATAAAATGCGCAGGGATATATTACATAATATTGAATTGATGATGTGGTAGGAAATTTTCTGTAAATCGGCTTTGACATACGTGAAATAAAAAATTAGCCAGTGGCTGATTTATTTTTTCGGCGGGTTGGACTGGTGGACAATTCCATTCAAACCCATTGATATTGCAATATATTAGGGGGTATGGCGTTTTTATTTCATAGATAATAAACCAGCTTAACCCCAAACAAATGAAAAATTACCAAACCATTTTATTCGCATTCACCTTCCTTTTCGCTTTGGTCGGCGTAAATGCCCAGGCCCTATATCAAAAGGGCACCCTACACCTCAAAAAAGGAAAAACAGAAGAAGTCTATATTGAAATAGATTTTGAGCACCCGCAACGATTTCAGCAGGGAATAACATACATATACCCGGACGACTTTGAAAAATACACTAAATCCGGAAAGTTAAAAGGTAAAGTGAAGCAAAAAATGGAGCCGAAACATCTGGAAGGTTTTACACTGGAAGATGGTAGGGTATTTAGGTCTGTTTGGTATTCAGATCTTACCGGCAAGGCCATTAAAATGATCCCTAAGCGCATGACTTTGGAGCAAGTGGCACATGGCAGTATCCTGATGTATAAATTATATAGCAGAACTACCGGGCGTATAAATAATGAACTGGCAGATATGGTTTTTGAGGACAGACAAATACTCATAGACTATATTCAGGATAATTTTCAGTTGTTAATCCAAAAAGACAGCGACAAACCTAAAAATGTAATACACATTAACCTTCTTAACTTTATTGGGGACAACCCTAGAGTAAAAGAAAACTATGTAAATAATCATTATGGTTTACGTAACCAGTTTACGGAAAAACTAAAAATGGGGAAGTATGTCAATAAGGAGTACGAAGCCGCTTTTTTACTCATGTTGGACGACTATAACCAGGAAGCCGAAGAATCTAAATAAGGGTTCCGAAATAGGTTATTCCAATTGCCATATAGTAAAATGCAAGCATACGCCGTTTTACGCTATAAACATATTTGTTCTATAATGTCGGCGTTATGTCATTATGTTTGGACGGCATATAAAGAGAATGCCCAGTGGGCATTCTCTTTTTTGAGTTGGTTGCAGTGCTGGCGTATTTGCCACTACACTTGCTTTAAGCTGCAGCCGCTTCATCTCGCCTAAATTTTCAAAGATTCTCAATCTTCAAAAATTATAGCGTTTAAAAACTTTCTTCTCAAAAAGTAATGAAATCGAGCTTTTTCGCGAGATTCATGAACTCCTTTAAAAAACAATAGAAACCTTGTGAGTAAACACTTTTTATGCGACTAGCCTGTGCTGAGCGTAGTCGAAGCATAGGAGGGAAGCATAATGTGTGTGGAATGGGAGATGTTTACGCCAATTTAAAACTTTTATAGTATCTTTTTAAAGGTTTTCTCTTCTACTTGAATGTATATTTAGGTGCATACCCCAAAAATGGCCATCATAAAAATACATATCGTTTTTTTTGTGCAGGAATACGTTAATACATTTCTGTTGATTTATACTATTTTTATTTATGCATATACCACACTACCAATACGACAATCACAAGTGGTATAATCCATAAATACATCATAGTTTCTTGGTCTTAATATTAGTATTTATTTTATCTTTAATTATGCATGGCTCCCATATTCATTCCTTTATCGTTCATCATCTTCATACTGGAGTTCATACAATCTTCACTCATCATACCTTCATTATGCATCATTTGAATCATATGATTCATCATTTTTCCATCTTTCATCATGGAGTGCATCATGCTCATTGACATGACACTGTCCTTCATCATATTCATACCTTCACCCTTCATCATATTACCCATTAAATTTTGGTTTCCCTTCATCATTTGCATTGCATGGTCGTTACCTTGCATGTTGTCCATGAATTCTGTCATGTAATTGTTATTGCTGGCAATCGCATCAAAAAGTTCCGTTCTTGTTTCTGAATTTTCGAGCATGACATTAGTATCTGTTTTCTGTTCGCAACTGGATAGACTTACTAAGCCAATTGCCAATAAAATAATCATTGTTGTTTTCATAATATTTGATTTTAAATTAATAATTGTTAGCGTATTTCAACCTATTCCCGATCGTTCTTAAAATTCATTCTCCAACTTGGAAATAGTCATTACTATTTTCAAATTTGTTGTACTGGAAGACCTAAAGTGATCCAGTCATGCATTCCTCCCCTGTAGTATAGAATTCTATCAGCTGGACAACCTATTACCTGACAGTTCAGCGATCTGACCCAATAAGGCAAAAATCCCGGCACCAATCATTACACCAGTACCCAATGCTACAGCTCCTATTAGTGATAGACTGTTTTTCTTATAGTTAGTATTCATATATTAAAATTGTACCGTTATTTGGTCACGAGGCACGTCATAATTGATAGCTCTTCCTATCCAATCTATCTAATGGTAGGTTTCTCAACGCGGAAATAATCCAACCCAAAAACAAGCATAGACTGCTTTCCTTTTGATTTAATCATTCGGATTTCTTTATAGATAGGTAATAAATATCGCATTTACGCAATTCAGGATGTACTTCCAAATTTTTAGAATTGATATGAAAATTTTCCAAGGGGAAATTCAATTCATCAACGACATTTACTAGAACAGTAGTGTCTCTATTTAAAAGATTATATAAGGTAGTCAATTCTAATGAATAAGCGTGATATTTAGTAGCGTTTAAAGTAGAGGTGAAATACGATTAAACTTTTACCTTTTGAATACAATTTTGATATTATGTAAAATAAAATCTCGATGATAAACTTGGCCTTATAACCCCGAAGCCTCGGGGTGGTAAAACAGGGCCGTTCGTTTAGAAATGGTCTGGTAGACCTTTTTAGCGAAGGAGCCAGCTGTTGCATAGGCTTTGAAACTAGAAGTCCACATTTAAAAGTGAGCGCCAATGAAATCAACAAAACAGCCTTTTCGTACTTGACAAATTAAATTAGCCAGTGGCTGATTGCTTTTAGAAGCAAGAATTTCTTTTACATAATACCTGACGATATAGACCTAAAGGTGCTATATCTGGTATTATGCAAAATAGCGGAGCTATACGAAAATCCAGCTATACGCCGTTTTACGCTATGTGTATATTTGTCCTATAATTTATATTATGTAAAATAGAATATATGGAAATACAGGTTAGCCCATCATTAGACCCGGATTCCTGTAGTCCTCCACTAACCTCTGGAGTTCGTTAAATTTCATGAACTGTTTACGGATTCTATCCAATCCGATCATCTGGCTCCCCTTTCTTTTATGAAGAGAAGAAATAATCTTCAGATTCGATTTACAAAGTTTCTGCAATCGCCGCTTTAATTCCGCCAACTGCTCAAAACGTTCGTAGGTTCTGGGTTCGCATTTGTAGCAAGCCAACATATGGTTTAAATGTAGTACATCCTTATTATTTCGTTCCAAATACAGCACACAAGTACTTTTATCCGATACGCTGACCTCCTGGAACTCTTTAAAACTATCTGTTGTCATATCTATAGGATTTAAGGTTTGTTGAGAGAACTCTTAAAACAAGAAAATTAGGCATTATATCCATCCCAAAATCTTATAATTATCACAAATTCAGACTTTAACGTTTTGCCAACATAAATTTTATGTTTACCTTAATTAAAAATATTTGCTTTCTCTATTTTACCTCTTTACCTTAATCCGAAAATTATAATTATTATGAATATAAACTTTGAATACGATGGTGTAAAAGCCAGCGAACGTTTGGAAATTTTTGCTGGTAAGAAAGTAGACAAGTTATTGGACAAGTATGATTTTATAATTCGAGCCGATGTTTTCTTTAAGACCGAGAATACCTCTTCCCCAGATACCGGAATGATCTGTGCCATGAAATTGAGTTCCCCAGGACCGCTCCTTTTTGCGGAGTCGAGCCACGGTAGTTTTGAAGCTTCCATTGCCAAAACAGTTGATGAATTGGAACGACAATTAAGAAAACGAAAAGATAAGATTAAAGCACATTAATAAAAGGGATCTTTATTCCCTTATCCATAAAAAAAGGGTCAACCCCTTAGAAGTACTGGAGAAAACAATTATTTTTTAGTAGGAATGGGTCTGTAGGCAACTGCAGACCCATTTTTAATGGCCCATACTGTACCATGCCTTTGGTACCAACCAAAGGAAAATAGCACATAGGCTGGCCTATTAGGCTATAAATTCCACTGCTGCCGCCCACACCAATTTATTTTAGATTTTTTGTCCATAATATCAAATGATGATTAGCTTTGTGGTCTTAAAAAATTGCTATGTTGGTCTGGATTGCTTTTATCGCTTTAATTTTGGTGTTCCTCGCTTTGGATCTAGGTGTTTTCCATAAAGATGAACATGTCATCAAATCCAAGGAAGCAGCTATATGGACCGCCATTTGGGTCACTGTGGCGTTAGCCTTCAGTGCCGTCATCTACTGGCTCTTCGACGGCAACCATATTGCCAATCCAACAGGCCTCACCCCCAGTAAGGCTGTTATTAAATATATTACGGGGTATTTGATAGAACTTTCCCTTAGTGTGGACAATGTATTCGTTATCGCCGTGATATTTTCATCCTTTAGTATTCCTCCTTTGTACCAACACCGAGTTTTGTTTTGGGGAATCCTTGGAGCCATTGTCTTTAGGGCCCTTATGATCATCTTTGGGGTGGCCCTGATCACAAAATTCGATTGGATCATATACGTGTTTGGGGTATTTTTATTGTACACCGCCTTTAAAATGCTCAAATCCAATGAGGAAGAATTTGATCCCCGTAAATCCTTTATTTTTAAACAGATAAAAAAGATTTTTCCCATCTCGACCAAATTGAACGGGCATGATTTTTTTATCAAAAAAATGGGAATTAGGGCTGCAACGCCCCTGTTTGTGGCACTTATTGTCATAGAACTGACAGATATCCTCTTTGCTTTGGACAGTATTCCCGCCATCCTTGCCATTACCGCAGACCCCTTTATTGTTTTCAGCTCCAACATCATGGCCATCCTTGGACTTAGATCTATGTACTTTTTAATTTCCAGAATGTTGGAAAAATTCAGATATATCAACTACAGCCTTGTAGTTATCCTAGCCTTTGTGGGCATTAAAATGCTATTGTCCCATCATGTGGAATTCCCTGAATGGCTATCGCTGAGTGTCATAGCACTAGCCCTTATCGGAGGCGTAGCCGCATCCATGTTGCTCGTGAAAAAAGAGGTCTAAAGAGAAAGGAAGCTATTCCTTCCCTATGAGCCTTAGAACTTAGGTGGCTTTGAGCTTGGTATCAATAATGGCCAAAGCATCCTGTACGGTCTTCATTTGGTCCATATCCTCATTTTCCAAGACGATGTTAAAGGCATCTTCCACATCCAACACTATATCCACCAAATTGGCGGAGTTGATGTTCAATTCATTGATAAAATGACTCTCTGGGGTAATCTCCCCAACAGTAACATCTTCTGGTAGGTAAATTTTAATGATACCTTTTAACTGCTCGTAGCGCTCTTCCATATATTTTAATAGGTAATTAGTTTTCGTTTTTATACGCCTTAAAAATAACACAAGCATTTACATCCCCAAAACCAAAACTGGCCTTTGCAATAATTTCAGGGCTATGTGCCATGGTTTTCCTAGGTATTTTGACTGCATCCACGGCCTCCAGGATCTCAGGATGTAGATCCTCACAATTCTTATTTCCAAAAACAGCCCCTTCCTTGAACTGCAATAATGCTGCAACACACTCAAGACTGCCCGCGGCTGCCAAACAATGCCCCATTAGGCCTTTGAAGGAGTTCACATAGGGAAATTCCGTTCCCGAACGTTCCAAGGCTACACTCCAATTTTGGATTTCCACAGCATCTTTCCCCGTTGCCGTCAGATGCCCATTGATGACATCGATCTCCCCTTTCTGAATTTGGGCATTTTCCACCGCAGCTACAATGCAGCGTTGTACCGCTTCACTATTTGGGGCCGTCATGGTGCCCTCTCCCCGTTGTCCCCCACTGTTCACTGCGCCCCCAAGCACTTCCCCATAAATATGGGCCCCGCGCCCCAAGGCACTATCCAAGGTTTCCAATACCAAAGCCCCTGCCCCACTGCCCGGGACAAAGCCCGCTGCGGAGGCACTCATGGGCCTGCTTGCCTTTTCTGGTTCTTGGTTATAGGCACTGGGCAAAATGCGCATCGCATCAAATCCGCCCCATACATAAGGTCCACTATCACTGCAGCTGCCGGTTAGCATTCGGGTGGCCTTCCCGGCCATAATGCGCTCATAGGCCATTAAAATGCCCTCTGTGCCCGTGGTACATGCCGATGAATTGGTGGTCACCTGGTTCCCACAGCCTAAAATACCCCCTAAATACGCACTTATCCCACTGGCCATGGTCTGCATTACGGAAGTGCTCCCCAGCCTCCGGGTGTTGCCTGCATCAATCAAATGGATCGACTCCCTAAATTTGTCGACCCCTAAGATCCCGGTTCCAAAGATGATGCCACTGTCCCAGTCCGGAGTTTCTTTTGAAGCTATGGTCAACCCCGCATCTTTCCAGGCATCCATGCCTGCCATTACCCCGTAGACAATGCCACTGGCGTTTAATCCCCGTTGTTGCAATGGGTTAAAGTATAAGTTTATATGGTCTGCGCTAAAATTTGGTTTACCAGCAATTTGGCAAGAAAATTTTAAATCCTTCAGTTCTTGGTGGAACCGTATACCGCTATGGCCTTCCAGAAGAGATTCTGTAAAGGCCTCTAACCCTACTCCATTAGGGGCGCATACGCCTAATCCGGTAACCACTACCCTATTCTTCATGTATCTTCCATTTTAAGCATTCCGGCAATAACACCTTTGCAGATCAATCCTCCCTTGCTATTGTGCATTCGCACTTCGCATTTTAATTTATTGAATCTGAAATAGATTTTTTTTGAGGTCACCACAACCTTTTCCTTGGGAAAAACAGGGAGATAAAACTCCATTTCCGAGCTGCTCAACCCTATTTTTATAGTTGAAGTATTGCTTTTATCAAGTAGGTATAGGCCTAAACAAACCAAACCTATCTGCGCGCAACATTCAGTCAATATTACTCCGGGGGTCACTGGGCTTTCCTTAAAATGACCTTTGTAAAAATCAAGTCCCTCCAGAAAGGTAAACTCCCCTGCCGCTCCATCATCATCAACGCGATGCAGCTGATCTACAAAACGGAATTCCGGTCCATAGGGCAATTGATCTAGTATATAGTTATATTCCATGTAATACTCTTATTGGCTTTCTGAATTCAATTCATATTACAAGTCCCTGGATTAACGTAAACTTTCCCCTCCATCTACCTTCAACACCGTCCCAGTGATCCATTTGGCTTCCTCCGTTGTCAACAGATAAACAGCATTGGCCACGTCCTCCGGGGTAGTCAATCGGCCGCTGGGATTACGTTTTAGGGCATTTTCCTTCAATTCTTCACTTCCCGGAATCATATTAAAGGAACTCGTCAAGGTCATTCCCGCTTGCACACAATTAGCTTTGATGCCCATAGGGGCAAATTCCAGCGCTATATTACGCGTGATCGCCTCTAAGGCCGCCTTGGCAGCCGAAACCGCCGCATAGTTCTCCCAAGCTTTGGAATTGCCCTCACTGGTGAAGGAAATGATCCTGGCATCCTCCGAAAATAAATCCGCTTCCACAAGGGCTTTTGTCCAATCGTACAGACTTACCGCCATGGCATCCAACGTGAGGTGAAAATCCTGATTGTTCAAGGTGCTGCCATCTTTTGAATGCATGGGTTTTAAATTACCCTTCGCAATGCTATGGACCAGTACTTTTATACGTCCATTTTGCCCCAAATTCCCATAGATTTCCTTTATAGTGTCCATTCTTCGCTCTGGATTGGTGGCGTCGATATGGTATGATTTTAGCTTAATTTTATTTAAAGTAATACTATTAAATTCTTCTTCAATTAACTGGAAGTCAACTCTTCTGTCTCTATGTATAACTAAAATATTAAAACCGTGCTTTGCCAACTTTTTGGCCGTGGCCAAGCCCAGGCCACTACTGCCCCCCAATATCAGGGCCCATGCTTCAAATTTTGCTCCATTCTCTTCCATAATCCCCTTTTCCTGCTCTTTTATTACCTTCAAATTACACTGTTTTGTAATTCATTATTGTGACGAATTACCATTCCAACAAAACGCGTTGGGCCGAAAATCCAGGACCAAAACTTAGGATAAGTCCCTGTTCGCCCAGGGCTATTTCTTTTTCCAGAAACCGCTCCAAAACATACAAAACTGTTGCACTGCTCATATTGCCATACAACCGCAATACTTCCCTAGTATCATCAATATTCTTGTCCATGGCCCCAAAGAGATCTTCCACTGTTTGTACTATTTTCTTTCCCCCGGGATGAAAAATCAGATGATCAACCTTGGCTATCGATGAATTATGGCGTTCCAAAAACGGATGTACGATCTCTGGAAAATGTGCGGCGATGGTTTCCGGAACGGCGGGATCCAAAATCATTTGCAACCCGTGATTGGTAAGATCAAACCCCATCAAATGGGTAGCATCCGCAAAATGGTACATCTCCCCTCCCATTATCTTGGGCCCTTGGGCTTCCTCTTCCGAAGACAACAGCACACAGGCCGCCCCATCGCCAAAGATGGCGGCACTGACCATGTTGGCCATGGAGTAGTCGTTCAGTTGAAAAGTGGCGGTAGGACTCTCCACTGCAACCAAAGCAGCGCGTTTCCCCGGATTGGATCGTAAAAAATTGTACGCATAGATCAATCCCGATACTCCGGCCGCGCAGCCCATCTCCGTTACCGGGAGTCGCACCACATCTTGCCGCAATCCCAATTCATTGATGATATAGGCATCCAAGGAGGGGATCATGATTCCCGTACAGCTTACGGTAATGATAAAATCAATGCTATCTGTCTGCCAATCTGCAGCTGTAAGGGCTTTTTGAAGCACCCCTGAGCCCAGTTTTTTGACTTCCCTGACGTAAATGGCGTTTTTATCCTCAAATGATGAAGCTGTAAAAACCTCCTCTGGCGCCATAATGCTATAGCGTGTATCTACCGCGGCGCCTTCAAATATTTTGAGGACCTTGCGCCTAAACCGTTCCTCCTGACCGTCTAACCACACTTCAACCAGTGGCAATATATCTTTGGTATCCCTACTGTATTCTGGTAATTGTTTGCTTACTCTTGCAATCCTAACTTCATTCATTTGTTTACGTGGGGTCTATTTTTTCTTATGAGCCATAAATATCTAAAGGCCCATTTATATTGTACCGAATGGTATACATATGGAATTGTCTTTGAAAATGCCAACAATTCCTGCCCTTTGAATCCGCTTTTTATGGATGTAAGGCCGTCCGATCTGCCTATTTTGGTTTTTATAAAAATAATACTAAACAATTTAAAAAGATAATATGCCGCCTTACTTCTTTGCAAATCATTGATGACAACGCCTATTTGGGCCAAATTCACAAATTGTTCCAGAAATATGGGGATTTCGGCATTGCTAAAATGATGCATGGTGAGTGTACAGAGCAGTATATCACAGTGCAGCTCGTCTGCCTGCATCTTTAGGATATCCTGTCTAAGAAATTGTATTTCTGGGTAATCGGGAGATAACTCTTGGGCTATCCGAATCCCCTTTTCACTCAAATCGATCCCAATCAACCTCACTCGAACGCCTTTTTTACGGCAAAAATCGGCCACTTCCCTCAACATTTGTCCATCTCCACAGCCCATATCCACGATGGTATACATGTCTTGCGGATTTTCCCTGATCAATTCATCTACAGCCCTAACCGTAATCCTATTACCGTTTAGGAGTCGGTTTACACGGGAAATATCCTCCAAAACCTCCCTAAGGATCGGTTCCGGGACCATGGGATCATCCATTAATTCCGGATCCGTATTTCTATTCGTGGTATTGATCATAGGATAATTGGGTTTCCGTGTGTGCTTTTTATAAGTTTGTTCAAGAGCCATGGGGAATTTCCAACGGTACCCAATGCCCAGCGGGACATACTAGGGCTCAAGAGCAAGGATTGCAACTTTCTCCCCATCCATAACCGACGTTGAAAGGCATCGTCCCAAAGTATTTGATATGTGTCTTCCAAATGCGCCCTACTGTATTCCTTATCATTAAAATAGTTGGACACAAGCTCCGAAACCAGTTTGGCACTGTGTATCGCCATGGCCATCCCATTGCCACACAAGGGATGAATGAGCCCGGCCGTATCCCCACACATCAACACATGGTTTTCAATCGCCTTTTTTTTATCAAATGAAATTTGTGCTATGCTTAAAGGGGCCTTGAACAAGGGCTCCCCTTCTTTTAAGAATCGATTTAAAAAAGGATTTTCCGAAACTACATTGGTATTAAAACTATCGATATCCTTTTCCTGTCTAAAACTTTCATAGGTGGTAAGATAACAAAAGTTGACTGCTCCCGTCTCTGTTTTGGAAAGTCCGGCATAACCGCCCCTAAAATTATGTAGGGCCACCAAATTATTGGGGAAATCCGGATACGTATAATGTCCCTTAACCGCCAACCAGGTAGATTTTTGCTGCACAAAATCGCGCTTTAAATGCATGTCCAGCGTACTTCGTTTTCCATACGCCCCCAAAACTATTTGTGAGGAAAATTGATTTTGACTGGTGGTGGTTACTGAAAAGGTATCATTTTCAAAAGATATCCCATTCACACTTTCAAAAACAAAATCCACTCCCTGGGACTGGGCCTTTCGAAAGAGCAGGTCATCAAAGGCGTACCTGCTTATACCTGTTCCCCCTAAGGGTAGTTTTGTTGTAATGGCCCTGCCATTGACCAAGGAAAATTGCAAGGTATCTATATGTGCCACCTGGTATTCGGAAAAAGAAATATCCAAGGATTCCAAATATGGCAATACTTCGTTGGAAACATATTCCCCGCAGACCTTATGATGTGGATATGGCTGCTTTTCAAGGACTAAAACGCTATGGCCATTTTTTCTGAGGTGCAAGGCTGACGTCAAGCCTGCCAAACCTCCCCCAATGATCATAACATCGTAATCTACCATCGATGGAAGATACTATTATAAATAAAAAATCCCGCCATTACGGGCGGGATTTAAACTAAAACATATTGGATGTATTATCCTTTTGTTTTTTCAATAGCCTCTTGTTTCATAGTCTCATTGGCCACAATTACCATTTCTACCCTACGGTTCTTGGTTCTTCCCTCAGCGGTTGAATTATCCGACTTCGGTTGGTTCTCACCGTACCATTTGGAGGTAAGTCTGCTTTTGCTTATGCCTTGTGCAACCAAGTAATTGGAAACTGATTGGGCACGTTGTTGTGAAAGACTCATATTGTAAGCATCACTACCTGCGCTATCGGTATGGCCTTCTACCAAAATATTGGTATCAGGATATTCCTTTAATACGCCAGCCAATCTGTTTAATGTTTCGGCTGAGGCACCCTTCACAGAAGAATTATTGGTGTCAAAATAAACTCCAGCATCCTCATTGAATGTCACATTGATCCCTTCACCTACCCTGGATACTTCTGCACCAGGAATTTCGGTTTCTATTCGTTCGGCTTGCTTGTCCATTCTATGTCCAATGTAACCTCCCGCTGCACCACCTACAACAGCGCCAATAATGGCACCTAACGCAGTGTTTCCACTTCCTACATTATTACCGATAACGCCTCCAACAGCTGCGCCACCGGCAGCACCGATTACAGCACCTTTTTGGGTTTTATTGGCATTTTTAACGGTACTACAACTAGCAATAATAGATAGTGCCAGCATAAACATCATACTTTTTGAAACTATATTTTTCATTTTATTTTATTTTATTTTTTGGTGAATTGATAAACTACGGTCACAGGCGAACCGTTAGCTGAGACATTGGATTTCAATGTCATGGCCTGTGGGGTTATATTTTCGATATCCAAACGGTAGCCAAAACCACCACTGACATCCTTGTTTTTGGCATTGATCGCCTTGAACTGTAGCTGATTGGAAAGTCCTTCCCTATTCACTACGGACCATTTGATATAACGGTCTCCTCCGGAACAAAGGCTACCACTTGGAATGGTATAGCGCCCAGTGCTGTTATTGTCCCTGAAAAACCATTCGCTGTCCTTAAAGCAGACATCCTTGGCATCATTAAAAAGCAAGGAAGTGAAGGTTCCCGTATTGTTCTCATAGGAGATTTTGTTTAGGGACCAGGTCCCACTCAACATGTTCCTTTGGGCTCGAACCTCTTTGGTCACGGAACAAGATGTCATTAAAAGTGCCGAAACGGCAAGTACTAAAAAGAGTTTTTTATTCATCACTTATGGTTTAATTTAACTTATATACGTTGAAATACTCCAAAAGGGCTTTACAACAAATTGAATGTGTAAAATCCCATCGCAAGGTCGTGATTTCAACGTGCAATATTAATACAAAAACATCTAATTGTAACGCATATGCTAGTAATCAAGTAATTCCTTGATAGCGAAGGAAAAACGCGCTTTTGGGAGGTAGTTTTGTTCCAGTTTTTTGGCAAATGGAATAGGCGTATCCAAACTTGCCACCCTTTTTACCGGCGCATCCAGATATTCGAAACAATTTTCCATGACCAAGGCCGAAATATCACTGGCCACGCCCCCAAAAAGACTGTCCTCCTGTAAGATGATCAGTTTGCCCGTTTTCTTGACCGAGATGTATATGGCCTCCATATCCAAGGGTTGTAGGGTACGCAAATCTATTAGTTCGGCATTTATTTCAGGCTGGTTGTCCAGAACCTCCAAGGCCCAATGCACCCCTGCCCCATAAGTGACCACGGTGATCTCCGAACCATTTCTTAAAATACTCGCTTTGCCCAAGGGCAAGGTGTAATAATCCTCAGGCACATCTTGGTACATGCTCCTATAAAGTGCCTTATGCTCAAAAAAGAGCACAGGATTTGGGTCATTGATTGCTGTTGCCATAAGCCCTTTAGCGTCATAAGGAAACGCCGGATAGACCACCTTTAAACCAGGAGTCTTGGTAAACCAGGCTTCATTGGTCTGGGAATGGAAAGGTCCTGCCCCTACTCCCGCGCCACAAGGCATGCGAACCACCACATCTGCATGCTCCCCCCAACGGTAATGTGATTTTGCCAGGTAATTTACAATGGGATTGAAGCCGGAACTCACAAAATCGGCGAACTGCATTTCCACCATTACCTTCATTTTATTGATGGAAAGTCCCATAGCCGCTGAAACAATGGCAGATTCACAAATAGGGGTATTTCTTACCCTTTCTTTGCCAAAAGCTTCCACAAAGCCTTCCGTTATCTTAAAAACTCCCCCATAATCGGCTATATCCTGCCCCATAAGCACTAGGTTGTCATGCCGTTCCATAGACTGCCTCAAGCCTTGTGATATGGCATCTATCAGCCGTATATTCGAAGTCTTTCCCTTTGATTTAACCTCTTGGTATTCAAAGGATTTATACACATCGTTTATTTCGGTCACGGGATCAAGAGTGATTTCATCTTCATTATAGGCCATCTGCAGATGTTCGTCAATTTCTTCACGAATCCTTTCCTTAATCTGCTCAATAGAACCTTCATTTAATACCCCTTCCGAAACCAGAAACTTTTCATAATTGGAAATGGGGTCCTTTTTGGCCCATTGGTCCATCAATTCCTGGGGGACATACTTGGTGCCACTTGCTTCTTCATGGCCCCGCATTCTAAAGGTCTTAAACTCCAACAATACTGGGCGTGGCGTTTTTCGCATACTTTGACAAAGGGCATCTACCTTTTCGTATACTTCCAAAATGTTATTGCCATCAATGATATGGGATTCCATACCATAGCCTATCCCCTTATCCGCTAAATGCTCGCATTTATATTGCTCATTGGTTGGTGTTGAGAGACCATACCCATTGTTCTCTATACAAAACAAAACCGGGAGGTTCCATACCGAAGCAACGTTTAGGGCTTCATGAAAATCCCCTTCACTCGTTGCACCCTCCCCCGTAAAAACGGCGGTGACCAATTTTTCCTTTTTTAAAGTGTTTGCCAGTGCTATCCCGTCTGCAACACCCAATTGAGGTCCCAAATGGGAAATCATTCCAACAATCTTGAATTCTTGGGTCCCAAAATGAAAACTCCGGTCCCTACCTTTTGTAAAACCACTGCTCTTGCCCTGCCATTGTGCAAATAACCTATATAAGGGAATATTACGGGAGGTAAAGACCCCAAGATTGCGGTGCATTGGCAAAATATATTCCTCCTCCTTCAAAGCCGAGGTAACCCCAACAGAAATTGCCTCCTGTCCTATGCCGCTGAACCATTTTGAAACCTTCCCTTGACGCAATAAGATCAGCATTTTTTCCTCGATCAATCGAGGTTTCATCATCCTTTCATATAGTTTTAACTGGGTACTCTTGCTTATGTTCTTAGGTTGATATTTCATAATAATATAACGTTGTCTGCTAATATTGGGATAAATGTAACGAAAGGTTGGAACAAAATTGAATGTTTTCTTGATCGATAACCTTAATTATTTTACTAAATTTGATATGCTAATTTAATTTTTGGACATGAGCGGAATTCCAAGTGTAAATCTTCAAGATTTTTTATCTGAAGATAAAAGTAGAAATAAAAAATTCATCCATGAGATAGGAAGCGCCTTTGAAGACATAGGGTTTGTTGCCTTGAGGGGTCATTTTTTATCGGATGAACTTGTAAAGGATCTTTATAGTGAAGTTCGAAACTTTTTCAATTTACCACAAGAGGTAAAGGATTCCTATGAAATTCAAGGAATCGGTGGCCAAAGAGGATATACCTCCTTTGGAAAAGAACACGCAAAAGGTAAAAAGGAAGGCGATTTAAAGGAGTTTTGGCATTTTGGACAATATGTAGAAAACGATCCAAAATTGGAAGCGGAATATCCTGATAATGTGATTGTAAAAGAACTCCCCAATTTTAATGTGATCGGGAAGGAAACTTATAAAATGTTGGAAAAAACAGCAAAATATGTCCTTAGGGCCTTGGCCTTGCACCTAGAATTGGAGGAAACCTATTTTGATGATTATATAAAAAATGGGAATTCCATTCTAAGACCCATCCACTACCCACCCATTACCTCCGAGCCGAAGAATGCCATTAGGGCAGCAGCCCATGGGGATATCAATCTGATAACACTCTTAATGGGGGCACAAGGAAAAGGACTGCAGGTAAAGAACCATCAGGGAGAATGGGTAGACGCCATAGCACAGCCCAACGAACTGATGATCAATGTTGGGGACATGCTCTCTAGGCTGACCAACAATAAATTAAAATCAACCATACACCAAGTGGTCAACCCACCAAGGGAGCTTTGGGGCACTTCCAGATATTCCATTCCTTACTTTATGCATCCCGTAAGTGATATGCCGCTCAACTGCCTGGAAAATTGCGTTGATGCAGAAAACCCAAAACAATTTGAAGATATTTCCGCCGGAGCATTTCTACATGAAAGATTGATAGAACTTGGCTTGATTAAAAAATAAACATCTCGAACGCCTCCCTGATCCTGGGAGGTATTTGATCCCATGCAACACTTTAAAAGATGGACCTAAAAGACCAACTTAAAAATTTATTTCCCGATCATGCCCCTTCCCCAGAGGAGGAAAAAACTGCCGACAAAGATGAAATTTGGATGCAGGAAGCGCCAATGATCTGCAAATATGAAAAGCGAAAAGGGAAGCCTATCACCATTATTGAAGGATATACCGGGGCCGATGAGGATTTTAAAAAGTTGGCCAAAGAATTAAAGACGACATTGAGTGTTGGGGGTAGCTTTAAGGACGATTCCATAATCATACAAGGGGATTACCGTGATAAAATCATGAACATCCTAAAGGAAAAAGGTTTTAAAGTGAAACGTGTAGGTGGTTAAATTCTGTTAATTAGCTTTCAGATTTTTATTTAAAATGTTACCTTTATTAGAATGATTTATTCGCAAGCCTAACCTAAAAAACTTCCAATGAGTTCCCAATTGCACATAACAAATGGCGATTTCCTCACCCAACGGCTTAATTCGCTCGACTTAAAGGGCGAAATGATCACTTGGCGAGAAATGCTATGTGAAGGTCAAACTTTGACCTCAGTGGGGAGCGAATCATTCTGGAAAACCCGTTTCGAATTCCTGAATAAAACGTACAAAATATCAAAATCCAGATTTATAGAACAAACCTTGAAGGAATACAGGTCGCTGTGTAATCACAAACAACAGGATCAAATTATTTTATGGTTTGATTACGATCTATTTTGCCAAATAAACATGTTGGCGGTCATTAGTTGGTTGAAGTCGTATAGAAGACATGCCGAAATATCTTTGGTTTCTACTGTGGGTGTTATCGACGGCGAAAAGCCCAAAAGTCTTTCAGAATTGGACAACCAAGAGCTTTTTAGCCTATATGGACAGCGAAAAACACTTACGCAGGACGATATTGAATACGCGGATTACATCTGGCAATTGTATTGTAGCAACAATCCTATTCGCTTGGAAAATGTGGGGGATTACAAAAACTATCAATTCGATAACCTCTCCAATGCCATTGCAGCCCATTTAAAGCGATTTCCAAGTATACGCAATGGACTCAATGAGGTTGAAAACCAAGTTTTGAAGGTGGCTTTGGAACAACATCCAGATTCAAAAAAGGAATTATTATCCCTAATCCTCAAAAACCAGGGCATTTATGGCTTTGGTGATACCCAGTATGATAGGGTCATTACAAAATTAAACCCTTTATTTTCATCATTTTCCCCTGTTGAGCTCACCTCCAACGGCCTTGGAATCTTTAAGGGAAAAACCAATTATTATTCTGCTATTCAAGAAAACGATGAGTACTTGGGTGGTGCCTTAAAATATAGCTTCCTATATAATTCGTCTACCGACAGAATTCTAAAACTTTAGCATGCAACTTAGCCCATCTGAATTTATCTTAAATGCAGACCAAAGCATTTATCACCTCAATTTATTGCCTGAAGATATCGCACAAACCGTGATTACCGTTGGTGATCCCGATCGTGTTGCTGAAGTATCAAAACATTTTGACCATATCGAAATCAAGAAAGGTAAAAGGGAATTCCATACCCATACCGGTACTTTAAACGGCAAACGGATTTCTGTCGTATCCACAGGAATAGGCACGGATAATATTGATATTGTCCTCAATGAGTTGGATGCACTGGTAAATATTGATTTTTCCACCAGAAAAATCAAAAAAAAGCTAACCAAACTGGACATCATTAGAATAGGTACTTCAGGGGCCATCCACGAAGATATTCCTGTAGATTCTTTTTTAATGAGCGAATATGCCATTGGTTTTGATAGCCTATTGCAATTTTACGATAGCTGCCATGTGCAACATCCAGAAATACAAAAGGCCTTTATGGATCATACTGGTTGGTATAACCATAAATCGACCCCTTATGTGGTTACCTTCGATAAGGTCCTTGGAGCAAAACTGATGTCCGATAAGATATTGTTGGGGTTTACAGCGACCAATGTTGGTTTTTATGGCCCGCAGGGAAGAAAGTTGCGTTTGGAGACCCAGGATAATGCTTTAAATGGCAAATTGTCGGCATTCCGATATAACGACCTTAAAATCACCAATTTGGAAATGGAAACCTCAGGAATCTACGGCTTGGCCAAATTATTGGGACATCGTGCCGTTTCCATGAACTGTATTTTGGCCAATAGAAGTACAGGGCAGTTTTCCAAGAACCCAAGCGCCTCTACAGAAGAACTTATAAAATACACCTTACAAAAGCTTACCCAATAGATGAAGACAGTTAAAATCATTGGAGTTCCCGAACATTTCAACTTTCCGTGGCACTTGGCCATTGAAGAGGGGGCCTTTGAAGCACGGGGAATAGATCTACAATGGGTAGATATTCCCGAGGGAACCGGCAAAATGTGCCAAATGTTACAGGATGGCGCCACAGACCTTGCCATTATTCTTACAGAGGGCATCGTCAAGAGTATAGTGGAGGGCAATCCGGTTAAAATTGTACAGAAATATATAGAATCGCCCTTACGCTGGGGAATACATGTTGGTGCTAAAAGCAAGTATGAACATATTAACGAGCTGGAAAATACAAAGGCAGCTATTAGTCGGTTTGGCAGTGGCAGCCACTTAATGGCCTATGTGCATGCCCAAAATAACCAATGGGATACCAATTCCCTAGAATTTGAGGTCGTAAACAACCTTGATGGGGCAGTAACAGCCTTGACAAATGGCTCTGCCGATTATTTTATGTGGGAACACTTTACCACAAAACCCTTGGTAGACAATGGGACCTTCCGAAGGCTGGGAGATTGCCCTACCCCATGGCCGTGTTTTGTAATAGCGGGGACCGAAAACTTTATAGAAACCCAAAAAGGCACCTTAGGTCATATCCTGGAAGTGATAAACCTGTATACAGAGGAGTTTAAAAATATTCCGAGCATCGACAGGAATTTGGCGAATTCCTATGAACAACAACTTGAAGATATCCAAGAATGGTTGGCCATTACGGAATGGAGTCAATCCCAAATGGATGGTAGAATAGTGTTAGGGGTACAAGAACAATTAAAGGCATTGGGGTTGATTGATGGAAGGGTATCCAAAGAAGTCCTCCTACATTTGGAAAAATAAGTGGTAAACAAGTATTCTAATGTTGATTTACCATGAAGTGTGTCTCAACAATTTCCAATAATTTTTCGTCTGAGAGCGGTTTTTGAACAAATTCCTTGATCATCGGATTGTTACTTGCCCTAATGATATCGCGTTCATCCTCACTCATCGTAGTCACTACAATGGTGATGTTATTTTTGATTTCTTCGGAATAGCGATGCGTATAGGCATCCAAGAACTCCCATCCATCCATAACGGGCATTTTGATATCCAATATAAGCAAGCAAGGAACAAAAGCCTGTTCTCCGTTTAAACTTATGCTTATTTCATCCAAAAGATCCAAAGCCTCCTTTCCGTCTCCGACAGAATACACCTCCACGTCCAAAGGAAGATTGCGTATAAACACCTTATTGATAAAGGTCGCAGCTGGATCATCATCAACCAGTAAAACAGATTTTAAAGAAAATTGAGGCACACAGTTTTTATTAGATTATACTCTACAAGTTAATACATTAGTCGATAAAAGTAAAGTGTTTTTTTGAATTTTCGATATATTACCATGCAATACGTTCTTTTTGGGCATGGATCAAAAGTTCATTACACGCACTAAAATGATTATTTCCAAACCAATACCCCCTATTGGCACTCAGCGGTGAGGGATGGCCAGAGGTGAGGACACTATGTTTGGTAGTGTCTATCAATTTTAATTTTTTTTGGGCAAAACCGCCCCAAAGTAAAAAAATGACCCCTTCCCGCTCCTCAGATATTTTTTGGATCACCTTATCCGTAAAGGTTTCCCACCCTTTCTTTTGATGACTCCCGGCCTGTGTGGCACGAACGGTTAAGGTGGCGTTCAACAAAAGCACACCTTGTTTTGCCCAATCTTCCAAATTCCCACTGACAGGATATGGTTTCCCAATGTCCGATTGTATTTCCTTAAATATATTGCTCAAGGAAGGTGGATGGCTCATCCCGTCTTTTACGGAAAAACACAAACCATGGGCCTGATTAGGACCATGATACGGGTCCTGCCCTATAATAACCACCTTGGTTTCCTGAAATGGACAATGATCAAACGCTGCAAAAATATGCTCCCTCTCAGGGTAACAGATATAGGCTTCATATTCTTGCGTTACAAATTGAAGTAAATTTGAAAAATAAGACTTGTTAAACTCTTCGTAAAGCTGTTCCTTCCAACTAGGATGAATATCGATGTTCATATAAAAAAGGCCTACTTTTGTAAGGCCAAATTTAGGGTTTTACATTACTATGAACAACATTCAACACAAAACACTACAAGATTTAGAATTTTTTACTGTTTTAGACCAACTTTCCCTTAGATGCAATACAGAATTGGGGAAAGAAAAGGTATTGACTGTTGTTCCCTTGGACAGTAAAGAGCAGATTATGAACAGTTTGGGGCAGACCTCGGAATATCTGGCTTCCTACACAAATGACAACAGGGTTCCCAATCACGGCTTCGATGCCATATACCAGGAATTGAAACTCCTAAAAATTGAGAATACAAGTCTTGAAATTACCGGATTTAGAAAAATTGGCAATATTTGCAATACGGTAACCACGCATCTCAAATTCTTTAAAAAATTTAAAGACTATTACCCCTTATTGTACAAGGCCTCTAACGACATTGAACTAAATTCGGACATCCCTGCCCAGATCGATATGGTCCTTGACCGTTTTGGGGAAATAAAGGACAATGCCTCGGACAACCTGAGGAGCATTAGACAAGAAATCAATATTGTAAAGGGTAAAATAAACCAAAGCTTTGGATCTGCCTTAATTACCTATAACGCCTCGGAATTTTTAGATGAAATACGAGAATCCGTTGTGGAAAACCGCAGGGTCCTCGCCGTAAAGGCCATGTACCGAAAAAAGGTGAAAGGGGCCGTAATGGGATCCTCCAAAACAGGAAGCATAGTTTATATAGAGCCTGAGGCTACCTTGAAATATAGTAGGGAATTGAACAATCTGGAATTTGATGAAACAGAGGAAATCAAAAAGATCTTAAAGAACCTAACAGAACACATAAGGCCTTATGCCCCCCTACTTCGAGTTTACCAAGAGTATTTGACAGAGATGGATATCACGGCTGCCAAAGCTAAATATGCCATGGACATGGACGCTGTTATGCCTGAAATTAGTACGGACAAGAAGATGAATCTTAGGGATGCCTATCATCCTTTATTGTATTTGAGTAATAAGAGAAAGAACGAAAAAACCTATCCCCAGACCATTTCCCTTTATCCAAAGAATAGAATTATTGTGATCTCGGGGCCCAATGCAGGGGGGAAAAGTATCACCTTAAAAACGATAGGCCTTCTTCAGCTCATGGTACAAAGCGGAATGCTCATTCCGGTTCACGAGCGTAGCACTGTATGTCTATTTGATAAAATATTGACGGATATCGGGGATAATCAGTCCATTGAGAACCATTTGAGCACCTATAGTTACCGTCTTAAAAACATGAACAGCTTCTTGCGTAAATGCAACGAAAGCACCCTCTTTTTAATCGACGAATTTGGAACGGGAAGTGATCCTGAGCTGGGAGGTGCCCTGGCCGAAATCTTTTTGGAAGTTTTTTATGAGCGAGGGGCCTATGGGGTAATTACCACCCATTATTCCAATCTTAAAATGTTGGCCAACGAACTTCCAGAAATGACCAATGCCAATATGTTGTTCGATTCCAGCACCCTTGAGCCCACATACCAATTGGTATTGGGACAGGCAGGAAGTTCCTTTACTTTTGAAGTGGCGCAAAAAAATGGCATCCCCTACAGTCTGATCAATAAGGCGAAGAAAAAAATAGAACGTGGCAAGGTCCGTTTTGATGCCACAATTGCCAAGCTTCAGAAAGAAAGAAGCAAAATGGAAAAAACGGGCACACAACTAAAGGAAGAAGAAACAAAGGCGAGGGATGAAGCCAAGCGCTTGGAGGACCTTAATTCCAAGATTAAATCCAAGTTGGAAAATTACCAAGAGCTCTATGACCATAACCAACGCATGATCTATTTGGGCAACAAACTCAACGATGCGGCGGGCAAATACTTTCAAGATAAAAAGAAAAGACCCTTGGTTTCTGAATTATTGCGCATTGTAGAAACCGAAAATAGCAAACGCAAGAAGAAAAGTGTAAAGGAGGTCAAAATAGAAAAACAAAAGAAGGTAGAAGTTGCCCAAGAATTGGAGCAAAAAATAGTTAAGGTCAGGGAGGATAAGAAAATTGAGAAGAAAAAGGCAATCGTGCAAGAAAAAAACAAACCTCGACCTGTCTTTAATATAGGCGATAGAGTCCGGTTATTGGATGGAAAAGCCGTTGGGAGTATAGATAGTCTTGAAAAAAATAAAGCGGTGGTCAATTATGGCATTTTCACCACCAACGTAAGTGTGGAACAATTGGAACTGGTGCAAGCCAAAAAGTAAGCTATGGAAGAAACTAAAAAAATAATACTCTTTGACGGTGTTTGCAATCTCTGTAACGGGGCCATTCAATTCATTATAAAACACGACAAAGATGATAACTTTAGATATGCCCCTTTGCAAAGTGCCATTGGAAGGCAATATCTCCAAGAGCGGAATATCGATACAACAGAAATTGACAGCATTGTTTTAATAGAGCCCGGGATAGCGTATTATACTAAGGCAGTCGCAGCCTTAAAGATTGGGCAGGCTTTTGGTGGGGCTTGGAAATTAGTACAGGTTTTTGAATGGATCCCAGAATCGATCAGTAACTTCTTCTACGATATTATTGCAAAAAATAGGTATAATTGGTTCGGTAAAAAGGACGCTTGTATGATTCCTACCCCTGAGCTTAAAGCCAAATTTTTGGAATAGACTTCATAAAAAGCATGGTTCCTTTCGAAGACTATTTTAAATTGTTCAAGATAAAGTCCAGCGTCTTATTCGTATTCCTATTTTCAAGAAAGGCCACATTTTTATGGGTGATATTTTGGGCAAGACCCTGATCGAACAAATGCTGAATCCCTTGTTCGTATTCCATATTTACCTTTCCGGTCAATAAGGTATCCATTGGCACCCCCATCTTATAGCGTTTATATATTTTTCCCAAACCACTTAAATACAGACGGTCTTTGGTAAAGCCACCCCCCCTATGTGCTCGCATCGTGATGGTAAAGGCATCGTTTTTATTAAATTTGTACTGGTTGTGAATCATATCAAAGGTATCCGAAAAGCTGGAACCCTTTATTAAACTATCAGATGCCAAAACTCTGTAAGACAACTCTTTAAGTCGTTTTAATGTTAGAGCCCCACTCATATATTCACTAAAGACTGCCAGCCCTTCTTGTGTTTCTACATTTTTGGGAAACCCATTGGAAAAAATCTTTAGCGGCTGATCCTTGCCATTAAAAGTGGTGACCAAATGTACTCCTATCTCATGGTTGGCCAACGTCAATAGTTTGTTCTTGGAAAATTTGGCGTTTTTTTTAAGCATCAAAGATTGGGTGCTATTGCTCACCATGGCATCAGCCACAAGACTGGTTGACAACCGTATGTTCAAGGGAAAGTTATATTGTTGCACAAACTCTTCAAAATAGGTTTTGGCCTCCTCTGCTGTATACACTTTTTCCTGCTCACTGGAAGTAGGCTCATCCTCAAAATGAAGGATATATCTAGCATTCTGAACATCTTTTTCCGTAGGGGTACCAAAGACCCTTAGTGAATTGTAATAAAATTTCTTGCCATCTCCAATGGTCTCAATGCATTGAACCATGTTGGAATAGTAGTAGATAATTTCTTGGTACATCTTCCTAATCCCATCATCTTCTATACGCTCCAATCGCTGGGAATAGAACAACCGGTGTAGCTTGTAAGGGTCGAACTTGATCTTGGGGTACTTAAAAACAGGGTCTTCGGTATACTTGGAAGCAAAAAAACGCTGTTTTTCCTTTTCTATATTCAAAGGGTTGAGATAACTAATCAGTTCTATCTTTTTCACCAAACGGTCCAGGTTGGTATCAATCTCAAATAAATCGGCATATACATTTTCAATATCCAGCAAATCAGGATTCTTCATAAGATACAATTACATCAACATTTTGGGGCGCAATTTAGGCAATTGGAATCAATGCACTGCATTAGAATCTTTTTGCCTTTTCATAATCTATTTTACCAACAGATTTGGCTACGATCAAACTCACCATGGCATCTCCGGTAACATTGATAACCGTTCTGCACATATCCAATGGTCGGTCCACAGCAAAAATTAGGGCCAGGCCAATAGCCAATTTATCCGCAGGAAACCCTATGGATTCCAAAACAATGACCAACATCACCATTCCTGCTCCCGGCACTGCGGCAGATCCAATAGAGGCCAATAAAGCCGTAAGAACGATCATCAGCTGATCTGTAAGTTCCAAATGATGCCCAAGGGCCTGTGAGATAAAAACTGCCGCAACACCTTGATAAAGACTGGTTCCGTCCATATTTACCGTTGCCCCCACGGGAAGTACGAAGCTTGATACTTCCTTATCCACACCAATTTCCTCCTCTACTATTTTCATGTTCACTGGTAAGACAGCAGCACTACTACTTGTAGAAAATGCCAGCAACTGGGCCGGGCTCATTTTTTTTAGAAACCAAAAGGGGTTGATCCCAGTTGTGAGGAAAATAACCGTACAATAAAATACAATCATCAGCAGGAGCCCCAAAACCACTACCCCCGAATACTTTAACAGGGCAAACAATAAATCTGGATCTCCGGAACTGACAACAACATTGGCCAAAAGGGCAAAGACCGCAATAGGAGCGGTGAGCATGATCAGATCCACCATTTTTAAAACGGCATCATTCAGGGAGTCAAATAGGCTTTTTAAGGGTTTGGCCCGTTCTTCCCCTATCATCAGCATGGAAATGCCCAAAAATACCGTGAAAAATATGACTTGTAGCATGAGTTTATTATTGCTCATGGCCGTAAAAATATTATCCGGAACCATATCAACCAAAAACTGCAAAGGTCCAGTATCCTTTTGCAAGGAGGCCTCTTCTATCTTGGCCTGCAGGCCACTATTATTTCCATAGGTAGCTGTTAACCTATCAATGGTTTCATGGGAAATGCCATTTCCTGGTTTAAAAATATTTACCAAGACCAACCCTATGGTAATTGCCATTACGGTGGTCATAATAAAGATGACCATGGTCCGAAGCCCTATATTCTTAAATTTGGATATATCCTTTAAATCCGAGATTCCTTTGATAAGGGAAGCCAAAATTAAAGGGATGGCAATGAGCTTCAGTAAATTAATAAAAATCACCCCTAATGGGTTGATCCAATCTTCAACAAACCCTTTTCCCCCAGAGACTTGGAGCATTACAAATCCAAAAAGCAAACCCAAGGACATCCCGATCAGGATTTGCCAATGCAAAGCAACTTTTTTCATAATTTCAAATAAGAACGCGCTAATGTATTGGAACTATCGATTGAAATTACAAAGGGGCAAAAAATAATTTAGGGCCCCAAAGAGGCCCTAAGAATATATAACTAAGTAAGATATTTTGATTTAAATAACCTTCTTTCCTTTATAATGGTCGTCCCAATCCTTCACCTTGGGTTCCCCCAGTTTGCCAACTGATTTGGCCACGATCATAGAAACAGTTGCATCACCTGTCACGTTTACTACTGTCCTGCACATATCCAAGGGGCGGTCAACTGCAAAAATAAGGGCCAGCCCAGCCTCAGGAATACCTGCTTGCGAGAGTACGATCACCAACATCACCATTCCAGCACCTGGAACGGCCGCACTACCAATGGAAGCCAAGGTAGCCGTTACAATAATACCCAATTGGGCTGATAAGCTAAGATCCATGCCAAATGCCTGGGCTATAAAAACAGCAGCTACAGCTTGGTACAAACTCGTTCCATCCATATTGATAGTGGCCCCAATGGGCAATACAAAACTGGTCACCTCTTCTTCTACCCCCAAATGCTCTTCTACGCGTTCCATGGTCACTGGAAGGGTTGCGGCACTGGAACTGGTTGAAAATGCCAATAATTGAGCGGGTGCAATTCCCTTTAAAAAGAATGCCGGTGTTTTTTTAGTAACTATCCATACAATAAATAGATAAACACATATCATCAAGGTCAAGCCTAGTATTACGGATATGGCGTACCACCCTAGGGCCTTAAATAGGTCCAAACTGGGTGACTCCACCACTAAGGCTGCCAAAAGGGCAAATACCCCATATGGTGCAGCCAGCATGATCAAGTCGATCAACTTGAGAATCACTTCATTGAAACCATCAAAAAATTTCTTCACAGGAGATGCCTGTTCTTCTGGTATTAGGATAAGTCCAATCCCGAACAGGATGGCAAAGAATATCACCTGGAGCATATTGCCATTGTCACTGGCCGCTTGGAATATATTCTCGGGCACCAAATCCTCCAACGCCTTTAATGGCCCTGCATCCCTTTGTTTAGCCGCCTCCGCTATTTTGGTGTCGGCGTCTCCCTTATAATTATCAACCAGTTCATTTCTGGTTTCTTGTGAAATTGAGGATCCTGGTTTGATCAGATTGACCACCCCGAGACCAATAGTAACTGCTATAATTGTGGTAAGAACATAAATTCCTATGGTCCTACCCCCCATTTTTGATAATTTGGAAATATCCTTTAAGTCGGAAACCCCTTTGATAAGGGAGCCTAGGATCAACGGGACTGCAATTAATTTAAGGGAGTTGATAAATATATTACCGAATGGTTTTATCCAATCCGAAACAAATTTTGGTCCCCATTCCAATTGAACCATTAAAAAGGCAAATGCTACCCCTAAAAACATTCCAATAAGAATTCGCCAATGCAGTTCCAGCTTCCTCATAAATTTTAAATTTTGAGCGAGTAAGATACCATTTTGTCAGGAAAAGCCGAAAAAAAGGAAAATTATAATTTGATTGTCCTGTTCATTAAGGTATAATCTGCCAAGACCAAAGCGGTCATGGCCTCTACAATGGGAACGGCCCTTGGCACAACGCATGGATCGTGACGTCCTTTTCCTTGGGTGGATACCATGTTGCCTTCCTTATCTATGGTCTCATAGCCTTGAATGACGGTGGCCACAGGTTTAAAGGCAATATTGAAATATATATCCATCCCGTTGCTAATACCTCCCTGAATCCCACCACTGTAATTGGTCTTGGTGGTTCCATCCGGATTAAACTGGTCGTTATGGGCACTACCTTTCATTTTTACGCCTTCAAATCCACTCCCATATTCAAATCCCTTGACGGCATTTATGGAGAGCATTGCCTTTCCCAATTCCGCATGTAGCTTATCAAAGGCCGGTTCTCCCAAACCAATCGGTACATTCTGAACCACACAAGTGATGATTCCACCAACAGTATCCCCTTCCTTCCGAATCTCCTTGATATAATTTTCCATTTTCAGGGCCATTTCAGGATCTGGGCAGCGAACGGCATTGGACTCGATCAATGAAAAGTCCAAATCTTTATAATTAGTGGTCAGAGATAGGTCTCCAACTTGGGATACATAGGCATTTATTTTTATCTCCCTTAGAAATTGCTTGGCTATGGCGCCTGCCACTACCCTACTCGCTGTCTCCCTTGCGGAGCTCCTGCCGCCACCTCTATAGTCTCTAAATCCATACTTCTGATCGTAGACATAATCTGCATGGGACGGCCTGTAAGAATCCTTGATATGGGAGTAATCGTGCGATTTTTGATTGGTATTGTGGATGGCAAAACCTATGGGCGTACCAGTGGTTTTTCCCTCAAATATTCCAGAATAAAATTCTACGGAATCCGGTTCCTTGCGTTGGGTCACTATGGCGGACTGTCCAGGTTTACGCCTGTCCAATTCGGTTTGAATGGCCTCTAAGTCCAAAATGATCCCAGCCGGACATCCATCCAAAACGCCACCAATGGCAACACCATGGGATTCACCAAAAGTCATTACTTTAAAAAGGGTTCCGAATGTATTGCCTGCCATGTAGCTTTCTTTCGTTCAAAGGTAAATCTTAAATCAGAGATACAAAAATCAAGTTCGTGCATATTGCCATGCACACATTAATTAAAACAAATTAATCCAAACTTAACCTTTTGCTTAACAATTGGTCCAAGTCAAGCATTTAGTCTACTAACGCTTGTTTTAATATGGTTATGGGATGTAAGGCAGCTCTTTTGGTTCCATCATGAATCTGGTGTCTACAACTGGTGCCATTGGCAGCAATGATCACATCTTCAGCAGATTTTCGAACAGCGGGAAAGAGTTTCAATTCCCCTATCTGCATGCTTACTCCATAATGTTCCTCTTCATAACCAAAGGATCCTGCCATTCCACAACAGCCCGAACTGATGATGGAAACGGAATAATTCTCTGGTAGATTTAGCACATCAAAGGTTACCTTTTGATTGGACAATGCCTTTTGATGACAGTGGTTGTGGATTTTTATCGTTCTCGGTTCCTTGGTAAACTGCGCTGATGTCAGTTCTCCTTTTTGGATTTCATTGGCAAGGAATTCCTCAATCAGGTAAGAATTGGCCGCTATGGCATCTGAAACCTTGGGGTCGACACCAAATCGTTTGTATTCATCCCTAAACGTAAGAATGGCAGATGGCTCTAAACCTAAAACCGGAATGGCTTGCTCGGCAAATACCTTTAATTTTGCAATATTGGTCAGTGCCAATTTTTTGGCCTCCTTTAAAAATCCTTTGGAAATATAAGTCCGACCGCTTTCTGCATAGAACAATTGTACATCATACCCCAATTTGGATAAGACCTCAATGGCATCCCTACCCAAATCAGTATCTAGGTAATTCGTGAATTCATCAAGGTAAAGTACAACCTTAACTTTTGATGCAGTTGATTCTATTTTAACCTTTTGAAGATGCTTATTGAAATTAAAGCTTGAAACTTTTGGAAGACTTCTTTCTTTGGCCACCCCAGCAGTCTTCTTTACTAAAGAGCTCAATATCTTGGATCCATATACCGCATTGGTCAACCCGGCCATTTTACTGCCCAACTTGTTCAAACGGGTGTTGTGGGCAAACAATTTACCCCGCAGTGGATACCCGTTGGCCTCTTGGTATTGATATAGGAATTCTGTCTTTAGGGTTGCAATATCAACGTTACTCGGACATTCACTGGCGCACGCTTTACAGCTAAGGCAAAGATCAAACACATCTTTTAGTTCTTTACTGTCGAAGTGTTTGGCTGCACCGGGATTGGTCAAAAACTCACGTAATGCATTGGCCCGGCCCCTAGTCGTATCTTTTTCGTTTTTCGTGGCATGGTAACTTGGGCACATGGCGCCCGCCACAAGATGGGTCTTTCTACAATCGCCGCTCCCATTGCATTTTTCTGCCGCTTTCAAGATGCCCTCACTGTCCGAAAAATCCAGCAGGGTCTCGATCTCAGGTTCTTCTCTATCCAACTCATAACGGAGGGATTCGTCCATGGGATAGGCATCCACAATTTTTCCGGGATTGAATATTCCCTTTGGATCGAAATAAGATTTCACCCTTTTTAACAATTGATAATTGTTCGCACCAATCATCAGGGGAATAAATTCTGCCCTTACAATACCATCTCCATGCTCTCCGCTAAAAGAACCTTTATATTTTTTTGTCAATTTGGCCACATCCGTGGTGATAGCCCGGAACAAGGCTACATCTTCAGATTTTTTAAGGTTCAGAATAGGTCTCAGATGTAGTTCCCCTGCCCCCGCATGTGCATAATATACCGCATCCTGTTCGTACGATTTCATTATTTGGGAAAACTCCCCTATAAAATCTTTCAGGTCCTCCAAAGCCACCGCAGTGTCCTCAATACAAGCTACGGCCTTGCGATCACCTACCATGTTGCCCAAAAGTCCCAAGCCAGCTTTTCTTAATTCAGCAGCCTTGTTGGTATTCCCTCCTTTAAGGATGGCATTGGAATAGCTTAATCCAGAAACTTCAACCGTAGCCAATAATTTAGAGACCTGGGAATCCAAATCTTCTTCTGAATCGGATCGAAGTTCCAGCATCAATACGGCCGCCGGGTCCCCTTCAATAAAGAATCTATTGGCCATTTGTGCTCTGTTGTTCTTGGTACAGTCCAAAATTACCTTGTCCATCATTTCACAAGAATGGAGGTTATGGCCCATAACCGGAACCACATCCTTTAAGCAATCCTCCAAGTTGTGGTAATGGGTAACCACCATAGCCGATAATTTTGGCGGTAAAACATCCAATTTCAAGGTGATTTCCGTTGTAAATGCCAAGGTACCCTCGCTCCCGCTTAAAAGTTTGCAAAGGTTGATATCTTCATCGGCATCGGTGAAAACATTACTTTTTAGAATTTCATCAACGGCATACCCTGTATTTCTTCGGTGGATGGACGGTTTAGGAAACTCTTCCAATATTTCATTTTGGGTGTCACTATTACTAAGTTCCTTATATAGGTTACTATAAATAGATCCTTCCAGACTATCCAAAGTCATTTTTTTTGTATAATCTTCTTTTGTAATGGCTTTGAATTCCACATGGGTGCCATCGGACAAAATAGTTTTCATAGCAACCACCTTATCCCTGGTAACTCCTTGTTGTATGGAGGTGGTGCCCGAGGAGTTATTACCTACCATCCCCCCTATCATGCACCTATTGGAAGTAGAGGTGTTGGGTCCGAAAAACATTCCGTAAGGTGCGAGGAAAAGGTTCAATTCATCCCTAATAACCCCAGGCTCAACGGTCACTTGCCTTTTAGCTTCATCTAAATGGAGAATATTTGTGAAATTCTTGGAAACATCTACCACTATTCCATCGCCAACACATTGGCCTGCTAAAGAAGTCCCTGCTGTTCTTGGAATAATCCCGATGCTATGCTCATCGGCAAATTGTATTACCTTTCCAATGTCCTCAATTGTTTTGGGAAATACCACTGCCAGTGGCGTTTTGCGATAAACGGAAGCATCCGTGGAGTATAAGGCAGTTGTAAGGGTATCCCACTGTAAATCCCCCTCCAAGTTGCTTTTTAGTTTTAAGAGCAAATTATTATCCACTTGGGTTAATTTTTAGTGCTAAATTAAGTTTTTATTAACTTTAGGCCATTAATATTCAGCTATTTTTGACCCCTAAATAATCTTTAAACAAAACTTATGAAAATATTTAAAATTTTAACGCTTATCCTATGCTTTGCAGGATTTTCATTGAGTGCACAATCGATTTCGGAAAATGCACTTGGACTCCGTTTGGGTGATAGTGATGGTTTTGGTGCGGAAATATCCTACCAAACAGCCCTAACTACCAGTACGAGATTGGAATTTGATCTTGGATGGAGGGACAGCAGAAATTACGATGCTTTTAAATTGGCAGTGGTTCACCAATGGGTTAGGCCAATTGAAGGTGATTTCAACTGGTACTATGGTGTTGGTGGTGGACTTGGAAGTGTAGATTTTGTAAGAAACGAAGACAGGGATTATAATGATGGTCTTTTCGTTTTTGCAGCTGGTAATATAGGTATCGAATATGATTTCAACATACCGTTACTTCTTTCTTTGGATTTTAGACCTGAAATTGGGGTTGCAGGATATGACGAATTTTCTGATAACTTCGATTTTGATATCGCCCTTGGTATCCGTTACCAATTTTAGTGCCCTTTAAATATAAAATCAAAAAGCCTTTAACGTTTATGTAATGTTAAGGGCTTTTTTTATACACGATAATATAATTACCTTTGGCCTTCAAAATAAAAACAATGAGAAAAATTATAGTATCCCTATGCGCGTTTTCAGCCATAGTAGCTTGTAATAATAATCCTGAAGGGTTTAATCTTGATGGTACTGTTACCGGAGAATTGGAAAACGGAACCAAAGTATATCTTAAAATGGCCAATCCCCAAAACCAATTGGTAGATGTGGATACAACTACTGTTGAAAATGGCAAGTTCACTTTCTCTGGATCGGCCGACGTCCCAGAAATACATTATGTTTATATTGATCAGCTTAGAGGAAATATCCCTTTTATAGTTGAAAAAGGAGAGATAGAACTTACGGTTCAAAAAGACAGTTTAAATAATGCACAAATTTCAGGAACTCCTCAAAACGAGTTTTTCAGTGATTTCATTAAAGGATCAAAAGCCTTGTCCAGCAGGGCCAATTCCATTAATGAAGATATGCGAAAGGCCAGTGCCAAGAATGATGAGGCTAATATGGTATCCTTAAGGGATGAATACTTTGAATTGCAGGAAGAGGCTAAAAACTTTGAACTGGAGTATGTGAAGAAAAATCCAAATTCTCTGATTTCTGTATTGATCATCGATAAGGTGTTGAATACGAAGTCTATGACAGATGATGAAGTAAAAGTGTTATTTGATGGCCTTTCTCCAGAAATGAAAGGGACCAAACCTGGAAAAAGCATAGAAGAAAAACTGAACAACAAGAAGAGCAGCTCTATTGGCAGTAAAGCACCAAATTTTTCAGCTCCTACCCCTAGTGGGGAGAAGTTGGCATTGAATGATGCCATGGGCAAGGTAACCATTGTAGACTTTTGGGCCGCATGGTGCAAGCCTTGTAGAGCAGAAAATCCGAATGTGGTTAAAGTTTACAATCAATACCATGAAAAAGGATTGAACATTATCGGTGTTTCTTTGGATAGAAAGGCCGAGGATTGGAAAAAGGCCATTGCTGATGATGGGCTTGTTTGGAACCATGTCTCCAACGTAGAGTATTTTGATGAAATTGCCAAGCTCTACAATGTAGATGCTATTCCGGCAACCTTTATACTGGACGAAAATGGGGTAATCGTGGCCAAAAACCTTAGAGGCCCTGCCTTGGAGCAAAAGATTGCTGAAATGCTGCAATAGTATTAGAACGACCTTAAATAAAAAAAGCCCAAAACTTGCTAGTTTTGGGCTTTTTTAATATCAATTATCTTCGTTTAGAAGGCTTTGCGCACATCCTCAAAGTCTCCAATAACTTGTGCTCCATCCCCAAGATCAACATCTCCAAAAATAGTAACCACCGCGTTATTTAAAAACTCTATGGTAGCACCATCCGCAAGGATTAAATCGCCATAAATGGTGAGATTACCTTCAACTCTAAAGGTGGCATTCTTTGCTACCAATATTTCTTTTTGCTTTTTATTGCTCCCAATAATATAGCTGCCGTTCATTTCAAACAAGGCATCTTCCATAATCCAAGTATCATTTTGGACGGTCCAAGAACCACACAACAATAGCGACCCTTCCACATGGACGCTTTTTAATCGCTTACCGGGTCCAGCAGAATACTCAAGTGACTCTCCTGCCGCAACTCTAATATTATTGTTGTCTGAGTAGACCAAAAGGTCGGCACATCTGTTCAATAAGGTTTCGGAAGGTTTGTTCATTTTAAGAATCTGTAATCCCGATTTTCCTGAGGCTGCAAAAACATAATCTGCATTCGATTCCACAAAATTAATGGAACCTTCCAAATCAATGATACCGAACTCCTCTGTATTATCGGTCTTACTCTCATTCAAACTTAGTCCTGCCCCTCCATTGGCCATAAGTACCACCCCTTCGTTGATGGCTACGGCGTTGTTGACGATATCTTCCGTAGCTACCCCATCAGGATTGATCAGGATTGGAATATACTCTATAAACGCTCCTGAAGTTGCATTATAAATACCAACTCCCTTAGAGCCTTCGGATACGATGATACGGTCTTGATCGAAATCAACTGTTCTCTTGGTGGATACACCAAAATCGCTATTGATCGCTATTTCTTTAAGCAATTGAAAATTTTGGTCATAAATACTAACCCCTTTACCGCCATCCAAGACAGCAATTTGATTGTCCTGAATTGCCAGTGAACGTAAATCCGAAGAAAGTACGCTTTTTGTAATAGTCATGGTCAATTTATCATAAGCGGCCAAAACACCATCCATACCACTGGTCACATAAACATTGGTAGCAGTTGTTGCCACATCTGTGGCTACAAAACCATCCTGATAGGCGAAGACTATTTCGGCCTCGTTAAAAATTCCATTTGTCGTTGGAATTTTTGCAACAAATGCGTTTGAAAGTGCCGTTGGATCTCCTTCGGCCTCTATACCACCTACGGCATAAACAAAACCATTATCATATTTTAAGGCATTTATATCTCTATTCGTGAAATACATTCTTGAAGTTACAATGGGAAAGTTGGGATCTGATACATTGATGATATCAATGGCCCCTGCATAACTTGCATCAACCGTATTATAGGAAACATAGGCGAAATTGCCATTCACATTCACATGGGAGGCCGTTAAATTGGTTCCGCCTGCAAATGATGGTGGACTAACCTGTGCAACCAAAGTAAGAGGATAATCGCCTGCAACTCCTTCTGCATTTCCTTTAGAAAACTTGCCGGTGGCCGCATCTTTTTCAAAAATATCCAATACCCCAGAATTGCCAAACACAATACTATTGGTCAATACTTGGATATTCGATTCCGTTTTTACGGTACTTTCAGGCTCGGCATAATATGTAGATTCGTCGCTACAGGATGTAGCCAACAACAATACTGTTGAAAATAGTAGGGAAATTCTTTTCATTATAAGTAGGTTTAACATTATTTGGGTTATCAAAGAACGTTTAAATCTATACCTAAGTATAATAAATTGTGATATTCTCGACAAACTGTCCCTATTTAGGGCATAAATCCAGCCTAAAAGGTATTTGTCCCTATGTATTTTATGAAATTTTCCAATACCGAGCACTTAATAAATACTCGATTCTTATATTTTTCCCATCTTTTCCAGGGCAAAAAGAATGATAATGGGTACTGCCAGAAGTAAGACCATTAAGGTTTCGGATACCAAAAGGCTAGGCATAAAAATCAAGGTCATCACATAGCCGCCTATGGCACCCCCAAAGTGGGCTGTATGTCCAATATTGCCGACTTTGTTCTTCATCCCGTAGATGGAATACAATAAATAGGCAATACCAATCACATATGCAGGTAATGGGATGGGAATAAACATAATCCCCAATTGCATTTCCGGCTGCAGCAAGATGGCGGCATATAAAATTCCCGTAACGGCACCACTGGCACCAACAGCGCTGTAGAGAGGTTCGTTTTTATGAAAAAATAGGGCCAAAAGGCTGCCAGCACCCAAACTGACTGCATAAATCAGTAGAAATATAGGAGCCCCCAACCAAGCAATCACCACATTGGCAAAAAAATAGAGGGTGAACATATTGAAGAATAAATGGGAGAAATCTACATGAAGGAAACCAGAGGTAAACATACGGTCCTTTTGTCCAGCCTTTATGGCCGAAATATTAAACTTGTAACGTTCAAAAAAGCTTAAATCATTAAATCCTTTTAAGGAGACCAATACGTTGATGGCAATAATGGCAATAGTGGCAATATGCATATTCATAGGATACGTTGATTTGGGTTCAAATATAGCTATATTTGCCCATACATTTTTTGCATGCAGCTACTAGTTTATATCTTTGCCTATCCCTTTTTATGGCTTATTTCCGTACTCCCGTTCAGGTTGTTCTACTTTGTCTCCGACGTTGTCTTTTTCCTGGTTTACCATGTGATAGGATACCGTAAAAAAGTAGTCTACAACAACTTAAAATTAGTTTTCCCCGAGAAGACCGATGCAGAATTGAACACCATCAGAATAGATTTCTATCACCATATGTGCGATCTGTTTTTGGAAATGGTAAAGACAATGGGGCTTTCCAAAAAAGAGGTTAAAAAAAGATACCATGTACTCAATATGGAGGTAATACAAGAATTGGAAAAGAAAAAGAGCATCCTTGTCCTATGTTCACATTACGCCAATTGGGAATGGAACGTTAGCATGAACAATTACGTAGAATCGAAAGGATATGCTGTTTACCAAAAGATAGGCAATAAATATTTTGACCGACTCATCAAAAAAAATCGATCAAGATGGAACACCACTCCCATTACCCAAAATGAAACCGTTAAAACGGTGGTTAGAAATGAAAAGGATGGTATCCGAGGTGTTTTTGGAATGGTCAGCGACCAATCGCCCATGGTTTCAAGGGCACAGTATTGGAGTGAATTTATGGGCGTAAAAGTCCCTATTTACAACGGTGCCGAAGTTATGGCCAGAAAACTGGATTTGGCCGTGGTTTTTCTCAAAGTATCAAAAGTAAAAAGAGGATACTACCAGGCCGAGTTCATCCCTATTACCTATAACGGTTCACAAACAGAAAAAAACGAAATTACAGAGCGGTTTTTAAGGGAAACAGAAAAACAAATACGAGAAAGGCCAGAATATTACTTGTGGACCCACAGAAGATGGAAACACCGTAAGAAAGTTCCCAAAGAATTTCAATAAAAAAGGCTCGGATGTATCGAATTGCTTCAATATCTCTCCAAGCCCATACGATATCTTTAGAATAATTTAAATACCTGCTATCACTTTTATCTCGGAGATGATCCGATCTGCCAAACCATCTGCTTCAGCCTGACTTTTGGCTTCCGTATATATCCTGATAATAGGTTCTGTGTTGGATTTTCTCAAATGCACCCAGTTTTCTGGAAAATCAATCTTAACCCCATCAATGTTGGTCACCTGTTCATCCTTATATTTTTCCTCCATGGCCACCAATAAGGCATCCACATCCAATTCTGGGGTCAACTCAATCTTCTTTTTGCTCATAAAATAGCTAGGGTAGCTATCCCGTAATTCCTTAACGGTACCGCCACGTTCTGCCATCAGCATTAAAAACAGGGCCGTACCTACCAAGGAATCACGACCGTAATGACTTTCAGGATAAATGATACCACCATTACCTTCACCACCAATGATAGCGTTGTTGGCTTTCATTTTTGTCACCACGTTCACTTCTCCAACAGCGGCAGCTTCGTATGTTCCACCATGTTTCTCTGTAATGTCCCTTAATGCTCGGGAAGAGGAAAGGTTGGACACGGTATTACCTTTTGTTTTTCCCAGCACATAATCTGCACAGGCCACCAAAGTATACTCTTCCCCAAACATTTCACCGTCATTGCTAATAAAAGCCAGTCTATCTACATCGGGATCTACCACTATTCCAAAATCAGCTTTTTCTTTGACCACCAAGGCACATATATCGCCCAAATGCTCCTTTAAAGGCTCAGGGTTATGTGGAAAATGCCCGGTAGGTTCACAATATAGTTTTACGACTTCAACCCCTAATTCCTTCAACAACTGAGGAATTGCAATGCCCCCCGTAGAGTTGACTCCATCAACCACTACTTTAAACTTGGCAGCTTTTATTACCTCCTTGTCCACCAATGGCAAGTCCAATACTTCATCAATATGAATATCTATATAGGCATCATTTCTTGTAATGGTCCCTAGATCGTCTACTTCGGAGAAATTGAAATCTTCCTTTTCCGCTATCTCTAAAATCTTTGCTCCTTGGGCCGCATCCAAAAATTCTCCTTTTTCATTCAATAATTTTAGGGCATTCCATTCTTTCGGATTATGGCTTGCCGTTAGGATGATGCCTCCATCGGCCTTTTCCATAGGAACAGCAATTTCTACGGTTGGGGTGGTCGATAGGCTAAGATCAATAACATCTATGCCCAATCCAATCAAAGTGGAAACCACAATATTTTGGATCATCTCCCCTGATATTCGGGCATCTCGGCCGATAACAACCGTGAGCTTTTCTTTTTTTGAGTATTCTTTTAACCATATGCCGTAGGCCGCTGCAAATTTAACCGCATCTATAGGGGTCAAATTTGAACCTGGTTTACCACCAATGGTACCTCGTATTCCTGATATTGATTTGATTAGTGTCATGTGTACTGGAAAAAGTTTTTGCAAATATACACCTCTACAGTTTATTACTATAGCGGTAATTTGTAAATTCGACCTTATGACAGCAGAATACGGTCTATGAATTTTTTAGCACATATTTATCTCTCCTTTGGAAATGAAGATATTACCATTGGAAATTTTATTGCCGACAGCATCCGGGGGAACAGACACAAACATTTGCCCATTAATGTCCAAAAAGGCATTATGCTCCACCGGGCCATAGATACTTTCACAGACTCCCACCCTACCGTAAGAATGAGCACCAAACGACTGCATGAAAATTACAGTCACTACAGCGGTGTTATCGTAGATATTTTTTATGATCATTTTTTGGCCAAAAATTGGGAACGGTATTCCGATACCCCTTTGGACGTTTTTGTAGAACGATTTTATGATCTGCTGGAAGAAAATTATGATATTTTACCAGATGGGGTAAAACATATGATGCCCTATATGATATCGGATAATTGGATCTACAACTACTCCAATTTAGATGGAATTTCCAGGGTGTTGAGCGGGATGAACCGTAGAACAAAGAATAAAAGCAAAATGAATTTTGCTATCTTGGATCTCGAAACCCATTATATTGATTTTGAAAAAGAATTTTTTGTTTTTTTTGATGAACTAATCACCTATTCCAAACAGAAATATATTTCCATATGCGAAAAATAAGTTTTCTACTCATCCTCTTTCTATTTATTCAATGTAAAACCAAGCAACCTGCACAACCAACCGGTTTGGTTACAGAAAAAGCCATGGTGGTTTCTGCGCGTGAAGAGGCTTCTGCTATTGGATCGGAAATCTTAAAAAAAGGAGGCAATGCCTTTGATGCTATGGTGGCCACTGAACTGGCCTTGGCCGTAGCCTATCCCTATGCAGGGAATATTGGAGGGGGCGGTTTTATGGTATACCGTAAAACCAATGGAGATATCGGTTCTTTGGATTATAGGGAAAAAGCGCCTTTGTCTGCACATAAGGATATGTACTTGGATTCCCTCGGCAATGTCATCCCCAATAAAAGTACGTTGGGGGCAACTGCAGTAGGCGTTCCAGGAACTGTAGCCGGAGTAATTGAAGTTCATAAAAAATTTGGGACCCTTCCTTTGGAAACTATTTTGGCCCCGGTAATTGCCCTTGCCGAGAGGGGGGTTGTAGTCACCAAAAAGCAAGAAGAGCGTTTGAAAGAGTATCGGAAGATCATAGTGGAAGTCAGTTCGGATAGCACCTTGTTTGCCAAGGTCTACAAAGAAGGAGACACCGTAAAATACCCGGCTTTGGCCAAAACCCTCAAAAAAATTGCCAAAGAAGGGCGTGATGGATTTTACAAAGGGGAAACTGCCAAATCCTTGGCCGAATTTATCCAGGGCAAGGGAGGATATGTAACAGAAGAAGATCTGAAAGCCTATGAGGCACAATGGCGTCAACCCATTGTATTTAAGTATAAGGATATAAAAATCATCTCCATGAGTCCCCCAAGTAGTGGCGGGGTAACCATAAACCAGATTTTTAAGATGATGGAACCCTATGATGTGGCCAAGTTTGGACATAATTCGGTCAAGACAATACAACTCTTTACCGAGGCTTCCAGAAGGGCTTATGCAGACAGGAACTTTTATTTGGGGGATCCTGATTTCGTGGACATCCCACTGGATGTGTTGTTGAGTCAAAAATATCTCAAAGAACGAATGGAAAATTTCTCCTTTGAGAAAGCCACCAAATCATCGGAAATGGATCGTGGCATGGTTCAAATTGTGGAAAGTGATGAAACCACACACTATTCGATAGTTGATAGCGAAGGAAATGCCATATCTGTCACTACAACCATAAATGGGGCTTATGGCTCAAAATTGTATTGTGATGAGCTAGGCTTTTTCTTGAACAATGAAATGGATGATTTCAGTTCCAAAGTGGGCGTGCCCAATATGTTTGGACTCATAGGTGCGGCAGCCAATAACATTGCCGCCGGTAAAAGAATGTTGAGCAGCATGACACCAAGTATTGTGGAAAAGGACGGCAAGCTTTATATGGTCGTAGGAACCCCTGGAGGATCCACTATAATTACGGCTGTCGCACAAACCATTCTCAATGTCTATGAATTTAACATGAGTATGCAAGATGCGGTAAATGCCCCACGGTTCCATCACCAATGGCTTCCCGATGTAGTTGTATTTGAGCCGGAAGGTTTCTCACTTGAACTAAAAGCAGCTTTAAGTGCCAAGGGATATATCATCAATGAGGAACGCACCCCTATCATTGGCAAGGTTGATGCCATCAGGGTATTGCCAGATGGTAGATTGGAAGGTGGAGCTGACAAACGCGGGGACGATACTGCAGTAGGCTTTTAATTGATTCTTTATTGATATGGTTATGTTTAAAAAATTTATACTACTTCTCTTCTTCCTCCGTTTGTTGGTGAGTTGCTCCAATACGCGACAAGTCATTGCCGAGTCTTATTACAGCAACTTTTCAGAGGAACAAATAGAGATGATCATGTCCGGGGAGGAAAACGAGCCCATGAGGGTCTTTAAAATTAACAACAAACAGGATTCCATTCTACTTAGAACCAAAAGTGAAGCCCTGACTATTGACCCTAATGACCCAGTTTTGCAACGTTTTGTGGAGCGACTTTACAGTACGGTGAGGGATAGCATGTCCTTGGGCGCAGGAATAGCCGCACCCCAAGTGGGAATTCTTAAAAATATCATTTGGGTACAACGTTTTGATAAGGAAAACCTTCCGTTTGAAGTGTATTTAAATCCAAAAATCACCAAATACTCTAAGTTGAAGCAGGATTGTCTGGAAGGTTGCCTATCTATTCCCAAAAGACGTGATACCACCAAAACAAGGGCCTATGCCGTATTATTCGAATACGATAAGTTGGATAATACCCATGCCACTGAAATGGTAGAGGCTTTTACGGCAGTAATAGTTCAACACGAGGTGGACCATTTGAACGGTATTTTATATCTGGATCATTTGGAAAAAGAGGCAAAAGATGTCACACACCAATAATTTGTGAAGCTATAGAAAATGGCAGTAGTTTACTATTTAATGAATCATAGCTGATTGTAGGAAACTGGTATAATTCAATATAATGTTCAAAAAAATAGCAAAAATATTCCTTTTACTGCTCTCGGCTCTTACGCTGCTTATTATTGTTCTATATGCTGTATATAATGAGCCTTTTCCCCAAGTCATTAAGAATTCCGGACCAGAGGCTGATGAATTGGCCATAAAAATACAGACAGCACTTCATTTCAATGACTATAAAAAAACAAGATTCATCGAATGGTCTTTTCACAATGGCAGAAACTCCTATAATTGGGACAAGCAAAAGCATATGGTTGATGTAAAATGGGATGACATTTTTGTAAACCTGGATTTAATGGAACTTGGGCATAGCAAGGTTTTTAAAAATAGTCAAAGGATTACCGGAAGTGAAAAAGAAAAGCTCATTAAAAAGGCCATTGAAAATTTCAACAATGACTCCTTCTGGCTCGTTGCCCCCTTTAAATTATTCGATATGGGCACCGAAAAGCACCTGGTGCATCTTCATGATGGTTCCAAAGGTTTACTGATCACCTATACCTCTGGCGGTGATACCCCCGGAGATTCCTATCTTTGGAAAATTAATCAAAACGGCTTTCCCGAAAGCTATCGGATGTGGGTATCCATTATCCCCATTGGCGGTCTTGAGGCCACTTGGGAAGGATGGCAAAAAATGGACAGTGGCGCCTATTTGCCTGCCGTTCACCAAATTGGCCCTATAACCCTATCCATGGGCGAAGTAAAGGCGTATAATTAAATTGTCATGGCAAAGAAAGGAGCGGAAAAGAATACCAAGAACAAGGCTATGCATACCAAGCTGATGAATCGTAAGAAAAATAAGCTAAAGGAAGAAAAGGAACAACGTGCGGCCCGGTTGAAGGAGATTTTACAAAAATCCAAAGAAGCTAAAGATTCTTTGGATCGGTAAATTGTTAGCATTCTCATATGGATTTCAACTAGGAGTTTCAAATACCACAATATTACCTCACTTTGTATTTGCTTAAAGGGACGCTGATTTTCTAATTACATTTGCACTTCAACCTAAAATCACTTCCATGTTCAAGACAAATACGTATTTTGATGACAAAGTAATGTCCATCGCATTTAAAAATGAAGAGGGAATAGCTACCGTCGGGGTTATGGCTCCTGGCACCTATTCCTTTGCCACCACTTCTGTAGAATACATGACTGTTGTATCGGGTATTATGGAAGTGCAGTTACCCGGAGCTACTGAATGGAAAACATTTAAGGCATACGAAACTTTTATAGTAGAGGGCAATACAACTTTTGATGTTAAAGTTGCTTCCAATACTTGTTACAAATGCATCTACAAATAGAGGGATTAATTTTTAACGGAACGAAGCTGGCTTTTTAATTCATCCATCGATTCTTGGAGCTGTCGCAGCAGTCCCGTTTCCGTGGTAGCATCCAGACCAAAGGTGATTTTACTGTTCACCTGCCATAATTCCTGTATTTGATGCATATCCACTTCATAAGGTGGATAGGTTTCATTCAAGGAAATTAGGGACATTTTATACCCATTTGGGGATTTCTCCAATTTCTTTACCAAAACAGCATCGTGAAGGACCACTACATACATTTTATTGGGGCTTACATCCTGAATGCTCTCCACTGCCTTCGCCAAGACCCATTCCCCAGGGCGTAAATTTGGCAACATACTGTCCCCTTCCACTTGAAAACCTCTATAGGTGGCATTCCTGAATTCTGGTAAGGGGATATCAAAAGCAGGTAATTGTCTGTACCAACTGGTATCTTGAATGTTTTGTGGATACCCGGCAGCCGCTTTGGCATTCACCAAAACCATATTCTCATTTTCATTGGCATCAACGGTCACAACTTTGGGAATAACACTTACGTTGGAGGTTGCCAAATATTGATTGGTACTTTCACCAAAAAGCCAAAGTGGATTTATTTTAAACTGCCTCAATAGCTCGGCAACCACTTTCCCCGACAACTTGGTCCTACCCCGCTCTATATCCGCCGTAGTACTGGAAATCCCTAAAAGTTTTGCAAATTCTGATTGGGTATAGCCCAAATCCCTTCGCACGTCCGTAAATCGTTTTACCTCAATCGCTATGTCATTTTCCATTCTCAAATATACACAATTTGGATTATATCCAAAATATTTATGGAATATTTCCATAATTAGGAATTATTCCATATTTTTGGAATGATTACAAGTTTGTTGTAGTAAGTAAAAGGAACAAGAAGGAAAAACAAAATGTACGGCAAAAGAACACTGGCAATTATATGTTTCAATACTTATACAATTTGAAATAATAAAGGCAATGTCAATAACCAAGTAATATTCATCGAATCTAAATTCAATTCAAATGGAGAATGCTAAAATTTTAATCTACGACGGGAGTTTCAATGGTTTTCTCACAACCATTTTTAAAGCCTTTGATGAAAAGTGGGATGTTATGGACATCCAAAAAGACAATGGCAAACAAAAGGAACTTTTTTCGGACATAGAATCTATAGATACCAAAATTGACTTGGCAAAAAGGGTTTGGAATGGGATTGAAAGTAAGAGCCATGAGACCATCAAAACCATTTATTTCGCCTATCAAAGTGAGGCCAAGGGCATTGAATTCCTTTTATTTAAGTATATCAAACAATTATTTTCATCGGCTACCGAAACACCAATTGTCCTGGAGGAGGACAGTTTATCCAAGATAAGGCAATTGGCAAAATTGGTCGGTCGTGAAAAGAGACATATGGAAGCATTTGTGGACATGTATCAATCAAAGGATGCGGTCTATTTTGCAGTTATAGCTCCTGATTTTGATATACTGCCCTTGATCTCAAAACATTTTCGATCCAAATATCGTGACGAGCATTGGTTAATATATGATACAAAAAGAGGGTATGGCATTTACTATGAAGGATATAAGGTTGAACTGATATCCTTGGACCTAGCCGATTATTATAAAAATCCTGACTTCTACTCCACTATTTCAAAAAACGAAGGTCAAGGGGTAACGGATATTAGTAATGGCTATCTCAAAAATATTGAGATTCAATCGCATATCCTTCCTAAATTGTCCTCTACGGTGTCCAATAGTGCATATCGGCCGTTTTTCAATGAAAGGACGGCAGTATAGTCATAAATGCCTTTTTAATAATGGGTTCAAGAAATATTTCAATCGATTAACTTAGATTCTTCTTCTATAAATTGGTCGCTTTTAGTATCGAACAACACATAATGGGTGAACCTATGGTGTTTGGAGATGGCATCGATCACGACTTCGTCCCCAAATTCACTCTGATCAATCCTATATGTAATACCTAATGGCTACATAGGTATGCTTTAAAAAGGGTCCTATAATTTAATCCAGAGGTTTTAATTAACAAAAATCAAAATATTGCCGACTTCATTATTAGATGCCAAAATCGTAACTTTGCAACTTTGCTATAGAAAATGACAAATTACGAGGAAAATATTGAGGTTAAGGGCGCTAGGGTCCATAATCTTAAAAATATAGATGTCACCATTCCTAGAGAAAAACTTGTAGTGATCACAGGTCTATCGGGGAGTGGCAAATCATCGCTCGCCTTTGATACCATCTATGCTGAAGGACAACGAAGATACATAGAAACCTTCTCCGCCTATGCCCGTCAATTTCTAGGAGGGTTAGAGCGGCCTGACGTGGACAAGATAGACGGACTCTCCCCCGTAATCGCCATAGAACAGAAAACCACTTCAAAATCCCCAAGATCTACTGTAGGGACCATAACCGAGGTCTATGATTTTTTACGCCTCCTATTTGCCAGGGCCGGTGAAGCCTATAGTTATAACACTGGTGAAAAAATGGTGAGCTATAGTGATGACCAGATCAAAGGGCTGATCATGGAAGATTTTAATGACAAAAAGATAAATGTCTTGGCCCCTATCATAAAATCCCGTAAAGGCCACTATAGGGAGCTTTTTGAACAGATCGCCAAACAAGGTTTTGTAAAAGTCAGGGTCGACGGAGAAATCAAGGATATCGTAAAGGGAATGAAAGTGGATCGCTATAAGAACCATGATATCGAGATTGTTATAGACCGGTTAAAGGTGAATGAATCGGCTGATTTGGATAAGCGACTTTCTGAAACTATTAATACAGCAATGTACAGTGGTGATAATGTACTGATGATCCTGGAGGAAGGTAAGGAAGTTCCCCGCTATTTCAGTAGGGATCTGATGTGTCCCACAACAGGGATTTCATATCCTTCTTCAGAACCCAATACTTTTTCTTTCAATTCGCCAAAAGGCATGTGCCCCAACTGCAATGGTTTGGGCAATGTACACGAGGTAAACGACAAGAAAATCATCCCGAATCCCAAACTTTCCATCAAAGCGGGTGGAATAGCCCCTTTGGGAGAATACAAAAAATCTTGGGCATTTAAGCAAATTGAAACTATTGCCCAACGGTATGATTTTGATCTTACAGACCCCATAAATACTATTCCGGTGGAAGCCTTGGAGGTGATCCTTCACGGGGGCGCCGAAAGTTTTGAGGTAGATTCCAAGACATTGGGTGTCAAAAGGCAATATAAAATAGATTATGAAGGTATTTCCGTCTTCCTAAAGAATCAATTTGAAGAGGCAGAATCCACCTCAATAAAAAGATGGGCAAAGGAATATATGGACAAAATAAACTGTCCTACCTGCAACGGCTCGCGTCTTAGGATTGAATCGCTTTATTTGAAAATTGAGGAAAAGAACATCGCGGAGCTTTCCCATATGGATATCGTAGAGCTTGCCGCCTTTTTTGATGGCCTGGAAAAAAGAATGGTGGGAAACCAGCGCATAATAGCGGAAGAAATTATTAAGGAGATAAAAACTAGACTCCAATTTCTATTGGATGTGGGGTTGGATTATCTTTCCCTCGATAGAAGTTCCAAATCCCTTTCCGGTGGGGAAGCCCAACGGATCCGGTTGGCCACCCAAATAGGGTCCCAACTGGTAGGGGTACTTTATATTTTGGACGAACCCAGCATAGGCCTACATCAAAGGGACAATGATAGATTGATCAAATCTTTACAAGCTCTTCGGGATTTAGGCAACTCGGTGATCGTTGTGGAACACGATAGGGACATGATAGAAAGGGCAGACCATGTCATTGATATGGGCCCCAAAGCCGGTAGACATGGGGGTGAAATAATTTCCCAAGGCCTACCCGAAGATTTAAAAAACCAACATACCTTAACTGCAGATTATATTACCGGAGTCAAAAAAATAGCTATCCCCGAAAAACGAAGGGAAGGCAATGGAAAAAGTATTGTTCTTTCTGGGTGTACGGGAAATAACCTGAAAAATGTTACGGTGGAATTCCCTTTGGGAAAAATGATCGGGGTCACGGGAGTATCGGGAAGCGGTAAATCTACCTTGATAAATGAGACCCTCTACCCCATCTTAAATGCCTACTATTTCAATGGTGTTAAAAAACCCATGCCCTACAAAAAAATCAAGGGCCTTGAACATATAGACAAGGTCATAGACATCAACCAATCCCCAATTGGCCGGACACCAAGATCCAATCCTGCGACCTACACCGGAGTATTCAGTGAAATTAGATCCCTGTTCGCTAAAACCCAGGAAGCAGCCATTAGGGGTTATAAATTGGGCCGTTTTAGTTTCAATGTTAAAGGGGGACGCTGTGAAACCTGCCAAGGTGGTGGCTTACGAGTTATCGAAATGAATTTTCTGCCAGATGTTTATGTTGAATGTGAGACCTGTAATGGGAAGCGTTTCAATAGGGAAACCCTAGAAATTAGGTATAAGGGAAAGTCCATTGCAGATGTATTGGAAATGACCATTAACGAGGCTGTAGACTTTTTTGAATTGATTCCAAAGATCCATAGAAAGGTAAAGACCATTCAAGATGTAGGTTTAGGTTATATTTCCTTGGGGCAACAATCCACCACCCTATCGGGAGGGGAAGCCCAACGGATAAAATTGGCCACAGAACTTTCCAAAAGGGATACCGGCAATACCTTCTATATTTTGGATGAGCCCACAACAGGCTTGCACTTTGAAGATATTAGAGTGTTGATGGACGTGTTGAATAAATTGGTGGACAAAGGAAATACGGTTTTGGTCATAGAACACAATATGGACGTAATCAAAATGGTGGACCATGTTATTGATATTGGATATGAAGGAGGTCGTGGAGGCGGAAAGTTGGTTGCCAAAGGTACTCCAGAAGAAATAGCAAAAGATAAAAAGAGTTACACCTCTAAATTTCTAAGAAAAGAATTAGGTTTGTAGGAAGGCTCCTAGCTATGCCATACTACATATGGTTTCAACGAGCCTTTTGTAAAACAAAAAGTAATAAATAAGCATACATGAGAAAAGAGCAACACCACAAAGGATGGAATGAGATAAAGACCAATGATTCTTGGGCTATTTTCAAGATCATGGGGGAGTTTGTCAGTGGTTTTGAAAAAATGAGTGCCATTGGACCATGTGTTTCTATATTTGGATCTGCTAGAACAAAAGAGGGGGATCCTTATTATGAACTGGCAACCAGTATCGCAAAAAGTATTTCAGAAGCTGGATATGGTATTATTACAGGAGGTGGTCCAGGTATTATGGAAGCTGGTAACCGAGGAGCACATTTGGCCGGAGGCACTTCCGTAGGCCTTAATATAGACCTCCCCTTTGAACAACATGACAATCCTTATATTGATGCGGATAAGAGCCTCGACTTCGATTATTTCTTCGTCAGGAAGGTGATGTTTGTAAAATATTCCCAAGGTTTTGTTGTTATGCCTGGCGGTTTTGGCACCTTGGATGAACTTTTTGAAGCCATTACCCTTATACAAACCAATAAGATTGAGAAATTCCCAATTATTTTGGTGGGAACCGATTTTTGGGAAGGACTCTTTGAGTGGGTGAAAACCTCCATGCTCAAAATAGGAAACATAAGCCCCAATGATTTGGATCTGATACAAATTGTGGATACAGAGGAACAAGTGGTGGAAATTATTGATTCTTTCTATAGAGGACGCACTTTAAGCCCCAACTTTTAATAAGATATGTTCCCCAAACCTTATAATTTAAGATCTCTTTGCTTGTGCTTTTTTGCCATTATTCTTGGTATGGGACACATGAATAGCCAGCATTTGAACACCCTTACGGCTACTTTGGATGGGGCAAAGAAGGATATTTATATACAACAGCAGTTTGTCTATGTAAATGATTCCAATGACTCTTTACCGGAGCTATTCTTTAATGACTGGCCACAGGCCTACTCCAATAAAAATACCGCTCTGGCAAAAAGGTTTGCGGAGGAATTTAAAAAAGGGCTTCATCTGGCCAAACCCCATGAAAGGGGGTCCACCAATATTTTAAGTGTCGTAGATGATCATTACGGTGGCATAGCTTGGGAAAGAACCCGTCAAAAGGATATTGTAAAATTTTCCCTGAATAAATCACTTGCCCCAAAGGATTCTATCAAAATCTTTATTACCTACAGGGTAAAACTTCCCCCCAATAAATTTACTCCCTTTGGACATGACAATAAGAACAAATACTATTTAAAGGACTGGTACCTAACACCAGCTGTGTATTCCGCAGGTAAGTGGTCTTTGTATTCCAATAAGAATTTAGAGGATCTCTATACAGGCATAACCAATACTAAGATTAATTTCAATTATCCCAAAAGCTTGTTTTTGGCAAGTAATTATACCGAATCAAGGACTACGGATGCACCTTTTTTTAAACAATCTTTCCTTGAGGCGACTAATAGTAAGAGTGCAGAGATTATTATTACGCCTACTAAAACATTTACCAAACATATTACCCCTACCCTCACCATCCTTACGGATTTGGAAGCTACAAAATACGATCCAATATCCAAAGGCCTGTCCATCAATAAGGTCGCACAATTTATTACTGACAATTTGGGCGAGTATCCCCATGGGCATCTAATGGTAAGTGATATAGATAATCAAAAAAACCCTCTTTATGGGCTCAATCAACTACCCTCCTTTATAACGCCATATGAAGAACAATTTCAATTTGAAATGGAATTCCTAAAAACGGCCTTAAACAGCTATTTAAGGGAAACACTTTATTTTGATATTAGAAAGGATAGATGGGTAAACGATGCCCTAGTGAATTACCTCATGATCCAATATGTGGAAACCTATTATAAAGATCAAAAATTATTGGGCAAACTATCCTCTATCTGGGGCCTGAAAAGTTTTCATCTCGCGCAAATGGACTTCAATGAGCAATATTCCTTCCTATATATGCTCACAGCGCGAAAAAATCTGGACCAATCATTGTCAACCCCCAACGATTCCTTAATAAAATTCAACCAAAAAATTGCGAATAGATATAAGGCAGGCCTCGGTCTAGCATATTTATCGGAATATATTGGGCCAGGCAAGGTTGCCAAGAGTATTTCAGAATTCTATAAAGATTATAAGTTGAAGCCTGTTAAACCAGATGACTTCGTTGCCATTTTAGAGGGTTCTACCGATAAGGACATCAAATGGTTCAAAAATGAGTTTATAGCATCCAACAAAAGAATAGATTATAATATTAGCAATGTCTTTAAGACCGATGATTCCTTGGCAATCACCTTAAAAAACAAAGGAGGGATCAATGTGCCCATTTCCCTTTTTGGCATTAAAAATGATTCCGTTGTTTCTAAATACTGGTTCTCGGATATTGCAGAAAGTGAAACGTTTACCATTCCCAGACAAGGTGAAGATCGCTTGGTCTTGAATTATGACCAAAAAATTCCTGAGTTCAACCAAAGGGACAATTGGAAATCCCTGAACGGCTTTTTTTCCAGCAATAAGAAATTAAAATTTCAATTTTTTAAGGATACGGAAGATCCTTATTACAACCAGATATTTTATGTGCCAGTATTGGGTTTTAACATTTATGACGGAATCACTCCTGGAATGCGTGTTCACAACAAAACCCTTTTGGAACGACCCTTTATTTTTGATTTTTCACCTTCCTATGCCCTTAAAGAACAAGCTTTGGTAGGCTATGGCAAATTCAACTTTAAAAAATACTATCAGGACCAAAATATGTTCGTGGCCAATTATGCCATTGGAGGTTCTTCGTTTCATTTTGCGGAAAATTCAAGATACACCACAATTACTCCTTCGGTCAGTTTTGGCTGGAGACCTGATAACCTAATATCCAACAAAAGAGAATATTTAACCTTTAGATATGTGAATGTTTTTAGGTTGGTAGATGAAAATCAAAACTTGACAACAGATCCAGATTATAATGTGATGAACGCCCGTTATATCAATTCCAATAACGGGGTGATCGATTATGTTTCTTGGTTCGTGGATGCACAACATTCCAGCAAATTCTCAAAAATTGCTTTCAACATGGAATACAGAAAGCTGTTTGAAAACAACCGACAATTGAACTTAAGGTTTTTCGCAGGAAAATTTTTAAGAAACCGAACCAATTCCGATTTTTTTAGTTTCGCATTGGACAGACCAACAGATTACCTCTTTGATTATAATTATTTGGGGCGTTCAGAAGATACTGGTATCTATAGTCAGCAAATCATAATAGCTGAAGGAGGGTTTAAATCAAAATTGGAAAGTCCCTTCTCCAACGATTGGATCATAACGACCAATGCAAGTGTCAACCTATGGCGCTGGATAGAGCTTTATGGCGATGTTGGTTTCTTAAAAAGCAAAGGTTTTAATGAACGTTTTGTGTATGATTCCGGGGTGCGCTTAAACTTGGTAACCGACTATTTTGAACTTTATTTCCCATTGTACTCCAATAATGGTTGGGAGGTATCACAACCCAATTATGAAGAAAGAATCAGGTTTATCGTAACCTTGAGTCCCAAGACTCTTCTTGGACTTTTCAATAGAAAATGGTTTTAATTTGTTGCCATATCTTCATTATATCTTCATTTTATTGCATTATTAATAATTTTACTTTTTACAATTACGAAATAATTAACAACTTATTAAAAAATAAGCGGTAACGTACTTTGCAAAAATCACTCAATTTTGATATTTTTGTGCAAAATCATCACCCATTAATGAAAGTAGACTCAAAAACTAGCAATGATATTTCTTTTGAAGATTTTAAGAATCAAATCTTACAGGATTATCAAATAGCGGTACTTAGTAGGGAATGTAGTATTCTAGGAAGAAGGGAAGTTTTGACCGGTAAGGCAAAGTTTGGAATCTTTGGAGATGGTAAGGAACTGCCTCAACTGGCTATGGCACGGTCCTTTGAGGATGGGGATTTTAGAAGTGGGTATTACAGGGACCAAACGTTCATGATGGCTTTGGATCTATTGACCCCTAAGGCATTCTTTCATGGTCTTTATGCCACTACGGATATTGAAAAAGAACCTATGAGCGCCGGTAGGCAGATGGGAGGGCATTTTGTGACCCATAGTTTAAATGCCGATGGAACATGGAAGGATCTTACAGCACAAAAAAATAGTAGTGCCGACGTATCCCCTACTGCCTCACAAATGCCAAGACTTTTGGGGTTGGCGCAGGCCTCAAAAATTTATAGAAACGTTAAAGGAATTGACTCTACAAATTTTTCCAAAAAAGGAAATGAAGTAGCTTGGGGAACCATAGGTAATGCCAGTACCAGTGAAGGGCATTTTTTTGAGACCTTTAATGCTGCCGGTGTCTTACAGGTGCCCATGGTGATAAGTGTCTGGGACGATAAATATGGTATTTCGGTTCCGGCCAAATACCAAACAACAAAAGAAAACATTTCCGAAGTACTGAAAGGTTTCCAAAGAGATGAGAATAACAAAGGATACGAAATATTAAGGGTGAATGGCTGGGACTACACAGCACTCATACATGCTTATGAGAATGCCGCGGACATCGCCAGGGAAGAACACGTCCCGGTTCTTATCCACGTAAAAGAACTTACCCAACCACAAGGACATTCCACATCGGGTTCGCACGAAAGATACAAGAGCGAGGACCGGTTGGCATGGGAAGCTGAAAATGACTGTAACAAGCGTTTTAGGGAATGGATCCTTGAAAACAACATCACCACAGAAGATGAATTGTTGGCCATTGAAAAATCGGCAAAAAAAGAGGTGAGGACTGCCAAAAAAGAAGCCTGGAGCGAATTTTTAGCCCCTAATAAAAAAGCTAAGAAGACATTGGTCGCTTTATTGGAAAATGTTTCGAAGAACAGTCCCAACAAAACGTTCATCGCTAAAATCATTAACGACCTAATAGCCATTGAGGAACCATCCAAAAAGGACTTGACCTCCAAGGCTAGGAAAACCCTTAGATACCTTATTGGTGAAAATTCAACCTCTAAGGAGGCATTATTACAGTGGGTTGAATCATTTATAACCGATGCCCAGCCAAATTATAGTTCCCACCTATATAGTGAACTACCCAATAAGGCTACCAATATTGAAGAAATTAAGCCAACCTATGGTTCGCAACCTGATAAAGTTGACGGACGGGTCATTCTAAGAGACAATTTTGATAAATTGTTCGAAAACCATCCAGAGGCCTTGATCTTTGGTGAGGATAGCGGGGCTATAGGAGATGTCAACCAAGGTTTGGAAGGCCTCCAGAAAAAATATGGGGAGCTTCGGATCGCAGATACGGGAATTCGCGAAGCGACCATTATAGGACAAGGAATTGGACTTGCCATGAGAGGGTTGAGACCGATAGCGGAAATTCAATACCTGGATTACTTGCTTTACGGCCTGCAATTGTTAAGCGATGATCTTGCTACATTGCATTATAGAACCGTTGGTAAACAGAAAGCCCCACTGATCGTAAGAACCCGTGGACACCGATTGGAGGGTATATGGCATTCCGGATCTCAAATGGGAGCTTTGATCCATCTTTTAAGAGGTATGTATATCCTTGTCCCTAGGAACATGACCAAGGCAGCTGGTTTTTACAATACCTTGATGAAAAGTGATGAACCAGCACTTGTCATAGAAAGTTTAAATGGGTACCGTTTAAAAGAAACACTTCCAAACAATCTTGGGGAACTTTGCACCCCTATAGGTGTTGTTGAGACGGTGAAAGAAGGTTCTGACATGACTATTGTTTCATATGGTTCCACGCTTAGAATTGTACTTCAAGTAGCTCAAGAGCTAAAAGAAGTGGGGATAGATGTTGAAGTAATAGATGCACAAAGTCTGTTGCCTTTTGATATTCGTCACGATGTTCTCAAGAGTGTTCAAAAAACCAATCGCTTGTTGGTGATCGATGAGGATGTACCCGGAGGTTGCTCGGCTTATTTAATACAGGCCATAGTTGAAAAACAAGGGGCCTACCAATATTTGGACAGCGCCCCACAGACCATAACGGCCAATGCACACAGGCCTGCATATTCCTCCGATGGTGACTATTTTTCAAAACCAAATGCCGAGGATATTTTTGAAAAAATTTATAGCATCATGCGCGAAACCAATCCGGATGAATTTCCAAAATTGAGATAGTTCAGAATTTTATTTTTCTTAAAATCCTGCTTGTAATAGCAGGATTTTTTTGTTCTATACGACACTTAACTAAAATCCAATAAAACCTTCTTTTTTAAAGTATTACGCTAAATTTTTCATGTAATGTGGATGCGATAATTATGAACAATAAAGAAAATGTTCTTATAATTTTACCTGCACAAAAATTGATTTTTTCTGAGAGGTTTGTCATTTAAAAATAATTCAATACTTTTAGACAACTCAAATCTTAATTTATAATGAAAAGTTCCCTTACCACTGATGTAGGATTGTTGCTTCTGCGTGTTGTTCCATCGGCTATGCTGATCACCCATGGGTATCCCAAATTTCAAAAATTGTTGAATGGTGATTTTGAGTTTTCAGACCCCATTGGTCTTGGTGCGGCTCCTTCCCTATTTTTAACGGTCATTGCAGAATTCATTTGCCCCGTTCTATTGATTATAGGATTTAAAACAAGATGGGCGGCCCTACCCCCAGCCTTTGTTATGTTCGTCGCTACTTTTATCGTTCATATTTCAGATGCCTTGGGCAGAAAGGAATTGGCAATCATGTACCTAGGCTTCTTTATCATTATAATGTTATTGGGACCTGGAAGGTATAGTGCCGATAGAAAATAATCATATTATTTTAACCAAGAGCTCTTTTAAGAGATCGGCCTGGGATAAGTTGGCTCCACCTACCCCTTTGCCCTTGAGATCCATTTCGCGCAGACAGGATATAACCTGACTGACCTTTTTCATGGGATAGTTTCTTGCGGCTGTTTGATATTCATTCACAAAATACGGACTAACACCCAACGTGCTAGCTACATTTTTTGAAGAATGATCGGACATGCCGTGATATTGGAGTAATTGTGAGAAAAAATTATGCAATAAAGAAACGGTGACCACAAATGGATTATCCTTAGGATTTTGTGCGAAATAATGCACTATCCGGGTAGCCTTAAGAATATCGCGCTCCCCGATGGCCTTTTTAAGTTCAAAATTATTGTAATCCTTACTAATTCCAATATGTTCCTCTATTGCTGCCGGGGTAATTTCCACATTCTTGGGGATTACCAATTGTAGTTTCTCCAATTCATTGTTTATCTTACTTAGATCGGTGCCCAAATATTCCACCAATAATATAGCAGCCTTAGGAGCTATGGTATACCCTTTGCCCTGAAGCACCATTCTTATCCAATCAGAAACCTGGTTTTCGTACAGCTTCTTACTTTCAAATAGAACGCCAGTCTTTTGTATGCTTTTATATGTTTTTTTTCGCTTGTCCAGTTTCCCGTATTTGTAACAAAATACAAGTACCGTGGAAGGCTGGGGATTGTCCGCATAACCAAGTAAATCTTCAATGGAACGTGATAGATGTTGCGCTTCCTTTACAATTACAACCTGTCTTTCTGCCATCATCGGATATCGTTTGGCGTTTCCTATGATCTCATCCATGGTAACTTCCTTTCCATACATCACCATTTGGTTGAAGCCGCGTTCTTCTTCAGTAAGTACATTTTTTTCAATATACTCGGCAATTTTATCTATGTAATACGGCTCCTCCCCCATTAAAAAATAAATGGGCTTTATATTTCCGTTTTTGATATCCGTGACTATCTGTTTTACTTCCTTCATCCAAAAAAAATCATCAAATTTGCCCTATGCAACCACTGAACTTTCCGGCATACGACTTTCGCTTCAAAAATAGCGAAAATAAAGTCCAGATATTTGATGTTATCCGCAAAAAGTTTGTGGTACTCCAGCCCGAAGAATGGGTGCGCCAACATGTGGTTCATCATCTTATGACCGACAAAAGCTACCCACAAAGTCTCATTAATGTTGAAAAACAGGTGAAATTGCATTCCATGATCAAGAGATACGACGTTGTTGTATACAATTCTGATGGCACTATTGAAATTTTGGTGGAATGCAAGGCACCGGAAATAAAGATCACCCAAACTGTTTTCGATCAGATTGCGCGCTACAATATGCAATTGAAGGCCAATTACTTGATGGTAACCAATGGGCAGGACCACTATTATTGTAAAATGGACCTGCCGGAAGAAAAATATACTTTTTTACAGCATATTCCTGATTTTAGCCGTTAATTTGTGAGCTTTGGAAAGCACCAGTAATTGGTGGGCAAACTATACATTTGCCGTATAACTTAAATAAATGAGGTGCCGCAATAGGATCGGCATGGACATGCATGTCAAGAATCGCAATTGTCATACTTAACTGGAACGGGGAAGCCTTATTGGAACAATTCCTCCCTTCTGTATCAAAATTCTCTGTAGGTGCGGATATCTATGTAGCCGACAATGCCTCTACTGATGATTCCATAACCTTTATCAAAGAACAGTATCCGAACATAAGAATTATCCAAAATGACAGTAATGGTGGCTTTGCCAAAGGTTATAATGATGCCTTGAAATTCGTTGATGCGGAAATTCTTTGTTTACTTAATTCGGATGTGGAAGTTTCCAAAAACTGGCTTGAACCTATCCTAAAAGCATTTGAAGAATTGCCCGAAGCGGCGATCATCCAACCAAAAATATTGGACTTAAAAAATAAGGACTATTTTGAGTACGCTGGAGCCGCAGGTGGATTTATAGACCAATTGGGATATCCCTTTTGTAGGGGCCGCATCTTTCAAGCCTTGGAAAAAGACACACATCAATACGATGATGTCATGGAAATCTTCTGGGCTACAGGTGCATGTATGTTTATTAAGAACGAGGTGTTTCAAGAATTAGGTGGGTTCGATGAGGATTACTTTGCCCATCAGGAGGAAGTTGACCTTTGTTGGAGGGCAAAAAACAGGGGACATAAGGTCTATTATGTGGGGACTTCCCATGTATTCCATCTGGGAGGGTCTACCTTGAGCAATATGAATCCTAAAAAAACCTATTTGAATTTCAGGAACTCTTTGTTCTCCATCACTAAAAATCTACCCCGGAAGAAAGCCTTCACCATTATTTTCTTCCGTCTGCTATTGGACGGTGTGGCAGGGCTCCGATTCATTTTTCAACGGAAGTTTCAACATTGCTGGGCTATTTTAAGGGCGCATCTAAGCTTTTACAGGCATTTTAGTAAAATGTACAAAAAGCGGGAAAAAAGCAATTTTATCAAGAAATACTACGCCGCAAGATCCATTGTGTGGTCGCATTTCGTATATCAAGTACGTAAATTTAACACTTTAGTAAAAAATTAACTAAATGCCCTATCCAAGCGCTAGGTTTTTATATAATTTTGGCCTAAATATAGAGAACAAAAAAAATAATTGAACAAAACTAAAAACAAACAAAAATTATGAAAAAAATACTAGTAGGATGTTTAGGGGTAGCGTTATTGTTATCTTCATGTGTATCTCAGAAGAAGTACTCTGATTTGGAATCAAAGCAGAAGGAAACTCAGGACTTATTAAACTCAGCAACCGTTAAATTAAATGGATGTTTGGAAGAAAAAGCTTCTGCAACTTCAAGAATGAAGACTTTGGAAGACCAAAACGCATTCCTTAAAGCAAACAACCAGGATTTGATCAACAACATGGGCAACCTGACTACACTAACCAGTAAAGGAGCGGATAACTTAGAAAAATCTTTGGAAAGCCTTAAAGAAAAAGACCTTACCATTAGAAAGTTGAACGACGCGATTACAAGAAGGGATTCTGTAAACTTGTCTTTGGTTCAGAGCTTAAAAGGTGTTCTAGGTAACTTGGATGACGAGGATATCGAAATTAACGTAGAAAAAGGAGTTGTTTTCATATCTATCTCTGATAAATTATTATTTAGCAGCGGAAGTTACAATGTAACCAGCAGAGCTAAAGAAGTATTGGGCAAAGTTGCTAAAGTAGTTAACAACAAACCAGATTTCGAATTTATGGTTGAAGGTCATACTGATAGTGTTCCTTACAATAATGGAGTATTAATTGACAACTGGGATCTAAGTGTGAAGAGAGCAACAGCAGTTGTTCGAATCCTACAAAAAGATTTTGGTGTTAGTCCAGCTCGTATGACTGCAGCAGGTAGAGGGGAATATGTGCCTTTATCTTCTTCAGATAAGGCAAAAAACAGAAGAACAAGAATCGTAGTTCTTCCTAAAATTGACCAGTTCTACAGCATGATCGAAGAAGGAATGAAAGATCCTAAGATCAACAAATAAGAATTGTTCTTATATAAAACTAAAAAGCCGCAACATAAAGTTGCGGCTTTTTTTATTCCTTTTGATCACTAAACATTAAAGTGTTTTATATAGCTTAGAGAATATCCAAGCTTCCCTTACCTTCCCTGATCACTTCGGGTTCTCCGTCAGATAAATCTATAATAGTGGAAGCTACGTTATCACCATACCCACCATCGATCACAATATCAACTAGATTATTCCATTTTTCCAAAATCAATTCAGGATCAGTGGTATATTCCAAAAGTTCATCTTCATCACGAATGGAAGTAGATACTATGGGGTTCCCCAATTCCACAACCAAGGCTCTGGCTATTGAATTGTCCGGTATTCTGATACCCACAGTTTTCTTCTTTTTAAACTCCTTGGGCAGGTTGTTGTTTCCTGGAAGGATGAACGTATAAGGTCCTGGGAGTGTCCTTTTTAAAATTTTAAAGGTGGCCGTATTAATCTGACGTACATAATCGGATAGGTTACTTAGATCGGCACAGATAAATGAAAAATTGGCCTTATCCAATTTAATACCCTTGATACGGGCTATTTTTTCTAGGGCCTTGGTGTTTGTTATATCACAACCCAAACCATAAACAGTATCGGTAGGATAAATGACCAAGCCTCCTTTTCTAAGGACATCAACTACTTTCTTGATTTCCTTGGGATTGGGGTTTTCCGGATATATTTTTATAAATTCTGCCATCGTTATGCCTCCTTATTTTATGACAGGACTTCCAATTTTGCGAAACGGAGTAAAAGGTTCTTAATATCCCCCTTATCAAATTTTATTTCTGCCTTCTTATCGTTGCCAATACCTTCTATTTTTAATACGGTGCCCCTTCCAAAACGAGTATGCTTCACCAAGGAACCCTCCGCTAAATTGGGATCTACCTCATTGGTATTGCCCACGGGCGTCGCCAATTCTGGTTTTAGTTTGCGTAATTTTCTAAGTTGGCTCTCGTTAGGCTTATGACTGGTGGGCGGGGTACTGGAGAGTGGTTTCTCTTGTCTGAGCTTGCTCTTATCCACATCCCCAAAAATATCCGAATTGATGAAGGATTTATAGCGGTAGTTATCTACCGGAGTTAGGTTCTCTACGTATTTTTCATCTATCTCCTCCAAAAACCTACTGGGTTCCGCATCCACCAATTTCCCCCATCGATACCTACTTTGTGTATAGGTCAGATAAGCCTGTTTCTCGGCTCTTGTCAGGGCCACATAGAACAATCTCCTTTCTTCCTCCAGTTCACTTCTGGTACTCATACTCATGCCTGATGGAAAAAGGTCTTCCTCCATGCCCACGATATAAACGTAGGGGAATTCGAGACCTTTGGCCATATGCACGGTCATTAGTGCTACCCTATCTTCATCTGCGGTATCCTTATCCAAGTCTGTTGCCAAAGCAACGTCTTCCATAAATTCCCCCAAGTTACCGGTAGCATCGGCAATTTCTTTTTGACCTTCCACGAAATCTTTCATTCCATTGAGCAATTCCTCAATGTTTTCCATTTTGGCAATGCCTTCGGGAGTTCCGTCCTTTTTAAATTCCAACAGCAGGCCTGTCTTTTTGGATACGTGCTCCGCAATTGCAAAAGCATCGTAATTCTCATTGGTGATCTGGAAACTCTTTATCATTGTAACAAAATCCTCCAACTTGCGTTTAGTGCCTGAATTGATCTTGAGATCAATTTTATCGAGGTTTTCCATAACCTCAAAAATAGAACGACCATAATGGTTGGCCGCCACCAATAACTTGTCCATGGTGCTTTGGCCAATGCCCCTGGCCGGAAAATTAATGACACGTTTCAGTGCTTCTTCATCCTTTGGGTTTAATACCAATCGCAAATAGGAAAGCACATCTTTGATCTCCTTACGTTGATAAAAGGAGAGTCCACCATAAATCCTATAGGGTATATCCCGTTTCCGCAACCCGTCCTCTATGGAACGTGATTGGGAATTGGTTCTATAGAGCACTGCAAAACTTCCATTGAGTAGCTGTTCCTGCATGCGGTGTTCAAATATTGATTCCGCTACGAACCTTCCTTCCTCCGCATCGGTGGTACTGCGGTGCAATTTAATCATGGCGCCATCTTCATTGGCCGTCCAAACTACCTTTTCGAGCTGCTTGGTATTCTTAGCTATGACGGAATTGGCTGCATTTACTATGTTTTTTGTAGAGCGGTAATTCTGCTCCAAACGATACATTACAACATTTTCGTAATCCTTTTGAAAGTTGAGGATGTTGTTGATATTCGCACCACGGAAAGAATAAATACTCTGGGCATCATCCCCAACCACACAAATGTTCTGGAAGCGGTCCGAAAGGGCCTTTACGATCAAATATTGGGAGTGGTTGGTATCCTGGTACTCATCCACCAAGATATATTTAAACCTGTTCTGATATTTCATCAAGACCTCGGGAAATCTTGTAAGCAGTTCATTGGTCCTCAATAACAGGTCATCAAAATCCATGGCGCCGGCCTTAAAGCAACGATCTACATAGTTCTTGTATATTTCCCCTGTCCGTGGACGTTTCGCCATGGCATCGGCCTCTACCAATTCTGGATTATTGAAATAGGCCTTAACGGTAATCAGATTATTTTTATAGGAAGATATCCTGTTTTGTACCTGTTTGTATTTATATATATCCTTGTCCAACCCCATTTCCTTAATAATGGAGGCAATGAGCCTTTGGGAATCTTGGGTATCGTATATGGCAAAGTTACTGGGGTATCCCAATTTATCGGCTTCAAAACGCAAGAGCTTGGCAAAAACGGAGTGGAAAGTTCCCATCCATAGGCTTTTGGCTTCGGTACTACCGACAATTTCGGCAATACGCTTCTTCATTTCCCGTGCCGCTTTATTGGTAAAAGTCAAGGCTAAAATATTGAAGGCATCAACCCCTTGATCCATTAAATAAGCGATACGGTATGTCAATACCCTTGTTTTTCCCGAACCGGCTCCAGCAATGACCATTAATGCACCATCCTTGTGCAGAACTGGCGCTTTTTGGGCCTCATTCAGTACTTTTAAATATTTTTCCAATGTATTTTGGTTTAATTTCTAAGGAATTGTGAAATTAACCATAAATAACTTTATCCTAAAATCATCCATTAATTATTATGAACATTAACAAGGTGTCTTCTGATTTTTAAATATATTTAGCGTTTGAACAACCTCCCATGAAAAGAATATTGATATCAGCACTATTTTTATTGCTCTTAATACCTTCCAATAATACCTTCGCCCAGACCAAAAATGCAGGACCACTCATTGAAGGGTACGGCAAAGTCTACCAAGTTGAAAATCCGGATGTAATAGTAGATGTCCATAAAACGTTCAAGGTGGTTTTTGATGTGACCAGCAGTTCAGAGTCTATGGGGGAGCTTAATCTCTCACTTGAAACGGCAGCCAGATTTTTGAACATGCACGCCCAAGCTGGAGTACCCAAAGACCAATTAAAGGTAGCCTTGGTGGTCCATAGTAAAGCAGCCAAAGATCTTTTGAATGATACCGCTTATCATGCAAGATATCAGATGGAAAATCCAAATTCAAATTTGGTAAAGGTCCTTATGAAAGCAGATGTGCAGGTCATTTTATGTGGACAGTCGGCCGGTTCAAGAGGTTTCGATAGGTCCGAAATAATGCCCGGGGTTCAAATTTCGCTTTCTGCCATGACGGCCTTGATACAACTCAATGGGGAGGGCTATACAATTGTAAAATTATAATTAAACTCAAATATGAAAAACAAAGTATTTTTAGGGCTTATACTTCTAGGAGCAGTTGCTTCCGCACAAGGTCCTAATTTGGACGCACAATACAAGTCCGTTGAAAACAAAGTGATTGAATGGAGAAGGGATTTCCACCAGAATCCTGAATTATCGAACCGTGAATACAAGACAGCCGAAAAAATAGCTGCCCACCTTAAATCCTTAGGAATTGAGGTACAAACGGGAGTGGCAAAAACTGGGGTTGTAGGGATCCTTAAAGGTGATTTGCCAGGCAAGGTTGTGGCATTACGAGCAGATATAGATGCGCTTCCCGTAGTTGAACGTAACGACCTCCCTTTTAAATCTACCGTTACGGCCGATTTCTTAGGAGAAAAAGTTGGGGTGATGCACGCTTGCGGACACGATACCCATACCGCCATATTAATGGGGGTTGCCGAAGTACTTTCCAAAAACAAGGATCAGATCAGGGGTACGGTAAAGTTTATTTTCCAACCCGCTGAAGAGGGCGCACCTCCTGGGGAAGAAGGTGGAGCTTCCTTGATGATCAAAGAGGGCGTTTTGGAAAACCCTAAAGTGGATGCCATTTTTGGACTTCATATCAATTCTGCCACTCCAGTTGGAACCATTCGCTATAAATCTGGAGGTACTATGGCAGCCGCACAACGCTTTGTGATCAACGTGATAGGAAAACAGAGTCACGGATCACAACCATGGTCTGGAGTTGATCCCATAGTAATCAGCGCTAAAATTATTGATGGCCTACAGACCATCATCAGTAGAGAGGCCGAACTTACCAATGAAGCTGCGGTTATAACCGTAGGTAAGATCAACAGTGGGGTGCGTTTTAATATCATTCCCGAAAGTGCTGAAATGATAGGTACCATCCGAACGTTGGACTATGATATGCAGGCTCTGATCAACAGACGCATGAAAGAAATGGTTCCTACCCTGGCCAAAGCCTATGGAGGGGAAGCCACCATTGAAATAACGAATAGTACCGAGATTACATTTAACGACCCAGATTTGGTAGTGCAGATGCTTCCCACAATGCAAAAGGTTGCTGGGATGGAAAATGTACTATCACAAAAAGCGGTTACGGGAGCTGAAGATTTCTCCTATTTCCAACGGGTTGTACCTGGGTTTTACTTCTTTTTGGGTGGGATGACCCCTGGAAACAAAGACGCCTTTCCTCATCATACGCCAGATTTTAAAATAGATGACAGTGGCTTGCTTTTAGGCGTAAAGACCCTTACCCAAATGAGTTTGGATTACCTAAATGCTGCAGCAAAATAATTTTTCTATATTAAAAATAGGCGCTACTTTTGTGGCGCCTATTTTTTTAATTGATTTTCTATATGAATAAAATTTACCTATCCTTTTTAATCCTACTTTCCACTACCTATATACTAAACGCTCAAAATAAGAGGGAACTTCGGGCGGAAATTGAGAGTCTAAAAGATACCTTATCCACCACCCAATCTGCACTATCCGAATCTAGGAATAATGAAAATGTCAGCTTGGCAAGGGCTGAATCGTTCGAGGCCCAATTGGAGGACCTCAAAAAAACCAATGCCCAATTATTGAAGAGCATGAGTACTTTTATGGAAACCTCTTCCCAAAAGACAGATAATATTGGTCGTGCCTTGGAAACACTTAAAATAAAGGAAGCGAAACTGAAGACCATCAACGAAACCCTAAAGGCCAATGATTCCACAGCACTTATGCTGTTGACCGATTTCAAAAAAACCTTGGGAGAAGAGGCTTCAATTACTGTAGTAAACGGAGCTGTAACAATAAGGTTGGATAAGGTACAGTTATTTGGTTCCAATGCCACTAATGTCAAGGTTGAAACCGACGCCACTCCCCTACTTAAAAAATTGGCGACTGTACTTAAAGCACATAATTCCATGTTTATCTCTGTGGAAGGCAATACTGCTGTAGGAACTGGCTTAGATATGGCAACACGACGTGCAGCTGCCTTAGTGGATGTATTTGCAATTACCCATCAGATCGTCCCGGAAAGATTAAGTGCAGTCGCAAAAATTGGTGCCGGAGACGCTATTTATATAAAGGTTCATCCTGATTTTGATGCCTTTTATTTAATGGTCCGCAGTGATATGAAGCATTAAAAACAGCAACTTCACTTAAAGTAATGGTTTACCATGCACCATTATTTTTGAACAACAAAACATCAATCCATTTCGATCCTATTTCCTAGAATCTGCAATGCCTGTAATCAAGGAAGAATTGCGAAAAAGACCAGAAAATAGGACAAAATAGTGTATTTCAAAAAGACGCATTGATATACTAATTTCAATAATACACCGTTCTTTAACTGAACCTAAAATTATCCCGATTTTTCGGACCAAAAAAACCAACTATGACAGGAGACCAAATTTATCAAATGTTTGCCTATTTATTACCCGCAATCGTTACAGGGGCCGTTGCCTTTTATTTTTTCAGATTGCACACCAAAAATGAAGAAGGCCGCAGAAGGTATTTATTGCACAAGGAATCCCAAAAAAACACCTTACCTATTCGATTACAGGCATATGAGCGCATGGCCCTGTTCTTGGAACGTATTTCCATTCCAAGCCTTGTGGTTAGGGTTTCCCCAGTATCCACCAACAAAATGGATTATGAAAACCTTTTGATCAAGAATATAGAAAATGAATTTGAGCACAACCTGTCCCAACAAATATATCTTTCCGATGAGTGTTGGAGCGTGATAAAAGCATCTAAGAATGCTACCATAAAGGCTATTAGAAGTGCAGCGATGAGTCAATCTGATACGTCTGATAAATTAAGGGAGGATATCCTCACCGAGACCATGGACAAACAATCCCCATCAGCAACCGCTTTGGCCTATGTAAAAAAGGAAATTAGCGAACTCTGGTAGGTATTACTTATCCCTATTGGCATCAAAATCCTTATTTTGGGCATATTCAAAGCCCTGGAGCCACCATTGTTTCATCAATTTTTTATTGAAAACCAAGGAGTTCTCTGTCAGCTTGGTGGGTGTATAATATAAGTTTAGCTCTACCCCGTTATGTTTGGCAGATAAGATGCCTTCGGAAATATCATGAAATTCGATTTGATCCAATACAAACCCATAAATGCTCAACATCAAGGAAAATGGGTTTTTTCCAAGTACTTTGCTCCGATCCATATTTTCTGATTCCAAGATCACGGCATCCACAACCTTTGCACCCCTACGGATTGCTTCCTGAATGGGAACCACACATCCCAATCCACCATCGCCATATTCAAAACCATCTTTTTTGGCAAGGGACATAAAAGGAATATAATTACAGGAAATCCAGATCCACTCACAAAACTCCTCATAGGAAAAATCTCTAATGGACTTATACTCCACTCTATTTTTGGAGAGATTGGATACCGTGACCACTACATCCTTATGTGTCTTTAGGATATGTTCATATTCGCAAAAGGTGAAATTTCTTTTAATGGTCCTTTTTAAGGCCTTGCTTTCACCAAAGGTTCTTTTACCCTTTACAAATTGAAGAAAGATGGTAAAAAAGTTAATGGAAACGTATTTTCTATCTCCTTTTTTACGCACAATAAATGGGTTGAGACTGAAAATGGAAAGTGAATTTACATTGGTATAGATATCATATAACTTGCCCAAGTTGTCCGTGGCCAAATGGGGTATTAAAAGCCCCCCTGTAGAGGTGCCCACAAATATATCATACTCCCGTTTTTCTACTTCCATAAGGTATTGTGCCACACCTCCGGCAAAGGCACCTTTACTACCTCCACCACTTATAACTAATGCTCTCATTGTGGTTCTATTGGATTAAGTTCTGAATTTTTGTGTTTAGCGAAATTATATCCGCTTTCCCACCACGCTGTCATCCGTTCTTTATTAAATATGAGAGAATTAGTGGTTAACACAGTGGGGGTATAATAAAAATTAATAATGGCATCATTATGTTTGGCTACATACTTGCCAATGCGAATGTTCTGATGCTCGATCCGATCCAACATAAACGCAAACATACTCGTCAGTAAGGAAAATACATTTTTTGAGGGCATCCGGTTCAAATGCGTAACCTCCGTCTGTAAAATAATTGCATCTACCACGGTAGCCCCTCTTTTAATGGCCTCCTCAATGGGCACCATACTGCCCAAACCTCCATCGGCATATTCGCATCCATGCTTTTTTACCAAGGTCATAAACGGGGTGTAGTTGCAGGAAATCCAGATCCATTCACAAAATTCATCATACGTAAAATCCATGATTGACTTATATTCTACTTGATTGAGTGAAAGGTTGGATACTGTGATCACAATATCTTTTGGGCCACTTTGCAGCGCTTCAAACTCTTGAAGCGTTAGGGTATTTCTGATCAATTTTAATAGGTTATGACTTTCACCAAATGTTTTACTGCCCTTAAAAAAGTTCTTCATTACATTAATGTGATCAATGCCAATGTTTTCAATGCCGTATTTCTTTTTAACAACAAAGGGGCAATTACTGAAAATATTATCTTGGTTTACATTGGTGTATACCTCCTTAATTTTTTCAATCTTTTGAAGGGCCAGATGGGAAATCAGTAGACTACCGGTAGATGTTCCCATGAAAAGGTCGTAATTGTGTTTTTGTTCTTGCATGAGGTATTGGGCCACTCCGCCAGCAAAGGCACCCTTACTTCCACCACCAGAAATTACCATTGCCCTCATACTATTTTGTTTTACTGTTAATATAACGCAATTCTTCAGTGTTTAGTTTTTCCTTCAGCCCACTGATTCGCTTTTTGTAGATATCGTTCTGCAAGAGTTGGTCCAGGAGATCCCTTCCAAACTTTTTAAACTGCCAAGAATGATGCATACAGGCATTGGCCAAATCCAAAAGATTTTGATCGGATAGCCCAACCGTATCAGATAGGTATTGAAAAGCACCCTGGCGTACTTCCATTGAATAACTTGCTGCTGTGTAACCGCTTAATTCGGAATAAAAATCTGGTTTTTTGTCTGGCTGGTAATCCTTGGTGATCAAGGCCAAAGTAAGCCACAACAAACGTACGTTTTTATTGGGAAGGCCAAAACAATCCTGGGTTTTATCCAAATAGGTCGACCTGTTTTCCGGAAAATAGACCCAAAGTTTGTAAAGGGCATTCTCTTTGGTCACATAACTAGCATCATCCAAAAGGGATTCAAATTCCTCTTTCAGGCCAATTGGCACCCTGGTCATGCTTATGGCCAAAGCTTGTCTGACCTCTATACTTCCATTCTTCATGATTTTATCCATAAAGCCCTCGGAAAGGGTAGTGTGGTAATTTTTAATGATTGCCGTTTTGAGAAAATCCGATCGGGTTTCATTCCAAAATCTTATAATAATATCCTCGTTACTACCTGTCGTTGTTGTCAATTCCCGCTTAAGATCCATAAAAGCGGCAATTGAAGGTGAATGTTTTTTTAGACTCGCCATGGCCTGCTCAAATGGAAAATCGGCATTCCGCAACCAAACAGTTTCAAACGCATTGAGATCCAAACCACTCGCATTTTCCATGGATTCCATAAACTTCGGTAGTGTCACATTTTGAAATTTATTTTTTTGGAGATATTCCGCAATGCCTGTTTTAAACGCCACTTCCCCCATTTGCTCTCGCAGCATAAACAACGCCCATGCCCCTTTTTCGTAAAAAGTAAGGCTGGAGGCTTTGGGGTTGGTCAACACTTCCCCTTTGCCCTCAATTGACAACCCTTGTAACTGCTGTGCCGTTTCATATAACTTCCAATAGAAATGATCATCTCCAAACAACTCCTTTTCAGATAGATATGCGTAATAGGTTGCAAAACCTTCGTGCAACCAATGATGGGAAGCATCTTCTTCCGTTACCAAATCCCCAAACCACTGATGTGTCAATTCATGCGCATTGATGTTTACGTAATTTTTATCTACAAAAGAAATAGAATCGATCACATAGGAATCGGAAAAAAAAGTGGTGCCCGTATTCTCCATTCCCGCATAAAGAAAATCCCTTACAGGAATCTGTTTGTAATTCTGCCAGGGATAGGGAATCCCAATCTCTGTTTCCAAAAAATCAAAAATTCGTTTGGAATACCGGAAGGTTGGTTCATAATGGAGGCTATCAGAAGGATAATAGTGCATTTCCAAGGGAATACCGGAACTTGACCGGGCTACTTTTTGTTGGTAGTTACCAATGGCAAAAGCCACCAAATAACTGCTCATGGGTGCTGCCATATCAAAGCTCCATGTTTTTAGGTCCCCCGAAATATCAGTGTTTTTTAGGATGCCATTGGCAATGACGGTATACTGTTTATCAAAAGTAAACTGCAGATCAAACTCGACCTTCTCATTCATATCGTCAAAACTGGGCAACCAATGGCTGGTATATTTACCTTGGCCTTGGGTCCAAATCTGTGGATCGGAATCCTTCTGATCCCAACCTATAAAATAAACCGCTTGGGAAGGTTTCACTGTGTAAGTCAGTAACAATTTATTGGAACTATTTGTTCTTAGCTTTTTGAAGATGGTAATTTTGTTATCATCTGTATTGTACTTTACTTTTTTATCGTTCAGCAATACTGCGCTAAACGACATACCCTTGGCATCCAAAAAAATGGAAGATGCCTGTTCAAGCGTTTCGAAAGTATAGCGCACGGATCCCTTAATTTCTCGCGAATAAGGGTCTATAGTTATAGAAACATTGGCGTGGGTGAAATCTACCTTATCTTGGCGCTGGGCGAAGGAGATCTGGAAGAGGCAAATAAAAATACTTAAAAAAACTTTTTGCATAAAAGGCTCATTGTCAAAACCTGTACCAAAATAAGGAATTTGGTTTGTTGCAGTTGTATGGAGTAACCACTATTTTAGACGCATGAATTCCAATTCCCTACAAACGCCTATCGTTTACTTGAAAGGAGTAGGTCCCAATAGGGCCGAAACACTCCAATCGGAGCTGGGAATACATACCTACCAAGATCTTATCAACTTATTCCCGCATAGATACATAGACAAAACCCAATACTATAAAATAAACCAGTTACAACGCAATAATGCCGATGTACAGGTATTGGGAAAGATTGTTCATCTAAAATCTGTTGATCAAAAGAAAGGGAAACGCTTGGTAGCAACATTTGTGGATGATACCGGACAAATGGAACTGGTCTGGTTTAGGGGACAAAAATGGATCCGGGAAAACATAAAGATAAACACGCCCTATGTGATCTTTGGCAGGACAAATTTTTACAATGGTACTTTTTCCATGCCCCATCCAGAAATGGAACTACAATCCGAACATGAAAAAGGGATCAAGATAGCCATGCAGCCCATTTATCCTTCTACAGAGAAACTCAGCAACAAAGGCATCACCAACAAAGTGATCAACAAACTGATGCAGCAACTCTTTATAGAAACCAAGGGGCATTTCAAAGAAACATTATCCGAACCATTACTAAAAGAGTTGCACCTGATTTCCAAGAGTGTGGCAATGTTCAATATACACTTCCCAAAGAGTACGGAACTACTGGCCAAGGCCCAATTTCGGCTAAAATTCGAGGAGCTTTTTTACGTGCAACTACAACTGATCTCCAAAAAACTCCTGCGCAAACAAAAGATTAAAGGGTATAACTTTGACAAGGTTGGTACCATATTCAATGATTTTTATAACAATCATCTCCCTTTTGAACTTACCAATGCCCAAAAAAGGGTTATCAAGGAAATTAGAACCGATTTAGGCAGCAATGCCCAAATGAATCGGTTGCTGCAAGGGGATGTTGGCTCTGGGAAGACCATTGTAGCCCTGATGACCATGTTATTGGCCATTGATAACGGGTTTCAGGCCTGTTTAATGGCACCCACGGAAATCTTGGCCAATCAACATTTCAATGGCATCAATGAACTATTGAATGGTATAGGGATTAAAATAGCTTTATTGACCGGCTCAGTAAAAAAATCGGCCCGCAGAATCATACATGAACAATTGGAAAACGGGGAACTCCATATTCTTATAGGGACCCATGCCTTATTGGAAGATAAGGTACAGTTCAAGAATTTAGGGCTTGCCATTATTGATGAACAGCATCGGTTTGGGGTAGCCCAACGATCTAAATTATGGCATAAAAACGAAATGCCTCCCCATATTCTTGTGATGACAGCTACGCCAATTCCGAGAACCTTGGCCATGAGCCTTTATGGGGATTTGGATATTTCGGTCATAGATGAACTACCCCCTGGAAGAAAACCTATTAAAACGGTACATCGGTACGATTCCAACAGATTAAAGGTTTTTGCCTTTATAAAGGATGAAATTAAGAAAGGGCGACAAATCTATATCGTTTATCCTTTGATCCAAGAATCCGAAGCCCTGGATTACAAAGATTTAATGGATGGGCATGCCAGTATTTCAAGGGACTTCCCCCTACCCGACTACCAAATTTCAATTCTTCACGGCCAATTGAAACCTGTGGATAAGGACTATGAAATGGAACGCTTTGTCTCGGGAAAAACCCAAATTATGGTAGCGACCACAGTTATAGAGGTTGGCGTAAATGTCCCAAATGCCTCTGTGATGATCATTGAAAGTGCTGAACGCTTTGGATTATCCCAATTACATCAATTGAGAGGAAGGGTTGGCCGAGGAGCGGATCAAAGTTTTTGTATCCTCATGACGAGCCATAAGCTCTCAGCCGAGGCAAAGACCAGATTGGAAACCATGGTGAGTACCAACGATGGATTTGAAATTGCAGAGGTGGACCTTAAACTTAGAGGCCCAGGGGATTTAATGGGTACCCAACAAAGTGGTGTCCTCAACCTGAAAATAGCGGACATCATAAAAGACAATGATATTTTAAAGGCAGCTAGATACCGTGTATTACAATTATTAAAAGAGGATCCTTCTCTCCAAAAAGAGGAAAATCATGTTATTCGATATACTTATGCCCAATTGATAAAATACAAGAATATTTGGAATTACATCAGTTAAACTGGGTAATAGCACTACTTATACTTCCCCATTCCAAAGAATAGACCCCAACCATTTTTTAAGGATTCCATCTAAGGAAGGACCTTGTCCCTTGCATATTTTATAAACTAAAAAAGCACAAAATTTAGTGTTGAACATCGTATTTCTAACTAAGGTTGGTAGGGGTATTGTAAGCTCTTTATGTTAAATTTGAATTCTTTTGGAAGGCATACCATCTATAAATAGATCTTTTGTCCAAGTATCCATAGAATAGTTAAAAATTTAGTTTTGAAAATGAAAAAGACATTATTTGACAAAGTATGGGATTCCCATGTAGTACGTAAAATTGAAAATGGTCCGGATGTATTGTTCATAGACCGTCATATGATTCATGAAGTTACCAGTCCGGTCGCTTTTTTAGGTTTAAAAAGCAGAGGAATTGGAGTAAAACATCCTGAACGCACCTTTGCAACCGCAGACCATAACACCCCAACCATCAACCAGCACTTACCTGTTGCGGATCCCTTATCGGCGAATCAGTTAAGAGCTTTGGAGGAAAACTCCAATGAGCATGGAATAAGCTATTGGGGCTTGGGACATGAGAAAAATGGTATTGTTCACGTTATAGGTCCAGAATATGGGATTACCCAGCCTGGTGCTACCATAGTTTGTGGAGATTCACATACCTCTACCCATGGTGCCTTTGGTGCCATTGCATTCGGAATTGGAACTTCAGAAGTTGAAATGGTTTTGGCGACACAATGTATTATGCAGACCAAGCCCAAAAGCATGCGGATCAACGTTAAAGGCGATTTGAATTTTGGGGTAACTCCAAAAGATGTAGCCCTTTATATTATCTCGCAATTAACCACATCCGGAGCTACGGGATACTTTGTAGAATACGCCGGGGAGGTATTTAAAAATATGAGTATGGAGGGTCGAATGACCGTCTGTAACCTAAGTATAGAAATGGGTGCCCGTGGTGGGATGATCGCGCCAGATGAAAAAACGATTGACTATGTCAAAGGTCGTGAGTTTACACCTGAAGGTAAGGCGTGGGATAAGGCCATGGCCTATTGGAAAACATTGAAAACCGATGATGGGGCTGCCTTTGACAAGGAGGTGACGTTCAACGGTTCCGATATTGAACCTATGATCACTTATGGTACCAATCCTGGTATGGGAATTGGCATTTCCCACGATATTCCCAATGCAGAAGCTGTTGAGGGAGGCGTAGCAACCTACAAAAAATCCTTGCAGTATATGGCCTTTGGGGAAGGGGATTCCATGATTGGAAAACCTATAGATTTTGTATTCCTGGGAAGTTGCACCAATGGTAGGATAGAAGATTTTAGGGCCTTCGCCTCAATTGTAAAAGGAAGGAAAAAAGCACCGAATGTTACCGCTTGGTTAGTTCCAGGATCCCATAAGGTTGAAGCGGCCATTAAAGAGGAAGGTATTTTGGATATCCTGAACGAAGCTGGATTTGAGCTTCGTGAACCTGGGTGTTCTGCTTGCCTGGCCATGAATGACGACAAGGTGCCTGCCGGAAAATATGCGGTGAGTACCTCCAATAGAAATTTTGAAGGGAGACAGGGCCCAGGTTCCAGAACCTTATTGGCCAGCCCTCTAGTAGCGGCCGCTGCCGCCGTAACCGGCAAGGTGACAGATCCACGAATTTTAATGGAAAAAGTAGAAACCGTTTAACCCGAATAAAAATTAGGGCCACATCGGTCAATAAAAAAGAACAAAAAATGGCATACGATAAATTCGAAATACTAAAAAGTAGTGCGGTTCCGCTTCCTATTGAAAATGTGGATACCGATCAAATTATACCCGCTCGATTTTTAAAGGCGACTGAACGTGTAGGTTTTGGTGACAATCTTTTTAGGGATTGGAGGTACAACCCAGATGGGTCTCCTAAAGAGGATTTTGTACTCAATCAATCAAAATACAGTGGAAAAATTCTGGTTGGAGGTAAAAACTTTGGCTCTGGCTCTTCAAGGGAACATGCAGCATGGTCTGTCCATGATTATGGGTTTCGCTGCGTAGTATCCAGTTTTTTCGCTGATATTTTCAGAAACAATTGCTTGAACGTAGGAGTACTTCCCGTGCAGGTAAGTGCTGAGTTTTTAGAAAAAATATATGCTTCCATTGAAGCAGATCCTAAATCAGAACTGGAAATCAATTTAAAGGAGCAGGCTATCACCATCCTTGCTACAGGAGAAAAAGAGTCTTTTGATATCAATGTCTACAAAAAAGATAATATGCTGAACGGCTTTGACGATATAGATTACCTATTGAACATGAAAGAAGAAATTACAGAATTTTCACAGGACCTGCCATTGTAATTCCATTATAAACCAAATAGCATAGGCCCAATCAAGACATCCCCTAGTTTTTTTGATTGGGTTTTTATCAAATTTATGAGCACTTGTTAGATGAATAAGAGAAAGATTGAAATAATGGATACCACCTTGAGGGATGGGGAACAGACTTCCGGGGTTTCTTTTTCGGTCTCTGAGAAGCTCACTTTGGCCAAACTCCTCTTGGAAGAACTCCAAGTGGATCGTATTGAAGTGGCCTCTGCGAGAGTATCTGAAGGGGAACTACAATCGGTTCAGGAAATTACCAAATGGGCCCTTGAAAAAGGATATTTGGACCGTGTTGAAGTGCTGACTTTTGTAGATAATGGAGTCTCTTTGAAATGGATGGAAGCGGCAGGCGCCAAGGTTCAGAACCTGTTGACCAAGGGCTCTTTGAACCATTTGACACACCAACTAAAAAAAACACCTGAGCAACATTTTGCAGAAATATCAAAAACTATTGCACAAGGCAATGAACTAGGTATTGAAACCAATGTCTATCTGGAAGACTGGAGCAATGGGATGCGAAATTCCCCGGAATATGTATTTCAGTACTTGGATTTTTTGGCAAAGCAACCGGTAAGAAGAATAATGTTGCCAGATACCTTAGGGGTATTGACCCATTATGAAACTTACAGTTTTATTTCACAGATTGTTCAAAAATACCCCGAACTGCATTTTGATTTTCATGGCCATAACGATTATGACTTAAGCGTTGCCAATGTCATGGAAGCTATTAAGGCAGGCTGTCACGGATTGCACCTGACCGTAAATGGTATGGGGGAACGGGCAGGCAATGCCCCAATGGCAAGTGTTGTGGCTGTGGTAAACGATTTTTTACCAGAGATAGAAATAGCAATCAAAGAACCCTCCCTTTTTAAGGTTAGTAAATTGGTATCGGCCTTTACCGGTTTTGGGATCCCCGCCAACAAACCCATAGTTGGGGACAATGTTTTTACACAAACGGCCGGAATTCATGCCGATGGGGATAGCAAAAAGAACCTTTATTTCAATGACCTGCTCCCAGAACGTTTTGGAAGAAAGCGTAAGTATGCTTTGGGCAAAACCTCTGGAAAAGCCAATATTCAAAAGAACTTGCAGGAATTGGGGTTGACCTTGAACGATGAGGAACTAAAAAAAGTGACCCAGCGTATCATTGAGTTGGGAGATAAAAAAGAAAGGGTCACCAAGGAAGATCTGCCTTACATCATCTCGGATGTTTTGGATAGTGGATCCCTGCAACAAAAAGTATTTGTAAAATCATACGTCCTGACCCATTCCAAGGGTTTGCAACCTTCTACGTCCTTGGCCGTGGAAATTAATGGGGAATCCTTTGAGGAGCATGCCAAGGGAGACGGACAGTTCGATGCTTTTATGAATGCCCTTAGAAAAGTATATCGCACAAAAAAAATAATCCTGCCGAATTTGGTGGATTATGCGGTTAGGATTCCCCCGGGAAGTAATTCCGACGCCCTTTGTGAAACCCTCATTACCTGGGAACACAACAGCAAGGAGTTTACCACTAGAGGCTTAGATTCCGACCAGACCGTATCAGCAATTAAAGCCACAGAAAAAATGTTGAATATCATATAATTTCTTATGGAATTTATATGGAGATTAAAAACCAAAAATACAATCAAATGAAATTAAATATCGCTCTTTTAGCAGGAGATGGAATTGGACCAGAAGTAATAGACCAGGCCGTAAAGGTATGTAATGCAGTAGCCGACAAGTTTAAGCATGAAATTAATTGGACACCAGCCCTTACCGGTGCCGCCGCAATTGATGCCGTAGGCGAGCCCTACCCTGATGAAACCCATGAGATTTGTTTGGCTGCAGATGCCGTACTTTTTGGTGCCATAGGACACCCTAGGTTCGATAACGATCCTTCCGCTAAGGTACGACCAGAACAAGGATTGCTTAAAATGCGTCAAAAATTGGGGCTGTTTGCCAATGTGAGGCCCACATTTACCTTTCCCTCCCTAATTGATAAATCCCCACTAAAGAGGGAACGCATTGAAGGTACTGATCTAGTATTCCTGAGGGAATTGACCAGTGGTATCTATTTCGGGGAAAGAGGAAGATTGGACAATGGTGATACGGCCTTTGATACTTGTACTTATAAACGACATGAGGTTCAACGCCTTGCCAAAAAAGGGTTTGAATTGGCCATGACGCGTTCCAAAAAACTATGCTGTGTGGACAAGGCCAATGTATTGGAAACTTCCCGTTTATGGCGGGAAACTGTGCAAGCCATGGAAAAGGACTATCCAGAAGTGACCGTATCCTATGAATTCGTGGATGCCGTGGCCATGCGCTTGGTACAATGGCCCAACTCCTATGATGTTTTGATCACCGAAAATCTTTTTGGAGACATTCTTACCGATGAGGCCTCCGTTATTTCAGGTTCTATGGGTTTAATGCCATCCGCATCCGTGGGAACCAAGACAAGATTATATGAACCAATCCATGGATCATATCCCCAGGCTGCTGGGAAGGATATAGCTAATCCGTTGGCCACAGTATTATCTGCAGCGATGATGTTCGAGGATTTCAATCTCACCGAAGAGGCTCAGGCCATTCGTGATGCCGTTAACAAATCCTTGGAACAGGGTTATGTTACAGAAGATTTGGCAGACGGTGGCACATCCTTCAAAACCAGCGAAGTAGGGAATTGGTTGGCCAAAAATATCTAAGGCTTTAAGAATTGGGTTTGGGACAAAAGGTAAGCTTCATCGGAACTTAAATGCATTAAAAAATCCTCGTCTCCATTATATAGGTGACGAGGATTTTTAGTTTCCAAATATTCAATGCCCCATTAATTGTTAAAGGCAATTTTACGATTCTCTTCCTTGGTTCGTTGTTCCCTTTTACTCCAAACAATGGCCACTGCTATTAGTATTCCGGATCCTGCCATAGCAGCACCCACATAACTCGCAGATGTAAATCCATATCCCATGGCAATGGGGAGTCCGGCCAAATAAGCTCCGGAAGCATTTCCCATATTAAAGGCACTCTGGTTCATGGAGGAACCCAACATCTCAGAACCTTTGGATGCTTTTATAATGGCCATTTGTAAAGGCGTGGCAACACTAAAAGCTATGATTCCAATAAAGAATGTCAAAACCAATATTGCAATTGGATTGTGGGCAACAAAGGTATTCACCACCAATACGGTGACCATTAAGGACAAACTGACGATTATGGCCTTCATTGGAGCCAATTTTTCTGTCAATTTAGCCCCGAGGATATTCCCGACAACCATCCCCAAACCGGCAATGATCATGGCATATCCTACCATGCTCTCCGGGTATCCGGATACTTTAGTGATCAAGGGTGCAATATAACTGTACCAAGCAAAAAAGCCCCCTGTCCCAATGGTAGTAAGGAGTATCAGGACCCAAAGTTCAGAACGCTTAAATACCTTTATATCTTTTTTAAATCCTCTTGTGGATGATTTGGATAGTTCTGGCATCCAAAAGTAAACACTTAACATGGCCAAAACACCTACCACACCCACCAATAAAAAGGAAACACTCCAATCAAAATGGTGTCCGAAATACGTCCCTATGGGTACTCCTATCACATTTGCGATGGTCAGACCCGCGAACATGGTTGCAATTGCAGATGCAGTTTTTCCTGGTTTGGCCAGTTTTCCTGCTACTACGGCCCCTATCCCAAAAAAGGCGCCATGAGGTAACCCGGATAAAAACCTAGATACCAATAACATGCCATAACTGTCTGAAAATGCTGACAATGTGTTAAATACCGTGAACCAAAGCATTAAGACCAATAATACTTTATGCGCGGGCCATTTCCCTCCTATACCAGTAAATAAGGGGGCACCTACCACAACCCCCAAAGCATAGGCAGCAATAAAATGACCTGCTTGGGGAATAGTTATATTAAGGGCATTTGCTACATCGGGTAAAATACCCATGATGACAAACTCTGTCATCCCTATGCCGAAACCACCAATTGCCAAGGCGATCAAGGCTTTTTTATTTGATGTTTTTATATTCATATTTTTAATTCTAAGGTTAAAAAATCCAGCGCTTATTTTCTTTCAACTTTTAAAAGGACACGCCCAATCCTACAGCACAAATTTACAATCGTACTTTTCCTTTCACCTATGCTTTCTTACCCTATTTATGTCACTAAATACCCTCGATTTATACCGAAAAATTGAAGCTGATGGGCTCTTAAGCATTGAAATGATTGGACATCTCAAGGAATATGCAACCAAGTAGGGGATTTTAGCCTCAACGTCTGGTGAGCCATGGAAACCCCTTGGTAATCAAATAAATAGGAAGGAATAAAATTAAAGGAACATGAAATTACTTTGACAAATGAAATCCGATTCCCTTACTTTTTGGGTAGTATTTCTTCATAGGAAATCAAAAGTTCAGTAGAAGCCTGTTTGGAACTTATTTCAAAGTGGTCGTTAACGGAATTGATCGCAGTTGGACTTTTTAGGATCTTATATTGTTCTTTACCCTTACTACTAGGAAAAATGATATCTACCGTCCAATCCGGATTCTGCTGAAGGACTTTAAGTGAAATACGACCGTTGGATTTTTTATAGAAGATGGAAATCTTATTGTCGGCAATTATCACATCTTCCAATGCTGCTTCATTCCATGCTTCAGGCATTTGTAATTGAATGGTTACCTTTTTTTGTGCCGCATAGGGGTGGATACCAAAAAATTGGTGGATAATGGGGATCGCAAAACCATAAATATTCCACGCCTGGGCGATCATCCCATAATCTGGAGAAACCTCATACATACTCCCGGGAAGGGCATAGCTAAATGTTCTTGACATTCTTTTTAGATAATTTAAAGCCTTATCGGGATGGCCATAATTATTTTCAGCTATGGCCTGTACGCCAGTCGGCAATGTCATTACTGCTCCGGTATACGAAAAAACTTTACTCCCTTTAAAAGAACCTTCATCCGATCCGGCAGAAGCATCCCTATCAATTCCAGTGACAAAAACTCCAAATGGATTTACATATTTTTCGGCTGTTTGCAGTGCTGCACTAGCCTTTTGTCCGTCTGCAATCTGCATTTCCATAGGGGTGTTCACCACCCAGTTGTGGTGCAGGACAAATGGTCTTGGTGTTTTTGAAGGATGCTGTAGAATAGATACCCTGGTTTTCTTAAGTTCCTGAACAGCCCAAGGTTTATTCAATGTATCGGCCCTAACAATGGCATCATCAATCAATCTCAAGGCCTGTTGATCGGTCCCTATAAAATCGGCATAGGAGTTAAAGGTCTCTGACCAAAATTCCTTATTGATTTTATCTTTTAAGGTCTTTGCCAATTTTCCATAGGAACCGGCCAATGTTTCATCTCCAAGCTCCATGGCTATTTTTGAGGCATCTGCAAAAGCTCTTTGGGTATAGGCGGCCACATCTATCATTTCGCTGTCCATCCCATGTATTTCCATCATCCCAAATCCATCGGGAAACAGATTTTTGTTCGCATCATTCTCTTCCATTAACCATTTCAATCCTTTTTTGATGGTAGGAAAGTATTTTTTTAAGAATTCTGTATCCCCATTCCATAAGTAGGTTTCCCAAACCAAGGAGGCGAACTGTGGGGTTTCGTTAATGTTTCCCTTGTTGAACACCGCCCCGTTGGTAGACATTTCATGGATGATCCTCCCGTTTCCATTGACCACATTGGACATACTATCCAATAACTTGATGGTCTTTTCCACTACCTCAGATTGTCCAATGGCCATATAGCCCTTTAATGCATATTCGCTGTCTACCCCAAACCACCATGGATAATCTGGTATTCCGGCAGTTATACCAGTACCAATTTCTGGCACTGTTCTTACCATCCAATCGGAATTGTATTTCAACCATTCAAAGGTTTGCTGTACATTTTTATCCGGAATTGTCAGTTTGGAATTATTTGCCAATTGCTGGTAACGCAGCTTTTTAAGGTTCAAATCTTCATTGGGATTTGCTTTAATATCGCTGTAGTTCTGTATGGCGACATCTTTTGATTTGTAGGACCCTGCAACTGTGAAGGTAATAACCCATTCCCCATTACCAGGAATGTTTACCGCATACATCAAGGAAGCGGATGTACCTTTCCCACCATAATTGTATTCTGCCTCAAGGTGATCAGTAGATTTTTTATCTGCTCCAAAAACTACGTTCCATGTATTATTATCATCCTTTGCCATCCAAACGTCCAACTTGGGATTAAAGGTGGCCTTATCCACTCCATCTATCATTTGGGTGCGTTCTCCCAACCAAGTTGGGCGTAGATCTGTGCTGCCTGTAAATTTAAGTTTTAAGTCTTGGGGTCTATCTGAAGTGTTTTTAAGGACATATTGTATATTGATCCCTTCCTTATCATCCGGAACAAACTGCCATCTATCAACTTCCAGTTTCTTGTTTGGAAGGGAATACCTATGCCTGTTGGCAAAAGGGTAGTTAACAAATGTTTGGGCCTTATCCAGGGCATGAGCCTCATTGTCCCATAGTAATTCCACGTGAAAGCCATCCATCAATTTAATGGGATGGTCCCAAATACCTCCCATTTCCCCTTTAATGTGCCATCCAATTTCAGGAAAGGTACCATCTTGGTGCCCTACCATATAAACCCTATTCCCAGCAGTTACATAAGGGGAGTTTAAATATTCCTGTTTTCCTTCAATACTAGTGGTATTTTCAAGGAGACTTGAAAAACTAGGGTCTTTATTTTCCTTGTCACAACTATTTAAAAATAGAAATAATAGACAATAGGCCGACAAAGACCAAAAGTTTGTACTGTGAATTACCGACCCATTTATCATTTTTGGAAATTAAAGGATATAATCCGTACTTATAAAATTGGATAGCTTGGAATCCAATAATTTTTCCAATATTTCATTGTTTAGGGCATTGTCCTTACTGGCAACAAAGGTCCTTATGGAGAAGGAACGTAACGCATCGTGCACACTAAGTGTAGCCTGGGCGGAATCTTTGCGCCCCGTAAATGGATATACATCCGGTCCACGTTGACATGAGCTATTCAAATTAACCCTGCACACCAAATTCACCAAAGTATCTATCAGTGGGGCTAGTGCATAGACATCCTTACCGAACAAGCTAACTTGCTGTCCATAATTTGAGGCTGCCATGTCGTCCAAAGGCTCTTCAATATCCTTGAAGGATAATATGGGGATAACAGGACCAAACTGTTCTTCCTGGTAGACCCTCATATCCTTGTTTACCGGATATAAAACAGCTGGCCAAATATAGTTGTCGGAATGCTTGCCCCCTTTTTTGTTCAATATTTTAGCCCCTTTGGAAAGTGCATCATCTATCAACTCCTGTATATATGCGGGTTTTCCAGGTTCTGGTAAGGGGGTTAGTTTAACGCCATTCTCCCATGGATTGCCAAACTTCAGGGCATCTACCCTTTCGGCAAAGCGCTTATTGAATTCTTCTCTTATGTCCTCATGCACATATACCACTTTTAACGCTGTACAGCGCTGTCCATTGAACGATAACGTTCCTGCGATACATTCGTCTATCGTAAGGTCCAAATCGGCATCAGGAAGGACAATAGCCGGGTTTTTGGCCTCCAGACCTAATACTAATCGCAATCTATTGCTTTTAGGGTGCTGTTCCTGTAGGGCATTGGCAGATTTACTGTTTCCTATCAAGGCCAGAACATCTACTTTTCCTGTTTTCATAATTGGACTTGCCACTGTTCTTCCTCGACCAAAAATGATATTGACCACGCCTTTAGGAAAACTGGATCTAAAAGCCTCCAATAATGGTGTTATGAGCAAGACCCCGTGTTTGGCCGGTTTAAAAATAGTGGTGTTTCCCATAATGATGGCGGGAATCAACAAGGCGAAGGTTTCATTTAGTGGGTAATTGTATGGTCCCAAACAAAGAACCACTCCCAAGGGACCCCTACGGATATGGGCATATACCCCATCGTGTTTCTTAAACTTAGCGGCATCCCTATCCAACTGTTTATAGTCCTCAATGGTATCGTAGATATAATCGACCGTACGATCAAATTCTTTTTCCGAATCTGGAAGCGATTTCCCGATTTCCCACATCAGCAATTTCACAACCTCATTTCTTTTCGCCTCCATTTTTTTTACGAATTTTTCCATACATTCAATACGATCACTGATCCTCATGGTAGGCCAAGCCCCTTGTCCTTGGTTGTAGGCTTTTAATGCACCTCCCAAAGCGTCCAGTGCCGATTTTTCGTCCATATCTGGGATACTGCCCAATAAGGTAGGTTTATAAGTATCGGTAGATGATATGGTAGAGTATATTTCCGTGGAATTTCCTTCCCATTTTTTTAGTTCCCCATCTACCAAATAGGTATTGTGATGGATTACATTGGTAATTTCAAATTCTGCTGGTATGTCTGATATTTTGCTCATAATTGCTAAATTTTTAATAAAAACAAGGGTGAAAATTGATTTCACGGCCTAACGAAGTTAATAAAATACATCTTTAAATTTTATGGTAAAATCCAATACTTCTTCTGAATACCATCGAAAACGATTGAAGTTGTCCCATTTCACAAAATAATCATTAAAGGTATTTAAATTAGGTATTGAAAGAGGTCAGGTTTATCATTGAGATACTCCCCGAAAAAGTTGTTTTCCTTCATTCTTGAAATAAGTGGCAACAGATCATCGGGGGTCTTCAATTCGATCCCTACAATAGCGGGCGCATTCTCTTTGCTTGATTTTTTGGAGTACTCAAAATGGGTGATATCATCATCCGGGCCTAATATTTCAGCCACAAATTGCTTCAAGGCGCCCGGTCTTTGTGGGAATCTTACAATGAAATAATGTTTTAGCTTGCCATATAACAAGGCCCTTTCCTTTATCTCAGCGGTACGGGTAATATCGTTATTGCTACCACTGACGATACAGACCACATTTTTGTCCTTTATTTCATCCTTAAAATAGTCCAAGGCCGCAATTGTCAAGGCACCGGCTGGTTCCACAACTATGGCATCCCTATTGTAGAGATCCAAAATGGTTTGGCAGACTTTTCCCTCTGGTACGGTAATCATATTGTTGAGATGTTCCTTGCAGATGGCAAAGGTGTAATCGCCTACGCGTTTTACGGCCGCGCCATCTACAAATTTATCAATATGTTCCAATTCCGTGTTTATCCCCCTTTCCATGGACGTTTTCATGGAAGGTGCCCCTTCAGGCTCTACCCCTATGATCTTTGTATGTGGGGACAATGCCTTAAAAACACCAATTAATCCAGAAGCCAAACCACCACCCCCTATGGCAACAAATAGATAATCGATAGGTACATTCGCCTGATCCAAGATCTCCAATCCAACAGTCCCTTGTCCTTCTATGGTCTTAGGGTCATCAAAAGGATGCACAAAGGTCTTTCCTTGTTCCTTACAGGCCCTAATAGCTGCTTTTGAAGCATCGTCAAAGGTGTCCCCCACCAAGATAACCGTAACCGAGTCCCCGCCAAACATTTTGGTCTGTTCCACTTTTTGTTTGGGGGTGACAGAAGGCATATATACCGTACCATGGATCCCCAAATAATTACAGGCAAAAGCCACACCCTGTGCATGGTTTCCCGCACTGGCACAAACCACTCCATGAGCCAACTCTTTTTTTGACAGTGAACTGATTTTATTGAAGGCCCCCCTAATTTTGTAAGACCTTACCCTATGAAGATCCTCCCGTTTCAATAAAATATTGGCGCCGAACAGCTTGGAATACCTGATACTCTGTGTCAATGGGGTGACATCCGCCACTTGCCTAATTACTTTGGCGGCCTTTTTTATATCCTCAATTTTAGGAAAATAAGTAGCAACAGATTTTGCCATAATTTTTAGCTTACCATAACCAATGGATATGGATAAAATGAATCGCAGTCGGGTTGTCTTAATATTATGATGTATTAAGTTCCCGACTGCGACATGGTGTATAAACTAATTCAACTCAAACTTAAACAATACGCTTCATCGCCGTCATGGAGGCACGTAAACGATTCCCTACAACTTCAACAGGATGGTTTCTCAAGGCTTGGTTTACGGCGATCAATTTCGCATTGTCGACTCCATTGCCCTTGCCTTCCCCATAGTTCTTGCCGATAACATCGGTATTTATTTTCTTCATAAAGTCTTTCAATAATGGCTTACATGCGTGGTCGAACAAATAGCAGCCGTATTCCGCGGTATCGGAAATTACGCGGTTCATTTCAAACAATTTTTTTCTAGCTATGGTGTTGGCTATTAAGGGTGTCTCATGTAATGACTCATAATAGGCAGATTCTGCTATAATTCCCGAAGCCGTCATGGCTTCAAAAGCCAATTCTACACCTGCCCTTACCATGGCCACCATCAACACGCCGTGGTCATAAAAATCCTGTTCGGTAATTTTATCGGATCCAGCGGGAGTCTTTTCAAAAGCGGTTTCTCCCGTGGCAGCCCTCCAAGTGTGTAAATTTTTATCATCATTAACCCAATCTTCCATCATTGTTTTGGAAAAATGTCCGCTCATAATATCATCCATATGCTTATTGAACAAGGGACGCATAATATTTTTTAATTCTTCTGAAAGTTCAAAGGCCTTTATTTTTGCTGGGTTGGACAAACGGTCCATCATATTGGTTATTCCACCATATTTTAGGCCCTCGGTAACAGTTTCCCATCCGTACTGGATTAATTTTGAAGCATATCCTCTATCCATGCCCTTCTCCACCATTTTATCGAAACATAGAATAGAGCCTGTTTGCAACAACCCACATAAAATGGTTTGTTCCCCCATTAAATCAGACTTTACCTCAGCAACAAAAGAAGATTCCAAGACTCCAGCCTTATGTCCTCCTGTTGCCACAGCATAAGCCTTGGCCTGAACCAAGCCCTTGCCTTCTGGATCATTGTTTGGGTGTACCGCAATCAAGGTTGGTACCCCAAATCCTCTTTTATATTCTTCACGGACTTCAGATCCCGGACACTTGGGTGCCACCATAATAACGGTTATATCCTCACGAATTTGCATCCCTTCCTCAACAATATTAAAACCATGGGAATAAGATAAGGTCGCTCCCTTTTTCATTAAGGGCATTACGGCAGAAACTACACTGGTATGTTGTTTATCCGGAGTAAGGTTCACCACGACATCGGCTGTGGGCACCAATTCTTCGTAGGTGCCAACCTTAAAGCCATTTTCTTTGGCATTTTTAAAGGATTGGCGTTGTTCCTTGATAGCCGCTGCCCTTAGGGTATATGAAATATCCAACCCGGAATCCCTCATATTCAAGCCCTGGTTTAGACCTTGGGCCCCGCAACCTACAATTACAATTTTCTTTCCTTTTAAAGTGGATACACCATCTGAAAATTCTGCAGATTGCATAAACCTACATTTACCCAATTGGGTCAGTTGATCTCTTAAGGATAGTGTATTAAAATAATTTGCCATTTTTTAAATTCGTTTTTATCCTGATAAGTATCAGGGTGATTTTTATTGATTATTGGTTGTTGTTTGAAATTCTTGCAACAAGGCAGAGATCTGCATTTCCGCTTTGGATACGGCAATTCTTCCCGATCTCACAAACTGCATGATGCCATGTGGTTTTAATTCACTGTACATTTCGTCTATCTCGGAACGTCTCCCCGATTTTGCCAAGACAAAAAAGTCCCTTGATACGGTTACAATCTGTGCATTGTTGTCTTTAATGATATTTTGTATCTGTCGTTCATCGAACAATAAATTGGATGCAATTTTGAATAGGGCGGACTCCTGATAAATGGTTTCCTCATCAGTGTGATAAAAGGCCCTAATCACTTCGATCTGCTTTTCTATCTGCCCTACGATCTTGCGCACCCACTCTTGGGACGTATAGACTACAATAGTAAATTTAGAAATGCCCTCAATTTCTGATTTTGAGACATTTAACCCTTCTATATTAATGTGTCTCTTTAAAAATATTCCAGATATCCTATTTAATAATCCAACATTGTTCTCTGAATATACCGATATGGTGAACCACTCTTTTTCCATGCTTTATTTCTTAATCCTTCAATGAAGTACCTTAATTGATTTAATTGATCCCCTGCCTATTTTAGCCTGATGTCCGAAACGGAAGCCCCTGTTGGAATCATAGGGAATACATTGTCCTCCTGTTCCACTTTTACCTCCAAGAAAAAAGCATCTTTTGATGCTATCATTTCTGTTACAACCGCAGCCAAATCCTTTCGTTCAGTCACTCTTTTTGCTTTGATATCATATCCCTCAGCAATCTTTACAAAATCTGGGTTGGTCATAACCGTAGAAGCATAACGTTTATCAAAAAACAGTTCCTGCCATTGACGTACCATGCCCAAATGCTCGTTGTTCAATACCACGATTTTAACCGGGGTCTTGTTTTGGAATATGGTGCCCAATTCCTGAATGGTCATTTGGTAACCTCCATCTCCTATGATAGCCACTACTTCCCTATCCATAGCCCCCATTTTAGCACCAATTGCAGCTGGTAGGGCAAATCCCATGGTACCCAAACCACCTGAAGTAATATTGCTCTTGGATTGGTTGAATTTCGCATATCTACATGCAATCATCTGATGCTGGCCAACATCAGAAACAATTACCGCCTTATTTTTAGAGGCAATATTGATCTGTTCGATGACCTCACCCATGGTTAACCCTTCCTTGGTGGGATGAATGTCCTTGTTGATGACGGTATCAAATTCTATTTGATATTTTTTCTTAAACTCCTGATGCCAAGATTCATGTGAGTTTTTCTTGATCAATGGCAATAAAAGTGCTAAACTTTCTTTTGCGTTCCCCAATACTGCTATATCTGCCTTTACATTCTTATCTATTTCTGCCGGATCTATTTCAAAATGAATAACCTTGGCTTGTTTTGCATAGGTTTTCAAATTCCCTGTGACCCTATCATCGAAACGCATTCCTATGGCTACCAGCAAATCACATTCATTTGTCAGTACGTTGGGACCATAATTTCCATGCATTCCAACCATTCCCACGTTCAGTGGATGGTCGGTATCCATTGCGGAAAGTCCCAAAATGGTCCAAGCGGCAGGAATGCCTGCTTTCTCGACCAACGCCTTCAATTGTGTCTCCGCTTCCCCTAAAATAACCCCTTGTCCAAAAATGATATATGGCTTTTTTGCCTCATTGATCAATTTGGCAGCAGCCTCTATGGCCTTTATGTCAGGTTTTGGAAATGGATTATAGCTCCTCACCGCTTTACAGGGTTCATAACTAAAATCCAGTTCATCAAACTGGGCATTTTTGGTGATATCTATAAGTACTGGTCCGGGACGACCTGATTTAGCAATATAAAAAGCCTTGGCCAATATTTCTGGAATTTCAGAAGCCTCGGTCACCTGATAGTTCCATTTGGTCACTGGAGTGGAAATCCCAATAATATCGGTTTCCTGAAAGGCATCGGATCCCAATAATTGTCGGGAAACCTGTCCTGTAATACATACCAAAGGCGTAGAATCTATCTGTGCATCTGCCAATCCTGTCACCAAATTTGTAGCCCCCGGCCCTGAGGTAGCGATGGCAACCCCTACTTTACCAGAGACCCTGGCATACCCTTGTGCTGCATGGGTTGCCCCTTGCTCGTGTCGAGTAAGTATGTGGGTCAATTTATCCTGAAACTTATACAATTCGTCATAAACAGGCATAATGGCCCCTCCCGGGTATCCGTAGATCAAATCCACACCTTCTGCCAACAAACAATGGATAACCGCTTCAGCTCCGCTAATCTTAATGGTGGCCTTCTTACTTTGTATCTGCGTTTTTTTCTCTTTTACTGTTTCCATAAGCCTCTCCCCATCCCTATAATCAACTAAGGGGTTTAGGGCATTTTTAATTAAACACTATTTTTACCAAACCTTTATTACAAAATCCATCATCCAGATCGATATGTTATTTTGCAATAAGGATTGCACCTAATTCAGGTTATTAAAATTCATCGGTAACACAGCCTTGTGAAGCAGATGAAACCGTTTTTGCATATTTGTATAGACTTCCTTTACTGACTTTTAGTGGTGGTTGTTGCCATTTCGCCTTTCTGGCTTGGATTTCCTCCTCTGAAAGGGCTACACTAATACTGTTCTTTTCCGCATCAATGGTGACGACATCCCCATCTTTTAGAAGCCCAATAGTCCCTCCGTCCTGTGCTTCCGGAGCAACGTGCCCCACAACGAAACCATGGGTGCCTCCTGAAAATCTGCCGTCGGTGATCAATGCAACGTCTTTACCAAGACCGACGCCCATTATAGCCGCCGTAGGCTTCAACATCTCAGGCATTCCAGGACCTCCTTTTGGCCCTTCATAACGGATAACTACTACATCACCTTTATTTACCTCGCCATTGCGTATCCCATCATTGGCTAGGAATTCGCCATCATATACTTTGGCAGGTCCGGAAAAATACAATCCTTCCTTGCCGGTTATTTTGGCTACGGATCCCTCTTCCGCAAGGTTTCCGTACAATATTCTAATATGGCCTGTTGCCTTTATGGGATTATCCAAGGGCCTAACCACATCTTGGCCTTGCGAAAGACTGGGTACTTGTGCAAGATTTTCAGCTATGGTTTTCCCGGTAACGGTTAAACAATCCCCATGAAGCATCCCATTTTCCAACATAAACTTCATAACTGCCGGCGTACCACCTACCCGGTGTACATCTTCCATCAAATACTTCCCACTAGGCTTAAGATCGGCCAAAAATGGAGTGGTATCACTAATCTTTTGGAAATCATCCAAGGTAAATTCGATCTCCGCCGCCTTGGCTATGGCCAGAAAGTGGAGTACCGCGTTCGTGGAACCACCGAGTACCGTTACCAATCGAATGGCATTTTCGAAAGATTTCCTAGTGATGATGTCACTTGGCTTGATATCCCTTTCCAATAAATTCTGAAGGGCCTTCCCTGAATTGATACAATCATCCTTCTTTTCCTTTCCTGTTGCCGGATTGGAAGAATTGTATGGCATGGCCATTCCCAATGCCTCAATGGCCGAGGCCATAGTATTGGCAGTATACATTCCTCCGCAAGCTCCCGCTCCAGGACAGGCATTGTGGATAACACTTTTATAGTCTTCTTCATTCATGGTGCCTGCAACCTTCTCCCCCCAAGCTTCAAAAGCAGAAACCACATCCAATTTCTTTCCGTTTAGACAGCCTGAAGCAATGGTGCCTCCATAAACCAATATGGACGGTCTATCCAATCTTATCATGGCCATAAGGGCTCCCGGCATGTTCTTATCACATCCAACCACAGTTACCAGACCATCGTAGTTCATAGCCTGAACCACTGTTTCCATAGAATCTGCAATAATATCCCTTGAAGGAAGGGAATAACGCATTCCAAAGGTCCCCATGGAAATACCATCACTTACTCCGATCGTATTGAATATTAAGCCAACTGCCCCTCCTGCATTTACCCCTTCTTTTACATGTTTGGCCAAATCGTTTAAATGCATATTGCACGGGTTGCCTTCATAACCTGTACTTCCTATTCCAATAAGCGGTTTTGCCAAATCGTCATCGGTAAGTCCAATGGCGTGTAGCATGGCTTGAGCGGCAGGTTGGGTGGGATCTTGTGTTACGTTCTTACTATATTTGTTGAGCTCCATTAAACTTTTTATTGCTATTCTTAATTTATTATGTAAATCTTCTATCATTCAAAGATAAATGTTTCATATACCCCAAATTTTTAACAAAGTGTCATGGTTCAAATCCAAGAACATCATAAACCACTTATCTTTCTGATTGTCAATATATTGAACATGCAATTCCTATCATATCCAACTATTTTAATAATACACATACTGACGTTGATACCATAAATTATAATCCATAAATAAAACTCCGAAATACACTTCAGATCAAAATGTAATTTCTATTTTCTTTGGAATTGTTTTTTGATTAGCTTGTAGTGCTAATACTACTGCCCGATAATTAACCCGATATTTTATTATTTTTCGATATGACAACTACGGTAACAGATACCATACAAGCACAACGCAATTTTTTTTCGACCCAAGGGACAAAAGATCTTTCCTTTAGGAAGGAGGCGCTACAAAGGCTCCAAAAGGAGATTGTTGCACGGGAGGATGCTATTTGTGAAGCTATTTACGCAGACTTTAAAAAACCACATTTTGAAACGTTGGCTACCGAAACCCAGTTTGTATTGGCGGAATTAAAATTGGTCTTAAGAAATTTAAATTCATGGGCCAAGCCGACAAAGGTATCCTCCTCTTGGCTGAATTTCCCCTCGACAGATAAAATTTATAAGGAACCCTATGGCACCGTTCTAATCATTGCTCCCTGGAACTATCCTTTCCAATTAGCACTTTTACCTTTGGTTGGCGCCATTGCCGCAGGAAATACTGTAGTAATAAAACCTTCGGAAATCACCCCGAACACCTCAAAAATAATTGGAAGTATTATAGATGCCGTATTTCCAAAAGAACATATAGCGGTGATTGAAGGTGGTGTAGAGGTATCCCAAGAACTCCTAAAAGAAAAGTGGGATTATATCTTTTTTACGGGAAGTACTCGGGTAGGGCAAATTGTATATGAAAGTGCAGCCAAACATCTTACCCCGGTCACATTGGAATTGGGAGGAAAAAACCCATGTATTGTAGATGGGAGCAGCTCGTTGGAGCTTGCTGCAAAAAGAATATGTTGGGGCAAGTTTTTAAATGCCGGGCAAACATGTATAGCTCCAGATTATATATTGGTGAACAAAACCAAAAAGGAGGCTTTTATAGCCTCGCTAATTAAAATGATCAAAGAGGCATATGGGGAAAATTCAAAGAGCTCTGGTGATTATGCCCGAACAGTGAGCGCAGCACATTTCAATAATTTAAAAAATATGTTACTCGGGGAAAAAATCCTTTATGGGGGTGAAACCGATTCTGAAGATAATTTCATATCCCCTACATTGGTGGATGAGCCCCACTTGGATAGCAAATTGATGCAAGGTGAAATATTTGGTCCTATCCTGCCGATTCTTTCCTATGAAAGTGAAGATGATATCCATCGTGTGATACAGAAATATGGCAAGCCTTTGGCTGCCTATGTTTTCTCGAACAACACTGCATTTCAAAATAAAATCATCCAAAAATACAGTTTTGGTGGTGGTGCAATTAACGATACGGTCATTCAGGTGGCGAACAAAAAATTGCCTTTTGGCGGGGTTGGTGGCAGTGGTATAGGTGCCTACCACGGCAAAACCAGCTTTAATCTATTTTCACACCATAAAGCTATTGTCCATAGGGCAAATTGGTTGGATGTGCCTTTTAGATATCCGCCTTATTCATTGCCAATCAAATATGCCAAAAAATTAAAAAGCCTACTATAATGGCCGTTTTTGGGCTCTAAGGAGTTTTTAATAACCTTAAGGGCCATAGTGGTTTATAGCCAAATATGGTAACCTTTGAAGATTTTTGTTAGGATTTTATGGTTAAATCTGTTTAAAAGATAGCTCATCCCCATATCGCTTTTGGGCAAGGGTTGAAATCGCCCTTTCCGAAAGCTGTAAGATACGCGGATAGCCCCCAGTGGTCTGTCCATCCTTCATCAAAATTAACAATTTTCCGAAAGGGGTAAGCTGAACGGTTCCAGGGAGCGTGGCCGAGGTCAGCATGGAAATAGTATGCCCTTCAATGATCTCATTGAGCTGATATGCCATTCGGTTATTTTCTTTGGCTACCGTAAAATCACTACCAAATAAAGCCTGCTTTTGTTGGTCCGTCAACAAGTTGTATTCCGGTCCTTCAAAAACCTCCAAAACTGTTTCTTTAAGTAAAGAATGTGCTTTTAATTCCTGCAATTTTGGTGAAAAGTCTTGACATTCATCGTAAGGCAACTGATCAAAATCCTTAATCCGGGATGAAATGGTCAAAGGTTTAAAGTACGATCTACTTCCCAAAATCAGTGGGGTTTTAAAACCATCCTTTATGGCGAGATACGATCTTAATCCATGCTCCAATTTTCCAAAAGAAACCACATCCCCCGCCTTAACCTTATAAACCTTGAAATTTTTTATAGGTTGGTCATTTAAGTTCATGGATAGCTCTGCGCCCCCAGCCACAATATAGGTATCCAGCTCAAATTCCAATGTGGGTCCGGTCATTGTAATTTCCAGTACTGCATCCTTTCTATCATTTTCCAGCAACATATTCAGCATGGCGTAGGAAAAAGAGTCCATTACACCACTAACGGGAACCCCTTTGTTCCTATAATTAAACCTACCCAAATCCTGGACGGTGGTAAAAAAACCAGACTTTATAACCTTAAGCATCCACCTTAGTTTTTTTTAATTTATAAATCCCGACTTCTCCCTGTATTTTAAGAAGGTCATACTGCCCTTTGGTAATGGCATAAAATTTTATCTTATCCCCAACATTTACAAAACAAGGATTTTCATTGTCTTTATTAAATAGAGGAACGGGACAATTCCCAATTATATTCCAGCCTCCGGGTGATTCTTGAGGGTATATTCCCGTTTGTTTACCTGCTAGCCCAACTGAACCCTGTGCAACTTTTAACCTAGGAGTTTCCCTCCTAACGATTTCCAAGGAAGAAGGCAATCCTCCCAAATACATGAACCCGGGAAGAAAACCAATCCCATAGACCGTATAAACATGACTTGTATGCAAGGAAATCACTTCCGCTGGGGCCATACCCAATTTTTCGGCCACCTCCTTTAAATCAACAGCAAACTCCCCTTCATAGCAAACCGGTAGTTCCCATTGAAATTTTTCTACCACATGATCTCCGGATTTTTGGGAATACCATTCTTCCAAATCTTTGCTAAAGGTTTTATAATCGATTTTACCTTCCCGGTGAATAAGGGCCAAAGAGTTATAGGCTGGCACCATTTCCCATTCTTTTTCATTTAAGTGATTGACTTTTAAATGGTGAATGAAATGAAGGATATCGTTCAAGATCTGCTCTTCAACTTTATTGGGCCATTCTACTAGTATAGCAAAATCCCCAAATGGGCGTATGGAAATTGTAAAGGAGCTCACTTTTTTATATAGATCTGATTGTTGGGCAATTCTTCTGAAAGATACGCTAAAATTTGTAATGCTGTAGGCGTGTCACCATGAATACAATAGGTTTCTGCATTAATTTTTAGATCCTCCCCTTCCATTGTTTTTACACTATTATTTTTCACCATTCCTATAATATGCCACAAAACAGATTTAGGATCATGGATTACGGCATTGGGTTTGTTTCTCGAAACTAAAGTAAAGTCTAAATTATAGTTTCTATCACCAAAAGCCTCCAGCTTTATTTTAAAACCTCGTCTTTTAGCCTCAATTTCTAAAATGGATCCAAAGGGAACATAAATAAATGTTCCTGTTTTATATTGTTCTACAGCATCCAAAAAAACCGTAGCCAATGCTTTATCCTTGGCAACATCGTTATATAGGGCTCCATGAGCCTTGATATGGTGTAGTATCATCCCCTCTTCTTCCAAAATGGGGATTAATTTAGCTACCTGCTCCAAAATGGTCGCTTTTAGAAGGGATGGGGATAAAGTTAAAGATACCCTGCCAAAATTTTCCTTGTCTGGATAAGATGGATGGGCTCCTACCTTTACCTGATACTTATTGGCCAAAACCACAATTTTCTTCATGATATCCTCATCTCCAGCATGCCCACCACAAGCAATATTACAAGATGATATGAAAGGAAATAGTTTTTCCTCATTGCCTATTCCTTCCCCTACATCGCAGTTGATATCTATAAAATTCTTCTCCATTTAAAAAAGTCCAATTACTTTTAATATGCTCTTCAATCCTAAAATTACCACCAATAGGATTATAAAAATAGCCAATACATTTTGAGCGGTTGAATTTTTATAGACTCCCATAACCGCAACTTTATTGGCCACCCACAATAAAAATATAGCTATAATCGGTAATAACAGACCATTGGCCACTTGGGCAAATTTTAATATTTCAATCGGTGAAATACCCAATGTCAGTGATAGGACCCCTAAAATAATAATGATCATCCAAACCAGTTTAAATTTTAAATCTTTTAAACCCGCATTCCATCCGAAACAGCTATTGACCACATATGCAGCGGCAAGGGGTGCTGTAATGGCCGAGGTAATGCCTGCTGCAAACAAGCCTATTCCCATAAAATACCTAGCGGCATTTCCGTACAAAGGCTCCAGGCCTTTAGCTAAATCCAGTACAGAAGAAATGTCACCTCCTGGGATGGTAGTGGCCGCAATGATAATCGCCATGGAAACCATTCCACCCACGGCTAAAGATATAAAAGTGTCTTTTCTCGCGGTTTTTAAATCCTCTTTATTCTTCCACTTTTCACTGACCAATGAAGCGTGTAAAAACAAGTTATACGGCACTACGGTTGTTCCTACCAAAGCAATAATCGTAAAAACGCTGTTTTCCGGCATTGTAGGTACAAACATACCCTTGAATACCTCCATTAGATTGGGCTTCGTAATGATTGCTGTAAGTAGAAAGGAAAGGCTCATGATGATCACCAAGGTGACCAATACTTTTTCCAACATTTTATAATTACCCAAATACAAAAGTAAAAAGGCTATAATACCAACGATAAAGGGATAATACGAAACATATTCATTGCCGAATATAGCTTCCAGGCCTAAGGTAGCACCACCAATATTGCCTCCTTCATAGGCTGTGTTTCCAATGACAATAGCACCTAAAATAATGCCCAGCACCAAATAGCGAAAAACTGGGATTTGAACCTGTTCCTTAATAACGTCCGCTAGTCCTCTTTGGGTTATAATCCCTAGTCTAGCTGACATCTCCTGTAATACAATGGTAGCAATAATGGAAAGAAGCATTGCCCATAATAAAGTAAATCCAAATTGCACTCCCGCCAATGTACAGGCCATAATGGTGCCTGGACCAATAAAAGCAGCTGCTACCAATACCCCTGGACCTATTTTTTTGAACATATTACTTGGTTTTATTTAAGGCATATAAGGCAAATGTGCCCAGCCAATGTGTGCCTTCATAATTATCGTCTACAATATTTGGTAGGGAATAGTTGATATGGGCATTTGCTGTATTCTTTAAATGGGCATATTCGGGAAGCGTTTCCGCAATCCCATATAAACACCAGGCCCTACTAAAATTGAGTCCGTCCAAATGCACTAGTTTCCCATCGGTCCTATCTGCCACTTTCCCTGGAGCCAATTTAAAATTGGGATCTGCCAATTGTGGCATAAATAAATCCAACCATTTTTTAAAGGCCTCCTTGGCATAAACTTTACGCACCAAATTCACTTCTTCCAAACAGGGAGATAGAAAATCGAACCCACTTGGCTCCCATTCCATAGGGCAACCCTCGTCATTGGTATAAAATCGGTCAACCCCATCCTTTATTGCCTTCATTAAGATAACATCATTGATAGAAAGGGCATAATCCCAGGCCAACGAGAGTCCAAAGGCTGTATTGGAATGTTCTCCTACCCTTACGGGATAAATTAATTTTGGTAAAAACGATTCATAGGAGGCAACAATAAATCTTGTAAGGGGCTCAAGGTTAGCTTCCAATTCTTTTGCCATGGGATCATCCCAAGTATGTAATTCTTCGGAAAGCTTTAATATCCAAGCCCACCCATACGTGCGCTCAAAAGAAATGTTTCCAGGCATCTCAAAATAGGCCATTTCTTGAGCTATATTTTCTTGAGATAGCGACTCTATCAGTTTTTCTCGAATCAATCCCGATTTGCCCAAGTTGGGAAATTGCTTTAGCAAGGAGACTAGGGACCAATGTCCATGTACGGACGAATGCCAATCAAAACAACCAAAGAACGCAGGATGCAATGTTTTTGGACTTCTCAAATGGGTAGAATCGTTCAGAGTTTGTCCCAGCTTATTTGGATACTCAACCTGCATACAATTCAAAGGCAGGTCTGCCAGTCTATTGGCTTCAGATAAAGTTAAAACTGGTGCCTTGGAAATAGTTAATTTTTGACCTTGAGGTTTGGGCTCTTCTTTACAACTCAAAAGCAGTGTAAAAAGAATCAAGGAAAATGCAAATTTATACTTCATGGAGAACATTTAAATTATTATAAAACTAAATGTACATATAATCCTTTAAAACTTATTTCAATAAATATGCGCCTTTTTTTATATGCATGTACTTTTAGCGGTCCTTCCCTTTAAATTAATGTAGATCAACCTTGTTTCCCATACCCAATAAAATTATTAAAACGTCTAAAACAGTGTAGTTCGTCTAAAAGATTGCAGTTCGTCTAAAAGTTGTCAATGCCAGATAATATTCCTAAAAAATTGGGGTTATAATAATCCCGAACCTTAATTGACCTACTTTAATGACGTGCTTACAATGTAAAAAAGGATTGAGTTATATTGACCATAAAAATTCCATGGATATTTTGGGAGTTGAACTTTGTGATAAGCACTTTGTTCAATTAAATAAGTTGATCCATAAAAACAATACCCCTGTTGAAGCCGTACAGTTGTATTATGGCCTTAAAAATGCCGGTGTTCATCCTATGTTGGAATGGTGGGATGGTAAAAAGTCCGTAGATGTAGCTATCTCAAGGGTTAAACTCAATATAGAAATAGATACAGAATATAGTATGATGACCCATGAGCAGGCTATTAATGATTTGGAAGAGGCCATGCATTCATTTAAAAATGGTTTTACAACCATACGTATTCCCCATGTTGTCATCAAACATTACTTAAAAGAGACTGTGAACAACATTATGGGAATTATGGAAGGATTAAAAGCCAATGTTAAGGCGCTATGAGATAACGGATAAAACCAATTGTTATGGAGAGCTATAAAAAAATTCTGAGTGTTCCTTTGAGAGTTTCTATGTGCTTTATCCTCATGGGATTTATATTTAAAATGTTGCATTGGCCATTGGCCGCAACAATACTGACTTTAGCATTTGTAAGTATCCTAGTGCTCTATGCCGTACGATTTTGGAAAAAGCCTGAAAAATCTTTTTTGGCCTACAACAAATTAATATTGATTTCATTCTGGACCATCAATGGTCTGATACAGATTTTTCATCTCCCTTTCGCCCTTTATACCCAGATTATACTTGTACTCTCTTTGATCCTTTGGGTCATTTTGGAAGGAACTGCTTATTTTTCCAAAGAGAAAAAAAATAAGAAGTTGAATACCAAACTCATTATTTGGAACCTTATAATGGTGCTAGGAAGTGTAGCCATCATGTCTGGAGGGTTCTTTATGCTATTGGAATGGGATTATGCCCTTCCCCTTCTTACCCTAGGGGTGTTTTTGATTACTATCTATGTGTTTAAAGATGTCTTTGCACAAGAATTAAGAGAAGAGAATTAATAATTTTCTTCTCTGTACAAGGCTTTTATACCATTTGCATACTTTGGATCGTTTTTAACCTATTTAATTGTTGATTCCCATAACCATATTTATTAAATGGAAATATTTGATCAATAAAAAAGACATCCATTTTTGGATGCCTTTTTTATCATATCAGTACTAGGGACTACATTTTTATTTTGATCGGTTTTAATTCCTTTCCATCCTTATCTACCAAAATTACTTCGTCAAAGCCCATCTTTTCGAACTGTTCAAATTGGGTGGCTGCATCACCTACCACCAGGTAGGCCATTTTGGACTCGTCCAAAAATTTATTGGCCAGTTCCTTGTGCTGTTCCAAGGTCATACTTTTCACAATTTGTTCTTCCCCTTCGATATAATTTTTGGGCAAGCTGTACGTACTCATTTCCTGTAACATTCCCAACAGGGAGTACTGGGTTTCAAAACGCCGGGCATTCGATTTGATCATGGCATTTTTAGTAAATTCCAAATCCTCTGCCGTTATTCCCTTTTTGTAATTGGCAATCTCATCTTTAAATATCTGGACCGACTCCCCTGTGGTATTGGTCCGTACGCTGGATGATGCTGTAAATGTTCCTGGAACTTTACCGCCATCAAACCCCGATCTGGCCCCGTAGGTATAGCCTTTCTCTTCACGTAAAATCATGTTTATATTTCCAGAAAAGGAGCCTCCAAGCTTATAGTTCATCACCTCAGCAGGATAATAGTCCTTATCGGTTCTTGGTAAGGCTATGTAGCCAATATTTATTACAGACTGCTTGGAATTGGGTATATCCACAAAATAAAGGGATGCTTTATCCCTTTGTTTTGGAATTGGGTATGCTGGGATACTTACTTCTTTTGCAGCCCATTTTTCCTCCAACCCTTTAAGATTTTGTAGGACCGTAGCCTTGTCTATTTTACCTACAACGTTGAATTTACTTATAGACGGAGAAAAGTTTTGGGTATAGAACGATTTCAAATCATCCATGGTTATTGCTGCTATGGAAGCTTCAGTACCACTGATAGGGTAACTAAAGATATGATCGTCCCCATATAACAATTTGTCATATACCTTTTCGGCAACGGCATTGGGATCTGCTTCGTTCCTTTTTATTCCGTTAATGGTCTTGGTTTTAATTCTTGCAAATTCTTCTTGATCCCAACGAGGCTCCATTACTAATTCCTCTATGAGTTTCATTGTTTTATCGAAATTACGGGTTAAGGTATTGCCCCGAATTACAATGGACTCCTTGGTAGTGTACATATTGATGGATGCTCCCAACAATTCTATTTCCTCTTCCAATTGCTCCGGTGTTTTGGTAGCTGTTCCCTCCATCATAATATCGGTCATTAAATTGGCCACGCCATTTTTGGTTTTGTCATCCATTAAGTGACCGCCTTCTATGGTCAGGCTAAAGTTTACCGTTGGGATTTCATTCTGTTCTATCCCATAAACAGCTATGCCATTGCTTAATTCTGCTGTCCAGGTAGTTGGAATGGACAATGCAGGGGAGGTCCCTTGATCAGGTTCTACTGAGCGATCGATTTTCGAAGGGGTCTTTACAATTTCCTCATTGCTCTCTTCAATTACTTTAGTTACATTTTCTTTGATCTCCTCTTCTACTACAGAAGCCTTTATAGAATTGTCAGCGATCAACTCCATTTTCCCTTTTGGGACAAAGCTTGTCATTACATAAGGTTTGTCTTTGATGTAGGTATTGTAAACGCGTAGCACATCATCTTTTGTAACCTTTTTAATGTTTTCTATATCCTGTTCAATAAACCCTGGATCTCCGGCAAAAACATTGTACTGGGCCAATTGGAATCCTTTGCCCAAAATACTGCTGATGCCATTGTAAAATTGAGTTTCCAATCCGGCCTTAATACGCTCAATGTCCCTTTCTGAAACTCCTTCTTTTTCAAAAAGAGCAAAGGCTTCAAAAATTCCGGCTTCCACATCTTTCAGGCTTTTGTCATTATTGGCGGTAATGGTAATTTGAAATTCCCCTGCAAGTTCTTGTGCGTTGTTATATGCAGTAGTGCGTGATGTAAGATCCTTTTCCTTTACCAAAATTTTATACAAGGGTGCCTTTTTTCCATTAGCTAGAATTTCCCCCAAGAAATCAAGGGCATAGGCATCTTCCGTATACTGCTGAGGAGTTGGCCAAACCATTGTAAGCTGAGGTGCTTTAGCAAAATTATCTTCATGGTACAAACGCTTGGTCTCTGAAAGGGTTACTGGCTGCGGGGCCATGGGTACAACTTCCTGACGACGTTTGATCTCCCCGAAATATTTTTCGATCAAAGATTTCGCCTCTTCTGTTTCAAAATCTCCGGATAACACCAAGGTGGCATTGTTGGGACCATAAAAACGATCATAAAATTCCTTCACATCATCAACGGTAGCATTTTGAAGATCCGCCAATTCCCCTATTACTTGCCAATTGTAAGGGTGTCCTTCTGGATATAAATTCTTATCCACCACCCAGCTCGTATGGCCATAGGGATTATTGTCCACTCGCTGCCGCTTCTCGTTCTGTACAACTTCCTGTTGGTTGTCAAAAGCTGTCTCGGTTACGGTATTTATCAAATATCCCATACGGTCACTCTCCAACCACATGATCATTTCCATGGCATTTTTGGGAACCACTTCGTAATACACGGTACCATCTTTCCAGGTTCCTCCGTTCAAGGTTCCCCCTGCATCTTGTATCTTTTTAAAGAATTGGTCCTGCCCTACGTGCTCCGACTCTTGGAACAACATATGTTCAAATAAATGCGCAAAACCTGTTCGTCCTGTTTTTTCCCTGTTTGAGCCTACCCCATATTGAATTGCAAGTGAAACAATTGGGTCACTTTTATCTTGGTGCAGGACGACATCCAGCCCATTGTCCAATTCATATTTTTCAAAATCGATGGAAAGCTTTGCTGTTTCTTCAACCTTTTTATCGGTCTTGCAAGAAGTCAAGACCAAAGTCATGCTGAAAAATGCCAATAAAATTGATTTTAAGTTCATTTTTGTTGTCATAAGGTGATTATTAATTAGTAGTTCTTAAATATACAATTGTCAGTTTAGAAAATCTTCTAATTCTCAATAAAATAACATCACACTTGTATTTTTCTAGTGTTTTTATCCCAGCCACCCTTCTCTATCCAGAGATCTGTATTGGATGGCCTCACCGATATGTGCTCCGTTTATTTCAGGGGAATTATCCAGATCGGCAATGGTCCGCGCTACCTTAAGGATCCGGTCATACGCCCTTGCAGAAAGGTTCAACCTTTCCATGGCATTTTTTAACAAGGTTTTAGAAACATCATCCAGTTTGCAATACTGTCTAATATGCTTGGTATTCATTTGTGCATTGTAGTGGACATGGTCCATATTGCTAAATCTTACGGTTTGTAATTCCCGTGCCGAGGTAACCCGCTTCCTGATCTCCACACTGCCCTCTCCCTTTCGTTCCTCCGATAGTTTTTCAAAAGGGACCGGTGTCACCTCTATATGGATATCTATACGATCCAACAAAGGTCCGGATACCTTGCTCAAATACCGCTGCATTTCGGCCGGGGATGAGGTTACGGGGGCGTCGGGATCGTTGAAATAACCGCTGGGGCTGGGGTTCATGCTCGCCACCAACATAAAACTACTGGGGTAAGTAACGGTAAATCGCGCCCTAGAAATGGTAACTTCCCTATCTTCCAAGGGCTGCCGCAATACCTCTAGGACACCCCGTTTAAATTCGGGAAGTTCATCCAAAAACAAAACCCCATTGTGTGACAGTGAGATTTCTCCAGGTTGGGGATAGGCACCTCCCCCAACCAATGCAACATCACTTATAGTATGGTGGGGGCTCCTAAAAGGGCGTTGGTTCATAAGGCCCATGTTCTTGATCTTACCCACCACACTATGAATTTTTGTGGTTTCCAAAGCTTCGTGCAGGGTCATGGGCGGTAAAATGGAGGGCAAACGCTTGGCCAACATCGTCTTTCCTGCCCCAGGGGGACCAATAAGAATAACGTTATGTCCTCCAGCCGCCGCAATTTCCATACAGCGCTTAATGCTTTCCTGCCCTTTCACATCTGAAAAATCAAATTCTGGAAAATCCAGACTCTTATAAAATTCTTCCCTTGTATCTATAATGGTCTGCTCCAAAGGGGAAGCAGTATCAAAATAGGCAATGACTTCCTTTATATTTTCAATACCATACACTTCCAAACCACTTACTATAGCTGCTTCCCGTGCATTTTCTTTGGGTAGGATAAATCCTTTAAATCCTTCCTCCTGTGCTTTAATGGCTATGGGCAAAGCTCCTTTTATAGGCTGTAGGCTTCCATCAAGGGAAAGCTCTCCCATGATAATGTATTTCTCTATGTTTTCAGATTTAATTTGATTGGAGGCTGTTAAAATTCCCACTGCCAGAGTAAGATCGTAAGCAGAACCTTCTTTTCGCATATCGGCCGGAGCCATATTTATGGTGATCTTTTTCCCGGGAATCTTGTAACCATTGTTCTGTAGGGCCGCTGCAATCCTATAATTACTCTCCTTAATGGCGTTATCGGGCAAACCTACCAAATGATATCCGATCCCCTTGTCTACATTTACCTCTACAACAATAGTGGAGGCTTCAACCCCAAAAACTGCGCTCCCGTAAACCTTTGACAACATAAAAAATAGACTTATTTCTCCTTAAAAGTACTTAAAATTTTTAGGTATCTACTATTTTCGATGAATAGAAGTGTAAATTGCATTTGCTCTAGTCCTCATAGTTCACCAATATTTATTTCTTTCCTTTTTTAGTTGGCTGAAAAATGAGTAGGTTTTTCGATGCCTTTTTTATTTCCAGTTCATTCATCATCATTTTACGGAACTCTCCATTGACGAACATCTCAGCTTGGTCCTCATAATGTGGACTGAACGGATTCCCCGATTGTCCGGTGGGAAGAATACTCATGCTGTTTTCGATATCCGAAAAATCTACAATACGTCTTGTAGATGGTCCTGAATTTACCTTAAAGTGCCCACTTCCATCATAGGGGAATCCCATATTATTGATAACCTCCCTAGACCCAATCACGGGAAAAGGACCAACATTAAAGAACCTACGGAACAATGGCACCTGACCAATAGGATGCCCGTGTTCCAAAGAATGCACTTTGTCCCATGTCCATTGGGCTCTATCCTGACCCAAATCGGTTTTCAAGGATATAATGGCTTCTTCAAAAGCTAGCCTGACAATTTCCTCTTTGGTTTCTACCCTTTCACTCGTCATTATATTATCCCACCAAATAGATACTGTCTTGGCCGCCAATGGTGCTATGGTCCTTTTTATCAAATGGGTGGCGAGTATTTGTTGGAACATCTCTTCTCCCAATTCGTCCTCTAAGCTATTTTTAAGGAAGCAATAGACCCATCTCTGGTATATTGTACCCGCAACACTTTTAAGCGGGTAACTGCCATCCCATTGGCGCATCAGGTTCAGTACTATTTTATTGTCTTGGGCCAATTGGGAGGTATCCATGGATTTGATCAGATCCAGCACAATATTAGCATCCTCTGAAGAGGTAACATCCAGTATCATTTTCTGGGTGGCCGCCATGTCCCAATCATTCTTTGGCCCCAGCAACTGCACTATACTCTTGGCCCTATTCTCGGGTAGGTAATAACCGGGATATAGCATTCCGGATATAGAATCTGGTTGGTTATTGGCCGAATACACATAATGCCACGGAGGGTTTACAGCTTGTGGATTTTCTTTAAAATCTAGATACCGCAGAATTTCCTGTTGCCCATCGGTTCCATCCAAAATGAATTTGGTATTGGTGCTAGCTGGCAACTGATATAACTTTGCGGTAGCCCACCAAGCTACATTGCCAAGAGCATCACCGTACATAATATTGAGGCCTGGGGCGTGAATATTGGGCAAGGCGGCTTGAAAATCCTGTAAATTTTTGGCATGACTCAATCCATGTAAGGCCTCCAATACGCTATTTTTTTCTTGGGTATAGATCCAAGACATAGCAATGGGTCGTTGCCCTGTCACCTGGTCTGCTATGCCATTTAAAATTGGCCCGTGCTTGGTTTTCCGAAACGAGAAGGAAATGTCTTCCCCGTCCTTTACCTTGATCGTCTTATTGTATACCTGATACTTTTCCCAACCTTCAATTGTTTTATATAGTGTACTGTCCAAAGGATTTGTTTCTTCATAATAAAAATCCACGTCATCATTTTCGAACATGGTAAGTCCGTAAGCTATTTTGCGATCATGTCCCAAAAGCGGAAATGGGATTCCGGCCATATGATACCCATATTTCTCATAGGATGGGGTACTTACATGCGCCTCGTACCATACGGAAGGTTGTGCAAACCCAATATGAGGGTCATTTGCCAAGATTACCTTACCACTTTTGGTCTTTTCGGGTGATAGGACCCAACTATTGCTACCGATAAACTGTGGAATGGGCAAGCCCTTCAACGAATTTTCCAGCAAGGCCGACACGTCGTTTTGAATGGCATCAGAGGCCCTTCCCTTGTAATTTTTGATCCATTCCGTATTCACATCTACTCCAACCTCCAAATCAACCAAATAAGGCATCCCCAATTTGTCCTTTATGTTGGTCAACAAAGGATCTGTCTTATGGGCCATCGCAAAACTAAAGGCCATATACCCTACTGTATTATAAATATCTTTAATTTGGAATGGCTTTTTTTGGAGTCCCGTCAGGAAAAACTCCACAGGGGTTGGCCCTTTTTCTATAAACTGGTTTATCCCATCCAAATAGGCTTCGGCCATTTGGTTCACTTCTGAATTTTTATCCAGAGCTGCCACAGCCCTAGCGGAGGCATCGTCTATGCCCAAGGAAAGAAAAAACTTATCTTTCACCACCATATCTTCTCCAAAAACCTCCGATAATCCACCGCTCCCGATACGCCTTAAAAGCTCCATTTGCCACAATCGATCTTGGGCATGCACATATCCCAAGGACCTCATGGCATCTATTTCATTGGAAGCGTAAATATGCGGGATTCCATAGGTGTCAAAATAAACAGAAACCGTTTCGGATATACCCTTTAATTGCTTTTTCCCTTTGTAATCCGGTTTTAAGGTTTGGATAAAAATTATCAGGGCCAAGGCCAATGCACCCAATACCAATAAGATGATTGCTAAAACTTTTTTGGTTCTATTCACTTCCAATTTTTTAAAGAATGAAAGATAGCCTTAATTTCACTAAATAAAAATGACTGCCCAAGAGCAGCCATTTTATAGGTTTAGACAATATAATATACTATTCCAACACCGTAAATTCTATTTGGGAACTATTGAACACCTTATGGGTCTGTTTCTTAAAATCCTCTGGCTTGGCATAAAATATGTTCTTCACAAAAGTCTGTGGATTGATATCGATATAAGGGAACCAGGTACTTTGGATCTGGATTTGGATCTTGTGTCCTTTCTTAAAGGTATGCATCACATCCTGAAGCTTAATGTTTACAGCAGTTTCCATATTAGGGACAAAAGCTTCTGGCTTGGAAAAATCGTTCCTATAACGCCCCCTAAGCACTTCACTTCGAACCATTTGATGGTAATTGCCCATTTTTAAATACTCTTGTGTTTCCTCATAATCGGGATGATCCGCTGGGTATACATCGATCAACTTAACCACCCAATCCGCATCTGTTCCTGTGGTAGCCACTTTCAATTTTGCCATAATATCTCCCGCCAATGTCACTGGATTTTCCAAAACACCGGTTTCAAAAACCAACACATCCGGCCTGCGGGCCGCGAAACGTTGATCATCTGTCATATATTTCCTTGGGGTGAAAACAACTTTAATGTCCTCCGTATAGGGAACCGGTTTTTTGGGATCACTAAGGAATTCCTCAGCCGAATTGCCCTTTACTGCATCTAGTCCCAAACCTTGGTTCGGTTGGAGGTAATAGGATTCCTTCTTGGTGTTTTTCGGTGGCCAAGCATCAAATTGTTTCCAATCCTTGGTGCCAGTATCGAACACATAGGCTTCAGGGAGTTCACTTCCTTGTTCCCATTCGCCTTTTAAGAAATGATTGAAAAATTTACTTTCTATGTTTTCTTGAAAGAATTTGGAAATATCATCCCCAAAATAGACATTCCCAATGGCCTGCCTTTTGTTGTTCCTAGCCCAATCCCCATGGCTCCATGGTCCCATCACGATGGTATTGTAATTGGAATTTTGTTTTTCTATGGTACTATATGTGGTCAGTGGGCCATATAGGTCCTCTGCATCGAACCAGCCCCCAACAACCATGACGGCAGGCCTAATATTTTCCAAATGCTGAATGATCCCTCTTTTCTGCCAAAACTCATCATAATCGGGATGCTCCTTTAATTGCTGCCAAAAAACATTGTCCTCTTTGTAATATTTATCCAAATTGGAAAGAGGTCCATTATCCAAAAAGAATTGGTATTGGTCCTGTGTCCCAATATCTGGAGAAGAGTACCATTCTTCCTTGGTAGGGGTATCCTTCATATAACCAAATACCGAGGTAGCCCTCCAATAGCTCAACAAATAAGCACCGTTATGGTGGAAATCATCAAAATAAAAATCGGCTATGGGTGCTTGAGGGGAAACTGCCTTTAATGCGGGGTGGGCATCCAACAAGGCATACGTGGAATAAAACCCAGGATAGGAAATCCCCCAAATACCAACATTCCCATTATTATTTGCAACATTTTTTACCAACCAATCGATGGAATCGTAGGTGTCCGAAGCCTCATCGGTCTCCCCCTCTTCTTTATTGGGGATATAGGCCCTCATATTATCATAAATGCCTTCACTGTTCCATCTTCCCCTTACATCTTGGTAGACCACAATATTACCTTCCATCATCATTTTCATGTTGGGGCCAATCTGTGCCTTAAACTCATTTGCGCCATAGGGCTTACAACTGTATGGGGTACGTTGAAAAAGGATCGGGTACTTTATTGAAGTGTCTTTTGGGGAATATATGGTGGTGTGTAATTTAATACCATCCCGCATGGTAATGGTCACTTCTTTTTTGGTATAATGTTCCTTTGCCTCGTAAGTTTCCACCGAGGCCGTTTTAGCGTTCCCTGGCATTTCTTTTTCCAAGACTTTAACGTTTCTACAAGAAATGGCCATAAGTATGGCAAAAAGAAGGATAAGATGTTTTCTCATTAGTTGATGGCTTTAGTTTGGTTGAACGGAGTATCTGATGAAAGGGCCCTATAGTTTTTTAACCCGGTTTTCAACCAAGCTAAATAGGTCTCCTTATCAGTATATTGGATGGAAGTGTTGAGTACTTCCAAATTTGGTGAAAGTAATACATAATAGGGCTGGGAAGCCGCATTAAAGTTCAAAGTTTGGAACGTACCCCATTTCTCCCCAACGGTTTTAATGGTCTTCACCCTGCCTGAATCAAATTTAAAATCGAACTGTCCTTCTTCCGGTAACTGCTTTCGATCATCTATGTAAAGGGAGATCAATACATAATCCTCTTTTAATAAAGGATAAATATCGGGCTCACTCCATACAGTTTCCTCCATCTTTCGGCAGTTGACACAGGCCCACCCTGTAAAATCCAATAAAATAGGTTTATTCACCTTTTTGGCATGCGCCAAACCTTCATCAAAATCTTTAAAGCAATCAATTCCCAACGGACAATCACTCTCCTGTTCAAAAACACTATAGAATTCCGGTGGGGGAAAACCACTCAAGAGTTTTAGATCGGTTACTTTGGCCAATCCCAAGATTAAATAAAGAGAAAATACGCCACTCAAAAGGGCAACGCCCATTCTAGTTTTTGATAATTTTTGCTTGGGGCCATCATGAGGAAAACGAAATATTCCAAAAAGGTACAAGGTCATCAGCAAAAATAAAAGTATCCAGATTCCCAAAAATATTTCCCTTTTAAAAATCCCCCAGTTCCCGACAAGATCAGCATTGGACAAAAATTTAAAGGCCAGTGCCAGTTCTAAAAATCCAAGGACTACTTTTACTGTGGTCATCCAACCACCCGACTTAGGGAGTGAATTTAGCCAAGCAGGAAAAAGTGCAAAAAGCGCAAAGGGCAAGGCCAAGGCTACCCCAAAACCAAGCATCCCAATGGTTAAATTGGTTGCAACGTCCCCATCGGCCAGGGCTGTACTTCCCAATAACCCTCCAAGGATGGGGCCTGTACAAGAAAACGAAACAATTGCCAAGGTAACGGCCATAAAAAATATACCAAAACCACCACCAACTTTAGAAGAGGCAGAATCCATTTTATTTGCCCAAGAACTTGGGAGTGTCAATTCGTAATAACCAAAAAAGGAGAACGAAAAGAAGATGAAAATCAAAAAGAAAAATAGGTTCAACCACACATTGGTAGCTATGGTATTAAGAATCTGCGAATCCACAGAATCAAATAAATGAAACGGCAGACTCAACAAGAAATAGATGAGCACAATAAAAAAGCCATATAACATGGCATTGGTTATACCTTTCGCCTTAGGTTGCGACTGTTTTGTGAAAAAAGATACTGTCAATGGGATCATGGGAAAAACACAAGGTGTCAACAACGCTATTAAACCTCCCAAAAATCCAAGTCCAAATATCATCCAAAGACTTGTACCCAAATCAACATTATCCGAATCACCATTCAATAAATTCTCGTTCTTAAGGTCCAATACCAGAGCTTCACTGAGGGCTAGGCTTCGTTGGTCCACAGTTTTTTCATTCACCACTACGGTCTTACCGCTTAGGGAAATATTAAAAACTTCATCTTTAGGAATACAGACTTCTTTGCATATTTGATAGAACAAGACTACTTCCAATAGATCAACATCAGGATCAATCAATTTGATACGTTGGGTGAAAAGCGCCTTGTTTTTAAAAAAAACTTCGTCTACACCAAAAATTTCACTGTATTCACGTATCGTTTTTCCTTCCTTTGCCTCCCCTATCAATTCATAATGTTTCCCAGCCTGTCCAAAGGAGAACTCGCTTGGCTGTGATCCGCCTTCAGGAGTATATTGGGAGTAAATATGCCAACCCTCCAGGATATCCCCTTTAATAATTAGGTCATATTCGGTATCTGTAATCTTATTTACCTCATAGGACCATGCTACTGGATTATCCTCTGTTTGGGCAAAAACCGATGTAAATGTTAACAATAATATGATCCCACCAATAAACTTCTTCATTCCTGTATTCTGATTTTTAGTATCTGTTTTGTTTTAGGAGTAACCTTAAACCGTTCGTCCCCTCTTTTCCCCATAATCCAAACTACATTATCTTCGGAGCACAACAACCATTGTTTTTCCTTAGAAATCTGGTCCATTCTTACATCCTTAAAAAATTTGGATACTTTTTTCCTTCCGCTCATGCCAAAAGGATAAAAATAGTCTCCTTTTCTCCATTTTCTTACCGTCATTGGATACTTTAACGTTTCTTTATCTACATAAAGTATGGCATTGCCTGTCTCTTCTATCCTATCTACCATATCCAAGGACATTTGTAATGGCTCCTCTATTCTATCATCTGTTTCGTATATCCCATATTCTAAACTCTCTGGAATAGATATTTCCTCCAGCAGCAAATATTCCCTGTGCTTTAACAATCTATGGGTTTTGGAACGAATCTCCTTGCCCCCCATTGCGGTCAATAATGACATCACATCATTCCATTCCTTAAACCCGTAATCATGGAGAAGCGCGTACATGTACCCCTCAATTGGTTTCAGTTTCAGTACTTCCGCAATTGGAATTTTGATGACATCCATGTCCCTAATAAAAAGCTTCTCTTTTAATTGCTTTATATGGTCCTCTGCAATCCCAGAAGTCTGCCTTAAATAATGCTGGGTCTGATTAAAATTATTCAGGAAAGTGGGATGCAATTCTTTAAGAAGGGGTACAATTTGATGTCTTATCTTATTTCTAAGATATTTGGTTTCCTGGTTGGAGCTGTCCTCCCGCCACTCTAATTTCTGTTCATTGGCATATGCCTCTATCTTTACCCTTGAATATTTCAACAAGGGTCTTGAAATACCAGTCGTTTTTTCTGGGATACCAGTTAATCCATCGATTCCCGTTCCCCTGGAAAGATTGATGAGAAAGGTCTCCAAATTATCATCGGCATGGTGGGCCGTAACCAAGGTCTTCCATCCTTTTTGTTCCATTAATGATTGGAACCATTCATAGCGAAGCTCACGGGCGGCCATTTGAAGGGAAACTTTATTTTTATTCATGTATTCCACTGTATGAAAGTGAATTACAAAAAATTCTTTGTCCAAATCTTTGGCCAGATTTTTTACAAAAGCCTCATCCCCATCACTTGCTTCTCCCCTGAGTCCAAAATTACAATGGGCCAAAGCAAAATCTACCTTTGTACTATGGCACAGGTGGGTAAGGACTACACTATCCAGCCCTCCACTACAGGCCAATAAAAACTTCCCTTCCCTTAAATGGGGAAAAGAGGTATTGATATGATTTTTGAATTCCTCCAGCACGCCGTAAATGTACTTAAAGTTGCTGCGCCAACCAATTATTGATATGCTCCAGCATTTCGTTGCTGCACAGATCTTTATGCAACTCATGGTAGCCACCTTCCAAAAGTTTTAAGGTAGTGGTGCTGGCATTTTGGTGAAAGGCTTCGGTCCCCTTATAATCTATTATGGGATCTCCAGTCCCATGTAGCAATAAAGTATTGCTATTTAACTTATGGCTATTTGCGATGGCCCATTCCCCTGCCTCCATGATTGGAAAAGAAAACATGGGACTTACCTTATCGTGAACCAACGGATCATTTTTATAGTTTTCCACTTCTTCTGGAATTCGTGAAATCCCCATGGGGTCCAATCCTGATGGTAGCGTAATGGATGGGTATATCTGCAGCATTGCCTTTCCCAAGATCATTTTCCATTTTGGGGGATTAAATGCCAAACGCAGATATGGACTGGTCGCTATGATTCCCTGAATAGGATGTTTTCTTCTTAAAGCATAATTCAACACAAGATTACCACCCATACTATGTCCGTAAAGGAATAGCGGTTTTCCAGGATAAAGTAAATCTGCCCGCTCTATGACCATGTCCAAAATATCCAATAAGGACTCGTAATTGGGACAATGACCCCGTTCCCCCCCCGATTGTCCATGGCCAATATTATCATAGGCCACAACGGCGAGGCCAGATTTTTCCAGCTGAGGGATCACTTCTGGCAAATACCGCCTATAGTGTTCCCCCAAACCATGGCACAATACAACTTTGCCCAAGATTTCTTTGGGTTGGGTACACATTATCATAATTCTATGTTTTTTAAAAGGTAGAAAGTATTCTTGGTGCATTATTGTCTAGGCTTGTACTTAAAAGTAATCAAATAATTGGAAAAGAACCCTTGCACTGTATGCTATCCTTCGAGCACTTCCCGCATAGCCTTGGCCTTTAATAGGCATTCCTCATACTCTTTATCAGGGGAAGCCTTGGCGGTAATGGCGCTGCCTACAGAAAATGAAACATATTTTTTAGTGGAATTGTACAGTATGCTTCTTATGATCACATTAAAATCGAAATCGCCTTCAGGGGTGAAATAGCCCACAGCTCCGCTGTATAGCCCTCGTTTGGTTGCCTCCAGGTCCTCTATGATTTTCATGGCCGATAATTTTGGGGCTCCTGTCATGCTCCCCATGGGAAAGGTTTCCTTGATGATTTCCACAGGATTTTTTTCTTTATCCACCGTGGCAGAAATGGTAGAAATCATTTGGTGGACCTGTTCAAAAGAATATACCTGGCAGAGTTCCTCAACGAACACACTCCCTTTTAGGGCACTTTTGGATAGGTCGTTTCGCACAAGGTCCACAATCATTATATTTTCAGCCCTTTCTTTGGGATCCTTTTCCAAAAGAAGCTTCAATTGCTCATCCTCCTTTAGCTCCAAGGAACGCTTTGCAGTTCCTTTGATCGGTTGTGAAATGATCTTGGTGCCTTGTTTTTTTATATAGCGCTCGGGAGATGCCGAGAGTGCATAAACATCCTTAAGTTTTAAAAATGTAGCAAATGGTGGCTTGGAAATAGCATTTAATTTTTGAAAGGTCCGCCAGGGGTCAATATTGGTATCCTCAGCATAAAATTCTTGACAAAAATTAGCCTCATAAATATCCCCCCTATGGATCCGTTCCAATAATTGCCGTACTCTTTTGAAATATTCATCCTTAAAAATTCTCAATTTTATGCGAATTGAAGTATCTGGTAACGATTCGGATTCCCCGAGGAGGGTTTGGTTTGTGATGGCCCTGAAATCTTCCTCTATTTCGTCGGCAACCATGTTGAGATAACAAAATTTAATTTGATCTCCCTTAAGTTGTATAATACGTTTGGGTTGGAAAAAATGCATATCCGCAAAGTCGAGGCCATCAAAATTAGATGAAGAAAGCTGCTCTAAATCATTTTTTAGGTCGTAGGACAAATAACCGAAAAGCCAGTCCTTACTCCCGACCTGATATGTTTTTAACTCCTCAAAAGCATTATGGTGGTCCGTCACCATTGCCGTTAAGGCATCTGCTGCCAATAACCCGTCAAATGAACTATATGTGCCAGTGTGGTCATTACTGTCCAACCAGACTACCTCATGGAATTGTTGGGCCCATTTTAGTAGGGCTTCCTTAAACTTAGGAATATTGGCGACCGTATAATTGACTTCCGTGCGCAAGAATCTGCTATATTGATTTTAAAAAATCTTCTAAAGCCACTTGATGGCCAGTGTTCAATTCCTCATCCAAAATTCCCTTCTCTATTTCAAAATTATCATTGAAGGAAGGCAAAGAAAAAGTGGAGATAATTTCGCCTCCAAAACGGGGAAGGGTGTCCTTCACATAAGTCAAGGAGGAAATACCCCCTCTCCTTCCTGGGGAGGTGGACATCAAAAATATTTTCTTATCCTCTAAAAAGCGCTTATCCACACGGGATAGCCAATCCATTAAATTCTTAAAATAGGCCGAAGGACCACTGTTGTGTTCGTTGACAGAAATAATCAATCCAGCTGCCTTTTTAATAACCTGCTGCAATGATACCATGTCCTCAGGGTATCCGTTTGCTTTCTCAAAATCCGCGCTATACATGGGCACGGGAAAACTGGAAAGGTCCATTAGTTGTACCTCCTTTTCCTTTATTAAATCTGACGTATATTTTACCAGTTTAAAGTTGATCGATGTAGAAGAATTGCTCCCTGCAAAAGCCAAAATGGATGCCATTGAATTTTTTTTTACGAAAATACCCCAAAATAGGCATACGTGCGAGTATTTTATCTAATTTTGCACTCTGAAACATCCAAACACCCTGTTTAGCAAGTATATAGGGTAATTGATATTTGTGACTTAAATGAAAGATAATAAGTACCGCTTATATTTTATAGACGCCATGCGCGCTTGGGCCATTCTTATGATGTTACAGGGTCATTTTGTAGATGGACTTTTAGACAACGCCTACAGGGATAATTCCAATATTGCCTTTTCCATATGGCAGTATTTCAGGGGAATTACTGCGCCTGTTTTCTTTACCGTATCCGGGTTTATTTTTACGTATCTTTTAGTTAGGGGAGACAAACAAGGAATTGAGAACCCTAGGGTTAAAAAAGGAATTAAAAGGGGACTTGAATTATTGTTCCTGGGATATCTTCTTAGAACCAATCTTTTTGGATTGTTAAAGGGGGAAATCTATAGTTCTTTCTATCTAGTGGATGTTTTGCATTGTATAGGGTTATCCATTTTGGGTATTATAGGTATTTATCTATTTTCAAGTACCAAAAAGAAATTTGTACTGCCCTTAATCTTGTTTGCTACTACTATAGTCCTATTTGTCCTGGAGCCACAGTATAAAATTATGGATCATGTTTACTTACCTGATATGTTGGCGAATTATTTCACCAAAGCAAACGGTTCTGTATTCACCATCTTTCCTTGGTTCGGATATGCCACCTTTGGTGCTTTCCTTTCATTGATCTTTACCCGATTTAAGGATTACAAATACTTATACCCTGTTGCCATAACAACGGCATTTACCACTGGATTGATCCTAATCCTTTATTCCTCGGTATTTGTGAACTATTTGGCACATACAACAGGTCTACAATTGTTTGCGGACCTTTTTAAAAATAACTATCTCTTTATCCGATTAGGAAATGTACTTGTGGTATTCGGGATATTTATGACCCTTAGACGGTTTATGATGAATAAAACGGTCCTAAAAATAGGTTCCAGCACCCTATCCATTTATATTTCACACTTTGTAATTTTATACGGAAGTTTAACGGGATTAGGTTTTTATGCCTTTTTACACCACTCCCTTTCTCCATATCTTGTAATTCCAGGAGCCTTGGTTTTTATGGTTGCCTGTGTGTACAGTGCCTTAAAGTATGAGGATAACAAGATTGCCATTAAAGCCAAGGCAGGGGAATTGGTTCAACAGTTCAACGCCAACGCCGAACCATGGATCGCGTTTTCCTTCAGACTTATCAAGGACACCTTGTTTAAGTTGAGAGTGACCGTTATCAAGCTATTTAGATTGGCTAAAAATTAAGCACAAGTATCTTTCTCTAGTTCTCTTTCCATTACTTTTACTCGCTAAAAAATAATTATGAGTGAGAAGAAAGCTTACGAACCTATAGCCGTAGCATTGGAAAAAGACAAAAGATATGCCTGGTGTACCTGCAGCCATAGCAGCAACCAACCCTTTTGCGATGGGTCACATAAGGCGCAAAATGCCACCCCTTCTTTGGGCTTTGCCGTAGAAGAAGAAAAAACTGCGTATCTCTGTACATGTAAACAGACCAAGAATCCGCCCTTTTGTGACGGATCCCACAAGAACTAAAAAAAAATCCCATCAAGTTTTGATGGGATTTTTTTATTTGGAAATACTTATTTTAAATGTGCAATGCCCTGTCACCTGTTGCTGCCAAGGCAGCCTCTTTAACAGCCTCCGCATAGGTTGGATGTGCATGACTCATTCTAGAGATATCTTCAGCTGAGGCCCTAAATTCCATTGCTGTAACTGCTTCGGCAATTAGATCCGCAACACGGGCTCCTATCATATGGACACCCAAGACTTCATCTGTTTTTTTATCGGCCAGGATTTTTACAAATCCGTCTAAATCCATACTTGCTCTTGCCCGACCCAATGCCCTCATTGGAAATTGGCCAACCTTAAAGTCGACACCTGCTTCTTTCAACTCCTCTTCCGTTTTACCTACCGCAGCCACCTCTGGCCATGTATATACTACACCCGGAATCAAATTATAATCGATATGTGGTTTTTGTCCGGCCAATATTTCGGCCACCAAGGTTCCCTCCTCTTCAGCCTTATGGGCCAACATTGCTCCTTTAATTACATCTCCGATAGCATATATATTGGAAACATTGGTTTGCAAATGATCATTCACGGCCACCCTGCCCCTATCGTCCAATTTCACACCTGCAGCATCCAAATTCAAGCCGGCGGTATAAGGACTTCGTCCTACGGCAACCAAACAATAATCGGCCCTAAAAGTAACTTCCTCCCCTTTTTTGTCATCAGCCTTTACTATTACTTCATCACCTTTTCTTTCAACCGATTTAACTTTATGCGAAGTGTTGATTTTCATTTTCTGCTTTTTAAGAACCTTGGTCAGTTCTTTGGAAAGGGAGCCGTCCATACCTGGAATAATACGGTCCATAAATTCCACCACGGTAATTTCGGAACCCAATCTTTTATATACCTGTCCCAATTCAAGGCCTATAACACCGCCGCCTATGATAATCATATGCTTCGGAATTTCCTTAAGTTTTAAAGCTTCTGTGGAGGTGATAACCCTTTCCTTATCCAATTTGATAAAAGGCAAGGAAGATGGTTTGGAACCAGTTGCAATAATGGTATGCTTGGCCTCTATGGTCTCTGAGCTACCATCACTCTTTTTGATATTGATATGGGTAGCATCTTTGAAGCTCCCCAATCCTTCAAAAACATCGATCTTATTTTTATCCATCAAAAACTGAACCCCCTTGGTGGTCTGGTCCACTACGGATTGTTTTCTGGAAATCATTTTCTCCAAGTTCACTTTTATTTCGCCAGGAATCTCAATTCCATGCTCCTCAAAGTGCTTTATGGCATCTTCATAATGATGGGATGAATCCAACAACGCCTTAGAAGGTATACAACCTACATTAAGACAAGTGCCTCCCAATGTGGAATACTTTTCTATGATTGCTGTTTTCATTCCTAATTGTGCACAGCGTATCGCTGCAACATATCCTCCTGGGCCTGAACCAATAATGGCTACGTCATATGAACTCATAAATATTTTTGATTTTTTAAAACATCACAAAATTAGTATTAATTTCTGGTTTAGATACCTTGAAGCTTCCAAAGTTCTGTTATTTAGGGGGTCCTAAATAGGAATTGCTGTGGTATGCTTAACTTCGGCAATCACAAAAGAGCTCTGGGTGCTCCCTATATGGTTGATGGCCGTGAGCTTCGCCACCATAAAATCCCTATAGGCCTCCATATCACTAACATGTATTTTTAATATATAGTCGTAATCCCCACTGATGTGATAACACTCCACTACCTCTTGGAGCTTTAGGACATCCCGTTCGAACTGGGTCAAAAATTCTTTGGTGTGCTGTACCAATTTCACATGGCAGAGCACTATGAATAACTTATTTACCTTTTTTTTGTCCACTAGGGCGACATACTTGGTAATGCACCCCGATTTTTCCAAACGTTTGATTCGTTCGTAAACAGCAGTTACAGATAGATTCAGCTGGTTGGCATATTCTTTTGTGGTCTTTTTACAATCCTGCTGCAAAAGCCCCAATAATCTCACATCAATTTCATCAAATTTCATCCCGATTCTTATTCATGATTTAGTACACTGATCAACAATTAACAACATTAAAATCTACGAATGATCATTTATATAGATTTATTTTCTAATAAAATTAATAATCATTGACAACAAAACTAGTATTTCTTATTTTTAAATCATAAAAATAAACATAATTATGGATTACAAAGCATCAGACAGTATTCAGGATTTACAATATTTTGGCGAATTTGGCGGGGTCAACCCCTCAATATCGGACTCCTCCACCTACACCTTTCTATCGGCCAAGACCATGTTCGATACTTTTGAAGGGAATACTGAAGGGTGTTATCTTTATAGCAGGCACTCTACCCCTTCCAATCTATATTTAGGTGAGGCCCTAGCCGCTTTGGAAGGTACGGAATCTGCCAATGTTACTGCCAGTGGTATGGGTGCTATCACCGCTGTTCTTTTTCAACTTTGTGATACCGATGACCATATTATAAGCAGTAGGACCATTTATGGTGGTACTTATGCCTTTATGAAGAATTTCCTTAAAAAATTCAAAATTGGAACTTCCTTTGTGGATATCACCAATTTAGAGGCGGTTGAAGCAGCCATCACTCCAAAAACAAAAATGATCTATTGTGAGGCCGTGAGTAACCCTTTACTGGAAATTGCAGATATCAAAGCCCTTTCCAAACTTGCGAAAAAATATAATCTTCCACTAATAGTGGACAATACCTTTTCCCCTCTTTCCATTGCTCCAGCCAAATTAGGTGCAGATATAGTGATTCACAGTTTAACCAAATTTATCAATGGTAGCAGCGACTGTGTTGCAGGTGTTGTTTGTGGTACTACTGAGTTTTGTCTAAGTCTTAAGGATGTGAACAACGGTGCCGGAATGCTGTTGGGAAGTACCTTGGACAGTTTTAGGGCTTCTTCCATCTTAAAAAATATGAGAACCCTTCATATCCGAATTAAGAAGCACAGCGAAAATGCCATCTATTTGGCTGATAATTTTGTTAAGGACGGACTAAGGGTGGTTTACCCAGGATTGGAATCTCATCCGAGTTATGGCATAATGAAAGATCAGATGACCGAGGAATACGGTTTTGGAGGTATCATGACCTTGGACGTAGGTTCATTGGACAAAGCAAATGCATTAATGGAATTGATGCAAGAAAAGAATTTGGGTTACTTGGCGGTAAGCCTTGGTTTTTATAAAACCCTCTTCAGTGCCCCAGGATCATCTACTTCTTCCGAGATACCAATGGAAGAACAGGAAGAAATGGGCTTGTCAAATGGGTTGATTCGTTTTTCCGTTGGATTGGACAATGATATCCACAGAACGTATAAGACCATGAAAAACTGCATGTTAGAATTGGGAATCCTGAAAGAAGCGGAATTGAGTAAATAACCATAAATTGAAAGACTTGCAGAACAATTACCAAAATCGTAATATTACGAGGTAACTAACAAACCTTTCATGCAGAGTCAAGATATTAATTCCCTTAAACCAGAAGACGAAAATATAGTTGAGAACACAGAATTAAACATTTGGGAAGCCTTGATCCCAGTCTTTGCACTGGTAGGCATGTTAGCTTATAATGTTTTTGTTTACGGGGATGATGCCCTAAGTGGTTCCAACCAATTTATTCTTCTCATGGGCGCAGCGGTAGCTGCAATCGTAGGTGTTTTTAACAAGGTCACTTATGACCAAATGATGGCGGAAGTTGCTGAAAATGTAAAATCGACCACAGGGGCCTTAATCATTCTTTTAATGGTTGGGGCCCTTTCTGGTACTTGGTTGATCAGTGGAATTATACCATCCATGATCTATTATGGTTTACAGGTTTTGAATCCAACCATATTTTTAGCGGCCTGTGTAATTATTTGTGCCGTTATTTCAATAGCTACAGGAAGCTCTTGGACCACCTCGGCGACAGTTGGTATTGCATTGATCGGAATTGGTGACACCCTGGGCATTTCATTAGGGATGACTGCAGGAGCAATCCTTTCCGGGGCCTATTTTGGGGATAAGATGTCCCCTTTGAGCGACACCACAAATTTAGCGCCGGCAATGGCAGGTGGAGAATTGTTCAGCCATATCAAATACATGTCGATCACCACCATCCCTACGATCACGGTTACCCTTTTGGTTTTTATCATCATGGGGTTTTCTATTGATACTACAGGGACGACCGACACACAAGCCATATTGGATTCCATAGACCAAACCTTCAACATAAACGGATGGTTGTTTTTGGTGCCTATAGCAGTGATCCTACTGATATTAAAAAAAACACCCCCGCTGTTGGCCTTATTGATAGGAACGCTTTTAGGTGGGGTATTTGCCTTGATTTTTCAGCCCGAAATAGTGATGGGAATCACCGGGGCGACTCAAATGACCTTTGAAGCTGGTTATAAAGGCATTATGAATGCTATCACTATCAATACAGATATCGCCACCGAGAACGAAGCACTGAATGATCTATTTTCATCCAAGGGAATGGCAGGAATGTTGGGCACCATTTGGCTGATTGTGTGTGCCATGGTGTTTGGAGGGGTCATGGATGGTATTGGTGCCCTTGCCAGAATAAGTAGCGCCCTTTTGGGAATGGCAAAATCTACCTTCAGCCTATTTGCAAGTACCGTAGCCAGTTGCCTGGCCCTGAACGTTACGGCTTCCGACCAGTATTTGGCCATTGTGGTTCCGGGTAAAATGTTTGCAAAAGCCTATAGGGATAAGGGACTTGCCCCTGAAAACTTAAGTAGGACCTTGGAAGATTCAGGGACCGTAACCTCCGTACTGATCCCATGGAACACTTGTGGGGCATATCATAGCGGGGTGTTGGGTGTTGGTGTTGGCGAATATTTCATTTATGCCATTTTTAACTGGCTGAGCCCTTTTATGACGTTGCTATTTGCAGCCTTGAAAATAAAGATCAAAAAATTGGCAACCCCTGAAACTGTGTAGATTTTTCTTATCAAAGAATCCTAAACTTCAATTAAAACCGTTGTTTTGGAATTTTGTTTGGTAAAAATGTACCAATTGTAAAAATTACAATAGTTAACTTCATAATTATCTTGGGTATATTTTGACAATCCCTTAAAATATAGCTGCCAAGAATACCAAGTCTATAAGATTTGTAGTCTTATGCCTATGGCATTTATAAAAATTATTCTTCCATAGTATTTTCCAATTCCATTCTCTTAGGAGCGCCTTATTTAACTGTAGTTTTGCACTAGAATTTAACTTTTTAAAATATAAAATATGGCAATTGTAGGTAAAAAATTTCCAAATTTATCAGTGAACGCGATGAATGAATTGGGTGATACGTTTAAGATCAATATTTTGGAAGAAGCAAAGAACAATAACAAAAAAGTACTGTTGTTTTGGTACCCAAAAGACTTCACATTTGTATGTCCAACAGAATTACACGCTTTTCAGGCTGCTTTAGGAGAATTTGACAAAAGGAATACTTTGGTTATAGGAGCTTCTTGTGATACTGCAGAGGTTCACTTTGCATGGTTGAGCACAGCAAAGGACAACGGAGGAATAGAAGGAGTTACCTATCCCATCTTGGCAGATAGCAATAGAAACTTGGCCTCAACATTGGGTATCTTGGATATTACCAACGAACAGTATGATGATGAATCTGGGGTTGTGACCGTAGACGGTGACAATGTAACCTACAGAGCAACCTATCTTATTGATGAGGAAGGAACCGTTTTCCATGAAGGTATCAACCATATGCCGTTGGGAAGAAACGTAAACGAATACTTGCGTTTGGTAGATGCATATACACATGTGCAAGAAAAAGGTGAAGTTTGTCCAGCAAACTGGGAAGAAGGTAAAGAAGCAATGTCCGCTGATAGAACAGGGGTTGCCAATTATCTTTCTAGCCACGCCAACTAAGTACGGTGTTTTGGATTACAGGCATGGAGCACTTGCTCCATGCTTTTTTATCAACTTAAAAATTGCAAGAGTTATGATACTAGAATTGGAAAAAGACAATTTACAGGAGATTTTGGACAACAACACCAATGTTATGGTTCAGTACTCAGCAACCTGGTGTGGTAATTGCCGTATCATGAAGCCAAAATTTAAAAAAGAGGCCTCGACAAATGAGAATATAACATTTGTGTTAGTAGATGCGGAAAAATTTCCAGAATCGAGAAAGCTAGCCAATGTTGATAATTTGCCAACTTTCGCAGCCTTTACCGGTGGGAAATTAAAGAAGCAGGTTCAAACAAATAAATATGATGTTTTAAAAGAACTTATCAGTGAAGTTACCTATAATTAAACACCTCACTACGTTCATTGAGGAGAACGATGAAGACTTCGTGGTGGAGACCATTGAGACTTTGGAAGCGCTTACAGAAGTACCTTCCTTAAAGGATGAGGAATTGGATGTCATTGGAGAGCTCATCTCCAATATGTACGGTGCATTGGATGTGTCCAAAGCCATAAAAGAGGGAACACCCAAAAAAGAGGCATTGAACCAGTTTATGCAACGCGTAGTTGGGGCTATAGACAAATAGACCCCAAAACACATTAGTAAAAGTCCTTCAATTTTTTGAAGGACTTTTTTTGTTGGCAAAAGCTCCAATTTAATGCATATATTTTATAATTTCACCACGAAATTTAAAACCTCCCCAAATGGCTATAGTTACTTTAAAAGGAAATAATATCAATACAATCGGTGAGCTTCCAGCAATTGGAACAGCGGCACCGGATTTCAAATTGACAAAAACAGATTTATCACCTGCTGCCCTAACTAATTACAAGGGAAAGAAAGTGGTCCTAAATATATTCCCAAGTATCGATACCGGCACTTGTGCCAAATCGGTCAGACAATTTAACAAGGAGGCTTCCGATTTAAATAATACCGTAGTCTTGTGTGTGTCTAAAGACCTTCCTTTTGCCCAAAAGCGTTTTTGTGGTGCTGAGGGTATTGAAAAAGTAGAAATGCTATCCGATTTTAGAGAAGGTAGCTTTGGCCAAAATTATGGTTTGGAAATCACAAATGGCCCCCTTCAAAGCCTTCACTCTAGAGCCGTAGTCGTCATCAATGAAGAAGGGCAAGTCATATATAACGAGCAGGTTCCAGAAATTGTGGATGAACCCAATTACCATGCTGCCCTAGAAGCCCTGATGGATGCCTAAAGAGTCTTTCCTGAAAAATAGAATCAATGGGATAGGGATTGCGCTACGTGGCGCTTTATTGCTGATCCGTACAGAAGCCAGTATTAAGGCACAGGTCTTTATTGCACTCCTTATGACCGCCGCTGGATTCTATTTTGAAATTTCCAATACGGAGTGGATTTTACAGATCATCGCCATTGCAATGGTCCTAGGGGTAGAAGGTCTAAATACAGCAATTGAAAAATTAGCCGATTTTGTACAGCCTGAATTTGACCCTAAAATCGGATTTATAAAAGATATCTCTGCAGGGGCTGTAATGATAGTATCCATTGCCGCTACCATAATAGGACTCATTATTTATTGTCCAAAAATTTTTTAAAACTATTGTAGAATCGGCTTCCGTACTAAATTTGTAATTTAGCCGCTAAGAATATAAGATTTAATGGCAAAAAAGGTAAAAAAGTCAAAGCCTACCGCTACCAAAAAAGGAGGGTCACTAAAATTGTCCAAGAAAAATAAAATAATATTGGGAAGCCTGTTGATGCTTTTCAGTATAGCCTTGTTTTTTTCTTTTATCTCCTTTTACTTTACTTGGCAGGCGGACCAAAGCCTCTTGAGTGAGTTCTCGGACAGAAACGAGCAAGCAAAAAATCTGCTCAATAAATTTGGCGCATCTATAAGCCATTTTTTTGTTTACAAGGGTTTCGGCCTAGCCTCCTTGATATTCACCTTTCTCTTTTTTATCACCGGCCTGCACCTATTCCTTAGCCTTGACAAAAAAGGGTTGTTGCGGAAATGGATTTGGGGGCTGGTCTTCATTATCTGGATTTCCATTACTATGGGGTTCTTTGCAGAAGAAAGACCATTGTTGGGAGGAATTGTAGGCTATGAAATGAATGATTTTCTACAGGACTATGGCGGAAAATTTGGCGTTTTCCTTTTGTTATTGTTTGGATTGACCGTTATTTTGGTCCGACTCTTCCATTTTACACCTGATGCCATTATAAATTATTTTAATCATAAACGAAGCTCCCTTACGGCCGACTTTAAAAGAAATCCTTCCTCTGTAAAAGCAAAGGGGGGGCTAGAGGATGTTTTGCCTGAAAAGGAAAAAGCGAATGAGGTCATTGATACCTATACCCATAAAAAAAACATCCCTCCCTTGGAATTGGACAACACCGATGATGGGTTTAAAGTGGAAGTTGGTAAAAGTGATGAGGAATTGGTGGACGATATCTCCATGGAAGTGGAGAAGATCAAGGAGGAAGTTGAGGATACCGATCTTTTGTCGAATAAATTAGTGGAGGATTTTGGGGAATTCGACCCTACCCTTGAATTGGGCAATTATAAATTCCCAACCATAGAATTATTGGACCAGCACGGCGTTGGCGGCGGCATCACCATCAACCAAGAAGAGCTTGAGGAGAATAAGAACAAAATTGTGGAGACACTGCGGAACTATAAAATTGGAATCGCACAGATCAAAGCCACGATTGGGCCAACGGTAACCCTTTATGAGATTGTACCTGAAGCTGGTGTCCGGATTTCTAAAATCAAAAATCTAGAGGATGATATTGCCCTGTCCCTAGCAGCACTGGGAATTAGAATCATTGCCCCTATCCCTGGAAAAGGGACTATCGGTATTGAAGTGCCCAATAAAAATGCCACTATCGTATCCATGCGATCAGTGATCGCCTCCCCAAAATTCCAGAAAGCCGAAATGGAACTGCCCATCGCTTTTGGAAAGACTATTAGCAACGAGACATTTGTTGTGGATCTTGCCAAAATGCCCCATTTATTGATGGCCGGGGCAACAGGACAAGGGAAATCTGTTGGTTTGAATGCTATTTTGACCTCCCTACTCTATAAAAAACATCCTGCCGAGGTAAAATTTGTACTGGTAGATCCCAAAAAGGTGGAATTGACCCTGTTCAATAAAATTGAGCGACATTACTTGGCTAAACTACCTGATGTAGAAGAGGCAATAATCACGGATAACACTAAGGTAATCAACACTTTGAATTCCCTTTGTATTGAAATGGACGATCGTTACGAGCTGTTAAAGCTTGCCATGGTCCGAAATATTAAGGAGTACAACACCAAATTCAAGGCGAGAAAACTAAACCCTAACGATGGGCACAAGTTTCTACCGTATATTGTTTTGGTTATTGACGAGTTCGCGGATCTTATTATGACAGCCGGCAAGGAGGTTGAAACCCCAATTGCCAGATTGGCACAATTGGCCAGAGCGATCGGAATCCATTTGATCATTGCCACCCAGAGACCATCGGTCAATGTAATCACAGGGATCATCAAGGCCAACTTCCCTGCACGAATTGCTTTTAGGGTAACCTCTAAAATAGATTCCAGAACCATCTTGGATGCCCAAGGAGCCGACCAGCTAATCGGTCGCGGGGATATGCTCTATACGCAAGGGAATGATGTAACCAGAATTCAGTGTGCCTTTGTGGACACCCCAGAGGTGGCAAAAATAACAGAGTTTATAGGCTCCCAACGCGCTTATCCAGACGCCCATTTGTTACCCGAATATGTAGGTGGGGACGATTCTGGCACAAGTCTTGATAATGACATATCCGAAAGGGATGCCATGTTCCGGGATGCGGCAGAAGTAATCGTGGTGGCACAGCAAGGATCGGCATCATTGATACAACGTAAGCTTAAGCTTGGTTACAACCGTGCCGGCCGTATCATAGACCAGTTGGAAGCCGCAGGAATTGTTGGTTCCTTCGAGGGAAGCAAGGCCAGACAGGTATTAGTTCCCGACATGTATGCCTTAGATCAACTATTAGAAAACGAAAAAAAATAACAAAGTGATGAAAAAATTATTTGTATTGGCATTTGTATTGACCTCTACCTTTTCCATGGCACAGAATGCCGCGAAAGCAAAGACACTTTTGGACGAGGTGTACAACAAAGTACAGAGCTATAAGAATATCCATGTGGAATTTAAGTATGCTCTTCAAAACACCGAAGCTAACATCAATCAGGAAACAAGAGGGGATGTAACCCTACAGGGCGATAAATACCTCTTTAACTATTTGGGTTCCCAACAATTGTACGATGGTAAAAAAGTGTATACCATTGTTCCCGAAAACGAGGAGGTGACCATTGAAAACAGAACCGAAGATGTGAATACCGTTACCCCTTCCAAAATGCTTACTTTTTACAAGTCGGGCCATAATTATGAATGGGATGTGCTTCAAAATATACAAGGGAGAAAAATTCAATTTGTAAAATTGACCCCAATCGACACCCACTCGGAAATTAAATCTATTTTATTGGGTATCGATGTTGAGACCAAACATATCTACAGGCTTATTGAAACAGGCAAGAATGGTACAAAGACTACCATTACTGTTAATTCTTTTAAAACTGACCAGCCGTTATCAAAAACCTTGTTTACATTTGATGAAAGCAAGTACAAGAACGAAGGGTACTACATTATAAGAAATTAGAAAGTTGAGGATACTAGACCGCTACATCCTATCGAGGTTTGTCTTTAATTTTGTCAGTTCGTTTGTTATTTTGATGTTTATCTTCATCTTTCAAACCATTTGGCTCTTTATTGATGATTTGGCCGGTAAAGGACTGGACATTGCCATTATTGGCAAATTTCTCTTTTACCTTATCCCCAATCTTACGGAAAAAGTACTTCCCTTGACCGTACTGCTTTCTTCTATCCTCACCTTCGGTAGCTTTGCGGAGAATTATGAATTTGCCGCTATGAAGGCCTCTGGAATTTCACTGCAAAGGGCCATGTTGCCCCTTATTATCTTGGTGGTCTTTTTAGGGGGTGTCACCTTCTATTTTGCCAATAATATAATTCCCGCTTCCGAACAAAAGATCTATAACCTAAGAAAAAACATCGCAAAAGTAAAACCGGCCGTGGCCATTGCAGAAGGGGTCTTCAGTGATTTTGAAGGTACTGGAATGAACATTAAAGTAGATAAAAAATATGGCGAAAATGACCGCTTTTTAGAAAACGTCATCATCCATAAAAAGTCCCAGACAAACATCAACAATACGGTCATCAAGGCCAAAACAGGAGAACTGGTGAGCAGTGAGGATTCGGATATCCTCCAATTGGTACTTAGGGACGGTCATTATTACGAGGATATAAAAACAAGATCCAGTAGCGACAATAGGAAATATCCTTTTGCCAAATCAAATTTTGAGACCTATACCATGAATATGGACCTTTCCGAGCTCAACAATGTGGATATGGACGAAGAGAGGGACATCAGCACGGATAAAATGAAAAACATTTCCCGATTGAGCAAGGATATTGACTCATTAAGGGAGGATAATATTAAAACGGTTGAGACCTTTTCTAGGAGCATCGCCAATAGAATGGGTGCATTTATATCGCTTACCAACCCCATGGACACTACAGCGCATAAAAAAACTATCGACAGTCTTTTTGTGCCACTTATGGCAGACCAGACTAAGGCACCGAAGATCGAAAAGGTTATAAATCTGTATCAAGAATGGCAAATGGCCCAACTTATAAGCTCCGCCAAAAACTCCACCAACAACATCTTGACCTCTGTGGAGGGTAAGAAACAAGAATTGGAAAACAAGTATAAAATATACAATTTACACATCCTATCATTGCACAAAAAATATGCCTTGGCATTATCCTGTATTATCCTGTTTTTTGTTGGCGCACCCTTGGGAGCCATCATAAGAAAGGGAGGTTTGGGATTACCAATGGTTATCGCCATAATCTTGTTCCTTACCTATTATTTTATCGGAGTCTTTGCCGGAAATTATGCTAAGGAGGGGAATATTCATCCGATACTTGGAGCATGGCTTTCTACCCTAATTATGCTGCCGTTGGGCGTATACTTAACCAGAAGGGCCACGGCTGATAAAGGATTAATGAATTTTGGAAATATTGCGGACTTTTTTAAACTGTTTTTCAGGAAAATGTTCACCTCCGCAAAAAGTTAGAAATACCCACTATGAAACATAAAATACAGCTGAATACAATTGAAGAAGCTATTGAAGACATTAAAAGCGGGAAGGTTATTATCGTAGTTGATGACGAAAATAGGGAAAATGAAGGCGATTTTTTAGCTGCTGCCGAACTGGTCACCCCTGAATTGGTGAATTTTATGGCCACCCATGGCAAGGGGCTCATTTGCGCACCACTCACCGAAGGGCGGTGCAAAGAGTTGGGACTCCATAGAATGGTGAACAACAATACAGATCCTTTGGAGACCGCCTTTACAGTTTCTGTAGATTTAAGGGGAAATGGGGTCACTACAGGAATATCGGCCGCGGACCGTTCTAAAACCGTGATTGCATTGACCCATCTAGAAACAAAAGCCCATGACCTGATACGACCAGGCCATATTTTTCCATTAGTGGCCAAAGAAGGTGGCGTGTTGAGAAGAACAGGGCATACGGAAGCCGCCATTGATTTTGCACGTTTGGCCGGACTCCAGCCAGCGGGAATCATTGTGGAAATCATGAACGAAGATGGCACCATGGCCAGATTGCCGGAATTATTGAAAGTGGCCAAAAAGTTCGACTTGAAAATTGTATCCATAGAAGCCCTAGTTGCCTACAGAATGGAACACGATAGCCTGATTGAAAAAAAGGAGGATTTCAATATCACCACGAGATTCGGGGAATTTAGGTTGAGAGCGTATAAACAGACTACCAATAACCAAATCCATATCGCCTTGACCAAAGGGTCTTGGACCAAAAACGATAAGGTCCTTACGAGAATCAACTCCACCTTGGTCAACAATGATATTTTGGGCACATTGACCAATAATCCCGATAAGAAATTAGAAGATATGTTCAAGGCCATCAATGAGGAAGGCAGAGGGGCATTTGTCTTTATCAACCAAGAGTCACAATCCCTGAATCTTTTGGGCCGACTATCAGAATTGAAGGAACTTCAACGGAAAGGGATCTTAAAAGCGCCCAAAATTGATATGGATGCCAAAGATTTTGGTGTTGGGGCCCAGATATTGCACGACCTGAACATTGCCAAGATCAGATTAATGACCAATTCTGCCCAGACCAAGAGAGTGGGTATCGTAGGTTATGGCCTGACCATTGAGGAATACGTAGCGTACTAAACCTATTACAGAACAAAATTAAATCAAAGATTTTCACGAATGGTTTTCGCCATGGTCTCTGCACGTAGTCTAACCTCATCTTTGGTCCAGCCAAGTTTGATCAGACAGGAGATTGTTCTGCCCATCCAATGGTCCGATTTTGAAAAATCGGCCTTATCGTAATTTGGAAGCTGGTCATAGACTTTTGATGGAAGATAACCCAAGGTCTTTAAATGTTTTAAGTGTGCCCATTTGCGGTGGTAGTGCCAATTGTTGTCATACCAATAAAAACATGCGTCCACCCCAGCTTTTGCCAAGGAGGCATGTACCTTTCTTGCCTGATCTTCTGTGGGAAGAAAGAAACTGATAAAAGAATAATTTTCTACGCCATTTTCAGGAACTCTCCTAAAGGAAATTTCAGGAATTGTGCTCATTGCCGTTTTAAGCGTATTGTAATTTTTTTCCTGTATCTCCAGAAAGGCATCTAGCTTCTTCAGCTGCGCCAAGCCAACAGCTGCATGTAGCTCAGATATACGATAGTTATACCCTAAAAAAGGATGGTCCTCTGCTCCCCTATCATTTCCAATATGGTCATGGCCATGATCAGAATAATGGTCGGCATTCTTATAATACGTTTCGTCGTTGGTGATGAGGGCGCCACCTTCCCCACAGGTTATAGTCTTTACATAATCAAAAGAGAAACAACCCAAATCCCCATAACTGCCCAAAGGCTTTCCTTCGTAGGTGCCTCCAATGGCCTGACAGGCATCTTCCAACAATATGAGGTCGTTCTTATCACACAATCCCTTAAGAGCCCTTAAATTGGCCATAGAGCCACACATATGTACGGGCATGATTACCTTGGTCCTACTTGAAATAGCCTTTTCTACTGCTTTTGGTTCTAAGGTCAAGGTGTCATCAATATCCACTAAGATAGGAACCGCTCCCAATGCCAAGACCGCTTCAAAGCTCGCTACAAAGGTAAAGGTGGGGAGAATCACTTCATCCCCTGCACCTACCCCTGCGCTGGCTAGGGCCACTGTTAGTGCAGCAGTACCGCTGCTTACCAACTGGGCGTGCGTCACTTTCATTCTTTTGGCAAGGGCATGTTCTAACTCCTTGGCTTTCCAATGGCCATTTCTTTTGCCATCGAAACCATAACGCATTAAAACCCCGGTATTGAGTACATCATTGACTTGGTCTCTTTCCTTATCTCCAAAAAGTTCGAATCCTGGCATATTTTATAAATCGTAAAAAATTAGTTTAATTTAATAAGTGTACATGTAGATATGGTGCCAAATGACTTAGGTGATGTCAATAATTGTCTCCGTTATGGATCGTCTTACTTTTTTTAATTCAGCAAACATGTCGTCCTCTGCCCTATACCCTACGGGCAGCACCAAGACAGATGAAAGTCCAAATTGCTCCAATTCCAATAAGTCATCATAGGCAGAAGGTATAAAACCCTCCATGGGACAGGAATCAATTTCTTCAAATGCGCATACGGTCAATAAATTGCCCAATGCCAGATAAGCCTGATTGGTTGCCCAGTCCATTACTTCTTTGATGTCCTTTTTTGAAAATGAATGGACCAGGGCATCTTCAAAGGGGTTAATGATACTTTCACTGGTATTCCTAATATTTTTTACCCGGTTGAAATATTCAACAATAAAATCCTTATCAACTACGCGCTCAATACAAATGATCAGTACATGGGACGCTTGGAACACCTGTTGCTGTCCATAGGAACTGGCCACCAACTTTTCCTGCAGTTCCTTATTCTGAAGCACCACCATACGTATGGGTTGCAAGCCATAAGAGGTTGCCGTTAAGTTGAATGCTTTTTTTAACTTTTCTATTTTATCGGTCGTAAGTATTTTTTCTGAATCGAATTTTTTCACGGCATAACGCCATTCCAATTTTTTAATACTGTCCTTCATTTTCCTTCCTATTTAAAGCGCTGATCTAAAAATATATGTTGAAATATCATTTTCAACGCATTGCATTTCTATGCATTGATTATTTCATGAATCTTTTGGTATGAACGCAGCTGACAAAATTATTCCTATTTTCTTCCTTCTACTCTGAATATTAAATATAAAGCACTGCTCAGTTACAAATATACAAAGGGATAATGCTAAGATATGCCATATGGTGCTTATTTCTAATATGACAAAGAGGCAAACCATTTCACCAGAAAAAATCCCAAAAAATATTTAGGGATTACAAAAAAAGGTTTCTATATTTGCAGCCGCTAAGATATTCTGGAGAAATGGCAGAGTGGTCGAATGCGGCAGTCTTGAAAACTGTTGAGGGTCACACCTCCGGGGGTTCGAATCCCTCTTTCTCCGCAAAAGGAAACCCATGACGAAAGTTATGGGTTTTTTGTTTTCTGTAGCCTCCGAAGTTTACTTCGAGGAGGCGGAAGGAAACAAAAAACTTAACACGCGAAGCGGGTTATGGTTTCCATGCTTGCCCAGGATTACCCCTTGGGGATGCACAAACGAAGTGCGGTGAATCCTTTAGCTAAAGGAAACAAAAAACTAACAAGCGCCAGCTTGTTATGGTTTCTATGTTTGTATTGGATTACCTAAAAGAGCTGCGCAATGTGAATTCCCAAAAGAAAGCCCGTAAATAGTATTTTTACGGGCTTTTTTGATTTTTCTTGATATCAAATAAAAAAATACATAGTATCAAAAAATAAGTGCTCATTTTTCTTTAGGTTGTATACCCTTATTTTATCAATATCTGGCGTTTCCTAAGTAATGTGTGTGATTTTTCTAAACGGTAACAAGTATGGGTGTCAGAAGATAAATATATTAGCTCGCCCTCTTATATTTTCTTTGTTTTAAGGGTTTTATAAACTTCATCAAAAATTTTAGGCCTGTCAGCAAGGACAATCAGTGTGTCTTGTGCTTCAATTTTTGTTAAACCGTTTGGAATTATATAGCTATCACCTCTTTTAATCATTGCTATAATCGCATTTTTTGGAAAGCCTAATTCCACAATTTTCCTATTTACTGCAAAACAGTCTGAGGTTATTATGAGTTCTTTCATTTCAGCTTTGGGATATTCCGCCAATAGCAAATCAGTTGCGGTCAATTCCTTTTGTTTTTCTGGTAATCCTACATTTAACCATTTCGCAACAATGGAAAGTGTCGTTCCTTGAATTAATATGGATGTAACTGAAATGAAAAACACAATGTTAAAAATCATACTTGCTTTGTCAATTCCTGCCAAAAGCGGATAAGTAGCAAACACAATCGGAACCGCTCCACGCAACCCAACCCAAGAAATGTAAAATCTTCTTTTCAGCTTCATTTTAAAAAACATAAGGCTGATAAATACGCCTAAAGGACGGGCAACAACAATCAGAAACAATGAAATGAGTAGTCCAATACCCATATATGGGATGATTTCAGAAGGAAAAACAAGTAATCCTAAAGTAAGGAATAGAACAATTTGCATGAGCCACGCCAAACCATCAAACATTTTCAAAATGGTTTTTTTGTGTATCAAGTCTTGATTGCCCAAATAAACCGCACAAATGTAAATTGCAAGAAACCCGTTACCACCTACAAAATTAGTGGCAGAAAATGTGATGAACATTAGGGCGATGACTAGCACAGGGTAAAGCCCTTCAAAGTCAAGTTTGATTTTGTTAATGGTAAATTTGCTAAGCATGCCAAAAGCAAAACCTGCGATACCTCCTAAAATCATTTGCTGTAAAAACAGGGATATTATAGATACAACACTTTGGTCTTGATTGATTACCAAAGTTAAAAACACAATAGTCAGCACGTATGCCATTGGGTCGTTACTTCCGCTTTCCAACTCCAAAGTGGGTCTTAAGTTAGTTTTTAGGGCAAGACTTTTTGAGCGTAGAATGGAAAATACAGCAGCTGCATCAGTTGAAGATACAATAGAACCTAATAACAAACTCTCATAAATGGTAAAGTCAGTAACAAACCATACAAAAGTGCCCAGAGAAACTGCTGTCAATAAAACGCCAAATGTCGATAATACTATTCCTTCCCGAAGAATGGGTTTAACGGCTGTCCAATTGGTATCAAGTCCGCCGGAAAACAAAATAAAGTTTAGGGATACTATGCCGATGAATTGAGCAAGGTTTGGATCATCAAAACGGATACCTCCAATGCCATCAGAACCCGCCAACATTCCAATTGTCAAAAAGAGCAATAAAGTAGGGACGCCAAACTTATAAGAAGTTTTACCAGCAAAAATACTTACAAGAAGTAATAAAGAGCCAACTAATAGTATATTTTCAATCGTTAAATTCATTCTTTTTCTCTTTAGATCTCACTTCACAAAGGTACTGCTACATATCTAAAAAGTCGGTAAGACTCTTTGGGTAGATTTTGTTTTTCCTTAGTGCAAATTTATATAATTGATGAACGTGATACTTATGTTATAACTTCAATAATCGAAAGAGGAGCCGCATTGTTTTTCATTTTAATCTCCCCCTTTTTTTTACATTGAAATGATTCCTTTGCCTGCTCGCAACAAGATTCTCAAATAATGATTTGATTTTCTCTTGCTACTTCCTGTAAACGTGCAGCCGCATTTACAGTGGCTCTAAACCCAACCATTTTATTAATTGGAATAAGGCAATTACAAATAATAGTAAAATACTATTCCTAAGGGGATAATTTCCTAATTTATAAAAACCGTCTAATTATTCTGTGGTTTTGGACTCCTTCATACCTGGCTTAATAGCTTTCCAAATCCGCTTGAAAATTAATACTACCAATAAACAGAGGGAACCTATAACCAAACCGGCAATAAATTCCCCTAGAATTGCCGGCAGCGTATGAAGCCAATCGTGGAGAAATTCTAGGTTATGTACAAATATACCTCCTGCTACCAAAATCAGGGCAATGGTACCGATCACCGATAAGCTCTTAATAACCATTGGTAATGCGGCCACCAGAAATTTCCCGATAGCATACGAGATACTACTCTTCTCACCATTGAGTTTAATGAGTTTTAGACCTAAATCGTCCATCCGTACTATCATGCCTACAATACCATAAACACCTACCGTTGCAATCAGCGCTATGATGGAAACTACAACAACCTGGGTCCAAATAGGTTCATTTACTACGGTTCCCAATGCGATTATCACTATTTCAATTGAGAGGATGAAGTCAGTTACTATGGCCGACTTAATTTTTTCCTTTTCCAATTCCAGAATTTCATCCTTGCTTAATTTTTTTTCTGATAATGATATCTTGGTATGTTCGTGGGGTACAAGAAATTCATAGATTTTTTCTACGCCTTCATAAGCCAAATATAAACCTCCCAAAACTAAGATTATCGTAATCACCAAGGGAAAAAAGGCGCTTAGTAGAAAGGCAAAGGGCAGAATAATTAATTTATTGACCATAGACCCTTTGCTAATGGCCCACAACACAGGTATTTCCCGGGAGGATACAAAACCAGAGGCTTTTTCGGCATTTACCGCCAAATCATCGCCTAAAATACCTGCCGTTTTTTTGCCGGCTATTTTACTCATAGCGCCAACATCGTCCATTAGACTGGCAATATCATCCAATAATGCAAAAAATCCAGATGCCATATATGTTTTCCTAATTACAGTTTATATAAAATTTTCTTTCTCCCCAATAATCTCCCATTCTATCATTAGCCACTAAGACCCATTAAAAAGTATACCTACCCATCTTTCCCCTCATTCCAATAACAAGAATAGCTAAATTCCTGTATTGCTCCTAACTCATAAGCATTTTATCTTAACCTAATATCAACCCTGGCAAATCTCTACTATATATTCAATACGTTAGATTAAGATAAGGGAACCATATAAAGCCCTGTTTTAGAAAAATTAATTGTGCTAATAATAAAATTTTTTGGATCAATGTGGGCCGGTTTTTAGAAATAAATTTATTCTCATTAACCCAGTCTGCAAAGTTTGCAGAACATAAAATAGAAACGTTATGAACAATGAACAATTAGAAGGAAAATGGAAACAAGTAAAAGGTAAGTTTAAACAAAAGTACGGCAAGCTTACCGACAATGACCTAACGTATTCAGAAGGCAAGTTCGATGAAATGTTAGGTAGAATACAAGAAAAAACCGGAAAGAAAAAGGAAGAATTAAAAGATGAAATCGACAATTTATAGGAGTGGACTCCTAAATGCAGATTGACTTAATTATGGCCCCTGCAATTTAGCAGGGGTTGTTTTTTAGGCGACATAAAAGAAGAGTGGCTTCCGATCATTAATATAATTGAGCTGGGCATATTCTTACTTTAACTCCAACTCGATAACTATATTCCACACCCTATTTTTAAGTCCCCCACGATTTACTTACTTTTATCTTGACATTAATTGGAGTAAGTTTATAAAGGGAATAAACTCCCTGGTATACATTTCCAATTTAGAATCATAAACCGGAACAAAGTACGGATCCAATTTCGGGGGTTCTCAACAGGGGCGCTAAAAATTTAAGTGATACCGATATCGAAAATCCAAAACATTGTCTTTCTTTAACGAAAACGGTTGTAATTTTTAATTACAGAATTCTTTAACCAAATAAAATCAAAATGAAAACAAAACGTATTTCAGATAAAATGGAAAAATTGTTGAACACCCAAATGACAAGGGAAGCCTATCAGGCACAGGTATATTTGTCTTATGCCTCATGGGCCGAAGTAAACAGTTTTGCAGGTATTGCAACCTTTCTTTATGGCCATATGAATGAGGAAAGGGAGCATATGTTCAAAATTTTAAAGTATATCAATGATCGGGGGGGTAATGCAAAAATTGAAGCGATTGATGCCGCTCCGGCAAATCCAAAGGATATCGGAGATTGTCTAAAGAAAATTCTGAAGCACGAAATTGACAATTCCAAGGAAATTGATAAAATCGTAAATCTTGCCCACGAAGAAAAAGATTGGGCCACCTTCAACTTTGGACAATGGTTTATTGAAGAGCAAATTGAGGAAGAAACCTTGATAAACGGTATCATCGACAAATACAATTTGGCATCAACTGAAATCAAAGGGAATACGAATCTATATGAAATGGATCGGGATTTGGCCAATGCATCACAGGAAGGGGAAATTCCACGCGAGGAAGGATCTTAAGAGCTAAACATCAATTTTTAGATATTCATTTATTACCTGTTTGACATGTCAGGCAGGTATTTTCTTATCCCAGGTTAAATCCTTTGGGGAGGTAAATACGCAGTGAAGAGATTCCCTATCAGGAAGGAAACAAAAGACAAAACATGTTTAAGTTTGCAGAGATTGGCCTTCTATGTTTGTATTGGATTGCATAATTGGGATGCACAAAGTGAATCCATCTTTCTCCGGTGACAGTTTACTATATTATGCCAAAGGCACGTAAATACAATGTTTACGGAATTTTTAATTTTTTTCTACATATTAGATGTCTTTTCTTCCTTTTCGGCAACCTTAGAGCATTGAAATTTGAACACCCCCTTCAAACTCCAACTTTTCATAAAGTCCCTGTCCGCCATAGTAGGCCGATTGCTTACAATTTTGTCGCAGATTTCAAAAAAACCCATTGGGATGCCTGTCAAAATTTGAACACCCCCCCTTTTTGCAATCCGTGAAACACCTGGAACAAGTTGAACCATATTTTTTGATATGGCTTATTCTTTAAGTATCTCCAAAATTGCGGAGGATTTAAAGTAGTTTTGAATATGGATTTTTAAGTGGATTGTACCATTTTAAATTGGGCCATTAAGAGGTTTTAATTTCTTGCCCCGTGGTCATGACGGTTTTATCATTTTCCTTTTATCCTCGGCTCTTTTTTATTGTAAATGGAGTAGTAATAATAGTGATAGCGATGGCCAAGTTGATTTCCTTGCATTAATTTTATCAACGAAAGAAATAGCCATTATCCTAAAATTAAGTATGGAAAGTGATAGCCCTATTTCATGTAAACAATTTTTAATTTAAAACACTATATATGAAAAATTTAAAATCAATTGCCACAATGGCCTTTTTATTTATGGCTTTTGGCGTATTCTCACAATCAAAAGATGACAAAAGAGTCATGGTAGATGCCGAAAAGGCGAAGGTAAATCTGCAGAAAATGGACAAGGGCTTGGATATGTATTTTAAAAACTCAAGTGGGTATGTCATTTTTCCCAACGTAGGGGAAGGCGGACTCATCATCGGCGCAGCCTCAGGCAACGGGGTGGTCTATGAAAACGGAAAAGTTATAGGTATGGCTGATCTAAAAAAAATGGATATTGGTCTTCAGGCTGGAGGTCAGTCACTTAGTGAAGTGATATTTTTCGAGACCAAAGAAGCGCTGGACAAATTCAAGGAAGGAAAATTCGAATTTTCTGCGGAGGCATCAGCAGTGGTCTTGGAAGATGGGGCGTCGGCCAACGCAAATTACAATGATGGGGTTGTAGTATTTGCCATGCCAAAGAAAGGTCTCATGGCCGATCTTTCCGTTGGGGGACAAAAATTCAGCTTTACTGCAATAAACAAATAATAAAGAGTACGTTCATGATTAAAAAGCTGGCTGAAAAGCCGGCTTTTTTTATACTAAAGATATATAGATTGGCCTATTAAATAACAGATAGACTCTATATTTTATGAAATGGATACAGGTGAATCTAAATGCTCATGAGATTTGCCTAATCTAATTTACATAGGTTCTAAGGCACTCCTTAGTACTTTAAAGCACATCATTTTAACTGTTAAATTTAATTGGGATACAACCCAAACGTTTTGTCATTATTATACAACATGGTATAATCACAGCTATAATTTTATTGAACTTTATATATCAATACATAAATTGCAAACGATATGTTAAATTACGTTAATAAAATATGTATTTTGTGTGCTAATTAAACTTAAACCAATAATTATGAAAATAAAACCATCTATCTTAAAACTATTAATAGTTATTGGAATAATGATCTATAGTGAAAATGCGTTCTCACAGGTCACTAACATCGGGGTGATTGACAGTACCGCAAAAGAGCCAAATAAATTGAAATTTGGAATGGGATTTGGACTAAATTTTGTTGGAGGCACCAATATTAGTTTGTCGCCCAATTTAATATACAACGTAAGCAATAAAGTTGCATTTGGGGGTGGACTTCAGGGAAGCTATTCCGCAATCAAAGATTTACAGAACACCACTACCTTTGGAGGAAATATTATAACCCAGTATACTCCTATTAAGAAAATAACCACCTTAGTGGAATTTGTTGAGCTGAATGTATCCACCAAAACAGAAACGCCAACCGGAAAAGTCTCGGAAAATTATTGGGACTCGGCATTATTTGTTGGGGCAGGATTAAATATTACCGAAAAGATATCAGTTGGAGCCAAGTACAATTTATTATACAAGGAGGATGAAAGCGTGTATACGAGCCCCGTACTTCCTTTTGTGAATATTACATTTTAGACAGTAGGAAATTTCAATAGGATTTGCTCTAATATTATGAACTTTTCCCTTTTATTTTAAATATCAAATGGACTCCCAATAAGGCTACTGATAAGGCAATACCCAACCCCGAAACCCCTGTCCATTTAAATTGTTCCCACACTATGGCACCCAGGGTTGTGCCCAAAGCACCGCCTATAAAAAATCCGACCATATAAATGGTGTTGACGCGATTGCGAGCTTCTGGGTTTTGGGAAAAGATGATGTTTTGATTCGTGATGTGTAATCCCTGAAGGCCCAAATCAACTAGGACAACACCGATGACCAAACCAATGATTGAGTTCGCCGATAGCAAAAAAATAACCCATGACAGAACAAGTAAAAGTGCTGCAAACAAAATGATTTTATAGCTACTTATTCTCCTGTTCATTTTTCCAACCACCACGGCAGCAAGGGCACCTACGATACCCAAAAGGCCAAAAGCTCCAGTAACACCACTTCCATATCCAAAGGAATCTTCCATCAAAAATACCAAGGTGGTCCAGAATGCACTCAATCCTGCAAAAGCTAAAGCCCCTCTAAGTGCAGCCAATCTTAAGGTTGGTTCTGACTTTAAATAAAACCAAAGTGATTTCATCAGGTTACTATAACTACCGTCATAGGATGGATTAAGTTTAGGCAGTTTAAATTTGAGTAAAACAAAAAGTGCCGCCATCATAGCCGCTGCAACATAATACATTACGCGCCACCCAAATTGATCCCCTACCAATCCACTGATGACACGACTTCCCAAGATTCCAATTAAAAGACCGCTCATAACTATCCCAATAGCCCTACCCTGTCCTTCTTTGTCACTGAGTTGAGCGGCCATGGGAACGAACAATTGCGGAATGGCCGAGGTAAACCCTATAAAAAAACTACTGATTATAAGTAATAATAGCGAATTGGAAACGGCTGCCGCCACTAAGGATATGATCATCACCAAAAAATCCAAGCGAAGTATCTTTTTGTTGGAAACCATGTCACCCAGAGGAACTATGAACAATAGTCCAAAAGCATAACCCAATTGGGTCGTAAGGGCTACATTGCTCACCGCCGATTCGGTCACCCCAAAATCTTTGGCTATTTGACCCAGTAAAGGCTGGTTATAGTATAAATTGGCGACCACGAGTCCGGCCGAGACACTCATTAGATACAATACAAAATTGGAACGTTTTTGACTCATGAAGTAAAGGTGCCCTGAATTGGGATATAATTTAAATTTGATGCCATGGTGGAAAAGCAAAATAGAAACCTGTAAAGGGTTTCAGCGCTCAAAATTAGGCACAAAACAGAGAACTACGACTACTTATTTAAAAATTTCTCCTCGGATAGGACTGGTTTTTAAACAATGGACATTTCATTACTTTGATCGTAAGGACAATTATATTGAAGGTTTAAAATTTTAGGAATAATTTAAGAATAATTGGTTCGGTTTGTTCCGAACCAATATGTACATTTGTACCCACAACAGTTATTTTATGGGAATTTGTTCTGAGGAAAAAAGACTTTTAATAGAGGAAGTGGGGCTACATTTAGAAAGTAGCCACAAGCTTACCCCGTTGGCTTCACGCATATACGCCATTATGATACTTTCATCGAAAGAAGGATTTTCCTTTGAAGAAATAATGTCCATTACCAAAGCCAGCAAAAGTTCAGTTTCCACCAATATTTCTTTATTAGTACAACTTAACTATGTAGAGTTCTATACCAAATCCGGGGATCGGAAACGCTATTTTCGAGGTACCAATAATTACCTAAAACTCATCTTACAAGAGTATCTACAGACCACTGAGAAGGATTTGATATTGGTAAAAAAAATTAACCAGTTCAACAAAGAACACAATCCAACGAAGTTTGTGGAAAATGAATCTTTGGGTATTTTCTTTCAAGAATACCTAACCACCCAAAAAGAAAATTTAAAAAAAACACTCAACAAAATGCAGGCCTTCCAAAGTCAGGATAAAGGCCTTTAAATACTACCAAAAATTATGAATAAGATGAAATACATTCCCGTCATCCTTGCTTCGGTTTTTCTACTGCTTTCCTGTGGAAACAATGAAAAAACAAATGCCCCACAAGGTCCAAAACCCTATCCTGTAGTGGCAATCCCTACCAAAACAGTAACTTCTTACGACACCTACCCTACCAGTATTGAGGGTGTGGTAAATAGTGAGGTAAGGGCTAAAATTTCCGGGTATATTACTGATGTTTTGGTTGACGAAGGGGAACAGGTAAAAAAAGGACAACTTCTTTTTAAGTTGGAAACCCAATCCTTGAATCAAGATGCAGCAGCGGCCAAGGCCAACGTACATGCCGCCCAAGTGGAGGTAGACAAACTACAGCCATTGGTGGAAAAGAACATTATCAGCAACGTGCAATTGGTAACGGCAAAAGCAAAATTACAACAAGCCAAAAGCAGTTACAATGGTATCAATGCCAACATCAATTACGCAAATATAAAAAGTCCGGTAGACGGATTCGCTGGGTCTATTCGCCTTAGAAAAGGGGCATTGGTAAGTCCTTCAAATGATGACCCCCTCACCACAGTTTCAGATATAAGTAAGGTTTATGCCTATTTTTCCATGAATGAAAAGCAATATTTGGATTTTATTCAAAATGCCGAGGGGAAAGATATAGCTGATAAAATAAAAAAACTACCTAAAGTCCAATTGTTCTTGGCCAATGGAAGTTTGTACCAAGAGGAAGGTACCATAGAAACTATAAATTCACAGATCAATACAAGTACGGGGTCCATTTCCTTTCGTGCCGTTTTCAACAATCCTTCGCGTTTGCTTACCAATGGCAATAGTGGTACAATTAGAATCCCGAAAGTCTATACAGATGCCATTGTGGTGCCAAAGGAATCCACTTACGAACAACAAGGAAGTACTTATGTATACAAGGTAGGACAAGATAGTACTGCTGTTTCTTCCCTGATCAATATTACTACCGAAGTTGATAATTTATATGTGGTCTCCGATGGAGTACTTAAAGGCGATCTCATCATTGCAAAGGGCGTTGCCAAACTTAGGGGCGTCACCAAAATAAACCCCATGGAAGTTTCATTTGACAGTATTGCCAAGCCCATCGTACAAGTATTTAGATAACCCTTTGAAGGCACACAAACTATGTTAAAAACATTTATAGATCGTCCGGTCCTATCCACCGTTATCTCCATTATTATTGTCATACTGGGTGTTTTGGGACTTTCACAATTACCCATCACCCAATATCCAGATATTGCACCTCCAACGGTAACTGTTAGTGCCAGTTATCCAGGGGCAAATGCGGAAACCATTCTGGAAAGCGTCATTATTCCTATTGAGGAACAGATCAACGGGGTGGAAGGAATGTCTTATATTACTTCTACCGCTACGAACACAGGATCAGCATCCATTACCGTTTTCTTTGATCAAGATGTAGATCCGGATATTGCGGCTGTGAACGTTCAAAATCGTGTGGCCAGGGCAAACCCTTTACTTCCGCAAGCTGTTTTACAAACTGGGGTGACTACCCAAAAGCAGCAAACAAGTGCGTTGATGTATATGTCCTTTTACAGCGATAATCCAGACTATAACGAGACGTTTATCCAAAATTACCTAAAGATCAATGTTATTCCCGAATTGCAAAGGGTCAATGGTGTTGGGGAGGTAAGTGTCTTTGGTGGCAAGGATTATGCGATGCGCATTTGGTTGAAGCCAGAAAAATTGGCTGCCTATAAATTGATCCCTTCCGATGTTACCGCAGCCTTACGAGAACAGAGTCTAGAGGCAGCTGCTGGTTCCTTGGGAGAAAATAGTGGGGAAGCTTTTAGTTATGTCATAAAGTATGGAGGTCGCTTCAAAACAGAGGCCCAGTACAGCGACATTATCGTGAAAGCTATTGGAGATGGGGAGTATTTACGGTTAAAGGATATAGCTGATATTGAATTGGGTGCCCAATCCTATGCAGGAGGTTCCATCACTGCGGGTAGTCCGGCTGTAAACTTGGGTATTTTTCAGACCAAAGGATCCAATGCCCGGGATATTATCTTGGAAATAGAAGCTAGGTTGGAAACAGTAAAGCAGGACTTACCAAAAGGTATAGAAATCTTTGTTCCTTACAACACCAATAACTTTTTAAATTCCTCCATTGAAAAAGTAGTGATGACACTTGCAGAGGCATTTCTGTTGGTCTTTATCGTAGTATTTATATTCCTACAGGATTTTAGATCTACCTTAATTCCCGCGATAGCCGTTCCGGTTTCCATTATCGGTACTTTTTTCTTTCTGAATTTATTTGGATACTCCATCAACCTATTGACGCTTTTTGCTTTGATATTGGCCATTGGTATTGTCGTGGATGATGCCATTGTGGTGGTGGAAGCCGTACATGCCAAAATTGATGAAGGGGAATCCGATCCCAAAAAGGCTACCGTAGAAGCCATGCACGAAATTTCTGGGGCCATTGTATCCATTACTTTGGTTATGGCTGCCGTATTTATACCCGTTACGTTCGTCCAGGGGCCCACAGGTGTCTTTTATGAGCAGTTCGGGATTACCCTTATCGTAGCAATTATTATTTCTGCGGTAAATGCCCTGACCTTGAGTCCGGCTTTATGTGCCTTGTTCCTAAAAGGGCATGACGAAAAAGTAAAGGCCAAGAAAAAAACCTACGTGCAAAAATTCTTTGATGGGTTCAACCGCGGTTTTAGTGCCACGATAAACAAATATGGTAACTCTGTTCATTTTTTATACCGCCATAAATGGATTACCGGGGGTATCCTCGCGCTTGCGGTTGTAGGTATTTGGTGGTCCTCTTCGGTAGTAAAAACAGGGTTTGTACCCGATGAAGACCGTGGAATCATATTTATTAACGTAGAGCTCCCTCCTGGCTCATCAATTGATCGTACCCATCAAGTAAATGCCGATCTCTATGACAAATTGAAGCAAATTCCAGGGGTCAAGGAAGGTTCTGTTATAGAAGGACGTAGCTTTCTAGGGGGTGCTGGTAGTAATTTTGGCCTTGGATTTATTCGTCTTGATGATTGGCAGGACCGGAAAGAAGATTCCCTCTCCATCGAGAGTATCACCGCCAAAATGTTTGGAGTTGCAGCCCAAACTCCCGAAGCGAATATTATCTTTTTTGCCCCACCAAGTATTCCCGGATTTAGTAGTTCTGCAGGGCTGGAAGTGAATTTATTGGACAGAACAGGCGGTAGTTTTACCGATCTGGACATAGCCAATCAAGAATTTATTTCAAAACTGTCTGCACGGCCTGAGATCCAGTATGCACAATCTTCCTTCAATACGGCCTATCCCCAATATGAATTGGTATTGAACGCCCCATTGGCCAAAGAATTGGGAGTGCCAATAAGCAGTATTTTTTCCACGCTACAAGGGTATATTGGAAGTATCTTTGCCGCTGATTTCTCTCGATTTGGAAAACAATTTCGAGTCTATGTACAAGCTTTACCCGAAGATCGGGCAGATAAAAATGATCTGGACAAACTGTATGTGAGAACCGGAAGTGGGGAGATGACACCCATCACGGAGTTCGTAACCCTTAAAAGAGTTTACGGGCCCCAATCGGTGACCAGATTCAACCTTTTCAATTCCACAAAAATAACGGCCGCCACCAATCCTGGCTATAGCTCCGGGGATGCCATTAAAGCCGTGGAAGAAGTAGCCGCTACCCTACCCAGTAATTACACCACGGCCTATTCGGGGCTGACACGGGAGGAAGTTAATGCCGGGAACCAAACGACCACCATCTTCCTTTTGTCCCTTGTGTTCGTATATTTCTTGTTAGCGGCACAATATGAAAGCTATCTGATACCCTTCTCTGTGTTATTATCATTGCCATTGGGTATTTTTGGCGCCTATTTCACCACCCAAATGGCCGGATTGCAAAACAATATCTATTTCCAGATTGCCCTTATCATGCTCCTCGGCCTTTTGGCAAAAAATGCCATTCTGATCGTGGAATTCGCATTGCAGCGAAGACGTAACGGGGCTTCAATTTTAGAAGCGGCCGTTGAAGGGGCAGAGGCCAGATTAAGACCTATCCTTATGACATCTTTTGCCTTTATATTCGGATTAATGCCCCTTGTTTTGGCAAGTGGTGTTGGTGCAGCGGGTAACAGATCCATCGGTACTGGGGCCGTAGGAGGACTCTTGATTGGGACTATCACCGGAGTGTTTGTAATCCCTATTCTCTTTATCCTATTTCAGTGGCTCCAAGAAAAAATTACTGGGGTACCACAACCAAAAAATATAGCAAATTCTGAAGAAGCATAATCTTATGAAATCATCACGAATACTAAAATATCTGTTCTTGGCCGCTGCGCCCTTGATGCTCGTTTCCTGTTTTGCGGCAAAGGAATATGTTCGTCCACAGGAAGAGGTTATTACAGCGGACTATTATCGAACCGATCAATTGTCCAAGGACAGTTTGTCCATGGCAACAATCTCTTGGAAGGAATTGTTTACGGACCCCGTCTTGCAATCCTATATTGCAGAGGGGCTGACCAACAATATCGACATCCGTATTGCCATTCAGCAAATATTGATTTCTGAAGCCTATGTAAAACAAGGAAAGTCGGGCTACTACCCTACCCTAAATGGTACAGCCCAATACTCCCATTCAGAACTCTCCAATAATAGCCAATTTGGGGCACAGTTTAATAAATTAGACCAATATCAACTTAGCGGCGGACTTTCGTGGGAAGCTGATATCTGGGGGAAGATACGAAGTAACAAACGTGCATTTCAAGCCAGTTATTTACAGACAGTTGCAGCCCATAAGGCTGTAAAAAGCAGATTGGTGGCCAATATTGCTTCTACGTACTATCAGTTATTGGCATTGGATGAACAAATTCGAATCACTGAAGAGACTATTACAAATAGGGAAAAGGGCTTGGAAACTACCCAAGCCTTAAAAGATGCCGGAAATGTTACCGAAGTGGGTGTAAAACAAACCGAAGCACAATTGTACAGTGCTCAGGGCCTTTTGATCGATTTACGGAACAATACCCGACTTTTGGAAAACACCTTATCCATTTTACTAGGGAATGATTCCAGGACCATCTTAAGAGGTTCCTTGGAAAATCAAACGGTGACCACTGCCTTGACAACGGGAGTACCTATCCAATTATTGGCGAACCGACCGGATGTTATGTCGGCAGAATATCAATTAATCAATGCCTTTGAATTGACGAATGTAGCCAGAAGTAATTTTTATCCTTCGTTAACGTTGTCCGGCAATGGTGGGCTTCAGAGTTTGGATTTCGATAAGCTATTCAGTGCTAGCTCCCTGTTTGCCACTGTTGTTGGCGGTCTTACCCAACCCATTTTCGATGGCCGTAAAATTAGGACGCAATTCGAGGTATCCCAAGCACAGCAGGAGCAGGCAAAATTGGCTTTTAAGTATTCTGTGCTCAATGCAGGGAAAGAAGTTTCGGATGCACTTTATTCCTATACTGCGGCAACTGAAAAAATGGTAATAAAGGAAAAGGAATTCAACGCTTATGATCTGGCTACAAGCTATTCCGAGGAATTGTTGGACAATGGACTTGCCAACTATCTTGAAGTTTTGAGAGCTAGGGAAAATGCCCTCAACTCCAGTCTCGATTTGGTAAACTCAAAAAACAATCAATTACAGGCCGTTGTAGATTTATATGAGGCCCTTGGAGGTGGATGGCAATAGGTTGTTTTAAGAATATGCTATCAAAAGAAAACCCACAACTTTCGTTGCGGGTTTTTGAATTCATTGACTATCCCTTCAAATTTGGATACTTTACCAAAAAGACAAAAAAAAATCATTAATCATTAAAGGTGATTCTTTAACTATTTTTCGGGGAACTATTTTTTTCTTTTTGGCATAACAAGACTATCCGCCGGATAAGTGGCTTTTAAATAGGTCATCTGCGCCTTGGCCCATACTATGATCTTTTCCCTTTCTTCTTTCGTAAGATTGGCCTCCGAATGAAGACCGAGATAGGTATAATCTTTCAAAGGCATTTCCTTTTCTTCCACCATCTCAATAGTCTCCTCCAACTTGTGGTTTTGAATGGCAATGGGCATTTTTGTGAATTCGGAAAAATTTAAGTGTCGTTTCCCATCTACTACATGATCATTGAGCCACCAGGCCACAGGCTGTACCTTGGCATACCAGGGATATTCTGTTTTGTTGGAATGGCAATCGTTACAGGAAACCTGTAATAGGTGATTTACATCATCAGGTACATAATATTTGGTAGAGATATCATAAGTAAGATCGTTGGACTCATTTTTATCTGGACGGATGAACTGAATTATGATCAGAACAATCGCCAGTCCAATTAAAATTTTCTTCAGCATTTGAAATGTTAGTTTTTAATTACAAAAAATAGTATTATTTGACGGTAAATTTAGCAAAAGGATTAATACCTGTGAATTATTTGTATTTAGTTACCCTGGCATCTTTTATTACCCCATTCCAATTTAAACCAAATGCAAAATCATAGGTGTTGCCATTAGCATCAATGTAAGGTTTCATATCCCTTGGTACATCTTCGAATTGTTCTTCAACCGTTTTCATATCAATGGGCATTTGAAATGGTAGTAGGCCCGAAGGTTCTGCCTTTCCAACGATCATATCCATCAAAGCCTGGTCCTGAACCCCCATATGCACAAAAATGGAAGAGGCATATTTTTCAATTTCCGAGAAAACTAAGGGTTTGGAAATATTCACCACTACAATAACAGGTTTATCACCCATTTTTTTTCTCGTATCCACAACCATTCCCTTGTCGTAGATATTGGAGGCAATACTAGTTTTGCCCTTGTAAGAACGGTTTGTGAAGTCCTCTAAGGGACTACCTCCTGCCAAACTAACTTCACGGGCTGCTGTAGCAGTATATGGTCCATATTGAAGGCTGATGGGCACATACCCATTCCCGCCTTTGGCCACATCTTCCCTGTCATAACCCACTCCCCCATCAGGATTTTTAATACCAACTAAGGCAAAATCGGCTTCTTCAGCATTCTCAACTACTTCAAAATATTTTTTAACGACCTCCATATTAAATGGATACACTGTTTTTTCAGGCGTTTCCATTCCAAACCAGTTCTTGCTTGCGGCTATATATCTTTGGGGAACATATACTTTTTCTTTCGTCTTGAGCGGTAGAGCATTTTCGTGGTTCTTCAACATTATAATGGAACGAAGTTGTGCACTATAACCTGCTTTCATGTATTCTGCATTCCCAACAATTTGTTCTGTTTTAGCTACATCCAAATAAGGATTTTCGAAGAGTCCGACCCTAAAAATATTCTTTAACAACCTAACTGCGGAACTTTCAAATCGCTTGCGCATGTATTCTTCCCCATGTGCTGCAACACCCATGTTATAGGCTTCTATAACAGGACCCATTTCATTATTTCCTCCAAATTGATCCACACCCGCATCAATGGCCTTGTAGTGCCTTTCTGCAACCGTCATGGTCTCTACACCCCAACTCTTTCCCTGAAAAAGATCTATGGCGTCTACATCACGGGTAATGCCCCAATCCGTACATACCACTCCTTCATAACCATACTTACCACGTAAGAGATCGGTAATCAGGTATTTGTTGAAGCCATTACCAACATTATCATTGTTTTTTGAATCTTGACCATAAGAAATGGTATAATAGGGCATGATGGCCGATGCCATTATTGTAGGTCCTTCCAACATAAAAGCACCTTCTGTAAAGGGTTGCAAGTGGTCCTTTAAATTATTTCCAGGATAAACGGCATACGCTCCATACCCAAAATGAGCATCACGCCCTCCTTCTTCAGGACCTCCGCCCGGCCAATGTTTTACCATGGCATTTACACTTTGATATCCCCAGCCTTCTCCATTATCGGAGGACTGAAATCCATCCACATAAGCTCTGGCCATATCCGTGGCCAAGTCTGGGTCTTCCCCCATGGTACCGTCAAAACGACTCCATCTCGGTTCCGTTCCCAGATCTATTTGGGGCGACAAAGCTGTAGCAATTCCCAACGCTCTATATTCCTTGGAACCTATTTCCCCGAACTGTTTCATAAGGGTTGGATCGAAGGAAGCTGCTATTCCCAAAGTACCGGGCCACATGGAAATATCTCCCCCTGCCCCGGCATTGAACTCAGCATAGGAATCACTTCCATGTCTGGGATCAGAGCTGTTGTTGATAGGTATACCCAAGCCAATTTTTTCTACCATAGCCTGTGCGTTGTTGTTCCATTTTGCTGCTAGTGCTGGTGAAGCTACATTGGTGATTAGAACATGCCGAAGATTATCTTCCTGTAAAAATTTCAATTGCGCATCGGATAGGTCACTGGCTGCTGCACCGCTTTCTGCAAAAGGCTTACCTCCATAGGTGGCAGGGCCAAAAAAACTATTGCCTCCCGATGGGATGGATTGGTGCGCACTATAGAGCATCAATCCCGCAATTTGTTCTAGGGACATCTTTTTTGCAAGATCCTTGGCGCGTTCATCTGCAGACAAGCGCCAATCTTCATAGGCATCTAGCTTTCCGTTCTTATTTAAATCCTTAAAGGCATAACGATCTACCGTCAATAGCTTTATTCCAGAATTTCGGTTATATCCTAAGGTTTGTCCCCCATCATTTTTGACTAGAATAAAGCCTTCAATTTCCTCCTCAGTGAATTTAGGACTACATCCCATTACCCATAATCCAAGGATAACACCAAGGAATATCCCAGTTTTGTTATTGAAATTCATATTGTTTATATTTAAGGTGCGTCCTTTTATCCAGCCTAAAAAAAAGAATAGGAGGTTAATAGACATTGTTATTGTAGCTAGTTAAAACCTATTTTCTTAATTCCTTCATGGCTTATTTTTATTGCCTCTAGAGGTTTTAAACCGTCAAAGGTCATATCCTGCTCTACCATATAATATTTCATTCCCGAGAGCTCCTTCTTAGCTAGAATCCTTGAAAAATCTATAGTCCCATTACCTACAGGAGCGAACCTCCCTTGCTCATCCATATCCTTTACGTGCCATATTTTAAAGCGCCCTGGATATTTTTCAAAATATGCCAAAGGGTCTGCCCCTGCTTTTGTTACCCAAAAAAGATCCATTTGAAAGTTCACATACTTGGGATCGGTATTCTCCAAAAGGTAATCAATAGTAACGATGCCTTCCTTATCCTTTGCAAATTCAAAATCATGGTTATGGTACAATAACTTCAATCCCTTTTCGCTACATTTCTTACCAAGGGTAGTCAATATCTTGGCCAGATTTGCAGCACCGCCGGTCATACTCATGCTCATGGTTTTTTGGTCAAATTTAAATAGTCCCATGGGCGGAACAGGGATTACGAAATACTCAAAACCAGCAGCTTTTACATCGGCTATCATGCTGTCTGCATTTTCCATGGTTACGGAGCCCTGATGTGTACTTATGGGTGTTAAATCCAGTTCTTTCAAAAGTTTTTTGAAATCTTCTGGAGACAGATCGTAAAATTTCCCTTCGGAATATCCGGCCGACTCAATATTTTTGTATCCTGCATCAGCTACTGCCTGCAGGGTAGCTTTGGCATCCTTGCCCATATCATCCCTAACGGTATAAAGTGCTAAGCCCCCAAATTTTTCTTGCGCGCTTCCAATAAAGCTATTTGCTGCAAGTAGTACAAGTAAGGATAGGATTCTAACTGTTTTTTTCATGATCTTAAATATTTATTGTTTAGAGTTGTTTTAAATTTTATAGTTTTTATTTTATAAAGCATTTAATATTTTTGGGTGGTTTGCTTTGAAACTATACAGAAATGGTGCCTTATGGGCTCCCCCTGTAAACAGTTTTTCATGGCGCACCAAGATATCCATAGCCAATATTTTACGTTGAAATGTGGTTCTGCGCAATTTTTCTCCATTGATGGCCTCATAAAGCTGTTGAATATCCTTCATTGTGAATTTTGATGGCAAGAGATTGGTTCCCGTCAGTTTTTTGTCCAGATTTCCTCGAAGCGTTTTTAGGGCCTTTGCCGCAATTTCCTCGTGATCCATCATCAGGTTTGGCAGTTGATCTATAGCGTACCAATTTATAGAATCTGAGAGTTCATCAGGTCTTGGATGCACTTCATCATAATTTATCAATGCATAATAGGCTACAGAAATAAAACGATCCAAAAGCCAATGATCTTCTTCTACTTCAAAATTGTTGGCTTCCAAAATGGTCTGCATCACATCAGGTGCAGCTCGGGTTGTATCGCCAAAGGTGTGGAATTGTTCCAGATAGATATTATCAAGTCCGGTACGTTCCTTGAGACCTCTTTTTACGGCATCGTCCACATTTTCATTACGTTTCACAAAACCGCCAGGTAGGGCAAAAAAGCCAGTATTATGATATTCTAAAACAAGAATTTTTAACTGTTTGCCATTATATCCAAAAATTACCGAATCATATGCCAAATGTGGTACATAGTCTTCTCGTGATGGAAATATCTTCTTTTTATTCGGTGTCAAACATTGCGTTTCCCCAAAGAAAAGAAATAAAGCAATGCAAATTACATTTTATTGTCACAAAATGAGACAATAATGCTAAAATCTATAAGTCGTTCAATATGAACACTATACATGTCTATGATCACAACTCAGATAGAGCTATCCATGATCACGATCGGTAGGGAACATTCCTTCTTCCAATAAGCCTTCCATATAACTTCCCAACAAAGCCGAGTATTTGTGCAATTCATTGTACATCTGCTTATCGTTGGGCAATTTTGCCTTTTTAATAGATTCTTCGAACAGATCCCTAAATTCTGCCAAGGTCCTCACTGTGGTATATACATCTTCTGTAGTCATGTTTTCTTGGTTTTAAGGCAATAAAAATCAAATTAAAAGAGCTTTCTTTTAGTACTAAATAACACTTCACATTTTACCATTATTTAAAATGTCCTAACCTTAAATTACTATAATAATTGGCAATTTGCATACTTCCATACCATAATAATCGTTTTATGAACAAATGTTCATGTAATATTCCAGTGTAATTTTTTGTACAAGAAAATCTAAATAAAAAACACTAATCGAGTTTTAACAAATGAGTATGAGTTCCAAAAAAGAGAAATTTTTTGAAGTGTCATTGAAGTTGATACATGAAAAGGGGTATAAGGCCACCACTATGCGGGACATTGCAGAAAAATTGAACTTCAAAGTAGCCAATGTATATAATTACATAGATTCTAAACAAGCCCTGCTGGAAAGCTATCTTTTTGATATTTCGAATGAGTTTTTGGAATCCATAGAACTCATTATAGATTCACCCTATGGTCAAGAGGAAAAATTGCGCATGATCATTTCCGTACACATTCAAATGCTATCAAAAAAACCATACGAGTTGTCCCTTTTGGTCAATGAATGGCGAAATTTGGATGAACCTAAGCGGGGTGAATTAATTCACCTCAAAAAAAAATACAATAAAAAGGTGCGGGATATTATCATAAGTGGAATGGATCAAGGGCTATTTAGAACCATGGACCCAGATATTGCCACACTGACATTTTTGTCATCCTTGCGTTGGCTTTACGATAGGTTTACTGATGACAGTAATGAGGATGCCAAAGCGAATAGAATAGAAATTGAAAAGCAGTTGACTGATTTTATTTTTTTGGGACTAGGGAAACATTAAAATCCCAATTTTACTAAGATTCTATTCTTTTATTTCTTTCGAAAAATTATTAATATTACCTCATTTGAATAAAAAAATAACTCTAATCATTCCATCCACACCAACCCTATTTAGTACCTACTATTTCACAAGGTCATATTATCTTAAATTGCTGTTAAATCCCTTTCTAAGTCTTGCCGTTGGTAATGATTTATTGCCATTATTTCCCTAATTTTCCTTCATCAAATTCAGTATTATACTTCTATAATCTTTTTTGTTGTTTATGGCACATAAGAATAATTTATCTTTCTTGAACGAAGGAGGTGAAATGGGCAGGTTAATAAAGAACAAAGATTGGACAAAAACCCCTCTAGGACCTATAGAAACATGGCCTCCAAGTCTTTGCACTACATTGAGTGTCATTTTACATTCCAAACAACCCATGTTAGTATTTTGGGGGCAGGATTATCTTTGTTTTTTTAACGACGCCCATAAACCCAGTCTAGGACTGGATAACAAATTCATTTCTGTTCTAGGTGAACCTACAGAAAAGTCTTTTCCTGAAGCTTGGGATTTTATAAAACCTCTTTTTAATCAAGTGTGTGAGACTAAGAATGGTCTCTATTTAGAAAATCAATTGATCCCAATATTGAGAAATGGTAAAATGACGGATGCTTATTGGACTGTCAATTATAGTCCAATAATAGACTGCAATGGCAAAACGGAAGGAGTATTTGTGACTTCATTTGAATCTACTGAAAGGATATTGGAAGATATCATTGCTCAAGAAGTTGGAGAGCGTTTTAAGTCTGCTGTAAAACAAGCCCCTGTTAGTATTGGTGTTTATAGAGGCCCGGATTTCATAGTGGAAATGGTGAATGATGCCTATTTGGAATCAGCCGATTTTGATGAAAAGGATATCCTTGGCAAACCTTTGTTTGAATCCATTCCTGAAGCACGAAAAGGAACAGAAGATGTCTTAAGGGAGGTCTATAGAACCGGAGAAACGTTTAGGGGCACCCATCTTCCTATTTCTATTAATAGACAAGGAAAAGAAAACTTGGGATATTTTAATGTCATATGTAAAGCCCTTAGGGAAGAAAATGGCGAGATATCAGGAGTTATGGGTGTTGCTTCGGAAGTAACGGAATTGGTACAGGCCAAACATGACTTGGTGGAAAGTGAAGAGAAATTTCGAAATTTGGTGATGCACTCGCCTGTTGCCATGGCTGTATTAAAAGGAAAAAATCATACCATTGAATTGGCCAATGAGTCCATGATCAAGAAGATATGGCGAAAAAAAGAAAAGTGGGTTATTGGAAAATCCCTCTTAGAAGTATTCCCCGAGTTGGAAGGTCAAAAATTTCCTGCTTTATTGGATCAGGTATTAGAAACAGGAGTGTCATACAGGGAAAAGGAGGCCGTAATGTATGTTTTGGGTGATGATGGAATGCGAAAATTTTATGTTGATATTGACTATTCTACTTTAATTGGATCCGATAATACTGTGGAAGGATTAATTGTAACTACGATTGATGTTACGGAAAAAGTGGATTCCCGCAAAAAAACAGAAGAAGCCGAAACCAGATTAAGACTAGCAACAGAAGCTGCTGAAATGGCTACTTTTGAGCTGGACCTTAATGAGAGAAATATTATTTACTCGTCTAGATTGGCCGAAATTTTAGGTCATGATAAAACCGCAATTCTCACCCATGAGGATATGCGGGACCAAATACATCCAGATGATATAGATTCTATTGTCATGGAGGCATTTGCAAAGGCCTTCAAAACGGGAATATATCATTATGAAGCTCGGTTGGTAACTCCAGCCAACGAAATTAAATGGATCAGAACCCAAGGAAAAATTTATTATGATGATGAAGGGGAACCTTTTAAATTAATAGGAGTTATTAGGGATATCACCGATGATAAGATTAACCAACAATCCCTTTTTGAAAGTGAACAAAAATTTAGATTATTGGCAGATTCAATGCCCCAACAAATATGGATTTCCGATCCGGAAGGTACCATCAATTACTTCAACCAAGCCGTTTTTGAGTATACCGGCTTAAATCTGGATGAGATATTGGAAAAGGGCTGGTTAGATCTTGTACATCCGGACGATAGGGATAAAAATTTAAGGTTATGGACAGAATCCGTGAAAACAGGCAAAGATTTCCTTTTGGAACATCGGTATAGAAGACACGATGGGTCCTATCACTGGATTTTGAGCAAGGCTATTCCACAACGGGATGAAGGAGGCAAAATACAACGCTGGGTAGGAGCAAGTACTGATATCCAAGAACAAAAAATGTTTTCCAATAAATTGGAGAACGAGGTAAAGGAACGTACGCGAATGTTGAAGGAGTCCAATGATAAATTGGAGGATTCCATAGATGAACTTCAAAAAATGAACGTGGAACTCCAATCCTTTGCGTATGTCTCCAGTCATGACCTTCAAGAGCCACTGCGAAAAATACAAACTTTTATTTCTCGAATTCTCGAAAAGGAAAATGATTCGCTTTCCGATTTAGGGAAAAATTATTTTGGACGTATAGAGGAATCTGCCAACAGAATGCAAAACCTCATCAAAGACCTCCTTGCCTACTCTAGGACCAACACCTCCGGCAAGGAATTCAAAACAGTTAACCTCAGTGATATCATTGAAGAAGCCCAAATAGATCTTAAGGAAAAATTAGCGGAAAAGAGCGGCCAAATTGTAATTGGTGATATGTGTGAGGTATCAATCATTCCATTTCAGTTTGTCCAACTTATGAGTAATTTAATAAGCAATTCCATAAAATTTTCCATTTCAGGGGTGCCTCCTATAATAAAAATAACCAGTACAGAAGTAAAAGGAGAGGAATTTGAGAATCTGGACCTACTTCCCAACAAGAAATATTACCATATTACCTTTTCCGATAATGGAATAGGGTTTGCCTCTCAATACAAGGATAAAATTTTTGAGGTTTTTCAGCGGCTACACGGCAAGAACGATTATGAGGGCACTGGGATAGGTTTGGCCATTGTAAAGAAAATTGTGCTGAACCACAATGGTGTTATCAAAGCTAACGGAAAGCCAAAAAAGGGAGTTATCTTTGATATTTTTATCCCAGTGGAACAGTAAAAAGACTTAATCTTAGAAAAAATAACTTTAGGGCCATAACCAAATAAACCTAAACCAAGGATGAATTCCATACCTGCAAAAATAATTAGGCAAATCTTTGTGCTTATTCTAATTGTGCTTATGGGCACACTTATATTTAGGGAAATGCTCCCCTATTTGTCAGGGGTTTTGGGTGCCATTACCTTGTTCTTTATTTTACGAAATTTTTTAGGCAAACTGATCGAAAAAGGATGGAATGCGGACTGGGCAGCAGGGCTGTTACTTTTCCTTTCATTCTTCTGTATTTTGTTACCTGTTGCTGGAATTGCATTTATGTTGGGGAATAAAGTTGGTGACATCACCAATAAGCCAGAAGAATTGGTTACAAAAACAGAAGGCCTTTTAAGCAAATGGGAAGCGAGGATAGGGTATGAATTCACCACCAATATTGATACATCCGGCATCTCTTCCTGGCTTTCCGACAATTTGTTCAGTTTTGCGGGAGGAACATTTAATATCATCCTTTCCATTGGTATCATGTACCTGTTGCTATATTATATGCTCACCAACAGAAGAAGGTTGCGTCAGTCTTTATTTGAGTATATCCCTATAGACAATGACAACCTAAAAATAATAAGTTCCGAATGTGAGAAAATGGTAAAAAGTAATGCCCTTGGAATTCCTTTGGTTGCCATTGCCCAAGGTTTTGTGGCTTTAGTTGGTTTCTTCATTTTTCAAATAAAGGATCCCTTTTTTTGGTTTACCATTGTCGCCCTTGGCTCCATGATTCCTTTTGTCGGAACCTTAATTGGCATCTTGCCGGTATTCCTATTGACCTTGTCCACGGGTACACCTGTGCAGGCCTGGGGAATTCTTTTTTATGGCATTATTGTGGTAGGTTCCACAGACAATATTATTAGACTTTATGTGCTCCGTAAATTGGATGACGTACATCCGCTCATCACCTTGGTAGGAGTCATTGTTGGTGTACCCTTGTTTGGCTTCATTGGCCTAATTTTCGGACCATTGTTGATCAGTTTGTTTCTGATTGTACTCAGAATCTATAAAAGGGAATACGGACAATCAAAAAAAGACAGCACCCAATTATAACCCTCTGTTCCAACATAAAAAAACCCTGTATCCTAAACAAAATGCTTTTAGGTACAGGGATCTGAATTATAATCCAATTCGATATTATTTTAGGCTAAAAGCCAAAGCCAAAGCCAACTTGAACCATATTCCCCTCCACTGAATTAAAAAATCCTACATTAAGGGCAAGAAAACGGTAGCCACTGATCCAAAAACCACCTCCTTGGGAAGTATGCCATTGGTTGGAAGCGTCATTCTCCAACCATACTCGACCATAATCGAATCCCCCGTAGACACCAATGGTAATAGGTGCCACGGCGGTTACGATTCTTTTCAGACGCAAGCGCAGATCGGAACTTTGATAAAAGTAGGATTTACCAGTAAACCGCTCGTTTCTAAACCCTCTTAGCCCATTGTCCCCTCCTATAGATGGGGCATGGTAGAAGAAATATTCGTCTCCAAAATTAGTCTTATATTCTGTCATGATACCAAGTACCAGGTTTCCTGATGGTATTACCTTTTGGCTAAAGCCGAATTTTATTCCAGCATAGCCAAATGCATTATCCCCTAGATTGAGATTGGTTTTATAGCCTCCAGTCAGCCCCATATAAACAGCCTTGGTTGGAAAGTCATCTGCATCATCATGGTTATATGAAATGGATACTTCTCCCCCTACATAATCCTGAGAATCAAAGATGTTCGGATCCACGTTCTCCGGGATAAAATATCGATTCTCATTTTCATTTACTTTAAAGGACTCGTAAATCCCCTTAATTTTTAAGGTTCTATACGCTATTCCCGCGTTCAATTTCACCTGTCTCATTCTTGCCCTATTGTAATCCTTGCCCAATTCGTCGTCCGGATTAAAGGTTTCATTTCCCAAACCAAAAAAGTTATTGGAAAATCGATCATTGGTGAAATATCCATCTATCTCAAAATTCCATTTTGGAAAAATATTGGCAAAGACCCCTTGATAATTCAACTCTACCCCTTCGAACTTAAAATAATAGTTGGCTGCAACAGTATGTTTTTGACGAAATGGGTTACCGTTGAACCCATTGTTGGTATATACATTGGTAGCTCCCAAGTAAAGGCCATCATCTGTTCTGAACCCCAAATTGGGCAGCAAAGTATTGGTGTTTTCAGTAAAGTGACGCCAATGGAAAGTATTAGTATCATAACTATTGGTCAATTGTTTCGCCGGCACCCTCTTCTCAAATTTGGATTCTTCAGATTTCCAATCATAAACCTTTAAGGCCTTCTTATTCTCAATCGTATAGGTATCCTCACCGTACCCTCCTACTAACCGTACAAATAGCTCCCCATCGCCTTCACCTTCTACTATAAATTCATCCTTATCCCCTAATCCATATATCCATAATTCCTTGGTTTCGTCCTTATCAAAGGTTCTATCGAATATCAATTTATTTGGTTCGTCACTCAATACCCTTCTAATTACTACCCTTGTCCTTCCCTCTGAAAGTCTTGTAACAGTAATACGGTCATCCTTTTCGGTACCGTGTAGCGTTACAACCTTATTGAGATATTGCCCATATTCCGTGGCCATGCCCTTTAAATTGGCCAACCGGCCTATTAAACTCCGTTTAATATTATTGGCAGTGCTATCCCGTACTTCTATTGGTAACCTTAAAAAAGCGGCATCGATATCTTCCTTGGTCAATTGCTTCTGTATAAATTCTGCTTCTTCTGTCCATATCTCGGCACCATATTTAGTGACAAAGGCCCTATCCAAGCTATTCCCTTGTGCCATAAACCAAGGCACGTTGTCCAACTCTGCACTATAGGATTGCCAAAATCTGGATTTGGGCATAAACCGTTTTATAAGAGGAAATGCAACTCCATCGAACTTGGTAAAAGCCCCGTCCCTATCCCTTGGGATTGGTAAAAATCGTTTGTCCCCGGATTCCAATTCATATTCGGCCCATCGCCATTGGTCTTGATGTCTATCCCAATCCCCTATCAACATGTCAAATATGCGGGCACGGACAAAGCTTCGCTGTTCCACATCATAGGATTCATCCTTCTTTAATTTTTCCAAAACGTCCGTGGTACTTTCAAAATCAGGAATACGTCCCGATTTTTCTGGATTGGCCTGGTTATAGCCCATAAAATTTTTGTGCCTATCGGAAGGTCGTTCTTCAATGTAGTATAGCTCATCCCCATAGGAAGCGTTCAGTTCTCCTAGACTTTTTTGTTTAGGAACATAGAACAATTCAGGACTGGCGTGGTTGACATCCACTTTTCTGGCCATGGGGCTAATAACCAATTGGATATAAGGGTGGGCCGTGGTGAAAAAATCTGATATAAACTCTTCTGTGAGAGTACCTTTAAAATCTTCCGCTTCAAAGGCAACACCCTTCACTTTAAATTTTAAGAATTTTAAGGCGTTTTTTCGTAAGGAGCGCATAGCGTATTCTTTGCCATTCCCATCCTCCAAACGCAAGGAATAGGATTGGTGTCCTCCCCCCTCTTGCGTAATTTTAAGCCCCCCATACAGGGTATCTAGACTTACAACTTTGGCGGTGATCTCCTTTCCAAAATATTTCCTATACCGATCTCCCCAAATAAATTTATAGAATCCTGTTTTCTCCAGATTTCTTTTTTGGTCCCCGTTCAAAACTGATTCTTGAACATACTTTTTTGTTGAGGCAGCAGGTATATCAATTCTTGCCTTTTCCTTAAATTTAGGTAGCACATTAAATGCTTTTTCTGAAGCTGCAGAATCCTGGGTTATAAAAATTACCCTGGAAGAACCGTTCTTAAAATATTCCAGCTTCGCAAATCCCATTTCCCCGTAGGTATAGACTCCCATATAATCCAAGGAACCTCCAATCGTTATGATTTCATCTTCTGAACGCTTGGTCGCCGTTTTACCCCCAAGGGATCCACTGACAATCTGATGTATTCCACCCCCAATGAGATATTGTAGGCCCTCTTCATGACCAGAAATCAACGTAATCCTATCAGAATCGTGGGCGAGGGCAGCTACCAATATTCGCAGATAGTTGTAACGTCTGGAATTCAATTCCTTATTGGAAAAACCAGCCCAATCTCCTACCCGGTTTACTATACTACCCACTACCGGCAGTGGGGTCAGCTGATCGGAGAAGGTTTCCTTTCCGGCAAATACACCATTGCTAAATATGGGATGGTGCATGGCTATTACTATATTTTTATTCTGTCCGTCATTGATCATCCCTTCCAATTCCTCTGCAAACCTTCTTCGGGTAATAATATCTGTACATTTCCTATTAATCCCTTTGACACGATCCCAGTTACCGATAAACCATTGGGAATCGATCAAGATCATATCCAATTGATCATTGAGCACAATTCTTTCCAAGGGACATGCATTTTCTGGAAAAACACTGAGGCCATCCTTATTTTTATCCTTGATATAATCCTCAACAGTTTCCATTTTGTCCGCATCAAAGCTTTTCCACTCAAAATCGCCAGGCATAAAAATCGTCTGCCCTTTGAAATTATCCGTGATCGCAATTTGGCTTTCAATTTGTTTCCTATCAGATTCCCATTGATCCACTTTTGGGGAAATGTTGTCCCCTGTAAAAATTAGGGTACTATTTTTTGGAGCTTTTTCCAATTCCGCCTTCAGAAGATTCAAAACCTGTTCTTCCTTACCCTCTTTCATATTACCTAGACCACCCGCAATATAAAAGCTATGGATAGGTTTTTCATTTTCCTCATCAACGTGCATAAGGTCTGGACTCATTTGTTCCTTGAACGTGGCACACCCATTAAGAAAAACCATTAAGAGGGTTAATAGGAAAAATTGGACCAATGGTTTTTGGAGTAAATCTTTCATAAGCGGTGTTTAGAATTTGATAATATTTCTTTCGCAAAAGTTTGGTTGTATACAGTCATTAATCAACATCTACAAGTATACATAGCGGCTAGAATTTAGATTATCTCAAAAAATATTTTCCTTGACACGAACAAACGAATTCTCAAAAGTGAAAACTATTTTAATTAAAAGGATCAATAAAAATAGTAATAGGATCAAAAAGTAAAAGAAACGATAACTAATTTAGTCAATTACCTACTTCCACGATAAACGGACTATACGTAAACTGTACAATTTGATTTGAAAATTCATTAAAGTAAATGATCAGATGACTGAGGAAGAACAAGTTCGATTACACAATATTGCCGATACAGATTATGAAATATATGCACTTTTAAAGCAGCGATGGAGTCCTAGGGCCTTCAGGGACGAACTTATACCCGATAGGAGCTTAAAAAAACTATTTGAGGCTGCAAGATGGGCCGCGAGCAGCAATAATGAGCAACCTTGGCGTTTTATTTATGCCAACAAGGGTACAGTTGCCTACGATAAAATAATTGATTGCTTAAGTGATTTTAACAAGCAATGGGCGTCAAATGCCCCTACCCTGATCCTTACAGCCTACAAGGAAACTCATAAGAACAACAATGAGAATTTTCATGCCCTACAAGACTTGGGTTTCAGCATGGGGAATATGACCGTGCAAGCGCAATATATGGGAATTGCCATCCATCAAATGGCTGGTGTTGATTGGAAAAAAGCCGAAACAGAATTTGATGTACCTCCAGGATTTCACATCAGTACAGCTGTTGCCATAGGGTATTATGGTGGGGAATTGGAAAGCTTATCACCTGAATTAAGGGAGGAAGAGATTAGGGATAGGATACGAATGCCACAAGATGATTTCGTCTTCCTCAATGCATGGCGACAATAATTTACATAACGTGAATTTATTGTTCCCTGAATATCAATACATATCCGCATTTTATTAGCATACAATGCATAATTCTACTTGTACTAAAAGCTTGGTATTGTTACCCTTCACCAAAAAATAAATCCTGAAACAAATAATCCAACCACCAGCAAAACTAAGACAATGGTTATAATAATTGCCGCCATTTTAGTTTTGGAATTTTTCTGAAGTATAAATTGCTGTGTTTGATTTCCTTCTTCCTTTACAAATTTTGTATTGCTGTCGTTTTCTTTTTCCTGCATAATTTATTTGTTTCATTAATTACTGCAATTCAGGCTACATAAAGAACACTTTTAAAGCCATTATAGAACCAATATATCCCTGAATTCAACAGTAAAACTAAGACATCTTCACGAATTACATTGATGCAAATCATTCAAAAATTAATTCTTATAAGATCTGCGATGCCAAATAGGATTGGGTTAATCTTAATTCCAATAGAGCACCTATTCGGTATTTACCTGTGCTAACTTTGACCGATAGAAAAGCACCTATATACTTAAAGGTCAGCCTATAAAAACGGATCTAAAAAATTGATTGCTTATGGCTAGTATTGATACCTTATATACCTGCCACCATAAATTTAGGTTTCTTCTGGAAGAGCTGTCCGATGAATCCGCAGCGGTACTAAAGAAAAATAGATTGTTGGAGGAATTTCAAAATGAGTTAGAAGTGTATTGTGCTGTAAGTATTTCTTTTTTTATGGATATAGCCATTGAAAAGCAAGCTGACCAATTTAATCTAGAGGTTAAAAATGGAGAAAAAATTAAACGTCTGCTAGGCGAGTTGGATCCAACGACCCAAGATGTTATAATATGGGGTGTCCAGATATTGAGATTAAAAGAGGAGGTGGAAAAACTATTGTTCCAATACGAAAAATCAATAGGGTCCAATACTTACATAACCTCCAATTCTTGAAAATTTAAATGATTCTAAAATATACTGACAATGAATACAATTCAAATTATTTCCATTTTTGTTTGTGGTTTCGCTTTCGGGCTGATTTTGTTTATTCTATTGGAGAAAATCATTGTACCGGATGTTGATTATGAGGATGAAGATTTCTATACAATTCAGGAAAAAAAGATAAAACCACCAGCATCCCGTATGTCTGATTTAAGAATTTCTCCCAAGCAAAATTTTATTGGTGAGAAATTGGGATTTACCATTTCTGATCGTTTCAACAAGCAGGCGTCTACCCAAAATAATTTAAAAACCAAAATTATTGAACTTAAAAACAGGAATAAAGTAGCGCTCTAAAAGCTTCTCGGCACACTAAAGTGATATGATTTATATCTAAACAATGGCATCCCTATAAAGCATTTTCTTAACAATTGGTAACATGAGCTCATATACAGAGGAAGTAGGAACAAGTTTAAACACCCTTTTAGAACTGACTTTTGATGCAGAAAAAGGATTTTTAAAGGCTGCGGAAAATACAGAACATCCCAATCTTAAAGCATTTTTTACAAAAAAATCCACTGAGTTCTATGATTTCAGATATGAATTAAAGGAAGAAATTAGAAAGTATGGACAAACTATAGAAAAAGGAGGTAGTACTACTAGCACGGTACACAGAGCATGGATGGAAATAAAGTCGGTTTTCTCCTTCAATAACGATGAAGCCATATTGGAAGAAGTATTAAAAGTGGCAAATGATACAATGAAAGAATACGAGTGCGTATTAAGCAATACAGATTTACTGACATCCACTGCTGAAATTCTTACTAACCAAAAAAACATCATTACGGTCAACATAAATACCATTAAGGGTTTGGTAGCTATTGACTAAGAAAGGGTAAGTGTCCGTTGTTATAATAACAACATTAAGTTTATCCCTACTAACAAAATTTATACTCCATGTATTACAAGGTTTCAAATACAGCAACTCGCAATGTTATAGAAAATGAATTCGGCGTACATCTAAAATACCCACGAGTTCATGTACCCAATCCTGTTATTAATGGTTTGGAAGAAGAATTGTTACCCATAATCACAGAGGACAATTCCAATCTGGTAAATTTTGCCGTATGGGGCCTGTTGCCAAATAATTATATTGGCGATTGGGAAACCTACCAACAAATAGAGAATACACTCAATATACCCGTAGAAAAATTGTGCAGTAATTCTTTATCCTTTATTGGAAAGGCGTCAAAAAGATGTCTTATAGTGGTGACCGGATATTTTGTTTCCCATTTGCATCAAGGTGAACTTTATCCATATTATGTGCATCTTCCACAAAATGAACCATTTATGATTGGTGGAATTTATACTTCTTTAAACGATGGTTTTATTACTGCGGCACTTTTGGTTGGGAAAGGCACTAATGGAATTCCCCAAGAAATTCACAACCTGGGACTAGAAGCCCCTTTGATCATACCAAAAACAGAAAAGACCAATTGGTTGGAGCACAAACTTGAGGAAAGTGACTTTGACGGATTAATTGAATTAAACCAAAAGTCTAACTTTACCGCATATCCGATAGCTAAGGAATTTTATTATAGGAACATTAAATTTAGGAGCATGTTGGATCCTGTATTTTATGAGACCTTACCGATACTTCATGCATAACCTCCATAGTTTTTTTTAAAAGATGTCTTCCCCATTCAAGTTAATTTACTTTACACCATTCCCAACGCTTTTTCATCCCAATGTACTACACTTACAATATAAACAGCACAAAAAATACAGGTCCACCAATGAAGGCTAATGAGCTAAAATTTAATCGGATAGCATCATGACTTCTTCTCCGTGTTTTGCATCTTTGGTTAAGAGGAACAATAAAAGGCATTCCTTGAAGTAAATAACATATTAATCTAAAAACAAATATTATGCTACGTTGGACAGTAACATTCGTAATTCTTGCTATTGTTGCCGCAATCTTTGGATTTGGTGGAATAGCTGCGGGAGCAGCAGGTATAGCAAAAATTTTATTTTTTATTTTTATAATATTATTGGTAATCTCCTTGATTACTGGAAGAAAAAAAATATAACCATTAATTATAGACACATATGAAAAAATCAATTTTATTACTCATGTTTCTTTTAGTTAGCACTCTTTCCCTTACCAGCTGTAGGGAAGAAAAAACTACTGGAGAAAAAGTTAAGGATGGTATAGAAGAGGTCGGTGATGATATCGAAGAAGGGGCTGAAGAAATTGGAGACGAAATAGATGATGCCACCGACGACAATTAAGTCATTAAGTTCCCCCAGAACTAGAAAACGGACTTCTCAATATTCATGAGTTGTCCGTTTTTCTATTTTAATACATATTACATTACAGCGAAGGAATGAATATGAGGAAATGCAAGAAACTATATCGAAGAGTACTAAAAAAAAAGGCGTCTTCTTAATGTGTTTCGGACCATCTAAAAATTAGGGTGCCGCAGAATTTTTCAAAGAGCTCCAAAAAAAACGAAACGAGTTAACATTAAACAATCCCAGAACCTACTCTTTCTTATAGCCTCATGACCTATCCCTCCCCCTATCCTTCTATATCTTGCCATTTGTTTATAACTTACATGGGGCAACACACAATTCACCACTTTTAAACATTTACCAGCCAAATATATCTGATTGCTAAATCCCTTCTTCCTAATTGTCTACTTAGCTGGTAACAAGGATCTAATGACCTTCAAAAGTTTGTTGTAAATACAATAAATATCAAAAAAAGGATGATATTTGCACTATTCACAAATACACAACAAGATGTCCATTTTAGTTAAGGTCATTCTAAAATTGAATTGAAATACGGGGGGAACCAATGAAGTTAAACGTCAAATATGATTATAGTACCATCTGTAAAATAGTTCTTCAGGAACAGTTGACATCCCTGTCTGTACCCTATCGTTTACATGGTCATGGAGAAATAGAATTTGAGCGACCATTAAACGAAGATCAAAAAAATAAACTAAGAACCTCCTTGGCCTTTTATGGGATTGAAATAATTGAAGATCAAAAAAGTGCCTTGGTACATCGTATCAAAGAGACCATTAACAATATGATGCATCACCATGAAAAGGCAAGGAACTATAAAGTTTCGAGTTATTTATCGGAAACGCTGAATTATTCGTATGTTTATTTATCGAATGTTTTTTCGGAGGTCACCTATTCCTCTATTGAGAATTATGTGATCTTAAAAAAAATAGATCACGCCAAAAGTCTAATTATCAGTAATAATTGCACCTTAACAGAAATAGCATACCAATTGAATTATAGCAGTGTGGCACATTTATCTTATCAGTTTAAAAAAACAACGGGACTTACGCCTTCTGCTTTTCAAAAAATAATTCAAAAACGTCGTGCAAATGACAGTCATAATTAAACATTTATGAACTTACAAACCCTTAATGTTGCTTTAGCGGATGATGATGAAGATGACAGATTCCTCTTTAAAGAAGCCATTGATGAAATAAAAATTCAAACCAAACTATCCATATTTACCAATGGACAGGAGCTTATGGATTATTTAAGCCTTCCAAATGTAATTTTGCCGCAGGTCGTTTTTCTTGACTTGAACATGCCCGTAAAAAACGGGATGCAATGCTTAAGGGAAATAAGGAAGAACAGTGCTCTTGATTCGATGTCCGTGGCAATCTATTCCACTTCTTCTTCCGAAAAGGACATTGAGGATACTTTTGTTTATGGTGCCAACATTTATATTAATAAACCCAATAGCTTCACAAAGCTAAAAGTTGCTATTGAAAGAGTACTTCAAATAAACTGGCAATACAATACTTCTAACTTAAATAAAGATAATTTTTTATTGAGAATTTAATTTCTTTACTAAATTAATGAATTTCAAAAGGTTATTATCCTCTACGAGTACCTACATCATCCTCCCTATTATTGCAATAGGAATATTATTGCTTACATCTAGTATCAGCTACAGACAATTTAAGGTTTTACAGAAGTCATCGGATTTTTATTTCCCGTTTAACAGAACTTGAGGAAAATAATTTATCCGAAAAAGGCAAAGATTACTTTAAAAAAATTCACGCTTCTGCCAGTAGGATGCAATCACTGATTAAGTTCCTTTTAACTTACTCCCATATAAATGACACCCTGGAAGTGATGACCCGTGTCGATTTAAAAGATATCCTTGAGAAAGTAAAAGAAGATCAAGCTATAACAATAAGTGAATCCGAATGTGAAATTATCTACAAAAATTTGCCCGCTATTACTGGAATTCCTTATCAAATAGAACAATTGTTCAATAACATAATATCTAACGCCATTTAGTACGGTCCAAAAAAAGGACATCCTACCATTACTATCAAAACATCCGTGGTTAAATCTGATAAGATAAATGAGGAGTTTCAAAAACCTGCAAATTCTTACAAGCTTATAGTAATTAAGGATAACGGCATTGGTTTTGATATGGTAAATTCCAACAAGATATTTGGACTGTTTCAGAGGTTACACCAAAGACATGAATATGTAGGAACCGGCATTGGCCTTGCTATCTGCAAAAAAATAGTGGAGAATCATAATGGTTATATCAAAGCTGTCTCACAAATTAACATAGGCACCTCTTTTTATATCTATCTCCCTATATAAAGACTATCTTCTTAATTAATTTAATTTTCCCTTATTTAAGGGCTCTTTCCTATTTATACTATTACCGTCTACCCTTCCCTTTAACCGAAATTCCTTCTAACCCCACTAAACACTGATCTTTTATCATCCATTTTATTGGGAATGTTTAATGGAAAGATAGAATTATGTAACACAATCATAAAATTGTGTAAGGGACTAGGCTTCCTTTTTATCTAATTTTGACCATATCAAATAAAATATAGTCTCTAACTCAATAAATAAAATAAAAGATGGATAAGTATTTAGATAATCTTCAACAATTTGCAAAAGTAGGGCAAGTACGTAAAAGAGAGGTCAGTTCTAAGGCTATGCCAGACAATTTTATAATGGGAATGACAAACCAACATTCTTCAAAAGATAACAATTTGGACAAATAGGATAATCTTACCTTCTTATTGAGGTTGCCTAAAAGCATCATCAAAAAAAAGGTCCTTTTTGAAAACCTTAAAAGATTAATGAACTTAAACCGCTAAGTCGGGTTAAAAAAGTCAACTTAAAAAACTTTATCATGAACGTCATACATCTAAAAACAACAAATCTTAATAATATGTTCCAAGACCTTCAAAATCATTTTGGAGGAGATATCACTTCCAAGTCCGATGAAAAGGTATTGACTTTGAACAATGAAAAGGGAGAAGGTTTAATTCGAGGTATTACATTTAAGGGTAGCATTACCTACATTGAATTTGATATTGTTTTTAAAAATGATATCCTATTGGTGAATCGCGTATTAAATTCAAGTCCAATATATTTTGCCTATTGTTCTAAAGGACACTTAGTACATAGTTTTGGAGTTGAAGGTGATAAAACGAAGTTGGAACAATTCCAAACTGGAATTGTAACCACTAATTCGGATGATGATAATGTGTTTCATTTTAAAAAGGATTTACATTATAAAATATCTACCATAGTGGTAAGTACAGATGCCAAATCCCTTTCATACCATAAATTAAACGCCAAACTAAAGGAAACGTTTTTTTCGAAAAAAGAAAATGGCCACTTCCTATATACTGGCTCCTATAATTTAAGGATTGCCGATAAAATTCAACAACTCAATGCAATTACCCAAAAAGGAATTGTAAGAAGTTTATTGATAGAAGCAATAGTCCATATGATCTTGGCCTTGGAAATTCAGCAGCACACAGATGACTTGGTAAGCCTTGAAAGCAACCGTGGATCACTTAGCAATAGGGAATTGGAAGATGTACGTGAAATTTCCGACTTTATTAAGAATTATCCTGAAATACAGTATACCTTAAAATATCTAAGCAATAAATCCGGTCTTTCACCGGCAAAATTACAGGAAGGCTTTAAATTAATGCACGAAAGGACCGTAACGGACTTTATCAGAAATGTACGTGTGGAAGCAGCGGAGCATCTGATCAAAACTACCGATTTAAATATTTCAGAAGTCGTATATACCGTTGGACTTACCAGTAGAAGTTATTTCTCCAAGATTTTCAAGGAAAAATACAATTGTAGTCCCAAACAATACCAAGACCATCAAAACACCTTGGCAATAACAGCATAATATATCTTCAAGAAAAAAAACCAACCTCATCGGTTGGTTTTTTTTTGTATTGGGCTTATTGATTAATATACTTCACCACGTCCGAGGGATTTTTAATGCGTAAAAATTGCTTTCCATTTTTAACTATCGGCCATGAAATAACTTCCGGCTGTTCTTGCATTATTTTTATCCTATCGTGCCCCTACAATTTCGCATTTTGTTTTCCATAAATCTCAGTAAAATTGGGATTGCCCGTTTCCATAAGAACTGAAAAATCTATGTCCAACTTGTCCGACAATTCAGTCCATCCAGCTATTGATTTTATCTGTCAAAGGTGTTAATACAGCTAAATACAGAACCTAGGGGATACTCTAAAAAATTTTAGATAGACATCATTGGGACCAAAACACCCGTGTAATCTTTGGCAAATAGTCGAAACAAGTTTTTCTTCCTGTGCTTTAATGATGCCCCAAATACTAATTTCTTTACTCTAAACCATCAACCAATTGGTAATACAAATGAAAATCATTATATTAATACAAGTAAAATCGATTTATCAATAAGGTGAAATAAAAATTGATATCGACCGATTTTAATCACCTTTTTTCAATTCCAACAATGCGCTATTTACTAATATTTTCTTTTATGATCCTCTATAACTTGAACGCAAAGCACATCCTTCCCAAGTCGATAGAAAAGGAGGCGACCATTGCCCTTTCCCATTATCCCAAATTGAGCAATACCAAGATCACCTTTAAGTTCAAAAAGAACATTAACAAATCTACCATGCAGGCAAGGCCCACCTTTCGTAGCTTTTTTAGATCCAAAAAGAATAGGGCGTATGTAATTTTAATCAGCGAATATTTTAACATCGCCGATAGGCAATATAAAACCACGGATATGCCCACCAACATACTGATAGGCTGGTTCGGTCATGAATTGGGGCATATCATTGATTACAAAAACAGGAGTAACTTAAATTTGTTGGTGTTTGGGTGCCAATATCTTTTTTCTCCCAATCATATAATTGAGGCTGAACGTACTGCTGACTGTTTTGCTGTAGCCCATGGTATGGAGGAATATATTTTAGAGACAAAAAATTACATTCTCGGCCATACAGGGATTTCAGAATCCTATAGGGATAGAATAAAAAGATATTATTTGTCTCCTGAAGAGATCATGTTAATGGTGGAACAAAGGGATCTATAATACATAGTACACTTATGTTGTGATCGATTCTTGTACAAAGGATTCCCATTCTTTAAACTTCTTCTCCCCCATAACCCGTTCCATTTTCACTTGCCCACCCTTTTTTTTATTACGGGCATTCCAATCATAGAAGACAGCTGGCTGCACAACACTTACCTTTACGCCTTCCAAGGCCTTAGACCTAGCCACTCGATAGTTTTTGTTGGCTTCCTGTAAATATGTATCCAATACTTCGGCAAGCTCCTGCCCTGATGCATCATCTCCTGTTCCCAAATACCAGCAATGGTAAAATTCCCCGGCTATTCTTTTGGCACAAAGGGTGTATTCTGGAATCTTTATTGCAAAAGCACTTTCTAGATGTTTGATGGCATCATCCATCTTATTTACAGACAGTTGGGACCCTACAGTATTCAAAAAGAATTTGGTGCGACCTGTGATTTTAATCTCGGCTCTAGCCGTATCCGTGAATTCTATAGTATCCCCAATCACATACCTCCATGCCCCTGAAACGGTACTAATGAGCAACACATACTCTTTGCCCCTATCTACCTCTGAAAGGGTCAAAACTGGGGCATTGGAGGTCAGGGAACCATCCGTATTAATGTAATCCGGATGGAAGGGAACAAATTCAAAGTAAATACCATTATCCGTTATCAATTGCATCGCAGACGTTTCCGGCCTTGCCTGAAAGGCTATAAACCCTTCAGAAGCTAAATAGGTGTCTATAATTGTAATTTGTTTTCCCATAAGGGCATTAAAACTTTTCTCATAGGGATCAAATGCTACTCCACCTGAAGTATAGACCTGAAGATTGGGCCAAATTTCATGAATGTTTTTTAAATTATGGTACGCTATAACCTTTTGCAACATCAGTTCAATCCATGAAGGAATGCCACTGATGGCACCTATGTCCCATTTAGGTGCGTTCTCCGCGATTTTTTGTACGCGTTCATCCCAATCCTCCACTTTGGAAATTTCTTGCCCTGGCTTGTAATACCCACGAAACCAAAAAGGGATATTGCTGGCACTTATTCCACTGATTTCCCCCTCTAGATGATCATTTCTCTCGATAAGATCTGTGGAACTTCCCAACATCAATATTTCCTTTTCAAAAAAATCGGGGGGAAGATCAAAATTACTTAATGCATATACTTGTTTTATGCCCGCCTTTCTTATGGCATCTATCATTTCATCCGTTACGGGGATTCGTTTGCTTTCTTTTCCTGTAGTTCCTGAACTCAAAGCAAAATAAGTAGGATTTCCAGGCCAGGTGACATTCTCCTTATGTTGGTGTAGTTTACGCCACCATTCTTTTTGAATCCTGTCATAATCAAAGTAGGGCACCCGTTCGGCAAAGGAATGAAGCATATCCTCCGACTCTAGAATTTCCCTAAAACCATAATGTACCCCAAAGTCGGTCTCTTTTGCCTTCTCCAGTAACTGTTGTAAAACGGCCTTTTGTTCTTCAATTGGGTTGGTGTCGGATGCCAATGCATCTTTAATCCCAATAAATCCCTTTATAATATTTCCTATAATCGTCATAAATACTTTTTCTCTTATTTCAACTAAGGATTATTAATTTATACACCTTAGGCCATTGCTATTTTTTTACATTCTTCCATACATCTCCTACAACTTTCCGCACATATTTTACAGTGTTTATTTTTATGCTCATCACACTGGGTAGCGCACCATTCGCAAACTTCTGCACATAATTTGCAATATTGTTTTGCAAAGCTACTATCTGCCACCATAAACTTTAAACAAGATAAACAGGCATCAATACAGAGCACACAGCAATATGGACATTCGTTCGCACTTTCTTTGCCAGCCATGACGGTTAGACAATTTTGGCAATCAATCAGGGATTGTTGACAAGCCTTGATACAATCTTCATAGATAGCATTCATTATTTCGGAATTTAAGAGTTAATGTCCCTTTTGCACTATCCAGTTACATCCTCAACCCTAGTATCTCCTTTAGTTGGATAGTTCATTTCAATCCCTAAGTTGCCTCTTTTCATGATATTAGCGGTCCCCAATCAAAATAAATAGTAACGCATATGACCATCTTCCAGGAGCGGTACTTTTTTTCCATTCTATATAAAAAAATGGGCAACCTATAAGGGTTGCCCATTACTTTGCAAATCGGTTCAAGATTCCGATTTACCAAAATCAGACTAATTCAGCAATCTTTTCTGTTTGTCCATTTTCATAACCTTAGAGACCAATTTGAATAATCTTCTCTTTATGGTTCTATAGCTGGAACTATACTCATTTACTGCCAACAATAATTCATTATGCGTAGCTTGGTATGCTTTTTCCATTTTTAACTGATCCACATCGTCAACCATAATCTCTAACTGGTTATTGTGCAGCTGTACTTTTTTCATCAGTGAAATAACTTCCTTTTCTGCCTTAAGCAATGCACCTACCAATTCTTTGCTCTTCTCAAAAATTTCTTTATCGGTTAATTGAATTGTATAGGATTTAATCAAATTATTGAGGAACAACTGTTCGTCTTTTATAAAGTTCAATTCGGAAAACCATAGTAGGGACATGTCGTGCATTTCTTCTGGGCTCAACCATTCTATGTAGCTCTTTTTTCCTTGTTCGATTTTCATCACTAGCATTTATTAACCATTACCCTACTTCAAACTTTTAGTATCCCGTATCCGGGGAACAGCACGTTAAATTAAAGTATCCCTTCAATTTATAAAATGATTAAGGTCAGTTGAATTGAATTTTTACATTTTATTTAAACAAACTTGTTGATCCGCCTAGGTATAAAATGCAAGTGAAGACTACCTATTTAAAATAAAAACATTAATTGGTTGCATTAATCACCAAAAACGGGAGTTCAATATTAAAAGTCATCTTTTTAATTACCGGTTCCCTAAAAATATTCTCTATAACGCTATGCCTATTATTGAACATAATTAGAAAATCTGTTCCAATCTCCTCTAAAAATAATTGGATAGCTTCTGATTTTGATGCAAAATTCGGCATCCAATGAAAGGTGTGGTCCACTCCTTCCAAATATTTGGACAACGTAGTCATATTGGACGATTCAAATTTGTCCAACCCCTCTTTTTTATTAATATGCATGATACGAATGGAAGCACCTGCAATTTTTGCAATTTCCAATACAGGGATCATTTGTTCCCCGCTTATACAATTTTTATAATCAGTCACCAGTGCAAGGTGCTTTGGTATCTTAAAATCTATCTCCTTGGGTATCGTCAATAATGGGCACTCCAATCCGGTATTTATGACCCTTGTTGTATTGCTCCCCATAAATAGGTCCTTGGCACCTGTAATTCCTTTATTCCCCAAGACCACTAAATCTATTTGAAGGTCTTTTACTAGTTTTTCCACTGTTTTTATTACTTCCCCCTTTTTAGAAATTGTATTAAAAACATGTTTCGAATTCCCGGTATCCAAGACTATCCTGTGCTTGGTTTTCAATAGACCCTCTTTGGATTCTGCACTTAAGACATATAGCAATTCCTTTCCTTTATACGCTGCCCCTTTTTTTGATACTAAAGGAGTTTTTTCGTTAAAGTTGTTCAGCAAATGAAAAGTACACTTAGTATCTATAAAAAGTTGGGTAGCGAAAAACAACGCATTATAAGCGTCATTGGAAAAATCGGTTGGTACAAGAATATGTTTCATAGGCTTACTCTTTTGAATGGTGCGGAAGCACTAAAAATGGAATTGTCACGTGAAAACCTATTTTTTTTATGATAGGTTCTATAAACAGACGTTCCAAAAAAGTATGCTTATTTCTAATCATTGTCAATAAATTTATCTGTTGATCGGTTTGAAAATTATTGATTGCGGTAATGATTTCTTGATCGCTAACATCATGGAAGCGATGCGGTATATTTGCCAAAGATTCACCCAATTTAGATTTATTCTCCAATTGATGTGGTGTTAATTCATTCCCCGAGGATACATATAATATGTCTATTTTGGAGCCGTTGATCTTCGCTATGTCAGTAAGCTGTTGTAGTTGTGTTTTTTTATAATCCACTTCATAATCAGTCGGGAAAAGAATTTCTTTTGGAATTTCAAAAGAATACCCCGGAGGCACTACCAAAACTGGACATATGGCATTTTTGATCACGTGCACAGTATTGGTCCCCAATAAAATTTCCTTGGCCCCTGTGGCGCCTTGGGTGCCCATCACGACCACATCTATTTTTTCATTCTTGGTGGTCTCCACAACTTCATATACCAAAGTATTGAATGCTGAATGAATTATGAAGGAATGTTTGGGGTTGCCAAACTCCTCTATGATACAGTCCTTAACCTCATTTAGTTTTTTTTCAGAGTTCTCCTGATAAATATCCCCCAAACCAATCTGACCAGGACTAAAAAGCAAGTATTCTGATTGATACACCGCTGGAGTATAAGTGTTCATCAAATAAAAGGTTGCTTCTTCATCTTTATAAAGCTTCAGCGCATAACTGATGGCATTATAGGCATTTGTCGAAAAATCGGTTGGAATCAATATCTTTTTCATAACAGATTTATTTTCTTGATTAAAAATACCAGTGTTATACTCCTAAAACCATGACATTCGTCAGTTGTACAATTGATAATCCAACTAACAAAAATGGTGCTATTCATGAAGCACAAGAAATGGAGTGTTGATGTGGTAACTAATTTGTTCCACCATGGGTCTGAACAAAATTCTCTGAATGAAATTTTGGTTTTTGGCCACCATCACGATCATATCCATTTGTTGACTTTCGGCATAGGATTGAATAGCCTCTTCCAACCTAAAACCTACCACCCTTAGAAAATTATGTTTGGAATTTGAAAAATAATCCTTCAAAAATTCCTTGTTCCTGTTTTGCTCCCGGGACAGCAATTCTTCTTCTTTGTATACCATGTGAATTATCGTTAAACTGGAGTTGTTCAAGTCCATTATTTCTTTTAGATTATCCAAGACACTTATATCAATCCCGGTATGATAATCCGTAGGAAACATTATCTGTTTCAAACTCTTGAAATGTGCATTTTCTGGTACTGCCAATAAAGGGCATTTAATTTTAGTGATTATATGGCCCGTATTACTGCCAATAGTTACTTTTTTTAAACTTGTGGCCCCTTTGGTCCCCATAACAATAATGTCTACTTGTGTTTGAGATAGCTGAAATTTAATGGCATCCACAAAAAAATCATACACGGCCAGTGTTTCGAAATTATGGTTTTGATTTGCAGCTTGTTTTTTGATTTTATCTTTCCAAGAAATCAGCCTTTCTTGACTTGCCTTAATCAGGGTTTCTTTCAAAATAGGGCGGGGTACATTTACCGAATTTTCGGCGCCTATATGCACAATTGGGTTTATATGGAACAAGAGAAAATGACATTTCTCATTAGCGTACAAGGCCGTGGCAAAGATGAGGGCATTCCAAGCATTCTCAGAAAAATCGGTGGGTATCAATATTTTTTTCATGAACATTTAAAGTTAATAGTCACTTTAAATGTATGCTCTTAAATACCCGTAAGAAATGATTATTGTCATCTTCGGGAGTTAGAAAAAGGGTCTATGTTTTGGAACCATTACTTCATTCCCTGCCAAGCCAAGGCCGCTGGGCCTAGAATTGCATCTGAACCATTTGATGAGGAAAGATATACCTTAACCTTCCCTTTGTAGGCGCTAAAAAGATTTTTCTCCATATTTTTTACCACAGGCCCCAATAATATATCACCTGCCTTACTCAATCCTCCGGTCAAGATAAATGCTTCAGGATCCAAATGTGCAACAGTATCTGCCATTTTACTTCCAAGGATTCTCCCTGTTAGTTCAATAGCCTTTAAAGCTATAACATCTCCCTTTAAGGCTTGCTCCGCAATGGCCTCCCCAGTCATGGAATCGTAACTTATACTTCTTAAAATTGAATCCTCCTTCAACGCGGCCATCAATTCAAAAACTGTCCTTTTAATACCTGTAACGGAAGCATAGGTTTCCAAACACCCTTTCAGTCCACAATTGCAACTCCTCCCCTCAGAATCTACACTTACATGGCCAAGCTCTCCAGCCATACCATTTGCACCGGTTACTAATTTGCCGTCTACCACTATTCCACTCCCAAGTCCGGTTCCAAGGGTCAATACAACAAAATGCTTCAGATCTTTAGCAATTCCATATGTCAGCTCCCCTATCGCCGCAGCATTTGAATCATTTCCAATGACCACCGGCAACTTGAACAATGAGGAAATAGTTTCTGAAATTGGGACGAAATCCCCCCATTTAAAATTAGGAGGATGCTCCATTTTACCCGTATAACAATTGGCATTGGGCGCGCCAATACCAATGGCCACTATATTGATTTTATTTTTGACTTCTGCACATAGTAAGGCTACCTCTTCTTCCAGATTTAGTATAAATCCTTGAAAGGAGTGTTTTGACCCAGTACTAAAGACACGCTTGCCCCTAATTGTGCCATTCTTCTCCACCAAACCAATTTTGGTATAAGTGCCTCCAATATCCAATGCAAGTACTACTTCTTTTTTTTTTGCCAACATTTCCATTGTTTGCCTAAAATTCGTTTCAGATTAATTATTTGTCCATGAATTAAACATAAATGATCCTAAAATTACTTGACATGACCTAAATCATTTTATACCTTTTTACAATGGATTAATTTTGCAACTGACCCAAATTAATGTACTATGAAAGCAATTGCAAAATTAGAGCACTTAAAAAGTGATGAGGACAAAAGGATCATTACCAGAAACTTAAGTAGAATCCTAAATGTGAGGATATTGGACATAGATGTAGAGAATCAGAAGATTTTTTTCCTGTATGCAACCCCATTAACCTTTCAACAGGTAAAACAAGAATTATGGAGAATAGGATTCCCCATTAATTTATGTAAATATCCTACTGCTCAAAACCCTTATGTACACCATCATGTAAGCGACAATTTCGAAGTGGCATAATTTGTTGACTAGGCCACCTTATCATTCTATTTTTGGAAAAATAAACAGGGGAATTTCCGTGCTAAAGGCTATACTTTTAATAATTGGTTCCCGCGTTAATTTTTCAAAAAAACCATGCTTTCTATTCATCATAGCTATCATACCTATTGCTTTGTTTTTTACTGCATATTCGTTGATGGCATCTGCAACGGAAATATCGGCATACCCTTGAGCCATACTGTATGAAAAATCTGAAAATCGATTTTTTAACGTCTCCTTCACCTCTTTTTGACGCTTATCCAAAGCGTCTGTCAGTCCAAAGTATACAGCAACTATTTTAGAATTCCACAATTTTGCAATCGCGATTAAAGGCTCCAGTTCTACTTCATTATAGTCATGCTTAAAATCCGTAGTAAATAAAATTTCATCGGGAATATCAAAACTATATTCTTCTGGAACTGCTACTAACGGACAGAAAGTGATGTTTTTGATCACACTTACCGTATTGCTTCCAAGAAATATTGATTTTACACCAGAAGCTCCTTTGGTTCCCATAAAAATATAATCAATGTCCTTGTTGATGACGTTCTTTCCTATGGCGTTCAATAAAGTATCGGTATGTGTAAGGGTTATAAAGGTATGCTGGGAGTTTTGCTTTTTTTCTTCCAATGCTACTTTCAGTGCCTTCAGACTGTCCTCAGCTTCCTGCACTGTTATTTTGTATAGTCTGGTATCCCTTTCCTTATTGAAAATACTACTAAAACCGGAAGGCCCTATCTGTACTGTATGGAAGATATAAAAGGTACATTCTACCTTTTCAAATAAGTAAATTGCATAGTTAATGGCATTCAATGCGTTGTTGGAAAAGTCGGTGGGCAATAATATCTTCATCATAACACTTTTTTAAATATTACTTTCACTTTGCTCCTAAAATTGCCATTCTTATTATCAAGACAATTCTGGGAGTACCAGTAAGGGTACTTTGGTATGGAACCCTACTTTTTTCACTACAGGTTCCTGGGCTAATTTTTCTAAAAACGTATGCTGGTAATGGATCAACACTACCATGTCCGCTTTTAATTTCAAGGAGAATTCTACAACGGACTCAGCAATTGTAGTATGTATATTTTCTTCGTGGAAGGTTACTTTCGTCCCTTTTAATAGTTCCTTTAAAATTTCCTGGTTGGTCTTTTGTTCTTTGGTAAGTGCCACTTCCTGTGCTACATGATAAACATGTATTGTGGAATCCCATGTCAAAGCCAATTCTACTAATGGCAACAACTCAATTCTATTGTAGAACCTTTTAAAATCTGTGGGAAACACCAAATGATTCAATTTTTGGAAATTAAACTCTTCCGGAACTGCCAAAATTGAACAGTTTCTTATCCCTTTTATAACGTGGACGGCATTGCTTCCCATAAATACTTCCTTGGCTCCCGTAGCACCTTGGGTCCCCATGACAATCATCTTTATGGGTTGCTCAAAGACTAGTTCCTTTATGGCTCCCACTAAATGATCAGACTTGGATATAGTCGCAAAAGTATGTTTGGGATTGGAATGGTTTTTTTCCAAATAATCCAGAAATACAGAGAGTCCCTTTTCCGATTCCATGGCTAGGGTTTCAAATAGCTTGCCTGCTTTTTGGGAATCTCGGGCACCTTTTATCTGAGAGGCACTTACTTCATAAACATGTAGTATATGAAATGTACATTGCACATTCCAATAGAGCTTCAGCGCACAGAAAATAGCATTCCATGAGTTGTCTGAAAAGTCGGTAGGTATTAGAATATTATTCATCATTTCATTGTTTGGTGGAATTGCCTGTATCCCTTAGGACTAGAAAAGGCACCTTAAGATGAAAACCTATGGCATCCACATTTTGGCGGGTTAGCAAACGCTCCCAAAAAAAGTGTTTCCTATTTTGCATTGCCAAAAGATCCAATTGTTTGCTTTCCATATAATCCTGTATGGCATCGGCCACGTGCTTGCTTTCCATTTGATCAAAGGAATGAGGGATATCCCCTAAAAAAATTGTTAATTCCTTTTTGTTCTCTTCCTGCTTTTCCCAAAGACCCATTTCTTCCAGGACATGTAAAACTATAAGTTTGGCCTTGTGCATTTTTGCAATCAAAGCCAATGGCTCTATTTCCTCTTTCTTGTATTGGGTCCAATAATCTGTGGCAAATACAATTTTTTGAATCTCTTTGTATGCGTAGCCTGCTGGTACGGCCAAAACCGGAATTTTGACCTTCCGCAGTACATGGACGGTATTGGTTCCGATAAAAAGATCCTTGGCGCCAGTGGCACCCTGTGTTCCCATTACGATCAAATCAATCCTCTTACTCTCCACTACCTCATTGATTTCATCCGTTAATACGTTAAAGGCCGATAAGGTCTTAAAGGTGTGCTTGGAATTGGTGTGCTGTTTATTAATATCCTTTAGCGTTTTTTCCAATCCCTTAAGTGAGGCCTCTACTCCAGCATCTGGTATGGCACTGAATGATGGACCCCCAAGCATATAATCTACCCTATAAAAAGATGGGGTATAGGTATGCAAAATATAAAAGCTGCAAACCTCATTTTTAAAAAAGGCCAAGGCATAGGTAATAGCATTCCATGCGTTATTGGAGAAGTCGGTAGGTAATAGTATATGTTTCATAAATACCTGTTTAGTGTCATCTGACCAAATTCTGCATGACCAAAAATGGCACTTTTATGGCCAATCCCAATTGATCTATGGTAGATTGGTATAGCATATTTTCCAAAAAGGAATGTCGGGAATTCACCATTACCAATAATTGAATATCATTGATTTCTATATATTTTTGTATGGTCTCTGTACGTTCCTCGCTATCTACAATTTCAAAGATGAGCGCTAGTTCTTGTAAAGCTCCTTCCAAAAACATCTTATTGTCTTCCTGTCGCCTTGCCAATTTTTCAAACCTGGATAGATATAAAAAATGGATCTCCGACCTGTAAGAACATGCCAAATCACATAAGAGCTTCAATTCCCTTCTTTTGTAGGGTGCCATATAATCTGTTGGGAATAGTATTTTCTTGGGTTTAATATATTCATAGTTCTCCGGTATAGCCAATACAGGGCATTGAACATATTTTAATACCTGCACGGTGTGGGATCCAAAAGTAAGTTTCTGGTCATTGGTCGCCCCTTTTGTTCCCATTACCACAATATCAATGTTCATTTCTTCTACAAAATCATTGGCAGAATCTATAAGGGATCCAAAAACGGACAAGGTCTTATATTGGTGTCTTGGATTTGGTGATATTTCATTAATCTTCACCAGCAATTTTTCCAAGTCACCATCCACCTTTTTTTTGATTTTATCTTTAAAAATCTCAAAATCGGAAGTAGATATATCACCGGAGTTGCTATAAACCTCATCGGCATAGGCATGCATCAAATACATATCACAACGTTGATACTTGAAAAATTTTACGGCATAACTAATTGCATTCAAAGCATTATCAGAAAAGTCGGTGGGTATCAAAATTGTTTTCATATGATATAATTAAACCTTTCCTTTAAAAGTACTCCTACACCATAGCGGAAACAATGATAAATATCAGTTGCCATTATAAGCCTTTAGTCTTGGATTACAGCTCTTGAAAATCATTTTACCGGAGTACTTTATAGAATTTCATTTCGCCATTCCAATGGCCAAGTTTGAATTTCAATATCCTAAAATGTGAAGAATTAAAATTGTTTTCTGCCTTTTTTTATTATAACAAACTGATTTGTGTCATATACCTACCCATTAATTTCGTATATTTTTGATATGAACAATTTTTAAAACAACCCAAAGTATCCAACCAAATTCACCTTAAAATGATCAACAAATGAAAATTCCCCATTAAAATGGTATTTTATTAAAAATTACCTATGTACCATTTTGTTCTCCCCAAAAAAGACCGTTGTTGTCATTTAGAGCATATTGGAGATACTTCTTAAATCCCATGTTATGCAATTAAAAAGTATCATTATCGACGATTCCCCAACGCAACGTTTGGCTGTGGCCAAACTAATTAAAGATCATCCACACCTTACACTTTTATCGGAATATGGCAATGCCATGGAAGCAAACAAAGGAATTAAAGAATTAGAGATTGATCTCATTTTCTTGGATATAGAAATGCCCATCATCAATGGCTTCGACCTCCTGGAATCCCTAAAGAAAAGGCCTCAGATAATTCTTATCACCGGCAAAACGGAATATGCCTTCAAAGCTTTCGAATACGGGGTAACAGACTATTTACAAAAACCCATTACCAGTAGTCGTTTCAACAATTCTATAGAAAGGGCCATTACCAATTATAAGCTTATCCATAACGATGAAGAGGAGAAGGAATTTTTCTTCGTAAAAAGTAATCTCAAAAAAAGAAAGGTTTTTATGGATGACATCGAATGGATAGAGGCTTTGGGAGATTATATAAAATTGATTACCAAGCAAGGTAATGTCATTGTACTTTCAACCATGAAGGCATTTGAGGACAAGTTGCCAGATGGTAAGTTTCTTCGCATTCACAAATCCTATATTGTCAACTTGGAAAAGATTGAACGTTTCAATAGTAAAATAGTAGAGGTACACGGCAGGGAATTACCAATAAGCAGGCATAAAAGACCCCGCTTGGAGAAGGTGCTTAAAAACTTTTAAAAATAATATATGGTCTATTACTACTCTTAAAAAAATTTATATTCTAAAAGTCATTACTGGCATGTGCGCATGATTGGCTATATTTTCCCCTAAGCTACCCACAAAAAAATGCGCCCAACCTTTTCTGCCATGTGTAGGGATAGCCACAAGATCGGCATGGATCTTTTTACAATACGCTAATATTCCATGTTCTATGGAATAATCGGTAACATAATCAACCTCTATGTTTTCCAAATTCTGATCCCTCACCTTGGACATAAAATAGGCAATTCTCTCATCCAATTCTGCTTTGGTTATAAAATATTCGCTTGGCCTATTTACATAAACCAAATTAATCTTTGCCTCTTGTTCAGAAAAGAGCTTGACGGCATGAATAAAGGCATATAGATTCTCTATTTTAAAATCGCATGCAAAAACAACCTTTTCCAATTTAAAATCGGGCCTTCGTTGTTTTATAACCAGTACCGGCACGGATGAGGTCCGTACCACTTTTTCAGTATTGGAACCCACAAAAAATTCACTCAAACCCTTCGAACCATGGGATCCCATAATTATCAGGTCAATGTCCATTTCCTTGGCAAGCTCATTAATTTCGCTAAAAACCTTATAATTCTGTATTACTTCTGTTATTTTAATGCCCTTTAAATAATCCTTATTCAAAAACGTGGTGAACTTGTCCTTGGCCATGTTCATATAATACTTGGCCTCAGCCATTTCTGCGGCCTCATTGGCTACAAATACAGATTCTGAAATTCCTAACATATGAAAGACCGAAATTTCCGCATTATGCCTTTTAGCTAGACTCGCGGCCACTTCTAAGGCGTATTCGGAAAATTCCGAAAAATCGACAGGAACCAATAATTTTTTCATTGTTGAGCTAATTACAATATTGCCTTTGAATTTTAAAAATCAATTATTTATTAAACATGGAAACCCCTTGGATTACGCTTTGTTTTAAGTTATCTAGAATTTTTTGTTTCGCTTTTCATTGTGCTTTTTCAATTGTCTTTCCAAATCGTTGAATGTGGCAACAGCAGCCTTTTCAAAATGTGCCTCATTGGATTTGGCAAATAACCTTGGACCTGGAGCACTCAACTCAATTTCACAAATTTTACCTTTTTCCGAAGGATCATTTTCCAATTTAAAATACACATTGGCAGAAATCACCCAATTGTATCGATCACCCAACTTGTCCAATTTTTTGGTTATAAATTCAGTCGTTGCCTCGCTGGTGGGCATTTTAACATATTGAACATTTATGGTCATAATGGCACGATTTAAAAGGAGTCTTTTTATAAAAATAATTATTGTAACAATCGGTTACTATGATTATTGTCATATGATCCAAAAACACAAGGGACCACCCTTTGTACACCTGATAATTATCATTTTATATGAACACAACTTATAATACTTTGACAGTATCTTAAAATAAGAATACCATGAAAAACAAAATGACACTATTTGTAATATTTTTATTGATGCCACTATTCACCATTGCACAGGCTTTAACGGGCATTGAGGAAATTGCCCCCTTCAGTGAGGGGCTTGCAGCCATTAAAAAAGGAGGACAATGGGGATTCATCAACACCAAAGGGGATCTTATCATTGATTTTAGAAAGGATCTTGTTTGGGACCGTAACGCAGACCCCTCTGCCTTTGGAATATTGGGGGTGAAATCCCCCAGTTTTAAACAGGGCAGATGTCTTGTCAAAAAAATAGAAGAAGGGATACCTTATTATGGCTTCATTGATACTGCAGGCAAGCTGATCATAGACTATCAATTCTTGAATGTGGCCCAATATGAAAGTGGATACTATACAGGTATTATTTTTGAAAAGGTTTTAAAAGGCGAGAATGAATTTAAACTAAAAATCTATGATTATAAATTCCATGAAGTCTTAATGGATACCTCTGGAAAAATAATCGAATATTTAACTAAACCGACCAATATTCAAATGACCTCTAAAAGATATAAGACCCCTTGGTTGAGGACCAAATTACTCAACGATAATTTGATAGCCGTTAGGAATGAGGATAACAGTTTGGAAATAAGAAAATTAACCCTGTAAATATTATCAAGATCATGAAAACCAATTGGGAAGAAATTTACGTTTTAGCCGAACACTGGAAATCCGATCTGCTTTTTTATAAAGATGATGTTCGCTTTCTACATCATCTTATTGATAAATATTTCATCTGGATCACCAAAGCTGAGAATTTGACAATGGTAAAGGAAATCAAAACCGATCTTTTTGAGTTGGCCAAAACATGTGACGATCTTTTGGATAAAGTGGGAAAACATATGATACAAATAGGATATTTGGTAGAAAATCCAAAGAGACAAGATGCCGGTGTCATAGCTATGGAGCACCAACACTTGGAGCAGGAAATAACCCATTTTGTAAAAACATTCAGAAATAATAGAAAGGAAGTCTTTGCTATTACAGAGTATATAATGGACAGTGAAGCTTTTTATTCCATTATGGAACCACAGCAACCCTAAAATACTTATATTATGACCAATTTTATGTCCATAATAAACAAGATAACCCAATTGACTTCAAACATTGAAGCCAATTACCCAGAATTGTACCATTTTTTAGACGAGGACCCAATAACTATACCTAATGAAAGCCACCCCAATATGGATAAAACCACCTTCATTGCCTACTTGGACAGTCTAAAACAATTACTAAAGCACCATTTGGAAACGCACAAAACACAAATCAAACACCCTTAACTAATACTACGATCATGGGAGAAATAGCCACTTCAGAGCGACAAATTACCTTGTACTACAGTTCCAATTCCACAAGGGCCAAGCAGACTTTGGCCTATGCCAAAGCGGAAGGATTGCCCATACATGAAATAGACATTTTAAAAACTCCCCTTACCGGAACACAGATCGCAGAGCTGGCAGGGCGTTTAGATATGGAAATTGAAGATTTGGTGAACCAAGACCATCCCATCTATATTGCCAAATTTAAAGAACATCATGATTTTTCTGATGACGATTGGATTAAAATGATTCGCCATAATCCAGATATCATGAAACAACCTATAGCAATTCGTGGTAAGTTGACCATTTTGATTGAAACCCCAACAGATATAATTAAAATTTAAGGGAAATTAAAATTAATTTTTTCTCCTTTTTTCTTCCTTGAGCTGTTTCTTTTCCAATTTTTTAAAATACCCCCTAAACAAAAAGTTGTGCTTGAGGGCTTCCATGTTTTTATCAAATTTTTCTGTTCCCAATTCAATATTTTTAAGGGTAGCATCCAGTTTTTGGACCAATAAAGTATCTGTAGTCAGATAGTCCAGGGCCCCCTCGCCTTCTTTTACATTTTTGACCAAGACTTGAACATCTTTGGTAATCGCCTCTATTTTTAAGCTTGTTGCCTGCAAATTAGTAATAACCTGCTTCATTTGATTTCCGGATATGGTATCACTCAATAATATTCCTGCGGTGCTCCCCTGAAGATCAATGATATTTACCATTTTGTTCAACTTGGCAAAGGCTATATTAGCCTGCTCACTTGTCAGCTTTAGATTAATAACGATCTTTTCTAGATTGGAAGCCATTACGGTATCGTTCAGTAAGCGGCCCATAGTCCCCTTACCCTTGGTCAAAGATTGGGAGACCTTCAATAAATCTGCCGTCAGCATCGCCGCATTTTCATTGGTCACATTTAAAGTGCTCAACATATCCTCAGTGGCTATTCTGCTGTAGGAAGAAATTTCATCGTTATCCTGGACCAAGGGAGCGTTATTTTTTCCAGGTATAATATTAATGATCATACTCCCAACAAGTCCATCCGAGCCAATCGTAGCAATGGCATCCTTCTTTATAAATTGCTGCATTTTTTCCTCAATGGCCATCCGGACCCTAATTAGGGTATCACTTTCCATTTCAATGGCTTTTACGGTACCCACAACAATTCCCGAAAACCGTACGTTATTGCCCAAAATCAATCCATTAACATTATTGAATTTTGCACTTAAGGAAAATGTCTTGCTAAACATGCTTTTATTGTTCCCAATCAAATAAGAAGCTACCACCAAAAGAATAGTACCTATTATTACAAACAAACCCAATTTAATGTTATTTCGTGTTGTAGTTGTTCCCATGGTTTTGTTATTTGAAGAAGGCTTTTATTTTTGGATCGGTGGCCTTCACTAGTTCGTTATATCTTCCTTCCGCATAATTTATACCGTCTACCAAAAGTATCATTCGATCCGCAATTACCCTGGCACAGTCCACATCATGGGTAATGATCAGGGAGGAGGTTTCAAATTTCTTTTGGATCCGAAGCATCAGTTCAATAATCTCTTTGGAGGTTATAGGGTCCAATCCACTGGTAGGTTCATCATATAAAATGATTTTAGGACGTATGATCAATGTTCTGGCTAGGGCTATCCTTCGTTTCATTCCACCCGAAAGCTCGCTGGGCATCATATCCAATGTATGTGCCAATCCTACATTTTCCAAGGCTTCCAAAACTATGGTGTTTGTATCCATAGATTTTTCAAACCTATTTTTATGTCGCCTTAGGGGGAATTCCAAATTCTCACGTACTGTCATTGAGTCATATAGGGCACTCCCCTGGAACAAAAATCCGATTTCAGCCCTTAACTGGTCCAGCAAGTTCCTGTCCAGTTGTGTCACTTCATGGCCCATAATATTGATGGATCCACTATCTGCTGTCTCCAGCCCTACCAAACATTTGATCAGAACCGATTTTCCAGAGCCGCTTTTACCCATAATAACCAGGTTTTCACCTTTATAAAGCTGCATACTGAAACCGTTAAGCACATGATTGTCGCCAAAACTTTTTTTCAGGTCCATTATGTCTATAACCTTCTCCTTGAAATCCCTTACATCTGAACTGTTCGTAATATCCTTCATAGGCATCAGAGTTCATAAAAAATATCCGAGATAAATACGGCAACAAAGTCGATGATGAAAATCAACATGGACGCCATTACCACAGCGGTATTTGCGGCTACCCCCACCCCAACGGTGCCTTTCTTGCAATAATATCCCTTGTAACAACCTACCAAACCTATGGCAAAACCAAAGAAAAAGGATTTGATCACAGCTGGTATCAGGTCCCTAAATCCCACGGATTCAAAAACTTTATTAAAATATAGGGCAAAAGAGACTTCTCCCTTTACATTTTCCACCAAAAAGGACCCATACAAAGCAAAAGTATCCCCTATAATTACCAAAAGGGGAACCATGAGCATGGTGGCCAATATTCGGGTCACCACCAAATATTTAAAAGGATTGGTGCCAGAAACTTCCATGGCGTCTATCTGTTCCGTAACCCTCATAGAACCCAGTTCCGCTCCCATTCCCGATGCTACTCGACCAGCACAAATAAGGGCTACGATCACAGGACCAATTTCCCTTACGATTGAAATTCCGACCATGTTGGGCATCCAGGAAACGGCCCCGAACTCTTGTAGGGTGGGCCTGGTCTGTAAGGTCAATACCAATCCAATGATGAACCCTGTAATACCCACTAATGGCAAAGACCTATTTCCTACGTTATAGCATTGATGCAATAGTTCCGAAAACTCATAGGGAGGCTTTAAAAACTCCCTGAAAAATCGTCTCGCAAAAAAAGAAAGGTCCCCTATTTGATCAAAGAACTTAAGAATCCCACTTTTTATTTGAGTAGTCAATTTCATAGTCCTGTAAAAATGTTTTATGATCTTTATAAATATAGCATGGTTCATTTTCTATAGAAATGACCATGGTCATACCTCTGATTTATCGTAACTCCCTCAAAAAAACCACTTTTTACCAACCAATCAAGTAGAGAATCAATCCGTTTTTTATTTACTTCCGTTCATCTATCCCAGATATTTACGAAGGTGGACAAATGACATTTATCATAAAAAAAGGAAGGTAGGAGCCTTATTTTTGAAGAGATATTAATTTTTACCGTTATGTTGAATTCGCAAAAGATTGGAAATGAACTGTATCAAAATTTAGGGAAGCTTTTTTATGCCGTTGCCATGGCCGATAAATCCATAAGACCTATAGAAGTACAACGGCTAAAAGAGGCAGTAAAAGAAAAATGGCTTAACGTAGATACGATTGAAGATGAATTTGGGACAGATGCCGCTTACCAAATCGAAATTGTATTCGATTGGTTACAGGAAGAAGAGAATGACGGTCAAATCTATTTTGATGAATTCAAAGATTTTTTTGAAGAACACAAAGAACGGATCAATCCAGATATGATCACCCTTATATGGAAAACAGCGGAAGCTATAGCGGCGTCTTTTGCAGGTAAGAACAAATCGGAATTAATTATCTTGGCAAAGCTAAAATTGTTCCTAAAAAGTATCTCATAATCTATGCGCCTCGAAAATTATATAGACCACACCCTATTAAACCCAACAGCAACAGATCAAGATATCATCAATTTATGTTCAGAGGCGAAAATGTATAATTTTTTCGGAGTTTGTGTTCATGGTTGCCATGTGCCCTTGGCAAAGAAAGAACTCATGGGCTCTCCAATTACTTTAGTAGCTGTTATAGGTTTCCCACTTGGGGCCATGAGTACTCATTCAAAAACATGTGAAGCCCAAGATAGTATTCTAGCTGGGGCGGATGAAATTGATATGGTCCTGAATATAGGATGGTTGAAATCCAAAAAATATGGGTTGGTCTTGGAGGAAATCACAAAAATCAAACAGGCTATTGGTACCGCCATTTTAAAGGTTATCATAGAGACCTGTTACCTAACCGAAGAAGAAAAATTAAAGGCATGTGAGCTAATCATACAAGGGAATGCCGATTACGTTAAGACCTCAACCGGCTTTGGACCAGAGGGGGCCAACTATAAGGATATTGCCCTCTTACAAAAGAAAGTTGGCAATCGAATAAAAATAAAGGCTTCCGGAGGTATTAAGAATACAGAAATGGCTTTGAAATATATTGATTTAGGTGCTTCCCGAATTGGCACATCTTCAGGTATCAAAATCTTAACAGGTTCATAAACAGTACAAATGAGTACACACATTGATGCCAAAAAAGGGGAAATTGCCGAAACTGTACTCCTGCCAGGAGATCCTTTACGGGCGAAGTGGATTGCCGAAACTTTTTTGGAAAATCCATTCTGTTACAATGAAGTCAGGGGGATGTACGGTTATACGGGAACCTATAAGGGCAAAATGGTTTCGGTACAGGGAAGCGGGATGGGTATTCCGTCGGCCATGATCTATTACCATGAGCTGATCAATGATTATGGCGTAAAAAATATGATTCGTGTTGGCTCTGCAGGTTCCTACCAAAAAGATGTCAAAATAAGGGATATTGTTTTGGCCATGGCCGCATCTACCACATCGGGAATCAATAATTCCAGGTTCATCAATGCCGATTATTCCCCCACCGCCAATTTTGAGCTATTCATGAAGGCAGCCTCTTTCGCCAAAGAACATAAAATCCCCATTAAGGCCGGTAATGTACTCTCATCGGATGAATTTTATGAAGATGACCCCGATGCTTATAAACTATGGGCCCAGTTTGGTGTTCTCTGTGTGGAAATGGAAGCTTCAGGTCTGTACACCGTTGCTGCCAGGTACAATGTAAAAGCCTTGGCCATCTTAACCATTTCCGATTCCTTGGTCACAGGCGAAAGAACAACATCCTTGGAAAGGGAGAGTTCTTTTCAACAAATGATAGAAATTGCTCTCGGAGTTTTATAATCAATCAATACTTTACACCTTTAAAGAAATTATATTAATACGCTATTTAATTAAAGAACTTAAGGAAAACTACCAACATATTTTTGAGGAAGCCTTACTGAAAGATATCACCCAAATAGTGGCCTACAAGGAGAATATGGAAGGTTTCAAATTTATGGAGATAGGCACCGATATTAAACCTAGGCCCCCTTTTGATCTTAGGGTGGACAAAATAGTATGGGAGAATGAAAATGGTGATGAACTTCTACTCTATTTTTTAAAACAGGGGATCCCTTTGCTTTGATACCGACCTGTTATATGAGGTAAGTGGTGCTTTTCAGGAACTACGTTAAGTAGATAGAGGGATAGCATAGTTAAGAAGTAGTAGCTTATTTCTTAAACTTGATTGAAAATTGTACTTTTAAATTAAATATATTAAAGCATGACCATCCATAATTTAGGCGAAAACAATTCCATTTTGAACCAGTTCATTGCGGAATTAAGGGATAAGGATATGCAAAAGGATTCAATGCGGTTTAGAAAGAATATAGAGCGTATCGGGGAAATATTGGGATACGAAATGAGTAAGACCCTAACCTATATTGATAAGGTCATCAAGACCCCGTTAGGATCCAAAGTAATGGCTCTTCCCGGCAACGATCTTGTCCTTTGTGCCGTATTAAGGGCAGGGCTCCCGTTGCACCAAGGTGTGCAGAACTATTTTGATGCCGCCGAAAATGCATTTATTTCAGCTTATCGTAAACATTTGAATGGAGGCGAGGTATTTGAAGTAATTGTAAAATATTTGGCATCCCCTACATTAACAGACAAGACCTTGGTCATTATAGATCCCATGCTAGCTACAGGTAAAACCTTGGAGAATACCTACAAAGCTATGCAGGGTCATGGAATGCCCAAACAAATACACATTGTATCGGTAATTGGATCTAAGCAAGGAGTTGACAATGCCAAAAGCATCTTTCCTGAAAACACACATTTATGGATAGCTGCCATTGATGATGAACTCAATGACTATGGGTACATTATTCCTGGTTTAGGGGACGCCGGAGACCTATCCTTCGGATTAAAATTATAGCCCTTTCCTACAAATCACTATTTCTAAAGCACAGCCTTAAACCTTATTTAAGATCAGAAGACCTTTTTTAGATTGCATTGCTTCCATCGCAGCTTTATAGCCCAACTCATAAATGATATCTGCACTTTTGAAGGAGAATGTACCATAACCTGAGAGGTTATTGGGGCTGATCAGTAAATCACATGCCTTAAATTTAGATAAAAGTCCATCTTTCATTTTAATATGAAGGGCCCTGTCCATCACATTATAGGAATGTTTAGATCACTTAACTTCATTGTTTCAAAGGGGTTTACATATACCCCAATTATGGTATCGCAATAGTCTTGAATGGCCTCTACAGGAAAATTATTCAAAATTCCCCCATCAACATAATACTCCCCGTTTACGTTTACCGGGGTAAATACCCCCGGATAGGCTGCCGAGGCCAAAATGGCCTTGATCAATGGACCTTCATTGAATATCTTGGCCGTTCCATCCAAAATATTTGTTCCTGTAAGAAACAATCTCATTTTGAGGCCTTCAAAAGTGTCATGGGGAATGAATTTTTTAAATATTTCAAATAATTTATCAGAATCTACAAACCCAGGTTTTCCAAGTGCATAGGTATTGAAGGAGAACAATTCCACAGTTTTAAAAAATTTCAATATTTCCTCACAGGAATGTCCTTCTGCATATAGTGCGCCAACAATAGCGCCGGCACTTGTGCCTGCAATATGGGTAGGTTGGATTCCTATTTCTTGTAAAGCCTTAATGGCACCTATATGCGCAATCCCCCGTACACCGCCACCAGAAAGAACCAGACCTATATTCATTTCAAAACTGTTTTTTAAAATTGTTATATGTTTTACTTATTTAAGATGAAGAATCCAATAACGCCAGAAATAAATATAAGCCCATAACCAAAGAGTATGTACTTTTTTAGAAGGGAGCTTCCATTCCAAAATGCCAAGCCTATTTTTACGACCGTATTGGATATGGTTGCAAGTATAATGGCAATCTGCGCTGTTAAAACAGCAAGGGTATCACCTCCCAGTTTAGAGACGGAGATCGTAATTGCGTCAATATCTGTTAAGGCGCTTATGGCACTTGAAATATAGATTCCTTTGTCGCCATATTCATTACTGGCATAACTAACCAAAATTAAAATCCCCGTATATAATGCCCCAAAAAAAGCGGCATCCCTAATATTTAGAGGTTGGCCAATAGATAGGGGCTCATTAAACTGTTCATTGGTGGTACGTTTTTTATAAAAGAAAAAAGTAACCCCAAGTCCTGTTAACAGTAAAACGGATAATGGTAAGATCAGTCCTTCCAATAAGGCTTTATTGAAGATAAATACCAGTACAAAGACCCTTAGGATCATCATTGTGGCAGCAGCAAATATTCCCATGGCATAATTACTGGAAAGAGAAGGGGTTTCCTTGCTTTTCTTTGAAAAGGTCCAAGTCACCACGGTACTGGAGACCATTCCTCCAAATACACCTGTTAACAATATTCCCCTATCCGGACCTAAAAATTTCATTAGTACATAACCTACAAATCCGATTCCTGATGTCAATACCACAACCCACCCTATTTCTCTTGGGTTGATTACATTGAACAGCCCATAATTCTTATCGGGTAAAAATGGTAAAATCAACAGGGCAATTACCACGAATCTGACAAAAGCATAAATTTCTTCTTGCGTCAATTGACCAATAATGCTTTTTAATTTCAGCTTTAAGGATAAAATAACAATCACTATAACCGTAAATGCAAGGCTTTCTGTTAAATACCCCATTAAGGTGAGTCCTCCTAATAAATAGGTGAATATGGTGGCGAATTCGGTGGTGCCGCCAGTCTTCCCTTTATTGGCTTCTATCCAATAGGCCAAGCCTACCAAAAAAACAACCCCGAAGAACCCTATGGCGAATACCCATTCATTCAAAATAAAACTCAAGAGTGCGGCTATAAAACCAAAAAGAGAAACAATCGTAAACGTACGGACTCCTGCAAAAATCTCTTCCTTTTCAGAATGCTTGGAAAACTCCCGTTCCAATCCCAAAACAAAACCGATTCCTGCAGCAACCAACATTCTATACAAGAATTCCATCTCAGTGAGCTGTAGATGTTCATTATTTACGATATAACCCTCAATCATTTTTTCTCCAAGTTAAAATAGAATTCAAAATCCTTTGTTTGCAACAATTGTCTGGACAATGAAAAGGAAGACTAAGTGAATATGACAATACCTGTAGCACCAACTATAATCATTACCCTTGCCTTAAAGGTCAAAGCTATTTGAAATAGTATGGCTCTAAAATGATAAAAATCATATCAAAACATGGGACTACCTTAGGGCCATAGGGGAAATAAGTAGAATTAGGCAATGAGTGAAACCAATTGAAAGGATTGTTTGGCTATTTCCAGCTCCTCGTTCGTGGGCACGACCAATATTTTGACCGGTGAATCTGAGGTATGTATCCTATGGATCCCTGCTGGTCTCTTTTCATTTGCTTCATCATCCATGCGGATGCCCAAGCAATCCATACCTGAACACACCCGTTTTCTAAGCTCACTGGAATTTTCCCCAACCCCAGCTGTAAAAACAATGGCATCCAAGCCATTCATTGCCGCGGTATAGGCCCCAATGTATTTTTTTATTCTGTAGGCATTCATTTCTAAAGCCAGATCAGATGCTTTATCCCCTTTTTTCGCAGCAGCCTGAACATCCCTTAAATCATTAAAACCAGTAAGACCCAACATTCCGCTGTCTTTTAGCAACATATGGTTTACTTCCTTTAGATCGTACCCTAGAGTCTCCACCAAATAAAATATTATGGAATGGTCTATGTCGCCACTCCTAGAACCCATAATGAGCCCGTTTGCCGGAGTAAAACCTAAACTGTGGTCCACACTTACACCATCTACCACAGCGGTCATGCTACAGCCATTGCCAAGGTGTATGCAAATGATTTTGGACTTTGGATTCTTAAGATGATCAATCGCTTTTCTGGAAACATATTGATGGCTTATTCCATGAAAACCATAGACCTGGATACCGTGCTCTTCAAATAAATGATTGGGGATGGCATATTTTTTGGCCTTTAAAGGTAAGGTTTGATGAAAGGCCGTATCAAAGACAGCAACTTGTTTCGCTTGCGGAAAAATTTCCTCTGCAAGGTCCAACCCTTCCCAATTATGCGGATTGTGCAACGGGGCTAATGGAAAGAGCTCTTTTATTTTATCTTTTACAAAAGGAGTCACCAAAGTGGGGGCTGAAAAAGTCTTTCCGCCGTGAACCACCCTGTGCCCAATGACTTGTATTTCATTGGCTTGGGCTACAATCCCCTTTTTCAAATCTACCAATAATGCAGCTATATGCTGTAGGCCTTGTTTGTGCGTTTTTATATCCAGGATTTCCTCAAGGCTTACTTTATCAGTTTTATATACTAAAATAGCTTCTTTTGAGCCTATTCTTTCCACTATCCCCTTACACAGTACTTCCTCTGAAGGCATGTCTATCAGTTGGTATTTAATTGAGGAGCTTCCGGAATTCAATATCAATATTTTCATGTTCCTAATTTCTTATATGCCCTGCGCTTGGATGGCAGTGATCACTACGGTATTAAAAATGTCATTTACGGTACAACCACGGCTCAAATCGTTTACCGGCTTATTCAACCCCTGTAAAACGGGTCCAATAGCCAAGGCACCGGTTTCCCTTTGTACTGCCTTATAGGTATTGTTCCCCGTATTTAAATCGGGAAAAATAAATACACTTGCCTGACCCGCTACCTCTGAATCTGGCAACTTGGTTTTTCCAACTTTACTGTCCACGGCTGCATCGTATTGGATAGGGCCTTCTATTTTTAGATCCGGGTTCATTTTTTTTACCAGTTCTGTTGCCCGCCTTACCTTATCCACATCCTCCCCTATTCCTGAGGTGCCAGAGGAATAAGAGAGCATGGCCACTTTTGGTTCTATTCCAAATGCCAAACTTGTCTCCGCGGATAAAATGGTGATCTGTGCCAGTTCTTCCGCTGTTGGATTGGGATTGATGGCGCAATCTCCAAAAACAGTAACCCTATCTTCCAGACACATAAAAAAGACGGAGGAAACTACAGAAATGCCGGGCTTGGTCTTTATAAATTGTAATGCCGGCCTAATGGTATGTTGGGTAGTGTTAACCGCTCCCGATACCATACCGTCCGCATGCCCCTTATAGACCATCATGGTTCCAAAATAGGAAGGATCCTCCATTAAATCACGGGCCATGGCCAAGTTAAGGTTCTTATGTTTGCGCAATTCGTGCAAGGTATTTGCATAGTCCTCAAAATAAGGGGAATCGGTAGGCATAACAATGGAAATTTTTTCCAGGTCCAATCCCAAATCCATTCTTGCAATTTTCTCTGTTATTTCCTTGGGATCGCCTAATAAGGTAATATCCACGGTATTGGAATCCACCAATTCTTTGGTGGCCATTAAAATGCGATCATCCATGCCTTCGGGCAAAACAATGTGTTTTTTAATGGCTTGGGCTCTTTTGACAAGATTGTATTGGAACATCCTCGGTGTAATCCCGGAGGCCTTAAAGGTTATGAGCCTATCTTCTAGGGCATTTACCTCAACGTGGTTTTGAAAAGCGTGTATGGAAGTGGTGATCTTCTGTAAATTCTCAGCGTACATTCGGGGCCTAATGTCCCCAATGCGATTTGTAATGGAATAGGTGCCGCCTTCCACGGAGATGATGGGAACTATTTCCGAAAGCCCCTCAATCAATTTAGTGATAGAGTCTTCAGGTAAAAGTCCGCCCGTGAGCACTATTCCTGAAATTGTGGGGTAATTGGCAGAAACGTTTGCTTGCAGAGCCCCTAGAATGATATCTGCCCTATCTCCTGGGGTTATCACCAAACTATCTTTTTTTAGATGGGTCAAATAATTCCTTAATTGCATGGCCCCAACGCTAAAAAAGCCCGCCTGGTTATTTAAATAAGCTTCTCCAAAAAGTACCTTGCCATCCAATTCTTCCACAATTTCTTTAATGGTTGGATTCGCCAATACTGGATTTAAGGGAATAACATTTACCAAGACATCGGAAGGAAGATTTGCCTTCAGACCATTTTTTACAACATCCAAATATTCGGGATTCACTTTGTTGGCGACCACGGACAAAACCTGTACCCCTTTCTCCTTAAAAGAATCATAGGCTATCTGTAGGTTCCCTATTAAATCTTCAACGGTTTTTCCCACCCCACTGGACAATAGAATGGTGGGAATACCAAGGTTTTTGGCCATCAAAACATTAATGTCCCATTCAATGATGTTGTCCTCCCCAGAGAAATCAGTGCCCTCTACCAACATAAAATCGAACCGATCCTCAATAGCCTTGTATTTTCCAATTATCTTACTGATGATCTCATCTTCTTTCCCTTTATTTTTTTTCTGGATAATCTGGCTTCGGGTGTAGGCATAAGCATCCTCGAACGCTATTTCCAAATCAAAATAGGTAATCATAGTTTTAATATGATTATCCATTTGCCCAGGCAGAAAGTCATCAATAATTGGTCTAAAATAGCCCACTTTCGCGGCCTTGCCCAATAACAATTGCATAAGGCCCAAGGAAATGATGGATTTACCACTGTTAGGACCGGTAGTGGCTATATAAATTGCTTTACTCATTAGTATTCAATGGTTTAAAATTTTGAGATTTTATAGTTTCCCATAAGCATAAAAGATACTACAATAATAAGTTTAAAGCTTAGGGATTTTTAGAAAAAACGTATATGATAAAATGTTTAAATGGTATTCTTTTGATGCGTCAACCACTGGTTTAAAAGGGTTACATCCTCTTTTACACAAAGTTGTGTTCCTGGAGTCATAGTAGCCGCTGTTCCACAAGCTACACCATATTTGGCCATTTCGCTAAATGAATCGCCCTCCGCCAAACGAAATACCATTCCAGCCACCATGCTGTCCCCTGCTCCAATACTACTTACATGGTGAACCGTTGGGGCCGGGATATACTCAATTTCTTCTGATGTTACCAACATGGCACCTTTTGGGCCCATTGAAACCACCATCACTTTGCAGTTATGTTCCCTTATGAATTTCAAGGCCAATGCTTCCATATTCTTAGAAGTGATACGGGATACCCCACAAAGTGAGCTAAGTTCCCCTAAATTAGGCTTTAACAAAAAGACCCCCGCTTTTGCCCCTACTTCCAAAGCCTCTCCCGAAGTATCTAAAATCATCCTAACTTTCATGTCCTGGGCAATTTTGGCCACCCGGGCATAAAAATCAACAGGAACATTTGGAGCCAGACTCCCACTGACCACAAGATAATCATCCTCCCTTATTAGCAAAGGCAAATCGGCCAACACTTGTTTCCATTCGGTATCCTGAACCTTAGGCCCTGGCATACCAAAGCGGAATTGTTGCTCATTTCTTGTGTCCGTCACTGCCAAGTTTTCCCTGGTCCATTCCTGTATTGCAATTGTTTTCTGTTCTATCCCCTCCATGGTCAACAGTGCTCTCAAATGCTCGCCTGTTGGTCCGCCTGAAAGGTTAATGGCAATAGAGGAACCTCCTAATTTTTTTATGGCCCTAGATACATTAATACCTCCACCTCCCGGTTCATAAATAGGAACATCGCAGCGCAGCTTTTTAAATGGAAGCACCCCTGCTACAGAGCTGCTTTTGTCTAAAGCTGGATTTATGGTGAGTGTTAAAATTCTCTTCATAGGTATTAATATAGGTCATGTGATGCCCGTGGAATGATATTCCCGATAGCTGAAGCAAAAGTATACCTAGACATTATGGTTATATATGACGGTTGTCATTTCCATAATATATGGTTGTATATACATTCACTTCAAAGAAATTTTCATGAAGGGAGTGCTACATCTCGGCAAAGTCGCCGGTATAAAAATAGAAGTTCATTGGACCTTTTCCTTTATCCTGATTTGGGTAGTATTTTTGGACATCCAAAAAGGTGGGAGCCTCAATTCCGCCCTCCTGAACATCGTCCTCATTTTGGTTCTTTTCATGTGTGTTGTACTACATGAATTAGGTCATGCCCTGACAGCTAAAAGATATGGTATTGGCACAAAAAAAATAACCTTATTGCCCATTGGTGGGGTGGCCCTTTTGGAAAAAATGCCAGAAAAACCAGGACAGGAATTGATGGTCGCCTTAGCTGGCCCGGCTGTAAATGTCCTGATTGCCATATTATTGTCATTCTTTATCCCATTTCAGAACTATTTTGGCATGGACCCAGCCGGCTTGGAAGAATTTTTAAATACTTCTGGTTTCCAAAGCCTACTCCTTTTCCTATTTATTGCAAACATAATGTTGGTGGTGTTTAATATGATCCCTGCCTTTCCCATGGATGGTGGGAGGGTACTCCGAGCCTTACTGGCGTTCAAATTGGGGCGGGTGAAGGCCACGGAGATTGCCTCCGGTCTCGGACAGATCTTGGCCGTTGTCTTTTTTATGCTCGGCATTTTTTTTAATCCATTTTTAATATTGATTGCCCTCTTCATTTTTGTGGGGGCCTATGGCGAGAACAAAATGGTGAAAAACCAGTCAATTTTGGAAGGTCATATTGTAAAGGAGGCTATGCTAACGAAACTTACCCTTCTACAACCTCAAAATACAATGGAAGATGCGATAAATGCGGTTTTGGCCAGTACGGAAAAAGACTTTGTGGTAATGGACAACAATCAAATTGCCGGAGTATTATACCATAAGGACATCATTAAAAACGCAAATAATCCAGCTTTATTGATCAAGGATGTAATGCAGACCGATATCAAAATTGTAGATGTTTCGCAAGCAATCACAACTGTTATGGAATATATCAGGAATGGAAAAAGTGCTTTTTTCCCGGTCACAAGTAATAATGAACTGGTTGGAGCCATTGATATGACCAACATCAGCGAATTCATTGTTTTTAAATCAACCCTACACCAATAACTAAGATGTTACTTAAAAAAATCATACCCTGTCTTCTTCTATTGGTCTCCTGTGGCAAAAAACAAGAGACAGTACGCCCCCTTGAAACCAAAATGATAGAATCCGTATATTCATCCGTTACCATACAACCCGATAGTCTGTATCAAGTGTATTCTGCTGTATCTGGGATCTTGGATATCAATCTGGTAGAAGAAGGGGATCTGGTGTATAAAGGAGCACCCATTTTACAGATTATCAACACTTCTCCGAAATTAAATACGGAAAATGCTAGGCTCAACGTGAAATTGGCCAAAGAAAACTATCAGGGTAACTTTGCGATTTTAAGGGATCTCCAGGACGAGATAAAAGCGGCACTTTTACGATTCAAGAACGACTCCATCAATTTTTACAGACAAGAGAATCTATGGAAACAAAAGATTGGATCCAAATTGGAATACGATACCAAAAAATTAAATTTTGAGCTAGCCACAAATCAGTTACAACTTTTACGGTCGAAATACAACCGAACAAAAAATGAGCTGAAAACCCAATTGGAGCAAGCTGAAAATAATTATAAAACGTCTTTGATCAATACTAAAGATTTTAGGGTGGACAGCAAAATTAATGGAAAGGTATATGCCCTCCTTAAAAATCCGGGGGAGGTAGTCAGCACTATGGAGCCCATTGCCGCCATAGGCAAAAATGATGCTTTCGTAATTGAAATGTTGGTAGACGAAGTGGATATTGTAAAAATATCGGTGGGATTAAAAGCGCTCATTACACTTGACGCTTACGGATCCGATGTCTTTGAAACCAAAATCAGTAAAATCTATCCTAGAAAAGATGAGCGATCACAAACTTTTAAGATAGAAGCCGTATTTATTTCTCCTCCCAAAGTATTATACCCAGGACTTTCCGGAGAAGGAAATATCATTGTGGCAGAAAAGGAAAATACCCTTACCATCCCCAAAGAATACCTTTTGGAAGGAAACAAGGTAATGACCTCGGACGGATCTGTTACCGTCTCCATTGGGCTGCAAAATTTGGACCGAGTGGAAATTCTATCAGGAATTACCAAGGAATCGGAGTTGTTAAAGCCAGAAAGATGACCAATTGGAAAGTTATATTGGGTATTGCGAAGACACATCTTACCACTAAGATGAAATCTACCATTACCGCTTCCCTTGGGGTTACTTTTGGCATAGGGGCCTATATTACCTTGGTAAGTTTTATGACCGGACTAAATGGAATGTTGGACGACCTAATCCTCAACCAGACTCCCCATATCCATCTCTACAACGAAATAGAACCTAGTGAGAAACAACCTGTAGGCTTGTATCAGGAATATGCCAACGCTTTTAATGTAGTCCATTCCATCAAACCAAAAAGAACCCAAAAAAAGATTCACAACGCTGTTCCAATTCTACATTATCTAAGAGCAGATAAAAATGTCTTGGGTGCCACCCCACAGTTGGGGTCACAAATCTTTTATTTATCTGGATCCATAGAATTGGGAGGTACATTGACAGGAATTGATGTTTTGGAGGAAGTCCGTCTTTCCAATATGCAGGATTACATCATCCAAGGAACGCCCTTGGCTTTAAAAAACAATGACAATGGGATTCTTTTGGGAGCTGGACTAGCAAAAAAAATGTCCCTCTCCCCTGGGGACAGGGTCCAAATCAGCACGGTCTCTGGAGATGTTTTTCCCCTAAAAATTGTAGGGTTGTACCAAAGTGGTATTGCCGATCTGGATAATATACAAAGTTATGCCAATCTAAAAACGGTACAACGACTACTTGGGGAGGCAGACAACTATATTACGGATATCAATGTAAAGCTTAATTATATTTCCATGGCGGCACCCATGGCAAATACATTGGAACGTAAATTTAATGTGAAAGCTACAGATATTAATAAGGCCAACGCACAGTTCGAAACTGGATCCAACATCAGAAACTTAATAACCTATGCGGTTTCCATAACCCTTTTGATTGTAGCGGGTTTTGGTATCTATAACATTCTTAACATGCTCATTTATGAAAAAATGAAAGATATCGCCATTTTAAAAGCCACAGGGTTTTCAGGAAGGGATGTAAAACTCATCTTTATGAGTCAGGCCATGATTATTGGCATTCTGGGCGGTATTAGCGGTCTTATCATTGGGTATATACTTTCAAATATAATAGATAAGTTGCCCTTTGAAACGGAAGCGCTGCCCACCATAACAACCTACCCCGTTAACTTTAATGGTTGGTACTATGTCATTGGCATCGTATTCGCCCTTATTTCCACTTTTATTGCGGGGTATTTACCTGCCAACAAGGCAAAAAATATTGACCCGGTACGAATTATTAGAGGATCTTAAAACCTAAAAATGGAGTTCGTTTTAGAAGCAAAACATATTGACAAATATTTTAAAAAGCCAGTTCCTTTCCATGTCCTAAAGGATATTTCTTTCCAAATCAAAAATGGGGAGTTTGTTTCCATTATGGGGAAATCCGGTTCTGGAAAATCTACCCTCCTGTACATTCTTTCCACTATGGATACCGATTATGAGGGAGAACTTTATTTTAACGAAGAACTCATTACGGGCAAGACGAACGAAGAGCTTTCCAGAATTAGAAATAAAAACATAGGTTTCGTTTTTCAGTTCCATTACCTGCTATCGGAATTTTCAGTTTTGGAAAATGTGATGCTCCCGGCCAAAAAATTAGCAGAAAAATCATTTCAAGAAATTGAGCACAATGCAATGGAAAAGCTTAAAATGTTGCATATTGAACATTTGGCTACCAAGAAAGCTTCTAGAATATCAGGAGGTGAAAAACAACGTGTGGCAATTGCAAGGGCTCTGATCAACAATCCAACTTTATTAATGGGCGATGAACCCACGGGAAATTTGGATAGTCACAATTCTGAAAATGTATTTCAAATTTTGAAAGACTTAAAAGAGAGGGAAGGATTATCTCTTTTGATCGTCACTCATGATATTGATTTTGCGAAAAGAACGGATCGGATCATAGAAATGGAAGACGGCAAGATCATAAGTCAGTGATACAGGTAAGCAGTTGCTTGATCAATCTTCCCATCTGCGAAGTTTATTTTTAAGTAGGTTGACTTCCGTCTGCATCTGCTCTACCCTTTCCAAAAGGTGATAAATGGCCTCCAAACCTTCCAAATTGATGTCAAGATCCTGATATAGTCGCACCATCTTCTCGAGTTTCGGCAATTCTTCCTGATGAATGTAGTGTTCCTGTTCCACGATCTCCAAGGTCACCAAATCAAACTCACCAAGGGAAAAAACGAAAGATTCGTCTATGTCATGGCTGCTACAGAAATCCCTTATCGTAATATAATACGTATTCTCCATCATCTTCGTTCTAAGGTTAAAGTTTTGTTTTCTCCAGTTCCTCAAACAACTCCTTTTGTCTAGAAGTTAGGGTTGTCGGTATTTTTACGGAATAGGTCACGAAAAGATCTCCAAACTGCCCATCTTTTTTATACTTGGGAAATCCCTTCCCTTTCAATTTCACTTTGGTGCCGTTTTGAGTATTTGGTTTCACTTTAAGTTTTACTGATCCGCTTAAGGTGTTTATAGTAATATCTCCTCCCAAGACTGCTTTTGTCAGGGAAATTTCCTCAGTCTTGTACAAATTTTCACCATCTCTTTTAAAGGCCGTATTGTTCACAATGGAAAACGTAATATATAAATCCCCATTGGGCCCTCCATTAACCCCTGGACCTCCATGTCCTGCTATTTTAATGGTCTGGCCATCCACTACCCCTGCCGGGATTGTAATTCTAATATTTTTATGGTTGACCGTAAGGGTTTGCTTATGTGTAGTAAAAGCATCCATGAGACCTAGTTGCAGCTCTGCATTGTAATCCTGTCCCCTAAATTTAACGGGGCTGCCCCCTGCCCTTTGGCTACGCCCCCCAAACATGGTGTTAAAAAAGTCCGAAAAATCTTCAGTGGATTGTTCCCCGCTATAACTGTACCCTTCAGAACCTCTCCCGCCATATGCAGAAGATTTGGAACGTTCTTTTTTTGCCTTTTCAAAGGCTTCGGCATGCTCCCAATCCTTTCCGTACTGGTCATACTTCTTGCGTTTTTCGGCATCACTAAGTACTTCATTGGCCTCATTGATCTGTTTGAACTTTTTTTCCGCTTCCTTATCATTGGGATTAAGATCCGGATGGTATTTACGGGCCAATTTTCTGTAGGCTTTTTTGATATCCTTCTCAGATGCGCCCTTGGTCAAGCCCAAAACCTTATAATAATCTATGAAATCCATACTTGATGATGTGTAGCAGCTTTTAAAATCAAACCCAAGGCTCATTTAAAATCTTGGTGTAAATTCAAATCTATAACCGTAAGGCCTAATTATCCATGATAAATATCAGTTCTATAGTACTCAAGCAAAATTGTAGAAAGCAGAAGTGGCCTCTTGATCATAACACTTGAAATCCATGGGCATAGGGATCATCATCATCAATGATAATATTGTTGTAACCATAAACAAAAGCCCATCCTTGAACACTTGGTACAATGGCTTCTTTTCCATTCAAGGTAGTGACGGACTCTATCTTACCCTTAAATTTGGAGCCAATAAAGCTCTCATGTATAAATTCTTCTCCTACCTGCAGCTTCCCTTTTGCATACAACTGTGCCATTCGGGCCGATGTTCCTGTTCCACATGGCGATCTGTCTATGGCCTTCTCCCCATAAAAAACCGCATTGCGGCCTGAAGAGCATGGGTCTATAGGATTTCCTGTCCATAGAATATGGGAAACATCCCTAATTGTACTATTTTCTGGATGTATAAATTGATCAGGGTATCTTATATTGATAGCATCCCTTATTACTTGTGAAAATTGGATAATTTTATTGGCAGTGAAATCATGGATTCCAGAAAAGTTTTTTTGAGGATCAACTATAGCATAAAAATTACCGCCATAGGCGACATCAAAGGTAAGTTCACCCAACTCCGGACAATCTACTGTCAAATTTTCAGCTTCCAAATAGCTCTTTACATTGACCAGTTTTACCCAATCCACTTTTTTCCCGGTCTGTTGGTATTCAATCTCCACCAAGCCTGCAGGGGCTTCCATACGTACCTTTCCAGCAGTTTTAGGGGTCACGAGCCCTTCTTCAATAGCTATTGTAATAGTGCCAATTGTGCCATGACCACACATGGGCAAACACCCAGAGGTTTCAATGAACAAGATGGCAAAATCATTATTGGGATTATGGGGAGGAAAAAGGATACTACCACTCATCATATCATGGCCCCTAGGTTCAAACATCAACCCCCGACGAATCCAATCGTATTCCTTTAGGAAATGCTGCCGTTTCTCACTCATGTTTTTCCCAACTAAATTGGGACCACCCCCGGCAACCACGCGCACGGGATTCCCGCAAGTATGGGCATCAATACAAAAGAAGGTCTTCCTACTCATTGGTGCTTTTATTTATATACTCATTTATTCTTTGTTCCAATATTGATAAGGTTACCGTGCCTTGCCCCAATACCACTTCATGAAATTCCCTTATATCAAATTTAGCCCCTAAATTGGACTCTGCTTTTTTACGAAGTTCCCTGATTTTTAGCTCTCCAATTTTATAGGACAATGCCTGTCCAGGCCATGAAATATAGCGATCAGTTTCTGTATTTATTTCGTGTAGGGAAAGGGCGGTGTTGGATGCCATAAATTTCACGACTTGTGCCCTGGTCCATCCTTTGGCGTGAATTCCGGTATCAACCACCAAACGACATGCGCGCCACATTTCATAAGTGAGCTTTCCGAAATGCTCATAAGGAGTGGTATACATCCCCATTTCCTCAGCTAAAAATTCACTGTAAAGACCCCATCCCTCCCCATAGGCCGAGAGGTATAGATTTTTTCTGAATTTTGGAATACTATCTCCCAATTCCAGATTCAAAGCACCTTGTAGGTGGTGCCCAGGAACAGCTTCGTGAACCGTTAAAGAAGGCAATGTATAAAGTGTCCTACTTGGTAGATCGTATGTGTTTACCCAATAATAACCTGGATCCGTACTGTTTTTAGAAGTTCCTACATACCGCCCTCCAGTATATTTTGGTGCTATGGCATCGGGGACTGGTGCCACGCCATATGGTTTACGTGGCAGATTTTTAAAAAATCGAGGCAGTTGTGCATCGGCTCTTTTGGCAATATCCCTAGCAATCATCAACAATTCCTTTGGTGTTTTGGCATAAAATTGAGCATCTGTCCTCAAAAATTGGAAAAAATCCTCAAAGCTTCCCTTAAAATTAAGGTCTCCAATAATCTTTTCCATTTGGGCTTTGATCCTTGCCACCTCACTTAATCCAATCTCGTGAATATCATTTGCCGAATATGACGTGTTCGTGGTATAAAAATTTATTCTGTTTTGATAATATGCCTTCCCATTGGGTGTTTCAGAAACGCCTATGGCATCTCTAGTATTTGGCAGGTACTCGTCTTCAAAAAACGTTTTAATACGGACAAATTGTGGCGTTACTTTGGAAATAATCACCTCTTTTGCGGCCTTTAAGACGGAATCCCGTTGTGTTGTAGATAGCTCTTTGGGCAGACTATTAAAAGGGGAATAATAATAACTATCCTCAAAATTTTTAACAATATGATCGTTATAGGTGGATTCATACCCCTTAAAAATAATTTTGGGTTGGGATACCCCTTTTTTAAGGCCTTCCCTTAAATTTATAAGATGCTGGTCAACATAGTTGGGCACCGCATTCAATTTAGTAAGGTATTCCTTTACCTGACCATAACCGGTCAAAGGTCTCACCATATAGGTTAGATTATTATGAAACCCGGAATCTGAAAGCAATGGGTTTAAATACCCCTCAAATTCATAAAAGTCGATTTGATCTTGCAGCACAAAAGAAAGCAGTTCAAAAGATATTTGATCGGTATCGTTAAGGCCCTCGTATGCCACTGTTGACAGCTCATCGAGTAGGTTTTTCGCAAAATCTGCCTCAGCCCTATAATAGTCCTTGCTAAAGAGTCCCAGTGGATATTCTTTTTCATCATAACCCTCGTGCTCCTGGTATTCATTGATGATCTGGTGCAGGGAAGCAGTAGCATCCATCGTTTTAACCTGTGCAAATCCTTGGTGCAACAAAAAAAGACTAAAAAGTAAGAATCCTAAATATTTCATATAATGGTATTTATTTTATCATTGGTAAATTCCCCATTGATAAGCCTTATTATGCCCAACGGATTGTTGTTTTGTAAAGCCTCGGGTAACAATTCATTTGGCCAATCTTGAAAGGCAACAGGTCTGGACCATCTTTTAATGGCGGAAACTCCAACAGAAGTAAACCTACTATCCGATGATGCAGGAAAAGGACCTCCATGCTGCATGGATGGGCATACTTCCACGCCTGTTGGGACACCATTAAAAATAATTCTTCCCACCCTGTTTGTCAAGGCTTCCACTATTTTATGATCTTGCTCCAACTCTTCCCTATTTCCAAGAATGGTTCCTGTCAACTGGCCTTCCAAATGTTCCAGTATATTTTTTAATTCCAGTTTGTCCTTACATCGTACCACCACCGAAAATGGGCCGAATACTTCCTGATGGAGTGTAGGGTTGGCTAAAAACTGCTCCCCCCGAACCGTTACAACTTTTTGTTGGGCATAATGGGGTGGAACTGTATCCTCATAAGAACCAACTTTTTGGGTTGCTTCTTGACTTGAAAGATGCTCCTTGGATTCCTTAAACCCTTTATGAATATTAGGGTGCAGCATACAGGTTGGTTCTATTTTTTCCAATTCTTGTCCCAATTTGTTGATAAACCTATCAAATTCAGCTCCCTCCAATCCCAAGATTAACCCTGGTTTTGTGCAGAACTGCCCGGCTCCCAAGGTAATAGACCCCGCATATTGTTTTGCCCAATATTCTCCTTTCTCCTTTATGGCACTAGGCAAGGCGATCACTGGATTGATACTGCCCATTTCTGCGAAGACAGGAATAGGTTCCTTGCGTTCCCCAGCCAATTTGTATAAGGCCATTCCTCCCTTTATACTCCCGGTAAAACCTACCGCTTTTATCCCAGTATGCATCACCAACCTTTGGCCCACTTCGACTCCAGAACTGTTTAAATTGGAGAATACACCATTGGGCATACCCGTCTTTTCAGCAGCTTTCAAAATGGCAGAGGCTACCAATTCCCCGGTTCCTGCATGCATGGGATGGCTCTTTACTATGACCGGACAACCGGCGGCCAAGGCACTGGCCGTATCACCCCCAGCAGTTGAAAAGGCCAAAGGGAAATTACTGGATCCAAAAACGGCTATTGGCCCTACGGGAACTAGCATTTTTCTAATATCGGATTTTGGTAGTGGCAACCGATCAGGCTGTGCTGTATCGATGCTGGCCTCTACCCATGAACCTTCTTCCAAAAGAGTAGCAAAAGCTCTTAATTGGCCCATGGTTCTTCCCCGTTCTCCAGCAGCACGTCCTTCCGGCAATCCAGATTCAGCCATGTAAGTATCTATAAGTGGTTGTCCCAAGGCCTCAATCTCTTCCGCTATCGTTCTCAAAAATTGTGCTTTTTGTAGGGCTGAAACGTTTTTATACGCTTTGAATGCCTTTGTGGCCAATTTAACGGCACTATCAATCTCGTCTTGGGAAGCCTCCATAAATTCCCATTTGTTTTCCATATTCTTTTGGGGATTGAAGGTCTTAAACCTATTTTTCCCTTTCGAGGACAATTTGTTGCCTATATAATTTTTTCCTGTAAGCATATCTTGCTTTTTATTTTTTTTGATCGATTAACACCTAATTTGAAAAAGACGTTGTTTTGAGCGATTTATAATCAGGTAATATAGGTCTAGTTCTTAAACCTTCCTGAATAATGTTCAATACATATTCCCTTTCCGCGCCCTGTAATGGTAATCTTGGCGCTCGTACCCTCTCGGTGCCAATACCGGTTGCCACCTCTGCCAATTTAATGTTTTGTACCAATTGTGGGGTGATATCCAATTCCAATAATGGCAAAAACCACCTATAAATGGTAAGGGCCTCTTTGATTCTTCCTGCTTTTGCCAGTTCGTAGATAGCCACGGTCTCTGCCGGAAAGGCATCTACCAATCCCGCTACCCATCCATCCGCACCCATCAAGATACTTTCCAGTGCCAGAGTATCCACACCACACAAAATTTTCAACCTTTCTCCAAACCTGTTCTTAATTCTGGTAACATTGGAAATATCCCTTGTTGATTCCTTAACCGCCTGTATCCGGTCATTTTTAAGCAATTCATCAAACATGTCCAAGGTAACCTCAATGTTATAGTCTATAGGATTGTTATATACCATAATCGGCAAATCAGTGCTTTTGGCAACCTCCTTAAAATACGTCATGGTTTCAAAATCATTAGCCTTATATCTCATGGGCGGTAACATCATTAGGCCACTTGCGCCATAGGCCTTGGCATTTTCGGCAGCATTGATGGCCCCTTTAGTGGTCTGCTCTGCAATATTGATGATCACGGGAACTTGATCCTTCACCAAACGAACGGTTTCCTTTATTAATGTCTCTTTTTCATCATCAGAAAGTGTACTTGCTTCCCCTAAGGTACCCCCTAGGATGATACCGTTTACGCCAGCATCCAATTGAGCCTTTATATTTACCTCAAAAGCATCCAGATCCAAGGTGTCATCTGCTTTAAATTTTGTGGTCACTGCGGGCATTACCCCTTCCCATTTTACGTTCATGGTGTATTAAATTTTGATTACTATACAAAAATAAGAGGATATGCCTCCAAAAATTAAAAGGATATTAACCTAAATTGAGACTATCTTACCCTGATAGTCTAAATTAGCTAAATTATTTGTGCTAAATATGCATATTTGTAAGTGCTTATGAAAGTTTATCCTTTTAAAATACCTAAACCAATACATGAGAACCTCGTCATACAAATTGATGAAGGGGTTCACTTTTATGACAAATTACATCAGCATGAAGAAATACAATTAAGTTTGATTGTCAGAGGGCAAGGGAAATTAATTGTGGGCGATAGTATCCATCAATTTGAGGCGGGGGATGTATTTGTAATAGGCCGCAATTGTCCCCATTTGTTTCAGGATAACGGTTTGGAAAAAGATTCCTGTAAAATGATATCCCTATTTTTTACTGAATTCACCTTTGGGAAAACATTTTTTAATAATCCAGAGCTAGAGGCGATAGGCCCTTTTTTTTCCAATGCAGAATTTGGATTCCAACTGCTATCCAAAAAATCAAAGGTGGCCCAAATGATGTATAAAATATGTGGGACCAATAAGTTCAATAGGTTTCTGCTGTTCCTAAAACTCCTTAAGAAAATATGCCAGGCCAATACTAAGGTATTGACCAAATTTGTTTATCCAAAGAGTATTTCCCTGAATGAAGGGCAACGAATGAGAACCATCTTTGATTATGTGATACATAATTTTCAAAATGATATTTCCCTCGAGAGCATTTCATCCCTTGCACATTTGACTCCAAATGCATTTTGTAGGTTTTTCAAACAACGGACCAACAAAACTTTCTTTCAGTTCTTGATAGAACTTCGAATAGAACATGCCTGTCAATTGCTGTTGAACAAAAGGGACCTGTCCATTTTAGAAGTTTCTGAAGCCTCTGGCTTCAATTCAATCTCCAATTTCAATAGAAAATTCAAAGCATTAAAAGGAACCACACCATCAGAATATCTACAACTTAAGAATTCAAATAATTACAGCTAAGTATCTATATGCAATCGCCATCTTTTCACTATTTTTGGTTCGACTAGTAAATTAACAACTGAAAACAACATGAAAAAATTAGCATTTGTAGCAATCGGACTTGCTTTTGCATGTAACACCGCACAAAAAGTCGTTTCCGAGCCTACACCAGTGGTCATCCAAGAGGTTAGTCCTACAACCTATGCCTTGAGCATCACGGAAGCAGAACTTAAGGATCACCTTTACACGTACGCCTCCGATGAATTTGAAGGTAGGGAAACAGGCCAACCTGGACAAAAGAAAGCTGTTGAATACCTTAAGGCCGAATACCAAAAAATGGGGATCCCTGCCGCTCAGGACAATGGGGATTATTTTCAAACAGTTCCCTTACAAATGAGCAAATTACCAACTGGCACAATTACCATAAATGAAAAGGCATATCCCATTGGAGAGGACTTTCTGACCTTTTCAGAGGCAAAGGGAGCCTACGATAACATCGTCTATGCCGGTTTCGGTATTGAAGAGGATACTTATTCTGATTATAAGGGGTTGGATGTTACGGGAAAAATGATCTTGATCAAATCCGGTGAGCCAATCCTTAAAAATGGCAACTACGTACTTTCTGGAACCAAAAAGAAGTCGGTTTGGAGCAATATGTCGGAATCCATTGGCAAAAGAATGGAATTAGCTTTGGAAAAAGGAGCAAAAGGAGTTTTGTTTTTTGATGCTGATAATTTCTCCAGATTTAAAACCCGTTATGACTATATGTTGCAAAATGACAGTGGTAGAATGGGATTGAAGGATTCAAAGGATGAGGATTTCAGTAGCTTTTTCATCAATGCGGCCATGGCAAAGACCATAATGCCAACCATTGAAAAAGATCAAGCGGGAAAAGTACTGCCAGTAAACATTACCATATCCGTTGCAAGCGCCAATGTAGAATTGAACTCTGAGAATGTCGCAGCGTTCATTAAAGGATCTGAAAAGCCAGAGGAATACGTAATCATTTCTTCCCATTTAGATCATATTGGGATAAGCAAAAATGGAGAAATCAACAATGGAGCAGACGATGATGGTTCAGGAACTGTTGGTTTGCTGGAAATTGCCCAAGCCTTTAAAAAGGCTGCGGATGCTGGGAACGGTCCGAAAAGATCGGTAGTATTTCTTCATGTAACAGGGGAGGAAAAAGGACTTCTGGGTTCCCAATATTATACCGATGTTGATCCAATCTTTCCATTGGCCCAAACTGTAGTCGATCTAAATATTGACATGATCGGTAGAATTGACCCAAAAAGAAAAGGGGACAGAAATTATATCTATCTCATTGGCTCAGACAAATTGAGTACTGAACTTCATGACTTGTCCGAAGAGATCAACAAAAAATACACAAAAATGGAGTTTGATTATACCTACAATGATGAAAACGATCCAAACCGTTTTTATTATAGGAGCGACCATTACAATTTTGCTAAGAACAATATTCCGATCATTTTTTACTTTAATGGTACACACGATGATTACCATAGACCAGGTGATACCCCTGATAAAATTAATTACGACCTCTTGGAAAATAGGTCAAGATTGGTTTTTTATACAGCATGGGAACTTGCCAATCGAGAAAAACGTATTGTTGTTGACAAAGCCGTGGAATAGATTATTGATAACATTTGAAAAGCCCCAATTAGAAAACTAATTGGGGCTTTTCTTTTCATAAGACCAGGATTACCACAGCTCTTACCTTGGCGTACCCGGTGTTTGATGTGTGTCATTAAATTTATGAAAAAACAAAAGGCACAAAAAAAGCCCCATCAATTAAGATAAGGCTTGTAATTCTGGGTGGAAGACCGGGTTCGAACCGGCGACCCTCGGTACCACAAACCGATGCTCTAACCAGCTGAGCTACAACCACCATTTGTAAGCGGATGCAAATGTAATTTTTTAAAATCTTCTTTCAAAATAAAATATTCCATTTTTTCTATTTTTTAATACGCCAATTAAGGACAATTTACGCTCCCATCAATTAAAATCCTGATATTAAAGGTGCTAATATATTTACCCTTAATTTTTTTTAGTATACGATAGAATTTATAAAATATCTCTTCTATTTTGAATTATAGATTCTTGCCCTTCTACAAAAAGTTCATTCCAGAGATGTTTTTGCTATTTCCATGTTATTATCCAATAATTTTATCCAAAAATATTTGTAGGTAAATTCTTTCATTTTATGTGGTTTTTCTATAATTATCGATGAAATGCTATATTCTTTCGATTAAAACACACAATTATTGAACTTTCACAACATAAATTTTTAATAGCTGCGTTAATGCCTTAGTTTTAACCGTAATAATAGAAAGAGTTAAATGTCCTTATTAAAACCACTTTCCAGTAGCAACAAAAAAACATCTAAAAACGGTGTCCTATTCATGGTTATCTTTTTAGGCACTTTAGCTGTAGGAATTGCACAAAATAGAGTAAAAGATAGTTTGTCCCTTGTCATTCAAAAAATTCAATCTAAAAAGAACTTTTCTACTTCTGATACCACCTATATTAATTTACTGAACGAATTAGGTTCTGAATTTACTTATCATATTTCCGATAGCCTATCACTATTGACCAAACAGGCCTTAAAATATAGTAGGGAGTCCAATTACAAAAGAGGTGAGAGTGAATCTTTAATGAATATGGGGATGTATCATTCCAACTTGGGAGAGTCCTCAAATGCCATATCACACTATAAAGAGGCATTGGAAATCGCAACCGACTTTAAAATTGTAGCCAATAAATTGAGCATTATAAATTTATTGGCCACTGAGTACAATTGGGCCGGAGATTACTCTAAGGCCCTTGATCTTTATCTGGAAGGGACGGAATTAGCACAAAATATAGGAGACAAGTATCATTTAGCTGTGTTAATGGAAAACATGGCAAATCTTTACGCTTCCCAAAAAGACTATGACCAAGCCATTATTTTCTACGAACAAGTAAAAAAATTGAATAAAGAAGTTGGCAATGAGATTAGTTCAGCTCAAACTATGAGTAACCTAGCCTCTGCTTATGCCGATATGGGCAATTTTGAATATGCCATGTTCAACATAAATGCCAGTATATCAATATTTGAGAGCAATCATATTTTGGATTGGCTTGCCTTTGCTTATGAAGTAAAGGGTAAAACCTATTTAAAGCAGAAGAATTATCAATGGGCTCTGCACTGGTATAATCAATGTAGTCTTTTGCACAAGAAAATAAATGATGACCGCGGCAAAATTGACTTGCTCAATGGAATGGCAGAAGCCTATTATGGTTTAGGCGAAATTGAGCTTTCTGAAAAATATGCTCAAGAATCCTTTGAAATTTCCAATAAGATCCATTTTCCAAAAGGCATTCAAAAATGTGCCATGACGCTTTATAGAATAAATAAAAGCAAAAATAATTATAGCGAAGCATTAAGGTTCCACGAAATTTATCAACAGGTTTCAGACACCCTATCAAGGGACGAGAATAAACGAGGCTTGGCGATGCTAAAGACCAAGGTAGAGCATGACAGGGAACAAGAGGCACTAATATTTAAAAACGACCAGGCCCTGGCAAAGCAGAAATATGTAGTATATGCTGCCATCTTGATCATCCTAATTTTTATCGTCATTACCCTATTGGTACTTAGAGGCCAAAAAATCCAGAAAAATCTGAATGTAAAACTCCGGATTCAAAAGGGCGTCCTTATAAAAAGGGAACTTGAGTTAAATGAGATCAACCTGACCAAGGACAAATTATTCTCCATTATAGGCCACGATTTGAGAGGTCCTATAGGAGCGCTTCAGCAACTACTTAGAATGTTGAAGGTGGGAGAGATTCAACAGTCGGAATTTATGGATTTCATCCCCAAATTACGCGATGATGTGGACCACATCTCGTTTACCTTGAACAACCTGCTTTCCTGGGGTCAGACCCAGATGAAAGGAGCTGTGACCAAGGCGAGTGTTTTTGCGCTGGAAGAACTAGTAACTGACAACATTAATTTGTTATCCGAAATAGCGGAGAACAAGTCCATCAGAATGATCAATAAGATTACCGATAATACCATCATCTGGTCCGATGTCAACCAAATTGATATTGTCATAAGGAACCTGATCAGTAATGCCCTGAAATTTACGCCAGACAATGGAATGGTAACCATTGAAGCCACTGAGCGAAACGAACATTGGGAAATAGCAGTAAGGGACTCCGGGATAGGTATGGACTTAGTAACCCAAGAAAAATTGTTCCATGCCAATTCCAACCACACCACCTATGGCACCAATAATGAAAAGGGTACAGGTCTCGGCCTTTCCTTATGTAAGGAAATGGTGGAAAAGAATAATGGACAAATTTGGGTAGAAAGTGCATTAAGAAAGGGCACTTGTTTTTACTTTACCCTACCAAAATCCCAAAAGGACTATAAAAATGTAGGCTAGATCAAATGATCTAAACTGGCAACGGCCACATGCCTCTCGGTTGTAAAGCCTTCTGCATATTCCGTGCCTACCAATCTGCCAAGATCCCTAGCTCGGTATTTAACGCTGTCTATGAAATTTTTACTACTGATGGGTGTTTCCGGCTCGTTGCTCTTAGGGTCGAAGAACTGTGAACCATAAGCCAATATAGCTTCCGTCTTTTTATCTATAAACCCACTTACGTCAACTACAAAGTCTGGCTTTAGATTTTTCCATTGTATATAATGGTATACCTGTTTTGGTCGCCAAGTATCTTGCCATTGGTCACTGCCTTCCAATTTGGTGTCTATTTTCACCAACCCGCTCAAAAAACAGGCATCACTCACCAAACTACTACCTTTCGCATGGTCTATATGGCGATCATCTACGGCATTGCACAATACAATATCCGGCCTATATTTTCTCAACATCTGAATGATGGCCATTTGATGTTTTTTGTCGTTCACAAAAAAACCATCGGCAAATTCTAAATTTTCCCTTACAGCAACCCCAAGTATCTTTGCGGCGGCAGTGGCTTCCTCATCGCGAATTTCAGCGGTTCCCCTTGTACCCAACTCACCTCTAGTCAAATCTATGATTCCCACTTTTTTACCGTTTGCCACTTCCTTAGCAATAGTTGCTCCTGCTCCCAATTCGGCATCATCTGGATGTGCCCCGAATACTAAAATATCTAGTTTCAAAGATTCTAATTTAAATTTATACTTAGTTGTTGTGTGTTGTTGTGGTCTTTGCTTTTACCGTTTTCAAAGCTTGTTCTATATCCGAAATAAGGTCCTCCACTTCTTCAATACCCACAGAAAAGCGAATCAAACCGTCCGCTATGCCCTGTTTTTCCCGTTCTTCTGCACTTAAAAGAGCGTGGGAAGTTAAGGTTGGGGACAAAACCGTACTCTCCACCCCTGCCAAACTCATGGAGGATTTGATGAGCTGCAAGGATTTTTGAAATGTGGAAGAATTTAAATTTTTGTTCAGTTCAAAAGACAACATACCTCCAAATCCTTTCATTTGAGCTTTTGCCAATTCATGTCCCGGATGTGATTCCAATCCCGGGTAGTAAACTGCTTGAATATCTTTGTGCCCATAGAGGTAATTGGCCATTTTCATGGCATTTTCATTTTGTGCCCTAACACGGATGCCCATGGTCTTTATACTGCGTTCCAACAACCATACGGTATAATCGCTTAGACTGCCCCCGAAATTTTTTGCCAAATGAAAAATACGTTCCATATGTTCTTGGGAAGAAGCTACAGCACCTGCCAAGATATCCGAATGTCCTCCCATGTACTTGGTAGCACTGTGCAGGACCAAGTCGATTCCAAAATCGATCGGATTTTGATTCACGGGGCTGGCAAAGGTGTTGTCTATCATGGATACCAAACCATGCTTTTTGGCAATTTGCGCGACGGCTACCAAATCTGTAATGGTCAACAATGGGTTTGAAGGGGTCTCTATGTAAATAACCTTGGTGTTCTCCTTAATTTTTGCCTCAAAATCTGCTGGCTGCAAACCCGTCGTAAAAGAATAGTCAATCCCAAATTTTTCAAATTCCTCGGTCACCAGGTTATAAGTGCCACCGTAAAGGGAATTTTGAAGTACAATATGGTCTCCAGCCTTTAAAAAAGCCATTAAAACCGTGCTTATAGCTGCCATTCCACTACCAAAAATCATGGCAGTTTCTGCATGTTCCAATGCAGCGATTTTCTTTGAGAGAGCCACCTGATTAGGGGTATTGAAATACCTTGGGTAACGTTTTACATCCACATCTTCAAAAGCATAGGAAGTACTCATAAATAAAGGTGAAACGGCTCCTTTGAACTGCTCATCCTGAATTTCCCCAAAATGGGTGCAAATTGTATTGATGCCTATTTTGTTATCGTCCATTTTAACTTGTTTATTAAGGAATTAAAAAGGTGTCCGAAAACACCATTTTTAATATTTAAAGTTACAAAATGAATAGATTCTATATTTACTTTTTTGCATAATTTACGCGGTACCTCCAAAAACTGATTCCACCCAATGCAAAGACGGCTGCAACGGCATACCATATAAAGGTTGGGGTTATTACCTGATCGCCACTGGCGTAACTATGTAGTCCTACCAAATAGAAATTCACCCCAAAATAAGTCATCATAATACTGGAAAAAGCAACAACACTCAAAAAGTTAAATGTCCATTTACTTCTTAATCCTGGAACAAGGCGCCCGTGAATTACAAAGGCATAGACCATAATGGAAATCAAGGCCCAAGTTTCTTTTGGATCCCATCCCCAGTATCGGCCCCAACTTTCATTGGCCCATTGTCCGCCCAAGAAATTACCAATGGTCAACATAATCAAGCCCACTGTAAGCGCAAGTTCATTGATAATGGTCAGTTCCTTTAGGTTGATCTCCATCCGTTTTTTATTATTCTTGGTGGTCAACGTAATCAATATCAAGGAAACCACGCCAAGAATCATCCCCACTGTCAAGGGACCGTAACTCCCCACTATAACCGCTACATGGATCATTAACCAATAACTATCCAATACAGGTTGTAGATTTGCGATGGAAGGATCAACCCAACTCTGATGGGCAATCCACAATAGCATGGAGGCAACAAAGGCTGTAGAAGCAATGGTCATATCACTTTTACGGCCAAAGGCCAAGCCTATGCCCATGGTGGCCCATCCCACGTAGAGGATACTTTCATAAGCATCACTCCAAGGGGCGTGTCCGGAAATATACCAGCGAAAAATCAGTCCTGCCGTGTGCCATAGGAACAAAAGGATAATGGTACCTTTAAAGAAGTAGATGCCCACTCTCCAAATGGAACGGTCCTTAAATATTTGAAAGATCAAAAAGAAGAACATCAGTACGCCAATGAGGGCATAATACTTATACAAATGGTTAAAAATGTCCAATTTATTATATAGCACTTCAGCTTTTATCCTATTTTCGGAGGGAAGAACTTCACTTCCATGGTTTTGCTGATTTTTCCTAAAAGCGGCCAATAATTTATCTGCTTCTTCATAGTCTCCTGATTTCTTGGCATTATCCAAGGACATCAAATAATAGGGAATTGCATTTTTAACAAAGTTCGCGTAAAGCGAATCTTGGATCTGAAATTTTCCGGAACGGTACTCTATGGTAGAAATCCATTTGTTGTTCTCATCGTTCAACAAAGGAAATATTTTAATGATCTCACCACTCAATGCTCTGTTCAATAGACCCAAACGCAAATCCACATCCTTAAAATCCTGTTCAAATTTATCGGGCGTATTGGTAGCGTAGGCCTTTTCCAAGAAAGGGGCCAATTTATACTGTCCCTTTGCATCAAAAAAATCGGTTGCCTTGACATATTTCTGACCCTCCGGTATTCCAATTATTTTGCGGATACTATCATTCTGACCTTTTTTATCCAAGGCTATGAATTCTGCATTGTACCATAGGGATGGGTTTGCCATCATGGACAAAAACACCTGGTCAGGGTTCAATTTCTCAAAATTGTTCTTAAAACTTAATTTTCGCAATAATTCCGCTGCAAAAGTATTTATAGGTTTCATCCGGCCACCATCATCCTGAATGACCAATTCCCCGAATTTTTCTGCATGGGCCACAGAAACAGCGGTAGCTCGCAGCATAGAATCCACATTCACAATTTTGGGCATTTCGGTATGGTCATGGTCATTGACCTCTTGTGCCATACCCGGCAAGGTAAAGGCAAGCAATACAAGTGTTGCCATTGCCTTCTTTTTGACCTTTAACTCATCCAAGGCTTGGGCAAGAGCTTTAAAACGCGTCTTACCAAAAAACATAATCCCCATTAATCCAATATATAAAAGAAAATATCCAATATAGGTGATCCACGTCCCCCAAACATCATGGTTTACAGACAATACTGTTCCCTTTTCATCTGGGTGAAAACTGGATTGAAAAAATCGATACCCTTTGTGGTCCAGCACATGGTTCATAAAGATATCATAATCGAAAGGACGATCGTCCTCTACCGTCACCTTACTCATAAATGAGGCATAGCCTTTTTCCGTACCCGGATACTTCTCGGCAATGAAATCGTTCAGCTTTATATGGAATGGCAATTCATAGACCTTGGAACCATAGGAGAGTGAAAAATCCAATCCCCCTACATTAAACTTCTCTGAAAAATTTGACGCCCCTTTTCCTCCCAAAAACTTTTTTTGAACGGTTTGCCCATTGGAGGTGATATCCAAGATGAGCGCATCTTGGGAGTTCTTTGTAATCTCATTTTCAGACAAGGGAACTATGCCATAAGATCCTTTAATTACGGGCTCTGGGATCACAAACTGCATTCCAGCAGTATTGTATAGCGATCTCAATTGCAATGTTTGTAAACTATCCTTGTATAACTGACCCTGGAACTGATCTGCCATCCTCATAAAATCACCTTCAAAGGGCGATTTTATAAGGTAGGTGCTGTCCGTGGTCATAATATTGATGGCTCCTTCCGTCTCTATATTCAAGGCAAAGAGCACATTATGGATACTGGTAATCTCTCCGTTTTCCAAAAAGTGATCGTGCCTATCCCCGTCCCCAGCCTCAACTATTTTTAAGTAGGACTTCCCATTTTCATCGGGGATCAAGCCTTCTGCTGCCCCGTTTATAAAACCTGCATAAGAAATAGAAAAATCCTGCCCATTAAAATCAAAGTTCCATGGTAGGCTCGACTTTAACGCTTCAGGCGTCACTATTAAGTCATCTTCGAATCTACGTCTTTGCAATTGCCCATCCACATCACCATCTACAAAGGCCGTCAAATATGTTTTATCCGAATAAAATACATTTTCAGAATTGCCTTCCCTAATAGGCATCATCCCCTCAAAACTTATATATCTAGTCACAAAAGCCCCAACAATGATCAAGACCCACGAAAGGTGGAGCATCAGCACTGGCCATTTTTCCTTTCTCAACAGTTTGTACCTAAATATGTTACCACTAAAGTTGATTACAAAGAATACCATGATAGCTTCGAACCATGTGGCATTGTATATCCAAATTCTTGCCGTTTCCGTACTGTACGAACTTTCAATGAAAGTCCCAAAAGCCATAGCTGTTGCAAATAGGATAAAAAGAATGGCCATTAAACGTGTTGAAAAGAAAATCTTTTTGAGCAGTTCTGTCATCGCTAGGATAGAAGTTTTATTCAGGACCCAAAAATACGGTCTTTTTATGATTTTAGCGGCTAATGCCACATTTAAAAAGTTAAACAACTTTGTTAATTATTTCCCAAGCCAACGCAGCATTAATTTGTATTTTTGAGCATGATCTCAATTGTAATCCTAGGCACCGGGAATGTTGCCAAACATCTGTACGATACCTTTTCAGCTTTAGACCAAGTAACAATTATTCAGGTGGTGGGCAGATCTGAGGAAAAACTTATGGGTTACTCCAAATACACCGAGGTAAGTTCTGATTTTCAAAATATAAAAGAGGCGGATGTATACCTTATTGCGGTCAGTGATGATGCCATTAAAGAGGTGTCCAGAAAACTTGCTGACAAAAAAGGGCTTGTGGTCCATACTTCTGGAGGTTGTGCATTGGACATTTTGTCACCAAACCTCAGAAGGGGTGTTTTTTACCCCTTGCAATCCTTTACAAGAGACATAAAAATTGATTTTACGAACATCCCGATCTGCCTGGAGGCTACACAGCAAGATGATTTGAGAGTATTGGATCGATTGGCCCATTTGATTTCGGACAAGGTCTTCAATATTTCTTCCGAGCAACGAAAAACAATACACTTAGCAGCCGTATTTGTCAATAACTTTACCAACCATCTCTATCAAATAGGAAGTGAAATTTGCGTAAAAAAAAATATTCCATTTGAACTTTTACATCCCTTGATAAAGGAAACAGCCAATAAAATAAATACCTTAAATCCACATCAGGCACAAACTGGCCCGGCCAGAAGAGGAGACATGAACACCATTGACAATCATCTGAGTCTTCTCGAAAATAAAACCCATAAGGAAATTTATTCCTTACTTAGCAATTCAATAAAGAAAGATTATGAGCAAGAGTTATAAGGAATATCTTAAAGACATCAACACTTTTATCTTTGATGTGGATGGGGTGTTCACGGATGGCACCGTAACCATTACCTCCAATGGTGAAATGCTCCGAAAAATGAGTGTAAAGGATGGTTTTGCCCTAAAAACTGCCATTCAAAAAGGATATAACGTATGCATTATTTCTGGAGGCACCAATGAAGGAGTTAGAAGCCGTTTTAAAGGTCTTGGGGTTACAGATATTTATTTGGGCGCACATTATAAGGAAGATCCTTTAAAGGAATATATGGACGTTTACGGTATTAAAGCGGAACAGATCCTCTATATGGGAGATGATCTTCCAGATATTCCCGTAATGCATATGGTGGCCTTACCTACTTGTCCCCAAGACGCCGTACCGGAAGTGAAAGCAGTATGTAAATACATCTCGCACATCAAGGGTGGCCAGGGTTGTGTCAGGGACGTCATAGAACAGGTCCTAAAAGTCCGGGGAGACTGGGAAGGAAATTTTAACGCGAGAAACGATTAGTGATTTATGTTAAAGGATCATTTGAATAAATTTCGAATCATTTTGGCTTCCGCTTCCCCCAGACGTCAGCAATTTTTTAAGGAGTTAGGGTTGGATTTTGAAATTCACTTAAAGCCTGTGGAAGAAGTATATCCTCCCCAATTAAAAGGCGCTGAAATTTCAGATTATCTGGCAGCGCTAAAAGCCGTTCCCTTTAAGAAGGAACTCAAAGAACACGACATATTGATTACTTCGGATACCGTGGTTTGGCACAACGGTATTTCTTTGGCCAAGCCAAAGGATGAAAAGGAGGCCTATAACATGATCAAAGCCTTGTCCAATGACTGGCATGAGGTGATCACCTCTGTTAGTTTCACCACTTCTACCATCCAAAAAACCGAACACCATAGTACCAGGGTAAAATTCAAACCGCTCTCCGACGATGAGATCTGGTATTATATAGAAAATTACAAGCCCTTTGATAAAGCGGGCGGTTATGGCATTCAAGAATGGATTGGACTTATAGGCATAGAACAAATTGAAGGGTCTTATGCCAATGTAGTAGGCCTCCCAACCCATATCGTTTACAAAACGTTAATGGATATGGCTAGCTAAGCGATTTTGGGTAATTTTGATAAAAACACACGATAATGAAATTATCATTCAACCTTAAATTTTATATTTATTTCTTGGCGTTGGCGACCCTTTCTTTTGCTTCTTGTAGAAAGGTAACCCCTAAAGAGAACACGAAAGTAACGGAAAGTAAAATCCAAAATATAGAGGCTCCCAAAAAAGAGCTGTCTGAGGCATTTAAGAAATACTGGTATGCCGGCACTGCGGAAATCACCTCCTATAGACTGGAACAGGCCAGATATGGTGAAATTAGGGAAGGGGAAGCCGTTTTAATCTATGTGACCGAGCCATTTTTAGTCAATAAACAAGTAAAAGCGGATCGCAGTAACCCCGAAAACATTGCCGTCCTAAAATTAAATACGACCAAAAAATTCCTGACCGGTATTTATCCCTATTCCATCATGACTAGCAGCTTCTACCCTGTAGATAACAATGGCCATGCCGTTAAAATTTCAAATAGTGCTCAGGAATGGTGTGGGCATGTATATGCCCAATTAAACAATAGGGAAGAATTTGAAGTAATGTCGCACTCTTATTTCGAATCGGAGGCCGATCAAGAATTTAATTTGACTAAGACCATTTTGGAGGATGAGCTTTGGAACAAAATTCGCGTTGATCCAAAAAGTCTGCCCACAGGCTCGCTTCAAATTATTCCATCCATGGAATTCACAAGGTTACGCCATAAGGAATTTAAGGCTTATGAGGCCACTGTAACCCTTACCAATAATGGGAGACTGTCCAATTACACCATATCCTATCCAGCGTTGGACAGGACTCTGGAAATTAACTTTAGTAAAGACTTTCCCCATACCATAGAAAATTGGTCTGAAACAGCTGTTAGTGGCTTTGGGCCTGGGGCTAAGCAACTTACGACCAGAGCAACAAAAATTAAGACATTAAATACGCCTTATTGGCAAAAAAATCATAACAGTGACCTATTTTTGCGCGACAGTTTAGGCTTAAAATAATGAAGGAATTAATTTTTGCATATCAAAGTGAATTACTGGGGACCCTAATTTGTATCCTATTTTTATTGATTTCTAGGTTTACTAGTATCAAGGCCATCCGAAAGGTCGGGAAATTTAGGGAAATTCATGAGGCCCGAACACGACTGATCATAAAATATGTTTCAGTGGGACATACCATTTTAGCAGTGGGAGTTCTAATTTTCGTGTGGGGCGTAAACTTTAGGGATTTGGGATTGGTTTTTTCCTCCATTTTTGCCATTCTGGGTGTTGCCCTTTTCGCAAACTGGTCCATTTTGAGCAATATTACGGCTGGGGTTATCCTATTTTTCTCTTTCCCTTTTAAAATAGGGGATAGAATACGGATTTTAGACAAGGATGTCCCCGATGAAGCTATAATTATTGACATTAAAGCGTTTTATTTCCACATGATCAACGATCACGGGGAACAACTGACCTATCCTAATAATTTGCTTCTACAAAAAGGAGTTGTCCTAATTGAAAAACAGGTCCATCTGGATGAAGATGGCAGTGGCATCCTTTAGTCATGTTAAAGAATTTCTAAAAATTACACGTTCGTTGTTAATCTTTCTATATTTGATGGCCAACTAAAAATCTACGTTATGCGCCATTTTCTGGTATTTTGTTTAGGGATATTATTTTCTTCAAATCTGATCCTAGCCCAACTACCCAAGAAAAGTACTACGTCCCACATCTACCACTCGGTTCAGAAATTGAACTTTTTAGGCACAGCACTATATATTGCTGCCCATCCCGATGACGAAAATACCAGACTGATTTCATATCTATCCAACGAAGTTAAAGCTAGGACGGCTTATTTGTCCCTTACACGGGGCGACGGGGGCCAAAATCTTATTGGCACAGAACTCAGGGAACTATTAGGGGTGCTCAGAACAGAGGAATTATTGGCCGCGCGTCGCATTGATGGAGGCGAACAATATTTTACAAGGGCGAATGATTTTGGATATTCTAAGCATCCAGACGAAACCTTGGAAATATGGAACAAGGAAGCTGTTTTGGGAGATGTAGTATGGGCCATACGCAATTTAAAGCCCGATGTGATCATCAATCGATTCGACCATAGGTCACCAGGTTCTACCCACGGACACCATACCTCATCAGCTATATTGAGTGTGGAAGCTTTTGACCTTGCCAGTAACAACAACGCTTATTCCTCCCAATTATCGCTTACGGAGACATGGCAGCCCAAACGGTTGTTCTTCAATACCAGCTGGTGGTTTTACGGCAGTGAAGAGAATTTCAAAAATGCCGACAAGTCCAAGATGCTATCGTTGGACGTTGGCGTATATTACCCCTTAATGGGGCTTTCAAATAATGAGATTGCATCCATGGCCAGCAGCCAGCATTTATGTCAAGGCTTCGGAAGAATTTCTTCCAGAGGTAGTGAGGATGAATATATTGAATTACTCAAAGGGGACCTCCCCATGAACAAAAACAATATTTTTGAAGGAATAGATACATCTTGGTCCAGGGTAAAAGGCGGGGAGGCAATTGGAGAAATTTTGTACGGGGTTGAAAATGACTTCAACTTCAAGGACCCCACTATTCACTTGCCTCAATTGATGGAAGCTTATAAGCTACTTCAAAACGTTACGGATGAGCACTGGAAAGCCATCAAAACAAAAGAATTGGAAAACATTATAACCGCTATAGCAGGATTATATTTGGAAGCTTCCTCGGAAGAGTCAGATGCAGTTCCCGGTAGTACCGTTACCATAAATATAGAAGCGCTGAACAGAAGTGCGGTTGACCTAAAATTGAACAACATTAAGATTTCCGGTTCTTCAGAAGCATTAACACCCAATGTGCCTTTGAGAAACAATACAAAAGAGAATTTCAAAATAGAGTTTAAAATTCCCGGTAACACCAAGTACACCAGTCCCTACTGGCTTTCCAAAAAAGGCACACTGGGAATGTATACAGTAGAAAACCAAGCTCTTATAGGACAAGCTGAAACCCCGATTCCGTTTACGGCAACCTTCAACCTGGAAATAAATGGTTCGCCCATTGTTTTAAATATTCCGGTTGTCCACCATTATTCAAAACCTGATAAAGGGGAGCTTTACGAACCATTTGAAATACTTCCAACAATAACTTCCCGCATAGATGACAAGGTCATTATATTTTCCGATTCAGACACCAAAGAAATCCCTGTTCATGTAAGAGCAGGTAAGGATAATGCTTCTGGTACTGTTTCTCTTGAGATTCCCAAAAGTTGGAAAGTAACTCCTTCAGAAATCAATTTTAACATTGCACAAAAAGGGGATCAAAGCACCGTATACTTTAAGGTAACCCCTCCAAATAAGGAAAGTGAAGGTGAAATTACTCCTAGGGTAACTGTGAATGAAAATGTGTATTCCCAAGAATTGGTGGTAATCAATTATGACCACATACCAAGACAATCTGTGCTCTTGCCAGCATCTGTTAAGGTAGTGCGCCTAAATATCCAAAAGGAGGGCGAAAATATTGGTTATATCATGGGAGCTGGGGATGATGTCCCAAAAAGTTTGGAGCAAATCGGATATAAGGTTTTCCCTATTGATCTAAATAGTGTTCAAGAAGGAACATTATCAAAATATGATGCTATAGTAGTAGGGATTAGGGCCTATAATGTGGTGGATGCACTGCGATTTAAACAAAAATATTTGTTGGACTATGTGAAAAATGGAGGGAATCTAATCATTCAATACAATACCTCTGGAAGGAAGGGATTGGATTTTGAAAATTTAGCCCCTTACCCATTGACCATTTCTAGGGATAGGGTGACCGATGAAAATTCTCAAGTCACTATTTTAGCGACCAATCATCCGTTGGTAAATATACCAAATCAAATAACCAAAAATGACTTTAATGGGTGGGTACAAGAACGTGGGTTGTATTTTCCAAATGAATGGGGCAAGGAATTCACTCCTATCCTCTCTATGCAAGACAAAGGGGAAGATCCTACTATGGGCAGTCTATTGGTAGCGCCATATGGAAAGGGTAATTATATATACACTGGACTGAGCTTCTTCAGGGAATTACCTGAAGGTGTGGCCGGGGCTTATAAACTCTTTGCAAATATGTTATCTTTAGGCAAAACATCCAGCAACCCTGAAAATACGCTTAAAAACTAACCATGCAAGATAAATTTAATTGGAAAAAAGAATATACTGCCGTTATCATATTAAATGCAATCTACATTCTGATTTTTTATTTCATAATGACATTTAATAAGTAATATGGGAACATTAGACTGGAGTATACTAGTAGGTACCTTGTTATTTATTGTGGGTTATGGAGTCTGGAAAACACGCGGAAGCAAAAGTGTTAATGACTATGTTTTAGGTGGAAGTGAAGCAAAATGGTGGACCATAGGGCTTTCCGTCATGGCTACTCAAGCCAGTGCCATTACTTTTTTATCAACGCCCGGACAGGCATTCCATGATGGAATGGGCTTTGTTCAATTCTATTTCGGTCTGCCTCTGGCAATGATCATTATCTGTATTGTTTTTATTCCCATCTATCATAGATTAAAGGTCTATACGGCCTATGAGCTGTTGGAAAATCGATTCGATTTAAAAACGCGTACCCTTACTGCCTTTCTATTCCTTATACAAAGGGGGTTATCTGCAGGGATAACGATTTATGCACCCTCCATCATATTATCTGCTGTTCTCGGATGGGATTTGTGGACCTTGAATATTATCATTGGAATCCTTGTGATTATCTATACCGTTTCCGGGGGTACCAAAGCCGTTAGCGTTACACAGAAACAACAGATGTTCATAATTATGGCCGGTATGTTTGTTGCCTTCTTTTTTATCCTAGGATACCTGCCCAACGATATTAATTTTAGCAAGGCATTAAAAATTGCTGGAGCCAGTAATAAACTGGATATTCTGAATTTTGACCTTGATACAAATACCAGATATACTTTTTGGAGCGGAATTACAGGTGGCTTGTTCTTGGCCTTGGCTTATTTTGGAACCGACCAGAGTCAGGTTCAACGTTATTTGTCCGGGAAGTCTGTAAGGGAAAGTCAAATGGGGTTAATTTTTAATGGGATTCTAAAAATACCAATGCAATTCTTTATCCTCTTGGTGGGGGTTATGGTTTTTGTATTCTTTCAATACAATCACTCTCCGCTAAACTTCAATCCGGCTGCTACAAATGCCGTTATGCAATCTCCTTTAGCCAGTGATTACAAAATTTTACAAGAAGGGCACTTGGCATTGGAAGTAGAAAAGAAAATGGCACAAAACAGATATTCAGCTGCCTTGGACCTTAAGGAGTACGATGCCACGGAAGAGGCCAAACAGGATATTATATCCATTAATAAAAAAGAAAGATCCAATAGGAATGCAGCGAAAGCTATGATCCAAAAAGCGGATAACGATATAGAAACCAATGACAAGGATTATGTATTTATCCATTTTATCCTTAATTACCTGCCAAAAGGACTGGTAGGACTATTGTTGGCCGTAATATTATCTGCAGCCATGTCCTCCACTGCCTCCGAATTAAACGCATTGGGTACCATTACTGCCTTGGATCTTTACAAGCGCTATAGGACTTCAGGCCTTACGGATGAGCACTATGTGAAGATTTCCAAATTATTCACCTTGTTATGGGGAATCGTGGCCATTTTCATTGCCTGTGTAGCCAATTTATTTGACAATCTAATCCAATTGGTGAACATCATTGGCTCAATATTCTATGGTAATGTTCTAGGTATTTTCTTGATTGCCTTCTTCTTCAAATTCGTTAAAGGGAATGGGGTTTTCGTTGCGGCAATACTTACACAGATAATTGTAATCATTGGATATAAATACGATTGGATGTCCTACTTATGGTTGAATGCTTTTGGATGTGGCCTTGTAATTACCTTGGCCTATATTTTGGAAGGTTTTGATAGGTTACTTAAGAATCCGCCCATAAAAGCCAATGACCTAAAGCAGTAATTAGTATGCTACTATAAATGCCATAAGTAGGGGCCGATTATTCCCCTACCAATATTTCATTGGAGCCTTACATATAATTACAGCAGATTCCATGACCAAGGTTTTCACCATAACTCCATTTAATTAACCGTATTTTGTACATTTGATTTCTAGGTAACGGATTCTATTGGAATTCCTTGATAATCAACTTAGATCATCCAAGCTATTAAAATGGACTTAAATCCTGATCCCTTTATAATGGTTCAATGAAGCTTTTGTACGGTCATAAGATAATTAATTTTCAAGATCAACCTCTTTTAAAATAGAACATGCTCATCAATACCAACAATAAATATAAGGTAGAACAGCAAATTTTGGTTGCGGTAGATTGCATCATTTTTGGTTTCGATTCCAAAAATTTAAAATTACTCCTGTTTAGAAGAAAGGTAGAACCCCTAAAAGGGTCTTGGTCTTTAATTGGTGCCTTTATAAGAAACGACATTTCTGTTTTGGATGGGGCCAAACAAATTTTATTGGAATGCACCGGATTGGAAGACGTATATCTCGAAGAATTGAAGACATATGGTGCTGTAAATAGGGATCCAGGCGAACGCGTACTATCCATTGCTCATTACAGTTTGATCCGTATTGATGACTTTGAATTGGAACACGTGGAAAAATTTGATGCCAAGTGGTTTAATTTGGACGTAATACCGGAATTGATTCTGGATCATCGCCAAATGGTGGAAGATGCCATTGTACAACTTAAAAATAAGGCCCGTCATCAGCCCATTGGATTTAATTTGCTTCCGAAATATTTTACCATCCCCGAACTGCAAACCCTCTACGAGAGTATTTACCAACGGGAGCTGGACCCAAGAAACTTCAGGAAAAAAATCTTATCCCTGGACATACTCACCAAGACCGAAGAAAAAGATAAATCAGGTTCAAAAAAAGGAGCATTCCTTTATTGTTTCAACAAGGAAAAATTTGATACCCTAATCGCTAGTGGGTACAATTTTGAGATATAAATTCCATTATTTTAATTAATTCCAGCTTTTTTTTAATAACAGCTGGCTGTGTATTAAAATTAAATGTAAATTGTACGTTTATTATTGAACCGCATAAGCATTACCAATATTATGGAAAAATGGTAATCTTGATACGTTAATCGTAAAAATAAGTGGATCAATAAGGTGATATAATCGCTTTATAAACGGACCTGATGTAGGTGTGATCAGACTAATCAATTTAAGATGACTCAAGAAAAAATAGTAGCTTACTTCAAAAGACATTACACCAGCACCCCCTATATCGTAAAATCCCCTGGACGTGTAAATATTATTGGAGAGCATACCGACTATAACTTGGGTTTTGTACTACCCGCTTCCATTGAGAAGTCGATCTATTTCGCGTTTCAAAAGAACAATACCAACTCCTTTCATATTGAGGCCTTTTTAAGCCAGCCAGAAAAAATTACACTCCATATTAACGGTAACAGCACTAGTTTCGATTCCTTTTGGGGAAAATATTTTGAGGCCATTCTGTACATTTTATTGGAGAGGAAATATCCTTTACAGGGATTGGACTGTGTTTTTGGAGGTGATATCCCTATCGGTTTTGGCCTATCCTCGTCCGCTGCCCTTTGCTGTGGTTTTACTTATTCCGTTTCAGTGGCCTTGGATCTCAAAATACCTAGGGAAGAAATAGCCCTGATTGCCCAAGCAGCTGAACATAAAATAGGGTTAAACTGTGGCCTCATGGACCAATATGCGGTTCTTTTTGGTAAAAAATCAAATGCACTCTTCTTGGATTGTAAAGACTTGAGTCATTCCTATATCCCCATAAACTTAAATGGGTATAGTTGGATCTTGATCAACTCCAATATTAAACATGAACTGGCGGTGGATTCTGAATATAACCTGCGCCGAAAGTCATGTGAAACAGTCGTACAAAAACTGAAGGAGTCCAATGGGGAAATCACGTCATTAAGGGAAGTTTCCATGAATGATTTAATGGAGAATAAGCATCTTATTTTGGAGACAGACTTCAGAAGGGCACTGCATGTAATCCAAGAGAATAATCGCGTATTAAAAATGATCGAAGCCCTTAAGGCCGGGGATGCGGAACAGGTGGGTTCCATTCTACTGGAAGGCCATAGATCTCTGTCAACGGAATATGAAGTAAGTACCAAAGAATTGGATTTCTTGGTAGAAACTGGCCAAAAACATGAAGGAGTTATTGGATCTAGAATGATGGGTGGAGGCTTTGGAGGGTGCACTATCAATCTGATCAAAGATGAATATGAAGAAAGTGCTGTAAATGGTATTATAGATGCCTATAAGACAGAAACAGGAATTGAGGCCATTTATAATCATTTGGAAATCGGCGATAGTGTTCAATTGCTATCTTCTAAAAACATAAAATAATGACCGAGAAATTTAATTCTACACCACATAGACGTTACAATATACTAACAGGAGAATGGGTATTGGTTTCCCCTCACAGAACCAATAGGCCTTGGCAGGGCAAAAAGGAGGCCACTTCAGAAAAGGAAAAAATAGCCCACGATCCCAATTGTTATTTATGTGCTACGAATACAAGGATCAACGGTGAAGTGAACCCCGATTATAAAGACACCTATGTCTTTGCCAATGATTTTGGCGCTCTTTTGCCAGATAGCCCAACTTTTGACTATCGGGATGGACTTTTGGTCGCCGCTAGTGAAACAGGGATATGCAAAGTCATTTGTTTTTCTCCCAACCATTCAGAAACCATCGCTGATATGGAACTAGATGCGTTGGAAAAAGTTATTGCCACTTGGCAAGACGAATATAGCACCCTTGGTGCGGATCCAGCGATTAACCACGTACAGATTTTTGAGAACAAAGGAGCCATTATGGGCTGTAGTAACCCCCATCCACACGGACAAATTTGGGCTCAAAAGTCGATCCCAAATGAAGTACAAAAGAAAACCGCAAAACAAAAGGAATATTTTGAGACCCATGGTCGCAGTTTGTTGAGCTCCTATGTAACTCAAGAATTGGAATTGAAAGAACGTATTATTTATGAAAATGGCAGTTTTGTTAGTCTCATTCCATTTTGGGCCGTATGGCCATTCGAAGTACTCATCATCCCTAAAAAACAGATACAGCATATTGCCCAATTATCCGCTATTGAAAAACGTGATTATGCCGAACAAATGAAAATGGTGACGCAAAAATATGACGGTTTGTTCGACACCTCTTTCCCTTATTCTGCAGGAATCCATCAGGCCCCAACCGACAAGGAATACCCTGAATGGCACATGCACATGAGCTTCTACCCTCCCCTCTTACGTTCCGCAACGGTTAAAAAGTTTATGGTGGGCTATGAAATGTTTGGGATGCCACAGCGCGATATAACTGCAGAAATTGCTGCGGAAAGTTTAAGAAGCGTTTAGGGTTATAACTACATTAATCAGCATAAAAATAAAAACCCAACAGAGAACTGTTGGGTTTTTATAAATCTTAAGAGATTGTTACTTACTTGGCCCCCCATTCTTTTAGGGAATCTTTATTCATTTTTACATAATCAGCATTACCTGCAGCCTCTGCCCCGGCCAAAGATTTTTTAGCAGCTTCAATAGCCCCTTTTTTATCTCCAGCTTTGGCATAGATCAAAGATTGCTGTCTCAATTGCCAAAATGCAGGTTTAGAGGTCATTGTCATAGCCTTATCTATCCAAGTTTTGGCTTTTGCGATATCTTTCCCTTCACTGTAAAAATATACAGCTGAGGCATAATAATCTCCAGCATCCGGTCCTGCCATAGTTTTTTCAATATCCTTCATTACCATCGCATCAGTTGGTACTTCAAATTTCACCCCAACGTAGGCTTTTTCCCAAAGAATGCCCAAAACCGCAGAATTGCTGGTCAAATCATCAATGGACATTGTAAAGGTCTCAACAGGCATGGACATTGAATGAACTGTAGCAACTGTTTTTGCTGCTATTTTAGTTTCGTCCCACTCAGCAGGAGTTCCGCCACCTTCTGTCTCCGTGTAAAAAAACACCTCCCATGAAGATGCTCCTGGCTTGGTGAAAATAGCATAGGTCCCAGCCTTAAGAGTTTGCCCATCTACCATCACATCATTGCTGAAAGTGATTTTTGTTCTGGCATTTGCACCTGTACGCCATAGCATATCATAAGGGACTAAATCTCCAAAAATAGTTCTACCTCTCATGGATGGTCTTGAATAATCCAAGGTTACATCGGTCAACCCCACAGTCTGCCATAATTTTGCAGCAGGACTTGGAGCTGGAGTTTCAATTTGTGCCTGTACCGAATATGTGGCAACAACAGCTAATAAAATTAGTACTAATTTTTTCATTTGATTATAATTTATACGTTTCTACAAAACTACTTATAAAGCAATGGTCTATTTGTTAAGAATTCCTTAAATAATATGAACTATAAATAAGATTAATTCATCCAGAACGGGGCAGAAACTATCCCATTATCCGTATAAAATGTAAGGTAGTAGATAGCAGAATTTAAGGTTGCCACGTTGACGGTGTTTTCTTCAATGTCCTTTCCCAAAACATATTTTATCTGTCGCCCATTAGTATCAAAAATTGCTCTACCCAGAATTTGACCTTGAATCTCGTATTCCAGCTCACTGGCGCCAAATCGCTTATAAATTAGAAGGCCTTGCTTATTTTCCGTCGGCAGAGGTTCTTCAGCCAGCTCATCTGTTGTATCAAATGAAAAGAGTCTGGATTCAGAAGTGATCATAGGACTGTTATTGGTAAACCTTTCAGATGAAAAATAATAGTGGTTTTCATTTATGTTGGTAATTCCCTCCACCTGCAAAAAACCAAGGTTTAATTCCTTTTTTACAGTGGTCCCAGAAAATATGTCTTCTGCCACTAAATTGTCTACCCTAACAACAAAGGGAAGTAAAAATTTTGAGTAACCTACCAGATATAAGACTTCTGTATTTGGATTAAAACTTGCCCCAGTCACCAAACCATTAACAGGATATTCACCAATTTTGGATGCAATATACGTGCCTGGAATTTTAGGAATCCGATACGCAATGGTCCCATTACTCTGCCACTGTTTGGTTAGAATAACTAGATCATCGTTTAAAACAAAGAGGGCTTCGGCATCCCAATCACTATTGGGGCTCGGGGTAAAGTCGGTCTGACCCTCAAAGGAAAATTCGATTTTCTCTGCCGTTACGGAATCCGATCTGTCATAATCAGCTTTCAAGATCCTATAGACAGCCAAATCTCGCCTGCTACCATTATTGTTGCCAATTTCTCCAATATAGATATAGGTGTCATCCTGCGCTATATCTTCCCAATCAATATTAACCGCATTGGTTATGGAGATGGTCCGAGTTATCTGCAAAGAGGTAGTATCCAATTCAAAAAGCTGGGCAGTATTGCCAGAATCGTTGTGGGTGATAATTTTACTATTGTAATAAATTAATCCGGAAGTCTCAAAGACGGCTTCAGGCAGCAGCCCCATTTCTCTGACATTTTCCTGTGCAAGGCCCATGCTGGTAAAGAGTACTAAGTAAAAATTTAAAAAAATTGTTTTCATTGCTCTTGCGCTTGTGGTAATGTACAAAATTTGAAGTATCAATTATATAATTTAAGCTGATCGTCTCCAATATCTCGATAACCTAAAAAAGCAACCCATAATTTCAGAGAATATTCTAAATATTTTTATTTTGTTTAACTTTTATAATTATTATTTAAACAAAAATACACTTATCTTTGGATAAACCTAAACAATGAAATTGTACCAATTACGCTCCAAACAGGCATTACCCATCTCACAGCAAGAAGCGTGGGACTTTTTATCCCAGCCTAAAAACTTAAAGACCATCACCCCAGAACACATGGGCTTCCATATTCTTTCTGGGGACGACAAACCCATGTTTGCCGGTCAGATCATACAATACAAAGTTTCCCCTTTTCCTGGATTTACCACCAAATGGGTCTCCGAAATAACCCAAGTGGAACACGGGCATTATTTTGTGGATGTTCAATTGTTTGGTCCCTACGCCCTATGGCACCATAAACATTTTATTAAGGCAATTGATGGTGGAATTGTCATGGAAGATATCATTGACTACAAGATACCCCTTGGGATTTTAGGACAATGGGCACACCACATCATTGTAAAAAAACAATTGAAACAAATTTTCAAATTCAGGGAAGAAAAATTGTCCAGTCTTTTTGGGACCATGAAGAACATCCCAAATGAGTTGCAATTTGATTCATTTTAAGTTGCGCATTTAAAATACTACTTAGAAAATTATAACACATGAAAAAGAACATACTATTAATAGGAGGAACCCATGGTATAGGCCATGCCATTGTCACCCAGTTGGTATCGGACCATAATATATTTATTGCTTCCCGAAGCAATGAAGGTTTGGACAACTTGGACGTAATGCACATCCAGTTTGATGCAGTAAAAGACGTTTTGGATACAAGTAAATTACCCGATGAATTCCATGGTTTTGTATTTTGTCCAGGAAGCATCAATTTAAAACCCTTTAAAATGATGGGGTTGGATACCTTTGAACAGGACATGCAATTGAACTTTTTCAGCCTAGTTAGTGTCCTTAAAACGATCATGCCAAAAATGACCGACAACGCCAGCTTGGTTTTTTTCAGTACCGTTGCGGTCACCAGTGGTATGCCCTACCACACCAGTGTCTCAGCCTCAAAAGGGGCCATCGAAGGATTTGCAAAATCCCTCGCCGCAGAATATGCACCAAAAGTCCGAGTGAATGTGGTGGCACCATCATTGGTGGACACCCCCTTATCCTCCAGATTGTTGAACAATGAAAAGTAAAGGGAAGCCATGGCCGACAGACACCCCTTAAAAAGAGTAGGGACGCCTGAGGATATAGCAAACATTGCCGTATTTTTATTAAGCGATGACAGCTCTTGGATGACAGGACAAATCATAGGGGTTGATGGAGGTCTCTCTACCTTGAATGTGAATTAGAAAATTAAAATAAGCATGAATAAAAATGTATCTATTTTTTGGTTTAGAAGAGATTTGCGATTGGATGATAATGCAGGCTTTTTGGCTGCTTTAAAAGGAAAGCATCCAGTATTGCCCATCTTCATATTTGATAGTGAAATTTTAGAAAAGCTCCCCAAAAAAGATCCTCGAGTCACCTTTATACACGATACCTTGCAACAAATGCGATCAGAACTTCAGGATAGTTATGAGAGCTCTCTTGCAATTTATATGGGGAAGCCATTGGAAGTATTCAAGAACCTCCTCAAAGAATATAAAATCATTGAGGTATTTACCAACAGGGACTATGAACCTTATGCCTTGGAAAGGGATACCACCATTGAAAATTTTTTGGAAGCAGAGGACATTCCTTTCCATACCTATAAAGACCAGGTTATTTTTGAAAAAGCCGAAGTGGTTAAAGATGATGGAAACCCCTACGTAGTCTACACTCCCTATAAAAGAAAATGGAAAGAGGGTTTTTCGGAAAAGGAGCAACTTACCATTCACTATACCAGCCAATACCTTCCAAATCTAATACAACATAGTAGACTTCCGAATCTATCCCTATCGGACATCGGATTTATATCATCGGACATTAGAGTCCATGCGTACGATGTTACCCCCACACTTATAGAAAATTACGAGGATACCCGAAACTATCCGGCTATCGAAAATGGCACATCCCGACTTGGCCCTCATTTACGATTTGGCACGGTTTCTATCCGCAAAATGATGAAAAAGGCACTCTCTGAAAAAAATGAAACCTTCTGGAGTGAATTGGTATGGCGGGAATTTTTTATGCAGATCATATGGCATTATCCCAAAACCGTAACCAATGCCTTTAAATCAAAGTATGACCGGATTCCTTGGCGAAACAATGAGGAGGATTTTGAGAAATGGAAAAATGGAAAAACAGGGTATGCCCTTGTCGATGCAGGGATGAGGGAACTCAATGCCACTGGCTATATGCACAACAGGGTACGGATGTTGGTAGCCAGCTTTTTATGCAAACATTTATTGATCGATTGGCGATGGGGAGAGGCTTATTTTGCAGAGAAGCTTATGGATTACGAATTGAGCAGTAATGTGGGCAATTGGCAATGGGCAGCGGGCAGTGGTGTAGATGCCGCCCCTTATTTTAGGATTTTTAATCCGATGACCCAAATCGATAAGTTTGACAAGCAAAAAAAATACATCCTGAAATGGGTGCCGGAATTGCAAGAGAGCTCCTATCCCGATATGATGGTAGATCATAAGGAAGCTAGGGAACGCTGTTTAAGTACTTACAAAGCTGCTTTGGCATAAAGGTATTTGATCGGTAGAGTAAAGGAAAACACACCAAAGACACTCTATACAGGTTGGAATTTCTGCAAAAGTGAAATTGGTAGGGATCATGATACAACCCTGCATTAAGGAAAGACCTATTTAGAATAACCATATAAGACCATAACTCAGATATATAGCACATCTGATTTATTTTTTCCGTTCTTGCATTATTGTTATATTTAGGAAAGGTTACCATTATGTCTGAAAACAAAACAAAACCTACAAATTCATCCGTTATCCAATTTATAAATAGCATTGACAATGAAACCAAACGGAACGATTCATTTACGGTGCTTGAAAAGATGAAAGAAATCACTGGAAAACCTCCCGTAATGTGGGGAGAGAGCATTGTTGGATTTGGTAGCTATCATTATAAATACGATTCGGGTCGAGAGGGCGATATGTTAATTACAGGATTTTCTCCAAGGAAACAAAACCTCACCCTTTATATAATGGACGGATTTGATGGGTATCAAGAACTATTGACGAAATTAGGACCGCACAAAACAGGAAAATCTTGCCTCTATATAAAAAAAATATCAGATATTGACATGGATATTCTGACAGAATTGATTTCGACTTCCTTTACACATTTTGATAAAAAATACAATACATAAATCAACCCAACACATGAAAAAAACAATGTTTTTACTGGTACTGATGGTTACCGCATCTGTATGCTCGCAAAAAATGAACAGTAACAAGAAAGCCATTATAGCCTCTGTAGAACGCCACGAGGAAGCGCTGATCAAAATCAGCGATTCTATTTGGGCATTGGCGGAGACAGCATTTGAGGAACAAAAATCCTCTAAAATATTGGCTGATTATGCCGAAAAAAATGGGTTTACCGTTGAACGAGGCGTTGCCGGAATGCCAACAGCCTTTGTAGCAACATACGGTAGTGGAAGTCCAGTCATTAGTGTCTTGGGGGAGTTTGATGCCCTACCGGGAATATCCCAAAAGGCACAACCTATCAAAGATCCTCTAAACGAAGGTGCAGCCGGACATGGATGCGGCCACAATCTATTTGGTGCGGCGAGTCTGGGATCGGCAATAGCCGCAAAAGAGCTTATCGAACAAGGAAAATTAAAAGGAACCATTAAGTTTATGGGGACACCATCCGAAGAAAAGTTCTTTGGAAAGATTTGGATGGTGCGTGAAGGTATTTGGGATGGAGTGGATGTAAATATTAGTTGGCATCCAAGTGCCGAGACCAAGGCAGACGTGCAAAGTTCTTTGGCATTGGTAGACTTTAAGGTTGAATTTTTTGGCCAAGCGGCCCATGCCTCCATGGATCCATGGAATGGCCGTAGTGCCTCTGATGCCTTGGAATTGTATACCAATGGGATTAACTACTATAGGGAACATATTAAACCTACGGTGCGTATACATTACCACATTCAAGATGGGGGTCAGGTGGTCAATGTGGTGCCCGATTATTCACGTTTATGGGTAAGGGTACGCGATAGTAAGCGCAGTGGTATGATGCCTGTTTATGAAAGGGTTCAAAAAATGGCGGAAGGTGCTGCAATAATGGCCAATGTGGATTATAAAATATCGTTGATTTCGGGCATTTACGAAACTTTGGTCAACCGATCAGGTGGAGAAATCATCCAGAAGAATTTGGAGCTTTTGGGCCCTATTTCATACACTGCGGAAGAGACCGCTTTTGGTAAAAAAATTCAGGAAGGGACCGGGAAGGCACAAGTTGGGATGGATAGTAATATCTATCCTTTGGAAGAAACTAGAGAAAACCCAGGTGGAGGATCTACTGATGTAGGGGATGTAAGTTGGAATGTGGCCAACATCAATTTGGGTGTGACCACGGCCCCAAAAGATACCCCATGGCATTCTTGGGCGGTTGTAGCTTGTGGCGGAATGAGTATTGGTCATAAAGGAATGGCCTATGCGGCAAAAGCGATGGGAATGACAATGGTAGACCTTTTTGAGAACCCAAAATTGGTCGAGAAGGTTAAGGCAGAGTACAAAGAGAGAAAAGGCAATGAGGTCTATGAAGCCATTGTACCTGCAGGACCACCACCGATTGGAAAAAACTAAATACAATTCAATATAGTGGTGACCAGATTTTTTTATAGGTCTGATTTAAAAATCTTATATTCATTAAAAACAAACCAGAAAACATGAGGTCCATATGCCTATTCCTATTCTTTATAGTGATCACTGTTGGATGTGAAGAATCCAAGGAGGTAAGTCATATGAATCCCATAAACTGGGAAAAGAGAACTATCGAGCTCAATCCAAAAGATAGTCTTGTTTACGGGAGTTCTTATTTATCCATCTATTCCGAGATTTATGATCGGAGCCAAAAGGGTACCCATAATTTAACGGCAACGGCCAGTATGCGCAACATCAGTTCCAAGGATTCTATTTATATCCTGCGTACCGATTATTATGATACTCAGGGAAAATTGATCAGGACCTATTTTGATAAACCTGTTTTTATAAGACCCCTCGAGACTATTCATATTGTTATTGACCAAGATGACAACCATGGAGGGGCTGGCGCCAATTTCACCATTCAATGGGCCGTAAATAAAAATACCCACGAACCATTATTCGAAGCTGTAATGATATCCACAACAGGGCAACAGGGAATTTCCTTCACTACCCACGGCGTGAAAAAGTAAGCAATAGGCAATATATTATGTTGCTAATATTTAGTACATTAGATACTACCATATGAGGTAATTAGGGATCTTATTCAATTCATTCCAAAAACAATTATGAAACATATCCCGTCTTTTGGCAGTAGGCTCAGAAACAATATTGTTATTGTACCCGAAGCTATTGAACAATGTTCGGGAATACGGGTTTTTGGCCAGCTCTTAAAATCCTTTCTTTTCTCAACTGATGTTGCCATAATACGTAATACAAATGCAAATGCCATCATTGCCGTGTACCCCTTTACCCCACAGCCCGTGATCACACACGCTTTGATCCTTGCCGCTGACAAACCAATTTTTTGCGGTGTGGGAGGGGGCCTGACAACTGGGAAGAGATCTGTAGAACTTGCGATGCAGGCAGAATACCAAGGAGCATTGGGGGTGGTCCTCAACAAACCGACCCCTAATGAATTGATCAAACGCTTAAAGGAAAAAATTGATATCCCAGTGACCATTACCATTGTTTCGGAAAAGGACGATATAAAAGGGAGAATTGAGGCCGGAGTTGATATTTTTAACGTGTCTGGTGCCGAAAAAACACACGAAATCGTACAACGGATCAGAGATTATGATGACCAGGTGGCCATACTTGCCACAGGTGGCAAAGATAAAGAAAGTATCTTGCGGGTAATTGAATTTGGCGCCAATGCCATATCTTATACCCCTCCGACAACAGGTGAACTCTTTAAAGAAATTATGGCAAGGTATAGAGAATAGTAGCATATATTTAACCATGACCAAATCACCCTTTTACCACCTAATATTTGGATTGCTTTTCTTTATGTTGGTGGCCTTTGATATTTATTTGGGCAGTACTTCCCATATTTTTTTCAGGGTAGTCAGCAAACCTTTAATTCTATTATCCCTAATATTCTATTTTTTACAGAATAGAATTGGAATGAAACAAACCCTTTCACTATATACCTTATTGGCCTTGGTGTTTTCGCTTTTGGGAGATATTTTTCTTTTGTTCGACCAATTATCAGCAACTTTCTTTGTCCTGGGACTAGGCTCCTTTCTTTTGGCCCACATTTGCTTTTCTTTTTGCTTTTACCTTCAACGCAGTTCCAGAATTCGTTTAGATTTTTGGATAATAACACTCCTTCTTACAAGTTATGGAGTTGCATTATATAGTATTCTTTATATCCATTTGGGAAACATTAAAATTCCGGTGGCGCTCTATATTATTTTCATTCTTTTAATGGTAATTACAGCCTATAACCGAAAAGGCAATGTATCTGACAAGGGATTTTTTTTGGTTTTTATAGGCGCATTAAGTTTCATAATTTCAGATAGTCTACTGGCAATCAACAAATTTTTAATACCCCTTCCCTACTCTAATTTTTTGGTGATGGGTACTTACGCAATAGCTCAATACTTAATTATAAGAGGACTACTAAAGGACACAAATGGGAATACTGATTAAATCCATCCCTGCCCAGGACACTTGGGCATTGCGCCATGAGGTTATGTGGCCCAACAAACCATTGGAGTACATTAAATTACCCGAGGACCAAAATGGAATGCATTTTGGGTTGTTCCATGATGAAGAAATGGTTACTGTAGCTTCCCTGTTTATTAAGGGTGATTCGGCACAGTTTCGTAAAATGGCCACCAAAACCTCAGAACAGGGAAAAGGATATGGTAGCCAAATGTTGAAGCATTTACTACAAGAGGCCGAAAGAATAGGTGTTAAAAATATATGGTGCAATGTACGACGCAACAAAACCGATTTTTACCATAAATTTGGTCTCACTGAGACACCGGTGACATATTCAAAAGGGCATATTGACTTTGTGGTCATGGAGAAAATGCTGCCATAACATTTCCTAATTTTTAAGTATCTTGTATCTTCAAAATAACTTAAAATTCCATGAAATATTTTTCTGTATTCATCCTATTTCTATGCGTTGCCACCACCAAGGCACAATCCTATGATTTTGCCATCGACCATTCGTCCCTAATTGTAAACGATCTTGAAAAAACTGGTGACTTCTATGCCGAGGTACTCCAACTCAAAGAAATTCCACACCCAACCAATGATCCGGGATTTCGTTGGTTCCAACTGCAGGGAAATACCCAGTTGCACCTCATCTTTAAAGATACGGTGGTAATGAAAAAGCACAAATCCATGCACCTTTGCCTGTCCACCCCAAAGTTACAGGCTTTAATAGAAAAATTGAGTATCAATCATGTTGAATACGAGGATTGGCCCGGAACTAAAAATGCCATTACATTAAGGGCCGACGGGGTTCAACAGATTTATTTACGTGACCCAGAAGGGTACTGGATAGAAATTAATGATGCCGTGCATTAATAAAATGGCACTTTTACTTATTTCGTTTCAAATTAATATCTGAACCATGAAAGATACCGTTAAAAACATATATCCCTTAGGCTTCCCTTGGCAAACACAGGATCCCTTTTTATTTTGCGTGTACCATCAGGACCATTACCCAAAAGGCAATGAGGAAATGGGCCCTGCGGCATCGCTTGAGGGCCGAAATTTAGGAAATGACTTTACCATTAAAGATGGATGGAGAATGTACCACGGACAGACCATTCCTGGTTTTCCATATCATCCGCATAGAGGGTTTGAAACCATCACCATTGTCAACAAAGGGTATTGTGACCACTCTGACTCTTTAGGGGCTGCAGGACGCTTTGGCGAGGGAGATGTGCAGTGGATGACGGCCGGGAGAGGGGTGCAACACTCAGAAATGTTCCCTTTGCTTAAAACAGAGGAAGATAACCCATTGGAGCTTTTCCAAATTTGGCTGAATCTTCCCAAGGCTAATAAATTTGTGGATCCCCATTTTGCTATGTTGTGGCATGAGGATATTCCTGTGGTACAGGCCAATGGAACTTATGTTAAAGTTATGGCAGGGACCTTTAAAGGTAATAATGCTCCAAAGCCAGCGCCAAATTCCTGGGCCGCTGATCCAGAAAATGAGGTAGCGGTTTGGAACATCCATTTAGATCCCAATACCGAATTTGTATTACCCAGCTCAAATAAGGAGGTACACAGAAGCCTTTATTTTTACGAAGGGGACCAATGTACGGTCGGCAATGAAAACATCTCCCAAAATTATGGGATCGACCTGCAATCGGACCAAGAGGTACTCATAAAGAGTGGCCCTAAAAAAGCTTCGTTTCTTATGCTACAGGGCAGACCCATAAATGAGCCCGTTGCCAAATATGGCCCTTTTGTTATGAACACGGACCAAGAAATACAACAGGCCATGCAAGAATATCAATTGACTCAATTCGGGGGATGGCCGTGGCCCTATTCAGATAATGTTCACGATCGGAAAAAAGGAAGGTTTGCCCAATATCCAGATGGAACATTGGTTGAAAAATAAGCGACAGCAAATTATCTAAGTACATGATTGCAGAATTCCGGCTTCTTTTGGATTTAGGACTGGTTGTCCTGATTTGGATGGTGCAACTCGTCGTATACCCAAGCTTTAAATATTTTGCGCCACCTGATCTGTTCAACTGGCACCAAAAATATACGGTTCGCATTGCCTACATTGTTATGCCTCTCATGTTGGGGCAACTGCTTGTCAGTGGTTTTCAGTTCTATGAAACTCAGTCCTTTTATTCGGTTGGCAGCTTTGTCGTGGTGCTTTCCCTTTGGGTCATTACATTTTCCATATTTGTTCCACTGCACGCAAAAATAGCGTCCAACTCCTTTTCCCCAGAAGATTTGCAACGGCTGGAAAAAAGAAATTGGATTCGTACTATTTTATGGAATTTAATTTGTGTTTGGAGTGTTGTGGAACTATTCTATTCCTAAACTAGATCCTAACAATCTTGGCACCTATGGCCCTAAGTCGTTCATCGATATTCTCGTAACCCCTATCTATCTGTTCTATATTGTGGATAGTAGAGATTCCTTTTGCTGATAAGGCAGCTATCAACAAAGATACTCCGGCCCTAATATCTGGGGATACCATGGTTGTTGCTTTCAAGGTCGACTTAAAATCATGGCCAATTATGGTAGCCCTATGGGGATCACAGAGGATAATTTTCGCCCCCATATCAATAAGTTTATCCACGAAGAACAAACGACTTTCAAACATTTTTTGATGAACCAAAATTTCACCTTTGGCCTGTGTTGCCATTACAAGGATAATACTCAGTAAATCTGGTGTAAGTCCTGGCCAAGGGGCATCTGCAATGGTTAAAATGGAGCCATCTATATAGTTCTGTATTTCATAACCATCTTTGTGTGCAGGAATATAAATATCATCTCCTTTGCGTTCCAAGGTAATTCCCAGTTTTCTAAAAACAGTTGGAATCTGGCCCAAATTGTCCCAACTGACATTTTTGATGGTCAGTTCACTTTGTGTCATGGCGGCAAGTCCTATCCAACTCCCAATCTCTATCATATCGGGAAGCATGGTATGCTCCGTTCCTCCCAATTTTTCAACTCCTTCAATTTTCAACATATTGGAGCCAACGCCCGTGATCTTCGCCCCCATCCTAATGAGCATCTTGCACAGTTGTTGTATATAGGGCTCGCATGCAGCATTATAAATCGTGGTTTCCCCTTCTGCTAGTACGGCGGCCATCAGGATGTTGGCTGTACCCGTAACGGAAGCCTCATCGAGAAGCATAAAGGTACCTTTCAATTTTTTTGCCTCTACTCCGTAGAACAATTCTTCTTTGTTGTACCTGAATTTTGCCCCCAATTTAATCAACCCCTCAAAATGGGTGTCCAATCTACGACGACCAATTTTATCGCCCCCGGGTTTTGGGATATATCCTTTTCCAAAACGTGCCAATAAGGGTCCTACCAACATAATGGATCCTCTCAAACCCCTACCGTCAATCTTGAACTGATCGGACTGGAGGTAGTCCAAATTCACATCATCAGCCTTAAAAGTAAACGACCCCTTGCCTTTCTTTTGGATCTTGACACCCAAGTCTTCCAACAAGGAAATTAGCTTGTTGACGTCTACAATGTCGGGGATGTTGTTTATTGTAACTCTTTCTGAGGTCAGTAGTACAGCGCAAAGAATTTGCAATGCCTCATTTTTTGCTCCCTGTGGTGTTATTTCACCATGTAATTGGTGACCACCTTCAATCCTAAATGTGCCCATTTACGTTGAAAATATTAGTATCGCTTTTTACCGCGGTTAGTATTGCTTCTTTGGTTCTTTTTTGGACTGCTGCTCCTTGGGGTTTTGGCAACCCTGTTCTTTAGGAACTGTCCACTTTCGGTAAGGTTTTCGCCTTTTAAATCGATTCGCCCGTCGCTCAATTCATACAAATGTTTGAAAATTGCGCTATCGTCCACCACATCTTTGTTCCAATTCAGGTAACATTTTTTCATGTGATTGGCTATGGCGTATTCAAGACCATCCCTCATGTCACCCCTTTCCCATTCCACGGCAACATCAATCATTCTTTTGATGTTGTTCCCGTAAAAACGATATTTTGGAAAATTTTGTGGATAAGCCAAAGGATCTGGCTTTTTCCGTAGGACCTCCTTACTCGTAATAGGATAAGGGGAGTCTACGTCCAATTTAAAGTCGGACATGATAAACAACTGGTCCCATAACTTATGTTGAAAGTCGGGAACATCCCTCAAATGAGGCTGAATATTACCCATAACACTAATGATGGCTTGGGCAATTTTGTTGCGTTCCTCCCTATCTTCAATGGATATGGCGTGATCAACCATTTTTTGGAAATGTCTTCCGTACTCGGGAATAATGAGCTGCGAGCGCTCAGTATTATACTCTATGTTTTCTACTAGATTCAAATTAAAAGAATTTGCTTAAAAGTTATAATGAGTGAAGTAAGTCTTATAAGGTCTGCAAATTAATAAAAATATGGTACAAATACTATTATTAAAGAGATATAACCCCCTTGACCTTTCCTACTTCCTGATATTTCTCAATTACGGCATCCGCATTTTTAAGGTGTACGGTAATGGATAAACTAGTGTATTTTCCTTTTTTGGATTGCTTGGATTCTATAACGGCTCCTGTGTTATCGAAGATTTTATGTATTTGGGCAATGCGCTCCCCGTCTGTGGGAACTATGAATTTATAGAGGTAATCGGAGGGCCATGAACTGGTTTCTTCCAGTTGGGTTTTTAGCTTTCTGTAAAATTCGTCAGATTTTTCAGTGTCCATACTTTTCTTTTTGCAAATATAAAGTAACTGTTGCAATTTTTTACTCTAGTACCTATTTCATTAACTTTGTAGCATAAAATATTTTTATTGGAGCCAAAAAAAATTGTTATTACAGGCGGGCCTAGCACCGGAAAAACATCCATAGTTGACAAAATAGAGTTGATGGGGCTTCCATGTATCCATGAAATTTCCAGAAGTATCACTCTGGAAGCGAGGCAACAAGGTATACAGCAGCTGTTCGTAACCGATCCCCTTTTGTTCAGTAAAAAAATTACGGAAGGTAGAATCAATCAGTTTCATGAAGCTTCAAAAATCCCAGCGGAGCATGTATTTATGGATCGTGGCTTACCGGATGTGGTTGCCTATATGGACTGTTTTGACCAAAAATATGATCATAGTTTTATTGAAGCCTGTAAGACCTATACCTATGATGCCGTATTTCTTTTACCGCCATGGAAAGAAATTTATTCCATGGATGGAGAGCGCTATGAAAATTTTGATGAAGCCCTAAAAATCCATGATTGCCTAGAAGCCAGTTATCAAAAATATGGTTATCATACCATTCATGTCCCCAAAGGCACAGTGGAGGAAAGATTAACTTTTATTCTTAATAAAGTAAAATATTAAAAGTGGTTAAGGACCCTCAGGAGATTTTAGAAAAATATTGGGGCTTTTCCGAATTTAGGGGGTCACAGGAACAAATTATAGAGACCGTGATCCAAGGAAGGGATGTCCTTGCCCTACTTCCAACAGGTGGAGGAAAATCTTTGTGCTATCAAGTCCCCGCCATGGCCAAGGAGGGACTTTGCATTGTGGTATCCCCTTTAATTGCATTGATCCAAAACCAAGTTGACGCACTAAAGAGCAAGGGCATCAAGGCCATATCCCTAACAGGAGGCATTTCTTTTGATGAAGTCATAGACCTGCTCGATAATTGTCTGTACGGCAACTATAAGTTCCTTTACCTATCGCCAGAGCGGTTGCAACAAGAACTGGTACAGGAACGCATCCAACAGATGAACATTAACCTAATCGCCATAGATGAGGCCCATTGTATCTCGCAATGGGGGAACGATTTTAGACCGGCTTATCTCAACTGTAATATTCTAAGGGAACTGCTACCGGAAACTCCAATAATAGCCCTTACGGCTACGGCCACCCCTAAAGTTGCCAATGATATAACTGAAAACCTTCAGCTATCAGCCGCTGCTGTGTACAAAGACTCCTTTTCCAGGGATAACATCTCCTTTCATGTGCAATGGAACGAGGATAAAAAGTTCCAACTAAAAAAGCTTTGTCTCGGACTACAAAAAAGCGCCATTGTCTATGTTAGAACAAGAAGGGCCGCCCATGAACTATCGGACTTCCTGAATACCAATAAATGCGCTACCACCTTTTTTCATGGAGGCATTCCAAAGAAAGAAAAAACGAAGCGGCTGCAGCAATGGCTGGAGAACAAAGTGCAGGTCATGGTGGCCACCAATGCCTTTGGTATGGGCATAGATAAGCCCGATGTAGAACTGGTGGTCCATTATCAGATTCCGGACAGTCTGGAGAATTATTTTCAGGAAGCCGGGAGGGCCGGGAGGGATGGTACGCCGGCCAAAGCGGTGATGGTGCTCAATAAGTCCGATGAGAAACAGGTAAAACAGCAATTTTTAAGTGTGCTTCCGGATGTTGATTTTTTAAAACTGCTCTACAGAAAATTAAACAACTATTTCCAAATTCCGTATGGGGAAGGGATTGCTGAGACTTTTCAGTTTCATTTCAATAAATTTTGTGATACCTATAAGCTAAATACTGCCTTGGCTTATAATGGGTTGCGCATTCTCGATCAAAATTCAGTGATATCATTATCGGAATCCTTTTCAAAAAGGATAACCCTTCAATTTATTGGAACCAAGGCCCAAGTCTTTTATTATTTGGAAAACCATAAATCCATTGCCCCCTTGATCCAAACCATTTTAAGGACTTATGGCGGGATTTTTGAACATCCGACCAAAATAAATCCTGTGCTAATCTCCAAAAAAACAAACATCCCGGAAGAGAAAATCCATCAAACACTGGAACAATTGCATACAGATGGAATTGTAGACTACAAAGCCCAAAGCAGCGATCTGGAAATTATTTTCTTGGCCCCTAGGGAAGATGACAGGACGATCAATATATTTTCTAGAAAAGTAAAGGAACAGCAACAGGTCAAAATCAACAATATTGAAAGTATTTTAGCTTACGTCAACAACGATAAGGTCTGTAGGAGCACACAATTATTACACTATTTTGGGGAAGAACGGAAGGCCTGTGGCACCTGTGATGTATGCCTCAGTAAAAATACCATAGATAAGGATATTCAAAAGTTGGTTGCCGGTGATATTTTAAAAATATTGCACCTTGGCAATCAGACTTCAAGAAACTTACTATTGGCCCTTACATATAGGGAAGAAACCATTTTGATTGTATTACAGGGGCTGTTGGAAGATGGACATATTGCCATCACTTCAAAAAACGAATATAAAATAACATAATATGGAAGCATTACGAATCGTATTTATGGGAACCCCGGACTTTGCCGTTGCCATTTTGGACAAGCTGGTCCAAAACTCCTATACTATTGTCGGGGTAATTACAGCACCGGACAAACCAGCCGGACGCGGAAGGAAACTACATGAATCCGCTGTAAAGCAATATGCCGTTTCACATCATCTGCCAATACTTCAACCTACAAATTTAAAGGATGAGGGGTTTTTGGAGGAATTAAAGACTTTGGATGCAAATCTGCAGATCATTGTTGCCTTTAGAATGCTGCCAAGGGCAGTTTGGGAAATGCCTAAATACGGCACATTTAATCTGCATGCCTCCCTCCTGCCCCACTATAGGGGGGCAGCACCCATCAATTGGGCCATCATGAACGGGGAGAAAGAAACTGGGGTCAGTACCTTTTATATAGATGACAAGATTGACACCGGAGAAATTATACTTCAAGAAAAGACCGCTATTGACCCAGAAGAAACCGCTGGGGAGCTCCATGACAAATTGATGCGCCTTGGGGCAGACCTTGTAATCAAAACGGTTGAACTAATTAAGGCCGGAGAAGTTAAGACAATTGAGCAATCACAGTCGGGAGACCTACAATTAGCTTATAAAATACATAAAGAGACCTGCCAAGTTAATTGGACCCTACCCATTTCCAATATTTATAACCATATAAGGGGCCTTAGTCCTTATCCGGCTGCTTGGACTACTTTGCATAATGGAGAGGAAGAATTGTTTTTGAAGATCTATGCGGCCGCCAAAGAAGAGGAGGTGCACCATATGGAGGCTGGGCTATTGATTTTCGACAAAAAGATGCTAAAAGTGGCCGTTGCAGGAGGCTATATTCAACTCTTGGAAATACAATTACCCGGGAAGCGAAGAATGGCTGCACATGAAGTCTTAAATGGCCTAAATTTGTTAAAAAACGCTAATGTCCGCTAAAGCCTTGCTACCAAAGGGCTAGATGAAATGTAGAAAAAACCCTACTTTATCAACAAACACTCGAAGTTATCAACAAAATCAGGTATTTCCCTTGATTTTACTTGCGTTAACCACAAATCCGTATAAATTTGTTAGAGTATAAAATTATTTTAACAACACTTAATTTGATTCAATTATGAACAAAACAGAATTAATTGATGCAATGGCAGCAGACGCTGGCATCACAAAAGCAGCAGCAAAGAAATCTTTGGAATCTTTTTTAGGAAATGTTGAAGGATCTCTTAAAAAAGGTGGAAGAGTTTCTTTAGTTGGTTTCGGATCTTGGTCTGTATCTAAAAGAGAAGCAAGGGAAGGTAGAAATCCACAAACTGGAAAAACTATCCAAATTGCAGCTAAAAACGTTGTAAAGTTTAAGGCAGGTGCTGAATTGGCAGGTGCAGTAAACTAATTTATATTGTATAAATTTGGAAAAGGCACTCCTAAAATGGAGTGCCTTTTTGTTTTTAATAAGATTTGTCTTATTTTTAATAAAAACCCCATATGTTATGGTAAGCATTAAACCAAAAAAGGGGAAGCTTTTAATTGCAGAACCAACACTTACCGGCGATGTTTCTTTTAACAGGTCCGTAGTTTTGATTGCCGAACACAATCAAGAGGGCTCTGTAGGGTTTATTCTTAACAAACCTCTGATGTACAGCATCAACGAATTGGTCACTGAAATTAGCGTACCCTTCCAGGTTTACAATGGTGGACCTGTGGAACAGGATAACCTATACTTCATACATAAAGTACCTGATTTAATTGCTGAAAGCATAGAGATTTCACATGGCATCTATTGGGGGGGCAATTTCGAAAATATTGTAGATCTCATTAATAAAGGGCTCATAACGGAAAAGGATATCCGATTTTTCTTAGGTTATTCCGGTTGGAACTCGTTACAGTTGGATCAAGAACTAACTTCAAAGTCATGGGTGGTCGTGAACAACGAATACAAGAGTGATATCATCCATAAATCGGCCAATACATTTTGGAAGGAAAAAATGATCGAGTTGGGCGGTGAGTATGTCCTATGGTCCAATTTTCCTGAAAATCCCAATCTTAACTAGCCGAGTCTAGCTATAGCATTTAATTTACCCAATAAGTCTGCTGCAACTTTTGTTTCAAAATTCTTTTTGCGATACTTCGTAATTGGTTGGATCCCTACGATGGCATTTGTAATGAAAATTTCATCGGCCTTCTGAAGTTCAAAAGGAGAAATAGAGACCTCTTCCAAGGTGTAGGCTTCCAGCTTACCCACTATTTCTATCAATTTCTTACGAATTATTCCATTGAGACATCCATCTTTTTTTGGAGGGGTCTTGATTATGTTCCCCATCACCAAAAACAAATTACCATTTAAAGCCTCCACTACTTGTTTTTGATTATTGAGCAACAAACAGTTTTGATACCCATTTTCCTTTGCATAGATACTTCCTACAACGTTTATGGCCCTATTATTGGACTTCAACGTTGAAAGCATATCGGGATTTACATAGAAATCCTTGAATAGCTCTACGACATAATCCTGCTTTTGAATCAAGAAGAATGGCGAGTCCAACGCCCCTACCTCAATTACATAGGAAATCTCATTGGTTTCTGGCAAGTAATATCCTCCATTGTTTCTAAAAACGGACAAACGTACCCGGGCAGGTGCATTATCCAGGTCATTGGAAGCTACAGTATCCATCAGTTGTCCTTCCAAGAATTCCATGGTAAAATTCATAGGAATTTCCATACGCATAATACGCATAGAGGACATCAGGCGAAGGTAATGGTCTTCCCAAAAGAAAATTTTTCCATTGACCACGCGTATGGTTTCAAAGAGACCATCCCCATACTTAAGCCCCCTATTTTCTTGATTGAGAAAAAGTGTGTCTTTGGAAAGGATGTCACCATTAAAATTTACCATAAAAAAGCCTTGAAAATTCAAGGCGCAAAGATATTGATTTATGGTCTAAAACCTTTAGGAAGAACCTAAAACTTGCTTTAAACTGGAGATTTGGTTTTCCCAAAGCATCTTAGATTCATCCACCTCATCATCGTCTGCAAAATCCGTAATGAACAAGGACACATCAGATGTAATTTCATCCACAATAATCCTTAATTCAAAATAAGAGTCGTCCTCAGCCTCTACCCAGGCAAAACGCACAAATTCATCACTTTTTCTCTTTAATAATTTAGCTTCCTCTTCTGAACCGTCCCAAATGAAGGTAAAAAGTTCCCCTCTTGAGTTTACGTTATCTGCGAACCACTCCGATAAGCCGGAAGGGGTGGAAATATATTGATATAATAAGGGTTGGGATGATTGAATCACAAACTCAACTTCGAACTTCACTTTATCACTCATTCTTTATAATGTTTACATTGGACAATATATATATTTATACATGATAAAAAAATAATTGTTCAACATTATTTTACCATTTGAATTTTGATTGGGAAGAAATTTAACTCTATATTTGCACCCGCTTAAAATGCGCAATGGCGAGGTAGCTCAGTTGGTTAGAGCGTCGGATTCATAACCCGGAGGTCGCGGGATCGTGCCCCGCTCTCGCTACAAGGTTTTATCCCTTAACTACAGAAACGGATTGGTCAACACCTGTCCGTTTTTTTTATGCCATATTTTTGGAATAATTTCTCTTTAGAATGTGAATAAGAACACGATTTGGAAAAACTGATTAGAGAAGAATTTGAGAAGAGAAAAAAATAAAAAACGACACCACATGCGCTAACAAGGCCTATAATTCATTGTTTAGCTTATTTACTACAATTCAAAAGTTTTCGTACATTTAATCCGGCACGATTCCCAGCTCGATTTGATTAACATCAAATCTCAACAACGAATCATAGCCTAACCGTTGTATGCAATTAAAAAAATCATTGAGGTGTTTTTAGAGTTTTATGCACTTCCATTTTATAACTCACTCCTATTGGAATTTCTAATGTACCTAATTCAACATCATGGGCTGTATAGGCAGTAATTTTATCACTATTAACAATATATGACCTATGGGTTCTGAGGAAGTTTTTTGGCAATTTTTGTTCAAAATGACTGATTTTATCCTTCGTCACAATGGATGCTTCTTTGGTATGTATTTGTATATAGTCCTTTAAACTTTCAGCATAAATAATTTCTTTGAATAAAATTTTATAATGTTTCTTATTTGCATTGACATATATAAAATCCGGATTTTGGTCTTTATCAGAAATATCAAGCTTGGTTTTATAATTGCTCTCAACTGTTTTAAAGTACTTATTAATCGCTTTAAAAAAACGATCAAAAGAAATAGGTTTTAGTAAATAATCAACCACATCCAATTCATAACTTTCAATTGCATATTCTCTGTATGCTGTAGTAAAAATCACTTTTGGGGGATTACTCAATGATTTTAAAAATTCTATTCCTGTTAACAATGGCATTTGAATATCTAAAAACAACAAATCTACCTGCTTAGATTTTAATTCCTCAAACCCAGCCAATACATTACTACAAGTCGCAATTACTTCCAAATTTGGAATTTTAGCAACATGTGCCTCAATCAACGCTATTGCCAGCGGCTCATCATCAATAATAATACAGCGTACCTTCATTTATTTATTTTAATGTCTACCAATTTAAGTTTTTAAATTTATTTGAAGTTTTACCTCATAGGATATTTTATCTTCAATTATATTTAATGAATGATTTTCAGGATAGATTAACTGCAGTTGACTTTTAGTATTAACGAGTCCTATGCCATTTTTGTAGTTTGTAGTATCCTTTTGAACTTGTACCGGTTTTGTATTGTATATGGAAAATAACAATTGTTCATTTTTAGTACTGATTTCTATTTTTATTTTTGGAATATCAACAGTTCCGCTAGCTCCATGTTTAAAGGCATTTTCAATAAATGAAACTAAAATTAGAGGAGCAATTTGCGTTTGAGAATTATCGATATCTTTATTAAAAACCAACTCTAATCGATTTCCATACCTCAACTGTTCTAAATCTATATAATTCTGAATCAATTGTATTTCTTCGGAAATTGAAACAGTTTTATCATTGCATTTATATAGCATATAATCTAGCATTTCTGAGAGTTTCAAAACAGTTTCAGAAGCTTTGTCAGATTTCTGAAGTGTTAATACATATAAATTATTCAGAGTGTTAAACAAGAAATGAGGATGAATCTGAGCCCTCATAAAGTTCAATTCTGCAATTATTTTTTCTTTTTCCAATAATTGCCTTCTACTTTTATCTTCGAATCTTCCTTTTAAAAGTTTAATGCTTACAACAAGAAATACAGGTAAATATACTTGGTAAAAAAACTCTCTATAAATCTTTTTAACGTTCATTGCAATTTCCAAAAAAGATTCTTGCATGAATGGTGGTTCTCGATATAGCCCCTCAATTACATAAACTACTAATACACGTGCTAAAACGGAGAAAACGTAGGTTCCAATTAAAAACAAAATTCCGAAGAGTATGTATTTTTTCTTGTATAAGAAAGTTGGATTTAAATAATAAATAATATAATAAGAAGCTGCTATTTGAGGGAGTAATAAAATAGCATTACGACTAAAAGATATATATATCGAGCCATAACTACCTCGCATTGTTAGTGTATAAAAAACCAATAACGTTATCCAAAACAAAACATGACTCAGCCATCGTTTTTGTAGAATATTATTGATTAATTGCATTAGAGAGTTATCCATTATAGCTTTAAATTATCGTTAAAAATACACAATACCCAATATCATAAATCATATTAAGATGAATCTTCATTTATTACACCCTAATGATTATAATCTACTGCCCTATTAAAAATATCATGAGCTAGTAATTATGGGTACTCATTTATGTCATATTCGTCGATATTCTTAAATGAGTATTGCACTAATGCGGACTTTTGACCAAACGAAACAAATTATTAAAACCTAAAATCATGAATATTAAAACAATAAGCTTTATTATAATTATGATTAATTGTTTATACAATTACTCGTTTGCCCAAAACAATATTGCTCAACCTAAACAAATCGAAGAGTACGTTTGTAAGCCTTGTGATTTATCCTGTGATAAACTGACTTTTACAGAAGCGGGGATTTGTCCTCATTGCAATATGGAACTCATTAAAAAGAGCGAATTGAATCCCGAAAAAGAACTAATCCTAAATGAAATAAATATTCGAAATGGTGCAGGAAAATTTTTAGTTGAGGGTGGGTTTCAAAAAGAAAAAACAATAGTCGTCCATTATTACAAACCCAAGAATCTCACATCTGAATCGCCAGTTATTTATGTAGTTCCTGGAGCCGGGCGAAATGGAGACGATTACCGAGATGCTTGGATTGAGAAATCGAAAAGATACAATGTACTTGTGTTATCGCCTGAATATTCGGAAAAAAATTATCCTGAATTTTGGAATTACAATTTAGCAGGCATGTACAAAGACGTAAAAATCAATAAAGAAAGAACTGCAGTATTAAGTTTTAAAATAAGCAGTAATCCTGAAGAATGGATATTTAATGACTTTGATAGAGTTTTTGAAAATGTTAAGCAAAGTCTTAATTTAAAAACAAATACTTACGATATGTTTGGGCATTCAGCTGGTGGTCAGGTACTACATAGATTTTCAATTTTTAATCCAAATAATAAAGCGAATAGAATCTTAGCATCTAATTCTGGTTGGTACACTTTACCTACAGATTCTGATAAATTTCCTTATGGTTTAGCAGGCACAATTCAATCAGCAAAAAAAATTGAATATAGTTCTAACTTAATTCTTTTTTTAGGCGAGAAAGATAATGAGAATGAAAAAAGAGGAAGTCTAAGACGTTCAACTGAAGCCGATAAACAAGGTTTAGGTAGACTCTCTAGAGGTGTCTATTTTTACAATACATCTAAGGATATCGTATCTGAATTTAATAGAGAATTCAATTGGAAATTAGAAATAATACCAAATATTGGACACGACCAAAAGAAAATGAGTGAGGCTGCTGCTGACTATTTATATGGAAAAGATAAATAAAAGTGTATAACATCGGTTACCGGCAAATAGCGGGTTTTCCATTGAAAAGTGCTTTTTTAGACATCAAATAACAAACAACAAAGCCTACAATCCCGATAGCTATTGGGAGCGTCCCTACTCCACGCTACTTGCCTTAACCAAGAGCGTTGTACGTAATTAGAAAACATCAATCACAACAATCAACTATGAAACTATATTCTTTAATCGCTCTTATTTCTTTTACACTCTTTTCTTGCCAAAACAAAACAGGTGAATATGTTTGTAAGCCTTGTGACTTACCATGTGACGAACTGGCTTTCAATGAGCCTGGCATTTGTCCGCATTGTTCTATGGATATTATTAAAAAAAGTGATATAACACCTGAAAAAGAATTAATAGTAAATGAAATAAATATTCAAAGTGGTTCCGGAGCATTTCTTATTGAAGGAGGTGTCGGAAATGAAGATAAAAAAATAAAAGTATTTTACCATAAGCCTAAAAATTTTAGGACAACATCTAGAGTTTTGATAGTTGTTCCCGGATCTGGACGAAATGGCGATAGTTATCGAGACGCTTGGATTGAGGAGTCCGAAAAGTACGGAGTACTAATTCTTTCCCCTATGTACAAAGAAGTGGAATACGATTATGGAGCATATCATATGGGAAATCTGATTTATAATTTAAATCTAGAAAGTAGTGCCAAGTATGATCAAAATTCAAACAAAGTCTTTTTAGACGAAGAATTGTTTTCTTTTGAAATAAACTCAAATAGAAACGAATGGATTTACAATGACTTTGATAGAATATTTGATAATGTTGTTAAAGCTCTTGGCTCAACACAAACGGAATATGATATTTTTGGACACTCGGCAGGTGGCCAGATTTTACATCGTTTTGCCATTTTTCGAGCAAATTCCAAAGCAAATAGAATATTAGCTTCAAATTCAGGGTCATATACCTTACCAGATTTTAACAATGAACTTCCATTTGGTATAGAGAATACTGTTTTAACAAAAGAAAATATCGAGACTTCTTTTAAAAAGAATTTAGTACTCTTTATTGGCGAATTGGATAATGAAAATGAACAAGGCGGTCTTATATTGCGTTCACCGTCTGTAGATAAACAAGGTACACACCGTTTGGAAAGAGGTAAATACTTTTTTAATAAATCTAAAGACATCGCCGAAGAAATGGGGTTTGATTTTAACTGGAAATTAATGATAATACCCGATACTGGACACGACTATCGGAAAATGGGAAATGCCGCGGGAGAATATTTATATGGAAAAGATAAATAAAAGTGTATAACAAGGGTTAAGCGCAAATAGCGGGCATTCCGGTGAAAAGTGATATCTTAGAAACCAAGTAAAAATCAATAAAGCCGACAATCCCGATAGCTATCGGGACTCGTCCCTACTCCACGCTACTTGCCTTAACCAAACCGTTGTATGTAAATTAAACTGACCGAGAAAAGTATGAACTTAAACCAAATAACAATTCCATCATTAGATTTAACAAAATCAATCCCTTTTTATGAAAAATTAGGACTTAAATTGATTGTTAAATCTCTTCCTCACTATGCTAGATTTGAATGTCCTAATGGAAACTCGACCTTTTCAATCCATCAAACGGAGGAATTACCAAAAGGAGAAGGAATTTATGTGTACTTTGAATGTGAAAATCTTGACGAAGAAGTTGAAAAAATAAAAAAAAATGGAATTGAATTTGACCAAGAACCAACCGACCAAAGATGGTTATGGAGAGAAGCAAGATTAAAAGATGTTGACGGAAATCAACTTATACTATTTTATGGTGGAGAAAATAGAGTAAACCCACCTTGGCGAATAGAAAATAATAAAGCGGATTAAAAACACTACACACAACAATGTATAAAAATAATTGCTCAATTTTGAGCTTAACCAAAGGTCGTTGCATGTTTACTACGTCTGAATTTCCGTTGGAAATTCCTCGCACGTAAACCCGCAACTAATCATACACAAACCGTTGTGCGTCATTAAAACCAAAGCCAATTGAAAATAAAAATACAATTAATAAAAATCTCGAAAATCATAGGAATAATTCTAGTATTCCTATATGTGGTCTTATGTAGTCTTATATACTTCTATCAAGAAAAGTTAATTTTCGTTCCGTCCAAGTTGACTGCCGATTATAAATTTGACTTTAAAGGAAATTTTGAAGAAATCAACCTTAAAACCATAAATGGAGTTAGTTTAAATAACCTACTATTCAAAGCAGATAGCACTAAGGGTATTATTTTTTATTTACATGGTAATGGAGGTTCTCTAGAAGGGTATGGAAAACAAGCCGATTTTTACACAAATCTCGGCTATGATATTTTTATGACAGATTATAGGGGTTATGGAAAAAGCGAAGGTTCCATAAAAAGTGAAAGTCAATTGTATCAAGATAATCAGATGTTATATGATGAATTAAAAAAGACCTATTCAGAAGATAATATAATTATCGTTGGATATTCATTGGGAGGTTCTATGGCTTCAAAATTAGCATCTTCTAACAATCCAAAGTATCTGATATTGCAAGCCCCGTATTGTGGTGGTGAAGATTATGATACGCGACCGAAAGAATCAAGTAACGTACCATTAGAAGTTAAAATCGCTAAACTTTTACCTCTAAATCTCTTAATAAGATATACTTTTAAGACAAATGAATTTATTAAAAATTGCAAGATGCCTGTTTTAATATTCCATGGTGATGCAGATGACGAAATCCATTATGGAAGTTCAATAAAGCTCAAAGAGAATTTTAAACCAGAAGACAAGTTGATACTTCTTGAGGGAGAAAAACATAATACAATTGGGGAAAATCCTATATACCAAAAGGAACTAAAAAAACTATTGAAAAATTAAAAACGAACGCACAACAATGGCTTTAAGTAATTGCTTGTTCTCGCCTACTCTGAAAATTCCTGCAGAATTTTCAGTTTGGTGTTTACTTGTAAAGTTATGTGCTAATCCACGCAACTACTCATAGTCGAGACGTTAGCGCAAATGGTGCATAAATAAACCAATCTATTCGGAGGGGTACGTTAAATGAAAAATTAGACTAGGGTTAG
>JAPFBR010000001.1:0-1243915 GCA_035798135.1 Flavobacteriaceae bacterium KMM 6897 | reverse complement strand
GTCGTGCCGATCAGAGAACCACCCTGGAAGACCCTATACCCCGTCACCGCAACATTGTCCGTAGAGGCAGTCCAGTTCAGGGTTGTTGTCGTAGCGGTCGTGCCGCTCGCAGCCAACCCTGTAGGGGCCGAAGGAGGGGTCACATCCGCAGTTGTGGTCACATTAGCAATATTGCTGTCAGCTGATTCGTTGGGTACAGCATCAATGGCCCTTACTGTGAAGGCATAGGCCGTGCTCGGCGACAGTAACGTTACATTGAAGGTCGTCGTCGCCCCGCCGGTCGTGCCGATCAGAGAACCACCCTGGAAGACCCTATACCCCGTCACCGCAACATTGTCCGTAGAGGCAGTCCAGTTTAGGGTCGTTGTCGTAGCGGTCGTGCCGCTCGCAGCCAATCCCGTAGGGGCCGAAGGAGGGGTCACATCCGCAGTGGTGGTCACGTTAACAATATTGCTGTCGCCCGATTCGTTGTTCGCTGCATCAATGGCCCTTACTGTTAAGGAGTAGGGAGTGCTGGGAGTAAGCCCTAAGACAGTATAAGTTGTCCCAGTGCCACCTGTCGAGGCGACCAATAAAACACCGCTATTGTACACTCGGTAGTCCGTAACAGCCTCGTTATCTGTGGAGAACGTCCAAGAAAGATCAACAGTGGTGCTGGTTACATTACTCGCCTCCAGAAGGCCAGGTTCCGTGGGTGGTTCAGTGTCTTGCCCATACCCACTAAAGCCAAAAATGAACAAAGACCCCACAAAAAAAAGAGTCTTTAAATGCTTTTCATAACCAACGAAGGAAAGAAATTTATATAGTATTTTTAAAATCATAGCTCATAATCTATAAAACCATCTGGTTTCGAATCTCGGTAAAACCGAAATATAACGATAATTAGGGGCTGTAATAATACAAAAAAAGGAGCCTATCCTCTAACTATCAGGGTTAAATAAGCAAATATCAGATTAATGGCTAAATAAAAAGATGGTTGACAATTTTTATGATAATTTGAAATCCCATTCCTATTTATCTCATGATCTGGACCCAACCTTTTCTTACCTCCGAGCCATCACCCAGATTCATAACATAAAAATAGGTCCCTTTTGGCAATTGCCCATATTTGCCTTCGCCTGTCCAAGTATTATCATATCTGGACACTGAAAAAACTTGGTTGCCATTTCGGTCGAATATTTCCAGCCTATTGTTGGGATAGTTTTGCACATCATTTATTCGCAACACATCATTGACCCCATCCCCATTAGGTGAGATCTGGTTAAAGATAAAGCCCGGCTCATCACTGGAACGTGGGGCCACAACCACAATGGCCGTTCCCTCATTATTGGCGCTATTGCCATCTGATGGGGAAGAGCTCACCAAGGATGCTATATTCTGAAAAGTGCCTTCTTGTGGCACGGTTACCGTAATGGTCAAGGTGCTGGCCTCTTCCGGGGCAAGGGACATAAGTTCCCACCTACCGGCGATTACGTCATAGATGCCGTCGGAGGCCATATGCGACACATATTGAAAGCCCAAAGAGGCTACTATAAGTTCATTGATGATCACTTCGGCCGCTGTGATCTGGCTGAGGTTTGTCAAGGTGATGGTAAAGGTTATTTCCCGCCCTACTGTGGGATTTGGAATGTCAACAGTTTTGGTCAGCTCAAGGTCTAATGTACATGCCGCTGAAATATTGGGGAGACAGGGGTCATTATTGGCAGGATCCAATTGGTCCACCACTCCGTCATTATCGGAATCCAAAATATTTGAATCCAGGGCATCTATAATCCCGTCCCCGTCCTCATCCAAGGGGCTATTTAGGTCATCCCCTACTTCCACTCCGTCATTGATACCATCCCCATCCGTATCTGGATTATTGGGGTCTGTGCCTATATTGTTCTCGTCCCCATCAAAGATTCCGTCATTATCAGAATCCAATGTACAAGTGCTTACCGATATCGTCACCGATACGGATTCATTTGTACAGGGTGCCTGAGCTCCGGTAGTGGTATAGGTAAATATATAATCGCCATCTTCCAGGCCCTTGAAATTGACAACATTTCCCGCCCCTATCTTAATTGAATTCGAAGGGTCTGATGTAATGGACCAATTTCCAACATCCGCTCCCGTAAGGGTATTGTCCAGATCCAAGGTGGTCTGTCCCCCATCCTCTTGACTACAGACAGCTCTATTTGTTGTCATTCCCGGATCGGGCTCATCATTTACAGTAACCGTGACCGGTACCCTGGCAGATGTACAGCCGTTGGCGGTGGCCTCTGCATAAAACATGGTAGTTACGCTCACATTTGTTGTATAGGTAGCTCCTTCCTCCAAGAAATCTGTGCTGGTCTCGGAATCGTACCACCTGATGGTCGCCTCCTCACTTACCGTCACCTCAAGGTCCACCGTGCCTCCACCACAGATTGGTTGCGGATCCACAACCGAAATATCAGGTGAAACATTGAGCTCCAGCTCCAAACGGGCTGCTGGACTGTAGCAATCATTTGCCTCATCGTAAAAGAATCCAAAATAAGTTGCGGCAGTGGTCACAACCGTATTGGTAAGACGACCCGCATCGTTATAGGGATCCGATACCCTACTCCAGACAAGGGAAATCCCGCTAGGGATCGTATTTACATAATCGTTCAGGTCTTGGTTTATCGTATCACAGAAAACTGTATCGACGGCAGGGTCCAACTCTGGGGCCGTATCTCCGGCCGGACAAACATCATCATCCACTATGGAACCCTGCCCTTTATCATCACTAATCCCAACCAATATGTTGCTCACCTTACTTAAGGTAACCGTGAATGTTTCATTATTTTGCTCCACGACCATATCATCGATGATCGGGACTGAAATGGTCATTCGCTGACCACTTTCCCCAGTAAAACTTAAAGTACCGCTGGTGGACGTGTAATCCTGTCCAGCACGGGCAGTACCGTTTGTTGTGGCGTAATCAACCGTAAAATTGCTGACGGAATTCCCCGTCAAGGTCACAGTAAAATTAGCAGGGCCACCATTTTCATTCACCACTACATCATCAATGGAAATATTGGATGCAGCAACAGCTTCATTATCCTCATTGGTAACTTGAATCTTACTATCCTCGAGATCTAAATAATCTTCATCATCAGTATCCTCATCAATTCCAATGATTATGTTATATGTAATGGGACCGTCAAAAATATCATCATCAACAGGAGTAACCTTAACCGACTTTTCGTCATCCCAATTAGACCTTTTGAATGTTATTTTATCTCGGGATATAGTCCCTTCGGTCACATCTTCAGAAATAAGAAACAACTTTACATCATCCGAAGGACGGGAATTGAGCACTACCGTAAATTCAACGGTAGATCCTCCTTCTATTGTCGTAAGAGACGTTGGTGTAATGGTTATACCTGCTTGCCCATAACTATTGGATAAGAATAAAAACAGGGCGCAGAAAAGCAACACCCTAATTATTAATTGGCCTGCAAAAGGATGAAAATCAGGGGAGAACAAGTAATTTGTCTTCATTTAATGCAATACTAATGATTAAAACAATTTACTCAAAAAAAGTCAAAAAAAATGGATTGGGCTACCCTTATACATAAAAGAATTAGCTCAATCCATTATATGGTATTACATAGATAAATTATGTCAGTTCAGCCGATTTTGTTTCAGCTTCCGGGTGTATTTTTTTGACCAAACCTTGCAACACTTTCCCCGGTCCCACCTCGGTAAACAACGTGGCCCCATCTTTTACCATATGCTGTACACTTTGGGTCCATTTTACGGGAGCCGTCAATTGGGAGATCAAGTTCTTTTTAATTTCATCGGCATTGTTAACCGCCGTGGTAGGCACATTCTGATAAATTGGACAGGTAGGTGTGCTGAATTTGGTGTTTTCAATGGCTGCCGCCAATTCTTCCCTTGCAGGCTCCATCAATGGAGAGTGAAAGGCCCCACCTACAGGTAAAACCAATGCCCTACGAGCCCCAGCATCCTTCAATTTTTCACAGGCTTCATTAATGGCCTCTACTTCCCCAGAGATTACCAATTGTCCCGGACAGTTATAATTTGCAGGCACCACTACCCCATTAATGTTCGCACAAATTTGTTCTACAACTGTATCATCCAAACCTAAAACTGCTGCCATAGTACTTGGTTTCACCTCACAGGCCTTTTGCATGGCCAAAGCGCGTTTTGAAACCAATTTCAAACCGTCTTCAAAGGTTAAAACCCCATTGGCTACCAAAGCAGAAAATTCTCCCAAGGAATGCCCCGCTACCATGTCCGGCTTAAAATTCTCTCCCATTACCTTGCTTAAAATCACAGAATGCAAAAATATCGCTGGTTGGGTGACCTTTGTCTCTTTTAGGGCCTCAGGTGTGCCTTGGAACATAATATCGGTAATAGAAAATCCTAAAATTGCATTGGCCTTTTCAAAGAGTTCCTGGGCCAAGGGATATTTTTCATAAAGATCTAACCCCATTCCAACAAATTGCGCTCCTTGACCAGGAAATATATATGCGTTCATTCTATTTAAGTTTAAGTTGAAACAAAAATAAGATTATTTGGATTAATGGGAAGTATTTGCGCCAAGCTTATAGCTAACAAATAATTGTTTTGCTCAAAATGACGTACCAACTGCGATCGATAGGTTCTAAAATAAGACTACATAATTAGTCCCAAACATCTCGACTGCGCTCGATGTGACATAACCATAAATACAATGTGCAAACTCAACGTCTCGACTGCGCTTGACATGACATTTTCCCATGAAACCAATAGAGCCCATGAAGTGGAATAAAAAAAAGTGTTATTCCTCCTTGAACCAACCAGAGTATTTTACATAGGCATTGGCAATCCTATCAATCTCACCAGAGCTCAGTTCCGGACTAATGTCCTTGATTTTTTTTGCTGGCATTCCTGCAAAAACACTTCCTGCCGGCACATGTGTCCCTTTGGTAAGTACTGCTCCGGCTGCAATGATGCTGTTGCTTTCTACCACACAATCATCCATTATAATACTCCCCATCCCAATGAGCACATTATCGTGGATGGTGCATCCGTGGACCAAAGCATTGTGACCTATGGATACATTGTTCCCTATGGTTGTAGCAGCCTTTAAATAGGTACAGTGAATAACGGCCCCATCCTGGACATTGACCTTGTTCCCCATTTTTATAAAGTTTACATCCCCCCTTAAAACGGCATTGAACCAAATGCTACATTGACTGCCCATAGTCACATCCCCAACAATGGTTGCATTATCAGCGATATAACAATCCTCTCCTATTTCTGGTGTTTTTCCGTTTACGGTCTTGATGATCATTGCTTGTATTTGTTTTTAATTGTAAATTTTATTTAAAGTACGATAACAGTTGGTGTTTTCTTGAGGCTGAAACCAACAATTCCTTTCCGTTGGAAATCACCACGCTCCCTCCTTTTCCCTTTTTATACTTGACCACCTCGTTCACATTGACCAGATAGGATTTATGAATGCGGGCAAAAGCAAAATCCGAAAGGGCATCTTCAAAATATTTCAAGGTCTTGCTCACCACCAATCTTTGGTTTTCCAAATAGATTTCCGTGTAATTATCATCTGCCTTGCAAAACAATATATCGGCTACATTGAGCACCTGAAAACCATCTTGTTGGGGTAAGGTAATCTTTCCATCCACCTTATGTAATACAGGAGTCAGTATTTTATCTTCCAACTCATTTTCACGAATTTTTACTTCAGTTACATAGGCAACTGATTTCACCAACTCATCAATATCAATGGGTTTCATCAAATAGTAGGCCGCATGATGGTTTAAGGCATCCAAGGCATACTGGTTATACGCTGTTACAAAAATAGTTTCAAAAGTCCGTTCTGGCAATTGATCCAATAAATCGAAGGCATTCCCGTAAGGCATTTCTACGTCCAAGAATACGATATCGGGATTGTTTTTTTTTAGCAAGTCCAACCCTTCCTTTATAGTAGCCGCTTCCCCCAATACGCGTACACCCTTACAGTATTTCGTCAGGTAATTTCTTAGAATTTCCCGGCTATTGGCTTCATCTTCTATAATCACTGCGGTTAGTTCCATTATTCACTTTTTAATGTCAATTCAATCTTTGTTCCGGTCCCATCCTCAAACAGATCGGATATGGAAACGGTTATTCTATCCTTATACATCTCATTCAGAATGGCGATCCTTTTTTTAATGTTTCCCATTCCTTTGGACTGCTGTTTCTTTTGATTGGGAGTTTTCAACTCCGTTGAATTTTTACGGCCAATCCCATCATCTGAAATTGTGATCAATAGTTCATTTTCCTCTTTTTGATGTAGTTCAATTTTTAAAAACCCTTTTTCCTCTTTATAACGAAGACCATGCCAAATGGCATTTTCTATATAAGGCTGGAGCAACATGGGGGGTATGCTAAATTTATCAATCTCTATTTGGTCATCAACAAGTAGCTGGTAGTCAAATTTATCAGGAAACCGACTGTGCTCCAATTTTACATAGAGCTCCAATAAGTCCAGTTCTTTGGACAAGGGAATAAAATCTTCTTCTGAGTTTTCCAGAACCGACCTCATCAACATTGAAAAATCACTCAAGAACCTATTCGCGCTGCGTTCATCACTTTTGGCGATGTAATTATTAACAGAATTGAGGGCATTAAAAATAAAATGGGGGTTCATTTGGGAACGAAGCGACTTTAGGGCCAATAAATTGTTGGCCAATTTCTGTTGCTTGTTGCTCCTATAAAAGAAAAACACCACCAATCCCATTAATAACAATCCAAAGCCCAAGGAATAAATAACCCAAGTCTGCCTTTTATTGTTTTCAGCGATCAACTCCTGTTCTGTAAGCGCAAGATCGTATTTACTCTGAGACAGCTCCCGCTCCTGCTCCAATCCTGATATTCTGCTCTGTTTGGCCGCTATTTCCCTATTAAAACGTGCCGCCCTGGAGATTTCCTGTTCCTTTCGCACATAGAGGGTATCTACCACGGAAACGTATTGCTGGTAGGTTTCCAAGGCCTTGGAATATTCTCCCTTATACTTATACACCTCTGATAATTTCCGTGTCGCATCCTTTTGTACCACCAAATCATCATCGGCATCAGCCTCTTTGATACTCTGTTGTAAGTAGGGAATTGCCTCAGTTAACTTGTCCTGAGCTATGTAGGCGTTGGCAATTTTATAATTGATACGTTGGGTGGTTATCGTATCTGAAGTAGTAGTAAGCCTATTTTTTGAAGTCTTAGACTTGGGTATTTTGTTCAATTCATCCAAGCTTTTTTTTCTCAATTCTATTTCCGCCGAATATTGACTTTTTTGATTATAAAAATCGGCTACCTTCTCTTTTTCCTGTACAGCACGCTGAGGTGCTTGCTTACTGGCCAATTCCAAAGAACTATCGTAAAACTCGGCAGCCTGTTCCATTTTATTATCTTGGGCATACGCATTCCCAATCTTGGAATTGAGGTCGGTCATTTTGGGCGTAATTAAATGCTGCTTGGCCAACTCCAATCCCAAATTATAATTCTCCAAGGCCCCCCTATTTTTCCCAAGACCTATATTCGCATCACCTAAGCTTTCATATATTTCCACTTTTTGATAGGGAATGGTATTTCCCTCTTTGGTCAAAGACGAAAAAATATCTTCGGCCTGTTTGTATTCCTTATTCATGAGATAGGCCTTTCCCAATAAGATTTTTGTTTTAACGGATTGCTTATTTCGCAGCGCATCCAGATAGTTGGCGATAGCCAAATCATATTGTTTATGGTAATGGTATATTTCTCCTAGGGTACTCAAGGATTCTGCCATTTGTCCTTTATCACCCCTATTCCCCAATTGTAAAATGGATTTTGTTATAAAATCCAAACTCTTATCAATATTCGATTTCTTATAACGGAGTGCTGAATCCAATAACATTTGATGTGAAATCTTAGATCCCAAATCATCCTTATCCTCAAGACTCCCTTTTTTACTCAATTCATACCCTTCCACCAAGACCTTTACATCCTCCTGATTTTTAATTGTATAATATACGGTCTGAAAATCTGGACTCTCTATTTGCAATCGATCGCCGACAGTCACTTTTATTATAAATTCCCCAAGGCCATTGGTGGTGGTATAGCTTCCACTTTGATTGGAAACACTTACCCCACTTAAGGGAGCATTATTTTCCTTACCTACTACAGACCCTTTTAATTCAAAGGTTCTAACTCCTTGTTTTACCTGGGAGGTGACCAGGGTAAAACTGAAAAGCATAAGGATTAAAAAATATTTTGTTCCGGGCATAGGGATTATTGAAAGTGTTAAACTTAACTGATTTAAATGATATTAAAAAATGTGGAAATCTTGATATATTCGAGGTTCAATCCGAATATTACCACTTCACACAATCAAAAGCTAGGTTCCCTCATTGCAATAGCTGATTGACTCATTATCGGTTTTATTTATAAAAAGATGGATTTAGTTTTAAGGGCAATTCATTATTAATTAAAACCAAAAAGCATGAAAAATTTAATACAAATAGTAGGCATAGGCATCCTTGCCTTAAGCATGGGACCAGCGATAGGTGCTACCGTTGAAGCAAACAATAGTGACGCTCCCCTTTTTCACAACGCATCGAAACGGCATCTGGACCATAAATCCAAACCAACTGTAAAGATCGCCCTATTATTGGATACCAGTAACAGTATGGACGGCCTCATCAATCAGGCAAAAGCGCAATTATGGGATGTGGTAAACAAATTTGGGTATGTGAAATGCGGTAATGATACCAGGCCCCAATTGCAAATAGCCATTTATGAGTATGGCAATGACAATCTATCTTCTTATGAAGGCTACATAAGACAGGTAATAGGTTTTAGCAGTGATCTGGATGAAATTTCAGAAAAACTCTTCTCCCTGACAACCAATGGCGGAGAGGAGTACTGTGGTCAGGTCATACAGACTTCCTTGAACCAATTGGAATGGGGAAAAAATGAGGACGACCTAAAACTGATATTCATCGCAGGAAATGAACCCTTTTCCCAAGGCCGATTAAACTATTGGGACGCCGCTACCAATGCCAAAGAAAAGGACATTGTTGTCAATACCATTTTCTGTGGAAATTATGAGCAGGGAATCTCCACCAAATGGAAGCATGGTGCCACATTAACCGGTGGGGAGTATATGGCCATAGACCATAATAGAAAAGTAGTGCACATAGTCACCCCTTACGATGATGTCATCATACAATTAAATGCCCGACTCAATAAGACCTATATCTCCTATGGTGCTATGGGTGCCGCAAAAATAGCGATGCAAAGTAAACAAGACCAAAATGCGGAAGCCTTGGAAGAGGTGGTAATGGTAAAAAGAGCAGTAAGCAAAAGCTCCAGATTGTACAGTAATTCCGAATGGGATTTGGTAGATGCTTCCAAAAGTGACGACTTTGATGTTTCCACAGTGGAAAAGGAGCAGTTGCCACAGGAATTAAAAAACAAATCCGATAAAGAGATCACCCAATTTATAAATTCTAAAAAACAAGAACGGGGAAAAATCCAAAAAGAAATACAGGAACTGAATATCAAGCGTGAAGCCTATTTGGCAAAAAACCAAAAGGATAGCTCTAAAGGTGAATTGGAAAATGCCTTATTATCGGCGATCCGAAAACAAGCCTTGAAGAAAAATTATACTTGGGAATAAAAAGGATGCAAGCTTATTGTACATATGCGGATAAGCTTGTTTTTTTTAATTGACAGCAGGACATTTACAGTCGTACCGTTTTTCGGTTTGGCCAAAGTCGTACCCTAAGGTAATCTGGTGAAAACCACCATTGTCGAACCTAATATCCCCCATTTGGTAGGAATAGTTATAGGATACCAAAAACTGGCCTATGTTGGCGCCAACTATCGGGGTTACCAACTGCAAGCGTTGCTCTCCAAAGCTGCCATTGGTCTGAAATTGTGCCCCATCAAAACTTCTTCGGTAGGAAAGTCCGCCCCAAATTGTACCAAATGGAACGCTCTTGTATACCTTGGCATTTATATCTATGGTCTTTTCTTTTGTAAAATCGGTCATTTGAAATAAAATTGAAGGCTCCAATTGTATTTCGCTCTTTCCAAAAACATAGCCGACAGAAAATAAATACCTTCTGAGATTATCAAACTCGTTCGCAGTATACAGATCTCGACCACTGCCCAGAGCGTTCAAAACTGCCGTATGTGCATAAAATTCCAAAAAGTTATAAGAAAATCCAAAATCGACATTAAAATAGGCTGCTGTATTTTTTACCCCAGTGATCACGGGATCAGGAATAATGGACCTGAATTCGCTTTCATCCAAACTGCTTAGGATCACACCTATACTTGCCCCAAATGATAATTGGTTCAAAAAACGTTCATCACCTCCTAATTTCAAGTGATGGGCATAGGTCCCCTTAAAGCCTGTTTGGGAGTGGTAGCCATTGGAATCGTTAAAAAGGATACCTCCCAATCCACTATTTTCGCCAACCCTAAAATTGGCGTTAAAAGTCTGGAGACTTGGTGCTTCCTCAACATTGAACCACTGCTTCCTTGCAGTGAGCCTTATTTTAGCACCATCGCTAATTCCGGCCATTGATGGGTAAACCAAATAATAATTATCTGCTAAGTAATCAAAGTAAACCGGAATACCTTCCTGTGCCATAGCTGGGGTACTAATTGCAAAGGAAGCTATTAAAGCAAAAAGAAGTTGTTTCATCTAAAATAAGGGGTAAATATGTTTAAACGTTCAAATATAAAATATAACGGATGAAATACTACATTAGTATAAAGTGGGTTAAATTGGAATTCCTTCGTACTTTTGCATAAAATATTATTCCCATGAAAGAATACACGATCACTATATACGAAACGACCAATCCCAACATACTAAAATTTGAGACTAACCATTTCATTACCAAAAACAACAATTACGAATTCAAGGATATAGACCAGGCCAAAAACTCACCTTTGGCACAACAACTTTTTTATCTTCCGTTTGTAAAAACTGTTTATATTTCTGGCAATTTTATTGCTTTGGAACGCTATGACATTGTACAATGGTCAGATGTCCGGGATGATGTGGCACAGCAAATTGTGGAGTATTTGAACAGTGGCGCACCCATTGTCCATGAAGAACTTGACGAAAAGAAAGTACCTGCCACCGTGTACGCGGAAAACACTCCAAACCCGGCAGCAATGCGCTTTGTTGTCAATAAATTGTTGGTGCCCACGGCTTTTGAGTTTAAGAACATTGACGAAGCCAAAGATTCTGCATTGGCCACCGAATTATTTAAACTTCCTTTTGTCAAAGAAGTATTCTTTGATGAGAACTATGTTTCCGTCACCAAATATGAAGTCGCCGATTGGAATGAAATAACCTTCGAAATAAGGGAATCCATCCGAAATTTCATTTCCGATGGCAAAGAAGTGGTCTCAGCCAATAGTGTTGCCAAACAAAAAGCAGAAGCACCATCAAGCCAAGTCCATGATGAAAATTTGGACGACACCTCCAAAAAAATTATAGATATTTTAGAAGAGTATGTTAAGCCTGCAGTTGCCAGTGATGGTGGGAACATTCTTTTCAAATCTTATGATGAGGAAACCAAAACGGTAAATGTTGTCCTTCAGGGAGCATGCAGCGGCTGTCCGTCTTCGACTTTCACTTTAAAAAATGGCATAGAGAATATGTTGAAGGAAATGATGGGTGATAAAATCAATCAAGTAGTTGCCCTGAACGGGTAATGAAAGTACGCAGCATTAAGTAGTAGACATTATTATTTTTCTACTTTTTGGGCCTTTACAACATCTGATTTATTTTAAAAGCGTCTTTAAAAGGCGCTTTTTTTATGTGCATTAGACACCTCTTTTGTACCTTCATAAACTCATATAAGTTAAGTCCCTTTATTCCAAATTCATTCAACATGACCCACAAACATACCAATAGCCTTATTAAAGAGAGTAGCCCTTACCTTTTACAGCATGCCCATAATCCGGTGCACTGGAATGCGTGGAGCCCAGAACTCATGGCGCGTGCTAAAAAGGAAAATAAATTGGTACTGGTCAGCATTGGTTATGCAGCATGCCATTGGTGCCATGTCATGGAACATGAATGTTTCGAGGATGAGACAGTGGCCGATGTAATGAATGAGCATTTTATCTGTATTAAGATAGACCGGGAAGAAAGACCCGACATTGACCATATCTACATGGATGCCCTGCAAATGATGACCGGTAGTGGCGGCTGGCCTTTAAATGTAGTCACCCTGCCCGATGGAAAACCCTTTTGGGGGGCCACCTATGTGAAAAAACAAGATTGGATGACTGTGTTGCAACAACTTTCATCCTTGTATCTTAAAGAGCCTAAAAAGGTCATTGACTATGCGGAGAATTTGGCTGAAGGAATCCGCACAATCAATTTGGTCGAAAAGAAAGAAGGGGGCCCCATATTTTCGATGGCCCACTTGGATGAGGCCATCATGCAATGGTCTTCATATTTTGATACTTTTCTTGGGGGTTACAAACGCGCACCAAAATTTTTGATGCCCTGTAACCTAGATTTTCTATTGCACTACGGCACCTTAAAAAATGACCAAGCCATTAACGATTATGTGAATGTAACCTTGACCCGAATGGCCTATGGGGGAATTTATGATCATGTTGGTGGCGGATTTTCCAGATATGCCGTGGACACCAAGTGGCATGTTCCCCATTTTGAAAAAATGCTCTACGACAACGGACAAATGGTAAGTTTATATGCAAAAGCTTTTGCCGCCACAAAAAATAGCCTCTACAAAACGACGGTAGAGGAAACAATTGATTTTGTGACCAAGGAGCTGATGGAGGCAAACCATGGGTTTTATTCTTCCTTGGATGCAGATAGCTTAAATTCTGAAGGTAAATTGGAGGAAGGAGCCTATTACGTATGGACGGTTAGTGAATTGGAGAAATTGTTAGGGGATCATTATACAGTTTTTAAAGACTATTACAACGTAAACGATTATGGACATTGGGAGCATGGAAACTATGTCCTGATCATGGATGCCTCTGAAACCGAAATTGCAGCTAAACATGATTTGTCCAATTTGGAAGTAAGCGCAATTATAGACAACTGTAAAAATATCTTAAAAACGGAAAGGGAAAAAAGAAACCGACCCAGATTGGATGACAAGATCCTGACCTCTTGGAACGGATTGATGCTAAAAGGATTGGTGGATGCCCATAGATATCTTCAAAACGATGCCTATTTGGATTTGGCCATCAAGAACGCCAATTTCATTTTATCCCATTTAACAACTAAAAACGGAGGATTGTTCCACAACCACAAAAATGGAACAAGTTCTATAAACGGATTCTTGGAGGATTACGCGACGGTGATAGAGGCCCTTCATGCCCTTTATGAGGTTACCTTTGATGAGCATTGGCTATTAAAAGCAAAGGAGCTGTTAGATTTTTGTATCGATAACTTTTATGATGAAGAAAGTGCCTTATTCTTTTTTACAGCGAAAAGTGATGACTTCATAATTCGAAGGACCATAGAGGTGTCCGATAATGTAATACCGGCATCCAATAGTATCATGGCGCATTGTTTGTTTAAGTTTGGGAAACTCTACCCAAAAGAAGGCTATAGTCATATTGCCCAACAAATGCTCCTGAACGTTCAGGAAAATTTTATCAAAAATGCCCAAGGATATGCCAATTGGTTACATTTGATTCCCTACCACCAACTTGACTTTTTTGAAATCGCCATTGTTGGTGATGATGTTAAGGCCAAAGCAAAAAAAATGAACTCCCATTATTTACCTCAGACTCTCATTACTGGGAGTGATAAAAAATCCAGTACCCTCACTTTGGCGCAAAATAGGTACATGGAAAACAGGACTCCAATTTATATTTGTAAGGAAGGTAGTTGTAATTTACCCGTTGACACCAATAAGGAAGCAAGGGTTCAAATGGGCTTCCTAGTTGAGGATTAACACTTATTTATGTAGATAAACTTGAAAAGCGATTCTAATTTTCGTTTTTTTGTGTTAATTTTTACAAAAGTATATGATAGAGATAGACAAAGTCGAGAAATACGTCAGTGATATGACCCAAATGGCATTGGAATACTTACCAAGCATAATAGCAGCGGTACTGATCCTTTTCATAGGTTTGTGGGTAGTTAGAATGATCAACAAATTGGTCCATAAGTTCTTTGAAAAACAAGATTTTGATTTGGCCTTGGAATCCTTCCTACAAAGTTTAATTAGCCTTGTCTTAAAATTTCTAATATTTGTGCTTGTCATTACCCAATTAGGCGTAAAATCGTCCTCATTGGTAGCCATAGTGGGTGCTGCTGGACTTGCCGTTGGTTTGGCATTACAAGGTTCTTTGGCAAATTTCGCTGGTGGGGTACTGATAATGATCTTTAAGCCTTTTAAAGTAGGGGATTGGATTTCTGCCCAAGGGGTTGATGGTACGGTTACGGAGATTTCTATATTCAAAACTAAACTGAGCACCTTTGGAAATCAGATTGCCATTATTCCCAATGGGCAACTCTCCAATAACAACATCATCAATTACAACGCACAGGAAACCAGAAGGGACAAGATCACCTTGGGAATTGGCTATGGCTCCAATATTAAGGAAGCGAGAGATATATTATTGGAGATCTGCAAGGAAAATGAGAAAATTCTAAAAGATCCCGCACCGGTGGTCTATGTAGATGCCTTGGCAGACAGCTCCGTAAACCTATCTCTTCGGTTTTGGGCGAACAATCCAGACTTCTGGGAAGTTCATTTTTACGTAATGGAAGAAACTAAATATAGATTTGATGCAGCAGGAATTGAAATACCTTTTCCACAAAGGGTTATTCACAAGGCCTAGGCCTTTTTCTTCTGCAAAACAAAATCCTTTAAATAATACGGTTCGAAGTAGGCGACATTTTCAAATTCGCTTGCTTCGAATTTTTTATGGGACATCTGTCCCATCTCTCTGGCCGATGGAACCACCTTTGTATCAAAGATAATATTTGGATGATTCAACACCCCTATGCACTTTTCAGCTCCACTGCCCATAATATGGACCGCTATGGCGTCTTTATATGCTTTAAAAGAATCCTCCGTAATAATTTCTGCTTCTGTTGACCTTATCTCCTTCCATTCCCTATCGTAAACAGCAGAATAGACTTCCATTCTACGGGCATCGAGAACAGGAATGATAAGGTGATCTTGGGCCACCACAAGTTGGTGGACCATGCTCTCCAAGGTAGGAATGGAAATTAGTGGTATATCCAAGGCAAAACACAGCCCTTTCGCAGCTGAAACCCCAATACGAAGTCCAGTATAAGACCCTGGGCCCTTACTAACTGCAACGGCGGCAATATCCTGTAATGAAAAGGAAGCCTCTTTCAAAACTTCCATTATAAAATTATGCAACTGTTCTGCATGGGAATAATTGGCGCTGTCATATTCTTTGATAGAAATTACCTTCCCATCTTTTGCCAAACTTACCGAACAATTTGTTGTTGCGGTCTCTAAATTTAAAATCAAAGCCATAATGGCTACAAATATACTTTAGTTTACGGTTATAGGAATGCCAAAATAAAACTCTAACACCTTCAACCTGAAAATATAGTCATACTTTGACCGGATAACCTCTGCCTCTGCATTATCTACCCTGGATTGTGACTGGCTAAAATCAAAGGCGTTCATCAACCCTACTTCAAAACGTTCCCTGGTATACTCATAAGCTGTTCTTCTTGCTTCCAATGTTTTTTGAGAGGCCTCATAAGACTTATAAGAATTTTTGACATCGGCATACGCTTGGTTGACATTGGCCTCCAAAGCCAATTTGTCCTGCTCTAATTGAAGTCTGCTCCTATCAACATTAATTTCTGCCCTTTTGATATTATTTTTTACACTGAAGCCATTGAAAATGGGAATTGATAATTGAGCACCATAAGAAATACCATCGTTCATCCACAATTGATCACCAAAACTTGTGGTCATAAAAGTATTCGTATTGGAATCGAATGTAGGCTGATCCGAATACCTGGTATTGTAATTAAAAAAACCTCTTAGGGTAGGGTATAGCGCACCCTTGGAGATATCCAGATCCTTCTCTGCTACATCCACATTGGATTCAGATAATTTTATATCGTTCCTAAACGTAAGTGCCTTATCAAAAATAGTTTTGGGCGAGTTGTCCAAGATATTGGATGGGGGCACCATATATTCTTGATCTACAACATCAAAATTATCGTAATCAGTGATCTGTAAGAGTTGTGCCAAATTGATGCGGGAAATAAATATAAGGTTCTCTGCATTTACAATCTGCTGCTCCTGGGTGGCAGCTGTAGCTTCCACTTCCAATAAATCTCCTCTGGGAACAACCCCAGAATCTACCAATTCCATGGTTCGCTGCAAATCTTGTTTAGTAACCGCTAACTGGGCCTCAAAAACGATAAGGGATTCCTTATTCAATAAAATTTGCAAATACGCATTGGCCACTGCCAAACCTATATCGTCCTTCAAGTCTTCCAATCTATATTGGCTTGCAAGTGCCGCCAGTTTAGCGCGGTTCAACCTATGAAAGCTTCTAAGTCCATCATATAACACAACCGAAGATGATAATCCGCCAGAGGCTGTAAGTATGGTCGTAGTAACTGGCTGGTTAGTTGTAGGATCAAATGATAATCCAGTGTTTCCTGAAACTGTAGAGGAAGCACTTAGACTTGGAAGAAAACCTCCAATAGCATCCGATTTATCCAAATGAACAGCTTCTAAATCCAGTTCAAACTGCTCAATACTCAAATTATTCTCGTAGGCATATTCAACACACTCCTGCAAGGTCCATTTCTTCATTTGTGCCGATACCGATCCTATTGTAAGAAGAACCAAAACTATAATAAACTTAATTTTCATTGGTAACTGTTTTTGATGATTGAACTAGTTTAGTTATTATCTTCGTCTTCCTCAGTTCCCTTTTTTATAGGCTCTGTCTTGTTCCAGATCTTAACTTTGTCGTCTTTGGTAAGTCCTTCCACGATTTCCACGTTAACCCCGTCGGAAATTCCAATTTTAACTTCTTTACGTTCAAATTTCTGATCTCCGGTCGACACTTCGACATAAGGCTTATCCGTTGTTTTATCAAATTGCAACAAGGCCTCTGGAATGACCATTACACTATCTTTTTTCTCCAGAACCAAGGAGGCATTGGCACTGTAACCAGCGCGAATTAAATACTCGTCCTCAACGGTAACATCTCCTTCTATCTTAAATTGTACCGCTCCCGATTCTTCCACGCCCTTAGGTGCAATGAACCTAAGTTTTGCGTCGAATTCCTTATCATTGATAGCGCCCAAACTGATCTTTAAGGGCATTCCCAATTGCAACTTCCCAACTTCCCCTTCATCAACCTTTCCTTCAAAGATCATGATACTAAGATCCGCAATGGTGGCAATAGTGGTCCCATCATTAAAATTGTTACTCTGTATTACTTGGTCCCCTTCTTTTACAGGGATCTCCAAAATAGTCCCTGATACCAATGCCCTAATATTGGTGTTGGCCGTTGCAGAGCCTCCAGCAGATCCTACGCGAATGATTTGGTAGTCTGATTGTGCATTCTGCAATTCCAATTTGGCTTGGTCGAAACTCAATTGTTGTGAATTGAAATCTTGACTGGAAACTACCCCTTTATCGAATAGAACCTTATTTCTGTCATATTCAATTTTGGTATTGGCCAGTGCTATTTCAGCATTCTTTACCCGCCCTCTGGCCTGGTTTAAAGATTGTTCATTGGGAACCACCTTAATTTTAGCAATCAGATCCCCGGCCTTTACCATAGCACCTTCCTTTAGATATATCTTATCTATAATACCTGAAACCTGTGGTTTTATCTCTACCTCATCCTCTGGCACCACTTTCCCTGTAGCAACGGTTTTCTTTTCTATATTGGCCGTAAAAGGATTTTTTGTTTCGTATGTAATGGCAGACTTACTATTGGATTTTACGAAAAATGCTGCAGCCCATAATGCTCCCAACACTACGACTCCTATCAATACGTATTTTAAAATTTTGTTCATTTTGATCGTCTTTATTTATGATATAGTTTAGTTTATTCTTCTCTTAATGCGTCTATAGGTTTTATGCTTACAGCACGTTGTGCTGGGATCAACCCGATCAGTGTACCTAGTATGACCATTATAGCCAAGGCGCCCAAAACGTAAGGGATGGGTACTGTTGGGTTAGCATAGGGGAAATCTGCGTCCTGGGTAAGTGTATTGATGAGACTTAGTACTCCGGCACCCAGTATGATCCCGATCACTCCAGCGATCATGGTCAACAAGACGGACTCTAAAATTATCAATGAGCGTACTTCTTTTGGTGTAGCTCCCAATGCACGTCTAACCCCTAACTCTTTGGTTCTTTCTTTTACAGAAATCAATAGGATGTTCCCAATTCCAATGACCCCGGCCAGGATAGTAGCTATTCCCACCACGAGGGACAAAAAGGTCAAACCTTGGGCAAATCCCACAATTCTATTAAAAATCTCCCCTAAATTGAAGGAACCGAAGGCCCTCTCATCTTTGGGACTCACGTTGTGTATATTTTTCAGGAGGGTCTTTACATCTTCCTCCACTTGTAATACGTCTGCATCGTCATAGGCTGCAATGGTAAGCCAGGCTACATCATCTCCGGTATTGTATAATTTTCTAAAAGTGCTAAAAGGGATGTAGATATCTGAATCGCTTTCAAAGCCGCCCCCTGGTGTGAATTTATGAACCCCTACTACCTGAAAAAAAACATTGTCTACCCTAATATAACTACCAATGGGATCTTCCTCTTTTTCAAATAATTCCTTTTGGGTCCGTTCTCCAATAACACATACCTTTCTTGCCTGATCTATATCCTCATCATTGATGAATCTGCCCCCATCATAAATTTTCTTGGTGGCAATTTTAGTGGAAACTGGATAATCCCCATAAACAGCGTAATTACCAGATTTAGAACCACGTATGATCTGAGCCGGTTCACTTCCGAAAATGCCTTTTACATTTCTCGGGGCTATGTACTGTATCTCGGGAATCCTATTTTTCAATACCGTGACATCCCCTAATGTAAGCTGAAGTTGTCTTCCCGTTTTATATCCTTTGTAAGGCATGCTTGTACTTTGAGCCCATGCAAACATACTGTTCATGGCCACATTTTGAAATTGCTTTTCAAAACCATTGTCCAACCCTTTGGCGGCACCTGACAGTACGATATAAATAAAAATACCCCACAAAACACCAATAACCGTGATGATGGTACGGGTCTTGTTCTTACTTATAGAACCGTATATTTCCTGCCATGTATTTCTGTCAAATAATAATCCCATGTTATTCGTCTCTTAAAGCTACTATTGGTTTAATATCGGCCGCCCTTTTTGCAGGTAAATATCCTGCAAGTGCTCCAAAGAAAATCAATACTACAGTGGCTGATATCGCCATGGTTAAATTGATAAATGGATTGGTAATAAAATAATCCTTTAGCGTATCCCCTAAAGATCCCAAAAGGGCAATTCCCAGAATCATTCCTATAAAACCTGATACGGTGGTTATAAAAACCGATTCCAACAATATCGTACCTATAACAGATTTAGGAGTAGCCCCCAAAGCCTTTCTAATACCCAGCTCCTTGGTACGTTCCTTTACCACAAACACCATAATATTACTGATTCCGATGATTCCGGCAATAATGGTCCCAAAGGCTACAAAAGCAACAATAAGCTGTAAAACCCTTGCAAACTGCTGGTTTTGTTTCAGTTGATCGGCTATATTTCTGATAAAAACACCACTCTCATCTTCCGGGCTAATATTTTTCTTGTCTTTTATAAACCTTGTCAAACTCTTATCAAAGGCCATGGCCCCAACGTAGCCAATTTCCGGTCTAAACCCTACAATGAGCTGATCAATCTTATCCGTATTCTTTTCTATGAGCTGCCTGGTTGTATATGGAATGTATATCATCCTTTCCTCATTGTCCCCTCCCTCATCCTGAAATACACCGATTACCATAAATACACTTCCACCAATATCTATATATTTGCCAACAGAATTGTCCGAATCAAACAGATCCTGCTCCACCAATCTCCCAATGACAGCATATTTTGTTTTATTGGTAATATCTGCTTCGTTTAGATATCTACCCTTCATCATTATCGTTTTCTCTGAATACTGATGTGCCGGACCTACTGCTCTATTTGAATAGTTGTTGGATTCGTTTTTATATTTTACCAAGCTGCTTCTAGAAATTCTCGGAGTGGTATACTCCAAAAACATAGGAAAGTTCTTTTCTATATCGGCTATATCACTATTATCAAATTCAATTTGCCTATTAGCCTTATAACCTTGATAAGGCATGGTAGTTCTCCCCGGAAATATAAAAAATACATTGGTGGCATCGTCCCCAAAAAAATCCTCAAAAGTGTTGATGAGTCCATTTCCAAAACCAAAAAGAACAACAAATATGAAGATCCCTAGGGCAACTGTAAAACCGGACAAGAAAGTCCTAAGTTTATTCTTTTGTATCGTTTGGAAAATTTCCTTCCAATTGTCCCTACTAAACATATTGAGCCGCTCTTACTTGTTCAACCTTTTTATCCTCTAAAATAATTCCATCCTTTAGGTGTACAATACGTTTGCACATATTGGCAATATCGGGTTCATGTGTAACGATCAAGATAGTATTGCCCTTATCATTGATTTTTTGGATAAGATCCATAACTTCATAGGAGGTCGTACTATCAAGGGCTCCTGTTGGTTCATCGGCCAATAATACTTTTGGTTCCGCAGCCATGGCACGTGCAATGGCAACCCTTTGTTTTTGTCCTCCTGAAAGTTCGCTTGGCAAATGCCCTGCCCATTCCTTTAAACCTACCTGCTCCAAATATTTCAACGCCTTTTCTTGTCGTTCTTTTCTACCTACCTTCTGATAATAGAGAGGAAGGGCCACATTTTCAAGGGCTGTTTTATAATTGATGAGGTTGAAAGATTGGAAAACAAAGCCCAAAAACTTGTTTCGGTAATTGGCCGCCTTTGTTTCATTGAGGTTGACAATGGGAACCCCATCCAACGTATAGGAACCTTCATCCAATTCATCCAACATTCCCAATATATTTAAAAGGGTAGATTTACCCGATCCTGAGGAACCCATGATAGCTACCAATTCCCCCTCTGCAACGGAAAAATTTATACCTTTTAGAACATGGAGGGAATTGCTTCCCATTTTATAGGATTTATGAAGGTCTTTAATTTCTAACATAACAAATAATATTGGCTGTTTGCGTTTGAATACGCTGATAAGACTAGCAAGAGTCTTTTTTGTTACAACTTTTAATCTAAAATATTTTAAATGTGTTTCTGATTTATGTTTTAGAAGATCCCATATACGACCAAACAGTATTTGAATCAGCAAGATAGCTACTGTTCTAGGCCAATAAGAAATTGGGATAACATGCCAAGGTGGGAAAACTTTGAAAAAATTTAGACCAACTGAGCAATTCCAAGAGGCAGGGCAGTAACAATAAAAGGGAGTTCTAAGAAAGAGAAACAAGCACAACGTTGCTTCAACCAGAATATAGTACGCTAGGATGCGATGTACAGGTCTTCTTGTAGAATTAAAATCCTTACGTTCTCATCTTTCTATAAATAAAATAGAATAGGCCTGCAACAAGGATATATGGAACGGTCATAAGGTAAACAATGCCATTATTGATGCCCTCTGCAGCGGAAGTATCGGCCTCGCTCTCCAAGACAGCTCGGCACATGGCACATTGGGCTTCCAAGAATTGAGGCAGGAAAACCGCCATTAGAGTTAGAACCACTATGATACTTTTATTTTTCAATTTGCTTAGTTTAAATTAATGGCCATAGTAGGGCGATATCATCAAATATACAACAACCCCCGTCACGGCAACATAAAGCCATATTGGAAAGGTGATTTTAGCCAATTTCCTATGTGCTTCAAATTTCTGCAGATAGGCTCTGGCATAGGTTCTTAATACTAACGGAATAATTGCTATGGATAAAATGATGTGTGTGATCAAAATGAAATAATAGACCCCTTTGATCCATCCTTCCCCTCCGAAGGTGGTTGAATTCGAAGTCATATGATAGGCCACATACATGACCAAAAACGCCAAGGAAAGCACTATACATGTGGTCATTAAATTTTGGTGCAACTTTCTCTTTCCATTTATTATGGCCCAGACCGCCACTAACAACAATAGGGCAGTAAGTCCATTAGTAGCTGCATAAATAGGAGGCAGAAAAGAAAGTGGTTCCACATTTGGCAATTTCACCCCAAATAATATGGCGACTATAACTGGGATCACTACGGAAACCAAGGTAATCAGTTTATTGAATTTTTTTTCCTTTAACGCAATAGCATCCATCCTACTCTTCCAATAATTTCTTAATATCTTCTTTTAAAATAGCAATCTGTTCCTTTTCTCCCTGATCGTTCTGACCCTCAGATTCTGTAATGGTCCCCCTATAATAAATAATAGGATTCCCGAATTCATCGACCCGTGATCTGATAAAACCTTTTTTATCGACCAATGCAAATAGACCCGAATGTTCAAAGCCTCCGGGGGCATTGGGAGTTTGGGCAGCAAAAATATTGAAGCCATTATTCGCCAAATCATAGATCTTGTCCCTATCCCCGGTCAACAAATGCCAATCCATATTGGTTATTCCGTAGGTTTCAGCATAGTTCTTTAAAACTGAAGGAGTGTCATTTTCTGGGTTAATGGTAAAAGACGCCACCCCAAAATTTTGAAAATCCTTAAATTCCTTCTGAATCTCCACTAAGTTCTTGTTCATTATTGGACAAATACTGGGACACGTAGTGAAGAAAAATTCCACTACATACACCTTGCCCCTATAGTCCTTTTCTGTGATGACCAAGCTATCTTGGTTGACCAGTGAGAACTGAGGCACCCTTCTTTTTTCGCCATTGAACTCAATATATGATAAGGCACCACTATTGTTCTTTATGTTCATTCGATCGTTCTCCACAACTGTGCCGCTCTTAATCCGATTCACAATTTTGGGAATAAAGATGATTCCAAAGATCAGCACAATCAATGAGACCCAAACATAAGTGTATTTATTATTCATTATTTGCTTCTTTCGGCGTTGTTTTTCTTTAGGGCCATGCGGTATTCCGCAAAGATGATCTTTACATCATCTTCCATCTTATTGTTCAGATCGGCCACGGATGAGGTATTAAAACCATATTTGGTACCATCACCGTCATCATCCTTTCTTCCCCTTAGGCTTTGGTCTTTATCCACGATAAATACATAGGGCGTACCTAGGTTATCTTCCAGAGTGATATCTGTTTTTAAGCTGGCGAACAATGCCCTTATTTCGGCTGGCTCCCCATAGATAAACTTCCATTTGGAGATATCCCCCAAACTACCGAGCTCTGTTTTTAATTCCTCGACCTTGGTCTCTGTTCCCTTGGGCATGACCATTACGAATTGAAAATCGTTGAATTCGTAAAAGGGTTTGTATATTTTTTGGTTCAGGTTAAAAGCGTTCCCTTTCTTTAGCTCTACATTCTCGCCCAAAAAACCAAGGATCGTAATTTTATCCTGAAGGGTATATGCTGGATCTATCCCAGAAACATCTGAGACTTTTTCTGTAAGTATGGGAAGTTTTCCGAAATTATTTATTCCCGATGCAAAAAAGAGATAGGCAACTATGGGCAGTATAAATAATACCACTAAAATGAATACTTTCTTCATACTGTAGGATAGGGTACAAAAATAAAAAAGACGGTATAATAACCGTCTTTTAATTCTGTTAATAATACGTTAGAAATTCCATTTTACGAAGCCTTCCTTGTATACTTGAAAGATATAGTCCGCTTCGAACAACAAAATAAAAATCAGATAAGAAACCAAGAAAATTGGTGTCCAAACAATAGTCCTTCTCAAAGAGCTCTTCTCATCTCGCAAGTGCATAAAATCCCAAGCGATATAGTATGCTTTAACCAAGGTTAAGATGATGAATATCCAGTTCAGCGCTTTCATTCCCAAAATATGGGACTTGGCAAGTATTTCCGGCTTGGAAATACCCAAAGCGACTTCAACTGCGGTTACCAGGGTCAAAAACACCAAGACTCCCCAAATTTTCTGGGTGTTCGACTTAAACTTTAATAGACCTCTAAATATTTCTAATTTATGTGCGTGTGCCATTTTGTATGTTTTATATGGACCCCAAAAATTGTCAAAAGCGTTTTGGAGATTGTGTTTTTATATTGATTAAACCAGATAAAAGAAGGTGAATACGAATACCCAAACTAAATCCACAAAGTGCCAGTAGAGTCCAACTTTTTCTACCATCTCATAATGCCCCCTGCGCTCGTAAGTTCCCAAGATCACATTGAAAAAGATAATAACGTTGATCATTACCCCAGAAAATACGTGAAATCCGTGAAAACCGGTAATAAAGAAAAAGAAATCGGCGAACAATCGGCTTCCATATTCGTTGTGGACCAAATTGGCCCCTTCAACTACATATTTTGCATTATCCAAATATTTTAAGGATTCAGCCCTAGTAAGAACCGTTTTCTCCCCTGCTTCGTTTAACATTTCCGTACGCACGACAATATTGGAATTGGCCTTGAAGCCCTCTATCACTTCGTTTACAGAATAGGTAGGCAAAGTTGTTTCATCGTAATACCAAAGTCCATTTTTATTTTCGTGAGCTAAACGCTCTTCTGGCAACTCGGCCGTAAAATCGCGCAAGGCAGCACGCTCTCCGCTATCGACCTTTACAAATTGAAGGATACGCCCACCTTTGGTCTCAATAGCGCCATAATCCCCTTTGATAAAGGTAGCCCATTCCCAAGCTTGCGAACCAACGAAGATTGCACCTCCGATAATGGTAAGGAACATATACCAGATAACGCTGTTCTTTTTCAATTTATGTCCAGCATCCACAGCCAATACCATCGTAACGGATGACATGATCAAGATAAAGGTCATAAAAGCTACATAGTACATCGGAAAATTCCCATGAAAGAAAGGAACGTGGGTAAATACCTCATCGGCTATTGGCCATGTTTCTATAAACTTGAATCTGGAAAATCCGTAAGCCGCTAATAGGCCTGAAAAAGTCAAAGCATCCGATACAAGGAAGAACCACATCATCAGTTTACCATAACTTGCACCTAAAGGCCGGTTGCCGCCCCCCCAAACATTTTCTTCTGTACCCGTTGTTACCGTAGTATCCATATTTGAATTATCGTATTAATAAAATTTTCACAAATTTACATTTTTTTCGTCTACACAACATTTTTGCCTTTTAAAAAATGGGAAAAATTTCATGTATTTCGGCTACTAGGTCACATTTATGGCCCTATTTCCCCAATTTCCCTTTTATTTAGTTTTAATAGAAATAAAAGAACATAATAAGATAGACCCATAAAAAATCCAAAAAGTGCCAAAAGGTAGCCCCCAATTCCAATCCTAAATATTCTTTTGAGGAATATTTGCCCTTTACTTGGTTGTACAAAACCACCAAAAGGGAAATTAAACCAGCTACTACATGTACTATGTGAACTACCGCGATCAAAAAGATATAGGATAGGGTAATACTACTTGTAGGTCCGGTAAAATAATAACCTTGGGCAATCATTTGGGAGAACCCATTAAACTGCAAAAAGATAAAACTAACCCCCAATACCAGAGTAAGCAACAACCATCTTGTACACATCTTGGAATTATCGGCCTTAACGGCAGATTTTGCAAGCATATACGTAACGCTACTCAGTACCAATACCAAGGTACTGTAAAAAAAAGAAGAAGGCAACTGCAGATCGGAGAGCCAGTCTTCCCTTGTACTGCTCACAATATAGGCGCTGGTCCAACCCGCAAAACCCATAATTAAACTTACAATCCCGAACCAGAGCATCATTTTCTTCGCCCTACCGTTCTTCTCCTTTAGAGTACCTGTTGTTAAATCCATAAATTGTTAAATAAATTTATCCACTACATAAACTATTTGCATCAACGTAATATAAGTGACGCTTGCCAACATAAGATGTTTGGCAGATTTGTTATCCTTTCTTTCATAAAGACGCATGGCAAAGAACAGCATCCCCAGTCCCATTGCAAAAATAATGATTGCTGCAACGATGGACAACTGCAGTCTCCCTGTAATACCAAGAACCGGAATAATGGAAATCACTATCATCCAAATGGTATACATGATTATCTGAAGGGCTGTGCCTTTGTCTTTTTTGCCTGTGGGCAACATTTTAAACCCCCCTTTTTTGTAATCTTCATCCAGCATCCACCCCAAGGCCCAAAAATGCGGGAACTGCCAAAAGAACTGTATCATAAAAAGCGTCCCTGGCTCAATACCAAATTCATTGGTAGCGGCTACCCACCCCAACATAAAAGGTATGGCCCCAGGAAAAGCACCTACAAAAACAGAGAGCGGTGTTTTGGTCTTCAAGGGAGTATAAACACTCGTATACAAAAAGATGGAAATAGCGCCGAACATGGCCGTTTTTGGATTCAGATTGTACAAGGACACCAGACCAACGATCGTTAAAACCACGGCAATCACCATGGCGGTATTAACAGACATTCTCCCAGAAGGAATTGGCCTATTTTTGGTGCGGTTCATCAAAGCATCCAAATCCTTTTCAATGATCTGATTAAAGGCATTGGAGGCCCCTACCATGCAATACCCTCCAAAAGACAATAAAAAAAGTGATACATAACTGATTTCCGTAGCACCAAGAAAATAACCCGCAATAGAGGAAAAGACAACGCTTACCGCAAGCCTAGCTTTGGTAATCTCTTTGAAATCAGCAAAAATTAAAGACCATAAGGTGCTTTTTGCTGTATGAGCCACAGTCTTCATTTAGAATTTTTAAAAGGAGTGCAAAGATATGACCCAAATGATTTTTTTCCAACCTAATACAGGTATTTATGTTTTTTTAAGACATATTCAGTTCTACTTCTTATAATCCATCTACAATAATGAAAATAAATATATGTTTACCGCTATTTTTAGCAGTCTTGATCATAACACTTGGACTCCAAGAATTAAAAAACCCCGGCCTTGGCCGGGGTTTTTTAATATTTCCAAAACAATCCCTCTTAAAGTGAGTGTTTTTATTTTATGATTACTGTAATTTAAAGGTAATTGGAATACTGAAAGGAACCCTTACAGCCCTACCTCTTTGCTTACCAGGAATCATCCTTGGCAATTTACTGATAATTCTTTCTGCTTCTTTTTCCAAGTTTTGGTCAGGTCCACGCATTCTAACGTTTCCAATACTACCATCCTTTTGGATTACGAACATAACACTAACCCTTCCTTGAACGCCCATTTCCTGTGCTATTTCTGGGTAACGGAAGTTTTTACGGATGTGTTGTTGCATCATATCATTGAAACATGCTCTTTTATCCTTCTCGTTTTCACAACCTGGAAACACGGGAACATCTTCAATTACAGCAAAAGGAACATCAATATCTTCTTCTACATCTTCTACGGATATATCATCAACTTCAATAATTTCCTCTTCTTGGGAAGTTTCAGTAGATTTTATGACAGTCTCCTCAACTTCAACCTCATCTTCAACCACGGTAATGATTTCCGGTGCTGCTGGTGGTGGTGGTGGTGGTGGTGTTTTTATTTGCTCTGTCATTGGAACTTCTTCATCCAACATATCTTCCACGTTCATAGAAGTGTCATAGGTTGTCTGCTCATCGTAAGTCTTCCATTCCAAAGCGCGCCATATAATCAGCATCACTACAGCTAAGCCAATAACAAAGTACATGCTGCTGTTTTTGGTCAAATCTGCCTTTGGATTTTTTTTTGGTTCCATATAGTTAGTTTTAAGGTTTGCTAATTTAATTATTAATTTAATAAAAAAACAATTAATTTTTCCATTTTAACTGCCTTTTCCCAGAAAATAGGAGTTTTATGGTCAGAGTCCCCAATAAAGCCCCTAAAGTGTTTGCCATAACATCAAAAACATCACCCTCTCTGGCAACCGTAAACTCACTTTGTACCACCTCAATAACTATACCATAAAACACAACCGCTCCTAAAATTAGTAGAATTGATTTATTCAGACCGCTTTTGCCCTGGGTTCTTTCCCTAATGGACAAAGCTCCCAGCAACGCTGCCATAAAATAAAATGCAAAATGAACCAACTTATCCATGAAAGGTAGATTAAAATCTGGCAAGTCCCCCTCTGAAAACGAAAATAAGCTGAGCAGTGTTACAAACACCATCCAGCTTATAAATGAAATTGTAAATAGACTTTTCTTAAGCACCTATCAATTCGTTGTAATCTGTATCGCTTAAAAGACCCTCAACTTCTGAAAGGTCACTTAGTTTTATTTTTATCATCCAACCATCTCCATAAGGATCGGAGTTCACCTTTTCCGGTTCGTCTTCCAACTTCGAATTGAACTCAACGATCTCCCCACTTAAAGGTAGAAAAAGATCGGAAACTGTTTTAACAGCCTCTACCGTTCCAAAAATTTCATCCTTCCCCAAAGTTTCATCCAAAGTCTCCACTTCTACGTAGACGATATCACCCAATTCCCCTTGGGCAAAATCTGTGATCCCTACTGTTGCAATATCCCCTTCAATCTTAACCCACTCATGGTCTTTGGTATACTTTAATTCGGATGGTACGCTCATGTCTTTTAATTAATTGTTAGCCCCGCAAATGTATGGGATTTTAATATTCTATTCAAAAAAACTGATTCATTATTAATTATTCCTAGGGAAGCATTATTCTTTGGTGCACAACGGGAATCCAAACCTGTTAGTTCCCAAAATTATAACGTATGGTGAACCCAGTATTTATGGTTGATTGTGGAAATGCAGTAGAGACTGCAAACTTGGAAAAAGAATAATCATAGAAGAACAAGGCATTCAAGGCTTTACTCAAAGCATAATCTGCCGTAAACTTAACCGATAAGAGGTTTTGTCCAGAGGTTATTTGATTGTTTGTAATGTCCAAATTTCTAATGATGGTCACATTATCCCTTAAGGTGGCATCTGCCTTCAAGTTAAGATCTCCCTTAAAGCGCTGTTTCTCCCCCCCGATATTGGTTATCAATTTTACATCCTTAAACCTATACCCCAACCCAACGGTAAATTCCTTTCCAGTGATCTCGGTTAAAAGGTTGTTGTCAAAACTCAATGAAAGTGCTCTATCCGTTCTAACCTCCGCCAAAACGCTCATGGAGTTTTTCATTTCAAAATCTACTCTCATCAAAGGGTTGAACTGATCTGTCAATACGACATTATTAATAATATTGTCCGGTAAAAAATCTCCGTTCTCGGGATCAATGGGCGAATTTTGTTTCTCTAAATTTGTCTGGAAAGAGTTGATACTATAGGCGGCCCTGTATCCGTGACTCAAGGAAAAACGCTTGAACTTCTTCTTAAACCATTTGTTCTGCATCAAGCCGGTATATTTGATATTCCAATTAGGAATTGGAATATCCCTAAAAGCATCTAAATTCACCCGGTTCACATCTTGTCCCGTATATGCCGCAAAGAAGGCCGGTAACAACACTTCTTGTTGGTTTTTGCCATACCGTTCCGGAAAACCATCCGCATCCGCCTGTCCTGTTGTTTGCCCTCTATCGGACACCAATCTGTTGGCAATGGTGAGCCTGTTATTTTTGAACTCCTCAAAACTTTCCGAAGTGAATTCATCACTTTTTCCAAAGGAGGTACCGATCATAACGGTAGAAATACTAAAGTTCCCGTAGTTGTTTCCTAATAAATTTTCATACTCAAAAGATCCATCTCCCAACTCATTGACCTTGAAATTTTCCTGATAACTTTCCGAATATTGCCTATCGGCCACCAAATCTATGGTCAGGTCCCTTATGGGCTGTGCCGTGGCCGTAATGTTCAACTGTTTGTTGGTGCGTTCTATAAATTGTTGGTTGAATTCCGAAAAAGTGGTCAACCACCCGTTGCGAGCCGCTTCAAAACGAACATCTGCCTGACTTCCAAAAACAAATCCAATGGTGGGCTTGGCCGTTCCGATAAACCCGATGGACCTAGTATATCCTGGCAGGACCTTACCATTGTTTTCACTATAATTTACATTGACCCTTTTCACCATGGTTAGAACATCCACAGCTATATTGAACAGGCCACTGGTTTTCTTTTGCACCTTTTGTGCTTCCTCCGCTTTTTTGGAAAGGTTCCCTGCTTTGTCCCTTCTTGAAAAATTGACACTTACCGCATCTTTGGAACTCCTTTTCTTCAACCCTAAATAGTCATATAGCTTCTGCATCCCTAAGGAGGCAGTAATGGTATGTGTGTTGGCGTTTTGGATGGTATTTATCGATACATTTTCCTGTCCTGGCTCCAACCTTGCAATTTCATTTTGGGCATCTCCCCCTCTTTGCCAATCAAAATTACTGGTATAACTGTATTGGGCATTGATAAAATCCAGCGCAGGAATTTTATTGAAAGGTACCTCGTAATTCAACTGCATTTGTTGGGAATGCCTATTGGGCTCCCCAATATCCCAAAATCCATCCCATAATCCGAGTGCCGGATCTATTCCAGAATCCTCATTGCCAGCTTCTTCAAAATAATTACGAACAATATTGTTATTGGAAGCTGTTAAATTCAATCGCAAGGACTTGCTCAGACTATAGTTCAATGCATATTGCCAATTGAAAAGATAGTTACGCTGCTGTAATACCGGTAGATCCAAGGATTCTACCCCTGGTTCCAAAACATCCCTAAACCGTTGTTGGTTAAATGACCTATTGATGTTGGAATTGACGGCAATGCTCGTTGGCAAAAGATTGAAGTTTATATCCTTCAACCATTTCAAATACCTTCCATTGAACAGGGAATCCTGCTTTGCAAATGGTGCCACATTAGTGGGTTTAAAATTATGGTTGTAGACCATGCCCGTCACCACATTCTGATCTCTCAATTCTGCTATTTCAAAATCCCGGTGGTCAGTTTCGTTATAGGAATAGTTCAACGTGAAATTTTCCACATCATAGAAATTCGCGTCAGCTTCCTCTCCACGATTCTTTCGAACCCCAATAAGGTTGATACTTGTTCTTTTCGTATAATCCTCGGCCTGTTCCTTAATGGCATCCGCTTCAGCTTGCGAGCCTGCGGTGGCCACCCTATCCTCTAATTTTAAATCGTCATAAACAGGATCAAATTCGGGTGTTACCAATTGTTCGGAAACCCCATAATTGAACGGCAACTGTATGCCCCATTTTTTTGGCAGTAACTGGCCTACGTTCACATTGGTTACCACGTCATAGGAAATTGCATCTTCCCTTAATCTTTCGTTGGGCATTTGATCAATGCCCCCAAAGCCAGAAGTACTCTTGCTACCTGTGGCAGAAAAGTTGGCAAAATCAGCTATATTGGCATCCACGGCAGCAACGGCAGCCCATCCTCCATTATTATCCAATCCGGCGAGTCGCAATTCATTGAACCATACTTCTCCCCTTGCCGGTAAATTATCAATATTTTTTACACCTACCATTAAACTCCTTAAACTCCCCAAGGATGGATTACCCCGTATTCCAATACGAATTCTGCCTGGAGTCCTAGGTGCAAATTCAGCTACGGCTACTACTTCCCCATCAACAATTTCATAGTAATTGACGGTATTTAGGGACTGATTGGATATGCCCAGGGACTTTACCCTAGAGAGATCGCTTAAAGCGATATCGATCTCATTTACCTCGGGCCAAATGTCCGTGTCCAAGGAAGACCCAAACGGCGTAAGCTGTAATGGAAGTTCTATTTGATAAAAGTTTTGGGTAAAATCCGTCCCAATTCTCAAGAACCCTACCAAGGGGGTCTCATCATTGGTATAATCACTATCCACAATTTTTTCGGCATGCATAAACATCTTCAAACGCTCGTATTGCCTTATATCCATATTCACATTCTTGAATACCCCTCTGGAATCTTCGGATTCCAAGTTCTCTACCACAAAGGAAAGGGATTGTTCATTTTGGCGAATAATAGTATTGTTATTGTTCAATTGCTCTCTGATCACTCCTGGAGGAAGCACGTATGGTATAGGTGTTCTTCCATTGTTCTCTTCAATATTTACCGTATTCACATCTATGAACGTTCCATCATCCGCTGGGTTATTATCCACCTCCGGCTGCAAGGAATTGGTATATGTACGCCAATCGCCACGCACAAGGTCCAAGGTCGCGAAACGAAGGACAACGTCATCGGAAAAATTAGTAAGGTACATACGCATAAAACTAATGGACCTAAAATCACTAATGCCCCCAACGGCATCCGTAAAATCATTTAGTGGAATTTTGTACTGTATCCAACGACGGTTCAGGGTTGTCCCGTTTGGCAATTGAGGGGTCACCCCTTCCTTAATATCGGTTACATATTTGTCATTGATGGTCGTATTGGGCTTGATGGCAATGCGGTACTCATAATAACTGTTTACCGTATTCATCGTGAGATCCCTATCCACATCCTCAACATCAGGCAAGGTCGTGGAGCCCCTATTGGTATTGGTTACCTGCACAGGGGAGTTCCCTTGTGGGTTGTTAAAATCCAAATATCTATTCAATATACTCCCATCCCTATTCAGGTAATATTGGTAGTTATCCAAAGCTGGGTCATTGGCAGGGTTGTTTGTATATATAGAACCTTCTGCTGTATCATCAAGGCCATCAAATCCTAAATCCTGCAATCCCCTATTTGTTTCATTGGTATCAAAAGCGTAAACCAAGGATTGTGTGGCAGGGACTTTACCCCAATCAGTGGAGGTTACCAAATCGTTGCTATTCACTCCCGGTAGACCATTTTCATATTGTTTTCTGCCGTCTTTAAGGATATCCTCAGATATGTTACCAAAGTTGAAGACCAATTCCCCACTAGTGGTTGTGCTGCCGTCCACATAAGGATCCAACACCCAAAACTGGACAAACTCTACATTGGACTGTTCAAAGTTGGTGCTGCTCAAAGAGCGCATGATCCCACCCCATTTGGTATTGGGCTGTTCCCCAGGAAAATTTGGATTGTTGTTATACGGCCCTTTTGAATTGGGAAAGTAAGAAATATCCAAGGTGCTCTGCACAGTAGTTTGCCCCTGGGCAATATCTACCTGTGGGAAAACCTCATCTATAAATACCCTTCTGGTCGGGTTTGTAGAAATATCCGAATCAGTAATACCCGTAGGCCTTTGGTTGGTATAAAAAATAGGGTCAATGGTATACCAAGCCATTTTGGCCCTTTGGTATCCCGTTTCCAATCCGTTTTTACCATCTGCAAACTCTACTGGAGTACTGGCCAAGGACCAACCCAAGGAAGAGCGTATATCTATCAAGGACTGGGCCCCTTCAAAATCATCTACATACGTAGTCGTTTCCCCTTCAAAGTCTGCATTTTTTGGCGATCCTGGCTGAAGCCATGCTATCTCTCCCCTAACGGAAACATTAGACGGGACATCGGTATCTATATTGGGCAATTTATTGGCCAACCTCGTAAGGAAGGGCACCTCGGTAGAATAATTTCCATTAACCCCAAAAATACTATTGTTGACCGGCTCCACCCCAAAGTTTGATTTTTGGGTCAGGGGGCGTTCGTTAAGATTCAACATGGTGGCCCCCAATAAAAAATTCTTATTGAATTGGTGCTCTACATTTACTCCCGTAAACCTCCTACTCTGTTGGCCGAAAACCGCATTGTTCTCTACGGATATATTAATTGGAGTATTGGAAGCTTCCAAACTTGGATCCAAAATCTGAACCGTTCCTGCTTGATAGTTCACCGTATAATCAATTCCCTCTTGTAATTGGCGACCCCCGGCAGTTACCCTTACGGATCCCTGGGGTACGTTAAAGGCGCCAATGGGAATACCATTACTGCCCTCCGATTTATATTGGCCTTTTAGAATAAATTTATTTTTGTCTGCGTCCTGAAGCGCTGCAGCCTTTGTCAAGGCGTACATATTCCTAAAGACATATTTTTGTTGGTTCACATTGTAGCCCTGGTTATTATTTACATCATAGGTACCCCCACCCAAGGTCTCAAATAAATATTCCCCAAAAGGCTCCACCTTAGTGAAAATAATTCTTCCAGATTGCGTATCCACAGTGATCCCAGGGACAAAATCAAAAAAACCATCCCCCCCTGCCTGGACATCGTTATAAGTATTTAGTCGGTCGAGATTAAACACATCCAAAAGAATTCGCTCTTCCAATGGTTTGGGCGTATTGGGCCATCCTGCACCGGGAGAGTTGTCCACTGGGGTAATGTAATTTCGCGGGGTGGGATCTGAATATAAAATATTCAGTTTGAAATCATCCTGACTTAATTGAAAAGCACCCGTAGAATAGATGTTTTTCATCATTAAGTCCCATATGGGATCTATAACGTTGGTAATATTACTCTTTAATAATTTTAAGACCAACGTATTATTGTTGATCACCGGGTTTTGGGCTCCAGCGGTTACAGTGGTGGCATCTATCCCACCATTGGCGAATTCACCAACTTGATACACCTCCCCGTTGAACGTATATTGAAATGCAACGGCCAATACCTCATCATTACTAAGACGTTGGTTTAGGGAAACATACCCCAATTGGGTACTGAATTGATAGTCTCTTCCATTTTCCAGCTTACGGGCATTCTCCAAGATGGCATAATCAAATCCTTGGTTCACATCATAGCCAGGTACATTAAATCCATTTTCAACAGTGGCTATATCCCTTACCTGGGGCGTTAAAGCACCTCCATTACCTATTAAGGCCGGATCATAATCATTCGCATTGTTCCTTGGTAAATCTCCTGCCGAAGATGTATTAAAAAACCCCACCGGATTACCGTTGAGCCTACCTATCCTTGTTTTGGAAGGCAGAGCCTCCCCAAGATCTTGTAGAGCCACCACATTCCTCACATTTAAAGTCTGTTGGCTTCTATTGGTCACCCATACTTCCAGTCTAGTAATTTGTACCTGACTTCTGATATATGGGTAATTTTCCAGTGCCCTGTCGTAGTTATCCCTGAAATACTGGGATATAAAAAAATGCTTGTCCTCATCATAGTCCAAAGAGGACAGGGAATAATCATTTAATGTTCCTCCACCTTGGGCAACTACCGTATTACTTTGTGAGCGTTGTTCTGAAAAAACAGCTGTTACACTGGTCTTTCCAAATTGTAATTTCGTTTTTACCCCAAATAAACTTTGTGCCCCTGTAATCAAGGAGCTGTTCAATGGCATGCTCACGTTACCGACTTCTATAGACTGGATGATATCATCCTCCGTTGGGGTATAATCCAACTTTACAAGATTTTGGAAATCGAAGGTTGCCTCAGTATCATAATTGGCGGTAACCTGAAGTCGCTCCCCAATTTTTCCCAACATGCTCAAACTTATGCGTTGATCAAAATCGAAGGATAGGTTGGTGCGATTTCGTGGGGATAGGGCAGGATTGTCGTTCTTTTGCCAAATGACACCGAGGTCCATGGCAACAGATCCCTGAGGGATTACCTCAATGGTATTGCCCCCAAAAATAGATTCAAAAAAATTATTGTTTACATAAAAATTGGGCAGTAGGTTTTTTCGTGCTTCCTCGCTCCCAGCTTTCCTTCCGGAATAGGCATCGATCTTTTCTTTAAAATAGGATTTCATATTCTCCTTTTTTACCAAATCCTGATACTGTTCCGGAGTTAGTATTATTGGATAGCTGATATCGTATTTCCCAACACTTTCCGTATAGATGTAACGGTCCATTTTGGGGTCATAAGTATATTTTGAGACTATACTATTGGGGTTTTTCATCAAAAGTCTCCCAAGAGCAACTCCTGTTTTTGTGGAATCGACTTCCTGCTCATCCGTTTCCTGGGCAAAGGAAGTCTGTAGGGTCGCCATAAAAATGACACCAATTAGTGCAAGCTTAAATAGAAAAGATGTAAGAAATGATATTGCCCCTGTTTTCAAACTTTTTACAAATTTTTAAGCGCCAGTTTAATAATATTCTCTACGCTTAGTGAGGGATCTTGAACCAAAACTTTATCCACCACTTTTTCTACCTGTTTACGGACAAATCCAAGAACCTCTAATGCTGATAACGCTTCATCTTTGTTTGTATTGTTTGAAGTGACTGAAACTTCATCTATATCGTAAATTTTGAGAATTTTGTCCTTTAAATCCAAAATTACCCTTTGGGCCGTTTTTGCCCCGATCCCCTTTATTCCTTGGATTGTAGGGACATCTCCAAGAGCAATAGCATCCCTCACTTGACCAGGGGACAAGGATGACAACATGGTCCTTGCAGTACTGGAACCTATTCCTGAAACAGACAATAAAAGCCTGAAAATTTCACGTTCAGATTTTTCGGCAAAACCGAATAAAGTATGGGAATCTTCCTTCACTTGTAAATGTGTGAAAAGCTGAATGTTTTCCGAATCTCCAATTTTAGAAAATGTATGTAAGGAAATATTAACAAAATATCCTACCCCTGAGCACTCGATGACTACATGGGTAGGATTTTTTTCAACTAATTTCCCTTTTAGATGGGTCACCATAAATGTTGCTTATTTTGCCTCTGATTTTGCTTTTTTTCTTTTTTCCCTTTCTTGGACATCCACAACGGCGACAGCGGTCATGTTGACAATCTCATCCACGCTGGCCCCTAGTTGCATAATATGGACAGACTTGCGCAATCCCACCATTATAGGGCCTATGGAATCTGATTTATTTAATTCCTTCAACAGTTTGTATGTGATGTTGGCCGATTCCAGATTGGGGAACACTAAGGTATTGACCTTTTTCCCTGCCAATTTGGAAAAGGGAAATTTGCTTTGGTGCAATTCCTTGTTCAATGCAAAATCGATCTGGACTTCCCCATCTACCACTAACTCAGGATTTGATTCGTGCAAAATTTTAACGGCCTGTTTTACCTTGGCTGCATTGGGATGGTTGGAAGATCCAAAATTAGCGTAGGACAGCATGGCCATCACAGGTTGGAATCCAAATGTTTTGACAACATTGGCAGTCATCTTGGCTATTTCTGCCAATTCTTCCCCATTGGGATCTATATTAATAGCCGTATCCGCTAAAAACAAAGGTCCGCGATCTGTGATCATTATATTTACCGTAGCCACTTTTTTAACGTCCGAAGCCTTTCCTATGACCTCAAAAATGGGCTTCACCACTGTTGGATAGGCCCTGGAGTATCCAGAGACCATACCATCGGCATCCCCTTCCCGTACCATCATAGCACCAAAGTAATTACGCTCCCGCATTTTAATACGGGCACCGTAAAGGCTTACACCACTTCTGTTCCTGAATTCACTATATTTAATAGCGTATTTATCTTTGGTATCATTGGATTCGTCACTGTTTGGATCAATGATCAGTACATCCGCATCAAATTCCAGTTCTTTTTTAAGCTCTATGATTACCTCTTTGTTCCCCAATAAAATAGGTATGGCAATCCCTTCGTCATAGCTGATCTGCGCCGCTTTTAACACATCCAAATGGTCCGCTTCTGCAAATACAATTTTCTTGGGATTGGATTTTGCCCTGTTATGGAGCAACCGAACTACTTTATTATCGTTCCCAGAACGCTGTAAGAGCTCTTCCCTATATTTATCCCAATCTTCGATTGGCAATTTGGCAACTCCACTTTCCATGGCCGCCCTTGCCACTGCAGGGGGTATTTCAGAAATAAGCCTTGGGTCAAATGGTTTCGGAATAATATAATCTTTACCAAAGGCCAGCCTTGTTTCACCATAGGCAATATTTACCTGTTCCGGCACCGGAGCCTTGGTAAGGTCTGCCAATGCTTTTACGGCGGCCATCTTCATTTCCTCATTGATCTTGGTGGCCCTAACATCCAAGGCTCCTCTAAAAATAAATGGGAATCCAAGTACGTTGTTAACTTGGTTCGGATGGTCTGATCTCCCTGTGGCCATAACGATATCTTCCCTGGTCTTATATGCGATGTCATAGGCGATCTCAGGATCTGGATTGGCCATTGCAAAAACAATAGGGTTCTTTGCCATGGATAACAACATCTCTGGACTTACGATATTTGCAATGGAAAGACCTACAAAAACATCGGCGTCTACCATTGCCTCATCCAAGGTATTTATCTTTCTATCTGTTGCAAATTCTAGTTTTTCTCCGGACAGGTTGTCCCTATCCGTGCGGATCACCCCTTTGCTGTCCAACATTACAATGTTCTTACTACTGGCTCCAAAGGCCTTGTACAATTTGGTACAGGACACAGCTGCGGCACCGGCACCGCTGATCACGATTCGTACGTCCTCTATTTTCTTTTTGGTAATTTCCAGGGCATTCAACAAAGCGGCGGCAGAAATAATTGCAGTTCCGTGTTGATCGTCGTGCATGACCGGAATATCAAGTTCTTCTTTTAATCTTCTTTCTATTTCAAATGCTTCCGGAGCCTTGATATCCTCAAGATTGATTCCACCAAAAGTCGGCGCAATCATTTTAACGGTCTCCACAAATTTATCCACATCCTTGGTATCAATTTCAATATCGATACCATCTATATCTGCAAAAATCTTGAACAAAAGACATTTACCTTCCATGACCGGCTTCGAGGCTTCTGGTCCTATATCTCCCAGTCCCAAAACTGCGGTACCATTGGAAATTACGGCAACAATGTTTCCTTTGGCCGTATATTTATAAACGTTGTCCTTATCCTTTGCGATTTCCAAGCAAGGTTCCGCTACACCAGGGGAATATGCAAGTCCTAAATCTCGCTGTGTTGCATATGGTTTCGTTGGTACAATCTTTATCTTTCCAGGTTGTGGCTTGGCATGATAGATCAAAGCTTCCCTTCTCCATTTTTCTTTGCTCATATAAATGTGATTTAAAAAATCAAATTTAACGGTATTCTTTAAAAAAGCGTAAAAAGATACTAGTTTTATCCAAACAAAATGAGCGTCTCAGACAGGACCAAAAAAGTATTGGTTAAGTAAATTTTATACCTCACTGGATTCTTTGGCTCGTGATACGTTTAATCTTTGCGCCAGCACTGCGGCAATTACAAAAAATCCTCCAGCAAAAAGGATAGCGTTAATGGCATTTCCGGCCAAGAGGTATTTATAGATGGGACCAAATGTCAACGTTTCTATCCCCATAGGAATAACGATCATCATATTCAAAATACCCATATATACCCCTCGTCTTTCTTGTGGAACCACCTTGGAGACCATGGTATAGGGGATTCCCATCATCGCCGCCCATCCGATACCAAATAATACCATTGGAACAAGCACCAATTTTGGATCATCAATGAAAGGAATGGCAAATAGTGCTAATGCCACACCCACCAAACTTAAAGAATACACGTTTTTACCCCCAAATTTCAAGGTCAATGGGACCAGAGCCAAGGCTACGATCATAGTAACGATGTTATAGGTCAAACTCATTTGGGCAGATTGCGAAGCAGCTTCAGAAATCCCATAATCCATGGTAAGCATGAATAAAGGAGTTATATACTGCCAGTACACGAATAACGCGTACCATTGAAAGAGATAGACTGCCCCCAGTTTCCACATGAATATCGGCATATCTTTTATAGCACTTACGATTTCCCCAAAAGGCTTTGCAATGCGTTCGCCCATTGGTTTTCCCTTCATTTCATTGATTTCAGCCAATTCTTCTGCAGTCGGTGGAATTTCTGGGGTTTTAAATACAGACCATAGTATTGTCGTAATAGAGAGCATACCTCCTATATAAAACGAATAATAAATCCATTTAGGTATCTTTCCTGCAGCTTCAACTGATTCGGCCCCGAATATATATTGGAACAATACAATTGATCCCATAGCCAAAAGAATACCGGCGCCAACAAAAAGACTTTGCATTTGATAGCCGAGACTCAGTTGCTTTTCCGGTAATTTATCACCAACAAAAGCACGGTATGGTTCCATGGCCATATTATTACCAACATCCAATATCCATAATAGTCCTACTGCGAACCATAATACCGGACTCGATGGAAATGCGAATAAACATAAACTACCAATAATGGCACCGATCAAAAAGTAGGGCTTACGTCGACCCCATTTTGGAGACCATGTCTTGTCGGACATGGCACCGATAATCGGTTGAATGATTAATCCGGTCACCGGACCGGCAATATTCAAAATAGGTAGCATTTCTTCCGATGCTCCCAGGAATAGAAAAATAGGATTAATGGCGGTTTGTTGCAATCCAAAACTGTACTGGATACCTAAAAAACCTACATTCATATTAAATATCTGCCAAAAACTTAAATTCGGCTTTTTTATCATTTTCAAAATCTTATCCATGTTCAATAAAATATGTTACGTTTTCAGCCTTATGTTCGCAGACAAACAACTACACTGTTATTTAGAATTGTTAAATTTCTTAGACTATTCTTGAGGAATTCACAAAACTTAGAGCCACCGAATATAGTATAATTAGTTCCTTCTTAAAAAAAACTTAAAAAGAAAATCAAAACATTAATAACAAAATCAACATAGTAAACAACAGATTTATTTCAAAAAATCAATGTTTCTAGTCAAGCCAGAAAATTTGGTTCGTTTTACCGCTGATTTTTGAAATACTTTTTTGAAGACATCCTCTGTAATTTCTTCCCAATCCTTTTTTGTCATCGATAAAAGATCGGGATGCGGATTAAAAAGTGGTTCGTTATGGGATTTGGAAAATTTGTTCCAAGGGCACACATCCTGACAAACATCACAACCGAAAATCCAATCATCCATTTTATCCTTGAAATCGGTCGGTATTTGATTCTTTAATTCTATGGTAAGATAAGAAATACACTTACTCCCATCCACCACATAGGGCTCCACAATGGCCTGGGTGGGGCAGGCGTCCAAACAAGCGGTACAAGTACCGCAATGGTCCGTCACCCTAGAGTCATACGTCAGGTCCAAGTCTACAATAAGTTCGGCAATAAAATAAAAAGACCCTACTTGTTGCGTCAACAAATTACTGTGTTTTCCTATCCATCCCAACCCGCTTTTTGCGGCCCAGGCCTTGTCCAAAATAGGTGCTGAATCTACAAAGGCCCGTCCGTTCACCTCCCCGATCTCCTGGGTGATAAATTCCTGTAGTGTTTTTAATTTTGCTTTTATAATGTGATGGTAATCCTGGCCGTAGGCATATTTAGAGAGTTTATAGCTATCCTCGTTCTGTTTTTCCTCTGGATAATAATTGAGCAATAATGAAATGACCGACTTTGCGCCATCAACAAGTAACCTTGGATCCAAACGTTTGTCAAAATGGTTCTCCATATAGCCCATTTCCCCCTGCATGTTTTTGTTGAGCCAATTCTCCAGTCTTGGTGCCTCCTCCTCTAAAAATTCAGCTTTGGAAATGCCACATGATAGGAAACCAAGTCGTTTGGCTTCTGTTTTTATGAGGTTGGAAAATTTACTTCGGTTCATTACCCGAAGGTACATTGAAAATTACATTCTTAAAAGTATCCTTGGAAGAAGGTGGTTGAACTACAGGCTCTTTATTCTCAATGGGCTTAATAAATTTCGAGCTTTTACCTTTATACCCCCAAAAAAAACCGTGCCTACTTCTAAGTATTTGGGTAGCTCATTCTCATGCAAATAAATCAAATTTATGTCTTGCAGCAGCAGTTAGGGAGTCAACTTATTATCGACATCGGTGTATGTAGCACTTGATGTAAGAAATGTACTGAATATAAGGGGGTCTAGCTCATATAAATTTTTCGCTTGCCATGTACTTTGAATTGAAACCAAAAAAACAAGAATAGTATAGCTCGTATAGAAGATATAAATCAATCCTTATATTTTCAGGGAACCAGTTATAAGATATTATTGTTTCAATTAATATGTTAGGGAACTAATGGGGATAGGTATTTTTAGGACTGTAATAGGGCTCGATATGAGGGTCAAATTTACAAAGGAACTACCGCAAAAGAAAACCGAGGCGCTCGACCTCGGTTTTTAGTAATTTGACACAAAATGTGCTAGCTTTCTTTAATCTGCTAGAAAAATAGCAAACTGTACATCGTTGCATAAGCCTTCATTGGGGTCACCTGGATTACAACCTCCATTAATTGAATGGATTTGTTCGCTCACCATACCAGGAATTTTAGGGCCATGGTCTCTTACAACAATATGAACTTCTGTTGTCTGGCCGTCAATTAATCCCGGACTCGGTTGTGGAAATAGTGATCCAGATACATCGCCTTCACTTAAATGGGCAGAAAAATTACCCTTTCCATTACCTCCCACAACATGACCAGCTCCATACATAACATCGCCATTTGCCACGCCTAAATCCGGTCCATCACAACCATCTTCACAGAGCTCAGGACTATTAAAAGCTACAATCCACATGGTATAGGCATTGCCCGGTATTAGACCTGAAGTTTTCACATTTATAGTGACGCCGTTGTTGCTTCTATGTATGGTAGCTGAACCCATAACAGTAGTACCATCAGAAGCGTCAAATACATCAGATGGCAAATTGGCCTTTGCAGAAACACCATCCAAAGCAGTAGGAAGTGGGTCAAGCATTGTTTCCTGACTACAGGAAAATGCAAATAAAATTAAAAGCGTAAAAAAGGATTTAATAATTGTTTTCATAATAATTATATTAAGCTTGTTAAAAATACGGGGGTCATGAAACGCTAATAGTCTCATTTGTATGTTCCCTCTGTACAAAGGATCATAAGCTCGTAATTCTAGTTTAGAATTTCTAAACCAACAGGTTAACTAAGGAATTGAAGTTAGAGTTCGATTTACATGGATTCTATAAAATCCAATTGAACCTATCAAAATATTCTATCGAGGGAAAGGCATGGGAGAATTAATTGAAATTGCCTTGTGTCACTAAGAAAGATACAAAATAATCATACTCAAATATGAAACTTTTGTAAAAAAGATTGCTGCCTATTAATTTATTTGAAAATAGTATTACCCTGCTAAGCAATGAAAATTAAGATTATGGTGCAAATTTTTTAGTGGAAGCGTAGCTAAATGGCACGATCTTACCATAAAAAATCAACGTTCCATAAATTTGATAGGCACTGCTCTAGGTTTCAGAGAAATCAACGGATTGATTTCCACTTTTTCCAACGAAGTGGAGATTCTATATTTTCTAACAATTTCTGCTACCGCAAGGATCATTTCATACATGGCAAAATTATTTCCTACGCACATCCTTGGGCCTGCCCCGAAAGGATAGTAGTAATCACTATAATCTTTTTTATCCGTACCATTAAATCTACTGGGTTTAAACTCGGAAGGACTTTCCCAAAAGTCGGCATATCGTTGCAGCTCATAAATAGACATTAGGACCATGGTATCCTTTGGGAGCGAAATACCATCAAAACTATCATCCTCCGTAGCAATCCTATCAATCACATATGCCGGCGGATAAAGGCGTAAGGCTTCTTCCAGACACTGTTTCACCAAATGCAGTTGCATTGCACCCTGCATTAGATCCATATTGCTATCTTTAAAATTTACCTTGGTTACTTCTTGATATAGTTGCTCCTGAATTTCCGGGTGGCTCGCCAACAGAAACAAGGTAAAGCTAAGTGCATTTGCCGTTGTCTCATGGCCCGCAGTAAAAAGGATCAGTACTTCGTCAATCAATTGATCATCAGACATGACCGAGCCATCTTCATACCGTGCCTTAAGAAGCATATCCAACAGGTCATCCTTCTCCAACCCAGACGTTCTTCTATCCTCTATAATTCCCAACAGTAACTTTTGCCCCTCTTTGGCCATGGCCAAATGCTTGTCTATTTTGCCATTTAATCTATACCACCATCGCAAATATGGTTGCCTCATCTCTTTGATCAGCATCCGTTGATTTGCCTCTGTGATTTGTTGTAATTTGGACATTCTTTCCCTAATGTCGGTACTACTAAAAAGTGATTTAGCGACCACCTGAAATGCCAAATCTCCCATAAGGGGAAAGATATCCTGCTCTGTGTTGGGCTTTATGCCCTGTAGTTCGAAGAGAATTGCCTCCCTTATGACCCCCATTATATTTTGGAGCTTTTTCTTATGAAATGCAGGCTGCACCATTCTGCGATGCGTCCTCCAATGTTCTCCATTCGAAGTTAGGATGCCATGGCCTATGTATTTGGCCAGATCCACCGTTTGCAAGGGTGATTTTTCAAATTTTTTATGCTGTTTTTGAAGAATATGCCTTATCAGTCCTGGGTTTCTGGTGAAGATCACTGTTTCTTTGGAGGTTAATTGCACCTTAAAGGAATCCCCATGGGCCTCAAAATTTTCATGGTGAAAGGGCAAGGGGTTTTTAAGAATCCTCCTCGCATTTTTAAAGACTTGAAACCTGGATACTAACTTCAAATTATCGTTTTGATTAAGGGACGGACACTATAAGGGTTAGATTGAAATGCAATTAAAAAAGCCCTTCTTGGACACTCCCTTTGGTTCTCCCCAAATGCTTGTAGGCCAATTCTGTGACTTCCCTGCCTCTGGGGGTACGCATGATGAATCCCTGTTGAATTAAAAAGGGCTCGTACACCTCTTCTATGGTTTCGGCACTTTCGGAAACCGAGGTGGCCAAAGTGGTAATTCCTACTGGGCCTCCTTTAAATTTATCTATAATGGTTGTTAATATTTTATTGTCCATTTCATCCAAGCCATGGGTATCTACATGTAATGCATTTAGGCCAAATCGAGATATTTCCATGTCAATTTTGCCATTACCCTTGATCTGTGCAAAATCGCGTACCCTCCTTAAAAGTGCATTGCAAATTCTAGGGGTTCCCCTACTTCTGCCGGCTATTTCAATAGCCGCGTCCTGGGTAATCGGGGTCTTTAAAATTTCGGCACTCCGTTCCACGATGGTAGAAAGCAATTCGGTTGAATAATATTGCAACCTGCTCTGAATTCCAAAACGCGCACGCATGGGTGCTGTCAACAAGCCTGACCGGGTGGTAGCTCCTATTAAGGTGAAGGGGTTAAGGTTGATCTGTACGGAGCGGGCATTGGGTCCCGATTCTATCATAATATCGATCTTGTAATCCTCCATGGCGGAATATAAATACTCCTCTACAATTGGACTTAACCTGTGTATCTCATCAATAAAGAGAACATCCCTTTCGTCCAAATTGGTCAACAAACCTGCCAAATCACCCGGCTTATCAAGAACAGGGCCTGACGTCATTTTTATTCCCACCCCCAGCTCGTTGGCCAAGATATATGCCAGCGTAGTTTTCCCCAATCCAGGTGGTCCATGAAACAAGGTATGGTCTAATGCCTCCCCTCTTAAATTGGCGGCTTGAACAAATATTTTTAGGTTTTCAAGAACTTGTTCCTGTCCCGTAAAATCGTCGAAGGAAATGGGACGCAATGCTCTTTCAATTTCAAATTCTTCATTGGAAAGATTATTAGCCGTTGGATCTAGATTCTCATTCATAGTCCAACAAAGATAATGGAAATTGCCACTACTTCTTTAGTGCATAGCTCGTTAATTAAAAGCACTAATCCTTTCTTTTGATCAGTTCAGAGGTATCCAAAAACTCCACAATGGTAATTTTAGGATTGGCATAGATATATGCCTTTGAGGAGCCATAGGTTTCCAATTCCAACTCTTCCAATGCCCTTAGATATGCGCTGGATGAATTTTCCAATTTCGCCTTTATGATTTTTGCCTCATACCTTTCTGCCTTGAAGTCAGTATTATCCAAGGATTTTAATTGTACTATATCCACAGAGCCTTCCATACTGGCGGAGGCATTTGAGGACAATTCTATATAACTTGATTCTCCCACTGTATAAATTCTAGCATCCGCCCTATCCTTCATGTTTACGTTTAGGGAATCTGCCGCAAAGTTGAAATCTCCTGAACTTTTCTCGTTCATTTGTAAACGCACCAATGCTGCGCTTGCATTGAGTTCCATTCTAGAATTTCCCAATATTTCAATATCCAACACATCAGAAACCACAGATTCTTTGGATACCATCTTTCCATCTTGCTGAACCAGTTTTATCAAATCTGTATAATAGACCGTAATTTCCAATTTTTTTCTAGACTGTATTTTATAGAATGAGGAAATATACAGGGTGCTATCCTCTACTTTAAATTTCAATACATCCAAAAGATTATCGTCTGCGACTACCTTATAGCCTTCCAAAGGTGCCTTTACTAGCTCAATATCCAGATCATCCTTTAATTCGATGGCGTTATAGGCCGGCAATTCTTCCTTCATCTCAGTAACCGTCCGATTACCTTTTATTTTCGGTTTTCTTTGTGCCATAACCCCTACATGAGCCAATAGCAACAACAGTAAAATTAATTTCTTCATTATCTTGATTTACACCACAAAAGGGCAGTTTGCTTATCAATATTAAAGATATTACAAAAAAGTGTAATACCTATTTATAACCTATAGATATAAAAAAGCCCCCAACTAAAAATTAGTTGGGGGCTTTCGAATTTTATTAAAACCTTAATGGCTCATTTCTTCCTCGTTCTCCTGCAAATTTGTCGTTTGTTGTACGAAATCTTGACCAGGTATTATGTACTCACCATTCTCATACGTCTTACTGTAATCATATGCCCAACGGTGTACTTCAGGAATTTTACCAGGCCAGTTGCCGTGCATGTGCTCCACAGGGGTAGTCCATTCCAAGGTATTGGCTTTCCATGGGTTTTGCTCAGCCTTCTTGCCGTAGAATATACTGTGTATAAAATTCGCCAAGAATACGATCTGGGCGACACCTGCAATAAGGGCGAAGGTGGTGATCAATATTTGCACATCAGTAAGATCATCGAACATTGGGAATGCCGTATTTTGATAATAACGTCTCGGAACTCCTGCCATTCCAACAAAGTGCATTGGGAAGAATACCCCATAAGAACAAACTGCAGTAATCCAGAAGTGTATATATCCCATGTTCTTATTCATCATTTTTCCGAACATCTTTGGGAACCAGTGGTAAACCCCAGCAAACAAACCATAAATTGCAGAGATACCCATTACCAAATGGAAGTGAGCCACTACGAAATACGTATCGTGAACATTGATGTCCAACGTGCTATCCCCAAGAATAATACCTGTTAGACCTCCACTGATAAATGTAGAAACCATACCAATTGAGAAAAGCATAGCTGGGTTTAACTGTAGGTTACCTTTCCATAAAGTAGTAATCCAGTTAAATGCTTTTACCGCTGAAGGGATAGCGATCAACAATGTGGTAAATGTAAATACAGATCCAAGGAATGGGTTCATCCCAGAAATAAACATATGGTGCCCCCAAACAATGGTAGACAAGAATGCAATGGCCAGAATAGAAGCGATCATCGCCCTATAACCAAAAATTGGTTTACGTGAGTTTACTGCCATAACTTCGGAAACAATACCCATCGCGGGCAGTATAACGATATATACTTCAGGATGACCCAAGAACCAAAACAAATGCTCGTAAAGTACAGGAGAACCTCCTTGGTAGTGCAACACTTCTCCTTGGATAAAGATGTCCGATAGGAAAAACGAAGTTCCAAAACTTCTATCCATGATCAGCAACAAAGCCGCTGAAAATAATACTGGAAAAGAAATTACCCCAATAACCGCAGTTACAAAGAACGCCCAAATGGTCAATGGCAATCTTGTCATGGACATCCCTTTGGTACGTAGGTTAATTACTGTCACGATATAGTTCAAGGAACCTAGCAAAGAGGAAGCAATGAAAATCGCCATAGAAATCAACCACAAGGTCATCCCCATTCCAGAACCTGATTGAGCCATTGGCAATGCAGACAAAGGAGGATAAACCGTCCATCCTGCTGCGGCTGGTCCTGCTTCCAAAAATAAAGAACTCAACATTATGACCGATGACAGGAAGAACAACCAATAAGATATCATGTTCAACAGTCCGGAGGCCATATCCCTAGCACCAATCTGCAATGGAATTAACAAGTTACTAAAGGTACCACTCAGGCCCGCCGTTAAAACGAAGAATACCATGATAGTACCATGAATGGTCACCAATGCCAAATAGACATCGGCATCCATAACCCCACCAGGCGCCCATTTACCCAATATACTCTCGAAAATTTGGAAAGATTCACCAGGCCAGGCCAATTGCATCCTAAACAATAAGGACATAGCAATCCCTATAAATCCCATGATCAAACCAGTAATCAAGTACTGCTTTGCAATCATCTTATGGTCTTGACTAAATATGTATTTAGTTACAAAAGTCTCCTTATGATGATGCCCATGATCATCTGCGTGATCCTCTACATGTGCGTGTACGTTTGCTGTTGCAGACATAATCCAATTCTTATTTTATATTAATTTTCTTTTTATAGCCTTAGCCTTATTCTTGGATTGAAGCAATCGTGGCGGCAAATGTCTGTTGTTGAGCCATCCACTTGTTGTAATCCTCTTCAGATTCCACAATTATCTTCATTTGCATGTTATAATGTGATTTCCCACATACTTTATTACAAAGCAACAGATAATCAAACTCCCAAGGATCAGAATTTGGCAATCCTTGAGCCGCTTTTTCAGCCCTGATGCCATTAATTCTTTTCACCTTATCCACTACGTCCGGATTTAAACGCATTTCTTCCGTTGTAATTATAGGTGTATACGAAAATTGCGTGATCATCCCTGGTACACAATTCATTTGAGCTCTAAAATGAGGCATATAGGCAGAATGCAATACATCCTGGGATCTCATTTTGAAGTTCACTTTTCTCCCTACAGGTAAATGCAATTCCTTTACTATGACATCATCACCGGCATTTGGGTCGGATTCATCCAATCCCATAACGTTTGCCCTATCGATATCGATCATCCTTACGTTGGCTTCTCCAAGGACGTTGTCCTCTCCTCCATATCTGGCTGTCCAGTTAAACTGTTGTGCGTACAATTCCACGATCAAAGGATCATCCTCATCATTGATATCCATGATATTTGTCCAAGTGTAAAGTCCCCAAAGAATCAATCCCGCAAGAACAACTACTGGGATGATGGTCCAAATGAACTCCAATCGGTCATTATCGGCATAAAACAAGGCTTTTTTGCCCTTTACACCCCTGTATTTAAAAGCGAAGTAGTGCAATAAAGCCTGTGTAAGGGTCTGAACGATAAAAATGATAATAAAGGATACTACCATCAAATTATCGTATTCCGCACCGTGTTCAGATGCAGCTTCTGGAAGCAATACCTTGCTATATTTCCAAAAACTGAAAATGGTGATCCCGTAAAGGAATATCAAAAATGCAAACATGAGATAACCGTTGTACTTGTTATCCTTGTCGTTTGCTATTTGTGAATTATCTGCCTTGATCTGAGACAATTCAAATATTTTGGTCATTTGCCAAATTGCAATTGCCACTAATACTAAAACAGCTATAGTTAATAATGCAGTCATTGTATGATTTGATATTATTCTTTAAAACTAATTCTAATAATGAAAATGCTTACTCTCTTCTATGAATGGGTTACGTTTTGGCAGCAACGGGGCTTTTGTCATTGCCCTAAAGATCCAAAATATAAACAATCCAGCGAATAATAACACCGCTCCAATTTCGGGAATCCCAATATACCATTGGTCCCCAACTGTAGAAGGCATTATCATATTAAATATATCTATGTAATGTCCGCATAATATTACGACACCGGCCATCACTATAAACCAATTCATCCTTTTGAAATCACTGTTCATCAATATAAGAACAGGGAATATAAAGTTCATGGCCACCATCCCAAAAAATGCCAGTTTGTAATCGGCGATACGGGTAACAAAATAAGTTACTTCCTCAGGAATGTTCGAATACCAAATCAACATAAATTGAGAGAACCATAGGTACGTCCAAAATATACTGAAACCGAACATGAACTTGGCCAAATCATGGAGATGACTGTTGTTAACTTCCGGCAGGAAACCTCTAGATTTTAAATAGATGGTAACCATGGCAATTACGGTGATAGCAGATACGATCATACTGGCAAACACATACCATCCAAATAGCGTACTGAACCAATGTGGGTCAACACTCATGATCCAATCCCAGGACATCATGGATTCTGAAACCAAAAACAAGACCAAGAACGCAGCTGAAACCCTAAAATTCTTTATAAAGTTGCTGTTATCGCTAGATTCATCCTGTCTTAATGATAATTTTCTTGAATATTCGCGGTACCCGATCCAAATGGCCAAGTAGATAGCTGCCCTGATCAAGAAGAAGGTAGGATTTAAATACCCTGCTTTTCCCTGTAACAACTTATCCTCGGCAACTACCTCCGGATCCATCCAAACAAATAGATGGTTCATGTGCATGGTGGATAGGACCAATATTATGAATACAATAATTCCACCGGGAACCAAATAGGCCGTAATCCCTTCCATTACCCTAAACAACAATGGCGACCATCCTGCTTGAGCAGCACGTTGGATTGCATAGAAAGCCAAGGTACCCAATGCCAACATCATAAAGAAAAAAGCTGCTACATATAGTGCAGACCAAGGCCTGTTCTGTAGTTGGTGCAATAAATGCTCATCATGGGCAGAGTCATGTGTCTCTGCAACAGTTGCAGCACCATGCTCACCCTCTGTAGCGTGCATTGCCTCCTCACCATGTGCACTTTCGTGCCCATCAGCTTGGTTGGCTACCATAGCTTTTGCTTCTTCAACATTGGACGGCATTGAATAAAATCCAGCTCCAACACCCAGTGCGCCAACAACCATTAAAATAATTGAAGCAATTTTTAGTCTATTTGAAAAAGTGTACATACTTCTAAATCTATGTATTATTTTGTTAAGTCTTGTTTCAGCTTCATAACGTACTCGGCTACTTGCCAACGCTCCTTATGATTCAATTGGCCCGCATAAGACCCCATGGAATTCAACCCATAATATATGGTATGATATGTACCACCTACGCTAATGTTACGCGCTGCATCGTCATAACTTGGAACGCCCAATATTTTTTCACGGTCCACCAAAGTCCCTTGACCGTCTCCTTTTTCGCCATGACATATTGCACAGTAAATGTCATATAACGCCATTCCTACTTTCATATTATCCTCCATTTGAAGGGAATCCAGTGGGCTAGCCTGTACCTTGGCCAAATCCTTTCCTGCTGGACCATTCTCAAATTCATAAGGCATCCAGCCTCTAGGAATGGTATTGTCCGCAGGTAATTGTGCTTGCATTTGACGCGGAAGGAAATCTACCTTTTGATAGGTCTCGTAACCAACAGGAACATACATGTTGGGCATGTACTGATAGTTTCGACTATTCTTATCAGAGCAAGATGCTACTGCTAAAACCAATCCTAAAACAATTACTATTTTGCTAAAACTGCTCATAATATTATGACTACTTTTCTGTAACATTAATTTCCACTGCCCCTGTACTCAGCAACAATTCCTTTAATTCAGCTTCATTATCATGAATCTCTATTTCCATTAAGAAATGATCGTCCGTAGTTCTTACGTCTGGATTTTCTGCTTCTTTAAAAGGCCACAATTTACTTCTCATATAAAAAGTGATTACCATTAAGTGAGCCGCGAAAAATACGGTAAGCTCAAACATAATTGGCACAAAGGCCGGCATGTTCTCCAAATAACTAAAACTTGGTTTACCACCGATGTCTTGAGGCCAATCTTGAATCATCATATAATTCATCATAATAATTGACACTGCCAACCCTATACATCCATAAATAAAGGACATAATAGCAAGTCTTGTAGGAGCTAGACCCATGGCTTTGTCCAAACCGTGTACCGGAAAAGGACAATACACCTCTTCTATATGGAATTTGGCATCCTTTACTTTTTTGACCGCGTGCATCAGCACATCGTCGTCATTATAAAATGCATGTATAACTTTAGATGACATAATTACTTCTTGTTATTTAAAATCTTAGCCTGTCCTGCCCAATCATCCCTTTGTGCCCTTCCTGGAAAAGATCCAGTTATTGAGTCCAACAAGTCATATTCTTTTTGGGTCATTCTACTTACCTGAGCAAAAGTATATACCCCTATTTGATTCAAGGTTGCCTCCATTTGTGGCCCGATACCTTTCACTTTTTTCAAGTCATCCGGAGTATCTACAGCACTATCAAAAACTCCAATTGAGGTCAATAGGTCCGATACTTTTTCTTTTGACTCAGCTTCAGGAAGCGACTTTTTCTCAACAATCTTCTCCTTTATATCGGCTATTCTATGAATTTCATATAATGGCTTACCCGCTTCTCTCAATTTCTTGTATTTCTCACCAGAAGATTTTAAGATCGACTTCACTTCTGCCTGTGCAATTACAGGGAAGGTTCTGGCGTACAATAAGAAAAGTACAAAGAAGAAACCAATTGTCCCTATAAATATTCCTATATCCACAAATGTAGGGGAGAACATGGTCCAAGAAGATGGAAGGTAATCCCTGTGCAACGATGTCACGATAATTACAAAACGCTCAAACCACATCCCTATGTTTACCACAATAGAGATAAAGAAAGAGAACATGATACTTGTTCTTAACTTTTTGGACCACATAAACTGTGGTGAGAACACGTTACAGGTCATCATTGCCCAGTATGCCCAAGCATAAGGACCGGTAGCTCTGTTCAAAAAGGCGTATTGCTCATATTCCACTCCGGAATACCATGCCATAAACAACTCCGTAATATAAGCACAACCTACTATAGAACCTGTAATCATAATTACAATGTTCATCAATTCGATATGTTGAATGGTAATATAAGCTTCCAAATTACTCACCTTTCGCATAATGATCAACAAGGTGTTCACCATGGCGAATCCTGAGAATACGGCACCTGCAACAAAGTATGGAGGGAAAATGGTGGTATGCCATCCTGGTATTACCGACGTAGCAAAGTCAAAGGATACAATGGTATGCACTGAAAGTACCAAAGGGGTAGCCAAACCGGCCAAGACCAAGGAAACTTCCTCAAAACGCTGCCAATCCTTTGCACGACCTGTCCAACCAAAACTCAATAAACTATATATCTTTTTCTGAAAAGGCTTTACCGCCCTATCTCGGATCATTGCAAAATCTGGTAACAAACCTGTCCACCAGAACACCAAGGATACCGATAGATAGGTTGATATGGCAAATACGTCCCATAGCAATGGGGAGTTAAAGTTTACCCATAGAGATCCGAATTGGTTTGGAATTGGCAATACCCAATACGCCAACCAAGGTCGACCCATGTGGATGATCGGAAACAATCCTGCCTGAATTACAGAAAAGATAGTCATTGCTTCAGCCGATCGGTTGATCGCCATTCTCCATTTTTGTCTGAACAATAAAAGTACAGCAGAAATCAACGTCCCTGCGTGACCGATACCTACCCACCAAACAAAGTTGGTAATATCCCAGGCCCAGCCCACAGTTTTGTTCAATCCCCAAGTACCAATACCTGTAGAAATAGTATAAATAATACAACCGATTCCCCAAAGGAATGCCAATAGAGCTATGGAAAAAACAATCCACCACTGTTTGTTGGCTTTCCCTTCTACCGGAGCTGCAATATCAACTGTTACATCGTGGTAACCTTTGTCTCCAAGTACTAGAGGTTTTCGAATAGGTGCTTCGTAATGCGACGCCATAATTTATAATATAGTTACTTTACTTTTTTATTATGCTTCGGTAGTATTTCTCACTTTAACATGATAGAACACATTCGGTTTTGTACCTACATGCTCTAATAAGTGATACATTCGGTCACTCTTTTTCAAATCAGCAACCTCGCTTTCATTATCATTGATATCCCCGAATACCATGGCCCCGTTTCCGCAAGCTGAGGAACATGCGGTCTGGAATTCACTGTCCTTAACCGTACGGCCATCTCGTTTGGCATCCAAAATACTCTTCTGTGTTTTTTGAATACACATAGAACATTTTTCCATTACCCCACGGGAACGTACATTGACATCAGGGTTGATGACCATCTTGCCCAAATCATTGTTCATATGGTAATCGAACTCATCATTGTCGTTGTATAGGAACCAGTTAAAACGGCGTACTTTATACGGACAGTTGTTTGCACAATACCTTGTACCTACACATCTGTTGTATGCCATATGGTTTTGACCTTGGCGACTATGTGATGTTGCAGCAACTGGACAAACAGTCTCACAAGGAGCATGGTTACAATGCTGACACATTACAGGTTGGAAGGCTACCTGAGGATTGGTCGCTGGATCTTCCAACTCCCCAAATCCACTTAAAGAACCTTTATCACCTGATAATCCGGCAAAATCATCCTTTTTCTTATCATCCTGTGCGAAGGTATCTTCCGAAGAGTAATATCTATCGATACGCAACCAGTGCATATCCCTTGATTTTCTCACTTCTTCTTTCCCAACAACAGGAACATTGTTTTCTGCGTGACAAGCTATCACACAAGCCCCACAACCTGTACAGGCATTTAAATCTATGGATAGATTGAAGTGATGTCCTATGGAACGATCAAAGCTGTCCCATAAATCAACCGAAGTGGCGTCCACTTCTTGGTGATCCATAGATACCTTTGGCACCTCATTCCAATCATGGGCATCCTTAGAGTTGAATATCTCCAAAGTGGTTTCTTTGATGATATCACCTCTTCCCATTAACGTTTTTTGCAATTGAACACTTGCAAATTCATGCATCCCGGTAGATTTTTCAATACTTACCGCCTGTTCCCCTGTAAAACCTTGGTACAATGCATAGGCATTTACACCTGTTTGCATCTCTTCTTTCATTCCTGCTTTTCTACCATACCCAAAAGAAAGACCTACAGAACCGTTGGCCTGACCTGGTTGGATGATCACAGGAACATTATCTACACTTACACCATTCACAGTTAATTTGGCATAACTACCATTTAAACCTCCATTGGCGACATTTTCATTGATCAGACCAAGCTTTTCAGCATCGGCCTTGGAAACAGTTACATAGTTATCCCAAGAAACCCTGGAAATAGGGTCTGGAAATTCTTGCAACCAAGGGTTGTTGGCTTGTTGGCCATCACCCATTCCAATTTTAGAATACAAGGCCAGCTCCATCCCTGTAGAAGTTGTAGCAGCCAAACTACTAATCGCAGAAGCCAATGGTACAATCGTTGTTTCCATAGCATCAACCATAGGAGCAACAATTTCACCCTCCACTGCCGGAGCAGCAGTTGCAGCAAAAACTCCATCGTGCAATGCCTGGTTCCACTCTCCGGAACCTAAGATACCTGCACCCCAAGTTTCCCTGATATATTCATAATAGGTCTTATCACTATCCATCCACTTTAAAAGGGCAGTCTGAAGCTGGCGCGTATCAAACAATTCCTTTATCGTGGGCTGCATTAAGCTGTAATGACCTTTTTTCATTTCTGTATCGCCCCATGATTCCAAATAATGGGAAGCGGCACCTACATATTGCACTGCACTAGCAGTCTCTGTATTGTTCAAGGAAATGGCTACTGATAAGTCAACTTTTTTAAGTCCTTCTGCGAAATCAGCACTGTTTGGCAATGAATACATTGGGTTTACACCGTCTATGATCAAGGCGCCTACTGCACCTGAATTCATCTCGGCGATCAATTGATTAATTGCCGCTACATTCCCTTGCCTTATATATTTAGGAGCCATGGCATCAAATGCCTTGCTCTGTAACATCTCATTTATTGCCAATACTACGGATTGCGCATTGACATCGTCCAAACCTGTAACCACCACCGCATTGGATCCAGCTTTTTGGATCTCTGTGGCAGTAGCCTCAACAGCCTTAGCTATTTTTTCTGGTAATTCCCCACTTACCGACGTCCCGTTCAACTGCCCGTACAACTTGGCCAAAGCCACTTTTTGTTGTGAAGGCGTAAGTGCTACACGCTTATCGGCATTGGCACCAGCCAAAGATAAATTGGATTCAAACTGTATGTGTCTGGACATTTTTCCATTCTTCGGCACACGACCTTTAGAATATCCACCATCATATCCTCCACCTTGCCAATCTCCCAAGAAATCCGCACCAAAGGATACAATAAGTCCTGCTTTTTCAAAATCATAATCCGCCAAAGCCCTTTCACCGTATTTCGCAGCAAAGGCACTTAAAGCAGCATCTTCAGAAACAGCATCATAAACCACATGGTTCACATTTCCAAAAGCCTCTTTAAAATCACCTACCAATCTAGTGGTAGACGGACTCGCATAGGTTTGGGTCAAAATTGCGATCTGCTTTCCTGAGTTCTTTAATGAACCTAATTTAGTTTTTACGGCATTGTCAAGAACACTCCATTCAACAGGCTCCCCGTTGAACATAGGTCCTTGCAATCTTGTGCTATCATACAAGGATAAAACAGAAGCCTGAACTCGTGCATTGGCACCTCCATTCACTTTGGCATCGGTATTATTCTCGATCTTGATTGGTCTACCCTCACGGGTCTTGACCAAGATACTCGCAAAATCAAAACCATTGGCTATGGTAGTAGCATAGTAGTTAGCCACACCCGGAATTATGCGTTCTGGCTGAACCACATAAGGTATTGACTTAATTACAGGTCCTTCACAAGCCGCCAAAGAAGCTGCGGCTGTACTAAAACCCACATACTTTAGAAAGTCCCTCCTGTTTGTTGAAGTGGCTGCCAAATTGTCCTTATCCCCCAAAAACTCATCTACCGGGATATCTTGGACAAATTCATTTTGTCTTAGCGCCTCAACAATGGAATCGTTAGGATTTAACTCCGCCTCGCTTTTCCAATATTTTTTGTTTGATGACATATGATATATCTGAAAATTATCTTTTTGTTAACCTTAATTAATAGTGACATTTACCACATTCCAATCCACCCATCTGGGCAGCCGTAAGCGTCTCGACCCCGTACTTCTTGGAAAGCTCCTCATGTATCTTATCATAGTACTCGTTACCCTCAACCTTCACATTGGTCTCTCTGTGACAGCTGATACACCATCCCATTGTCAATGGTGAATACTGGTACATAATTTCCATTTCCTCTACAGGACCATGGCATGTCTGACACTCAACCCCGGCCACAGAAACGTGTTGGGAGTGGTTAAAGTAAGCAAAATCTGGAAGGTTGTGGATCCTTACCCATTCTACAGGCTGTGATTCCCCCGTATAATTCTGGTTCTCTTCGTCCCAACCAACAGCTTTGTATAGCTTTTTAATTTCCCCTGTGTAAAAATCATTGGTGTACCCATTTGCCAAATCTTCGGCACTTGGACCTTCTGGGTTGCCTGTGTATTCGTAGATGGATTTATGACAATTCATACAAACGTTCAGTGCAGGAATCCCTGAATGCTTGGATACCCTTGCAGAGGAATGACAGTACTTACATTCTATTTTATTGTCGCCAGCGTGTATTTTATGTGAGTAATGAATAGGTTGTACAGGAGCGTAGCCTTGATCGATACCTACTTGCATGAAGTAGCCGTATACATAATAGGCACTACCCAACAACAAGAAGATTACGGTTACCAATACTAAAAATTGGTTTTGGGCGAAAGCTTTCCAGAGCGGTGTTCTTTTTTCTGCCTTATCCTTCACCACTACCACTCCATTGGCCTCTGCAATACGTCTCAAGGTCTGATTGACCAAAACAAGCATCACCACCAACATTGCGAACACCAAAACCAAGGCTCCCAAAATAAGCTCATTGGAGATTCCTGAAGATGAACCCTGACCTGGAATAGCCGCAACCGTTGATGCAGGATTAACAGGAGTCGCAGGTGGAGCATCTGTATACGCTAAGATATTTTCAATATCCGCATTGCTCAACGTCGGGAAGGCCGTCATGGCCGCTTGATCGTATTCGTTGTAAATTTTCACGGCAGCAGGATCACCTGATTTGATCATCCCCGCACTGTTCTTTATCCAAGTATACAGCCATTCCCTATCATGCCTTTCAGTAACGCCAGCCAAAGCAGGGCCAGTCATTTTTCTATCCAAAGCGTGACAAGCAGCACAATTTTGATTAAACAGTTGCTTTCCTTTTGCTGGGTCAGCTGCAGAAACAGTAGCCTCTGAAGCAACCTCCGTATCCGCCGCAACAGCATCCTCTTGAGCGAAAAGAGACGTTGAAAACAGTAGATACACTACTAAACTGACACCTAAAAACTTAGAAATTTGATTACGGTATGGAACCTTTTTCATATTAAAAATATTTCTATCGAAATCTTGGCACGATATTTACTTGTTATTGCACAAGCTATACTTATCGCCGTTTAAATTGCTGACAAAAATACGACATAGACTTAATTTTTGAAATGTTAATGGATTGATAATTTATAATTTATAGCCATTCTAAATAGAAAAAGATATGTCTATTTAAATGATAAAAAATTACTTTTGCAAAAGTCACTAATACTAAGCTAGATACACTATGAGAACCGTTTTTAACTCCTTACTATTACTCTCTTTTTCTACTATAAGTTTCGCCCAACAAGGCACAATTTCCATTGAGCAAGATCCCAAAATTGATGCGCTGGTACAAATATACAAAGCGAGCTCAGACATAGCGGATGTGTACAGAATACAGGTGTTTTTTGGGTCACTCAATGACGCCAAGGACATAAAAATGAAGACAGAAGGGGATTATCCAGACTGGTATTCAAAGATAGATTTCATATCTCCCAGCTACCGGGTGCGTATAGGACAGTTCAAAACAAAACTGGATGCTGAGCGTAATCTTATAGATGTTCGGAAGAAATATCCCAGTGCAATGCTAATACAGCCTGAGAAAAAACAGTCTTAGAATTTTACTATTAAAACAAAAAAAACCTGTATTCCGACAGGTTTTTTTTGTTTTAATATTGATGATAGAAGCTTATTTAAGCTTTTTCTTTACTGCTACTTCTTGGAAAGCTTCCACGATATCATTTTCTCGGATATCATTGTAGTTCTTGACCTGAAGACCACAATCGTATCCTTTGGCAACTTCCTTAACATCGTCCTTGAATCGTTTCAAAGAGGACAATTCACCAGTGTATATTACCACTCCATCACGAATCAAACGAATATTGGAGTTTCTAAAGATCTTACCACTGGTTACCATACAACCTGCAATGGTTCCAATTTTAGATATTTTAAAGGTCTCCCTAATTTCGGCCGTTCCTGAAATCTCTTCCTTCATTACTGGAGAAAGCATCCCTTCCATGGCGTCTTTTAGATCATTGATCGCATCATAGATAATGGAGTACATCCGGATATCTATTTCTTCTTTTTCAGCTATTGACCTGGCATTACCCATAGGCCTTACGTTAAATCCAATGATTACCGCATCTGAAGCAGAAGCCAACAATACATCCGATTCTGTTATCGGACCTACTGCTTTGTGGATTATATTCACTTGAATCTCCTCAGTGGACAATTTCTGGAAGGAATCTGTCAATGCTTCCACAGAACCATCCACATCCCCTTTCAAGATAATGTTCAACTCTTTAAACTCGCCCAAGGCAATTCGTCTTCCAATTTCATCCAGGGTAATGTGTCGCTGTGTCCTTACAGACTGCTCACGCATTAACTGGGCTCTTTTGGAAGCAATTTGTTTAGCTTCCCTCTCATCTTCCAGGACATTGAATTTGTCACCCGCTTGTGGGGCTCCGTCCAAGCCCAAAATGGAAATTGGTGTTGATGGACCTACTTCTTTTACATTATTGCCACGCTCATCCTGCATGGCCTTAATTTTACCACTGCATGTTCCGGCAAGTACGTAGTCACCAATCTTCAGCGTTCCAGATTGCACAAGGACGGTAGATACATATCCCCTTCCCTTATCCAAAAACGCTTCAACAACGGTTCCTGTTGCCATACGATCTGGGTTAGCCTTTAATTCCAATATTTCGGCCTCCAACAATACTTTTTCCAAGAGTTCCTTAACCCCTGTTCCCATTTTAGCGGAGATATCATGGGATTGTATCTTACCACCCCAATCTTCTACCAATAAGTTCATCTGCGCCAAACCATCCTTAATCTTTTCAGGGTTGGAGGTTGGTTTATCAATTTTGTTGATAGCAAATATAATAGGTACACCAGCCGCTTGCGCGTGACTGATTGCTTCTTTTGTTTGTGGCATGATTGCGTCATCCGCAGCCACTACAATAATGGCAATATCCGTAACCTGTGCTCCACGAGCCCTCATCGCTGTAAAGGCCTCGTGACCCGGAGTATCCAAAAATGCAATTTTTTGACCTCCATCCAGTGTTACGCCATATGCTCCGATATGCTGGGTAATACCCCCACTCTCACCGGCAATAACATTTTCTTTTCTAATATAATCCAATAAGGAGGTCTTCCCGTGATCTACGTGACCCATTACCGTTACAATTGGAGCTCTTGGCTTCAAATCTTCCGGAGCATCTTCGACAACTTCAATAGTTTCCTCTATATCTGCCGAAACAAACTCTACCTCATAGCCAAATTCATCGGCTACAATGGATAGTGTTTCTGCATCCAACCTCTGGTTCATGGTAACCATGATCCCTAAGGACATACATGCAGATATAATTTTGGTGGTAGGAACATCCATCATTACCGCCACCTCATTAGCCGTAACAAATTCGGTAACTTTAAGGATCTTACTCTGTAATTCCTGCTGCTCAAGATCTTTTTCCGTTTGTTGACGATGCTGATCTCTTTTGTCCCTTCTATATTTGGCTCCCTTACCTTTTTTGGATTTTCCTTGTAATTTCTCTAAGGTCTCCCGTACTTGTTTTTGTACATCTTCCTCAGTAGGCTCTACTTTAGGGCCTTGGCTAAAACGTTGACCCGGTGCTTTCCTTAGACCCGCTGGTGCATTTTTGCCCCTTGGTCCAGTTCCCGATTGTCTAGGTGCCGCCGTCTTTTGCCCAGAGGCGCCGGGACTACTAACAATCCGTCTTCTTCTCTTCTTTTTATCGGCACTGTCACCAGCCTTGGAAACCTCTTTCTTCTTCTTAGGTTTCGCAAATTTTGTTAGATCTATTTTATCCCCAGTGATTTTAGGACCACTTAGTTTCTGGTATTGGGTAGTAAGGGTTTCATTTTCCTCAGCCTTTTCGGCTTCTTCATCAGTAGCTTTTTGCGCTTCTACCTCCTCTGTTTTGGCAGCTTCCTTCTTTTCAGCAGGTTTTTCCGTTGTTGCCGGTTTTTCAACTGCCGCTTTTTTAACGGGCACCTCAGCCTTTACTTCGGCCTTTTCAACAACTGGCTCCTCTTTTTTCGCCTCCGTTTTCTTCGCCACCGATTTTTTCTCCTCCACTTTTGCGGGTTCCGCAGGTTTTTCAGGCGCTTTCTCGGTTGCTACTGGCTTTTCTTCCTTCTTTTTAGGGGAAAGATCTATTTTACCTACCTTTTTTGGCCCGGACAGCTCAGCTTTCGCCTTCACCACCTGTTCTGAAGCAGCTTTTTTCTCTCTCGCTATTCTCCTATCCTCTTGCTCTTGCTCCAATTGTTGACGCAGTGCCTCCTTCTCCTTCCTCTTCTCCTCACCAACTTCCTTGGATGCAACTTTCTTGCTCATATCCGTTTGGAACTCGTCCAAAAGAACTTGATACACCTCATTGGAAATTTTAGTTGTAGGCCTAGCTTCCACATCGTGACCTTTGGCCCCAAGGAAATCTACCGCCCTGTCCAGTGAAATATTAAGTTCCCGTAGAACTTTATTAAGCCTTATAGTTGCATTATCTGCCATAAATAGATATTCGTATTCTTATATTTTCCCGCTAATATATAGCTTAATCTTCTAATTCTTCTTTTAGCACACGCACAACTTCTAAAATTGTTTCCTCTTCTAAATCAGTACGTTTAGCCAAATCCTTCACATCCTGTTCAAGGACGCTCCTTGCCGTATCCAACCCAACTTTCTTAAGCTCGTCTATGACCCAGCCTTCAATTTCATCAGAAAATTCAGTTAATTCAACATCTTCTTCCACTCCTTCGCGGAATACATCAATCTCATAACCAGTCAATTGTCCGGCCAATCTTATATTGTGACCTCCCCTACCAATAGCCTTGGAAACCTCCTCTGGCCTTAAGTAAACTTGGGCAGTCATTTTTTCATCATCTAATTTTACCGAGGAAACACGGGCAGGACTCAAAGCCCTGGTCACCAATAGTTGGGCATTGCTGGTCCAATTGATAACATCAATATTCTCATTAGCCAATTCCCTAACGATACCGTGGATACGGGAACCTTTCATCCCCACACAGGCACCAACTGGATCAATCCTGTCATCATAGGAATCTACAGCAACCTTGGCTTTCTCTCCAGGGATACGTACGGCCTTTTTGATCGTGATCAAACCATCAAAAACTTCCGGGATTTCCTGGAAGAACAATTGCTCCAAAAATAAAGGAGACGTTCTGGACATTATAATGACCGGCTTATTTCCTTTTAGCTCCACACTCTCTATTATACCGCGAACGTTATCACCTTTCCTAAAGAAGTCAGCAGGGATCTGCTTGTCCTTAGGCATGATAATCTCATTGCCTTCGTCATCCAAAAGAATAATGGCCTTGTGTCTTATATGGTGAACCTCTGCGGTGTATATTTCACCTTCCAGTTCCTTAAAGTGCTTATATATGGTTGTATTGTCGTGTTCGTGGATTTTGGAAATAAGATTTTGGCGTAAGGCCAAAATTGCCCTTCTTCCCAAATCTATCAATTTCACTTCTTCAGAAACATCTTCGCCCACTTCAAAATCAGGCTCAATCTTACGCGCAGCTGTAAGGGAGATCTCCTCGTTGGGATCCTCCACTTCACCATCCTCTACAACAACCCTGTTTCTCCATATCTCCAAATCCCCTTTATCAGGGTTGATGATGATATCAAAATTGTCATCCGAACCAAACTTTTTCTTAAGTGCGTTTCTAAACACATCTTCCAAAATCGCCATCAGCGTAACCCTGTCTATGAATTTGTCATCTTTAAATTCGGAGAAAGATTCTATCAGCGCAATATTTTCCATTCTGAACTACAAATTAAAATTTTAATACAACTTTTGCTTCTTGAATATCAGAAATCGCAAGCTCTTGCTTTTTCTGAACTGTTACTTTACCCTTGCCCACAGGCTTGGGTTCTCGTGCCTTCCACTCTAAAGTGATGCTATCTTCCGTTGCAGCCGTAAGCTTACCTTCAAAATTACTATCTTGAATCCTCACTTCCAATATTCTTCCTATATTCTTTTTGTACTGTCTAGGCATGACCAATGGGGTCGTCGCCCCAACAGATTCGACTTCCAGGGAAAAATCTTCCTCTTCCCTGTCCAAATTATGTTCTATAGTCCTACTTACCGCCATGCAGTCCTTCAACGTTACTCCGTTGTCACCATCCAATGTCACCTTAATCTTATTATCGGATGACATTTTAAAATCAATCAGAAAAAGCGATTGATTCTCCTCTAGGGCTTGATTTAAAAGTTCTGTTACCTTGTCCTTCAACATAAATTTAAGTAATAAAAGAGGGGACTAATAGTCCCCTCATGAATACTTTATATTCTTTCAGCGGTGCAAATATACGATTTTTTATTTCACTTCCCAATCAATTTTTGATCAGGGCTTTAAGGGAAACTCAAAAAATATATCATTTATTTCAGCACTTGTCCATCAGCCTTAAATTCTACATCTTTTTTTTCACCGTTCCGTTTGAATTCAACATCATAAAAAATCCCTTTTGAATGATGCTCCACTTCTTCAATTTCCACAATTTCAAAATCCCCATATTCGGCCTTGATTCGTTCCTGCACCTTTTCTGGCAAGTCGTCCCTATCAATACTGCGTTCTGTCTCTATCCAATCGCCATTGGGCGAAAAATCGGCCCTGTAATGCTTGCCTTCTATTTTAAAATGGGATTCATAATTTTCGTTCTTATCCTTTTTCCAATCAGGGTCGTTCTCTCCTGGATATTTTTGCTGAAAGGCAGTCTTTACTTCTTTGGGGACTTGGTCCTGCGCCTTGGACTGGCAAGAGATCATCATCAGCCCCAGCCCAATAAACATCATCAAAAGCGTTTTTCCCATACCTGGATAAACCGTCATAATGCAGCCCTTCTTCCGTTCAATTATCATCTGTCTGCCCATCTACCTCTTCTTTTACATCTTTATAAGCACCCTTTACCTCTTCTGCTGCCCGTTCAACACCATCTTCGGCCTCATCACCCGCCCTTTCAATAGTGTCTCTTTTTTCAACGTCCTTCTTTTCCTCCCTACAACTACTGATTCCAAAAATCAGGGAGCCAATTACTATTAATTTAACTACTGCCTTTCTCATAATATATTATTTATCATTTTTTGTTTCATTCGGCTGCTCTTCTGGTAACTCCGTCAAGGGTTTAACCGCTTCCATCACTTTTTCGGACCCATAAAACTTTAATGCCACCCCAAAGGAAATTACCGAAAGAATGATTCCTATCATAAAAATGGAATACGTCCAACGAAGTATCTTATACTTACGACTTAGAACAGAACCCAAGTAATAAAGATCCATGGTCAGCATCTCATAAATTGCCTCCTTATCCTCAATAGTTCTTTTGATCGCCTTAATAAAATTTGCAATGGGAATCCGCTCGAAATTTCCAAAAAAAAGCAAATTAATCTGTTCATTCTCCAATTTATCCACATCAAATTCGGCCTTGGTGACATTGGGTCTTGTTGCAAGCACGGACAATACCATTGAGGCTATGCTGAACAGAATGAAAATAGAGGTAGGTATCAAAAGATAGGCGTTGGTAGGGTCGTCTAAAACTGGGACTAAATTAGCAAGCAAAAGGGATATAATTATTGCATTTACCGAAAGCAAAATATTCGCTTTGGTATCCGCAATATCACTGAGTTTCAAATGGTTTCTTAATGTGACCCGATACAAAGTCTGCACTCCCCGTTGCGGACTCTGATCCTTCATCTTCATTTTGATCTCAGCCTTCCTAAATTCCTTTTTATCCTTTTTTTTGGCCTTGACCAGTTTTTTGAGATTTTTATCTTTTCCCTTGTGCCATTCTTCTTTTGCGTAGGAAGTAAAATAGGTATGCTTGGTTGATAATCGCTTGATAAATTTATTCCGCCATTTGACAACAGGGATTTCCTTTCCTTTCCATTGCGATTGCTCTTTGCGTTGTGATTCCAGTTTTTCCATAAAATCATCAGCGCTTAAATAGGCAGAAACTGCATCATGCAACAATTCCCCTTCTAGAGATTGGGGCCCGGATTTGGAATGTAGATTCACAATCAGCGATTCCACCTGATCGATTCCATCCTGTGGGTATTCTTTAGATGCCAAAAAATCTTTGGCCAATGCAGCACTATGTTCTGAAACTTCCTGCCCATTGATGGTAAAACCCGTATTAAGGAACCAGGCCGCCAAGATCAAGGTTTCTTCCCTTCCTTCCTTTAATTGCCCTTCATTAATCAATATCTGTACAGCATCCACTATTTCTTGGGTCCGCAGCGCATTGTGAAATACTGCCACATTGCCCACCTTATCTTGGAACAATTCCAATACAAAACCTTTAGCCTGTTTTATTATATTTCCCATAGGTTTAAAAACAATTAAATATTCTCTAATACGTACTTCAAAAGTCTTTATTGCCAACACTGACAACCTCTACTTTCACCAATACATAAAGATATTCCTCTGGGAATTATCATAAAGATCCTATTGCTAAAAATAATAACGCTATCCAATTGAATTCCAAAAACCCAGGGTCATACCCTATAAACATTGGGATTTTTCAATTGGGTTAAATTAATTTAGAAATGCGCACATCACCATCAGAAGCAACGAATTACATTAGTGTCATATTACAACCCAAACATCGAAAAATATGAAAGATCTCTCTTGGAAATTTATTGGAACACTATTTATTGCCTGGATTCCCTTATTCTTTATTTTCCCACAGATAGGGGAAATCATCCATATGTTACCTTTAGCTTCGGGTTATCTTACCATCAATAAACTCATCACTGGATCTGAGATTTAAACCGTTGCAGTTTTAATTACCGGTGGCCTTTTTCATATACTCATACTGAATATTATTCCTCTTCACATAAAATCAAGATTTTCCAATCTTAGGATATTGCCGTTCCAATCAACCCTTTTAGTTCTGAATTCGATTACAATATTTAGATAGATAACCCTTCAGGTGACACTTAAATTACTTCGCTAGATAAACATTCAAAAAAGAGCAAAAAAAATCCCGATACTTTTCAGTATCGGGACTTCCATTTTGGATGTTGGCCTACTAGGACTCGAACCTAGAACGACTGGACCAAAACCAGCTGTGTTGCCAATTACACCATAGGCCAGCATTGCTTAAGAGCGTGCAAATTTAAAACAAAGTTTAATATGCGCAAATATTTTGGGCATCAATATTAAAAAAATGAAAAAAAAGCCTGTTAAAGGTTTGCGAAAAATTTCAGCGCATATCTATTTTAATTAGTAAATTCGCCCCAACTGGTAAATTTGGCGTACATGTTTTCTAAAAATTTTGAGAAATGGGATACCATCCTTGGGTGGTCCGTTTTTTTTATAGCCCTTATCACTTATGGTATAACCGTTGAGCCTACGGGCAGTTATTGGGATGCCGGTGAATATATTGCCACCTCGGCAAAACTTCAGGTAGGTCACCCACCGGGGGCACCTCTTCTTCAAATGTTGGGAGCTTTTATTTCCATGTTTGCACTGGAGCCCGGACAAGTTGCCAAAATGGTGAATTATTTATCTGGCATTTCTAGTGCCTTTACCATTTTATTTCTTTTCTGGACAACGACCAATCTGGTAAAAAAATTGATCGGCAAAGAAGAACTGATCACCAACAGCAAGGCCATTGCCATTTTGGGAAGCGGTCTGATTGGAGCCCTAGCCTTCACTTATTCCGATAGTTTTTGGTTCAATGCCGTGGAAACAGAGGTTTATGCCATGGCTAGTTTGATCATGTCCCTTTTACTTTGGCTGGGACTTAAATGGACCGATAATCTGGAGGACCCAAGAGGCAATAGGTGGCTAATCCTAATGTCCTTCGTGGTAGGTCTTACATTTGGTATACAATTTATGGGCTTCTTGACCATTCCTTCCATTGGGCTTTTGTACTACTTTAAAAAATACAAGACTACTACCGTTAAAAATTTCTTGATAGCCAATATTTTGTTCGTAGCCCTTTTGATGCTGGTCTATAAATTTTCCCTGACCTATGTCTTAGAAGCTTTTGGTTGGAGCGAGATATTCTTTGTCAATACGATTGGGCTCCCCTTTAACTCGGGGACCATTATCATGGGCCTTATATTTATCGGTGTCTTTTATTATGGGCTATACTACACCCGTAAAAACGACTACAGGAAGGCAAACACCCTGGTACTGTGCGCAATGTTCCTTTTTTTAGGATTCTCTTCATGGTTAATGTTACCAATAAGGGCCAATGCCAATACGATCATCAATGAAAACAACCCCTCGGATGCACGTTCATTATTGGCCTATTACAATAGGGAACAATATCCAGGCGTAGACAGCCCAATTTACGGAACATACTACTCCAATTTATTTGCGACCTCCGGCACCGAAAAGGATGATGAGCCAAAATATGAAAAAGATAAAAAACTGGGCAAATATGTCATCGTTAACCACTACAAGGAATCTATCCCCGGCCCCAACAAGGAGCATGTGGGGTTTCTTCCAAGGATGTGGAGCGAACAAAATGCCGAGAACTATATGAAATATTTTGGGGCTTTAGAGTTCAAGATAAAACCCGAATATAGGTCCAATGGAGAACTGCGGGATGCCGTCAACCAATTTAGGAACGGACTCACCAAAGGAGAGATCCAAGAAGACCAATACATACGGTTTCTAAGGGAATTCAGCGAATATATAGAGGTTACCCCTCCTACCATTTGGCAGAACGTAAAATATATGGTCGACTTCCAGTTCGGATATATGTATTGGCGTTATTTTATGTGGAATTTCACGGGAAAACAAGATGATATTCAAGGGAGGTATGACAACCATGGGAATTGGCTGAGCGGTATAAATTTTGTGGACAACCTTTTCAGGGGGAGCCAAGAAAACCTGCCAAGTGATGTCTTGAACAATAAGGGAAGGAATACCTATTTCTTCTTACCGTTGCTCTTGGGGATCATTGGCCTTATTTTCCAAATCACAAAAAAACCAAAACAATTCTGGGTCTTACTGGTGTTCTTCCTATTTACGGGGCTCGCCATTCAGTTTTATACCAACCCTTCTATCTTTCAACCTAGGGAAAGGGATTATTCCTTGGTAGGGTCATTTTATGTCTTTGCGATATGGATCGGGATAGGTGTTTATGGGTTGTTTGATGAATTTAAAAAACTGCTTTCACCAAAGATTTTAGCTCCTGCCTTGACCATCATTTGTCTTTTGGCCGTGCCAGGAGTAATGGCATACCAAAATTGGGACGATCACGACAGGTCCAATAGGCTGACGACACAATCTACCGCAAAGGCATACCTTGGGTCCACCAAAAAGGATGCTGGCTCCATGTTGTTTACCATTGGGGACAACGACACCTTCCCGCTGTGGTATGTGCAAGAAATTGAGGGCTATAGAACCGACGTCCGTGTCATTAATACAAGTCTTTTTGCTACCGATTGGTACATAGACCAGATGAAAAGACAGGCTTATGAAAGTGCACCCATTCCCTCACAGCTGACCCATGACCATTATAAATACGGCTCCAGGGATGCCATTTATTACCAAGGGATAACAGAAAGCCGTTGGGATATTAAAGACTTTATGAACTGGGTAGGGAGTAACAAGCCACAGACCAAGTTTAAACACATTTTACAAAAACAAGGGGCCGACCTCAGCGAGTACTCTATAAGCAATCAAGATATCGTTTACTATCCAACCAATAAGATCAGGATTCCCGTGAACAAGAAGAATGTTTTGGAAAGCGGCTTGGTAAAACCAAAGGATTCTGCCCTTATTGTGGATTATATCGATATTGACCTGCCGACAGGGGCATTGCCAAAAAACAGAATCCTGATGTTGGATATTATCGCCAACAATGACTGGAAACGTCCAATCTATTTTTCAGGAGGTAGTTTTGATGATGGGGAGTACATTTGGATGAAAGACTACCTACAATTGGACGGGCTGGTCTACAAACTGGTCCCTATCAAGACAGAGCGATTGAGTCCGTATGAAATGGGACGGATCGATTCTGACCTCATGTACGACATTGTAAAAAAATGGGAATGGGGAAATGCGGGCAGTCCGGATATTTATCACGATCCACAGACCAGGTCCCAAGGTCTTTCCTTTAGAGGGAATTTAGCACGATTGACGGAAACGCTCATCGCTGAAGGGAAGATTGAAAAGGCTAAGGAGGTCATCAATATGGCCATGGACAATATGCCATTGGAATATTTTGGATACTACGCCTTTGTTGAACCCTTCTTGGATGGGTATTATAAGGTTGGGGAAACCCAAAAAGCAAGGGACCTGTTCCAAAGACTGAAGAAGAAATACCAGGAGCGATTGGAATATTATGAAAATATTCCGCTCAACCAGCAATATGAAAACATCAATGATATCATTGGTGATATGGAAGGTTATAGAAGGAATATTGATATTCTAATTGGCAACAAGGACAAGGACCTGGCCGAAAAAGAAACCCTGATCTTCAATGAATATATAGATAAGTTCAGTCACTTCTATAAGGACGATATGTTGGAGGAAGACCTTCCAATGGAAGAGGAATTGGAAATGATGGACACCATAGAAATTGAAGGAGGCACAATGCCACAGGATACGGTTCCTTCAGTAATCGAAGAATAAGACAATATCAAAAAAAAGCGGAATGAAGATCATCCCGCTTTTTTGTTTATATGTATTCGTTTAAAATCCCAATAAGGGTATTGGCATCCTGTTCACCACTTTGACGCCATACCATTTCGCCTTTTTTATAGATCATAAGGGTAGGCAAGCCTTTAACCCTCAGTGCTTGTGACAGTTCTTTGTTTTTATCAACATCGATCTTTATCACTTTGCCTTTGTCGCCCAAAGCTGCTGCAACATCCCTCAATACGGCATGCATAGCCGTGGATTGCTCATTCCATTCTGCGTAAAAATCTAACAGAACGGGTACGTTTAAATCAATAAGTTCACCAAACTTGGACATATAGAAACATTTCGGTTATCAATCAAAAGTAAGAAAAAATGTTAAAATACTAACGATAGCTGCGTATTTGTAGAATTTCGGGGCCAAAAAGCTACACTAAGGCTTTCTTTTTTAAGGTAATTACCGTTATTTCGGGCCATATGCCTACCCTTCCAGGATATCCCAAAAAGCCAAAACCGCGGTTCACATTAATATACTGCCCCAATTCTTCATAAATACCCGCCCAGTACTTGTATCTCCATTTTACAGGGCTCCATTTTACCCATCCTGGAATTTCAATTCCAAACTGCATCCCATGGGTATGTCCGCTCAAGGTAAGGTGGTAATGGTAATCATCATGGATCACTTTATCCTCCCAATGGGAAGGATCGTGGCTCATCAAAATTTTAAAGTCGTCCTTGGCCACATTTGCCTTTGCTTTATCTAGGTCCCCTGCTTTTTTAAAACCTCCCCGGCCCCAGTTTTCTACGCCGATCAATGCTATCTTAGCGCCATCCTTTTCCAAATACCGACTCTCGTTCAACAGGAGATCGAACCCTATACTCTTTTGTAAGATTTTTAAATCCTCAAGATTTTTACTTTTCTCCTCTGGGGTATCCCAATCCACATAATCCCCATAGTCGTGGTTCCCTAAAATGGAAAACTTCCCATCCTTGGCTTCCAGGGTGGAAAACAATTCTGACCAAGGATGCATTTCCTCAACCTTGTTGTTCACCATATCCCCAGTAAACAAGAGAACATCACTTTTTTGCTTATTTACGAGATCTATTGCGTATTCAATTTTTTTCCGATTATCAAAACTACCACTGTGCACATCTGATATTTGGGTAATCTGATAATTGTGAAAGGCATCGGGCAAATCATCAAACTCCAGGTTATAACTTAGAACCTTAAAATTGTATTTACCCTTGTACATTCCGTACAGAAGGGCGCTAAAGGGAATGGCTGCAATACCCATGGCCAAGATGCTCAAGAACCGTCTTCTTTCCGGAAAGCTAAATTCCTTTGCTGTACCAAATAATTTTTGATAGGTCCCACTAAATATTCTAAACAAATCCTCAGAAAATAGAAAAATGATGGTGATAAGCTTAAAGGTCAGCATGGTCAACAAGAGTCCAAAGGCATAACTTTTAGGCCTGCTCAAGACTCTCCCCGGCTCATCTCCAACGGTAAACTGATAAACAAAATTCCCCAATGCCAACAAGGATAGCATTATGAAGGTATAATATACCCAAGGATATCTTGAAACAGTTTTTAAGGCTTGAAGGGTATATAAACCCAAGGCTAGATAGATAGCGATAAATATAACCCAACGAAGCATAGTTTACTTTTTTACAAAGATATCTGTTAAAGGTGCGTTCTGCCCCTTTTATAATTTATTTAACCAATCCACTAATTGCTTTGATGATGTTTTCGTCTGTTATGGCAACCGCCTCCTCCTTAAAAAAGGTAGGGCTGTTCATAGATATACGGGGGGAAGCATCCAAGGTTTTATAAAATCGGGATCCCGATAAATGTACCGCTTTAAATTCTTTTTTCTTAAACTCCATTACATTTTCCGGCCTTATGCCCCCACCCGGTAAAATAGTGCACGTAGTAGCTTTTTGATGTAATTTTTCTAATAATGGCAACCCTTTTAGGGCCGAGGTCTCTTGTCCTGAGGTCAAAATATTGGCAACCCCCAACCCTTCCAACTGCTCCAAAGCAAGAAATGGATCCAACACCCAATCAAAGGCCCTGTGAAACGTAAACTCCATTCCCTTTGCCAAATCTATCAATTCCTTCGTACGCTTAATATCCACCTGGAAGTCTTCTCTCAAAACTCCTGAAACAATGCCGTCAAATCCCATGTCCCTACAAAATTGAACATCGTTTTTTGCAATTTGAAATTCGGATTTAGAATAGGTGAAATCACCACTTCGAGGTCTAATTAGGACATGTACAGGGATGAAAATCTGCTCCTTAATACTCTTCATAAGTCCTGGGGAAGGGGTAATTCCACCAACGCCCAATTCTACACAAAGCTCTATCCTGTCGGCGCCTCCTTTTTGGGCATTCATGGCAGATTCCAAAGAATTGGCACATACTTCTATGATCATATTCCCTATATTTAGGCCCTTAAAAATAAGCAACCCAGACAGATGAAACGCAGAAATTTCCTTAAAAATTCAACAATTGGCGCAGCAGGATTAATTACTACGCCCATACTTGCTTCCTTTGATGAAAATGAATCCAAAATATTGGTGGCCGAACAAAGTCCATTTGTACAGTACCCAATAGTAATCTGTACATGGAACTTTGCCAATGCTACAGCCAAAGCCTGGGAGGTGCTCAGCAGCGGAGGGAATTCACTCGATGCAGTGGAACAAGGGGTCATGATAGAAGAGGCGGATTTGGACAACCAAACAGTGGGCAAGGGAGGCCGTCCGGACAGGGACGGCAATGTTACCTTGGATGCCTGTATCATGGATAAGGATGGCAATTGTGGGGCGGTAGTCTATCTTCAAAATATCGTCCATGCGGTTTCGGTTGCTCGTAAAGTTATGGAAGAGACCCCCCACGTGATGCTGGCCGGTAAAGGGGCGGAACAATTTGCCTATGAAAAAGGTTTTGCAAAGGATGACCTTCTAACGGAAAAATCCCGCCAGGAGTGGATGGAATGGAAAAAGACCTCCCAATACAAGCCTGTTATCAACATTGAAAACCACGATACGATCGGCATGTTGGCGATCGATAAAAATGGAGATATTTCAGGGGCATGTACTACGAGCGGTATGGCCTATAAATTTGGTGGGCGCGTTGGGGACTCCCCCATAATAGGCGCAGGACTATTTGTGGACAATGAGGTGGGAGCCGCCACAGCTACCGGTGTAGGGGAAGAAGTGGTACGCACCGTAGGCAGTTTTTTGATCGTTGAACTTATGCGCCAAGGAAAAACCCCTCAAGAGGCCTGTGAAGAAGGGGTCAAAAGAATCATGGCCAAAAACAAGGGCAGGAACGATTTTCAAATTGGCTTTATAGCTATCAATAAAAAAGGAGAAACGGGATCATTTTGTGTACATCCAGGTTTTTCCTATAGTATGTTTACAAGCGAAGGCCAAGAGAACCACCCTTCAAATTCCTTTATTAAACCCTAAGTGTTTTCAAAAAGATCATAATATTTGTAGCTTTGAAATACTAATTGAATACCCAAAATGGCAGAACAAAAAAGACTTTTTTTACTCGATGCATATGCATTGATTTTCCGCGGCTACTATGCGTTGATTAAGAATCCAAGAATCAACTCCAAGGGGATGGATACCTCTGCCGTTATGGGCTTCGTCAATTCTCTTTTTGATGTGATTAAAAGGGAAAAACCAGATCATTTGGCGGTTTGTTTTGACAAGGGCGGTAGTACAGAACGCACGGAAATGTTCGCTGACTACAAAGCCAATAGGGACGAAACACCTGACGCTATCAGACAGGCCGTACCCTATATCCAAAATATTCTAAAGGCCATGCACATTCCTGTCGTAGAACTGTACGGGCTAGAGGCAGACGATATTATTGGGACCTTGGCCAAACAGGCAGAAAAAGAAGATTACAAGGTTTTTATGGTAACCCCAGATAAGGATTTTGGACAATTGGTATCGGAGAATATTTTTATGTACAGGCCGGCCAGAATGGGCAATGGCATAGAAATTTGGGGTATTCCAGAGATAAAAGAACGTTTTGGCGTTGAGCGTCCGGAACAGGTCATCGACTACTTGGGAATGATGGGCGATGCCAGTGACAACATCCCGGGACTTCCAGGGGTAGGGGACAAAACCGCCAAAAAATTCATTGCCGAATTCGGGTCCATGGAAAACCTTTTGGCCAATACCGACAAGCTTAAAGGTAAAATGAAGGAGAAAATCGAAGAAAACAAAGAATTGGGGATCCTATCAAAGAAGCTGGCGACCATATGTATTACTTGCGATGTAACTTTTAACGCCAAGGACTACGAAATGTCCATGCCCGATAGCGAAAAGGTACAGGAGCTCTTCGAAGAATTGGAATTTAGAAGGCTAAAAGACCAATTCCTTAAAATATTCTCTGCCGAAGAAGAAACCACAACCACCCCAGTAAGCAGTACCCCAACTGCCAAAAAACAAGCACAAGAGGCCGGAGGCGGTCAGTTTTCACTTTTTGGAGGTGATCCCAACCAGCCTTCAGGAACATTGGAAGCTGTATCGAGCAGAAAAACCATCAAGGATGTTGCCCATGTTTACCAAAGTGTAGCACCGGGAATGGCGATGAAATTATTCATTCAGAACTTGCTTAAACAGACCTCGGTTTGTTTTGATACGGAAACAACTTCTTTAAATCCACTGGAAGCACAGTTAGTTGGGATCGCCTTTAGCTGGGAACCAGGAAAGGGTTTTTATATTCCCTTTCCCGAGGAAATCGAGAAGGCCCAAGACATTATTGAACAATTAAGGCCCTTCTTCGAAGCAGATAAAATTGAAAAAATAGGACAGAACCTTAAATATGATATCAAGGTACTGGATAAATACAAGATAAAGGTAAAAGGCAAGTGTTTCGATACCATGTTGGCACATTACCTGATCAATCCTGATATGCGACACAATATGGACGTGTTGGCAGAGACTTATTTAGACTACACCCCCGTTTCCATTACAGAGTTAATTGGTAAAAAAGGTAAGAACCAAATGTCCATGAGGGACGTCCCCTTGGAAAAGCAAACGGAATATGCCGTGGAAGATGCGGATATCACCTTTCAACTGGCGCAACACTTTAGACCGGAACTGGCCGAGGCCAAAACGGAAGACCTCTTCAATGACATAGAAATTCCACTGTTGCATGTGTTGGCAGATATGGAGTTGGAAGGCATAAAATTGGACACCGATTTTTTACACTCCCTTTCCAAGGACTTGGACAGCGATATCAAGAATCTGGAAGCTAAAATTTACGAGGATGCAGGGGAAGAATTTAATATAGGATCTCCAAAGCAATTGGGAGAAATTCTATTTGACAAGATGAAACTGGTGGACAAACCCAAGAAAACAAAAACTGGGCAATATTCCACCGCAGAAGACGTACTTTCCTACCTTGCCAAAGATCATGAAATCATACAACATGTGCTGGAATACAGGGGACTCGCCAAATTGAAGAGCACCTATATAGATGCGCTACCTGGACAAGTGGAACTTACCACGGGCAGGGTACATACAGATTATATGCAGACCGTAGCGGCAACTGGCAGATTGAGCAGTAATAACCCCAACCTACAGAACATTCCCATACGAACCGAAAGAGGAAGACAGGTCCGCAAGGCCTTTGTGCCAAAGAATGAAGATTACACCTTACTAGCAGCGGATTACTCTCAGATAGAACTTCGTATCATTGCGGCATTGAGTCAAGAAACCACCATGATCGAGGCCTTTAAAAATGGTGAGGACATCCACGCCTCTACAGCCTCAAAGGTATTTAATATCCCATTGGAGGAAGTGACAAGGGAACAGCGAAGCAATGCCAAAACCGTCAATTTTGGAATCATTTATGGGGTATCGGCTTTTGGACTGAGCAACCAGACAGATCTCTCTAGAGGGGAAGCCAAGGATCTGATCGACACGTATTACAAAACCTATCCCAAATTGCGAAACTACATTAGTGAACAGATAGAATTTGCCAGGGAACACGGCTATGTACAAACCGTTTTGGGCAGAAGAAGGTATTTAAAGGATATCAACGGCAGCAATGCCATTGTTAGGGGTGCCGCAGAACGAAATGCCGTAAATGCCCCCATACAGGGAAGTGCTGCGGATATCATCAAGATAGCCATGATCAATATCTATAAGAAGTTGGAAGATGGCAAATACAAATCCAAAATGCTTTTACAGGTACATGATGAATTGGTCTTTGATGTATACAAGCCCGAGTTGGAAGAACTAAAGTCCATGATCAAGACCGAGATGGAAAACGCATATATCCTTTCTGTTCCCTTGGATGTGGAAATGGGAGTTGGGGACAATTGGCTGCAGGCACATTGATACCGACACAAAGAGAATCAAAAAAGCCCTCTTGGATGTTCCAAGAGGGCTTTTGATATAAATTATTGTTGTGACTATCTCCTTTTAAAAATAATTTCTGTCCCTGTTAGGCTTTCCGCCTCTATATCTTCCCCTGCAACTATTAAGCTACTACTGTTAAGCTGGATCGTTGCAGTCTCAGCTAAACCTGTGGCATCGGTAATAGTCAACTGGTCTCCATCCAAGCTCCAGGTTGCATCTTCTTCTTCAAAACTTGCGGGACAGGGAATGGATGTTGCATTGAAATCGATCTCAATATCATTGACCCCACTTCTAGTAATCAATGTGCCATCGGCCTTAAATGTAAGAACCAACAGATCGCAATCCTGTGCAATCAAGACATCAAAAATTCCTTTTGCAAACAATAAATCCTGATTGTTGGAATCATTGACTTTCAACTCTGCTACATCCCAAGTCCCTTCAATGGAACTGGTTCCCATGACGTTATCTTTATCCGAGGAACAAGAAAATCCCAATAAGGCAACAATTACTAGACTTATAAAACTACGTGTGATCATGTCGAGGGTTTAATTTTAGGACTAAACGCATAAAATGGAATTTTATTTCATCAACAAAGCAGGAACTTTCTATTTTGCAAATCTATAGGTGGCCTTTATTAGGAAGGTATTATCAAGTTTCTCATTTAATATTTGTCGATCTAAACTTCTACTCAAGGTTTCCCTTGGATCTCCCAATCCGGTAACCCCCTGTGACCAAACCAAGAAAATTTCACTTCCAGGAATATACTCCCAACGCAAGACCAGATTGGATCTAAACTGTACAAATGAAAAATCGGGGTCCCCAATAGTATAGTCAACTGATCCATTACTATCTTCATCCACATTGTAAATATCATTGTCCTTGGAAATTTGATTTGGCCCGTACAACGTTATTCGTTCTCCTAAATCTTTGGCGATTGGATTGTTCACATAATTGAAATTGGTGTACCTGCCCCTAGAAATAAATGGCTGCCCATAGTACTGAATACTCAAGTTGGGGTTGATGGTGTAATTGACCCTTAATGTAGTAGCCCATGTGTCCTGATCAATATTTGCGGTTATATATCTGGGCACCCCACCAAATGTCGTTTCTGTCACATATTGCGTCTTATTGGGATTTGTCTCCAACTCCGACTCCAAATTGATGCTCAAGGCATTAAATGGCTGATAGTTTAGTCTGGCCACAAATCTTATAAGAGAGAAGTTATCTTGCTTAGCCTGGCTATTTACATGACCCAAAACAAAACTCAGCTTCTTTCTTCTGTCCGATCCAAAAAATAAATAAGCATAATTCTCCTCAGAAAAACGCCATCTTGGTCCGCCTCTTAAAAAGGTGTTGATAAAGATTCTAGGTTTATGCGCAGCCCCGAATTCTGCAAACCAATTGTTCTTAAAAATGAACTCCGTATTTAGGTCGTACTGCATTCGGTTAAAATTGCCTTCAAAATCATAGGTGCTTAATTGTCCTGCACCTATATATATGTTCCTGAATTTCTCCAAAGGCTTTAAGGTTCGCCAACTCACACTGGAATATTGCCTAATTTCATCTGCTTGCCGCAAGAATCCGATATCATTTAATTCCAGTTCGGGAGACTTCCAGCTCATCCCTGTATTGTAGAGCCAATGTCCTCCCCCTGCCTTACCTCCTTCTAGTCTTCCGCCTGTTCCGGACAAGGAAGTCCTATCCCCGTCCACTTCTACATGGTCAGCATCTACCCTTTGGAACAAGTGGGTAATGGATTCCTGGGTAGCTCTTATAGATTCTTCACTTCCCATCACATGGCTGGCCACCATATTTCCCTCAACAAAATATTTTCGCTCTTTCCAACTGTGTTTAAAGTCGACTCCCCCTGAATATGCAGCTTGCCTCAAAAAGCTTAGACTTGGTTCCAAATCCCTATTGGTGGCAGTAAAAATACCTCCTATATATGAATTGCGTTCATTAAAATCTTTTTGTACCCTCGCTACCAAATAATTGGTCAGTGGTTCCACCAATTCCTCACGTTCCTGCCCATTATTATTTATTTCGGCAAACATTTTGCCCGTTACACTCTCCAATACGCCCAGGGACCATCCGTTTTTTGTTTTCCCCGAAAATTTGGCTGCCCCTAAAATGGTCGTATTATTGGGTTGATCTACGAATTCTCCATCATTGACTGACGGACTTCCTTGTGGGCTTCTCCCTATTCGTCTGGAATAAAACACATTATCTTGATTGTTGGCGAACCGATAGTCAAAAATGTTCTTGTTTTCCACAAAAAATGGACGCTGTTCCTCGAAAAATATTTGAAAGCCATCCAGGGCAATGGCTCCGGGATCTGCCTCTACTTGTCCAAAATCCGGATTAATGGTTAGATCCAGGGTCAGATTATTGGAAATTCCAATTTTGGCATCTATTCCCCCATTCAATTTGGTATCGGACCCGTCCCTAAACGGATTTCCCGCCTCTTTGGGATAGGTGTCCAATTTGACTACGGTGAAAGGTTGGATTTCCAATTGCCTTTGTGGCTCAATATCTATTAAGCCCCTGAGTTCCCCAAATTCACTTACCCAACCTGGGGCGTCCCTTGGTACCCGTTGCCAAACTGATCGTTCCTCTTTTCTAAAAAGTATCCGTTGCACCTGTAAGCCCCAAATTTGTTCGTGGCTTTTTCCAAACCGCAACTGACTGAAAGGTATTTTCATTTCCGCGGTCCAACCCTCTCCATCAATATTGGTCTTGGTATACCAGATAGGATTCCAACTGGAATCCCAATTATTGCCATTATCAGAAATAAATTCATCCCCCTTTACCCCTGCTGCCGAAACGGAAAATGAAAAACCCGTCCGTTTATCCAAATAGCTATCTATGTTGACCTCTACAATATCCCCTTGAAATCCATCCCTTCTAGACAAGCGCTTTTCAATACTATCCGGGGCCTTGTCAAAGGCCTGAATCCCGATGTATAAATTCTTGGCGTCGTACACAATCTTGAAACGTGTACTAAACGTTGGGGGTGTATTCTCATCTGGTCTCCATTCCACAAAATCTCCGGCCCATTCCGTTTCATTCCATGCAGCATCGTCTAGCAAACCATCTACTTCCGGCGCTTCTTGTTCCCCAACAACATTGGTGGTATATGAGCGCTTGGCGGGGGTTGAGGTATTTGTTTGGGCAGCAAGGACAGTGGTAAAAAGTAGGATTAAACCTAATAGGTTTTGTTTAGGCATTTGTTTAGGTTGAAAAAGATTGTTCATCTAAGGACTTACAATACATAGGATTTGTTACAGCATCAGTATCAATTTAATATTTTTTTAACATTACTAAATTTTTGCTTATCGGGTTCAAAATGCAATATTTGCTCTAAAACGCACGTCCTTAATTCTTTGAAAAAATAATACTAAACAACCATTTGTATTTCAAGTTAATAGTTGTACATTTGCAGCCCGTTTAACGGGATTGAAGTGTTTAATAAATAAATAAATTAGTGTGGACACATTAAGCTATAAGACAATTTCAGCCAATAAAGCTACCGTTCAGAAGGAATGGTTATTGGTTGACGCTGAAGGGGAAACTTTGGGAAGAATGGCTTCCATAGTGGCAAAAATGCTACGTGGAAAGTACAAACCCAATTTTACACCGCACGTTGATTGTGGAGATAACGTAATCGTTATCAATTCAGAAAAAATCCAACTTTCTGGAAACAAATTAGAGTCTAAGACTTACATTCGTCACACAGGGTATCCTGGAGGACAAAGGTCACAGACTGCTGGTGAGTTGATGGAAAAAAATCCTGCACAAGTAATAGAGAAAGCTGTGAAAGGGATGTTGCCTAAAAACAAATTAGGTGCTGAACTTTTCAGAAATCTAAAAGTGTATGTAGGATCTGAGCACAACCAAGAAGCGCAAAAACCAACAGCAATTAACTTAAACGAATTTAAGTAATGGAAGTAATTCACAAAATCGGTAGAAGGAAAACCGCTGTTGCCCGTGTTTATGTTTCAGAAGGAAAAGGAAACATTACCATCAACAAAAAAGACTTTAATGTATACTTTCCTACTGCTACATTGCAGTACAAAGTAAATCAGCCTTTTGCGTTGACAGGAAATGACGAGAACTATGACGTAAAAGTCAATGTTTACGGAGGTGGAAGCACTGGACAGGCAGAAGCAATCCGTTTGGCTTTATCTAGAGCTTTATGTGAAATTGACGCCGAGCACAGACTTGTTTTAAAGCCAGAAGGCCTTCTTACCAGAGATCCTAGAATGGTTGAACGTAAGAAATTCGGTCAGAAGAAAGCTCGTAAGAAATTCCAATTCTCGAAACGTTAATACTTTATTGTTTAAAGTATTGCGGTGGGTGGGATCAATCCCCAACATATTGATCCAAAAAACGCTAAAGGCAACTTTGGCAATTCATTAAAGTTCATTGATATATCCTAATCTGTTTAGGATAAATTTTAACCATGTTGTCGTTGTCCCAAAGGAACAATAAGACACTTTGGAGCATAGTTTAGCATCTAAATGCTGAAGGCTGCATCAAAATGATGTACCACTTTAGTATTGCTAATTCAACGGAACGTAAACTAGTACAAAAAAATGGCAAACAATATTGACGTAAAAGACCTTTTAGAGGCAGGTGTACATTTTGGTCACCTTACAAGAAAATGGAATCCAAACATGGCTCCCTATATCTATATGGAGCGTAACGGAATCCACGTTATCAACTTATACAAAACTGTTGCAAAATTAGAAGAGGCTAACGAAGCCCTTAAAAAAATTGCAGCATCTGGTAGAAAAATTCTTTTCGTAGCTACCAAGAAACAAGCAAAAGACATCGTAGCTGAAAAAGCTGGAAATGCAAACATGCCTTACATCACAGAAAGATGGCCTGGTGGAATGTTGACCAACTTTGTAACTATCCGTAAAGCCGTTAAAAAAATGGCCACTATCGATAGAATGAAAAAAGATGGTACTTTCAACACCCTTTCCAAAAAAGAGCGTTTGCAAGTTGAGCGTTTACGTGCAAAATTGGAAAAGAACTTAGGTTCTATCTCTGAAATGACACGTCTACCTGCTGCTTTGTTCATTGTAGATACCATGCGTGAGCACATCGCCGTAAAAGAAGCAATAAAATTGAATATTCCAATTTTTGCTATGGTAGATACCAATTCCGATCCAAGACCAATCGATTATTTGATCCCATCCAATGATGATGCATCCAAGTCAATCGATGCAATCTTGTCTCATGTTTCCAATGCCATTATAGAAGGATTGGCAGAACGTAAATCGGAAAAAACTGAGAAAGAAGAGCCAAAGGCTGCTGCTCCTAAAAAAGTTGCAAAACCAGATGACTTGACAAAAATTGAAGGTATCGGTCCAAAAATCGCCGAAGTATTCAACGAACAAGGCATTATGACTTTTGCTGATCTAGCCTCCAAAACTGAAGATGACTTAAAAGAAATCTTGGTTGAAGCTGGTTCCACATTTGCTTCCAACAACCCAGCTTCATGGGCCAAGCAAGCGAAAATGGCTGCTGATGGCAAATGGGAAGAGCTAAAAGAATGGCAAGAAGCTGTAAAAGGTGGTGTAGAGTAAACCCCCTTTTTTCCATATTATAAACTAAATATTAATTTAACATTGCCCTAAACCGAGTTGCGTTCCACGCACTTATTTTAGGGCAATATTAAAACATACACAAAATGGTAAAGATTACCGCCGCAGAAGTAAATAAATTAAGACAGACCACAGGTGCTGGAATGATGGATTGCAAAAAAGCCTTAGTGGAAGCTGAGGGTGATTTCGAAAAAGCAATTGAAATTCTACGTAAAAAAGGCCAGAAAGTTGCTGCCAATAGAGCTGATAGAGAATCTTCAGAAGGCGCAGCTATTGCAAAGGTAAATAATGACAATACCTCTGGTGTTGTTATCTCTTTGAACTGTGAGACCGACTTTGTAGCCAAAAACGATTCTTTCGTGACTTTGGCCAACGAACTAGCTGATCTTGCTTTGAAATTTGACAAAAAAGAAGATTTTCTTGCAGCAGATTTTAAAGGAATCTCCGTACAGGACAAGCTTATCGAACAAACTGGGGTTATCGGTGAAAAACTTGAAATCGGTGGTTTCGAAAGATTAAGTGCTCCTTTTGTTGGGTCTTATATCCACGCAGGAAACAAAATAGCTACTTTGGTTGGACTTTCTGCTTCCGTTACTGGTGCAGACATCGCTGCCAAGGATGTTGCCATGCAAGCCGCTGCAATGAATCCGGTTGCTTTGAACGAAGCTGGGGTAAACCAATCGGTCATCGACAAAGAAATAGAGATTGCCAAAGACCAGTTGCGTCAAGAAGGTAAGCCAGAAGCTATGTTGGACAATATCGCTAAAGGTAAATTGAACCGTTTCTTTAAAGATAACACCTTGGTAAACCAAGATTTCATTAAGGACAGTAAACAAAGTGTTGCCCAATACGTGAAATCTGTAGATTCCAAACTTGAAATTACAGGATTCAAAAGAGTTGCCCTAGGGTAATCTCTTCCATACATAATTTAAAAAACCGCTTCCAAAAGAAGCGGTTTTTTTTATGACTTTAATTTTTGATGCTACTTCCAATCGTCCTTCTCCAATTGAAACAGATCATTCACCGAAACTTCAAAAATCTTTGATAAACGCAAAGCAAGAGTAGTAGAAGGTACATACTTCCCCAATTCCATCGTGTTTATCGTTTGCCTGCTTACCATGGCCATTTCCGCCAACTGTGCTTGGGTAATATTTTTCTTGGCCCTCTCCACTTTTATACTATTTCTCATATCCAACCAATTTTCTCGATTTCCAAATAGACCAATTAAATTTTATAATAAAAAGAATTAGTATGGTAAACATATTAAAAAGCATTACCCAATAGAAAGTAAGGTCGTAAACCAGAATAAGGGCCAGGAGCAATATGCCATAGTTCCAATAGGTAGCCCATACCAAAGATGATAGCCTAATGCTGCTTATAAATTCATCTTCATCCCTTTCCTTTGAAAAAGCCACCAGTAGCCCACTGACAATCAAAACAACCCCTACAAGTTCATTGAAAATATTATTGGCCTGTATGCCGATGATTTCAGATGTTTCTCCTATGCCATCACCGAAAATAGCGACCACACTGACATTAAATAGTTCTGGTTCCCATTCATAGATTACAGTAGGGATCCCAATTAAAATTGCAGGAATAAGAAATAGCCAACCAATTCTTTTATACCTATTGGATAATAAATACTTTGTCTCCATGATGTATGCTTTTTCATAAAGGTAATAATATATTTACTAAATGTAAAGTACTTTTTACTTTTAGTACTATATATCATACATACATTCCAAAAAAATAAGGGTACTATAATGAACTATAGTACCCTTATTTAAACTTTTTAAATCTTTATTAGCCTTTCATCCAGACGTTCCTTAACGCCATTTGTTCTGCAGTTTCATTTTCCATAGGGACAATGGTTTCAAGCTTTACCTTGGGCGTTCCAACCGAACCCGTCAAGGTCATTTCCTGACCCTCACGAACCACCACCATTTGAATCTCCTTGTCTGCCGACCATCCAAAACTTGCCCCAATAATGGGCCTTATAGTTTCCAATGAAATGTCCACACCATCAATATTCTTTATTACATCGCCACCCTTAGCGCCCAAATCATTAAAAAAATTGTTCAGATTAATTCCTTCCCTAATAAAAATGGCATTATCCATACTTTCATCCACGTCTATATACGGAATATCGCCATTCAAAAAATACCCGCTCTCCTGCTCTACCTCTGACGTCGTCAAACCTACTTTTGATAAATAGAAGTTATAATCGATAGGGGCATCACCAATCACGTGTGCTTTAAAAAATTCCCCCACCTCTGGATAGGTCATTGCTGTAATTTCCCCAATTAGCTCCATGTCCTCAAAGGGCTCTTGATCTCCGTACTTTTTAGAAAGCTCCTTAAGAAGCCACAAGACCCCTTTTTCGCCCTTACTCAAGTCCCTTAAGGTAATATCCAAGGCCATATTGATCAAGGTTCCCTTTTCATAAACGTTGGCATAGTTTTCCTTGTACGGGGAAACTAGGATGTTCTTACTCATAACTGTAAAAGACATCTCATCATCATACCTTTTGGCATTGTTGATCTTGTCCATAATTCTCTTGTAGAAATCCGCTTCGTCAATAAGTCCCTGTTGAATCTGGAACAGATTGGCAAAATACTCGGTAGTACCCTCGTACATCCACAGGTGCTCGGACATTTTAGGATCATTAAAATCAAAATATTGTATTTCCTTTGAATGGACACTCAAGGGAGTAACAATATGAAAAAATTCATGGGATACAACATCCACCATAGCCTGCTCCAAACGATCCAATGGCATTTGTTCCGGAAGAACTACGACTGTGGATGTATGATGCTCCAAGGCGCCAAACCCGGAAGCATCGTCCTCTCCCAATGTGGATAGGTATAAAAGAATATTGTACTGTTTGGTACTGTTGACCTCTCCCAAGAATGATTTCTGGGCCCCCATCATTTTTTGCATTCGCTCCTTTAGATCCGAAGCTTTGTAAACTTCGTTTGGTGAATAAAGCACTAAATTAACGGTAATCCCGTTGATCTCAAATGATTCCGCGGTAGCTTTGGCATAAAGGATAGGGTTGTCTATTACCTCAAAATATCTGTTTGCCATAAAAGTGTCCACCCCATTGTCACTCTTTGTTTTAATCAAGGAAGTTGTTGCTGAAAGGCCAGTAGGAGCGCTTATGGCTATTTCATAAGGCACCTGCTTTAACCCGTCGAAATAGCCTATAAAACCATGGAGATTGAGCATAAAATTCTCCCCTTTTAAAATATTGGTGCCGGCAGGTGAAAAAACAGCCTCTTTAACTTCCCCTTCGGTATCATAGGTGTCGTTTACCTCATAGGTCACCTTATCCAACTTTTTTCCATTGGTTATATTCCAAGTATTATCGTCCGATTTGGAAAAGGACAACTCTTTACCATTATAGTCATAGGCCTTAAAGTTTTGGATATATTTTCCGTAATTGTCCTCGCTGTAAGTTCCTGGGACCGTTTTAGGAATATAAAAAAAGACATTGTCGTTGGTAAAGGCACCGGGATCAACACTGACCCTGACCCGGTCATCTACAACATTTACCAAATCTATCGTGGTTAAAATAGACATATTAGTTGCGGGCACCAAGTTCTTGGTAGCACTGCAACCCATTAAAAATAATCCAGTAAGGAATATCAATACTGTTTTTTTCATTTTAAGTATTTTAATAGTTTATATCAGGAAGTTTAAGCACATTCCCAATAATTTCAACAAGATTATAAAATATTACACAGACAATCATCCCTCTTGACAAATATTTACGAGTACATTAAAGATATACGACCGCTTCCATAAAATATTTTCATTATTTTTGCTTCGATTTAATCAAAATATACACCATGCAGTATAAAAGAATACTTCTAAAACTTAGCGGAGAAGCATTAATGGGGGAAAGACAATATGGAATTGACCCTAAACGCCTTTCCGAGTATGCCGAGGAAATAAAAAGCATTGCAAATAAAGGAATTGAAGTAGCCATAGTTATTGGTGGTGGAAATATTTTTAGAGGTTTATCTGGAGAGAACAATGGGATAGATAGAGTCCAAGGAGACCATATGGGCATGCTGGCAACAGTTATAAATGGCCTTGCACTACAAAGCGCCTTGGAGGTAAAAGGTATTCCCACAAGATTGCAATCTGCCATAAAAATCAACGAGGTTGCAGAACCTTTTATCAGAAGGAGGGCCATTAGGCATTTGGAAAAAGGTAGGGTCGTAATATTCGGAGGCGGTACTGGAAATCCTTATTTCACAACAGATTCCGCTGCGGTCCTAAGAGCCATAGAAATTGAGGCCGATGTTATCCTTAAAGGAACAAGGGTTGATGGTATATACAGCTCAGATCCAGAAAAAGATAAAAATGCAACCAAGTTCAGCACAATATCCTTTAAAGAAGTATTGAACAAAGGATTAAAGGTAATGGATACCACAGCATTCACCTTAAGCCAAGAAAACGAACTCCCTATTGTCGTTTTTGACATGAACAAAAAAGGCAATCTCCTAAAAATTGTCTCAGGAGAGGATGTAGGCACCATGGTAAACATATAATTTTTGTTACTTTTAGATAGTTTAGTTTTTAAAATTTAGCATATATGAACGAAGAAATTAGTTTTATAATTGATTCAGCTAAGGAAAGTATGGATGCTGCCATGACACATTTGGAAAAGGCATTTATAAAAATCAGGGCAGGAAAAGCTAGCCCTATCATGCTCTCCAGTGTAATGGTTGAATATTATGGATCCCAAACCCCTTTGGGACAAATTGCAAATGTAAATACCCCTGATGCACGAACAATCTCTGTACAGCCTTGGGAAAAAAACATGCTTCATGAAATTGAGAAAGCGATCATGAATGCCAATTTGGGGTTCAATCCCATGAACAATGGTGACAATATTATCATCAATGTCCCGCCCCTGACCGAGGAGCGAAGAAAAGATCTGGTAAAACAAGCCAAGGCGGAAGCTGAAGATGCTAAAATAGGAATTCGCAATGCGAGACAGGAAGCTAATAAAGAAATAAGAAATGCTGATATCTCCGAAGATCTACAAAAAAATGCAGAGGGGGATATCCAAGAACTCACCAATACATACATTAAAAAAATTGATTCCGTATTGGGCATTAAAGAAGTCGAAATAATGAAAGTCTAATCTTATGATCAGCTAAATAAACAAAGAGCGCCATGTGAGTCGCTCTTTGTTTATTATATCTCCTATCTACCTTAATTACACTTCACCTGTGAAAAGCGCTTTACTCTACTTAGTATTATTTTTCACAACATTGACTTGGTCCCAAACCATATCTGGGATCGTCAAGGACAGCAAAACCAATAAACCCTTGCCTTTCGCTTCTATTGAGCCAAATAAGGGACCTGGTACCATTACGGATTTTGATGGCCATTTTGTACTGGAGAATATTAATGACATTACTCTAATCCGCGTAGGCTATATTGGGTATGCCCCACTGGAAACGCCAATTACTGAAGATAAAACATTTTACCCCATACTGTTAGACCAATCAACCGTGGTTTTGGATGAAGTGGTCTTAAATTCTTATGTAAAATCTGCTGGGGAGATCATTAAAAATGCCATAACCTATAAAAAAAGGAACAATCCAGAAAAAATACTGGACAGTTACTCCTTTAAGACCTACCATAAACTTTTGGTCACGGCACCGCTAGATTCCATTAACCCGGCAATTGATTCCATCTATGGGCAGGACAATGGCACATGGCGCCTTAAAGAGTTGGATTCCACCAATTTTAATTTAAAAAAACAACTGGTCAGATCACACCTATATATCAGTGAAGAGGCTTCTACCTATAAATTTACCAAGGACAAGGGGAGGCAAAAGACCATTAATGCCCTCCGTATGGCCGGTTTTAAGGAGCCTGTTTACGAAGTTTTGGGACTTCAATTCCAATCGTTTTCATTTTATGACTCCGATTATATCCTTTTGGAAAATGAGTATATCAATCCACTTTCTACAGTAGGTTTAAAAAAATACAACTATAAGATCCTAAAGGTGACAAATGAAGGAACATCATCTGCATTTATGGTCTACTATTCCCCAAAAGATCCAAGTCAGGCCAAAGGTCTGGAGGGGGTACTTTACATCAACACAACCACCTACGCACTGCAAAAGGCCATTGCTCAGACCAAAGGTGTCTTTGATGTGAAGGCCACACAGAACTTTGCATTTTATCCCAAAGAAAATATCTGGTTCCCAACTAGTAAAGAAATAAAAATTAAAAAGGGCGACACCCCAGAGAGCTTGTCTTTTTTAGGAAATAGATTTGAAATACGAAAAGGGCAACGGGACTCTACCTTGGTGCACTCCAATCCCCAGAATGCCGAAGACCTCGTGTACCTAATCTCCGAAGAACATAATTTTGATATTGCACTAAACACACCACTAAAAATTAAGAGAAAAGGCCTTGCCATTAAAATTGAAGACGATGCCTACCAGAGGAATGAGGTCTTTTGGAACACATTTAGGACAGACACCATTACTTCCCTTGGTAAAGAAACCTATATCTATATGGACAGTTTAGTGGATCAAAAAAGGGTGGAACCCAAATTGAACCGCACAAGAAAGCTATTGCAGGGTTACTATCCTACCAAGTATTTTGATTTTGATTTGAGGTACCTCCTAAAATACAATAATTATGAAGCCTTTAGATTAGGTCTTGGCGCCATCACCAACAACAATTTTTCCAACAAACTTATTCTCAATGGGTATGGGGTTTACGGCACATTGGACCAAAAGTTCAAATATAGCTTTGGGGCAACGACTCGCTTGAACAAGGAATACAACACCTGGCTGGGATTCAGTTATACCGATGATCTAGTAGAATCTGGGAGTTCCAAATATATTACCGACAAACGAACCTTCTATTTGTTTGAGCCACGTTTGTTCAATATTTCTTCTTTCTATGCCACCAAAAATACCTCTGTGTTTGTGGAACATGACTTCACCCCCAAGTTGAATGGGAGAATGCAATTCTCCAAAAGTTTTAATGACCCCACTTATAATTACACTTATGTATTGGATGGGCAGCGTTATAACACCTATGACCTAACCGAGGCTACCTTGAGTTTCCAATGGAGCCCTTTTTCCGAATATATGCAGGCCCAACAGGAAAAGAGAACCCTAAAAGATGGATTTCCACAGTTTACCCTGCAAGTTTCACAAAGTATTCCCAATGTCATGGATGGTGATTTTAATTTTACAAAATTCAACTTCAAGGCCTTTTATGTCAAACGATTCCTGAACAAAACCAGAACGGAAATTTTGTTCAATAGCGGCTTTGCCTTCGGGGACATCCCCCTTACCCATCTCTACCATGCCTCGCCAAACCAACCTGAAGGGAGTGTTATTATGGACCGCTTTTCGGTGACCGGAAGGGAAAGTTTCGAAACCATGTTCTTTGATGAATTCTTTTCGGACCGTTTTGTCATGGGTCAAATAAGACATACGCTAAGACCCTTTAAGATAAGTGGTCGCATCAATCCCCAATTGGTACTAATTACCAGAAGCGTCATTGGGGATGTTTCCAACATTGAAAATCACAATGGTCTAAATTTTGGAACTTTAAATAAGGGCTATTTTGAAAGCGGTATAGAGTTGAACAGGATTTTGGCCGGTTTTGGTCTCAGCTTCTTTTACAGACATGGGGCCTATCACCTCCCTACTTTCGACGATAATATCTCTTTTAAATTCACTTATTTTTTCGGTTCTGGTTTTTAGGAACGTTAGCAAGGATTTTCTACCTTTGACACCAATAAAAAATCTCGATGGTAGCTAAGCTTACTCAAGGGTTCTGGGCGAAAACGGCCAGGCTGATCTTGCGCAATAGAATCTTTATCTTAATACTTATTGCTGCGATTACGGTTTTCCTTGCGCTTCAGTGGGAAAACATGCGGTTTTCCAATTCAGAGGCAAATCTGTTACCGGACGATCATCCTGTTAACTTGGAATATCTTTCTTTTTTGGAACAATTTGGCGAAGAAGGAAATGTGGTGGTCATTGCGGTGAGGGACAGCTCCTTGTTCACTCCTGAGAAATTCAATCGTTGGAACAAACTCAGCAAACAATTGGATGCCTTTCCTGAAGTAGATTTTGTGTTGTCAACAGACAATTTACAAGAATTGGAAAAGGATAATGAAAAACAAGAGTTTACATTACGACCCTTCATCAAAAAAACACCTACAACCAAAAAAGAAATTGATAGCTTAACCAACCATCTGTTCAACGATCTTCCTTTCTATGACGATGTTATCTTCAACAAAGAGAGCAAAACGGTAAGGACCTTGATTTATTTAGATAAGGATATCGTGAACACTTCGGTGCGAAAGGATTTTATACTTCAGGATTTCAACAAACTAATTGTCAATTTTGAAATTGAAACTGGTATGGATGTCCATATTTCGGGCATGCCCTATGTAAGGACCATGAATTCCCAGAATATCATTGATGAAATCGGAAAATTCATTCTTGCTGCGTTGGGGGTAACCTCTTTGATCTTCTTCTTTTTCTTTAGAAGCTTCAGGGCCACTTTTATCTCCATGTTCGTCGTAATCATTGGGGTGATGTGGGCGTTTGGTATTCTTGGCCTTTTGAGATATGAAATAACTGTGCTAACCGCCTTGATACCGCCCCTGATAATTGTGATAGGTATTCCCAATTGTATTTTCCTGATCAATAAGTACCAACAGGAAGTTAAGAAACACGGGAACCAGGCCCTTTCCCTTCAGCGTGTCATTTCCAAAATAGGAAATGCCACCCTCATGACTAATATTACGACCGCATCCGGTTTCGCCACCTTTATCATTACGGATAGTAAACTTCTGAAAGAATTTGGTATAGTAGCTTCCATGAATATTATCGGGATTTTTATCCTTTCACTATTGATCATTCCCATTGTTTACAGTTTTATGCCCTTGCCCAAGACCAAGCATTTGAAACACTTGAACACCAAATGGATTGAAACCTTCGTCACCTGGATGGAAAGGATAGTAAGGGAAAGGAGAATTACCGTATACATTACCTCCATTGCCCTTTTGGTGATCAGTATCATTGGGATGTATCAAATAAAAATTTCGGGCAGCCCTATAGAGGACATGCCCAAAAATGCAGAGTTCTTTCAGGACATCCGATTTTTTGAGGAGGAATTCGATGGCATTATGCCGGTAGAGATTGTGGTGGATACAGAACGTAAAAAAGGGGTCCTAAAAGCTGCCAACCTACGAAAAATGGATCAAATTGGGGACGTGATCAATGAAATCCCGGAATTATCCAAGCCCATTTCCGTTGTTAATATGGTCAAATATTCCAAACAGGCCTTTTATAACGGGATTCCAAAATATTATCAGTTACCCACTACCCAAGAAAGCACGTTTATCATGGATGTTGCGAGAAAATCATCCAATGATGGCAACCTCCTGAAAAGCTTCGTGGATAGCACGGGACAGACCGCTAGGATCACCACCTACATGAAGGACGTGAACACGGAACGAATGGAAGAAATCCAAGGAAAACTTCAGGAGAACATAGATAAGATTTTCCCAGCAGATCGATATAATGTATATCTCACGGGCAAGGCCCTTTTGTTTTTAAAAGGAACAAAATACTTGGTTAAAAACCTGGTCATGTCATTGACGCTTGCCATAGGCCTGATTGGCTTATTTATGGCCTATCTGTTCCGTTCCTTTAGAATGATCGTAATTTCCTTGATCCCCAACCTTTTACCTTTGGTCATAACGGCGGGGGTCATGGGTTTTGCAGGAGTTCCCATAAAGCCATCCACCATTTTGGTGTTTAGTATAGCATTTGGAATATCTGTGGATGATACCATCCATTTTCTGGCGAAATACCGGCAAGAACTCATCGCGAACCAATGGAGGATCAAAAAATCTGTATATGCGGCTTTGAGGGAGACTGGAGTAAGTATGTTCTACACCTCTATTGTCCTTTTCTTTGGCTTTTCGGTATTTATGATATCCAGCTTTGGGGGAACCGTGGCGTTAGGGGCCTTGGTTTCGGCAACATTATTGTTTGCCATGCTTGCCAATCTTATCCTATTGCCAAGTTTATTGCTATCCTTGGAAAGAAGTATTGCGAATAAAACCGTACTTAAAGAACCACAGATTGATATTCTTCCAAAAGAGGAACTCAACAGTCTCGAGAAATAAGATAAAGAAACCGATGCTACTTTCAATATGAAGCTGTTAATTCGGTTGCTATTTACCAAAAAAACTATCTTTACAATTTTAAATTAGACGTATTTTCAAATGAAATCACAAAGTATCCAAGAGCTCTTGAGCGGCAAAAATTTATTACAGGAAGTCACCCTTCTTGGATGGGTAAAATCTTTTAGAAGTAACAGGTTCATTGCCTTAAATGATGGCTCAACCCTAAATAACATCCAATGTGTTGTCAACTTTGAAGATTTTGAAGATCAACTCCTAAAACAAATTTCCACTGGGGCTGCCATAAAGGTGACCGGAACTCTTGTAGAAAGCCAAGGGAAAGGCCAGTCTGTAGAGGTACAGGTGAAAAATGTAGTCGTCTTGGGTACGGCAGACCCGGAAACCTATCCGATTCAACCAAAAAAACACTCCCTTGAATTCCTCAGGGAAAAGGCCCATCTTAGGATCAGGACCAATACTTTTAGTGCCGTGATGCGCGTGCGCTCAGCCCTTTCCTTCGCCATTCACCAATATTTTAGACAAAATGGATTTTATAATGTACACACCCCTATTGTTACAGGGTCCGATGCAGAGGGGGCAGGGGAAATGTTCCGAGTGAGTACTTTGGATGCCAAAAACCCGCCTTTGACCGCCACTGGGGAAGTGGATTATAAAGAAGATTTTTTCGGTAAGGAAACCAATCTTACCGTATCCGGCCAATTGGAAGCAGAGGCCTATGCGATGGCACTGGGCAAGGTCTATACTTTTGGCCCAACATTTAGGGCAGAAAACTCCAACACCTCCCGTCATTTGGCAGAATTTTGGATGATAGAACCTGAAGTGGCCTTTAACGATCTGGATGCCAATATGGATCTATCGGAGGATTTTATTAAAAATGTGATCAACTATATCTTAGAGCATTGCCAAGATGACCTACAGTTTTTGGAGCAACGCTTGTTGGATGAAGAAAAAACAAAGCCACAGGCTGAACGCAGTGAAATGGCGTTAATTGAGAAATTAAAGTTTGTGGCTGGAAACAATTTTAAAAGAGTTTCATACACAGAGGCCATAGATATCCTCAAGAACTGTAAGCCAAACAAAAAGAAAAAATTCCAGTATATAATCGAAGAGTGGGGTGCAGATCTTCAAAGTGAGCACGAACGCTATTTGGTGGAAAAACATTTTAAGTGTCCTGTTATCCTTTTCGATTATCCAGCTAAAATTAAAGCGTTCTACATGCGTTTGAACGAAGATGGAAAAACGGTAAGGGCCATGGATATACTTTTTCCCGGGATTGGGGAAATAGTTGGGGGCTCGCAAAGAGAGGAACGCTTGGATGTCCTAAAACAAAAAATTAGTGATTTGGGCATAGACGAAAAAGAACTTTGGTGGTATTTGGATCTCAGAAGGTTTGGAACGGCCGTACACAGTGGTTTCGGGCTAGGTTTTGAACGTTTGGTGCTTTTTGCTACCGGAATGGGTAATATTAGGGATGTAATTCCGTTTCCTAGAACACCACAGAATGCCGAATTTTAATTTGAATTCTGTAACTTTATAAGAAAGCCTGCAACCCTAATATGCTAAAGCAACACTTACAGTTTAAGTTATCGCAAAAATTATCTCCACAGCAAATTCAGCTGATGAAGTTGATTCAATTACCTACGCTTGCCTTTGAACAAAGACTGAAGCAGGAACTGGAGGAAAATCCGGCTTTGGAAACAGGGAAGGAAGAAATTGAAAGTCAGGAGGATGAATTTGACGATATTTATGACAACGAGACCGATAGCGAAACTATAGAGGCCGAGGACATTAATATTGATGAATACCTAAGTGACGACGAGGTGCCCGACTATCGGACACACGCTAACAACTATAGTTCGGATGATGAGGAACGCACCATTCCATATGCGGCCGGTATTTCCTTTACACAATACCTTATCAATCAACTGAACACCGTTTACCTCAGTGATGAGGAGTGGGCCATCGCAGAATTCTTGGTAGGAAGTGTAGATGAAAGCGGATACATCCGTAGGGCTGTTTCAGACATTACCGATGACCTTGCTTTCACACAAAACATATATACCGAAGAAAAAACTGTAGAGAAAATATTGAAGATCGTGCAGGAATTGGATCCTCCAGGAGTAGGTGCTACCTGCTTGGAAGAATGCCTGATCATTCAATTGAAAAGAAAAGACCCCACCCCCAGTACCGAATTGGCAATCGCTATTTTGGAAAAATCCTTTGAGCAGTTTACAAAAAAACACTACGCCAAACTCATTCAAAAGCACGGTGTTTCCGAAGAGACCTTAAAAGAAGCCATAACGGAAATAGAACGTTTGAACCCTAAACCAGGAGGTTCCTATTCCGGAAACACTCGGACGATTGAGCATATTGTACCCGATTTTTCCATTAGAATAACCGATAGCGAATTAGAGCTCACACTAAATGGACGTAATGCCCCAGAACTACATGTGTCCAGGCAATACAATAACATGCTGGAAGGGTACAAGAATGCCAAGGACAAATCCAAGTCACAAAAGGACACGGTCATGTTCATCAAACAAAAGTTGGACGCCGCCAAATGGTTTATAGATGCTATCAAACAGCGACAGCAAACCCTTTACGTGACTATGTCCTCCATCATGAACTATCAGGAAGAATTTTTCCTAACAGGTGACGAACGCAAGTTACGTCCCATGATCCTTAAAGATATTGCCGATGAGATTGGAATGGATGTCTCCACAGTTTCAAGGGTTGCCAATAGCAAATATGTGGACACGCCTTACGGAACAAGATTGATTAAGGACTACTTTTCAGAATCCATGAAAAATGATCAAGGGGAAGATGTTTCCACCAAGGAAATCAAAAAAATATTGGAAAATGTAATTGGTGAGGAACTAAAAAGAAAGCCTTTGACAGATGATAAATTGGCGGCCATTCTAAAAGACAAAGGGTATCCCATAGCTAGGAGAACAGTTGCTAAATACAGGGAACAATTGGGAATCCCAGTTGCACGGATGAGAAAAGAAATATAATGAGGACCTTTTATCAGCTAATCTCGTATTTGTTCCATCCTTTATTTATACCCATTGGCGGAACGTTAATGTATTTTATCATCACCCCCAAGTACACCCCGTTGGAAATGCAGAGTGGGAATATCCTTCCCATTTTTATCCTTACTGTAATCATCCCCATCATATGCTATTTTATATTGCGAAATCTTGGCATGGTAACCTCGGTCTTTATGCCGTCCATACAGGAACGCAAATACACCCTCTATATAAGCATATCTTTGCTTTTGATGATCGTATATAAGGTAATCCCCAATAATTACTCCAGCGAGCTCTTTTACTACTTTTTTGGGCTCATTGCCGCGGCCTTGTCCTGTCTTCTCCTACTGTTTTTTAAGTTCAAGAGCAGTGTACACCTTATGGGAATGGGCAGTCTTTGGATGTACCTTATAAGCCTCAGTATTCATTTTGAAATGAACGTGATCATTGCCATAAGTGCTTTGACCCTGGCAACAGGATTGGTGGCCACCTCAAGATTGTATTTAAGAGCACATAGTAAGGAAGAATTGCTGATCGGCTTTTTTATAGGAACGATCACCCAGTTAATGACCTTGAAATTTTGGCTATAAGATGTAAAAAATGATGCCTATCCGAAGGGGCTTCACATCTATTGGCTCCAAGGTATCCAACATTACACCATCATCCAACAGTTTACTGAGGGCATAATACACATGTATATTCCAGGTGTTATACCCAACATTGAACATTAGGCCATACTGTAGCTTTTTGATATCTGAATTTGTGAACCCGCTTTTACCGCTGTCCGCAACAAATTTAGACCGCCCTTCAAAAATATATCCCAGTTTTCCCCCGGCATATACCCTCCAAAATTTATAATCGGTCGCATTTGAGTTTCGCCATCTTATCTCCAGAGGGAATTCGATAACATGGGTCTCCAGTTTACTCCGCTTAAAATCATCGTTCGAACTCAACTTGGAATATGTGATATCCCCATTGGCCTGTTCTGCGAAAAGATTTGTATAGTACGAATTAAGAGCATAGCCCACCCCTATTCCTAGCCCAAAAGTTCTGTCACTGTTCAAGGGAATATCCTTCACAAGCCCTCCCATGATCCCATAGGAAAGATTGCGTTGTGTTATGTCCGTTGGTTTGTTGAGCAACAAGTTGTAGGTCACTCCAAGATAAAATTGATCCTCCAGATACCCGTCGTCTTCAACGGGGCTCATAGGAGCCTCTTGGGACCAACCTTGGGCCGAAACCACAACACACAGCACTAGGATCCAATACTTCATCATATAAACCTGCTAAAAGTACTTTAAGATATAAAAAAAACGCTCCAAATTAATTTTGGAGCGTTTTGATCTATAAACTAATAATTTTTAAGCTTACTGTAAATTTCTGAAAGCGTCACCCTCAAAGGTGGTGTAGTTAACTTTCAGGGCATTCACTTTTCTCAATTCCAATTTAATATCGGATATGATACCCATATTGGCGTTTTTGTCCACTTTAAGTGCGGTAGTCAATACATTTTGCAGTTCCTGTGGCTTTTTTGCCCTTTCTGCCAAAATATAATCCCCAACTTCTGAAGCACTGGCAAATTTATCGTTCAATTGAATCTTTGATTCTTTACCATAAACTTTTTGGTACTCACGGGTTGGTGTCCCAACATAGATATAGATTACCCTATCCTTCTTTTCCAATTTCTTGATCTCAGAAGCATTTGGCAATGTATTCTCCACTTTCAAGGTACTATCTTTCATTACGGTCACTGTCATAAAGAAGAACAACAACATGAAAACAATATCCGGAAGTGAAGCCGTGTTTACGGCTGGTAAAGCAGAATCCTTTTTCTTATTGAATTTTGACATTTTATATTGTTTTAGTTCTCTTTAGTTAGACGTCGCTGTTTCCGCCTCAGATAATTTCTGTGGGAACAATTCTTGAATTTTCTGTACCCTTTCCTTTAGTTCGTCACGCACAGATGATGGAGTCTCTGGGTTTAGATATAAGGCCTCCATTTCTGTAAAATCCCTCTTATACAATCTTTGCGCTTCTCTATTACGCAAATCATTATACGCTCCTACCAATTCGTTCTGTACGGTGATGTACGTCCCATACTTGGTTTCCCGGTCATTCTTTAAGGAAACAATAGCTTTCGAAGGATTATCTGAAGAAGAAGCATCCCTTTTACCTTGACAGAAGTTACAGTATTCAGGAGTACCCGAAGCTGCGCCACCGTTATCCAAGAAAGCCATAGCTTTCTTTCTAAGGTCCTTAATATTGGTCAATTCATTCTCAACCAATAACTGTCCATTTCTGTTGATATTAACAGTAAATATATTCCGTTCCTTAATGATCGGCGGTTCTTCGGTAGGCGGCTCTATCGGTGGCAACATACGATCCAATCCTGCATCAGTTTCAATAGTGGTGGTCACTAGGAAAAAGATTAGTAACAAGAACGCAATGTCTGCCATAGATCCGGCATTAACCTCTGGTGGTGTTCCTCTTCTTGCCATAACTATATATTTTTATTTACTAAACATTTTTTTGATTCCAGGAAGGATCATCAACAAAATGGCAACGGCTGTTAGAATGAAAAACACATTCAATCCCATTCCAATTGTCTTAACAGTACCTTCTGTTGTTGGAATACCTTTATTGGCCATTGCTGTAAGATCTACATCAGTACCTGTTGCCAAACCGTAAGATACAGCAACTACCAAAAGTAAAGCTCCCAAAGCGAACAACGCCTTCTTTATATTATCAGGAGTCGTGAACAAGTTTTTAAGGGCATAACCCAAACTAAAAACAATCGCTATTCCTAAAAGAATGTACGTAATGATGAACATAAAGTTCATTGGCGTACTATTTACCGCCTCTGAAGCCGGCATATCTGCACTAGGCAACTGGAACCACAAAAGGGCACCAATTAAGCTTAGGGCTACCAATATATATTTTAATATTTTGTGCATAACGCTTTCTGTGTTAAGGGTGCAACTTATTTTTTGTGATCTACCAACATATCAATCAAAGCGATTGAAGAATCTTCCATATCATTTACAATACCATCAATCTTGGCAATGATGTAATTATAGAAAATTTGAAGGATGATCGCAGTGATCAAACCGAATACCGTTGTCAATAACGCTACTTGAATATCACCAGCAATAAGTGATGCACTCAGGTTACCTACTGCGGCAATCTTCTGGAAGGCTTGGATCATACCAATTACAGTTCCCATGAAACCTAGCATCGGTGCAACAGCGATAAATAAAGACAACCAAGAAACATTTTTCTCCAATTGACCCATTTGAACACCACCATAAGCAACAACGGCTTTTTCAGCAGATTCAACACTTTCTCCAGCCCTATCCAATCCTTGGTAGAATATGGAGGCAACTGGTCCTTTTGTATTTCTACAAACTTCTTTTGCAGCTTCAATACCGCCTGAAGCCAAAGCATCTTCTACGCTTTGCTTAAGTTTTGTTGTATTGGTACTTGCAAGATTTAAGAAAATAATTCTTTCAATAGCAACTGCCAAACCTAAAATCAAACATAAAAGAACGATACCCATAAATCCGGCACCACCTTGTATAAACTGTTCTTTCAATACTTGAGTAAAGCCTTTGTCTGCTTCTGCAGGTGCTTCATCTTGTAACATTACTGCTGTGGTAGCTATCGACGAAAGGTTTGAAACCAATGTGGTTGCTCCAACTTTTGCATTTACGGTATTTGCGCTTAGTACAAACAACCCAGCTAGTGCCAGGATAGAGAATAATCTTTTCATTTCTTTGAAACTTAAAATTAGTTAGTTAATAGGGTTAAAGATAAAAAAAATTTGCGATTAAAAAATTAAAACTTAAAAGCAGAGAGGAAGGGATTCGAACCCTCGATACCCTTTTGAGGTATACACACTTTCCAGGCGTGCGCCTTCGACCACTCGGCCACCTCTCTATTCCTATGTTTCAGGGAGGCCAAATAACAAAAAAATTACTAGTAAAAGAAATTAAATCAGTTAATTTATTGCATTTCTCCTCTCAGGGATGTTTCAAAAATAGTTTTGAACAACTTTGCGGAAACATTGCTCCCCAAGAGATACATAAGCTTAGTAATGGCTGCCTCTGTTGTAATATCCTTACCATTAATAAGTTGCAGTTTCTGTAAATGCTCGCTTGTTTCATATTGCCCCATAATAACACTTCCACCTGAGCACTGCGTAACGTTTACGATATGCAGCCCGCCATCTATTGCATCTTTTAAATCTGACAACAACCAAGGGTCCGTAGGGGCATTTCCTGCACCATATGTTTCCAAAACCAGGGCTTTTAGTCCAGGAATTTGCAAAATACTTAGCAGAACAGATCTATTCAGACCAGGAAAGAGTTTTAAAATGGCCACATTATCATCCATTTTTTTGTGGACAATAAATTTTTTGTTTCTATTGCCAACCCATAAATGGTCATAATTAACCTTCAAATGCACTCCAGATTCTGCCAGTTCAGGATAATTTAAGGAACCAAACGCCTCAAAATGTTCTGCATTGAACTTAGTGGTCCTATTGGCCCTATAGAGTTTATATTCAAAATAAAGACAAACCTCCTTGATAACGGGACCATTGGCATTTTGCAATGCAGCGATTTGAATAGAGGTAATTAAATTCTCTTTTGCATCAGTCCGCAAATCCCCTATGGGCAACTGGGATCCGGTAAAAATTACAGGTTTCGCCAAATGTTCCAACATATAGCTGAGGGCCGAGGAAGTATAACTCATGGTGTCACTTCCATGCAGGACAACGAACCCGTCATAGTTTTCATAATGCTCTTCTATGATGGAAGCCATAGAGACCCAATGCGATATATTCATGTTGGATGAATCAATGGGCGTATCAAAGGAAACGCTATCTATGCTGCAGTCCAACTGACTCAATTCTGGAATATGCTTTATCAATTTCTTAAAATTGAAAGCCTTTAGAGCGCCCGTACTGTAGTCCTTGACCATCCCAATGGTTCCTCCAGTGTAGATCAACATGATCCTAGTTTTATCTTCCATATCCATTCTCTCTATTTATATTCCAAACACATCTTTGGAATTGGCCGTTGTAATCTCGGCAATTTCTTCCTTACTTCTATTGTAGATCCCCGCAAGCTTATCCAAGACTTTGATCAAATAAGCGCTTTCGTTTCTTTTACCTCGGTACGGCACTGGCGCCAAATATGGAGAATCTGTCTCCAAAACGATATGTTTGGGGTTTATTTGGTCCAAAAAGGTATCTATTTTGCCGTTTTTAAAGGTTACCACACCCCCAATTCCCAATTTCATATTATAGCCTATGGCCTTTTGAGCCTGCTGGAAATCTCCAGTAAAACAGTGAAAGATTCCATATAATCCATCCCCTTTCTCTTCCTCCAAAACGTCAAAAATCTCATCAAAGGCATCCCGGCAGTGAATAACAATGGGCAATTTATATTTTTTGGCCAGTTGAATCTGAATTTTAAAGGCTTTCTGCTGTTCCTTCAACAAGGTCTTGTCCCAATACAGGTCGATTCCGATTTCCCCTACCGCATAAAACTTACGCTTGGACAACATTTCCTCTACATGCTGCAATTCCTCGGAATAGCCTTCCTTCACATGGGTGGGATGCAGACCCATCATAAGATAGATATTGTCCGGATAAGATTTTTCCAAAGCGAGCATGGATGCGGTATAAGAAGAATCTATGGCCGGGATAAAAAATCGTTCAACCCCTAGATCCAAGGCATTTTTTATGATCTGATCCCTATCATCATCAAAGGCTTCACTGTATAAATGTGTATGTGTATCCGTAAGTATCATGCCGCAAAAATAGCCTTATCTTAGCCAAAAAAATAAATGAAGAGCCTCAAAAAGTTTTTAATTGGCAAAAACTATACTCAGGTCCCTCTAGTCCTTACCGCAACCGACCATTTTGAGATCACCGCAAAGATCAATGGCATTACCGGTCGCTTTATTTTGGACACAGGGGCCTCAAATACCTGTATTGGCCTTGATAAAATTTCCTATTTTGAGTTGGTCTCCATGAATTCCAAGATAAAAGCAGCAGGGGCAGGCGCCACCAATATGGAGACTCAAATTTCCATAAAGAACACTATTGAGATTGGGCAATGGTCCAAAAGCAAAGTTAAAATAGTGCTGTTCGATTTGATCCACGTCAACGATGCTTTAATCTCCCACAATGCCCTCCCGGTTGATGGGGTGATAGGTGCCGATGTCCTAAAGAAAGGAAAGGCCATTATTGATTACGGCAAAAAGTGCATCTACCTAAAACAAAAAAGCCCGAAGTAAACTTCGGGCCTCTTTTTTATCTGGATTTTGAAGTTTACAACTCCAAACCTTTGTTGATATCATTGTCCAATAGTAATTCTACCGGATTTTCCAATGCTTCTTTGACGGCTACCAAGAATCCTACAGATTCCTTGCCATCAATTATTCTGTGGTCATACGATAGGGCCACATACATAATAGGAGCAATAACTACCTTGCCATCCTTGGCAATAGGTCTTTCCACTATATTATGCATCCCCAAAATTGCACTTTGTGGAGGGTTGATAATAGGGGTGGACAACATGGAACCAAAAACACCGCCATTGGTAATGGTAAAGGTGCCACCTGTCATTTCATCTACCGTAATCTCACCCTCACGAGCCCTAATTGCCAATCGCTTCACTTCGTTCTCTACCCCTCTAAAAGAAAGGTTCTCTGCACTTCTAATTACAGGTACCATCAACCCTTTTGGTCCGGATACAGCAATACTGATGTCGCAAAAATCAAAGGAAATCATTTCTTTGCCATCGATCATGGAATTAACCGAAGGATACATCTGCAATGCCCTGATCACGGCTTTTGTAAAGAACGACATAAAACCTAGTCCCACTCCGTGCTTATCCTTAAACTGTTCTTTGTATTGGTTGCGAAGCTCAAAAATTGGTGACATGTCCACCTCGTTAAAAGTGGTCAACATGGCCGTTTCATTTTTGACCATCACCAAACGTTCCGCTACCTTACGGCGCAACATGGAAAGTTTTGATCTGCTCTCACCTCTTTGGCCTCCTATTGGAGTACCCATGGATGGAACTGCATTGACAGCATCTTCCTTGGTGATTCTACCGTCCTTCCCGGTGCCTTTGATGGTAGAGGCATCCATATTCTTTTCCTCCAATATTTTCTTGGCCGCTGGGGAAGCTGTCCCCGACGCATACGTCTCTTTTGCTTTTGCAGGTTCCGCAGGTTTTTTTGGCTCCTCCTTTACCTCTTCCTTTTTATCAACCTTTGCACTAGCGACTTTATCTGCACCTGCCGGTTTTTCGGCACTGGTGTCTATCAAACATATCACAGCTCCTACTGCAACCGCATCACCGACCTCAGCCTTTAAAGTGATAATCCCACTTTCTTCCGCCGGCAGTTCCAATGTAGCCTTATCGGAATCAACCTCAGCAATGGCCTGGTCCTTCTCTACATAATCACCATCTTTAACCAACCATTCTGCTATTTCTACCTCGGTAATGGATTCCCCAGGAGAGGGAACTTTCATTTCTAAAATCATTATTTTATAATTTTAATAGATGCGTTATTATTTTATATTTTCTCTAACCATGTTGTCCTTTGTCTTATCAAAAACATAAGCGATTACTTCTTGGTGTCGTCGTTTGGAACGTACGGCACTCCCTGCTGCAGGTGAAGCATAGAATCTTCTCGATGCCACCCTGAACTTGGATACCTCACTGAAATGCATTAACAAATGGCTCCAAGCTCCCATATTTCGTGGTTCTTCCTGTGCCCATACGATGTCATCCGCATTTTTGTATTTTGCCATGATATCCTTCATTTGGGTGGCCGGTAATGGAAACAATTGCTCAACTCTAACAAGAGCCACATCATCCCTATTATTTTCCTCTTTTACTACCAAAAGGTCGTAATAGAACTTCCCGGTACAAAACACCAAACTTTTTATCTTCTTCACATCTGCACCTGCATCGTCTATGATCTCATGGAACCTACCATTGGCCATCTCGTCAACAGTGGAAACCGCTTTTGGGTGACGCAACAAACTTTTTGGTGTAAATACGATCAAAGGTTTTCTAAAATTGGATTTCATTTGCCTGCGCAACAAATGGAACATGTTTGCAGGGGTCGTACAATCTGCAATGTACATATTATCCTTGGCACACAATTGCAGGTATCGCTCCATCCTTGCCGATGAATGCTCTGCTCCCTGTCCTTCATAGCCGTGAGGCAACAACATCACCAAACCGTTCTGAAGTTTCCATTTATCCTCGGCCGCAGAAATATATTGATCAATCATGATCTGGGCCCCATTACTGAAATCCCCAAATTGTGCTTCCCAGATGGTCAAGGTATTTGGACTTGCCATGGCATATCCATAATCAAAGCCAACTACCCCATATTCTGACAAGAGGGAATTGTAAATTTGAAATTTTCCCTGATCTTCGGAAAGCATGTTCAACTGCATGATCTCCTCTTCACTTTCTTCCACCTTAACAACTGCATGTCTATGTGAAAAAGTACCACGCTCCACATCCTGCCCCGACATACGTACACTGTAACCTTCATGTAAGAGCGTACCATATGCCAAAAGCTCTCCCATCGCCCAATCCAAAGTATCCGTTTCAAAGAACATTTTCTTTCGGTCCCCGATCAACTTTTCAACCTTGCGCATAAACTTTTTACCCTTTGGCAATGCTGTAATGATTTTAGCAATCTCGGTAAGTTTCTCCTTATCGAAGGTGGTATCCACAGGCTTCATCATTTCCTCTTCCTGCACCGCTTCAAAACCTCTCCACTCATCCGCCATGAAAGGCGTAATGATCGTTTTGTCCAACTTCCTGGAATCTTCCAAGTCCTCTTCCAACGAAGCCTTGTATTCTTCCTCCAGTTTAGATACGTAAGTATCATCTATAATTCCTTCAGCAATTAATTTTGCTGCATAAAGGTCTCTCGCATTCTGATGGTTTGCAATTGCCTTGTACAATTTGGGTTGGGTAAATCGCGGTTCATCACCTTCATTATGCCCATATTTCCTATATCCCAATAAATCCAGAAAAACATCCCTTTTAAAGGTCATCCTATATTCCAACGCAAACAAGGAAGCGTGTACCACTGCCTCCGGATCATCCGCGTTAACATGTAATACCGGACTCAAGGTCACCTTTGCCACATCGGTACAATAGGTAGAGGTTCTGGCATCCAAATAGTTAGTGGTAAACCCAATTTGATTGTTTACCACGATATGTATGGTACCATTTGTTTTGTATCCGTCCAAATTTGCCATTTGCACCAATTCGTATACCAAGCCCTGCCCAGCTATGGCAGCATCACCATGTACTATAATGGGCAATACTTTTGAAAAATCATCAGGGTAGTATTCATCTTGCTTGGCCCTGGTTATTCCTTCAACAACTGCTCCTACCGTTTCCAAATGGGACGGGTTGGGTGCAATGTTCATTTTTATTTTATTCCCATTGTCGGACATTCTATCTGATGTCCATCCCAAATGGTACTTTACGTCTCCATCAAAAATATCCTGTTCATAATCCTTCCCGTCAAATTCCCCAAAAATATCCTTAGGTGATTTTCCGAAAATATTGGTAAGCACGCTCAACCTTCCCCTATGGGCCATTCCCATCACAAACTGCTCCACGCCCATTTCCGACGCTCTTTCCACAAGGGCGTCCAAGGCAGGGATCAAAGTCTCGTTTCCTTCCAAAGAAAATCTTTTCTGCCCAACATATTTGGTATGCAAAAAGCTTTCAAAAGAAACAGCCTCATTTAATTTTCTCAGTAGATGCTTTTTACGGTCGTCACTGTAATTTGGGTGGTTGTCGTTTATATTCAATCTTTCTTGAATCCACTCAATGAGCTCAGGGGTTCTTATGTACATGTATTCCACTCCAATGGCATCACAATATATCCGCTGTAAGTGCTCAATGATTTCCCTCAAGGTGCTGGTGCCTATACCAAGTATTTGTCCCGCTGTAAAAACGGTATCCATATCAGCTGGCTCCAAGCCAAAGTTCTCTATGGCCAAGGTTGGGGAATATTGTCGTCTTTCCCGAACAGGATTGGTCTTTGTAAACAAGTGCCCCCTGCCTCGATATCCGTCAATAAGCTTCACAACTTGAAACTCCTTTTGAAGGGTTTGGGGGATGACAACATTTTGCCCATCGGGCATGGCCATACCTGCAGATGAAGTGGGTAAATCCATTTCATCCAACAAACTTTCCTGGCCAAAGTCAAAACCTTGGAAAAACGCACGCCAACTTGGCTCAACGTTATCTGGATTCGTTAAATACTTGTCATATAGTTCTGCGAAAAAGGAAGTATGCGCAGCATTTAAAAAAGAATATTTATCCATGAACGGTTATCTCAGTCTTTTGAACAAAATTTAATCAAAAATACAACAATTAACATTTCCAAGCTTACCTTAGTGGGGAATATTGTAAAAATTAACGATTATTATGAAAAGGCAGCTTTCCCTATCAAAAAAACTCATTTTGATGTTTTTTTTCACACTCGGTAGCATTGTTGCCTTCGGTCAGGGTTACCGAAATTCAGGTGATTTCTGGAATAATGTGCACTATGGGGGCGGCATCGGACTTGGATTTGGCAGGGACTCCTTTAACGCTTCCCTTTCTCCCAGCGCCATCTATCAGGCCAACGAACAAATTGCCATGGGATTGGGGCTGAATTTTAATTATTCCAAGTTTCAAGACTCTAAATTCATCGCCTATGGCGGCAGTCTTTTAACGTTATACAATCCCGTGCGGCCCATACAGCTATCCGCAGAATTGGAACAGTTGAGGGTGAACAGGGATTTTGTTTTTGATGGTGCCAATATAGAGGATAATTACTGGTCCCCTGCCCTATTTATAGGTATCGGCTACAGTAACCGCAATGTTACCTTTGGAATTCGATATGACCTACTCTACGATGATGAAAAGAGCATCTATGCAGATCCTTTTATGCCCTTTGTGAGAGTCTATTTTTAATTGGAAATCTACTTGTATTTTGCCTTGAACCAGACTTTTTGCCATTCCCGCTTTAAAATGAGGAAGGTCACCTCTTCGGATACTTCAACAACATCTATCGCAGTAATTGCCTTAACCGTATTTTCGGGTACATCAATAATATAAAGTAGATTGAGGTAGTCCGCAAATTTCTCCATGATCAGTACATAGACCTTTTCATGGATGATCTTTTTTAGTTCTTCGGGGGCAATGCCTTCAAAAAGCTCAATAAATACGTTGGCCAAGCCAAAGTCCTTGATCAATTGTGCGACTAAATTGCCATACAGGTTTTCTGCCTCTGCTGTCTCCAGCAATTTGGAACTATTGGGAAAATTTACAACCATATGTTATTTACGAAAATTCCCATGCTTTGGTTTACTCGTTTTTATAAACCTCTCCATTTTTCATGACAAAGGTGACCTTTTCCAAGGTTGCCACATTCTCCAAAGGATTGTCATCCACGGCAACGATATCGGCTAAATACCCCACTTTTAACTGGCCTAGGCTATCACCCATCCCCAATAGATCGGCATTGGTGACGGTTGCTGAAGCCAAGGCTTCCATAATCGGCATCCCGCCCTCTACCATATACCCAAACTCCTTGGCGTTTAGGCCATGGGTAAAAACCCCTGCATCTGTACCAAATGCAATGGGCACCCCTTTTTTGTAGGCCCTTCTGAACATATCCGCTACCAAAGGTCCCACTTCTCTTGCTTTTTGTGCTACCACGTCTGGAAAATATCCCGGTATTGCCGCTTTCTCCACCACCTGTTTTCCCGCGATGATCGTAGGCACCAGGTAACTGTTGTACTTGACCATCAAATCCATGGTGGCATCACTCATTAAGGTCCCGTGTTCTATAGTTTTTATACCTCCCAAGATGGCCCTTTGCATGCCCTCGTCCCCATGGGCATGGGCTGCGGTAAGCATGCCATAATCTTTGGCCGTTTCTGTAATCGCCTTTATTTCCTCTATGGTGAACTGTGGATTGCTTCCGCTCTTGGCTACACTCAACACCCCTCCAGTTGCCGTTATCTTAATTACATCCGCTCCATCCTTATAGCGTTGCCTTACGGCCTTCTTCCCATCTTCAGGAGAATTTACCACCCCCTCTTTTGGGCCCGGATCCCCCATTAGGTCATGCTTCATTCCGTTAGTCGGATCTGCATGCCCTCCTGTGGTGGCAATGGCTTTGCCCGCTGTAAAAATACGGGGTCCGTCTACCAATCCTTTATTGATGGCATTACGCAAGGCTATGTTAACGCCGGAACCACCCAGATCCCTAACGGTAGTAAATCCGGCCATTAAGGTATTCTTGGCATATACCGTTGATTCAAAGGCGATATCTGCCTCATTTTGTACATATCTATTGATATATGTTTTTGGGTTCGACTCACTTTCGATATGCACATGCATATCTATCAATCCTGGGAGTACAGTTTTACTTTTTAGATCGATGCTTATATCCTTTCCCCCTCCCGATACATAACCGTTCTTAATTTCCTTGATTCTATCCCCGGAGACAATGATGGTTTTTTCGGTCAACAGCTTGCCCGATTTCACATCCACTAGTTTACCACAATGCAAATAAGTGTCTTGGGCAGCGACTAAAAAAGGCAAGAATGCCAAAACAGAAAGGAGTATTTTTTTCATATTATATTATGCTATTTATTTCTAACTTTTAGTTCCCAATCCCAGGCAGATTTCATGGCCTCATCCAAGGAGGATTCCGATTTCCATCCAAGTATATTATTGGCTTTTGTGGTATCTGCATAGGCCGATGTAACATCTCCAGCCCTGCGGGCTACAATTTTGTAATTCAAATTTTTCCCGGAAGCTTTCTCAAAACTTTTAATGACCTCCAATACCGTACTTCCTGTTCCAGTACCCACATTGAAGACTTCATAGTTTTCCTTATTTTTTCCTTCGAGGAGTCTTTCCAATGCCACCACATGCGCCTTGGCAAGATCCACCACATGGATATAATCCCGGACACAGGTACCATCAGAAGTCGGGTAATCATCCCCAAAGACCGATAATTCCTTTCGTAATCCTGCGCCCGTCTGCGTGATAAAGGGCACCAAATTTTGCGGCACTCCAATGGGCAATTCCCCAATGGCAGCAGATGGGTGGGCACCCATAGGATTAAAATACCGCAACGAAATAGCGTTTAGACCTTTGGTCACCTTACAGGTATCCCTAATAATTTCCTCCCCTATCTGTTTTGTGTTTCCATAAGGGGATTCCGCTGGTTTTACCGGGGCGTTTTCCGTAATGGGCATGGTGTCCGCCTGTCCATATACGGTACAGGAGGAACTGAAAATGAACCCTACTTTTTCTTTTTGGGTAATTTCTTGAAGGATATACACCAAGGTATTGATATTGTTCTCGTAATAAAGTAAAGGCTTGTCCACACTTTCACCAACCGCTTTGGAAGCTGCGAAGTGGATCACGCCCTGGACATCCTGGTGCCTTTTAAAAAAATCGGCCACTTTCCCTTTTTCCCTAAGATCCAATTTTTCAAAAACTGGCTCTTTTCCGGTGATGGAGGCAATGCGCCCCAATACCTCTTGGGATGAATTGGAAAGGTCGTCAATGATAACAACCTCGAAACCTTTATTTTGTAATTCTACGACCGTGTGTGAACCTATAAACCCAAGTCCTCCCGTTACGAGTATCTTCATTTTAATTAATCGTTAATGAATTTTATAATTGTTTGTGTGATAAAATCGATCTGCTCCTCGTCCAGCTCGGTATGCATCGGCAGGGAAATGACTTCCTTCACCAATTGGTTGGTCACCGGAAAATCGGATTCCTTGTATCGCTCATCCAAATATGCCTTTTGAAGGTGTAAGGGAATGGGGTAATACACCCCACATGGGATTCCCTTTTCACCCAAATGCTGAACCAGGGCATCCCTTTGCCCGTTCATAATACGCAAGGTATATTGATGGAAAACATGACAATCACAAGTATCGCAAATTCCTTCACAGCCGTTGACCGTTTTGGGGACCCTTATGTTTTTCTGTCCTTGTAAAGCTTTTGAATAGCCTTTGGCAGCATTACGTCTTGAGCTATTGTAGGCATCCAATTTGGGCAATTTTGCCCTTAGCACGGCAGCCTGTATGGAATCCAATCTGGAATTGACACCTACCACATCGTGGTGGTAGCGTTCATACATTCCGTGGTTTACAATTCCCCTCAAGGTATGTGCCAATGCATCATCATTGGTGAAAATGGCACCACCATCCCCATAACAGCCTAAATTCTTAGAAGGAAAGAAAGAAGTTGCTGCAACATGGCCAATGGTTCCCGCCTTTATCTTTTTACCGTCTCCAGAGGTATAGGTAGCCCCAATGGCCTGGGCATTATCTTCTATGACATATAAGTTATGCTTTTTGGCTATCGCCATGATCACATCCATATTGGCACATTGACCAAAAAGATGTACCGGAACGATGGCTTTTGTTTTCGAGGTAATCGCCTTTTCCAAGGCTACGGGATCTATATTGAAGGTATCTGGATCAACGTCTACCAATACGGGGGTAAGCTTTAATAGGGCAATAACCTCTACAGTGGCGGCAAAGGTAAAATCTGCAGTGATCACCTCATCCCCCTGCTCCAAGCCCAAGCCCATCATAGCAATCTGTAAAGCGTCCGTACCATTGGCACACGGAATAACGTGCTTTACGCCCAAATAGGTTTCAAGCTCCTTTTGAAAGGCATGAACCTCCGGTCCGTTTATAAAAGCTGTGGTTTCTAAAATTTGGGTTATGGATGAATTGATCTGTTCTTTAATCGACTGGTATTGCCCGTTCAGGTCTACCATTTGTATTTTCTTCATCTTCAATATTTATATAAACAATAATACAAAAATAAGGAACTGAAGCCAAGGTATCCTTGTAAAGAATCGTAATTTAGCGCGAAACGATTATCGAGTGTTATTTCTATATAATTTAGTGGTACTAGTAGCGTCCTTTGTCCTAAAATTGGTAGCCAATTTTAGCCCCAAACTAAAGTTGTTTGTAGCTGGTAGAAAAAATGTCTTTTCCCAACTACAACAACAGATCTCCGACCATGACAAGATTATATGGGTACACACAGCCTCTTTGGGCGAATTTGAACAAGGGCTGCCCATCATTGAAAGGTTAAAAATTATATATCCCGATTTTAAAATTTTGGTGACGTTTTTCTCGCCCTCTGGCTATGAGGTCAAAAAAAACACACCCGTTGCCGACCTCGTAGTATACCTGCCCTTGGATACGAAAAAAAATGCTGAGAAATTTATGGCCTTGACACGGCCAAAGCTTGCCATTTTTGTGAAGTATGAAATTTGGCCCAACTATTTACGCGAACTGAACAAGCAGCAGGTCCCCACCCTATTGATTTCCGCAATTTTCAAAAAGCGACAGATTTTCTTTAAGGCCTATGGTGGTTTTATGAGGCAAGCCCTTCGTACGTTCTCCCATATTTTTGTTCAGGACAACGACTCCCAAGACTTGCTCCAATCAATCGACATCCACAATACTACCATCGTTGGGGACACCAGACTGGATAGGGTATCAGAAATATTGGACCAGGATAATTCGCTGGATTTTATGACGGCTTTCAAACAGGGACACCCATGCCTTGTAGCAGGCAGTACCTGGCCAGAGGACGAGGCCATCCTCCTGAACTATATCAATACCCCAGATCTACAGATGAAATTCGCAATAGCGCCCCATAATATTAAGGAAGCCCATATTCAAAGACTTAAAGCAGCCATCGCCAAAAAAACAGTGCTATATTCCGAATTGGACCAAACCGATATAACCGATGCCGAAGTTCTGATCATTGACACCGTTGGCCTACTTACCAAAATATACAGCTATGCCGATATGGCCTATGTAGGTGGTGGGTTCGCCACCGGCCTCCACAATACACTGGAACCTGCGGTTTTTGGAATCCCAGTACTCATTGGTCCACAATATAAAGGCTTTAAGGAGGCTGAAGATCTGGTGGCCCTTAAAGGGGTGCTTCCAATTGCCGATAAGATGGGATTACAAACGACGTTGGATGGCCTGCTGCAAAACCCTGTATTCAGAAAAACAACGGGGATGATCAATGCCAACTATATCGCACAAAACAAGGGAGCCAGTCTCAAAGTACTAGATCATATAGTATCCATTCTTCAACCCTTGAAGGCCAAATAAGCGCGTTCCAAGGTACAGTAAGGACTTCAATTAATTAGTTCTGAATTTTTATATTCCGATTGTTTTTTTAGTATGTTTACATGCTTTGACCAACCACCATGAATAAACGTATACTAAGAATTTCCCTTACCGCAGCTTTAGCAGGATTTTTATTTGGCTTTGACACCGTTGTTATCAGCGGTGCGAACTTGCCTATAAAAGAACTTTGGCAAACTTCTCCCTGGTTCCATGGCACCTTTATTATGTCCATGGCCCTTTGGGGTACTGTTTTGGGATCTCTTTTTGGTGGAATTCCTTGCGACCGTCTCGGAAGAAAGAAAACTTTATTTTGGATTGGGGTCTTGTATTCCATTTCCGCCATAGGATCTGCCGTGGCCACAGACCCTTATATGTTTTCTTTCTTTAGGCTTATTGGAGGATTGGGGGTAGGCGCTTCATCCGTGGCGGCACCCATTTATATATCCGAAATTTCAACCGCTCAGAATCGAGGAAAATTAGGGGCACTTTACCAATTCAACATAGTCTTTGGTATTTTCATTGCCTTTATTTCCAACTACCTGCTAAAAGGTTTTGATGGCCTTAACGATTGGCGTTGGATGTTAGGGGTCGAGGCCATCCCAGCTGTAATTTATTCGGTCATGGTCTTACAAGTTCCCAATAGCCCAAGATGGCTTGTACTTAATAAAAAAGATGAGGCTGGGGCCCTAAAAATGCTAACCTATATCTCTGACAAGGCACAGGCCCTGGTAAAACTGGAGGAAATAAAAAATTCAATTGGCGTCAAAACCGAGAAAGCCGGACTCTTTGAAGGGAAATATAAAAAACCTTTGATGCTGGCCTTTCTGATTGCCTTTTTTAACCAATTATCGGGCATCAATTTTGTGTTGTACTATGCCCCAGAAATATTGGAAAGGGCCGGATTAGGAGGAAAGGAATCCCTTTTCAATTCCATTTCCATCGGAATCATCAACCTCATCTTTACTCTTATAGGTATTCAATTGATTGATAGATTGGGGAGAAAACAATTAATGAAAATAGGTTCCGTAGGATATATAGTCAGTTTATCCATGGTGGGCTGGTGCTTTTATACCGGGGCAAGCTCAACGCTCCTCTTAATTTTTATTTGTGCCTTTATTGCTTCACATGCCATTGGACAGGGAGCTGTGATCTGGGTATTCATTTCTGAAATATTCCCCAACAAAGTAAGGGCTTACGGGCAGTCGTTTGGCACAGGGGTACATTGGGTATTTGCAGCGGTCATTACTTTGATCACCCCTATATTTTTGGATAGTACCGATGGGGTTTTTAAAGATAACCCCTGGCCCATTTTTATATTCTTTGCGTTTATGATGGTCCTACAATTATTTTTTGTGATTTTCATGATGCCAGAGACAAAGGGGATATCCTTGGAAGATTTGGAGAAAACTTTCACCAACGACAAAAAAAGTTTAAAAGAGCAATCTACCACAAGCCTATAAATTAAATACTTTTAAAAATTTTACAATATATTCGCAGTATTTAGTCGAAATTTTCAATGATTCAATTGAAAATTAGCAAATTATTATGTAATTTTAGGACAAAGGTTCATCAAATGGAAATGGAAAACGAATTAACCATAGGCATAAAAATCCTGAACGGATTTCTCAGAATTATGGTTGCTGTATTGATTGTTATATTATTTGCCGTTATTTTTTGCTTGATATTGGCTGCCTTTGGTTTCTTTTAAACCACTAGGCCTGTTCCCTGAGTCTTAGCAAGGCTATTTCTTTATTATACCTACTCATCATATACCACCCGTATTAATTCTCACACGGGCCATCTCTGTATATCCGATGTTTTCTTGTAGAAGGATTTAAATTTCAATATCCAATGCCAAGTCGTTTATACATCCCCATAAAACACCAGATCTATTGATCATCCTGCTCATAGCCCCAAACCAATATCACGTATCAGGCCTGCTCCAAATATTCCAGGAGAACTGGAATAGTATTTACTTTTTCTACCGTAAGTGGTTTTTGGACAAAACTGATGATATTGTCGTACTGTTTTGCCTTTTCCATATCCAGGATGTCCACGGAAGAAGTCAGAATAATTACCGACATATTTGCGCTCAACCTTTGCAAGTAAACGGCGTCCAAAAATTCCCATCCGTCCATAACGGGCATATTGATATCCAACAATACCAAATGGGGCGTTTCCTCGTGTTCCTGCCCTTCAAAATATTTGAGGGCGTTAGAACCATTTTCAAATTGCATTATAGCTTGGGAAGAATACTTTTTTAAAATCCGAAGATGCACATATTGTATGATCGGATCGTCTTCCACAAGAACAATTTTATTGGTCATCCTATAGTTGTTTGGTTTTCAATTCATTAGTGATTTGTGCAATCTCTCTGGTAATTTGATCTATTTCATTGGAGGAATTACTGATCTCCTTCAGTAAAAATGTATTATCCCTTTTATTATTTTCCTCAGGATCCAACAATAAATTGGTAAGGCCCATCATTCTTACCAAGGGCGCCCTTAACACATGGCTCTGCATCCAGGCAATTTTATTGAATTTGGTATTTTGGGATTCAATAGTCTTGATATGCTTGGTAAGTTCCGAGATATCGAAGGCCACAACCTGTCTACAGGTTCTTTCTTTAAATGTGATTGGATTACTATGGATTCGGACATCAAACTCTTCTCCGTTTTTTTTGCGATGTTTGAAAGCACCATTAAATATTCTGTCCGTATCTGAACGAACATCGATGATCTCTTTCATCAATGGCGTTATTTCATCCAATGGTCTAATGTCTGAAAGAGTAAGCTCCATAAACTCCTTCCTGCTATAGCCATAACACTGAATGGCAGCAGAATTTACATCCAGAAAACGCAAGGTTTCCAGATCGTATACCCACGAAGGCTGGGGAGACAAATGAAAAAGATCGTTATATTTTTTTTGCGAATCCCGAAGTTTTTTCAAATATCTATTAGCTTCTGAAACATCCCTCATAGATCCTACCATACGAAAGGGGCCTCCATTTTCATTTCTGAGGATACTCGCTTTTTCATGAATATCAATATAGGTGCCATCCCCCTTTAAAAAACGATATTTCACCTCAAAATAAATCTGGTCCGGGTTTCTGAGTAAATCCTTTAATTCGCTCAATACCCGATGAACATCATCGGGATGAATATGGCTGATCCTGGTCTGTAAAGTAACTTTCTCCTTGGGCAGCTCATGACCAAAATGCTTTACGTACCCTGAACCCCAGTGCACATCTTCATTGATAATGTCCCAGTCGTAGATGACCTCTTTAGTAAGATCGGCAATGCGCTGAAAACGTTCATTGGCAATTTTTGCTTTCAGCAGGTAATTACTTTTTTCCGTGATATCACATAGGGCTCCAACCATACGAATGGCCTTCCCATTTGTATCCCTTATGATAAAGGCCTTGTCGTTTACAATTACATACTCTCCGCTGGCCTTTTTAAACCTGTATTCCTCTTCCCAATTGTCATTATCCAATTCCAGGGATTTGTCAAAGCTTGTTTCGACCCGTAATCTATCTTCTGGATGAATATTTTCAATCCAAAGGGTTAACCCAGCTTTTGCATATTCCTCAGGTTGATGTCCGTAGTTTTCGAAAAAATTATCGTTCCAAAGTAGTGTTTCGTTCACCAGATCCAAATCCCAAATAGCATCTGAAGTGGCCCTAGAAAGATAGGTTAAGCGCTGCAAGGCCTCTTCCAAGTGAAGATAGTCCAATTGGTGTTGTGTAATATCCTCAATGGTGCCTATCATTTCCTGTGGGATACCTTCATTACTTTGCATTAATGTATTGCCAGTTTCCAGGAACCACTTCCAGGAACCATCTTTATGCTTAATCCTGTAGCTTACATCGTAATTGAAAATATTTCCTGTCAGATATTCTTTCCACTGATCTTTGAGCATTGGGAGATCCCTCGGGTGAATTAAGGACTCCCATTTTTGCAAGGTCATGGGACTTAATTCTTTCTGATCATACCCCAATATTAGGTACCACTTTACATCAAAATGCAAAATATCCTCCTCCAAATTACACCTCCAAAGGCTCAATTTAGAATTTTCAACAATGTTTCTATTGACCTCATTTTGCAATTCAAGTTCGTCTTTGACCAACTTGAAATCCTTTTTTGTAGGTATCTCCTTCAGGACATTTACCACCTGAGAGGCTACAGTCAACAATGCTTTTTCCTGTTCGGAGGTAAACTGGAAGGTTTTATCAAAGATAAGACTCAATACCCCAATAGGACTTCCTTCCTTTGACCGCAGTGGGCAACCTATATAGCCCATTAACGTAAAATCCTCTTGGGTCAAGTTCCCGGTTACAAAATCTGCCTCCTTTTGCACATTGGGTATGATTGTTATGCTTTTTGACGAGCTTAAAGTATGGGCAAGAAAAGGCTGCAATACCATTTTACAATTCTGTGGTTGTGGTAGTCCTGAGTGATCGTAGTTGTCCTGATTAGCTCCAATACCCGAAATTACCGCAGAGGGAGCCGCACCAATAAATTTGGCCAAATCCAGTAGCGGCAGTATTTTTTCCAGTTGTTTACTTTCCACGTGTAGCGCTGGTTTTCTTGGAATTATAATAAAAAGTCATGTTCATTATCACCTATCACTTTACTATTTGGTTTACAATACTCTACATACAAACCCACTCAGTAACTATCTTAACCTTAAAGCCTAACATTAGCGACTTTATCATAAGTATGTGTCTACAACCTATAAGTAAGAAAAATATTATAAAATATCCAAGATATGTAGGGCGAAATTAATGATTATTTTAGATTCAATATCTATTCCATGTAGGATTTGTGCAATAAAAAAGGCCTTCCGTTGCCAGAAAGCTTTTGTATTGTTGTAGTTGTGATTATCATAACATCACAACTATGAACCAATATAGTTGTTAACCACTGGATTTTTTAAAGAGTCAATGAATAGACTTTGAAAGCTTGGTAAGACACATCATAGATTTTATCTTGAAAACGAGTATTTTAATGTTTTAAAGACAAGGTAATGGAAATAGAAATTCTTATACCAAGACCATTAATGTGGTAATTTATCCTTCAATAGACCATATAGAAACGTGCCAAAAATTGAAGCTACTATTACTACTAAAATGGGAGCATATCCCGCTCCAACCAATGTAAACATAGGGCCGGGACATGCGCCTGCCAAAGCCCATCCCAAACCAAATATGACACCGCCATACATGTAGCGACTAAAGCTTTTGGCCTTGGGAACAAATTTGATATGCTCACCATAGAACGATTTAATAGAAAGCCGTTTTATGAGCTGCACAACAACAATTCCAATAAATAATGCAGATCCTATAATGCCATACATGTGGAAGGAGTCAAATTTGAACATTTCATAAATTCGAAACCATGATGCGGCCTCGGACTTAAACATGGTAATGCCAAAAAGTATGCCTATAAAAAGATATGTTACTGTTCTCATGTAATTAAAAAATTAGGGGGAAAATAAAATGAATCATTGCCAGACCACCAATAAAGAAACCGATAACGGCTATAAGGGATGGCACTTGTAAATCACTAAGACCGGATATGGCATGTCCTGAAGTACAACCTCCAGCGTACCGAGCTCCAAAGCCAACCAATAACCCTCCAATGGCCAAAACAGCCAAACTTTTGATATCTGTCAAAGCACTTAAATCAAAGAGTTCCGTTGGAAGATAAGTTTTACCTGCACTGTTAAATCCGAGGGCCTGTAAATCTGCTATTGTATCAGGATTGATGGCGACAGCTGTTTCCGAGGAAAGAACATGGGAACCAATAAAGCCTCCGATTACCGCGCCTAAAACAACAATTAAGTTCCATCTTTGGGCTTTCCAATCAAACTTGAAAAAATCTGCTTTCTTACCCGCACCGCAGATGGTACACATGGTTCGTAGATTTGAGGACATCCCAAAATTCTTATCTACCATAAGCAGCAAAAACATAATAAAGGCAATCATCGGTCCTGAAACATACCATGGCCAAGGTTCTAATATCCAATTCATTGGTTTAATTTAAGTTGCAAAGAAACGTTGTTTAAATGAAGAAGTCGGTAACTTTGGTTACACAATAAAGGTACTCTTTAAAAAAAGACCTTTTAATACCTATTTACAAAATCAAAACCTTGTCCAAAAACCGTAAGACGAGATTCTGGACAAGGTTTGTACTATATTTTTAAATCTAGTCTTGGTAAGCGGAGAGCATCCAAACCAATTTTTCTTGTTGCACAATATAATCGCTCATTAAAGACACGGTTCCTTCATCATTTCCTTCAGACGCAATTTTAAGAATAGCTCTTTCTTTTTTCAACAAAATTGAAAGGCTATCCAAAATATTGGCAACTGCGGTGTCCCCATCCTTAATATTTTCCGCTGCCTTAATCTCTGAATTATCCAAATACTTAGCATAGGTATGGATAGGTGATGCACTTAAGGTAAGTACCCGCTCAGCTATTTCATCCACCTTCAACAAAGCATCGTTATAAAGCTCTTCGAATTTTAGGTGCAACTCAAAAAACTTCCTCCCTTTTATATTCCAATGAAATCCTCTCAGATTCATATAATACAATTGGTAATTAGATAAAAGATCATTTAGATCATTAGCTATTTTACCCGTGTTTTCTTTGTTCAATCCAATATTGGATAGACTGTTATTTTTCATTTTCTGTTTATTTAAAATCGTTTACTTTTTCGCTAAGATCATACACCTTAGCGGCTTTAATTTCCATTGCTATGATACTGGAACCAGCTGCACTTCTATACCCGCCGGCGCAATGAACTACTATGGGCTTATCTGTTGGGATATTCCCAATAGATTCTCTCAGTTCATTGAGAGGCACGTTGATGGCATGGTCGAAAAACTTGCCCTCTTGAACTTCACTTTTGTTTCGGATATCCACAATAGTATACTTATCCTCGTTGTTTTGAAAAGCTTGAAAATCAAAATTGTCCGACTGCTCCAATCGTTCGTTTGACAATGTTGCCACTGCTTTGATTTGGGATTCATAGCCTATTTTGGCAATTCTCTTCAGCACTTCCCGTCTATTTTCAATAGTATCTACTATAAGATAATAGGGTTCATTAGGTTGTATGATAGCGCCCAGCCAAGTTTCAATTTTATCGTCTTCATTTCTGGACATAATGTTTATTGAATTGGGCAGATGGCTTTTCTTAAAGTCGTCTTGGTCCCGTGTATCAATCACAACTATGTTTTTATCCAAGGAAGATACCCCGAGCCTAAAAGGTATTTGTGAAATACTGCTTTCATAATTTTCTGCTCCTCCCTTGTTCATATCCACGTCAAAACCGAAATAGCTAGGGATAAAAGGTTGATCCGCCAAAATATGATTAACAAATTCGTCTTGTGTTTGGGGTTTAAACGCCCAATTTCCCATCCGTTCATTCCCGAGGGTACTGGAAGAATCCGTGCTCATGTTCTTACCGCATAGAGAACCAGCTCCATGGGCAGGATATACAATGGTTTCATTTGGAAGTGAATTGAATTTGTTTTGCATGGTATCGTACATGGCCTTGGCCAGTTCTTCCCGTTTGGCGACCATGTTGCCCGCCTTTTCTCTTAAATCAGGTCTTCCAACATCTCCTATGAATAAAGTATCCCCCGTGAACATGACATGCCCATTGGCTTCATTCCTTGCTACTATAGTAATGCTATCTGGGGAATGGCCAGGGGTGTTAATTGCGGAAAAAATTACTTTCCCCATCTTAAGTATATCACCATCATCAAAGGTTGTATGAGGATATTCTGCCCCAACCAATTTACTTACATACAAGATTGCGCCAGTCTCTTTATGAATTTGTAAATGACTGCTCACAAAATCAGCATGAGGATGCGTTTCAAAAACAGCAATAATTTCAGCATCGTTCTCCTCTGCAAATTTGTAATATGGTTTAGGATCCCTTGATGGGTCTACTAATGCTATTTTTTTATCGCTCAATATTGCATAGGAATAATGAGCCAATGGTTTATCTTGAAATTGTTTGATTTCCATAATGATTGTTTACTATTTACTACAAAACTACTGGTTTGTACTCTAGAGTTTGGTAACAGTAGTTACATAGGGCCAAGGTTTAACATAGTATTAACTGGCTAAAAAGATCTTCCAAAAAACCTATATGATCAAGGCATTAATGCATAACCTCGAAGTTGGTAATTTGCCAGGACACTAATTGCGGAGAGCGCCGATTGAACATATTCGTTCATATCAATCTCTTGTATGTCCCTGGCACTTGTAGCTTGGGAGCAAACATACAGTTCCACCCCATGCTGTTTTAATACTTCCAATAATTGCAAATTGGGATTTGATTTGCCATATTTTTTTTGATATTTCTCTTCGTTCAAAACGAGGAATGTTGCCTCTCCATGAATGGCGGCAACTATGTTGATGTTTTTAGAAGCAATTCCTGCCACCCCCAACATATTTAGTGTCCTGGCTATTTTGAACAGGCCAACATTGACACCTTCCATTTCTTTGCCATCTTTAATATCGAATACTAGTTTGTATGTTAAGGTACTATCCGGTTGAACTGCCGCCGTTTTGAAATATTTTATTTTTCCGTAGCCCTCTATTACAGGGGTTACCCATTCTTGGGCTTTCAATTGAGTACTAATTAAAAGTAAAACTGCGATACTAAAAAGTTTGTGCATGAATTAAGGGTTTAGAATTTATAAAAAATATGACACTAATCAAGTATAAAAATGACACATGGTAATAGCTTCTGATCATGAAAATTACATTTGAATTTCGGAAGCAATTCAAATATAAGATTCTTAGGCAAGATTCTCTGTAACAATTGTTACTGTGCACCATATCCCAAAATTATACATTCGTTTCCTTGTTCTATATTAATTGCACTAACATTATTAAAGCTATTTTTAATATATGGAAGAATTAAAGTCACTTGCCAAGAGGCTATTCTTGTTGTTTCTGGTTATGTTTTCGTTCATAATCATAGTGTTTATTGGACTTTTGACCTATAAACCTAGCGCTGTTCAAAATATGGGTAGCGATAATGTTGTGGTTAATAAAGATTGGAATCCTAAAAATGTGCTCTCTGAATTGGGCAATATGGACTCACAAGTCAAACAAGGTTATTTGCTTATTGCTGAAACACCTAATCAGATGGGTCCAACTGCAGAAGACCCCAATATGCGTTTTTCCGGTAATAATCTAGCTTGTGTCAATTGCCATTTAAAAGGTGGAACTCAGGCGGGTTCAGCATCTTGGGTAGGTGTGATTGAGCGTTTTCCCCAGTTCGGTGGACGTTCAAACAAAATAGGGACTATAGAGGACCGCATTAATGGTTGTATGGAGCGAAGCATGAACGGGAAAAAACTGCCGCTAGATTCTAAACCCATGAAAGCAATAGTTGCCTATATGACCTGGTTGGGTGAAGATCTGCCCGAAGAAAGAAAAAAGGAATTCAAGGGATATGCTAAAATAAAGATACCTGCTACAGCCGTAGATCTTGATAAGGGAAAAACTTTATACCTTAAGGAATGCGCCCTCTGTCATGGGGGGAATGGGCAGGGAGTTCGTATGGCCAGTGCTGCCAAGGGATATCAATATCCACCTCTTTGGGGAGAAGATAGCTATAACAACGGGGCTGGCATGCATAGGGTCATCACCTCTGCAGAATTTATTAAGGGGAATATGCCTTTTGGACAAGCCACGTGGGACAATCCAAAATTGACGGACGAAGAAGCCTTTAATGTTGCAGGGTACATCAATAGTTTTGATCGACCCATAAAAATAGGTACGGAAAATGATTATCCCGCTAAAAAATTAAAACCAGTATCATCCCCCTATGGTCCATGGGCAGATGAATTTACCCCAGAACAACATAAATATGGACCTTTTCTTCCAATAATCGATTATTATGAGAAGCAATACAATATAAAAAAAACCAAATGAAATTTGCACCTACGCTGAATTGTCTGCTTTTCTTGATTCCCATTTTCGCATTTTCACAAGAACCTGTTGAAACAAAAAATAAGGGTACGTTATCCGGGCAATGGAGAACGTATTATATGAATACATTCAATAAAGGAAATTTAAAAGACTTTAGCGCCCTGGCCTCTGGAGGTAAGATCAAATATGAGTTTTTGTTCCATAAAAAATGGGAGATTGGGGCTGCACTTTACAACTCCACAAATCTTGAAATACAAGATTTGACGGTGCCCGATGAAACTACTGGTAAGTTGAGCAGGTATGAAGAGGGTCTGTTCAATCGGCTAGACCTTAAAAATGATGCCCTTTTTTTACTGGGAGAACTTTACTTAAAGTATAAATCTCCAAAACACGAATTTGCAATTGGTAGGATGAAAATAAACACGCCTTTGATCAACCCTGAGGATGGGCGTATGATTCCAACTCTGGTACAGGGTCTTTGGTATCGTTATAAAAAAACAAAAGAGAATACGCTGCAACTCGGCATCCTTAATAAAATCGCACCTCGTTCAACAGGTCATTTTTATGATATAGGGGAAAGTATTGGCACCTATCCAGAAGGAAGAAGCATAACAGGTGAAAACAATCAGTATGGCGGAAATACAGATTCCGATTATGTAATTCTTTTTAACTCCGAGATAAAGGTAACAGAGCATCTCCGACTGGATTTTTGGAATTTTTATGTAGATAATATTTCCAATACCACCTATCTAAAACCAAGAATGGACATCACTCAAAAATTAAATTTAGAATTGGAGTGGTTGCACCAAAACAAGATTGGCAATGGCGGTAATGATATCGATTCACAGCGATACTTCAGTAATAACACTTCCGATATTTTAGGGGTGAAGCTGGACTATCAATGGATGAAATCCAAGGCCTCATTGGCATATGATAGAATCTTGCCTCATGGTCAATTCATTTCGCCACGGGAATGGGGAAGGGAAGATCTGTTCAGTTTTCAAAAAAGGGAACGCAGTGAAGGGTCTGGGGATAACCATGCCTTGGTATTTCATTACGATACCAACTTTAACTTTACAAAGATCAATACTCAAATTCAAAGTGTTTTCAGTATTGGAAGACATTGGAAACCTTCCGTACTGGACCCTAGGCTGAACAAATATGCTGTCCCTGATTACACACAGTTTAACCTAGATCTTTTTTTTAAGTTTGATAAACTAAAAAATCTACATCCAGAATTGTTATTGGTTTCAAAAATTGCCAATGGTGATTTTCCAAATAACCCCAATTTCTACTTTAATAAAACCGACTTATTCCACATTGATTTAATATTAAATTATAACTTCTAATAAATCAGAATTAGGTCAAAAAAAAAGATGAAACTTAGTAAGTTTCATCTTTTTGCAATGGATGGGGGAAAGTGTTTAATTAAACATTCTTGCCTTTCATCATTTTATTCCAATAGAGATATGGCAATCCGTATTTCTTTAGCATCCATAATCTCCAATGTTCTTTAGAACTATCAAAAACAAGCATTTGTTTTAGTTTTGGATCAGGGGTAAAGTTATTTTTATAATCAAATTCTGCCAATACCATTTTCCCATAGTCGGTGACTAACGGACAGGAGGAATAGCCATTATAGGCTTTTGTTCCGATCTTGTTTTGCTTTATCAACAGATCTATATTGTCCACAACTATAGGCGCTTGTTTTCTTACAGCCGCCCCTGTTTTTGCAGTTGGTAACGAGGAAACATCTCCCAAACTAAAAATATTTGGATATTTAGTATGCTGCATGGTTTCACTGTTTACGTCTACCCATCCTGCCTCGTTTACCAAGGAAGATTCCTTTACAAACTTTGGTGCTACCGATGGCGGTGCCGTATGCAGCATATCATAATGAATGCCATATCTGTTTCCTTCAATAGTCACTTTTACGTCCTTGTAATTATATTGAAAAGCCTTATCCAATTGTTTATCATCATCCCCAGACCTTACCACACTACTACCCGGCGCAATATCTTTGCCCAGTTCATACCAAGCAATCTGTTTTTCGCCATCTACCGCCACAAGTTTGTGATAAAACCTAAGATTGATATCCTTTCTATCTACGACCTTCATTAAGGTATCAGCGATCCTTTTAATCCCAAATATTACTGTCCCAGAGGTTGCAAACACAACATCTATATTTTTTCGAACCCCAGTTTTTCTAAAATAGCTTTCTGCCAAATACATGATTTTTTGGGGTGCACCTCCACATTTTATAGGGGTGGTAGGTTGTGTGAACAAAGCAGTCCCTCCCTTAAAATTTTTAATAACATCCCATGCATGTTTTGAATTGGTATATGTACTGCAAACCACTCCTTTATCTATTGCATCCCCCAAGCCAGGTACCAAACTAAAATCATAAGCTAATCCAGGAGCTACCACCAAATAATCATATGTGATATCCCCTTTGTTTTTGGTATGGACCAGGTTATTTTCCGGATCAAAACCAGTGGCCTTGTCCTTTACCCAGGTAGCGCCTTTAGGAATGATCGTTGCCATGGGTCTGGCTGTATTGTCGTAGTCGTAAGTGCCGGCAGCCACCAAGGTCCAAGCCGGTTGATAGTAATGTGTGTCCGATGGCTCAATAATAGCAACGTCCTTTGCATTTTTCTGTCTCAAAAGTTGTGAAGCCACCATAATGCCAGCCGTACCCCCTCCAATAATTAGTATTTGATAATGTGATTTCATCTGAGATATATTTATTGTAATTATAACTTCTTAAAGATAGATCCGATATTTTATGAATACAGTAACAATGGTTACATAGCGCAAGAAATAGCAGGGTAATTTTAAGCCATAGTAAAGGGGTTTGCCATACTATATGTCAAACCCCTCTTTTATAGTATTCAATTTCTACTTTTTGATCTTGCAGGTATTCAGACCTACAATACTATATAAAGGACAAAAGCTTATAAAGCTGGTGAGGATAAAAATACCGGCTAACGGGAGAAGAACATAAGCCAATGTGCCGTCTATAATTTTCTGCCAATACAATACGCCAATCACCGCTGCAATAATAAATCTGATTGTGCGGTCTGTCCCGCCCATGTTTTGTTTCATATTTCTAGAATTCAATTGTTTATAAATTTAATTACTAGAACACTGATGGTAACAATGCCCGCACAAAGAAGGCAAACCACAAACAGCTTTGTCCCTTTGCTCAATTTCATAATCAAATATATATCGGATATTCACAGTAAAAAGTGACATTTGTCACATCTGGTCGGGCCAGTTAAAATGAATGTTCCACAACCATACCTTACTAAAAATATTTAGACTACAGCTATATTGAAAAAATATGCTCTATGGCTTTACGCGCACTGGGCTTGGCAGTACATTCCATTTTTCGAGGCTCACAGCTTATTCCTATTGCCGTTCCCATGCCATAAAACCTCCTTTTAAATCATAGATTTTTTTGAATCCCATGCCAACAAGACGTGCAGCCGCCTTTTGACTACGGTTGCCTGACCGACAATAAACATAGACAGGTTCTTCCTTGTTTAATTTTTCGAAGGCTTTTCGAAATGCCTCCCCATTGAAAAAATCAATATTCATGGCATTCTTAATATGGCCCCCCTGATATTCTTGGGAGGTACGCACATCTATCAATTGAATTTTGTTGTTTTTTATGGCATCCCGAAACTCTTGCAGGTTTAGAATTTTTATCAAGTCTGTTTTATTGGACTTGGGTTTGAATAATGTAGCTAAAAAAGACATAAATATTAAGTTTATATTAAACGTGCCCTAGTAATAACACAACAGCCGAAACCTTGGTTACATAGCTTATTAAAAAGGCTATTATAATGTTGTAGGACAAACAAACTCCGATACTGGAATATCAGTTGTCTTAATGGCCTTAAAGCCACCTTTTACATCAATAAGATTATGGATGCCCCTACTTTTTAGAATGGAAGCAGCTATCATACTTCTATACCCACTGGCACAATGCACATAAAAGGTCTTGGACGATGCGAATTCGGCCAAATGATCATTTAAATAATCCAAGGGGGCATTGTTCGCATCCAAAACATGTTCGGATAGATACTCAGTTTCTTTTCGTACATCAAAAATGGGAAGCTTTTCATTGGCCAATACATCGTTCAAATTTTTGGAGGTTATATAACTTACAGTATCATAATCCATTCCGGCCTTCTTCCAAGCCTCAAATCCGCCTTTTAGATAACCCAATGTATTATCAAAACCGACTCTTGCCAGTCGGGTTACTGCCTCTTCTTCCTGTCCTTTTGTGGCAACCAATACTATAGGTTGTTTTACATCTGCAATTAAAGCACCTACCCACGGTGCAAAACTCCCATCGAGTCCAATAAAAATAGAACGTGGGATATGACCTTTGGCAAAATCATCTTGATGTCTAACGTCAAGTATTACAGCACTTGTTTCATTGGCAGCTATCTCAAAAGCTTCTGGGGACAACTCCCTTGTACCCCGTTCCAGAACTTCTTCAAAATCTTCATATCCCTCCTTGTTCATCTTAACATTTAAAGGGAAATATTGTGGCGGAGGCAAAAGACCTTCAGTGACCTCATTGATGAATTCCTCTTTGGTCATATCGGCACGTAAGGCATAGTTCATTTTCTTTTGGTTCCCCAAAGTATCAACGGTTTCTTTCATCATGTTCTTGCCACAAGCCGATCCTGCCCCGTGAGCCGGATAAACAATAACATCATCTGCTAAGGGCATTATTTTATTGCGCAGGCTGTCAAATAAAAGCCCTGCCAAATCCCGCTCTGTCAAAACACCCATTTTTTGGGCCAAATCTGGCCTGCCCACATCCCCTAAAAACAAGGTGTCCCCACTAAAGATCGCATGGTCTTTTCCGTCTTTATCCTTTAAAAGATAGGTAGTGCTTTCCATGGTATGCCCCGGAGTATGTAACACTGTAATAGTAATTTCACCTAATTTAAATTCTTGCCCATCTGCTGCAATAATTGCATCGAATGCTGGGTTCGCCTGGGGTCCGAAAACAATAGGAGCTCCTGTTTCTTTTGCCAAAGTAACGTGACCGCTCACGAAATCGGCATGAAAATGCGTCTCAAAAATATATTTGATTTTGGCATTGTCCAAATTGGCCCTATAGAGATAAGGTTTTACTTCCCGCAAAGGGTCAATTATAGCAATTTCACCCTTACTTTCTATATAGTATGCTCCCTGTGCCAGACAACCTGTATAAATTTGCTCAATAATCATGATTTCTATTTAAAATTCTTGACGTAAAGTTAAAAAGGTTTTTTAGGGTCTACAGTAACTTTGGTTACACACAGTAGTAATGAACCAAAAAAAAATGACCTGTTTTTTACAGGTCATTACATGGACAACTATTTTGATACTTGCTTTCCTTAGAACAATTATCGCTGGATAAAAAACTCCATATAAAAAATGAAACCCGCCATTACCAAGATGAAATAGCCAAATCCTTTTTTAAGCTTGTTGCCATCTACAAAATTACTCAAGTAACTCCCGATGAAAATACCTATCAGTGAAAGTCCGGTAAAGAGTCCTAGGAAGCTCCAATCTATTTCCATGGTCAAAGCATCCCCTAAAAAGAAACCCGATAACGATTTGAATGCAATTATGATTAGAGAAGTACCCACTGCTACTTTCATCTCTACATTGGCAAGGATTACAAGGGCCGGGATAATCAAAAATCCCCCTCCAGCTCCAATCATTCCTGTTATCGCTCCAACAATCAATCCTTCGGCCAATATTAATGGATAGTTGTATTTTATTTTCCCATCTCCTTTTACAGTTAATTTTTTTCCGTTCATGAGCATGGAATAGGCCGCAGGAATCATCAAAACGGCAAAAAGTCCGAACATGGCCATTCTTCTGGTGAACTCAAAATCTCCCATGTTGAAAAGAACATCAGGCATTGCGGGCACCACATAATGCCGAACAGCCGTTACCCCAATGATTGCCGGGATACCAAATACAACCGAAGTTCGCCAATCGACATATCCTTTTAAGTGCTGTTGCCAACCACCCACAAGGGCACTGGCCCCCACGATGAACAGAGAGTAGGCTGTAGCAACTTTTTCGTTGACGGTAAAAAGGTAGGCAAGCACAGGAACCGCCAAAATAGATCCTCCTCCACCAATCAAACCAAGCGAAATTCCAATAATCAATGCACTTGCATAACCAAACACTTGCAACAACTCCATATGAATTTATATTTATTAGTGCGAAACTAGTGCACCAAAAAAGGTTGTGCAGTAACATTGGTTACAGAGCCCTTATAAATCCAAAATTTTTATATGATTTCTATGAAGCTCTATTTTGCCCATTTGTTCCAATTTTTTAAGAAGTCTGGAAATGACGACCCTAGAGCTGTGGAGTTCGTATGCTATTTCTTGATGGGTATTATGGATAGTTTGACCTTTATTGATTCTTGATTTTTCTTTAAGATATGCTACTAGCCTTTGGTCCATATTATTGAAGGCAATACTATCCAGGGTACTAAGTAATTCGTTTAGTCGGGTGTGGTAGCTTTCAAACACAAAATTTCGCCATGATTTATATTTGGCGGTCCATTCTTCCATTTTCTCAATGGGAACCATGATCAATTTGGTGTCTGTCTCTGCTATAGCCCTAATCTCACTTTTGGAGTCCCCCATACAACAGGTCATTGTCATAGAACAGGTATCACCCTTTTCTAAGTAATAAAGAAGTAACTCATCACCATCCGTATCTTGCCGCAACACTTTAATAGCCCCAGATACAAGTAAAGGCATTCCTTTTATAAACTGCCCAATCTCCATTAATTTAAATCCCTCCGGCACTTCTTTAAATGTTCCAACCTGTACTATCTCATCAATAAGGGCATCTTCAAATATATGGCCGTAGCTTTCTTTTAATTCTTTGATCATGATTACATGTTAGTTAATGTTATTAGCCATAGTTTTATCGTACTTGAAAATCATATTGATCCAAACCCTATTGTTTAAAACTAGGCTCCATACTACACTTCAATTTACACTTAGGGCATCTATTTTTATGTTGTTAAAGTTACTTAAATGGTAAGGATTCGCCTCCTAAAAATCATACATATGACAACGCTGCTATTTTTAGAATGTAATTTTGTATAGTTTTGAGTTTTTTCCAAATATCAATTAGATTGTTGACCAAAAATAAAGAATACGATTATTTGATTCGGCATCATTGGTTACACAATGAAATTTCCACGTATCATTTGTAGTAAAAAATCCCATCCAGATAAATTAGACTGAAAGGGTTATTTCAATCTATGAACAACCAGTTCCCAATTGTTAAACAACAATCCTTGCAAGTAGGCCAAAATGGACATAGGTTTTACCATCTTATTTTTGTGACGGAACACCTCAAAAAGGGAGAAAACAACAAAAGCCTTCCGTTTCCGGAAAGCTTTTGTTTTGTTATGGCGTGGAGTTACGCATTACCATACCTCAGTTCGCCAATTTTAGCGACTTCCAATAATTAAATTTTTATTCGTTTGTGTTCCATACTTTCAACCAAACGGATCACAAACCACCTAAAACTTTTAAATATTTGCTTCGTTTTCTTTAAAAATTCGGGCAGTTCGTAGGGTTCAAAATCGAACCGTAGGATTACCTCCCTGGCCTCGTCACCGTAGATTTCCAGTCCGTCTTCAATCTCAAAATCGAGGCGATCAAATTGAGATACAGGTTCTACTCTGCGGTCACTGTAAACAAAACTGTTTCCTGCCTTTTCCAGATAGAATCTAAAAGAAGTGTATTCCCCCGGGTTCAGTTCCAATGCACTTTTAGACCTCACAAAATGCCCTGTATGTAAGCCTTTAATGTTCAACATGGCCAGTGATGGGAATTCCTCTATAAAATGTTCCTTGCCAGCTTTATCAATAGCAGATAATTTGGTGATATTAAGGGTCATTTCAGAAACCCCTTGCTTTGCCGCAATGCTATTTTTAAGCACCAAATCCTTGATTCGTTTTCCTTCGGCATCCCATTGATCTATCACATCAAATGAATAGGGGATGGTTTGCCATATAGTTGGATAAAATTTTACTTTCGTCATAATACTGTGTATTAAAAATTATACACTGCAAAATTCCGAAAGAATGATCGACCAAAACTAGATTGAATTTTCCTATTTCTATGCTGTATTACCTTTTTAAGATATAATTAAGAATAAATAAGGTTAATGAATCACATTTACAGCCAGTTAGGCGTAATCTGGTCGCTTCAAAAAGGGGCTTGGAAGAGGTCATTTTAGCACGGGACAACCAGAACAAAAAAAAGCCCCTCACTGCAGAGAGGCTTTAAACCGCACTTAAAAGCACGGAAGGTTTACTTTTTAGTAATATGGTAATCTCAATTAATGCTTCACATATACCGTTTTCCTATTTACAAACTCCATCATCCCGTCTTTAGCCAGTTCACGGCCATAGCCTGATTTTTTGGTGCCTCCAAATGGTAATCTTGGATCAGATTTCACCAATTCGTTAATAAAATAGGCCCCATCACTAACTTTATGCGCATGTTTTAAGGCCATATCGGTATTTTTGGTGCATACCGTTACCCCTAGCCCATATTTGGAATTTTCCGAGAGTTCAAAGGCATGATCTATATCCTTGGCTCTGATCATAGCGGCCAAGGGTCCGAAGGTTTCTTGGTCAAAGGCGGCCATCCCTGGAGTCACCTCACCCAAAATAGTGGGTTCGTGGTAACAACCATTTTGTTTGCCCCCCAGTACTAATTTTGCCCCTTGCGCAACCGATTCTTTCACCTGGGTGTGCAATTGGTCGGCTAAATCAAGTCGCGCTAACGGTCCTATGGTTGTATCAGCATCCAATGGGTCCCCGGATTTCAATTGTTTTACTGCTTCTGTGAATTTCTGGACGAATTCATCATAGATGCCATCCATTAAAATAAAACGTTTGGCCGCAATACAACTTTGCCCACAGTTCAGCATTCGAGCGGTCAGGGCTATTTTTACGCTTTTATCAATATCCGCATCGTCCCAAACTATAAAGGCATTGCTGCCTCCGAGTTCCAAAACTGTTTTCTTAATATGACGTCCAGCGATTTCTGCCACGGCAGAACCTGCCCTTTCACTACCAGTTAGTGTTATTGCCTTTACACCATTGTGGGAAATGATTTTTTCGGTTTGGTCATGGTGCACAATCAAGTTTTGAAACACATGGGAAGGATAACCTGCCCTAGTGAAAACTTCCTCTATTTGTTGAGCACAACCAAAGACATTAGGGGCGTGCTTTAGTAGCCCAGTATTGCCTGCGGTCAAAGTAGGTGCCGCATACCTGAAAACTTGCCAAAAAGGAAAGTTCCAGGGCATAATTGCCAAAACACCGCCAATGGAATCATGACGCACAAAACTTGTATCCGCATCGGTACTTATGCTTTCGTCTGCAAGAAAGGCCGAGGCATTTTCGGCGTAATAATCGCACACCCAAGCGCACTTGTTGACTTCCCCTCTGGATTCCGCGATAGGTTTTCCCATTTCCAAGCTGATCATCTTGGCATACTCCTCCACATGATCCCGCAATACTGCTCCGGCCTTTTTTAATAAGCTACAGCGTTCGGTAAGGGGCACCTTGGTCCAAGCCTCATGGGCCTTTTGGCTTTTATCGAGTTTTTCGTCTAATTCGTGTTCTGTTAGTGATGTATATTGACCTACTACCTGGCCATTGTAAGGATTGATGCTCTTAAATTCCATATTATTTTGTTAGGCTACCGCTGAGTGTCATTTTTTCTCGCTTGTCCTCTGTAATTTGTGAGACATATTTTCCACGGATGGCATTTATCCAAGCTTTTGATCGTGCATTGAGTTTAAAATCATCGGTCATCATGCGACCTCTTGATACCAAAATACCCATATCTGCCCCCTCATATAAGTAATCCCCTTCCTTTGCAATGTGCAGAAAAAATGCCTCGTTCTCGGATTCCACAGCCCTTCTATGGGTATCCATCCTGTCAAATTGTATGTGGCCATTATCGAACATTTTCCAAATTCCCGATTTTGGTGCCTCGGATACATATTCAATGGTGTCCTCGGTATGTTTGATGATCAATTGGCTCCAACCATCAATATTCTCTTGTCTGGCCCATCTTGCATTCAACTGTTTTACATTCAATTCATAATCCACATCCATCCATTCCAGAATATGGAATACAAAAAGAGGGGCGTCTGCCAGGGCAAAAACCGCATGGTTGGTGATAGAACTAGCACCAGTCACTCTAGGGTTCAATTCGCCAAGATAGATTTCACCATTATCTTGATCGATAAGAAAATCCAGTTCAAAATATCCTTTATACCCTTCTTTTCTTAATTGGTCTCCGAATAGTTGGGTATATTTTGTTGCCTTTTTACGAATTTCCGGACTAAAGGCATTCGGATATATTTCATTGCCACACCATCCGCCTTTGTAAGGTGTCATTTCCTTAAACCCAACAAGTTCTGTCATTAGGGGGGCCACAATGGTCCCGTGTCTTGTAACACATGCTTCTATTGCGGAGCCTTTGCAATTGATGCGCTTCATAATTTTTACTTCCTTTTCCTTGACAATCTCCTCTTCATATTTTTTGAATTCCTCCTCATTGGAGATAAAAAATGTGGTATGGCCAGAATCGCCATAAGGGGTTTGTATCACCAAATCAGACCCAAGGGCCTTGGAAACCTTATTCAGATGTGCATAATCCGTAACAGGGGAAAGCACATAGGGCACACAAGCAACGCCTGCCTTTTCGGCTATTCGGTTTGTATTCACCTTATTGTCCATAAAATTCCGCATCTTGGCGGTAGGGAACATAATTTGAAGTCCCAATTTCTTTGCAAGTTTCTCGGTCTTTTCATCAAACATAAGAAACATGGCCTTTCCTGCGGATTTTCCTTTCTTCCTTGTGGTCAAATAATCTTGAACCTCTGGATGTTGCAAGAGGTAATTGTTGATGTCTTCAATACTTGTGAATTCGTCATGTGGAATTTCTTCCTTTGGGGAAAAAACATTGGGGTGCTGCCCGTCAAAACATTCAATATGACAGATAAACTTAAATCCTTTGATCCATTCATCGGCCCCAAGCATATTAAAATTTGTGGCACTTATAAAATATAGGGGGGTTTCGTTCTTGTGAAAAAATCTCCTGATATCGGGTACGCCATTGAGAACTGGTTTTGTAGCCACTTTTTTTACTGGGGTTGTTTTATTGCCAACGGGTTTGGCGACTTTCTTCGTTGTACTTGTTTTTTTAGCTGTCATTTAAATATTTTTAACGATTAGATTAGTTGTTTTTTCTTCTTGCCAATGGCCATTCCGCCGATGGAAGTGGTAATCTTATGCCTGTCCAAGACCTTTTCCTTGAATACCCTTAGACCCAGATCGGATCGGTATCCGTGTATTTCGCTCACATCGAGTACGGTAAGGAAATTGATGATTTCCTCGCTCACTACCTGGCCTGGAACTAACACAGGAAAGCCTGGGGGATAGGGAATTACAAAGGTAGAGGCCACCAGTTTTCTTCCTTTTCCCATGATTGTCAAAACCTCGTTCAAAGGAACATATTCATAATTTTCTTCATCATAGGCCAAGAAATAGGCTTCCCTCAAATTACCTCCTGGGACCCCGGGAACGGCCTGAAATGAATGATGGAAATAACTAAAATCTGGCAGTGGCGGAACTTCCTTGGTCAATGAATATATGCGTTGCTCCCGAATTTCTTTTTCTTTGTCGTTCAGGGACTTTAACTCGTCGTCCAATTCATCCGCAATTTTTAAAAGTGCATTGGTAAGATAGGTGATACTCCCTCTGGTGGTACCAATGTTCGTCATGAACAGCACCGTGTTTCGGGAGGTCTTGTTAATCTGGATATTGAATTTATCCATTAAATATTTATTCTTGAAAGTGTCGCCATCAACCCCTGTTTTTCCAATGTACAAGGTGATTTTTGTAGGGTCCAGTACAAATTCATCTTTCTCCCATGCCTCTTCCATCCGGTTCCAACCCTCATTCTTGGTATAGTATTCCTTTAGGCCCGTTTGCCGATATTTAGTCGGAATAAAATCATGCACGGTCAGCACATCAAAGTATTTGCTCAATTGGGGATTGTCATTCACCTTGGCCCGTAATACCATGGCCAATTCAATACTCTTTTCAACCAATTCGAAGCCTTCAAGCTGCACTTGACGTCTGCCAATATCCAAGGAGGCCAACATTTGGTAATTTGGGGAAGTAGAGGTATGTGTCATATAGGCTTCTAGAAAAGTATTCTCGGTTTTACGACGGAAATCCTCATCCCAAATATGAATCATTGAGCCTTGTCTAAAGCTGCTCAAAGTCTTATGTGTACTTTGGGTGGCATAGACGCGTATCTTAACCTTATCCGGATCGGGTAATAAAGATTGTTCTCCAGTAGCCAAGCCTTTAATATGCGCGTTGTACTTCGCCTTATAATTTGGGTTACAGTACTTTTCGTAAAGCTTTTTGGCTGTATACATGCCCGTACGTTGCTTATAGTTATTGGCAAATCCAGCAAAGGCAAACCAGGCTTCATCCCACAAAAAGATCATATCTGGTTTTATGGCGAGAACTTGCTCCATAACCCGTTCCACATTATAGACAAGGCCATCAAAGGTACAATTGGTCAACAGTAACATTTTAACATTGTCTAACCTTCCCGCTCCTTTTAATTGTAGCAACTTGCTTTTTATCTGTTCCAAGGGCACCGCTCCGTACATTGAGTATTCTTCAATGGGGTAAGAATCCAAATAAACAGGGTAGGCACCGGCCAAAACCAAGCCATAGTGATGCGACTTGTGGCAATCCCGGTCGATAAGTACTACATCCTGAGGTTTTACCAAGGCCTGCATGACTATTTTATTCGCTGTGGATGTTCCATTGGTTACAAAATAAGTGTACTGGGAACCATAGGCATCGCGTGCCATCTCCTGGGCCTTTTTAATAGGTCCTGTTGGCTGCAACAGGGAATCCAGACCACCAGTTGTGGCCGATGTTTCCGCCAAAAACATATTCCTTCCATAAAATTCGCCAAAATCGTTGATCCATCTGGATTTAAAGACCGAATTTCCTCGTGATATGGGCATGGCATGGAAGACTCCGGTAGGCTTTTGGCTATACTCTACCAAGGCAGAAAAGAAGGGGGTGTTATACCGTTCCGCAATCCCGCGCATGATGGTCAGATGTAGTTCCTGTATATCTTCTGTTTGGTAAAATATACGTCTAAAACCCTTAATGGTGCTGTCCTTTAGATGTCCCAATGACGTATCGGTAACATAATAAGTATCCAACTCTGGCCGATACTGTTTGATCAATTCTCCCATGATAGGACCAAGATCGGTTTCCGATTTTGATGAAAAATCGAGTTTTGTAACTTTTTCAATATAAGGCTTAATAATAGGCGTAATCTTCTTGGAGAGGTAGGGCGGGGCATAACGCACCACCACTGCCTGAATATTGTGATTAAAAAGCAGGGCGATCATCACATCCTGAAAAGAACGCTGTACAACAACGCCATAAGTGAACTTATCGTTAGGTGTCCGTAAGGCTCTCAAATTATGCCTTAATTTACTCTCTTCCTGATCCGAAATATCATCAACAAATAAAACCTCAAAATGGTTTTTCCGAACACTAATATGTTGATCGTGTTCCTCGGCGGACTCCATGCTCTGCTCATCAAAATCAATGAAGTCGGGATTACTTCTGTAACTGTCCCCCACCAACTGTTTTGTGGTTTCGGATACCATATGGCTTAGGGAGTCGTGCTCCTTACTGGTAAAGGCATTTTCGAGTTTGCGCATGCGCCCTTTTCCAGGCGATGCAAAAAAGCACTCTACCCCTTTCAGGTCATTTAGTAACTCCGCAACCTTGTTTTTATGATTTTTTTCGTTGGCAGATCCTTTCTGGCACCGGCCAAGTTCAGCAGTTTCGATTTTTAATTTGTTCCAATAATCTACCCGCAGTTGACCAATGTTATAATAAGGCGCACTTTTAGTTTTGTTCTTAGTCACGTTTTAGTTATTTGAATGTAAAGCGAGTTTGTTTCCTTGGCTATCGATAAAAATGGCAAAATAACCCGCATCATCGCTGATCAGGGTTTTGGGCATCACTATGCGTCCGCCCGCCTCTTCCACTTTGTTGAGCACATCCCCCAGATCCTTGCCTCCGTTTAAATAGATCAACGGGCCTGTATCACTTGGTACTGACCCAGGACCGGCAATTACAGCCCCGCCAATGCCCTTGGTCGCGGGGAAAAAGGCCATTGCATTCACCTCCGTTACATTTTGCACCATTTCAATCCCGAAAATATGGTTGTAAAAATTCACAGCTTGCGTAAAATCGATCGCAGGAATTTCGAACCAACTCACATAATTTTTTATTGAAACTTCCTTTTTCTTTTTACCAGTTGGAATACCACCCATATTTTTTAGATTTAGATTTATATTATTCCATCCCCTTTATAGTGGATGGGCGAGGCTTGTTGCTCTAACGTATTTTCTTTTATTTTCAATTCCGTGAGGGTATCAAGACGTGTAGGCTTTATCAGCGGTCCTAAAGAATCCAGGTAGGGCGTGGGAAGATTGGGTTGGTAAATGCCAAATTGACCCGTATGGATATGGTCCCTAAAACTTTTAAGGGGTTGCCCCAGGCGTAGGATGCCCAATTCACGGCTTCTTTTAGCCCTCTCAATATTCAATTCAAGCGGTATGATTTCCTCGGTGCCCTCGGACTGGTGCAGGATACGCCCATCAGGACCACAGACGATTGATCGTCCACATCCACCGGTATCCAACCCATTGACGTCAAATAAATAACATTGGTTCACGGAAGCCATTGCCCTAACAATAGATAGTTCAATTTCACGATCAATGGTGCCCGACATGGTAGGGTGCAAAATAACCTCAGCGCCCATAACGGCCAACGTACGGATGGTCTCTGGAAACCACATATCATAACAGATGGACACTCCAAATCTTCCAACATTAGGTACATCGAACACACAATAATCCTTTCCTGGGGTCACCCCGGTTTCATAAGGATAAAATGGGAACATTTTTCGATAGCGGGTCACGATTTCTCCTTGAGGATTAATAACGGTAGCCGTATTATAGATCTTGCCTTCACTTTTTTCGAAGATAGAACCGGGTAGTAACCAAATCCCATATTTCTTAGCCATGGCTTGCATTTCTGCTTCAAAATTATTGGGTATTGGCTGTGCCGTGTGTGTTAAGGGCCCGAAGGCGCATAATTCACTAAACATTACCATTTCTATCCATGGGTAAAGGTTCATGGTAATATCAAGTTTCAGTTTCATCATTTCCACATTGGAAGCGACCGCTGACACTTTCATCTGTATTCCTGCAATTGCGAATGGTTTCATATTATTTTTTTCTAGCTTTTCTTATTTCGTTTTCAAAAATGGTCATCCCTTTGTCCAATTGTTGTTCAGTTATGACCAAGGGGGATAGTATTCGGATAATATTTTTATGGGTTCCGGCACTCAGTATGATCAAGCCGTTATCCGAACAGCCTTTTACAATTTTTGCGCATATCTCGGCATCGGGCTGTCTGGGATCGCCATTTATGACGAATTCGATACCTATCATGGCACCAATGCCCCTGACATCCCCAATTTCGGGACATTCCTTCATTAAATTTTTCAGTCGGTTCATGATCGTCTCCCCTACTTCTTTGGCTTTTGTATTGAGATCAATCTCCTTCATATATTTGATGGTTGCCAAAGCCGCCGCACAACAAACCGGACTGCCAATATAGGTGCCACCAATAGACCCTGATGCAGCTGCGTCCATTACATCGGCACGGCCCAAGACTGCTGCAATGGGAAGGCCAGATCCCATAGATTTGGCATAGGTGCTAATATCTGGTTGCACCCCATAATGCTGCCAACTGGCCCAATGCCCTGTTCTACAGAAACCGCTCTGTACTTCGTCCATAATAAGTAGGATACCATGCTCGTCACAAAAGGCTCGGAGCCCCTCCAAATATTTTTGTGGAATGGGATTAAATCCGCCTTCCCCTTGAATAGGTTCTAAAATTATAGCCGCAACACTTTTGATATCGACCAAATTAAGGGCGCTCTCATGCAGTCGTTTCAGTTCATCCTTGACAAAGGTGGCCTCATCCCTTTCACCACTATAGCGGTAAACGTTAGGGAAGGGAAGCCTGTAAACTTCTGGCGCAAAAGGGCCACAATCATATTTGTAGCTTACTTTACTGGTCAAGGTCATGGCCATCATGGTACGCCCGTGATAGGCACCAGAAAAGCAAATTACCGCAGGTCTTTTCGTAGCCTGTCTTGCAATTTTAATGGCGTTCTCAACAGCTTCTGCACCTGTGCTTACCAGCATAGCTTTTGTCTGCTTCCCGTGGGGCAGAATTTTGATCAATTCCTCACAAAGTTCTATATAAGGTTCATAGGTAACCACGTTAAAACTGGTATGCAAATACTTGCCAGCTTGTTCCCTTATAGCCGCAACCACGGGTTCCGGACAATGACCGGCATTTACAACCCCGATGCCTCCAGCAAAATCTATAAGTTCGCGACCATCAGCATCTGTAATTATCGCGCCTTTGGCATCCATTACCGTTGCTGTGTTAAATACGCCCACACCGTTGGCCACGGCATTTTTTCTCCTGTCAAGGAGTGCCTGCGATTTTGTCAATTCTTCTGTCATTTTGAAATTTCTCTTTGTTATAAGATATGATTAAATAAACTGTTTTACAACTGTTTACATTTTATGTAATTCTAATTCAGTCATTTATAGTGAAACCTAAAAAGTCACAATATTAGCTTCCCTACAATTTTACCTGAAAGATCAAAAAGAAGTTTAATGGTATGGATGCCCTTATTCAAGTTCATCTCATAATGACTTCTATCAGGGGTTTGTACGTGGTAGATTTGTTTTTGCCCTTCCTTCTTGTATTTTTCCTCCAATGTTTTTAGTAACAGTTCCGGAAGTTTATGTGGGGGTATTATCGTTACTGATTCTAGCCATTTGCCATCACTATTGAACAGAGCCGTACATCTTTCCTTTTTCAACATGAAGTTCACTTGCCATTTTAAAACATCCATTTGTTGCCATAAAACGTGTGTCGCTTTGGGAAATTTTGAGCTAAATGAGACCAGCACAAAAGGGCTTACATTGGATCCTTTATTTCTGAACATCCGTAATAATGATAACGCCATAAGATAATTGCATTTCAGCTAGAGTACTATTTCTTTTTCCAGCAGTTTCTTTTAAAATTCAATAACGTAGAGGTATCTCTATACAGCTATTTTTTGAAAATAAGGCCCAGTTTGGCCTAAAAGTCAGTTCTAAAGGTAGGTGATAACAGCTGTAAGAACAGCTACCTAGGTACCACTTGGGTGTAATTTTGTTAAAAAGGGGAAGGAATGGGAGACGGCTATAAAAAGGTATGGACTTAAAAAAACAACTTATGGAATATGTTTTTCTTCTGCGATCGATAATAGTATTTCTAGATTCTTCACATTGATTTTTCTGCGACTGACCGAGATGGCCCCACAACGTTTCAATTCTTGGATATGCCTACTAACTACAGATCTGGTAGTCCCAATAAGACCAGCAATCTCATCGTTGGGCAAATTATTGATCAATTCCAGTTTACGGGTTTCCCCATTAATATTTTTAAGGAGCAAGGCGGCAAGGCGTACCAAGGTACTGTGAAGGGTAACATCGGTTGCAATGCTCATAAGCTGTTGCATACGTTGCCCTAAATAGTATAAAATTGCCTTGTGCATTACTGGATATTCATTGATCCATAATCGCATTTGATCCATAGAGATTTTTAATACTTCCAATTTGTCCAAGGCTTCCCAATACACATCATTTGGATCGGTATCCAACAGCGAAAGTACATCAAAGACATCTCCTTTGGATAATACGAATACGGTGTGCTCCCTCCCCGTGTCGGGATTGGATTTGAACACTTTTAGCCTCCCCGAAACGATGAAGTGAAAGGTTGAGGCCACGTCCATGCTATTTTTAAAAGTCTTCGCACGCCAATGTTCGGCTGTCATTAGGTTTAAAAGTCGGGCAAGCGACTCGGGACTGGAATCCTTTAAAAAAGCGGATTGTTTCAGCGCCAGTAAATATCTAGGATAATGATTGTTATCGGGTGTCATACAGTCTAATAAAATTAAAGATATAGAAATTATATGAAACCTATGTTGAACAGCATCTCCGCGAAGACTAAACCATATAATTCAAACGCTGAATTCAATTTGATCAGGCAAAGGCAACAATTGAAAAAAAAACAGGCTGATTGTCAGTCTATAAAACGCCCTTTCGAGTGTTATGGGTTATGCCCAATGTTTTTTTTTGTTTATAACCCTTCCTGTATACTTAGGTGAATTCAGTAGATAACAACAAAGAATTGATACCTCAATACAACATTAATGAAGTAAGTACCAAGCCGAAAAAGGCCATGGGTATAATGATCAATAAATATATGAAGGAAATAGTGTTTGCCTTAAGGATGGCTCCCAACCAACTGCTCCTATAAAAGTTTTTTAACGACATTATCAGATAAATAAGAAATGAGCATAAAAATAAAATTTCCAGCCATATGGGTATTTCAATCAAACCCTGTACAACCAGTAATACAAATAATGACGTAAATACGAACGTGAAAAAATAAAAACTAAAAACCATGTGATGGGCAAAATTACCTCTCCTCCAATAAAATACTTTGAGCAAAAAAGCAAATAGCGGCATTAACAAAAACATGGCAATTGGGATGGTGTCATAAAAGGCTTTTAAAATACCGCCCCCGCGCTGCTCATAAAACTTCAACAATTGCCTATACAATCTTGTTTTGAACGCTCCCGCATCCTCCTCCAGCCCCATGGCCTTTAATTTTTGCTGTAAAGGGGCCGCATTGGCAATTAGCGAGTCCAATACTTCACGTTGAATACCAAAAGAAACATTTAGCGGTGCAATCGTATCTGTCGTCTGTTTGGAATTGATGAGGGAGTCAAGAGTCATTAATCTTTTATCTGATGCTCCTAGATCGATTTTATTTTCTTTCAGCGCCTTTTTAGCAGCAGCAAGCTGTATGGTATCGTTGCCAATAGTAAGACTGTCCAAATTAATTTTTTGTTCAAACCCCTTTTTCAAAGCTAGGCTCATGGTATTGTCCGCTCTGCGTATTGTAAATGAAAAAAGAAAGAAGAAAAGCACCGAAATGAAAAGGTAAAACTGGGCAGGATGAAGATAATACTGCCGTTTTCCATCTACAAAACGGCGTGCCAACACCCCTGGTTTCAACATTAACGGAATAAAGCTTCTGAAAAAACGGGCGTCGACTGAAAAATAATTACTGATGGTATTGCTAAACAACAACCCTATGGTAAGATTATCAGCTACTTCCTGACCACAAGAGGGACAGAACTGATAATCTGGAGCCATCTTACATCCACAATTTTTACAACTTTTCTCAGTAGACATAAGCTTGGTTTTATATAAAACTACAAAAGTTTTTTAATATTGATTATTTCATTGCATAGGTACTTTTCTAATAAAAAAAGGTCATTTAAGCTTCTATTTTCTCTAATGGCACCTTTAATTTATTTTCCTTTTAAAAAGAAAATGATTATTCCTGTTTTTTTATAAACTTCACTCGACTCCGGTTATGCGGTAGACCAATGCCGATGAAGCTTCGTTGGGAGGCTTCATGAAGGACCATATCGAGACAAAGGCCAAGGTGACAACGGACCAATGGACGGGATATGGCCCAGTGGTGAAGACCTTCGGGAACCTCGTACGGATACTGTTACAGGTGCAACCGTAGCTTTATGAAGGAAGGCATATTCGATAACCTCATGGCAAGAATGATGAATGCCCGCCGTGCTGCATCAAAAATATTAATGCTTAAGCGCCTAAGTCAATTTATTTTTTCAGACCACTCTTAAAATGAATAACATAGGTTGCGTTAAAGCCAAAGTTTAGATTTGGGTTCTTAAAATTAAAGTTTAGTCGTGTCTGTGTGATAAAAGCATCATCCGCAATTCTTTGCGCATTGGTCAACATGAATTGAAGCATCAAATCACCCAATTCCCAATTTACACCTATAGCAAAGGGCCCATAAGTATCAAAAGACTTAATGGGGTTCGCAATATAGTAGTATTCTGAAACAAAAGATAAATGATGACCCAATTTATACCTTCCGCCAAAACCGATAGCAAAATGATTTCTTGGGTCTTCGGCAGCTAACAATTGACCTCTGTGAATAAAGGATGGAGCAATTTGAAGTGAAAAATCTGGAGAAAACTTTTTTGCGACCAAAACTTGCGAGGCAAAGGACAACCGATTTGAAAAATCGCCCTCTAGATTGGGAAAAGCATTACTGTTATAGGTGGAGCTATGCATTAAGGTGATGCTAAATGGTGAGCCTTTGCCATCACCACGCTGTCGTATTAATTTGTATTTTAAATACCCATCAAACAATCCATCATAAGAAGTACCACCCAATCCTACTGAAAGCCGGTCCGTAACTCCATATTCCAATGCAAAACGAGTACTTAGCCTATCTACAAAAAAGCTTTCCGATTGTGGGTTTGGCGTATTCCAAAATCGATTGGCCACAAAAATTTCCAGGATACCTTTTTTCCTTGTTTCGATAGAATGTCCAATAGCGATCCGTGTCATTTTAAAAGTCGCCGAAGTATATTCCGGAACTTCTTTCTGTTCCTTATCCAAAAGTTCCAAAAGTTCTTGTCCGTTTGAAAATTGGACATAGCCAATAGTAATAAAAACAAGGAATACTATTTTTCTAGTTCTCATAAGGTTCATATTCAAATCTAAAATCTACCGAAATCGAATCCGCTATATTTCCAGCCAAAAGAGGGGGTATTTTAATATCATAATCTTTTACAAGCGCCTCAAAAGTACCGGATACTATGAAATGACCTCTATTTTTTTCTATTTTGGCCTTGATTTCCAATTCTTTTTTTACCCCGTGCATTGAAAATATCCCTTTCACAATTTTTGTTTGTACACCGCTTAAAGCAGGATCATAATTAACTATGGAACCTTCAAAAGTAGCCTTTGGATAAATATCGGACTCCACATAGCTTTCATTAAAATGTTCACGCATCAGTGCTTTTTCAAATACAAAGGCACTCATTAGCATACTAACTGCAATTGTTGAATTTTCAAGGTCGATAATACTCAGCACCTGATTGTTTTCTGCTTTTATATTTTCCACAGAAGTGTATGAAAAAAACGAAATTTGCCCCTGTCGAGCTATTATTTTGTTTTCGTTTTCTTGTTGCCCCAATACTCCTAAAAGTATGAAAGCCATGATTAATCTAATCATAGAGTTCCTTATTGGTCATTACACAGTTTAAAAGAATGACATCCTTTAAAAAACCTTTCAATACACCTTTTAAAAAGATGGTATCCCCCGGTTTTAATTTTTTCACATTCTCACTTTGATTGGCTTGCATATCACATATTATTGATGAAGGTTCATCTCTACCTCCATCAAGTATTAAGGTATACCGGTTATTTATATTGTTGACATCATTTAGTACGCCTTTGATACCGACCACCTTTTCAAGGTAATAGGAATCATCATCCCTTTTTTGTAATTTAAAATAGGAGATAAGTTCCTCTGCCCTCAATTGCACCTCTGGCTCTAGGTCTAAAGTATCTACATCCGGGGCATTTGCCAAATTTAGAAAAGAATACAGCGTAAACCCTGCTAAAAATAATATCAGTAAGATACTTATTGCTATTTTAGTTTTCACCCCCATTCTTTGACGAAATAATTTTTTATTTAAAGGTACTATTTGATAGCGAAATATTGCCATGGAAGAAATTGAAAAATTATTGACACCTATTAACACCCGCAAGTCCCAGTAACTAATGGACCTTTTGAAATTTTTTCACCATTGGGCGGATACCCCATAGAGGTCAAAATATTTAGGGCAGTTGAAAGTTCATTGGCTCCAACGAAATTAAAGATCACCAATGAATCATTAGGGTAAGGGTATACATTAGTGATGTCCTTGATTTTTAAAAGCTCCTCTTTGATAGATTTTGAACAGAAGTCACAAAAAGGATTTTGAACATATATTTTCGCCATACCTGTTGTCATACGCTATAGAATTCAAAAAACTCTTGAAATGTTAAACCCAAAAAAGAAATCTCCCTTGCCCCAATCACCGGCACCCTGGCCTAAAAAACCATTGGTATTCATAGGTTGGGCATTTGTAAAATGCAATTGGAATACATGACCTCCTGTTTCTAAATCAAAGCCAATGGAAAGCGGATTCTTAAAAGGGGAATTAGAAGCCCTATTAAGGTGTAATCCATAATCACAGTTTATTGACCATCTTTTTGTCAATTTATGACGTCCTCCAAATCCAATAGCATATTGCGAATTGTTTTGTTCGTTGATTAGGACATAGTTATCGTGAAAAAAAGTGGGAATGAGTTGGAATGAAAAATTTTCGTTGAATTTTTTTGAAATCAATAACTGTGAGGTATACCCCAATCGATTTTTAAATTCCAACAGGGGTAAAATGTCCTTATCAAGCATTGTATTTATAAGTGCATTATTGAAACTGACGACTGTAAAAGGAAAGCCCCCTTTCTTTTGTCTAATCAAGCGAAGCTTAAACGATGATTCATAGATTTTTTGAAATGAACTACGTGATACTCCAATGTTGATATTATCCGATATTCCATAAATAAAGTTTAATCGGGTAACGGCTTGGTCCAATCCGAAGAAATCCTTAACCCCTGTTTTTACCGATCCAAATCGATGTGATACGACAAAATAAAGTTGTTTTTTGGATACCATTTTGGTTGATTCAAAATTTACTATTTTCAAGCCTTTAAATGCAGCCATTGCATAACCATTGGTTGTTGTGGTATCTATCTCTGAAAGTAAATCCTCCTCTTGGGAAAAAATCATAAAAGGCATTAATAGAATGAGGATAAAGACGGGTTTCATTTTTTAAGTTTAAAGGTTGTTGCTTTTATTTTAATAGTATTATAGCTTGGTCTATTTTGACCACTTCAAGCATGTCATCATAGCCAACACATCTACCTTTGATGGTTACCATCATTCCCATGTCCAAGCTAGTGGAGAGACTATCTGTTAAATCTACCTGGATCATATAATCAAGTTCCAGAGTTTTGCCCGTTATATCAGTGAGGCGGCCAGTAACTTGTGCTACCTTATCTATATAAGAAGAGGCTATATGGCTATTATTATTTTTAAAGGGATTGTGTAATTCTATTGCCTTAAGTGTAATTGTTGGATCTTCTTTTGAGATATTCCTATGACGACCACTCAACACATAATACGACAAGAATACTATTGTTACCAAAAACAACCCAATTATAAAAAAAATCCTTTTTTTTTTCATTCTTGAACAAGTTTAAAATCAATATTCACAGTTACTTCCTTGGCAATTTTATTTCGTACTATTTTGGGTATCTTAATTTCAAAGTCAGATGGGGTCACGATAAATGACCCCTTCATGACGACTGAGCCATCAACTTTTTGGAACTTCATTGTGGATCGTACTTGCTTTTCTTTTCCATGCAATTGTAATTTCCCATCTACTTCGAGTTCCAACCAATTTTCGGTCAGTTCTGAATAATTGAAATCTAATAGTTTCCCTTTAAAAGTTGCCTTAGGATATTTTTCTGATTCGATATAATTTTCATTAAAGTGCTCCTCCATCAAAGAATTTTTAAATCTAAACCCTTTGATTAAAGCGAGAGCGGCTATTTGTTTTGTTTCAATATCCAAGATACAGGTGACCGATTTGTTTATTGCTTTTACCTCTTCAAATAAATTTTCAGAAGCTTCAAATCGTATTTCCCCATTTCTTTCGATATATTTATTTTGTGCGTTTGTATTTTGTGATACACATGTGATAAGAGTTATTGATATACATAGAGCCTTATAAATTGAATTTATCATTACACAAGATGTTTTTTGTTTAAAGATTTTATTATTCTTTTTTGCCTCCGTCAATCCAAGCAGAAATTAAATCAATGTTCGTTTGGGGTAGTTTCCCAGTAGGAGGCATCGTACCATTGTTAGTTCTAGTAAAAATATTATTTGCCCTACTGCTTACCTCAGAGAATGTGGTTAATGAAAAGGGCGCCCCATTTGTGGGTGGAACTCCATGGCAAGAAATACAATTGTTAGTAATAATCGGTTTTATATCTGCCGTGTATGTGATATCATTTTCTATCACCTCCTTCTCAGTAGGGTTCAAGTCTTCTTCGCTGTCCGATGAACAACTAAAAACTAAAATTGATGCAAGTGGTAAAATAAATTTTAAGATATTTTTCATTTAGTTCTGGATTATAATGAAAGCTAATTTTCAAAATGTATAAACAAAGCACTTCAATTTCAACGGACAATGAAGTTAAAACTTAAGGGAAAGGGAAGAATTGACCCTGATAAGGAAAAAACAGCATTGAAAGGGTAGTGGGATACCTAGTAATGTTCAATAAAGCTTTATTAGAATATAAAAATGCTTTTACAGCCCCAAATTCTTATATTAGGATAATAGTTGGTTTATAAAATGAGAAAAGACAATGTATATTTATTGACGTTTTTGTCCATAACGATCATTTTTATAGCAATGGCAAGTATCGCTGTTCATTACTTTGTAAAAGTAAGTGCCAATCAACTTTTGGATACCCAGTTGGAGTTCAGTAAACGCGAGGCGAAAGAATTGGCTACATTGATTAGCTACCAATTGACCAATGGTGTTGAAAAACAACAATTGGTATACGATATTCAGAATAGTATAGAAAATTCAGATCTTCAAACAGGTTTCGTAAGTATATTTGATTGGTCAGGAAATCAGATTTGTCATCCAGATATTAAGCAAGTAGGGCAGAAAGTAAGCCCAAACCAGTCATTTGTATCATCTGTCACCGATAATTTGAGTTCAAAAGATTTTTACAGCCTGTTACAAAGTCAAAATGAAAAAGGTGGAATACGAAATTTTGAAACTACAGAAAAAAAATCAGAGGTTATTTTTTTGTTTCCCGTAAAAAACTCAGATTGGATTGTGGCCGCCCACGCGAATACCTATAAAATATCAATTAGAATAAATAGTCTCCGTAATAATTTCTACACCATTTTATTGATTATGGGTTTTGTAGTGATATTGTCCTTTGTGATAGTGGTACGCTTGATAGGAAGTACCTATGAGAAGGGAATGGAGCTTAAAAACCAAAAATTGGCAGACGAGGTTATAAGCTTGTCAAAATTGAACCGTGCGGTTGGTGACTACCAGCAAAAAGTTATTGAAAGACAACCGAAAACTACTATTAGAAGTAAGTCAAAAAAACGAATACTCACCTATAAACGTAATGAGCTCTTACCTGTACCAACAGAGGAAATAGCCCATATTTATACGGAGAACACAATAACATACGTTGTCTGTATTGATGGTCGGCGCTCTACATCAAATCTAAGTTTGGATGAACTTTTTTCCAATTTAGATAATAGTTATTTTTTCAGAGCTAATCGCCAATTCATTATTGCAATAACCGCTATTGATAAAATTGTAAAATATGGGAACAATCAATTGAAAATTTTGGTGAACCCGAATTCGGAAGTAGATATCATTATAAGCAAAAATAAGGCCTCTGAGTTTAAACAGTGGCTTTATCTTTAAATAGAAAACTTAGGCAACCCTTTCAAGGTTTTAATTTGCATTCCTAGCGCATTGGTTACCTGATTTATATACCGATCAAATCCTTTTTCTTAATAAAAATTGTTGGTCAGGAATCCTATGAGCAACCAGTTTCCAATATAAATATAGCTTTCTCATGCAATAATTCACTTTTAAACCCAGATTTTCCGTTTCACATACCTTTTAAAGGTATAACTGCCAATGAATTTGTTGGTTTGTTTATATGAACCTTAAAAATTAAACCGATGAAACATTTAATTGGAAAACTACTTATTACGTTACTTATTTCGCCACTGATTTTTATCAGTTGTTCTAGTGATGATGGTAACCAACCAGACCCACCGGTTGATGAATCGCCTACAGAGGTAAACTCGAAAACGTATAACCTTGTCTCAGTAACCAACCCTGACATTTCTGGTACTGCTAAATTTATAGAGCTAAGCGATGCTACGGTAACTGTTGAGCTTAAATTGCAAAATACCACTTCCGGTGGTCAGCATCCCGCACATATTCATGTCAATACCGCGGCCGAAGGAGGAGGCATAGCGAGAACTCTGGGTACTGTTGATGGTGGTACTGGAGAAAGTGCCATAAATTTTAGTACATTGGATGATGGCACGTCTATCACGTATGGCGAGCTATTGAATTTTGACGGTTATATCAATGTACATTTAAGCGCTAATGAACTTTCAACTATTGTTGCCCAAGGAGATATCGGGCAGAATGAACTTACAGGTACCTCAAAAGAATATTTCTTAGGAGAAAAAGATATTTCGGGCATTAATGGTTCAGCTTGGTTCTATGAAAGAAAGAACGGTGAAGCCCTTGCCGTGATAAACCTAGAAAACACCACGGCTGGTGGCGAGTATCCTGGACACATTCATAACAATACTGCCGTAGTAGGTGGAGGAATAGCCTTTTCGTTCAATGCTGTTAATGGGGATACGGGCAATAGTAAGACCAATGTTACGGTCTTGGATGATGGAACCCCCTTTGGATATGATGATGTTCTCGATTTTAATGGGTACATAAACATCCACCTAAGTGCAACAGAACTATCTACGCTTGTTGCCCAAGGAGATATCGGGCAAAATGAACTTACCGGGCAAACCATAAGTTATGATTTAGCAGAAAAAGATGTTGCTGGTGTATCCGGAACAGTGTTTTTTGCAGAGCGTAAAAACCTTACAACATTAGTATCCATTCAATTGTCAGGCACCTCTGCAGGTGGGGCTCACCCAGCTCATATTCATGAAAATGATGCCGCCACAGGCGGAGGTATAATTATTGATCTAACTGAGGTAAATGGCGATACTGGAATTAGTGTTACACAAGTTGCAGCTCTTAATAATGGTACTGCAATTACGTATGCAGAACTACTTGCTATAGATGCATATATTAATGTGCATTTAAGTGCCGTGGATTTAGGTACACTTGTGGCACAAGGAAATATAGGTTCAAATACTGGAGGAACCGAATCTAAAACCTTTACCATAACAAATAATGGTGAAGTTGCTTATGTGTTCAACGAAGAAGGTTTTTCTAATACTGAGAATCCAAATTTAACTTTTAAAAGAGGTGGTACATATATTTTTAATGTTACTGCTCCTGGACATCCATTTTTAATCAAGTCTGTCCAAGGCATCGGTACTTCAGACCAATATAATGATGGTGTTACCAATAATGGAGTGGATTCAGGATCAGTAACATTTGTGGTTCCAACAGATGCACCAAACACGCTTTATTATAATTGTGAGTTTCATAGTCCAATGACCGGTACCATTACCATTACAAATTAATTATTGGGTTTAGTGTTTATAATTGATGAGAGCCCCGCATTATATGGGGCTCTAATTATGAGAAAGAAAGTTTAACCTCGTTGTATCGTATCTAACAATTTGCTATTGTGTTTCTAGTTTTATTGAAAAAACTTGGCTGGCCTCATTTTTCATTCTGGCTGAAAAAGGTATGATCCAACTTTCGGCAGGACGATTGTAATTTTACAACCGACCTTACTGTTGGAATTTTAACAGCACTTGGTAGACTTGTTGCTACTTATGGAGCAACTGCACTGAATACAATTGTCTAAAATGATTTTAAAGACGTTACATCAAAAGGAAGGATTGCATTAAAACCTTTCTCAATAAATCACGAAATGTGTTACCCATGTGTTACCCCACAATAAAAAGCCGATTCCTAAGAGTCGGCTTTCCTATAAAGTTCAGGCGGAGAGCAACAGCCTTTATCAGTCTTCGAAAGTTCTATATCTGGAAAGAAAGATAAAAAACAAGCCATACGAAATATACCCCACCGAAGTAAAAACCATCAAAACCGTACCGAAGTCCGATTGGTCCAAGAACGAAAAAGCATCTTGAATGCCCTTTATTTCATGGCTTCCAGAATACAATCCGGCCCGTAAAAAGAAATAGGCGATGATACCCACAATAAAAGCCCGCGAAAAAAAGCCGAATTTGCCCACAAGGCGAATAATATATGCTCCCTTGCGACCTTCAAGGTTAAATTGATCCAACAGTCCGCCTTTAATGACGCCTACTACTAGGATAATGGCTTGAATCACCAAAATGACGCCAATACCAATGAAAAGAATCGATATTAGGGATGGTCCCAATAGATTGATATAACGAGAACCCGAACTTCCTTCCGGAGTATAAGTAAACAAGTGGTAAAAGCAGAGGAATGCTAAAAAGGTATAGACCAGCCCAGTAATAAAAATCCCGAAACGCATCATTTTGCCCTTTTTATCATTGCCAATATTTTCGGGGTCTTTGAAACATCGTACAAACATCCAAAATGAATAACACATCAAACCTGTGCCCAAAACCAACAGCAGCACTTGGCCGAAAGGTTGTTTTTTTAGAAACTTCAGGGCTTGATTGGTGCCCGAGCTTTCACCACCCATGTTCAAGGCTGCCAAAAGGGTGAGCAGTCCAATCACCAGATAAATACTGCCCTTTGAAATGAAACCTATAATAGCTGTGGTTTTCAATGTTTTTTTCAAAGGTTCTGATTTTTTTTAAAGGTCAACTTATAATTATTCATCTAAAATTATTTTATAAGGTTGCACCCATATAGTAAATTAGGCAACCTGTTATTCCGTTCTCGGAATTGAAGCTACGTGCCGTTTTAAGGATTTCATCCATCTGAGAGCCGTTCAAATCTTTGACGGCTTGAGAACCATAGGTCAGCGTATACATTTTTTATTGATTGATTGTTGTGCAAAATGCAAATTCTACATTAAATTCTGAAGGGTTTCATAAAATAAGATTACAACTATAGTTGACACCCTATAAAAGAGCAACTATAGTTGATTAATGAAAGTTCGTATAATAGCCGAAAAATATGAATAAACCTAGCGTTTTTATAAGACCAAATGAAGGCCCCGAATTCTTTTTGGTCAGGGAAGGGAGAACCGCCCAAAAGTTTGTATCGTGGATTGAATAAATCTTGGCAACATAGAGATTATCCTTCTTCTACTCGCCCCATCGAAAGGATGATGAAATTATTTAGCTATCCCGTACGATCATTATCGGAAAATGCTGAAGCGCCATGGTTTTTATCTTTAACTACCTAATTATCAGCATTCCGAACCACATTTCATCGAATAAAAGGACGCAGATCTACTTATTAATTCTATATTGTAAAACACTTAAATAATCAAAATTATGAAAGACATTTTATGGATTATCGTAGTTATCCTTGTTATCGGATGGTTGGTCGGCTTCATGGCCTTCCCTGATGTTGGGGGCATTATTCATGTAATCTTAGTTATCGCGGTCATATTGATCGTATACAAACTGATTACCGGCCGAAGCGTGTAAGTTGGCAAAAGCAAGCAATAAAGTGGAGATTTTCTTCGTACGGAAGGAATCTCCATTTTAATTTTCATATCCGTACACGGAAGCGTTCAAAGTTTCTTACCGAACGGCAAAATCATAAAATGAAAGTTAGCGATTATACTAAAAGAGCGTTTTTAGGAGGCGCGATATGCCTTGTGGCTATTTTGGCCGGGACCTTCCTACTGGGTAGGCTTTCGGGCTAAGAGGCGAAGGTCCTCATTAAAAATTCACTGGACGGGCTCAATACCCTTTGCAATACGGTGGCCCTTGCCTCCGCTACAATCCTTGCATTGCTTTTGACGCTTTTGGGCCTTAGCTCGAGTTCCAAATCCAAACTGAAAAAGGAACATTATCACAATGTTCTACAAATTGCCAAACTGGACACCGCGGTGTTCATTACCTCGGTCATGTCATTTTTGCTGCTAAACCTTCCCATAACCGAATCGGAATCCGTACCAGCGAACTGGCTCAGCATAATCTATTACATTTCATTGGGGATTTCCAGCATCCTGAGCGCATCGCTGATAGTCGTGGTACTGATGCTCTATAATACCGTAGTGAACATTATCAAGATCGTTGGTTTGGGCATAATGGACCATCGGCTCGCGGATTATGATGCGGGGGACGGGAAACAGGAGGTAGATTAGGACGAGAAAAGCCTCGACTAATAACGGACAGCTACGAAAACGCACACAATGAGGTATATCTTACCGGGCCTGCTCAAACAAACTTTTATGCTGTCGGCCATACTGGCCATTTGCGGACTGGTCCTTTGGCAGATGATACCCTATCTATCCGGTATGCTAGGGGCCTTGATCCTTTACGTACTTATGGGGAACTGCATGGCAAAACTTGTTGAACGGGGCTGGAACCGGACATTGGCCGCCCTGTCACTAATTTTCCTATCGTTCATTGCCATATTCCTTCCTTTGATTGCCATCATCTTTATGCTGGGAGGGGAAATAGGCAACTTGGCGGACAAAATAAAATTAATAGAACGTGAGAATCCAGAGTGGAAGGATCTAAATGATGGCTAGTGCAAAGGGTCATTTCGAGCGGAACGCAGTGGAGCGCGGCAATCTCATCAATAAAACCCGAATGGAAAAGATTGCTTCACTGCATTCGCAATGACGGTAGCGATTCGCAATGACGGAACCAAAGGGTCATTGCGAGCGGAATGAAATGGAGCGCGGCAATCTTAAGAAAGGAACTGAAAAGGAACAGATTGCCTCGGCCAAAGGGCCTCGCAATGACGGTGGGATTGAAAAGAAGAAAATCAACTCTTTAGCGAAGGTCAGGAGTAAGGTCTAAAAAAATAGCCTTCTATTTCAACTACTTTTTAATTGCACAGCGTCATATACCTCAATTTTTCTTGATACCAATTTAAAGGAGATGTCTTGGGATAATCCTTTCCGATTAATATTTTAGTCTAAATTTTGTTGAAACGTACGTTTTTAAATACCTTAAAAGGGATGTCATCAGATTATTATTAAATTGTAGTTTTTTAAACTAAATGATTATGGACTACTTTCTTATCGCCTCCATTTTGGTGCTACTTTCCGCGGTGTTTGGATATTTAAATGTTAGGTTCCTAAAGCTGCCCAATAGTATCGGTTTAATGCTGATTACCATTTTATTTACCTTGGCCATTTTTGCAATCAGCTACTTTGACAATACCCTCCTAAATGCTGAAAAGTATATCATTACCCAAATCGATTTTAAGACATTATTGTTGGATGTCATGTTGGGTTTTCTGCTTTTTGCAGGGGCACTACATACCAATTTTGAACAGCTCAAGGTACAACGGTGGCCAATTTTTGTGTTTTCCACTTTAGGTGTGGTGGTTTCCACTTTTTTGGTAGGGACTTTTATGTATTTATTGCTCGGATTGATTCAAATAGAGGTTGCCTATATCTATTGCCTTGTATTCGGGGCCTTGATTTCACCTACCGATCCTATCGCCGTTTTGGGAATCCTAAAAAATGCGGGCGTGCCCAAAATACTGGAGACGAAAATTGTTGGAGAATCGTTGTTCAATGATGGCGTAGGTGTTATTTTATTCCTTACCCTGTTTCAAATGGCCGCATTAAGCGGAGAATCGATCGAATTTTCGCATGTAGTTACTTTGTTGGCCAAAGAAGTTTTTGGAGGGATTCTTTTAGGGCTTTTTCTGGGATGGTTGGCGTACCGATTCATGAAAAAAATAGACGACTACCAAATTGAAGTGATCATTACCTTGGCTGTGGTCATGATCGGTACTGTCATAGCACAAAAATTCCATTTTTCAGCACCTTTGGCAATGGTAACATCGGGACTCTTGATTGGTACCGACCGTGTTCGGGAGGACGCCATGTCCGATGAGACCGAACAATATGTGGATAAATTTTGGGAGTTACTCGATATTCTTTTGAATACCGTCCTTTTCGTATTGATCGGTATGGAAATGTTGGTATTGGCCTACGATGGCAGTTACTTGTTGGCCGGTGTCTTGGCCGTTCCCATTATTTTGATAAGCAGATTTCTGTCCCTATTGCTGCCTATAACATTTTTTAAGAAGAAACTGGATTTTGTACCCAATACCAATTTGGTAATGACTTGGGGCGGACTGCGGGGCGGTATCTCTATCGCACTGGCCTTGAGCCTAACGGATACCATGCACAGGGAACTATTCCTATTTATTACCTATGTAGTAGTGGTCTTTTCCATATTGGGCCAAGGACTTACGGTAGAAACGCTAGTGAAGAAACTGTATAAAACCAAGACCGCTGCTTAAGGAAACGTGCAAAAAAGTTCTTGGCAAAAACCTCCGATAATTTACGACTTTGGCCTTTTGAATATGATGTTCTTGATAAAAGCTTGCAAAATGTACAGCTTGTTTGGTATCAAATATGTTGCTTTTTTCTGATTCTCTTTTTTTATGGTACTCCATAATTTTCGTGAAATCGCATTGAAGACATGATCAAAGAACTAGATTTAAAACATATCAAACTATAGCATTATATATGACCCCATCGAAAACAGCAACATATTGTACCTGCATAAAAAAAGCCCCTCTGAAAAGAGAAGCTTTTTTAACTAAGTAGAGGCGGAATCCCGATAGTTATCGGGACGAACTCTCACACCTTGCGGCACTAGATCCTAAGTTTAGCTGGGTTAAAACTCGAAATACTATATTACTCATTTTCAATTGTTTAGATATTATTATATAGCTAATTTAGGTCAAAAAAAGCAATAAACATACTCAATTACATACTCATTTTTTCAATTCATAATATGCTGTATTTCAAAACTTAATATCACTTTATAACCTATTTCAATAATGAATATTTTTAATTTTTATAATATTTTCCAATTTTCAGGCCAATTTAACGAGGTTTTGTGTCCTATTTTTACATGTCAAAAATCCTAGGAATGTTTAGTTCTTCGATAATTCTCACCAAATACAAAAGAAAACAAACTGAAAATACACTATCAACTTTAATAGTGTAAGAAAATTCTTTTAAGTTGCGTTTATATACTACATTAGTCGAATAAAGTGAACTTGTTCACTTTAGCCAAACGTTGGGCATAATTTGAAAAAAAACTGAATGTACGATTTAAGACTAACGAAAATCATTGATTTAGACAATTCAGAATGTCTTAAAGAAGAAACTACTTTTAAGTTCAAAGATAGTAGTACAGAGAAAAAATTAATTGCAAAATTTATTTCTTATTATGATGATTCCGAGGATGTCTACCTAGTTACGGAATTTAAAAAACTAGCTTTATTATCCGGAGAACCTGAAATTGCAACAGTCTATTATTTGGCCACAGGAAAAATATCAAATATTTCCAAAAGTTGTTATATAATGGATTATATAGATGGGCAAACTCTAAAACAATTTTTAGACAATAGAGAAACTATTATTTACGAAGTCCTTTTAGACTTGACTTTGCAGTTAGCTTCTGGTCTAGAAAAAGCCCATAACTTTGAAATATACCATAGTGATTTACACAACGAAAATATTTTAATCAATGAATTTGGCTATTTAAAACTAATAGACTTCTTATGGTGGGATTATAATTTACCGAAAGAAACAAATCAAAAAAAAGACATTACTGACTTTAAAAATATTGTTAGTGAATTTTATTTAAAATGTAAAGAATCAGACAAAATAAGATTTAAAATTATTTATGATTGTTGTAAAAATATTAATTCATTTAAAGGTCTTAAAAAAGAGATAGAAATGTTAAATGAAATTAGTTTTGACTTATCACTAATAAATGAGAAATCACTCACCGTATTATCTAAATTATTCGAACTAACAACTCTTAATCAATTACATATGGCAATTGAGAGTAAAAATCAAACTATTCCTGAACAACATATACCTGAACTCAATGAAACGGAGAAAGGATACCTAAAAAACATTAAATCAGGTTCCAGAATGAAATTTATAGATGGAATAAATCCTAAAATTCAAAGCAATATTCATAGCCATTTTAGCCCAAAACTATTTTCTCTAAAACAAGTTGATTTAATAGATTGGAATATTTGGATTACAAATAAAGGAGAACCATATGAAGGTCCTTATGAATACAATTTTAGAATTTGGTTTACTTCTAAATTTTTAAAATGGAAAAAAATAAATGAATTATTAAGTATTGTAGAAAGTACAGATAAAGAACTAGAAGAACTATTATTAGAATAAAAACTATGCCCAACACCGTGTATAATTAATGAAAATATATAAGTTTAAATCCGGAATTAATGATTTTGATTTTGAATCCTTAACTCAGAACTACTATTGGGCTTCAAATGTTAAGGAATTAAATGACGTGTTTGAATCAACTATTGACAGTACTCAAATTGACAAAATATTTGAGTCATTAGCAAAAATGATAAACAAAGATGTCGGTGTGGAAGCTTTAAAAATGTTAAAAAATAACACCAACGAAGTTCTCACCAACAAAGATTTATTTGCTATTTTTTCCACAAGTACTGACTTTAAAAACGAATTACTTTGGGCCCATTATGCCAATTCCCATAAAGGTTTTTGTATTGAATATGATCTTGAATTATTAAGAAATGTTGATGGCGCTAAACATGTAATCATAAATCCAATAAAATATATTAAATCCCCACCTAAATTCAATATTCTCGACCTAGTCAGAAATAAAGAAAATAACATCGCCGGCAAAGTTGGTTTCCATAAATCAAAAGCATGGGAGTATGAAAAGGAATTAAGAATATTAACCATGAAAAATGGCAAAGTTCAATACCCCTTTAATGCAATAACTGGGGTGTATTTTGGGATAAATTCATCTGAAAAATTAAAAAACAAGGTCAAAAAAGCTCTTCAAAATCATTCTGTTAATTTTTATGAAATGAAAAGAAAAGAAAAAAGCTATTTATTAACTCATGTTAATATCCATATACAAAAAGATGAAAACAGACTGCATAAAATACTTTCAAATAAAACATTAGATATCAAATCTATAAACCCTAAAATCCTTTCATATAAACTTTTCAATTTTACCAATATTGGAAATCTAAAGATAACCGTAAATCATTTAGATACAGAAAATCATGAAAGATTCAAGGACATAATAAAAAGTCGTTTATTTCCTGTAACGGAAAGATTTTTTCTTGAAATCTACGATGAATCTAACAATCAAATCTATTAAAAAACTACTTACAACAATACCTATAAGTAATGCGGAGTTTGGTGTTTATTCTAAAGTAAGCGTATATTTAAAGTGTCCGTAAAATCATTAGTCCCGAAGTGTCGGGGTTGCTCCGGCGAAAAAAAATAAATAAAATAAAAAGTTTGGGCTCAGTACTAGCTTGAAAGTTCAATGCTGTCCTACTCCCTTACTAACCATAGACTAAACGAACATGCCAAAAAGAAAATAACAATGAAAAGAGCGACAGACTTAAAATGCCAACCGCACATTAAGACACATTTGGGTGCCCCATCACACGGGCGAACGCTTCGCAACCAAAAGAGCCTGAATTGACCCAAATAAATAAAATTTAATGGAACACTTACAGATAATATTACCATCAGTATTACTTTTAATTGGCTTTCTTTTAAAACTATTGGTAGGTAGAAAATATGATATGCCAGCTACAATCCAATCGGTTTGTGAACTACCTGTAGACATTATATTTCTTGCGCTTTCATTTACTGTTGCCTTCACAATAACAAGGGTTGACAATCAATCATCCGGGCTATTTTACTGTTTCATTGGAATAGCTACAGCGATCCTAATAGTTCTACTTTGGCGAATTTCAGTTGATCAATTTTTGAAGGGAAGTAAGTTGTGGATTTTAATGCTTTTTACTAACCTAATAATTGCCGGATTTGCAATAAAAAAATCCGTTAGTTTGGTTATTGAGAATGAAAAAGTCGAGAATTTAAATATTGATTCTGAACCTAATTCAAAATAGTGACAATGACTGATTTCTCTTATATATCAATATTCCTTATTGCGATAACTAGCGCTGTTGTAACCTTATTAACAGTTCTTATTTATTCAAGACTTAGAAAATCCAAATATGATGAAGAAAAGAATCAAGCCGTTTTAGAAAGCATAAGAAATTCAATTGAAAAACAAATTTATGGCTTAAACGATAGGCTTATACAAACAGAAGAAAGATGGAAAGATGTTAATCATCTTTTACTTAGGAAAGAATATTTAGAAAACAAAAGCCCTATTACCAACAGTAGAAAAACATATTTCTCAGAATTTTTGAAGGCCAATGGTGTAACTGAAAATGATTTAGTTATTGACCAAAGATTAATTTTTATTCTCACGCCGTTTAATGAATTATATTATGAGGATTATAAAGTAATTCGTGAAGCATGCACAACTGCAGGTTTTAAAGCATTTAGGGGAGATGAAAATTATTTTAAGGGAGATATATTCCCTGAAATGTTAAAGTTAATTGTTAAGTCAAATTTAATCATTGCCAACATTAATGGTAGAAACCCAAATGTCTTATATGAATTAGGTATTGCACAAGCTCTAGATAAACCTGTTATTCTCATTTCTAGTGAACCAGAAAAATTGCCAATTGATATCAAGTCTAAGAGGTTTTTGATTTTTAAAGACCATAAAGAGTTACAAGAAATGATTCGTCAAGAGCTAATGAATTTAATTGCTGTAAATGAGTAGACTACAAGCAATAGAAAATGCACTTTCATCAATCAACCCAGCCGCTTTTCAGGAGTTGTGTGATAGTTTTCTTGCGTTGAGAAATAGCAACTATTCTGCATTTTCTAGAACTGGAAGCCAAAGTGGCAAACAAAAAACGATAAAGGGAACGCCCGACACATTTTTACTTCTTCCAAACGGCAAATACATTTTCGTTGAGTACTCCACAAACATATCTGCTGGCTTGTCTAAGTTAATGGAAGATGCTAAGAAATGTATTGACACAGTCAAAACTGGGATTCCTATAAATCAAATTGCAGAAATAATTCTTTGTGTGAACTTCAACTTAACAGCAGCAGAAATTCAGACACTTAGAAATCTTTTAGCAAATACTAGAATTGGTCTTACGGTTTACACCCTTGATTCTTTATCAATAGAACTTCTCTTAAACCATCGAGACCTCACGCATGAGTACTTAGGATTACCATTGGATACAGGGCAGATTGTTTCACTTCAAAAATTCATTGAGGAATACAACAGAGCCTCAAAGGGAATATCAACTCCTCTAGACAATACATTTTTACATAGAGAACAAGAAATCAAGGAATTCAAAGAAGCGATACTCCAAAATGATTTTGTCATTTTAACTGGCGCACCTGGGATTGGGAAAACCAAATTAGCACTTGAAGGAATCAGCAATTTTCTGTCAGAGAATTTAATATTTGAAGCTTATTGTGTGTCGTATAAGCATCACACGTTACTTGATGACCTGTATCAATACTTTGATTCCGAAAAGGACTATATTTTATTTGTTGATGATGCAAATAGAATTGATGCTTTCAATCAGATAACTGGATTTTACAGTGCAACAAGAAAAGGGAAATTAAAAATCATAATCACAGTCAGAGATTATGCCTTTCAGGAAATTGGAATTCTCTGCCAAGAGTTTTCTCCAAAAAGGCTTGACTTAGCAAAATTTACGGACGAACAGATTATTGATATTATCATAGCAAAGCCGTTTGAAATTCTAAATCAAGATTACCACAAGGAAATTGTTCGCATTGCGGACGGCAATCCACGACTTGCAATCATGACAGCTTTACTTTCCAAGGCACACCAAAACATTCATATTCTGCGTGATGTATCTGATTTGTTTGAAAATTACTTTTCAACTTTTATAAAAGACGATGGCGAATTTGCCAAGGCATTAAATATTAAATGCCTTGGCCTAATTGCATTCTTCTATACGATTCCTTATAAAAACAGAGAAATCACAAGTTCAATTCTTAACAATTTTGAAATTGATTATTCAACATTCATTGATGTAATCGATAAGTTGGATAAGTTGGAATTAGTGGAGATTCAGTTTGAACATGTAAAAATTCCCGAACAAAATCTATCAACTTATTTTTTCTACAAAGCATTTATCAAAGACAATTTACTTTCGTTTGAAACGCTGTTGAGTAAATATTTTGACAGTAATAGCAACCGTTTCAAAGATTGTGTGATTCCTGCCAATAATACATTTGGCATAAGCAATGTAATGGACAAACTTCAACCCTTTTTGCAAAATCATTGGAAGGGAATAAAGTCCATAGAAGAAAAGGCATTTAAGTTTCTTTCAACATTTTGGTATTATATGCAATCAGAATCTTTAGAATTCATTTATAATATTACCGATGCTCTGCCAACTACAACATCATTGAAGTATGAAGCTACCTATGAAAACAATGCCTTCTCTTTCAGCAAGAATGAAGTGGTTGAATTGCTTGGCGAATTCCTTCGCTTCCCAAATAATTTGAAAGATGTTATTGAGTTAGCCTTTGAATACACAAAGAAGAAGCCAGAACATTTACCCGAATGGATTCATAAAATCAGAGAGCAGCTAACATTTGACAGAGAAGACCAAACTCAATACAGATTTGAAAGACAAATAATTTTATTTCAAATTTTGCTTGACGGTTTAGGAAAGGGTGATTCACTTTTTACAAAGGTTTTTTACGAACTGTCAAAAACATTTCTTTCATTCAAATTTCACCATACGAAAGGTGGAAGAAATCATTCATTTTATTGGTATGACTATCCGATTCCAAATATTCCAGCGATTCAAGATTTCAGACAGAAAATTTGGAACGCTGTTGAACACAACTTTGAGAAAAATCCAGAAGATTCATTAAATCTATTGTTGAGTTATTCAAGTGTTAGCCTGGATGGAACAAAGGAAATAATAGAATTTGATGTTCCTTTTTTGATTGGAATAATTGAGAAACATTTAAGCATCGATTCATTTGAGCATTGTAGGTATGTTCAAGACCAAATCAGATGGTGCAAAAGAAATTCAGTTACACATCCTTCTTTCAATTCATTAGCACACAAATTTACAAATCCGACCTATGAAATATTCTTAAAGATTGATTGGGATAGATTGAGAGATAAAGAGATGTATGAGTTTGATGATTACAGGGAGTATGAAAAACTAAAAGAGGTCGAAATCAGAAGCTCATTTGTGTTTAAGAAAGTAGCCGAAGCAAAAGAGTTTTACAACATTTTTATTTTCCTTAAAAAGGCAGCAAAAAATGAATTGAATTACAATACTACTCTTGACCATGTTATCGACGAAAACTGTTCAAAGAACTTTGAGTTAGGTTGTCTATTATTGATTGAAGTAATTGAAAGCAACAACGAAGCGAATTATATTCCAAGAATTGTATTCAGAAATCATTTAATAACAGCGGAACAAGCAAAGAGAATCTGGGAGATTGTTCAACAACAAGAATTTCTTAATAAAGGTCTTTGGGAACTTTCATTTTATGACCACATAGAAGATTCCTTAATCACCAAGGAATATGTTCAGGCATTAGTTCATACTGTCAGCAGCATGAAAGAAGGGAACATAATTCACTTTGAACGCCTGCAAAGATTCCTAAAGCTTGAGCCAAAATTGTTTCAAATAATTCTAAGAACCATTGTTGAGAAGAACGAAAAGGAAGGAACCCGATTGCAGGTTTGGATGGACTTTTTCAGCACTCACTTTGACCAATTGGGTGATGATATTGGACTTATCAAGAAAGCATATTTGCAGCAAGACAAAATCCATAATCACTTTGACTATGAAGGAAAAGGCTTCCTGAATATCTTGAAAAAAGATTCCAAATTTCTAATTGAGTATGTAAACAGTTTATATTCAGAAAAGCATTTTGGAATTTCAAGGGACCATAAAAATTTAGCATTTGTTTGGCACGTAGTAAATATTGAAGAGATATTAAAATCTGTTTTTGATTTAGTAATTGACAAAGAACCGTATTTCGGAATACTTGACCATTTTTGCAATTCATTTTTCAGGAACTTGCAAGGTGCAACGAAAGATCGAGCAAAGAACTTTCTTCTTGCATATTGCAAAGAAAACTTTTCTGATTCCAAGAAAATGAATGTAATTATTGACATAGTAAGACATTCAATGAAAGAAATGTTTGAAGAAATTTTGTTGTTGTTTTTGTCGTTAAGTCAAGACAGAGAAATCTTCTCAAAAATTTGGTGGAGAGGAAACGGTACAAGCGGTTCAGGCAATGTGATTCTAGCGGACATTGAAATGGCAGATTGGAGAAATATCCTTTCAATCGTTGAGAAGTCAAATGTGGGAATAAAGCTCATTCCGATTAAGATATACTTAAATGAACAAATTGAATCTTGTCAGAAAATCGGTGACTGGGAAAGACAAAGAAGATTTCTCGAACGCTATTGATTTAAATATGCAGACACTTTACAGCCACACACATTGCCAAGTCGCACAAGCCGTCACACATGCCAAAACTTGGCAAAGAGTGTATCTGTCCAACCGCACGGCTAAAGAAAGCGAAAAGCACATGGTGGTAACAATGGCTAGAAAAAACATAGGGGTTTTGGTGCTTAACCAATAGTTTTTATGCTTTAAACTAAGTCTGCAAAATCTTTTTGATTTGGCTTTTAAATAAAAACAAAACATAAAAGATCGACTCTGTTTTAAACCGAAAATGTAGCCCCATTTTAAACGCAAGGTCTCATAAACAAACTTGAATTAACTTATGCGCATTAACGTGTTATTCTTGACCGCTGAAGACCAACCCTAATCAAATTAAAAGGTCCAGATTAATAAGCTTCTGTTTATTAACTATAATCTTAGAAAAGGTTGTTTCCACTCTTGCATATATTTACATTTAGGTTTACTAACTAATATGTATTATACATATAGTTAATATTATGTTTATCATCCTTAATTATATATCATTCCGCTATATTTGATTTTGTAGAAAATATCATCCAAAACCAGCATACAAACTATATGACATTTCAGAATATTCTTGCCAAATACAGAACCGTATCATTTTCAGAACGAGATAAAGGAGATAGATTTGAAAAGCTAATACAAGCTTACCTTCAAACAGACCCCACCTACACTAATACATTAAAATATGTTTGGATGTGGAATGAATTTCCGGGCAAGAAAGATTTTGGCGGGAAAGACACAGGTATTGATTTGGTAGCAATGACTTTTGAAGGCGATTATTGGGCTATACAATGTAAATGCTTTGCCGAAAAAGCAATTATTGATAAAAAATCGGTTGACTCATTTTTATCGACATCCAGCAGGGAGTTTAAAAATGACCAATTCCAAACAGTTAGTTTTGAAAAAAGATTATGGGTTTCAACAACAAATAATTGGGGTAGTAATGCAGAAGAAACAATAAGAAATCAAAACCCACCTGTTACAAGAATTAATCTTACTGATTTAGAACAAGCACCTGTGAATTGGGAAAACCTTGAAAAAGGAATAACAGGAGATCTATCAAGAACTACTAAAAAAACATTAAGACAACATCAAACAGATGCCCTAAATAATACCCATAAGCATTTTTTAGAAAATGACAGAGGTAAATTAATAATGGCTTGTGGTACGGGAAAAACATTTACTTCTCTACGTATTGCAGAAAACGAAACTAATGGTAATGGCTTAGTATTGTTTTTAGTGCCTTCTATTGCATTATTAGGTCAAACACTTAGGGAATGGTCCGCAGATGCAAACGAGCCTATTAAACCCATCTGCATCTGTTCAGATTCAAGAATCACAAGACAAAGAGGTAATACAAATGATGATTCAGACTTTAGTGTAGTTGATTTAGCGTTTCCAGCATCAACAGATGTGAAAAGCGTAATAAAACAATTTAAAGCTATTGATAGAACATCAAAAAAAGGAATGACAGTAGTATTTTCTACATATCAATCTATTGAGGTAATAGCCAATGCTCAAAGACATTTGTTAAATGAAAATAACAACAATGCTATTTTCGATTTAATTATCTGCGATGAAGCACATAGAACTACAGGGGTAACATTATCTGGCAACGACGAATCTGCATTTGTAAAGGTTCACGATAATGGTTTCTTGCAAGCCAATAAAAGGATTTACATGACGGCAACACCTCGTTTATTCAGCGATGATTCCAAATCAAAAGCTGACATGAATGATGCTGAAATATGCTCAATGGATGATGAATCTAAATACGGCGAAGAAATGTATCGTATTGGTTTCGGTGAGGCTGTAGATAGAGGTTTGTTAGCTGATTATAAAGTTTTGGTATTAACATTAAGCGAAAAAGATATTCCTACGGCAGTTCAAAAAATGGTGGCTAACTCAGAAAATGAAATTAATTCTGATGATGCATCCAAATTAATTGGCTGTTTAAATGCCCTCTCCAAACAAGTATTGGGTGATAATGGTTTAATAAAAGATGTTGATCCAGAACCAATGAAAAGAGCAATTGCTTTTTGTCAGAACATCAAAATATCTAAAAAAATTACCAAAACATTTAATGAAACTTCGGATGTTTATTTGGATTCTGTTGAACCAAAACAACGTGAAAAATTAGTAAGTGTTTCATCAAACCATATAGATGGCAGTATGAATGCACCAAAACGTGATGAATTATTAGGTTGGTTAAAATCAACATCAGCCGATTCAAATGAATGTAGAATTTTAACCAATGTTCGCTGTTTAAGTGAAGGTGTAGATGTGCCAGCTTTAGATTCTGTATTATTCCTTTCTGCACGCAATTCACAAGTAGATGTTGTCCAATCTGTTGGTCGTGTTATGCGTAAAGCACCAGGTAAAAAATATGGTTATATTATTATTCCTGTAGTTGTTCCTTCAGATGTCGAGCCTTCAAAAGCATTAGATGACAACGATAGATTTAGAGTTGTATGGTCAGTACTAAACGCCTTACGTGCTCACGATGATAGATTTAATGCAACTATCAATAAAATAGACCTCAATAAAAATAAGCCAGATAATATTTTAGTTGGTGGCATTGCAAGGGGAATTGAGGGTGAGGATGACAGCGAATCTGCCAAAGCAACAAGGGAATTAAACAATCAACTACAAATGCAGTTTGAGCAATTACAATCTATTGTATATGCTAAAATGGTGCAGAAAGTTGGGGATAGGGTTTATTGGGAAAAATGGGCAAAAGATGTTGCTAAAATTGCGGAAAATCAAATAGACCGAATTACTACTTTAATAAAGAAAGAAGAGAAATATCAAATAGCTTTTGATTTGTTCTTAAATGGTCTTCAGAAAAATATCAATCCTTCTATTTCAGAAGGTCAAGCGATTGAAATGTTATCGCAGCATATAATTACAAAACCTGTTTTTGAGGCACTATTTGATGGTTATTCATTTGCAAAAACTAATGCAATTTCAACATCGATGCAGACAATGTTGAATGTATTGGAAGATCAGGCATTAGATAAGGATGCAGAAACATTAGATAAGTTCTATCAGTCCGTTAAAAAACGAGCTGAAGGTATTGATAATGCAGAAGGCAAACAACGTATTATAATAGAATTATATGATAAGTTTTTCAAAACTGCTTTTCCTAAAATGGTGGAACAATTAGGCATTGTGTACACACCTGTGGAGGTGGTTGATTTTATTATCCATTCAGTAAATGATGTGTTGCAAAAAGAGTTTGGTTGTTCTATTTCAGATGAAAATGTTCATATTTTAGACCCTTTTACAGGGACAGGTACTTTTATCACCAGACTTCTTCAAAGTGGGTTAATAGGAGTAGAAGACCTTGAGCGAAAATATTTGAATGAGCTCCATGCCAATGAAATTGTTTTGTTGGCATACTACATAGCCACGATAAATATTGAGAACGCTTATCATGATGCTACGCCTAATCCAGATGATGGAATTGGAAAAGAGAAATATATTCCTTTCAACGGAATTGTATTAACTGATACTTTTCAATTGGGTGAAAGTGACAGCGAGGTATTGTTTTCTGATATGTTTCCTGAAAACTCAAAACGACTAGAGGAACAACGTAAAGGACCTATTCGAGTTATCGTGGGAAATCCACCATACTCTATAGGTCAAAAATCTGCAAACGACAATGCACAGAATCAAAGTTACGATAAGTTAGATTCAAGAATTGCCAATACCTATGCAGCCTTATCAAATGCAGGATTAAGCAAATCCTTATACGATGCTTATATCAAGGCTTTTCGTTGGAGTACGGATAGATTAGACCCTAAAAACGGAGGTGTTATTGCTTTTGTAAGTAATGGTGCCTGGTTAGATGGTAACAGTACAGATGGTTTTAGAAAATCTTTAGAAAAAGAATTTTCTTCTATTTATGTGTTTAATTTGAGAGGGAATCAACGTACCTCAGGTGAATTATCAAGAAAAGAGGGTGGTAAAATATTTGGTTCAGGTTCTCGTACACCAATATCAATAACCTTATTGATTAAAAAACCCATTAATACTGAAAAACCTAAAATATATTACCACGATATTGGCGATTATTTAAGTCAAAAGGAAAAGCTAAAAATCGTTTCGGACTTTAAATCCATAAATGGTATAGAATGGAAAAATCTAAAACCAAACGAACACGGAGATTGGATTAATAAACGTAATGATGTGTTCGATACTTTTATTCATATTGAACCTGATAAAAAGTTTAATTTAAAAACACAATCCTTTTTTAATGTGAATGGACCTGGGATAGTTACTAGTAGGGATGCGTGGGCTTATAATTTTTCAAGCAACACCCTGGAGAAAAATATAAAATCTACTCTAGAGTTCTACAATAGTCAGAAAAATAACTTTGTTGAAAAGCAAAAATTAGAAAGGACATTAAAAGTAGAAGATTTTATTGATTTGAACCCTAAAAAAATTAGTTGGACTAGATCTTTAAGAAATGATTGTAAAAATGATAAGAACCATAGTTTTGAAAAAGAGAGTTTAACTAAAAGCCTATATCGTCCATTTAATGTTCAAAATTTATATTATAGCAAAGCATTGACTGAGAGTCCTGGTATACAGAAAGATATATTTGTGCATAGTAATAGAGTTATTTTTCACTCTGGAAAAGGTAGTAGCAAAGGATTTTCATCGTTAATATCAGATAAAGTTGTCTGTATGGATACTATTGAAAAATCTCAAGTATTTCCACTTTATTATTACGAAGAAAAAGAACAAGTTCAAGGTAGTTTATTTGATTCGGTAAGTGAATCTAAATATATTCGCAGAGATGGTATAAGTGATTTTATTTTAATACGTGCAACGAAGCAATACGGTAAGACTGTAAACAAAGAAGATATTTTCTACTATGTGTATGGTATTTTACATAGTCCAGATTATAGAGAAACCTTTGCTAACGATCTAAAAAAAATGCTACCTCGTATTCCATTAGCAGATAAACCAAAAGATTTTTGGGCTTTCAGTAAAGCGGGTCGCAAATTAGCAGAATTACATATCAATTATGAAGCTGTAGAACCTTTTGAGGGTGTTGATGTAGAAATGCCAAAAGACCATTTACAAATAGATGCTTACGATTTTTATAAGGTAACAAAATTACGTTTCCCTAAAAAAGACCAAAAACAAACCATCATTTATAATAGTCGTATCAAAATAAATAAAATACCTGAAAAGGCTTATGAATATTTGGTAAATGGCAAATCTGCTATTGATTGGATTATAGATAGATACCAAGTTTCAGTAGATAAAAAATCAGGTATTAAAAACGACCCGAATGATTGGAGTAAAGAAGTTGAAAACCCAAGATATATTTTAGATTTAATATTAAGTATAATTAATGTAAGCGTTCAAACAGTGGATATAGTAGACGGACTGCCAAAGCTTAAGTTTGAATAATATGACAGGTATAGTTTTTAATTTTATTATACATAAACAATAAAGTTTAAGTTAATAGCTGAAAAACAGGATAACTACTTTAAAATAAACGAAACGTTTTTCGTAATAAATAATTTATGAAGGAAATATTAGTTGTTGCTGCCGTAATAAAACACAATAATAAAATCTTGTGTGTGCAAAGAGGTGACAATAAGTATAATTATATATCAAAGAAATATGAGTTTCCAGGCGGCAAAATAGAAGAGGGGGAAACATTGGAAGAAACCATAATAAGAGAAGTTTGTGAAGAATTGGGTATGAACATTAAAACAGAAAAACCATTTATCACAGTAAAACATCAATATCCTGATTTTTTCATAACAATGTACAGCTTCATTTGTTCTTGTGAAGACCCTACTGTGCACTTAACGGAACATATAGATTATAAATGGTTAGCCCCTTCAGAATTAGAAGGATTAGATTGGGCAGGGGCTGATATTCCAATTGTTGAGAAATTAATGCAATTATAAATGAATCAGAAAAATGCACTTACCCATAGCCTGCATACAGGTTTCATTGATCATCATTTTCAATCTAACATAGAATATCGTCCAAAGATCATTAACAATGATTACAAGGAGGGCAAAAAGGTGCTTACAACAATTATACGGGAACTCGAAACCTGTGAAGAATTTTGGTTCTCAGTTGCGTTTATAACCACGGGAGGGTTGGCAACAATAATAAACACACTTAAGGAATTAGAAAAACAAAACATAAAAGGCAGGATTCTAGCATCTCAGTACCTTAATTTCACACAACCCGAAGCATTAAAACGTATTAAGCAATTCAATAATATTGAACTTAGAATTGCCACTGAAGGGTCCTTTCATTCCAAAGGTTATTTATTCAAAAAGAATGGAGTTCACAATCTTATTATTGGTAGTAGCAATCTCACCCAAACTGCTCTTTGTACTAATAAGGAATGGAATTTAAAAATAACTGCAGCTGATGGAAGTGAATTAATTAATCAAGCAGTTGCTGAGTTTAAAAAAGAATTTGCAGCAGCTCAAGACGTAACAGAGGCATATCTTTTAGATTATGCCGCAATATGGCAAGCAAAAACGGCATTCGACCGGGAGATTAAAGTGAAACGACAAGCATTTGAAAAAGTTGAAATAAAACCTAACCTAATGCAGGGTGAGGCTCTTGAGAATATTGAATATCTACGTTCTCAAGACAAAACCAAAGCATTACTGATCTCAGCAACTGGAACCGGAAAAACATACCTTTCTGCATTTGACGTTCAAAAATTCAAACCTAAAAAGTTCTTGTTTATAGTTCATAGAAGAACAATTGCTGAAGAAGCTATGAAGACGTTCAAGTCCTTGATGGGAGATGAAATCAGTATGGGGTTGTATTCTGGAAATCAACGTGAAATAGAAGCAGATTACATTTTTTCCACTGTTCAGACCATTTCAAAACCTGACCATCTTGAAATGTTCAATCCAGATCATTTTGATTATATAGTTATAGACGAAACACATAGAGCCGGGGCAAATTCGTATTTGCGAATAATGGAGCACTTCACTCCGAAATTTTTATTAGGGATGACCGCAACACCAGAACGAACGGACGGTGTGGATGTATTCAAAATGTTCGATTATAATATAGCCTATGAAATAAGATTACACAGGGCTTTGTCGGAAGATATGCTATCTCCATTTCATTACTATGGAGTAACAGACTTAACAGTTGATAATGAAGAAGTAGATGACCTCACTGATTTTAATAAATTAACTGCCAAAGAACGGGTAGACCGCATATTAGAAACTGCGGAATCATATGGGTGTGATAATGGTGATGTAAGAGGATTGATTTTTTGTTCTAGAAATGACATTTCAATTGAACTTTCGAAAGAGTTCAATAGCAGAGGGTACAAAACTCTTGCATTAACAGGCGCCAGTTTAGAGGAAGAAAGACAGAACGCGATTAGTCGATTGGAAAGCGAACTTGAAAGCGAAAAACTGGATTATATATTTACAGTTGACATTTTTAATGAGGGCATTGATATTCCACGTGTGAACCAGATAATCATGCTAAGACCAACTCAATCTGCTATCATTTTTGTACAACAACTGGGTCGGGGACTTAGAAAAAGGGAGGATAAGGATTATTTGACCGTTATTGACTTCATTGGTAATTACAGCAATAATTACCTTGTTCCTATTGCTTTATATGGAGACACATCCTACAATAAGGATACGCTCCGGAAAATGATGACAAGCGGAAGTAGTTTGATCCCTGGTACGTCCACAATCAATTTTGATCCAATTTCAAAAGAAAAAATATTTGCCTCAATAAATCAGGCAAGTATGCAAACAAAAAGAGAACTTGTACATGATTATAATTTACTGAAAAATCAAATAGGAAGAATTCCTATGATGTTGGATTTTTTAAAGCAAGGCTCAAGAGATCCTTGGTTATTCATTAAAAAATACAAATCGTACTACAATTTTGTTCAGTTGATCGAATCCAAATCAAAAGACATTTTAAACAAAGAAACAGTCATCTTATTAGAGCTCTTTGGACTTGAAATAAATAATGGAAAACGAGTTGAGGAAGCATTTATATTAAAACACCTTATCTTAAATCAGAGTTATTCTATAGAAGAGTTTAAATCGGACATAAAAACAACATTTCAATATGACGTTTCGGAGGCCACTATTGATTCGTGTATTGAAAATCTGAATTTTATTTTTATCCGCAAAAATTATGACATAGTCAAGTTGGTGGATGGATATTTCGTACTAGGCACAGCATTATCCAAATTACTTGCCTTCCATATTGCCAAAGAATTTTTACTCGATAACACCTTATATAGTATCGAAGAATTTACAAAAAACTATAGTCGAGAAAATTTTTACAAGGGGTTAATAATAAATAACAAATATTCACGAAAGGATGTTTGCCGCATTTTAAATTGGCCATTAGACAATAGTAGTACCGTATACGGTTATCGTACAAACAATAATATAACACCTTGTTTTGTAACCTATCACAAATCTGATGATATCACCGAAAGCACAATGTACAACGATCATTTTATTGATCAGCAAACCTTTGCCTGGGAATCACGATCCAATAGAAGATTGAAAAGTCCAGAAATTCAAAGTGTAATTAATTCAGAAAGAATCTTGCTTTTTATAAAAAAGGAAGATGGTGAAGGTTCTGATTTTTATTATTTGGGAGATGTAAGCATTATTGAAGACGGTGTTGAGCAAAGCAAGATGAAAAAATCAGGCCAGCCAGTGGTTCATTTCAAATATAAATTACAACGACCAGTTGAGGATGGTTTGTATAATTATTTAATAAAATAATTGATTTAATTTCTCCTGGTTTTATCCCTAAAAAAACCTGTTATTTCTTTCCAATGAACATATTTCAAAAAGTCAACTATGAATTTAAACATGCAATACCATGCTAGTACATAACTGGAATAACCTATAATTGTCCTCAACCCAATATTAATACCCAAATCAAAACCAGTTAATATTATTCCCATTATATAAAAATAGATACTAAGTATTAAAGCAAACGGTTTGCCTTTTAAAAAATATCTATTTAAAGAATATCTAAATACTTTCCATTTAGTATGGAATTGTTTGTATCTAAATAGCCTTCTTGTTTCGGTATGAAAAACATAATCTAATATTCCTAAGTCTTCAGGCATTATAAATATAGTGGGCTTTCCATTTTTAAAATAAATTTCACGTTTAAAATTGTATTGATTTTTTATTTTATCTGAAGCATTATACAGACCAAAATACTCAACATAGTATCCAAGCCGTGGCAAATAAAAATCAGCAACCCGATATTTGGCCTGATCCCCATTTAAACCTTCAATTTTGACTTGACTTTCGTGTTTAATTAAAGATTCAATTAAGTATTCTTCTATGAATAATTCTCCTTTTGTGGGGGCCTTTGATTTATGTGAATGGTAGTTGTTATTAGAAATTTGTTTTTTATTAATTCCAAAAATTGGCATGAATTATATTATTAGGTTGATTCATTTTCAATATTGACGCTCAGTATAATCAAATTAGTGTGTAAAAGAAGTATTTATCTTAATTAAGGATTCTTAAAAAGTTTAAATATTTCATCTTTTAGAAAGGTAATAAGTAAAATATATAAAATTGCATTAATTTTATTTGATCCTATTTGTTTCAATTAAATGAATTTCCTCAAAACTTATTTGTTCACACCTCCAGAATAAATTTGTTTTATTGTCTATAATCCATTTTATATGCGGGTCTTCCGTCAATAGCCATAAACCTACTGGATTAACATAAAATATTTTATTTATAGAATTATTAAAATTAACTGAAATTAAAAGCCTCTTATCAAGCCATCTATTGTAGATGGTAATTTCATCACCCAGATTGAACTTAATTTTCCTTTGAATTAAATTTTTATCAAACATATTTACTGTCATTAAATCAATTGAAGGTTTGAATTTGTAAATATATTTCAATGGAACATCACAATTAAAACTAGCTTTCATTCTTTCTTGAATTTGATTAATTCTCATCTCTTCAATCAATTTCTCCTTGTTTAATCTTTGAGTCTCAAGCGCTAAATCTTTAAAATATGTCCCTGCCGCAAAATCAATTGCTTTCGATGAACCGCTTAACCCAAATTCAAAATCTTCAGATCCACAGCTACTTTTATACCTTATAAATAGTTTACTTCTTGTTTTTAGTAATTCAATAAAATTCAAAACAGATAAATTATTAAATTCATTTATAAAAATTGCATCATTGTTTAAATTAACATCAACATTACTTGTCCTGAATACTTCATCACTGTCATTGAATGAAAACATTAAGATATTATTTAAACATCCTGTGTAACCCACATTGATCAAAAAAATCATGGGTTCTTTGGAATCAAAATTCTTTATTCCAAATGAGGGTTTGGTGTAAGGGAGTTTATCGCCTTCACCAACTACAAAAGCAGATTTATAATCACCATCGAATTTATTTGAATCAGAAGTAGTTTTCCATTGTGCAATAAGAAAAACTGGAAATAGAAATAGAAAAATGAAAGACTTATTCATAAAGAAATAGAGTATAGTTATAAGAAAAATTCAATAGTGAATTTTATAATTGGTGGTCGGTGGTGAAAGATTGTTGACCTAAAAAGTTGACGTCTTAGAAAATTTAAAAGTAACGGATCAATAAACATACTACATAGAGAATATTGGGAATTGGAGTCATAATCGAATGGGTAGTATTGGAGAATGAAGTAAAATAAAAAACGGCTAAGGAAGTCACCTTAACCGTTTTTTATTTTGATGCATTTGCATCATATGAAATTGTTAATCCAATACGATAACCGTTTCAATCACCTTTGAATCAGTATCTATATTTACCTTGGTGATACTACCTATCTCTAAGTATCTTTTGGCTGAATCAACGACCTCTTCCGATTCAAGGTTAACCTTGACATATTTTGTATCTACCCTTTTTAATGAACCTGTTAAGGCATCAATACCCCATCCTATAATACTAATCCCATTTAAAATACTTACGAGATTAAAATTACTATCCATTACAACCACTCTTTCATTAAAATCTTCCAATCTAAAGTCGATGCGGTCATCTGCCTTTACTTTAATCTGGGCTGGAGTAATTCCTTTTTCAAATCCATTTACGAAAACCTTGGCACCTGAAGGATCGGATTCAAATAACACCCTCCTTTTTGCTCCAGTAAAAATTGAAGCACAGCCCATTAACATTAATGGAGCTAAAGCTAAAATAACTAGTTTTCTAAAAAAGTAAATTGATTTCTTCATAATTAAATATAATTTCGTTTTGCCTACTTCAAAAATGGATTGGTTTTTCGGCTTGTTCCCAATAGAACAAATGAAGCGGTAATCTCATAGACCTCCTTACGGATATCCGTAAGGAGGTCTATGAAATTGGGGTTTCGGCTGGAAATTAAAGGTTAAATTCAAAACTTATTTCCAAATAATAGGCAGACTAATAACTTTTAAAATATTGAAAATGAAATACTTATAGAGGATAGTATTGTTCTATAAAACACCGCAGTTTTTGAAGAAAAATAGGAGCTTAAAAAGAGGTGTTTTTTTGGAATCATTTATTTCTTAACCACATTATCAATTTCCACTTCTTCCCTTAAATACTTATCGTATATATATGTTGTTACAGGTTTAAGGGTTTTTCCATTTGTGGGATGAATACCTGGGGAGGTGAAAAATTCCAATTCATTGTCTGACTTATCATACCATAAATTATCCTGTCTATCAATGGTGTCAAGAACAACCACCTTCCTCATCTGTTCCATGGTCATTTTTTCGAAGGACAGTTCAAATTCACTTCCGGTACAAATAGTACTTTCATAATGGTCCTTTACCCAGATCATACAATTTTCTTCATCCACCATTAGTCCATTATATCCAACGGCACCTGTCAACAATAACACAGGTACAGCCGCAAATGCTCCAATTTTTCCGAATCTTTTTTTTAAATCCTTTTTAATCTTCGAGACCCCACCAACATTACGTTTAACTTTTACTTCAATCCGGTTGTCCCTTACAAACTCTGCATAATTCATGTACCCCAAATACTTGCATAAACAATCTATCAATTTAGGTTTAAGGTCTTCTTGGGCAGAATTGTTACCACTAAGGTAATTGGTATAATAATCCCTGAGGCTGCGTTCACTGACCGTATACTTGAAATCCTCCAAAAGCATTTCCGAAATATGGGTGGACAAGTGTGTTTTCTTTGAAGATCCGATTTCCCCTTCAGCTTTTTTAAATGCTCTTAAAAGAACCTCTTTTGACATGTGCTTTCGGTTTTATTCGTCATAAAACTAAGGATAATAATGGAATTTCCATGGAATATAATTTCCGGAAAGTCTTTTCCATGCCTTCTCCATAACCTACTATTTCTTCCTTGTTTCTTTGACCTGTGATTGATGAACGCTTCAACATGCAATTGAAACTTTGTACAACATCAATCACATCTGAAATCCATAATGCGGTGGGCAAATAGCCGCCGGGAAGTAGCTACTTGCTGCCGCATGGGATTTCTACTTCCCAAAAATAGGAGCACTCCAAACTCTCACGGGTTGCTGTAACACATATAGTATTCGGTTAAGGCCGGACAGCAATCCTATTGTCCAATTTTAAATTCAAATACTCATGAAAAAAATAGTTTTAGTATCCATAATAGTACTGACCAACATATCCCTATTCTCCTGTACTGCCGACTCACTTGCTGAGTCCGACGAAACGTATATAGAACAATCTACAGACGGTGACGATGGAGAAGTTGTAACACCTCCTGAAGGTTAATTTAATGAAGGATTTATACTACATCTAATAATCCTTTTTATACATTCGGGGGATGAAGTATTTTCAACTCTCATCCCTCTTTTTAGTACTACCCATTCTTCTGATTTGCACATTTATCAATTCTGCCAATGCCCAAGATTCGAATCCAACAAATGGTCGTTTGGACACCTTGGAGGTCAAAGCTATTAAGAAGAAAACAAATGATTTTGCTAAACAAAGGGAATTTGATAGTGCAGTTGCCTATTCTTACAAAATACTTAAGCTTTCAAATATTCATGCGGACAGAATACTAATGGCCAATGCCCGATATAGATTGGGCTATTATTATTCCAAATTAAACCATTTGGATGTCGCATACGCTAATTACAATGAAGCCTTTAAAATAAACGTTCGGTTAAAGGACAGTACAGCTGCGGCGAACGTTTTAAACTCCATGTCGAATATCCAAAAAGGTTTGGGAGATTATATAGGAGCAAAAGTTACTGCAGTAGATGCTTTGAACCATATAGATAAAAGCCAAGAATTCTTTTTAATCTCTGCACTCTATCATGTGATCTCTGTCTGTTCCAAAGAACTCAATGACTATGAAGAGGCGCTGGAATGGAATGAAAAGGCAGTGAATATGGCCATAGCGCACTCCAATGTCATACCTGATAACAATCTGAACATCTTTAAAAATACCAAGGCCAATATCCTTGTAAAAAATAACAAACTGCAAGATGCTATTTCCTTGTATAAAACCCTTCTGGAAAATGTTGCCATAAGCAACAAAAATGAATATGCTCGTATTCTGACCAATTTAGGTTACGCCTATTGGAAGATGAATCTTAAAGAAGACACTGGTGAAAAACTAATGTTAGAAGCTTTGTCTATTCGAAAACAAAACAACGACATTTCTGGACTCATCTCCAGTAATATACATTTGACTCAATTTTACAACAATAAGGATAAAGAATTGGCCCTGCAACACGCTAAAGCAGCTTATAAAAACGCAACACTACGCAACAATGAAGTCGCGATTTTGGAAGCATTGGAGTATATAATAGATCTTAAGGATGAACTAGGCAAGAACGTGTCGGACGATGCTTTGGCTTATGCAAGAACAAGAAAAAAAGTAGAGGCTACTTCTCAAAATATCAGGCGCATTTATGCCGTCACTAAATATGATAATGATCTCCTAAGTAATAATATTTTGAAATTAAAAGCAGAAACGGCGGAAAAGGAAAGTCAAAAAACTATCTACTTATCCAGTTTCATATTGGTTTCCATGGCCTCCATATTTTCATTATTCATAATCAAGTCTAAACATAAGCGGGAAAAATCCTTACAAATTTATAAGACCGAAATCAGGATTTCCAAAAAAGTACATGATGAACTTGCCAACGATGTTTATAATGTTATGATCCAATTAGAAAATTCCGAAGGTAATATTCCTGTTCTCGATAAGCTTGAAAACATATACCTCCGAACCCGGGACATTTCAAAAGAAACCAATACCATTAAAACGGGGAAAGACTATCCGGACGAACTCTCTACCATGATCGTCAGCTACACTCCCAACAGCACTAAAATATTTATTCAAGGATTGAAAGATCTAGATTGGCACAAACTAACGAATGAAAAGAAGGTGGTGCTGCACCGGATACTTCAAGAACTTATGACCAACATGAAAAAACACAGCCAAGCTACTATTGTTGCCATAACCTTTAAAAAAGAAAAGAAAACTGTTTTGGTGACCTATAGTGATAATGGTAAGGGAGCACCCACCAGCTTTAAATTAGGAAATGGCTTGGGAAATGTGGAAAACCGTATTAAAGGCATCCATGGAAGTTTTACATTTGATACTGAGGAAGGCAAAGGTTTTACTGCCGAAATAAAAATCCCAAGTTAAAAAGCTGTTTATGTATAACAAAGTAATGGTAGCAGAGGATATAGATAGTATTAATATAGGCGTGATATCTCTATTACAAAAGCTCGAAATCAAAGAATTGAATCATGCTGCTTATTGTGACGAGGCTTATTTAAAAGCAAAAAGAGCCTTGCAGGATAATGAACCTTATGAATTATTGATCTGCGACCTTTCATTTAAGGAAGACCACAGGGATGAAAAAATTACATCTGGCCAAAAGCTTATTGCTGCCCTAAAAAAAGAACAGCCAAATCTACATGTGATTGTTTATTCTATTGAGGACCATCCGCAAACCGTTAAATCTTTATGGGATAGTGGTTTGGTCAACGGATATGTCTGTAAGGACCGGAAAGGTCTTTTAGAACTAGAAGAGGCAATTAGGGTAGTCTTTAATAACAACTCCTACCTTTCCCCTCAATTAGAGCAAATTTTCACCAAAAAAAATCTCTTTACCCTTGGCGATTTCGAAGTTCGACTACTAACGGATTTGGCCAATGGCCTAACCCAAGATGAAATTGAACAACGGTTGAAAACTGTTGGGATTACACCCAGTAGTAAGAGCTCCATTGAAAAAAGGATCAAAGAACTAAAAGAAGAGTTCCAAGCCAATACAACCATACATCTGGTAACAATTCTTAAAGACTTAAGATTGATTTAATAAACGAAAGCCCCAAGAATTTTTTTATGTTTGAAATCTAATTTATCTCAAACTCCATTGAAATTGGAATATGATCGGATACCTTTCTTGCTTCAATCAAACTTTCTAGTTCTTCGAAAAACAATAAAGCCTTACTTTCAATTAATTGTATTTTGGAATTATGATAATAAATATTATCATACTCCGAAGCAAGGCAATCATTATTAAAACATTCTTGACGTAATGAGGTTTTTTGATTCTGAAAAACTGGATAATAACCCATTTTTTTCAATGGATTAAATACAGTATGGGATTGGGGACAATTGAAATCACCTACGAAAACCAGATTAAGTTTTGGGTAAGTTTCAGGTAAATATTTAAAATATTTAATTTCCGTTTCAGGCTGCATTTTCTTTGTGATTGCATGGAAATTAGCCACGGTCAATCTTTTTCCTTCAATTTCGAAGGTACACATAAATGGCTCCCTATCTATTTCTATCTTGAACTTCTGCTCTAGCCAGGCTTTACCAATTTTCTTTACTTTGGCAGTTCTCCAAAGAAAGGCATATCGTTCCGTCCTATAAGCACTACTATTGGTTGGATCACTGATTGTATAATCCCATTTAGTGCCTCTTCTATTCAATTCGTCTGCCAACTTAGCTACGGCTTGTGCCCCTCCATATCCTGCCACTACTTCTTGTATGGCAACAATATCATAATCTATAAGTGCATCGGCAATAAAAGCAACAGTTTCCTCAGATTTGGAAGCTCCAAAATCTCTAACATTCCAGGACACCATTTTGGTCTGTGCCTCTACTAAAAAGCATAAAAAAAGCAGGAGTAGTACTAAAATGTTTCTCATGGAAATTAATTATCTGGGTAATTTAGTAATACTATTTTAAACCTACCCTCCACTATGTAATGAAGATGAAAAAATTTATGGAGGATAAATTAAACTCACATACATTCTCGTCAGCTAACATGTAAGCAAATTCTTCAGGCTGCGTTTATATGGTTATAGGGGCTCAAATGTGGATTACATTGAAAATTTTAATGACCATTTTAAAACTCCGAAAATATTAAGTTATGCATGAATTATTGGAGAACCGTGAATATAGTAAGCGCGAGTAATGAGGTCATAAGTAACAATAAGATATTGGTTAGAAAGGAAGTTAAGCCCTTAAAACATTCCGATACCAAAATACATAATCATATTGCCCATATTGTGGGGTTGAACCGAAATTATAATTTATGGAATATTACGAACAAAATAAAACTAAAAATGTCAGCGGGTTACGGAAAACCGTAATGAGATCCAAAATTAAATATAGTTCTTTATATGGCCGTTTACGGACTATCGTAATATAAAGAAGAGTAATTGAAACAATATTAACCAAAATCAAATTACATGTTTAAAAATCCTTTTTCATTTGAAGGACGAATTAGAAGAACCGAATACGGGATAAGTTTTATCATATATCTGTTCGTTTGGTTTATTTTAAATTCTATTTCAGGAGGTATGGACGAATTAGGAGCAATTATATTTTTAGTATGCTTAATCCCTCTACTTTGGTTTGCGTGGGCACAAAGTGCCAAAAGATGTCATGATCTAGGAAATAGTGGATGGTTTCAATTAATACCATTTTATGGGCTATGGCTTTTATTAGCTGATAGTAAACCTGAAACAAATGAATATGGAGAAAATCCTAAACAATAAAATTAAACCAATATGATAAAAGACGACTTAAAAGGTCATTTTTTAAATTTGTACACTTTGGCATTGAGTGATAATAAGTTCGATGATAAGGAGTTACAAATGATTTTGACAATAGGTGAAGAGAAAGGTATTTCGAGAACCGAATTTGAACAAATAATTATTAATCCTACCTCCTTCAACATTAAATATCCATCTGATTTTTTAAGTAAAATTGAACTTTTATATGATTTTACTCGTCTAATATGGGCAAATCAAATTGTAGAGGATGATGAAAGAAATGCATTCATGAAATTTTGTGAAAAGTTTGGTTTCCAAAAGGAAGAGAGCAAAGAGCTTTTTGAATGGCTTCTAACTTTGGCCAAGAACAACACACCTTCAAGTAATTTAGAAACTGAGATTTCAAAACTATCCAATTAATTATGGCTTTAGCAAATTTAAGATCCCTGTTTAGGGACAACCTCAATGGTAAAGAAAAAGCAACATCAATAGTTGACGAAGAATATCAAATCGAAAAACCGACTACAGAAGATTATGAAGCTTGGGGTTTTCGTAAAGCCGGCCACTTGAACGGTGCACTAATGGGGCTATTACAATGCCTAGCTCGTATTCGTGAGGATCACAAAAGAATGGTTAGGTTAGATGAGTTCAAACAAAAAAAATTAAAGGAACCATATATTGCTCAAAGGGATTCCCACTTGGAAGAAATAGAGCATAAAATGGATGAAAGCAAAGATTTAAAAGAGGTAAAAGAACCGGAGGTCAATAGTAAAATTGATGTTTTGGAAAAGGAGATAATAAAGATTAAAAAGGATCCTACCGATATAATGCCCGATAAGTTAAGTAAACTAAGCTTTGTGATCGGTTTATCTATACTTTTTGCCCTTACCATCTATTTATTCATTTTTTATAGTTCAGCCTCATTTTCTGCCTTTTTTAAGGAATTTTCCTTAAATGAAATTGGTGTTGCCAGTTCCATATTTGATCCTAATGCCATATCTAGAGCTTATCAAGATGGTGTAACAGAATTAATTTTGATAATCTCAATGCCTTTTGTATTCATAGGACTGGGATTTTTAATCCATAAATTTCAAGAAAAGACAGGTTTTGGTAAATTTTTTAAAATAGGAATATTGATACTAATAACCTTTGTTTTCGATGCCATTTTAGCCTATGAGATCACAGAAAAAATTTATAATATAAGAGCAGAAAATAGCTTTGCAAATATGGATCCCTATAATTTTAACATGGCCTTTCAATCTGTAAATTTTTGGTTGATCATTTTCGCTGGCTTTATTGTTTATTTAATTTGGGGAGTTGTATTTGATTTCACTATTGAATCTTATGATAAAATAAATGTAGTCAAGCAAGCTATTAAAGCTAGACGGTCAGAAATCTCTATTTATCAAGAACAATTATTGAAATTTAATGAACGAATCAATCTACTTGTAAAAGAAATCAACGATTTAAAGTTAAAATGTAAGAAAGCCCAAAGTAGAATCGATGGGGTCATCATTGATACAGCGGAATTTGATAAAATACTTCATGAATTTTTAGGAGGTTGGACACACTGGATGAGTGCAAACCAAAAGGATCAAAACTTGATTGATGAGGCCACCCATAAGGCGAACGAATTTATTGAAGTAAATATTAAAACACTAGAGATAGAAAATTTAGCATCAGTATGAAAAATATAGCCTATATAACGCTTCTTTCTATTTTTATAATTGGTTGTGCGAATGAAAATAAAAAAGGAACAATAGCAGAAGCAGAGGATAAAATTATTCCAATCGCGGAAAGTGATAAGCAATTGAATATTACAATTTTATTGGATCTTTCAGATAGAATTGAACCTAGTAAGTATCCTACTAAACCAGAGCATTTCGAAAGGGATATAGAGGTTGTGAATTTCCTCACAGATCTTTTCAAAAGTGAAATGAAAAACAAAGGGGCGTTCAATGCCAAAGGGAAGATGAAAGTAATCTTCAATCCAAGGCCAAAGGATGATGAGATAAACAAAATTGCATCTGAATTATCGGTAGATCTTTCAACAAAAATAAGCAAAGAGAAGAAGGCAATTTTCGATAATTTAAAATCTAAATTCACTGATAATTTAGAGCGCATATATTCCAAGACCATTAAAACAAAAAGCTACCCTGGTTCCGATATTTGGCGCTTCTTTAAAAATGATGTAGTTGATTTTGCCATTACCGATGATGCAAATTACAGAAATATTTTGGTTGTATTAACTGATGGTTATTTATATCATCAAGATTCTCAGGATAATATTGATAACAGAAGTGCTTATTTACTACCTCAAAATGTGAAATCAAATGGATTTAGAAATAACAATTGGAAAGAAAAATTTGAGAAAGGAGATTTTGGTTACATATCAACTAGACAGGATTTAAATAATTTAGAGATTCTAGTTTTGGAAATTAGCCCTGAACCTAGTGCTAAAGATGACGAAGATGTTATAAAGGCTTATTTAAATAAATGGTTCAAAGAAATGAATGTGAGTAAGTTTGAACTCTACAATTCTGACTTACCAGAGTACACCAAGACCAGAATTGAAAAATTTATAAATAATGGTTAAATACATATTTATTACCCTGGTATTACCCGGTGTCCAAGGCTGTAGTGCGAAGAAAAATATAGGGCTTACTAATTAATTATACTGCTAGGGTGATTGGGGTGAAAGATTGTGATAACATAGAAGTATTGTATAACGATATGCCAATAGTTATCAGATTAAAACATATTAATGACCTAAAAAAAATCAATCGTATGGCAAAGCCACCAAATTAGCTTTATCCGATTTATGTTTTGGTCAAATGGTCACCATTTCAACCGAGGGGGATTTCGACAGATTTGGCAGAATGATTGGAGAAATTTATAATGCAAATGGAATTAATAAAAAAGTCGACATCGAAATCTTAAATTCAAAATAAAGGATATTCTGATGGAAAATTAAGCTGATATAGAATAAAAATTAGGGGTATGGATACTATATTTTGGATATGCGTTGAAATCATGAGAGTTGTGAGCGCAAAATTAGGGATTACCTATCAAGAGTTGAATGTGATTTTATTTGTCATACTCCATCCTGGAATTACCCTATTCATATTCCTAAAATATAGGAAGTTTAAAAAACTATGTCAAGAACAAAATCAAATTCAAGAATCAAAAACTGAAATGACCAGTTGATAAAATTCCACTACCCTCAAAAAAAATAGAATTCTCATGGAAGATGTAATTAACATAGAATACTGTTATATCAAAGGTATGGAAGCTTTAGAAAACAAAGAATATAAACTTGCCGCAGAATATTTCAAATCATGTTGGGAAACGTATGAGTATACGGATGAAATCATGTCATTGGATACAGTAGAGGATTATGCGTCAGATGCATTTGAGAAATACAATATGCTTGTTGAGAAATACTTGGGTGAAAACGGATTTGACAGAATCGAATATGAGTGTTGATTGAGTTACCCCACCTATTGACAAATTAAAAAATAAAACAATTTCAATACATGGATATTCAATTTTGGATAGAACATTCCGGTTCCCTGTTCCACCAAATCTTTATGATTGTGATGGGTGGTCTATACGGCATGGCATTCTTGTTTGGCTCCACCTACAAGGTCGTCAACATCCTTGTGTACTTTATCCTTATTCCTTCCTCATGGATTTACCTGATTGGGAGAAAGACGTCCGTATGGTTAAACAGTATATCTGTAGTAGGATTAGTAACTTTCTTCTTGTTTCCAAATCTTAGCGAAAACTGTGATTATTTATTTGAACGAAGCGTTGACTTTTTAAATTATACCGCCGAAATTTTTGGCTCCAATTACATTAACATGTCGGTATACATATGTGTTGTGGTAGTAGGTTTGGTATATCTAGTATTATTACCACTGACACTTTCTAGAAAAACAACAAAACTAATATTTGGGATTGGGTTAATTTTTACTTTGCTCTACCTCATACTCATCTATCCATTTTTTAAAGATATAATGGTATATGCGCTTGAAAAGAGAGAGCACTTATTATCATAATTCTATGATATATGGGATATGAATTTATATTTTAAAACTAGTTCTTGAACTTTTAAATACTTTGAATTTAAAACGATACAATTAGATTGAAAATCATAGAATAATCTTACATTATAGAGGAAGTTTAAAAACCAAATTTAGATATAAAACCATGGATAGAATACTTTATGTGGATATGGACAATGTTCTGGTCAATTTTCAAAGTGGCATAGATCGATTGTCCCCTGACTTGATTAAAAAATACGAAGGAGATCTAGATGAAGTTCCTGGGATATTTTCATTGATGGATCCTTTGGAAGCAGCTATTGAATCATACCAAAAACTTTCCAAGAACTTTGATATGTATATTCTTTCCACCTCTCCATGGGAAAATCCAACTGCTGCCTCGGACAAGTTTGCATGGGTAAAATATCATCTTGGTGATTACGCTTATAAGCGTCTAATATTGTCCCATCATAAACATCTGAACCAAGGTGACTTCTTAATTGATGATCGTCCAAATAACGGGGCAGATAAGTTTACCGGAGAGTTAATATTATTTGGCTCCAAACAATTTCCAGATTGGAATGTGGTGACCAATTATTTGCTCAACAAATAGTTTCTAAGGAACTTTCAGCAACAATAACTAATAGAGCCAACAAAATGAACATATTGTACATACATGGCCTTAACGGGAGCCTTAGCGCCGAGAAGAGAACTATTCTTGAAAATTATGGCACTGTATATTCCCCATCTATCAACTATGAGACAGATGAAAATAGTGTTGAAAATTTAAAACTGGAGTTTCAGGATAAAGATATCAATGTGGTAATTGGAAGTAGCATGGGCGGTTTTGTAGGATATCATCTTTCCATTGCTTTTGAAAGACCAGCCTTATTATTTAATCCTGCATTGGTCTACCGATCAGTATTCCAAAATGTTCCATATTATAACAACCCTCATCACTCTTACAATAAAATTGTATTAGGTGGGAAAGACGAAGTGGTTGACCCAAAAAACACCTTGATATTCATTGCTGATAGAATAAATAAAAATACAGATTATCAAATTAGCTTGCGTCAAGATTTAGCCCATCGCATACCTTTGGACATTTTTAAGGAAGAAGTTACTTCCTTTTTTAAGGATTATGTTTTTAAGAATTCCATGGGCTCTTGAAAATATAATTTTCTGATGTTACTTATCCAATGCCTTCAAAATTCTCTCCTCATTAATTACAATATCCCGGAACAAAATATGAGAAAAAACTTTGAATTTTGATGCCTTAAAAGCATCTGAAATTTTTAATAAAGAAGATGCCGTTATTAAGGATAAATTCATACGTTTAGTTCTTATGACCATGTACTTCTGATATAGATTCTACTCCTACGTCATCGTTAACCGGCATCTGAGATACCATGCTTTTCATCAGCATATTCAAAGGCTTGTTTATCACTATTAAAGTGCTCATAAATTTGAGTCTCAGAATTAAACACAGTCCATCTTCCAACACCAGCCTCTAATCAGTGTATACATCGATTAGAGGCTGTATTATACACTGATTTAAAATGAACATAGAAATAAACTTTTACATTCATAGCAAGCACACTAACTACTTTTGCAGACTACTTTCGAGGATAATGTTGACATGCAAATTTATCTGCCATAGCAATATGCTAACCATCAAGTAATCTCTGTCCTTCAAAGAACAATCTCTATGATGTCTCTGCCCAAGCAGATAGCGAATTGTTAATCTATATATTTAACAGCAGTACCGTACATTTGTAAATAGAAGTGGGCAAATCCGTTCGTATCTAAATCGATGTCTTGACTCATAAATATAACAGCGTCTCCACCCATTTTCTCAGCCCTTAAGCGCAGTTCTTGGGTAGCACAGAAGAAAGCAGCATCAAAATCATTTTGTCCTGCATTCCATTCACCAATTAAGAATCCCCAATCAGCTTTTGTATCACTCGATTGACCATCCGCTTTTAATTTCTTAATAAGGTCAGCATGTTTCTTCTTAAGATCTTTAAGAGGTCCTCCTCCAAATAATCCTTTATTGTTTGTTTGAAAGAATATAGGGCCTAAGATTTCATAGTTTCTTTTAATATCTCCTGTTGTTACTTTAATCTCTTTTTTCATTTAATTTAACAAATTTGTTATTATATTAATCCTAACGTTAAATTGTATAAGAAGTGGCATATTGCGAGATGCTTTCCTATCAAACCACTGCGTAGTTTGAGCAGGCAACAACCTACAAATTCAGCATTTCGCTTGCCATTACGTATACAATGTGTTGTGCAATGTATTCTTATTAATTACCATAGTAACTTTTTGTCCAAAGTACTTTGTCAACTTTTTTACCATTAATATCAAGTTGAATATCTAAATAAATTTCGTGATAGTTGACATGAAATAAATCATTGCTTTGATTAGAGAAATCTTTATTCTTAAATTTGGTAACATATGTTAACCATTTCCTCCTATCATCGGCATTAACATCACGACTATTCAATTCATTAAGAACTGCTTCATTCAATTCAACCTGGTCTATTTTATCAAATTCATTTAATATGCTTTTTGAAATTTCAATTTCAGGGTAGAAGAAAGTATTGTCCTTGCAAATAAGTTCCCTACTAGATTTATAGACTAACTTGTCTAATTGTATGTACTGAGTAATATTGTCTGAATAATTACTCCATATTGTTGGATATATATAAACAAACCTTTGTACTTTATCTAAAGTAATATTCTCGGGCAATAAAAGATTCACATTACATGATTTAACATGTGGCAATGGATCAAATTCTAATTTATCCATATTAATTGTATCCAATTCTAAAAGAGAATCGCAGAAATCAAATAGAAACATGTCGTAAGTTCCTTGTTTTTCAGCTTTTTTAAATAGGCAAGGAAGCCGAAAAAAGCTTTGGTCTATAGTTGTAATATCAATATTGGAAAATCCTTTATTATCTGGAACAAGTGAATTGTATTTAAATTGGTACTTTTTGGTAAATAAATCCCCAACTTCAGTTATTGTTATGTTGCCACTACGCTTAAACAATTCTCCAGCTTCTAATATTATTTTATTCCCTTCTATTCTGTAATCATTTTTTAAGGTACTACCCCAGTCATCAGAAAATGTAGTATATGATATTTTAAATGTATAATTATCATATAAAATAAGTTCTCCAGAGCAACAATTTCCTTCAAATTGAAGATTTGCTTTTAGAACTTCTATTTTGTTTGAACAGGAAACTACCATACTTATCAGTATTGACAGTGTTAAATATTTTAAAACTTTTATCATTTGTGTTTTTACTTATATTGCACAACGGTCTCGGCTATGAGTAGTTGCGTGGTTTAGAACTTAACTTTGCAAGTACACACCAAATTGAAAATCAACAAGGATTTTTAGAAGTAGGCGAGAATAAGCAAATACTAATAGCATTGATGAAAAAGCAGAAAGCCGTTTTTTTATTATTAGTTGTTAGGATAGTAAACTAAATCTCCGTTATAGTTTTTTTTATATGTACCTAAAATATTACCATAATTATCTTTTTTTACAATGTCTCCATTGTAATTTTTTGATAAAGTATATTTAACATTTCCATATTGATCTTTAACAACTTCATCTCCGTTATAATTTGTTGATTGAGTGCTTTGTGTATTACCATAATTATCTTTCGAAACTTTATCTCCATTATAATTTCGAGATTCTGTTTTAATTACGTTGCCATATTGGTCTTTCCAGACAAAGTCTCCATTGTAATTTGTAGATCCAGTTGCAACAATATTTCCATACTGGTCTTTTGCAACAGTATCACCATTATAATTTTTGGAATAAGTTAATTCTTGAGAATAACTTAAAGTGCTAATTAGCACAAAAGCAAAGGCGAATAATAATTTTTTCATTTTATTTCGGTTTAATTATTTGCTTACTCTATACAGTTTTCAGCTTTCCTTTTCGTTGCTCGTCAAATGGCTTACTACGGTTTAGCTAAGCTGCGTTTTAATGCAGTTTAGGTTATGTAGTAGCTAGTTTTTAATCATCAAAATGAAAAATTTTCAGAATCTTTTTCATATTTAATCAATTTTCTATCAATGAAATACAGATTAAATCTCTGTTGTCTTGCAATACCACCTCTAACAATTCGTTTTTGAACTTGAAAAATTTGTTTTTCTGTATCTGCATCTGAAGACATCGAAACTTGTACCATAGGTTTTTTAACAATCTCTTGAACTTGCATTATTGACATACCTACAGAGAGATTGTTAACAGGAATATCTTTATAGGCATTACATGCAGTAAAAATTAAAACTGTGATTGTAATCAATATTTTTTTCATGACATATCTATTTTTATCAATTAGCTACAACCTATGGCCAAAATGAACTAATTAACTTTATTCCACTATTATTGAAAATAAACCCAACTAATAAATTCCATTGATTTAGTTATTATACCTTTTTCGAAAAATAGGAGCCCCGCATATATAGATTATAATCTTATTGCGGTTATGGGAAACCATAATTATGGTAAGGTTTATATTTCCAAGCATTAACTTACCTATATCTTTTGCTTATTTATCCTGAACCATTGCAGGACAAATCCATCTTGGTTGTCGGTGGTGGTCAACCCTCCACTTTCAACTACTATAAGTTGAAAAATTTACTAACTACATGAACTTCAGTGGTGTTTAGTAGATTTCTTGTGGTGGACCGTTGTGGTTATAGGGGATAAAACATTCACCAACGGCAACCCCATCAACATTATTTAAAGCAAGATTTTTGAAAAATGCTAGTTCAAATTCCCTATTGCTTATAGGTGTATTTCTTTGAATATACATTTGTTCCAGAATCTGCAGTTACAGTAGTAAAGGTTGCAGAGGTTGGATAATCATCTTCATCATATACATAGTCAGCGACCAACTGAAAGGTAATTTCACTTCTTTCTACATCTGTCACAACAATTTGCTTGATGTTGTTCAATGCCAATAATTTTCTAGCCTGGATCAGATCAGGAGATTGTGGCGACATACTTATATTAAATTGCACACCATCCAAAACGTCAATGATACCCGCTGCTTTTAAAGTGTAGAAAAAAGGATTTGGAGTAGGGTCATAGGTTATATCCACCATAAATTCATAAATATTTCCTTCATAATCTTCTTCCAATAGACGAATAATCGAGGGGTTCTTATTTGAATCATAATCAACAACTTCCCCGAACTGAAAAATGTCATAAGGCATTTGATACAATTCACTGGTGCGAAAAGGTTCACTCCCTCCAGAAATAGTAGACAATTGATCATCCTCATAAACCAAGATATTGGAGTCTGTACCATTATTAAAACTACTCACCCGGTTCTTAGAGTCGTAATTGATGAACAATGAGGCGTTTTCACTTTGGTCCTGTGCGGACAATACATCCATTCGGGTCATTAATTTTTCGGCAACTTTGCCATTAGCCTGTTCAAATTCATCGGATGCAGATTCCTTGCTGCAACTTCCCAATATTAAAAGCATTGAGGATAATACTACTGTTGTTTTGATTTTCATAAAAGTACTTTAGGTTTTAAATTGATTTGGTGTTTGACACTATCAACTAAGTCAAAACTATAATAGAATTTCGACAGTGCCTTACGGGTTTCCGTAAAATGAAATTCAATTTTAAAAGTTGCACTTAAAATTTCATGTGCTATATGAACAGTTAATTATTTCCATAGTCCTGCTTTTCAATTGAGACTGGTGTTGTTTGGTGGTTAATGGTGGTTAAAACCAAATTGACAAGTGGTTAAATACAGGGTTATTGGTGGTTATTTGAATTTAAAGAGAGGTGGTTAATGGTGGTTAAACCAAACACCACCATTGACCACTAAAAATCCATATTGTAACTGTCGGACCAATCCTTAGGCACCACCGCCCCAATATCCCTTAGATAGTTTCTGAGGGCATTTTCACTCTTATGGCGCGTAATAGCCATTAGCTTACCTATCGCCTCTCGTTCGGAAAGTCCGCTTTTAATAAAGCTCTGAAAAAGATCAACGGCAGCATTGTGCCGAAAAGAATAGGTGGTCTTATTGGCATCAAATCCAAAGTGATCCTTTATGGTCAAAAAACGTTTGCTGAAATAGGCAACCCTCCCCTTTTCAGAGGTATCCCAAGGTCCAGGTGTACCAGAGGGTGTAAAAAGAAAACTGTCCTTTGGATATTTCTCCAATTCAAGGGATTCCAAAAATTGAAACATAGGTTCGATCATTAGGATGTAGGATAGCTTTTCCGATTTGGTGGGGATTGCTATCAACTTCTTGTCCATGTTAATATGATGCAGCTGTATCCTTACTATCTCTTGGTTCCTCATAAAAGAGTAGAAAATAAAACGAAGAAAATCGTACAGAACAGGCTCGTTCTCTATACAATATTCTTTGATAGATCTTACCTCTTCTTCTGTGAAGGGTTGGTTCTTTTCCGGCTTCCCTTTTTTTGTCTTTATGTTTGAGAAAATATTGACAGAAACTATTTTGTCCTCATAAAGTTTGGCCATAATAGCGCCCAAATGCCTTTTGGTATTGGCCACAGAAGTCGGTTTTAATCCCCTTCCCAATGGCGGTTCCTTTCTTAGATAGTTGAGATAGTCTATTACATCCTTCTCTCTTAAATTGGTGATATCAAGGGTATCCAATTTCTTTTCTTCACACCATGCGAGGAATAATCGCATATAGTTCCTATACATGTTGAAACTTTCCTTTTTTAAACTATTCTTTTTGTGCTCCAAACCATGCTCAAAAGCTACCCTTACCGTCATCATATCCTGAACGGAGAACACTCTTGTCTTGTTCAATATTTTTTCTTTTGATGCTTCATCAAAGGGATCAAATCCATCTTTGAGCCACCCATGCACCACGTTCTTGTACCAGTTGCCAACTATCCTACGCTCCTTTATGGATTTGAAGGAATTGATTTCCCTATAGATCTTAAATGGGCTGTTGCCCATTTTCCCAGTATCGGGATCTCTGTAATAGAAGTAAACGTACCAACGCTTTCCCTTTTTTATGGTGGCCTTCTTTTTCCCGTTCACTATTATTTTGGGAATATAAAGCTTAGGGGTAGAATACAACATCACAAAATGTTTTTTTGAGTTATAAACATACTCATTTACATACTCAATTGAGAATTTTTTTCTAAAACTTTTCATATCAAAAAAGTTTTAGAAACGACAAAACCCCAGTGTTTACTGGGGTTTTGCGAAGTTGTACAGGCGGAGAGACTCGAACTCTCACACCTTGCGGCACTAGATCCTAAGTCTAGCGTGTCTACCAATTCCACCACGCCTGCATTTCAATAAATAATAATGAGACACTAGATCTAAATCTAGTTGGCTACCTCCTTCCCGATGGCTATCGGGATACCTCGCCTTCAAAAGCGACTGCAAATATAAAGCAAATTTTGTATTTTGAAATACATAGTTCATAAAAAGTTCTTTTTTGTACTTTTATACCATATTAAATCATTCTATGCTAGACATAACAGCTTACGTTTCCCAGAATAAAGAACGCTTTATCAATGAGCTAATCCAACTCCTAAAAATTCCATCCGTCAGTGCCGATCCCGCTTATTCCCAAGATGTTATAGACGCCGCGGCTTCCGTAAAAACCTCCCTTTTAGAGGCAGGCTGTGATACCGTGGAAATCTGTGAGACCAAAGGATATCCCATTGTATACGGTGAAAAAATAATTGACCCTACACTGCCCACGGTCCTGGTTTATGGACATTATGATGTACAACCACCCGATCCCATCAACCTTTGGGACTCCCCTCCTTTTGAGCCCGTGATAAAAAATACAGATATTCATCCAGAAGGAGCCATCTTCGCCAGAGGCGCCTGTGATGATAAGGGACAGATGTATATGCACGTAAAAGCCTTGGAATATATGGTGCAGAACAACGATCTGCCCTGCAACGTGAAATTCATGATTGAAGGGGAAGAGGAAGTAGGCAGCGAAAACCTCTCGGAATTTGTGGCCAATAATAAGGAAAAACTGGCCAATGATATCATCCTTATTTCCGATACCGGAATGATTGCCAAAGATGTACCCTCCATTACTACCGGCCTACGAGGGCTGAGCTATGTGGAAGTAGAAGTAACCGGCCCCAATAGGGACCTGCATTCTGGACTCTACGGAGGTGCGGTGGCAAACCCCATCAATGTGCTGACCAAGATGATCGCCTCCCTTCACGATGAAAATAACCATATTACCATTCCCGGATTTTACGATAAGGTAGAGGATCTCTCCACAGCCGAGCGTACAGAAATGGCAAAGGCTCCCTTTAACTTGGAGAAGTACCAAAATGCATTGAAAATAGCTTCGGTTTACGGGGAAAAAGGGTATACCACCAACGAACGCAACTCCATTCGCCCAACCTTGGATGTCAACGGAATTTGGGGCGGCTACACAGGTGCCGGTGCCAAAACCGTGATTGCCAGTAAGGCTTTTGCGAAAATATCCATGCGTTTGGTTCCCAACCAGGATTGGAAGGAGATCACCCAACTGTTCAAGAACCATTTTGAAAGTATCGCCCCTACAGGGGTAACGGTCAAAGTTACGCCCCACCATGGTGGACAGGGCTATGTGACCCCCATTGACCATATCGGCTACAAAGCAGCGGCAAAAGCATACGAGGCTACATTTGGGAAAACGCCCATTCCACAGCGCAGTGGTGGCAGTATCCCTATTGTTTCCCTTTTCGAAAAAGAACTGAACAGCAAGACCATCCTAATGGGATTTGGGCTCGATAGTGATGCCATACATTCACCAAATGAGCATTTCGGGGTGTGGAATTACCTAAAGGGAATTGAAACCATCCCACATTTCTACAAACATTTTACAGAGCTTTCCAAATAAAGTATCCTGTTCCATTGGGCGCAGTCGGGGAGTAATAACCTCTCGACTGCGCTCGAGAGGACAACTGTCAGGTTGAGCGCAGTCGATACCGATGTGACAGCTGATCTGTTCCCCTCTTAGGGCGTTCCCCTGCGGGTCGCTCTTTCCGCTATATCTTTTAATGATAGCATAGCAAGTAGTGCCGATACATCCCATTCTTTATTAAAAGGATATCGCTACAATAGCTAACGCAAATAAAAATATTTTCACTCTACATTTGTAGAATTAAAATATATGCTCTATATTTGTAGAGTACACTCTAATATTGTAGACCATGCAGCTCTCAAAATCCGAAGAAGAATTAATGAACCACCTCTGGAAACTCCAAAAGGCTTTTATGAAAGATCTTTTGGAGGCCTATCCGGAACCCAAACCAGCTACCACCACCGTGGCCACGCTTTTAAAGCGCATGAACGATAAAGGATTCGTATCCTACAATTTATTTGGCAACTCCAGGGAGTATTACCCTTTGGTAAAAAAGAAAGACTACTTCTCCAAGCACGTCAACGGCCTTATCAAAAACTTTTTCAATGATAGTGCTTCCCAATTCGCTTCCTTCTTTACCAAGGAAACGGACCTCTCCAAAGAAGAGTTGGAAGAGCTAAAGGCCATCATTGATGTAGAACTTAAAAAGAAATAACTATGTGGATCTATCTCCTAAAATTTAGCGCACTTCTGGCCATCTTCTTGGTGTTCTACAAGATCTTTTTGGAACAGGCCACCATGCACCAATTCAAACGATTCTACCTGCTGGGTGCTTTTCTTATTGCCCTATGTATTCCGGCAATCACCTTCACCGAATATGTTTTGGTAGAACCGCAATCCCTTCGTACAGAAATTGTACAAGCCTCTACTTTTCAGGGCAATTCCATACCACTGGAAGCACCCATTAATTATGCGCCATGGATCCTATGGGGCATCTATGGGCTTGGGGTAACATTGTTCTCTTTCAAATTTTTAATCAATCTAACAGGGGTCATTAAAAGGATCAGAAATAATCCAAAGGAACGTTCCGGCTCGTTCCAACATGTCTTGTTGCAAGATCCCATTGCTCCACATACATTTTTTAGCTATGTCTTCTTCAACAAGAAAAAATACGAATCCCAACAGATTCCAGAAGAGGTCTTCTGGCACGAGGAGACCCATGCCAAACAAAAACACAGCCTTGATGTCCTACTATTGGAACTCCTGCAAATTGTCCTTTGGTTCCATCCATTGATTTATATTGCCAAACATTTTATAAAATTGAACCACGAATTCTTGGCAGACGAGGCCGTCTTGAACAAAGGGGTCACCACCTCTACCTATCAAAAAATAGTATTGGCATTTTCTTCTCCCGATGGCTATCGGAATGTCACAGAACCCAGTTTATCCAATTCAATCAATTATTCATCAATCAAAAAACGAATCATCATCATGAAAACACACACCTCCAAAAAAGCCCTATGGCTTAAAAGTCTATTGTTGCTGCCCTTATTGGCACTAATGCTCTATAGTTTTAGCGATAAAAAAATAGTGGAACTAGAGCAGAACATGAAAAGTACAGAGGCAACAACCCAATCACAGGTAACAGTGCAAAGCCCTACTATCTATGGGCAGGACATTGAAATTCTCATCAACCAAAATGGGCAACTATTGGTCAATTCCTTTTTTGTGAAAATGGAAGATTTGAGTTCCTTTTTATCAAAGTACAACCAAGAACTTTCCAAGGAACAACGTTCACAAACGGTCAGGTCTATCATCACCATAGATGAAGACACCCCTAAAGAGGTCATTCAACAGGTGGAAGCTATTTTAACGGACTATGGGGTCGCTACAATCAATCTTGTGGGGAACGACGACTCCCCCGTCCAAGAAAAAGGCGCCACTAAGGCGGAGATCAAAGAGTACAATGCCTTGGCCAGGAAATACAACTCCAAAGCCAAAGGAAAGTATGAAATTGAAATGAGGGATATGTCACGGTTAAAGCAGCTATATGATCGTATGACCTTGGAACAAAAGGCATCGGCCGAACCTTTTCCGAACATTCCGCCGCCTCCTGCACCTATGGCTTCAACGCCATCACCAGTAGCTCCAGTATCACCTGTATCTCCCGTGACACATGTTGATGCGGCACATAGAGCTCCCACTTCATCAAAAGTTTATTCCTATGCTAAGGAGCTGGCTCAAAAAGATGCTCAATTTTATTATGAAGACAAAAAGATAACCTCAATAAAAGGTTTAGAAATCATTAAGTCTCAAAGTAATATAATTGTAGAAACATTGCCTTGGACTAATAAAAAACCTGAAGTAAAAATATATAGTAAATCTGGCATAAGAAAAGATGGGCTTCATGTCCATCCTGACACTCCAAAAGTGCTTAAAAATTCGGATTTGCCACCACCGCCTCCGATACCTGCCCATGCCCCGGAAGCGGAAAGAATTGAGTATAAAAAGGCCGTGGAAAATTATAAAAAAGGAAATCCCGGTCTTGTATATGATCATATGACCGAGGATGGGGAATTGGTAGAGATCATTGTAATTGATGATGAAAACAATGTGGCACCGCCAATGCCTCCTTCGCCTCCATCAAAACATTTGGCTGAATTGGCCAAAGAAGGAGCTAAATTTTATCTGAATGGAGACCCTATTTCTTCCGATGAGGCCATCAAAATAACTGAGAAAAACAAGGATATCAACATTGATATCACCGGAGGAGATTCCGGGCAACATATTGTGAAGTTGACGACCAGGTCCAAGGGGAACTAAATAGCATCAAAACCTCTCGGCTCCGCTCGAGGTGACACAAAAGAATAAAATAAACGTTAAAGCCTTCATTTTGAAGGCTTTTTTTGTAACAAATCAACATAAATAACGTTCTAACCATCTATATGAACATCAATCAAATCAGAACACTATGTTACAATCATTCTTTATTCTCTGTTCGGGGGCCGATGCCTCTATTCTAAAAACGTGCTCCCCTGGGGAACAAAACAAATATGCCGGAATTGGCGCCACGGTTTTCTTTACCGCTGTTATGGCCTTTGTCGCCAGCAGCTATGCCCTCTATACGGTTTTTGACAATATCTATATGTCCCTTGGCTTTGGCCTAATATGGGGTTTGCTTATCTTTAATCTGGATCGCTTTATTGTTTCTACCATTAAAAAAACCGGCAGTCTAAAAAACGAATTTTTGCAAGCTACCCCAAGAATACTCTTGGCCGTTATCATTGCGGTGGTCATCTCCAAGCCCTTGGAAATGAAGATCTTTGAAAAAGAGATCAACCAAGTGCTCTTGGAACAAAAAAATGAACTGACCCTGGCCAACAAAGACCAAATCGCCCTGCAATACAATCCCAAAATAGCCGAGCTACAACAAAATATATCTGCCCTAAAAAATGATGTCGCTCTAAAAGAAACAGAGTCCAATGCCCTATATGACATTTATATTTCCGAGGCGGAAGGTACTGCAGGTACCAAACTTTTGGGGAAAGGGCCTGTATATAAAGAGAAGAGGGAAAAGCACGATGCTGCCCTCGCAGAATTGCAGCAGCTAAAATTGGATAACTCCCAAAAAATTAGCGGCCTCGAATCCCAAATTAGCGGTCTGGAAGTCGCCTATAAGGAGCAGGTAAATGGGTCACAGCCCATTATTGATGGCTTCGACGGACTCATGGCACGCATCAGCGCCTTGGATAAACTCCCTTGGTTTCCTTCGTTTTTTATATTTCTCTTGTTTCTGGCCATTGAGACCTCTCCCATAATTGTAAAGCTCCTTTCACCTCGAGGACCATACGATTATAAATTGGAGGATGAGGAAAGTGCCATAAAAACATGGGCCAGCCAAAAGGTTGCTCAACGGAAACTTCTTTTTACTACAGATTCTGCCCTCAACAAACAGGTCTATGATGATCTAACCAAAGAAGAAGAAATATATAGGTACAAAAAGCAAAAAGCAGAGGAGCTCCTCAAATTGCAAGCAGATGCCTTTCATAGTTTGCAGATAAAAAATTTATAGGCAACCTGCATTCCTAAATGATTGGACTATGACTTAGGGCCGAGTATTAAATAAAACACTTTTCGGCAAGAAGTATAGTTGATCGTATATGTATACTCAACAAAAACCATAAGCTGACAGTAACAATAAAAATGCTTTTTCACATACATGATAAAGCCTTTTAAAATACAATTGGTTATATAATTAACACCCCATTAACCCAAAGAAAAGCACCAATTCTTGATCAACTTTTTCTCCATTGGCATTTTCGGCCGGTTGCCATTTTCCAGGTGTCTGGTGTATTAGTTCTATCATCCTTATATCAACTTCAGGGAAATTTGATGAACTATCCAGGGTAACATTTTCTATAGTTCCATTTTTGGTTACCGTAAAATAAAGCCTTGCAGGTTGCAATTTGCCCTCTACTACATTAACCCAACTTTCTTTACTCTTTTCTCTGAGAAATTCCATTAGTGAATCCTTCCCATTGACATATACAGCTTGCTTTTCCGGAACAATCGTAAGATGAGGCGTCCAATAATTATCTTCCGGTTCACCTGTTTGCCTATTTTTCTGTATTACATCAGCTCGTATCTTAAGGTTGGTGGAATAATCGGATGATCGCAGGAGGTTTACCTGAGCGACAGTTAATTCAGCACTGTTTCCAGATTCGCGAGTAGTTGTTTCCTTATCATTTTCGATAATAATGACCTCCACAAATTTGTATGTCAAAATCTGTTTAGCATCATCGTCTTCCATTAAATCGGCAAAAGATGTGACCTTATTCAAATCTCCCTTTTTAATGGGACCAAACCTTGGCCCTACATCATAAATAAAATCTGCAAAGAACCTAAAATCCACATTCTGCGAGGGACCCTGGTTGCTAGCTAAATTTAAGGTATCAGGAATATTTAACTTACTTGGTTCTGAACTTTCTCTTTGCACTAATCCAAAAGCCATAAAACCCAGGATAATTATTGAGGCACAAAAAACTAGAATGTTCTTTTTCATAACTATGATTTAAAGGATTAATATGTATCAAAGCTATTAGGAAATGCCCCTTGCATAACCCTTTCATATGTAAAATAATGTAAATTTTATGTAAAACATTATACTTTGTCAGTTAATCGAATAGTTTTGTAAAATGCACCCAAGACTTTTTAAAATCTTAGGCTTCAGTTTTGTCATTCTCTTGCTGTTCACTATAAGAACAAATGCCCAAGGCACCACTGATGACAAACAAATTGTAGTGTCTTTGAGGATGATAGGGCATCAAATCCTACTCAATTCAAAGGACAGTACCTCCCGTGTATTACCTATCACAAAAGAAAATGGCTCCTATAGAATCAGATTTGAAAATGAGTTTCAGTTCCACCCTGAAGAACTGGTTTCAATTATAGATAGCCTTGTTAAGGAAACAGGATTGGCAAATAGCTATATCGTGGAGATGGATGACTGTGAAACTAAGGAGGTGGTCTATAGTTTTAAGGTGGACGAGATCATGAAATCGGACATCATCCCGTGCAAAGAAAGAATACAACCCAAATCCTGTTATAGTCTTTTATTTACTTTTATAGCATATAACAAGCCACTACCAGAGAGAAGTGAGATGTCTTATATTCCTATAGTTGCCGTACTCTTTCTACTAATCGCATTAACGCTCTTTATTCTCTGGAAGAAAAGTAAAACACCCAAGATAGACTCTAATTTGATCTCCTTGGGTGCATACCATTTTGATAAACGGAATACAGCGCTTTTAATTGAACACCAAAGAATAGTATTAACAAGTAAAGAAGCAGATCTACTTCTTTTACTTTATAATGCTGCCAACACAACCGTGGAACGAGAGGTTATTCTAAATATGGTCTGGGGAGACGAAGGGGATTATGTGGGTAGAACCCTGGATGTTTTTATTTCAAAATTGAGAAAAAAACTGGAATTTGATTCAAAAGTAAAAATCGTAAATATTCGTGGGGTAGGCTACAAACTTGTTATGGATATTTAGATTTATGAAGTGAAATTGATGTGAGGGCACTCAGAATAATTTCTTTTTTGGCAATGATAACATCACAGATTTGAAAAGTATTCATTCCAAATCATAGGAAGATATAAATACAGCTCTAGCCCATGATCTAAAGCACAAAAAAGCCACCTGATTGGTATCAGATGGCTTTTTTAATACTAATTATTCATCTAAACAGATGACCTTCAATAACTACTTATTTAGCAAAATAAATATATATCGAAACAACGATTAGGCAAATTATCCCTCCAACTACCTTTACGTATTTATAAGGAACAATATCCACTTGTTTGGTATATTCTATTTCATAGGCTTCTGCCCTAGGTTTAAAATAGCCTATGACCAACATAATAATGACATTGGTTATAAATAAAATAGCCATCACGTGCAAGTAATGGGGATAAGCATCAGCTTCAACTATCCTTAAGGCCAAAGGATCTGTAACCCCAGATGCTTTTGCAGCTGCCAAAGCACTTTCCTTCATATTTGGGCCTAACCAAAACTGACTAATAATATATAAAAGGGATCCAGAAAAAATAGCAATTTTAGCAGCAATTGCCGGCACCCTTTTAGTCAAATAACCCACTACAATAATGGTAAAAATCGGAATACTATAGATCCCGTTTATTTCCTGCAGATAATTAAAAAGACTTCCAGCATTGGCAATCAATGGCGCAATAAACATTGCCGCAAGAGCCAATATAATCCCAAATATCTTTCCGTATTTAACAACGGTTCTTTCAGGAGCTTCTTTATTTATATGTTGTTTATAGATATCAATACCAAATAAGGTGACAGAACTATTGAGCACACTATTAAAGGAGCTTAATATGGCCCCAAACAAAACTGCCGCAAAAAATCCTACCAATGGTTTAGGCAATACTGCACGCACCAATTCGGGATAAGCAAGATCACTTGTTGCAAGACCACCTTCAAAATAATGGTAAGCGATCATCCCTGGCAATACCAGAATTAAGGGTCCCAATATTTTAAAAAATGAAGCCAACAACAATCCTTTTTGTCCTTCGGCCAAGTTTTTGGCGCCCAAAGCACGTTGTATAATCTGTTGATTGGTTCCCCAGTAAAACAATTGCACCAACATCATTCCCGTAAATATTGTAGCAAAAGGCACCTCTTGTCCAGGGTTACCGGTAGAATCAAATCGCTCAGGTTCTGTGGTCATCAGTAAATTCAAGCCATCCAAAACACTGCCGTCCCCTATGGCCATTAATCCAAAAATAGGGATCAGAAATCCTCCTGTAAGCAATCCTATCGCATTGATAGAATCCGAAACAGCTACTGCTTTTAAACCCCCAAATACGGCGTAAATGGATCCAATGATACCTATTCCCCAAATACAGATCACCAATGCTGTAGAATTGGAGACGCCCAATAATGTTGGTACATCGAACATTCCACTTATGGCAACAGACCCGGAATACAAAATAACCGGCAAAAGTACTACTACATATCCCGTTAAAAATAGACCTGAAGTAATCGTTTTTGTAGTAACATCAAACCGTTTTGCAAGAAATTGTGGTACCGTTGTTAAGCCACCCTTGAGATATCTTGGCAATAAAAAAACAGCTGTAACAATCATGGCAATAGCTGCCAAGGTTTCCCAAGCCATAACGGACAATCCATCCGTATAGGCACTTCCATTTAATCCAACTATTTGTTCCGTAGAAAGGTTAGTTAAAAGCAACGAACCTGCAATGACACCTGCGGTAAGGCTCCTGCCTCCTAAAAAGTATCCATCCGATGAACCTTCGTCCGTTTTTCTTGTGGCAAAATAGGCAATTACTCCTACCAAGACAGTGAAGCCAACAAAAGATATTATTCCTATCATAAGTATCCGATAATTTAAGTGGTTTGATTATTACGCATAAATATATTGGATTTTTTACACTTATGATGGTTTACTTGGAAAGTATCTAGAATAATAACATTTTTAGGCAAGACCCATACAAAACCCTACCTATTGCCCCGATTTCCACAGCCAACCCTATTTTTATAACGTTTATGAAACCGCTAACTATTAAAAAATTCTTATTTTTTGATAAAAAGAAGTTAAATACGGGCCCTTTATCTCTTAATCCCTTGAAGGCTCCTAAAATAGTTCTAGCTTTGATAGTAAAAGCCTTCATGATAAGATTTGTAGCCCTTTTTTTAATCGTTTTATTTTCAAGTTGTTCCAACTATGGACAGTTGACCTTTGTCACCAAACTGCCCCATAAAATCAGTGAAAGTTCAGGGTTGGTCCAAGTAAACAACACTACTATTTGGACCATTGAGGACCATGGCAACGAGGATGAAATTTACCAGGTAAATTTTGAAGGGAAGTTACTAAAGGAACTAAAGGTAAAGAATGCCAAAAACGAGGATTGGGAAGACCTTACCAAGGATGACGATGGCAATGTTTATATTGCGGACACCGGCAATAACAATAGTGATCGTAAAGATCTGGTGATCTACAAAATACCTAATCCAGACATTGAGCCGGGGGATAAAATAGATGCGGAAGCAATTGCATTTTCCTATTCGGACCAAAAAAATTTTTCACCCAAAAAAGAAGAATTGCTGTACGACTGTGAAGCTATTTTCTATCATGACAAATTCCTATACCTGATCACAAAAAATAGGAGTAGGCCCTTCAATGGGGAGGCGAGGGTTTATAAAGTTCCTGCACAAAAAGGAAATTATAAGGCTGAATTTGTAGGCTCCTTTAAAACCTGTGAAGAACCCAATACCTGTATCGTAACGTCGGCCGACATATCTCCCGACGGCAAAAAAGTAGTTGTATTGGGGTATGGAAAATTATGGGTCTTTACCGATTTTACATGGGATAATTTTACCAGGGGGAAGATGCAGACCATAGAATTAAAGGCCACTACCCAACTGGAATCGGTGTCCTTTAAACCAAATTCCAATACCGGCTTACTCCTATCGGATGAGGAAAGAGCGGACACAGGACAAAATTTATATTCTTTTGAGTTGAAGCGATAAAGTCCTTGCCAATCATCCCAATTCTCTAGAAACCAAATCCAAGTCCAAAGGAAAACCGAGGTCCCTCCTCCCCTTGAAAGAGAGCCAATTTAACGGACATCAGATCCGCCCCATTAAAGAAAAAGCCGCCGCCATAAGAGGTATGCCAAGTGTTGGAATCTTCCCCTGGCAACCAAATTCTACCGTAATCAAATCCTCCATAGATCCCCATGGCCAATGGCAAAAGACCTGTCTTGATTTTACGGAGACTGTACCGTAAATCCGTATTCTGATAATATGATGTTTTCCCCGTAAACCGCTGGTTCCTAAAACCCCTTGGACCATCACTGGCGCCAATGGAAGCCGCTTGGTAAAACTCGTAGTCGTTTCCTATATTAAAATGGGCCTTCCACTTAGTGGCCAAAACCAATCGCCCATCGGGTATAAGTTTATAATTGAAAGAAAGACTGGGAACAACATAACCATAACCCAGATCTTGCCCATCAACACTGGTCTTATAACCTACTTCAAAGGAAGTGGCCATGCCCAAGGTAGGAAAGGCGTTATTATCGGTGTTGGAATAACTATATCCCGCTTGAACTTCTAAAAAATTCCTGGTGTTTTCTTCCCCACTTGCTTGGTAAAACGTATTGATAAAACGGTCGGCAGTTTCTTCCACGGTAATTTGCTCAAACCCAACCATAGTTTCAATTTTTGCCCCTAAGGACCCTCGCCAGATCAAAGAAGGTGCGAAACTCAAATTTTTAAGTCGAACTCGATTATAATCCAGTTCCAATTCATCCTCCAAATTCTCGGTATCATTTCCATATCCAAAGAAATTGATACTAAAATTGGGACTGGTAAACCTAGCATTAAGGCCGAGGTTCCAATTTTCAAAAATATGGGCAAATTCCCCCATGTACCCTAATTCAAAACCACTGGTCGCAAAATAGAAGGAAGCGTTGACCGTATGTTGACTGGTAAACGGGTTTTGGAGGAAGCCATTATAGGTATAGGTATCACTTAATCCTATTTTTGCACCGTCATCCGGATTGTACCCTATTGTTGGAACTATCTGGTTGGTTGATTTTTTTAAGTGTAAAGGTTGATAGGTGTTGATCTCATAATCATTGGTCAACCTAATTTTGGCATTTCCCTTATTCTTTATCGTATTCTCCCTCGCCTTATAATCGTAGATAAAGACCTTTCCATTTTCCTGAAAATCGTAGATGTCGTTGTCCCGGCCCCCAATCAACCTCACCTTTATACCAATGGGATTGTCTCCTTTTATCTCAAAATGATCCTCATCGTCCAGTCCATACACCCATAGCTCTTTGGTAATGGCAGGGTCAAATATTTTATGGAAGAACTGTTTTTCCTTTTTTCCATCAATAATGCGATAGGCTTTAACCTCGGCATCCCCATTTTCCAAAGCATTTATTTCAAACCAATCGTCCTTATCCGTTCCTGTTACCACAGCAAAGGCATTCAATTCATTATAATAGTTGTTGGCAATTTTTGGTAGGTTTTGTAAACGGGACAACAAGATTCTTTTTAGTTCCAGTACTGTATTATCCCTGACCTCTTTGGGAAATAGTTCAAAAGCGGCATCGATCACTTCGGGAGTAAGATGTTCTTGAATATAGGCCACCTCCTTTTCCCATTGGGATTTGGTGGTCTCTGTCAATAATGCCATATCCAACGGATAGGGATTGGTATTAAACCCTCTGACATTCCTTACATTTTCATGAAAACCTTCCATCAGTTTCAAGGGCGGAAACACCCTTGTTGCAAGGCCCATCAAAGCCCCGTCGCCCATAATGGAAAAAACTTGGTCACGGTCCCTGGGAATGGCCTTAAAAATGGTTTTTCCCGTTGCTTTATCTTCTATTTCTGCCCAACGCCATTGATCACTGTGCCTGTCCCAATCGCCAATGACCATGTCGAACAATCTAGCCCTGAGGTAGCTCGCCTCGTCTAACATGTATTCTTCATCCCTTCGTAGTTTCTCGAACAGATCATCCGTGCTTTCAACCTTGTCGGCATAGCCAAAGCTCTTTAGGTCCCCATGCCCGTCTCCCACATGCTCTTCTATCATATAGAGCTCATCACCAAATCCCTCATTAAAATCTGCTAAGGCTTTTTGTTTTGGCACATAATAAAGTACTGGGTTGGTATGTAAGACCCCGACGGCATCGGATAGTATCCCGATGGTAAATGGGGCATAGGGATGGGCACCTGTATAAAAATCCTGTAATAGCCCTTCCGTATAGGTGTCCTCAAATTCGCCAACGATATATTGGTCCTTAAAGGCCATGGATTGCAAATAGAGTTCAGCACTTTTACGCAAGGCCCGCATCACGTATTCCTTACCGTTCTTATCCGCAAGGCGCAATGATTTTGATTGGTGGCCCCCTCCTTTTCGCACAGGAGTCAAACCCCCAAAAAGTGTGTCCAAGACCACGGTTGGTGCCGTTATCTTGGTCCCGTAATATTTACGATATCTATCGCCCCATATGGTTTTGAAGACCCCGCTTTTATCTATCTCTTCCTCGGTATACACAGAGGCTTTCACCTCTTTGGGAAAGGTGTCGGAATATTGTTTCACCATCAATTTTCGATCGGCACTCAAGACCTGGGTAGTAAAAAGAAATTCTTCCTGCCCAATATCATCAACCCCATAATAGCGAATTCTGGAAGAGCCATCAGTATATACCTCCAATATGGCATATCCCATTTTTCCTGTTGAAAATATAGATCCGTTCAACAACCTGGTAGCGCCTTCCTTGGCTCCTGATCCACTGACGATCTGCGGGGTATTTCCTTCAACGATATATTGAAGGGTGTGTTCATGGCCAGAGGCGAATATTACCTTTTCCGAGTATTGTGCCAAGGTTACGATACGCTTTTTCAACTCCATATACCGCTTATTCTGCATATCGGCAATGGAAGCCCCAGTAGTCTTTCGCAACACATTAATAAAGCTGCCCAATATCGGTAACGGTCCTTTACCATGACTCGGATAGAACTGTTGATGCAGGGTTGTCTGTCCCCCATGGGGGCCATAACTGAACATGGGATGGTGCATCGCTAAAATAGTGGTCTTATCCCTATTATTTTTGATAATTCCTTCCAGCTCCTCCAAAAATTTGGCCCTGCTCTTTATTTCGCACTCGTCATTGATGCCCGGGTGCCTGTCCCAATTGGTAAGATACCATTCTGTATCAATGGCCACCACAATGACGTCATCCCCAATTTCTATTTCTTCTAATGGACAACCGTTATCTGGCCGGTAAGCGCCCTTATCATCCATCCATTTCTCAACGTACTTTTCTTCTCGTTTAAGACCGATGAGCCCTTCCGTATACCAATCGTGGTTCCCCGGAATAAAGAGCGTTTTTCCTTGAAATTTCTCTAAGGTTCTCAATTGAGCATCCAGGTGATTCTTTGCCACAATATAGGCCACTGTGGAATCTTTCTTATCGGGAAGCCCAGCAGGGTAAATATTATCCCCCAAAAAAATGGCCATACTATTTTTATCGGCCTTTTCCAGCTTCTCTTTAAAAATCTTTAATGCAGGGTTCATTCCTCCCATGGGAGAGAGCCCAGCATCCCCTATCAAATAAAAAGTTTGGGAAATTTCCTTGGAAGAAGGCACGTCTTTGTCATCATAACCCTCCGCATATTTAGTGCCCATTGTTGCACATCCTGTAAAAATAAATATGAATAGAATAAGTACGTAATGTTTATGCATTTCCAATCTCCTTTGCATCAAAATTTTGTAATTTAGTTTCTCTCAAGATACTTATATGTCGAATATAATAGAAAAAACTAAAGATTACGTTAGCACTTTATTATCTAACGAATTAAACTCCGATCACCTTTACCATAACCTGCGACATACACAGCGCGTAGTTAAAAGTACTAAAGAATTATTGAACCATTATGCGTTGGACGAAAAAGTGTCCGAAACCATTACCCTTGCGGCTTGGTTCCATGATACGGGTTATTGTAAGGGCCGAGAGGGACATGAGGAAAAGAGTTGTAAAATAGCACGTAAATTTTTAGAAGAGTACGAATATGAGGAGCAAGATATAACTGCGGTAGAAAATTACATTCGGGCTACAAAAAGAGGATATCAGCCAGAAAATTTGGAGGAAGAGATTATGAGGGATGCTGATTCTTCACATTTCGCCCAAAAAAGTTTTATGGAAACTTCGGAAATATTAAGGGAAGAACTTTCCCTTTTGGGAGTAGCCTCGTATACCCTTCAAGAATGGCGTAAGGAGAATATTAAAATGTTTCAGACAGAACATCGATTCTATACTGAATATGCCATTAAAAATTGGCAAAAACGAAAGGACAAGAATCTAAAAAAGATGATCAAGGCACGGAAATCTGAAAAACAGATCGCCAAAAAAGAGTCTATCAAAGCCAAATATAAGAGCGATAGTCCAGACCGAGGAGTGCAGACCCTTTTTCGGGTTACCTTAAGAAACCATTTGACCTTAAGTGACATTGCGGATACCAAGGCCAATATTCTACTGTCGGTGAATGCAATTATCATATCGTTGGCACTGTCCAACCTGATCCCGAAATTGGACAACCCCTCCAATGAGTACCTTATCTACCCAACGATAATCTTTGTGCTTTTCAGTGTGGTATCAATGGTTCTAGCCGTACTTGCCACTCGGCCGAATGTAACGAGGGGTGAATTTACCAAGGAAGATGTAAACCAGCGAAAAGTGAATCTCCTGTTTTTTGGAAATTTCCATAAAATGGGATTAAAGGAATATGAATGGGCCATTAATGAATTGATAAAGGATAAAGAATATATCTATTCCTCCCTGACCAAGGACCTCTATTTTCTGGGATTGGTCTTGAACAGAAAATACAAAATTTTAAGGTGGACATATACCATTTTTATGATTGGTATGATTCTTTCCGTAATCGCCTTCGCCATCTCTTTCAAGTATTTTGGTCCAGAAAGGACTTTGACTATTATACAATAGTAGTTTTGGGAGTTTTTACAACCCAGCCAAAAATAAAAACCATCAAATACGGTCCTTAGACTGTTCTTTGATGGTTTATTCTAAAAGAGATGTTCTCTTATGACTTGATCTCCTGCATAAGATCATCGAAGGTATAGGTCCTCTCGGAGCCTTTATCCTTGGCATAAAGGAACTCTACCCTTATGGCCTTTAATCCAGAGACCCCTTGCAGGCCTTCGAGTTCTACAATCTCTATATTATTGGCAAAGAACCCTTTGGCCTTTAAAAATCTTATATACCTAAGGTATTCCAATTCGTCCTTCTTTTGGGAATAGACAATACTCAATTTCCCTTTTTGTGTCAAGCGCTCATCGGTCCCCTTGATATACGATTTGTCTATTCTCTTTTTTATTACTTCATATCTGGCGTTATAGGTGCCATCCACATCAAAGCGCTTTTCATCCATTCTAAAACGGATGGACAATGAGGTATTGTAGACCAAGATCATGGAGGCTACATCCAACTGAACGGGCAATTTTGGCTTTAAATTGTAATAACTGTTTTCCATTTCGCACATTACCTGTAACTGCCACAACCGCAGGTTATTGAGATAGATAGGGTCATAATCCTTATCCCCAACTATAGAATCCCCAATGTACATATTGTGCTCTACCCCGTCCGTCTTATAACGTTCAAAAAAATGGGGAAACATATTTTGTGCCTCTACCTGTTTCTTATCGATGACAGAGGCCAACTTTTTATTGATCAGCATGACGCTCTCGTCATAATTCCTACGGTGGTCATAGTAGGAATGGGTAGCCCCATCGATATGGGCCTCATAGGCCATAATCAATTTATAAAGCTCCTTATCCTTCTTTTTAAGATGGGCAAAAACGGGGTTGATCTCTTGAACAACAAAGTCAAAGATCACCTGTTCACTGGTGGTATCCAGCACTTCTTTTATTTCATTGATATGGTTGTTCACCCGGAACATAAGTTCCTCATAGATGGGTAATTTTTTTTGTTCCCAAGCCTCCGCCAAAATATCGTTGATCTCGGATAATTGGATGAGGAGATCTCGTTGTATTGCAGAATTCCTGGCTTGTGACGAGTCTTTTATATCAATTTGTCCATACAAAGGATAAACGTCTTTAAAAGTTATTTCCCTGAATACGGGCTGTAGGCCTTGCGCATCCTCCGCTATAAAACGCTTGGCCTCCTCCTTAAAACGCCAGTATACAGAAGAATGGACTGAGGTACACTCATGTTGGATAACAACATCCACCATATTGGCCTCCTCATTTTTTGAGCGCAATACCGCGGAAACGATATAAGGCATCACATCGGATAATTTGGTGGCATTTACGCTATTTAGGGCATTTCGATTTTCTGAAACCAGCTCTAAAACCCCCAATAAATTGCCATTATCGGCTATAGGTGCCAGAATTGCACTTTTTACGCCCTGTTCCTTTAAAGCTGAATATAGCCTATTTCCATTTGAAAGCTTAAAATACTTATCTACATCCGCTATGGTAAAGAAGGAATTTTGATGAATTAATTTTTCAAAAGATGATTGACATAATGCCTCATGGCACTTTTCCAACTCCTCCCCATTGAGGATATAGCTTTCTATATGGAGACCAAATACCTTTTCAAATTGATTTTCTTTAGGATTATAATTTACAAACCCTACCCTAATATCCGGGATATTGAAAAGGGATTTAAAGGTGTCCTGTAAGTTTTGAACAAAATTATCCGTACCTCTTTTATCCGAGGCTATTAAGTTCGATTTAATCTCGGAGATCGATTGTTCCGCCGTTACGTCGAACATATTGGAGATAACAAAACCTTTCGATATGAAGCTATTGGGCGGGATTTTTTCTTTCCATAATTCCAGATCATCAAAACGCTCCAACAGCTCGTCAACATCTTCTTGGGTCAATTCTTTTGAAAGTTCCGTTGGAAGGATCTTAACAAAATCTGCATTATATAATATGCGGTAATTCCGAATCACCCCATTGGCATCGGGAATATCATAAAACAGAGGCCTTTTAAAATCTAAATGAAACCCATAATAAAAATTTAATATGACCGTACAGGTCATGATATAATTTAATTTCTCCGGATTGTCCCTAATTTCCAAGGTAAAGTCATCCCCGGCATCCGCCAAAATATTTTTAAAGCGAAGGGAAGAATTGAAGATCACATTCTGAAATGGCAAAGAAGCTGTTTTGATCTCATTTGACCCTAACATTTCTGGAAAAGTGTCTTGTAGAATATACTTTATTACATCCCCGTGTTTATCCAAAATGGAAAGATCCGATAAACCCTCCCGTAGTTCTGGAAAGGGTGCCGCAGCCTCTAGGATAAGTTTCGCCTTTGTGGCCAAAATTTTGTCCTCACTTTTGGCCATAGCATCATAGTGCTCCAATAGTGTATTGAAACTGATGAGCTGCACCAACGGTGTTTCTTCTCCCCTTACCTTTCTCATTTTATCTTTGTCTAATCTAGACCTCTAAAATTACAAAATAAAGCCCATACTTTTCTGAACTGAAATACCTTCTGATCCGTGACTTTTTTGGATATTTATATAAATTTAATAAATGTCATCCAAATCTCGATTATCCAGAGCCTATATTAACGCCAAGGTGATTTCCTTTGATGACTCCTCCAAATTCATTCTTTTTAGTGATTGTCACCGTGGGGATAATAGTTTTGCGGATGACTTTGCCAATAACAGAAACATATACTACCATGCGTTAAAAACCTATTTCAATAGGGGTTTTCAATACTGCGAACTGGGAGATGGGGATGAACTTTGGGAACATCTGTCTTTCGAATCTATTTTCGAGGCCCATAAAAATGTATATCAATTATTGCGGGATTACCACTTGGAGAAGCGGCTTCATATGATTTGGGGCAACCACGATATGGTTTACAAAGACCCCAACTATGTGAAAGAACATCTTTCCAGCTATTTTGAACCCATAGACAATTGTGACAAGGAATTATTTGAAGGGATTACCTACCATGAGGCCGTGATTCTAAAACATAGCGATACGGGGCAGGAACTCTTTTTGACCCATGGACATCAAGCCGATTGGTGGAACTATACCTTTTGGCGCTGGGGCAGGTTTTTGGTCCGGGTCCTGTGGAAACCACTTCAGGTCTGGGGTATCGCAGACCCTACCAGTCCCGCAAAAAACTACAAGGAGTTGATCAAAGTGGAACGGCGTATAAAAAAATGGATTCTCGGTAATGGGGAGCAATTGACCATAGTCGGGCATACACACCGCCCCCGTTTTCCATCCCCAGGAGAAATACCATTTTTTAACGATGGGAGCTGTGTACACCCTAGAAGTATTACGGGCCTGGAAATAGAAAATGGCGCCATTTCCCTTATAAAATGGCAAATAGCCACAAAAACAGATGGCACCCTACAGATTGTCAGAGTGCTCCTGGAAGGGCCCCAAAAGTTAGTGGCATACAAAAAAGCAAAGGACTCTTAAGTTAATACTCCCTTACATGTACTTTGGAAACAAAACACAGCTGAGCGATATTTTTCCATAAGTTTGCTGTTCCTTAAAATGTAATTCTAAAAGTGAGCAGTTTTACCAATAAAGAAAAGGCCATAAGGACCACTTACCTCAGTATTTTTGGCAATATGGCTTTGGCTTTGGCAAAAGGTATAACTGGAATCTTTGGCAATTCATATGCCCTTATTGCAGATGCCATTGAGTCCACCACAGATGTATTTTCATCCATCCTTGTGCTCTTTGGGTTAAAATACGCCACCAAACCGGCAGACGAAAATCATCCCTATGGACATGGAAAGGCAGAGCCATTACTTACCTTTGTCGTGGTTGGGTTTTTAGTGGTCTCTGCCACGGTCATTGCCTACGAGAGTATACAACACATACAAACCCCACATAAAGTGCCTGAAAAATTCACGCTGGTGGTTTTGGGTTTTATCGTAATCATAAAGGAAATATTCTATCGGTTCGTCTCAAAAAAAGGCAAGGAGACAAAAAGTGGCGCCTTACAGGCCGATGCTTGGCATCATCGCAGCGATGCTGTTACTTCTTTAATGGCCTTTATCGGAATTTCCATAGCCATCTTTATGGGTAAGGGTTATGAGACCGCGGATGACTGGGCCGCCCTCTTGGGATCTGGCTTTATCATTTACAACGCCTTTAAGATTTTTAGGCCTGCGTTGGGAGAGATTATGGATGAACACATGTATGATGAATTTATTGGCGACATCAGGACCACCTCCAAAACCGTGGAAGGGGTCATCGCCACCGAAAAATGTTTTGTACGCAAGGCCGGACTGACTTTTCATGTAGATCTGCACCTTATTGTAAAAGGGGATATCAGTGTGAGGGAAGGTCATGATATTGCCCACAGATTAAAAAATGTGCTACAAGTTCAATATCCGGAAATATCGGATGTCCTGATTCATGTGGAACCAGCGTCACAGAACGAATTTAGTTTTTAAGATAAAAAATAGGGGAGTATCTAATTATGTATGGGGCACATCATTGTACTATCACGTCCCATTAAACCTTTCATATGAAGGTTATTTCCAATATTACGGTACATCATCCTACATATTGCTGAATCTTTTTGCATCATACCCATCATATGTTCCATCATCATGCCGGCCTTAAGGGTATCGTTGTTTATCTCCCTAAAGATTTGCTTCATATGTATCATGTCTCGCTTTTCAGCCAACATAGCCTTAGTATGCTCATTGTTTATCATTTTATCCATGAATTGACTTATCATTTTATCATCATCAATAATGGCCTCCATGATCTCTGCCCGGCCCTCTTCGTTGGCAAGGATTTTGGTCGCATTCACTTTCTGTTTGGTACACCCCGCTAGGAGTATGAATATTATTATAATTGCCGTTTTTTGAATAATTTCCATAGTACTTTTTAATATAAAATCCATTCCTCCATAAAATTATGAGCTCCTAGGATAATTAAACATGATTATGATCATGTAGCTGATGATAGCAGTCTTAAAGAATCATACTGGAATTCTCTTGCCTAACACACGCCATGATTCCGGAATATAAAAAAGTAGTGATGATCTCATCTAAAGATTACTTACGCCCTATCCATCTTCCAATTTGAAGGTTATGGGCATGCTATAGGGTACCTTTACCGCTCTTCCTCTCTGTTTCCCTGGGGTCATATTGGGTAATTTTGAAATTATACGGTGGGCCTCTTTTTCGAGATAGGCATGCGGCCCTCGAGTGGCGATATTGGTTATGTTTCCTTGGGTATCAATGATAAATTGCACGTACACCCTGCCCTGTATCCCTAGATCTACGGCTGCTCGCGGATAGGTGAAGTGATTGCGAACATGTTCCGTGACTTTCGATTGAAAACATTCCTTTTGTGCCTCATTATCGGCAGTGTTCTCACATCCGGGAAATACCGGGACATTTTCGATAACGGCAAAAGGGACTACCAACTCTTCCTCTTCCTCAACAACTTCAATTTCTTCTACCGTTATAATTTGTTTTTCTACTACAGTTTCTTGGCTCGATTCTGTACTTTGGATGACCGTTTCTTCAATTTCCTTAACATCCTCTACAACTTGTATGATGACCGGTGCAGCAGGGGGAGCTGGAGGAGGTGGAATTTTGAAGGCTTCAATGATGGGAACATCTTCCTTGGGAGCTTCCAAAATTTCTACAATTCTACGTTCATTTATTTCCTTTTTATAGGTCTTATATTCTAAAGCTCTCCACGTTAAAAAGAGCACCAAAGCAAGCCCTATAACAAAATAAAGCCCACTGTTGCGATTTAAGTCCGCCTTTGGATATTTTTTGAGTTTCATGATATTCCGTTTTATCATTGTTTGCAGAATAATCAAATACCGTTTGCTTTCGATCTGAAACTTACGGGTGGGAACTTTGAAGAAGAGCCTTGTTTTACTATTTGCTTAGAGCCCCAAAATGTTCAAATTTTCCAGTTCAATTTGGTTTTCAAAAATTGGTCGGTGCTTATTCGTTTGTTTTATTTCTTTTGTACGCTTTCTTGGGTTTTCTTAGTCTTTTGGGTAAAACCTCCTCCGGGAAAGGAAAAAGAATGGTAGAATTCTTTTCAGCTGCAATATGTGATAGTGTTTGGTACAGTCTCAATTTTATTGCCGATGGCGATTGATCTATCAGTTTACCCGCTTCCAGTAATTTTCCGGCCGCTTGCTCTTCGGCCAAAGCCAAAATAATTCTGGCCCTTCTGGACCGTTCGGCCTCCGCCTGGTTGGCCATCATCCTTTTCATATTCTCGGGCAGCTGTATATCCTTTATCTTAACATCATTGATTTCTATTCCCCACTCCTTGGTTTCCAATTCCACGATCGACTTAATATTCTTGCCCATTTCTTCGCGCTTGGACAAGATTGTATCCAACTCTACCTTACCACAAACGTCCCTCAATGCTGCCTGTGACAATTGGGTAATCGCAAATTTATATTCCTCTACTTCCAATACGGCCTTTTCCGGATCAATGATCTTAAAAAATACAACCCCATCTATACTACAGGGGACGTTGTCCTCGGTCATGACCTCCTGTGATACCACGTTAAAAGTGATCACCCGTATATCTACCATTTGTATGGTCTCAACAAAAGGTATAATCCATCTAAAACCAGGCTGTAACGTCTTGATGTATTTACCAAACCTGAATTTTAGAGCCCTCTTATATTCAAAGACAACACGAATTCCAGCAAGGAAAAACAATACAAGAATCAACGTAAACAAAATAACCGGATTCATTCATTTTCAATTAGAGATTCAATACCTATAAACCCTTTACTGGTATTATAAAAAATTAGTTGAAAAAATGATCGATCTTCACATCGTTAAAGATTCATAAAAATATTTGCCAAGATTTTTCAACTGATCCCAATTAAATTTACGAAAATTATCGCCAATAACAATGCTGAACAAGGGTAATTAACGTTGTATTTAACACAACTTACATTACCCATCAAAACATCTTTATCTTTGATTTGCAAACGTTTAAACAATCCATGTCATCATAATACCTCAACTAGACTATCTTCTTCCTAAGGTTGTATCACACACCTCCAAAACATAGCTTTTATTCGATATTTTGAAAATTTCCGTTTTAAAATACCATAGCCTCCAGGTTTTATACCCTATTATGGTTCTCGGTTAGCTCCTTCTTATCGAATTTAACAGGAAATTAAACACCCATGGCAGGGTATTTGCTATTTTTGGCCCGATATTGGTTTATTAAGAACACTATGAAATCTAGTTTAATTCTCGCTTTTTTATTTCTTTTTGCCTTCCAAGGGTTTGGACAAATAGACGGTACCATAAAATCGATGAAAATTGAGAAAACCGATAACAACTTGGATATTAAACCCAGTAATCAGGGCACCGCTTTAAAATTTCCTTCTGTTTTGGACAAAAAACCAGATTATAATCTGAAAGACTCCCTAATGGCCCGTAATGTTAAGATGCTTCCCGATACGGAATTAAAACAAGCTGGCTATGACCTTAAAATCGACCCCAAGGTCAGGGAAAAGGAAAGTGCCTATTCCAAGGCCCACTATGGAGACATGTATATGGGGGATATAAAAACCACCTCTAAATTTGTTGGTATTGTATGTAGGGATCACGAATTTGTAGACGGTGATAGGGTGAAAATCATGGCCAATGATCAAGTTGTAGAACCCAACCTTTTTTTAACGGCCTCTTTTAAAGGCATCAATGTGGATCTAAACAAAGGCTTTAACCGCTTGGATTTTGAAGCTTTGAACCAGGGATCCTCCGGGCCCAACACCGCACAGGTAGATGTATACGACGACAAGGGAAAACTTATCTACTCCAACAGATGGAACTTATCCACAGGATCTAAGGCCAGTTTAATCATTGTAAAGGATTAATTGGGGCAAACAACCAATTTCAGAATAGACCATTTGACCAATATGGGAAGGAGTTCCCAGAACTGCAGCATCGGGCGATTTCCTTGGCCAATGACAGACTAAATCCATCTGCCAGGGCCTATCATCATTTTGTGGAAAGGATTTACCCATTGGCATTTCCGTTGTTCAAGTAGCTAAATCCTTCCTTTAGTTTTATTTTTCCCCGGGATGATAAGTCCTTTTAGCGCGTTTTAAAACATCCTCCTTATAAAATGGCACCTCTTTGAATTCCTTATCGGCATAAGGTTGCGCCTGATCATTGAAATGAGGGGATTTGGGATCCCCACTCTGCCCTCCAGCAAGCATGCTTTTGGCCTTTACTTTATTTCCAAACTCTACAACAGCTACAAAACTATTCCCCCTAGTTCCATAGATCTTTTTGGTGTTATTGGCATAACGTGCACCATAGGCGGCCAATGCGCCCCATCGTCCAGAGGCAAACCCGATTGGAATACTGGGAAGGCTATCGTTAAAAGGTTGTAGGATATCCCCATTTAATCGTTGGTACCTGTTTATTTCGCCCCATGGGGTATTCCATGTTCCGAAATCCGCATCCATTTGTTCAACCACCTCTTGGAACACTTCCAAGCGTTCGGTATACGGCGATTCCGTGCCCAAATAGTTCATCAATTCCATATCGCTCAACCCTTCCGGACTGTCGCCCATCCTTCCATAAAGAGTGCCGTAATAATGTGCCAAGGACATACCAACGGCCATCTTGGAAGTCTTAAGATCCCACTGCCGCAAAACCTCTATAGGCTCCTTTAGTTTTGAATTTTTAGGACTGGTTTTATCATAGGCTTCCACCAACCCGGGAATCAGTTTTTCAAAGGCCGGTAAATACGGGTCGTGTGCCAATTTGATGAGGCTATCCAAAGTATAACCATTCCTATTTTTTAATAATTCAATGGCATGTACCCCTCTAAAATTTTCCTGATCCTTGGACATATAATTGGGATAATCTTTCTTTTTTGGACTATACTCCAATGCTGAAGTAAAAGGGGTTGAATTGCAATTCTGGATCCATCCATTGGCAGGATTAAGCACTAAAATGTTCTCATCAACCGTGTGCAATCCTTGCCAATCCGTTTTGGGATTACTGCCGTCCACAGGCTTGGAATAATCAAAAATGGTATCCCTCTTAGGCACAAAATTGCCATGGAAATAGGCAATATTACCCTCGGCATCTGCATAGACCGTGTTGTTCGAGGAATTGGTGCGTATATCCATCATTTCCCTAAATCCGCTATAGCCATCCTTTTTTGTACGAACATAAGATTGCTCCAAGGCTTTGACAGGGTTCCACATCATGGCAGAAGCCACCCACTGGTTCTCTGCCATATGGGTAATTGGCCCATGGTGCGTTCGATAGGCTGGAAAAGATTTTTCCTTTAGCGAATCCCCATCTTTATATTTCAAAACTATTTTGGAGGTCTCAACTGGACGCATCTCCTCTCCATATCTGTACATCAGTTTTCCGTCCAAATCCATAATATCTTCCTTGAATTCGTCCATGATATCGGTATAAGTAGAGGTATGCATCCAGCCCGTCTTTTCATTGAATCCCTGATAAACAAAAAACTGGCCCCATGTCACAGCCCCATAGGCATTAAGTCCTTCCTCACTCACCACGTGCACTTCGCCCCTGAAATAAAAGGAGGTATGTGGATTGATGAGCAGCATGGCATTTCCCGACTGGGTCAATTTTCCTGAAATAGCAATACCATTGGAACCTTGTGGCTCAAGTTCCGCCTCTTTTTTCTGGGCCTCCACTTCATTAAATTCCGGAACGGACATATCCCCTTCATAGAAGGCCTGGATCTTCTCAGTAGAAATCTGTTCTATATCCCCCCCGATTGATCCTTCGCTAAAATACATGGGCATCCAAGGTTCGAAGTGGGTCAATAGCCTCGGTTGAACCTCAGGATGGGTAAACAGGTAATAATTAACTCCATCGGCAAAGGCATCACAAAGCTTTTTTAACCATGCCGGACTTTTTTCATAATTGGCTTTCGCCTCTTCCTCGGTCATAAAAAGTTTTGCCCTCAGGTCACTGTAGATAGCTCCTTCCCCATCTATTTCTGCCAATCGACCAGTGGCCCAAATGTAATTTTGTTCAACCCTATAAAAATCGTCCTCACATTGTGCGTACAGAAGCCCAAAGACGGCATCGGCATCAGTTTTCCCATAAACATGGGGCACTCCAAAATCGTCCCGAATGATGGTTGTATTGTCCGCATAGGTTTGCCAACGCTCTTCTTCTGTTTGTGGCGTATTGGATTTACAGGCTACAAGGGCCATTAAAATACACACGTAAAATGCTTTCATGGATAGATGGATTTAATTGCTTCAATTTTGTTTGATAAGGGAATAATGCTAACCGTAAAGCGGGGTGGAATTTCACTTAACGGTATGAAAATAATCCTCTTGCCATTCAAATACTAATTTAAACTTAAAAATTTCCTATCCTGGGTCACTTACCTCTTTGTTCTTTTAATTTTAGGTAAATTGCGGGCTTAATTTACAACTGTCCCTAACAAATTTTCATTCCGTAAAATGTCCGATAAAAAAGTTAATATCCTTACCGCCTTTAAAACAATCATTTGGCCAAGACGCAATATTGTATTTATTGGTCTCTTGCTCATCGTTGTCAGTAAAGCTGCCAGTTTTGTGGCCCCTTTGTCCCTTAAATATTTGATGGACGATATTATTCCCAACAAAAACATGGAGCTTTTAAAGTTGCTTGTCCTCGCCGTAGGATTATCCATTTTAGTGCAGGCCGTAACCTCCTTTATGCTTACCAAAATATTGAGCGTACAGGCTCAGTATCTCATTTCTGAGCTAAGGGCCCAGGTACAACGAAAAGTATTGTCCCTCCCTATTAGATTTTTTGACAATGCCAAATCCGGAGCCTTGGTTTCCAGGATCATGAGCGATGTGGAAGGGGTTCGTAATCTTATTGGTACAGGGTTGGTACAATTGGTAGGTGGCACCATTACCGCGGTGGTTTCATTGGTACTGCTGATTCGTATCAGTCCGTCCATGACCATTTTCACCTTGGTTCCCTTGGCCATATTTGCGTTGATCGCCTTAAAGGCATTTAAAGTAATCCGTCCTATTTTTAGGAACCGCGGAAAAATCAATGCCGAAGTAACGGGAAGGCTTACCGAGACCTTGGGAGGCATACGGGTCATCAAAGGTTTCAATGCCGAGGCCCAAGAGCATAAAGTCTTTGAGGAAGGGGTGGAGCGCCTGTTCCAAAACGTAAAAAAGAGCCTTACCGCCACTGCTTTTATGACCAGTTCATCAACCTTCCTGTTGGGCTTGGCCACAACGGGAATTATGGGTATCGGAGGATATAAAATTATGATGGATGAGCTGACTATTGGGGAATTTTTGACTTTCACCTTTTTATTGGGATTGATGGTGGCCCCTATTGTTCAAATGAGCAATATAGGTAGTCAGTTGACAGAGGCTTTGGCCGGACTTGACCGCACCGAGGAACTGATGAACATGACAGAGGAAATGGATGAAGAGGACAGAACCACTATTTTAAAGAACATCAAGGGGGATATTGTTTTTAACGATGTATCATTTGCATATGAGGAAGACAAAGAGGTATTGCACAATATAAATTTTGAGGCTAAATCTGGAACTGTTCTCGCCCTTGTGGGAAGCTCTGGTAGCGGGAAATCAACGATTGCTGGTTTGGCAGCCTCCTTTTTAAATCCACAGTCGGGTAGTATTACCGTAGATGGAATCGATATGGCCACTGTCCACTTGGGAAGTTATAGAAAGCATCTGGGGGTGGTACTTCAAGATGAATTTCTTTTTGAAGGTACGATAAGGGAGAACATTCTTTTTCCAAGACCCGATGCCTCTGAAGAAGAGTTGCTTGCCGCCGTAAACTCGGCCTATGTCAATGAGTTTACCGACCGTTTTGATAAAGGGTTGGACACATTGATCGGGGAGCGGGGTGTAAAACTCTCGGGGGGACAACGTCAGCGTATCGCAATAGCAAGGGCAATCTTGGCAAACCCCAGAATATTGATTTTGGACGAGGCTACCTCCAATTTGGATACCGAAAGTGAAGCTTTGATCCAAAAGAGTTTAGCAGCCCTGACAGAAGGGCGCACCACCTTTGTCATCGCCCACAGATTGAGCACGATCAGAAGAGCCAATCAGATTTTGGTTGTTGAAAACGGTCGCATTGCAGAGCAAGGCACACACGATGAACTCATAGCAAAGGAAGGACGTTATCACAACCTCTTCACCTATCAGGCCAGAATATAAAAGCAAAAGACCTGCCTTTAATAACGCAGGTCTTTTTATATTGGGATTGCTTAGTATTAGACGTTTATTAGCTCTCCGGAGCCAACTCCACTTCCAAGCCATTTAAATCTTCGGTCATATGGATCTGACAGCCCAAACGGCTGTTGTCCTTTACATTAAATGCTTCGGCCAACATGGCATCCTCATCATCCGATATTTCAGGAAGCTGATGACCAGAAATTACATAACACTGACAAGAGGCACACATGGCCATTCCCCCACATATTCCTATGGTCCCTTCTGGAGCCAATTCATAGGACCTCACAATCTCCATCAGGTTCATATTCATATCCGTTGGGGCATCCACTTCATGCAGTACGCCTTCCCTATCTGTAATCTTTATTTTAATATCGCTCATGGGCCGTTGGTTCAACAGTTCTAATTCTTCGCAAATTTAATAGGTTTCTTTAAGGATTTGATGGTGTCATCTATCCTTTTAACAACTTTGAAGATTTTGTGATATTACTCGATGGATTTTACTACCGATTTTTCGGCCTCTTTTTTTGTCCCATCAAAACCAGTGACCCCACCAACAGTGGTATACTTCATCACATAGCGCTTATCCGGAAATATACGCTGATAGGCACTCTGGCACATTAACGTGGCCTCATGGAAACCGCATAGGATGAGCTTTAATTTGCCTGGGTATGTATTCACATCCCCAATGGCATAGATGCCGGGAATATTGGTTTGGTAATCCAAGGTATTATCGACCTTAATGGCATTCTTTTCTATTTCCAGCCCCCAATCGCCAATAGGACCCAATTTTGGTGAAAGTCCAAATAAGGGGATATAATCATCTACACTTAATACTACTTCTTCCCCTCCTGTTTTTTGGATGACCACAGCCTCCAAGGTATCTTTCCCCTGCAACGCAATTATTTCTGCTGGGGTTATCAGATTGATCTTTCCCTGATTCTTAAGTTGTCTTACTTTCTCTACGGAATCCAAGGCCCCCCTAAATTCATTTCTTCTATGCACCAAAGAAACTTCCGACGCCACATCTGCAAGGAAAATACTCCAATCCAAGGCAGAATCGCCACCTCCGGCAATGATCACTTTTTTGTTGCGGTACACTTCGGGATCTTTGATCATATAGGCCACTCCGTTATCCTCATATTTGGAAAGGTGTTCCAACAAAGGCTTTCTAGGCTCAAAACTTCCCAATCCTCCTGCTATGGCCACTATAGGGGCCTGATGTTTAGTGCCTTTGTTCGTGGTGACAACAAAAGAGCCATCGGGTTGCTTTTCTATGGTCTGTGCGCGTTCCCCCAAGGTAAATCCTGGTTGAAAGGGTTTGATCTGCTCCATAAGATTGGAAACCAAATCCCCTGCCAAAACCTCAGGAAATCCAGGGATATCGTAAATGGGTTTTTTAGGATAGATTTCAGAACATTGACCTCCTGCTTGTGGTAACGCATCTATCAAGTGGCATTTTAACTGAAGTAATCCCGCTTCAAAAACGGCAAAAAGACCCGTAGGTCCCGCACCGATTATTAATATGTCTGTTTTGATCATGTATTCGTATTCTTAATGAAGGTAAAACTAGGAATGGACTCCTGGACGATTTATGACATCCATCAGTTATTGAACTACATTCACTACCTCTTCAATTTGTGGGGCATACTTTTTAATGGTCATTTCCACACCGCTTTTAAGGGTCATTTGGTTCACAGTACATCCCACACAAGCCCCTTCCAACTTTACTTTGACAGAAGTGTTATTATCAATGGAAATCAGGGAAATATCCCCCCCGTCACTTTGTAAAAAAGGACGAATTTCTTCCAATGCTTTCTCCACGTTGATCTTAAGTTCCTCTGATGTCATAGTTATTTCTTTTTTACGGCTGAACAACCTGCCATGGTAGTTATTTTGATTGCCTCTGTAGGAGGAATACTCTTGTTTCTACTTACCACTTCCCGAACAACATTCTTGGTCAATTCTTCAAAAGCTTCCTCTATTGGGGACGCGGTCTGCAGCGCTGCCGGCCTTCCAATATCTCCAGCTTCGCGGATGCTTTGTACCAGTGGAATTTCTCCCAAAAACGGCACATCCAAATCCTCGGCCAAATGTTTGGCGCCTTCCTTTCCAAAGATATAGTACTTATTATTTGGCAACTCTTCCGGAGTAAAGTAGGCCATATTTTCCACGATACCCAAGACAGGCACATTAATAGCTTCCTGTTGGAACATGGCGACCCCCTTACGGGCATCTGCCAATGCGACTTCCTGAGGTGTACTTACCACAACAGCTCCGGTTACCGGAAGGGACTGCATGATGCTCAAGTGTATGTCACCTGTCCCTGGAGGCAGGTCTAACAACATAAAATCAAGTTCTCCCCAATGGGCATCAAAAATCATTTGGTTCAGTGCCTTGGAAGCCATAGGTCCCCTCCAAATTACAGCCTGGTTCGGCTGGGTGAAAAATCCAATAGAAAGTATCTTTACCCCATAACTTTCCACAGGTTTCATCTTGGATTTACCGTCGATGTTTACAGCCATGGGTTTTTCATTGACAACATCGAACATTATGGGAACGGATGGACCATAAATATCGGCATCCAAAAGACCTACTTTAAAGCCCATCTTGGCCAAGGTTACAGCTAAATTAGCTGTAACGGTAGATTTTCCTACCCCTCCTTTTCCTGACGCTACAGCAATAATATTTTGGATCCCAGGAATGGCCTTGCCCTTTATTTCATTGGTCTTTGGCTTTGTGGGAGCATCAACCTTAACGTTAATTTTGATCTTGGCTTTTTCATAGACCTTGGCATGTATGATCTTGAGTATTTCTACCTCTGTTTTCTTCCGTGCCTGTAAACTTGGATTCCTGATCGTGATGTCTACCTCTACCTCATCGCCAAATACCATAACATTGGTTACAGCACCACTTTCCACCATGTTCTTACCCTCTCCAGGGACTGTGATATGCTCAAGAGCCGCAAAAATATCTTTCTTATTAAATTTCATTATAATGATTTGCTTTACAGCATTAATTAAATTGATTCTAAATTACAAAGATACGGTTTAGGCATGAGATAAGGAAAGGGCATTAACTTAAAAGTAACATTGGCTAATAGAGTCTATCTATGGCCAAAATTGTGCAAAAAAACCTACAGAAAGTCTTCCCCAAGTTCTTTATTTGGATCCCAAAAAAGCTTCTCGAAATCCATAATTTGAAGTTCCCGTACCTCGATGCCCTCATTTTCCAATAATTGTTGCATCAGGTTGGTTCCGTCAAAGTGGTGTTTGCCCGTTAACAACCCCTTTCTATTGACCACCCTATGAGCCGGTAAATCTTCCATATTATGGGATGCATTCATCGCCCATCCCACCATACGTGCACTTCTGGCAGCACCCAGATATTTGGCGATGGCCCCATAGGAGGTTACCCTCCCATAGGGGATAAGACGTGCCACTTCATAGACTTTTTGAAAGAAATTTTGATTCTCTGTGGTCATATCAATTATAGAATATCCGGATAATGGTTATAACCAACAATATCAGCATCAGGGCGCTCAATATATAATTGGAATTCTTAGAAAACCCACTGGAGCTGGCATCCAACTTGTAAAAATAAACAGTGTATAGATACAATACCGCAAAGGTTCCACATCCTGCCGCCAAAACAAAGATTATAATGTCTTGGGCCTGGAACTCAATCCAACCGGAGGCATTCCACATGGCATTTACCCCACTGTAATATGGAATCGTCAGCAAATTTAATGCTGCCAATAAAACCCCTTTGAAAAAGCTGTTTCTTTTACTGACATTGACCACCTTAACGATATTTTTTCGATCCTTTTTGCCTACCACATAAAAGTATATGGCAAAAAAAGCGAACACAACCAGGGCAATTTGCAGTAATAAATCTATGACCTGCGGATTGTTATGGAGAAATTTGGAAACATACACAGCAATATATGCCTGAACCATGATCATGGAAGAAACCCCAAGGCTGAAAATTATTCCGTTCGGTTTCCCCTTGTCCACACTGGTCTTGGCCGCATTCATATTGAGCAGACCAGGCGGTACGGTTGCCATAAAGGCCGCTGAAAAGGTGGCAAAAAAAAGAATTATTAAATGTGTCATAGGTTAAGAAACCCTAAACTTGGTATAGGTGATTGGTTTTCCCTTGCCAAGATACTGTTTTTCGTAAAAAGTCTGGATCTCCAGCACTTCTTTTGGACTACCTTCATTTTTATACACATCGTGATTGGCATAAACTACTTCCAATCCCATGCCATGCAACAACCCTAAGGTGTATCCGTGCATAAACTCGCTATCGGTCTTGAGGTTTACCACCCCATCCTCATTAAGGATAGCCTTATATTTTTCCAAAAACTTCTGATTGGTCAATCGGTGTTTGGTTCGTTTGTATTTGATCTGTGGATCTGGGAAAGTGATCCATATTTCTGATACCTCATTGGATTCAAAAATCTGATCTATCAGTTCTATTTGTGTCCTTAAGAAGGCCACATTGTCCAATCCTTCCTGGATAGCCGTCTTGGCTCCCCTCCAAAAGCGAGCCCCTTTAATATCTACCCCAATAAAATTCTTTTCAGGATCTTGTTTTGCCAAACCAATGGTATATTCCCCCTTACCACATCCCAATTCCAAGATAATGGGATTGTCGTTTCCAAAAAAAGAGGCCCATTTGCCTCTGAGCTCAAAAGTGCCATTCTCAATTTTTTCCCTACTGGGTTGAACGACGTTTTTGAATGATTCGTTCTCCTTAAATCGCTTTAGCTTATTTTTACTTCCCACGGAAACCAAAATTTAATGAATTTGCAAAGCTAAGGAAATCTTGCAATGTTTTGGATTGTGTTCTTTTGCAATTATGGAAATGACTAAACCTATGTTGCCTTCTTTATAGCTTTTTCAAGCGTAAATGAAAACTCGGAACCAACACCTAACACACTCTCCACATAAATTTTTTCGTCGTGTGCCTCTATTATGTGCTTTACTATAGAAAGTCCCAAACCTGATCCTCCCTCACTTCTATTTCCACTCTTATCCACCCTATAGAAGCGTTCAAAAAGTCGAGGTATATGCTGTTTTTCGATACCTTCCCCATTATCGGTCACCCTCACAATAACTTTGTTCTTAATCAAGTTTTCCACACTGACCTCCGTTGTGCCGTTCTCATGGCCATATTTGATGGAATTTACAATAAGATTGGTCACTACCTGTTGTATTCTTTCCCTATCGCCGTGAACAATGATCGGATGTATATATACCATATCAAAAACCAAAGTGATATTTCTCTTGAGCGCCTTCATTTCCAACAGGTCGAACACACTCTCTATCACCTCTATGATGTCAAAATCAGACAAATCCAAATGGAGATCGCCGACCTCCAATTTCGTAATTAAGTCTAAGTCCTTAACGATATAGATGAGTCGCTCCACCCCTTTATTGGCCCTTTGCAAATACTTTTTCCTCACATTCTTATCCTTCATCGCACCATCCAGTAAGGTTAATATATAACCTTGGACGGTAAATAAAGGGGTCTTTAATTCGTGCGAAACATTACCCAAAAAATCCTTGCGGTATTCCTCCCGGATTTTTAAGGTATCGATCTCTACTTTTTTATCCTTGGCAAATTTTTCTATTTCTTGGGTAAGGGTCGCCATATCCGTCGTAATGGTTCTGGATGACAATGATGACGATTCCAATAGGGAAATATCGTCATATATTTTTTTAGCCCTTTTATAGATGAATTTTTCCACCCTGAACTGAATGACAAAAAAAGATATTGAAAAGGATAGGAAAGTAAAAACACCTAGCAAAGACCAATCAATTGTATCTTTAAGCTGCAAAAAGATACCCATGCAAATAGTTAAGACAACCGCAATCAACAGGGCCGTCCTAAATGCAAATTTGTATGATTTTCTGAGTTTTATGGCCATTATAGAACAAACTTATACCCTACACCTTTTACGGTCTTAAAATGTTCGTCACCAATTTTTTCGCGTAATTTTCTAATATGCACATCAATGGTCCGGCCTCCAACGACAACATCATTACCCCATACCTTGTCCAGAATCACCTCTCTTTTGAAAACTTTACTGGGCTTGGATGCCAATAATGACAACAATTCAAATTCCTTCCGCGGTAAAATGATCTCCACACCGTTGTTGACAATCTTATATTCTTCACGGTTAATGACAATAGAGCCTACTCTGGTAATATCCTCGGACTCCTCTGCTTCATCTTTAAGTCTGCGCAACAATGCCTTTACCTTGCTCACCAAAACTTTGGGCTTAATCGGCTTAGTGATATAATCATCGGCTCCCGCATCAAAACCGGCAACTTGGGAATAATCCTCCCCCCTGGCGGTCAAAAAAGTAATGATGGTGTTTTCAAGGCCTTGGGTGTTCCTTATGATCCCACAGGCTTCTATCCCGTCCATTTCAGGCATCATCACATCCATAATAATAAGATGTGGCTTCTTCTTTTTAGCCTTGGACACCGCTTCGACCCCATTACTGGCTGTAAAAACTTCATAACCCTCTGCAGATAAATTGTACCCGACTATCTCTAAAATATCCGGTTCATCATCTACTAAAAGTATCCTAATCTCATTGTTGTTCATTAATGATGTGATTGGTTGATTCGTTCAAAAGTAAAGATAATACTCTTACCAAATATCGGCTTAACGTTGATTTAATCTGGTAACCTTAAGGTAACACTATGAAAATAAACCTTTAACCCGAGGGTAACGTCAAGATTACAACATGTGGGTTTCTTTGCTGCAACTATTTCAAATGAATTTAATGAAATTGCTATTATTATGTTTTTGCCTGATACTTGTACTGCAGACCAAAGCCCAAGAAAATACGGGAAGCATTATTAGTAAATTGATCGACAAAGAATTAAATGACGAGCCCTTACCTATTGCAAACGTATTGATTAAAGGTTCCACCAAAGGGACCACTTCAAATTTTGACGGACTCTATGAGATCAACAATCTAACATCGGGCACCTATACCATAGGCTTTAGTTATTTGGGCTATGTGACCGTAGAAATTTCTGAAGTACATATTGACCCTGGAAAGGTTACCAACCTAAATATCCCAATGTGAACCTATCTGGTTATGCAACTAACCTGTACATGAAGGACAATGGCCCATTGGCTAATGTTATTGTAGATGGAACTCCATTGACAACTGCCACCGATATTGTATTCAATGGAACTTTAGTTGACATCAACCTATTTGCTTGGGCTACTGACAACTAAACCCCACAATTAACATATTTTCTATAAAAACGCCACTCACCAGGGCGTTTTTTGCATTTCAACGATTATTTTTAATTTTCCTCTATAGTTACCTTATGAAGGTCGGCAAAATTACTACCTTTAATCTATATCCGGATAAATGAAGCACCTCTACCTAATACTTCTTTTTTTTATTACTACAATAGCCTTCAGTCAACAGAAAACTAACCCTGGTGAAATCGAAGGTCTAACTATTTATCCAAACCCAGTTACTAACGGAAAAGTATTCATAAAAACCAAGGAAAACTCTCCAAAGAAAATCATGATTTTTGATGTTTTTGGTGGTAATTTATTGGAAACTACAATTTTAGGTTCCGAATTGCATCTTGGCAATTTAGACGCAGGGGTTTATATGATCCGAATCTTTGAAAAAGATAAGGTAGCCACTCGCAAATTGATCATCAAATAACTGCGCATCCTTTCTATATCAGTTCCATGAAGTTGCCATAAATCTGTTTTTTAGACCATTATATCCGTTCTAAAAGTTAAAAAATCTTTTTCACCTACATAATTTGGCGTTTCACAACAAATTGTGTTCGAAAGTATTCTCTTTTGCTACATTTACAGTGCTCATCCCAAATTGGCATGTATGAAAAGAATTTACCTTACTGTTTTATTAACCTTTAGCTTTTTGCTATCCGCACAGGAAATGGTTGATATTAACACTCCCAATAATGCCGATATCACTGGATTTAAATTATATCCAAATCCGGCCTCCAACGATGTGGTCTATGTAACGACCAAATTGAATGATACTAAGGATATTGTAGTGTACGATGTATTTGGGGCCGTGGTCCTAAAGGATAGAATATCCACAAATTCCCTAAATATTTCCCGATTGATTCCAGGAGTATACGTACTTCGAATCACGGAGAAGAACCAAACAATGACCAGAAAACTGGTTGTAAAATAAATTACCCCATGTAACTTAATCAATGCAGCCCCTACAAAAGGGGCTTTTTTATTTTACACTGACAAAGGTATCCTTACTTTTGTCCTTTCAATATTGAACATGGACTTCCAAAGCATCTTCGAATTAAAAAGTTCCGACGAATTTCAGGCTAAAGCACTGGAAGTCTTTGCCTATCAATACCAAAACAATTCGGAGTATCGTAAATTTTGTTCACTCCTGGGAAAAAGCCAGGATAATGTGACCCATTTGAAAGATATTCCCTTTTTGCCCATTGATTTTTTTAAATCCAAAAAAATCGTTTCTGCCTCTACAACACCAGAAACCATATTTACAAGCAGCGGTACCACGGGCAGTGTTACAAGTAAACACTTTGTTTTGGACCCCAAGATTTACAAAGTCAGCTACACCAAAGCCTTTGAACTTTTTTATGGTGACGTAACCAACTATTGCGTGTTGGCGCTATTACCTTCCTATTTGGAGCGAACAGGGTCCTCTTTAATTTATATGGTGGATGACCTCATTAAAAAAAGCAAACATCCTGAAAGTGGCTTTTATCTGAATGATATTGATCTGCTCAACAAAAAAATACAGGTCTTGGATGGGAAGGGTACCAAAATAATACTCATTGGGGTTTCCTTTGCCCTTTTGGATATGGTAGAAAAACATTCCTTGCAGTTAAAGCATACTATCGTAATGGAAACTGGAGGCATGAAAGGTAGAAGAAAGGAAATGATCCGAGAAGAGCTGCACGGTATCTTAAAGCAAGGGTTCGGGGTAGACCATATACATTCCGAATACGGGATGACAGAGCTTTTGTCTCAGGGCTACTCCAATGGGGAAGGAATCTTTAACGCCCCACCATGGATGAACATTCTTATCAGGGACCCTGAAGACCCTATGGCTTACTTGGCTAAGGGTAAAACTGGTGGTGTCAATGTCATAGATCTTGCCAATATACATTCCTGCTCCTTCATTGCCACCCAAGATCTGGGGAAGGGATATCCCGATGGAAGTTTTGAAATTTTGGGTCGTTTTGACAATTCGGATATCAGAGGTTGCAATTTGATGGTACTGTAGTCCTCCCTAAAACTTTTAAAAAATTACCAATTGCAGGTAATTTATCTTCTCATGATCAGGTTATATTGAGTAACTAAAACACCATTTCATGAAACGAAAAGATTTTATTAAGCAGTGCATGTGGGTAGGAGCCACAGCCTTTACCTTGCCCGTCCAGGGCAATTCCTTACACAGAACATCCTCCGTGAAAACCGTGGATCCTAAAATAATTAGGTAGGATGAAGGAAAATTGGAACTCACCGTGGGCGATAATATTACTATTTTGAAAGCTGGGGATCTGGCTTTTGGCCCCAGAAATGTTCCTCATTCTTAAAAAGTAATCGGCGATAAAAATGCCAAAGTAATCTTGACCAGATTTCCCGCAGGAATTGAAAATATGTTTGAGGAATTAGGAGCGTTGCCCCCGGGACCACCGGATATGGAAAAGGTTATGGAAATATGTGGTCGCCAAGGGATTTCCTTTCTTTAGTGAAAACAATAAAAAAACGGGTATTGTCTATAACTCAATACCCGTTTTTTGCCTCTTTATAGTATTGCTTTTATTGGACTACAAGCACAAAATAATTTTTCTTGCCACGCTGTAGTAATACATACTTTCCATTGATCAAATCTGTAGCGGTAATGGTATAATCTTCCTTTACCTTTTCCTTGTTCACGGAGATGGAATTTTGTTTCAATTCGCGCCTTGCCTCCCCATTGGACCCCAAAAACCCTGTTTTGGCAGCAAGTGCCCCTATCATATCCAATCCGTCCTCTATATCTTTTGCTGCAATTTCTGCTTGGGGAACTCCTTCAAAAACATCCAAAAATGTCTTCTCATTCAAGCCTTTCAAATCTGCGGAGGAAGATTTACCAAATAAAATTTCACTCGCCTTGATAGCGTTGTCCAAGTCTTCCTGGGAGTGAACCATAACCGTAATCTCTTCAGCCAATCTTTTTTGAAGCACCCTTAAATGCGGCACCTCCTTATGTTCACTTGCCAATACTTCAATCTCCCCTTTAGTTATAAACGTAAAGATCTTAATGTACTTTTCCGCATCCTCATCGGAAGTATTCAACCAATATTGATAAAATTTATAGGGAGATGTCCTATTGGCATCCAACCAGATATTACCGCCTTCAGTCTTTCCAAATTTGGTCCCATCGGCTTTGGTAATCAAAGGACAGGTCAAAGCATATCCCTTACCCCCAGCAATCCTGCGAATAAGCTCCGTGCCTGTGGTGATATTGCCCCATTGATCGCTTCCACCCATCTGCAAGGTGCAATTGTGTTTTTGGTACAGGTGCAAAAAATCATACCCTTGTACCAATTGGTAGGTAAACTCCGTAAAGGACATCCCTTCTTTGGCTTCGGCTGAAAGTCGTTTTTTAACAGAGTCTTTCGCCATCATATAATTCACGGTTATATGTTTCCCCACATCCCTGATAAAATCCAAGAATGAAAAGTCTTTCATCCAATCGTAGTTGTTCACTAGGATGGCAGCGTTGTTCTCATTACTCGTAAAATCCAAAAAACGGGATAATTGTTCCTTTAAGGCATTCTGGTTATGACGTAGGGTTGCTTCGTCCAAAAGATTTCGTTCTGCAGACTTCCCAGAAGGATCCCCAATCATTCCTGTGGCACCCCCGACCAGAGCGAAGGGTTTATGTCCTGCCAATTGAAAGTGTCGCAAAAGCATCACACCCACCAGGTGTCCAATATGTAAGGAATCTGCTGTTGGGTCAATACCTACATAAGCAGACTGCATCCCACTTAACAAATGTTCTTCTGTCCCGGGCATCACATCGTGCAACATTCCCCTCCATTTTATTTCCTCTATAAAATTTGAAGCCATGCTTGTTTCTTTTTTTTTAACAATAGCTGCAAATATAAAGGGTATCACCGTCTTTTGATACATATTGGCTCCAAAAATTAAGGACCCCCGCAAAATGTATCCCAGTAAACGGACTTGAACTAGAGATCCCTATTATCCCAACAAGAAATTAATTGCTTTATGGATTATTGCCTAAATTTGGGCCATGGTTTTAGTTACAGGAGGAACGGGCTTGGTGGGGTCCCATTTATTGTTCACATTAGTGCAACAGGGTGTGCAGGTAAGGGCGATTCATCGAGCGGAGAGTGATCTTTCGAGGGTGGAAAAGATATTTTCCTATTACTCCGAGCAATCCTTAAAATTATTTGAAAATATAGAGTGGGTGGTCGCCGATATCAATAATGTCCCCCAACTGGAAAAAGCCTTTGAAAATATTGACCAGGTGTACCACTGTGCCGCATTAATATCATTCGATCCAAAAGATTATGAGCAATTACACAAGGTCAATGTGGAAGGAACGGCCAATATCGTCAACCTGTGCATCGCAAATAATATTGAAAAATTATGCTATGTGAGTTCTATTGCAGCTATTGGAAAAAGCAATGGGAACGAAAAGGCCACAGAAGAAAACGACTGGCAACAATCCCCTGCCAATGTATATGCCATTACTAAAACAGCTGCTGAATTAGAGGTGTGGAGAGGTTCACAGGAAAATGTTCCCATTGTGGTCATCAATCCAGGCATTATCCTTGGCCCAGGTTTTTGGGTGACTGGTAGCGGGCAGTTATTTCAAAGGGCGATTAAAGCTCCAAAATACTATCCTCCGGGCGGATCGGGAGTAGTTCCTGTTTCCGATGTGGTTACTATAATGACAACTTTAATGAATTCGGATATCAAAAACGAACGCTTTATCGTCATCTCTCAAAATCTGACCTATCGTGATATTTTGGAAAAATTAACCAAGGCCATGAAACTGGAACCTCCCAAAAAACAGATCCCTATTTGGGCCCTGGAAATCCTATGGCGGTTGGATTGGTTTTGGTGTCTGATCACCAATGAAAGACGGAATTTGACAAAGGCTTCCGTGTATTCCTTAAAAAATAGGGAGTTTTATTCCAATGCCAAGTTGGTTGAACGACTGGATTACAAGTTTGGCTCCTTGGATAAAACCATTTCGTTCTCTACCAAAAAATTTAAGGAAGAGAATCCTGTATTTTAGGCCTTAGACCTGAAGTAGTCTTTATTTGCTCCTCTTTCGCTTTTTCTCGGGCCTCCTTAATACTATCTGCCTTTATTTTCCGGGCTTCCTCCATTTTTTTCTGAACAACACCCAATCTGGAATCTACATCGGTGTAAATGGCTACATAATCCGCTGGATTGGAAGCGTAGTACAGATTGTTCTCCACAAATTGAATGCTATCTATACCGTATTTGGTATAAAGGTACTCCATGGTCTCTATTTTATTTTTGATCAAAATATCCGAACTTGTATTTTTCGCCGCCGTCAGAATGGCAAGATCATAAAGAATATCCGCCATCTTTTCCTTGGAGATCAATTGCTCTGGCTCCTTAACCACCTTTTCCCCGCAAGAGACTAGGGTAATACAAAATATATATAATATCACTTTCTTCATCACTACCTATCAAAGGTTAATCGTTGTGCATTTTTCTTTTCTGAAAAATTCCCTCGGTCATAGGCCAAATGGCCATTCACAAATGTATGGGTTATTTTGGATTTAAAGGTTTCCCCCTCAAATGGAGACCAACCACATTTATAAATAATATTTTCTTTCTGCACCTGCCATGGATTGTTGATGTCAACGGCTACCAGATCCGCAAAATATCCTTCCCTTAAGAAACCCCGTTTTTTCAATTGGAATAATTTTGCTGGGTTATGGCACATCTTTTCAACCATTTTTTCCAAAGAGATCCTTCCGTTATGATAGTTTTCCAACATGGCCGGGAGGGCGTGTTGCACCAGCGGTCCTCCTGAAGGTGCATTGGTATAGACATTATCTTTTTCCTCTATGGTATGGGGTGCATGATCTGTTGCCACTACATCAATTCTATCGTCCAAAAGGGCTTCCCATAGTTGTGCCCTATCCTGTTCTGTTTTTACAGCCGGATTCCATTTGATCAAGGAGCCTTTTTTATCGTAATCCCTATCTGTAAACCAAAGGTGGTGAATACAGACCTCCGCTGTAATTTTCTTTTGTTCCAAAGGTATATCATTGCGGAAAAGTGATGTTTCCAAGCCTGTGGACACGTGAAAGACGTGCAATCTTGCACCGGTTTCCTTGGCCAATTTTATAGCCTTTGAAGAGGAGAGGTAACAGGCTTCTGCACTTCGTATCACGGGGTGGTATTTCATAGGAATGTCATCTCCGTATTCCTCTTTGAAACGTGCCATATTTGATCTTATGGTCCCTTCGTCCTCACAATGGGCAGAGATGACCAATTCGGTATTTCGAAATATTCGTTCCAAGACCAACTCATTGTCCACCAACATATTCCCAGTGGACGACCCTAGAAATAATTTTACTCCCGAGCAAGCATGTTTATCGAGTCTTTTAAGTTCCTCCAAATTATCATTGGTGCCCCCAAAAAGAAAGGAATAGTTGGCATAGGCCGTATTGGCAGCTATCGCAAATTTCTTTTCCAACTCTTCAATGGTGGTTGTTTGTGGATTGGTATTGGGCTGTTCCATAAATGAGGTAATCCCCCCGGCAATTGCCGCCCTACTTTCTGTAGCAATATTGCCTTTATGTGTTAGCCCTGGCTCCCTAAAATGTACTTGGTCGTCAATGACACCTGGAAATAAATGCAGGCCCTTCAAATCGATCACCTTGGCATTGGGGTCGCTTATGTCCGCTTCTATTTTTACGATGAGCTGGCCGTCCAATAGCATATCTCCTTCAACAATGGTATTTTCATTTACCATCCTCGCATTCTTCAATAACGTCTTTCCCATTCTAAAATTTATGTCGTTGAAATATACTGCTCAGTTTCATTTTTAACACCCCAAATATGGCCTCCCCTACGATTGAGGAACTCATTTTTGATTTTCCCCTTACCCGATCCGTAAAAATAATGGAAATCTCCTCTATTTTGAATTTTTTAAGGTGTGCCCTAAATTTCATTTCTATCTGAAAGGCGTACCCCACAAACTTTATGGCATCCAAATCTATGGTTTCCAAAACTTTTCGCCTGTAGCAAACAAAACCTGCCGTAGGATCATGCACCTTCATCCCTGTGATCATCTTCACATAAAACGATGCCCCATAGGACAACAACATTCTATACAAAGGCCAGTTCACTACGTTCACACCTTTCTTATAACGGGAACCCACAACCACATCGGCACCATTTACACAGGCCCTGTACAATCTTGGAAGGTCGTCCGGGCGGTGTGAAAAATCGGCATCCATTTCAAAAACAAAATCGTATTTGTGGGCAATTGCCCATTTGAATCCGTGGATATATGCCGTTCCCAGTCCAGATTTCTCCTTCCGTACCTCCAAAAAAAGTCTGTCGGCAAATTGATGTTGCAATTCCCTAACCTGCTCCGCCGTGCCATCGGGAGAATTATCATCCACAACCAAAACATGAAATTTCTTTTCAAGCGCAAAAACCGCTTTTATAATCGCTTCAATGTTTTCTATTTCATTGAAAGTGGGAATGATAACTAAACTGTCTTCCATTGACTACGGTGATTTAGACAAAAATAGTATTTTAAACCCTCTAAAGAAATCCCTGATGTGTTTTATGATATTTTTAAATCCTTCGAACACAGTAATAATTCGTAATTTTGGACCGTTTAAAAATTGGAATGATACCGAAGCTACCTAAAATCCTTCTCTATTTATTGATTGCCCTGTTTGTCCTTAATATGGCCCAGAGCTATTTTACAGAACTCATTTTTGATGAGGCCTATTATTGGTACTATGCGCAAAATATGGCTTGGGGCTATTTTGACCACCCGCCCATGGTTGCCCTCATGATTAAATTGAGCAGTTTCTTTTTCAATGGGGAACTAGGGGTGCGTTTTATGAGTTGCATCTTTTCAGTTGCTACATTTTTGGTCTTGTGGCAATTGATAGATAATCCCAAAAAAGAGCGGTATGGGGCTCATTTTTTTGTGCTGGTATTCTCCATGACACTGATAAATGCTTACGGATTTTTCACCTTGCCCGATACCCCTTTCCTGTTTTTTACGGCATTGTTCCTGCTTCTTTACAAAAAATTTATAGCCAAACCATCGGCCTTGCTTTCCTTGGGTCTAGGGCTGGTGATGGCCGCACTGATGTACAGTAAATACCATGCAGTGTTGGTTATTCTCTTTACGCTGCTCTCCAACCTAAAATTGGTCAAAAACAAATATGCCTGGTTAGCTGTGGTGGTTGCCCTTGTGTGTTATACCCCACATTTTTTGTGGCTGTATGAAAACGATTATATATCCATAAAATATCACCTTTATGAACGCCCTAACAGGGCCTATGAGTTTGGTGATTTTACACTTGGGTATTTTATTAACCTGGTGGCCCTATTTGGGCTTACCTTCCCATGGATCTATAAATCCCTTTTTAAAACCAAAGCAAAAGATCAATTCACCAAGGCAATGTTATATTTGACCTATGGAGTTTTGATATTCTTTTTCGTTTCCAGTTTTAACCGAAGGGTACAGACCCAATGGATCATAGTGATATCCATACCCATGGCCATTATGGCTTTCAATTATCTTCTGGAAAATGATAGTGCCAAAAAATGGATCTATCGCATGGGTATCGCCAATATTGCAATACTCCTTTTATTAAGGATTGGCTTGGTCTATGAGCCTTTGTTCCCTATAGTTTATGAATCCCATGGCAACACCAAATGGGTCGGCGATATCAAATCCCAAATTGGGGATATGCCCGTGGTTTTTGAAAATTCCTATAGAAGCGCCCCTATGTATGCCTTTTATTCCGGAAGCCCTACCTATTCCCTGAACAATATCATGTACCGACAAAACCAGTATAGCATAGATGATTCCGAATCCAAGGTGCAGCACCAAAAAATCCTATATGTCTCCAAATACACCAAAAGCGGCGATATTACCCTCAACTGGCCTGACGGAACAGTGTTTTATGGGAATTATATTGAGAATTTTGAATCGTTCCGAAAACTAAGGTGTTATGTTGCCGAAAAAAATATAAAATTAGGTGATGGGGAGGAGTTAACTTTAAAAGTTTTCAATCCTTATCAAACCAACATACCCCTTGAAAAATTAAAGTTCGGGGTAGCCTATCTCAATGACTACAAACAGGTCATGGAAACCCTACCTTTGCAAGTAGTATCTAAAAATATGGAGACCCTGTTTATCAAGGCCCAAGACAGCACAGTGTTTACCTTTAAATTGCCAAAACCCAAAATGGAAGATCCAGGTTTCTTTAAAATAAGCATCTCGGAAAACGGACTTTATATGGGCATTAACGGGGATAATATTAAATTAGATTAATGGAACCAACGCTACGACTCATAGACACTGCCGATTGGATCACCTTGGTCCTTTTGACCAGTGTATTTTTTGTGGTCATCGGAAAGAGCTTCTTTTACAATAGGTTTATGAATTTTATCATACTTCCTTTTAACAACAAGTACGTGATCATGTACAATAAAAAGGACAGACTGATCAATTGGTTCCATATATTCCTCACCTTATTCCAACTCTTTAATTTTGCCCTGTTTGTATATTTGGCTAGACGAATCGTCTTTCAGTTGGACAATAGTGCCTATCCTTTTATATATGTTTTAATTTTAGGGCTCCTAGGGCTTTTTCTACTTATTAAAGTGCTCTTGCAACTTTTCAATGCCTTTATCTTCAATATCACATCGACCATTAGCGAATTGATATTCAAAAAACTCACATATCTCAATTACAGTGGGATTGTCATGTTTCTTGCAAACGTTATTTTGACCTATGCTCTAAAAGACTCTAAAACTGTTATTTATGTAAGCATTGCTCTAGTTTTGCTTATTAATTTTATTGGATGGGTCACCGTAATAAGAAATCATCAATTTTATATAACCAGTAACATTTTCTATTTTATTTTGTACCTTTGCGCACTCGAAATTGCGCCTTTTGTGATAATTGGAAGCTACTTTAAAGACTGATGCCTATGAAAGTAAAGACGATTTTGGTATCCCAGCCAGAACCGAAAATGGAGAACTCCCCATATTCACGACTAATTGAAAAAGAAAAAGTAAAGGTCGATTTTAGACCTTTTATCCATGTGGAAGGAGTTGATGCAAAGTGGGTTAGGCAACAAAAAATTGATTTGAACAATTTTACTGCCATCATCCTTACTAGCCGAAATTCCGTTGATCACTTTTTCAGGATAGCCGAAGAAATGAGGTTTAAGGTTCCGGACACCATGAAGTATTTTTGCCAATCTGAGGCCGTAGCATATTATCTACAAAAATATGTGGTTTACAGAAAAAGGAAAATATATGTTGGCAAAATGCATTTTGTGGATATCACCCCTTTGTTGAAAAAATACAAAAACGAAAAATTCTTACTTCCGTCATCTGATGTTCTGAAACCTATTGTTCCAGAACTGATGAATAGCATGGAGCTGAATTGGACCAGAGGGATATTCTACAAAACGGTTATCAGCGATCTTTCGGATCTAAGGGATGTTTATTACGATATCTTGGTTTTCTTTAGTCCTTCAGGAATTGAATCGCTCTTAAAGAATTTTCCAGATTTTAAACAAAACGAAACTAGAATCGCCGTTTTTGGTAATTCAACCATAAATGCTGCCACCGAAGCAGGTCTAAGGATAGATATTAAGGCACCAACGCCCGAAACACCTTCCATGACCATGGCCTTGCAGAAGTATATCACTACAATAAACAAGAAATAATAATTATAAAAAAAGCCTCTGTACAGAGGCTTTTTTTATAATTAAAATGCATATCGCTGTGGTCCGCCGCGCCTGATCTCCTCATTCGCATAGGACTCATACTTCTTGAAATTTTCCCTGAAGGCATTGGTTAGTTTAAAAGCCGTTTTATAGTAGGCCTCATCATCGTTCCATGTAGCCCTTGGACTTAATACTTTTGTTGGCACTCCTGGGCATTCCCTTGGTTGGGCAACACCAAAAACAGAATGTATGTGGTATTTATCATAGCTGTACATACCTAAATCCCCATTTAGGGCAGCTTGGATCATGGCTCGCGTATATTTCAATTTCATACGGGTTCCAACGCCATAAGGACCGCCTGTCCAACCTGTATTTACCAACCAAACACTAACCCCTGATTCCTGCATCTTCTTACTCAACATTTCGGCATACTTGGCCGGATGCAAAGGCATAAATGGCGCTCCAAAACAAGCGGAAAAAGAAGGAATCGGTTCAACTACACCAGCCTCTGTACCTGCCACCTTAGCGGTATAACCGGACATAAAATGGTACGCAGCCTGACTTGGTGTTAATTTAGAAATTGGAGGTAAAACCCCAAAGGCATCAGCCGTTAAAAAGAATATATTCTTTGGGTTGTGACCTATGGACGGCTCTTGAATATTATCTATATGATAAATAGGATAACTTACACGTGTATTTTGTGTAATGGAAATATCCGCGAAGTCCACCTCCCCGTTACTGTCCATAACCACATTTTCCAATAAGGCTCCTTTTTTGATCGCCCTAAAGATATCTGGTTCATTTTCCTCTGAAAGATTAATGACCTTGGCATAACATCCACCTTCAAAATTAAAGACTGTATTTTCAGCTGTCCAACCATGCTCGTCATCCCCGATAAGCTTTCTGTTGGGATCTGCTGATAGCGTAGTCTTTCCAGTGCCTGACAAACCAAAAAATATGGCGGTATCCCCATCTTCACCAATATTGGAGGAACAGTGCATGGGCATGGTGTTTTTTTGAACGGGCAGAATAAAATTTAATGCGGAAAAAATCCCTTTCTTGATTTCCCCAGTATATCCTGTACCTCCTATCAAGGCAATTTTTTTGGTGAAATTCAAAATGGCAAAATTGTGCTGTCGTGTCCCATCAATCTCGGGATTAGCCATAAATCCAGGGGCATTGATCACTGTCCACTCAGGGGTAAACCCTTTAAGATCTTTTTCTTCTGGCCTAAGGAACATATTGTAGGCGAACAAGCTTGACCATGGGTATTCGGCAATAACCCTGATATTGGTCCTATAATCGGTGTCAGCACAAGCGTAACAATCCCTTACATACAGTTCCTTTTCATTTAAATATGAAATGACCTTGTCGTAAAGAGCATCAAACTTATCAGACTCAAAAGGAATATTGATATTCCCCCACCAGACTTTTTCTTCGGTAATGGCATCTTTGACAATAAATCGATCCATGGGAGACCTACCGGTAAACTCCCCGGTATTTATTGCAAGGGCCCCGGAGGATGCCTCTTTCCCCATTCCCTTTTCCAAGGAGTGGGCATGAAGTTTTGAAGGGGATAATTGATAGTAAATATGATCACTTTCAATTCCATAATCTTTTAACGAAATCGATTTCGTCAATTGGTCAGAACTATTCATAATTTTGTTAGTTTATAAACTTGTACAAAGCTATAAAAAATAAAAACTAAAGCCCCGCAAATCAACCTTTATTCAAACCCTTTGTCGAAAAATACGAATCCCCAACAAAATCCACCCCAAAATTAACAAACCCCCTCCTATTGGTGTTAAAAATGCTATGTTTTTGAAGTCAAACGCAGTTAAACCATTCGTTGCCAAAGTGTAAATGGAACCAGAAAATAGCAGAACACCTACTACTATAAGATAGAATATAGGCTTTTTGGTTAAGGAGGGTATAAAGTTCATGCTTCCCAAGGACAATAGAAATAAGGCATGGTACATTTGATAGGTTACCCCTGTTGAAAATGTTTCAACATTCTCAGTTGATATGAACTTCTCCAACCCATGAGCCCCAAATGCACCCAATAATACCGCGGTTAAACCCATGATGACACCTACCCCTAAAATTGTTTTGTTCATAACTTATTTCTTTATATTCGTTGTTTTTATAACGAATTGATACATTAGTCGATTGAATTTACAAAAGTAAGGAAACAGATGTTGAGAAAGATACTTGTAGTCGGAGCTGGTAAATCCACCTCCTATTTATTGGATTATTTATTGGAAAAAGCAGCAAGCGAAAAACTTCATATAACTATTGGGGACCTGCACCCTGAGCATATAAGTGACAATGTAAAAAACCACCCACAGTGTACTGTTGTCACCTTGGATGTTTTCCAAGAAGAACAACGCCACGATGCCATACAAAATGCCGATATCGTCATCTCCATGTTGCCCGCCCGTTTTCATATAAAGGTGGCTGAAGACTGTTTGACCTATGGAAAACATCTTGTTACAGCATCTTATGTAAGTGATGAGCTCCTGAAATTGGATCAGCAGGTAAAGGACAAGGGCCTTGTATTTATGAACGAGATTGGTCTTGACCCTGGAGTAGACCATATGAGCGCTATGCAGGTCATTGATCGTATACGCAACAAAGGCGGCAAACTGCTTTTGTTCGAATCATTTTGCGGCGGCTTGGTCGCCCCAGAAAGCGATACTAACCTATGGAACTACAAATTTACCTGGAACCCAAGAAATGTGGTTGTTGCCGGACAAGGTGGTACCGCCAAATTTATCCAGGAAGGCACCTATAAATATATCCCTTACCATAAACTTTTCAGAAGAACGGAGTTTATGAATATAGAAGGATATGGGAAATTTGAAGCCTATGCGAATAGGGATTCCCTAAAATACAGGGAAGTGTACGGCATAAATGATATACTCACTCTTTACCGAGGCACCATAAGAAGGGTAGGCTACTCCAAGGCATGGAATATGTTCTTGCAATTGGGAATGACTGAGGACAGTTACACTATTGAGAATTCCGAAGGGATGTCTTACCGCGAATTCGTGAATTTATTTTTACCTTATTCCCCTACAGATACCATTGAGTTGAAATTAAGGCTCTATTTGAAAATAGACCAAGACGATATTATGTGGAACAAGCTACTGGAATTGAGCCTTTTTGATAACACCAAGATCATTCCCCTGAAAAATGCCACCCCGGCCCAAATTCTTCAGCATATTCTAGAGGACAGTTGGACTTTGGGCAAGGAGGACAAGGACATGATTGTTATGTACCACAAGTTTGGGTACGAATTAAACGGTGAAAAGAAACAAATAGATTCCAATATGGTCGTCCTTGGCGAAAATAGGACACATACCGCAATGGCAAAAACTGTTGGACTACCGGTAGCTATGGCTACGATCTTGATCTTGAATGGAAAAATTTCTACTCCCGGCGTACAGATTCCCATTAATAAGGAGGTGTACGAACCCATTTTAGAAGAATTGACCCAATATGGCATCAATTTCAAAGAACACGAGGTTGCCTATTTAGGCTATAATCCAGATTCCATTGCAGGTTAGGATCTATAACTAAATAGTTATATTTACCATCCAATTGAAACCAAAAAATGAAATCTACTGAGGAGAATATAAAAATCGATGGCATTGACAAAAAGATACTTCGGTTCCTAATGGCGGATGCCCGCAAGCCAATTTTGGAAATTGCGAGGCAAATTGGTATTTCGGGGGCAGCAATCCATCAGCGCCTTAGAAAATTGGAGGCCTCCGGGCTAATTGCTGGATCTAAGTTCATTATAAACCCTAAGGTTTTGGGGTATACCACCATGGCATATATTGGTATTTATTTGGACAAGGCCATGAGCAACCCTATAGCCGTAAAAGAATTGGAGAAGATTCCTGAAATCTTGGAATGCCACTATACCACTGGTAATTGGTCTATCTTGATAAAAGTGCTCTGTAGGGACAACGAACATTTAATGAACGTGCTCAATAGGGATATCCAACAAATTGAAGGTGTTTCACGGACAGAGACCTTCATTTCCTTGAACCAACAGATCGATAGACAGATTACAATATAAAAAAGGACGCCAAAATGGCGTCCTTTTTATTTTTATTTATCCTTAATCACTTCCTTAGTCCCTACCACCAAGAACTTGTAGTCCCCAATACACTAGGGTTGCCAAAGAACCAATGGCAGCAACCAAATAGGTGCGGGCCGCCCATTTTAAGGCATCCTCTGAGCCTTTGTATTCTTCTTGGCTCAACATGTTTTTATTCTTTAACCAAGCCAGTGCACGGTTACTGGCATCGTATTCTACGGGCAACGTTATAAAACTGAACAAGGTGGCGAAACCCATCATGACCAATCCGGCAACGGCCACCCAATATCCGAAACCTACCCCGGCAGCAGCGCCCAACATAATACCTCCAAAAACGATCCAAGTGGACATGCCCGAAGTAACACTTACCACAGGCACCAATTTAGACCGCATTGTCAGCCACTCATAGGCCGTGGCATGCTGTACAGCGTGTCCGCATTCGTGGGCGGCAACAGCAGCGGCAGAAGCATTTCTCTGATTATAAACACTTTCACTCAAATTCACTGTTTTATTGGCCGGATTGTAATGATCCGTTAACTTCCCTGGGGTGGAAATAACCTTTACATCCCTGATACCATGATCTGCCAGCATCTTTTCCGCAATTTCGGCACCACTCATTCCATTGCGCAAGTGCACTTTGGAATAATGCTTGAATTTTTTCTTTAGTTTATTACTGACCAACCAGCTTACCAAGGCAATAGCACCCAAAATAATATAATACATCAACATAATTCTGACTTTTTAATGTTAAATATAGTGAAGATTCCTTTTCCTAATATCAAGTAATTTTTCAATTCATATAATCAAAAACCCCGCCAAATAATGACGGGGTTCCAATTCTGACAAAATGTACTGTCTACACCTCAACTGTTTGCCAATTAAAGGCTTCGATAATCTCTTTATAAATCACTTTACCATCTACGATATTCAGCCCCTTTTGCAGGGAAGTGTCTGACCTGCATGCTTGTTCCCAACCTAAATTGGCCAATTTTAAAACATAAGGCAAGGTGACATTGGTCAAGGCCATAGTTGAGGTATAGGGAACTGCTCCAGGCATATTGGCAACGCAGTAATGAACCACATCATCTATGATAAATATAGGATTCTCATGGGTTGTGGGCCTTGAGGTCTCTACACAACCCCCTTGGTCTACTGCTACATCCACGATCACGGTTCCTGGCCGCATCTCTTTAAGCATATCCCGAGTAATAAGGTTAGGGGCTTTCGCACCCCGTAGCAGGACACCGCCAATAATAAGATCATGGTCCTTTATATGTTTTCTTATATTAAATTCATTTGAGAATTCCGTCACCACATGGCTTGGCATTACATCATTGATATAGCGGAGCCGTTTCATATTAACATCCAAAATAGTAACATGGGCCCCAAGTCCGGCTGCCATTTTAGCAGCCTGAATCCCTACTATTCCAGCTCCAAGCACCAAAACCCTTCCCGGTGCCACTCCAGGAACTCCTCCTAAGAGCACACCGCGACCTTTTTCTGGTTTCTCCAGATATTTAGCTCCTTGCTGAATGGCCATTCTGCCCGCCACTTCGGACATAGGGGTCAACAAGGGCAACGTTCCATCCTCATCTTCCACGGTTTCATAGGCGATACAAATTGCCTTGCGATCGATCATGGCCTCAGTAAGCACTTCGCTGGACGCAAAATGAAAATAGGTAAATACCACTTGTCCCTTATGGATAAGACTATACTCCTCTTTTATAGGTTCCTTAACCTTAACGATCATGTCACTCATGGCATATACCTGTCCAATGGTATCCAAAACAATGGCCCCTGCATGCTGATAATCGGCATTTAAAAAACCACTCCCGTCACCAGCACCAGATTGCACATATACCGTATGGTTATTTTTAACCAATTCAAAAACCCCGGCAGGCGTCATGCCAACCCGACTTTCGTTATTTTTGATTTCTTTTGGAATCCCGACTCTCATTTTTCTATTTTTTATTTCATAAATAGGGAAAAAACAAAGCCTGTAGGCACAGAGCTTCATTCCTTCCCATCAATTATGATTATTAGAGTTCCAAAAATGGAACAAATAATTAACATAAAAAAAGAATATCGTCTAAATTAGGGGGTCAACTTATATTAATTGTTATTTATACAAGATTAACCCCCATAATACACGGGGTATGTTAAATAAATATTCAATTTATATTAAAAATTGATTCAAAAATAGGGGGTCACTTGTATTTAATCTTTAAAAGGATCACCATCAACACCAATAGTCCCGTAACGGCATTTGCCAAGATAATGGAAAGGCTTTCTATTTGGATTCCATAAATGAGCCATAGGACTAACCCTACAAAAAGACTAAGATACATGGTCAAAGAAATGTCCTTGGTAGCTTTTTGCTTCCAAGCCTTGTACACTTGTGGCACAAAAGAAGCCGTGGTCAATATGGCAGCCGCCAACCCTATAATTTCAATTTTATCCATCATCATTCCAGTTTAAAATAAATACTCAAAAAGAATTGACCCTTTGGGATGTGAAACCCATGGGTGAAATTATTTGCGTTTAGAGCACTGTCCGACTTAACATAGGAACCTAACCCACAACGTTCACGATTTTTCCCGGAACAACAATTACTTTCTTGGGGGTGCGACCTTGTAGTTGATCCCGTGTTTTTTCATGGGCCATAACGGCTTTCTCAATATCGGCTGCCGACATATCTGCGGGAAGCTCCATTTTAAAACGCATTTTCCCGTTGAAGGATATTGGATATTCCTTACTGCTCTCTACCAGGTATTTGGCTTCATATTTTGGAAAAACTGCAGTTGCAATAGACTCTTTATGCCCCAATTTACTCCATAATTCCTCCGCCAAATGCGGTGCATAGGGAGAAACTGTAATGGCCAAGGGTTCCAAAATTGATTTGCTCGTGCATTTTTGGGAAGACAACTCATTCACACAGATCATGAAACTGGATACGGAAGTGTTGAATGAGAAATTTTCAATATCCTCCTCTACTTTTTTAATGGTCTTATGCAAGGTTTTGAGACTTTCAGAAGTCGCCTCCTCCTCCGTTACGTAGAATGCTCCTTCCGTGCCGGGATGATATAAGCGCCACATCTTTTTCAAAAAACTGTGTACACCTGATATCCCCGCCGTGTTCCATGGCTTGGATTGCTCCAAAGGCCCAAGGAACATTTCGTATAAACGCAGGGAGTCTGCACCATAATCCTCGCATATACTGTCTGGACTGACCACATTGTATTTGGATTTGGACATTTTTTCAACTTCTCGGTGAACGATATATTTATTCTCATCGTTCAATAAAAATTCGGAATTTTTATAATCCGCATATAAAGGATTATTTTTAAATCCTTCATAATCTAATTCATCAGATGAGTTTACCAATGCAACATCAACATGCTTTCTCAGAACCTTGAAGTTTAATTCATATTCAACATTATCTTCCGTAAAATAAAATTCCTCCGGGTTTGTAACAAAACTTCTAATAAAATCAAATACAACCATTGATTTTTCCGTTTTAATATGTCCCAGTTTACCTTCAGAATACTCAAGTAAATCCACTTTTTCTGCTGAAACAAATAAGTTAGGAAACAATCTTCCTTTGCCTAAAAAAGTCTCTCTATCCTTTGAAATAGCACCTGGAATCAACTGATAAATAAACGCACTGGTACCAGTGATCATTCCTTGGTTGATAAGTTTCTTTGCGAATTCTTCTTTGGGCACTACCCCTTTGTCGAACAGAAATTTTTGCCAAAATCGGGAATACAATAAATGTCCGGTTGCGTGCTCACTGCCTCCTATATAGAGGTCCACATCCTGCCAATAGTTGATGGCATCCTGAGAAAATATTTCATTTTCGTTATTGGGATCCATATATCGGTTAAAATAGAAAGAACTCCCGGCCCAACCAGGCATGGTATTCAATTCTAATGGAAATACGGTCCTATGGTCTATCATCTTATTACTGACCACAGTATGCTCTACCGTGTTCCAAGCCCACGTAGTAGCATTTCCCAATGGCGGTTCCCCAGTTTCTGTAGGCAGGTATTTAACTACTTCAGGCAAACGTATGGGCAGGTATTTAGACTCGATCATTTGTGGCATACCCTCCACATAGTATACTGGGAAGGGCTCCCCCCAATATCGTTGACGGCTAAATACGGCATCCCGCAACCTATAATTGATCTTTCCTATGCCTTGTCCCAATTTCTCCAATTCGTAAATGGCAAGCTTTACTGCTTTTTTATAGGGAAGTCCGTTAAGAAAATCAGAATTCGTAATAACGGTCTTATCCTTGTCGGCAAAGGCTTCTACCGAAATATCAATACCTTCAAAAATATTGGGAATAGGGATGTTAAAGTGTTTTGCAAAATCATAATCGCGCTGATCACCACATGGGACCGACATTACCGCACCGGTTCCATAGCCCGCCAGTACGTAATCCCCTATCCATACGGGCACAGGTGCTTTGGTAAAGGGGTGTACGGCATAGGCTCCGGTAAAAGCTCCTGTTATGGTCTTTACATCGGCCATTCGATCGCGTTCAGAGCGTTTTGCGGTAGCTTCCAAATACGCAGCCACTTCCCCCTCTTGTTCCGGGGTCGTGATTTGTGACACCAATTCATGTTCTGGTGCCAAGGTCATAAAACTGGCGCCAAAAATTGTATCGGGCCTCGTCGTAAAAACCTCAATTGGATATGATTTTTTCACATCCCCAGCTGGAATTGTATAAAAAGTTACCGAAGCTCCTTCTGAGCGACCTATCCAATTTGTCTGGGAGTCTTTTAATGGCTGTGGCCAGTCAACTTTTTGCAAATCGTCCAGCAAGCGTTGGGCATAGGCGGATATTCTCATGCTCCATTGAGTCATCTTTTTACGGATCACCGTATGTCCGCCCCGTTCCGATACCCCATTGACAATTTCATCATTTGCCAAAACGGTTCCTAAGGCAGGACACCAGTTGACCTCTGATTCAGCCAAATAGGTCAGTCTATATTGCAATAAAATTTCTTGTTGTTGCTTCTTTGAAAACCCGTTCCATTGTGTAGCAGTGAAAGGAACCACATCCTCATCACACACAGCTTTTACACTGCTGTTTCCATCTTGCTCAAATAAGGCAATCAGGGAAGTGATATCTTCTGCTTTGTTATTGTCCTTATTGTACCAAGAATTAAAGAGTTGGATAAAAATCCATTGTGTCCATTTATAATAATCTGGATTAGAGGTGCGTACCTCCCTGCTCCAGTCAAAAGAGAAACCTATTTTATCCAACTGTTCCCTATACCTTTTTATGTTGGCAGCCGTTGTAATGGCAGGATGCTGACCGGTCTGTATCGCATATTGTTCGGCTGGCAACCCAAAAGAATCATATCCCATAGGGTGCAGCACGTTAAAGCCCTTATGTCTTTTGTAACGGGCATAAATATCACTGGCTATATACCCAAGTGGATGTCCCACATGTAACCCAGCACCTGATGGGTAAGGGAACATATCCAATACATAATATTTTGGTTTATCAGAATTGTTCTCTGCTTCGAAGGTGCCTTTTTCGGCCCATTCTTTCTGCCATTTATCCTCTATCTTTCTGAAATCGTAGCTCATATCAAAATATTTCTATGGTCCTGTCGTTTTAAAGTAGCAACAGTATGGTATATCGGGCAAAAATAAGTTTAATCATTGAAAGGGGAAAAGATATTATCAACTTACAAAACGGAGATCAAAATCAGTATTGAAATATACTATTGAAATTGATCGTGCCCTAAATTTTAATTGCGTTAATTGACCTGAGAAAATATCATTCCGAAAAAAAATGAACAAGGTGGGAAAAAGTAATATCCAACGACAAATATTGCTCTTGCTCTTGGTTGGATTTTGGGGTTTCCAGCTTCATGCCCAATTGGGTTTTTGCCCAGGTAGTTCAGGTGACCCTATCTTTGAGGAGGATTTTGGGACCGGAACCGCCAATGGCCCACAATTACCGGCAGGCACCACCACCTATACCTATACCTCTGGGGGACCCGATGATGGATTTTACACCCTTTCCAGCAATACAAATTATTTTAGTTGGCACAACACACAGGACCATACCCCCAATGATACAGATGGAAAGGCCCTTATAATAAATGCAGATATTAATGCCGGAGAATTTTTTAGATATAGGGTAGATGTTCTTTGTGAAAACACTACCTATGAATTTTCTTCTTGGTTGATAAATCTACTGCCCCTTTCCGGGTGCCTGAATGCGGGAATCCCTGTAAATGTAGATTTTGAGATTTGGGATGATACGGACACCAAATTGTTGGGCTCGGGAAATACAGGTGATATCACTGGAACCACCTCTCCCCAATGGAACCAATACGGATTGGTCTTTCAAACAGAACCGGGACAAACTTCGGTAATTCTAAAAATGATCAATAATGCCCCGGGAGGGTGTGGAAACGACCTCGCCATTGACGATATCTTGTTTAGGACCTGTGGGGATTTTGTATCCATCACGGACCTGCAGGACGAAATAGAAATCTCTGTTTGTGAAGCCGATGCCCCGGTAACCATTTCAGAATTAAATGCCACTCCGGATTTTTCGGTATACAGCACCCATGCCTTCCAATGGCAGTCTTCAACCTCAAGCAGCAATTGGACTGATATTCCAGGTGAGACGAACCCAACTTATAGCCCAGGACCCATATCCAGCACTACCTTCTTTAGGGTAAAAGTTGCGGAAGACCCTATCAACCTCAACAGCCCCCTTTGTAGTTCCGTCTCGGAGATATTTAGGGTCCTTGTGGTCAACACCCCATCCGCTCCAACTAGTAATGGCGATGTGTCGGCCTGTTCCAACGACCCCATTCCTTTGGAGGTTAGTACGCTGTTTGGCATAAAAGTCAATTGGTACGATGCCCCATCGGGAGGTAATTTATTGCTTTCCGACAGCCATACCTATCAGCCCACAATGAACGGCACCTATTACGCTGAAGCTGAAACCACAGTAGCGGGTTGTATCTCTGATACCCGAACAGCAGTGTCCATCTTCTTTTACCAACTACCTGAGGTTGAAGATGAAACCGTTGCCTTCTGTGAAAATTCCCAGACCGTTCTAAATGCCAATTATGCGGGTACGGACACCGTAACCTATGAATGGAACACTGGGGAAACGACCTCACAAATAACGGTGGACACCCCAGGTGCCTACACTGTAGGGGTCACCAATTCAGATGGATGTACCAAAGTTAAGATTATTACATTGGAACAAGTAGACGCCCCTATCATTTCCAATATAACCTCTGATGAATATTCCATCCTGGTATCCACAACTTTTTCGGGAGATTTTGAATATTCCCTCAATGGAACGAATTATCAGGACAGTCCAGAGTTTGAGAATACCCAAAGCGGTCGATATACCATATATGTCCGGGAAAAAAATGGCTGTGGGGAAGTATCCATACAATATACCCATTTTGTAATCCCTAAATTCTTTACCCCAAATGGGGACAATTTTAACGATACCTTTAATCTTACCGGTATAGAAAATTACGATTCATCCCAGGTCAATATTTTTGACCGCTATGGCAAACTTCTAAAAAATTCCAGTAACACCCCATTTTCTTGGGACGGCACATTTAATAATAGGGACCTTCCCTCTGGGGATTATTGGTATATGATCCAGATTGAGGATACCATCTATAAAGGACATTTTTCCTTAAAAAGATAATATCATTTTTGAACCATTCTGTTTCCTATACCAAAATACTTAGGAAAACATAAAGGGTCATTCCATATTCAATTTACTTTATTACTTTTACGCCATGATTTTTCGCTATGAGCAAATCTTTTGAACGTTATCAAAAAAGAAAACTGATCTCCTCCTACTTCTCAGTAGTACTTAGTATAGGCCTTGTGCTTTTTCTATTGGGTATTTTGGGCCTTTTGGTGTTGAACACTAAAAAAATGGGGGATCATTTTAAAGAACAAATATCCATTTCCGTATTTTTAAAAGATAGTGCCAAGCCTGTGGAAGTAGATCAACTACAAAAAAGTTTGGCTTTGGCCGAATATACTCGGTCTGCAAACTATGTCTCCAAAGAGGAAGCGGCAGAACAGCACAGTGAAGAGATTGGTGAAAATTTTATTGAATTCTTAGGCTATAATCCCTTAAAAAATTCCATTGATGTAAAGCTGAAGGCAGATTTTGTTTCTTCAGAGCAAATAGAGGATATTGCCTCCAATCTGGCCTCCAAAGGTTATGTGGAAGAGGTGAGCTACGACCAGCCCCTGATAACCTTATTGAACGAAAACGTAAAACGCATAAGTTTTTGGATTTTGGTGGCCAGTGCCATTTTCACCTTTATTGCCGTATTGCTCATCAATAGTTCTATTCGCCTATCTATTTACTCTAAAAGATTTATCATCAAAACCATGCAAATGGTGGGTGCTACAAAGAGATTTATCCGACGCCCATTTATATACACCAATATTAAATTGGGAATGTTGGGGGCATTTTTGGCCCTGATTGCCCTTGCGGGAACGCTGTACTATGTGAACGATAATTTTCCCGAGCTGAACCTTATGGAAGACCCTATGGTCTTAGGTTTTCTTTTTCTTGGGGTTTTCATATTGGGCGTACTCATATCCGTTATGAGTACCTATTTTGCTACACAGCGTTTTTTAAATCTTAGGACAGACGATTTATATTACTAAATTTGCGGTATGAAGAAAAACAGTACGAATCAGAACCAAGGTCCGAAACCTGAATTTATCTTTCAAAAAAAGAACTATCTTTTCATGTTCATTGGCTTGGCCTGTATGGCCTTGGGATTTATCTTGATGAGCGGAGGAGGTAGTGATGACCCCACTGTATTCAATCCTGAAATTTATAACTTCAGACGAATTCGATTGGCCCCTACCTTGGTGCTAATAGGATTGGGCATTGAGATCTATGCCATTTTGTTGAACCCTCACAAGAAGAAATAAGAATTGGACATACTACAAGCTATTATCCTTGCCATCATTGAAGGCATTACCGAATATTTACCGGTGTCATCAACTGGACACATGATCATCGCGTCTTCCTTTTTTGGTATTGCCCAGGACGATTTTACAAAATTGTTTACCATTGTCATCCAAATGGGCACCATCCTTTCCGTGGTAGTCCTTTATTTCAAAAGATTTTTTCAAAGTTTGGATTTTTACTATAAATTATTGGTCGCCTTTATTCCGGCCGTCATTTTTGGACTGCTTTTAAGTGATGTTATTGATTCTTTACTGGAAAATCCACTGACTGTCGCCGTATCCTTAGTCCTTGGGGGCCTTGTCCTTTTAAAAGTAGACGATTGGTTTGGAGATGCCGAAAACACGGAGATCTCTTATCGAACTGCATTTCGAATTGGCCTTTTCCAGTGTTTGGCCATGATCCCTGGTGTCTCCAGAAGTGGGGCAAGTATTGTTGGAGGAATGACGCAAAAGCTCTCCAGAAAGGCAGCGGCAGAATTTTCTTTCTTTTTGGCTGTACCTACTATGCTGGGCGCTACCCTAAAGAAGAGTTACGATTACTACAACGCAGGCTTTACCTTGTCCAGTGAACAGATCAACTATTTGATAATCGGAAATGTGGTGGGGTTTTTGGTAGCGCTCCTCGCCATTAAAACCTTTATTGGGTATTTAAGCAAACACGGCTTTAAAATGTTCGGGTACTATCGAATCATTGTTGGTTTGGCCATTTTAATCATTCATTTTTTCATTAGCCCCCTAACCGTGATATAATGACAAAAGAAGACTACTTGGAAGGACAGCTTTTGTTAATAGACAAACCGCTTACATGGTCTTCTTTTCAAGCAGTAAACGCCTTAAAATGGGCCATTCGAAGAAAATTTGAACTCAAGAAAATAAAGATTGGCCATGCCGGTACTTTAGATCCCCTAGCAACTGGACTCTTATTGATCTGTACTGGAAAATTTACCAAAAGAATCAGTGAGCTGCAAGGACAGGTAAAAGAATACACAGGGACCATCACCTTGGGATCCACCACCCCTTCTTATGATCTAGAGACCGAAGTTGACAATACCTATCCAACCGAGCACATTTCTGAAGAACAAATTCACCAGGCCACTGAACAGTTTATTGGTGAAATCCAACAGTTCCCTCCTGTATTTTCCGCACTAAAAAAAGATGGAAAAAGATTGTATGAGTATGCCAGAGAAGGAAAAGATGTGGAGATCAAGTCTAGGACTGTAGAAATTCTAAAATTCGAAATTACCGATATTTCCATACCGCAGATAACTTTTCGGGTGGTCTGCGGCAAGGGCACCTATATCAGGTCTTTAGCCCACGATTTTGGCAAGGCTTTGCAGTCTGGCGGGCATCTTTCTTCGTTAAGAAGAACCAAAATAGGTGATTTCAACGTAGATAATGCAGTAACACCTCTTGACTTTCAGGATGCATTGCTTCCCGATCGTTTGAATATATAACGGCAAAAGGGCTTTTGCCCCATGGCAAACCAGTGATGTGAAATCTATAAACAACAAGAGGTTTTAGATGTATGAAATTGAACCGAAGTCAGCTTTCCTTATTGATAACGTTCTTCTCCATGTCCCTAATGGTGTTGGCTCTTTACAACATTCACCTAGGCACCAAAGAGAAGGGCGAGTATATTGTTGAACTTACTCTTCTTGATGACGAGGAACTGGAAATGTTGTTGGAGGAAGAAAAAAAGGCAGCCAAAGAATTAGAAGAATCGGGCCAGCCCAAAAGTAATCTCGCCGTTAATGAGGCTTCAAAACCCACATTTGGCAAGCCAGAACCACTAAAAACATTGGAGGAACTCAGGGACGATCAGGAAACTGCCTCCAATAGCGATGAAGAAACCGATTTTCTTAATTCTACCAAAGGCTATGGCGCCAGTCTTCAAAAATTATCCAAACAACGGGAAGAGGCCAAACAAAAAATAGGTGAGCTAGATGCCAAAAAAACAAAAAGTACAAGTTATTCCAAAAGAAATACCACAGTCTCCTATTCTCTTATTGACCGTAATCATTATGATCTTCCTATTCCCGTTTACACCTGTATTGAGGGAGGGAAAATTGTCATCAACATACTCGTAGATAATAACGGTTCAGTTATCGATGCCGAGGTCAACAAAAAAAGTTCCAATACCCTGAATGGTTGCCTTGTAGAAAATGCCATTACTTATGCCCTAAAGGCAAGATTTAACTCAGGTTCGGGTGAAAACCAGAAAGGAACGATTACCTACCTATTCCAGGAAAAGTAATCCCATAAGATCTGCCACGGTGTTTTTTCCCTTATCCCTGTTGTACCAAACTTGTAGCTCTTCTTTGAATTGTGGGGTTAGTTCCCCATGCTCTTTTTTATAATCATAAGCCATTCGTTCAGCCTTACTAGGTCTTGGACCCCAAGTCCATCGTATATCATTGGAAATAGGATCTATGGCCAACAGTTTTGGTATTGATCTTGATCCCTTCGTCAAGAAACATTCCATCAACTCCAAATTCTCATCCCTTAGGATTATTTTAAGGGTGATATAAGGATTTAATGAGGCTATTTTATTGATTACTGGAAGTATTTGTGCCGCATCGCCACACCAGCTTTCGTTAAGGACCAACCACGTCATATTAACAGAGATTTCGGCCAATTTGATCCGTATCTCTTCGTCCAACTTGATCGTTTTGTCCAAACGCCTCATTCGTTTTTGGTTCAATTTTGTATAATCAATATGCATTTGGGACTGTTCAAGTCCCGTTGTTCCGGAATCCAAAACCAGTTTGTCCATCAATAATCCGTATTCATTATACGATAAGGCTTGGGAGACACCTTTAATGATCAATTCCTTACTTGCTTTTCCTTTGATTTTATATTCCAATGTTCCTTGGTTTTTGAACCTAAATATCACACCTCTCCCTTGTATAAGTTGACAACTGTCATTTTTGAAGGATTACCTTTTGAAACTTAAAAATGTTTCTTCTTTATCATACCTCCACGAGTATCATTAATACTATTCATCACTACAAAGGCATTGGGATCTATCTTGGCAATCTCTATATTTAATTTTCGTATCTCCAAACGGGTGATTACGGTATAGATCACATCGTATTCATTTTGAAGGCCAAGTTTTCCATACCCCCCTTTGGCGCGGTAAATGGTAAGTCCTCTCCCCAATTTTTCAGTGACCATAATTCTAATTTCCTCACTTTTCACAGAGATGATGGTCACACCTGTATATTCTTCAATACCATCCACAACAAAATCCAAGGTTTTTGAAGCCGATAAATACGTCAGCATGGAGTACAGGGCTGTTTCTATCGAGAGCAAATAGGCTGCTGCAATAAATATGAAAAGGTTTATAAGGATAATGATATCCCCAATAGTGGTTCCCAATTTTCTGCTCAAAAAGATGGCAAGCACTTCCGTACCATCCAAAACCCCTCCCCCTCTAATGGAGAGCCCTATTCCTGCACCTAAAAAAAAGCCCCCGAAAACAGCTACCAGTAATTTATCTTGGGTAATCTCTGGAAAGTGCATGGTAGCCAACACTAAAGCAAGACCCAAAATGGCCAAAGATGCCTTTATAGTGAATGTTTTTCCTATGACATTGAATCCAAGAATCAAAAATGGAATATTCACCAATATGATTAAAAAATACAAAGGCACATTGAATATTTCCGAAGCCAACAATGAAATACCCGTGGCCCCACCATCTATAAAACTATTGGGCAATAGAAAACTTTCCAAGCCAAATGCCGCGGAAAAAATTCCCAATATAATAAAGAAGGAATCTTTAAAGAAGGAATTGAAACTAATACGCAATTTACGGGAGCGTTTTAAATAGGCCCCTGCATGACTAAGCACCCTATAACCTTTATTGATTCTACCGTCCATATGGTCCAACTTTATGATTATACAATGAAATTAGTCTTTTCTTTAAAACTTTTAAAAATACTACCTCAACTGTTTACAAGTTTTCAGGATTTACTGCTAAACTGTTGAACAGTTTGGCCTTAGTCGTAAAAAATTTATTTTGAACCTGGTTTTTCTTGAGTTCTGAATCTATTAGCTTACTTTCCCTAGCGTTAATTAAAAATACCGAGCTTTCGCCGAAACTAAATTTACGCTCTTCAGCCTTAAGGAGTGCCCGATAATTTTCAACAATATCCGCTATCAATTTGTTCTGAATCTCAAAGGATTCCAATTCCCTGTAAATAGCGACAATTTTGTTCTTCAATTCAATCTGCGTATTATCCAATTCATATTGGGCATCCTGCAATTTATATTTTGCCAACTTCAAATCACCCCTCTCCTTTCTTAGAAACAGAGGTAATTGAAAATTTACTCCCCCCTTATAATTTTGGTTCTCCAAGGAGTTTATCAATTCAGGGGTCTCGGTGATAAAGTTATACTCCAAATCTATTTTGGGCAGCAGCTTGTTGGCCTTGTATCTTTTGTCTACTTCTAACCCTTCAATCTTGTAGTTCAGGGATATTAGTTTTGGATGCTTATCTATGGAAAAACTATCCAAGGGCATTCCCATAATTTCCAAGGCCACATCAATATCCCCATTCAAATTGGCATCGGGCACAACATTTCCCTGTAATTCGATTGGAATATTATCGTTTAGCCAAAGGAAATTTGACAGTTCCAAGGACTTGTTCATCAACCTTATTTTGGCCTGCTCCAAACCAAGGGCCCTGTCCTGAACCACTATTTTGGCCTCTACGGTGTCAATAGCCGCTATCTCCCCTACAAGGGCACTTTTTCGGACCCCATCAAACCTTATTTGCGCATTGGCATAAAAATTATCGTATATCTCCATTTCGTTATACACCTGCAACCAATCAAAATAAGCCAAGGAGGCTTTAAAAAGAATCTGATTTACAAGAAGGTCCCGATCGGCCTTGCTCTGTTCCCGGAAAAGTTTGGCTTGCTTCAAAGTAGCCATTCTTTCATTGATCCAAAATCCCTGTCCCAGGGAGAAGGAAATTCCTGCACTATAAAGACCGTTGTCAGGCGCACTATTTTCAGGATTTAAGTAGGTCCCTTCATTTTGTTCAAATTTCCCCTTTAGCTCCAAACCATACCATGTTGGAATTTTAAAGGCGGCATTGAGCTTATCATAATAGGTAGTCCCTTTAAAATCCTTCTGATCAAAATCGATCTCAATTTTGGGATCAAAACCACCCCGGGCACGCATTAGGTTTGCTTGGCCCGTTGCTAGGGCCAATTCTGCCTGTTTGGCTATGGGATGGTATTTTTTTACATACCCTAAATACTCCCTGAATTTTAAAATAAGGGTATCCGGTTCCTGCGCGTTTGATAAGAAAAAGGCAAAAAAAACGAGATATAGAATACAATTCTTCATTACTTTTTGCTTTTGGAGCCGGTAGTATTGGGCTGATAATAGTTGGGAGGAAAGCCATTTAGTTGGCGCCAAAGTTCAAACCAAATAGGAACGTCTTCCAACAAGGCTAACGTATTTGCTCCAGAACCTACGCGTATATCCTTGGGCCAAGGATGATCAGCCGGATCCGGAGCCAATAGCACCCTATATTTCCCATTTTCACTGATAAAGGTTTCTATGGCAACCACTTTACCACCGTAAGTACCATAAGATAAGTTTGGCCATCCGCTGAAAACAATGGCGGGCCATCCATCAAATTGAATTCTAAATTCTTCCCCCAAATGCACTAAAGGAAGGTCTATTGGCTGTACGAATGTCTCAACGGCCAATTCATACTCGGATGGCATTATCCCCACCAAACGGTCGCCTTCCTTGAAGGTCTCCCCAATTCCGCCCTGAATTGCCTTATTTATATAACCAGATTGTGGGGCACGGATATAATACATTTCGTTCCGCATCTCATAGTTGGTATAGTCGCTCTCCAATTTGGATACCTGGGCTTCTGAATCAAACTGATTGGATTGGGCAGTGTACTTATCGCTCTGGGCTTTGGAAAGCTTATCCGTATACTCCGCGCGTACCCGGTTTATTTCCAACTCAGAGTTGATCACCTCATTAATGGTCGCCAAAAGCTTGTTTTCTTGGGAAATCAATTTGGCCTGTGTCTCTTGCAGTTTTAAACGCTTTTCTTCCACATCCGTTACGGCTTTCAACCCTTCCTTTTCCAATTGTACAACCCTTTCAAACTGCCTTTGGGCTATGCTGATATTGGTTTTGGCAGCCTCCAAGTCAATGCTATCACTCTTTACCTTAAGCTTCGACTGGATCAATTTATTTTCCGCCTGCTTTAATTTTAGAATTCTTTCCTGCATAACGGCACCGATCTGATTGTTTAGGGCCTTCACCTTTTCACCATAAGAGGAAACGGCCATGGATTTGGACTTGATCTGTTGACCGGTTCTCTGTACCAACTTGGGATCAAAGTACTCGTTCTTGATCTCCGAAATAAATAGGATAGTGTCTCCTTTGTTTACAAAATCCCCTTCTTGTACGTACCATTTCTCTATTCTCCCTGGAATGGGGGATTGAATGGTCTGTGGTCTTTGACCGGGGCTTAAAGTAGTAAGATATCCTAAGGCCCTAACGTTTTGTGTCCATGGAAGGAATAATACTATAAAGCCAAAAATAGCGGATATCATTAAAAACCTATTAAAGTGCTTATAGTGTCTTTTATGAAAAACTCGTTGGGCAGATTTATAAACCAATAAATCTACCTTCTTATTGAGTTCGTTCTTAGAAATGTTCAGCATAGCACCTAGTTTTCACTTATAATTTTACCTTCTTCAACCACAATTTTTCTCTTACAACGGCTCAACCAATTTGGATCTTGACTTACGACCACCAATGCCCATGGGTTATCTTTATCCGTTAGAAAATCCATGATTTCATTAGCCTCTGATTCATCCAATTGGTCCAACGGATCTTTTAAAATCAAAAGCTTTGGCTTTCTAACAATGCTTCTCGCCAAAACAATTTTCTTGGATATGGTATAGGGTATCTGTTGCCCCTCAGGGTATAAAAAGGTATTGATCCCCTTTGGCTGTTCCTTTACAAATTGTGACAATCCAACCTTCTCTATGGCCCAATACAGATCCTTTTGTGAGATACTTTTGTCTCCAAAGGTTATATTGTTCAAAATTGTGCCTTCAAATGGACTTTCCTCTGTGAGGGATTGCCCTAAAAATGATCTATAATGGTTGGGTATTATATTTTCCAAAGAAATATCATTGACATATATAGCCCCTTCCGTTGGTGTCAATAACCCAGAAATTAGACGCAATAATGTAGATTTTCCGGAACTGTTGGGGCCCACTATCAACGTAGAAGTTTTGGGCAAGATCTTTAATGTAAAGTCATTGATGATTTTTCTGTTGCTCCCCTTAACACTAAAGGAAACGTGATCCAATTCTACCGTCAAATCCATTTCAGAAGTCAATGGGGTCTCCCCTTCCTGCAACTCAAGTTCCTTATCCACAACCTGCCCCAGTTTTTCGATGGAGGTTAAAAGGTCATACACGGTTTCCAATCCTCGAATCAATTTTTCAACAGAATTGATGACCAATAAAATGATGATTTCCGCAGCTACAAATTGACCAATATTCATTTCTTGGTTCAGCACCAACAACCCCCCAATAAGCAAAAGACCTCCGGTCACCAGAACCTTAAAGCCAATCATCTGAATAAACTGGATCACCAAGATCCTGAAATGATTTTCCCTTGCTTCCAAGTAATCCGATACCAGTTCATCATTTTTTACAAGGGCGTGGTTGGTCCTTCCGGAAAGTTTAAAGCTCACTAAGGATCTAGCTATTTCTTGTATCCAATGCGCTACCTTATATTTATATTTTGATTCCTCCAAGCTGGAGTCCAATCCTTTTTGGGCGGTAAACTTAAAGACCACATAAATCAACAAGAGTAAAAGAAGTCCATAAAGGATAAAGAAGGGATGATAGAAAGAAAGAAGTATCAACCCAAATAAAATCTGCAATATAGCCGCCGGAAAATCTATTAGCACCTTAGCTAGGCTTTTTTGAATATTCAAAGTGTCAAAAAATCGGTTGGCCAATTCCGGAGGGTAGTAATCCCGCAATTCGCTCATTTTTATTTTTGGAAAACGGTAGACAAATTCAAAGGATGCCCTCGTAAATATTTTTTGCTGTACGTTTTCTATGATCCGTATCTGCATGAGCTGTAAAATACCTGCAAACGCAACCCCTCCGGTAACTAGGATTACCAAAATTATCCATGCGGTACTAAGTTGTGCGCCCTGGATCAAATTGATGATTGCCTGAATTCCAAGTGGAAGGGAAAGATTTACCAAGCCAGCAAAAATGGCGTAATAAAAGGTCTGTAGAATATCTCTTTTATCTAATTTCAACAACCCCATTAACCGCTGCCAAGAGGTTTGAACATTTTTAGCCATTATTTTCAATTTTTAAAGTATTGAAAACCAAATCGGTAAAGTAGAGGGTTACAGAATTTGATTTTTTACATTCGGTCAAGGAAGTAAAATGGTCTCTAAGAAAATATTGGTGCAAGGATCCCTCCAACAAGGTGCTGGCGAGACTGGTTGGAAAAGAATATTCCGGGCTAACCATTTTTATCATTTCGCTTAATCTATCTGCCAGTCTTTTATAAATAATAAAATAACCTTCCTTGTTCTCTTTATCTACCTCCTTGGTCAAGTAGGATTTAGAATTCTCGTTGATGACAATTTTAGTCAGAAGGACCTCGTTGATATATAAAAAGGAGGAATCTACTTCTATTTCCCTAGTTGTGATCTCTATGGCCTTTTTTAGTTTCTGAACATTATCCTGAATGCTGTTGGTGGAAAACACCAATTGATATTCCATCCAACCCCAGTACCAAGATGTAAGGTACAATAATAGTTTATGCTTGTTTTCGAAATAACGATAAATAGAACTTTCGTTTGATCCGATCTGGACCCCTAATTTTTTAAATGTAAAATCTTCAAAACCCAACTCATGGATCATAATAATGCTATGCTCTAAAATCTTCTTACCCAGATCTGAAGACTGAGGATCCTTTAGATAGATTTTTTCGTTAATTTCAAGTTTTATGGATTGTAACAACCTGTCCATTCGCTATTTTTAAAATATTTTCACGCAAATATAATAGTGTTACTATCATAGTATGATATATTAACTACTATTTAACATTAGCAATACTTCCAATTTAAAAAAATTAAATAGTTTAGCCTTATAAAATTCAAAAATTATGAGGGCAATTCTTCTGGCAATTTTGTTATTCTGTAGTACAAACACCTTATTGGGGCAGGAAAATGAATACCGTATTTCTAAAGGTAACATTTATAGATTAAGTGAGCCAGTGGGCCATACTTATAAACACATAGATTTCCCACGAAGAAATATCATTATTAAAAGGGGTGCCATAGCGGATTACAATGCCCTAATTGGCATGGAAATAGTAGTAAAAGATTTGGTCGAGAATCCAGACGGATCTACCACGGCGATTTTAGAGCGGAAGGACGGACATCCATTTTTTAGATTCTTCCAAACTGTGGAAGCTAATTTGGAAAAGGCCCTAGTCAGTGGTGAATTAAAAAGATGAACCCAATATTGGGCCAAAATCCTAATATTCTTCAAACCACTTAAATTTTTGATGGATAATAGTAACCTTTGAGATAGTAACATGTTCCAAAAATGCCAAGGCAGCAGGGGATAATTTTTTGGAAGGCAGCCATACCAGGTTCCACGTTGTCACCAGTGGGAGTCCTGCTACAGGAATTATCTGTAATTCTCCGGTCTTCAGCTCGTTCTTAATCCCGATCAATGGCATGATGGAATATCCCAAGCCCGCAATTATGGCCTGCTTTACGGCTTCATTGGAGGTCAATTCCATTTTCTTGCGAACTGAAAATGCATTGCCTTTAATGAAATTTTCCATTGCGTTGCGAGTTGCCGATCCCTGCTCTCGGTAAATAAGGGGCAATTCTTCGAACTGCTTCTTTTTAATAGGTCCGTTTAATTTTTTGTACTGCATACCGCCCACAAAAAAAAGTTTGTTCTGCATCAATTCAATGCTTTCTGTTTTAATCTGTTTGGGCAAAACAGAAACCATTGCAAAATCGACCTCATTGGCCTCCAAGCTCTCAACTACCCTCGACTTGTTTGTCACATCCATTATCAAGTCTACCCCATTATTCTCGGCCATAAAATCGGCCAAAAAATAGGGCATCACATATTTAGCTGTAGAAACCACCGAAATTTTCAGTCTACCGGTCAATTTACCGGCATAGGCCATGGTTCTATAATTTATGGCGTGTACCTCATTCAGAATTTTCTCTGCTGCCTTAGCAATTTCCTGTCCAAAATCGGTAATAAATAATTTCCGCCCAACCACTTCGGTCAATGGAATTGAAAACTGTTCTTGAAAATTTTTTAATTGTATGGACACTGCCGGTTGGGTCAAAAACATCTCTTCAGCAGCCTTGGTTATACTTTTGGTTTCTGAAATCTTGAAGAATATTTGTAGTTGATGCAAGGTATAATTCATAAAAAATATTTATGTATATCATAATAAATATAAATAAAAATTTATGGATAATAAATATAAAATTTGCACGCCTCCAATATTTGGGACATAGGCCTTGAAATTTTTAATTCAAAAAATAAATTATGGAATTGAACCAACAACAATTTAAAATCGTCGAAGGGGTATTTACACCCTCAGAAACAGCGGAAGTACTTTTCACCTTGATCAATGACAAAATAAGGTTCCATAACCTTCAAATAACCGAAATAACGGAACGATTTAGTGGTGATACCTCACGCTCAGAAAGGAGAATAAAAGAACTTCAAGCATCCAAGGAACAGCTTACGAAAGTAATACTAGCTGCAAGGGAGCTCGGTCAGACCATCAGTATTAATGGAACTATAGAATTAAAAATGAGCGTTCCTACAGAAAGTTTTACGCTTTCGGCATCCTAAGCACCTTTTAAATATTATTACTCCCTTTACATGGATATACATTTGTTGATCGACAACCTGACCAACCCTGCCCTATTATTTTTCTTTCTTGGAATTTTGGCTGTCCAACTGAAAAGCGATCTTGAAATACCACCCAGTTCTTCTAAATTTATTTCCTTGTACCTTCTTTTTTCCATTGGTTTCAAAGGAGGATTGGAGTTGTCCCACAGCCATTTGGATATGGAAATTTTATGGTCGCTCTTATTTGGAATTTTATTGGCACTTCTGGTACCCATCTACACCTTTTTTATATTAAGACGTAAGTTCAGTGTTGAAAACGCTGGGGCCATTGCGGCTGCCTACGGTTCCGTGAGTGCAGTAACCTTTGTAACGGCAGTTTCATATTTGGAAATGGCCCAAATTGAATTTGGAGGACACATGGTAGCTGTAATGGCACTGATGGAAGCACCTTCCATTATTATAGCGGTCTTGCTTATGTCCTTGTATCGTAACGGGGATCAAGAAAAAACGAAGCTCGGCACCATTTTACATCATTCCTTGACCAACGGAAGTGTACTGTTGATCATCGGGAGTCTTGTGATCGGTTTTTTAGCAAATGACGAACAGGCAAGGGGAATTGAACCATTTACCACAGACATCTTTAAAGGGTTCTTAGCCGTCTTTCTTTTGGATATGGGCATAACAAGCGGTAAAAAGCTATCGGATTTTATCTCAAAAGGATGGTTTGCCTTGCTTTTTGCCATTTTCATCCCATTGGTGAATGGAAGTTTGGCCGCTGTTGTCAGCGGTACATTTACAGAAAGCATCGGGAACCGGTTCTTATTCGCCCTACTCGCTGGGAGTGCCTCGTATATTGCAGTACCTGCCGCCATGAAACTGGTAGCCCCAAAAGCTAACCCTAGCCTTTATATCCCCATGGCCCTTGCCATTACCTTTCCCTTTAATATTACTTTGGGAATGCCCATTTATCTCTTTATCATTCAAACCTTTTAAATTAATCACATATCTTTAATTTTAATTGATATGTGATATGAGTAAACACAAATGCGCATGGTGCCTTGGAGATCCCCTATATGAAGCCTATCATGATGAGGAATGGGGGGTTCCATTAAAAGAAGATAATGCCCTGTTTGAGTTTTTGATTTTGGAAACCTTCCAAGCCGGGTTGAGCTGGATCACCATTTTGCGAAAACGTGAAAATTTTCGCAAAGCCTTGGACGGGTTCAATTATCGCAAAATAGCCAACTACGAACAAGATAAAATTGCCTCCTTGCTTGAGGATTCGGGTATTGTCCGCAATAAATTAAAAATCAACGCCACAATTACCAATGCCCAGGCATTTATCAAAATACAACAAGAGTTTGGCAGCTTTAGTGCATACATATGGAAATTCGTGGATGGAAAACCCCTTAAAAATGCAGTTAAAACACCAAAGGATGTACCGGCCAACACAGAACTCTCGGATGCAATCAGCAAGGATTTAAAAAAACGTGGCTTTAAGTTTGTTGGTAGTACGGTGGTTTACGCCCATATGCAAGCAACGGGCATGGTAAACGATCACGAACTAAATTGTTTTAGATACCATGAAGTGTAGATCCGTACTTTTCATTACAGTGCTATTTTTGAGTAGTATGGCACTGGCCCAAACCAAAATGGAGCGGGAGCATCGCATAAAAAAATCGCAGTTTCCGGTAAACGGCAGATTATTTATGGAGACCAAAATAGGTCCCGTAAAAAAGCTGCGCTACTACAGGGAAATAGACAGTAGCAAAATCATTTATACCTCCAAGTTCAAAAAAGATCGTTTGCATTACAGCATTCAATTTTCTGAAATTAGTGAATTCCAGAAAGTGTCGATTACCGTAAAGGAAATAGACATCCCAAGGGATAGTTGGGCGAAAATTACTTCCTTTTTGGAAGAACATTTTACTAAATATCGAATAAAAGAAATACGCCAACAATATACGGTAACAAAGGATCAGCCAGAGGCTGTCACACTAAAGAATGCTTTTCAGAATATGATCCTTCCAGAAATAAACTATGAGATCTTGACCAAGGGAAAAATGAATGGCAATGCTCAAGAATACAAGATTCTTTTCGACTCAGAAGGAAATATGGTACTTTTAAAAAAGGCAGTGCCAACGAATTATGACCATATCCTTTATTAGAAAAAGTGGGTTAATGTTCTGCTCGGTAATATTTGCCTAAATGCTGTTTACGCAGGGCAACTTCATTTCTTATTGGGACGCCTAAGTAGTATTAAGCCACAGGACATGCCCAAACCTTTACATTTTGGAACGAAGTAGTATTTATAATTCTGAAGAATATCAACTAAAAGTCAGGATTACACCCATCTAAAAAACCAATCCAGTTCTTTCAGTCCTGCTTTACTATTGGCTATTCAGAATTCTCACAAACTCCTCTCTTGGAATTTCTTCGGCTCCAAGACTTTCCAGATGAGGGGTATACACTTGACAATCGATCAGACTGTAATTCATTTCCTCCAGTTCTTGGGCCAATTTTATGAATGCAAATTTTGAGGCGTTGCTCACCTTGCTGAACATGCTTTCCCCACAAAAAACGTGACCCAGATCTATTCCATAAAGTCCGCCCACCAATTCATCTTTATCCCATACCTCATAGGATTTGGCTATACCTATTTCATGTAATCCCATATATGCTTCCTTCATGGATTGTGTGATCCAGGTCCCTAATTGGTCCTTTCTAGGGCTTAGGGCGCATTGGTCAATAACTGTCTCGAATTGGGTGTTTATCGTCAATCTAAATTGGGTGCCCTCCAAAATTTTCCGCATGCTTTTGGAGACCTTTACTTTATTGGGATACAAAACCATTCTGGGATCTGGGCTCCACCAGAGAATCAAGGAATCCTCATTGAACCATGGGAAAATACCGCTTTGATAGGCCAATAAGAGGCGTTCTAAGGACAAATCCCCGCCTACCGCCAACAAGCCTTCCTCATTGGCATGTTCCACGGGAGGGAATTCCAATCGTTCCGTCACAAAGAATAATTGGTGATGTCCGCTATCCTTCTTCACGCTCTTATCATTTATCTAAAACTTATGAAAACAAAACGACCTACCCAATTTTTTAAAGAGGACAGGTCGCACATTCTTAATACCTGTTAACACAGGAATTACGCCATTAAAAAGGTAGATCGTCGTGATCTTCTTCATTTAATTTATCGGCTGGCTCAAAAGCATCCATTGGTGGTACTGGAGGCATTCCCTCACCGCCCTGCTCTGATTGCACAGCTTCTAATCTCCATCCTTGGATTGAGTTAAAGTATTTGGTCTCCCCTTGTGGATTCACCCATTCGCGACCTCTTATATTGATGCTTACCTTAACTTCCTGCCCTGCAGTATAATTGTTCAAAAGATCGCACTTATCCTGTACAAATTCGATCATAATGTGTTGTGGATATTGCTCCTCTGTGGTAATTACCATTTCTCTCTTTCTAAAACCGTTGTTCCCAAAAGTTTTGGTCTCATCGACCATTTTGATTTTTCCTTGTATTTCCATTGTCTATTTATTTGCTAACAATACTTTCCATGCGGATTGTACCTCGTTATTATGTAAAAATTCTTGTGCTTTTTTATGTAAATTCTCTTTGTTATCACCACTCAACAATGACCTGATTGCCACATTGGCGGCAACAAATTCTTCCACCTCTTCTGTAGTTGGAATATGCTCCACATTGCCCAACATGCCCAAATCATTACCAGTCAAAACGGAACTATGCCTTATTTTCTCGGGAATATTATCAATTCCTATTCCTAGGGAAGATAGGGGTTTTGGCACTTCGAACAATCCCATATTGGCTCGGGTATACCAATTACCTCCCATACGTGCCACTTGGTCTATTTTATGTTGGTCAATGGCACCGGACGCATCCAAAATCGCCTCATCCACATGGATCTTTACCACCTCGGAAAAAATTAGGTTTCCTGCTCCACCATCTTTACCCAAGGCCTCTACCTTTATCACCTTGCACTCAAACTGCACCGGGGATTCCGCAACTCGAAAAGGTTTTACTATATCCGACCTCAACATGGTCAGACCCGCTTTTATAAACTCGTTTTCCCCTTCAATATATTCTGTACTTGACAAGGACATTTGCTGTACCATGTCATAATTAACAATGTTGATGACCACTTCTTTGGTCTTTAAAACATTTTCCAATGTATGTTTGGTGGTATTGTTTCTGACCCTCCTTGCGGGTGAAAAAATCATAATAGGTGGATTGGCACTAAAGACATTGAAGAAACTGAAAGGAGATAAATTTGGCCTTCCATTTTCATCAATAGTGCTTGCAAATGCTATTGGTCTAGGCCCAACGGCACCTAAAAGATAGCCATGTAATTTGGCTGTAGCAATCTCAGAAGGGTTAATGGAAAGCAATTTTTTCATACTGCTGCAAAGGTAAGTAAATTGTATGCACAAATGAAACAATCATCTAGTTTGGAAATAGAATATCTTTTGTCAAATTGCGTTATCTTTAAAACTAATTTAAAATTTGGATGACCCTAAATCCCAATAAAACGTCTAATATTTTACTATTGATAGCATCTTTTGTTATCGTTAGCCTGATTCTATGGAACACTAATAGTTTTTTTAAGAAGTTCAAAGAGGAAGAGCGCTTAAAAATGGAAATTTGGGCCACTGCACAATCAGAGCTATTACAGTCTTCCGAGGACCGGGACTTAGGCAACCTACATGTAAAGATTTTCCAGAACAATACCTCCTCGCCCATGATATTGGTGAATAAGGACCATTCCATCAAGGTGAACAACATCAGTGAGGAGGAAGCCAAGGACACTTCGTACTTGACCAAAAAAATTGTTCAGTTCCAAGGAGAGAACACGCCAATTTCAATAGATTACAAGGGGGAAGAATTGGCTACCTTGTATTACGGAAATTCAGAGGTCCTAAATCGGTTAAAATATTACCCCATAGCCTTATTGCTCATCATCTTTTTGTTTGGCGCCGTTATATTCTTCTTCTTTAAAACCAACAAAGCCTCCGAACAGAACAAGTTATGGGCTGGAATGGCAAAGGAGACCGCCCATCAAATAGGCACTCCCCTAACTTCCCTATTGGGGTGGAACGAGCTTTTAAAAGCTGAAAATATCAGCGCTTCCATAACCGATGAAATTGAAAAGGACATTGCCAGACTGCAGACGATAACAGAACGATTTTCTAAAATTGGTTCTTTACCAAAGTTAAAGGAATACGATATTGTACAAGAAACGAAGGACGCCTACGATTACCTAAAATTGCGGAGCTCCAAGCTGATACAGTTCTCCTTTGACAGTAAAATTGATTCCCTCCCCGTGCTATTGAACCGTGAACTATATCATTGGACCATTGAAAATCTTGTTAAAAATGGTATTGATGCCATGAGGGGAAAGGGCAGTATTTCAATCGAGATTATACCCAATGGAAATTTTGTTGCCATTTTGGTATCCGACTCCGGCCTCGGAATCCCTAAGAGCAATTTTAACAATATCTTTAACCCAGGGGTAACTTCCAAAAAACGAGGATGGGGCTTAGGGCTCTCTTTGGTAAAAAGAATTGTTGAAGAGTATCATCAGGGAAAAATTAAAGTATTGTCCTCGAGCAAAGAGGGGACCATAATGAAAATTTCGTTAAAAGTAAATGCATAATATGGCAAAAGAAGAATTGAATATCATCAAGGAGGCGGAATTAACGAATAATTGCCCTGAATGTTTTAACCAAGAATTACGGCTGACTTTTTACCAAAAACACAAATACCATAGTTTTTATCACAAAACTTTCGGGGAGGTAACCCATGAGATTAAATGCAAAACCTGCCATTCCATTATCTACCCTGTAACATGGACAGAGGACATAGAACGCGTCTTTGACTTTTACAGAAAAATGGTGACCCCGGATAGGGCGACATTAAAATTCACCATGTTATTTTATATTCTGATCTTGATATTAATTGTGCTTGTAGGGGGTGGCGTGTATGTTTATTTACAGAAGATTATTTAATTTTACCGCCAATTTTTGCAGCGATAGCTTCAAACTCCTCTTTGGTCAATGACACCTTGTGCTGGAAAGTAGCATCTTTCATTTCATTCAAGGGGATAAGGTGCACATGAACATGGGGCACTTCCAATCCGATAACGGTCATCCCCACCCGTTTGCAATCCATTGAAGCCTCAATGGCCTGTCCTACTTTTCTGGAAAAACCCATAAGCCCCATATAGGTTGCCTCATCCAGATCCATTATTTTATTTACTTCTTTTTTGGGAACGCATAGGGTATGTCCTTTCGCGTTTGGATTTACATCAAGAAAAGCTATAAAATTATCGTCTTCCGCTATTTTATAACACGGTATTTCTCCATTTATGATTTTTGTAAAGATACTCGCCATAGTCCCAATTGGTATTAAAAAAAAAGTCCCATCAACTAGTTGATAGGACTAAATATAAGTAATAATTTTTTTTAGGATCTTGTAATTTCCATTATTTCAAACTTAATGGTACCATTTGGAATTGTTATTTCCGCCAAGTCACCTACTTTCTTTCCTAAAAGCCCCTTTCCGATGGGGGAGCTAACGGAGATTTTTCCGGACTTTAGGTCGGCTTCACTTTCCGCAACCAGCGTATATCTCATTTCCATGCCGTTCGCTTGGTTCTTTAATTTCACCGTAGACAACACCAATACCTTGGACGTATCCAATTGGGATTCATCAATGAGACGGGCATTGGATACAATTTCCTCTAATTTGGAAATCTTAAGTTCCAACAATCCCTGCGCTTCTTTGGCAGCATCATATTCTGCATTTTCAGAAAGGTCTCCCTTGTCCCTAGCCTCAGCAATGGCTTGGGAAGACTTCGGACGCTCCACATCCTTAAGTTGGTTTAATTCGGCTTTGAGTTTTTTTAAGCCCTCAGCTGTATAATAAGATATGTTACTCATAAATTCTTTCCTTTAAAATTCTAAAACATCTATCCTGTTCCCTTCATTCAATTTCTTTCTCAGAAACCATCAATTCGCTATTTCAATTGATTTCAGCATTTTACAAATAGGAAAATCCTCTTTTTATAGAGGATTTAAGACAAATATACATAATTTTTGTTCAATTTTGCGGATGTTATTGGAAATACATAGGGCGATATGAAACGTATTTTTTGCTTGGTTTTTATAGGATTATTTTTCTCCTGCAGCAGCGATAGGGTCAGCAGTAATCCTTATTTACAGGATCTCGGCTTTAGGTTTGACCTAGACCTGAATCTGCCCCTTTACAGCCCTTTGACAAATACAGGAAGTGCGGTGTATGTAGAGAATAAAACTGCAGGATTGAGGGGTGTCTTTGTTATAAATACGGGATTTGATCAATTTATGGCATGGGAAGCCAGTTGTCCCAACCATGTGCCCAACGAATGTTCTACAATGATCCTTAAGGGCCAAATCGTGACCTGTTCCTGTGAAGGTTATGAATATAGCTTATTTACAGGCCAGTTGATGAACAGACCCGAAGATGGTGGCAGGTATTACGATCTTCTCTTCTATCGCAGTACGTTCAATGGAAATGTGGTATCCGTGTCCAATTAAGAAAAAAAGGTGCATGCACTACAACAACTCAACTTTCCTTGTTTTGATACAACAATGTTTTTTCTATACGGGAATCGGGGATAAACCACATAATGGCGACAATAATATAAATACTAAGGGCTGCCCAGGTATTTAAAAATGAGATCAACACCCCAAAAGCGTATAAGGCCAAAGAAATTTTCCCCTTTAAATCCCTTCCAACCGCCTTCCTTAATACAAAATTTTCTTCATGCCCCTTTATAATTGCCCGCTGCAGTATAAAAAATGCAATTGCACTCATCAATAATATAAAACCATACAAAGCAACAGGCACAGCCTCCATATAGTTCTCACCTATCCAGGTGGTAGCAAATGGGATCAAAGACAACCAAAACAATAAGTGCAGGTTGCTCCACAATATCTTCCCATTAATTCTTTGGGTAATCTGGAATAGGTGGTGATGGTTGTTCCAATAGATCCCTATGTAGATAAAGCTAAAAAAATAACTCACAAATGTTGGAATGATAGGGACCAGGGATTCCAAAGTCACCTGGTCTGGGGAAATCAACTCCAATACCATGATGGTGATTATTATGGCGAGGACACCATCACTAAAAGCTTCCAATCTATTTGAAGTCATATTAAAAAGGTCGATACTTCAAAATTAACTTGATTAAGAAGTAAGATTTATGGGATTAAATATAAAACATATTAATATAACACCCTGAAGTAAACACACTTCTTGTTTTAATCCCATTAAATGCTTTGATGGCCCCTTTAACAAGACACTCCATTGTTTCCGGACAACTTCTTTCTAAAACGCTGAACAGCCTCATTTGGACTTATTAAGACTTCTTTACAACCAAAAAAAGGGTCATTTTACGCAATGGCAAAATGACCCTTTTCAGTCAGACTTTTTTGAAGATTTGACTAAAAACCTCTAAAAATTTAATGTCGCACCCACTAAAAAGTTAATTCCTGCCTGTGGGTAATACCCAGCCCCTTCAATAGTTGTAATAGTGCCTGGGGTGGATAAATCATCGTCATAGGTAAAGAAATAGCCGTTGGAGACATATAACGAATCAAATAGATTGTTCACCAATCCGGACAAAACAATACTTTTAATAAAGGAAGTGGTCCTTATTTCATATTGTACATTAAAATCGGTCTGTGAATATCCGCTCAATATCGAATTTTCAGCGTCGATGTTGCCCATATATTGCTTGCCCACATACTTGGTCAAAACACTGAACTGTAGATTATCCTTGGGCATATATGTCAACACATTCCCAATGATTACATTAGGTGAAAAAGAGATATTGGTATCTCCCAATTCCTGTAAGGCGCCATCTCTTTCAAATACAAAATCCCTATTTTTATTGGAGCTCAAAGCCACATTGGGTCTTATTCTAAATTGATCTCCAAGGGCTATGGTTGCATCTATCTCCAAGCCCAAACGGTAACTATCTCCGATATTGGCACGCAGTGGGGCCCCAACATCGTTCAACTCACCCGTCAATACCAATTGATCCTTATAATTCATATAATAGACATTGGTGTTCAATTGCACTTCTTGGGAAACATAACGCCACCCAAGTTCAAAATCGTTGAGTTTCTCCGGTCTCGGATTTCCGCCTTCGTAATCGTTCCTATTTGGCTCCCTGTTCGCCCTGGCATAAGACAGGTAGAAATTATTGTTGGGGTCCATGTCAAAGGTTATACCCGTTTTTGGATTAAAGAAATTAAAGGTATCATCCACCAACCCGGTATCTTCCCCATTGGCCGCATAGGACACCCGTCTATATTGTAAATCTCCATAGAGGCTCCATCTGTCATCCAAAGCGTAATTGGCCTTTGAAAAGAAGTTAAAATCCGTTTTTGTGGAACTATCATCGTAATAACGATCCCTATACTCACTATCACCAGTGAAACTGGCCCAAATAATTTCTCCAAAATGATCCCCTTCATACATGTTCCAACCTCCACCTAAAAATAGGTTGATCTTATCATCTGTATAATTGGCCGAAAATGTTGTCCCATAAAAATCGTTATCCAACCAACGTCTTCGAATGAGATCTGTGGTATTCACTACTTCACCATTTACGGTTATGGGCTCAAAACCGTAATCGGAAAAATCTTCATCCTCTTTAAACTGTTCAAAATAACCCCTCCCCCGGGTATAGTGCAGCCCTATATTGGTATTCCAATGTTCCGAAACTTGTTCGTTCCAGAGCAATTGAACATGATCTTGCTTATAATTATCCACTTCTTTATCATAGAATTGGGTGTTTCCATATTCATCGGTATAGATTCCCGCAACATTAAAGGTCCTGTCCGATTCCAAGGTACCCTTGTCTATCCCATACCACGATTGATACGTGATCTCATGGCCTCCAAACAAAAGGGCTTTTACCAAGGTATTCCCATCCTTATAGGCCCCTTGCAAAAAATAAGATTCCAATTCTGACGAGGCCCTATCCACATAACCATCGGAAGTAATCCTGGAAAGACGCCCAGAAACCTCCACATGATCATTGAGAAGACCTGTACTGAATTTTAAATTATTCCTCAGCGTACCAAAACTTCCTATAGAAGAAGATATTTGTGCATAGGCTTCTTCCGCAACGGCATCCGTAAGTAAATTTAAACTGGCACCAAAGGCTCCCGCCCCATTGGTAGAGGTCCCAACCCCACGTTGCAATTGTAAACTTTCTGTTGAGGAAGCAAAATCTGGCATATTGACCCAGAAGGTACCATGGGATTCCGAATCGTTATAGGGAATTCCGTTGATGGTAACGTTTACCCTCGTGGCATCGCTACCACGTACACGAATTCCTGTATACCCTACTCCGGCACCAGCATCTGATGTTGTCACCACTGAAGGTAAAAAATTCATGAGGATGGGGATGTCTTGTCCCAAATTTCTAGGTTTGATCTGCTCCTTGGTCAGATTGGAAAAAGTGACAGGTGATTCTTTGGTCACTCGGACGGCCGATACAAAGACTTCGTCCAAAGTGATTTTTTTACCCTCCAAAGAATCGATAGGTTTTTCTTGGCCGAAGACCGACAGGGCGGCACCAAAAACGGCAACTGTTGTGAATAAAGTTTTCATTCGTAATATTAGTTACGAATAAAAGGGGCTGTTATTCTTGTTAAAAATTGATTTTTTGTTCTTTTCGATCACATTTCTGAGTCGAAAATGAACGTTGGAAATTCCAAAACGCGATTTTCGCATCCCTTGGCAGCATTACCCGCCCAGGTTCCTTGGGTATAATCTCAGCCTGCCGAAACAAGCACCCCTTTGAGACGTTGCAAATTTACATGCAGACATTCATATATCATAATAAAAAACCATAATTTAATGATTTATTACAAAATACCCTAAAGACGTGACATACGTATGTATTAGTAATACATTAGGACAACAAGGCAAATGAATAAATCCAAAAATAGGTTTACGCTTAAAATTATGTTCAGTTACCTATTTCTAGGAATTCTGGCCCTGGTCTCCGCCTATTTTATATACTCGGAAGTCAGGACTTTTGTTTCCTACCAAACCTCCAATAATAACGACAATAAATTAGTGAAGACCGGTTCTTTGCTCACGGAATTATACGAGGCTGAAGGTCTCTCTAAAATAGCCCTGCAAAAAAAGACTCAGGTTTCCTTTAAGGCGTACACCCTAAAAATTGATTCCATTTACACGGCAATAGATTCCATTAAGGGCTTGATAAGTATTGATTATCAAAAAAAAATGCTCGACAGTGTTCAGTTCCTTTTACAAAAAAAAGTAGGAAACAGCAAAGAATTACTCAAACTAAAAATTAAAAATGACGCTAATAGTTCAATTGACAATGCCCTAAAGGAATTCAATAAAATTGAGGAATCCATGGGAAAAATAACTCCCGAAAGTCTTAATCCAAATTACGCAGACTTACCTTCAGAGGCCAAAACAGCCATAAAAAAGTGGGCCGATTATCTAAGTGAAAATGTTCCCAAAGATTCCTCAAACATCCCAGAGGGCAAAAGGGTGGAATCCCTCTTAACAGCGTCTAGATCCTTACTGGACGAGGCAAAACAGAGCAATACCAAAATCCTAAGGACAGTAGCCCAAAAGGAGCAGGAACTCAGTAGAAATGACTTGGAAATCTCACAGCAATTACGCGGAATCATTGCAGCTTTCGAACAAGAGTTATTGACAAAAACCTACAATGAGAATATAGTTAAACAGGCTGTACTTACAAAAAGCATCAGACTAGCAGGGTTTGCGGCATTATTGGGTTTTGCTATTGTAGCCTTGTTTACTTTTTTGATCAGCAGAGATTATTGGAAGGTGCAATTGTTCAGACAACAGTTGGAAAAAGAAAAGAAATTTTCCGAATCCCTTTTAAAAAGCAGGGAACAACTTATTTCTACGGTGAGCCATGATCTAAGAACACCCTTGAATACCATTACAGGATATTCCGAATTAATGGAGAATGAAGGACTAACTAGCCAACAGGCTTCTTATCTAAAAAATATAAAATCCGCCTCTGGGTACGTAGATAGTTTGGTCAATGATCTTTTGGATTTCTCCAAATTGGAAGCTGGAAAAATCCTCGTGGAAAATAAAGCTTTTGTTCTCGCTGACCTCATCATTGAAACAGCGGAGAATCTCAAGGCACTTAACTCCCACAAGCCGGTTGAACTTATTCTGGATATAGATCCGCGTTTGAAAAAACCCATTCAAAGCGATCCCTTTCGGATTAGGCAAATCTTGACCAACCTCATCAGCAATGCCTTTAAATTCACGGATCAAGGTTTTGTAAAGGTTGAGGCTTCCGTGCTAAAAGAATTAGATGGTATCTACCATACAAGGATTAAGGTCGTAGATTCAGGTATTGGTGTGAAAAAAGAAAAACAGGAGCATATTTTTAATGAATTTACACAAGCAGAGGAACATACCGATAAAAAATATGGAGGTTATGGTCTAGGATTGACCATTTCCAAAAAACTCACTGCCTTATTACGGGGAAGTATAGGATTAAAAAGTGATGGTCAAAAGGGCAGTGAATTCACTATAGAGCTTCCCTTGCAAATTTCCAAAATACCCATAGAAAAACCTGTAGACACTCTGTTGACACCCATGGTAGGTTTAAACATGTTGATTATAGATGATGATCCGGCCATGTTAAAATTACTTTCTGAGGTTTGCAAGAACCTTCAAATATCCACTGCCACCTTTGCCGATTTCAAAGACGTTGAAAAAAGATCCTCCCTTCACTATGACGTGGTGTTAACAGATATTCAGATGCCGAATATAAGTGGCTTTGAAGTATTGAAAAATTTGAAGGAAGGTGCTTATCTCCACTATAAACAACAGCCGATTATTGCAATGACTGGCCGAAAAGACGTACAGGAGAAGGAGTATTTGGAGGCCGGGTTTTCTGCCGTGCTCTTTAAGCCATTTGCAAAGGATTCCTTTCTGAAAGTACTAAACCACTTGTTTCCCCAATCCATAAAGAGACAAAATGCAAGTTCCCGACCAACCGCCCAACAACCATCCTCCAGCCTTTTCAGTTTAGAAGTGATCAACTCATTTCTGGGTGACAACCCATTGGCCCTATATGAGGTATTGAATACATTTATTTCCGACGTTAAAACCAATTTAGAACATCTCAACCAGGCCATTATCAATTTAGACAATAAGGGAATCAATGGCACGGCCCATAAGATGCTGCCCATGTTCCGACAGTTAAAGGCCGTTGATATTGTTCCAATTTTGGAACAATTGGAAGTGCTCAGCGAACAGGAATTAAATAAACAAATTTTAAAAAGGACATATCAGGACTTGAAGAACAAAACAACTGTATTGCTCCTCGCCATCACTACCTACATGGCTAAAGATCTAAATTATAATGATTGATTCTATTATAAAGGGTTTTTCGGGTGACCTGCAGTAATTTGGCCGCCTTGGATTTGTTAAAGTTGGTTTGTTTAAGAGCTTTTAATATCTGCTCCTTTTCATAAGTTTCCTTAGAGAAATTTTCTTTGTCCTCAGCCTTTTCTTTTGGTTGCAAAATTTCCTTTGGCAAGGCACTAAGTTCAACGTAGTCCCCTCCTGTTAACAATACCGATCTCTTGATAATATTCTGTAGCTCCCTTAAATTGCCGGGCCAATGATATGCCTGAAATGCGCTTAGAACCTCTGGGGAAAATCCAAGTATGTTTTTATCAAGGGAAGCATTCGCCTTTTTTAAGAAAAAGTCTGTGAACAGGAACAAATCCTCCATGCGCTCCTCTAAAGAAGGAATTTCTATGGTAAATTCATTTAACCGATGGTAAAGGTCCTCTCTAAAAGTCCCCTTTTCCACAGCCTCCAACAAGTCTTCATTGGTAGCTGTAAGTATTCGGACATCTATGTTGATTTCTTTTGTGCTGCCTACCCTTTTTATTTTTCGTTCTTGAAGCGCCCTTAGGAGCTGGATTTGATTTCCATAAGATAAATTCCCAATCTCATCCAAAAACAGGGTCCCCCCATTGGCCGCTTCAAAATGGCCCACCTTGTCTTCCACGGCACCAGTGAAACTGCCCTTTAAATGTCCGAAAAACTCACTCGCTGCCAATTCCTTGGGAATGGCACCACAATCTACTGCAGCAAAATTAAAATCCTTTCTTTTGCTATGGTCGTGTATCGCCTTAGCCGTCACTTCCTTGCCCGTACCACTTTCCCCAGTTATCAATATGGACATGTCCGTGGGTGCAACCAGTTTAATGTGTTCATCCAGCTTTTGTGAAGCCCCGCTTATACCATGAATGACTCCTTCCTTCACCTTGGGTGCGCCTATTGTATCCTTCTTTCCTTTTTCCTTATCTATGAACTTGATGTTTGTGGGATTACTTTTCTGCTTAAGGGCATTATCGATCACCATAACAATTTCATCCGGAGTGAAAGGCTTGGAAATATAATCGAAAGCCCCTTTTTTCATTGCTTCCACAGCGGTACCCACCTCTGCATACCCGGTCATTACAATTACAGGGACGCTGGGATGAATTTCTTTAATATCTCCAAGTAACGCAATGCCGTCATAGTGGGGTAACCTTAAATCTGTCAGGACCAGATCAAAAGATGATTTCCCAAACTTTTCTTTTGCATCTGCGGCAGAAAAACTGGTAACCACATCATATCCTTTTTTTATTAGGAACTTTTCCAGCATCTGACAAAATGCGGCATCATCTTCAATGATCAATAATTTGGGCATATTTCTGTGAACAATTTGATTATCCCTGTAAAATTAACATTTGATTGCCACTTCCGTTTTAATTATATCATAAAATACTACCCCAATCGAAATCCTTACCCCATATTCATCAATACAAACCACCATATTTTACTAAAGCAGATAAGTTGTACAAAAAAAAGGAGCTGTACGAATACAGCTCCTTTTCAACCAAACTAAAACTAACTTAAGTTCTATTACATTTCCAACCAATTACCGTTCTCATCGGCATATAACGTACCTGCAGCACCATCTTTCAATACTACTTCCAATTTATACTGCTTGTTCTTGTTCACAAAGGCTTTGCTAATTGTTGCGGTAGGATAATCTTTTGAAATAGCCGCAGTTAAAGCTTCTGGCAATGCACTACTATCAATTTCTGTAAAATTATCCTGCATAGATGCTTCTGTTGTTGCCTCTATATTTGTCGTTTCTGCATTTTGCGCAAACGCAGTTAAACTTCCTAATGTCAATGCTGCTACAAAAAATAACTTTTTCATCTCGTTTATATTTTAAGGGTTAAACTTGTTATATCTATTGAAATAATAATACCGAACTTTATAATTAGTTTAAATAAAATTATAAGTAATTGATTATCAGATATTTAAATATTAATACTGTATTTTCAACAAATATGTTAGCTGTGTAATAGTGCGTAATTTCGTACAGAAGTGTGAAATGTTTATACAACATGAGGAGGATAAAAAGGTAAAAAATAAGAGAGGCTGCATTGCTGCAGCCTCTCTTAAAACCAAACTAACCAAAAACTAATTAACTCTTGTTCTATATTAATTACATATCTATGGCGTTACCCTCTTGATCAAAATAAAGGGTTTTTGCGGAACCATCTTCCAAGGTAACCTCCAACTTATATTGCAATTCCTCATTGACAAATGCACTCTGTATTGTGGCTCCCATATAATCATTCTCCAAGCCATCCAATACTGCTGTTGGAACATCCTTTACGGCTATTTCAGTAAAATCTTGTGCAATTACCAATTCCATAATTCCATCATGGAAAATTGGAGGGTGGGCAGAAATTGTTGATAAACTTCCTAAGGCTATTGCTGTGGCATATACTAAATTTTTCATTTTATTAGATTTTAAGTGAATACTCATTTTCTTTCTTACTGTTGATAATGGAAAAATAGTGCCAAAATAAAAAGGTCATTGAAGATTCCCGTAAACACCTTGTATAAAGGGGATTACAATAAATAGCGGCATGTATGACGTTGTGTAATTGTGTATCCAAAACTATAAAAGTGTGTAACACTTACACACTTTTTTGCTTCTATCGAATAGTCCTTTATACGTTATGATTCCCTATTTCACTTGATGGGTAGGTTTTAATAAGTCGTTTACTGTTTTCACTGGGTTAAAAGTAACCAAGGGTACTTCCACAAATATGGTATTCCAAAAGGCCATGGCACCATTCCATAATCCTGGAAGTTCCAAGGCTTTTAAATCTTTACCATCTTTGGTCTTTTCAGTTATAAACCCTTGTTTGTGGTCCACAAAATTTAGGAGATTGAATTTTTCACCTTTAAAATTCTTTACACCGCAGACCAAATCTACTGGATTAAAGTGGGTAGAATTTTTAAAAATCTCCACTTGATCACTATTGGACATATCTACTTGTGCGCTTTCAATAATCTGTAGTGAAATATGATTTCTTTTGTCCTTTACCCAAAAAGGACCTCCTCCAGGTTCCCCTTCATTTTTTACCATTCCACATACACGGATAGGCCTGTTGATCTTGTCCTTTAAAATTTCCAATTGTTGGGCAATGGTAAAGCTATCGAAGTTAGGGACGAACCTCACGTTTAACTCATTTTCCAGAAAGGATTTAATCTCCATGACTTCCTCACCTGTTTCCTCATCCTTTTCCAACAAGGCGGCATAGGCGAATGCTTTTTCCTGCAATTTCAATAGTAAACCGGCCAAAACCTTTTTGCTGGTCGCCACCTGGTCAACAACCTTGTCAACCACAACATTATCAATATTCTTGATGAAAATAATATCGGCATCCTGTTCATTGAGATTCTCGATCAACGCTCCATGCCCCCCTGGTCGGAAGAGTAAAGAACCATCCGGATTTCGGAACAATTCATTCTCCAAAGTCACCGCAATGGTATCCGTAGCAGGTTTTTGGTAGGAGTAGCTTACGTGAAATTCGGTTCCCGTTTCCTTGGAAACCCTATCGCCAACTTCTTTAAATTCATTCTTGAACATATCATCGTGCTGTTCGGAAATCGTAAAGTGAAGATGTGCAGCGCCATCAACCTTGGCGTATAGCGAACCTTCTTTAAGATGTTCTTCAAAGGGTGTAACGCCATTCTGACCATATTCATGAAAGGGCAAAAGGCCTTTGGGATAAAAGCCATAGTTCAATTTGTTCTCGGCCAACATTTCCTGAACAAAGAGATACACCTTTTCATCTTTGGATTTGGCCTTACCCGCTATTCTATTTTCTATTATATTATAAAAAGGAAATTTTTTTATTCCTTCAACAAGCACTTTGATATCTTTATCTTTCGTCCTATCCAAATAACTCTTTAAACCTTCCTTTGTCGGATCATAGGCTTCCAAAAAATTAAACAGCGCCTTGAACATTCTAGATGCGGCACCCGAAGCTGGCACAAATTTCAAAAGGGATTTTTTTGCCTTCAGCTTATCAAAAGTTGCTACCAACTCCTTTTCCTCCATTGGACTATATTTTAAAATGCCATTCGAAATTATTGCTGCCTTTTCCAAATGCACAAAAGGAATACCTTCCTTAAACGTCTCAATTTGGTCCAGCACCTTCTTTTCGGTAATTCCCTTCTCTAAAAGCTGATGATTATCTTTGGCTTCAAATGTTGTCATTTTTTAAGTAATTTATCAATGTGTTCCACGGCCTTGGCCAACCGGTTTTTTTTATTTCCCTTTAAAATAATAAAATTTCGACTATATTCTTTTAAAGTATCCTTGAAATACAAAAACATTCGTTCTCTTTCAGCAGGTTTATCCCTTAGATCATCCTTTTCCCAAGGAATATCAGTGTAGGTCAATAAATAAAGGTCATAGGTATTTGCCAATGCATACTTTTCCAATAGGGGATCACAATACCCTAAATAATAAGCTTCAGAATATACCTTGGTCTCGAGGAGATCCGTATCGCAGATCAAAATGTTGTTGGCCTTTTTGGATAGCGTATTTTCTAAACGCATTTGACCTTCGGCAATGGGCAATAAATCCTTGGGCTCACAGGTCTTCCGTTCATTGTTCCATTTATCCTGTAGATATTCACGCGCATATTCAGGGACCCAAACAGAATTATAGTGTCTTGCCAATTGCTCTGAAAGAGTGGTTTTGCCCGTTGATTCCGGACCAAACAAAACTATTTTAATAATGTCTGTGGGCTCTTGTTTAAGCTTTTCTTCCATGCGAGATACCCGAAAATGGCTATTATGGTGAATAAAAAATACTGAAAGGATGTAAATATAAGTCCTTTGTAAAGATATAAAGGAACAGATATTATATCCCCAATGATCCAATAAATCCAGTTTTCAAGCTTTTTCCTGGCCATGAGCCACATCCCAACAAAGAAAATAGCGGTAGTAAAAGTATCCACATAGGAGGTCCAACTATCCAGCTTATTAAAAAACACATAAACGGAAAGCACAAATACGATCGTAGCCACAAATAGAAGGGCAGACCATTTATTTTCCTTGGATGTTGCTCTAGTTATAGGAATAAAATGGGTGGCATCTACCTTTCTGGTCCAAACATACCATCCATATCCGCTCATAACAAAATAATAGGCGTTGATAAGCATATCCCCCAACAGACCAAAAACCAACAAGATATAGACAAATACCCCTGTACTAATGATGCCTGTTGGGAATACAAGGATATTCTCCCGCATGGAGTACCATACACTGAGAAAGCCAAATAATACCCCAACCATCTCCAATATGATCAAATGGGTATCAATTCCTTCATATTGGGCAAAAATCCAATCAAAAATGTGGCTCATACTCGCTTCTGTCCGATTTTACAATTTTCATATACAGTAAGCCCTTGTCCATCAATTCGAAAGCCTCCTTGATTTCTACTTGCAATACTTGCATCACCTTGTCGTAATCCCCATAAATTTGGGTACTCAGAGGATTCTCTAAAATGGTGAGGCCTGAAGCCCTTAATTTTTTAATGAAATTGATGATTTGCTCCTCATAAGAATCCTGTAGGGGAGATAGGGTAAGCTCAACGGAAATGTTCATAAAATGGAATTGGTTTTATTTGAAATGGATAAGTACCTTTTTATCATTAAATCTGTTTTACGGCATATACACAGGTATAATCCTCAAATTCAATAAAATTGATATCGTAGAATGATTGGTCCCCATGAAACAATATCTCTGCCGTGGTCTTGGAATCCGAAAAAGAAAAGTCCTTTACATCCACATGATGTAAAAAGCTAAGCCCGTGTTGGGCATAAATTTTATAAAGTGATTCCTTGGCTCCCCAGACAATGGTGAGCTTCCGTACTATGGCATCCGAATTGGCCAAGGTCTTGTATTCTTCCAACGGGGTGAATTTATTGGCTATCCTTAAAATCTTATCGCGCTGCATTTCTATATCTATCCCAACCTCATCAAAATCTCCTATAATAATCCCGGTGAATTCGTGGGAATGGGTTATTGAAATGTGCCTCCCGTCCTTTAAATGCGGTTTTCCCGCCGTGTCGTAAAACAGGTCATTATCCGTATACCCAACAACGGCCAATAAGTGGCGTATGCTCAAAAATCCCCTTCTATGAAGTTCAGATTTCATCCCATTAAGCCTCTTCTGGCAATGTGGGGTCAAAACAATATCCTTGGAAAGCTCATCCTCCGTTTCCTCTATCTTCCAGATATGCACCACAACACCAGGCCTTACTGTTATAGTTTTGTAAATAGCCATTGGTTTATTTAAGTAATTAGTACCTTTGCACTCAGAATATAGCGGTAATAAGCGCTATATAACGAAAGTAAAAATAAATTGGTAAAGAAGTAAGCAGAAGGGATATTAATTAACATTCTACCTTCTTAATCATAGGCATTTTATAAAATTATAACAAAAAAAATCGATCGCATGAGTACCAAAACCATTCCCTATGTTCCAAATAAGGTAAAAGATATGTCCCTAGCAGATTGGGGTCGGAAAGAAATTCTATTGGCCGAGGCAGAGATGCCAGGTCTTATGTCCTTAAGGGAAGAATACAAAGATGAACAACCCTTGAAAGGCGCACGTATTGCTGGCTGTTTACATATGACCATACAAACAGCAGTTCTCATAGAAACATTGGTATCGCTTGGTGCTGAAGTAACGTGGAGCTCATGCAACATATTCTCTACCCAAGATCAGGCAGCTGCGGCAATTGCTGCAGCAGGAATCCCTGTTTATGCTTGGAAAGGGATGAACGAAGAAGAATTTGACTGGTGTATAGAGCAGACTTTGTTCTTCGGAGAAGACCGCAAGCCCTTAAACATGATCTTGGACGATGGGGGTGACCTAACCAATATGGTACTGGACAAATATCCAGAATTGGCGGCCGGTATCAACGGATTGTCAGAAGAAACGACCACAGGAGTCCACAGACTTTACGAAAGGGTAAAAAATGGCACGTTGCCCATGCCTGCTATCAATGTAAACGACTCTGTTACCAAGTCAAAATTTGACAATAAATATGGTTGTAGAGAGAGTGCCGTGGATGCCATTAGAAGGGCGACGGACACTATGCTCGCCGGAAAAAGAGTTGTTGTTGCCGGTTATGGCGACGTTGGCAAAGGAACAGCAGCCTCCTTTAAAGGAGCCGGATCAATCGTTACTGTTACAGAAATTGATCCCATATGTGCCCTGCAAGCCGCTATGGACGGATTTGAGGTCAAGAAAATGGAGACCGTAGTTGGCAATGCCGATATTGTGATCACCACCACTGGAAATAAGGACATCATCCAATCACAGCATTTTAAAGCAATGAAAGACAAGGTGATTGTTTGTAATATTGGTCATTTTGACAATGAAATTGATATAGCATGGTTGAATAAAAACTATGGCCACACCAAAGACCAGATCAAACCACAGGTAGACAAGTATACCATTGATGGGAAGGACGTCATCCTTTTGGCCGAGGGCCGATTGGTAAATCTAGGTTGTGCCACTGGTCACCCCAGCTTTGTGATGAGCAATTCATTCACAAACCAAACGCTGGCGCAAATTGAACTTTGGAAACACAGAGATCGATATGAAAATGATGTGTATATGCTTCCAAAGCATTTGGATGAGAAAGTAGCAAAATTACACTTGGAACGCTTGGGCGTTGAATTGGAAACCCTACGACCCGATCAAGCAAAATATATAGGGGTTCCTGTAGAAGGGCCTTTTAAACCTGAATATTACAGGTATTAATATCCGATAACCTCGGACAATAATTATAATAAGGATAATGAACCCTTATCTTACGAGAATTAAGATAAGGGTTCAATTTTTGGAATGACACACCAAATTAAAACAACCGTGTATTCATGAATATAATTTTAACTGGAGCAACAGGGACCCTTGGTTCTAAAATTCTTTTTTCCCTCTTTGAACAGAAGCCCAATAGTATTAAGAAGGTTTTTCTGCCCATCCGAAGTAAAAATTCGACCACTCCAGCGGAGCGCATCCAAAAAATGCTCCACAGTGAATACGCTCCCAACTTTATCAAAAACAATCTGCCAGGCATTCTCGATAGGATCCAAGTGATCGATGCTACATATCTATTGAATCCGACATCATTCCTAAAGGATGAAAAAATAGATTTTTTCATCCATTCCGCAGGTTTCGTCAATCTCTCCACAGACCATGATGCAAAAGAGGATATTTTCAAGGAAAATTTTGAATTCACAAAGAATATCTTCCTAGCCTATACCCCGTTTATAAAAAAGTTTGTCTATATAAGTACTGCCTTTGCCGCAGGTGATATCGGCGGGGTCTTGGACAACGACTATTCCAATAAGAACAAGGGCAATTATCGCAACCACTATGAAGCTTCCAAACATGCTTCGGAAAAATTTTTAATGGATGCCGGAATTGACCTCAACATCCCGGTACAAATCCTAAGACCTAGCGTTCTGGGAGGTAATATTAAGGACCATCCACACTTTTTTATATCAAAATATATGGTCTTTTATCTTTTTGCCAAATTTTTCCACAACAGTAATTCCAAGGATAGTATTAGAATCTCGACTACGGATACCGCTGGACTGAACATTATCCCAACCGACTACGCGGCACGGGTAATTGTAAAGGCAATGGAAACGGACATTGGGCAGCTGAATATTGTGCACTCGAAAGAAACGAACCTTATGACAGGGATGTCCAAAATTTTCGATATTGTCGGGTTTGACAATTTTAGTTTCACTTCAGAAAAAATCAATGCTGTTACGGGTTTTAAATCGGAATTGGAAAAATTCTATTACGAGACCATTGGGGTACACCTTAACCCTTATTTAACCTCCAAACCAAATCAATGGGATACTGCCTTATTGGAAAGCATCATTCCCATACCTACCTATGATCTTGAGGAATACCTCTCCCAGACCGTAACTTTTGCAAAATCAAAAAAATTTAGAAGCCAACAGTGGTAACATATAATATAAAAGGCCCTAAGCTCAACAAAGAACTAAGGGCTTTTTCATGCCAAATATGCTATTCATCAGCTTCGGCCAATATTCCTTTCATATGGTAACAATCTGTTTGCGCCTTAATAAGGGCTAGCCCTACTTCTCTAGGTTGTAATGGATTTATTTTCACTTCCTCCCCTTTGGAATGTAAACAATATAAAATCCTTCATGAAAGGAGGAAAGCTTTATAATTTCCCCATTGGGCTTTATGGCGTTCCATGATTTTTCGTGTGGCCTATAAACCAAATCCACCTTTTTTCCCTTTTTGGGTCCTTCCAAAACAGTAATCTTCTATCTGTTTTTGGAAGCTATCATTTTAATTGTATTCCCGTTTTTTTCTACAACTTGTAATTCCTATTTCCCATCTTCCATGGCGATAGGGTTAGCGCCCGACCAAAATTCGATCACGTTACGAACAAAAAGGAATTCAAATCAATATTCTAAAATTTCGAATTCGCTCCTCCTATTTTTTTGATGATCCACCTCTGAACATTCCACACTGCAATCCATAAGTGGGATAGATTCGCCATAGCCCTTAAAACTCATGCGACGCGCATCTACTTTACCCTCCTGTGACAAATAATTCCTTGTAGATTCGGCCCTTTTCTCTGAAAGTACCTGGTTGTAGATATCAGTACCCCTATTATCTGTGTGGGAACTTATTTTAATATGAAGACTTGGATATTTAACCATTTTGGCAGCAAGCCCATCCAATAATGTTTTAGAATCGCTCCGTATTTCCCATCTATCAAAATCAAAATATATTGGTGGCATATCAAAATAGAGCTTGTTATTCCTAACAATGATCCTCGGGGGATCTTTATCGGCAAGTAATTGATTGATTACTTCTTGGGAGACTTTGGACTTATTTTTTATAATATCCGAAATCTGTTCTTGTTCTGTTTTCTTGGTTCCCTGCCCCACTTGTCCATTATTCGCCGAAGCCACGGGCAAGGTATCTGTATCCGGACCATCTATTTTAACCAATAATAACACGTGCTTCTGATTATTTTTTTCTTGGACTTCTACAAGCATTGTCTGATCCATATATCTTGTTGCCTTGACCTCAAACGTATAAGTGCCTGGTAATAGGTTGGTATTGAACTGCGCTAAACTGTCCAGTGTATTTTGATAAATTAAACTGTCCCTTAAAAAAAGAGCAACCTCTGCATTTGGCACATAGTCATCTGTGGCCGAATCCCTTACCTCGAACCGATTGATATATTCTCTTTTGAAAATCTCCCCAATCTGCTTAAAACCATAGATATCATCGTTGGTCTGATCCCTATTGGATGCAAAATAACCCGTTTTAGCGTCATTGTACCTCAAGCTAAAATCATCATATCTAGAATTAATTGGAGCCCCTAAATTAATAGGTTTAGTGAATTTCCCATCTACCCATTCGGATACGAAGACATCCAACATTCCCAAACCCAAATGACCGTTGGATGAAAAGAATAGATGTCCCTCCTGTGAAATAAATGGAAATTGCTCCCTGTTTTCCGTATTTACAATATAGCTTAGGTTTTTTGGAGACCCAAAAGTGCCATCTCCATTGATAGTCACATAATAGAGGTCATAACTCCCGACACTACCCAGGACATTGGAGGAAAAATACAATCTTTTCCCATCCGGGCTTATGGCAGGATGCTCAAACGTATAATCACTGGAACTAAACTGCAATTTGGTAGGTTTGGTCCATTTTCCATCCTTTTTAATGCTGGAATACAATTGAACATTATTATTGTTGTTTTTATCAAAGACTGCTTTCCCATCCTCCATGTCACTTTTGGAAAGGTATAGGGTATCCCCCTTTTTAGAAAAGCAAAAAGATCCTTCATGGAGTCGTGAATTTATCGCAGTGGACAAAGATGCGGGTTGACTGATCGGCTTAGCCTCCCAATTGACCCCAAAGCTGTAAATATCTAGAAAAGGCCTATGGGTCCAATTGTATTTTTTGTCGTTAACATTGCCACGATCAGAAGTAAAATAAATGGAATCGCCAAATTTCAAAGCGGCAAAATCCGCCGCATCCGAATTAAAATCCGCTATTTCAATTTCATAATCTGCCTTCTTTAATCTGAAGGTCTCCACCTCATCCTTCGCCTCATCTTTTCGCGGTGGCTGTATCCCCCTATTATTTTTAAAAAGCACCAAATAATCTATTGCCTTTTCATAATCCCCTACGGCCGATAGAAATTGATAATGCATAAAATTGTACTTGTTGTCATAGTACTTGTCGGCTTCCTTGAACCTACCATTGAACAATTGGTCCAGGGCCTGTATGGCCTTTTGATATTGATAGGTGTTGTAGTAGCATTCCGCCAGTTTTTCCAAGGTCAGCTTGCTGCTATCCTGTTCCCATTGCTTTTCATATAATTCAGCGGCATTGAGGTAATCCCCAGCCTCAAAATAGCGGTCAGCTCTATTCTTCTGCCCAAAGCCTATTTGGAGGACACTAAAAAAAACTATGATGGTAAATGTTTTAACCATAATCAATAGAACCTCGGTGAGGTATATTTTTTGGCCCTTAAAAAGTCCAAATTATATAATAGGATTATTTCATGGCTCCCATTATTAAAATCGTTCAATTTATTTGTGTTATAATCGTACGCATACCCAATCCTTACATTATAGGCTACATCCACCGCCGCCAAAAAAGCGATCGATTCTTGGTACCTATAGGAAATTCCTGCTTCAAATTTATCATAGACCAAAGCGTTCACAGAGAGATCAAAACTAACAGGAGCACCCATGGCCTGTTTAATCACCGTAGAAGGCTTCAGCTTTAAATCCCTGTTGATTTCATAGATATACCCAGCCAACAGGTAAAATTGTGTCTTACGTTCATATAAGTTTTCATTATTTGCATTGATATCGGCTGGCATAAAATTTGGCGAGGACAATCCCACATAATAATTATCCGAAAACAAAAAAGCTCCCGCCCCTACATTGATCAAGGTCCGATTATTATTTTGAAAACTGGGATCTTGGTTCACATTGGTTCGGGAAAAATCGAAAGCAAGATCGCTAATTCCCGCTTTTACCCCCATGGAAAGCTTTGTGTTTCTTGTCAATTGAATGATGTAGGCGTAATTTATTCCAAAGGTGTTTTCGGTAAGAACATCCCCAATCTGGTCATTGACATAATTTAGGCTTAACTCGGTTTTCTGGCTTAAGGGCAAATTGGCAAAAACATTGGCCGTTTTTGGCGCTCCCTCTATCCCCGTCCATTGTGTCCTATACAAGCTGCCTAAATAAAGTATCCCAGGGTTATTGGTCACATAAGCAGGGTTTACTACATTCATATTGTACATATATTGTGTGTACTGAGCCTCCTGCTGTGCGGAACACAAGACAACAAAGAATAGTAATATGATGCTTATATTTTGTTTCATGTATTATTTACTCAAATAAAAAGTATCTTGGAATGCTCCATTAATATTGTCATTGGGCTCAAAAACATAGAAGTATACTCCAGAGGGCAAATCATCGCCCAAACTTGGTGAAACATTGGAAAGACCCGAAAAATAGGATGTTCCAATTCTTCCTTTATAGACTAAGGTACCATACCGATTATAGATGGAGATCTGAAATCCAGGAAAGGCATTTTCAAGATCCCCTAAATCCAAAACATCGTTGATGCCGTCATTATTGGGAGACACGCCATCCATAAGGTCAGGTTTGCAGTCGTTGGTTGCTCCTATATTAAAAATGGTCACCATCATGGGTACCCGAACCGATTCACATCCATTTTGGTCCACATTTGCGATATAATAGGTTTTGTCTTCTAAAACAGTATCCATATTTAAGACTTCTTCAGATACTGCAGATTCATACCAGATGTAATCAAAATTACTAATGACAGCTACTGATCGCAAGGTAGCCCCTTCCAATACACAATAGCTTTGATCGGATACCGTTGGGGCTTCCACAGCCGTAATGTTTACCTGGACAACCGCCAAATCAGGCGCACAGCTGGTGCTTCTATCAATTCGATATTCCAACCCAAGAGAGCTGCCTGAAACGGTGGAAAGATCAAGTATGCCCTGATCCACCAAGGTATTTGTGGATGCAATATAAAACTCACCGTCCATATCTGTTCCACTGTCCAATAACCCAAATACATCCACCAAACCCTCGGACTGGCATATAGTGGAACTAATGTCAATTCCAGCATTAGGTCTTGGATTGACAATAACGTTAACGATTGACTCCTCCGACTGACATGGGCCGTTTGTGGGCACGGTATACACATAGGCTCCGGATATATCCACATTAGGGTCAAAACTACCCATAAAGGTCTCTGAATACCCTCCTGGTCCTGTCCAAGTCCCATTATTGTTTTTTATGCCCGTGAGCAAATCATAGAGATTAAAAATTGACGCATCACTGCAAAATTCAGTACTAGTTCCATTACCGGCAAAGTTAGGTTCGAAAATGTTTAAACTTAGTTGAGCTTCCTCAATACAACTCACGTTATTGGTTGTGGTATAAGTGAAATCATAAGTCTGGTTCCCTACAACTGTCGGTGCAACAAAATTATTGGGGATCACATTGCCTAGACTATCGGTCCACTCCCCATTTGCACCGCGATACACAGAAGTACCGTTGGTCTCCAATAATGCTATTAAATCTATGGGATTTCCGTCCCTGCACAGTTCTACATTAGCGGTGTCTTCTCCAGCGTATAGGGGATCGGTAATAACTATTCTTACCTCTGCACTTTCGGAGCCACAAGATGTTGAACTGCTAAAACTTGAAGTACATTCATTGGATTTATAGCTAAGTGTTGGGCAATTGCCATTGCAGTTAATATCGGCATCCACATCATATCCAAAAACATAGGTTCCCTCCCCTAGACCTGTTAAATCAATGACTCCTTCATCGGTCAATGGAGGAGCATTGGGGCCTGACAAAAACGACCAAACAGCATCATCTCCTGGTAAATAATTATAGGTAACCCCGTTCTCGGTAGTAAATTCCAATTCGGTCATAAGGTCTATGGTTGCCGGTTGACTCCCATCCCTACAGATAACTCGATCCTCAACCTGATTAAAGGGGCGCAAAGTTTCAAAGATTATAAAAGGGATCTCGGTTTCAGAATCGAAACAAACACCCGACCTTTTTTTGGCGGAATACTTAAAAGTAAATATCCCATACCCAAACCTTGGATCGCTGCCAATTAAAGTATTGTACAGATTCCTAATGTTCACCAATTGATCGGCAGGGGAGGAAACTTCACCGCCTGTATTTAAACTTCCGGACCAGGTACCCTCCAAATCCTCATCCACGAGATAAAGGTCATTGGACAGTGCAATATCAACATCATATACACCATCAATAATATCTTGTTCACAGATCCGGGTTGGCGTAGACTCCCCCGTGGAAGGCCTCCGGACCACAGATATTCTTACATCCGTTCGCATTTCAGGATCACATGTCCCAATGCCAGGCACCACATAGGTCAATGTAAATGTTTCTTCGTTAATACCGCCTCCCGGTTGGTAGGGAATATCTACATAAAGATCGGACCCGTCTATTTCCACGAAATTGGGACTACTGCCTTCATAAATCCAGGCCCCGTTTAGATGTGGACTCGGGGTGGTTTGCAAAGTCTCGAAAAGATTGTACGGTTCTATATCAGTACAAGGGCTTTCAGAATTACACACCTGGGCATTTACTGAATTTGGCCCCGAAGAGGGCAGAGCCTCTCCGGAAAAGGCTCCCAATAAAACATTTATAGTCAGAGCAGGGTCCGGACAACCGTTTTGATAAAGTATATAGGTGTAATCATCCACAGCCTCGGAGGAATTGAACAGACCCCATAAACGTACATCTCCAGTATTCTGATCAAGGACAAAATTAAAATTAGGATCAAACCATGTACCTACGCCAACATTGTCGCCTGTTGCATTAAAGTATTCGTCGTATAAATTGATTATGCCATCGGGAAAAGTATCTCCATCCCCATCAATTATTGTCATATCACAGATGGTGATGGTGACTGTGCCCTTTACGTCGCATTGCGCCTGGACGACAAAGGGTATTGTTAAAATCAAAGCAATGAGAATTCTTTGAAGTATGCTCAATTTGGTTGGTTTAATATCAAAACTATCGAATTTATTTTGATAAATAGATTATTTTCAGCCTCGAATGTAAAATCAATGTTGCCAATTGTCATAAATACCCTTGTTATGCATGCGTATTTACTTACAGAACAGAATTTTTAAATAATAGGTTTCAAACTAATAAGTACAAAAAAAACCCTCCTTGTTTCCAAAGAGGGTTTAAAATTTTAAAAGCGATGTACCTTATGCCTCGAAAGGTTCGATAGAAACAAAAGATTTGCCTCCCGCTTTCTTTGCGAATTTTACAAGACCATCTACTCTAGCGTGTAGGGTGTGATCTTTTCCAGCATAAACATTATCACCTGGATTATGTTTAGTACCACGTTGTCTTACGATGATATTTCCAGCAATAGCAGCTTGACCACCAAAAATCTTTACGCCTAAACGTTTTGATTCTGATTCCCTACCGTTTTTGGAACTACCAACACCTTTCTTATGTGCCATGATATTTTGTTTTAATTCTTAACTATTTACTTAAAGCGTCAATCAAATCGGATTTTTTCATTGAAGAAATCCCTTCGATACCTTTTGCTTTTGCCATTTCTTTCAACTCAGCAACTGTATTTTTGCTTAGGTCTTCAGAAGTAGCTGCTCCTTTTTTTGGAGCTTCAGCAGCTGGTTTCGCTTCTTTCTTTGGAGCTTCTTTCTTTGGAGCTTCCTTCTTCGGAGCTTCTTTCTTTGGAGCTTCCTTCTTAGTCGCTTTTGTAGCGCCTGAAGCAACAATGCCCTCAATTCTAATCTCTGTCAAATACTGACGGTGACCGTTTTTCTTTTTGTAACCCTTACGTCTTTTCTTTTTGAAGACGATTACTTTGTCACCTTTTAGGTGCTTAACGACTTTCGCCTCAACAGCGGCTCCGTCTATAGCTGGGGCGCCAATTGTGATGTCCTTACCATCTTCCAACAAAAGTACGTTATCAAAGGTAACTTTGCTACCTTCCTCGTCTTGCAAGCGGTGAACATACACTTTTTGGTCTTTTGCAACTTTAAATTGCTGCCCTGCTATCTCTACAATTGCGTACATAGCGTGTATATTATTTATTAATTAAACACTGCCTATTTTATATAGGCGGGTGCAAATATACTGCTAAATTGCTAACTCACAAGTGTTTTTTTGAAATTAATAAGGTGGACATTTAATTTTTTCTCCTCGTTTTGAACAATTGCATAAATGCCAAGGTCAAAACCAAAGAAGAAGAGAACCCCATGATGGCTACCGTAAAGAAAACAATGCCTCCCTCAGTCTTATAATCCTTAAACCAAACCTTGGAGAGTTCTTGCAAGAATCCTGTATCTATTTCCGTAGTATAGAATGCAAAAAAGACAGTAAAAATAATGGTGGCCATAAATCCGGTAACAATCCCCGCACTAAACCCTTTGGTGTAGTTAAAGGTATTCCCGTCCTGCAACCGAAGGTACTTAATGGCTTCATAAATACCAAAGCCGGTAATTATCCCATTAAATAGACTATAAAAAACGTTGGTATGCAGACCAAAAAGCGACAAAATTAGAAAGTACGCTATTAGGGAACCACTGGTGGCAATTCCAAATCTTATAGGAAGAGCAAATCTCATCATGTGTTAATAATTTTGGTTTAGAGTATCAAGTTACAGAATATTCATGATTACTTCCAATAAAACTGAATAAAGAATTATCACTCTTATTGAAAACATGTGCAGAAAATACTCTTCGTTTTTGTAACAATTTCTTTAATTTGCTACTAACTATATAAAATTGAGAATTTAAACACTATTTACAATGAAAGGAAAGTTATTATTAACTATTTGTCTGTTGCTCACTGCAACACAAATAGGGGCCCAAGAAGTGGCTTATGAAGAATATGACCTGGACAATGGCCTCCATGTTATTTTGCACCAGGACAATACGGCGCCCTTGGTGACCACTTCCGTGATGTACCATGTAGGAGGTAAGGACAGAACAGAAGGACGGACAGGATTTGCGCATTTCTTTGAACACCTATTGTTTGAAGGAACGAAAAATATTGAAAGGGGCAAGTGGTTTGAAATAGTTTCTTCCAATGGCGGCAGGAACAATGCCAATACCACTCAAGACAGAACCTACTATTATGAGGTTTTTCCCTCCAATAATCTAAAATTGGGGCTTTGGTTGGAATCTGAGCGTATGCTTCACCCGGTTATAGACCAAAAAGGGATAGACACCCAAAATGAGGTGGTCAAGGAAGAAAAAAGATTACGACAGGACAATGCACCCTATGGACAGATCCTTCCCGTAGTGGGCAAGAGTCTTTTTAAGAATCACCCATATAAAGATCCCAACATAGGTTATATGGAAGATCTTGATGCTGCCACCTTGGAAGACGTAGTGGCCTATAACAAAAAATATTATGTTCCCAACAATGCCGTTTTGGTCGTTGCAGGTGACATCAATATTGGAGAAACCAAAAAAATGATCCAGGATTATTTTGCGCCCATTCCTAAAGGAGCTTCCATTACTAGAAACTACCCATTGGAAGATCCGATTACAACCGAGGTTAAAACTGTAGCCTACGATGCAAATATTCAAATCCCAGCTACCATTGTTGCCTATAGAACACCAGGATTCAAGGAACGTGATGCCTATGTGTTGGACATGATATCATCCTATCTAAGCGATGGTAAGAGTTCCAAACTCTATAAAAAGATGGTGGACGAGCAAAAACAGGCCCTTCAGATTGGAGCATTCAACATTGCACAAGAGGATTATGGCATGTACCTTATTTTTGGGCTTCCCGTGGGAGATACTAGTTTGGATGTCTTGGTCTCTGAAGCAGAAGAGGAAATTGCCAAGGTGAGAACCAATTTGATTTCTGAAAAAGACTATCAAAAACTACAAAATAAATTTGAAAACAATTATGTGAATTCCAACTCCAGCGTAGAAGGAATAGCCGGATCATTGGCAACAAATTACCTTCTTTATGGAGATACCTCCTTGATCAACAAGGAAATAGAAATTTACAGGTCAATCACAAGGGAAGAAATGAAGGCCGTGGCCAATTCCTATTTAAATCCCAATCAACGTGTGGTAATAGATTATTTACCTGAAGAAAAACCAGCAAATTAATTAGAAAGATGAAAAAAATAGTTACAACCCTGGTTTTGGCATTCATGGCCCTAACCACATATGCACAAGTCGATAGAACAAAAATGCCCGAACCGGGACCATCACCTGAAATAAATTTATTGGAACCCCAGCGTTTTGAGCTTAAAAATGGTTTAAAAGTTTTGGTTGTGGAAAACCACAAACTCCCTCGGGTAACCATTCAATTGCAAATAGACAACCCACCAATTGCGGAAGGAAATAAAGCCGGAGTGCGCTCTTTTGTTTCTAGCCTCTTGGGCAATGGTTCTACAAGTATTCCAAAGGATGCCTTTATTGAAGAGGTCGACTTTTTAGGAGCACGTATCAATTTTGGATCCCAAAGTGCCTATGCGAGTTCATTATCCAAGTATTTTCCAAGAATATTGGAATTATTGGCGGATGCAGCGATACATCCAAATTTTACACAAGAAGAATTTGATAAGGAAAAGGACAAACTGATTACAGGCTTAAAAAGCCAAGAAAAAAACGTGGCCGCCATCGCGAGCAGGGCACAGGCAGCACTTGCTTATAGCAAGGAACACCCTTATGGAGAATTCATCACAGAGGAAACCGTGAATAATGTAACCTTGGCAGATGCGAAGCAGTTTTACAGTAGTTACTTTGTGCCTGCAAATGCCTACCTGATCGTTATTGGTGATGTAAATCCTAAGGAAGTTGAGAAATTGGTGAGAAAAAACTTTACGCCCTGGACCAAGGCTACCCCACCTTCTTTTGTATACACAAAACCACAGAACGCATTGTATACACAGATAAATTTTGTGGATGTCCCCAATGCAGTCCAATCGGAAATTGCAGTAGAGAGTTTAGTAGATCTAAAAATGAGCAGTCCTGATTATTTGGCCGCTTTGGTGACCAACCAGATTTTAGGCGGGGGCGGGGAAGCCCGTTTGTTTCTTAATCTTAGGGAAGATAAAGGCTATACCTATGGATCCTATTCCAGGCTGGGCAATGACAAATATGCCCCATCCAGATTTATGGCTACGGCAAGTGTTCGAAATGCGGTTACAGACAGCTCAGTAGTGGAGCTTCTAAAAGAGATTGATAGAATCATAAAAGAGCCAGTAACTGCCGAGGAATTGTCCAACACCAAGGAAAAATATATAGGTAATTTCATTATGGCTCTGGAAAAACCGGAGACCATCGCAGGTTATGCTTTAAACATTGAAACAGAGGGACTCCCCAAAGACTTTTATAAAACGTATTTGGAGCGTATCAATGCCATTACCATAGAAGAGGTGCAAGCAGCTGCCAAAAAATACTTCAGTACCGAAAACGCAAGAGTCGTTGTTGCCGGGAAAGGAAGTGAGGTCTTGGATAATTTGGAACAGGTTACTTTTAACGGTAAAAAAATTCCTGTACATTATTTCGACAAAAATATCAATAAGGTTGAAAAGCCCAAATACGAGGTAGCCATCCCAGAAGGGACCACGGTAAAAACCGTCCTTGAATCCTATATTGTGGCCATCGGCGGCAAGTCCAAATTAGAGACTGTAAATTCCTTTGCCATGGTTGCAGAGGCCGAAATGCAGGGCATGAAATTGGACCTCGAGATGAAAAAAACATCTAAAAATCAATTTATGCAAGACGTAAAGGTCATGGGCAATTCCATGAGTAAGCAAGTTGTTGATGGCGACAAAGGCTATATGGTAATGCAAGGACAACGCAAGGATTTGGGCGAAGAAGAACTACAAAAATTAAAAGCGGAATCTTCCCCTTTCCCGGAAATGGACTACCTGAACGGAAATGCCGCTTTGGAAGGCATTGAAATGGTAGAGGGGCAAAAAGCGTACAAAGTTAAAGTATCCGAAGAGAAAACATCCTTCTACAGCATGGAGACCGGACTTAAGATACAGGACGCGATAACTGTGGAGGCACAAGGACAAACAATGAGCACTACATTTGGATATGGAGACTACAAAGAAGTATCGGGAATTTTGTTCCCATTCTCTTTGATCCAAAGTATGGGCCCTCAAAAAATTGATTTTATCGTCAAAGAAATTAAGATTAACGAAGGGGTAACACCTGCCGATTTTCAATAAATGGTAATTAATTTTTTGGAAAGCATCCAAGACTGGTTTAAACAGTTTTGGGTGCTTTTCTTTTTTTGTTCACCATCCAGACCCCCAATAAGATGATCAGGGCTCCAATCAATTGGTAGGCGTTTAATTGTTCACCATCCCACACGCCCCATATTACTGCCACTAAAGGAAGCACATAGGTCACAGATGCGGCAAAAACCGGACTGGCAATACGTATTAACTTGTTAAAGTACAAATTTGCTATTGCCGTTCCCACAACACCCAAAATAAAGATATAGGCCATAGGCAAATGCATCGCCTCATTGGACCATACTTCGCTAAAAAATCCGGAGTAGATCAATATTATTAATGCCGGCACAAAAACCATGGCAAAACTCCCGGTGGTTACCGCCAAGGGACTTAGATGCGAGAGATGCTTTTTTATAATATTGATATTGAAGGCATACCCCATGGCAGAAAACAAAATTAAAATGGCATACCAGTAATTCTGATTAGGACTAAATTCCATCCCGGCTGCAATTAGGGCAACAGTTCCCAACAACCCAACAAATATTCCCAACACCTGTCTTTTGGTAATAATGGCACCAAACAAAAGAGTCCCAATCAAAGCCGTGTTGAGGGGCACCAACGAATTAAAAATAGCCGTTACCCCACTATCAATCTCCGTCTGTGCAAAGGCAAATAAAAATGGAGGAAAAAAGGAGCTCAAAAATCCCGCAGCAGCGATCCATTTCCATTCGGATGCCGTAATCACCTTTAAACTTTTAAAACCGATGAGCATTAAAAAACTTCCGGCAAAAACAATTCGCAACCCTCCCACCTGAACAGGACTCAACCCTACCAAGGCCTTTTTTATAAGAATAAAAGAGGATCCCCAGATGAGGGATAAGAGTATTAAATAAAACCATTTCCTGGTCTGTTCACTCATGCACTAAAATTTTGATTGCAAAATTGGGCTTTTATACCTCATAATGATTCATTACAACTACATTTTATTTTTAGTCGTCCCCATAGTAACATTACAAATTAAAAAATGATGCCTTTTGAGTAGGGATTCGAGTGTGAAATACTAATTTTGCTATATCTAAAAACATCACCAATGAGAGTATCCGCAATTATTTTGGCTTTTATCTTTAGTATAGTGTTCATCTCCTGTAAAGAAGAAAAAAAAGTACCCAATAAAAACACCCAGATGAAAGAGGTCATGGCCGTACATGATGAGCTGATGCCTAAAATGGGTAAAATTGGACGTTTAGTTGGGGAATTGAACAAGCTGGAAGATTCCACAGAGGCAGGGCTGGTGTATAAAGAAGCAAAAATTGACCTACAGGAAGCCAACAAGGCTATGATGGATTGGATGAAAGAGTTGGGCGACCGCTTTGACTATGAGGAGATCTTGAAAGGCAAAGAGCTTACTGAACAAAAACAAGAATGGCTCAATGAAGAAGAGGAAAAAGTGAAAGTGCTCAAAGAAAAAATAAACGGCAGTATAGAAAGGGCAGAGAAATTGTTGGAAAAAGGACAGTAAAATAGATTGGCAAAAAAAAGGAGGGCGATGTGCCTCCTTTTTCTTTTTAATCTTTCCACCTCATTGTTTCCATAATCTTGCGAACATCTTTTTGTAAATACACCGCTGCCGGTAGAATGGAATCGTAATTGGGTTTGATATAAAAATATAATGATCCTGTTACGAAGTGGGATATGCTATCCGTTAAATAAAATTGTGCTTGTGAGGCGGCATTGCCCTTAATCTCATAATACATTCCATATACCTTGTCTTTCTCGTTCACAAAGGGCTGTTCCACTATGTTATCTGCTTTGGCCACATGTTCATAAGAGAACTTTTGGGCATCTGAGAGTAACCTGGGTAAATTTCCCTCTACATTTTTGTAACTGATAAAAAAGGAACCCTTCATGTCAGGATAGTCTAGGGTCAGGGCACAATCCTTTTTCAATTCCAATCTTGCCTGTTCGCTATATTCAAATTCATAGGCACAGTCTACATCTAATTTCTTTGAAGCCATTTCAGGATATTCCAACCGCAACATTGCCTTGGGCTTGGGAAGCACCTCTTCCTTGCACCCCATAAGAGAGATTAGAAATATGACCGAGAAAATAGCTTTAAAAATCATGTGGTAACGATATTTTTATTTGTCTTAATCTCTTTTTATCCAGGCTTTCAACAATAAAGGTATACCCTTTAAAAAGAATCTTTTCTCCTCTTTTCGGGAAACTTCCCGCAATTTCCAATACAAAACCGGCTATGGTTTCGGATTCCCCTTTGCGTACCTCAAAATCCATTTCGTCTTCGATCTTGGCAACCCGGTAGAAATCCTTTAAGGCCGTTTTACCATCAAACACATAGTTAAAATCGTCCAGTTTGGAATAAACCAAGTCCTCATCATCAAATTCATCTATAATATCCCCAACAATTTCCTCAATGATATCCTCAAGGGTCACAATTCCCGAAGTACCGCCATATTCGTCAACCACAATGGCCAAATGGTTTTTCTTTTCTTGGAATTCCAGCAAGAGGTCATCCAGTTTCTTGTTTTCTGGAACAAAATAAGGTTCTCTGAGCAAGGTAGACCAATTGAAAATTTTACGATCTATATAAGGCAGAAGATCCTTTACATAGAGTACCCCCTTTACCTTGTCTATATTCTCCTCATAAACAGGAACCCTGGAATATCCATTCTTTTTAATTTCTTCCAATACTTCCAAAAACTTCATGTCCACATTAAGGGCAAAAATATCTATCCTTGGCAACATTACCTGTTTGGTATCTGTATTTCCAAAGGAGACTATGCCCTGTAGGATCTTATGCTCTTCTTTGGTGGTATCCCCTTCCGAGGTAAGCTCCAAGGCCTGTGATAAATGGTCTACACTGAGATTGGATTTCTGTTTTCCCAATCTATTGTGCAGGAAAATGGTTGCCGATCTCATGGGCATGCTCAAAGGGGTCAACATTACGTCCAACACCTTTAAAGGGTAGGCCATGCTATTCGAAAAACTTTGCTTGTTTCTGTTGGCATAAATTTTTGGCAAAATTTCCCCGAACATTAAAATAAGGAAGGTGACCACGACTACTTCCAACAAGAAGCGAACAGAAATTATGCCCAGCCACATATAGGTGATATTCGAAAAAAGCACATCTCCCATATTACTGAACAACAAAACAATCCCAATATTTATGGTATTGTTGGCAATGAGTATGGTGGCCAATAATTTTTTGGGGCGCGCCAATAATTTGACCACAATATTCCCTTTTGTGGTCTTTTGTTCCATTAATTCGTTGATGTCCGTAGGTGAAAGTCCAAATAATGCAACCTCCGCTCCTGAAATCATAGCAGAGCATACGAGCAGTACTATGAGAACTACGACCTGAAGTGCAAGAGCACTGTATAAAACAATAAAATTTAGTAGTAAACTAAAGGGGTCTGGATCCAACAGTTAAAATTTAGTGTAGGTTTATTTTAGAATGGCAAATCATCATCCTCTTCAGGTGTATTGGTTTGCGGTGTTGCCTTTGGAGCGTTCGAAGCAGGGGTGCCACTCTGTGAAGGTCCAGAAGACGGAGCTCCAGCTTGAGCATTGGACGAACTTTCATTTTTAGTGGTCAGGAAGGTGAATTCCTGCACGTGCACTTCTGTAGTATAGCGCGTGGTACCATCTTCTCCCTGCCATTGGCGGTTTTTCAATCTTCCTTCAACATATATTTTATCTCCTTTATTCAAGTACTTCTCACAGATTTCGGCGGCCTTGTTTCGCACTACCACATTGTGCCAATCCGTATTGGTCACTTTTTCTCCAGTCTGTTTATTGGTATAGGTCTCATTGGTTGCCAAAGGAAAACGTGCAATACAATTCCCCCCTTCAAAATAATGAATTTTAACCTCATCTCCCAGATGTCCAATCAACATCACCTTATTCAATGTACCGCTCATAGTTGTAAACTTATATCAAAAATACTAAAATTTAAATGCATTTATAAACTCTGCTATTAAAACTGGTACGGGATATTTTTTTAGCTCTTCAAAACTAACCCCATTCCTATGCTTCTCCTCACTTTTGACTATCCAAAATTTAGTGTGCAAATGCTGATGGGACAGTTTGTGGACTATCGGCTTTTCATTAAACTGATAGATTTCTGAAGTTTCCATCAGCTCCAGGACCGTATCCATAGAATTGGTTATTTCTTCCATAGAAAAATTTCTTTCCGTCTCCAACAAAGGGAATTCATAAAGGTTTTGCCATATCCCTTTACCCCTTCTCTGCCTTAACTCAATGGTATTGTCTTGGTCCAAGACCACCAGGTAATTGAAATACCGCTCCTTCACCTTGGTCTTTTTTAATTTTACCGGGAGCTCATTTATTTTATCTTGCTGTAATGCCACACAACTATCATTTAAAGGACAGTTTGGACAATTAGGGCTTTTGGGTGCGCATTGCATGGCACCAAACTCCATAATTCCTTGATTATAGTCGGCAATTTGATTTGCATCCATCACCTTTAGGGCCAGTGCCTTAAAATATTTAATGCCCTCCGAACTATTAATAGGAAGGTCTATGCCAAAATAACGTGAGAGCACCCTGTAGACATTACCATCAACAACCGGTTGTGCCTCATTGAAACAAAATGAGACTATGGCGCTAGCAGTATAATCCCCTATCCCTTTTAATTCCAAAAGCCCCTTATAAGTGTTTGGAAATTGCCCATTGTGTTTATTGGATACCAACTTGGCCGTGGCATGTAAATTACGTGCCCTACTGTAATACCCTAGACCTTGCCACAGCTTCAACACCTCCTCTTCTGAAGCGCTGGCTAGGTCATGGACAGTCGGAAATTTGGCTACAAACCGCTCATAGTAGGGCATCCCCTGCGCTACTCGCGTTTGTTGCAACATAATTTCTGAAAGCCAAATCTTATAGGGATCTTTGGTGCTCCTCCATGGTAAACTACGTTTGTTGGTTGAATACCAATGGATAATTTTTTGGGAAAAAGACATTTATAAAATACTAAAGGACAAAAGTAAAGGTTTATAGACTTAAAATTAAGTCCTTTAAGATTAATTATTCAATTTAATTCATATATTTGCAACCCGAAAAAAACGCATAGAAAATCTATAATACAAAATGACGAAAGCAGACATTGTAACGAGAATCTCAGAAAAACTGGGTATTGAAAAAGGAGATGTACAGGCTACTGTTGAAACTTTTATGGAAGAGGTAAAAACTTCATTGGAAAATGGAGATAATGTTTACTTAAGAGGTTTTGGTAGTTTCATTATTAAAACAAGAGCAGAAAAGACAGGTAGGAATATTTCCAAAAATACTACCATCAAAATACCTTCGCACAACATTCCTGCATTTAAACCTGCAAAGGTTTTTGTTGAAGGAGTTAAGAGCAACGTACAAGTTAAATAAAGTATTAATCCTAAAGTAAATTTTTATGCCTAGTGGTAAAAAGAGAAAAAGACATAAGGTAGCAACCCATAAACGCAAGAAGCGTAGGAGAGCTAACCGACACAAGAAAAAGTAGTTTTACAACTACTTTTTCTTTTTATTAAGTTCATTGACATAGAAATTCCTTAACGGAATTTCGACGGGTTTTAACAGCCTGTTACAACTATTGTTTAATCCATTCGTCCTAACCTCGATTCATATCGTGAAGGGATGAGTATAAATTGATTCAGGTGAATAGAGAACTGATCGTAAGATCAAGTCCTGAAGCCGTCGATTTTGCCTTATTAAAGGATGGAAAACTTACAGAACTTCACAAAGAAGAAGAAAGTAACAACTTTACCGTTGGCGATATCCTAATTGCCAAAGTGCGTAAGCCGGTTACTGGATTAAATGCTGCCTTCGTCAATGTTGGTTATGAGAAAGATGCCTTTCTACATTACCACGACCTAGGGCCACAGCTTTCGACTATGTTGAAATTTGTAAAAAAATTGAGTATGGGAAAATTGAAAGATTTTACCCTGAAAGACTTTCCATTTGATAAAGAGATTGATAAGGATGGTAGCATCAGTGATGTTATCAAGGCCAATCAATCCTTATTGGTGCAAATTGTTAAAGAACCCATTTCCACAAAAGGACCCAGAATAAGTTCCGAGCTTTCATTGGCAGGACGTTATTTGGTGATGGTCCCTTTTTCCGACCGGGTCTCCGTTTCACAGAAAATAGAGAGCAAGGAAGAAAAAGAAAGGCTAAAAAGGCTCGTTAAGAGCATAAAGCCCAAAGGATTTGGCGTTATCATAAGAACAGTTGCAGAAGGCAAAAAAGTAGCCGAACTGGACAAAGATCTACAGAACTTACTGACCAAATGGACAGTAATGTGCAAAAAATTGTATAAAGCTCCACATCCATCCAAAGTACTGGTTGAGTTGAACCGTGCATCCTCCATTTTAAGGGATGTATTCAACGATTCCTTTACGGGAATATATGTAGACGATGAAACGCTTTATACCGAAGTTAAAGATTACGTGCAAGAAATTGCACCTGAGAAAGAATCTATTGTAAAGCTGTACGATTCCAATGTTCCAATTTTTGAAAAATTTGGAATAGATCGGCAAATTAAAACCTCCTTTGGCCGCACCGCCTCCATGAGTAAGGGTGCGTACTTGATTATAGAACATACCGAAGCACTTCACGTAGTGGACGTTAACAGCGGTAACCGTTCGAACAAAGCAAAAAATCAAGAAGATACGGCACTGGAAGTAAATTTGTTGGCAGCCTCTGAAATTGCAAGACAATTGCGATTGCGGGATATGGGAGGTATTATCGTTGTAGATTTCATCGATATGTCCAAACCTGACCACAGAAGGAAACTTTTTGATCACCTTAGGGATGAGATGAAAGATGACCGTGCCAAACACAAAATCTTGCCCCCGAGCAAGTTTGGACTCATACAAATTACAAGACAACGGGTCAGGCCCGAAATGAACATCAAAACCAGTGAGGAAAATCCGAATGCCCCAGGGCAAGAAGTGGAAGCTCCAATTGTTTTGATCGATAAAATCAATTCAGACCTAGAAAAATTGTTGAAAGGACCTGCAAGTACCAACGGGATTATATTGAATATACACCCATTTATTGCAGCCTATATCAGCAAAGGGTTCCCATCTATCCGTTCCAAGTGGTTTTTGGAACATAAGAAGTGGGTAAAAATCCAACCAAGGGATGCCTATACGTATCTCGAATACCGATTTAAGAACAAAGACGGTAAAACCATATATTAATAAAAAGCGACTCCAAAAACGGGGTCGCTTTTTTTGTTTACAGTAATTACTACTTTAAAAATATCCTTCCCTTACATGAATTTACTGGGCAAATGCCGTTTTTTTTCCTTGCGCCCCCAATAATTCAATACCTTGGTATAACGCTTTTTAGGAGCTACCCATCTAAGGTATTCTGTGTATGACCAATGAAAATAATACTATTGCAATATGTGGTGCAGGAATTGCCGGAATCGCTACAGCCTATTACCTCATAAAAAACAATCCAAGTCTCACTATCGTGCTTATCGACAAGAATCAGCCCCTTTCTTTTACGACCAGTAAGTCCGGGGAGAATTTCCGGGATTTTTGGCCACAAAAATGTATGCGGGAATTTGCGAGTTATAGCATTCAATTAATGCAGAAGTTGAGAGATGACCACGGAGATGAATCATTTAAGATGTCGTACTCAGGCTATAATTTCATTAGCAAAATTAAGGATAAACCAATTTTTTCCACAACCGCCAAGGCTTCATCCCAAAACTATTATGAAGAAATTTCAGATTCTGCCGCTATTTGTGATGTTCATTCCTATTTAAGCACTGATGTAGAAAAAATAGTATCCATAAAAAATGCAGGCAATATAGATGTCTACGCTATGGGTAGCCTAATGCTCAAGGAGGCTAAAAAAAGTGGTGTTAAATTCATTGAAGGTGAAATTAAGACCATACTAAAAAAGAAGCCATCATATGAAATTGTCCTAGATTCAAAAATAACCATAGTAGCAAAAACTCTGGTTATTGCATCGGGGCCATTTATCAACCATATTGCAAATATGATTGGATTACAGCTGCCTATTGAAAATATACTTCAACGCAAGTTTATAATTCCAGATCCCAAGAATATAATCCCAAGGAATATGCCTTTTACCATTTTTGCCGATGCCCAATATTTAAATTGGTCAAAAGAAGAAAAGGAATTTTTTGCTTCAGAAGAAAAATACCAATGGTTGTTGGAAGAACTCCCGGCTGGCCTGCATATTAAACCCGAAGGGGAAGGCATCAAATTAGGATGGGCCTTTAACACAAAAAATGAACTTCCACAATGGGAAACCCCTTTTACCGATATTTTCCCCCAAGTCGTGCTCAAGGGAGCCTGCAGTTTCATCCCTCAACTGATTGAATACGAAAATGATATTCCCACGCCAATAACGGAATACGCAGGGTATTATACCCGAACTAAAGAAAATTGGCCCCTTATTGGGCCCACCGAAATGCCAAATGTATTTCTAATAGGGGCACTTTCTGGCTATGGAACTATGACCGCTTGTGCCGCAGGCCAACTTTGTTCCAAATATATATTGAACGCAACCGATTTACCCGATTATGCACCCTACTTTCACCCCAATAAATATCAGAATCTAGATATTGTTAAAGAAATCAATGCAATTAAAAGTGATGGGCAATTATAGTAACCCTATTTTTTATATTTATAAATAATGCCCAACCTTCTTCGTTTACCTTTCCGTGTTGTTTATAGCCGTTTTATGTGATCGGTTTAAATCTGAAAAAAATCCTACTCCTCAATCAAAATTTCAGAAATTGAAGGTAGCTCGCACGATTTACTAACAGAAGTAAACCCTATTTTTGAAGACGGTTATGTACATGCGGTTACCGAACTTCCATAGGTACCTTGAAAAAATAGTATTTAAAGGATTTGGGACGGAAATAATACTACTGAAATACTCTTGGCAACTATGATGGACTAGAAGCTTATAAAACCAAGGACAATACCAATCAAAGGCCCTAATAGCAGGGGGCTCATCCCTCTGGAGGTGGGGATCACAAAAAGTATGCAATGGAAAACACGAATACAAAAAGGCATTTTGGAAAGGATCTGGTTTTTCCTTTTTTGTTATGTGGTATTATCATTTTTGTCTTTTTGAACGTTAAACATATTCCCTTCGATTTTTCCGAAAAGGACAATGTAGTTTTAAGGTATTTTATAAAGTTTGTCATGACTATTCTTGTCCCCTTTGGACTTATCCAACTTTTATATAAATCCAAAAATGATTTTGGAATCTACTTTCCAAAATTTTCAGATTCGTTCAAATTGTCCTTGAATGCCTATGCAATTGGTGGTCCTGCCGGTATAACCTTTTTATTAATTGGGCTTCTCGGGTGGGAATTTTCAGATTGGCCGGGTTCATTAATTTTGAGTGTAGTCTATCTTCTTGTGTTCTATTATATTCCGAAGGTAACCAAAAGACTTCCTACTAGAAATGAATTAACAATACCGAACAAAGGGATTAATACAATTATCATTTTTAGTTTTTGCACTGTGGTATTTGCCTTTTTCACTTATGAATACATTCCCATCTTTTCAAAGATTCTATACTATATATTTATTGTTGGATTAGGGGAGGAACTTTTATTTAGAGGGTACGTACAGTCTTCCCTCAATAGATATTTTGGAAAGTCATTTCGAATAGGGGATGTCAAATATGGCTGGGGATTAATTCTTTCAGCAGTTCTATTTGGGTTGATGCATGCATTGGTTGTGGTGCCTCCACTTTGGCCATGGGCATTATTTACGTTTATCCTTGGACTGACTTTGGGCTTTATCAGGGAGAAAGATGGTTCCATCCTAAGTGCTGTAATGCTTCATGCATTGTTTGATATGCCCTTAATTTTTATAAATTGATAGTATAAAAACTGAAAAGGTCCAATGATGTCTAAAAAAGCAAAAGAAACCTATGTTGCCTTTCTACGAGGCATCAATGTTGGCGGTCACCATAAGGTTCCTATGTCAGAGCTAAAAAAAGAATTTCGAAAATTGGGTTTCGAAAACATCGTTACCTTATTGAACTCGGGCAACATCATCTTTGACAGTACCAATGAAAATTCATCTATCGTGGAAAATCAGATTTCAACACAATTGGAAAAAGCCTTTGGTTTTCCTATTCCGACCATCGTTAGAACATCGGAATTTATTGGTGACTTATTAATAAATAATCCCTTCATAGATATAGAACGCACCAAAGACATTCGGTTATATGTTTCCTTTTTGAAGGAAAATAATGAAAATGATTTGAAACTCCCTTGGAAAAGCCCCGACAACTCTTATATAATAATCGAAAAAAGGGATCAGACCATTATCAGTGTATTGGACCTATCCGTTTCAAAAACCCCGAAGGCCATGGAAGCCTTTGAACAATTTTACGGTAAAGCAAACACGACAAGAAACTGGAATACCATTGAACGAATAGGTAAAAAACTATACCCTAACACTAACCCAGAAAGGGGTTAATTGCCACTTGCTTTTTTGTTTATACCCTACTCTTTTGTTGTGCTTTTTTATTCTAATTTATTAGATTAGAGTAAATTATATATATCAATACATTATTTAAAGTCGGACCTGGTATTGCATCACGATCTTGATGCGGACCTATAGGCTGACTATTGCGCCTGAAGCAATTGCTTTAAGCAATCTAAAAAGTGAATACCATGTGGGAAAAAAATCTCGTCCTATACGATGAACTTGTATCTAAATGCCCAAGATTTGAAAGAAAAGGCAAAACCATGCCCTATACCTCTGCGAATGGATACATGTTTTCACTTCTAAATAAAAATGGAGAATTGGGAATCAGGTTTTCCAAGGACCTACAGGAAAAATATATGCAGGAATTAAATACTTTCAACTTTAAATCCCATGGAGCAGTTATGCGAGGTTATGTTTTAATACCCGAAAAAATGTGGAACAAGTTGGACGAACTTGCCAAATACCTAAATGAAAGTTATGATTATGTAATGTCCCTTGATCCAAAATAAAACCAACAGCATATTGATTGCATCTTTAATATCAAAACCATAGGTTTGGAATAGAAAGACCCGCTTTAATTTTAAAGATCAACTAAACCAGCAGATACAGAATGAAAGCCATTGTTTTTAGCACATACGGGACCCCAGAAGATCTTGAGCTCAAGGAGGTGGAAAAACCTACCCCAAGAGACAATGAAATTCTTGTAAAAATCCATGCCTCCTCCATAAATGATTGGGACTGGGCCTTACTTAGAGGAAAACCTTTCGTCAACCGATTGGCCTTTGGGCTCTTTAAACCTAAAAAATTGAAGACGCTCGGTATTGACATCTCGGGGACCGTGGAAAGCATGGGCAAAAATGTTACAAAATTCAGAGTGGGCGATGAAGTCTTTGGTGACCTGTCCAATAGAGGCTTTGGAGGGTTTGCCGAATATGTTTGTGTAGAGGAAATGGGGTTGGAGTTAAAACCGAGCAAAATGACTTTTGAAGAAGCTGCGGCCATCCCACAAGCGGGCGTTCTAGCCATTCAAGGCCTAATCGATAAAATTAACATAAGACCGGGGCACCACGTATTGATCAACGGTGCTGGGGGCGGCAGTGGGACCTTCGCCATACAGCTTGCGAAACATTTGGGTGCAACAGTGACCGGAGTGGATAAAGCCAGTAAGTTTGATACCATGCGATCCTTAGGTGCTGACCATGTCATAGACTATACAACCGAGGATTTTACCCAAAATGGAGAGGTTTACGATTTAATCCTCGATTTTGCCGGACATCATCCACTGCTGGATTATAGGCGGGCATTAAATAAAAAAGGGAAATATATTTTGGTTGGCGGAGCATCGTCACTCATTATAAATTGCCTACTTCTGGGAACCATTATTTCCTTCTTGGGTAGCAAAAAATTTAAGATCCTTGCGCATGAACCAAACAAACACTTGTCCAAAATCAATGCACTATATGAAGCTGGTATATTACGACCAATCATAGACCGTATCCTGCCCTTAAGACAAGTGCCACAGGCCCTGCATTATTTTGGTGAAGGCCTCTGCAACGGGAAAATAGTAATTTCTATGGTCAACGATGCCATATAAAACCACATTTTACACCAACTTCTATTTTCTAATTATTGTGCAATCAATCCCATAAAATGAATACCTTAGAGTCAACAAAATATTAAGAACTGATGAAAACTGATTGGTTAAAAATCGTATTGATCTGTAGTTCCATTGTACTAGCGGGATACTTTGTTGGCAACATGCATAAAACAGGCAAAAAGTATGATCGTTTTGTGCAAGTAAAAGGACTTTCTGAGCGGGAAGTAAATGCAGATCTCGCTGTTTGGCCCATCAATATAACCCTTACTGGCGATGATCTGCAATCACTTAAAAGTGATATTGAATCACAAAATACTGACGTTTATAAGTTCTTTATCGACCAAGGATTCGATCAAAATGAACTGACCAAAGGAAGCACCAATATTAACGATGTCCGTGCCGATATATATAATTCCAATTTTCAGAACAACGCATTCCGATATTTGGCCAAGTCCGAGTTTACCGTCAGAACGAATGATATTGACAAACTACAAAAAGCACTTTCAGAGTCTTTGGAACTCATGTCAAAAGGCATCATACTTGGATCCAAAAACACCTGGAGACCTATAGAATACATTTTTACTGGCCTCAACGAGTTGAAACCCCCAATGATAGAGGAAGCGACTAAAAATGCCAGGGAAGTTGCGGATAAATTTGCCCGCGATTCCGATGCAGAGGTCGGAGAAATAAGAATGGCAAGTCAAGGTCTTTTTAGCATTACCGACAGGGATGAGAATACGCCCCAGATTAAATTGGTCCGGGTGGTATCTACCATTGACTTTCAGTTGGAAAATTGATAAAACATCAATAGTAAAACTTGGTATTAAAAATAAAGTAGATTGAATCCAGTGAACTTTTAATAGTTTTAGTGGTTTTAGTGGTAATTTAAAAAAAAGAATTCTGAGGATATTACTGAACATACTATTATTTCAACGAAAGATATTTTTTGTATCCTATATCATTTCTATAGCACTCGGAATCTTATTTGGCGGAAAACTACAAAACATAGGGCTCTGTTTCCTAGTCATAGCCCCTCTAAATCATTACAGAGTTTATGAAATTAAAAACAAGAATGAATATTATTACTACTATAATTTAGGTTTAAGTAACATTATGTTATGGGCATCTACTTTCGTTATTAGTTTAATTAATTTACTGGTACTAATATCAATATGAGTAAACTTCATATAGACAGCGTTACAAAATCATATAACAACAAAGTCATTTTAAGTGATGTGTTTATTTCTTGTCAAAAAAGTGAAATTAAAGGACTCGTTGGACGAAACGGTTCTGGAAAATCTACACTTCTCAAAATCGTTTTTGGAACAGAAAAAGCAGATTTTAAATTTGTAAGAGTAGGCGAAAAAATAATTAGAAATATTTCGGATGGCAGAAACTTGATTAATTACTTACCACAGGACAATTTTTTGCCAAATAACCTAAAAATAGGAACTTTAATAAAGCTATTTCTTCCCAAAAAAACTAGAGACATCTTGTTTCAAAACAAACATATACTACCTTTATTAAATAAGAAAAATCAAGACTTATCTGGTGGAGAAAAAAGAATTGTTGAGATTTTAATTATTATTCATTCCAATGCAGAATATATTTTATTGGACGAACCTTTTAACGGTGTAAGTCCAATTATGAGACTTTATATTATAGAATATATTAAGAAAATGAAATCATCCAAAGGCTTTATTATAACAGACCACGACTATGAAAATGTCATTAGTTTAGCGGATAGTATTGTTCACTTACATAATGGATTTTCAAAAGAAATCAATAACAAAAGCGAATTAGTTGAATTAGGTTATCTAACAGAAGCTACTTACACCAACGTTTATAAAACATAGTTAACAACCTTTAAAACAGAATCCATACCCCGCCCAAGTTGTCGCCGGAACACCCTAATTAAATAAGTGTTATTTTTAATTGTTGCGGAGCCACCATTCACTTGTCATCATTTACTTAAAGGGTGTAATTAAAACATCATGACAAACTAAAGTGGAGCCTTCTTCACTATACTTGATTGAACAGTTTAAAGTAAAAACAGGTGATTTGAATATCATTAAATTAAAACTATGAAAAAAAGAAGGATCAAAAGATGGTATCAAGCGGGAACACCAATTTTCGTCTTGCTCCTTTTTTTAGTTTTAATCACCTCATGTAACGGCCAAGACAAAACCAATGTGCCACCAAACAATTCCGAAAGCCATAAGGATAAATTCAAAACAATCCCCAAGAGTACCTCAACATCAGAATACGAACTGGCCACCCAAAAATATGGAATACCATTACTTACCCCTCCAAGAATAACCGATTTTGTCCGAAGGATATTTCAGGACAAAAGTGGAAATCTTTGGTTCGGCACCAATGGTGATGGGGTCATTCGCTACAAAGGGGATTCCCTACAGTATTTCTCTCTTGAAGAGGGGTTCGGTGGGGTTGCGGTAAGAGGAATTGTAGAGGATAAAAAAGGTAATGTATGGTTTGGGACCGAACGGGGGATAACCAAATATGACGGAACATCATTTATAAATTTTACAGAGAAGGATGGCCTAATCAATAATGATGTATGGAGCATGGCAATAGACAGGAAGGGAATCCTATGGATAGGTACTTTGCAAGGGGTAAGTCGGTTTGATGGCAAAGCGTTCACTCCATTTGCCATACCCGAAGCTAAACCTGATTATACCAGAGGGGTTACAAGCGCCAAGATAGTCCATAGTATCATGGAAGACAGCAAGGGAAAGATGTGGTTTGGCACCAATGGGGGTGCTTATAGCTATGATGGCAAGGTCTTGAACAATTTTTCGGAGAAGGATGGCTTGTGCAACAATAATGTGAACAGTATTTTAGAAGATAAGGAAGGAAACTTTTGGATTGCAACAACACATAAAGGACTCTGTCTGTTTGACGGAAAATCATTTACCAATATGAGCGACCAGTACGGCCTGGACGGCAAAGAGGTTTGGGGTATTTATCAAGACCATAAAGGCAACATTTGGTTCCCTGTAAAAAGTTTTGGGGTGTATAGATACGATGGCAAATCATTTACCAATTTTCGCAAAAAGGACGGTCTCGCCAGTGATGCGATACAGAGTATTTTTGAAGATAAAGAGGGACGACTTTGGCTAGGGGGTTGGTTGGGACTCAATCGTTTTGACGGCACTTCATTTTATAAAGTTTCCACCATGGATGGTCCTTGGGCCAAATAATTAAGATAATATGAATTATAGAAAAGCAGAAATCAAGGATTTGGATGAATTATCCGTATTGTTCGATGCTTATAGGGTTTTTTATCGCAAGAAAACAGATGTCGCAAGTGCCAAAAACTTTCTGACGGAAAGAATTTTAAAAAACGATTCCGAAATTTTTGTTGCAGAAAACCCTGAACACCAATTAGTTGGATTTGTACAGTTATACCCACTATTCTCTTCTGTTCGCATGATAAAATTATGGATATTGAACGATTTATTTGTAAATTATGACTCCCGTAAGAAGGGTGTTTCCTTAGGATTGATTGACAAAGCGAAAGAACTTGTTGAAAAATCGGATGCTTGTGGCATGTTTTTAGAAACTGAAAAATCGAATTTGGTTGGCAACAATTTATATCCCAAAGCCGGATTTGAATTCAATAAAGACTCCAATTATTACCAATGGTATCGTAAATAACTAAATATTACTTAGGGCATTGGTGCTAAAATAAAGAGTTATGATCATACAACTCAAAAGACTACATATCATTCTGCTTACTACAGTAAGTATATTACTTATTCCATTACTGGCTATGCAGTATTCGGCACAGGTCAATTGGACGTTGTCAGATTTTGTCGTCGCCGGAGCTTTACTATTGGGGACAGGTTTAATTGGCGAACTCATCTTAAGAAAGATAACCATAACTAAATATCGAATTGCGCTTTGTGCAGCACTTCTAATAGGCTTTCTCCTTATTTGGGCAGAGCTTGCAGTGGGCATATTTGGTTCCCCACTAGCCGGACAGTAGATGACACCATATATTCGCGACTGTTCTTCTTAATATTTTGTTTGTCAAATTACCTGTAATTAAACAAGAATATACATAGTAAGCGAGCCATAACATTTCAAATGGAGGAAAAAATCCCAACTATGGAATTAAAAAATTGCATTAGGGCAACCTTAAGGTATCATAAAGTAAAATAGCTGCCTGCCTTGGGGATATGAACAAGGATTTCAAAACTGTTGATGAACTAAAAGGAAAAGGGGTTTCCTTTAAAAAAGACCCCGTAAAAACCGACTATGGTTTTGAAGCGGTTTTTGACGATGACAATGGAAATTACATACAATTGATCCAATTGAATTAAAATGGAATAGAATATGCTTACCGATATCAACCCAAAATTACCGATGCGCAATAAAAATGTTACAAGGGAATTCTACTTAAAAAAGCTGGGCTTTACCGAATTTGGCAATGCGGATTATGATGATTATTTAATGCTGGAGAAGGACAGGGTTCAAATTCATTTCTTTGCATTTAAGGAGCTCAACCCAAAAGAAAACTATGGACAAGTTTACATCAGAACCGACAACATTGACAAATTTTACCAGTTATTACTGGATAAAAAAACAAGTATACATCCAAATGGACCCTTAGAAATAAAACCATGGGGCCAAAAGGAATTTTCTGTTCTGGACCCAGACAACAACCTTTTAACGTTTGGACAACCCCTTTAAAACAAATAGAAAGTGCGCATATAAATATGAAATTCATATGCGCACTTTCGTAATAAGTAGCTAGGTCTTTAAAAATCTGATAGTTATTCCTCTTCCATTTCCTCTAGAACTTCTACCTTTTCTTCAACCGAAGTAGTAGATTTTTCTATCACCTTAAATTGCTCCAACTGCTCCTCTTCCCCTGTAAAGTATGGGAAAACATCCATTATTGGGGATTCGGTTATTGCAGGGACGGTATAGTCTCCTGTAGTGCCCTTCATGGCCTCTATGGTATTATCATAGGCCTCTTTTACGTCATTGGCCTGTACCAACATATAAATATTGGTCTTGCGTTCCTTTCCACTGTTTTCATCAAAGGCGATCAAGGCCACCTTGGACTTAAACCAGCGGTCGGAATTTTCTACCGGATGCACCTCCGATAAATTGGCGACTTTAATATTGGTGATTAAAAACTCCTCGCTCGTATAGGCAGCCATCTCTTGATTGATTCTAGCTTCTGCCTCCGTATAGGATATCGCATCCAACAAATAAGATTCTGTGGTAACTTTTTGTTCTCCAGTCTCTTGTACTTTTCTGTATTTTACTTTGCATTCATACCAGGTTACGCTCATGTCTTTTTTTTTAGGATTCCAAATATAGCGGTTAAAAAAGGCCTTCTGGAAAATCCCGATAATAGATATCCACAAATTGTTTTTTGCTGCATTTTTGAAATTACGATTTACAACAACTACTATTTTCTACATTTCTTAGATAATATATAAGGTATTTGAATATCTTAGCTCCCCACTAAAATAAAACTTAGCAATATTGACCAATAAAATCCAAGCAGGTCATACATTCAACCTTATGAATATGAAGAAAAAAATCCTACTAACATTTATTTTTATTTCCCTGAATTATCTTAATTGCTTTTCCCAGATCACTTTCGAAAAAGGATATTACATTAATAACTCTGATCAAAAGATTGATTGCTTAATTAAAAAAACTGAAGAGCTAAATAGTCCCAACAAAATTGTGTACAAGCTATCAGATAATATAGCAGAAGAAACAATTGGTATAGAATCTGTTAAAGAGTTTGGAATTTATAATACTTCAAAATACATCAGAAGCTTTGTTAAAATAGATAGATCTAGTGATGATACAAATCGTTTAAGTGAAGAAAAAGAAGCTATACTTAAAGAAGAGCAACTTTTTTTAATGGTATTGGTACAAGGAAAGGCAAATTTATATTTCTATAAAGACAGGAATTTGAATAGGTATTTTTTCAATATAGATAATTCAGATATTGAACAATTGATCTATAAAAGGTATAAAATCACCAACTTTAAAATTGGAGAAAACAATAAGTTTGAGGAGCAATTATGGGATAAATTAAATTGCCCTAATGTTGCAAAGGACATTATTAATATAAAATACAGAAAGAACAAATTAGTTAAGATTTTTGTTAAATACAATAAATGTAATCCAAAAGCAGAGCTGGTGAATTTTCAAAATAAACGCGAAAGAGATTTCTTTAATTTAAATTTTAGACTCGGGATAAAGAGTTCTTCTTTATTGGTACAACATGAAAATCCAAATATTGAAGATATTAATTTTGGCAATGAATTAAGCCCTAGGTTAGGAATAGAAGCAGAATTTTTAATGCCCCTAAAAAATAACAAATGGACAGTCGTTATTGAGCCTACATACCAAAGCTTTAAATCGAAAAAAAATGATAATAAAGTTGATTATAGATCTATTGAACTACCCGTAGGAATAAGACATTATTTCTTTCTAAATAAAAACTCTAAACTATTCATTAATGCATCTTATATCACTCATTTTAGTAATAACTCAAAAATTGAATTTAGTAATGGAGCAAATTTAGAAATTGAAATTAAAAATAATATGGCATTTGGTTTTGGCCATAAGATTAATGATAAATATAGCTTAGAATTAAGATATATACCAATTAAGGAGATTATGACGGAACATTATGCATACAAAACCAATTATACGTCATTGTCATTAATTTTTGGTTATACTATATTTTAAAAGCTTTATAAAGAACCTCCAGACAATTTCTCTAAGTGGTATTTTTAAGCTAGCCCACAATTTTTTTACAGCACTTAATCTTGAACCCTTTTTTTTCAATTATAAGCCTATTGTTATTTCCTAAGTCCTTTCCTTCAAAAGAAAAACTAAAATGTCAATATTACTGATCACAGGAGAAAAATTACATTTTGAGAGAGAAGCAAATTATATATTAAACCGACCAACGGCCAAAAAAAACACTTTGCCATTTCTTCAAATGGACTTAGCTTTGGAACTCTATGCACAATAACGGTTACATGGATTTCTCACGTCCAACCTACACCCTACAAGAAGCCACTAAAAAACTGGAGGGCTATTGCGCCTATCAGGAGCGCTGCCATAAGGAGGTGGTGCAAAAATTACGCGATATGCGCATGATCCCTGACGCGATCGACCAGATTGTAGTACATCTTATAGACCACAACTTTTTAAACGAGGAGCGCTTCGCCATGAGCTATGCAAGGGGTAAGTTCAATATTAAAAAATGGGGCCGCAATAGGATCACCCAAGAATTGAAACAACGGGCAATCTCTAGATACATCATCAAAAAAGCAGTGGCCCAACTGGACACTCCCGCCTATCTGGACACCTTGGATGCCCTTGCTAAAAAAAGATTGGATGCTATTAGGGAGACCAACATCCAGAAAAGAAGAAAAAAACTCGCCGATTATCTCCTCTACCGTGGGTGGGAAAGTCATTTGGTGTATGAAAAGATCACCGAACTCATCAAAAAATAAACGCTCCCTTTCCAAAGAAAAGAAGCGCTCTATTATTTTAAAATCTTAATCCTTATAGGTTAAAGGAAGCTCCAATACTGAACACAAACTGGTTGTTCAATTCTTGTGCCGGAGTCAATTCACTATTGTCATACTTTGCCAAAGGCGCCGCAAATTCCATAAACACGCCAAAACCGTCCGTAAAGAAGTACCTGGTTCCCAAATGAGCTCCAAAATTACGTAGGCCCAAGCTCAGACCGGGATAGATATCCACTTCATTCCCTAATTGAAAAACGCTTCCCAAATTGGCATTGAACCTTGCCCTTACATCAACCCTATCGTCAAATTCAGCATTGATGGTTTCTTCTACACCCAAGATATAGGTAGCAGTAAAACCTATAGAGAAATTCTCTCCAAGGCCAGCATCATATGTGGTCACGATTCCTGTTCCATTATTCTGGAAATTGGCCCCTACTTGGAACTTGGAATCACCCTTGCCTTCAAAAGCCTGGGCATTAGCGAATGTCGCTGCTAAAACAAACGTCAATAAAACTATTACTTTTTTCATGTTCTTCAATTTAGTGTTGGTGCAATTACGAAAATAAGTTGCAAATGTATTTAATTCCTTGAAATAAGCACTATCCCACCAATTTGTTTGTGCGTTTTATGGCTTGCTCATTTTTCCAATCGATCCAGTCCTGCCCCTTCAATTTGCGCATAAATTGGTCGTAATACCGCATTACCAAAACATTGTAAATGGCGGCTCCAAGGTTTTTGGGTTTATGCGCAATGGCCCGCAAGCTCATGGAAAATCCTGGAGTGATATACTTCATATAGTGCCAATACCCCTCTGGCATATACAATACCTCCCCATGCTGCAATTGCGTCTTATAGCCCTTTGCATTTTTTAAGGCGGGCCATTGATCCAGATCCGGATTGGAAAAATCGATGCTCTCATGGGTGATCAGCGCATGGGGCACTTTGTACAGATACCTGTTCTCGGACTGTGGGAAAAGGATAATTTCTTTTTTTCCCTCAAAATGAAAATGGAAAATATTGGCCAGGTCTATGTCGTAATGCATAAAGGCAGATGAGTTCTCCCCACCGAAAAATAACATTGGCAGGCCTTTCATCAATCGCAAGCCAAAATCTGGGAAGGTAAAATCGTGCTGCAACTCGGGCACTTCTTTTAAGACATTCCATAAGAAGATACGATACTTGGTAGGCTCCGCCTTAAGTAAGTCAATATAGTTTGCCATCTGCATTTTGGCGTGTGGTTCATTGAACCCATCCCTATGGTGCACAGGCCTATCATCGTATAAGGGTACCGTTTTATGGCCAGCCACCTGCTTCATATATTCCAGGTTCCATTTGGAATAGGCAGGCCATCCCTCAATAAACCGCTCTATAACGACCGGTTTTTGTGGTTTAAAGTACTGTTCTATAAAATCTTCCTTGGTAATGGTATTTACCCGGGGTATGTCCTGTAAATCCAAACGCTATAGATTAGCCTAAACTTCTAAATTTAATTCCCCAACCCAGGTCACTTATATCAGCGACCAAAGGTCTATTCCGAAAGTTTTGCCTTTTGCTTGGCGCTTTCGTTGCGTTCTATTTTATGTCCCGGTCTGCTCCATTTAGGTTTTTCACCTAACGTTTGGAATTGTGAATCCTGGGCCTCTACAGTTTTAGGTTGTGCTACTTTGGTAAATGCCTTTTGTGGATTTAAACCTAAGAGTTTGAACATTTCCATATCTTGATTGACATCAGGATTAGGGGTCGTCAATAATTTATCCCCTGCAAAAATTGAATTTGCTCCGGCAAAGAAACACATGGCTTGTCCTTCCCTACTCATCTCCGTACGTCCTGCAGAAAGCCTTACCTGGGTCTCCGGCATTACAATACGGGCGGTAGCCACCATACGTATCATCTCCCAAATAGCAATGGGTTCAATATCCTCCATAGGGGTGCCTTCCACGGCCACCAAGGCATTGATTGGCACCGATTCTGGCTGCGGGTCCAAAGTGGCCAAGGCTACCAGCATTGCTGCCCTATCCTCAATCTTTTCTCCCATTCCAATGATACCACCGCTACAAACGGTGACATTGCTCTTTCTTACGTTTCCTATGGTGTCCAAACGGTCCTTAAAGGCCCTAGTGGAGATCACATCCTTGTAATAATCCTCAGAGGTATCCAAGTTGTGGTTGTAAGCGTACAAACCGGCTTCCGCCAAACGATGTGCCTGGTTTTCCGTAATCATTCCCAAGGTACAGCAAACCTCCATATCCAACTTGTTAATGGTACGTACCATCTCCAAAACATCATCAAATTCAGGTCCGTCCTTCACATTTCTCCATGCAGCTCCCATACACACCCTGGAACTCCCGGACGATTTGGCACGCAAGGCCTGGGCCTTAACCTGCTGAATCGACATTAAATCATTGCCCTCCAAATTTGTATGGTAGCGTGCCGCTTGCGGACAGTACCCACAATCTTCGGGACAACCCCCAGTTTTTATAGACAACAAGGTAGATACCTGAACCGTGTTGGGATCGTGGAATTTACGATGTACCGTTGCGGCCTCGTACAGCAATTCCATTAATGGTTTATTGTGAATTTCAAGAATTTCCTCTTTGGTCCAGTTGTGCTTTACTTCGCTCATAGATATATATTGTCTGGGGCTTTCCGCTATCTTCATGTTCCTGAAAGGTCTTTGAAACCTAGTAGAAGAAAATAGCGGTCGGGCTGTGCACTTTATCTTTTCTTTTATCGGGAAGCCATCAACTGCAATCCGAAGTCCCAAAAGAAAAGGATGCCGTTACCATCCCTAAGCCAATAGTTCAAATTAATAATCAAAAATAGCCTATTTACAAATCATATCCCAATAAACAAATCTGATATTATGATGTTCCAAGGCAAAAAAGCCTGTGGAACATTGGGATTCCACAGGCCTTTAAAAAGTTAGATAGCTGCGGAGCTTTATTCGGTATCCGCTTTATTATCCGTTTTCTTTTAGAGATGGTTCAACTCTCTTGTTTCCCTTTCAGTAATTCAGGCATCCCTAAAAACCACAGTTTTATATGTCTTTCAGATTTCAGTTAAAAATGGGATAAATAGGATAATTTCTTATAATGTTGTAAAACACTTACCTACCGTGAAAGAAGAACGGATACGGCATTTCCCCCAAATCCAACGGCATTTACCATGACCTTCTTGATTCTTTTCGGGATCTGGACGTCATTTAAATAGGGAACGTCAATGTATTTTTGGTGCTGCATCATTAATATGGCAAGCTCAATACTCAACATCCCCGATGCGCCGAACGTATGTCCAATCTTCCACTTATTGGTAGTAAGAAGCGGCATTTTGTTTTGGAAAATTTTCGAAATAGCGTTTTTTTCAGATAAATCGCCCTTTATGGTTCCCGGGGCATGCATCACAATCACATCTACCTCATCAGGTTTCGTAGTACCCAAGGCCATACGCATGGAGCGCTGGAAACATTCGGCCTCCGTGGAAATGGAAATGTTGTGCTGTAACACCTCCGTAGCGTAGCCTATCCCTTCTATCACTGCCAAGGCATTGTCTTTTTTGCCCCTTTCCAAACAGATCATCGAGGCACCCTCCCCCAAGACCATGGTATTGGACTTTTTTCCCAGGTCCAAAGCGCGACAAGGGTAGTCAGATTCTTCTCTTGAATAAATTTTAAGGGCCTTCATCTGGGCAATGGTAAACGGCGTTAAAGGAGCTTCGGATCCTCCCACCATAAACTTATCGGCCATGCCACTCCTTATCCAAGCCATCCCGTTCAATAGCGCATGAAGGGCTGTGGAACAGGTGATGGAATGGGATATTTCCGGACCTTGGGTTTGCAGGTCATGGGCAATCCAGGATGAGATATTCCCCAATGTAGTTGTCGGTGAGGCCAAGGTGGATGTTTTGTGGGAACGCAGAAATTCTTGATGGTACTTTTCAAAAAGCGCTGTGGCCCCCCTAGAGGATCCTACATTTACCCCAAAATTATCCCCTGATTTCCACCCTGCCATTTCCATGGCTTTTCGCGCTGCATACATGGCATAAAGCACACTGTTATCGAGGCTTTTGTATTTTGTATCAGTTGTTTTTAACTTATCAATCTCTTCCTTGGCATGCTTAGAAAGCGGAGCAACCCATGCTTTGGCATCCCCGATTTTTTTCGCAACCAGATGATGTTCATCCTTAAGATAACTCTCCCATGACTCCTCCATGGTAATTCCCAAGGGAGAAATAGATGCTAAGGCGGTAATGGATATAGACTGACTCAAATTGGTTGTATATTAAACGATATCAAAAACATCTTCTATGGCACTGTAAATCTGCTCCAACTGTTCGTCGGAGATAATATAGGGCGCGGTGATATAAATGGTACTGCCCAAAGGTCTTAAAAAGACACCCCGCTCCATAAAGTGCTGCATCAATTTATCCCTTAGATTGCCATAACGCTCCATCTCTATATTCAAGTCCAAGGCATAAATGATTCCTGTTTGCCGAGTTCTGGCCACTTTGGGATGGTTTTTTATGCGGGCATCAAAAGCTTGGTGCGACTTTATAATGCGGGCTATATTCTCCTGTATTTCTTTGGATTGCAACAGTTCCAGTCCGGCCAAAGCTGCCGTACACGCCAGCGGGTTGGCGGTATAGGTATGGCCATGAAAAAGTCCCTTCGCGATATCATCACTATAAAATGCATCATAAACTGCTTGCGTAGAGCTGGTGATTGCCATTGGGATGAGTCCGGCCGTGAGGGCTTTCGACATACATATGATATCCGGTTTTGTTTCTATCTGGTCCGATGCAAAATAGGTGCCTGTTTTACCAAAACCGGTCATGACCTCGTCGGCAATGGTGACTACATGGTGTTCCTTGAGTATTTTTAAAATATCACTAAGCCCTTCTGCATCGTGCATTTGCATGGCTGCGGCCCCCTGCACCAAAGGCTCATAGATAAACCCGGCAATATTCCCTTCTGCAAGATAGGTTTGCAACAAGGAAAGCACCTCCTTTAAATTTTCTTTACTCGGTGGGGGAATGCGTTTTACCTCCATAAAAAAATCCTCGAAGGGGCCGTTATAGACCGATAGTCCGGAAACGGACATCGCCCCGAAGGTATCCCCATGAAAGGCATTTTCAAACGCCAATAGTACATTGCGTTTTTCTCCCTTGTTAAAATGGTATTGCAGAGCCATTTTAATACCAATTTCCGTGGCTGTGGAGCCATTATCGGAGAAAAATAATTTTTCTTGATTGGATGGTAATATTTTAATAAGCTCTTCCGATAGCTTTACCGCAGGCTCATGGGTAAACCCACTAAAAACCACTTGGTCCAACTGTTGCATTTGCCGATAGACCTTTTCCAAAATATAGTCATTGCAATGGCCATAGACGCTGGTATACCAAGAGGAAATCCCATCTATGTATTCCTTTCCACTTTCATCAAATAACAAGGCGCCCTTGGCCTTTGTAATCCCCAACATTCTAGGATGCAGCTTATGCTGTGTCAACGGGTGCCACACATGTTTTGCATCTCTTTCCGAAATATTTTTCAATTGCATAAAATTTAAAGACCCTGCTTTTTATCTATCTTGCAAAGATGGGAAATAAACTTAAAACCTCCTGTGTTTACCATGGTATTTGATTTGCGCAACACTAATTTCTATGGCCTTAAGAACAGGACTGTTTTTCTCTTCTTATTTCTATTGGCATTTGTTATTAGGGCTCCTTTTTTCTTTAGGGATTATATAGACCGGGATGAAAGCACCTTTATATTAATGGGCCAATCTTGGGTAGAGGGTCATTTGCCATATACTGAGCTTTGGGACCTAAAACCCCCCATCACCTTTCTTTTCTTTGCTGGAATCATTTATACCTTTGGGAAAAGTTTTATCGCCATTCGCGTTTTTGGCACTTTGATAGTTGCCATTACTTCCTTTTTTACTTTTAGAATAGGCAAGGAATTGGAAAGTAATAAACTGGGGATTTGGACCGCTATTGCATGTACGGTGCTACAAAGTCTCTTCGGAAGCCTTCAAGGGGTCATGTCCGAACATCTCAGCGTTGCCTTTTTGATGCCCGCAATTTTTATTATCCTTAAATACCATAAGTACTATTGGTATGGCATAGCAGGGGTTTTATTGGGATTAACAGTGATGACCAAGCTCAACCTTGCTTATGCCGTATTGGTATTGGGCCTTTTTCTCCTATATAGATATTTTGTGGAAAAGAAACTGAAACAGGGACTCCTAAATTTGGTTTTTCTTGGTTTGGGAGCAGTTTTTGTTATTCTGTTCACCATTTTACCTTACTACCAAAATGACCTCACCACACTTTGGTGGCAATCGGTCATCTTGGCGCCCTTGGAATATGCCGCCGCAAATAGGGGCTCCCTTTTGGATGTGCTGCCCACTTGTATAATCATCTTAGGCTTCTTCCTTTGGGCTTGGAAATGGAAATATCTCGATTTTAACAATTCGAAAGTGCAGGTATTGTTTGTCACCGTGATAGGGATCTTGTTCTCCTTTGTAAGAGGGGGGAAAATTAATGGGCACTACCTGATCCAAATATATCCGGCTTTGCTTCTTTTGGTTGGAATGGTATTGGGTACGGTTCCTCTTATGAATCGCTTTAAATGGAAGCCGTATTATTTACTAATTCTTCTCTTGGTCCCTATGGAGAGCTATTTGGAGTATTACGCTATTGTCAAACACAAAGTTGAAAAAGGCACCTTTTTCAATGGGGAGGGCTTTGAAGTGCCCCAGTATATTAAAGATCAGAACTTGGATAGTTCCAATATCTTGTTTCTGGAATATCATATTGGCTACTGGCTATTGGATAAAAAACCCTTGACCAAGATTTCTACCCATCCCAGTAATATCTGTAAAGTGGAAATGTTTCCTTACAGTGGAACACCTAGAAAAACGGCTATGGAAGAAATTAAATTTATCTTGGAGGACATTCAACCCAATTTGGTCATTACCAGGGATAAGGAAAAATTTTTCGCCAAGGAAAATGTAACGGAAAATGCGTTTACTAGAAACTACCTAAACGAACACTACCGCATCATAAAGGTCATTGATCATGCGGAGATCAGGCAGCGGTTAAAGTAATTCCAAGTTGGCTTTAAAGAGAGCTGCATACTTTTTAATCATCGCCTTGTCAAAGGATTTTTCCTCATCTATTCTACCAATGACTGGCACCTGGGTCTTTTTTACAATAATGCTTTCTGTAGTAGGGTGCTCGTTGCCGCTAAAGATAATGGAAACATCATACCCTTTCCTTTTCAACCAGTTGATGGTCAATAAGGAATGGTTGATACTTCCAAGATAATGTCTACAGACCACAACAACCTTATACGTAGGCATTATTATGTCCAAAATAGTATCTGAATCATTTAAAGGCACCAATAACCCTCCTGCCCCTTCTATGACCAAATGGTTTTCGGTCGCAGGTTCTTGAATATTATTTACATCTATGATGACTCCATCCAATTCTGCGGCCGCATGTGGACTCATAGCAGTCTTAAGGGCATAGCTGTTTTTATGGATAACCGTTTTGGTATTGGAAACCAACTCAGCTATTTTATGACTATCCGTATGATCCAGTTCTCCCGCCTGTATAGGCTTCCAATAATCTGCCTCCAAGGCTTCCACAATGATGGCAGAGGCAATTGTCTTTCCTACTTCCGTGGAGATTCCTGTAACAAATATTTTTTTCATGGAATAGAGATATCCTAGGGTTGTGTAATAAAATTACAATTTAAACATTTGTACTTTTTCTTTTCAAAAAATGGAAAAAGTTTATAAAATAGGGTTTTTCTGTTATAATATGTTTCTGAACGACGGGCCTTACAATTGGGACAAACTATTAATTCTCCATGATTATCTGTAGCGTAATTCCTGATTTCATTATAAATTTCCAAAGCTTCGTCCTTATCACTGGAATACACCAAAAGCTTTACTCCACCAATGGCATTACTAATCAATGGATCTGAGTTCAGGGTATTTTCATCCCTAAGAAAAACATGAATGCCTTCAGCTTCCAGTCGGCCTTTTATAATCTGCACATCGGCAACATATTCAAAGGCCCCCAACGTATAAAATTCCTGACCCATTGTATTTTTTAAATGAATAAAGCCAATAACCGCAACACTTCGGCTATTTCTGTTTTCGTATTATAAGCATGCAGACAAAACCGTAATCGCTCTTGCCCTACCTTAACCGTTGGTGACACTATTGGCTTAACATCGAACCCTTTCTCTTGTAGTTGCCCAGCAATGTCCTTTACTCGATCATTGCCCGTAATTACACAACATTGGATGCCCGAATTACTTTCAATAAAATTTAAATCTCGCAACACCAATTGTTCCCTAAAATACCTAATGTTTTCATGAAGTTTTGCCAAACTAGAAGTGTGGGCCAATTCCTTATAGGACATTAGGATGGTTGCCAAAGAATGTGGCGGCATTCCCGTGGTATAGATGAAACTTCTTGCAAAGTTGACTAGATATTGTTTTAACGTTTCGCTACCTAAAACCGCTGCCCCGTGACATCCCATGGCCTTCCCAAAGGTTACGATCCTCGCAAATACCTGTTGGTGCAATCCCAATTCTTGTGTCAATCCAACCCCTGAAGTTCCAAAAACACCTACCGCATGTGCCTCATCTACGATCAAGCGACAATTCCTGTCCGTACAATATTGAACCATTACTGCTAAATCAGGGCTGTCCCCATCCATTGAAAAAACGGATTCGGTAATTATGTAAACTTCTCCCTTTTCTGCATTGCTTATGTTGGCCTCTAAGAGCCTTTCTATATCGGATAAATCATTATGCTTAAACTTATAGGCCTTGGCGTTGCTCATTCCCAAGCCATCCCTTATGGAGGCATGGATCAGTTCATCATATAAAATAATATCACCCCTTTGTGGCACGGAACCTAACAATCCCAAATTAGCATCATAGCCAGAATTAAAAACAAGTGCAGCCGAAATGTCATGGATGGATGCAAGGGTAATTTCCAAAGCCTCGTAGAGAGGATTGTTCCCCGATAATAATCGGGATCCGGTGGCGCCATTGAGTGTAAAGTTACTTTCCGTCAACAGCTTGGAAGCCCCTTCAAAAATATTGGAATTCTTGGCAAATCCCAAATAATCATTGGAGGCAAAATCTATGGGAGTAGACGAAACGGTCAGTTTCCTGAGGGCATTATTTGCCGCTCTATCCGATAGTTTCTCACGCAATCTATTAGGAAAATCGTCCATAACACAAATGTAGTATTTCCTATTTTTAAATGTTATATTCGTGACAACAAACCCTTGAAAAATGAAAAAATTGCTCTTGCTTTTATTCCTAATTTTACTTACTAGCACTATTGGTGCCCAAACAAACACCTATAGTATTTCCTTTGAAAATGCGGTGCACCACGAAGCTGAAATAAAAGCAACTTTTCCAGACCTGAGTAAGGATACCATTGGAATTCGTATGAGCCGAACTTCCCCAGGAAGATATGCCCTACATGAATTTGCCAAAAACGTTTATAATGTTACTGCAACTGATAGTAAAGGAAACCCCTTAATCATAACCCGTCCCAATCCTTACCAATGGGATGTTTCGGGACATGACGGTACCATAAACTTTAGCTATACCTTATTTGCCAATCGTGGGGACGGCACCTATTCCCAAATAGATGAGACCCATGCACATTTGAATATTCCAGCAACTTTTATGTTCGTCCCGGAATTAAGTAATCGGGACATTACCGTAGACTTTAAGGTCCGGAAAGATTTAAACTGGAAGGTAGCCACGCAATTGCCCAAGGTATCGGATAACATTTATACCGCGCGTAATTTGCAATATTTCATGGATAGTCCCACCGAAATCAGCAATTACAGTTCTCGGGAATTTGAAGTGGAATCCAACAATAAAAAACAGACTGTTCAATTTGTCCTGCACCACAATGGAACTGAGGCCGATTTTGATGCCTACTGGGAAAAAGTCAAGAAAATCGTTTTGGCAGAAAAAGAGGTTTTTGGGGAATTGGCAAATTATGATTTTGGTACCTATACTTTTTTGGCCTGCTATGTGCCAAATGCGTCTGGAGATGGCATGGAGCACAGGAATTCGACGATCCTTACAGACAAGGAAGGTTTGGCCGAAGGCGGGATGCAAGGAAATATAGGCACGGTGTCCCATGAATATTTCCATTCTTGGAATGTGGAACGCATACGTCCTAATGCTTTGGAACCTTTTGATTTTACCGAGGCCAATATGAGCGGGGAATTATGGTTTGCAGAAGGTTTTACCAGCTATTACACCAATCTTATCCTTTGTAGGGCTGGTATTATTTCTCCAACGGAGTACGTGGAAGGGTTGACCGGCACTTTTAACTATGTATGGAATTCACCAGCGCGACAATTTTTTAACCCGATTGAAATGAGCTATCAAGCGCCTTTTGTAGATGCCGCTACCTCTGTAGATCCCGTAAACAGGGAAAATACTTTTATCTCCTATTATTCCTATGGCAGCGTCTTGGGACTGGCCTTGGATCTATCCCTACGCCAGAAGAATCTTAATCTGGACGATTATATGAAGTTAATATGGCAAACCTATGGCAAAAAAGAAAACGCTTATAAAGTTGAAGATCTTCATAATACCTTGAATAAATATGCAGGTGCAGATTTTGGCGACCAGTTCTTTGCCAACTATGTTAACAAAAGTGATATGCCCGATTATGCCCCACTTTTTGAATCCGTGGGAGTTTTACTGAAGCAAGATGGGACAAAACCCTATTTTGGCGCTTCGGTATCCATAAAAGAAGATGGTACTGCTATTATCAACCGAAGCGTTACCATAGGTGGCCCTGCCTATAACGCCGGTTTGGACAATGGTGATGTCATTACCTCCATAAATATTATTTCCTTTAATAAAGAACAACGGTTTTCCGATTTCATCAACCAGTTTAAGGTGGGCGATGTGTTGCAACTAACTTATAAAAGATATGGAGTTGAAAAATCCACGACCTTGGTTTTACAATCAAACCCAACCTACAGGATACAGCTATCGGAAAAGGAGGGTATAAAACCAACAAAAGAAGTATTGGTAAAAAGAAAGGCTTGGCTTAAAACTGAATAGCTATGGGAATTAGGTATTGCACTGTTACTACGAATAAAGAATTGGAACAGATTCTTGCCATGCAACAAGCCAATTTATGGGCCAATGTAAGCTCTGAGGAAAAGGAAAAGGACGGGTTTGTCACTGTTGAACACAACTTTGAGATATTGCACCAAATGAATGAGGTATGTCCACATATCATCGCTAAAGATGGGGATACCGTTGCCGCCTATGCCCTATGCATGCACCCCTTGTTTGCCGATAAGATCGATATTTTAAAACCCATGTTTGCGGAAATTAATGCCGTAGTACCCACGGAAGAAAAATATATTGCCATGGGCCAGATCTGTGTTGGCAAAAACTATCGCAACCAAGGGATTTTTCGTGGATTGTACAATGCAATGAAAGACCACGTACAACCAGAATTCGATAGTATAATCACAGAAGTCGATGCTAAAAACAATCGTTCCCTACAGGCCCATTTAGCCGTTGGTTTCAAGGAACTAAAAACCTATTTTTCCGACGATAGGGATTGGGTTTTGATCAGTTTGAAATAAGTGCCAATAAAAAAGCCAAACTTATACAGCTTGGCTTTTTTATTTAGTATAGAACGTGCAGCTATTTAATCTGCCAACACTATTATTTTATTATTCTTCATTTCAATGGTACCACTGGTAATGGCCAACACCGTTTCGCCTTTGGCACCCTTTGAAAATTTATCCTTATTGGAATTTTCCACCACCACATTGTTGCCCTTAAACTTCACATTACCTTTCTGTAACAATGAAACGACGGCAGCATGATTTTCCAAAAGTTGGAATTCACCATTTACGCCGGGAACAGTGACAGAGGTAACTTCTCCCGCAAATAATGTAGCTTCCGGTGATACAATTTCTAAGTACATATTTTTTAGTTGTTGGTTGTTAGTTTTAGGTTGAAAGCTTTTGGTTTACCCAAAGCCAATCATACCGTCAACTATCAACTATTTATGCTTCAGCCAACATTTTCTCTCCAGCCTCGATAGCCTCTTCGATGGTTCCTTTAAGGTTAAAGGCAGATTCAGGTAAGTGATCCAATTCACCATCCATAATCATATTGAAACCTTTAATCGTTTCCTTAATATCTACCAATACTCCTGGGATACCTGTAAACTGTTCAGCAACGTGGAATGGTTGGGACAAGAAACGTTGAACACGTCTTGCTCTTCCTACCGCTTGCTTATCCTCTTCCGATAATTCCTCCATACCAAGGATGGCGATAATATCCTGAAGTTCTTTATAACGTTGTAACAACTCCTTTACTCGTTGTGCACATGCGTAATGCTCTTTTCCCAAGATCTCAGCGGTAAGGATCCTTGAAGTAGAATCCAAAGGATCCACTGCAGGATAAATACCCAACTCTGCAATCTTACGGGACAATACTGTAGTAGCATCCAAGTGGGCAAACGTTGTTGCCGGTGCTGGATCCGTTAAATCATCTGCAGGTACGTAAACCGCCTGTACAGAAGTAATGGAACCTCTTTTTGTTGATGTGATACGTTCTTGCATGGCACCCATCTCTGTCGCCAAAGTTGGTTGGTAACCTACTGCAGAAGGCATACGACCCAAAAGTGCCGATACCTCAGAACCTGCTTGTGTAAAACGGAAAATGTTATCAACGAAGAACAATACGTCCTTTCCTTGACCTTCACCTGCTCCATCACGGAAGTATTCAGCAATAGTAAGACCAGAAAGAGCCACACGAGCCCTAGCCCCTGGAGGTTCGTTCATTTGTCCGAAAACAAATGTCGCTTTGGATTCTTTCATGACTTTTTTATCCACCTTGGATAAATCCCATCCCCCTTCTTCCATAGAATGTAAGAAAGCGTCACCATATTTTATAATTCCTGATTCCAACATCTCACGCAGCAAATCGTTCCCTTCACGGGTACGTTCTCCAACGCCCGCAAATACAGAAAGACCACCGTGACCTTTGGCGATGTTATTGATCAGTTCTTGAATCAATACTGTTTTACCAACACCTGCACCACCAAACAAACCAATTTTTCCACCCTTTGCATAAGGCTCTATCAAATCGATAACTTTGATACCTGTGAACAATACCTCTGAAGAGGTGGACAAGTCTTCAAATTTTGGCGCTTCACGGTGAATTGGAAGTCCATCTTTACCCGCTTTAGGTAAATTCCCTAGACCATCAATTGCATCCCCGATAACGTTGAACAATCGACCGTATATATCATCTCCAATTGGCATTTGAATCGCACTACCTGTGGCCTCAACCGCAACACCTCTACTTAATCCATCTGATGAATCCATAGCTATGGTTCTTACCGTATTCTCACCAATATGTGATTGTACTTCAAGGACCAATTTGGAACCATCTTTCCGGTTTATTTCAAGAGAATCGTAAATTCTTGGAAGGTTTGCTCCGGATTGGAATTCTACATCGACCACTGGTCCGATGATTTGAGAAACTTTACCTGTAACTTTTGACATTACTTAAATGTTTATTGTTTAGCGTGATAAATAACGAACAAAAACCTTATCACCTTCTATAAGGGACCAGATTTTTCGCGCTGCAAATATATACCTTTTAAATTTAAAAATAAAGTGGTTTTTCACCCTTTTTAAACACAAAAAACGCCTTTTATGGAAAGGCGTTTTTTGTTTGGCAATTATATATCTTATTGTAAAGTCGGTGAATAGTTGGTAGGATATGACCCTACACTTACTTTTGCTTTAGCGTTAATGAAGTTGGACCCATAGGCAGCATCAATCGCCTCCAAAAATTTATTGGCCATTACAGCATATCCTCTAGCGGTCAAATGGATTCCATCCAAGCTGACCAAACCACCAGTGACTAGGCTCGCTTTTAAAGTAAATTCTCCGTCGGTAATACCTGTGGTTGCTGCCTCTTGAAGAATAGCTTTAAAATCCACAAAGGCAAGTCCATTGGCATCCGCTATTGACTTTATAATAGCATTGTAAGCATCCGTAGCAGTTAATGTTAAAGCCTGCTCTTCAGGTGTCAACACCCATTTATCTTCTAAAGGCAATGAAACACCTTCTACTGAAAATTGGCCCGCCAATGCTTGGGTCAACCCTTGTGACATCAAAAAGGCTACTGAGCTTGTATTAACCGTGCCGATAATAGTAGAACTTGGAAGCACCAATAAATCTTCCGCAGTGGCCTGTCTTGCCTGCCCATAAATAACACCAAAAAGATTAGCTACAACAGGAGCAGCTTGAGCTGGCAAACCAAAAGATTGAACAAACAATGGAAAAGTCGGACTACCATTTAAAACAGCCGTAATCTGCGTAGACAGATTTGCTAAATTTTCATCTTTAACAACCACCGCACTTGCAGCAGTTCCCGAAAAGATTATTTTACGATCAGGAACTTGTAAAAAATCAAATACCAAATTCAACTGACCAAAAACACCATTCAGAGTTGGAATTTGTGGTCCAAACGTTGGATTTAACGGACTCAACGGATTATGAGGTACTGTTGTAAAATAAGGCAAATTGGTAATGTACGGTACATTTGCAATTACTCCTTTTGCACCATTGGCAGTTAAAGCCGTTACGGCAGAAGACATAACTTGCGCAAAAACATTTGGATCGGTAATATCATTTGAACCATATGTGGTTGGATCTAAATTTCCTTTCTGATCCACACCTACTCCACCGGAAGCGGCATATGCCAAGACATCATTTCCCCCACCAATCTCTGACAAAGTAAAAAAGGTTGGCTGTTGTGCCAATGCATCTTCTAACATGGACGAAGTAGAACTAGTCGCCATTCTTGCATAGTAAGGATTTGCACGACCCAATGGAACACCGGCAACATTACCATAGCCATTGGCAACTAAATGAAAGCTCTTGGCTCCTGGGACACCCATATTATTGAATGGCCCTGTAGGGTTATTAATCAATAAATCTGTTGTTGGCATTACCGGTCCAATTAACGCCTGTAACCTAACAGGCCCTGAACCATTAAATACCAATCGATTATCCGCAATTTGAGTGCCTCCCAAAAGAAGTCCACCAAAATTATCGTTCATCAAAGGCTGATTGAAACTCCCACCACCGGCCAATGCAAATTGCTGTGCCAGTAATGCTGGAAAGGAATTTTGCTGCCCTGCTTTAAATAAAGCACCATCAGTATACCCAGCAGTAAATGATGCCCCTATGGAAACATAGTTGGAAAAATCAGCCGAACCTGCTGTAAGTGCCGGAACTTCTACAGCAACCTCTACCATACTCACATCCTCTTCCGTATTACATGAAGCGAATCCTAATAGTACAGATGCGAATAAAATATATTTTATAGTTTTCATTATAAACTTTATTTAAATTTTACAAGTTATTGATGGTCCATGATACGTAATACATAGATCCTATAAATCCGGTTCCGAAAGCTGTAAAGTATTCCTTACCTCCTAAGTTTGTTCCTCCTATTTTGAAAGAAGATTTTATACTGCGCACATCATAATTGATCTGGGCGTCAAAAGTATGGTATTCCGGCACTACCCCGTTTCCAAATGTGGCTTCCCAGAAATAATCATCACTAAATCTGTACGCTACATTGAACCCGAAATCCTTAAATAGGTTGGTATTCCCAAAAGATGCTTTGAATTTATGTTCTGGAGTGTTAAAGCTCGACATGAAATCTGGGTTGGCTTCCTGATCAAAATCCTGTTTGGCGTACGTATAACTACCTCCTAAATCATAATTTCCTAAAACCTTCATATTTAGTCCAAGAGAGGCCCCATATGAACCAATATTTACATCAGAATTGGTATAAGCACTATAACGCTGTACATCATCGTTTCTGATGGCATCTACTGAGAGGTCACCATCACCAGCAGTACCATAATAAGTTGCATCTACAACTTCTTGGGATATGAAATCTTTGTACCGATTGTAATAGGCACTGAAATCTACCACCAATCTCTTGATCTTACCCCTATATCCAACCTCAATTGAGGTGACCTGTTCGGGTTTGACCAAATCAGGATTAGAAACTCTTAAATCAGCTTCGTTACCAGTAACTTTAAAGGTCTCTACCGATCTTGCCGAATAGGAATTGTTATAAGCTGCCGCACCAGTTTGGGTAATGGTTGCTGGCTGACCCAATAATTGACCACCACCACTTACTTCAAAATCCCTTGAATATCTATCCAAGTTATCTGGGGCGGAACCAACCAAAATAGCCCTTCCAGCATCCAAACCAATAAATAAATCTTGGGTAGTGGGATTTCTAAATCCAGTTTGTGCCGAAGCCCTAATATTGTGATTTCTATTTAAGGTTAGTCCAGCCGATAATCTAGGAGAAAAGAACCCATCGAAAAACTCTGACTTATCATAACGAACGGAACCAGTTAATTTTAAATTACTGCTTTCTGATAATTCCAGATTCTTCTGGATCTGAGTATACACTCCAAATTCAGAATAGTTTATTGGTCCATCAATATCTGTATAAATCGTTCCGGAGGAATTTAAACTATACTCCCTAAATGATCCTCCTACCTGAATTTCCGCGAAATCGATCAAATGACTAAAATTATAGTTGGCATCTGAATGATAGTATTTGGAGGCATCCTGGAATTTGGATCCTGTTGATAGATCTGGATCATTGATACTTCTATTAAAGGCAGCCTTAAATTCTGGAGAACCCGGTAAATACCTGCCAGATTCGGCTCGAGCCCTAGCTCTAGCGTGGGCCTGTTCGTCCGTTGCCCCTTGCAAAGTAGCTTGCACATATGTTCCTGCATATTCGCCAAACCAGGTATTATCATCTTTCCAAGTTCTGTTGATATTGATCCCTGTAAAAACCATATCATAGGAATCCCCTGCCTTATCGGCAACCAAATATCCTCTTAAGAAGAAATTGTCATTTCTTATTTCCAACTTGTGTTGTTCTTGGAAGAACCCATTGATATTATAACGGTTGGTCCCTTGATAAATAGTAGATCCAGTACCCACCTTACCTACATAGGAAATTTCCAAACTGTTATCGGTAATTGGCCTATAGTAAAGGCCCCAATCTGCCTTAATACTTTCTGCTTTATTATTGGTAAGAACCTGTTCATTATATCCTGTTCTACTTACCTCAACGGAAGGCACCAATGCATTTGCACCGGCTGGCAATATTCCCAATCCTTCAAGAGTTACGGCAACATCCTTTATATCAGTTGAGACTTCATCCCCATAAACGTTGATACCGTCATAATTTAGGTCAGCTCTTGTACCTCCAACAGTTGTTTTATCAACCTCACTGTTAGCGGCCCAATCTGTACCTCTCAAGTACCCAAAATTCACCTTCCCGGCAAATTTATCACTGAACTTATAGGCTGCCCTGATTCCAAAATCAGTATAGTAATTATCCCCTGCAGCTTCTTGTGAAGTTATACCTCTTTTAATGTGCGAACTAATCCCTTGGTAATCAAATGGACTTTTACTTCTCATAAACAAAATCCCATTAAAAGCGTTGGCCCCATAAAGTGCAGAAGATGCACCAGGCAACAATTCCACGCTTTGTACGTCTGTTTCTATCATCCCCACCAAGTTACCTATCGGGAAATTCAAGGCTGGCGTAGAGTTATCCATCCCGTCTACCAATTGCATGAACCTTGTGTTCGCAAAGGTTGCAAAACCTCTGGTATTGATCGATTTAAACGTCAAACTATTGGTGTTGACATCTACTCCTTTCAAACTTTCCAATCCGCCATAAAAATCGGCGGCCGCGGTATTTTTTATATCCGAAAGCCCAAATCTTTCCACGGTCACCGGAGATTCAAATATTCTTTCCGGGGTTCTGGAAGCCGAAATGACCACCTCATCCAATAAGGTCTGTTCTTCATTCAAGATTACATCAACGGTTTGATTGTTTAGGGTAATTCTTGAAGTTGCCGAAATAAAACCAATACTGGTAATGCTCAATGTAAATGGAGGATTTTCAGCTGTGCTTAAGGTAAAATAGCCATCAAAATCGGTTATTGTCCCTATCGCCTTGTCTACTATGACAATACTTGCTCCAGGAATTGGTACGTTATTTTGATCTACCACTTTACCTTTTACGGTCGTTTGGGCGAAAGAAGTCAATCCCAACAACATAAAGGACATAAGTACTAATGTTCTCATTCTAAATTTGAGTTTAGTTAATTTGGAGAACAAGATATATATATTTTTGCTTCTATGTTAAGGAAATCAAAAAAATTATGCATGCATAGTATTAATTTAACAATATGCCCCCTCCCAAACTGTGACATTCTCAAAACAAGGGCATAAAAAATCCCTTAGTTACCATAAGAAGGTCACTAAGGGATACTATCTTTTAAATCTAGTATTTTACTCTACCGTAACGGACTTTGCCAGGTTACGAGGCTGGTCAACATTACAACCTCTCATTACCGCAATATGATATGACAATAGTTGCAAAGGTATTGTTGTCAATAATGGCATAAGGCTCTCAAAAGTATCCGGCACTTCAATCACGTGATCTGCTAAATCCCTAACGGTCTCATCTCCTTCTGTTACAACGGCTATGATTTTCCCATTTCTGGATTTAATTTCCTGAATGTTACTGACCACCTTGTCATAATGACCTCTGTTGGTAGCAATGACAACTACAGGCATGTGCTCATCAATCAAAGCTATAGGCCCGTGCTTCATTTCGGCAGCGGGGTAACCTTCGGCATGTATGTAACTGATTTCTTTCAGTTTTAAAGCGCCTTCAAGTGCGACAGGGAAGTTATAACCACGACCCAAATACAAGCAATTGGTGGAATCCTTATATTCTTCAGCTATTGTTTCTACCAGTGCATTGGTTTTTAACGCTCTTTCCACTTTTGCAGGAATATTTTCCAATTCTGCCAAATACTCATGAAACCTTGATTCGGAGAACACACCTTTTGCCTTTGCCAATTTTAATGCCAACAAGGTAAGTACTGTAATTTGCGTTGTGAATGCTTTGGTTGAAGCCACCCCTATTTCAGGTCCTGCATGGGTATATGCCCCTGCATTGGTTTCTCTAGCGATGGAAGACCCAACAACATTACAAACCCCAAAAACAAAAGCTCCCTTTTCCTTTGCCAATTTAATTGCCGCCAAGGTATCTGCAGTTTCCCCTGATTGGGAAATTGCTATTACTATATCCTTATCGGTTATGACAGGATTTCGGTAACGGAATTCAGAGGCGTATTCCACTTCTACTGGAATTCTTGCCAAATCCTCAAAAATATATTCCGCAACCAGACCTGCATGCCATGAGGTACCACAGGCTACAATTATAATCCGGTTGGCATTGAGAAACTTTTCAATATTTTGATCTACACCTGCCATTTTGATAATACCTTGGCTAGCGCGCAACCTACCACGATAGGTATCCAAGATTGCCCTGGGCTGTTCGTAGATTTCTTTTAACATAAAGTGATCGTAACCTCCCTTTTCAATCTCCTCGATATTCAATTGAAGCTCTTGGATTCTAGGGTATGCTACGGCATCATCCTTAATTTTTCTTAATTTTATTTCCTTGCCCACCCTAAGAATGGCCATTTCCTCATCTTCCAAATAAATGGCATTATTGGTAAACTCAATAAAAGGAGAGGCGTCTGAAGCAATAAAAAATTCTTTATCACCAACTCCAATAGCAAGGGGACTACCCAATTTTGCCACTACGATCTCATCTGGCTTATTCTTATCAAATACAGCAATGGCATAAGCACCCACCACTTGGTTCAAAGCAATCTGCACTGCCTTTCCAAGCTTTACGTTTTCTTGTTTTTTGACCTCTTCGATCAGGTTGATCAATACTTCGGTATCAGTCTCTGAACTGAAGGTATATCCCCTTTTTATCAACTCCTTTTTAATGGAATCGTAATTTTCAATAATTCCGTTGTGGATGATCACCAAATTTCCGGAATTGGAATAGTGTGGATGTGAATTTACGTCATTTGGAACACCGTGGGTTGCCCACCTGGTGTGACCTATTCCTAACTTCCCTTTTAAGGAGATTTCGGTCTCTGCCCTATTTTTTAGATCTTCAACCTTGCCTTTTGTTTTGGAGAGATTTATGTCCGACCCGTCATAAAGTGCTATGCCCGCACTGTCATATCCTCTGTACTCCAGACGTTGCAATCCTTTTATTATAATGGGATAAGCATCCCTATGTCCTATATAACCTACTATTCCACACATAGTTATTCTTTTATTTGAGGTGTAAATTTACGTTTCAAGCAGTAAACTCTAACAAGATTCTGTTGTAGAACGTATTATTCCTTTAAATGGTCTATAAAAAAATGACTTTAATTTATTTTTGTATAAAAAATCTCCAATTTGAGTTTTTTATCGACATCAACGTTAGATACTGAACTGCCAAACAACACGGTTCCCAATGGATTGACCGTAGCCATGACAGGCTGCAAACCTGTTTTGTTATCCTTTAAAACGGACTTAGAAATATTTGGTACCCTAATATCAGAAGTTAAGGATAAGGCCAAAGTTGCATTGGTTGAGTCCCTTATGATCAAATTATTGATGTGTTCCGTAATACGCACTGTATATTTTACGCCCTTACCGTTACTTCCCTTTTCCAAAATTCCGTCATGGTTTAAATACGTTCCCAAAGCCGTTGTGGACGTTGAAGTTTCAAATTGTGTATTATATAATGGTGCGCCGGTTTCTTCATTAATTAGATAAACCCTAGGGGGCTCAACAACATTACCAGCAGCGTCCAAGGAATTCCGGTCGACATAAAAAACTAGATTGGCCTCATTAATGACCCAGTTATTGGCCTTTATTTGATTGATCATTTCCCTTCCATTGATCTCATCGAACAATTTAATGTCGGCAAACGAACCCGCGCCTCCTTTAACATAGATCCTAGACGCATTGTCACCGGAGTCCATGCTATTCATAATATCTGCCGGATAGGCTTCATTTATAAAGGTGTTCACCGCATTCCCCACTATGGGAGTGGTGGTGCCACCAGTGATTAGGTTTAAAACGTAATTTTTATTGAGTTGAACTATGGTATCGTCCGAGGTATCATCTGTAGTGCCGTTCGTATCAACACTATCATGATCGTAATTGATAATGATATTGGCCTTGGTCAGGTCCAACAGCATCAGAATATTCTCTGCCGAAGGATCCATGGACATATGTATTCCTCTAAAGAAATCACTAAAATTCCCCTGGTTCAACAATTCAGAAGTCCCTTCCTTATCCAAAATATTTTGTTGAAAAAAGGCACTGTTCAATGGCACCCTTATTCCAGGAGTAAGCTTGGTTTCAACCTCTTTCGATTCATCCACCTCAGTGGTTTCAAGGTCATCCTCCTTAAAGAACAAGATTTCTTTGTCATCTATGGTCACCTCACCGTCAAACAAAACATCAGAAACATATGTCGGTGAAAATTGTTGTGAAGAATAGTATTCCTGTGCTTGTTGAAAATTGGTGTTAGGATCCAAGTCCCTTAAAAAAAAAGTAGAGCGTGCCACTTTTAATTTAAATGGATTGTTCCTGTTCCCGTATATACTGTCAAGGTCAAACTTTTTTGGAAAGGTCCCCGAAATCGTACTGTCATCTTCGGCATCGTTGATACCGTCCCCATCCGTATCCACGTTTAAGGGGTCTGAACCTGCAATGCGTTCTTCATTATCTGTAAGACCATCTCCATCGGAATCACTGTTTGGATCATTGATGTCCGCATCAAATTCGTCATCCACGCCATCACTGTCCGAATCTCTTATAGTGGCACCTTTTATAAGGTAAGGAATATATAAATATACTTCCTTTACGGTTTCGTTTTCAGGAATGGTGGCGTTTACATTATCTGTTGCAGAACTATTTTCCGTAGTTTGGGTGTAGACGCCGAAAATAGGACTAGTTCCTCCAGACAATCTTACCTGGGTAGTTATAGACGCCTCCGTTTTGCCGTAAATGGGATCATTGAAAATTCCCAATTGATAGATTGGCAATCTATTGGTCTGCACAGCTTCTATCTTTTTGTTGAAGGCAAAAACATCATAAACGGCACTTTCGTTTTCAAAAGGCTCCCCGCCTATTACTCCTTCTCCAATTGTAGTGATGTCCTCTTCACATGAAACAATAGTCATTGCGAAAATTGCTCCCGCGAAAGCAGAAAAAATTATCTTTTTAAAAAATATCATGAAAATTATTTTAAGACTTCGTTGTTATAAAAATTTGCATAAACCTCTTCGAATTCCTGTATAGGCACATAAGGCAATACAGGTTTATCTAATTTGGCAATGTACTCCTGTAATTCTTGGGGCACATCTTCGGAGGCCAAAATAACAGCATCAGAATGATCTACCGCTACTTTTAACAAATTATTATAATTGGGTGTGGTCAAGGTTTTTATGCTGTCTTCAGCAACCCCGTCGAAAGCGATTTTTTTGATCATATCCTGGTCCAACTCTTCTTCAAATCCTTTCTTGTATACAGAGGTCACTATTTTGCTTTCTGCAAATAATGGTTCATCGGCATAATATTTTTTCAGATACAAAGGAAGCAGGGAAGCCATCCATCCATGTACATGGATGATGTCCGGAGACCAATTTAATTTTTTAACCGTTTCAACAACTCCTTTTGCAAAGAAAATGGCGCGTTCGTCATTATCCGCAAAAAGATTTCCATTTTCGTCCGTAAATGTAGCCTTACGCTTAAAATATTCTTCATTATCTATAAAGTACACCTGAATGCGCTCTTTAGGGATCGAGGCCACTTTTATAATTAAGGGCATATCCATGTCATTGATGACCAAATTCATTCCCGACAAACGTATGACCTCATGCAGCTGGTGCCTGCGCTCATTAATGTTTCCAAACCTTGGCATAAAAATTCTAATCTGGCCACCATTGCTGTTGACCATCCTAGGGGTTTCATAAGACATTAAGGAAACTTCGTTCTCTGGTAGATAGGGTACTAATTCTGAAGATACAAACAATATCTTTTTACCATTCATAAAAGCAATATTTTATTTATCGTGAAAGCGTAGCTGCAAAATTACAAAAATTATGCAGATTAGCTGTAATTATATAAGTTTGCTAGCTTTTAAACTAAAAACATGTTGGTATTCCAAACCAAAATCGAACTTAAATCCTATCTTTCTACCATCAATAGTAATGCCAAAAAAGTGGGCATGGTCCCTACCATGGGCGCATTGCACCTAGGGCATGCCTCCCTTGTGGAGCGTTCTCTTTCCGAAAATGACCTAACGGTTGTAAGCATTTTTGTAAACCCCACGCAGTTCAACAATCAGGAAGATCTATTAAAATATCCCAAGACATTAGAAAAAGATTCGGAACTTTTAAATAACATTTCCAAGGATATACTCATTTTCGCCCCTTCGATTTCAGAAATGTATTCAGATCAAGTTGCTTCAAAAAAATATGATTTCCAAGGTTTGGACAAGGTAATGGAAGGAGCCTTTAGGGAAGGCCATTTTGATGGGGTAGGTACCATTGTAGAGACACTTTTGTGGACCGTTGCTCCAAATAGAGCTTATTTTGGAGAAAAAGATTTTCAACAACTCCAAATCATCAAAAAATTGGTTGCCCTTCAAAACATTCCCGTGGAGATCATGGGTTGCCCTATATTAAGGGAACCGAACGGTTTAGCCATGAGTTCTAGAAACGAGCGACTTTCCAAGGAATTAAGAAAAGAAGCCGGTTTTATCTTTGAAACATTAAAGCAGGTGCGTGAAAATTTCGCGGACCACAGTACCTCATCTGTACTGGTATGGGCCGTAGAACAATTCCAAAAACATCCTGATCTACGTTTGGAATACTTTCAAATTTCTGAAGAAGACACCTTAAAACCAATAGACACCAAAAAGAAAGACAAAAAATATAGGGCTTTTATTGCAGTTTTTGCCGATGGTATACGACTAATAGACAATATAGGCTTAAATTAAGTAACTTTGCCGCATAATTATCTTTGCCCAATGCAAGTAGAAGTAGTAAAATCAAAAATTCACCGAGTAAAAGTTACTGGTGCGGACCTTAATTATATAGGTAGTATTACTATTGATGAAGATCTAATGGATGCTGCCAATATTATTAGAGGCGAAAAAATACAAATTGTAAACAACAACAACGGTGAGCGTTTGGAAACCTACGCTATTCCTGGTCCTAGGGGAAGTGGGGAACTAACCTTAAATGGCGCTGCCGCCAGAAAGGTAGCCGTTGGCGATGTTCTTATCCTTATTGCCTATGGAAGATTGGATATTGAGGATGCTAAAAAATTCAATCCTGCCCTGGTATTCCCCAATGAGGAAACTAATTTGTTGACCTAATTTTGAAAACCTCCCTAAAGAATAAATTGAAGACACTACTCCCAATAGCCTTGGGAGTTTTTTTAGTATGGTATTCCTATAATAGCACATCTCCCAAAGACAGGGAACAGATCTTATTCTATATCAAAGAGGCCGATCTCTTTTGGGTAGGGATTTCCGTGATCATAGGTATATTTAGCCATATTTCTAGAGCAATCCGCTGGAATTATCTTTTGCAGCCTCTGGGTTACAAACCCAAAGTGAGCAACAATGTCCTTATCATTTTAATTGCATATTTTACAAATTTGGGCATTCCGAGATCTGGAGAAATCTTGCGGGCAACTGCGTTGACCACCTACGAAAAGGTCCCTTTCGAAAAAGGCTTTGGCACCATCGTAACGGAACGGGTGGTAGACTTGTTCATGCTCATGGTCGTAGTAATTACGGCCCTCTTTTTACAAACGGAGGTTATAATGAACATCTTTCAACAAAAAGGCTTTAACCTTACGAGCCTTCTAATTTTGTTGGGAATTGGACTCATTGGAGTAGCCCTTTTTTTCTTATTTATAAAGAAATCCAAATTCCAGTTGGCCCAAAAGATAAAAAGGTTTGTCAAGGGTCTCGTTGAAGGGGTCTTGAGTATCTTTAAAATGAAGTACAAATGGGCGTTTATCTTCCATACCTTATTTATCTGGGCCGCCTACGTAGCCATGTTCTGGGTCATTAAATTTACTGTGCCAGAAACCATAGATCTTACATTAAGCCAGCTTTTGGTCGCGTTTACAGCCGGTGCCTTTGCCATGTCGGCCACCAATGGTGGAATTGGATTATATCCTATTGCCGTAAGTTCCTCCTTGGCCGTTTTTGGGATCAGTGAAGTATCGGGTGATGCCTTTGGATGGATTATGTGGATATCACAAACCATTATGGTCGTCATATTTGGGGCAATATCTTTTCTTGTCTTACCGTTATTGAACAGAAACCAATAGTCTCCTATTGTCTAAATTCAATTTTATGAAACGGTCAACCGTACTTTTTGCATTGTTCTTATGTTTTGGCACTAACGCCCAAGTTACCCAAGAAATTTTTGAGTCATACAAACTCCAAGAAAAAAGGGATGTAAGGTATTATATTCCGGAAAGCTATACCACAGATAAAAAATACCCGCTAATTGTCGTTTTGGATGCCGAATACCTTTTTGACAATGTAGTGGCCAACGCTAAATTCTACAGTAAATTCAGTGGTATGCCCGAATCCATTATCGTAGGTGTGGAGCAAACCAAAAACGGACTTCGTTTCAATGATTGTGGGTTCGATGAGGCTTCTGGACTACCCACTGATCAAGGAAAATCCTTTTTTGAATTTATAGGCATGGAGTTAATCCCATATATGGAATCAAATTATAGTACCGCCCCTTTTAAAATGTTTGTAGGGTATGATATTACGGCGAATTTTGGAAATTTCTATCTCTTCAAGGATGACTCCCTTTTTAATGCCTATATCAGTATATCGCCAACTCTGGCTCCTGAAATGGAAAATCGACTTCCAGCTAGATTGGGGGCCATAAACAAAAAGATATTTTATAGTTTGATCGTAGAGGGCCAAAACAGTTCCGATAAAAACAGAATAATGGCCATGGACAAGTCCATCAAGGACCTCAACAAGGAATCCCTACGCTATTTCTTTGATGTTTATGAAAATGCCGACCATATTTCAGTGGCAACTTATGGGATAGGCAAGGCATTGGATAATATATTCAATATGTTCAAACCCATCAGTAAAAAAGAATACAAGGAAAAAATATTGACCTCAGAGGAGCCTGTATTTAAATATCTTGAAGACAAGTACACCATGATTGCCGAACTGTTTGGGTTTAAAAAATCAGTAGAACTCAACGATGTAATGGCCATCTATGCCGCATGTAGAAAAAAAGAGGATTTGGAATCCCTTAAAGACCTTTCCGAACTATGCCAAAAGGAGTTTCCTGGAACTATGCTTGGTTTTTATTTTGAAGGGGAATACTACGAGCAGTTGGGGGAACCCAAAAAAGCACTCCGTACCTTCGAAAAGGCCTTTGGCATGGAAGAGATCGATTTTCTCACAAAGGATATGGCATTGGAAAAAATGGATGCCTTAAAAGCAGATTTTGGGTATTAGACTTAAAGGTTGATGGTTGATGGTTGATGGTTGATGGTTGATGGTTGATGGTTGATGGTTGATGGTTGATGGTTGATGGTTATAAAAATTATTTTTTGCTGTTGGCCTTATAATCACATCTGGAAACAATCCCAATATTTTCAAAGTTCTTAGTACCTTTAGCCGGAATCTAATACTGGGGAATGGCCAAAACAAAAACAGCTTTTTTTTGTCAAAATTGTGGAACACAACACGCCAAATGGGTAGGGCAATGTTCAGGATGCAAAGAATGGAATACCGTTGTTGAAGAAGTAGTTCACAAAGAGGAGAAATCGAGCTGGAAAAGCCCCACAAACACCGCAAAAAAAATTTCAAAACCGCTTCGGGTAAATGAAATCAACACGGAGACGGAACTTCGTTTGGACACCTTTGACCTTGAGTTCAACAGGGTTCTAGGAGGTGGTATTGTCCCCGGTTCACTTATTCTTTTGGGAGGGGAACCAGGTATCGGAAAAAGCACCCTCCTGTTACAGATCGCCTTAAAATTGCCCTACAAGACCCTATATGTTTCTGGGGAAGAAAGCCAGAAACAAATAAAAATGCGGGCCGATCGCATTCATCCCAACAGTGAAACCTGTTATATTCTAACTGAAACCAAAACCCAGAATATATTTCAACAAATCGAAGCTACGGAACCTGATATCGTGGTCATAGATTCCATACAGACCCTCCATTCCGATTATATAGAATCGGCTGCAGGTAGTATTTCCCAAATTAGGGAATGCACCGCTGAACTGATAAAATTTGCCAAAGAGACCAATACGCCCGTAATCTTAATAGGACATATAACCAAGGATGGCACCATAGCGGGACCCAAGATATTGGAACATATGGTAGATACAGTGCTACAATTTGAAGGGGACCGGAATTATGTGTATCGAATTCTCAGAGCCCTTAAAAACAGGTTTGGATCTACTGCGGAATTGGGAATTTATGAGATGCAGGGTAGCGGATTACGGGAAGTGAACAACCCATCGGAAATATTGGTCTCCAAAAATGATGAAGGCTTAAGCGGCACGGCCATAGCTTCCACGGTAGAAGGTATGCGCCCGTTGATGATAGAAATACAGGCTTTGGTCAGTACAGCTGTCTATGGGACCCCACAACGCTCCACTACCGGCTACAATGCCAAACGTTTGAATATGTTGTTGGCTGTATTGGAAAAACGCGCAGGGTTCAAATTGGGGGCCAAAGATGTGTTCCTAAATATTACTGGGGGTATCTCAGTTGATGATCCCGCCATTGATCTTGCAGTTGTGGCAGCCATACTTTCCAGCAATGAGGATGTTCCCATTGATAAGGGAGTATGTTTTGCGGCTGAAATTGGTTTGGCAGGTGAAATCAGACCAGTGCAACGGGTAGAACAACGAATTTTAGAAGCTGAAAAATTGGGCTTTACCACTATTTACGTTTCCAAAAACAATAAAATCACCCTGAAAAATACAAAAATCAAGATTGAGCTCGTCGCCAAAATAGAAGATATAGCTACAAGTCTATTCGATTAGTTCTTGCCCCTATTCACTCTCATATAGACCAAAATAATAATGACCACTAGGAGGATCAGCACGATTTGTCCTGTGCCTATTGCCAAAAACTGTATTTTTTGTGCTATTACCATTTATGGGGCGGGATTGGGTATCTGATTGTGGATGGCCTCTATTCCCTGAAGTATCTCCTCTGAAAGTTGCACATCTATACTGTCAATATTTTCTTTCAACTGGCTCATGGAAGTTGCTCCGATGATATTACTTTTCACAAAAGGTCTCGTGTTTACGAATGCCAAAGCCATTTGGGTTAGGGATAGGTTGTGGTTCTGTGCCAATTTATGGTACATTTCCGTTGCCTTAACAGCGGTGTCCCCACTATATCTGTTGTAGTTTGGGAAAAGTGTGATCCTGGCTTTATCGGGCTTTCTTCCGCCCAAATATTTACCGCTGAGTACACCAAAACCTAATGGAGAGTAAGGAATTAATCCAATATCCTCACGCATAGAAATCTCGGACATGCCTGTTTCAAAGGTACGGTTCAGCAAACTATAAGGGTTTTGAACGGTAATCATCCTTGGCAGACTTGCATGTACCTTGCTCTCCTCCAAAAATCGCATGGTTCCCCATGGGGTTTCATTTGAAAGTCCGACATTTCTAATTTTCCCCTCCCGCATCAAATCCCTTAAGGTCTCGAGAACTTGATGAATATTGTCTTGCCAATGATCAGCAATATCATGGGTGTAGCCCCTTTGTCCAAAAAAGTTTGTTTTACGTTCCGGCCAGTGCAATTGATATAGGTCAATATAATCGGTCTGCAATCTTTTTAAACTTCCTTCTACGGCCTCTATTATGGACGACTTGTCAAATCCTGTAGTTCTGATAAATTTTGTGAACTCAGCCTTCCCTGCAATTTTAGAGGCAAGGATCACCTTATCCCTGTTTCCTGTTTTTTTGAACCATTTTCCGATAATTTTTTCGGTATCTGCATAAAGCTCTTTGACAGCTGGGATAGGATATAATTCTGCCGTATCAAAAAAGTTTACCCCTTTTTCCAGGGCATAATCCATTTGCTCATGACCTTCTGCTTCGGTATTCTGCTTTCCCCAGGTCATGGTCCCCAGACAAATTTTACTAACTTCTATATCGGTATGCGGCAGTGTGTTATATTCCATAAAAACTAATGCTCATTAATTAAAAATATAATTACCCAAGATGAACAGGCTCCAATTCCAGCAGAATGGGACAATGGTCACTGTGCTTGGCCTCCGATAAAATTACAGAGCGTTTTAAACGCTTCAACAATGGTTCGCTGACCATTCCGTAATCCAATCGCCAACCTTTGTTATTGGCCCTGGCATTGGCCCTATAGGTCCACCAAGTATAGTTGTCCGGTTCCTTGTTAAAATGCCTAAAACTATCAATAAAACCGTTCCCCATAAAATCTCCAATCCATTCCCTTTCCACAGGTAAAAACCCGGAAATATTCTTATTTCTTATGGGGTCATGGATGTCTATGGCCTCGTGGCAAATATTATAATCCCCACATATAACAAGATGTGGGCATTCCTTCTTTAAATTGCTAATGTAATCCTGAAAATCGGCCATATACTGTAGCTTGTGGTCCAATCTAGCTATGTTGGTGCCTGAAGGTAAATACAGACTCATTACGGAAACTCCGTCAAAATCCGCCCTAACATTTCTTCCTTCAAAATCCATATAATCTATTCCAGTACCAAAAACCACATTGTCCGGTTTTTTCTTGGATAAAATGGCTACCCCACTATATCCTTTTTTTTGGGCACTGTACCAATAGTGATAGGGATATCCTGCAGCTTCAAATACCTCTAAGTCCAACTGCTCTTCGTTTGCCTTAATTTCTTGAAGGCAAACCACGTCGGGATCAACAGCTTGTAACCAATCCAAAAAACCTTTTTTTAGGGCTGCACGAATGCCATTCACATTGTATGAAACTATTTTCAAATCATCGTTTTTTTAACAAGGCTGGGCATTTTAAACAACTCCAACTTCTTCAAATTAATAAAGTCTAAAAATAGACAATGTTTGCTACAAGGGAAAGGCAGGAATTCTATTTATTCCCATTTATCAACTATTTTTTAAACGCTGCCCTTTTTTTAAGTCTTTTGCACGCCACAATACAAATCCTTCCTATCTTTCCTTCAAATTCAACTAGAAACAGATGAAAAAAACACTAACCTCTTTATTTCTTATGTCCTTAATGTTTTTGGGCCAATCACAGGAAATCTCAAACGATTCCCAACCAAAGGACGAATTCAAGATAAATGCCTTCAATCTAATTGCATTTACCTTTGTGGATTTATCCTATGAGCGTTTGCTGAACGAAGAGGCCTCCTTAGGTGTAAGTGTTCTTTTTAATGTTGGAGAAGATAACGAAATCTTGGACTATTTTCGGACTTTTTCCATAACGCCTTACTACCGACAATACTTTTCCAAACAATATGCCGAAGGCTTTTTTGTTGAAGGTTTTGGTATGCTGAACTCAGGAGAGGATTACTATTTTACGTATGATGACCAAGGGAACGAATCCAATTCTGGGGAAAACTATACAGATTTTGCTTTGGGAATATCCATAGGTGGTAAATTTGTTACACAAAGAGGTTTTATTGCGGAAATATATACTGGATTGGGAAGGAATTTATTGGGGGATGAATTTGCTCCGGAAATAGTTGGTCGAGGAGGAATTTCACTTGGTTATAGATTTTAGATGAATTGTAAATTATTTTTGCCCTTAGCTCTCTTCTCCCAAATTCTTTTGGGACAGGAAGTGAAAAAAGACAGCATTACCCAACTGGAAGAGGTTGTGATCTCAGAACAAAGAGTGTCGAATCCGGTTATTGGGATTACTGCCACTACTGTCATTGGCGCCACTACCTTTGAAAATTACAGTCCGTTGGATATTGCTTCTGCCATGAACCGGATCTCGGGGGTCTATTTGTTGTCTGGTGCGCTTAACACCAACAGAATTACCATAAGGGGCGTAGGGGCCAGGACGCCCTATGGCACGGATAAATTGCGACTTTACTACAATGAAATTCCGATTACCAACGGCACTGGATTTTCGACCATTGAAGCATTTGACTTGGAAAATTTAGGTTCCATAGAAGTCATAAAAGGCCCTAAAGGAAGTGCTTATGGATCCAATTTGGGCGGGGCCATATTATTACAGTCCAAAACCCAAAAGACGGAGGGCTCCCTATTGGCCAACAACTTTACCCTAGGCTCTTACAACCTCCTAAAAAATAATTTTGATTTTTCACACCGTAATGGCAACATGGATATGAGCCTAAAGTACGGCCATATGGAAACCGATGGATATAGGGAAAATAGCCGTTTTGAAAGGGACGCGGTTCTTTTGAACACCTCTTATGCATTAAATGCCCAAAATAAAATTGAACTTTTGGTGAATTATATCGACTATACGGCACAAATCCCTAGTTCGATAAGTCAGAATGCCTTTGACGAAAATCCCACACAAGCCGCTTTTACCTGGAAACAGGCCAAAGGCTTTGAAGCAAACAAATACACCTTATTGGGATTGACCTACAGCCATGCATTTTCCAAAAAGCTAAAAAACGCTACCAGTATTTTTTACAATTACCTAGACCATTATGAGCCCAGACCTTTTAACATTCTGGATGAGTACACCAATGGATTTGGGTTTAGAACCAACTTTACAGGGAGATTCTCTATCCCTGCTGGCGAGACCATTTATTCCTTTGGATCGGAATTGTACAAGGACGAATATCACTGGGGCACGTTTGAAAATTTATATCAAGACAATAATGGAAAGGGCAGCCTCAAGGGCGACCAAATAAGCAATAACCGGGAATATAGAAGGCAATTGAATATTTTTGGGACCATCACCTTGCCATTGTCCAGTAAGTTCCTTGTACAGGCAGGCTTTAACATCAATAACACCTCTTACAATTTCCAGGACATCTTTAATCCTTCAGAAGACAACAAGAGTGCGAATAGGGATTTTAAAACCATATTCTTGCCTAATTTGGATCTCAGTTATGCTTTTTCAGATAATCATTTGATCTACGCCAATATCAGCAAAGGGTTTTCCAACCCCAGTCTTGAGGAAACATTAACCCCCGGGGGAATCATCAATCCTGATATTGCCCAAGAGACGGGTACCAATTATGAATTGGGCACCAATTTATTCTTGTTGAACAAAAAACTCAATCTAAAAGTCGCCATATATCAAATGGACATAAAAAATCTCTTGGTGGCCCAACGGGTCGGAGAAGATCAATTTATTGGTAAGAATGCGGGAAGGACCAAACACCAAGGTTTGGAAGTGGAAGCCAGTTACAGGCTCAAAATAAACTCCGATCTGGCATTGAGACCATTTCTTAGCTATACACTCAACAACCATAATTTTGTAAATTTTGTGGATGGGGATACGGATTATTCCGGCAATCCACTGACGGGGGTCCCTAACATCACAATAAATTCAGGAATCCAACTGAAACATTCCAGGGGTTTTTATTGGAATACGACCTTACAGCATATCGATCAAATACCTTTGAACGATGCTTCCACTTTATACAGTGAGGCCTTTACCCTTCTGCATACCCGCTTGGGCTATAAAAAGCAGGTTGCTAGAAACTTTTTGATTGGAATGGATTTAGGAATGAACAATATTGCCAATACGCAATATGCACAATCCGTTTTGATCAATGCGGTTGGCTTTGGCGGGACAGCCCCTAGATACTACTACCCCGGTAATGCCAGAAACTATTATGGTAGTTTACAACTCAGTTACAAGTTGTAAACTACTTTACATTTTTTTGAGCCAATGCTTCATGTCCACCTCTTGGGAAATGATGGCATTCAAATCAGAAATGGCAACCCTTTGTTGTTCCATTGTATCCCTATGACGTATGGTAACCGTTTTATCCTCTAATGTTTGGTGGTCCACGGTGATACAAAATGGGGTCCCTGCCGCATCCTGTCTTCTATAACGGCGCCCAACTGCATCCTTTTCATCGTAAATCACCTTAAAGTCCCATTTTAGGTCTTCAATGATTTCATGAGCAATTTCCGGAAGACCGTCCTTTTTTACCAATGGCAATACTGCAGCTTTGGTAGGTGCCAATACCGCTGGTATTTTCAAGACCGTTCTGGTGGTTCCGTTTTCCAATTCCTCTTCTTGCAGTGAATTGGAGAATACGGCCAAGAACATTCTGTCCACACCAATGGATGTCTCTACTACATAGGGCACATAACTTTCATTCAATTCTGGATCAAAATACTGTAATTTTCTACCGGAAAACTTCTCGTGGCTGCTTAAATCGAAATCGGTTCGGGAATGGATCCCTTCCAATTCTTTGAATCCGAATGGGAACTTAAATTCTATATCTGTAGCTGCATCCGCATAATGCGCCAATTTCTCGTGATCGTGGAAACGATAGTTCTCCTTCCCCAATCCTAAGGAATGGTGCCATTTAATACGTGTTTCCTTCCACTGCTCGTACCAGTCTTTTTGCGTACCGGGACGTATGAAGAATTGAAGTTCCATTTGTTCAAATTCCCGTTGACGGAAAATAAACTGTCTTGCTACGATCTCATTTCTAAAGGCCTTTCCAATCTGGGCGATCCCAAAAGGAATTTTCATGCGACCGCTTTTCTGAACGTTCAAAAAGTTGACAAAAATCCCTTGTGCCGTTTCAGGGCGCAGGTACAAGTCCATAGCACTTTCTGCAGAAGCACCTATTTTAGTGCCGAACATAAGGTTAAATTGCTTTACCTCGGTCCAATTTTTAGAACCGGACAAAGGACAAACAATTTCCAATTCCTCAATCAGGTTTTTTACGTCCTCCAAATCTTCGTTTTCCAAAGATTTGCCCATTCGTTTTAAAATGGCGGTTGATTTTTCCTGATACTCCACTACACGTGGGTTGGTGGCCAAAAATTGATCCTTATCAAACGCATCACCAAACCTCTTGGCCGCTTTCTCGACTTCTTTGTCAATTTTTGCCTCAATTTTGGCTACATGGTCTTCTATAAGAACATCTGCCCTATATCTTTTCTTGGAGTCTTTGTTGTCTATGAGGGGATCATTAAAGGCATCCACATGGCCCGAAGCCTTCCATATGGTAGGGTGCATCAATATTGCGGAATCTATTCCCACAATATTCTCGTTCATCTGTACCATGGACTTCCACCAGTATTCTTTTATATTGTTTTTTAACTCAACCCCGTTCTGAGCATAATCATAAACGGCACTTAGTCCATCGTAAATTTCACTTGATTGAAAAACATACCCATACTCCTTGGCATGGGATATAACTTTCTTAAAATCGTCTTCTTGCTTTGCCATGGCGCAAAAATAGAATTTTAGCCTTAAAAGAAGTAATTTATTTTAGTTGAAATTCAGAGGTGGACAGTAATTTTTCATCCTCAAAAACATTGAGGGTATATGTGCCATCTTGTAAGGAGCCTTCAGGGATGGTAATAAAGTCGCAAACACTGAATTCTTCGCCCATAAAAATAAGCTCCACTCTTTTGCTATAGGTATTCCCATTTACAGAAATGGTATTGGCGTTATCCTCAATGATCTGCATATTTGGACCTAAAAACTGAAAGTACAATACACGTTCTTCTTTGGTAGTATTGGGGTTACCTATTATGGTAACACAACCTCTTAACTTTGCAATGGTAGATGCCTTGGTAGTTTTAACGGGTTTGCTTCCGGAACGTGTTCTAAAACCACTTCCTTCAGCATTGGTTAGCTTTAAATAGTTTTTGATCCTCAACTGTTGGTTAAGCTCCTTGTTCTTCCTTCTCAACAAGGCCTCTTGTTCGGCCAAAGTACTGCTCTTCCCCCTTAGTTCCTCTATTTTCTTTCTTGTATCGTCATACTTGTCCACAAGTAACATATTGTTGTACTTCAGGAAATTGTTCTTCAACTTTAAACTGTCATGCTTAGCTTCCAGCTTACGCAATTCCTTTTTGTATTCCTTCAATTTGGCCACGGAGAAGTTAAGGCGACCTACGGAATCCAATAATTGCTGTACCTTGTATCTGGAGTCCTGTAATTCTATTTCATTTACCTCGTTCAATGCGGAAAGTCGGTCCACTTCCGTTCGCATCAACGTAAGGTCCTTAACCAACAATCCTTTTTCCTGCTCCAAAAAATCGATTTGACCACTGGATTGGGCATAACTAAAGTAAAACGCTATCACTACACCGATAATTACGGCGACTAATGCGGCTAGGATTATTTTATAGTTAAATTTATTATCTTGAACATCCATCGATTAAAGTAGGTTTCATTAAGATTTGTACTATTCCAAGCTTTCAAATATAGTGAATGATATCATCAACATCCTAGTCCCACAGGTGTGTTTTGGATGTACGACACCTTTGGGTAAAGGTGAACGATTATTATGCACCTTTTGTCGGAATCAGCTACCACTCACCGAGTACAATTTCATCGATGAAAACCCCATAGACCACATTTTTTACGGGATTGTACCCATTGAAAAGGCAAATTCCCTCCTCTTTTTTACCCCAAATGGCATTGTAAAAAACGTTATCCACCATCTGAAATACAAAAATCAACAGGAGATAGGCGACTTCCTTGGCGACTGGTTTGGACATATCATTAACGAGAAAAACCCTACTTTTAGTATAGATTATGTTATTCCCGTTCCTTTACATAAAAAGAAATTAAAAAAAAGAGGGTATAACCAAGTGACCACTTTTGGGCAAAGATTGGCCCAACATTTAGATGCCACTTATGTAGATCACATGCTCGTAAAAACGGCAAACACCAAAACACAGACCAAAAAAAACCGCTTTTTCAGGCGGCAGAATAGCCAGGCGCTCTACAAAGTGTTGGATACAAGTTTCTTACAACATAAAACTATATTGTTAATTGATGATGTAATCACAACGGGTGCAACCTTGGAAGCCTGTTCCATTGCTTTAAATGAGGCCGAAGGCGTTAAAATATATATTGCCACCATGGCCGTGGTACCATAATTTTTAAATGCTACAAATTAGTTGTTTCTTTGCGTGTATTCTATGGTCCAAGCTATGATTAAACGGATTTTTTGTTCCCTTTTTATAATAATAATGGTACTTGCCCTTTCACAGTGTGCCAAAAGGGGAACGCCATCTGGAGGGGAAAAAGACAGTACGCCTCCTAAATTGCTCAGTGCAGAACCTGAGAATATGACCATAAATTTTAAGGCCAAGAAAATTCGCCTATATTTTGATGAGTATATAAAATTGAAGGATGTACAAAAACAACTCATTGTTTCCCCACCCTTAAAATACAATCCCTTGATAACCCCACAGGGATCTGCAAGCAAGTTCATTGAAATTACAATAAAGGACACCCTAAAAGAAAACACCACATATACCCTTAATTTTGGACAGAGTATTACGGACAATAATGAAGGCAACCCCAACAGCTTCTTGACCTATGTATTTTCCACAGGCACGTACATAGACTCATTAACCGTTTCAGGAGTAGTACAGGATGCCTTTAACAAAAAAGTGGGTCAATTCATAAGCGTGATGCTTTATGAGCTGGACAGCACTTATACCGACTCTACCCTTTACAAAAGGCCCCCAAACTATATAACCAACACCTTGGATAGCTCAACCACCTTCAAATTGAACTATTTGAAAAAAGGAAAATACGCCCTATTTGCAGTAAAGGATGAAGGGAAAAATAATCTTTTCGACCAAGAAGTGGACAAAATAGGATTTGTGACCGATACCATAACCTTACCTACGGACTCTACCTATGTCCTTTCACTTTTCAAAGAAATTCCTGATTACAGGGCTGCGGTTCCAAGTTATGTGGCTAAGAACAGAATACTGTTTGGGTATAAGGGCGAATCCAAGAATATAGCAATTGAACCCTTGACCAAATTACCAGACACTATAAAAACCAAAATATTAAAAGCAACTGGAAAAGACACCTTGAATTACTGGTTTACCCCTTTTGAAACCGATTCCATAGTTTTTGAAGTGGCCAATGACAAATGGAAGGTGAAGGATACCTTTACCGTGAAGAGTCGTAAACTTGCTGCCGACTCCTTAGTATTGACTCCCAATCAAAAAGGAGCCCTGACCTTTGGGGAACGATTCTATATTGGCGCAAACACCCCTTTAGTTCAAATTGATACTGCGAAATTTGCTTTGATGAACAAGGATTCCATTCCTGTTAAATTCCTTTCAAAATTAGATAGCGTCCAAAATAGGGTTATGGTAGATTTTGATCTGGAACCCAATGAAAAATATACTATGGATCTCCTGCCCGGGGCCATCATAGATTTTTTTGGCACTGCAAACGACACCATCGCCTATAAACTATCTACCAATAGCTACGCAGATTATGGAAATCTAGGTTTGACCCTAGTTGGAAATCCAACCTATCCCTTGATTGTTCAATTAACCGATGAAGCAGGTAAAACGAAAAGGGAAATCTATGCCACAGAGCCCAGGGACTTTCAATTCAATAACCTGAAGCCATCCAAATTTATGATTCGCGTAATCTATGACTCCAACAGTAATGGAGTATGGGATACAGGAAATTACCTACAAAAAAAACGTCCAGAAAAAGTCATTTATTATCCTACCGTGATTGAGGTAAGGGCCAATTGGGAATTGGTGGAAACTTTCAATCTTCTAGACTGAACCGGTCCCTATCTTGCAAAAATTTGAGTTTACCCCTGGTTTCATCGAGATGTTCTTTGCTCAATGTTGCGTAAAGAATGGTTTCCCCTTCTGAAAAAACCAATGTTTTTCCAAGGGAGTCATATACGGCAGAATGGCCAGTATATTCATAACCTCCATCATCATTTCCAATCCTATTGACTCCAATACAATAGGCCATATTTTCTATGGCCCTAGCCGCTAACAGGGTGTCCCACGCGTAGATACGTGTTTTGGGCCAATTGGCAACATAGAGCAATACATCATAGTCTTCTGTATTTCTTGCCCATACAGGGAAACGAAGGTCATAACAGATAAGGGGACAGAACTTGAATCCCTTATATTCCAGTATCAGTCTTTCTTTCCCTCCCTCATAAACCTTGGATTCTCCTGCCAAACTAAAGGTGTGCCGCTTATCGTATTGATAATAAGTCCCATTGGGTTCTACAAAAAACAGTCGGTTAAAAAAGCTTCCATTTTCATAAAAAGGAGTACTTCCCACTAAGGCTTTGCGTTCTTGGTTGGAAATTTCCAACATCCATTCCAAGGTCTTTTGACCCTCTGTGTGATCCATGTGATTTGGGGTCATCGTAAATCCAGATGGAAACATTTCGGGCAAAATAACTAGGTCCACGTCATTGGATATTTCCCTAATTTTTTCATAAAAGGCATTCCTATTGGCTTGGGGATTCTCCCACACCAAAGTCGTCTGTATCAAGGCTACCTTTAATTCCATGGTCATATCAAATAAATTTCCAATTCAAAAATAATATTAATATTCTGGGTAGTCCACATTTAAGGCGAGCATTATCGCTTAACCGTTATGGTTTTCCCAAAGAATTATGTTTCAGCAATTCCATTAATTGTGAATTGCCCTGCATTTTAGCATAATCAAAGCCAGTTTGCCCCCTTGCATCCTTAACGGTAGCATCCGCCCCTTTTACCAATAACATTTTTGCAATCTCTGTCTTATTGAAGGCTGCAGCATAAATTAAAGGTGTGGAGCCTTGGCAAAAAACTACCAAATGTTTTTTTTCTGGATATCAACATGCCTACAATGAATGGATGGGAATTTTTGGAAGATTTCGCACAACACTAGGGAAAATGTCATTATTTACATAATAAGTTCCTCCATAGATCCTATGGATATACAAAAAGTGCAGCTATACGGGATGGTAAACAATTACATTCCAAAACCTATTCGGATTGTAGACCTAGAGAAAATATTGAAAGAGTTCAATTATCTATTTCCCATATATTGCATATTTTACTTACATTATTCTCAATTATGTTGTAATTTAAGAACACCATTAATCCATTAAATATACAATAAGATGAAATATATTATCCTTGCCTTTTTATTGTTAGGCCCATTAAGTTTTATAGGTACATCCAACGGAATCACAGAGGAAGAACGTGCATTTGCAATTTCCGAGCTCTCTAGAACCCAGGAAATGGTCCAAGAGACCGTTAAAAATTTAAGTGTGGAGCAACTAAATTTTAAGAGTAGTCCTGAGTCTTGGTCCATCGCAGAAGGTGTTGAACACTTGGCCATTTCCGAGAACAGTTTTTCAGAGATGTTCAATGGCTCACTTCAAACTCCGGCCGATCCTTCCAAGAGAGACGAAGTAAAGCTTTCCGACGAAGAACTATCGGCCATTATCACAGACCGCTCCAATAAAGTAAAAACTCCACAGCCTTTTGAACCAAGCGGAAAATTCGGTTCGCACGAGGAAACCCTGAAAGCATTTAATTCCAAAAGAACGGAACACCTTTCGTACGTTGAAAATTCGGAGGACGATTTAAGAAACCATTTCGGGCAGTTACCTTTTGGAACCGTTGATGCCTATCAAATACTTTTATTTATGTCCGGTCATACCGAAAGGCATGTAAAACAAATGGAAGAAGTACTGGCCGACGAAGATTTTCCAATGGAATAATCCTTGATTTAAGCCAAACACAAACTTTAAGTACTTAAAGTTTGTGTTTTTTTATTGTCCTACTCATGAAATCCTGGAGTAAAATCCTCCGGAGCATTTTGAGGTAAATTGATGGTTCCACTGTCACCCGTATCATTATAGATCATCCATTCCTCAAATGTAAATATTGAATTTCCCTTTGTTATGCCATCAATTCTTACCGCCCTGCCATCTTCAAATTCATGGTTGGTCCCAGAGCCGTCCTCCCCTGGAATACCGAAAATATCCATGACCATTCCAAAAGGATCTACCAATACCAAATTATCATCCCCGTTGGAATCGGCTGGACTATTGGTGGATACTCCAAGGTTAGGAGCAAAGCCGTACACCAGCTCAAATTCTTCTTTATTGGGAGAAATTACCAATGTTTTGCTCGCCCCAATTTGCAAACCGGACAGATCCAAAGAAGAACTTGCTTCGGTATTTGCGTTAGTATAACGAATCAAGGTCCATCCGTTAAGATCCAAGGGTTGGGAGGCCGAATTAAAGAGTTCTACAAACCTAGCTCCCGGATTATTATTTGGGTCGGCAAGTTCCGATATAAAAACGGCATCCGAGGTAAATTCTGTGGGTAGTATTTTACATCGCTCATTTGAAAAGTTCAGGTCTTCCAAATTTCTAATGACCAATTGATACTCGTTTTTTGATTTTAACAAAATCCCCTTAATGTTACCATTGCCTTCCGGCAATAATTCTGATTGAAAATCCGAATACCCACTATTTAAAAGTGTTATATTTAAATCCTCGCAATTTTTGAGCGATCTCTTGGTTTCTACTTGATAATGTGCATAGGTGTCGCCTAAATCCCCTTCCACAATTTCCATATCACTAAATTCAACCAAGGTGTTCAAAGGAACGTCATCCAAGCTCTCCAGCCCTGTCAAAGTGGCTTGTAGTTCGGATGCAGGATTACATGAATTGATAATGTGTTGTTGAACGGCTGCAACTGGCAATCTGCCTACAGATAAGTTCCCGAAGGAGCTAAATACAGCGCCCAGCTTATAACTATCATTGCCTTTGCCTAAATAAAGTCCTTTTAGTTTAATGTAAACCTTACTGCCCTTAGGGTATAAAAGATGGTAATCCCTTACATCCAATTCTATTTGTAACCCGTGCTCTGGACTTTGGGAATCATCTTGTAAATGCATTGTTCCAAAGAAATTGCCCGCTTGATCCGATGAATTGATATACCCTTCCAAAACCAAATCATCTTGTATTTGAAAAACACCGTCAACATACATCCCCCTCAGTTCCCCAAAACTGGTGTTGGCCACTAATCCTTCTCCACACTCAATTTCAGGAACATCAAAGGACCTATCCGCAACACAACCTCCCACCAATAATGCACTTAGCATGGTTAAAATTAAAATGAGCCTATTATTGAATTTCATTGTATCCATGTTACAGGTTTAAAAACTAAAGGCCACATTTAAAAAGTAAGTGCGGCCATATCCATACCAATATTTAGGGGCAAAAGAAGGATTACCACTGGCATTATCCCTGGCCAATTGCCCGTAATTCCCATTCCTGCTCTGTTCATATCCACCCGTTCTAAAAACCGTATCGAACACATTATTGATACTTCCAAAAACACTTATATATTTCGAATTCACCAACCACGACTTACCGCCTACTATATTCAATAGGTAAAAATTGTCCAAGGGATCCTGTCGCAGTATTTTAGCCACATTTTCTTCGGTCGCCTCTGGGAAAGGACTGCCAGTTTCTGGGTCCAAATAAAAACTTTGGGTCCTGGTAATCGTGGAAATATTGCTATAATTGTTGGCGAGATAATTTGTGGTCATTCCCACCCACCAATACTTGGGGTCCCTATATTCAATACCAAAGGCATATGCCTTTTGGGGCCCTTGCGCCAACTTATAGTCCTTTATCTTGGCAATACCTAGATCTATATAACCCAGTTCATCCAACACGTCCTCCTCGGCACCGGCGGTATCAAAATTAATGCTCACGAATGGGTCGCTTGCATAAAGATATTTCCCTATAGCAGCTACGGCAGTTAGTTTTACGTATGGGGATATCTGATATTCCAAACCACATTCAACTCCCATGTGCAACTTATCCAAATCCGTGATTACTTCTTGGACAAAATCTGAACCAATTCCAGCATCCACAAAGAAAAAATTAATATCCGTTGTATTCTGAAAACGGGTATAGAACCCTGTTAAGCGCCCCATTAATTTAGGCAAACGGATAAAATAATTGAAGTCCACCGAGGTATTGGTTTCTTGTTGTAGACTTGGAACTACCTGGTTGTTTTCCCGTGGATTAACGAAGGAATTCTGAAGGGTAGGTGCTTTCTTTAAATAAACACCATTTACGCGCATCCAATGCCTTCCGTTAACCTTGTAAGTAAGTCCTCCCTTTACCCCTATATTTGTAAAGGATACTATTTCGCTCATTCCAAGGGAACCTTGAAAACGTTCATTTTGGAATAACCCTTTCCTTTGATATTCGGTTTTCCCATACTGCAGGGATAAAAAGCTTTCCCATGAATTATAGTTGTATCGCACTTGGGCAAAAGCATTCCAATCCGAAGCCTTCAATTCATAATTATAGTTGAATCTATCGCCTTCATACTTTAAAAAATCTCCATTTACATCGTTTCGAGTGTTCGAAAAAGCATCTTTGTCTTCGTGGTACTCAGCGCCCAACAAATCATTGATTTCAGCATAATTATTTGATTGAAGTTTTTTATAGGTAGACCCAATATCCAACTTAAAATGTTCATTTATTTTTAAGTTTGCTACCGTGTTTAAGTTAATTTTATTATCCTTTATCACGTCATCATACAAGAGGTAAGATGCCATGCCAACGGGGATGGTATTTAAATTGGACCGGTACAAAGTATTCCACTGCAATTGTGGGGTTTCAAAAAAAGCTTCTTTGGCAATCCTGGCACTTTCGAAATTGGCTCCTATAGGACTATTGATATAATAGCTAGGTAAGTATCTATAGTATGTGGGATCTGGGTTAGGGGCATCGTAGTAACCCAGTCTGCTTCTCGCAGTTGTCCCAAATTGATAGGCTGCCCCAGAACTGATCCGTAAATTTTTTGCCGTAAACATATGATTGAACATGACTATAGGCTCTGCAATCCTTCGCTCTCTGGAATTTCGTATTTCTCCATCTTGCTTTCCCCAATAAGGATTGTATTTTCTTCCTGCCAATTGGAATACCTCCTCTGTAACCGCCGAAGAACGACCCCGTCTATTACTGGACAAGATAGTGGTTAGTAACAGGCTGTTTTTTGGATTGAATTGATATTCAATTGCACCAAAAACAGAATAGGCGTCATACAGTGTTCCTTGGATATAACCTTCTTTTGCCCATCTACGGGACGCAGATATACTGTAGAATAATTTGTTCCCATTGTCCCCCGAATTATAGGTAGCCATAATCCTGTCCGAATAGGTTCTATTGGAGGCTGAAGAGGAGAGTCTAGTACCGGGACGCATTAAAGAAGGTCTGGTATCTATGTTGGTCAGACCCAAAAGTCTACCAAAACTATGGTCCGAAACGTCTAAACCATTAGAAAATTCTTGATTACGCACCACATCATTCAAACCTCCCCAATTGTTCCATTGTGGTCTGCCATCAAATACCTTGTTCATGGGCAGGCCATTGATAAGGACCAAGCCATTTTCGGCATCGTACCCACGAACCCTAAAGAAAGCCTGACCAAAATCAAACGCGGCCCTATTTAAAAACACATCCTTCGTGGCCTGTAAAATGCCCATTGTACCCATGCTGCTTTCATCATCGGCCAAATCAGCCTCGGTAAGAGCTATTAGATTATCCGTTTTCTCCAAGGTGATATCTCTTTCCATATAAATGGAGCCAAGATCAAGTGATTTCCTTTCTAGTTCCAAAGCAAATCTTTTGGTCCAATAATCAGCAATTGTAAACTCTAAAACAAATTCTTTTAAACTGGTCATTACCTTAAAATACCCCACTTCATCGGTTACAACAAAGTCTTCCTGACCTTCCAGAAAAATCTTTACATTGGCCATTGGTCTTTTGGTGCTTTCATCCAGAATACGACCTTCAACAACATAATTTTCTTGTCCATTAGCATTGAAGGAAATGAGGGAAAAGAGAAATAAAGACCAAAATAATTGCATGTATCTATATAAATAGTAAAATCAAATTCATAATTAAAATAGAAAATATACGACAATAAATTCATTTTGTTCCCAATTTTTTGATTATTTTGAGCTTATAATCGACCTTTATTAAGATGGTGAAGTATTTATTATTCCTTTTTTTATGGGCTCCCTGTTCTCTTATTGCACAATCACAGGATCATTATATCATAAGAACCGTTGCCTTTTACAATGTTGAAAATCTGTTCGACACAATTAATGATCCCAACACATATGACGATGACCGCACACCTAATGGAAAAGATCAGTGGACTGCCGACAGATACCAACGTAAAATTGAAAATATCTCCAAAGTACTATCAGAAATTGGTGCCGATATTACTACTACTTCTCCCGATATTATTGGCCTCTGTGAAATAGAAAACAGACAAGTCCTTGAAGACCTCATTGCCCACCATTACCTGAGTGACAAAGACTATGGGATCATACAATATGACTCTCCAGACGAACGAGGCATTGATGTTGCGCTTTTATACAAAAAAAGCGCCTTTATCCCTGCCAACACGAGCAGCAGGAGATTGTTACTAGTTAATGATGATGGGGAAAGGGATTATACAAGGGATCAATTGGTGGTCCAGGGTTTTTTGGATACAGAAAAAATATATCTGATAGTCAATCACTGGCCTTCACGCAGCGGGGGAGAGGCTAGGAGCAGGCCGAATAGAATAGCCGCTGCACAACTAAATAAACAAATCATAGATTCCATCCTAAGAACAGATAATGCAGCCAAAATACTGACTATGGGCGATTTTAATGATGATCCAACAGACCCAAGTTTAAAAAAGATCTTAAAAACAGCGGGGGTAAGGTCTTCTACTACGAGAGAAGGATTATATAATCCTATGGAGCGCTTGCATAAAAAAGGGCTTGGATCCTTAGCCTATAGGGACCGTTGGAATCTTTTTGATCAAATCTTATTTACTCCTATTCTACAAAATGGTACTAAAAATACTTACCAATATTGGAAAGCAGGCATTTATAATCCCCCTTATTTAAGTACCCAAACAGGTGCATATAAGGGATATCCATTTCGGACCTATTCGGGAGGAAATTATACAGCCGGATACAGCGACCATTTTCCCGTATATCTATATCTAATTAAAATGGCGGAATAATACTCCTGTAAGCAAAGCTACCTGGTGTTGTAATTATTTGAATGAAAAGATTATAGCCATTGTCCCCATGGAATTCTACTTAGGATAAGCAACAATCCCAACCCATAAAAAATGGAAATGGTCTTAAATTTCTTCTTGGCCTCCATCACCTTCTTATGTTTGGACCAACCAATAGTAATTAGAACCACAGCAATGATATTTATAAAAGGATGTTCTACAGCCAGTAAGCGAGCTGCCGAATTTAAGCCCCCCATACCCACGGTTTGAATAGCCTTTAAGCCATTTGAAGACACAAAGTATAGGATTATGCCCACTAGCAGTTGAATATGTGTTAGGATCAATGCAAAGAGGGTAATTCGGAAATCCTTTTCCAAATTAAAAATTCTATTGCTAAAAAATCCCGAAATGGCGTTGACCACGGCAAGAACCAATATGATCAAAACAATGTAGGCTAAATAAGAATGTAAGCTTTGTATAATTTCGTACATGTGATTAATTTTAAAGTCTCTAAAGTACTAATTTTTGCGCATAAAAAAACCCCGCTTTCCAGCGGAGTTTTTATTTACTTTAAATCTTGAATTAATCAAAGATATATCTTAACCCAAGTTGTGCTTGCCATCTTGAAGATTGAAGCCCAAAATCATCCAATTGATCAATATTTGGAGAACCATCAGCATTAACAATTGCGTTATTAACGCTAAATGTAGGTGTTGACCCTGTCGAAACCGTAGTTAAAGGACTTACATTGGAACTTGTAAAATTCTTTTTACCCCAATCTTTGTTCAATAAATTTGTGAAGTTGAAGATATCTGCAGAGATCTGGAACGTATGTTTTTTAGAACCCACATTTAGGGAGAAATCTTGAAGTACTTTTAAATCTATAATGTGACTCCATGGTCCCTGTACGGCATTTCTTTCAGAATACTTACCTCTATTCTCGTCCAAGTATTCTACACTTGAAATAAAAGTATCCAAACGTTGCCATTGTGCTGCCTGTTCAGTGGCATCACCTGCGAAGCTAATTTCGGATGAGTTGGCAGGAATATAGATTAATGCATTATCCCTTGAATCATCATTCAACAAGTCGCGTCCTTCATTATATGTAAAACTGTATGGTGCGCCTTGTGATCCGTCATAGAACAATCCAAAAGTAGTTTTTACATTATCGTTCCAAATCAATTCATAAGAAACATTGGAAGTAATTCTGCTCCCCATAGAGAAATCAGATCTTGTTACAGGAAGGTTGGAGTTCTTTCCATTTACAGATTGTGCATTTCTCCATTGTGAACTGTTCTGCGAAGAAGTACCATCAAAAATTTTGTTGGATACACCATAGGCATAAGACACTTGTCCACTAAAACCATTTTGGAATGGCTTTCTTAACGTAAAGGAAGCGTTTGTAGCATCTCCCCCACCGGTATTTGATGCTAAATATACACCTCCGTAAGTACCATCTATCAAATCCCTTCTATCATAAAATGGTCTGTTGTCTGCGCCTTGATAATTACCTGAAGGACCTTTTAGATTAAGGTTTTGGTAGTAGATATCAGTTATTACATCCGTATATAAAAAGTCTGCCGAGGCTACTAAGTTCCAGAATGGTAATTTTTGATCAATGGCAATGTTATATTTAACTACTTGTGGTAATTTAAAATCTTTCGATATTAAATCAATATTGCCACCAACACCACCACTACCAGGAGTTGGGTCTTCTAATTGGTTGTTAACATTTGGCTCAAATTGTTCTCCAAAACCTACAGTAAACCCACCAACACTTCCGTTGTTGTTATATGTTCCCCCAGGCCATACCAATGGCAGTCTAGAGGTAAATACTCCAATACCTCCCCTGATTTGGGTGGTACGATCGCCATTAACATCCCAGTTAAAACCAATTCGTGGAGCGAATAGAGGCGTAGCATCAATTCCTTGACCAACTCTTGCCCCTTGCAAATCTTTTCCAAAAGATTCCAATAAGCCAACTGTACGCGTATTAAAATCTTGGTTTTCATTTCCATCATCCCAGTAAGGAATATCAATACGCGCACCAATGGTTGCTTTGAAATTATCCGTTACTTGAATATCATCTTGAATATAAAATCCTGCTTGGAAAGTTTTGAAATCTGCAGAACCTGCGGAGTCATCACCTACAGTTCCATCACCTATAAGAGAATAACCATGCTGATAGAAATCGGAACCTTGACCCGTTAAAAATTGATTTAAACCAGAGGATATAAGGTTACCCGAATTATCAAACTGATCTTCAAAAGTATAATCTCCATAGTTAAAGGCGAAGAATAAGTTCTTAATAGTTGCAAATTCTAAGTTCGTACCTAATGTCACAGTATGTCTTCCGGAATATATTTCAAAATTATTGGTTATTGTAGTCACATCGGTATTCAACAGGTTAGCAGTTGAAAATGGTTCAGATCCAAATGATATTGTTCCACCACCATCTTGAATATCCACAGTTGGGAAAGGGTCTCCCAACGGGTCCCTATCATCCCTTACAGCTGTATAAGTCAATATTAAACTATTGGCAAACTTATTTCCAAACCTTGTGTTCAATTCCAATGCTGAAGAGTTTGTCGTGGTCAAGAAAGATTCGGACCCGTTGATAAAGCCAATATTTCTATTACCGGAGTTCCTAGCTTCAAGGTTATCCCCTTTAACATAACTGTGTCTAAATGAAAGTGTATTGCCTTCATTAATATTCCAATCTATTTTTGCTGTCAACTTATCACTAACCAACGTCCTTGTATTATTATCAAAAATCCCCGGATTATAATCGTAATTAGATTGTAAAAAATTACTCAATCCATCTATATCAGCCCTTGAGGAGCGCCCACTATAGTTACTATAATTAAATGGCTGTGGTGTTTCATCGTCCTGTCTTTCATAGTTCAAGAAAAAGAACAATTTATCTTTTACCAAAGGCCCTCCTAAACGAACTCCGTATGTCAACGCACTAAAGTCCGCCACCTTCTCTCTTTCTTCTCCGTCTCCTACTAATGAAGGTGGTGTTTTACCGACAAGGCTTTGATTTCTTACAAAGCCATAGGCGGAACCTTCAAACTCATTGGAACCTGAACGGGTAATTGCATTTATGGAACCCCCAGAAAATCCAGATTGTCTAACATCAAATGGCGCTATGTTAATTTGAAATGTTTCTATTGCATCAACGGAAAAAGGATTGACACCCGTTTGACCACCATTAGTGCCAGATCCAGCAAGACCAAAGACATCATTATTAACCGCTCCATCAATATAAATGGCATTGTAACGATTATTCTGACCTGCCAATGAAATAGAGAAACCATCATTTCCTTCAGAAATTTGGGCTTGAGGTGTAAGCCTCACAAAATCAGCAATAGATCTTGAAGCAGATGGAATAGTTGCAATTTCCCTGCTTGAAACGTTAGTTTCAGTTCCTGTTTTATTAGAACTAAATATCCCCGAGGCAGTTGCTGTAATAATCACTTCCTCCAACGCCGTTGAAGTTTCGGTCATTGTCGGATTAAATCTTGAAGTCTGGCCTAGATTAAGGTTAACCCCATTTTCTACATACTCATTAAAACCGATATATGATATTGTGATTTTATATGGTCCCCCAACTCTCATGTTGGAAATACGGTAAAAACCATCAAAATCAGTAGCGGCGCCATAAACTGTCCCTGAAGGAGTATGAACTGCCACTATACTGGCACCAGGCAACGGTTCCCCAGTGTTGTCGATTACCTTTCCTCCAATGGAAGAAGTAGTAACCCCTTGTGCAAATGTGATTGCCGTAAAAAGAAATGCGGCAATTAAGAAGTACATTTTTTTCATTCTTAAAATGTTGTTTAGTTTGTAATCAATGCCGCAAAAGTGAGCAATATTTCACTTGAGCGCATTTTCTTAATGTTAAATTAGTTGCGCCAAATTTAACATAATATTTACATTACAACATTTTTGAAACGAGAAGTTATCCCTAGTTATTAAGAATTATGAGTTAATAAACTCAATTCTTAAAATAATGCAAAAGCTGCATTGTGGATGCGTCATGATTTGCGATTTCTGAATTTTCGATATCTTTTAGAATCGTTGTAGCCAGCTGTTTGCCCAGTTCCACACCCCATTGATCATAACTGAATATATTCCAAACAACCCCCTGAACAAAAATTTTGTGCTCATAGAGCGCAATTAATGCTCCCAAACTTTTTGGGGTCAGCTTATTTATCAACATGGTGGTTGTAGGTTTGTTACCTTCAAATACCTTAAATGGCAGCAAGGTCTCCAATTCCTCTTTGGATAAATTCTTCCCTTCCAATTCCTGGCGCACCTCTTCTTTGGTTTTACCGTTCATCAATGCCTCAGTTTGGGCAAAGAAATTGGCCATCAATTTATTGTGATGGTCGGTATCCCCGTGTAAAGAATCTTTAAACCCTATAAAATCTGCTGGGATCAATTTAGTGCCTTGGTGTATCAATTGAAAGAAGGCGTGCTGTGAGTTGGTTCCGGGCTCTCCCCAAATAATGGTACCCGTTTCGTAGGAAACACGGTCTCCGTTCCTGTCTACACTTTTCCCGTTGCTCTCCATAATCCCTTGTTGGAGATACGCAGAAAAACGACTCAAATACTGCGAATAAGGAATAATGACTTCGGTCTCGGCGCCATAAAAATTATTGTACCATACGCTCAACAAGGCCAAAACCACGGGAATATTCTCTTCAAAATCTGCTGTTCTGAAATGTTCATCCATTTCGTTGGCACCCGTTAATAATGCATCGAAGTTTTCATATCCCACGGCCAATGCGATAGACAATCCAACCGCACTCCAAAGTGAAAATCGACCTCCTACCCAATCCCACATGGGGAATACATTTTCATCCAAAATACCGAATTCCTGAATTTTAGCGGTATTGGTGGATACCGCCGCAAAATGTTTCGCAACATCTTTTTGGGAGGCATGCTTTAAAAACCATTTTTTAATGGTAGTGGCATTACTCAATGTCTCTTGGGTAGTAAAGGTTTTGGACACTACAACAAATAAGGTTGTTTCTGGATCCAACCCTTTCAACGTTTCATAAACATGATCCCCGTCCACATTGCTTACAAAATGCATCTTTAAATGGTTCCCATAAAATTTTAGAGCTTCGGCAACCATAGCCGGACCTAAATCCGATCCTCCAATACCTATGTTCACAACATCCGTAAAGGCTTTGCCCGTATATCCTTTTTTATGTCCAGAAATAATGGCTTCTGTAAATGCCTTGATCTTTGATTTAACTGAATAGATCTCGGGCATAACATTTTCACCGTCTACCCTAATGTCATCCCCTTTTTTAGCCCGTAGTGCCGTATGTAGTACCGCCCTGCCTTCTGTTTCATTGATGATATCTCCATCAAAGTATTTTTTAATGGCATCTTTCAGACCCACTTCTTTCGCTAGGCCTATCAATAATTCCTTAGTTTCTGAAGTGATTTTATTTTTAGAATAGTCCACAAAAAAACCTTGACTCTGCAAGGTGAATTTTTTTGCCCTATCCCTATCGGACGCAAATAAATCTTTTAATTGTGTGTCTTCAATTTTCTTGTGATGGTCTCCCAACGCCTTCCATGCCTTCGCAGTTGTGGGATTTATTTTTTTTAGTGACATTGTTATTGGTTCTCGGTTAATAGTTCTTCTTCCGGCAATTCCATAAATTCTATACAGTCCAATTGCTCTTTTAGAGGAGAAATAAAAGCATAATAATCGGGCTTCATACTTTCGGACATAGGCTCTGCCAAAGGCAATTCCTCCCTTAGTGGGTCTACCTGTCTTCCGTTTTTCCAAAAACGATAACAGACATGTGGGCCACCGGTATTGCCCGTCATACCTATCCAGCCAATGACATCCCCTTGTTTTACAAATTGGCCTCTGCGTACATTCTGATTTTTCATATGAAGGTACTGGGTGCTATAGGTCCCATTGTGTTTTATCTTTACGTACTTTCCATTCCCTCCTCTTCTAGTGGATTCCTCAACAGTTCCATTGGCAGTGGCTAAAATTGGCGTGCCTATTGGAGCTGCATAATCTGTTCCTTTATGGGGCCTTACCTTATAGCCATAATAAGCAATTCTCCTATTTAAGTTATATCTAGATGATATTCTACTGAATTGTACTGGAGCACTTAAAAATGCTCTTCTTAAGTTATTGGTCTCTTCGTCAAAATATTCCCGAATATTTCTTATTGAATCCGTTTTATAACCAAAAGCGTAAATTGTTTTTCCATTATGCTCAAAATAAGCGGCCTCAATAGCCTCCGCCCCAGCATAAATGGAATCGTTGATGTATTTTTCTTTGTAGATAACCTTGAATTTATCCCCTTTTTGAAGTCTAAAAAAGTCAATGGTCCATGCGTAAATCTCCGATAGATCATTGGTGATATTGTAATCTATGCCCTGTTCCAAAATAGCCTCGGACAACGAAGAAGTAATTACCCCTGACGCTTCCCTTTCCACATACTTGATCTTGTTGCGTTTGTTATAGGCCGTAACCGAATCCCTTAAATCAATTACCGTATAATTGATAAGATCATTTTGGTAGATAAACACCTGGGCCTTTTCCAAGGTGTCCTTTGATTTTAAAATTAAATAGGGTTTCCCAACAACAATTTTTCGGACATCGAAGGTGTCTCTGAATTGTTCTGAAATTTTATGGATCTTTGGGTATTCCACTTTGTTGCGCAGCATTAATTCCCCGAAACTATCCCCATTTCTGACGGTATCCTGCAGTACAGTAAATTCCTCCAAGTTAAAACCAAACTGTTTTATCACAATAGGTTTGGTTATTGTCACTACCTCAGCTATGTCCTTATCTGAAGGCACAGAATCCTTACAGGAGGCCAACAATAAGAAAGAAAGAATAAAGCCAAAATATAATTTCATATTCATCTATTTTTTTTGCGGGTTAAAGATATGGTCGACCCACTGCTTTCCCCAATTATTTAACTCTTCCTTAGAATAAATTTCAGGAAAGAATATTACTTTTTGAAAACTAGGTGGCAAATATTCCTTCCAATTGGTCCCGCCCGTAGCATCCACAGCACCATTTTCCCTATCCAAATACCGGTATGCGGATCCCATGTGCATCAATGGCCAATTCACATTTGCATTGATATCCAATGCCTTTAACGCATCTATCAACGTCTTATTGTTCTTTGCCTCCCCAGTTAAATTTTGATATTTTTCATAGACAGAAATACCTTTAACATTGTTGGCTATTCTTATAAGCCTTGGGGTGTATCTATATTCGAATTGCTTAAGGGTCAGGGTCTTTTCTCCGGTCACTAAATCGGTAGCTCCTTTTTTCCAATATATGTGCTCATAAAGCTCATCTATCCCGTGTTCTGCAGAAAAATCACTCCTTTCTGATTGGTGTACTAAATTCTCCAAAGGCGTGGCATAAAGCTCAATCATCCTATATTGGGCAGATTGAAATCCACTCGCCGGCAACAGGGCCATTCGGTACTGAAGAAACTGCTCCCGCTCCATCCCTTTGATCATAATCCCAAAAGAGGAAATAAGTACCTTGTAATAACTATTGATCCTATTGACCTTCTCCAAAAAGAAATCTACTTCTTGTGATTTGTCATCCACTATCTGTTTTTGCTCGTGGAGGATCAGTTTAAAATACAATTCCGTAATCTGATGGTACATGATGAAGATTTCCTCATCCGGAAAATGGGTACGGGGAACCTGTAAGCTAAGAAGGGTATCCAGATGGATATAATCCCAGTATGTAAGATAGCGCTGATACAGCAAGCCGTCCAGATAAGAGCTCAAATCCTGGCCAGAATCCTTGTATTTTTCTTCAAGTTTTAATATTTGGGATTCAATTTGCTCTTTATTCTTCATTAGATATTATTCCATTATAATTTTGAACTGATTTTTTAGTCCGTTATAGCCATCCAAATCGGCCTTGATAGATCCAACAGCCAGATCTGCTTTGATCCTGATTGGTATCTTGTTTAAATCATTGGATACCCAAAGCGCCAAACTTTCTTGCTCTTTAAAAACTCGGCCCGACTGAACATAGGGTCTAAATTTTAAGCATTCGACTTTACCATACTTGGTTTTCAATACTTCATTACCAAGATATTTTAGTTTGAATTTGAAAACACCATCATCGTCGTACAACATATTCAATTCTATCGATTTGCCGACCTCCAAATCTTCAATGTTATAATTGTTCCTCAGGAAATAAAAGGCCGATATCAAATCTTGAATATCGTTATTGATGGTAAAATTAAACTTTTTCTTGTTTTTTTTGTCGTTTAACTCTGCTGATTGGCCACTATGGTTAAAATTGATCTCAATATCCTTGGTATAACCGCCCTCGTCTATTTTTCGGACAAACTTATATGGTTTCCCATCGTCCATTCCAAAATAGCTTTCATAGGTGTCATCTACCTTAAAAAAGATACTGGCTAAACCTGATGTCTTCCCATTACCGACCACGTGGTATACGGGAACCCCTTTCATCGTATCCGATTTGACCTGTAAGGTAGCATAACTGGCGTTAAAGATGCCATAATGAATTCGGAATCTAAGCCATTCGCCAGCCCTGAAAGCCGTATTGTCTTGTTGGGCATTCAAGGAATAGGTAATAAGCGCTATAAGTGCAAAACAAATGTTTCTCATTTTCTAAGGTTAAGGTAAAAATAGTAAAACAAGTCTATCCTATTTTTGATTTATAGTTATTTAAACAAATTTTGTTCCAAACTATTATGCACAAAAAAAGCCCAGTTTTAAAACTGGGCTTTTCCTAAATAACCAACCAAACTTTAAATTATGAAAAACCAATACTTAAAGTTGTAAGGGAACCACCCCTTACTTGAGGACAAAGTTAGATTATAACTCTTGTATCTAAATCCGTTTTAACGGACTTTAACTTTACCTTTAACAGTTGTTTATATATTTTGAATCAATTTTAGGAAATCATTAAGAAAAACACCTCTTTTTAGAGGGTCCCCCTTGACTCTTGCTCTCTTTCTATGGCCTCAAATAGAGCCTTGAAATTACCTTTCCCAAAAGATTTTGCTCCCTTACGCTGAATGATCTCAATAAACATTGTTGGACGATCTAAAATTGGTTTGGTAAATATTTGTAGTAAATACCCTTCCTCATCCCTATCGATTAAGATGCCCAGTTTTGATAAAGGCTCCAAATCCTCGTCTATTTCACCCACACGGTCAAGTACGTCCTCGTAATAGGAGGCGGGCACTGTCAAAAATTCGACTCCTCTATTTTTTAATGCGGTAACCGTTTCTATGATATTATCTGTGGCCATGGCCATGTGCTGCACCCCTGCACCATTATAGAACTCAATGTATTCCTCTATTTGCGATTTTTTCTTTCCCTCCGCAGGTTCGTTGATCGGAAATTTGATCCTTCCATTACCGTTGCTCATCACCTTACTCATAAGGGCCGTGTATTCGGTAGAGATATCCTTGTCGTCAAAAGACACCAATTGCGCAAAGCCCATTACCTTTTCATAGAACTGGCACCATTTGTTCATCTCATTCCATCCCACGTTGCCTACCATGTGGTCTATAAATTTAAGCCCTACATCTGTAGGTTTGTACAGTGGGTCCCAAGCTTTAAACCCGGGCATAAACACCCCCTTATAATCACTTCTTTCCACAAACAAGTGGACGGTCTCTCCATAGGTATGTATCCCAGATACCACCGCCTTTCCATTGGCATCTTCCAACGTCTTGGGCTGCAAATAACTTTCTGCTCCTCTTTTGGTGGTTTCTTGGTAACTCTTTGTGGCATCATCTACCCAAAGGGCAATGACTTTTACCCCATCACCATGGGCATCAATGTGCCTGTTTATTTCGCCTCCAGATTTTAAGGGAGAGGTTAAAACCAAACGTATTTTATCTTGTTGGATCACATAGGAAACCCTGTCCTTAAGTCCCGTTTCCAGACCGGCATAAGCCAAAGGTTGAAAACCCCAAGCTGACATATAGTAGTATGCTGCTTGCTTGGCGTTACCAACATATAGTTCCACATAATCTGTTCCCAAAAGCGGTAAAAAATCTTCCGCCTCAGGATTTTCTATTGGTAATTTAAATGAAGTCTTATCTAATTGTGCCATAATAGGTATTGAATATATTAATTAAAAAAAGTATTGATTATAATGATGTAAAAGCAATTATTTTCGCCTTTACCACATGGCCCGAAGATGGGCAGTTATATCAATTCTATACTGAAGCATATTTAAATTCTTTAGGAATTACAAATATCGTAAAAAACAATGACTTTTTTTGATAATTCCGCTTAAAACCAATACCCCAAACTAAAAAACAAATGCCCTTTTCTTATTTCGGGAGACCAAGAGTACATTACCTGGACGGGGCCTATAAAAGATTCCCATCCGTACCCCAATCCATATCCCGAGTAATCAGGTTTTTTGAACCACTGGCCTGTCCTAAATATATCGTCGTCCACACGTGAAAAATCTGCAGCTAGAAGAACATGGTTCTTGGGAAAAAATTCATAGTCGATACGCCCATGGGCTTTGACAAAACTATTCCCCACCAAGCTCAAAAAATCATACCCCAAAAAGGGAATAAAATTGTTGATTAAATTGGTACCATAACCGCCAAGCACAAAATCAAAAGAAGTTACTTCTGACTTTCCCAATTTAAATCCCCCTTCCGTTTCCAAATTCAAGGATATTTTTTTTGTTATGGGAAAGGCTCCCCCCATTCTGGCCTTGGCAATGGAAAATTCCCTAAAATTATTGTTGAAATCCGATGAATACAAATACAAATGAAAATCTCCATCGAAATACAGCCCTCTGGTTGGAAAGTATTTATCGTCATAGGTATCCAAGGTAAGCTGCCCATATGTGCTGAGATAATTGCTTTTATCAAAAATAATCCTGTTGGAAGATGATTCGTCTATCAAGGTTTCCCCTACAGTTTTTGTGCTGTATTTTAAAAACTTATGCTCAACCCCCAGGCTTATTGCAAATTCTTCCGCCCATACGGTCTGTAAATATGCTTGATTTGTAAAATCGGTAACGTCGAGATTGATGGTGTTCACATTACTGATATCCGTAGTGTTAAAATTGGACGCAATGACACTGGTCCCAATCTCATGATCAAAATCACTAAATCTTGAGTTGATGCCAAAACTCCAGTACAGCCCCTTATCCACATAATATTGAAAATTGTAACGGAGCTTATCCCCTAAAATAAAATCAAATGAAAAGACATCGTCATCCAACAATATGTTTTTTTTGGTAAGGTTTATCATGGCAGCACTCTTGTACAAATCGTTGTAATGGAGTCCCAGTCGTAAAAACGTTTTGTTTGGGTTTTCCCGTAAATTCACTACCAAATCCACCGCCTCATTGCCAACGGGGACCAATTCATAACGTATGGATTGAAAGTTCCCCGTTGCAGCCAGATTGTTGATTCCTTGTTGTAATTTTTCAAAGGACATTTTACTCTCAAGTTTAAGGCGCAATTTCCCTTTGATATACCCTCTTGTATAGGCGTTGTTCCCTTTTAAGACAAGGCCATTAATGAACAACGAATCCTTGACCTCGATTCTTTTTTTTGTTGTCTGTGGATTATTCTGTCTTAAGGCAAGTTCTTTTAGTTCGGCATATTTATCATTAGCAGCTACCTCCCCGCTCCGAACAATCTTCTTTCCCATATCAAAAGCGATTACGGAGTATTTCTCAATATTCGGCTGTATATAAATATCCGTTTCCTTGGATTTTTTCACCATATCCCTTACCGTCCTATAATTATTGATTTGCAATAAGACTTCTGTTGCCGACATGAGGGACTCCCGGTTAGCTAACCCATGTTGTACATCTACCCCTATTAGAACATTAGCTCCCATTTCCTTCACCTCCTTGATGGGATAGTTGTTCACAACACCCCCATCTATTAATATTGCCCCGTCTATTTCAGAGGGCTCAAAAAGTGAGGGAAAGGTGCCGCTGGCCAGAATGGCTTCGGGCAGGTACCCATGCTTCAGAAATACCTCTTCCCCCGTCTCCACATTGGTGGCCACGCACAGAAATGGTATGGGCAACTTGTCAAAATCCTTTATCTCCTTAACATGGTACAAAAGCCTCACCAATTCATTATATATTTTCTGGCCTCCGGAAAGGGCCTGTGGAAATGAGATTCTAAAATTATTGAAAGGAAGGGTCAGCGCATATCGCTCAGAATCTTCCTTTTCATAGAACGTTTTGGCACTACGCGGAAGGTTGTCCTGAATTAAATTGGCAAAATCCGTATTTTGAAAAATAGAATCGAGTTCTGTAGCGGAATATCCCGCGGCATAGAGTGCTCCAATGATGGCTCCCATACTAGTACCTCCTATATAATCAATTTTCACCCCGGATGCCTCAATAACTTTTAGCGCCCCAATATGGGCCAAGCCCTTGGCTCCACCTCCGCTGAGCACAAGACCCACTTTTACCTCATTTTCTTGGGAAAAGATAGTTCCAAAGTAAAAAAAGAGCAGACAAATGAGTAATGTGTTTTTCATATGGGTCAAGTTAAGTCTTTAATGAAATGTTTCATAAATTTTCTTTGCCCGGGCTGTTCCAACCGTTTTGGCCAGATCCTCTACCGAAGCCTCTTTTATGCGCTTCACCGACTTAAATTGTTTCAATAAATCTTGGACGGTTTTTTCACCAATCCCATCGATACCCTCCAATTCGGAATTAATGGCCCCTTTACTTCTCTTGTTCCTGTGTAACGTAATACTAAAGCGGTGGGCCTCATTACGCAGTTGTTGAATGATTCTTAAAGATTCGGATTTTTTATTCAGATACAACGGAATTGAATCTCCTGGGAAATAGATCTCCTCCAAGCGCTTTGCAATACCTATAATGGCAATTTTTCCCCTTAATCCCAATAGGTCCAAGCTCTTTAGGGCCGATGATAATTGTCCCTTACCCCCATCAATGACAATAAGCTGTGGCAAGGGCTCGGCTTCATTCAAAAGTCGTTTGTACCTTCTAAATACAACTTCCTCCATGGAGGCAAAATCATCGGGGCCATCTACCGTTTTAATATTAAAATGTCTATAATCCTTTTTAGAAGGTTTTCCATCCTTAAAAACAACACAGGCTGCCACGGGATTGGTCCCCTGTATGTTCGAATTGTCAAAACACTCAATATGCCTGGGCTCTTGAGAGAGTCTCAAATCCTTTTTCATTTGAGCCATAATTCTATTGGCATGCCTATTGGGGTCTATTATTTTCTCTTGCTTAAACCTTTCTTGTCTAAAGTATTTTGCATTGCGCTCCGACAGTTCCAAAATTTTCTTTTTATCCCCCATCTTGGGAACCGTAATCTTCAGCCCAGGTTCCGATGTCACTTCAAAGGGAACATATAGTTCTTTGGAAAGTAAATTGAACCGTTGCCTAATTTCTACAATAGCCAAAGCCAAAAGATCTTGGTCTTCCTCGTCCAATTTTTTCTTTATTTCCAGCGTATGCGATCTAATAATTGACCCATGGGATATCTGTAAAAAGTTGACATAGGCATAGAGGTCATCAGAAACAATGGAAAACACATCAACATTATTGATATTAGGGTTAACAATGGTGCTCTTCACCTCATAATTTTCCAAAACATCTATCTTGTCCTTGATCTGTTGGGCCTCTTCAAACCTCATCTCATCCGCATAGGCCTTCATTTGATTTTTAAAGTATTGGAGGGACGATTTAAAATTCCCTTTTATGATCTCCCTGATATCCTGTATTTCCTGATGGTACTCTTCCTGTGTTTGGTAACCTTCACAAGGTCCTTTACAATTGCCCAAATGATATTCCAGGCAAACCTTATACTTCCCCGATTCTATTTTTTCCTTGGACAGGTCATAATTACAGGTCCGCAATGGATATACACTCTTAATAAGCTCCAATAAGGTCTTTACCGTCTTCATACTGGTATAGGGTCCAAAATACTCAGATCCATCCTTGATATGCCTTCTAGTGGGAAATATTCTTGGAAACCTTTCATTCTTTATACATATCCAAGGATACGTCTTGTCATCCTTCAACAAGACATTATAGCGGGGCTGATATTTCTTGATCAGGTTGTTCTCCAACAAAAGAGCGTCGGACTCAGTTGCCACGACAATATGTTTAATATCCATAATCTTTTTTACCAAGACCCGAGTTTTCCCTACCACATGGGTTTTGGAAAAGTAAGAGGATACCCTTTTCTTTAAATCCTTGGCCTTCCCTACATACAGGATTTTGTCGTTGCTATCGTAGAATTGATAGACACCGGGACTTGAGGGCAGGGTTGAAAGTTGAACTTTAATTGGTATCTCCGACATGCGTTTTCACCTTATTAAACATATTGCTACCACAAAGATAACCTACTCCCTTAGAATATAAATACTCCAGATTTTTATCTTTTTATTCCAATTCGATTGAAATTTCAATTTTGCATAAGATATCGTTGAAGCTGCAAAATAGTGATGGCAGAGACACGATTTGAGTGTTTTGACCTATGTATTTCGTATTTTAGAAGGAGTGATTTTATCAATAATCATACTTATTAACATTTTTAATATCAATTTCGTAGAACAAAAACTCTTTTAGCTGCGAAAATCAAAATATATGTCGTTTCTTAGAGTAATATTGTAAAGCATTATTTTGAATACGCTTTTTTGTAATATACTGGTTGTCATGTTTTTATAATAATCAATATTACTTTTGAACGATAATATTATTGAACAAGCTTTAACATTATGTTAAAAAAAGTGCATTTCATCGGAAATAAATGCCTTTCATGGAGGATATTGGAAAAATTTAGTTATTTTTAGCGTGAACAAAATGTACAATACATGGAAAACTACATTATCACTCTTGGAACTTATCTAATTCTAATGCTTTTTTTTAAAATATATTTTGCGGTTGCCAGTAAGGAGTAGTTCCATTTTATTTTAACTATTTTGCGCATTCTTAAATCATCACCAAAATGTTGAAAAAAGAATTGCGGGTAAAAAACCTCTCCCTTAGAAATTCTATCAGCCCTGAAGACCTTTCGGAACAAAGCTTACAATTAGCCAATACCCTTCTCACAATACCAATTTGGAATTTTTCCTTTTATCACCTCTTCCTTCCAATTACTAATAAGCAGGAGGTTGACACCAGTTTTATACTTTCCATCCTTCAAGGCAAGGATAAAAATGTAGTCCTTCCCAAAATGGTGGACGGTCAAAAATTAATTCACTTTCTTCTTACGGACAACACCATTATCAAGCATAACAAATGGGGTGTTCCAGAACCTTTAGATGGGCTAGAGGTACCTACAAACAAAATTGAAGTGGTCTTTTTGCCTTTACTGGCTTTTGATGCCAAAGGCAACAGAGTGGGTTATGGTAAAGGCTACTACGATATCTTTTTAAAAGAATGCAACCCCAGTGTTCTGAAAATAGGGCTTTCAATTTTTGAAGCAGAGGAAAATATAGATGATATTTCGTCGGATGACATTCCTTTGGATTATTGCATTACCCCCAATAAAGTTTATACTTTCTAAGAGGCTTCACGCTTGCCAAATGCTTTTTTATTGAATACAATCAAAATACCAACACCTGTACTTATGGCTGTATCTGCTATATTAAAAACAGGCTCAAAAAATCGAAAATTATTCCCCCCTAATACAGGGATCCAACTTGGCCAAGTGGTATCAATCATCGGAAAATAGAGCATATCCACGACCTTGCCATGAAAAATACTTCCATAAGGGTCTTGGGCAAACAAAGTGGCCACCTGGTTAAAACTATCATCAAAGATAACCCCATAAAAAACGGAATCTATTATGTTTCCAAGGGCTCCCGCAAAGATTAGGGAAACAGCCACAATCAATGTTTTTGAAGCCTTTTTTTGAATTGTATCATACAACCAATACCCAATTCCCAAAATGGCAAAAAGTCTAAATACCGTCAGGATCAATTTCCCCAATTCATCAGAGATAGGAAAAATATCACTCAATTTAGTGCCCCAAGCTGCTCCTTCATTTTCAATGAACAATATTTTGAACCAATTAAAAACGGTTGCTGATTCTCCCAAAACAAAATGGGTCTTAATGTAAATTTTACTCAATTGGTCTACAAATAAAATCACTGCTACTAGCAGTATAGACTTCTTTAAATTCATTCTGTGGATTCTAGGTTTTGTCAAAAATAGACATATTATTCGGTTTTTTTGAGATGGATATTTCCAGTTACGGTTTGTAGTCTGAAATTATCATTTCCGGTAGGTATCAATTCCTCGATAATCTCGCCATAGGTGCTAATAGCCGTTATAGTTGCCTTGGAGGTGGATAAGAAAATATCCCCACTTTGGGTCCTGACCACGCTATTTTCACCAACATTTTTCAGGGTACATCTTCCATCACCCAAGATAACATTCAAACTTTGGTAGCGCCCACTCGCGGTAACATTACAACTGGTCCCATATACCTTTGCGTTGATATAGTCTGGCAAATTTATCTTCAAAGCTATGGAAATCACTTTATGTGCACTTAGTTTATCATTAGGAACTATAAAATTAGGATGAAAACCGGCACTCACGAAAATGGTAGTCCCTTCTTGTCTCACATTTACCAAGAGATTGGGATTATATTCCCCATCCATGGCAGCCTCCACGATAAGATCCGTGGAATTGGAGGTGTCCAAGATCACTTCAAAGCAATTTTCAGCATCTATTTGAATAAAAGAAGTTTCTGGATCAACAATGGTCTTTTTTACCGTCTTTTGGGCATTCAGAAAATAGCATGAAAAGAACAAGATCACTAAAAGGGTATTTTTCATAAATGGCATAAAAAAACGCCCACAAGGGCGTTTTTAATTTAACTCTGCATGTTTTTTGCCTCTATGCTCAAGGTGGCATGGGGTACCAGTTTTAATCGCTCTTTATTGATGAGCTTTCCTGTAACCCTGCATATCCCAAAGGTCTTGTTCTCTATACGCTGTAAAGCATTCTTAAGATCCCTAATGAATTTCTCCTGACGGATCGCCAATTGGGTATTTGCCTCCTTGCTCATGGTTTCGGAGCCTTCTTCGAAGGCCTTGAAAGTTGGCGAGGTATCATCGGTACCATTGTTACCATCATTCATATATGAACTCTTAAGCAAATCCAAATGGCTTTTTGCTTTTTTCATTTTTTCCTCAATCAATACTCTAAACTCTTCTAGGTCCTTATCTGAGTATCTTACTTTTAAATCTTCTGCCATAGTTTTAATGTTTTTGGATAAACAATTTCGTATTTACTTCATCAAAGGCGATGTCGGTTCCACTTTCCAATTTCTCTTCAAAAATAAGCTCGGCGGTCAAGGTTTCAGTTTTAATATAATCAATATTACTTGCCACGGCCAATTCCAAACATCCGTCCTTCAATAATTTCACATCTATTTTATCGGTTACCTCATATCCAGAATCCTTTCTCAAATTTTGGATGCGGTTTACCAGTTCCCTAGCTATTCCTTCCTTCCGAAGCGTTTCGTTAATGGTGACATCCAAGGCTACTGTTAACGATCCTGAGCTGGCTACAAGCCAACCTGCAATATCTTGGGAAGAAATCTCTACATCTTGTAACTGTAAAATAAGGTTTTTATTTTCAATATGTAAGGATAATTCGCCTTCTTGCTCAATTTTCTGGATATCCTCCTGTCCCAATTGGGCCACAGCACTGGCAATTGCCTTCATATCCTTCCCAAACTTTGGTCCCAAAGTCTTAAAATTGGGCTTTATCTGTTTCACCAAAACTCCAGATGCATCATCCAATAATTCAATTTCCTTTACATTCACCTCAGATTTGATAAGATCGGCTACTGCCTCAATCTCAGCGCGTTGACGATCGTCCAATACGGGAATCATAATTTTCTGCAAAGGCTGGCGAACTTTTATTTTTTCCTTTTGACGTATAGAAAGCACCAAGGACGATATGGTCTGTGCCTTGGCCATCTTACTTTCAAGCCCTGGATTTACCATAGTCCCATCATATATGGGAAAATTCGCCAAATGAACACTGTCAAAAAGTTCCTTCTCTGTTCTTGATGTTAGATCTTTATAAAGTCGATCCATAAAAAATGGGGCCACCGGTGCCGATAATTTTGCAATGGTCACCAAACAGGTGTACAACGTTTGGTAAGCTGATATTTTGTCCTGCTGGTAATCTCCCTTCCAAAAACGCCTTCTGCTCAAACGCACATACCAGTTGCTCAGGTTTTCCTGTACGTATTCAGAAATGGCCCTGGTGGCACGGGTTGGTTCGTAATCTGCATAGGCCTCATCCACTTTTTTGATAAGTGAATGCAGTTCGGATAAGATCCATTGGTCAATTTCAGGACGTTCCTTCAAAGGAATATCTGCTTCCTCGTATTTAAATCCGTCTATATTGGTGTAAAGTGCAAAAAATGAATAGGTATTGTACAAGGTCCCGAAAAACTTGCGTTTAACCTCAGCAATACCATCTATATCAAATTTAAGGTTGTCCCATGGATTGGCATTGGAGATCATATACCAACGGGTGGCATCTGCACCGTGCTCATCCATCGTTTTAAACGGATCTGCCGCATTCCCCAAACGCTTGGACATCTTTTTACCTTCCTTATCCAAAACCAGACCATTGGAGACCACATTTTTATACGCAACGGAATCGAAAACCATTGTCGCGATGGCATGGAGTGTATAGAACCAACCTCTGGTCTGATCAACACCTTCAGCAATAAAATCTGCTGGAAACGTCTTTCCTTCATCAATCAAGTCCTTGTTTTCGAATGGGTAGTGCCACTGTGCATATGGCATGGAGCCGCTATCAAACCAAACGTCGATAAGATCGTTCTCTCTCTTCATTGGTTTTCCTGAAGCGGAAACCAAGGTTATCTGATCCACTATGTTTTTATGAAGATCTATTTTATCATAATTCTCTTCCGACATATCACCGGCAACAAAATCTGAAAAAATATCCTGCTCCAGAACCCCTGCAGCTACGGCCTTGTCCATTTCCGATTTCAATTCGGCTATGGAACCAATAATAATCTCTTCTTTTCCATCTTCTGTCCTCCAAATGGGCAATGGTATGCCCCAGTAGCGTGAACGGGAAAGGTTCCAATCGTTGGCATTGGCCAGCCAATTTCCGAACCTACCTTCCCCAGTAGCTTTTGGCTTCCAGTTTATGGTTTGGTTAAGGCTGAACATTTTATCCTTGATATCGGTTACCTTAATGAACCAAGAATCCATTGGATAGTATAATATAGGCTTATCGGTACGCCAACAGTTAGGATAACTATGGACATACTTTTCTACTTTAAAAGCTTTATTCTCTTCTTTTAATTTAATGGCAAGTTCCACATCCACAGATTTCTCTGGGGCCTCTCCGTCATTGTAATATTCGTTCTTTACATATTTACCTGCGAATTCCCCCATTTCAGGACGAAATCTCCCCTGTAAATCAACCAAAGGAACAGGGTTGCCATTAACATCCAATACAAGCAGGGGAGGAACCTCTGGGACAGCCTGTTTAGCTACCAAGGCATCATCAGCACCAAATGTAGGTGCAGTATGCACTATTCCCGTTCCATCCTCTGTAGTCACAAAATCGCCGGTAATCACCCTAAAGGCATTCTCTGGGTCTTGATAAGGCAGGGCATACGGTAATAATTGCTCATATCTGATTCCTTCAAGATCTTTTCCTAGATAGGAACCTTGAATTAAAAATGGAATTTTTTTATCTTCTTGTTTGTAATTTGCCCAATCCTCCAAAGTTTCCACCTCTTCAAACTTACCTGAAAACTGTTTGGCAGCCAATGATTTTGCCAGCACCACATTGGTCGGTTCAAAAGTATATTGGTTGTAGGTTTTCACCACTACGTATTCAATTTTGGGTCCAACCGTTAAGGCCGTGTTGGATGGCAATGTCCAAGGGGTCGTTGTCCATGCTAAAAAAAACAGCTCTCCCTCAATCCCTTTCATAGAGGTAGGCAGCGTTTCCTGAAGTACCTTAAATTGAGCGGTTACCGTGGTATCGGTAACATCTTGGTAGGTGCCAGGTTGGTTCAACTCGTGGGAACTTAAGCCTGTTCCAGCCTTTGGGGAATAGGGCTGAATTGTATATCCTTTGTAGATCAAGCCCTTCTCGTAGATTTGCTTGAGCAACCACCATACGGTCTCCATATATTTGGATTTGTAAGTGATATACGGGTCTTCCATATCTACCCAATACCCCACCTTTTCCGTCATACTGTTCCATACATCCGTATAGCGCATCACGGCTTTTTTACAGGCGGCATTGTAATCCTCTACGGAAATTTTTGTGCCAATATCTTCTTTGGTGATCCCCAATTCTTTCTCAACACCTAGTTCAATGGGAAGACCATGGGTATCCCATCCTGCTTTTCGTTTCACCTGGAAACCTTTCATGGTCTTGTACCTAGGAAATATATCCTTGATCGTACGGGCCATTACATGGTGGATCCCGGGCATTCCATTTGCAGAAGGAGGTCCTTCATAAAAGACATAGCTATCCTTACCCTCCCTACTAGTTACACTTTTCTCGAAAATTTGATGCTCTTTCCAATAGTGTAATATCTCCTCGGCAACTTTTGGTAAATCTAACCCTTTGTATTCTGCAAACTTCATAATAACAGCTTCTATTGCATTATTTTAAGTTTGCAAAACTAGTGAAAAATCACTAGAATTCTTTCTGTTGAAAAACAAAAAAAGCCCCTTGAACAAGGGGCTTTTATATAAGATGAAATTTTTACTTTACTATTTACTTCCTGTAATGGTCACATTCGCATCTATTTGAACCGAGGAGGTAACACTAATGGCTCCCAAATTCAAGCCAGTAGTAGATTCTGCATTCAACATTGAGCTGAAAAAGAATTCGTTATTATCCTCTGTATAAGAAGCAAAAACCAATTCATAATCCCCTTCTTTCAAAAAGCTCAAGTTATAAGATCCGCTAAGACCGCTTACCTCTGAACTGGTCACCGCATTGGCAAAGGTTACATTACTTGCACCGCTACCTTTTGTTTCGGCGTCAGCGTTAAACTTTCCTTTTTCATAGGCGTAAACAATGATTTTATCTGAAGTGTTGTTTGCATCATTTGCAGACCCTGAAATTCTTCCTGACAAATCTTCGTTCACCACTCTAATCCCGGCAGAAAGCTCGCTCATGGTAACAAAATTGAAATCGCTGGAAAGGGTGTTCTGATCTTCCTTGACCGTTTTTCTAAGGTCGAAATCGATTACCACTTCGTTTACTGATTTTGCCAATACTTCGAACTTGTCCTGAATAGCAATTTTGTTGGAAGAAGCTACCAAAGCGTCTTTTGTTCCATCAGCCATTTCAACATAGCAGCCAGGGGCATTCCCGTTCACATCCTTTTCGAAATCCAATTCAAACTCAATATTTGAGTAAGAACCCGCTTTTAAGCCTAAATTACCCAAGGTTTCGGTCTTTCCGTTTACCAAAGCAGCCAAGTTGACCGTTGTGGCCGTAAAAGCTTCCAATGCCTTGCCATCTACCTTAACATTGGTGATGGTTACTACTACAGCCTCCACGTTGGCATTGTCAATTGGGGCATCCGTAACTTTAAAAGTGGTGTCATATGATTCCGCGTCCATTCCTGCATCATCATTGTTATCACTACATGATACCAAAGCGAAAACAGACATTAAAATAATTCCTGCATTTTTTAAGTAATTCTTCATAAAATTTGAATTTTGTTCGTTTGGGTATATAACAAGCGAACCTTCCTTTACCCTAATGCGTATATGTTAAATTCTTATTAAAGAATTAAAGAATTCCCCTACCACCCTGACAAACAGATATTTATTAAAAAATCAAAAATGCACTTCTAAAACATTATTTAAAATAGATTACTTTTAAAATGGATTTAATCCTTAAAAACGAGAATTATGAAAAAAGTAATTTTAAGCGGACTCCTAATCCTAGCCATTAGTATGACTATGGAATCTTGTAGGGAAACTGCCGATAAAACCAAAGACGCAATAGATCGGACCGAGGAAGCCCTAGAAGAGGCTGGAGATAAAATTGAGGAAGAAAGCGAGAATGCCATGGATAAAATGGAAGAAGTAGGAGAGGATATGGAAAGAGTAGGGGAAAATGCAATAGATTCATTGAAAAAAGCCGGTAAGGAAATAAAAAAAACAACTGAAGAGGCGGTCAAAGAAACCAAAAAAGCCATCAAGGACTAACCATTGTCTCCTTTACTTTAAAGAAAAATCTGGAAACTCAGGGTTTTATATTAAAAATGGTACCCCAAGCCCAATATTAAATTGGTACCAGGAGCCGTTATGCCGGAGGAGTAGGGACGGTATCTCTGATTGGTAATATTCTCCAGACTGGCCGTTATTTTTAGACTGTTGCTTAATTGATACTGTGAACGTACATTTAATGTGTACCATGACGGCGAATAAGGGTTCCCATTGGCATCCAGCTCATAAATATAGTCCTTGCCAATTTCCGAGGCCGCTAAATTATCATTGGAAATCTCGCCATTATAGGCTAGGAACATATCGGCCTTGAAACTTTGATTTTTCCAAATGACATGTACATCCCCAAAGGTAGGGGCCACATGCCTTCCTGGTGAATCCGTCCCATCCTCCTCTTCTTCAATGCCCTCAGTTATGGTGAGATTGGATTGTAACGAAAAGTTTTCCGTTAAAACAGCCTCCATTCCAAATTCAAAGCCATAAACATAAGCCTTGGCGGCATTCTGAATGGCCTGTACCTTACTGATTTCTCCATTGTATTCTATTTCGTCCTCTCCATTAAACTGAAAATCCCGCCTCACCAACGCATCTACAAGGTATGTATAGAAGGCCGCGCCTTTTAGCACCACCTTATCCTTAAAATTTTTCTGGATTCCCACTTCCATATTGTAGGCATATTCCGGTTGTAGATCTGGATTGGGTACCACCACGGCACCAGGTTCGGAATCAAACATCTTTCCAATATCATCTATATTGGGCGCCCTAAATCCGGTAGATCCGTTCCAGGTAACCTGGAGGTCGGGTTTGGGCAACCAACTAAACCCAAGACTTCCCGTTAAGGCACCTGTGCTTACGTTGGCCTCTTGGAAAGGAAAATTGTAATAGGTGGTGTCAAAATCTGCATTGATCCATACATGACTATACCGCATCCCGGAAAGGATGGTTAGGTTGGGTTGCAATTTATATTCCACATTGACATATCCAGCCAAGGTTTGCCAAGTAGAGCCATCTGGATAACGTGAGGCAGAACCAGATATCTGATTGGTCTGGATGTCCTTTTGGCTGCCATTGGAATTAATTTTATTGAATACATATTCTCCCCCGTAATACAAGCGAAAATCACCCATTCGCTTGTTTTCAAAATCTATGTTGGAAGAAAGGGCATCCACCTTTTCGGCTGTAGCATATAAAATAGGATCCTGAAAGCCCCTATCATTTCTGCTTTCCTCAAAATGCTGGTAGGCATTCGTAATCTTTAGTCCGTCATAAAATTTTCCTTTCCCTTTTTGCACTGCCTGAATATTGGCCATAAACCATTTTTGTGGACCATAATACCATTCTGCGGATCGCAAACCATCACCTGCCTTGTTAGGCCTTATCAATCTGTCATATCTAGAGTAATCCGAGGTGGCCGAGTAAAATAGGCCCATGTCCAAGTCCCAGGTGTTGTTGGGCTGGTATGCCACTTTTTGCATTATGTTGATCTGTTCATAGCCCGAAGACACTTGCTTCCTCGGATTGGGATTTATCACTATTTGGTCTCCATCCACGGAGGGAACCACATAATTGTTTCTCAAATAAGATTCAGGACCGTTCTTTCCCATTTTTAGATCTCCAAAATTCGAATAGGACACACTGGTCAGCAACCCCCATTTCCTTTTGCCGTAATTTATATCAGCATGCCAAGTGTTTTCATTGTTGGCAGTGGAATACCTATAATTCGCATTTCCTGAAACACGTAGGCTATCCGCTATGGCCAAGTGCGGAGTCTGGGTATAAAAGTTCATGACACCCCCTATGGCATCGCTGCCATAAATCACGGAGCCGGGCCCGAAGATCACTTCCGTGTTTTTTATGATAAATGGGTCTATTGAAATAATATTTTGGATATTCCCTCCACGAAAAATGGCATTGTTCATACGGATGCCGTCTACCATAATTAAAAGTCGGTTGGTGGCAAAACCCCTAATCATTGGACTCCCACCCCCTAATTGACTTTTCTGTACGAAAACCTTCCCGCTATTTTGCAAAAGGTCGGCGGAAGTTTGAGGCGAATTAAATGCAATAGTCCTTGCATCTATGGATGTTATTTTTTGGGGAATATCTTTCCGCTGTTGCTCCCATTTGGAGATGGACATGACCACTTCGTCCAATTGCTCGGCATTCATGGTCAAAAACACCTTGTTATTTCCCCTTCTTGACAAAAGTGATTTGGAAGTCCTTTTAACTTGATATCCGATATGTTTAAAAATGATGCGCTCATTAGTAGTAAATATCCCCAAATCCGCCTTTCCAAAGAGATCGGAAATCACAGTTTTGCTTTTATCAAAATTATAAATGGCCACATTGGGAATGGGTTCTTGGTTGTCCGTATCCAAAATGACAAATTCTTGAGCCGGAACCATCTGAAAGATTATTAAACAAACAATGAAAATTATTTTACGCATACTAACTGAAAACTTCGTTTAAAACCGCCAAGGACTTAGGTTTTCGAAATCCCTGTAAATGTAATTCAAAATATAAAATCAGTGATTTTAGCAGCTCTTGCCTGTTCACCTTCTTCATTTTAACAGAATGTAACTCATCAAATTTTATGCCCAAAAACGCTTTAAAGTAATTTAAGTTTTCTCCGTGTAACATGGGGTGTAACGTTGTATTCTGAACAAACTCCCCTGCCATCAAATCAAAGTAGGGTGCATCCCTTTCATCCCTTTGTGGGAAAAAGCCGAAATACTTGGTCAATCGAAGTAAAAAATACAAGTGAAAATTGGAGATTTCATCATGGGTATCCAACCATTGCAGCGATGCTTCTATAAATTGGAACAACTCCTGGTTTTCCTCTTCCTCAAAAATGCTATTGGAAAGCATTTCTGCCAAAAATAGGGTCATTGCATTTTTTGTTATGTTGGTATGTAAGGATTCGTAATGGTAATTTACCCGAACCTCCCTGATACTTTCCATAGTCCCCTTATTTTTATGATAAGCCACCACCTCCAGTTGCATCAAGGGTTGAAAATAAGCTGATTTCAGCTTCCCTTTTTTGGAAGCCAATACCCCTTTCAGCAGGTATGTTTTAAGGCCACTTTGCTCCGTAAACGCTTTTACGATAAGACTGGTGTCCCCATATTTGAGCCCTGAAAGAACAATTGCCTTGGTTGTGATCTGCATCTATAGTGGTTAGGAGCTATAAAGATAATAGGTTCATGCCTTAAAAAGTAGGTCTAAAACAAAAAGGCCCTCCAAGAATTGGAAAGCCTTTTAATTCTGTTTCGGGAATCTTTAGATCACCCCTTGGGCAAGCATAGCATCAGCAACTTTTACAAAGCCAGCAATATTCGCTCCTCTTACATAGTTGCAATAACCATCCTCATCCTTACCATATTGTATACAAGAAGCATGGATATCCTCCATAATATCTTTTAAACGACCATCAACCTCTTCACGGGTCCAGCTTATACGTAATGAGTTTTGAGACATTTCAAGTCCTGAAGTAGCCACACCCCCGGCATTGGAAGCCTTTCCTGGCGCGAATAATATTTTTTCAGTATGGAATTCATGAATCGCTTCAGGTGTAGAAGGCATGTTTGCGCCTTCGGCAACACAAATACATCCGTTTTTAATCAATGTTTTTGCAGCATCGCCATCCAACTCATTTTGTGTAGCACAAGGCAACGCAATATCACAGGCAACCTCCCAAGGTGTTGATCCTTTATGAAAGGTAGCTGATTTGTATTTATCTACATATTCAGAAATACGACCTCTTTTGTTATTTTTAAGGTCCATTACAAATTCCAGCTTCTCTGTGTCAATACCATCTTTATCAAAAATATAGCCTTGGGAATCTGAAAGCGTTAATACTTTAGCCCCCAAATGAATTGCTTTTTCTGCCGCAAATTGCGCTACATTTCCTGATCCTGAAATCACCACATTTTTTCCTGAAAAATCTTTCCCTTGTGTTTGCAACATACTCTGGGCAAAATACACGGTACCATAACCAGTTGCTTCCGGACGTATTAAAGAACCACCCCAAGAACGGCCTTTACCCGTTAAAACTCCAGTAAACTCATTTCTTATTTTCTTGTACATTCCGAACAAGAAACCAATTTCCCTTGAGCCAACACCTATATCTCCGGCAGGTACATCGGTGTTAGGACCAATATGTCTGCAAAGCTCTGTCATGAAAGCATGGCAAAAACGCATTACTTCATCATCGGATTTCCCTTTAGGGTCAAAATCCGAACCTCCTTTACCACCGCCCATAGGCAATGTGGTCAAACTATTTTTAAATACTTGCTCAAATGCCAAGAATTTAAGGATACTTGCATTTACCGTTGGGTGAAAACGCAATCCACCTTTATAAGGTCCAATGGCAGAATTCATTTGAATCCTATACCCTCTGTTCACATGGATATCTCCATCGTCATCTACCCAAGAAACCCGAAAAGAAATCAATCTCTCTGGTTCAACCATCCTTAAAAGGATATTTTTCCCATTGTAGATATCGTGTTTTGCTATATATGGTATTACCGTTTCAGCTACTTCATGAACTGCCTGAATGAATTCTGGTTCGTGACCATTTCGAGATGTCACCTCCTCCATAAACGCTTTAATCTTTGCTTCCATAAAAAACTTGATTATTATTAATTTTGATGAATTGAAAATATACGGGCAAAATTATAGTATTCCAACAATTTAAAGCCTATTTTTTTAAAAATTTGACAAAATATTATCCGATTGCCTGTTCCAAATCGGCTATAAGATCATTTTCGTCTTCAATTCCAACACTTAAGCGTATCAACGCATCCACAACCCCACTCTTTTCCCGTTCTTCTTTTGGGATACTGGCATGGGTCATACTTGCTGGATGTCCTGCCAAACTTTCTACGCCACCCAAAGATTCGGCCAAAGTGAAAAGCTTTAGTTTTTCGACTATGGCAATGGCATCTTTATAATTTGCCCCCTTTGTCACAAAGGAAATCATCCCACCAAAATCCTTCATTTGGCTTTTGGCAATTCTGTGATTGGGGTGATCTTCGAAACCTGGCCAATAGACCTTTTCAATTTTAGGATGGTTCTTTAAGTATTGGGCAATGGCCCTTCCGTTCTCACAGTGACGCTGCATCCTTATGTGCAATGTTTTGATCCCTCGCAGCACCAAAAAACTGTCCATCGGACCACAAACGGCCCCACTGGCGTTTTGGATAAAATATAGGTGATCTGCCAATTCTTTATCCTTAACCACTAAGGCACCAACGACCACATCACTGTGACCTCCCAAGTATTTCGTTGCAGAATGCATTACGATATCGGCCCCTAAATCCAGCGGTAATTGGAGATATGGAGTAGCAAAGGTGTTGTCAACGGCCAAAAGAATATTGTGCTTTTTAGCCAATTTGGCCACGGATACGATATCTATGATATTCATCATGGGATTTGTAGGCGTCTCTACCCAGATCAGCTTGGTCTTTTCCGTAATGTAATCGGCTATATTATCCGCATTTTGCATCCCTACAAAATGAAAAATAATTCCAAATTTTTCAAAAATCTTTTTGAACAATCTATAGCTGCCACCATAAAGATCATTTGTGGTAACAACTTCATCTCCAGGAGAAAGGAGTTTTAGTACAGCATCAATGGCCGCCAATCCACTGCCAAATGCCAAACCGTATTTTCCATTTTCTATACTCGCCAAGGAGTTTTCCAAAGCGGTCCTAGTGGGGTTTGCACTTCGGGAATATTCAAATCCTTGATGCCCCCCAGGAGTGGTCTGAGCATAGGTGGAGGTTTGGTATATTGGTGGCATTACTGCGCCATAGGCCTTGTCCGGTTGTTGTCCACCATGAATCGTTTTACTATTGAATCTTAAGTCTTTTTCGCTCATAATAAAATTTTCTAATACAAATGTATAGTTATCTTTTGATGAAGGCAATGAAGCATTACATTTGTGCATTCAATCAATTCAATATTCATGAAGAAGCTGTTTTCTTTTTTAACATTACTTATTCTTACGTTTTCCAGTTGCGAAAAAGAAAACAAAATTGCTTTTGCCCCCACCAAGTATTTAAGTGATGAATGTGAAAATTGTCCCACAGTAAAAATAACCATTCCCAATGCCCTGGAAAATTCCAAAATCGCTAAAACAATAAACAATTCACTAAAAGAAGAACTCATCTATTTGTTGACCTTTCAAGATGGCATGGATGTTTCTACCATAGAGGAGGCAATTACCTCCTTTAAGAACGGTTATACCACACAAAAAAACAAGTTCCCGGATGAGACCATAGGTTGGGAAGTCAAGATAGATGGAGAAGTTGCTTATGAAGATGAGAATATAGTGACCATTCAACTAAGGGCGTATATTTTTACCGGTGGCGCACACGGCTATGCCCCGACACGTTTTTTAAATTTCGACAAAAAGAAAGGCTTGGAACTGGAAAACTGGGAATTATTTAAGGATCAAGATGTTTTTATGCGTTTTGCCGAAACCAAATTCAGAATCCAAGAACATGTGCCACAGGGAAAACCCATCAATAGTACTGGATTTATGTTCGATGACAACAGATTCTATCTTTCGGAGAACATAGGTTTTACAAAAGATGGACTAAAGCTTTTCTATGACCAATATGAAGTGGCATCCTATGCCGATGGCCCCATTGTAGTAAACTTGCCCTTCAATGAGGTTAAAGATTATTTGAATTTTAAATTAAATCAGAAGGTAGATTAATTTTAGACTGCCCTTCTTAAAGCCAGAATTGCTCCGAGATGGATGCCTTCATGAAAGGTGTTGAACGCTATGGAATCTTCCACCTTATCCAACGTTACATTGACACTTGTGGTATAACTATTGAATTCCTTAAAAAGTCCATTCTCATAATCCTCTTTCAACCATTCCACTGTGGAAAGCAAAAGAGCGGCCACCTTTTTTACCTCTTCATCGGAGACTTCTCCTATAGGAAATGTCCCTTTCCTATAGGCTTCCACCATCGCATCATCAACTCTCATTTGAAGATTGCTCATCTTATAGACCAACAATTGTTGTGTGACCACAACATGGGCAATGTTCCACCATATATTGTTATTGAAACCAACCGGAATTTTAAACAGTTTTTCCCTAGGTGTTTCTGTGAGGAATTTGTGCAATATTTTTCTATTCTGAAGGGTGATGTCAAGTAAGTATTCCAATGTCCCGATTTTTTGATAAAAATAGTACAATCCACTTGAATTAGGTTTCTTTGCATGGAATTTACCTTTAAATTGTTTCTGGTCATGACAAAAAAAATTTACCACCTAAGCACCTGTGATACCTGCAAGAGAATTTTGAAAGAGTTACAACCTCTTGATGGTGTTGTCCTTCAGGATATAAAAACAGTAGCGATCACTCCTGCTCAATTGGAAGAAATGAAACTTTTATCTGGCAGTTATGAAAGTCTGTTCAGCAAAAGAGCGAGAATGTACAAAGAGAGGGACTTGGGCAGCAAAAATCTAATGGAGGAGGATTATAAGGCATTAATACTAGAACATTATACCTTTTTAAAACGACCTGTGATACGTATCGATAATCAACTCTTTATTGGCAATAGCAAGAAGGAAATTGCAGCCGCAAAAGAAGTGCTTCACCCTTGAGCAAAAGAACCCTTGCCATCTTGGCTGCCATTGGGGCTACCATAATATATGGCATTAACCATACCATTGCCAAAGGGGTAATGCCGACCTATGTAAAACCTTTCGGGTTTATATTTATCAGGGTTACAGGGGCCGCAATACTTTTTTGGGGCATCTCTTTTTTTGGTCCCAAAGAAAAAATTGAACGAAGGGACTGGCTTCGAATATTGGTCTGTGCCATCCTGGGAATGGTCATTAATATGTTGGCCTTTTTTAAAGGATTGGATCTGTCCACTCCCATCAATAGTGCTGTATTGGTCACCATTATCCCTATCATAGTAGTGGTCCTATCAGCCCTGCTTATCAAAGAAAAAATTACTCTCTTAAAGGGTTCAGGCGTAATCCTAGGGTTTATAGGAGCCTTGGCGCTCGTTCTTTTTGGGGCAGAAATAAGGCAAGATGCATCCAATATTCCATTAGGGAATGCCCTTTTTATACTTAATGCCACCAGTTATGGTGCTTATTTGATCGTTGCCAAAAGTCTAATTGAAAAATACCACCCTTTTACGTTAATGAAATGGTTGTTCACCATAGCGGTCATCATCAACCTACCGATAACATATTCCGAATTCAGTGAGATCCAATGGTCCCAAATGTCAATGGAAGTATATGGGGTCATCGCCTTTGTGGTCATTGGCACCACTTTTCTCACGTACCTGTTCAATATTTACGCATTAACACAACTGAAGGCATCTACCTTAGGCGCCTTCGTTTATATACAGCCGCTGATAGGTATCCTTTTTGCATTGATTACAGGCAAGGATTACTTAACCATGATCAAAACGTTGGCCATAGGACTAGTGTTAATCGGGGTATACCTGGCCACAAAAAAACCTAAATCAAGTCCTTAGGTTTTTTGGCATATTTTCGGGTATCCTCCTTCGTAAGTGTCCGGAATACAGGTGACTTTTCTACCGCATTAAAATTTTTCAAGAATTCATCGCCCAATCCTGTTAACGCCCTAGTGTTCATATCTATCCAAGCCCCCATCATTTCACAATAGGCAAAATTTCTTCCTTTTCCGTCATAGAAGTTATGGTGAAACTCGAAGAACATACCATCCTCGCTCAATCCAACCAATTCCAAGGATACTTTCACGGGCTTACCGGGAAACACCTCTTTAAAATAGTACATGTGTTCATAGAAAACTACGGGTCCAATATGATGTTCTGCCATCGATTTTTGATTGAACCCAAGGTCATTAAGGAAGGCCATACGGGTATGGCTCATATAATTGACATAGGCCGTATTACCCAAATGCCTATTGGCATCAATATCGCTCCAACGAATTTCAAACTCTTTTAAATACATCTTTTTAGAATAATTTTTTGCTATGCATGCATACTAATTGTAAAAATACCATAGTTTTGAAAAGGAGAGCTCCTCCAAGACAAAAAATTAATAATTATAGTTATATTAATACTCTTTAAACAGATTAGACATGACTTCAAAAGATCCCTTCATTAAGGATTTGGCACTCCCTGTTATTGCTGCTCCAATGTTTTTAATTTCCGGACCAGAATTGGTGATAGAATGTTGTAAAAATGGCATTGTAGGAACGTTTCCCGCTCTTAACCAAAGGACCAGTGAAGGTTTTGAGGAATGGCTGATACAAATAAAGACAGCGCTTGAAAAGTTTGAAGAAGAAACCGGGAAGAAACCTGCCCCTTTTGGAGTAAACCTTATAGTGCACCAGACCAATCCTAGATTGCAGGCAGATCTAATGCTGTGCATCAAACATAAAGTTCCCTTAATCATCACTTCCCTTGGAGCAGTATCCCAGGTGGTGGATGCCATCCATGGTTATGGCGGACTCGTATTTCACGATATCATTAAGAAAAGACATGCGGAGAAAGCCGCTGAAGCAGGTGTAGACGGGTTAATTCTTGTTGCTGCCGGCGCAGGAGGACATGCTGGCACCATCAATCCAATGACCTTGGTTGCAGAAATCAAACGCTTCTATCATAAAACCATCATTCTCTCTGGCTGCATCAGTACAGGACGGGATATTGCCTCCGCCATGCAAATGGGAGCCGATTTGGCCTATATGGGGACACGATTTATCAATACTACTGAAAGTATGGCCAATGATAACTATCGAAAAATGATAGAGGATTCAACTGCAAGTGATGTAGTTTACACCGCTGCCATTTCTGGGGTCCATGCCAATTTTCTTGGAGGCAGTTTAACGGCCGCTGGGATTACCAAAGAGGATTTAAAAAAAGATGCTAAGGTAGATTTTGGCAAAGAACTGGATACAGAAGCAAAAGCGTGGAAAACAATCTGGTCCGCAGGTCAAGGGGTCGCTACAATAGACGACACAATTTCGGTCGGGGAGTTGACCAACAGGCTTAAAACAGAATTTAAATCGGCCATAGAGGAACAAATAAAACTGTTGGAAATTTATCCCAAATAACAAATAATCTGATTTTATATAAGATAGACCATGCCCATAGTTCCATCGAAATATCAACCTCCCTTTCTATTCCAAAATGCGGATTTAGCTACGATTTATGCTGGAGTCGTCCGGAAAATTGATGGCATTATTCAACAAAGGGAACGGATTTCCTTGGCGGATGGAGATTTCCTCGATGTAGATTGGAGTTTTGCAGCCAAGAAATCAGACAAGGTTGCCATACTATTACACGGATTGGAGGGAAATGCCCAAAGACCCTACATTACCGGTAGTGCTAAAGCTTTGAACACTGATGGCTACGATGTGTGTGCCGTGAACTATAGGGGTTGCAGTGGAGAGACCAACCGATTGTTCAAATCCTATCATTCCGGAGCTACAGAGGACTTGGAAGCGGTTATTGATCATGTGGTTTCTAAGCAGGTATACACTTCAATCATCCTAAAGGGATTTAGTTTGGGGGGCAACTTGGCTTTGCGATATTTGGGAGAGAAAGGCAGTGATCTCCCAAAGGAGTTAAAGGCAGCTATAGCTGTTTCGGTCCCTTGTGATCTGCACAGCTCCTTAAAGGAGTTATTGAAACCCAGAAATTTTCTTTATGCGAAAAGGTTCAAAAAACACCTGATTGAAAAGTTGATATTGAAACAAGACTTATTTCCCAAGGATATCACCACCACAGATATCCAGAACATCAAGACTCTGAAGGATTTTGATGATGTGTATACCAGTAGGGCCCATGGATTTAAAGATGCTTTGGATTATTATAAAAAATGCAGCTGTCTTCCGCTTTTAGAAAACATAACTATCCCGTCTCTTCTTATAAATGCCCAGAATGATTCTTTCTTAGGACCCGAATGTTACCCTACTATAGCAGCAGAAAAAAATGCAAGTCTATTTCTTGAAATACCAAAATTTGGTGGTCATGTAGGTTTCTACGCTCCCGATAATTTAACATACACGGAAAAAAGAAGTACAAATTTCTTGGAAGAAGTACTTTAATCTACCTATTTATTATCTTAGTGGTTATAAACAACAATCTCAAATGAAAAATATACTCACTATTTTAGCTCTTGTCGCCCTCATTGTAGGTTGCGGCGAGAAGAAGGAAGAAAAAAAAGATGGTTTTGAAATGAATCGCACCAAAAAAGAAGTGAAGGCAGCGGATTCAGATGCGGGTGTTCCAGTTGATTTGAGCAACAAAGGTGTTGGCCCTGTAAAATCTATATCTTTTGATGCCACCATTGATGCTGATCTTGCATCCAAAGGGGAAGCAAAATTCAATGCTATTTGTACGGCTTGCCATATGGCAGAACAACGCATGATTGGACCAGCACTAAAAGGTGTTTACGACCGAAGAAGTCCAGAATGGGTGATGAACATGATCCTCAACCCTGAAGGAATGCTCAAAGAAGACCCTATTGCCAAAGCCTTATTGAAAGAATACAACAATGCCATAATGTTGAACCAAAATCTTTCAGAGGAAGATGCACGGGCATTGGCGGAGTACCTACGTACGCTGTAATTTCATTTAGAATTTTATATAGGTGCGCTTATCTTAACTGTGTTTTGGGATAAGCGCACTTTTATTTTTGTAATTAAGAAACAGATACTATGGGGTTTAACATTGCACTTCTTGAACCGGAAATACCCAACAATACTGGAAACATAGGAAGATTGAGCCTCGCTTCCGGATCCCACCTGCATCTGGTAAAACCCTTTGGGTTTGAATTGGATGATAAAAGGGTGAAGAGGGCAGGTTTGGATTACTGGCAATACCTTTCCCTTACCATTTATGAGGATGTAGATGAATTCTTTGAGGTGAACAAGCACAAGAAAATGGCCTTTTTGTCCAGTCATGGAACAAAAGACCATTGGGACATAGATTTTACAGATGATATGTTCCTCATCTTCGGAAAAGAATCTTCGGGCCTATCCAAAGATATCTTGGAAACCAACGCTGATCACTTATTTAAAATCCCAATCTATAATGAGCGCATCAGAAGTCTCAATTTGGCCAATGCTGTCGGGATAGTAGTATATGAAGGCCTACGAAGCCTTAGATAGTCCAATGCTTATAGTCCTCTTGTTTTTAAAAGGTTTTGTGATACCTCTTATTTCCCTACAACAACCTTATAGGTAGGATCTTCCAAAACATTTACCTCTATAATGGCATCCGCATTTTCCAATAACCGCTTGCAATCTTTGCTCAAATGCTTCAAATGGACTTTTTTGCCCACTTTGGCATACCGTTCAGTAATCTTATTCAAAGCTTCAATCCCGGACATATCGGCAACCCTACTCTCCTGAAAATCAATAATGATATCAGCAGGATCATTTAAAATATCAAATTTTTCACCAAAGGCAGTGGTAGATCCAAAAAATAGGGGACCATATATTTCGTAGGTTTTCACGCCATTCTCATCTATACTTTTACGTGCCCTGATCCGTTTTGCGTTTTCCCAAGAATAGGCCAAAGCGGAAATAATAACCCCCAAGAGTACAGCTATTGCTAAATTATGGGTAACTGCGGTTATTAAGGTGACCAATATCATGACCACAACGTCTGAGGTCGGCATTTTTTTAAAGGTCTTGAAACTCGCCCATTCAAAGGTTCCTATGGCCACCATGAACATTAGTCCAACCAAGGCGGCCATTGGTAAGCGTTCAATAAGACTTGATCCAAACATGATAAATACCAACAACATAATAGCTGCCGTAATTCCGGACAAACGGGCCCTTGCTCCTGCAGAAGTATTGATTAAACTTTGTCCGATCATGGCACATCCGCCCATCCCTGATAGGAACCCGGAAAATATATTGGCCGTTCCCTGAGCGATACATTCCTTATTTCCATTACCCCGTGTGTCCGTAATTTCATCAATAATATTCAGTGTCAGAAGGCTCTCTATCAATCCAACTCCAGCAACAATTGCGGCATACGGAAAAATTATTTTGAACGATTCCATGGTCAAAGGAATATTGGGAATTGAAAGTGGAGGAAATCCCCCTTTGATACTCTCCCCTTCCTTAATCGTATCGGCTACGGTCAGCGTATCTACACCAAACCCTATTACAATAGCCGAAACCACTATAATGGCCAACAAAGAAGAAGGTATGGCTTTCGTGATTTTTGGGAAACCCCAAATAATCACCATGGTCAACACTGTTAACCCAAGCATGGTCCAAAAAGCAGGCCCTGCCAGTAAATCAGTGGTGCCCTGTACATAGAAGTTAGGAAACTGAGCCATAAAAATAATTATGGCTAGACCATTGACAAACCCGAACATTACGGGATGGGGCACCAGTCTAATAAATTTCCCCAATTTCAATACGCCGGCCAGTATCTGCAGAAGCCCTGCAATAATTACGGTTGCGAATACGTAATTCAGTATCGTTTCAGGGGTTATCCCAGGAAAATTATCTTTCAATTCTAAAATGAGGCCAAGAAAAATAACTGCAACGGCACCTGTAGCACCAGATATCATCCCCGGTCTACCGCCTAAAATAGAGGTGATCAGCGCTATCACAAAAGCAGCATATAGCCCCGTTAAGGGAGAAAATCCAGGAATCAAGGCAAAGGCAATAGCTTCAGGAACTAGGGCGAAGGCCACGGTCAGTCCAGATAATATTTCCGTTCTGTAATTAACCTTCTGTGAAAAATCAAATAGATTTAAATACTTCTTCATCAATTTATGAGTAAATGTTTCATTGAAAGTGGATAAGTGTTTTCAAATGGGGTCCGTAAAGACAATCCCGTGCAAAAAACATTGTCCTTCAATTAGGTGCTACCGATAAATATTACAGGTCTCCTTGATTGATTCAAGCCGGCAAAAATACCAATTTTACTTGGTTAAAGCCATTATTCTACTATTAATAGATATATTTCATCCTTTATTTATGGATTGATGACAATTGGGAAGAGCATTTTGAACATCCCTTAATTTATCGGCTTAAAGAATTAATAATTAACACTTTATAATCATTGGTATATAGCTTTTAGGGCTTAATCTTGAGTAATAATTCCCTTTCCTTTTAACTATTGGATCTTAACAACTTTGTAAATGGAAAGTCAAAATAATGCCCTGTAGTACCCATAGAGCCATTTTCAAATAAAAACCATATAGAAGCCTTTAACTGCTTTTGGTTCCGACACTATTTGAAACCAAACCCTTAGCAATGTATTTTGTGTTCTTATAACAACAGTATACTTCCCAACCGCACATTATTCTGGTTTTTAAGGTATAGGAGGATACTCTTTTTTTTAAGTACATTTGGACAGAATACGTTTTTCAATGAAAAAAAATTTACAATTTGCCGTTATAGGAGGAGGTAGTTGGGCTACAGCTATTGTTAAAATGCTGACCGAAAATTTGGATCAGGTCTATTGGTATATGCGCAATGCAGATGCCATAAACCATATTAAGACCCAAAAACACAATCCCAACTACTTGAGCTCTGTGGAGTTCAATTTGGACAAACTTAATCTGACAAGTTCCATTGATATAGCTGTACAAAACTCAGATGTTTTGATCTTTGCCATCCCATCTGCATTTTTAAATACAGAGCTATCGCAACTAACGGTGTCCTTAAAAGATAAAATAATCTTTTCGGCCATTAAAGGGATCGTCCCAGAAACTGGATTGATTGTTGGGGAGCATTTTCACGAAAAATATGAGATCCCTTTTGAAAATATTGGGGTTATCACGGGGCCTTGCCATGCCGAGGAAGTGGCATTGGAACGTTTATCCTATCTCACCATCGCCTGTGCGGACAAATCCAAAGCCCTATTAGTGGCCAAGAATTTAAGCAGCGAGTATATCAAGACCAAAATTTCAGATGATATTATTGGTACAGAATATGCGGCAATGCTCAAGAATATTTATGCCATAGCAGCCGGTATCTCCCATGGTTTGGGCTATGGGGATAACTTTCAAAGTGTCTTGATGAGCAATGCCATTCGGGAGATGAAACGCTTTATCAAACGCGTTCACAAAATGAAAAGGAACATCAACAATTCCGCATATTTGGGTGATCTCTTGGTCACTGGGTATTCTGTATTTAGTCGTAATCGTATGTTTGGAAATATGATAGGCAAGGGGTATACTGTAAAAAGCGCCATGATGGAAATGAGTATGGTAGCAGAGGGATACTATGCCACTAAAAGTGCATATCTAATGAACACAAAGTATAAGAAAAAATCAAAGACCCCTATTATGGACGCGGTTTACGAAGTACTATATGAGAACAAAAATGCCAAATTGGTTTTCAAAAAGCTGACGGATGAACTGGATTAATCCCCTAGTTGACAATACGGTTACTACTTCTTCATAAAAGCAAGAAAATTATTTTTCCTTGGTGAAATCGTATTCCCGCTCCACCAAACAAATGCGGACCTTATACCAACTATACCAATCCGAGGTCCCTTTTTTTTGGGCAAGAAGGTGGTCCGTTTGTTTTTTCCATTCCGCAATTGCCTGTAAATCTCTCCAGTAGCTCACGGTAATCCCAATATTCTCTTTCGCACTTTCGAGCCCTAGGAAGCCAGGTTGCTGTTTGGCCAATTCCTCCATCAAATCTGCCATTGCCGCATACCCATTGTCTCCATCCGTTCTTGTAGAGGTAAAAATAACCGCATAATAAGGGGTCACAGAAGGCATAAGCTTATTTGATATATTCTTTCTCCATGAAATAGCCAACCAGAGCGTCTTTCATAAGGATCGATTGTTCTCCTGCCTTTAGGGTAGGGAGTTCTTCTTTGACAATGTAATGAGGCCACCCTTCTTCATCGAAAAGTTCAAACTCATAATAACCATAAGGCTCCAAGAGCCTGCAAATGGCGATATGCATTAGGTTCAACTTTTCATCCTTCTTGAACACCCTGTGCATTTGCCCCAATTCCTGAACACCAACCAAATAAATTATGGCGTCCAACTCTAATGGATCTCCATCTGCAAATTGGGCGGATAACTTGGTTACCAATCCCTCCCATCGTTCTTTTAATTCAATATCTCTAGCCATGACTTTTATTGTAGCGCCAAAGGTACAAATCAAAATTCTATATTTGTGAAAACACAGTTATATGAGTTTTTTAGATATTGTTTTGGGCCTATTATTACTTTTTGGACTTTTTAAAGGGTTGAAAAATGGGCTTTTAATAGAAATAGCTTCCCTTGTTGCCCTTATAGCCGGACTTTACGGAGCTATACACTTCTCCTATATTGTTGGGGACTACCTTGCCGCACAGCTGGCTTGGGATGGAAAATACATGAATCTCGCAGCCTTTATTATCACCTTTGTCATTATTATACTCTTGGTATCCCTTGTGGGAAGGCTTCTTACCAAAATAGTGGACTTCGCCATGCTAGGTCTGATGAATCGAATTGCAGGGGGCATTTTTGGTATGTTAAAAGTAGCTGTGCTATTGGGAGCATTATTGATTTTTTTCCACAATTCCATTTTTAAGTTTGGCATCATAAAGGATAAGACCATTGAATCATCGGTACTATATGAGCCTATTAAGGAAATTGGGGCCTTCGTTTTTAGTAAGGTGATACGGCAGGAAAAAATAATTGTGCCTCCAGAAGAGCACATTACCATATAAAGGGTGGCCTTATTTTTTATCTATATTAATTAGCGTCCGCTAAAAACCAACTCCTTGTATTCTAATTTATTGGAAATTTCAGGAATATTTCCCTTGTATTCCTTTCCTTTTAGTTTTTCCATTGAATAAATCGACTCCCTTTTTAAGTCTCTTAACCTTCATGTAATCCAACAATATTAAATAGCCATTGAATCTTCAAAAGCATGATGCTTAGGCATATAAATAAAATTATTCTATATTGCAGGCTTCAAAATGGCTTTTTAACAATTCCCCCTGAGTTAAATTGGATTTTATGTTATTAAAATTTAATTGAAGTTCTATAATTGTTAGTCAATTCATCATAAACTGATGGAACAATAAATTAAATAACATAATCGGATCCAAAAAACGTGTTCTTAAATTCAATAAACAATTTTAGGGCGATTGCCATTCTATTTATTGTCGCAGGGCATTGCTTTTATATTTCCAATATTAAACTCGGTGGTTATTGGGAACCCCTTATTTACAACCTTATTAATGGTGGGACCATTTTTTTTGTTTTTATTTCTGGATTTCTTTTTCATCATCTGTTTTATAAAAAGTATGAATTCAACATCTTTTTAAGATCTAAAATCAAAAGACTCCTCATTCCTTACACTTTACTTTCTATTTTACCCATACTATTATGCTTTAAGTTTAAACCAAATCGCTGGATTGATGGTGCATCGTATCAGACTCATGGCATGTTTAATGAGTTTTTAATCCCTAGCCTTAAATACTTCCTAAGCGGTGAACATATGGTCGCTTATTGGTATATCCCCTTCGCACTCCTACTGTTTTTATGTTCGCCTTTGCATCTTGCCTACATAAAATTAAATTTAAAATTGCAGGTTGGAATCTTGGTGGTATTGTTTGTCATTTCCTCCTTGGTTCATAGACCTTCGGAATATCTAATGGTTTTTCATTCTTTGATCTATTTCACGCCCGTGTATCTCTTAGGTATTTTATGTTCAATACACAAAGAAACCATTTATCTAAACTTGAAAGGATGGGATTTGATCCTTTTAACATGTGCTTTGGGTATTGCTTCCCTAGAAGTCTATTTCGGGAACCAAGGGAATTATTTCAAGGAATTTCTGGTATATGAGGGAATTGATTTAATGCTACTACAAAAGACTTTTCTTTGTCTGTTTTTTATGGTCTGGCTGCATAGGTTTGAAGACTATTCAAGTAAATATGTAAATATTGTGGCTTCCACTAGTTTTACAATATTTTTCCTTCATGGCTATTTTTTATGGGTATTGAATTTCACAAAATCGTACCTTGAAATTCATTTTTCATATCCTTGGATTGCCTACCTATCCATCTCATTGTTTTTAACATTGATTAGTGCTTTGACTTCAGTAACTTTTAAGAAATTTCTGCCAAAATACTCAAGATATATCATTGGATATTAATTTCTTATCAAAGAGTTTTACAAAGAAAATCTACTGTCCAGTAATTCTGTTTAGCCCGTATACTCACTTGTGATACTAGATAGAATCTAAAATTGGAGCTCCTTGTAATCTAATTTATTGGAAATTTCAGGAATATTTCCCTTGTATTCCTTTCCTCTTAACTTACCTACAGTATAGCCTTCCAGTTCATTTTTGGGAAAGGCAGTAATCAAAGTTTCCAACTTTTGTTTGTCCAGATTGTCATGTACCGGATTTAACCATTGTTCCTCCAACTCGGTTGGCAATATGACCGGCATTCTTGGTTCCTTTAGCTTTGGATTGTTGTGGATTTTGGCCATCATGGAATTCCCCGTTGTGGTTACTATGGTAAATGTATTCAGTACCGTTTTTGTTATGTCATCATACCATTCACTCCATAATCCGGCAAGTGCTATGGGCCTGTTGTATTTCGAATGAATAAAAAAAGGATAGGTATTTCCTTTAAAGTGATGGTGCTCATAAAAACCATCAATATAAATGATACAACGACTATTTTTGGCGGCTTCCCTAAAAGAAGGTTTTTCAAAGATGGTCTCTCCCCTGGCATTTAGCGTATTGTTCCATAACTTTTTGAGCTGCGCATTATCCTTTACCCAATGGGGCACCAAGCCCCAGGACGAAACTTCCGGAAAATCTGGGGAGCGGTCCGTATAAATTAGGAGTTTGGGATGGGAAAACCCAGAAGCATGATGCAAGGGAAGGTCTGTTAATGGAACCAATTCCTTAAGAATTTCTTCAACAGCTTTCTTGTCCCCTCTTCTTTTTGCGCGATTGAGCTGGGCTTCCAAACTGGCTTTTATATCGTAGCACATGATAAAATGTATAATTTAAAGTTATCGATTTTAGGGGAATCCCAAAAACAAATTCCTTTTGTCATGTTTTCAATTCAACAATATACCAATATATTTTACCTTAATGTAAGAACTCTATTACAGCACCATAGATTTAAGCCCCCATTGGACGAATTATATTAACAGTTTACCTTGTTCTTCGCAAAATTTTAGTATCATTACAGTAGTGTTGACCCCAAATCAACTGAATTAGAAGTCCCCCACTCCTCACTACCTACTTAGCAATTGAACATACCTACTTGCGATAGAGCACTTTATGAAGACAAGGTTACACTTGGCTGTAATGGTATTATTCGTTTTGTTGGTTTCATCATGTAGCAAGGAAACCATTGACGAAATTGCCATTCCAAAAGCTGAAAATGCGGTTAGCGTAGAACAGGAATTACTGATCATGGTAAATGATTACAGGACTTCTTTGGGATACTCCAATCTTAATTTTAGTATAGTGGCCTACGATTATGCCAACGATCATACAGATTATATGATTGCAATGGGCACCATCAACCATGATAATTTTAGTGCAAGGGCCTCAAAAATATCAACCGAAGTAAATGCATCCATAGTGGCCGAAAATGTGGCCAAGGACTATACGTCTGCTAAAAGAGCATTTGATGAATGGATGGCAAGTGCGGGACATCGTAAAAATATAGAGGGTGATTTTACACATACCGCGGTAAGCGTGAAAAAAGATATGGCCGGAAATTTTTATTACACCCAATTGTTCTACAAGTAGTCTTCCCTAATGCCATTTACTTTTCTTAAATTAGCAATAACCTTATTTGAAGTCCGCAACTTGGAATTCGCAAAGGGCAATCACACAATTACAAGTTAAGAGTATGGCAATTCAACAACCGTTTAATTTAAATAAATGGATCGAGGAGAATAGGGATTCTTTAAAGCCCCCGGTAGGCAACAAAAATCTCTATAAGGACGCAGGGGATTATATTGTTATGGTCGTAGCCGGACCAAATGCCAGAAAGGATTATCATTACAACGAGACCGAAGAACTTTTTTACCAATTAGAAGGTAATATTGAGATCCATATTCAAGAAGACGGCCATAAAAAGACCATGAAATTGGGTCCAGGTGACATGTACCTTCATCCAGCTAACGTACCCCATTCCCCTGTTCGGGAAAAGGGATCTATCGGCTTGGTCATTGAACGCAAAAGATCAGCTTTAAATTTAAATGATGGACTGCTCTGGTTTTGTGACAACTGTAACCACAAACTATATGAGGTCCATTTCCCGTTGCACGACATCGAAAAAGATTTTTTGGGGCATTTTGAAACTTTTTATAATTCCAAAGAACTTAGAACATGTGATAATTGTGGTGCCGTAATGCCAGTGGACGAACGCTATACGGCTAAAGATTAACGCAATCAAAGGATATTAGCCTTTGTGAGAAATATCTTCATTATATTTGATGTACAATTTTATAATGAGTACATTATCTCATGTTTGGCAAGGAAAATTTCAAGTACCTTATTATTATATTTTTAGGGGGGCTAATTTCCTGTTACCTGTTCTATTCTGCTAACCAAAGGCGAATCACCCAAAATAATTTCATCATCAACAATGCGATTACAAGGGCCGACCTCAAATTCAACAAGGAGTTGGGCAAGGCGAACATTGTTTTGGAATCCATGGCCTTTTTTTTCAAGCACAATGACAGTGTTTCCCTTGAATTATTTAAAGAATTCACCAATCCCTTTATTTCAGGGCTACCAGGAATAAAAGCACTGGAATGGGCTCCACGAGTAGCATATGATAAAAGGTTGCTTTTCGAAGAGTCCCAGCAAAAGGTAATGGACAGTACCATACGCATCTCAAAAGTAGATTCCATTTTAGGATTGGTCTTGGCCGATAAAAAAGAATATTACTTTCCCATTGAATTTGCCAATCCCGTAAAGCATTTAAAAAGCGTTATAGGCGTAGATCTTTCTTCTGATCCTAGAAACACCTACACTTTTGCATTGGCCAATAGGACCAAAAATATTGTATTTTCCCAACCTATTAAACTACTTACAGCCGAAAAGAACGACCATTACGGTTTTTTAGTACTAAAAGCGGTATTTGGTTCCATAGAAAATGAGGTGGTTGGTTATGTATTGGGCGTATATGATATGACCGAATACATCGCTAAAATATTGGATACGGAACTGAAAATTCTGGATATAGTAATTGTGGACCAAGACGAAAACAAGACGCCCTTGTTTACAAGTTTCAATGAGAGTCGCACCATAGATATTCCGGCAGCCTTGCGGCAAAAAGCCTTCAAGGTGACCAACAGAAAATGGCATATCCAATATTTTGCAAAAGAAAAGTATGCCTCTTTTCCACATACCATGGAGTCCTATTTTCTTTTGCTCTTTGGTTTTCTGATCACCAGTATGTTAGGGATTATTGTATATAAAAATGATAGCTACCAACATACCTTGGAAGATAGGGTGCTATCGAGGACCTCGGAACTGGAAAAATCCAATAAAGAAAAAGAAAACTTACTTCAAGAAATCCATCATAGGGTAAAGAACAATTTACAGATGACCTCGAGTCTCATAAATATCCAAAAAAGAAAACTAACCAATAAGGAGGCTATTACAGCTTTGGAAGATAGCCAGTCTAGAATCATGGCCATAGCCTTGACACATCAAAAAATTTATCAGGATGAGAATTCCAAAACAGTAGATCTAAAGGATTATTTGTCAGATCTAATGGTGTACCAAAGAAAACTGCTCCCAACGGTAAATTACACCATAACTTGTCCAGAAATTTCCTTAAATCTCGATGTTGCCGTGCCCATAGGGCTCATTCTTTCTGAGTTGGTGACCAATGCGTTGAAACATGCCTTTAAAATATCATCTAAAGACAATCAATTGCACATTCTGGTTACACAAGAAGAGGAAGCGGATCGCCTAATAACCATAACCCTAAAAGACAACGGGAAAGGATTGCCCGAGAACTTTGAACCTACAAAGACCAAGGGGATAGGATTTAAAATAATCAACTCCCTTTGCAAACAAATTTCGGCCGAATTGAATTATACCAGTAATGCACAAGGGACAAATTTTATCCTTTCGGTTAAAAATCTGGATAATATTATATAAATTCCCCAAAATCAATTTTCCATTCCCTTTCATACTAAAGTTAATTGCATAACTTTGTGAAAATCTAACAATTATAATATAAAAAGTTATAAAATGTCAAAAATAGCTACAACTTACGGAATCCATGATGCCTTAAAACAACTAGGAATCCAAGATATAAATCCCGGCACCTCGACTGGTTCCAATAATTTTGCATCAGGAGACGTCATAGCCTCACATTCCCCAGTAGATGGAGCTTTGATTGCAAAGGTAAAAACAACCTCCAAGGAAGATTACAATAAGATGATGGATGCCTCTACCTCTGCATTTAAGACGTGGAAAACCATGCCCGCTCCACAAAGGGGAGAAATTGTACGTCAGTTTGGGGACAAGCTACGCGAGTTGAAGGAACCACTTGGAAAATTGGTTTCCTATGAAATGGGGAAATCTTATCAAGAAGGATTGGGAGAAGTACAAGAAATGATAGACATCTGTGATTTCGCCGTTGGCCTCTCCAGACAACTACACGGCTTGACAATGCATTCCGAACGTCCAGGACATCGTATGTACGAGCAGTACCATCCATTAGGCGTAGTAGGGATCATCTCAGCTTTTAACTTTCCCGTGGCTGTATGGGCGTGGAATACTGCCTTAGCTTGGGTATCTGGTGATGTCTGTGTCTGGAAACCTTCCGAAAAGACACCTTTATGTGGTATTGCATGTCAAAATATCGCAGCTGCTGTTTTGAAGAAAAATAATTTACCCGAAGGGATTTCCTGCTTGATCAATGGGGATCACCGAGTTGGTGAATTTATGACCAAGGATTCAAGGATTCCTTTGATTTCCGCCACAGGGTCTATCCGTATGGGTAAAATTGTTGCCCAAGCGGTAGCAGCCAGATTAGGAAAGTCTTTATTGGAATTGGGTGGCAACAATGCCATTATAGTAACCCCGGATGCTGATTTGAAAATGACCGTTATTGGGGCCGTTTTCGGCGCAGTTGGTACTGCAGGACAGCGTTGTACCTCAACCCGAAGGTTAATTGTCCATGAATCCATGTATGACAAGGTTAAGGACGCTGTTGTAGCCGCCTACAACCAATTGCGTATTGGAAATCCATTGGATGAGAATAATCACGTTGGTCCTATCATTGACACCGATGCCGTAAAAATGTACCAAAACGCTCTTAAAAGAGTAGTTGAAGAAGGTGGCAAAATGCTTGTTGAAGGCGGTGTTTTGGAAGGTGAAGGTTATGAAAGCGGCTGTTATGTGCAACCTGCCATAGCAGAAGCCGATAATTCCTTTGAAATTGTACAGCATGAAACTTTTGCACCCATCCTTTATCTTTTAAAATATTCAGGGGATGTTGAGAATGCACTTGCCATCCAAAATGGGGTGGTACAGGGTCTATCTTCAGCAATCATGACCAATAACCTTAGGGAGGCTGAAAGATTCCTTTCCGTGAATGGTAGTGATTGTGGTATAGCCAATGTAAATATTGGAACTTCAGGGGCCGAAATAGGAGGCGCCTTTGGAGGAGAAAAAGAAACTGGGGGAGGAAGAGAATCCGGTTCTGATGCCTGGAAAATATATATGCGCAGACAAACCAATACGATAAATTATACCACTGAGTTGCCTTTGGCACAGGGTATAAAGTTCGATCTGTAAGCGCTAACCTTATCCAATAAAAGTAAACCCGCTGTATTTTCTGTTGAACAACAGAAAATACAGCGGGTTTTTCATAGCAACTAATTTCAAATTGAAACATTTCTTTCTTTGTATGAAATTCAAAAACCCTACTTCGTCCATATTATAATGGACATTGAAATAGGGCCTTATTCCGAAAAAACATTTATAAGGTCTATAAAACTACCCAAGGAAGAACCCCCTTTTATGTAGTTCTACATATATATTGTACAATTGGCCAACTATAGAGTTTATTCTACAATTTTAGACTTCGTAAATCAAACAAATGGTGTTATCCGTAAGTCCCTGAGCCACAATAATTAACCATCTTATTATATTTATAAAGATTTTTTAATACATTGGGACCACTAACCAATCCATTTCCATAAATGACCGAAACCAACCCCGATCCACAATACTTAAAGAAGTAACTGGTTTTGGACCATAACCTCCAGATATACCTAGCTCTTGAACTTTGTAATTTTCAAAAATAAAGGCTCCGGATGAACTAACCTCCGTTATTCCAACAATTAACCATCTAAACCAAAGAATATGAATTTTGAACACATCACGCTCTTGAATTGGCTCTTTCTTGCCCTTTTTGGAATCATTTTTGCGATTTTGGGCTTCCTATGGGGCAAAAGCGCTTCCAATGCGACTTCCATTTCCAATGAGCTTAAATTACAACAGGATAGTAATGCCAAATTGAAACTGGATTTGGAGGCCTGCAATCAAAAATTAGCGTCCCAAAAGACCAAATCAATTACTTCGGAATCCAAAAAAAATTCAGTGCCCGAAGTTGCCCAAAACTCCTTTAATGTCGATTTGGCAAAAAAATCGTTTGGAAAAAAAATCAAATTGAACGATTTAAAAGTGATTGAAGGGATTGGACCAAAAATTGAAAAACTATTCCATAATTTTGAGATTAAAACATGGGAAGATCTCTCTATGGCATCTGTAAAAAAATGTCAGGAAGTATTGGATTCTGGTGGGGATCGCTATCGCATTCACACTCCTGGATCTTGGCCCATGCAAGCCAAAATGGCACACGAAGGCAAATGGAAAGCCTTGGCGAGGTGGCAAGAAGAGCACAAAGCAGGTAAACTATAAAACAAAAAAACCGGTTCTTATGGAACCGGTTTAATATTAAAATCTTCCGTTGGCCTCAACCCACTTAAAATGGTATTGATCCTCAGGGTATTTCATACGCTCAGAAATACGTTCCAATCTGGCCGGTAATTTCATCAAATAATCACGCGCTTTTTCGGCTTCATCGGATAAAGTTCTGATTTTATCCAGTTCCCAATACGTATTTAACTTTTTAAGTATTTCTACATAATCATGTGCCGTATAAACACCTAGTCGTTGTGCACAATTGGAGAAATTTTCGAATGCCGACCCAATGTTACCGCCAGACTCCCTTAGGAAATGTGCCGGCATAACAATTTTCTTCTTCATCATATCGGCAAATGCCAACATCATTTGGCTTGGATCGTGATCAAAAATAGTCTTGACAAATTCCCTATATGCCAAATGGTGGCGCATTTCGTCACCGGCAATAATGGTACACATTTTTCCAAGTAAAACATTGCCCTTTTTCTTTGCCATTTGACCTACCCTTTTGTGTGAAATATTTGTGGCAAGTTCTTGAAAACTGGTATAGATAAAATTTTTGTACGGGTCGCGATCGGTTCCAATATCAAAACCATCCGCTATCAAATGCTGGGTTGTCATCTCTACCTCCCTCATATTTACCCTCCCGGAAAGATATAAGTATTTATTAAGGACATCCCCATGTCTATTTTCCTCGGCGGTCCAATGACGAACCCATTTGGACCAGCCATTTTTATTTTCTCCGTGCTGGTCTATTCCTTCCACATCCATCAACCAAGATTCATAGGTAGGCAAGGCTTCCTCAGTTATTGTATCTGCTACCATGGTCACCCAAAAATCATAGCCCAATTCTTTTGATTCTTCCCTTATTTGGGTCACTTCATCCAAGAATTTATCACTCTGGTTATCCGGTAAAAAATCCGTAGGCTGCCATATCTCTTCAATTGGAATAAGATAGGAGTCAATAAATGAATCTACCTTGCTCTCAATGGCCCTCATTACTTCTATTCTAATGTTCTTTGCGGACATAACATATTTTTTACAAATATCCCTAATATTATTGTAAAAAACCTATAAAAGGGCGTTAATTTTAGTTCCTCCCGGACTCCCCAGGATAAAAAGTAAACACAGGATCGCTTTGCCAATATTCTTTGGTATCAACGTCCAAAATGGACAGTGGTCCCTTGAAAGCCGCACCGGTATCAATATTCCAAACATTTGCTGCCCTATGGGGCAAAGTCTTACCTATTCTGGTGACCGGAGTATGGCCTATAAAAATTTCATTGTAATGCGTAAGTCGCTTTGGATAAAAAGTGTCTTCTGTGGTCAATTTGGGATTTAGGGACAAGGCCATTTCCCAAAGGGTACGGTCCCAATAAAAGGTCTTGGTAAAATATTCATAGTCAATTCCATTTAAATTAGTAAACCCAGCATGTAGAAACAATTGGTTTTTAGGATTCAAATGAAAATTCTCCAAATTCCTATAGAAGTCCATATGTATCCCTTTTAGGCCTTCACTCACTTGATCATAAGATTGCGTAGTGGATCTCCCCCCATGCTGGAACCATAGTGGATTGTCCTTTCCGTGACTTAGCCATTCCAAGCATAATTCATCGTGGTTTCCCCTTAGAAAAGTGCATTGATGGGTAACTTTAAGTCCTATTAAATAATTAACGGTCTCCACTGCTTGACTCCATCCATCAATATAATCCCCTAAAAAAACCAGATGATCATCTTGTGTGACCTTGGCTCTTTCCATAACTTGTACCAAGGCCTTTAATCCGGAATGTATATCTCCAATAACAAGTGTTCTCATGTTACAAAAATCGCAAATAGCGCTGTAATAACAATGCTAATACTTTCTAAAAGGGGAATTCCCAAAAAAGATGAATTACTAATGGCAAATACAATGTCTCCACATATCGGCATCTAAAGGCCCTATCCTATCAAAAACAGACAAATACCATGAACGATACAAATAAAACCAATAAAATAATTATTTTTATTTGTACACTTTTTCACTTTTAAAATACCTTATTTTTCTGTTTATCAGTTGTTTAGATTATTTTTTATGTGCACTTTCATGATTTCGTAATATTTATGTTGTATTTATTTTTAATACTTTTGCTTTAATTCTATTAACGTAATCACCATAAATCTTATCCTATGTCGACTAAATTAGCCCAAAGACCACAAAAGACCTATACCCAAGAGGAAGCTTTCAAAGCTTCCCAAGCCTATTTTAAAGGAGATGATCTTGCCGCTAGAGTATGGATAAACAAGTATGCACTTAAAGATTCTGAAGGCAATATTTATGAGTTGACACCAGATGACATGCATCGTCGAATTGCAAAAGAGATTGCGCGCATAGAAAAAAGGCATCCTAATTCCTTATCCGAAGAGGCGATTTTTAACCTTATCAAAAATTTTAAATACATCGTACCTCAAGGGAGCCCGATGGCCGGAATTGGCAATCCTTTTCAAATTGCATCCCTTTCCAATTGCTTTGTTATTGGTAATGAGGACCAATCTGACTCTTATGGGGGTATCATGAAAATAGACCAAGAACAGGTACAGCTTATGAAGCGCAGAGGTGGTGTAGGCCACGACTTGTCCCATATTCGTCCAAAAGCATCAGCGGTAAAAAATTCGGCCCTTACCTCAACAGGACTGGTGCCCTTCATGGAGCGATATTCTAACAGCACACGGGAAGTAGCACAAGACGGCAGAAGGGGAGCATTAATGTTGTCTGTTTCTATAAACCATCCGGATGCAGAAGATTTTATAGACGCTAAAATGGAGCAAGGAAAAGTAACTGCTGCAAATGTTTCCGTTAGAATAGATGATGCCTTCATGAAATCTGTAGAAACCGGCGTTCCTTATACGCAAAAATTCCCAATCCACAGTGATTCTCCCAAGGTGGAGAAAACAATTGACGCACAAAAACTTTGGGGTAAAATAGTGCATAATGCATGGCAATCCGCAGAACCGGGCATCCTGTTCTGGGATACCATTATCAAAGAGTCTGTACCGGACTGTTATTCAGATTTAGGTTACAAGACAGTATCTACCAACCCTTGTGGAGAGATCCCTCTATGTCCCTATGATTCTTGTCGATTGTTGGCTATTAATCTTTTCTCCTATGTTGATGAGCCTTTTACCAAGGCCGCCAATTTTAATTTCAGCTTGTTCAAAGAACATATCACTGCTGCACAGCGTATTATGGACGATATTATTGACCTTGAATTGGAGAAGATCGATGTTATTTTAGATAAAATAAAGTCAGACCCCGAATTCGAAGTCACCAAGGCAGTTGAATATAATTTATGGAAAAATATCAAAGAAAAAGCCGCACAAGGTCGACGTACTGGGATAGGCATCACTGCCGAAGGGGATATGTTGGCGGCATTAGGCCTACGTTATGGAAGTGATAAGGCGAATGCGTTCTCAATTGAAGTGCATAAAATTATAGCTTTGGAAGCCTATAGGGCTTCGGTACATATGGCCAAAGAACGAGGTGCGTTTGAAATTTTTGACGCCGAACGTGAAAAAAACAATCCCTTTATCTTGCGTCTTAAGGAGGCCGATGAAAAACTCTATTATGAGATGTTGGAGTTTGGACGTAGGAATATTGCTTTATTGACCATAGCGCCCACGGGAACTACCAGTTTAATGACTCAAACCACCTCGGGCATTGAACCTGTTTTCCTCCCTGTTTACAAACGTCGTCGGAAAGTAAACCCCAACGACAAGAATGTGCGGGTAGATTTTGTGGATGAAGTAGGCGATTCTTGGGAAGAATACACCGTTTTCCATCATAAATTTAAACAATGGATGTCCGTCAAGGGTATGGACACCACGAAAAATTACAGTCACGAGGAATTACAAAAAATCGTAGCCCAATCCCCTTATTTCAAAGCTACCTCCAACGATGTGGACTGGCTTAGCAAGGTTCGTTTACAAGGGGCGGTGCAAAAGTGGGTAGACCACAGTATCAGTGTCACCATAAACCTTCCCAATGAAGCTACCGAAGAATTGGTTGGGAAACTATATTTAGAAGCTTGGAAAGCTGGTTGTAAAGGTGTCACCGTATACCGGGACGGATCTAGGTCTGGCGTTTTAATTTCTAATGAACCAGCTAAAACACCCAATGAAGAATCTTTAACCTCCTTTCCCACCAAACGCCCACAAACCTTGGAGGCCGATGTAGTGAGGCTTCAAAACAACAAGGAAAAATGGATTGCTTTTATTGGCTTGATTAACGACAAACCTTATGAGATTTTCACCGGCATGGCCGATGATGAAGATGGAATATTAATCCCTCGTTGGGTAAATAATGGTTTAATCATAAAGAATAGGGATGAAGACGGTTCTTCACGCTACGATTTTCAATACAAGAACAAAAGAGGCTATAAAACTACAATTGAAGGGCTTTCTCATAAATTTGACCCAGAATATTGGAATTATGCCAAATTGATTTCGGGCACGCTAAGACACGGTATGCCCATTGAAAAAGTGGTAGACCTTATCAACAGCTTGCAATTGGACAGCGAATCTATTAACACCTGGAAAAATGGAGTTGCCAGATCGCTAAAACGATATGTAGAAGACGGTACAGAAGTAAACGGCCAGAAATGTGAGGCTTGTAATTCCAATAATCTAATCTACCAAGAAGGCTGTCTTACCTGTAAGGATTGCGGATCCTCAAAATGTGGATAGGTTACCGAATTAAGCCTTCATTTTTAAAAGCCATGCCCCTAAATTTATAAATTTGGGGGCATATTTAGTTTTACTGTTTATTTCTTCCTAATTTATGCTTTAAAATATGTCAAGCGAATGAAAAATGTTTTTTGTATAGGTGAATTGTTGATAGATTTTGTAGCAGAAAAGCAAGGCAGTGATCTATCAAAAGCAATAGATTTCACCAAAAAAGCTGGCGGCGCACCTGCCAATGTTGCCTGTGCAATTTCCAAACTAGGAGGAGAAAGCGCCTTTATAGGCTGTGTTGGCAATGATCCTTTCGGCACTTTCCTATTAGATATATTGGTCACACACGGTGTGGACATTTCCATGGCCCAGCGTTCTTCAACATTTACCACCTTGGCCTTTGTTTCCTTGGCAGAGGACGGGGAAAGAGATTTTGTTTTCAGTAGGGGTGCAGACAAGGAATTACAATACGATCCCGAATACAGAAATAAATTCAAGGGCAATATCATTCACCTCGGAGCAGCAACAGCACTACTGGGAGGAAACCTTGAAAATGCCTACAAGAGATATTTTTTTGATGCGCTTAACCAAGGTGCTTTTATTTGTTTTGACCCCAATTTTCGTGTTGATCTATGGAAAGGGAAAGAAAAAGTATTTATAGAAAAATGCCTGCCCTATATAGAAAAATCTGACCTGTGTAAATTTAGCATGGAAGAGGCACAATTACTTTCCGGAAAAGAGGATTTAAACGAAGCCTGTGATTTCTTACATGACATTGGAGCTAAAACAATTACCATAACCTTAGGTGGGGACGGTACATTACTGAGCACCTCCAAAACCAAACAGATAATTCCAAGCATCAAGGTAAGCCCCGTGGATACCACAGGTGCCGGGGATGCCTTTATTGGTTGCCTGTTACAGCAAATTTCTGCCCTAGAGGATTTTAGCCTTGTTTTCAATGACGAAACACTCTTGGCCACTATGGTTCTAAAAGCCAATAAGGCCGGCGCTATTACCACTACCAATTATGGAGCCATTGAATCTTTACCCAATCCAAACCAACTGTAGCATTAAAATGAATCAATTATCACTTCACCAGTTATTGGCCAAGGACCTATTAAAAAAAAAGAAATCTACGGGAACAAAGGAACTGTTTGACCTGCGTTTGGCCACTAATTTAACCTTGATCAAGAATCTTTTCTTTTCTCTTTTCCCAGAAAACGATCACGCCGGAAGTTTTGAAAAATTAGTGTCTCTATTACCAAAATTGTTCAATGAGAGGCCAGAGGAACTGAAAAAGAAAGACCTAGAGAGACTGCATGAAGGGAATTGGTACCAGTCCGAACAAATGATGGGCATGCAATTGTATGTGGACCATTTTAATAAAGATATAAATGGCGTATCGGAAAAGCTGGGCTATTTTGAGAATCTAGGAGTGAATTTTCTTCATTTAATGCCCATTACCAAAAGGCCAAAAGATGAAAACGATGGAGGCTATGCCGTAATCAGCTACCACGAGGTAGACGAAAAGTACGGCACCAAAGAGGATCTTTTGGCATTGACAACAAAGCTGCGGTCCAAAAACATGTATCTTATGTTGGATTTTGTAGTGAACCATACTTCAAATGAATTTGAATGGGCCAAAAAGGCGATGCAAGGCGATAAAAAATATCAGGATTATTATTACACCTATCCCGATCGCACCATTCCAGATCAATTCGAGCTATCCCTTCCAGAGGTATTTCCCGAGACAAACCCGGGTAACTTTACCTATAATCCAGAAATGAAGCGATGGGTAATGACCGTATTTAATTCCTACCAATGGGATCTAAACTATTCCAACCCAGAAGTGTTTATGGAAATGTTGGCCAACCTCATCAAATTGACCAACATGGGAGTAGATGTGGTCCGGTTTGACGCTTTGGCCTTTCTCTGGAAAAAATTGGGTACCATATCACAGAACTTACCGGAGGCACATCAACTGATCAGCCTTTTTCGCATGTGCCTGCAGACGATTTCACCAGGGGTCATATTACTGGCCGAAGCCATTACGGCCCCTGCCCAAATCATCAAATATTTTGGGGAAGGCGATATGAAGGGCAATGAATGTGAAGTAGCATATAATGCAACTTTAATGGCGCTACTTTGGAATTCCATTGCGACAAAAAAAACGACTTTATTGAACAAAAGCCTGCAACACCTGCCCCAAAAACCAAGGGAGGCCACATGGATCAATTATATCCGCTGTCATGATGATATTGGTCTGGGATTTGACGATAATGAAATATACAGTATCGGGTGGGATGCCAAGGAACACAGAAAATTTTTGCTTCATTATTATTGCCAGCAACTGAATTGGTCCCCTGCTAAAGGTCTCATGTTTATGTACAATCCAAAAAATGGCGACGGAAGGATTACCGGAAGTGCAGCCTCCTTATTGGGTCTGGAAAAGGGAATGGAGAACAAAGATGAAAAGCTTATTTTCCAAGCTGTGACAAAAATCATTACCATGCACAGTATCATTTTGTCCTATGGGGGCATGCCATTGATTTATGCCGGTGATGAAATTGGGACCCTCAATGACTACAGTTACCAAACGGAGAACAGTAAAACTGATGATAGCCGATGGGTAAACAGACCAAAACAAGATTGGCACGTTATAGACCATTTGGATAATGGAAATTCTCCTCAGTCACAGATCTTTTATACCCTAAAAAAGTTGATCGAAATAAGAAAGAACAATCCCATATTTGCCGATAAAAACAATCTTATCCTGCACCAACACCACAATCCACATCTCATGGTTTATGAGCGCACCTCAACCGACCAAAAGGGGCTTTTGGTCATCTGCAATTTTGATGACCACGTTCATGGAATTGAAAAATCATGGTTGGAAAAAATTGGATACGGCGAGGATATGAAACCAATCGATTTGGTGTCTGGACAGGCACTCCATTTGCAGAGCAATCACTTGGAAATTGGTGCCAATGAATTTTATTGGATAGGCCGCTATTAATTGTACCTAACCTTTCGCAAGATGCGAAGGGATTCTTTTAGGGATTGGTATACTTTGGAATCGTATTCCTTAAGCAGGGCCCTGGCGTCTTCCATAAGCTCTTTGGCCTCCTCAAAACCGTTGAGATAGCATATCAAATAGGTGGCCGGAAGCTGTTTTAGATCTATTTTTTCGGGGTTGGTCAGATCTAGTCTTTTCTGGAGCTTCTGCAAGAGTGCATTGTTGGAATTGAAAATATGGTGCAGCGTTTTTTTGTCGTAGAGGGGAGGTTCAAAAATGAGGTTGCTCTGTATTTGGTAGGTGCCATTTTCCGAAAAGGTTATGACCACTTTTTCCAAGGGATAGTAATTTAGTTGCGTGCCCAGACCCAATTGTACATACTCCATGGTTGTAAACGAATGCGCATCAAATGATATGGTTATCTCATCCAGGGCCGAATAAAAAAGCTTTACCTGTTCATTGATCAACTCCACATCCACTCGGGAGTAGTAGGTTTCATTTTTTACCTTTTTTTCATTCCCAGCCCAACAGACCACAAATTGCTCTTCGAAAACTTTATAACTGCTGCTAAGATCCTTATGCCTGTGGTTGATAAAATCAATGACCCCGTCCAAGGTGAGCTCAATGTTGTTTCTGGCATGAAGCTCCAAGGTGGCCACAGTTTCCGAATTGATATCCTTAAGATGAACATCAAAAGCCTTAGGCATACTTATACTGCCCTCCCTAAAAAAAACAGAGCCCCCGTAATATTTCCAAATATTCTTTTTAAGGGCACAGACCTTCCCGTTGGATTTTATGGTTACCAGGCCCACAACCTTGCCTTCAGGCAAATGCGGAAATGGAATATTCTCATAAGAGATAAATGGAGGGTTATCCAAATAGGCGTTGACAAGGTTTTGAATCTTACTGTCATCAAAGAAGTCGACCCCAACAATTTTATTGTCCTCGTCCTCAACACCTATTACAATAAAGGAATTACTAATGGGATTACTATTGGCAAGGGCACAAACATGCTTTAAAAATTTGCCCTTGCCCTCTCGCTGCCCAATATCAATAAAACGCTTTTTGTCGTAAAAGCTGTTCTCGTCGTTATGGGCAAGAAGATTTTTTACTAACAAGCGTTTATTGATCATGCCTCTTTTTTATTGAGAATTGTACTACTTGCTTGAGCCGTGGGCATCACAATTAGGTCTGCTATGTTTACATGGTACGGCCTTGTTACCACAAAATATATAATATCCGCTATGTCTTCTGGTTTTAATGGTTGAAAGCCTTTATAAACGGTCTCGGCCCTGGCGTCATCTCCTTTAAAACGCACTTTACTAAATTCTGTTTCCACCAAGCCGGGATTTACGGCCCCTACTCGAATTCCATATGGATTTAGATCCATCCGCATCCCTTGGTTGATAGCATCCACAGCATGTTTGCTGGCACAATATACATTCCCTTTTGGATATACTTCCTTACCCGCAGTGGAGCCAATATTTATGATGTGCCCAGATTTCTTACTGACCATTTTGGGAATAATTGCCTTGGAAACATATAGAAGTCCTTTTACATTAATGTCCAACATGGCATCCCAATCTTCGAGACTCCCATCATTGATGGGCTCTAACCCGTGGGCATTTCCGGCATTATTGATTAGGATATCTATTTGTGCAAATTCTTCGGGTAAGCCGTTTATAGAAGACAGCACTGCCTCCTTATCCCTGACATCAAAATTTAAGATATGCACCTTGGTCTTGGCACCCAGTTCCTTTTGCAAAGTTTCCAAACGGTCCTGCCTTCTTCCACAAAGGATCAAATTAATATTATTGGCTGCAAATAGTTGGGCCGTTGCCCTACCTATTCCACTGGTTGCCCCTGTAATCAATGCTGTTTTAGATGCCATAAACTTATTTAAAATATTCCTTTATCCTTCTCCCTCCTGTGGTTTGGTGTCCATGCAACTTATGGCACAACATGGCCTTGACTTGCCGCCAATAATTCGAACCAATCTTCCAACTCTAATTTTATGGCACTAGCCGAAACGGCATCTTTTAGTCGATCGGGGTTGGTTGTGCCCACTACTGGGTGTATCCTTGCGGGATGCTGCATCAACCATGACAAAAGTAATTGACTGTCATCCGCACCATATTTTCCTTGGAAGGACTCCAATACCTTTTTGATCCTTTTCGTCCGTTCCCCGTCTTCCCTGAAATAGGACCCTAACGGACTCCATGCCATTCCAAAACGATTGCTGGCCAATATATCGTCCAAAGTCCCATCGTACATTACGGTATCGGCGGTCAGTGAAAATTCTACTTGGTTACCTATGACAGGAATGGCAGTTTCCAATAAGGCTATTTGTGAAGGCGAAAAATTGGACACCCCAAAATCCCTAATTTTCCCATCCTTACGTAGCTGGGCAATTGCCTCTGCAACTTCCTCTGGTTGGATTAAAGGACTTGGCCTATGTAGTAAAAATAAATCCAAATAATCGGTTTTCAACTTTTGCAACGATTGCTCTGCCGACCAAATAATATATTCCTTGGAGTAATTATAGTGCTTAATTTTATTGCCCCTTGTTTTGCCTGTATGTTGTATCCCACATTTACTGATCAGCTGTATGCCCGTTCTATCGATCTTGCTTTGGCTCAGGGCGGCACCAAATTCGATTTCATTGGTGTAATCACCATAAATATCAGCATGGTCAAAAGTCGATATTCCATTGTCTAGACAATGCTGCATCAAATCGATCATTTCCTTTGTGGATAGTTGCTTTCCCCAACTTCCCCACGTCATAGTACCCGCTATGATTTTTGAATAATTAGTAGATTTTTCCATAGGTTGGTGAAATTAGAAAATAAATCCCTTAAATACTTCATAAAAATAAGGGGTTTACATAACTTTTAACCAATCCTTAACAACCATTAAATAAATAAATCTTCAATTTGCAGGAGAATTTCATGTAAAAATTGTCAGGGTTTTAATTTAAATGTTTTATGGAAGAAAATACGACTGTTGATATCAGCGCTGTAAATGAGAAGATTGCGAAGGAAAGCGCTTTTATAGACCTTTTAATGCTGGAGATGGACAAGGTCATCGTAGGTCAGAAATACATGGTGGAAAGACTGCTTATAGGCCTTTTGGGACAGGGACATATTTTGTTGGAAGGTGTACCAGGATTGGCAAAAACATTGGCGATCAACACCCTTTCCAAAGCCGTCCATGGCAGCTTTAGTAGAATCCAGTTTACTCCGGATCTATTACCAGCCGATGTGGTTGGGACCATGATCTACAACATGAAACTCAATGATTTCTCCATAAAGAAAGGCCCGATTTTTGCCAATTTTGTCTTGGCTGATGAAATTAACCGAGCCCCTGCAAAAGTACAATCGGCTCTCTTGGAGGCCATGCAGGAAAAACAAGTGACCATAGGGGACGAAACCTTTATTCTTGACAAACCATTCTTGGTTATGGCCACCCAAAACCCCGTGGAACAAGAAGGCACCTATCCTTTGCCGGAAGCACAGGTAGACCGTTTCATGTTAAAGACCGTCATTGATTACCCGAAAATTAAAGAGGAGCAATTGATCATGCGACAAAACCTTAAGGGAGCTTATGAAAAGGTAAATCCAGTGGTTACCATTGAACAGATATTAAATGCCCAAAAAGCTGTTCGCGAGGTTTATATGGATGAGAAAATAGAAAAATATATCTTGGATATCGTTTTTGCCACCCGCTATCCTGAAAAATACAATCTTGAAGATCTTAAACCACTCATAAGTTTTGGAGCCTCTCCCCGTGGAAGTATCAACTTGGCTAATGCCGCCAAATGTTATGCTTTTATTAAAAAGAGAGGGTATGTAGTGCCGGAAGATGTTAGGGCTATAGTTCACGATGTTCTTAGACACAGGATTGGTCTTACCTATGAAGCCGAAGCGGAAAACGTAACCACTGTTGACATCATCAATAAAATTGTAAATGAAATAGAAGTGCCTTAGCGCCTTGTTCCAAGTTTCTTGTTTTAAACTGTAAACTGGAACCGTCCATCTTTTGGACAAAACCCTAATTAGGCCAATGGATACTAAAGAATTACTCAAAAAAGTTCGTAAAATTGAGATAAAGACACGGCGTCTTTCCGATAATATCTTCGGAGGGGAATACCACTCTACATTTAAAGGTAGGGGTATGACGTTCAGTGAAGTCAGACAGTATCAGTTTGGTGACGATGTCCGTTCCATAGATTGGAACGTTACCGCTCGGTACAACGAGCCGTATGTTAAAGTTTTTGAAGAGGAAAGGGAGCTCACAATGATGCTGATGGTTGATGTCAGTGGATCTGAACTTTTTGGGACTTCCAATCAATTCAAAAAAGAAATAGTTACCGAAATATCCGCCACCCTTGCTTTCTCTGCACTTCAGAATAATGATAAGGTGGGTTTAATTCTTTTTTCGGATGAAATAGAACTGTTCATCCCTCCCAAAAAAGGAAAAACACATGTTTTACGGATCATCAGGGAACTCTTGGAATTTAAACCCAAAAGCAATAAGACCGACCTTGCAGCTGCCCTAAAGTTTTTAACGAATGTCATGAAAAAGAAGGCCATCGTATTTGTCCTTTCCGATTTTATAGATGATGACTATCAGCAGACCATCCGAATCACGGGAAAAAAACACGATGTTACAGGGATCCGTGTCTATGACCAACGGGAAGAATCCATTCCCAATTTAGGAATGGTCCAAATGCAGGATGCCGAGACCGGAGAAATTCGATTAATAAACACCCAATCCAAAACTGTTAGAACGGCCTACGGCAAATACCATATGGAGCGGGTAAGATATTTTGAAGATGTGTTTACCAAATCCGGATGCGGAGTCTTAAGTTGTAGGGTAGATGAAAGTTATGTGAAGAAATTGTTGGGCTATTTTAAGCGAAGAGGATAAAAGGAATGGAAAATAATAGATTAAAAATTACTTCATTTTGTAGGGATATGGCTCTTATGGCACTCCCTGCCTTGCTGATGCTCCAATGTGGTATAGGGTTTTCCCAGACCACTCCTTCCGTTTCTTCTGAAATTGATACTACTAATATAAAAATTGGAGAGCAGATAAGATTTAAAATTAAGGTAGAAGCAGATTCCACGGCCCAAATCGTATTTCCTGAAGGTCAGACCTTTTCACCCTTGGAAATGGTAGAGGCCATTGCTACCGATACTGTCCGTAAATTGGATAGGATCACCTTGCACAAAATTTATGCCCTAACCCAATTCGATTCCGGAACCTATACCCTACCTCGCCAACAAGTAGTAATCAATGGCCAGCATTTCTTTACGGATTCCGTAAAAATAGCCGTAGCCACTGTTCCTGTAGACACCTTAGCACAAAAGATGTATGACATCAAACCCTTTCTTGAAGTAGAAAAGAGCAATATTGATCTATGGAAAAATGCCCTTTGGATCCTATTGGCCTTGATTATTTTAGGAGCATTGGCGTATTGGTTCCTGATAAGGAAAAAACCGCTTTCCGAAGAAGAAAAAGTGGCCCTCTTGCCCCCCTATGATCGTGCACTATTGGAATTGAAAAGACTGGAAAATTCAAAATATATCATCCAGGACGAATACAAGCAGTATTACTCAGAATTAACAGATATCGTTCGTTCCTATCTGGAAGAGGATGTACATGTATCTGCCTTGGAAAGTACGACAGACCAATTGATCGAAAAACTGGGTTTGCTAAAAGATGCTGGGGAGTTGAAATTGGATGATGACACCATTGATCAGTTTAAAAAGGTACTGCAAACGGCAGATTTGGTGAAATTCGCCAAATCGAAACCTGAAACCTCCGTGGCCGAACAGGACCGGATAGTCATTGAACAGATCGTTATCAAAACCAAGGAAGCATTACCTGAACCGGATGAAGAGGACCTACTTCAGGATGAAGAATACATAGAGGAGCTCTCCCGCAAAAAACAAAGAAAAAAATGGCTTATGGCGGCCACCATGACCGTGGGAATCATTTTTCTGTCCACCTTGGCGGCCATAGCGTATTATGGTTGGAAACCCGTTAAAGACACTATTTTGGGCCATCCCACCAAAGAATTATTGGAAGGGGAATGGATGAACAGTACCTATGGCTATCCCCCAGTAAGTTTAGAGACACCCAGTGTATTGATACGGCAGGATGTAAAATTGCCCCCTGAGGTAAAGGCCACCGTTAAAGAGGCCCAGGCTTTCGCCTTTAGTGATCCTGATGCCCTGTTCTCCATCGGAGTGAGCTCTACCACCTTTTCCTCATCTGATACCGAACCAGATTTTCAAAATTCCGTGGAGCAGGTATTGAAAAGCTTTGAGGCTAAAGGCGCCAAAAACATTACCACGAAACAAGAAGAGTTCAAGACCATCTCGGGAACTATGGGCGTTAAGGTATATGGTAGCGGCAAATTTGCCCTTCCCAAAACCAAGGAAGAAGTAAATGGAAAGTATGCGATAATCATTTTTGGCGGAAAAGGCTTTCAACAACAAATTATCCTCAACTGGTTGGAGGATGATGGATATGCAGAAAATATTGTGGATAGGATTACCCATTCCATAGAAGTAAAAACAGGAGCTTAATGTTAGAGAATATACAATTTGCCAATCCTCAATTCTTCTGGTTGCTACCATTGCTTCCAGTAGCGGCGTTGTGGTATTTCTTTAAGAGGAAAGAGGAAACAGCCTCCCTAAAAATATCAAGTATCAAGGGATTTTCAACAAACAGTATATTGGCCAAAATGAAACCAGCTCTGTTTGCATTGAGGCTATTGGCCTTAGCAGCCATCATTACGGCATTGGCAAGACCACAGACCGAGGATATATCATCCAGGACGAAGACTACAAAAGGGATAGATATTGTCATGGCCATTGATGTCTCCTCAAGTATGTTGGCACGTGACCTTAAGCCCAATAGGCTTTCTGCACTAAAAGAGGTTGCGGCCCACTTTATACGTAAACGTCCGAATGACCGCATCGGTTTGGTGGTGTATGCGGGAGAAAGTTTTACCCAAACCCCCATAACAAGTGACAAGAACATAGTCTTGAACGCCCTAAGGGATATCACCTATGGCCAACTTAATGATGGTACCGCCATTGGGATGGGTTTGGCCACTTCAGTCAATAGATTAAAGGAAAGCAAAGCAAAGAGCAAGATTATTATCCTTTTGACCGATGGGGTGAACAACGCAGGATTTATTGAGCCGCAAACAGCTGCGGAACTTGCCGTGGAGTTTGGAATAAAGACCTATACCATAGGCTTGGGTACCAATGGCAATGCCCTGTCTCCAATAGCCTACAATCCCGACGGCACTTTTAGATATGGCTTGAGACAGGTAGAAATAGACGAAAAACTTTTGGAGGAAATCGCCGAGGTCACGGGAGGCCAATATTTCCGTGCCACCAACAACAGTAAACTGGAGGCTATCTATGATGAAATCAACAAATTGGAAAAAACGGAAGTAGAAGAGTTCAAATATTACAAATACGAAGAAAAATTTAGGTCATTCATTCTTTTGGCAAGTGTCTTGCTCTTGTTGGAATGGCTGCTGAGAAATACATTATTTAGAAGTTTTATATAGTTATGGTCCAGTTAGACGAAAAAATATATTTTTATCTTTTGCTCATCATTCCCGTGATGATCGTCATTTTTGTGGCCCTACAAATCTGGAAAAAAAGAACACAACGAAAATTTGCGGACCTGGCCCTATTAAAGAAATTGACCCCCAGTAGATCCAATTTCAAGTCGACCTTAAAACTGGTTTTTCTTCTTTTGGGACTTTCATTTTTAATAGTCGGCCTTGTGAATCCCAAAATTGGGACCAAAATGGAGACAGTAAAAAGAGAAGGCGTAGATATTGTTTTTGCTCTCGATGTTTCCAAAAGTATGCTGGCAGAGGATATTGCACCAAACAGGTTGGAAAAAGCCAAACGCTTGGTTTCCGAGATCATCAATCAATTGGCCAGTGACCGCATAGGAATCATCGCCTATGCCGGTCAAGCTTTTCCTCAATTGCCGATTACGACAGACTACGGTGCGGCCAAAATGTTCCTACAGAGCATGAACACCGATATGTTGTCCTCCCAAGGTACCGCCATTAATGAGGCGATAAATTTGGCGACCACGTATTATGACGATGAACAACAGACCAATAGGGTCTTGTTTATCATTTCCGATGGAGAGGACCATTCTGAAGGTGCTACCGTTGATGCCGTTGATGCTGCGGTTGAAATGGGTATCCAAATTTTTACCATTGGGGTGGGACAGGCCAAAGGGGCCCCAATACCAATCAAAAAAAATGGGGTGGTCCAGAGTCTAAAAAAGAATGCGCAAGGCGAGGTGGTCATAACAAAATTGAATGAAGAAATTCTAAAAGAGATTGCCAACGAAGGAAATGGAGAGTATATTAACGGCTCCAATACCGATGAAGCCGTAGAATTCATTAAAGAGCAACTGAACCAAATTGACAAAACAGAATTTGAAGCCAAGCAATTTGCCGAGTACAAAGACCAATTCCAATGGTTTTTAGGAATAGGGCTATTGTTCCTATTCTTGGATATTTTCTTGCTGGAAAGAAAAACCAAATGGCTAAAAAAATTGAACTTATTTAATGAAAAAGAAGATGCCTAAGATGAAAACAACATTTCTGATCCTAATGTTCGGGAGCTTGGCCTTCGGGCAAGTAGCGGACAAGGTACAAGAGAAAGAAAATGAAAAAGCGCTCCGTTCGTCAAAGAATTTAACTTGGGAGGCGAACAAGGAACTATCACAAAACAATTTTGCCAATGCCGAAGCCAATTATAGAAAAGCCATTGCCAAAAGTGATGAAAATGCAGTTGCTCCCTATAATTTAGGAAATGCCTACTATGAAAAAGAAACTTACAATGAAGCTTTTTCACGTTTTAAACAAGCTGGAGAAATGGCAGTGGACAAGAATGAGAAGCACAGTGCCTATCACAATATGGGCAATGTATTTATGAAAAATAAAGAATACGAGAAAGCCGTTGACGCCTACAAACAGGCTCTGCGAAACAACCCCAACGATGAGGAGACCCGCTATAACCTCGCCTTGGCCAAGGAAATGTTGAAAAAACAACAAGACGAGGACAAGAAGAACGACAAAAATCAGGATAAGAAAGACGAAAAGGACAAGAACCAAGACGATAAAAAAGACGGGGAAAACAACAAGGACAACAAGGGAGACCAAAAGGACGATAAAAACAAGGACAAGGGAGACGAAGGAGATAAAGGAGACCAGAAGAAGGAAGAGAACAAAAATGGTGAAGGCGATAAAAAGGAAGAAGAAAAGAAGCCAGAAGAGGGAAAAGATCCAAGTGGTCAAAACGAGCAGCAGCAACCTCGTCCCAACCAACTTTCACCCCAACAGGTTAAAAACCTTTTGGAAGCTATGCAAAATGAAGAAAAAAAGGTGAAGGAAAAAATTGATGCTCAAAAGGCGAAAGGTGTTAAAGTAAAAAATGAAAAAGATTGGTAATGCATATAACTGTTAAACATATTGTGGCATTGGCCACACTCTTGTTTTTTGCCTTCATTTCAAAGGCACAGAATTCTGATGCCATTACTTTTGAAGCTACGCTCAGCAAAGACATGTTGGGCATCAACGAAAGGCTCCGGATAGATTTTTCCATGAACAAGGATGGCGATAATTTTAACCCTCCCAATTTTGAAGGGTTCAATGTAGTCATGGGCCCATCCCAATCTATAAGTTCCTCATGGGTAAACGGAGTTCGCAGTTACTCCAAAACGTATTCCTATGTTCTAATGCCTACCGCTAGGGGAAAATTCACCATCAATCAAGCCACTATAGTCATTGATGGCAAGACCTATAAATCCTTACCACTAGAGGTGGAGATAACGGCAGCGGTGGAACGTCCCGGAGAGGAAGCCAGCGCCGATGCCGTGGCAGATGACAACCTTCATTTGGTTGCCGAGGTATCGAAAACAGGCCCCTATTTAAATGAAGCCATTACTGTAGTCTACAAACTATTTGTAAGCCCTACCATAAATGTATCCAACTTTAGGGCATTGGACAATCCGAAATACAACAATTTCTGGAGCCAGGAGATGCCAGTTACCAAGTATTCCGTACAAAATGGTATCTATGAGGGACAAACGTACCGTTATGTCATTTTAAAACGCGTAGTATTATATCCACAAAAAACCGGGGAATTGGAAATAGAACCTTTATCCCTTGAGGTCACTGTGGACGTACCTACCAATAAACGCGATTTTTTTGGAGGGAAGGTTTATACCTCCACAAATATTACCGTTTCGGCTGGCCAAAGAAACATTATGGTCAAAGAGCTTCCAACTGCAGGTAAACCAGAAAATTTCGGTGGTGCAGTGGGGGCGTTCAATTTTTCTGTAACCACCACAAAAACTGAATTAAATGCTTCGGAATCACTTCAGGCCAAGGTAGAAGTTAGAGGAAAGGGCAATTTAAAGTTATTTCAGTTGCCAGAACTAAATCTACCCAGCGCCCTGGAAGTATACGAACCAGAGTTTAATGAAGGGATTCGTACGACCATTGACGGTATGGAAGGCACAGTGAGCAACAGCTATACAATTGTACCTTCTTTCAAGGGAAAGTATCCTATTCCTGGTATAAAATTTAGTTATTTTGATCCAGAAACCGAAAAATATAGAAGTTTAACTTCCAAAGAAATCATGATAAATGTGATTGATGGCCCTAATAGTGGCCCTGTCAACACTGCCGGTCCAGCTTCATATGGTAACCAGAAAAGTGTGGTGGCTACCGGGGACCAGTTTAACTTTATTAAAACAAGGTCTGGCTTAAAAGCTTTGACAGCCAGATCATTTTTTGGATCCACTTCTTTTTATCTTTGGTTCCTATTACCACTTTTACTGATTCCCTTAGCTATTATATTTGGCAAAAAAAGAGAGGCCATTGGCAGTGACCTTGCGGGCAATAAGATCAAAAAAGCCAATAGGTTGGCCAAGAAATATTTATCCGCTGCAAAAAAGACATTGGGCAACAAGGAAGCATTTTATATCGCTCTTGAAAAAGCGCTTCACAACTACCTAAAGGCAAAATTAAAAATCGAGACCTCTGAATTCAGCAAAGACAAAATTGAAGCCCTATTGGCCGAAAAACAAATTGAAGAAAATTCAATTCAGGATTTTATTTCCTTGTTGAAGAATTGTGAACTTGCCCGATATAGTCCCTTTTCGGAGGTTCAAATGCAAGACGATTATGACAAGGCGAGTGAGGTGATTTCACAAATGGATAAACAGCTATAAGCCATGAAAAAGATTAGTTTTCTGATTATCACTATGATTTCTCTTTGGGGAGTTGCCCAAAACAATGAGCTGTTTGATGAGGCCACTAAGGCCTATAATGAAGGTAAGTACAATGCGGCAATTGAAAATTATAATAAAATTATTGATAATGGGGAACATTCCGCGGCACTCTACTTCAACCTTGGCAATGCCTACTATAAATTGAACAACATTGCGCCCAGTATTTACTACTATGAAAAATCCCTTTTGTTGGACCCATCGGACAATGAGGTCAAGAACAATTTAGGTTTTGCAAGAAATATGACTTTGGATGCGATTGAACAATTGCCCGAAACAGGTATTGGTAAAATTTTTAGTGGAATAACGGGGTTTTTGTCCTTCGATCAATGGGCTATTACAGCTATAATTTTCATGCTCCTCTTTGTTCTCGGTTATATTGCTTTTTATTACCTGAGCTATTCTTCCCAAAAGAGAGTTGCCTTTATTGGTAGTATGGCATCTTTGGTCATTTCAATAGGTGCAGTACTCTTTGCGTATATGGAATATAACACCTATAGATCTGAACAACCCGCAATAGTATTTGAAAACGAGGTGATCGTAAAATCTGAGCCTAACAATAGGAGTCAAGAATCATTTAGGATCCATGAAGGGACCAAAGTGTTTGTTTTGGACACCTTGAGTGATTGGAACAAAATAAAATTGGCAGATGGTAAATCTGGCTGGCTACCTTCGGACAATATTAAACTGTTAAAGGATTTTTAAAAAATATTTAGCACAGGATGGATACAAACCCTGTATCTTTGTTTTAAAGCCATTTTGCTTATATGAAGTCTATTATTCTATCGTTTTTACTATCCCTGTGGCTTACAGCCATCATTGCCCCTTCGGTTATTACCTTATTGGAGCGTGATGGAAAAATTATGGTGATGACCAACATGAATGAAGAAGAACACCAAGAGCAGGGCAAAAAGGAAATAGATGAAAAAAAATTAGTGCTCTGTGACTACTGCCCTCCCAATTTTATAACCTCATCTCATCATATTACATCCAATAATCTTCAAAAGGAGCACATTCCCAATTTCAATTTGGACATTCTATTACCTCCCCCCAAATCCAGAGTGTAATCTGATTTCATTTTCATAATACGGTCATCAATTGGTAACTTTTGATTCTTCCGTTTATTGAAATTTAAATTCCCTAAGTATTTATTCAACATAATTTTTGGACTTTAAATATAACCGGATATAACCTATCTTTAGCTGTCTCCGTTTGTATCTTTTATTCGAAAAAACCAAGAATGATCATTATTCCAATGTCTTTTAAAAAAAAGAATTGGCTAAAAACTAATTATAAAAAAGAAATTATGGGTAGCGATTTATATAAAAGTCTCATTGAGAAAAACAAGGAATGGGTAAAGAGCAAATTGGATTTGGATCCAGAGTTCTTTCAAAAACTCTCCCAAGGTCAGAGTCCACCACTTTTGTGGATTGGTTGCGCAGACAGTAGAGTCCCAGCAAATGAAATTATTGGGGCACAACCAGGGGAGGTATTTGTGCACAGGAACATTGCCAATATGGTAGTGCATACCGATATGAACATGTTAAGCGTTGTTGATTACGCCGTTAATGTGCTGAAGGTAAAACATGTTATTGTTTGTGGTCATTATGGCTGCGGAGGTATAAAAGCGGCAATGGGCAACCAATCCATTGGTCTTATTGACAACTGGGTGAGGCATATTAAAGATGTATACAGACTGCATAAAAATGAATTGGATGCCATTTCTGATCAGGATGAGCGATTCGACAAATTTGTAGAATTCAATGTAAAAGAACAGGTATTCGATCTTGCCAAAACTTCGATTGTACAAAACGCTTGGAAAGTAGGCCAAGAGTTGACGCTGCATGGCTGGGTCTATGGCCTAAGCACCGGGATCGTTAAAGATCTAAATGTGTCCATTGAAAACGATTCGCAATTGGACGAGGTCTACCAATTAAATTTTTAGGATAAGGAAACTTATTTAAAATAATCAAGTGCCCAATCGAAGTTCAATCGGTTGGGCAATTACCAAAAATAACTAACGAAAATTTTATGAAAAATTTATTCTCCAATTTTAAAGGCGACCTATTCGGCGGTATCACCGCAGGGATCGTAGCCCTGCCTTTGGCACTTGCCTTCGGGGTTAGTTCAGGTATGGGTCCCAGTGCAGGCTTGTACGGCGCCATATTTATTGGCTTTTTTGCAGCTCTCTTTGGAGGTACCAATACACAAATATCTGGGCCAACGGCACCTATGACCGCTGTGAGTATGATTGTGATTGCAGGGATAGTTGCAATTAATGACGGAAACTTGGAAAAGGCCTTACCTGCTATTTTAACGGTATTTATTCTAGCTGGACTAATGCAAGTAGGTTTGGGGCTTTTAGGGCTCGGTAAGTACATCAAATACATTCCCTACCCTGTAGTTTCGGGTTTTATGACCGCTATTGGGTTAATAATCCTTATAACGCAAATTTTGCCTGCATTGGGATACTATCCAAAAGAGGATGTCGATTATGTTAAAGATTTTAAACCACATGCCGAAGAGCTAATTTTAGAGAATATCCTAAAAGAAGAAGCCGGAGAGGGTATTTTAGTATTGGAAAACTTTAAGGAGACCATAGATCGAGCAGAAAGCATTTCGGAAAGTGATATTATGGACGAGGCCAAAACCTTGGCCGCCAAAGAAGCAGCCGGGGTTTTGGGTGCCCTAAAAGTAATGCCAAACGCTTTAAGGAATATCAATTGGCTTGAAATGATCTTAGCTCTATCCACTATTTTGATTATCTATGGCTTTAAACGAATAACCACAGCAATTCCCAGTACTCTTGTTGCCTTATTGGTCGTCTCTGGAATCGCCTATGGATTTGGTCTTTCATATCGACCCATAGAGGCCATCCCAAGCGGTTTACCCATCCCCAATTTGGAGATTTTCACCAATTTTAAATTAGGATCGATAACCCCCTATCTTTTCGCAGCTTTTACTTTAGCCTTATTGGGAGCTATTGATTCGCTTTTGACCTCAGTAGTCGCAGATAATATGACAAAAACCAAACACCAGCCCAACAAAGAGTTGGTAGGACAGGGTATTGGGAACAGTATAGCCGCTATTTTTGGTGGAATTCCTGGTGCGGGTGCCACAATCAGAACGGTTGTCAACATCAAAGCAGGAGGTAAGACCAAATTATCCGGAATGATTGCCGGGCTATTATTATTGGTGATTCTATTGGCCCTTGGCCCAGTAGCTTCCCAAATACCAGCTGCAGTGTTGGCCGGAATATTGATTACTGTTGGTATAGGAGTAATGGATTACAAAGGACTCAAGGCTATCCCAAGTTTACCAAAGGACATTAAAGTAGGTCCCCTCAAATTGAGTTCTGAAGTTATGGTAATGTTGATTGTGCTCGTACTCTCCACTTTTTGGAATTTGGTATATGCCGTTGGTATTGGTTTAATCATTGCCTCCTTAATGTTCATGAAAAAAATGGGTGACCTTACGGCAGAACGTTCCGATGTAAAAACGCTTCTAAAGGAGAAAGCTTGGGCAGATGAAGATAATTTTCCCAAGGAATTATTGGAAAAAGTCTTCATTAAACATATCAAAGGACCTCTGTTCTTTGGGTCGACGAGTGATTTCCAGCAATTGGCCAAACAAATTCCAAATTCAGCCTCAATGGTCATCATAAGGATGGGAAGAATGCAGTATATGGACCAGTCCGGACTTTATGCCATGGAAGATGTATTGGTAGATCTAAAAAAAGAAAATATAGATGTCCTCTTGGTCAACGTTCTAAAACAACCGCGATATATGATGGAACGTATTGATATTATACCGGATTTAATTCCTAAAGAGCACATTTTCAAATCGTTTGATGCTTGTGTTAATTATATAAAAAACAACAATCACAATACTAAATAAACAAACTTGCTCAATTATTCTATTTGTACTGTAATAAAAGTTTTAAATTTGCCAGCCCAAGCGAATGATACGTTTTGGGGATTATTTAGAAAATAGATTACAATCACTTATTGTTTCGTGTTCGGTTAAGCCATTTTTCATAAAAATTATCCGAACACAAAACAATCGGTAATGCGAGACCAATAATCTCCATAAGCCATTAAAGAAACCATGATAGACCAACTGAAGCAACATATTTTGGAAGTAGAAAATTTCACTTCCGATAGCCTAGAAGTCATTGAAGCATTCCGAATTCAATATTTAGGAAAAAAAGGTGTTCTGAACCATTTCTTCGCGGAATTTAAAAATGTTCCCAATGATCAGAAAAAAGAATTCGGACAGGTTGTGAACCAACTTAAAGATGTTGCCACCGACAAGGTCAATTCCTTAAAAGACCTTTTGGAAAACAACGTGCCGGAAGCCGGAATTTATGGTGACCTCACAAGACCTGGGGATCCTTTGGAGCTTGGGGCGAGACATCCGATTTCCATCGTTAAAAATCAAATAATAGATATCTTTTCAAGGATTGGCTTCAACGTATCCGAAGGTCCAGAAATAGAAGATGATTGGCATAATTTTACAGCCTTGAACCTGCCGGAATACCACCCGGCAAGGGATATGCAAGATACTTTCTTTGTTCAGACCAATCCAGATATTTTATTGCGCACCCACACCTCCTCTGTTCAGGTTCGTTATATGGAAAACAACAAACCTCCCATTAGGACCATTTCTCCGGGAAGGGTATATAGGAACGAGGCCATTTCTTCACGTTCACATTGTTTCTTTCACCAAGTGGAAGGACTTTACATTGACAAAAATGTTTCCTTTGCCGACTTAAAACAAACCCTCCAATTCTTTACGACGGAACTTTTTGGAAAGTCAAAAATACGTTTAAGACCTTCATATTTCCCATTTACAGAGCCTAGTGCAGAAGTCGATGTCTATTGGGGCCTAGAAACAGAGACCGACTATAAGATGACCAAAGGAACAGGTTGGTTGGAAATTATGGGATGTGGGATGGTAGATCCCAATGTGTTGAAAAACTGTGGGATTGATCCCAATGAATATTCCGGATTTGCTTTTGGAATGGGCATTGATAGGATTGCCCTTTTGTTGCACCAGATTTCAGACATACGTTTGCTCAGTGAAAATGATATTCGATTCTTGGAGCAATTTAAAAGTTCTTTTTAACGGGCTGAAATTATTTTTTTTGAATCTTTATTCGCTTTAAATCACCAAGGTATTCGATGAAAAAAGATATTGAGATCCCTATTGCCAAAGAAGTATTAGTTGCTATTGTTCACGAATGGAACGATGACTTCCTCTCCAAGGACTGGAACGCCTATATTATAAACAATAGAAGCACGCCAATAGATATGGTCCTTATCGTTACAAAAGGATATGACAAGAATAAAAAAACATCTACTATGAGGCATGGAATTGGCCTAGTAGGGGCTAAATCCTATGAAAAAATAGAAATGGTCCAAGAAGATGTGCTGGCATTGGACAATGAATTTTTTGTAACATTCTTTGCCGATGACAAATTATACGAACGGCGCTATATCTTTAAGAAAAATACCGTGAACGAGCAAAACTTAATCAATATTCCCATAATTGGGAAAGATGGGGTTCTGGCTACATAATTACCTCAAATAAAATCCCTTTGCGGCCCACCATGGATGCATTTCTATAACCAATCTGCCCGCAGAGACCATCGGGTCCATATGGGCAAGACTGTCTGCCATATGAAGTGTGGGGACGTTATAGATCGTTATGCCACGTATTTCCCCTTCATCACCAAAAGGACCGGATATATCTGCATATCCCAATTCGTACATTCTCCCTAGGTGGTCCAAATGTAATTTTTGTAAACTATCTACTTCGCGTTCAGTTTGATCCCTTTTGGGCCCGGTCTTTAAAAAGGCAATAAAATATTGTTGCATCAATACCGTGTCCTTAGTTTTCTCATCTATATAGTCAAAGATTTGAAATCCTTTTGATTCCAACTCCTTTTTAATTTGGGTAATGGTTGGTTCTATTGTGTCTATACCATTGTCCTTTACTGGTAATTGTTCCCTGTGTTGTTTACAGGAAACCAAAACCCCCAAGAAAATCAATGATCCCCATAATTTTATTGTTGCCATTTTTTATACGGATTTTTGCTCAATTGTGCATTGTAGTATTTAGTTTGCCCTGTAACTTCATCCCCTAACCATGTAGGAACTTCATAAGATTCGTCTTCATGGGTTAATTCCACCTCCGCCACCATGAGTCCTTCATTTTCTCCAAAAAACTCGTCCACTTCAAACAAATGGTCTCCAACTTGAACCTCATACCTCATCTTGTCAATTGCTCCTGGCTCTGCCAACTCTAGCAAGGATTCTGCTTCCTTAACCGGTATTTCCCTTTCCCATTCAAAACGAGTGGTGCCGTTTTCGTTGCCTATCCCCTTAATGGTTAAAAAACCTTGGTCCTCCTTAATTCTAATCCTAACGGTTCTGAAGGGATCGGTATTTAAAAAGCCCTGAACTATTCTTTTTTTATTTTTGGCCTCCTTTTTATATCCATTGGAGGTCACCAAAAATTTACGTTCTATTTCTATCATGAATTCTATCTAAGCAACTATTTACCACCGATCTCTTGGATCTCGTCAGATTCCACTCTAATTTTATCGTAATCATTGTTGGCCAACCAGACCATAGCCTTTGCGATATGCCCGGGAGCTATAGATCGATACTTTTTCAATGGTCCCACCAGTAACAGCTTGAAAAGTCCGAACAATTGTTTAAAAAGCCATTCTCCTGCCCTTTTTTCTTCTCTCTTCCCCCCTATTAAAGAAGGCTGCAAAATATGTGTTTTGGGAATATTACATTTCAATACATCACGCTCCATCTCCCCTTTTACACTAGTATAAAACACCCCACTATTGGCGTTGGCGCCTAGGGCAGAAATCAGGATGAATGTTTTGATACCATTAACTTTACAAAGTTTTGCAGCGCTCAATGGTATCCCGTAATCAATATCCTTATATTTTTTTTTATCTGGGGTCTTTGCCTTAGTGGTGCCAATACAACAGAACACCTCATCCGCCTTAAATTCATCGACTTGTGATTCCAATTTGAGGACATCTATCAAATATTCCTTCAATTTAGGATGGGAGCGAGCTACCGTGGATCTAGAAAAAAGAATTACCTTTTTATATTGCTCATTGCCTAAGAGTATTTCCAGCAAAACCCTTCCGGTAAGACCCGTAGCCCCAAGAATAATAGCTGTTTTATCTTTTGTTTCCATCCAGATAAATATAGCTTAATTTTGTACCATGTCCTATGATTTCCCATTGCGAAAAATTATCCATGTAGATATGGATGCCTTCTACGCCTCCGTAGAACAATTGGACAATCCCGAATTAAAAGGCAAGCCATTGGCCGTGGGTGGGGGTGAGAAAAGAGGGGTGGTGGCCGCCGCAAGTTACGAGGCCAGAAAATTTGGGGTTCGCAGCGCTATGAGTGGATATTTGGCCAAAAAAAACTGTCCCGATCTTATTTTTGTGAAACCGCGCTTTGCCAGATACAAAGAAATCTCCCAAAAAATTAGAAGCATCTTTTTGGAATATACAGACCTGGTGGAACCGCTCTCCCTAGATGAGGCATATTTGGATGTGACCGTAAATAAAAAGGGAAATCCGTCTGCTACCTTAATTGCCCAAGAAATAAGAAAACGGATCCAAGATGAATTGGAGCTATCCGCTTCGGCAGGTATCTCAATAAATAAATTCATTGCCAAGGTGGCAAGTGACATCAACAAGCCCAACGGTCAAAAGACTGTAAATCCCGAAGAGGTAATTTCTTTTTTGGAAGGTCTTGAAATTAGAAAATTCTATGGCGTAGGAAAGGTGACCGCAGATAAAATGTACCGCCTCGGTATTTTTACAGGATTGGACTTGAAGTCAAAACCCCTAGAATTTTTGGAAGAACATTTTGGAAAAAGCGGGTCCTTTTACTACAATGTGGTCCGGGGCATTCATCATAGTCCCGTTAAACCCGATAGAATCCCAAAATCAGTTGGGGCGGAACGTACCTTTGATGAAAATTTAAGTAGTGAAATCTTCATGTTGGAGCGTTTGGAAAATATTGCCAAAGAGTTGGAAAAAAGATTGAAAAAATCCAATATTGCCGGAAAAACAATCACTTTAAAAATTAAGTTCAGTGATTTTTCTTTACATACGAGAAGCAAAACCCTACCTTTTTTTATAGCGGACCAATCCCTCATCTTGGAAGCTACAAAAGACCTATTGTATCAGGAGAAATTGGAAAACTCTGTTAGGCTCTTGGGGATTTCCCTTTCAAATTTAAATACTGAAAAGAAAGAAAAATTGCACCAAGAAGTTATTTCCGTACAACTTCAGTTCGATTTCTAGACCCAAAACCCTCACGAGTGCACCTGCAACGATCATTCTTGTGGCACACAAATGAGCCTTGCAGCCACCAATAATTCAGGTAAGCTATTCATATTCTGTGGACTATTGTTGTCTTTTTAAGCAAGGATATTATATTACAAAAAAGATGGAAATGGCTATTGGTGCGACTACAAGGCCCAACCACTTTTTGACCAAAATGGAAAGATCATCAATTTCATAGCCTATGAACGGGAGGTTGCCTGATGCACTATGTCTAAAAAAATAAACCCCCAACTATGAAAAATAGTTGGGGGTTTATTATGTTCGATAGCCTGCAGTGTTTAATGAGCCTCTATCTCTGATACCCTTAAGGTGTTCACCATTCCCTTGTCCTTTATAGGCATAGCAGCCAAACTAATTAGCATGTCTCCTGGCTCTAAAAAGCCCTTTTCAACAGCGAGTCTATTTACATCCTCGATAGTTTCATCCGTAGTTACGTATTTGTCGTAATAAAAAGCTCTAACACCCCACAACAAGTTCAATTGTGTTAAAATTCTTTTGTTGGACGTAAATACCAAAATATGGGCACTAGGTCTCCAGGCCGAAATTTGAAAGGCCGTATATCCACTGTTTGTTAAAGTTGATATTGCCTTCGCTTTAATCTCATTGGCCATGAGGGAGGCGTGATAGCAAATGGACTTTGTTATATATCTATTGGTACGAATCTGTGGTGGATCTTGAGGCACCTTGATAAGATTAGACCCTTCTACACTTTTTAGAATACTGGTCATTTTTTCAATCACCTGTACGGGATAATTCCCTACAGAAGTCTCGCCCGATAACATAACAGCATCGGCACCATCCATAACTGAATTGGCAACATCGTTTACTTCTGCTCTTGTTGGAGTAAGACTTGTAATCATGGTCTCCATCATTTGGGTGGCTATGATCACGGGAATCCTTGCTTTTTTAGCCTTGAGAACCAATTGTTTTTGGATCAGAGGAACTTCATGTGCAGGAACTTCCACCCCTAGATCACCCCTGGCAACCATCAAACCATCACAATATGCAACGATCTTATCTATGTTTTCAACAGCTTCAGGCTTTTCGATTTTTGCAATGATCGGGATTTTAACATCGGAATGTTCCGCTATCAAAGTTTGAAGATCAATCAAATCTTGGCTAAAGCGTACAAATGAAAGCGCAATCCAATCCACCTTTTCCTTGATGGCAAAAATGGCATCCTTAATATCCTTTTCTGTCAAGGCGGGCAAGGAAATATTGGTGTTGGGCAGGTTTACCCCTTTTTTTGATTTTAAAGGTCCCCCTTGGATAACTTTAGCGCGAACTTCATCCGTTCTATTGGTAGTAATCACTTCGAACATCAACTTTCCATCGTCCAATAATATGCGTTCTCCTGGATTAACATCTTGAGGAAAAGAAGCATAGTTCATATACACCCTTTCGGCAGTTCCTTCAAAAGGTTTTCCAGTCACAAAGGTTATCTCATCTCCTGGCGCCACAACTACCTCTCCGGCCATTACACCGACCCTAAGTTTAGGTCCCTGTAAATCGCCTAAAATGGTAATGTTTGTCCCCATTTCGTCATTTAGTTCACGGATCATTTTTATACGTTCCGAAACATCTTTATAATCGGCATGGGAAAAGTTAATCCTAAAGACGTCAACCCCAGCCTCGATCATATCTCTCAGCACTTCTTTCTTACTCGTTGCGGGCCCTAAGGTTGCGACTATCTTTGTCTTTTTGTTAGTTGGCATTTTTTAAAAAATTAAATTATTTTTTGATTTTAGTTTTTTGTTATCCACGGTATATGCAGTAATTATCTCCGGTATTTTCAATATTCCCCTTACAATGGGTTCACATTCATCCACCTCGTCCATTTCTATTTTCAAGAAATAATCTACATCCTTGTACTCAGGTACCAAGTAATGGTTTCTATAGGACGGTTCATTCCCGAAAAGGCCATCTTGACCTAAGTTTTCTTCTTTGATACTAAAGTTTGTTATTAGGGTCCAATTGGCATCATGTACGATATCTTTCCATTCGAATATTGGGAAAGAAACCTCCTTGGAAATATCTAAGTCTTCTCTGGACCTTCTCAACTTTGATTTTAGACACTTGTTAAGGGTATAAACCAAAGCGTGATCTTCCAAACTACTGTGCAATGCGATCAATGTATATGAATCCTCGAAAAAGTCTTCAGAAATTTTATGAATGGCCGCCATAACTTGTATGCAAAACGTAAATATATGATTTATAACGTAAGAAACATAGCTCCCCAAAATGTTTAAGGGCCTTTAAATCAACGAAAACGATAGAGTTGGAGTAATTTTATTCGGATTTGTCAATTTTGTTCTGCAATGCAAAATACGCCCTCTTGGAGGCTCTTTCTTCTGCCTTCTTTTTGGAAGTTGCCCTTGCCTTGGCAACAACATTGTTTCCTATGGTGAGTTTTACAGCGAAATGTTTAAGGGCATCCTTGCCGGTGTCCTCGTAAACATTGTAATTAAAGGATTTTTTCTGTTTTTGGCACCATTCGATGACCAAACTCTTATAACTGATAACCTTGCCTTCCAATTGCTCTATATCCACATACGGGATTATAACCCTGAAATTGATGAATTTCTCACAGTATTTATATCCCCTATCCAAATAGATGGCTCCAACCAAGGCCTCAAAAACATTCCCATGGATATTGTCCCCGAAATGTGATCTTGGGATTCTACTTTCCACATAATCGATAAGATTTAAATCCTTACCCAACTCGTTCAAATGCTCCCTACTTACTATTTTTGAGCGCATTTTGGTCAAGTAACCCTCATCTCCTTCAGGAACTTCATTATAAAGGTAACGTGATATGATGGTTCCAAGCATGGCATCCCCCAAGAACTCTAAACGCTCATAGTTCATTGGGATCCCCTTGGAATCCTTTATGTTGGCGGAACGGTGAAGAAAAGCCTTTTTGTAGATGTCCAGCTTCTTGGGCTTAAACCCAAGTATTCTAGTCATTCCTCCAAAAAAATCCCCATCCTCTTTAGGATGGGAATTGAATATATTGGAAGGAAAATTCATTCTTTGTTTAACTTATTTTTTTAAAAACAACGCAAGCATTGTGTCCCCCAAATCCGAATGTATTGCTCATGGCAACATTTACCTCTCTTTTCTGTGCCTTGTTCAAGGTAAGGTTTAGATTAGGGTCTATATTCTCATCAACCGTGGTGTGGTTGATGGTGGGTGGCACCAAACTGTGTTTCATGGCCAGTATAGAGGCAATGGCCTCTATAGCCCCAGCCGCTCCCAAAAGATGGCCGGTCATGGACTTGGTTGAATTTATATTAATATTTTTTGCATGTGCGCCAAATACTTTGGTAATCGCCTTTAGTTCGGCCACATCTCCCAATGGAGTTGAAGTACCGTGCGTATTGATTGCATCTACATCCTCTGGCTTTAGTCCAGCATCACGTAAACAGTTCTCCATCACGCGAACTACACCAATTCCATCTGGGTGCGGTGCTGTCATGTGATAAGCATCACTGGACATTCCTCCGCCTACAATTTCAGCATAAATATTTGCTCCCCTTGCCTTGGCATGCTCGTATTCCTCTAGAATCAGTGCTCCTGCACCTTCACCCAATACAAAACCATCCCTTGTGGCATCAAACGGCCTGGAAGCTGTTTCAGGACTCTCATTTAAGGTAGAAAGGGCATGCATGGCATTAAAACCACCCATACCTGCAATGGTAACTGCCGCTTCACTACCTCCGGTAACAATAACATCACAATGGCCTAAACGAATATAGTTTAGGGCGTCGATCATGGCGTTGGCCGAAGAGGCACAAGCAGAAACCGTAGTATAATTAGGGCCCATGAAACCATGTTTTATGGAAATATTTCCAGGGGCAATATCGGCGATCATCTTTGGAATAAAGAATGGGTTGAACCTTGGAGTGCCATCCCCAGCAGCAAAATTCATCATTTCGTTCTGGAATGTTTCCAAGCCACCTATTCCGGCTCCCCAAATTACGCCTACTCGAAATTTATCAATTTTATCAAGATCTAATCCAGAATCTATAATAGCCTCATCGGAAGAAACTAGGGCATACTGAGCAAACCTATCCAATTTGCGTGCCTCTTTTCTGTCAAAATGGTCTTCTGCATTGAAATTCTTTAGTTCACAAGCAAATTTTGTCTTGAATTTTTCTGTATCGTAATAAGTAATAGGTGCCGATCCACTTTTCCCGCTTTTTAGGCCTTCCCAATATTCCTGAATATTGTTGCCTATGGGAGTTAAAGCACCCAATCCAGTAACCACAACTCGTTTTAATTGCATTGAACCAATATTTATTTTAGTATCTAAGAGAAGTGTAAATTAAAAAAAATATCCATGCGACACTATTACCACATGGATATTTTAAATCTCATTCAAGATATCATAAAGTTACTTTGCCTCTTCTATATAACTAATTGCTTGACCAACTGTTGCTATATTTTCGGCTTGATCATCTGGAATCTGGATATCGAATTCTTTTTCGAATTCCATTATCAATTCAACAGTGTCCAATGAGTCTGCTCCTAAGTCGTTAGTAAAGCTTGCTTCCGCAACCACTTCGTTTTCATCTACACCCAATTTATCAACGATGATAGCCTTTACTCTTGATGCAATATCTGACATAATTATTCTGGTTTAAAAATTAAATTGTTGGCAAAAATAAAAAACTTTGGATTAAATACACTATTTGACGGTAAAATGTAGAACAATTTAATGAATTTAAATTCAAGAGTGTTAATTTAGCCCATAATTTTTACCCTTCTGAAAGAAAATAATTTTCATGAAACGTATCGTATTATTTGCCTCCGGATCGGGGTCCAATGTTGAAAACATCGCCAACTATTTCAAAGACAACCCTAACGTCTCTATTTCTGCAGTGCTAACAAACAAAAGGGATGCAAAGGTATTGGAACGCTGCGACAGGCTAAAGATAAGCGCCCTATATTTTAATAGGACCGCCTTTGTAGAAAGTGATTGTGTGCTAAATATCCTTAAGGCAATGAACCCGGATCTAATTGTGCTGGCCGGTTTTTTATGGAAAATCCCGGATGCCTTAATTTTTCACTTTTCGGATAAAATAATCAACATTCACCCTGCTCTTTTGCCAAAATATGGTGGAAAAGGAATGTATGGAATGAAGGTTCATGAAACAATTGTCCAAAATAAGGAAGCAGAAACAGGCATCACCATACACTATGTTAATCAAAATTATGATGAGGGGGCTATTATACACCAAGCAAAAACGCTTGTTACCCCTTCCGATACGGCAGATAGCATTGCCGAAAAAGTTCATGCTCTGGAATATGAACACTTTCCTAAAATAATAGACTCCCTATTACATGGATAAAGCAGATGTACATATCTATACAGATGGTGCCGCGAGGGGCAATCCGGGTCCTGGAGGTTACGGCATTGTAATGGAATGGGTGGGCAAACCATATAGAAAGGAATTTAAACAAGGGTTTAGACATACAACCAATAATAGAATGGAACTTTTGGCCGTCATTGAGGCCTTGAAAAAACTAAAGGTTCCAGGACTAAAGATCAAGGTTTTCACAGATTCCAAGTATGTTGTGGATGCCGTGGAGAAAAAATGGCTGGACCGATGGGAGCGGACCAATTTCAAAAACAAGAAGAATCCAGATTTGTGGAAACTATTCCTAATGGAGTACAGAAAGCACGAAGTCAATTTCAAATGGATCAAAGGGCACAACAACCACATCCAAAATGAACGATGCGACCAATTGGCCGTTGAGGCGTCCAAAGAATTGAACCTGCCCAAGGACCAAGGCTTTGAGAATACTTTAACAAAATAGCTCGTAGACTATATTCCGTAGCTATTTTTCGCCAAAACAATCTTTTTGTAACTTCAATAAATTCTTGGAAAGTTACCCTTATATTTGCACCAAATTTTATAGTAAATGGGCAAATTACTGATTGTGGGCACGGTTGCCTTCGATGCTATTGAGACACCTTTTGGGAAAACAGATAAAATACTTGGGGGAGCTGCCACCTTTATTGGCCTGGCTGCATCACAATTTGGAGTGGATTCCGCAATCGTCTCTATTGTTGGGGAAGATTTTCCGCAGGAATATTTAAACCTTTTATCAGACAAGAATATAGATATCTCAGCAATAGAAATAGTAAAGGGGGGTAAAACCTTTTACTGGAAAGGCAAATACCACAATGATCTTAATTCTCGGGACACCTTGGCGACAGAGCTTAATGTCTTGGCCGACTTCTCTCCTGTAGTGCCCAATAATTATAGAAATGCCGAAGTGGTTATGCTAGGCAATCTACACCCCAGCGTCCAAAAAAGTGTAATCGAACAAATGGAGACAAAGCCAAGACTTATCGTTTTGGACACCATGAACTTTTGGATGGACAATGCCCTGGAAGAGCTTTTGGACGTTATTAAGCTTGTAGATGTCATTACCATTAACGATGAAGAGGCTAGACAGCTGACCAAAGAATATTCTTTGGTAAAGGCAGCCGCCGCAATTCACAAATTGGGACCAAAATACGTGGTGATCAAAAAAGGGGAGCACGGTGCCCTTTTATTTAAAGGGGACAATGTATTTTTCGCCCCTGCCCTACCTTTAGAGGAGGTCTTTGATCCAACGGGTGCCGGAGACACTTTCGCCGGAGGTTTTGCAGGCTATTTGGCCGAAACAAAAAACATATCCTTTAATAGTATGAAGAGCGCCATTATCCATGGCTCCAATCTGGCTTCTTTTTGTGTTGAAAAGTTTGGCACCGAAAGAATGATAGGACTTGAAAGGAAAGAGGTTACACAACGACTGATGCAATTCAAAGAATTGACACAATTTGATATTGAATTACAATAATTTACGCCCTGACTTTTCAGGGCTTTTTTAATCCCTATTTATCATGAGTGACGCTATTAAGCATGAATGTGGAATATCCCTTATTAGGTTATTAAAACCTTTGGAATATTATAAGGAGAAATATGGTACCGCCTTTTATGGGGTCAATAAAATGTACCTAATGATGGAAAAGCAGCACAACCGTGGTCAGGACGGTGCCGGCTTTGCCAGTATAAAATTGGACATGACCCCAGGGGAACGCTATATGAGCAGAGTACGCTCTGCCGCCCAACAACCCATTCAGGATATTTTTGCACAGATCAACGACCGCATCAATACCACCATGTTGGAGCATCCGGAATATCAGGATGATGTGGCATTACAAAAGAAGCATATCCCATATATTGGGGAGGTCCTATTGGGCCATGTACGATATGGCACTTTTGGCAAAAACAGCATAGAGAATGTTCATCCCTTTTTAAGACAGAACAACTGGATGCACCGTAACCTTATCGTGGCAGGGAATTTCAACATGACCAATGTTCACGAACTCTTTGATAACCTTATCCGTTTAGGTCAGCATCCCAAAGAACTGGCAGATACTGTAACGGTCATGGAAAAGATAGGTCACTTTTTGGATGATGCAGTTGCAAAACTATACAAAGAAATAAAAAAGGAAGGTTTCAATAAACAAGAAGCTTCCGCTTTAATTGCAGAGCGACTTAATGTTGCGAAAATCCTTAGAAAGGCAGCCAAAAACTTTGATGGAGGCTATGCCATGGCTGGCTTATTGGGCCATGGGGATGCCTTTGTCCTAAGAGATCCTTCCGGGATAAGACCTACCTACTTTTATCAGGATGATGAAGTAGTTGCCATTGCCTCGGAAAGACCAGCCATTCAAACCGTCTTCAACGTGAAGTATGAGGATATCCAGGAATTGGATCCTGGAAAGGCCATTATTATCAAGAAAAATGGCCAGGTTAAGCTTAAGCAAATCCTAGAACCAAAAGAACGAAAGGCCTGCTCTTTTGAACGCATTTACTTTTCTAGGGGAAGTGACAAAGAAATATACCAAGAGCGAAAGGAATTGGGTAAATTACTCTATCCGCAAATTCTAAAGTCGATCGATGGTGATATCAAAAATACAGTCTTCTCGTTTATTCCCAATACAGCAGAAACCTCCTTTTATGGCATGGTAAAAGAGGCCCAAAACGATCTGAACAGACAGAAGGAAAAACAAATATTGTCCATAGGTTCCAAGATTACCTCTGAACAATTACATGAAATTTTGGAGGTACGACCAAGAATAGAAAAGGTAGCCATTAAAGATGCCAAACTAAGAACGTTTATTACCCAGGATAGCAGTAGGGACGATTTAATTGCCCATGTTTACGATATTTCATATGGATCCGTAAAAGAGGGAGATAACCTCGTTATCATTGATGATAGTATTGTTAGGGGAACCACTTTGAAAAAAAGTATCCTAGGTATATTGGACCGACTGTTACCGAAAAAAATAATCGTGGTTTCATCCGCCCCTCAAATAAGATATCCTGATTGTTACGGTATAGACATGGCCAAATTAGAGGACTTCATTGCCTTTAGGGCGGCCTTGGCACTTCACCAGGATAACAACACCATGCATTTGGTTGAGGAGATATATCAAAAATGCTTAACGCAGGTTAGCAACCAGGACAAGGATGTCATTAACTACGTAAAGGAATTCTATCTCCCATTCACGGTAGAGGAAATTTCTAAAAAAATTGGAGAATTATTGTGCCCAGACGACATAAAGGCAGAAGTAGAAATCATCTATCAAACTGTTGAAAGTTTACACCAAGCCTGTCCCAAAAATTTAGGTGACTGGTATTTTACCGGAGACTATCCAACACCTGGTGGCAACAGGGTTGTTAACAGAGCGTTCTTAAACTTTTTTGAAGGCAAGAACCAACGGGCATATTAACAATATTATCGATGAAATACACATAATCATGCGCTTCATCGATAATAATCGCATTTTGGCGGTCTTTTGATTTAAATTAGGTCATCTGCAAGTATTTTTAGACCTACCATAGCATAAGTAGGTTAAGTTCATGGTAAGATTTGGGGCAAAAAAGGTGGAGACTTCTCCACCTTTTTTATTTGACATACTTTCCTATCACTATCCTTCGATACTACACAATACATTCCGTTCATCGACAAAGAAGCGTTTCATCCTATTTTAACAGGCATTAGTCTAAAATATTGTATGGTTACTACCTGTTGCCTTACTTTCGAAGGACCATAGCATAAGTAGGTTAAGTTCATGGTAAGATTTGGGGAAAAAGGTGGAGGAAACTCCACCTTTTTATTTTTCACACCTTCTACTCCCCCTAAGTTAAATATCCAGCCAAGCGACCATTCATCGATATAAAAGCGTTTCATCCCATAATAATAGGGCTTAGTCTAAAAGATTGTTGCGTTAGCACCTATTGCACTACTTTCGAAGGACCATAGCATAAGTAGGTTAAGTTCATGGTAAGATTTGGGGAAAAAAGGTGGAGGAAACTCCGCCTTTTTTATTTCTGATAATCAAAACAATTTTGCCCCATATACCCCAAACCAGAAATTTCCCAGAACCAAAATTTTCGAAAATTTATTCATTTTTCTTTGTTATTTCTCACAATACCAGTAATTTAGTACCGCCATAGCATAAGTAGGTTAAGTTTATGGTAAGATTTGGGATGAAAAGGGTGGAGACTTCTCCACCCTTTTCTATTAATAACATCCTATGTTTTAAAACACCTTCTCAAATTATCCTCTTAAATATCAGAACATTAACTCTAACTACTGCTTATAACAACGCAAAAAAAACCACCTTACGAATTAGTAAGATGGTCCATACCCTAAGGGTTTAGTTCTTATTTATTGGCTTTGTAAAGCTCTGACACTTTATTCCAATTGATCACATTGTAGAAATGTGCAATATAATCAGGCCTTCTGTTTTGGTAGTTCAGGTAATAAGCATGCTCCCAAACATCCAATCCCATTACTGGAAAACCACCACAGCCAACACCCGGCATCAATGGGTTATCTTGGTTTGGAGTGGAGCAAATTTCCAATTTCCCGCCTTTATGAACACATAGCCATGCCCAACCAGAGCCAAATCTGGTAGCTGCTGCATTTGCAAAGGCCTCTTTAAAACCGTCATATGATCCAAATGCGGACTTAACGGCATCTGCCAACTCACCTAAAGGTTCTCCACCACCTTTTGGAGACATTATTTCCCAAAACAAGGAATGATTGTAAAATCCTCCTCCATTGTTACGAACTGCGGCATTGGACATATCCAATTTGTGCAAGATGTCCTCAATGGATTTCCCTGCAAGATCAGTTCCGTCAATAGCGTTGTTCAATTTGGTTGTATATCCATTGTGATGCTTGGTATGGTGTATTTCCATCGTTTTCGCATCAATATGTGGTTCCAATGCATCGTATGCATATGGTAATTTAGGTAATTCAAAAGCCATAATTATAGTGTTTTATAGTTAATTATTTCTGTTTCCCAAATTTAAGGTTTTAAGATGCAAATTCCATTAATTATTTGTTAAGAACTGTTCAAGAATCCTTATTTTGCAAATAAAATTAGTGCAGAACGCCAACTATAAAATCTATAATGCCTCTGCCGGTTCGGGTAAGACGTATACCCTTACCAAGGAGTATCTGAAAATTGTCCTCTCTTCCAGTTCCACCCGTAGTTTTCGCCAAATATTGGCCATCACCTTTACAAATAAGGCGGTGAACGAAATGAAACAACGAATCTTAGGAAGTTTGTACGATTTTGGCGAGACCAACTCTTTAAAAGAAGCATCCCCCATGTTCCTTACCATTTCGGAAGAGTTGCAGATGAATGCAGAAGATCTTCAAAAAAAGGCAAAAAAAACTTTAAAAGAGATCTTGCACAATTATGCTTTTTTTGATGTATCCACTATTGATAAATTTACGCATCGTCTCATCCGTACTTTCGCGAAGGACTTAAAACTGCCACAAAATTTTGAGGTGATCCTGGACACCACCTTACTTTTGGATGAAGCCATAGTTAGACTCATCAACAAAGCGGGGACCAATGAAGAACTGACCAAAGTATTGTTGGAGTTCGCTCTGGAAAAAGCCAATGAGGACAAGAGTTGGGACATCAGTCTGGACTTGGCCAATATTGGGAAGTTGCTCTTTAATGAAAACCACTCAGACCACCTGAAACAGATTGCCGATAAGGAAATTGGTGATTTTTTGGTGTTGAAGAAAAAAATACGATCCAATATCGCCAAGAATGAGGAAGAATTACACTCTACCGCTCAAAAAATATTGGAAATCATCGATACCCACGGATTGGAATTCAGCGATTTTAAGTCGGGCTATTTCCCGAAATTCGTTGCCAAGATTGCCGATAAAAATTATGTGATGGACTTTAAGGCGGGATGGAAACAAAATTTTGAAAGTGACCCGCTATACACAAAAACATGTCCCAATGCCACGAAGGCTGTTTTAGATTCCCTCCACCCTCAATTCTCTGTGCTGTTCCATAGTATTAAGCGAGAGGCATTGGAGTTATTGTTCCTAAAAAACGCATACGGTAACATTGTTCCACTAACCGTCTTGAATGCCATTCAGCAGGAGGTAAAAGCTTTGGAATTGGAACGTGACCAACTGCCTATCTCATCTTTTAATTCCATCATTTCGAAAGAGATTAAAAACCAGCCCGCCCCCTTTATCTATGAAAGGCTGGGTGAAAAATACCGGCATTATTTTATAGATGAATTCCAGGATACCTCTGAGATGCAATGGACCAATCTTATCCCTTTAATAGGCAATGCGTTGGAAAGTGAGGACCTTCTGGGGCAAAAAGGTTCTTTGCTTTTGGTAGGGGATGCAAAACAGGCCATTTATAGATGGCGTGGTGGGAAAGCGGAACAGTTTTTAAACCTGATCAACCTAGAAAAGAATCCGTTCGTTCTTTCCCCGGACACCAAAAATTTACCCTCCAATTATAGGAGTTACGAAGAAGTGATCAAATTCAATAATGATTTCTTTACCGTTGCTAGTCCGTTTCTCAACAATGTTGCCTATAACCAATTATTCATAGAAGGGAACAGGCAAGAATACAATTCTAAAAAAGGGGGCTTGGTAACACTTAGTTTTGTTGAAGAAACGGAGGACATGACCGAAAATGAGCACTATTGTGCACATATTCTTAGAACCATTCAGGAAGTAAGGGAAAAGAATTTTGGTTTAAAGGATATCTGCATCTTAACCCGGAGCCGCAAGCATGGGATCATAGTGGCCGATTTTCTGATGAAGGAAGGTATCCCCATCATTTCGTCTGAAACCCTTTTATTGAACAGCAGTCCAAAAGTTCAATTCTTGATTGCCCTACTTCATTATTCCATTGACCCCCACAATAAGGAAATAGTTTTTGCACTCCTTTATTTTCTCTCTGGGGACCAAGGGCCCAATCACAGTTTTATAGCAGAACATATGGAGAAGGCTGGAGTCTTCTTAAAGGATGAATATGGTTTTGATATCAAATATTTAAAACAACACTCCGTTTACGATGGTTTGGAACACGCCATAAAGCAGTTTAATTTAATAGAAGGATCCGATGCCTATATTACCTATTTAATGGATACGGTTCTTGAAGTGGAGCAAAAAGATGGCAGCAGCCCACATTCCTTTCTTGCATATTGGGAAAAGAAAAAAGATAAGCTTAGCATTACTGCCCCTGAAAGCGTGAACGCCATACAGATCATGACCGTCCATAAATCCAAAGGATTAGAATTTCCTATTGTAATTTTCCCTTTTGCCAATGAACATCTCTATAAAGAAAAAGATGCAAAATTATGGATCCCTGTGGATGCAGAATTGTTCCATGGTTTTGGGGAGCTTTTAGTGAACAAAAAACAAGAGGTCGTAGATTATGGGGAAACAGCTAGCCTACTGTACGAAGAGGAACAACATAAATTGGAGTTGGACGCCTTCAATGTATTATATGTTGCCCTTACAAGGGCCATAGAAGCACTGTACGTGCTGACCAAGAAGGACCTTAAAAGTAATGGGGAGCACAAAACAGATCTATATTCTGGATTGTTTATACACTACTTGAAGGAAAAAGGGCTATGGGACAATTCAAAGAATACTTATTCCTTTGGAAAGCTTGACTTTGCAGCGGAGGATCAAAACCAGGTAATCCAACAACAATCCGTGCCATATGCACTCACCTTTAAAGATAGACCTAGTTTTAACCTTATCACCACCTCGGGATCCCTATGGGAATCGGGGGCAGGGGTGGCAATGGAACAAGGAAATGTCCTGCACCAATTGTTAAGCTATATCAAAACGGAATCCGATATTGCCCAAGCACTTACCTTAATGCAAAGAAACGGACAAATCCTCCATCAAGAAATTGACTCCCTTAAAGCCTTGCTGTTACAGATTGTCCGTCACCCGGAACTCCAAGAATTTTTTCATTCTGAAGCAATTGTTTGGAACGAAAGGGATATAATTACACAAATCGGGTTAATTTTACGGCCAGATAGGATTGTGTTACAAGAAAAAGGAGTGACCATAATAGATTACAAAACAGGAACAAAGAGTACGGCCCACCATACCCAGGTCAATGAGTACGCATCGGCAATGGAAGCCATGAACTACACCATTCACAATAAAATTATTGTTTATATTAACGATACCATAACACCGGAATTTATATAATACCTTAATCATATGTACGGAAGTATACAACAACATTTAAAAGAAGAATTACTGAACATCAAAGATGACGGTCTTTATAAAAAGGAACGCATCATAACTTCTCCCCAGGGTGCAGTGATCAAAATTTCTACGGGGCAAGAGGTCATAAATTTTTGTTCCAATAATTATTTAGGGCTATCGGCCCATCCAGAGGTTGTTAAAGCGGCCAAAGATGCTCTTGACTCCCATGGCTTTGGAATGTCATCGGTTCGCTTTATCTGTGGAACCCAAGACATCCATAAGGAACTGGAACAAAAGATAGCAGATTTTTATGGAACGGAAGATACCATATTATATGCCGCGGCCTTTGATGCCAACGGAGGCGTCTTTGAACCTCTGTTGGGGCCAGAGGATGCCATAATCTCGGATTCCCTTAACCATGCGTCAATAATTGACGGGGTTAGGCTTTGTAAGGCTAAAAGATATCGTTATGCCAATAACGATATGGCCGATCTTGAGGCCCAATTGGTACAGGCCAATGCCGACGATGCCCGTTTTAAGATTATTGTAACCGATGGTGTATTCTCCATGGACGGACTTTTGGCCCCCTTGGACAAAATCTGTGACCTGGCTGATAAATATGATGCTATGGTCATGATTGATGAGTGCCACTCCGCAGGTTTCATTGGCGAGACTGGTAGAGGTACCCTTGAAGAGAAGGGGGTTATGGACAGAATCGACATTATTACAGGAACATTAGGGAAAGCTCTTGGTGGCGCCATGGGTGGTTATACTACAGGTAAAAAAGAAATTATTGAGATTTTAAGACAGCGATCCAGACCTTATCTATTCTCCAATTCTCTGGCCCCGGCTATAGTAGGTGCCTCTATAAAGGTATTTGACATGTTGGATAAGGATACCTCTTTAAGGGATAAGCTTCAAAAAAACACAGAATACTTTAAAAAAGGAATGAAGGATGCTGGATTTGATATCATTGATGGGGATTCGGCCATTGTCCCGGTCATGTTATATGATGCAAAACTCTCTCAACAGATGGCAGATATGCTTTTGGCGAAAGGCATCTATGTCATCGGTTTTTTCTTTCCTGTGGTCCCAAAAGGGAAAGCAAGAATACGGGTACAACTTTCCGCTGCACATGAAATTGAACATTTAGAAAAAGCAATCCTAGCATTTACTGAGGTTGGCAAGGCATTAAACGTCATTTAACAGTTCAAATACCCTAAAACAAATGAGTTAAAAAAAATAGGAATTTGATTTTGTTAATAATTTTTAACAACTTACATTTGCAGCTAATAAACACTTAAACTTAAATTTTAATACATGAAACATCTTAGCAAATTATTAGTTGTGGCCCTACTTGCTGTAGGATTTAACAACTTACACGCGCAGGACGAAAACAACCCATGGCAGGTTAGTTTTGGTGTTAACGCGATTGACGTTTATCCAACTGGTGATGTAAGCTCATTTGGAAACGAATACTTTAATGTAAATGATCACTGGAACATTCTTCCTTCTATTTCCTACGTTTCTGTATCCAAATATGTTGGTGACGGATTTTCTATTGGAGTTAAAGGTTCTTTGAACAGAATTTCCAAATTAGGTGATGTTAGTGTAGATGATCTTTCTCACTATGCTGCTGATGGTACTATTAAATATGCATTTTTGAAAAACACCAAATTAGATCCTTTCGTTGAAATCGGAGGTGGTTATACTTGGGTTAATGAAATTGGTGCAGGTACTGTTAATGGAGGTGTTGGTCTAAACTACTGGTTCTCCGATAACATCGGTTTAACTGTACAGACTTCTTACAAGCACGCTTTCGAAGATTACGGTGTAAAACATTTCCAACATTTAGCTGGTATCGCCATTAAATTTGGTGGAACTGATACTGACGATGACGGAATCTATGATAAAGACGATGCATGTCCAGAAGTTGCTGGTTTGGCAATTTTCAACGGATGTCCTGATACTGACGGTGACGGAATCGAAGACAGCAAAGATGCTTGTCCTAACGAAGCTGGTTCTAAAGAAATGAACGGTTGTCCTGATAAAGACGGTGATGGTGTTGCCGATAAGGACGATGCTTGTCCAGAAGTTGCTGGTCTTCCTGCTTTAGCTGGTTGTCCTGATGCTGATGGTGATGGTATTGCCGATAAAGATGATGCTTGTCCTAGCGAAGCTGGTCCTGCTGCTAACAAAGGATGTCCTTGGCCTGATACTGACGGAGACGGAGTTTTGGATAAAGATGACGCTTGTCCTGAAGTAGCTGGAACTGTTGCAAACAATGGTTGTCCTGAAGTAACTGAGGAAGTTCAGAAACAATTGAACGACTATGCAAGAACTATTTTGTTCGACACAGGTAAATCTTCTATCAAAGCTGAGTCTACTGCTGTAATGGTAGATATCATCTTGATCTTGAAAGAATATCCAAACGCTAAGTTTACTGTTGAAGGTCACACTGACAGTGTTGGTAGTTCTTCTTTAAACCAAAAACTATCTGAATCTAGAGCTAATTCAGTAAGAGACTTCTTAGTAAAAGAAGGTATCGGAGCTGATAGGTTAACTGCTATCGGATATGGTGAGGATAAGCCAATGGCTACCAACAACACAAGAGCTGGTAGAACTCAAAACAGAAGAGTTGAAATTAACTTGATCAAGTAATCAAGATCAATTCTCAATCATAATTAAAAGCTCCGCAATTGCGGAGCTTTTTTTGTTTACAACCTTTTGAACAGCTGCCCATTTGAAATCTAAATACTCTTTTATATCCCTATATTTATACTTCTATTTTAAGCGGTGCATCTATGAAGAGTTTTCTTGAAGAAGTTATTGAAGAAGTCCAATTAAAATATGGCTCGCTCGAGGAAATAGTATTTGTATTGCCCAGTAAAAGAGCTGGAACATTTTTAAGGAATAGTATTGGCAAAACTACCACCAAGACTGCGTTTGCTCCTGAAATCTATAGTATAGAAACCTTTATAGAAAAGATTGCCAACCTGGTTTATGCCAACAATACAGAACAATTATTTCACTTATACGAGAGTTACCTGAAAACTGCCAAAGGAGAGCCTGAAAATTTTTATGCCTTCTCCAAATGGGGACAGACCCTATTACAGGATTTCAATGAAATAGATCGATACCTGGTTGATTCCAAAGCTATTTTTTCCCATCTCTCCGATATCAAAGAAATCGACCATTGGTCTTTACAAGAGGGTAAGACCCGAATGATTACGGATTACTTACAGTTTTGGCAAAAATTGCCGACCCTGTACGAGGCATTCAATTCATCATTATTGGAAAAAGGCCTAGGCCACCAAGGCTTGGTCTACCGCAAGGCCACAGAGGAACTAAAGACCTATTTGGCAACCAAACCCAAAGCAATTCATGTTTTTATTGGTTTTAATGCCTTAAATAACGCTGAATCCAAAATAATACAGGAAATTTTGAATACCTCCAACAGTGAAATATACTGGGATATCGATCCTTATTTTTTGGAAGATGACATCCATGATGCCGGACATTTTATTCGGCAGCATTTTAAAACTTGGAACTGCCTGCTCAACAAGCCCAAAAAAGGGCTCAAAGCACATTATCTCGGAAAAAAGGATATTCAGATCATCGGGCTGCCCAAAAACGTTACCCAGGCCAAATACGTGGGGTATCTTTTAGAAAAAATACATTCACAGCACAAAGAACAGCTAAAGAATACCGCAGTGGTATTAGGGGACGAGACCTTGCTCAACCCTATCATGAATTCCGTCCCCGAAAAAATTGAAGGAATAAACATCACCATGGGGTATCCTTTGCACAATAGTCCTTTGGCAAGTTTCTTTACCCAGTTCTTTGAGCTTTATTTAAACAAGGACCCACAGGGGTGGTACTTTCAAGACCTGCTCAATTTTCTATCCCATCCATATACAAAAATATATTTGACACAATATGACATAGACGGTGCCTATGTCCTAAGTGAGGCCATAAAATCCAAAAATTGGTCCTACATAAGCCATGATAAAATAGGTTCCGTTGTCCCTACAGCAATTACGAACATCCACTATCTCTTTTTTAAAGAGAACAAATCCATAAAAGCCTTCTTGGACACTTGCTCCCAAATTATCCTCGGTCTTAAAGACTCCTTTAAAAAAGGGGCTCAGGATTTGGGAATGGAATACCTATACCGTTTCCATGAGTTGTTCAATCAATTGTCCGAATTGGTAAGGCAATACCCTTATATATCAGATTTAAGATCCCTTACAAGTCTCTACAAGGAATTACTGTCATCCGAAACCTTGGACTTTAGGGGGGAGCCTTTAAAAGGACTGCAGATTATGGGCATGTTGGAAAGTAGGAACCTCGATTTTGAGACGGTCATCTTAACGTCTGTAAATGAGGGCATACTCCCCTCGGGCAAAAGCAACAATTCTTTTTTGCCCTTTGATCTAAAAATAGCCTTTGGTCTGCCCACGTACAAAGAAAAAGATGCCGTGTACACTTATCATTTTTACAGGCTATTACAACGTGCAAAGAATGTATACATTTTGTACAATACAGAACCTGACGTATTGGAGGGAGGCGAAAAAAGTAGGTTGATAGCACAATTACTGACCGACAAGAATAGAAGTAGCGATATCACAGAAATAGTTGCGGCCCCAGAAATTAAAACCTCCATAAAAAAAGTATATACCATTCCAAAAGATGAGCTGCTAATGCAGAAAATAAAGGAGCTGGCCGAAAAAGGGTTTTCGCCCTCTTCTTTGACGAATTACATTCGTAATCCTATCGACTTCTACAAGAGGAGCATATTAAAGATCGATGATGTAAACGAAGTGGAAGAAAACGTAGCCGCCAATACTTTCGGCACTATTGTTCATGACTCCATGGAAGAGCTTTATATCCCTTTTATTGGCAAGACACTTACGAAAGACGGTCTAGATTCCATGTTTCCCTTGATTAAGTCCGTAGTTAAAAACCATTTCATACTGAATTATGCCGATGGGGATATCAGCAGGGGCAAGAACTTGATAGCCTTTAACGTAGTGGTCCAATATATTGAGAACTTTATCAAAGCAGAACTTGAAGAAATCAAAGACCATGATATAAAGGTTTTGGGCCTGGAAGAAAGTTGGAACACAAAATTGGAAATTAAGGGGTTGGATTTTCCCATAACCCTTAAGGGAAAATTGGACCGTATTGATGAAAGGGATGGCGTTCTCAGGATTATAGACTATAAAACCGGCAAAGTAGCATCAAAAGATGTGGAAGTCTATGATTGGGAAGAGCTTATCACCAACTATGACTTCAGCAAGGCCTTTCAATTACTTTGTTATGCACTAATGTACAACAGCAAACAACCAATACAAAAGTTGGAAGCAGGCATCATTTCGTTCAAAAATCTCAAGGAAGGCCTCCTCCTTTTTGCCACCAAACCAAAAAAGGGCGACCGAAACAAGGATACATTGATTACCCAAGAAACGATTGCCCTATTTTACACCGCCTTACAATCCCTGATTATGGAAATTTGCAATCCGGATATCCCCTTTTTGGAAAAAGAGGTTTAGCCTTATTTTAAATCCGGTCTTGTTGGCCTAACCTCTATCTTACTGGGCAAGGTCCGTGGATTCATTTTTAAAAGGTCCAGCACCAATTCCCCTATATCCTCTGGCTGAATTTTCCAGGAATCCGCTTCAGATGGTTCATGGTCATTGAAATGTGAGGCCACAGATCCTGGCATAATGGTAGATACTTTGATATCGTATTTGCGCAAATCCAACATGGCCGCTTGGGTGAAACCAACCACGCCAAATTTTGTAGCATTATACCCTGCACCACTTGGAAAGAAATTTGTTCCTGCCAAACTTGCCAAAGTAATATAATACCCTTTGGAGATCTTTAAGGCCTCAACGGACGCTTTTAAGGTGTGGAAGACTCCATTGAGGTTGGTGTTCACCATCTGATGCCAATCGTCCCCAGAGAGCTCATCCACAGGTGCAAAATGTCCTACTCCGGCATTTGCCAGCACAACATCCAATTGCCCCCATGTATTCAGTATGGATTTTACGGCCGCCTCTTCATCCTTGTGTTCGGTAACGTCCGATTCTATGGCCAGCACCATGTCCGGTGTCCCCAGGTTTTTGGCCGCCTTTTTTACCGTATCCATATTTCGCCCACTAATGGCTACCCTCATTCCGGCCCGGAGCAATTGTTCTGCGACACCAAAACCAATTCCCTTGGAACCTCCAGTGATATATGCTACCTTATTTTTTAAATCGATCATATCTTTATCTTTTACGTGAAATTATAATTATGCAAGATCAAATAAAAATGTTCTGCGTTATTGTTTTCTTAAATGAAATAGAGCTATACCCCTAACCAAATTACCATCGAAAAGTAAGCCCTGTCCGTTTATTCCGTTAAAAAGGGAAAATGCCGAACAGGGCTTATAAAAATTCATTGTTAATGTTAGGTTCCCACTTTTGAAATTATTGGAAAATCACGAAACCAAGTGGGGGAATATTGATTTTAACCGATTTGTCTCGCCCGTTCCACGGGGTGTTGGATGCTTTTATGTTCTTATTGGTCATTCCACTACCCCCGTATTTTTTGTCATCACTGTTTAATAATTCTTTGAACTGTCCCGATTTTGGAACCCCAATTCGATAATTCTCCCTAGGGACAGGGGTGAAATTACAGGCGATAAAAAGATCGTTCTTTTTGTCGTGCCCCTTTCGGGTATAGGTTAGCACTGAATGTTCATGGTCCCCATAATCAATCCATTGAAATCCTTCTGGACTGAACTGCTTTTCATAAAGGGCCGGATAATTTTTGTAAATATTATTCAAATCCTTTACCAATTGTTGTACGCCCGAATGAAAATCGTATTCCAATAAATGCCAATCCAAGCTTGTTTCAAAATCCCATTCCGAAGATTGACCGAATTCAGCACCCATAAACAATAATTTTGTCCCTGGATGGGTGTACATATATCCCAACAACAATCTTAGGTTGGCAAAACGTTGCCATTCATCCCCGGGCATCCTGTAAAGGAGTGATTGCTTCCCGTACACTACCTCATCATGGGAAAAGGGAAGCATGAAATTTTCGGTAAAGGCATAGGTCATACTAAAGGTAATATCATCCTGATGATGCTTCCTATAGACGGGTTCGTTCTTAAAATAGGTCAGCGTATCATGCATCCATCCCATCATCCATTTCATGCCAAATCCGAGTCCCCCTAAGTTTATTGGTTTGGATACTCCTGGAAATGCTGTTGATTCTTCGGCGATGGTCTGCACCCCCTCAAAACTCTTGTACACTTCCTCATTAAGCTCCTTGATAAAGGCTATGGCATCCAAATTTTCATTGCCCCCATACATATTGGGTTCCCATTCCCCATCTTCACGGGAATAATCCAAATAGAGCATAGAGGCCACGGCATCCACCCTCAATCCATCCACATGATACTGGTCTAACCAATAAAGGGCATTACTGATCAAGAAGGCCTTCACCTCATTTCTCCCGTAATTAAAAATAAGGCTCTTCCAATCTTGGTGATATCCCTTTTTTCTATCTGGATGTTCATATAAATGGGACCCGTCAAAAAAGCCCAGTCCATGGGCATCTTCAGGAAAATGGGAAGGCACCCAGTCCAAGATGACCCCAATATCATTCTGGTGCATCTTATCCACCAATAATTTCAATTCTGCCGGAGTTCCAAAACGGCTGGTAGGCGCAAAGTATCCGGTAAGTTGGTACCCCCAAGAAGGGTCATAAGGAAATTCCATGATGGGCATGAACTCGACGTGGGTAAATCCCATTTCCTTTACATAGGCCACCAAATCCTCCGCCATTTCTGTATAGGTCAAAAATTCTTTATCGTTTTTCTTTTTCCATGATCCCAAATGCACTTCGTAAACGGCATAAGGTCTGTCCAGGCCATTTTTATCCGCCCTGTAGCCCATCCAAGCAGAATCTTTCCATTTGTAGTCGTCATCCCAAACTACAGAAGCGGTCTTTGGCGGGTGTTCACAAGACCTTGCAAAGGGATCCGCCTTTTCCGTTTTCATATCATAGTTATTGGAATGTATTTTATATTTATATACGTCACCTTGTCCAACTCCGGGCACAAAGCCTTCCCAAATCCCACTGCCATCCCAGCGCACATTCAATTTATGGTCCCCTTCGAGCCAATAATTGAAATTTCCGACCACCGAGACCGATTTGGCCGTGGGGGCCCAAACGGCAAAATAAGTGCCCTTTACCCCGTCCACTTCAATGAGGTGAGATCCCAATTTATCATATAACCTATAATGTTTCCCTGCCTTGAACAAGTTTATATCGAACTCTGAAAATAAACTATGTGGTATGACTTTTCCCATGTATCCTACTAATTTGACTCGTTAATTATACTCATTATCCCCTGTAAGGGAATTACTGCCCATTGGGGCCTTGAATTCATTTCATATCCCAGTTCGTAAACGGCCTTCTCCAGCATACAGTACTTCAGGATAAAGATCCGCTCTTGGGAGTACCCAATATTGAGATTGTGCTCCCTAACCAATCCCACATAACTGCCCATAAAAACACCTATAAAGTAGCGGTACAAAATTTCACCAGCCTTGAACAATTCTTCTTGGCTATTAGGATATTCCTCGCCGTGGCTAAATATAGTTGAATATATAGCATAATGAAAGGAACGGAAGATTCCGGCCACATCTTTTAATGGGGGTTGCTTCACCTTTCGGTCTCTAATAGTGCTTTCCGGTTCCCCTTCAAAATCCAATATGTAAAAATCATCGTCCTTCACTAAAATCTGTCCCAAATGATAATCCCCGTGGATTCGTATCCGTTCTCCCTTTAGTTTGGTCCAATCAAAATTGATGAATCGCTTTCGGATTTCATTTTTACGTTCTAAAAATTCTTTTCCCAGATCCAGCGAAAGACCCTTTAAACGATGCATGTTGTTCTCTACAATATTCAGTCGGTTCTGGAATTGATAGAGCAATCTATTTTTTAACCAAACCTCATAATCCCCATTAAAATGGGTAGGTGTAAAGGCAGTGTCCCCAAACTCGGATCCCAGAGCAATGTGCATTTCTGCTGTTCGTTTGGCCAAAATCTGAAGTTTGAGAAATATATTGAGACCAGCCCAATCTATAATCTGATGGGGCACATCATTAATTCCTAGGCTCGCAAAAATGGGTACTTCCGGTAACCTGTTGATATTTATTTTCTTATACTCTAGATTGGCAAAGACCTTTTTTACTTCCTTTAGCATATAATCCCATGCATCTCCCTGATTAGGAACCAATTCCTGCATTAGGGCTACGGTGATGTTGAAGTCGTCCTCAACCACATTGATGCTCCCTTGATAAGCAGGCGTATTTTTAAATCCTTTTTGCTCCGAAAGAAAACAGCTCATTTCAAAGTCCGGATTTTTATCCGAATAGATGCGCCTGAAGAATTTGATGACCGATCTATCATTGATAATAATGGAGGTATTGCTCTGTTCCAGACCCATAAATCGGGAAGAAACATATTCGGTATCTTGGAAATTTATGCTTTTATGGTACCTCACCTTTGTAGTATCATTAGGGACGGAATTGACAATGCGTTCAAAAACCAGTTTCCTGAACGCTTCCAAATTAAGGGCATCCACGATAAATCCTTCCTGATCCTTTATGGACAATGGTAGGATCCGTTCCTTCTCATCAAAGCTTCCGTCAGAAATAAAGGCAATGGGCAAAAAATAATGTTGAAAAAAAGCTTCTTCAAAATTCACCTCCAACAGCAATCCATAATAGACCTCTTCATTTTGTTGGATCCTAAAATATTTCTGAAGTTCAATATATTTCAACTTACTGGACTTGCCGCCATACCAACGCTGCTTTACAATATAATTTTCAAGCACATCGGACAAAAAGGCCTTGGTAAATCTTTCATCCTCCATCAACCCTTCCCATGGAACATCAAATGTATATGGGGGTTGTGCTATAGCTTCTTTCTTTGCTTTTCCCATTATTTACTTATTTATGTGGAATACGTGGAATGGTAACGTAGGATTTAACTCCACATAGTTCCATTCTGTACTCCAATTATAACTATTTCCTGTTATTGCATCCCTCATACTCAATGGATGCCCCAAATTAATTTCTAGCGATTTTAGGGGTAGCTGAACAAAACCTTGCTGCGTATGATGTGAATCAAGGCTGATAACCGTCAGGGTCTCATCCGATCTATCCTCGTTCCATTTATAGAAGGCGATCAAATTACTATTCTCTATATGACAAAATTGAATGTTGTTTGTCTGCTGTAGGGAGGCGTGTTTCTTACGTGCCTCGTTTATTTTCGTAATCAGATAGGTGATTTTGTTTTCAAGGGTCCAATCCCAGTGTCTTATCTCGTATTTTTCGCAGTTGAGATACTCTTCTTTCCCGGGCATAGCATTTGAGTCCATATATTCATAAACTGGACCATAAATTCCCAAATTCCCACAAAGGGTGCCTGCCAGAACGTATCTGATAAGGTGCATGGTCTCGTTGGCGCCCTGAAGGTGATAGGGATTGATGTCCGGAGTATTGGGCCAAAAATTAGGCCGATAATATTCCTTCATTTCCGATTGGGTCAGCTCGGTCATATATTCCATAAGCTCCCCTTTGTCCACCCTCCAGGTAAAATAACTGTAGGATTGTGAAAAACCCTGTTTTGCCAATTGCTGCATTATCTTAGGCCTCGAAAATGCCTCCGCAAGGAATAACACATCCGGGTGTTTCTTTTTGACCTCAGCAATCAACCATGCCCAAAAATAATAGGGTTTTGTATGTGGGTTGTCAACCCTAAAAATACTTACCCCACAATTGACCCAATGTAGGGCTACAGAGAGCAACTCTTCCCATAGTGCCTTATACGCCTTGGTTTCAAAATAAAAGTTGACGATATCCTGATATTTTTTAGGTGGATTTTCGGCATATTGCATGGTGCCATCCGGTCTTTTTCTAAACCATTCGGGGTGGTCCGTGATATAGGGATGGTCCGGTGCAGCCTGAAATGCCAGGTCCATTGCTATTTCAATCCCTTTTTCATTGGCCTTTTGTATTAAATCTTTAAAATCGGCTTCTGAGCCCAATTCTGGATGAATGGATTTATGGCCTCCCAAATGGGATCCTATGGCCCAAGGCACTCCTGAATCCCCTTCTTTGGCGTTGGTGGCGTTGTTTTTGCCCTTTCTATTCTTTTCTCCAATGGGATGGATAGGGGGAAAGTAGAGCGTGTCGAACCCCATACCCGCTATTCTGGGCAATAATCGTTCACAGTCCTTAAAGGTGCCATGTTTTCCAGGTTCCGATGCAGCGGAACGGGGAAAAAATTCGTACCATGTGCTAAAATTGGCTTTTTTACGGTCTACATATACCTGTAAGGTTTTGCTTGAATTTGCAAATAAACGTTGCGGGTGTTCTATAAACATCCGGCACAACTTTTTGGAGGTAGCCGCTTTCACCGCTTTATCATAGGCATGCCCATCTTCAAATTCCCTTATCCATTCGAGCACTTGTACCTTATCACTGGAGGATACCAAATTGGAAATGTATTTAAGGTATTGTATCCCATCCAGCAACTCACTTTTTACATGTTGCCCATCTTTTATCTTCGCTTCAATCCCGTGTTGCCAGTTTAGGGCGTAATCTACCCACCCCTGCACACTGTATTCAAAAAACCCTTGTTTGTCTACTTTAAAAGAGCCGGTGTACACATCGTTCCCCAAATGCCTCATATGGATATTTGTAGGGTGTTTATCGCCTTCATGTTTACACAGTATCTCTACTTGGATAATATCATGTCCATCAGGGAGCACATTCGCGGTAACCGTAACCGTTTCCCCAACAACCCTTTTGATAAAGAAACTGCCACATTGCAGTTGAGGTGCTAAATTTTCTATTACTACGCGATGTTGTCTTAACATAATTTAATTCGGTTTAGTTGTGCTATATAATATTATTGAATTCAATATACATATTTTAATGATACTATATTCTATCCCATTATCCTTCTCTCCTAACTATAATCATCATCATAAGGCCAGCTTGAATCATAGATATACCACCTACCATAAGGGCATAAATTGGATCAGGTTCGGTCACTGAAATAACCGACCAAAAGACTGTATGACCAGTCCGGCCACTGGAGCGGCAATCCATAAATTGGGTATGTAATCCACATTGGCCCCGAACGTTTCAAAAATTCTTGATGTATTGGTATATAGTTGGGAAGCCCTAATTGGATCCCCAAAAAACCAAAACTCATATTCCAGATTTCCCGGAACCATAGTTTGTGCTTTTGTAGCATAGTAAATTATATCATTACTATTTCGACAAGCATGTACTTATCAAAACTTTTTGTAGAGAAGTAAAAATAAAAGTTTCGATAGTCGTAAATATAGGATAATTTTTAAAAATTTTAGCATCCTTTAAAGTGATTCCATTGCTTTGGGAGGTATCCTATAAATTAAAACAATACGATATCGCTCCGAGGACCCAACAACCATTAATTCTAAATTCCAATGATCCCCATGCCCAAGGATCGAAAGAGACACTTAATTGGAAAAGTTATCAACCGAAATCGATTTCATTTTGAATACCGTGATTTTTGACATAAAAAATAGAACAATTGACAGCTTTTTATGAAAATTTATATATAATTTTAATTCGAGAAGTAAAAATAACAACTAGATACGATCAAATGTTATTGCGTTGTTAGATAAGGTTACGAGTTAAGATAGCTCACTGAGGCATTGCTTTGGTGGGCTATTTTTTTGTCCAATATTTGATAAGAAGTCCATTTCTAGGACTGTAAAGCAACAAAAACTCGAGAAGAAATTTCAAAACCGACAAATGCCACCCAAAAATTTATTAATGTCATATTGCGAACGAATTTTAATATCATTTCAAGGTGCCTTTACAAAATCATTATTCAATGCCTGCCCCATGATTCTTGCTTTGGAATTACCTTAAATTTGAATTTCAAGAAACCCCCTGGCGTTGAATTATTTGCTAAAATAAAAAGATATACCCTTCTATAAAAAAAGCAATTCTTCTAAGATCAATCCGATTAATTATTGAATTTTTTGGGTTAACCAAAAAACGACTTTTTTGATAAATTCATACATAATTTAATCTAAAACACTATTATTATGGATACACGCAGCAAAGAACTGGTAGACCAGTTAGAAGAAATTTTAGAAAAAAATAAGGATGCCGAAAAGGGATATTCCAAAGCGGCTGAGAATGTAAAAAGTCAGGGCTTACAAAACTATTTCAGGAGAAAGTCCGACGAACGTAGGGATTTCAATAAACAATTGAGAAGATTGTTGGTTGCCAACTACGATGAGATTGACGAAAATGGTAGTTTTACCGGAAGCATACATCGCACTTGGATGGATATTAAATCGTTCTTTTCAGGAAATGAGGATGAAGCTATGCTGGAGGAGGCTATTCGCGGTGATGAGGCAGCAGTTAAGGAATACGAGGAGGTATTGGAAGACAATGTGTTGCCCATAGCGATCGATGTTCTAATTCGCGACCAAAAGATGAAAATTCAATCCGATTTGAATACGATCAAATCATTGGAAGATTTAGAATAAGTGTTAGTTGGTTCGTTTAAATAGGAGCGATTCAAAGAAATTGAATCGCTCCTGCTTTTTGAAGTGAACCCAATAGCATACATGAACTTGGTCTCTTGGTTACTTTTCGGTACTCCCAAGAAATCTAAAACTTACTAAGCATTGAGAACTGTAACGATCTTATTTTTGGAGACGATGAAAGGCGGAACCAAAGTATTGGAGGAGCTAGTTTAGCTAATTACCATCCGATTTATCCTCTTCCTTTTCATTGTCTATTTGTTCAAAGGCTTCCTCAATCTCTTTTTTGCTAGGTTTCGGCAAACGCTGTTTCGAGGCCAGCTCGGGCTCCAAACTAAGCCTTGTATAAAATGGAAAGTGATCCGAGCCTGTCTTATTTCCCAATTGAACATCCAACACCCTAAAATCCGGCGAAGAAAAAATGTGGTCCAACGGCCACCGCATAATCCAGCTTTTGGCATTATAGGTGCTAAAAAAACCCCTCCCCTTACGCAGGTCCAAGAGACCACTGAATCTTGAAAACAAAGATGTAGATTCTGACCATGCCACATCATTGAAATCTCCCAACACAATCACGGGAACCTTAGCGCTAAGGCTTAATTTTGCTATTTTCATCAATTCAGCATCTCGATCTACAGAAGAAGGGTTGTGTTGGGGCGTCGGCGGCGCAGGATGTATGGCGAACAATTGAATCTTTTTGCCAGCGGGCAGTACTATCTTAGTATGTATGGAAGGAATAGTATCTTCAATTAGAAACTTTATGCTTGCCTCCTCCAATCTATATTTCGAATACAAAAGCATTCCATAGGTGTTTTCCATAGGTGCCTCAATTTTATGTGGATACTTTTGACCCAGTTCTTTATTCAATGACCTTATCCACTTCGAATTTGTTTCCGTGAAGAGTACTATATCCGCATCGAATCTTTCTGTGTCCTTGACCACTAAATCTACATTTTCATTGTCCTGTAAAACATTGGCCGTATAAATGCTAATATAATCAACCTCTCCACTCGATGCATCATTCACTTCATATTTGGCGAAGGCAGTGTAAGGGAAAATTTTCAGCCCTTGAAACAGGAAGCAAGCGGAAAGTGCAATGACAAATAAATAATCTTGAAATTTTCGAACGTCAAATCTATAAAAGTAGGTCAGCAGTGCAAGCATTGTTAGTAACGTAAGCTGAAGATGTGGAAAATCGAAAATCCTCACCGACCAATGATCAACAGGTACAAAGGGAAAAATAGTAAGAAGGATTGCCACTGCTCCGAAGATTTGAAGAAATAGCTTTAACGAAAAATAAGACCTAAATCGTGATAGAATCATCTCTCTTTACATTTTAAAATAGTCGGTTAATTAAATTTAGCCCTTTAGTTACTATGCATTGGCTTTGGCTATTGTTCGGGATTATCTTCCTCCTCTTGGATAGCTAATGGGTGATCCTTCTCGCCGAGCCCAACAATCTTTATAATGTTCGCCACCGTATTGTAAAGCATCAGCACAACAACTATTAGGGCAGAACTCAGGACACTGGAAATAGCCAACGAAATATAATAAATGGTGCTGAACCAATTTTCGGGAACCGAATCAGATTCTGTAATGGGTAGGTTAAGCATTAGAAATGCCATTACCGCGGCTACAAATACTGCGGTATCAACTTTGGCTATCAGTAGGACATGCCGGTAATGCTCCTCCTTCAATTTCGAAGTTGAATTGGAACTAAGGCTCAATAAGGTCAATAGAAGTGCCAAAATCGTTGCTGATGCCAAAGCAATAGTATTACATAGGGTATTCAATCCGTCGATCGAGTTCTTAATCAACACTTTTGCCTCGTAACCACTGAGGTGCCCCAAAAGAAAAGTCCCGGTGGTGATGACCAAAAGTGATATGCCCCCTCCTAAAAGCGACCTTTTTGTGTATTTGCTAATTTTCATATTACTAATTTTTACCTGTTACTGCGCGTATGTTTATTTAATTTTCGAGCATTGTAGATTATTATCAGAATCTACCCATTCTCTAACGTTGCAAGCATGGTAGCCAAGCTCGGATGCAAATCTTACATTTACGAAATAGGGGGCCAACAATTTAAACGTATCTCTATTTTTTGATCCATATCCTTACTGTTTTATGCTAGGTATATTAAACCTCATTGTTCAAGGCCCTTAAATTTGTAATCTTCCTCTGTACAATCAAAACATTTGGCCAACATCCCAGAAAGTTGAAATTCCTCGGCTCCTTTTAATACAATATCCTTTTTTGGCCTTTTCTGGAGTATCTCATAAAAACTTTGAGCGGTGACTACCAAGTTTTCCCTTCTTGCCCTTATTTTCTCCCTTATTTCAGGGCCATTAATACTGTCTATTGGCTTTGCCCAGCTATCAAAAGAACTCTCAATTTTGGAGTCATTCATTAGCTCCCTCAACCTATTTGCCTCATGTATAAACTGCTCAAGGGAAGCCTCTCGCAGGAAATACTCATCAAATTCAGTAACTAGCCCTGGCAGGAACTGTATTTCTTTCTCAAAGTTCTGCACCTTTGGATGTGAAATATCATTGGCAACCAAGGAAGGTATTACACCGCCAAGCTTAAAAAAAGCATTGTCGCGATCTGTGGGCACCGGAAATGCGATGAAATTACCGTCATTCTCCCGTATGGCCCACCCCCATTGTTTGGGATGTCTATCCCAGTCCCCGATGAGCAGGTCGAAGAGCCGTGCACGTATCAAGGCATTTTGATCAATCGTTACAAATTTCCCCTTTTCCGACTTTAACTCAATAAGGTTATCGGTATCAATTATTTCCTTTATCCCTTGAAGGTTAGTCCAATTGACCTTGCCCTTGCTTTCGTATTCGAAAAAATAAAGCCGGTTTCCGTATTTGTTATTGAGATTGCCCAAGGACTTTTGTTTGGGGACGAACATTAATTTTGGGTGTGTATGTATTATTTCCACGGCGTCCGATAATTTGGCGACCACCAATGCCGCATAGGGATGCTGTGCAGACACGCCATCAACGACAATGTTTTCCAGCCCAAGGGATTTGGCGATTTCCGGTACGAGTTTTTCCGGATCCTTACTTAAGCTCCGAAGGGTATAACGAATGCCCCGTTTATCTTCCAATTCAAGAGAGTGGGTCTGCTTTCCGCCGCCCTGTTCAATAACCTTTAATCCGCCTCTTAGGGTGTCAAGAAACGCTATCGGAACGGTAATTGGAGCGGCCCAAGCATCCCTGTATTGTTCCCCCTGCATAATTTCTTTGAGCGTACTGGCCTCATAAAGTATGTTTGCGGCCACTGTTACCGAATCAAATTCTCCAAACTTTATTTTATCCAAGTCGGTAATATCCAGCACTTCACAGGTACGGAAGCTATCCTCGGTTTCGGATACCGATAAGTAAACCAATACTATAAAAACTAGAAGTAAGGTAGAGCAGATTATAATAAATTTACGCATAGCTGAATGTTTCTTATTAGTTATTATGTTTTATTATCTGAAATCCGTTTTTAGTTGCCACCATTGGTTAAATAAACCTTGAATTCCAGAGTGTTGCGGTCAATTTTCAGTCGCTGCACACAGAGGTTCAAGGTGTCAATAGTTGCACCAAAAACGTATTAAATTGCTGCGATAAGGCAAGCTTTTTGACAAATTCATACCTCAGCGCGAGTTAAATAGGGTTATGTCACTGGATCCCTACGAAAAACTTCTATTAGATTGAATATTAAAATACAAAATATCACCCATATCAAGCCGGCAATAAAACCCCCGGCGATGTCCGATGGGAAATGGACCCCAAGATATATCCGGCTGATGCCAATACTTAGAATTAAAATGACTAAGAAAACATACAGGCCCAATTTTAAAATTCTGTTCATTTTGATCCTATATACCAGATAGATTAAGAATCCGTAAAAGGCCATAGCACTCATGGCATGACCGCTCGGATAACTCAAGGTCTTCACGACAACAAGGTGTTCGATCCCTGGTCTTGCCCGATCGATGAACCTTTTTAACATTACGTTGGATAACGTGGCCAAAAATAGTACAAGGGAAATTTGGGCGATATACTTCCAACGCTTAAATATAAAAGCCGTCAACAGAATACTTATCCCCAACACAATTAGGTATCCATGTACATCTCCTACCTCCGTTACAAACTTAAAATAGCGGGTAAGGACAGGATTACGATAAGAAATAATGTATTGTGTGATTTCATGGTCGTAGGCAGACAATGTTTCCGTTTTAAGCGTCGCAGTAAGTTCAACAAACAGATTTATCCCGCCAATTACAATAAGCAATGCAATGGCGACCATGAGCACATAAGGCAATTTCTGTTGGTAAGAGCCGAATGTTTGAAATAAAAAATTTCTTATCCCTCGTATAAAACCGCCAAGCAATACCTTCATATTCATATCAAAAATTTTAATTTAATAGTTGTTCATTCCTTTTTTTTTCCATCTCCGGTTAAAGTGCTAACTATACCACTCTTTATGCCTAACCATAGATAATTGAAAAACGATTTATCACTATTGCGTTCGGCATTGATTTGACCAAACCGAAAACCGGCATCGCTTTTATCTTTCCCGTCGTTTATAAATAAATTTCCGATGGTTGTCAATATCTTATCAACTCTTTTCCCATCTTTTCGAAGAATGTCAAATCTAAAATCGCTGTAGCGCATTTTCATTTCTCCTCTAGAGGCAAAAGAATCTCCAGAGATAGTAAAATACATTTCATCTATATCTCCCTCGGTCTCCACATTGAGATTTGGCTTAAGAAATGAATTTAGTTCTGCTGCCCGCAAAGAAATAACCTTTCCCATTACTAAAAATTCATCATTTTCATTGGTCAAATCAAACTTATAATCAATATTGAAAGGAGCGTTTCCCATCAACCTCCCCTTCGCAGTTAATAGGGTAGTATCTCCTTTTACGGCATTTGTATCCAAACCAAGAATGCTAGCGTTTATGTTATCAATAAATAGTCGGCCAGGCAGTTCATGACCACTTAGTCGCTCTTCATAACCCAAGTGAGCTTCAGTGAGTTTGACCTTGGAAACTTTAATATCAATGGGCAAATTTCTTATGTGCTTGCTGTACATGTTCTTGATAGTGGTGTCATCAGCAAGACACTTATCCCGAAACACCTCTAGTCTGGGCTTTGTAAGTTCAATTACATCCGAGAATAGGTAAAATTTATCTTTGCCAAAGCCGAAATCTAAGGAGCCAATATCCAACTTGGGTATTTCAAGCGTAACATGATCTCGTTCGCGCTCAAGATATTTTGATGCGTTTTCTTTTTCGTATTTGGACGTCACCTGAATATCATTAATTACCACATTTTTATTTTGAACATTTATTTTTTTAATATTCAATGTTTCAAATGGGTTTAAGTCCACAAAGGAATTACTGGCAGAAAAAGTGTAATCCTCATGATTCAAGGGTATCTTCCTTTTAATGATATTCGGGTCGGTTTTAAATCCGTTCAACGTAAAATTAATTTGGTGTGATTCCAACAACAAGCAATCGGATTCATTTTTTAGGATAAAAAAACTACCGTTCTCAATTTCAACTTGATCCACAATAATCGTTTTCAATAACTTTACTACTCCCAAGGTATCTTTCTCTACTCTTTTCGATTTTTTATCAAGGAAGTATTTGATTATGGGACGGCGTATTATTAAATTATTTACATGGAAGGTCTTATTGAATAAGAAAGGCCAATAGTCCAAGCCGACTATTTTAAGATAATCTGCTTTTACCCTAGTATGAATCGTGGTGTCGTTCCTATTGGATATGGCAACCCCAATTTCTTCTATGTGTACGGAGCCGGTAAAAATATTAGCGGAGATCGTTTCATAATCCAACCGGATATGTGATGGGATTTTCATGCTCAAAAATTTCCCAACCTCTTTCTCAGCCCTTATCTGGACAAGCAACAGGGCAATAGTGCATATGCCTATAATCGCTATAAAAGTTCTGAATACTATTTTTCTTGACATTATATAAAGAATTTATGGAATCCTTTTTTACATGATTGATTGAGAAAGTCAATATTACAGAAATAAAAGTCTTTAGGGATGCGCTATAAGTTTAGAAATTAGCTCTTTCCAATCCTTTTTTAAAATTTGTATATGGTTTAAGAGAAGATTATTTAAAAGCCCAAAAGCAAAATTCATATCAAGAGTGTGTTGAAGGAAGCCTGGTAATCTTTGTTATTTGAGGTTATAATCAATAGTTTATCAAACTATACAAGCGACATATAATTGAAAAGACTGTCATAAATAGACACACTTTACTTGCACCATTTTCATACTAAAAACCAACACTGTACAGTGTTGGTTTATGCAGAAAACAGCCCCTAAGCGTCGAGGAACCAGTAATCCCGCTAAAATAATAATGTTCCAAGAATCACCATTTTTTTAATCCCAACAATTTCTCGCCAAGACCTGATAATTCTGCTCTGCCGTATTTTGATTGCTCCCAATTTCGTGGATCACCCGGAAAGGCATAACCCTCTGGGGCAACCCTATTCTTCCAAGAATCAACCCTCCACTTCCTCAAGGCTGCATCATCCTCCTGTGCGGGCATCATTGCAATGTATTGTGCAATCCGAACTTTATCCTCTGAACGATTAGGGCGGATTCCATGTGGCTGAGAACTATTAAAAATTAGTAGATCTCCAGCTTCCATGGCCACCTTTACCAATTTGTCCTCCATATCGGCAACATCTGGTTTAAAGTGATCCCTGTCCTCTGGTTGTGTCAATTTCCAGGTGTCGTAATTTCTGTATAACCATGGAATACATTGAAAACCTCCCATATCTTTATCGGTTTGGTCGGACAGCGCTAACACGCCCTGAACGTTTTGTGGTTTAGTTTCCGGATCGTAATCCCAATGTATAAATCCTTTATATTCATGCCCGGGGCGCATGGGGAAATTCAAGTTTGCACGGTCTATCGTTACCCATAATTTTTCCGTTCCCCATATATCGACAAAAGCGTCATAGACCCTCTGTGTTTGACGGTTGTTCCAAAGGTGTTGGTTATTATAAACCTCTACCATTCCAGTGCCTGCCAATTCTTTCATTTTCATTTCGGCCCTAGCTTTGGTGTACCATGTTTCCTTGTTATTGGGTTCTTTTTCCTCAAATTCCCATAGGAATGCGGCCGTTTTGTTCACTTGGTAACGGGGAACCGCATTTTTAATGACTACATAGCCGTTTTCTTTCCAAAAATTCCATTGTTCCATGGTCAAAACCTTTAAAGAATCGGCAGTTGCCTCTCTTCGCAATTGGGCCATGCTACTTTTTGCAGTAGAGGGATTACCGGGAATTTCTTTGTGATCGTTGCCCGGAACCATTGTTTGTCCTTTTTTTTCCATGATGTATATTTTTTAATTTAATTCGTACTTAAAAATGTGTGCTATGGTTTGAAATATAGTTTCACGCCATTGACACTTGTTTTAATTCCTAAGAGTCATTCGATGCATCGTGGCATCCGTTTTTCCAATAGGATGTTTTGAATAACAGAACTATTGGCTTCCCCTTCCCATATTTTAGTTATCCGGCTTAGGGGGAGTACCGTCTTCTTTGCTTCAAAATTTGCTCTGAGACAGGTATTTTTAAATCTGCAAGTGCACTTTTTGGGGTTTAAGATAATTGATATTGAGCACATTATAGTATGTATTATAAGATTCCTCTCTTTGGTTTCGCAATGGATTCAGACCATCTGAAGTTAAATCCAGTACGCCATCCAATCATCTATACAAAGATCTGAAGGAAACTCTGGAAAAAGTTTACCGCTGTTATCTAAAACTTGTACCATATTGATATTTTTATATTACTTTAGTTGAGATGAGGTCCATTTTATACTTATTGTCATGAAAATTCAGCTGGAGACCATCACAAACAAAGTGAACCGATCTTTCAGTATGATGTTCAATCCAAGGTTGAGCGATCTGTTCTTTTGGCATTTCCATCCCGAATACGAACTGATATATATAGAAGGGGCCAATGGCACAAGACATGTAGGAGATCACATATCGACTTACCAAGGGAGCGATCTGGTTTTGATCGGATCGAATATTCCACATTTGAATTTTGATTATGGGGTCAAAACTGAATATAGAAAAGTGGTGGTTCATCTGAAGAAAGAGCTGGTTGAAACCCATTTTTTTGGAACGCCCGAACTGTTGTTGATTAATACCATGTTTCAAAAGGCAAAACACGGACTCGCCTTCCAAGGAAAACTAAAAAATGAACTTCGTGAAAAACTCTTTAATCTGGAAAACCTGTCGCCGATCAGACAGTACCTTGAATTGCTCGAAATATTGATTTTGCTCTCCGGTTCCGAGGAAGTTACCCTTTTACATGAACAGCCGTACAACAACCAGTACAGTCACAAGGCTCAAAAAAGGATTTTGGAAATCTACGCCTATATCGATAAAAATTATCATCGAAAAATTGAACTCGAAGAAATGGCTGATTTAAGCCATATGACCAAAGAGGCCTTCTGCCGTTACTTTAAGAAGATGACCAAGCACACCTTTATCGATTTTCTTAACCGATACCGCGTAAGTCAATCAAAACGTGAATTGATGTCGGGCAAAAGTGTCAGCGATGCCTGTTACGGTTCGGGGTTTGAAAGCCTGTCCTATTACAATCGTGTTTTTAATAAAATAGCCAATGAAAATCCACGGGAATTTCGAAAAAAATATGTGTAAAATAGCAAAGGAATAAGGGCTTCAAAAGGTAGAATATAGTTCTTAGACTGTCTCGAAGGCGGTTTGATACGGTTGGTGCAATTTGAAAAAATATTGGCATTCTATTGAAAAATACCGTTCCGTAAAACGTTCCTTTTATAGAATTGGTTGGATATATAATTTTTGCAACCCGGTTGCGTGCAAATCTTATTATCTTTACAAAATAAATGAAGGAACTTCTTTCGATAACAATGACTTTTATTTTTCTTTTTCAAGGAATATCCTTGGATATGGATCTATGTAAGCAAATCGAACAAATCTCACATTTTATTTCCCATTACCAAGACCATAAAGATTTTGACGGAGATTCTTTCTTGGAATATGTGGGCGAAGAATATTTTAGCGATGGTCATGAAGAGGAAGAACATCACAATGATGCGAACCAAAATCAATCTCCTTCGCATTCGCATCATCAATGTTGCAACCCTTTGGTTTTTATCAAGCCTACCAATGTTGTTGCCCTAAACTTCTTAAGTTTCGAAGAAAAAAGGCAGGTCAGTAGTTACACTGCTCAATTCAATTCCAGATTTCTGGAATCCCTTTTCCAGCCACCAAGAGTATAATCAGTTTTCACACAGGATAGCTATATCCAATTATGACCGAGTAAGGTCAATTCTCATTATGGATAATCCCAATTCTTTGGCGCCATTCCGTATTGTTTAACTGTATTAAAATTTTTTTATGCTTAAAAAAATCATCAGGTATTCCATTACCAATAAATTGGTTATTGGCCTGCTGACCTTGGCCTTGGTCTTATCAGGACTTTATTCCCTAAATCAACTTCCAGTGGATGCCGTTCCGGATATTACCAACAATCAGGTACAGGTAATAACAACTTCGCCCACACTTGCGGCTCAAGAGGTAGAGCGACTTATTACTTTTCCCATAGAGATCACTATGGCTACCATCCCCAAAATAGATGAAATTAGATCGTTTTCACGTTTCGGATTATCCGTTGTTACCATAGTATTCGAAGAAAAGGTAGATATATACTGGGCACGACAACAAGTCAACGAACGCTTGACAGAAGCACAGGCCCAAATCCCCGAAGGAATAGGAAAACCTGGGATTGCACCATTGACTACGGGACTGGGCGAAATTTATCAATACGTCATTACTACGGAAGAGGGTTATGAGAATGAATATGACGCCACCGAACTTCGCACCATTCAGGATTGGGTCGTTCGGAGACAATTATTGGGAACGCCCGGGGTAGCGGATGTAAGCAGCTTTGGCGGCTACTTGAAACAATATGAAATTGCCATCAGACCTGAGCGATTAAATGCGATGAATATTTCCATATCGGAGATTTTCGATGCACTTGAGGCAAATAACCAAAACACTGGAGGGGCCTACATTGAGAAAAATGATAGGGCGCTTTTTATCCGTAGCGAAGGCTTGGTTCGTAACCTAGACGATATTAATAATATCCTTATACGGCAAAATCCCAATGGTATCCCGGTACTTATAAGTGATGTAGCCAAGGTTCAAGTAGGTAATGCAGTTCGATACGGGGCATCGACCCGAAACGGTCAGGGTGAAGTTGTAAGTGCCATTGTGATGATGTTGAAAGGTGCCAATTCGGCCGAGGTCATTAAAGATGTCAAGGAAAAAATCGCCAATATCAGTAAAACATTACCAGAAGGAGTGGTTATAGAACCATTTCTTGACAGGACCAAATTGGTCAACAACGCCATCGGAACAGTAAGCACCAACCTGATCGAGGGTGCCCTGATCGTCATTTTTATCCTGCTACTATTGTTGGGAGACTGGCGTGCCGGGATTATTACCGCCTCGGTGATTCCCTTGGCCTTGCTATTCGCTTTTAGTATGATGCACCTTTTTGGGGTGTCCGCCAACCTTATGAGTTTAGGAGCTATAGATTTTGGACTTATCGTGGATGGGGCCGTTATCATTGTGGAAGCCACTTTGTTCCATTTGGGAGGATTAAAAATGAGTCGGAAACTCACACAACAAGAAATGGATGAGGAGGTTTACCAATCTGCCAGTAAGATTAGGAATTCTGCCGCCTTTGGCGAGATTATCATCCTTATTGTTTACCTCCCTATTTTAGCCTTGGTGGGGACGGAAGGAAAAATGTTCAGGCCTATGGCACAGACTGTGAGCTTTGCTATTCTCGGGGCGTTCTTATTGTCCCTTACTTATATTCCTATGATGTCAGCCTTGGTCTTAAGCAAGAAACGCGAGCATAAAACTACTATTTCCGATAGGATAATGGCCTTTTTCTATAAGGGATATAAACCGCTCATTCACTGGGCAATGCGCACCAGGGGCGTGATTTTGGCCGTAACGTTTGGGCTTTGTATAACAACCTACCTTGTGTTTGCCAATTTGGGAGGAGAATTCATTCCGACATTGGAGGAGGGAGATTTTGCGGTAGAAACACGGGTAATGACGGGGAGTTCCTTAAGTAATACCATAAAAGCGACCACTAAGGCCGAAAAAATCCTTCTTTCCAAGTTTCCCGAAGTGTTGCAGATTGTTTCCAAAATAGGTTCCGGAGAAATCCCCACGGATCCAATGCCTCCGGAAGCTGCCGATTTGATGATTATCCTAAAAGATAAATCGGAATGGGTATCTGCTTCCACTAGGGAAGAATTGGCCGATAAAATGGCAGCTGCGCTCGTGGTAATACCCGGTGTAACCTTTGGCTTTCAACAACCGATACAAATGCGCTTCAATGAGCTTATGACCGGGGTACGACAAGATGTTGCCATCAAAATATACGGAGAAGATTTGGAACAGTTATCCGCCTACGCGGAACAAATTGGCAGCCTTTCATCAACCGTAGAAGGAGCTGCGGATGTGTATGTGGAAGAGGTTACGGGCATACCCCAAATCGTAATTGATTATAACCGTAATCAATTGGCAAAATATGGTTTTGACATTAAAACAGTGAACAATGCAGTTCAGGCGGCATTTGCAGGTGCTTCCGCAGGATTGGTATATGAAGGGGAAAAACAGTTCGATCTTGTTGTTCGTTTGGAAGACAAGAGCCGTACCGATCTTTCTGACGTTCAAAATTTGACCTTGAATGGAAGAAATGGTCAGGAAATCCCATTACAGCAATTGGCAGAAGTTTCCATAAAGGAAGGACCTTATCAGATTCAACGTGATGATACCCATAGACGTATCATCGTAGCCTTTAATGTAAGGAATCGGGATGTAGAAAGTATAGTGGAAGAAATCCAGGGTAAAATTGAAAAGCAGATAAACTTAGCTCCGGGATATAGCATTAGCTATGGCGGACAATTTGAAAACTTGGTAGAGGCCAAACAACGGCTAGGGATCGCAGTTCCCATAGCATTATTGCTCATTTTTATCCTGTTGTACTTCACCTTCGGATCATTTAAACAAAGTATCTTGATTTTTACGGCGATACCGCTTTCCGCTATTGGTGGCGTGTTCGCGTTATGGTTAAGGGACATGCCCTTCAGTATTTCCGCAGGGGTCGGTTTTATCGCTCTTTTTGGAGTCGCCGTATTGAATGGAATTGTTTTGATTGCCGAATTCAATCGGTTAAAGGCTGATGGTGTAACCGATATTTTCGAAAGGATATACAAAGGAACACATACCCGATTGCGCCCCGTAATTCTAACGGCGTCCGTAGCCTCCCTCGGCTTCTTGCCCATGGCTATTTCACAGACTTCTGGAGCAGAAGTACAGCGGCCTTTGGCCACCGTGGTCATAGGAGGGCTATTCACAGCGACCTTTCTAACCTTAGTGGTATTGCCTATTCTCTATTATTATTTTGAAAAAGGAATTAAAATGAAATGGAACAAAACCGTAACAATAATTGGAATCACCCTTTTTACAGGTGTGTTCAACCTATCAGCCCAGAATACTGGCTCTAAAGTTGTTTATGATAATCTTGAATCCATATTATCGGTAACATTGGAAAACAACCCGGATCTGAAAGTTGCCAAATTACAGATGGAGCAACAACAGGCCTTGAAAGGAGCGAGCATTGATTTACCCAAAACCAATTTCGGTCTCGAGTATGGACAGACCAATAGTGATTTTGACAATGATTCCCGCATTAATATAAGCCAGACCTTTGCCTTTCCAACGTTGTATGGGCAACAAAACAAACTGGCAAAAGCTAATATCAGGAGTTCTGAACTCCAATGGGAACATGTGGAGAATGAACTTATGACCCAAGTAAAATCTGCGTACTATCAGCTTTGGTACTTAAAAGACATGGAAAAGTTGTTAGGCAAGCAAGATAGTATTTATGAACGTTTTGCCTATGTGGCGAATTTGCGTTTTAAAACCGGGGAAAGCAATGCGCTGGAACAGGCCACGGCAAACGCAGAGTTGGCGGATTTACAAATTTTAATCCAAGATAATGTCGCTACCATAGAAACGGTACAGCTTCAATTACAGAATTTGATGAACGTAGATTTCCCAATCGATATTCATGTAGGAAAATTGAATGCCAAAACAAGTATGTTTTCTGAACTGCAAGATACTATGGCCTTGGCGAATAATCCTTTGCTGGCCTTGTATGTTCAACAGACCGAAATTGCCAAGAGAGAAAAGTCGGTTGCTATTTCGAAGGCACTTCCCGACATTACTTTGGGTTATTTTAATCAATCTTTTAATGGACCTGGGCAGACAATGTCCGGCGAAAGCGCCATTTTCGATTCGGGAAACCGGTTTACGGGGGTGCAGGTAGGTTTGTCCATCCCAATTTGGGCAAAACCGTATGCCGCAAAAATTAAAGCGGCCGAGATCAATAAAATAAAAAGTGAAGAAGAATTGACTTCCATAGAAAACAAAACCAGGACAAAATTCAAAACCCTGTGGCGAGAACTTCATAAAAACCAAGCCAATTTAATGTCTTATGAAAAGAATGGATTACCACAAGCAGCGCTTTTGTTGAAACAATCACAAAGGGGTTTCACGGAAGGAGCCATTGGCTATATTGAATACGCACAAGGCCTCAATAGGGCATTGACGATACAAGCGAGATACTTGGCTTTCCTTAACGAATACAACCAAAAGCTGATAGAAATCGAAAATTTAATTGCAATCAAATAACATATGAAAACCACTATATCTATACTCGGCCTACTAATTTTACTTCAATTTGCAAATAGTTGTAAAGATGAAGCTGCCAATAACAACACGGAGGTACACACTGAAAACGAAAATCAGGTTGAATTGACCGATGCCCAATTGGCGCAGACCAAGATTCAAATAGGAAAGGCTGAAAAGCGTAAAATCGGAAGTGAATTGAGTGTTAACGGAATGATAGATGTGCCTCCCCAAGGCAATATATCGGTAACCGTTCCTTACGGAGGGTTTTTAAAATACACGAATATGTTACCCGGTTCTAGGGTGAAAAAGGGGCAATTATTGGCCCGTGTGGAAAACCCCGAATTCATTGAATTTCAAAGGGAGTATCTGGAAGCACTTGCCAAAAACGATTATTTAAAGGCCGATTTTGAGCGTCAGGAAACCCTGAGTAAGGAAGAGGTAAGTTCAACAAAGGTTTTTCAAAGGGCAAAACAGGAGTATTTAACCAACAAGGCCACTATGCATGCCTTGGAAAGCAAGCTGAGGTTGGTAGGACTTAACCCTATCTCGGTACAGGCCGGAAAGGTTTCCGCTATGGTCAATATATATTCTCCTATAAACGGCGTCGTTCGGGAAGTTTTTGTCAATACCGGTAAATATTTCGGCCCACAGGATGTTTTGATGGATATTACCAATGCCAAAGATCTGCATGTAGAGCTAAAAGTATATGAAGATGACATTCCTTTGATCCGAAATGGGCAACGTATCCGTTTTCGATTGGCCAATGCTCCAGAGGAGTGGATGGAAGCAGAGATTTTCTTGATTGGGAACAATGTTAGGGCAGACCGATCTATTACCATTCATGGACATTTAAAGGAAAAAGATGAGAATTTGCTACCGGGGATGTACGTAAACGCAAAAATAGAGGTCAATATGCAGGAAGTCACATCGGTTCCTGAAGAAGCCATTGTGCGCTTTAATGGAGAACATTACATATTCAGATCCTTGGGAAAAGGAATGAAAAACGAAATGGCCCTAAACCAATTTGAGATGCTGCCTATTATAATGGGGGCCGAAGAAGATGGTTTTGTAGGTATTAGCTTAAAAGACAACAAGGATTCATTGAGTACTATGGAACTGGTTATCCACGATGCTTTTGTGCTTTTGGCAAAGGCTAAAAATAGAGAAGAAGAAGGAGGAGGGCACTAATAAGAACATAGAATTTATGACCTAAACAGAAGGAAGATTGAAAACAAAAGTGAGCGAATTATAACAATGTGAATCTAGATTAATAGTCTTTTCAGAAAAGGATTTTGCGTAGGTCTCAATACAAATGTGAAATTATAATGATACTACTGAATACAACACTTACTATGAGCGTATTAAAAACGGTTTTAGATTTTAGTTGGGCCAATACCGTGGCATTAAAGCCCATACATAAAATAGTGACCAGAAACACCAAGCCCATTTTGAGCACCATGGGCAATTCGTTCATGAGCAGTAGCATTACGGCCACCGATCCAATACAGCTTTGCCCTATAATGGCTAATGCCGTATAACCCGTTTGTTGTTTTTTGAATTCCGCTAGCAGGTTATTGTATAATTTTATTGGTCTATTTACACTTTCTTTGGACCCAGAATAGGTCATTGGTATTGTCATTGAATTTTTCATCGTTATGTGTTTTTTAAATTGTATAAACTAGTTTCTCTGTAGCTATTTTTTGAATTTCATTAAAAAGCACCGGCTCTATAAAGCGGATATGCTTTGAAGATATTCCTTCCGAGAATCCCGTTCGGATTTTCCAACAGAACAGTAGGCCGTGATGGTGTTCACGGCTTACCCCCCGTAATGGGATGTCCCGTTTTATAGGCTTGTTTTTCACAAGCTGTTAAGCCATTAATTTTTGCTCCAATAGTTCTGCTTTGGGAAACAAAATATTGTTTTCCAAATGGATATGCCTGTGCAGGTCATCCTCGAATTCCTTGAGTAGTGAGAACGCGACCCGGTAGGTATTGCATGCATCGTCCGGCGGATTGTAGTCATTGCTAAGTTCTGCTATCAAGCTAAACCGTTCGCCCTCGTTCTCGTGCTCTTGCATCATCATGCCTATCGGATTTTTGACCGTGCCGAAATGTGGTTTGTCTAGCGGTTCGTGCTGCTGTTCGGCCTTGACCATTTTTCGTACCCATGGGAAGAGCACCAATTCCTCTTTTTTCATGTGCATTGTGAGTTCGCCGGCAGATGCGTTGAAATGTTCGGTAATGTCCAGCAGTTCTGGATGCCGCTCGCCATGAACCTTGCAAAGTTTGTTCAGGTATTGTTTTAAAACGGGAATCCCATTTTCAACATAGCGGTGGTGTTTTTTCTCGATATAGTCGGCGAGCAGATCCAACGGCCATGATTTAAAATCTGTGTTTTCATTATCCATTTGCCGTTGTACTTCGTCTATTTCGCTGAGTAAAGCCTCGACATCCAGGTTTTTCTTCTCGGCAACCTCTTGAATACTACGATTGCCCTTGCAGCAAAAGTCTATTTTATGGTTTTTGAACACCTGAGCGGTGCGATAGTCCTCTGCGACCATTTGACCAATTGTTTTTTCCATAGTATATGCTATATAAAATTAATTTCAGATTCCACTGCCATAACAGCTATGGCCTTAAAGTCTTTTTTTATTGTTAAGGTATGTTCCTTCTTTGCGGGAATGATAAAGCAGTCTTCTTTTTTCAAGAAATGATTCCCATCGGGCATCTGCAGCATGGCCTCACCTTCCTGAACTATGATAATCGCTTCAAGGGTGCTGTAATGCGGGGGCATTTTCGTTCCGGCTCCACCTTCTACCCGCAAAATTTTAAAGGTATCTCCAAGTGCCAAATGAATCAATTTCGGTTTATTTAATACTTCCATGATATTTCGTTTATCTTTTCCCACTTTTCAAATTGTACCGAAACGTCGGGAAGATTCACATTTCCAGTTTGCTTATAATTATTCTTTTTTATTTGTTTTTGTCTTAATAGGATAAATTTGTCCGATTTAATATTAATTTTTTTATCGTTTCAAATAGGTCAATCCAGCTTCTAGGCCTGTTGTCATTTCATATAGGGTGGTGTTTTCGAGCATTTGTTTTAAATTATTACGTATCTCCACGAATTTATCGTGTACAGGGCAGGGCTTGTCCGCATTACATTCTTTAAGACCTAGTCCACAACCCACATATATCTTATCACCGTCAATGGCATTTACAATCTCGCTAAGTTTTAACCTATCGATTTGCGTTCTCTCAATTTCAAAGCCACCGTAGGCACCTTTTACAGAATCAACGACGTTGTTCTTGGACAAAAGCTGCAAAATCTTAGCCGTAAAGGCAACAGGAGAATCGATTTCCTCTGCAATTTCCTTTAGGCTTACCCTTCTACCCTCCAACGATTGCAGGGCGATGTAAGTGGTTGCCCTGATTCCGTATTCACACGCTTTTGAAAACATTTAATCTATTTAACGATTATAAAGGTAGTACTAATTTTTAATTCGGACTAATTTATCCGAATAAATAAAATTAAGAAAGCAAGCTCCTTGGAAAAAAAGTGATAGCCCACATGAAATAATCATTATAAGTATTGAGATTTTTATTACTAAAATAGAGTAAAAAACACTTCAACTATTCCGGTAGCCTACATCCAATCCAATGTATAATTTGTTCTGGAAATTGGAATTAGGAATAAAAGTGAACACGTCCAACCTCTCTACATAAAAAAATTCTGCCGACGATAATTGGGCCGATTGTAGTTTAATACACCCTATGGATGTACCGTCCAGGAGCTTCGGGGGAACAGCAGACCTCTAGACTGCGCTCGAGGGGACAGTATTATAAGATTTATTCCGTTCTTAAACTTTTGACCGGGTTTGCCCTTGCCGCTTTTATTGCCTGAAAGCTTACCGTAAATACTGTTACACCCATTGCCCCAATGACTGCCAATACAAAAATCCACCATTCTAAAATGACGCGGTATGGGTAGTCTTGCAGCCAACCGTTCATTATATAATAGGAAATGGGAATGGCTATAAAACAAGAGATGGTTACCATCTTCAAAAAGTCTATTGAGAGCATGTTCCAAATATTGAAAACCGAAGCTCCCAGTACTTTTCTCACCCCTATCTCTTTGGTACGTTGTTCGGCTACGAAAGAAGTAAGTCCAAATAATCCCAAACAACTAATGAGTATGGCAAGTGCGGTAAAAATTCCAGAAAGGGTCCCTATACGCTCTTCAGCGGCAAATTTTTCACCGTATTGTGCCTCAACAAATTCGTACTGAAAAGGAATATCCGGAAAATGTTCCTTAAAAATTCGTTCAACAACGGCCAGATTTTGGCTGGCACTCTGGTTTGGATTAAGCCGTAAATTATAGTAACTGGCGTTATTGAAACGATCATATACATATACCCCTTGTTTAACGGGTTCATAGGGAGATTGGGCTATCATATCCTGTACCACCCCAATAATTTTCAAGGGTGGCCCTGGGTCTTCATCATCATCATCCTTTAAGAATTTACCTACTGGATCGGGCATCCCTAAATATTTCTTTGCGGTTTCATTGATGAGCACCCCTAAAGAATCGGTAGCATAGTCCCTAGAAAAATCCCGTCCTTCCAAAATCTTTAGATTTAAGGATTTAGCGTATTCCGGTGATACTTCTGTCCAAGCTAGATCTTCTTGAAAACCTTCCGGCTTGCCTTCCCACGTAAAACCGCCTCTATTGGACCAAATCTGAGTTGTTGGACTACTTGATGTTGACATTTCAACCACTGCGTTAGACCCAATGAATTCACTTCGCATTAAATCATATTTTCCAAAAAAGTCTTCACTGAAGGTTGGGATTTGAACCAAACCTTCTTTATCATAACCAACGGGGCGATTTTTCGCATAGTTGATCTGTTGCATTACGATAACAGTACCAATGATAAAAGCTACGGATACAGTAAACTGCAATACCACCAATATTTTTCTAGGCAATCCGGCATATTTACCAACTTTAAAAGTCCCTTTTAAAACATCAACCGGTTTAAAAGAGGAAAGATAAAGGGCAGGGTAACTACCTGCCAATAGTGATGTGAATAAAATGAACCCAAAAGAAACCAACCAAAAAATACCACTGCTCCAAGGAAAAGTAATTTCCTTAATTGCCAATTCATTAAAGCCGTTCAAGGATAACAGCACGATTAAGATCGCCAACAAATAGGCCAACAGCACTACCAAAAAAGATTCACTTAAAAACTGAGTGATCAATTGCCCCCTTTGTGAACCAATAGATTTTCTGATCCCAACTTCTTTTCCGCGTTTCTCTGATCTTGCCGTACTGAGGTTCATAAAATTAATACATGCCAAAAGCAATACAAATGCCCCTATAATTCCAAATAGCCATATGTATTTGATACGACCCCCTACTTGCTTGCCATTTTCAAAATTATTTTTCAAATACCAGTCTTTCATTGGAAATAAGAACAACTGTGGGTTGAACTCTGCCGTATCTTTATTGAGTGTTTTTTTGACATCCTTTATGGTTGCGGTCACATCCCCCATGGATGTATTGTCAGCTATCTGAACGAACATTTGGAAAGAATTGTTACCCCAATTATCCTCAGCATTTTTAACCCATTCCCTTGAGGCCAAATACTGTTCCCAAGGAATGATATAATCAGTATCGTTAAACGAATTATTAAAAGGAATATCCCTATAAACACTGGTGACCATTAGATTATACTGGTTACTGACCTTTACTACTTTTCCTAAAGGGTCTTCTGTGCCAAAAAGAGCCTTTGCTGTAGATTCTGATAGCATAATGGAGTTAACCTCTCGAAGTCCGTCTTTTTCCCCCTTCACAATTTGAAGTCCCAAAAGCTCTGGTGCTTTTTGCTGCATAAAGTTGCCAGGTCTTGAAATATTGGTTTCGCCATATTTTAAATACAGGTCGTTTGTCCAAGAAGACATAATCAGGTATTTAAAATTATCCCCATAACCATCTCTTAACGCTTTTTCCAAAGGCCTCGGAATTGCCGGGCCAGTTCCAGTTTCCCCATTAAAGGTTTGAGATTGAAATACTTGGGCGATTTTATTCTTATTGGCAAAATAATTGTTGTGTGAAAGTTCATCCTGCATCCACAGTCCAATGATTAAGGTAACGGCCATACCCAATGCGAGACCTCCTACATTGATGAAGGTATACCCTTTGTTTTTCCAAAGATTTCGCCAAGCCATTTTTAAATAGTTTTTGAACATGATTAATGTTTTTTGATTGATGTTTTAATATTAGTCCATTCTATAGTAAAGAGTCAATTTATACTAATATGTTTCATTCTGAACGTAAACTTTTAACCGGATTGACAATGGCCGCTTTGATACTTTGATAGCTTACCGTTACCACTGCTACCATAATTGCCAGGAAGGCTGCTAAAACAAAAATTCCAATGCCAATTTCGATACGGTATGAAAAATCTTCAAGCCATTTGTTCATTGCAAACCACCCTATCGGCAATGCAATCACAATGGCAACACCTACCAATTTTAGAAAATCTACTGTAAGCCGGTACGAGATTTGTCCTACAGTAGCTCCTAAAACTTTTCTAACGCCTATTTCTTTAGTTCGCTTTTCGGCATTGAAGGCAGCTAATCCAAATAATCCCAGACAAGCAATAAAAATGGATAGAATAGTAAAGATGAAGAATATTTGGCCCAACTTTCGCTCTGCTTCATAGGTCTTGAAGAAAGCCTCGTCCATAAAGCTATAATTAAAAGGTTGCCCTGGCGCCATTTCATTCCATGTATGTTCAATTTCAGCAATTGTATTTGAATGATTAGCCGCCGATAATCTAACTGCCATGTTTTCTTTGGCATCCTCTATAAAAAGACCTAAGGCTCCTATATTTTCACGTAATGATTCATAATGAAAATTTTTAACCACTCCAATAACTGTATAAAACGAAGGCACTTCCAATTCAATGTCTTCAGAAATACGTAACCCCAAGGCCTCCTCTGCCGTAACATTTAAAGTAGAAAGCGTGGCTTGGTTAATAATTACTGCCGAAGAATCTGTTGGAACCTTTTTGTTGAAATTACGGCCAGCTACAAGTTCCATCTGTAAAGTTTGGATGTAATCGGTATCTACGTCCCAAGTCTGCATTTGAATAGCGTTCTCTTGTTCTCTGGAGCCTTCTTCAAAAAAAGAACTATTGGAACGCCACGATGGGGTTGGGTAATAATTGCTAAGGGTTACATTTTTAACATTTACCTGCTTTAGAATTTCCTCTTTAAATGCCTCCGCTTTTGATCCAAGGGGAAATGTATCACTAATCAATAGTACTTGGTCTTTTGAAAACCCGAGGTCTTTATTCTGCATATAATTCAATTGCTGAAAAACGACCATGGTACTTACAATTAGAAAAATAGAAATGGCAAATTGAAAAACGACTAAAGTATTACGCACTCTTCCACCGCCTACACTATCTTTCGTTTCACCTTTAAGTGTTTTTACAGGCGTAAACCTCGACATGAAAAAAGCAGGATAACTTCCCGATAACAGTCCAAGAAAAAGGGTAGTGAATACAAGAATCAACCAAAATAAAGGATTTGCATATGGAATGGCGATGGACTTTCCAGCAAGATGATTGAAAAAAGGAAGCATAACAACCGTAATCAAAAGGGCTGTAATGAGGGAAATAAAAGCGATTAAACCAGATTCGGTCAAGAATTGAAACATTAAATTCAATTTGTTGGACCCCAATGTTTTACGAACCCCAACTTCTTTAGCTCTTTTAAGGGAGTGGGCTGTAGATAAATTCATAAAATTAACACAGGCCAGTATAATTAAGAATAATCCAATAAATGAGAGAATATAGACATCTTGTATATTGCTAGTGGCCCTCATCTCTGTTTGCCTATCTGAATACAAGTGTATATCGGTCAATGCCATTGTATGATACCTAATATAATTTCCCGATGCCGCAAACGATTCTGCCGTCATGCCTGGAAAATATTTTTGAGCCCAAGGCAGCATATATTTATCCAACATAGCTTGTAAAGGTTCTTGAAAATCTTCAGCCGATACTTCTGGGATCAGCTTTATAAACGTAAAATAGTTATTGCTTCCCCATAGTTCTTCACGGGAAGCCACATTGCCCGACATCGCCAAAAAAATACTGTACTCATTTAGAAATGAATTCTTTGGTAAATCATCAACTACACCTGTTACCGTATAGGTATCAGTGTTATTTAATACAATGTTCTGACCCAACGCACTATCATTTCCAAACTGCTTCTCTGCAGCAGTTTTTGACAACACTAATGAATTTGGACCAGTCAATGCCGTTTTGGCATTTCCCTCCAATAAGTCGATTCCAAAAAATTCAAAGAATGTTGAATCCGCATAGGTGACATACAATTCTTTGGTGTTCGTATTGCTACCTGTTTTTTTAATATGCATGCTACCAAGTGTTCTGAACCTCATAGCGGATTCCACTTGTGAATAATCTCTTTTCAAGGCAGCTGCCATAGGAGGAGCAGCTTCAGCTGCTTTAATTTCAGCGCCTCCAAATTTGATATCAGCATCTATTCTGTAAATGCGATCTGCATCGGCAAACATTTTATCATAACTCAATTCATCATAAATATATAATGATATGAGAAGCGCCCCAGCCATACCAATGGCCAGGCCGAAGGTATTTAGAAACGTAAAAAAGGGTTGCTTTTTTAAACTTCTCCAAGCAATTTTGATATGGTTCTTAAACATGGTTGATGTTTTTTGATTGATGATGCCTTTATTCTGATCGTAAACTTTTAACCGGGTTGACAATGGCCGCTTTAATACTTTGATAACTTACGGTAAGTACTGATATTAAAACTGCCAAAAAAGCCGCCAGTACAAATACCCACCATGGAATGTTTATACGATACGAGAAATCTTCCAACCATTTGTTCATGACATACCATCCCAGTGGTAGAGATATTAAAATAGCTATGGCAACTAGTTTTAAGAAATCCAAAGTAAGCTTCATTGATATCTGGCTTACGCTGGCCCCTAACACCTTTCGCACCCCAATTTCCTTTACCCGTTTTTCGGCATTAAAAGCAGCTAACCCAAATAATCCCAAACATGCTATTAGCAACGAAAGTATGGTGAAAATGATAAAAATATTACCCAATCTACGTTCGCTTTGGTAGGTGTCATTGAAAGAATCTTCCATGAAATAGTAATTAAAGGGCTCCCCGGGAACAATGGTATTCCAGATTCCTTCAATACTAGAAATAGCATTTTCAAAATAACCAGCCTCTATTTTTATGGCCATGGCATAGGATCTATTTGATAAATGAAGGCTTAAGGCATCTATCTCTTCTCTCAACGAATCAAAATGAAAATCCTTAACAACCCCGATAATGGTGAAATACGAAGGATTTTCTGAATTAAAATCAGGAGAATACCGCAATCCAATTGCCTCTTTGGGAGTTGACCTCATCACCCTTACTGCCGTCTCATTCACAATGATAGCGGTAGAGTCATTCCCGAAATTTCTATCAAAATCCCGCCCCGCCACAAATTCAAAATCCATGGTGGAAGTGTAATCGTAATCTACTCCCCAAGTCTGCATGCTTACTGCATTTTCCTGATCGCTAAGTCCTTCTTCCGGACTGAAAGTCGTATCACTTCTATTGGATGTAGTTGGAAAATAACTACTTAATGTTGCATTTTTAACGAAGCCTAATTGCTTCACCTGTTCCTTAAAAGAAGTAACCTTACTCCCCGCGGTATACACATCATTAACAATCAGCACTTGGTCTTTTGAAAAACCTAGATCTTTTCCTTGGATATACTTTAATTGCTGATATACCACTAACGTGCTTATAATCAAGAAAACAGAAATAGCAAACTGAAATACTACAAGAGCATTTCTTATCCCTCCTCCGCCAACACTGCTTTGGCCTCCGCCTTTAAGAACCTTGACCGGCATAAACCTCGACATGAAAAATGCGGGGTAGCTACCAGCAAATAATCCTAAAAGCAAAACAGACCCTAGTAATATCAACCAGAAAAATGGATTTAAAAATGGAATTGAAATATCCTTTGCCGCCAACGTATTAAAAAAGGGCAAGGCTATCATGGCCATGAGTAATGCCAACACTAAAGATAGGAGGGAGATTAATCCTGACTCTACCAAAAACTGTCGCACCAAATCCTTTTTATTGGAGCCCAGCGTTTTGCGAACGCCTACTTCTTTGGCCCTTTTTAATGATTGTGCCGTGGAAAGATTCATAAAATTGACACTAGCCAAAACAATAAGAAAAATGGCAATAAAGGACAGAATATAAATAGTTTGTATATCATTATTAGTACTCATTTCCGCTACCAAATTGGAATTCAAATGAATATCCGTAAGAGGAATTGTACTATATACCAAATAATTTCCGGTGGCTTTAAATTGCTCTTCCGTAACACCTGGCATAAATTTTTGCACCCCTGGTATCACATATTTTCCTAAAAACCCTTGTAATGGTTTTTGTATATCTTCCACATTGGTAGAAGGAATAAGTTTAATGAACGTATTATAATTGTTACTGCCCCAGTTGACAACATCAGCATCACTATACCCTTCCATTGATTCAAAAACCGTATAATCCCTTAAAAATGAATTTTGGGGTAAATCCTCTATAACACCTGTAACTGTGTAGGATTCATCATTGTTCAACAATAGAATCTGACCAACTGCATTGTCTATTCCAAAGTGCTTCTCTGCCGCTGTTTTGGTTAATACTAACATATTAGGGTCTTTTAGTGCCGTTTTTGGATCTCCTGCCAACAACTTTACTCCAAACATTTCAAAAAATGTAGGATCCACATACGTGGTCTGCTCTTCCTTTACATTCGCTTGGGCATCCAATTTTTTTACCAATGCACTACCCCTAGTCCTAAACCTAGTGACCAATTCCACTTCTGAAAAATCACTCTTTAAAGCATCAGCCATTGGAGCCGGACTCACCGCAAATTTTCTAGCGTCCCCTCCAAATTTAATATCCACATTAATTCTATGAATACGATCCACATCGGCAAACATCTTATCATAACTCAATTCATCATAGATATATAATGAAATGAGAAGACCCCCGGCCATGCCTATGGCAAGTCCGAAGGTATTTAGAAATGTAAAAAAAGGTTGCCTTTTTAAACTTCGCCAAGCAATTTTGATATAGTTCTTAAACATGGAAGGTTTGATTGATGTATAAACTCTAAAATATTGTCATATTGGGGGCTAGGGCCTTAAATCATAGCCCCAACAGCCCTATTCTGACTCTCTGTAACTACCTGACCATCAAATAAATTGATCACTCGATGCGCATAATGCGAATCTCTGTCGGAGTGGGTAACCATTACTATCGTGGTACCTTCTTGGTTCAACTCGGTCAACAGCTTCATTACCTCTATTCCATTTTTGGAGTCTAGGTTACCTGTCGGCTCATCCGCAAGGATCAATTTTGGTTTTGTTACCACAGCTCTTGAAATAGCTACACGTTGTTGTTGCCCACCAGATAGTTGCTGTGGAAAGTGTTTCGCTCTATGGGCAATTTTCATACGTTCCAAAACCGTCATCACCTTTTCTTTCCGTTCGCCTTTGTTCATCTTCATATAGATCAATGGTAGCTCAACATTCTCATAGACCGTCAACTCATCAATAAGGTTAAAGCTTTGGAAAACGAAACCTAGGTTTCCTTTACGTAGCTGCGTGCGTTGACTTTCCTTGAGCCCACCCACTTCGTTGCCCGCAAAATTGTAACTGCCGTCTGTGGGATTATCGAGCATACCGATAATGTTTAACAAAGTGGATTTTCCACAACCCGAAGGTCCCATGATGGCTACAAACTCACCAACCTCGATTTTCATGTTTACATTGTTCAATGCCAAGGTCTCCACTTCTTCGGTCCTAAAGCTCTTTTTTAAATTCTGGATTGTTATCATTTGTTCTTTTTTTGAGTATTGATTATATAAACACATCTCGACTTCGCTAGAAGTGACAATATGCTTTTATTTTGTTTTTTTATTCATTCAGTTTTAACACCTTCCTCAGTCCCTACTTATTCGGAAGGGCTAGGGGAGGACTTTTCATTGCAATACTATCCGTTCTGCCTCACCGAAACTATCGTAATTACTTGTAATCACTTTTTCTCCAGCATCCAAACCTTCGAGGACTTCGTAATACCTTGAATTTTGCTTCCCGATTCTGATAGGGCGCTTTAGTGCCTCGACACCATCCTGTCCCACAACAAAAATCCATTGGCCACCAGTACTTTGGAAGAAACTTCCTTTTGGCAAGAGCAATGCATCGGAAGATTCTCCCAACTGTAATTTGATGTTGTAGCTCTGTCCCGTACGGATGGTTTCCGGTTTATTATCGGTAAAAACAAGATCCACCTTGAACTTGCCGTTACGTACTTCTGGATAAACCTTTCGCAACCGCAATGGATATTCTTCCCCGTTACGATCCAATACTGCGATAAGGTCACGAACGACCCTGTCTATATAATGCTCGTCAATAGTGGCCTCTATCTTATAATCGGTCAGCACATTGATCTGACCGATACGTTGGCCTTGGGAAATGCTTTGACCTATTTCTGCATCCAAAAAGCCCAATTGACCATCGGCAGGAGCGCGCACATTCAAGTGATCTAGCCTTTGATAGACCATGCCCAAGGTTTTTTGCATGCGATTCAGATCGGCCTCCAAAACAGGTAAGGAAGTTTTTCTTAGTTCGTCATCGTTTTCGGTCTGTTCTTTCACGATATCATATTGTTTTTGAGATAGCTCGTAGTTTTCTTTTGATAGTTGATACGCTTCTTTTGATATCAGTTCTTCCTTGAACAGGGCCTCGTTCTGTTCAAAATTCCTTTTTAGACGTTGTAGTTCCGTACTGGCTGTGGCTAACGATTTTCTGCCTTCTACCTGTCTAGAATCAAACGTCAATTTGGTAGTACGCAAATCGTTCTGTTTCAATGCCAATCCGCTTTCGCTCTGCAATATCTGTTCATAGAGATTTATATTATCCAATTTCAGAATGATATCCCCTTTTTTTACCATAGCCCCTTCTTCGATAAGTTTCTCCTCGACACGTCCACCTTCATATGCATCCATGTAAATAGTAGCTATGGGGGCCACATTACCATTAATAGTAATATAGTCATCGAACTTGCCTTGGGTCACTTCCGCAATGGAAAGTTTGTCTTTTTCGGTCCTAAAGGTCGATACGGAGGCAGCGAAAATCAGTTGGTATGCTGCAAAAAGCAAAAACAGCCCAAGAGCGATAAAGCCATAGTGTTTTGGGCGTAAACCTTTTTTCTTTTCTAATTGTATGTCCATTTTAATCTTTTATTTTTCTTTAAAATCCTTCTGCCACTGTTTGCTATTTTTTGTCTAGACCCATGGCACTATCGTCTTGTTTCTTTCTTATTCTATGTTAAATACTGGAAGTCCCCTATAGAAATCCAATGTGCTTTTATTTATTTCCGATCGTAATCTTACCTGTAAATTTTCATTTTGCGCGCTGGCATAAAGGTTTTTGGCAGTAAACAATTCCAATGCGTTAATGAGTCCTTTCTCATATCGTTTTTGTGCAAAGGTAAAAGCTAGGTACTGTGCTTTGGTTTTTTGTGTGCTCTGTTCGAATTCTACCTGTAATGAGTTGTATTCTTGTACCAAGGTTTGAATCGCCTGAAATACTACTTGTTCCTGTATATCTAGATTATTCTGTGCACGAGAGTGTTCTATTTTTTGTTGTTTGACACGAGATCTCGCAGACCATGCGTTGCTAATAGGGATGTTCAAACTGAGTCCGACATACTGAAATGTGTTATCATTGAACTGGTCCCGAAACGGAACAGTAACACCCAAAGTGTCTCGTGTGGTCTCAAAATAACCGGTACCAATGCCCCCAAAAAGGGATAAGCTAGGGTAAAGCCCTCCACGCTCAGCTGCCACTTGTTTTTTAGCCGCTTTCACCCGAAGTTCAGAAGCCTTTAAAATAGGAAGGAACTCTTTGGTCTCCTTAAAAATGGAATCCGATTGCATGACCATGCTTTCCGGTTTATCGAGAGCGTCGGGCAAACCGCTTTCAATCTCAATATCGGTTACACCTTCCAAATTCATCTCCTGGGCCAATTTCAATCTGGCCCCTTCCAAGTTATTTCCACTCTGCGTCAGGTTCAATTTATCTGTCAATAAAAGAGACTCAGCTTCATACAGATCTGCTCCGGCTTTTAGTCCTAATTCTATCTGCTTTTTTACCAAATCATAATTGGACTGAGAAACGGTCAATTGTTCTTTAGAATTTGCCGTTAATCCCTCAAAGAACTGAATATCATAGAACGCCTGCATAACACGAAAAGCCAAAAGGTACTTTTGATGCAGGGCTTCCTCCTGCGTCGCTTTGTGCAGAAATTTGGAGACTTTAATGGTGTTTAGTTTTTGGAAACCTTTAAATAAATCTATCGAAGATTGCAGCGTATATCTATTGGAGAAAAAATCGGTAGTAACAACATCATTGGTAAAAGGATCTGTACTTCTGCCAAAACTAACCACATAGTCCGTCTCCGCATTTACCCTTGGCAACAATTCGCGAATGGATTGACGATAGGTTTCTTTACCTGCTTGGGCGGTATACTTAAAATCATTGAGCTGTAAATTATGCTGAAGTGCAAACGTAACGCATTCATCCAAAGTCCATTTTTCTTGCCCGAAAAATGAGACGGTAACAAGGCAAAAGAAAACGGTCGCTATTTTAATTTTTAGATTCATATTGGTATTGATGTACTTAACTGTACACTACTCTTATGCCAAGAATTTAAACTCCTCATTATCAATTATTTAAGTCTTTACCAAAAGTATAACCATAAAAAAGTGTAAAATTCTTGTACAGGCATTGTCAAAATATTGGACACTTTCTAAAAAAAACCAACTTCTTATTGTAGTTTTGAAATCATTGGATATGAATTATCCAACACTGGCCTTACCAAAAAGCAGGAAGCACTAAAGCTTACGAATTGGAAATTAGTGAAATTAAAAAGAAGCTCTGATTAAAGAAGTGATATCCTATAGAAGTAGAATTGGCATAGGGCTTGTTCTTATAAGTTTTAAGGTGCACATTCCAATAATAATAATAAGCTCATATTACGTTTAAAGATGATCGACGCTAAAATACTTGTCATTGACGACAACAAAAGTGTACTGAGTGCGCTTGAAATTCTATTGCAGTTCGAGTATAAGAGTGTGCAATCAATTTCGAACCCGAATCAGATCTCGTCTTTTCCCAACTTTGATGAAATCGATATTATTCTTCTGGACATGAATTTTTCTGCTGGTGTGAATACCGGAAATGAAGGACTCTATTGGTTGAGGGAAATACGAAAAAAAGCCCCCCATATCTCTGTTATCATGATGACGGCCTATGGTGCCATCGATCTTGCTGTTAAAGCGTTGAAAGAAGGTGCAATGGATTTTATTCTTAAGCCTTGGAACAACGAGCGACTATTGACCACGATAAAATCGGCCTATGATCTGCGAAAATCGCAAAAAGAAGTACAACAACTGAAGCAAAAGGAAAGCAATCTAAAGCAGGTCATTAATCAAAACAAAGATTACATCATAGGCAATTCCAAAGCTTTGAAAAACTTGCTAAGCCTTGTTCAAAAAGTCGCGAAAACCGATGTAAATGTTTTGGTAACAGGGGAAAACGGAACCGGTAAAGAACTTATCGCTCGAGAGCTTCATAAATCTTCGGCTAGGAGCCAAGAGGTCTTTATTTCGGTTGATATGGGATCCATCTCGGAAAACCTTTTTGAAAGTGAACTTTTCGGACATACCAAAGGATCTTTTACAGATGCAAAGGAAGACCGTGCAGGTAAGTTCGAAGCTGCAAACGGGGGTACGCTTTTTCTGGATGAAATTGGAAACCTATCTCTTCAGACCCAAGCGAAGTTATTATCCTCTATTCAAAACAGGGTCATAGTGAGAGTTGGTTCGAATAAGCCCATCCCAGTAGATATTAGACTTATTTGCGCCACAAACAGCAATTTGGAAAAAATGGTTTCCGATGGACTTTTTAGGGAAGATCTCCTGTACCGCATAAACACCATTCATGTAGAATTACCATCATTAAGGGAGCGAGATGGCGATGTGCTGTTATTGGCGGATTTTTATCTGAACAAATTCATGAACAAATATGGGAAGCCAGGGTTACGAATCAATCAACAAGCACAAGAGAAATTGGCAACTTACCCTTGGCCCGGAAATGTCAGGGAATTGCTCCATACCATAGAACGAGCGGTAATTCTCTCCGAAGAAAATATATTGAAACCCTCCGATTTCCTTTTGGAAGCCAAATCGGGAATTTCACTTGAATCAGGTCCGGATACGCTCGAAGAAATGGAGTTATTGATGATCAATAAGGCCCTGATTCAACACAATGGCAATTATAGTGCTGCCGCGGACCAATTGGGTATATCGCGGCAAACGCTTTATAATAAATTAAAAAAAACAGGGAAGTAGTCAGTTGTTAGAAATGAAAAAATAGCGAAGGTTGACATTTTCTAGGTCATGAATAATCCTTGATAAAAAATTAAATTGGAATCAAATTAGAAATGAATTTGAACTATAACACGTAACATGGTCAGCAGAAACATTTATTTTCAACTAGTCATACGGGTCATCTTTCTGACGATTACCGCTGCGATAGCTTCCTATTGCTATTTTGATAATCGCTATATAATCTGCGCCTTGTTGGTTCTCCTATTAATTGTTCAGACCGCGAGTTTGATTTCGTTCGTCAATCAGACCAATCGAAAAATAGCCTATTTCTTCGATGCTATTAAAAATGAAGACTTCACATTGCGATTTCCTGAAAAATTAAGTGTGAAATCCTTGGAAGAATTGAACCATAGCTTGAACATGCTGAATGCAATGATCCAAGATATCCATTTAAAAAAGCAGGCACAGGAACAATACTACCAGGAAATATTGAGGCAAGCTGATATCGGTATTTTTACCATCAATCAGAAAGGGCATATTCTTTACGCAAACCCTACGGTACAGAATCTTTTGAACTACCACCCTTTAAATCATGTCAAGCAACTAAATCAGGTAGATGAAAAGCTCTATCAATTATTTGAAGCATTGGAACCCTTCGAAAATACCATTTATCAGTTGGCCAACGAACGTGGAAAAAGAGAGCTAAGTTTGAAATGTACAACAATCAACATTGAGGGTGAACGATTGCTTTTGGTGGTAGTAAACGATATTCATAAAGAGCTCGATGAAAAGGAAACTGATTCATGGGTAAAACTGATTCGCGTGCTTACACATGAGATTATGAATACGATTACACCGATAACTTCAATTTCGGAATCCATTCTTAAATACTTCATATCCCCAGACGGGAAATCTCCCATGAAACTAAATGAGAACCATGTGTCAAGTACCGTTAAGGGTTTACAAGTCATTAAAGAACAAGGAGGCGATCTGATGCAGTTCGTGCAATCTTATCGAAGCTTTTTGAGTTTGCCCAAACCGGATAAAGCGATTGTTTCCGCACAACACCTTCTTGACAAGGTTAAAGTATTGATGGATCAAGAAAACAAGAACGAGCATATTGATTTTAAGGTAGTCACAATACCAACAGATTTAGAACTGTTTATAGACGAAAAACAGATTTCGCAGATTCTGATCAATCTGACCAAAAATGCACTTCAAGCAATTGGCAATGTTGAGAATGGAAGCATAACCATCCTCGCCCAAGCCACGCATGATGGAAAAAAACACATCACGGTTACCGACAACGGGCCGGGAATACCAGAGGATCTAATTGATGAAATATTCGTCCCTTTTTTCACTACAAAAGATACGGGAACGGGCATTGGCTTAAGCCTCTCAAAACAGATCATGCATTTGCATGGTGGCACGATGAAGGTACGGTCAGTTCCCTTTAAGGAGACCACCTTAATATTAAGCTTTTAGTTTTTATTTAGGCGCAAAGTACATTTCATTTATCCTTATTTTTTAGAAAAAAAAGGTGTAAAAACCCATGCAATAACGGATAAATAACCTCACATCTGTGAATGCCTTTGTTTACTAAGTAAAAAATACCGTCCCGAAGCGTCGGGGGAAACGGTGACCTTGTTAAAATCAAAAACCATCACTGTTAAGTGATGGTTTGTGGAGAATACCGCCCCGAAGCGTCGGGGGAAACGGTGACCTCGTTAAAATCAAAAACCATCACTGTTAAGTGATGGTTTGTGGAGAATACCGGAGTCGAACCGGTGACCTCTTGCCTGCCAGGCAAGCGCTCTAGCCAGCTGAGCTAATCCCCCTTTTTTGGCTGCGGCAAAGAAAATACATTTTCACATGGAATCAAAATGCAACACCAACAAATAACAACCTGCTTTAATCTTTTTTCACACTGAGCACCAAAACAGGCACTGGAGCGTAAAATTCAGACTTCGGAATCGTGTTCTTTTCCCATAAATTCTTGAAAAATCCACGTTTTCTTCTGAATACACATAGTAAATCTGGATGTTGGGATCTAAAATGCTCTAAAACCCCCAAATAGGTGGTGGAATTTTCTGTTAACGTAAGTTGTGAACTTATGTCCATTAGTGCCGTATTGATCTTTAGATCATCATCCGTATATCCTGGGGTTTTTACCATTAATAAGTTCACCTTGGAACCAAACTTTTTTTGGATGCCCACTAACGGAACCAAAATTCGTTTTCTTTTTAAAATACCGGATTTAAATGCCGTCAAGATCGATTTGAAGGGCTTGAAAACTGTTCCTTTGGGTACGATCAAGGTAGGAATGTCCGTCCTTTTTACCACCCGACCTGAAGTGTGGCCCAAATACAACTCTTCATTTATATCGTTGCTTCTAGGCGATATGATAATTAGATCGATTCCCAATTCTTTATCTATAGATATCAAACCGTCAATCAAATCCCCATTATAGGTGGCAATTTTAATGTCAACTTTTTTAGCATCAACCTTATCTATTATTTCCTTTAAATGTTCCTTGCTGCTTTTGGCCACTTTTTCTTGAAGGTTGGCCAGCGTCCCGGCGCCGGTACCCTTCACATTAAATGCCTCCATTACAAAAACTTTTGAGGAGAATTCAGAGGCAAAGTCAACTGCATATTGCAATGTTTCGTGGGCTTCAGGAGAAGTTCCTATAGGAACCAATATATTTTTCATACTAAGGTTTTACGATTTTATAGGTTAAATTTACAACTAAATTAAAATCTACACATGATCCGACCCGCAAAGTTAGGAGAAATGACCAACATAATAGCTATCACAGAAGCATGTGCAGCGCAATTGATCAAAAACAATATCTTTCAATGGAGCCCATCCTATCCTACTATAAGCATCTTCGAAAATGACCTCCACAGAAAAGAGCTATATGTTATGGAAATTGAAGGAAAACCCGTGGGGACCATCGTTATTTCTACCCATATGGACGAGGAATATCTTCCTATACTGTGGTTGACCCCATCCAATAATAACCTCTATATACATCGCTTGGCAGTGCATCCAGATCATCAAAAAAATGGGTACGCCCAACAGCTAATGACTTTTGCCGAAAATCACGGTCGGGCAAACAATTATGTCTCCATTCGATTGGATACCTTTAGCCAGAACAAACGCAACCAACTTTTTTATGAAATAAGAGGCTATCAAAAACTGGGCGATATCTATTTCCCAAAACAAAGCGATGACCACTTTCACTGCTATGAACTGATGCTTTAATCCTATTTCTATTTGAAAACTGCCGTCAATTTCAAGACCATCAACAAACTTGCCATTCCAGCTACCATTGCAGGAATAGCGGAACCCATTTTATCCATTACGGATACGGCTATTGTGGGAAATATTCCGGTAGACGGACTTGAATCCTTAGCTGCCGCGGGTATCGTAGGCTCCTTTCTATCCATGTTGATCTGGGTCCTTGGACAAACGAGAAGTGCAATCTCTGCCATTATTTCCCAATATTTGGGCGCAGGAAAGTTGGAAGAAGTTAAAACACTCCCAGCCCAGGCCATTTTTTTGAATATAGCCCTAAGTATCATCATTCTATTATCAACCATTTTTGTAATCGAAGACATTTTTCTCCTGTTGAATGCTTCCGGGAAGATTTTGGACTACTGTGTAAAATACTACGCTATTAGGGTATGGGGCTTCCCCTTGACCCTTTTCACTTTTGCTGTTTTTGGAATTTTCCGTGGCCTTCAGAACACCTATTGGACCATGCTCATAGCCATTACCGGGGCTATATTGAACATATTTTTGGACTTTTTACTGGTCTATGGTGTGGAAGGATTCATCTCTCCCATGTATTTGGAGGGAGCCGCCTATGCCAGTTTAATTTCCCAAGGGGTTATGGCGCTTATGGCCTTTATATTCTTGATTGTCAAAACCGATATTAGTCTTAAACTCCGTTTTCCATTGCATCCAGAACTGGGAAAATTGGTGGTTATGAGTTTAAATTTATTTGTTCGGGCACTGGCCTTGAACACTGCGTTGATTTTGGCTGTTCGGGAGGCAGCAGCCCTTGGAGACCGCTACATTGGGGCGCACACCATAGCCATTAACCTATGGTTGTTTTCCTCCTTTTTTATTGACGGTTATGGGGCTGCGGGGAATATCATGGGTGGGAAGTTGTTGGGCGCCAAAGATTATGACGGACTCTGGAAATTGGCAAAAAAAATTACATTATACGGCATGGTCGTAAGTATGGTATTGATCCTTTTGGCTTTTGTCTTTTACCATCCAATTGGAAGACTCTTTTCCAATGAAATTATTGTTTTGAATACTTTTTATGGGGTCTTCTTTATTCTGATATTAAGCCTCCCAGTCAATACTATTGCCTTTGTCTTGGATGGCATGTTCAAAGGAATGGGCGAAATGAAGTATTTGAGAAATGTGTTGCTGACTGCCACATTCATAGGTTTTGTTCCTACCTTATTTTTGACCAAATATTTAGGCTGGGGCTTTAGTGGAATTTGGATTGCCTTTCTTGTTTGGATGGCAATCCGTGGCGGCGCCCTAGTGTGGAAATTTAGAAGGAAATTTCGCCCCCTCTTGCAAAACACCTAATTTTGGAACTGTCAAAATAATGAATATGGGTACTACAAGAACAAATGGGAGTTTGTACACTTCTATTGAGAACCGAATAGCGACTGTAGAATTTGGTCATCCTGCGAGCAATTCGTTTGTCACCGAATTATTGACCAGACTTGCGGATGAACTGGATAAGCTATCCGGAAAGGATGAAGTATCCCTGATCATTCTTAGATCGGAAGGGGACAGAGCATTTTGTGCCGGTGCTTCCTTTGATGAATTGGTGGCCGTTTCCAACTTGGAAGAAGGTAAGGCCTTTTTCGGAGGGTTTGCCAAGGTGATAAATGCCATGCGTACCTGCAAAAAATTGATAGTTGGGCGCATTCAGGGCAAGGCCGTGGGCGGTGGTGTTGGACTCATTGCTGCTTGTGACTATGCCTTTGCCGTTGAAGATGCCGCAATTAGACTCTCTGAACTCACCATTGGCATCGGTCCATTTGTGATTGCCCCGGCCGTGGAACGAAAAATTGGTAATGCGGGTTTGGCGGAACTTTCCCTAGCACCTACAGAATGGAAGAATGCCTATTGGGGAAAAGAAAAGGGACTCTTTGCCAAGGTCTTTGCCAACAACAGGGAAATGGACAAAGAATTGCAAGTTTTCACTGCAAACTTGGCCTCCTATAATCCTCAAGCGTTAATGGATATGAAAAAAATCCTTTGGGAAGGAACGGCCCATTGGGATTCATTGTTAATCGATAGGGCAGAGCTTTCAGGGAAATTGGTACTCTCCGATTTTACAAAACAGGCGTTGGATAAATTCAAGAAATAAATTTTTACATTTACATCAGAATTTCAGCTATGAAAAAGTATCGTACAGAAATCAAATGGGGTGTCATTTTTGCCATTTCTACCTTGGTTTGGATGTATTTTGAAAAAGCCATGGGCTGGCATGATGAGTTGATTGCGCAACAGCTAATCTATACCAATTTGTTTGCATTTGTAGCCATTGTCATCTATGTTCTGGCTCTGAAAGAAAAAAGAAATAAGGATTTTATGGGTAAAATGTCTTGGAAACAAGGTTTTATAAGTGGCATCATTATCAGTGTCGTGGTAGCCATTTTAACCCCATTGACTCAATATATCGCAGGCACATGGATAGCCCCAAACCTTTTCCCCAATCTCATCAATTATATGGTGGAGACGAGTAGAATGACCGAAGAAGGGGCAAATAATTATTTTAACTTAAAAAGTTATATGGTGCAAGGGACCTTTTTTGCCCTGACAATGGGGGTGGTTACCTCCGCCATTGTATCCTTCTTCCTAAAAAAACAATAACAATCTTTATACATATTCAATACCATGGATATACTATCATTCCTAAACGGAAATTTAATATTCCCAATCCTAGCCCTAATTTTAGTTGTGGTTTATTTTGTAAACAGAGTAAAGAACAAAAGAAGGTTTAAGAGATAAATTCTATCTCGTCTTTAACCACCCGGTAATACTCAGCCGGTTTTGATTGGCCGTTTTCACCTCATGCTCCAATTCCTGGCTTTCAAAAATGACCATCCGCCCTTGTAAGGGTAATATTTTTATGGTCTTTTCTTCTACTCCCTCTGGAAGGTAAATGGCCAACTCTCCACCATATTCCGGTTTCCAAGTGGATTCATTCAGGTATAGCGCTATGGACAGTTTGCGCCTATCATCATTTTGAAATGTGTCCAAATGACGCTTATAGAAGGTGCCTTGCGGATAGAGGGCGTAATGGAACTCTTTATGTAGGATTCCCAGAAAACAGGTTTTGTTCAGATAATTGGCAAATTCATTTATTTTGGCAAAGAACAGTTTTTCTGCCTCTTCATGTGCTTTTTCATCCATCCAAAGGATAAAATCGCCCCGAATGGCATTTACGATCATTTTATTGGACCTGCTTCCAATGGCTGCCTTTATAAATTGGTCTTCTTCATATTTGGATAATAGGCTGTTTCGTAAGGTCAAAATTTCCCTAGGGGAAAAAAAATCATCCACAATACTATACTTTTGGGCCAATAGATCATCAATGACCTTTTCATAAAGTGGGTCCTCCTTAAATTCCAATTCTTCAAAAAGTTCCATAATCCGTTTTTATCAAAAAGTCCGCAAATGTAGTTTATTCGTGCTATGAATTTGGAGAGAATACCCAAAGCCACTAATCAATGACAAAAGCCTTCCCTTAAGGGCAAAGAACGGCATTTCGCCATCCTTAAGAGTGTCATTTGAAGATAAAAGGCATCAAGGGTTTTTAAGGATGTGGTTTTGATGGGCGACAAAATGGTTTGGTTTTGCAAGAATCCATACTTTTGCAATGCAAATAAACAATATGGGCAATATTAGGATTACTAAGCAATTCGGTTTTGAAACAGGTCACGCACTTTTCGGCTATGATGGAAAGTGCAGGAATGTTCATGGTCACAGTTATAAATTATCTGTTACGGTCATTGGCAAGCCCATCACGGATACATCCCATGTTAAATTAGGGATGGTCATTGATTTTAGTGATTTGAAGAAAATTGTAAAGGAAGAGATTGTGGATCAATTTGACCATGCCACGGTTTTTAATAAGAATACTCCCCACATAGAATTGGCCAAGGAATTAATGGAAAGGGGACATAATGTTATTTTGGCGGAATATCAGCCTACCAGCGAGAACATGGTTTTGGATTTTGCTGATAAAATAAAGAAGCGACTACCAAAAAACATACTCCTTCATTCCCTAAAATTACAGGAAACCGATTCTTCCTTTGCGGAATGGTATGCCAGTGACAACCTATAATACGACCTATGAAGAAGATAACGGTTGCAAAGGGCAAAAAAATATATTTCGCGAGTGACAATCATTTGGGAGCCCCTACCCGGGAAGAAAGCCTCCCAAGGGAGAAAAAATTTGTCGCTTGGCTAGACCATGTAAAACAAGATGCTGCGGCCATATTTTTATTGGGCGACCTTTTCGATTTTTGGTTCGAATACAAAACCGTTGTGCCCAAAGGGTTTACACGTACACTGGGAAAATTAGCGGAAATTACCGATGCCGGTATTCCTATTTATTATTTTGTGGGCAATCATGATCTTTGGATGAACGGCTATTTTGAAGCGGAACTGAACATCCCTGTTTTTCATGAGCCCCAACGGTTTAAATTAAATGACACCACCTTTTTTATTGGCCACGGTGATGGCCTTGGTCCCGATGACAAGGGGTTCAAACGGATGAAGAAGGTTTTTACCAATCCCGTTTCTAAATGGGTCTTTAATTGGCTACATCCAGATTTAGGAGTGAAATTGGGAACATATCTCTCGGTGAAAAACAAACTCATTTCTGGGGATGATGATGCCGAATTTTTAGGGGAGGACAAGGAGTGGTTGGTACAATATGCCAAAAGAAAATTGGAACAGGACCATTACGATTATTTTATTTTTGGCCATAGACATTTACCGTTGAACATTGCCCTAAACGACAAATCGACCTATGTGAACCTCGGGGATTGGATCCATTATTTTACCTATGGTGTTTTTGATGGGCAAACTCTTTCTTTGGAAACCTACGAACCATAAAGAACCCATTAAATTTCACCCCCATTATTTTCCTTGAATGACACTTGGAAAGTCTTCTTTTTGATCCGGTCTTTTCGCACTTTAGGTTTTCAAATAACCCTATGTTGCAAAAAAACCATTTCCTATCGCCCTGAAAATGTTATAATTATATTAAACCTTATTTAGATTTGTTCAAAATAGCATATCTTTGATTAAGTTTATTTAAACAGCATAAAAAAGCACTTTATGGTGTTTTTTAAGGGATTATATCCCTTAAAAAGTAACTATTCCTTTACGCGTAATCTTCAACGTTGGAATAATTAAAAAATGTGTTCGTTTAAGTTTGAGTTAGTTTAGTTTAAGGACCCGGACAGGAGTGTTCGGGTCCATTTTTTATCAGAAAATCTTTTCTTTTTTAATAATCTATAGTTATCACTAGGTGTGTTTCAATAACTATCAGTGTTATTGGTTAGCGCAGATCCCTGAGCTTCAACTGTAGACTCACATTGCCCTGCCATTCATTTTCATCCAAAGAATACGCTGCGCTAAAAGATTGTTGATTGGCCACTTTCGGCAATTTCTCCCCTAAATTAAAACCAATACTTCCGATGGGCCCTGTCCCATACTGTATCGCGGCTAGTTTAAGATGTTTTTTATCTTGCCCCACCCCTTTTGCATATCCCGTATCCTTTAAATTATCGGTCATGAATATAGGGTTTAAGTTCCCTGGTCCAAAAGGCGCGAATTGTTTTAATATCCGCATCAGTTTTGGAGAAATATCGGTGAGATCAATTTGGGCATCTATCAATATTTCTGGTGTCAGCAGGTTGACGTCTATGGTCTCTGAAACCACCTTTTCAAACTTTTCTTTAAATGCTGCGTATTGCTCTTCCAAAAGGGTAAGTCCGGCTGCGTATTTATGTCCCCCAAACTGTTCTATGCAATCCGCACAATCTTCCAGGGCATTGTACACATCGAACCCTTTCACCGATCGCGCAGAAGCAGCCAATTTGTCGCCACTTTTGGTAAAGACCAAAGTGGGCCTGTAATAAGTTTCTGTGAGTCGGGATGCCACAATCCCAATGACCCCTTTGTGCCAAGTATCCTTATAGACCACTGAGGTAAAACGCTCTTCCTCCTTGTTTTGTTGGATCTGCAATAAGGCCTCTTGGGTGATTTCCTGATCCAATTCCCTTCGGTCTGTATTAAATTTTTCTATCCCGGCCGCCAATTTTTCTGCCTGGGATATATCTGTTTCCTTCAATAGATTTACTGCGTGTTGCCCATGTTTCATCCTTCCTGCCGCATTGATACGGGGAGCGATGATAAAGACTACATCGGTAATGGTAAATTCCTGTTTTTTATTTTGTTGCATAATGGCCCGGAAACCTGCCCTAGGACTAGAATTGATTAGCTGAAGGCCAAAATAGGCCAAGACCCGATTTTCGCCTGTAATTGGAACTATATCTGCCCCAATGGCCGTAGCAACAAGATCCAAATAAGGAATAACGTCTTCAATGGTCTCCCCTTTTTTCAATCCAAGCGCCTGAATCAATTTAAATCCTACCCCGCAACCACAGAGTTCATCGTAGGGGTAGTGACAGTCATTGCGCTTTGGATCCAAAACAGCTATCGCGTTGGGCAAAGAATCCCCTGGTCTATGGTGGTCACAAATAATAAAGTCTATGCCCTTTTCTTTGGCATAAGCCACTTTATCTATGGCCTTAATCCCACAATCCAGTGCTATGATCAATGTAAACCCATTGTCCTCCGCAAAATCGATTCCCAAATATGACACACCATACCCTTCCCCGTACCTATCTGGAATGTAGGTGGCAACGTTGGGATAATACTTCAATAAATAAGACGACATTAAGGAAACTGCCGTTGTCCCGTCAACATCATAATCCCCGTATACCAAAATATTCTCACCGTCTGCAATGGCTCTTTCAATACGCTCCACTGCCAAATCCATATCCTTCATTAAAAAGGGGTCGTGCAACTGGGACAGCTCAGGTCTGAAAAATGTTCTGGCAGCTTCAAAAGTATCAATGCCACGCTGCAACAATAAAGTAGCCACCAAAGGATCTACGTTTAGTTCATTAGCGAACGCCACCACTTTTTGTTCTTCCGGTTTTGGTTTGAGCGTCCAGCGCATAGAATTCGTATCGGTTAATAGGATTTTACCCAAATAAGTAAATGGGACAAGTTATTAATTTGAATTATTTAAGCCTATACTAGCATTTGCTCTAAACCCTATAGCCTATTTATGGTGAAAAATTGTCTTGATCTCCAGTTCTGCAAACTTTCTGAACATCTCCATGACCCCACAATACTTCTCGACGGACAAGTCAATGGCTCTTTGTAGTTTATGTTCCGATAAATTACTGCCATGAAAATGGTATTCCAGAGTAACCTTATCATAAAATTTAGGATCCTCCTCGGTCAGATTCGCAATGGTTTCCATATGAAATTCATCTACCTCCAATTTCATTTTCTTTATCATCGAGGCAACATCCAGTCCAGAGCATCCTGCCAACCCCGATAACATAAGGGCTTTGGGTCTATAGCCATCTCCTTCGCCCCCGTTCTCCGGTCCTGCATCTATACGAAGGTTCATTCCTGATGGATTGGTGCTTTCAAAGGCCATATTACCGAGCCATTTGGTAGAAATATGATTTGTCATGATCTTAATTTTTTGTTACTTGTAGGATTCAAAAATACAACATAAATATACAAATATGCCATTAGTCACACCCTTAGACCCTACCCATGATAATGAAACCGAAGAACTTGCAAAGTTCTTTAACGAGACCTTGGGATTCTGCCCAAATTCGGTGCTGACCATGCAGCACAGGCCAGCTATTTCAAAGGCATTCATCAATTTGAACAAAGCTGTTATGGCCAACGAAGGGAGGGTAACTTCCGCCTTAAAACGAATGATCGCTTGGGTAAGCAGCAACGCTACTGGATGCCGGTATTGCCAAGCTCATGCCATAAGGGCCGCCGAACGTTATGGTGCAGAACAGGATCAATTGGACAATATTTGGGAATATCGTACGCATCCCTCATTCTCGGAAGCTGAAAGGGCCGCCTTGGATTTTTCATTGTTGGCCTCCCAAGTGCCCAATGCAGTGGACGCCGAAATTAAAGAGCGATTGTATACCCATTGGAACGAAGGAGAAATTGTTGAAATGTTGGGCGTAATCTCCCTTTTCGGTTATCTCAACAGATGGAACGATTCCATGGGTACCTCCATTGAAGAAGGTGCCGTTGAGAGTGGCAACATATACCTGGGGAAACATGGATGGGAAAAAGGGAAACACGTTTAGATGAAAAAAATTCTAGGCCAATTCGTCTCCATTGAAGAGGGAAGTATTTTTTCTGCTGAAGTAACCGTGGAAAAAGGCAAGATCATTGCCATTCAGAAAATGGAGCACGATCACAAAAACTATATTCTCCCTGGCTTTATAGACGCCCATATCCATATAGAAAGTTCTATGCTGGTACCTACGGAATTTGCTAGACTTGCGGTACTGCACGGAACAGTGGCCACAGTTTCCGATCCCCACGAAATTGCCAACGTATTGGGAACTGAAGGCGTGCATTTTATGATCGCCAACGGAAAAAAGTCGCCTTTAAAATTTCATTTTGGAGCCCCTTCCTGTGTCCCGGCGACCTCTTTTGAGACCGCAGGTGCTACTATAGACGCTGATGGGGTAAAAGATCTTTTGGCTTCGCCCGATATTTATTATTTATCGGAAATGATGAATTATCCTGGGGTTTTATACAATGACCCGGAAGTCTTACAAAAAATTGCCTGGGCAAAACATTACAACAAACCCGTGGATGGCCATGCCCCAGGTCTTCGAGGTACAGAGGCCAAAAAATATTGTGCTGCAGGTATTACCACGGACCATGAGTGTTTTACCTTGGCGGAGGCGCAAGAAAAATTGGCCCTAGGTATGAAAGTGATCATTAGGGAGGGCAGTGCCGCCAAAAACTTTGAAGCGCTCATTCCATTGCTCCCAGAGCACTTTGAACGGATGATGTTCTGTTCAGATGACAAACACCCGGATGATTTGCTCGTGGGACATATAAATGATCTTTGTGCACGTGCTGTTGCCAAGGGAGTGGATGTCTTTAAGGTGCTACAGGCAGCTTGTGTCAACCCGGTCAAACACTATAAGATGGATGTTGGCCTTTTAAGAGAAGGTGATGCCGCCGATTTCATCATCGTGGAAGACTTAAAGGATTTCAAGGTAGTTCAAACCTATATCAATGGGGAACTGGTTGCAGAAAACGGCTTATCCAAACTTGCCGCCATCCCCTTTGAAACACCAAATAATTTTAAGGTACACCCAAAAATAAAGGAGGACTTTTTCCTCAAAGCGAATGGGGATAATATCCGGGTCATTGAGGCTTTGGATGGGGAGCTTATCACCAAAGAAATTGAGGCCAAAAATCTTACACAAAACGGCAACCTGATTTCCAATACAACTACAGATGTCTTAAAAATGGTCGTTGTAAACCGGTATAACAACAAGCCTCCAGCTATTGGGTTTATCAAAAATTTTGGTTTAAAAAAAGGTGCCATTGCCAGTTCCGTGGCCCATGATTCCCACAATATCATAGCAGTAGGTACTACCGATGAGGAGATTTGTAGAGCCGTAAACCTCATCATAAAAAACCAAGGTGGGATATGCGCCATTGGGCCCGATAATCAAAAGAGTTTGGCCCTCCCGGTAGCGGGAATTATGAGCGATAAAGATGGCTGGGAAACAGGAAGACTGTACCAAGAAATTGACACCTTATCGAAAGCCTTGGGTTGTACCTTAAAGGCTCCCTTTATGACCTTATCCTTTATGGCCCTCTTGGTGATTCCCGATCTCAAACTATCGGACAAGGGGTTGTTTAGTGGAAGTACGTTTGAATTTGTCAATCTACAATTCTAATTCACTAGAAGATTGATAACTATTTTTGAATTAAAAAAAATTAATATCACCGCGTCTTATCAGCTTTTTTAAAATAGAATCAATTCCAATAAATAAATGGTCAACATGCCCCAAAAAGTGCCGGTTGCCATGCTTAATATGGCCAACACGATGGCATGTGGCATCCATTTTTTATTATAGGCAGCCGTTACCGCTGGAGCCGTAGCTATCCCGCCAACATTGGCCATACTGGCAATGGGAACCCAAGCCATATTTAAGTTCAAGACTTTTGCGAGGCCCACCATAAATACAAAATGACCCAATAACCAAACCACCAAAAACCCTAGGAACTGGGTGTCAAAACCAAGGGTGCTCATTTGTAATTTAAGACCTAGGACGGCCATTACCACCAATATAAGAACCCCTCCCGCCTTTAAAGCAAAGCTAAAATTCCAATAAGGCAATAAATTGCCCAAAAGCAGTCCTAAAACAGAGAGTACAACGATCTTAACTACAAAAAGATCTATCATCCAATTGCATAGAACCACCAGTAGAAACATCAAAATTCCGCACCATATGGGGGGCAGAACCCTCCCTTTTTCTGTCCGTATTTCTTCGGGTAGGGCAACGTCGGAAATCTTGAACAAAGTGTTCAAATACTTACTTTTTTTTATACATTGAAACATCAAAATGGTCCAAATGTTAACCAACACGGTATCCATGACCAAAACAGAAAGGAAAATATTTTCTGGACAGTCGACCAGTTCTTTTAAAACCAATTGACTGGTGCTGCCTCCAATCCAACTGCCAACAATAGGAGGGATACCCTTCCAATAACCTTCTGCTACCAAGGTGTTGGAAATTAAATTTGTCTCAAAAAACCCCAATGCCAAGAGCACCGGAAGTGTCGCAATGACCAAAGACCCTGCAACGAACAGCACAATTGGTTTCCATCCAATGGACTTTAACTGCCCTAGGGATAAACTGCTCATTACGGCAATAATGGCAAGAGGTATAAAATACTCTTTGCTGTAATTGTGAATAGTGTCCTGGGAAAAATCGGAATGCAACACAAAAGAGATCAAGGCAGGAATAATATACGCCAGTAAGATGGCCGGGGCCCAATCGAAAAGGGATTTGATATGCTTATTTTCCCATCGGTCAAGAAAATATACCGCCACAAAAGTAAAAAGAGAAATGAACCAAGGCGTAATCATTGCCCCCAATGTAGCATTTTCCCATCAATTTCTTAAAATTAATTTTTTTCCCCTACCACAATCACAATCTCACCCTTGGGCGGCTTGAAAGTATAATGCGCCAGAACTTCTGTTGCCGTCCCTCTGATGGTTTCTTCATACATTTTAGTGAGCTCCCTAGAAACCGAAATGGGCCTATCCGCCCCAAAATACTCCACAAAATTGGTCAGGGTCTTGATTAATTTATGGGGCGACTCATAAAATATAATGGTCCTTGTCTCTTCGGCCAACAACAACAAGCGGGTCTGTCTTCCTTTTTTTACGGGAAGGAAGCCCTCAAATACAAATTTATCATTGGGAAGTCCACTGTTTACCAAAGCGGGTACAAAGGCCGTTGCTCCGGGAAGGCAATCTACCTCAATCCCATTTTCTACACAGGCCCTGGTCAATAGAAAACCGGGGTCCGAAATTGCCGGAGTCCCGGCATCGGAGATTAGAGCCATGGTATCCCCCGCTTGCATCCTTTTTACTAGAGATTCCACCGTTTTGTGCTCATTGTGCATGTGGTGGCTCTGCATAGGGGTTCCAATGGAATAATGGTGCAGCAATTTACCACTTGTTCTAGTGTCCTCTGCAAGGATGAGATCTACCTCTTTTAGGATTCTAAGTGCTCTAAGGGTAATATCTTCCAAATTGCCTATTGGTGTAGGAACTATATATAATTTTCCCATGTCGTTGTTTAAAAGTCCAAAAATAGGCAGCCGAAAATTGTTGACCCAATTTTCGGCTGCGGTATTTAATGATATTCAATCTTATTTACGAAAACCTGCGCTCAATCAATCCCATAAATCGCGCGGCATATTGTTCTTTACCCTCCCAATTGTTATAATCTGGTTTTACCATATTGATTATAAAGGCAATTGACCGTTCCTCCGAGGCAATGGTATTTAATTGGGATATCACCCTATTATAGTCCTCTGTACTATTATTGAACAAATGCTTTACAAATGCCAAGCGGTCATTTAGATCCACTTTGATCTCCTTTGCCGATTTTCCATTGGCTGTAGCTTGTAAAGGAGGGGTAAATTCTGGAAGGGGTTGCTCCTTTTTTTGAGGCTCAAATAGTTCCTTATCATTTTTGGCATAATTGGGCTGTGCCATAAATTCTGCCAAAACCTCATCAATCCCTTTTCCGTTGGGCATCTCCGAGACCATGTCCTTTATGGTATCTATTCCCTGGGTAATTATATCTTCCTCATGTGGATTGTTTTCGGGTACAGCGGAATTTCCTTCCAAAACAGCCGTGGCCATTTTTTCAAATTTTGCTGCAATGGCATTTGTGGTAACATCAACCTCTACATCGCTCAACCTTTCATCTATAAATTTAAGCACAGCCAATTTTTCATATAGTCCCCTTGCTGCTTCATACATATCGGAAATATTGTGCAGATCCTTTGAGGTAATAATATCTGAGGATATGCGAACCAATTCTTCTTTCAGTTTTCTTTTCATCTTTCTATTTTTTAATATAGGTAAACACCTGAATAAATACCTGTTTATCAACCCTATAATAAGCCGTTTTATGCTTACTCACAACTTTTTATTGCATCTAAGCCCAAAGGTGTATTTTTTTAATAATTTTATGGTTCTATAAAATAGGAACGAAAAACATATTACTTTCGTCTAAAATTACAAAATGTTTCTCGAAAATACTGTTAACCACAAGGAACAATTCGGCTGGATTGAAGTTATCTGCGGCTCCATGTTCTCAGGCAAGACCGAGGAACTGATCAGGAGGCTTAAGCGAGCCCAATTTGCAAAGCAAAAAGTGGAAATCTTTAAACCCATTGTTGATACCCGATATCATGAGGATATGGTGGTCTCCCACGATGCCAATGAAATACGGTCTACCCCCGTGCCCGCAGCGGCTAACATTCGCCTTTTGGCCGATGGATGCGATGTTGTTGGAATTGACGAAGCCCAATTTTTTGATGATGAGATTATATCCGTTTGTAACGATTTGGCAAACAAGGGAGTACGGGTATTGGTTGCTGGGTTGGATATGGACTTTAAGGGAAACCCATTTGGACCCATGCCGGCTTTAATGGCAACTGCTGAATACGTGACCAAAGTACATGCCATCTGCACCAGAACCGGAAATTTAGCCAATTACAGCTTTAGAAAATCTACTAATGACAAATTGGTGCTTCTTGGAGAAACGGACGAATATGAGCCATTGAGCAGGGCAGCCTATTTTAGGGCTATGCTGAAGGAAAGAGTACGGAATATAGAGGTTAAAGAAGAGGAAGAAATAAAGCAGGATAAAAAAAGCTCGGATGCCTAAAGCTACGGAAACGGTTCTAGAAATAGATCTAGGTGCCCTTGAACACAACTACCAATATCTCAGGTCCAAAATAGAACCTTCCACAAAATTTCTTGGGGTTGTCAAAGCCTTTGCGTACGGCAATGACTCAGTCAGGGTGGCACAGAAGCTGGAAGAATTGGGGGTAGATTATTTTGCGGTGGCCTATGCCAAGGAAGGAGTGGTTTTACGAGATGCCGGAATTAAATCCCCTATTTTGGTGCTGCATCCCCTGCCATCTGGTTTTGAAACCATCATTGAAAGATGTTTGGAACCCAGTATCTATTCAGAACATATTTTGGACACCTTTTTGGAAACAGCAAGAAAGCATGGGCAAAAAGACTATCCCATTCACCTAAAATTCAATACAGGCCTAAACCGTTTGGGATTTAAAAAAGAGCAAGTACTCAAACTCACAGAAAAGTTGATCCCTAGAAACGAGCTTAAGGTAGTTTCTGTTTTTTCCCATTTGGCCGCTACGGAGGATCATAATGAACGCGAGTTTACCTTAAGGCAGATCAACACTTTTAAAGGAATTGCAAAAGAAGTTGAAGAAAGATTGGGCTACCAGCCCAAACGCCATATTCTGAACACCTCGGGGATTATCAATTATCCGGAAGCCCAGTTTGATATGGTTCGCAGTGGAATAGGGCTTTATGGCTATGGGAATGAGGCCAAAATAGACGCCCAGCTCCGCCCAATCGCGACCTTAAAGACCATCATCTCTCAAATACACGTTTTGGAACCCAACGAAAGTGTAGGCTATAATAGGGCGTATAAGACCGGTTTCAAAAAAGTCACGGCCACCCTGCCACTTGGCCATGCGGATGGTATTGGTAGACCATACGGAAATGGAAAAGGACAGGTTTATATCAATGGAAAAATGGCCCCTATTTTAGGTAATGTCTGTATGGACATGATTATGGTTGATGTTTCTGATATTGATTGCAAAGAAGGGGACGAGGTTATTGTTTTTGGTCCTCAGAACTCTGCGGAAAAGATGGCGAATAGGGCCAACACCATTTCCTATGAATTATTAACAGGAATCTCGCAACGCGTAAAGCGAGTTTTCCTTGATTCTAGAAATAATTAAAATTTTGTCTGATTTCGGTTTTTGGGTATATTGCGGCATATCAACCATTAAACTATAAATACATGGGTTTTTTTAAAGATTTTAAATCCTTTCTGATGAAAGGTGACATCGTCAGTTTGGCTACCGCAGTTGTTATTGGAGCTGCATTCAGTAAAATAGTCAACTCTGTAGTGAATGACATCCTTATGCCGGTTATTGGAGTTTTTACCGGGGGAACCGACTTTACGCAAAAATTTATCTCCCTAGACGGGGAAAGTTACGAGAGCTTGGCCGCTGCACAAGAGGCTGGTGCTGCTGTAATGACTTACGGGAATTTAGTACAAGCCTTGATCAACTTTATCATCGTAGGTTTGTTCATATACCTTTTCTTAAAGGCTTATGAAAACTCAAAAAAGAAAGAAGAAGCTGCAAAACCAGCGAAACCAGCAGGGCCAAGTCAAGAACAACTATTGATTGAAATAAGGGATTTGCTTGCTAAAAAATAACACCGATAAACTTTCTTTTCCTTTTAAAAGGAGTTAAGATGGATCGCTACACTACTGTACTATAACCAAAACCACCTAATCCGTTTCGCTGACGTTTTAGGTGGTTATTTTTTTAAATTCTATTTTTGTGCCTTTATAATCTTCATATGATTCAGGTAACTAATGAAATATCCCTAAAGCCAGTTCAATTGCAGGACCAAGAGCTGTTGATGGCCGTTATAAGAAGGATTTACCTCCCTGTATACCACCATTTATGGACGGATAATGGGGAATTCTATTTTGATAAAAACTATAGCGTTTCCAACTTAAAACAAGAATTGGACGAAACAGGTTCGGCATATTATTTTATCAATTACAAAACCGATATCATAGGGATCCTGCGAATCCAGTTCGGCATTGAATGTAAAGACTTTCCTGGGCAACCCGCTACCAAACTGCACAGAATTTATTTAGACCCAGAGGTACAAGGATTGGGCATAGGTCAACTTTTAATGGATTGGACTTATGCACAGAGCAAGGTGCACCAATGTCATCTCATATGGTTGGAAGCCATGGACACCCAGGAACAATCGCTCCAATTTTATAAGAAAAACAATTTTCAAATTTCAGGTAGCTTTAACTTGGAAGTTCCCAATATTATTGACAAATGGAAAGGCATGTACAGACTTCATAAACACTTGTTATAAATTTAACAATTTGTTATATTTAAATTATTCTTATCGAAAGTACTTGTGCAATCTTATAGAATAAGTACATTTGCCCCCATAAAATTAGTCGACTATGAAAGTAGCTGTTGTTGGTGCCACGGGCATGGTGGGAGAAGTTATGTTGAAAGTTCTTAAAGAGCGCAATTTCCCTATTACCGAATTATTATTAGTAGCCTCTGAAAGATCAGTAGGCAAAAAACTAGCCTTTAACGGAAGGGATTATACCATTATTGGACTTAGTGATGCTGTTACAGCAAAACCGGACATCGCCATATTTTCCGCGGGCGGAGACACCTCCATGGAATGGGCTCCGAAATTTGCGGAAGTCGGTACTACTGTAATTGATAACTCCTCTGCATGGCGTATGGACCCTACCAAAAAATTGGTAGTGCCAGAAATTAATGCCCATGAGTTGACCAAAGAAGATAAAATAATTGCTAATCCCAACTGTTCCACCATTCAGCTTGTCATGGTTTTGGCCCCCTTACATAAAAAGTACAAAATGAAAAGGGTGGTTGTTTCCACCTACCAATCTGTTTCTGGGACTGGTATAAAAGCGGTTCAACAATTGGAAAATGAAATAGCCGGGATAAAGGGCGAAATGGCCTACCCCTATCCCATAGGCAGAAATGCACTGCCCCATTGCGATGTATTCCTAGAAAATGGATACACAAAAGAAGAAATGAAATTGGCGAGGGAACCACAAAAGATATTTAACGACAGATCATTTTCCGTAACAGCCACAGCAGTAAGAATACCTACAGCAGGTGGACATTCGGAATCCGTTAATGTGGAATTTGAAAATGATTTTGAACTATCGGAAGTTCGAAAAATACTAAGTGAAACCCCAGGAGTGGTCGTACAGGATAATACTGATACCAACACGTATCCCATGCCCATATACGCCCATGGAAAAGACGATGTTTTCGTTGGCCGTATCCGCAGGGATGAAACCCAACGCAACTCCCTGAATATGTGGATCGTTGCAGACAACCTAAGAAAGGGAGCTGCTACCAATGCCATCCAAATTGGCGAGTACCTAATAAATAATGGACTGGTTTAAATAGCTTATAAAAAATAGAAATTATAGAACAAAAAAAAGGGGGCATTAGCCCCCTTTCCAATTTTACAAAAAAATATGATTAATGTGATATGATAGTATCCGGCTCACCATCTGGATCCCCATTTACGGTCCCAGAAGCCCTGGCACTACCCAATAGCAATACCCCTGCAGCATGTGGTGCAGCCATGGAAGTTCCGCTAATCGTATTGTAACCCCCATCTTTCCAAGTAGACTTTATAGACACACCCGGCGCACAATAATCTATTGGTGGGTTTCCGAAATTTGAAAAACTTGCCCAGCCATCATTGTTGCTATTCATTGCAGAAATAGTATATATATTGTTCCCATTTACCCTAGCAGGTGAGTGGTTATTTGCATCATCACTTTCATTTCCGGCAGCCAAAACAAATTTAACCTCAGAACTTTGAGCTGCAAATACTGCATCATCAACGGCTTGGGAAATAGGCCCGCCCAAACTCATGTTGGCCACATCACCATTACCACCATTTGCTGCAACATGTTCTATCCCTGCTATAACACCTGAATAGGAGCCACTGCCCCTACTTCCCAAAACCTTAACCGGAATTACTGTTGCCCCAGGAGCCACACCAATTACACCTATATCATTATTGATAGCTGCAATAGTTCCCGCAACGTGGGAACCGTGGCCATTACCATCATCAAAAGATTGGCCGTCTTTCCCCGAGGTAAAGGCATTAAAACCTCTTGAAGCATCAACATTTAAATCGGGATGATCCAAATCTATACCTGTATCTATAATCCAGGCAACACCATTGCCCGAATACCCCGTTACTCCATTTACCCTGGTAATCCCCCAAGGTGTCTCTTGTGCAGCGGTACCTCCACCACCGTTCCCTGGACCTTTGCCAGGAGGCGGGGCCAAAGTAATCATTTGATCTTTTTCTATATAGGCAATTCTATTATCCGACTTTAGCCTTGATACTTCATCACTGGTTAGTTTTGCAGCCACGCCATTGAATACTTTGCTGTAGCTGTTGCTAATTTCAAATGAGCCAACTTTATTTTCAGCAAACATTTTCTCGGCTTCAGATCTTACGGCAAGACGGGCAGCTTTATGGTCATTCCCATATTTTGCCCCCATATCTCCTGTTACTTTTTGGTTAAAGACAATAATATAACTGCCTTCAATAATTTGGCTCGACTGGGAAACTATTAATTCTTCGGTTTCCAATTTCCCATTTTCAATGTCTAGGAATTGCTCTTCCTGATTGGAACAAGAGGAGATTGCTAATGCCAAGGTAAAACCCATAGCAGCGCCTTTTAAAATACGTTTCTTCATAATTAATTGGTTGTTGGTTTTTTCTAAAAATATACCTTTTAAGGTAATTTTATAACTTTTTTAAACTAATTGTTTTATAATTTAACAACAAACTCATAATTGTTAGACATTCTTAGAGAAAACAATATCCATATACTTAAAGAATGTTCAGATCAGAGTCCATTACATAATAGCTAAAGACAAATCCCCATAGACAAAATGAAAAATTGTTAAAACATTTATAATGCTTCTCTATAAAGATATTATATTGGTATTTTTAGCTAATCAAGCAAATAAAAATATGACCAAAACAATTGTACTCCTCACAATGGCAACGCTCTTCGTCGCCTGTAAAACCACCCCTAAAAAAGAAAAGATTTCCGTGAATTACCCCACCACTAAAAAAGTAGATACCACGAACACCTATTTTGGAACTGAAGTCAAAGATCCCTACCGTTGGTTGGAGGATGATAGAAGTGCTGAAACAGAAGCATGGGTAACCGCCCAGAATACGGCAACTTTTGGCTATTTGGAAAAAATTCCTTTCCGACAGGATTTAAAAAATCGTTTGGAAAAATTATGGAACTATGAAAAACTGGGATCCCCATTTAATGAGGGGGATTATACCTATTTCTATAAAAATGACGGCCTGCAGAACCAATATGTAGTTTACCGGAAAAAAGGGGATGGGGAAGCCGAGATCTTCTTGAATCCAAATACTTTTTCTGAAGATGGCACCACCTCTTTGGCTGGTTTAAACTTTACCAAAGATGGCTCTTTGGCCGCGTATTCCATTTCTGAAGGTGGTAGTGATTGGCGGAAGGTCATTATCATGAATGCAGTGACCAAAGAAAGAGTTGAGGACACTCTGGTCGATATTAAATTTAGTGGGGTCTCATGGAAAGGAAACGACGGATTTTACTATTCCAGTTATGACAAGCCCAAGGGCAGTGAACTCTCGGCCAAAACAGATCAGCACAAGCTATATTACCATAAACTGGGAACCCCTCAAAAAAAGGATCAACTTGTTTACGGTGGCACCCCTGAGGAAAAACACCGATATATCAGCGGTAGTGTAACAGAGGACCAACACTATTTGTTCATCTATCCAAGGACCTCCACTTCTGGAAACAAATTATTGATGAAGGACCTTACCAAGCCCAATAGTAAAATTATTACTATCCTGGATCATACGGACACCGACAGCTATGTGATAGAAAATGTGGGGTCTAAATTGTATATCATGACCAATATGGATGCGCCAAACCAAAAGATTGTTACGGTAAATGCGACCGATCCAATACCTGGAAATTGGAAAGATTTTATCTCGGAGACCGAAAATGTTCTTAGCCCAAGCACGGGAGGTGGTTTTTTCTTTGCTGAATACATGGTGGATGCTATTTCCAAGGTGTACCAATACGACTACAATGGCAAAATGATCCGTGAAGTAAAGCTTCCAGGACTCGGAAGCGCCAGTGGCTTTGGTGGCAAAAAAGAGGACAAGGAATTTTACTTCTCCTTTACCAATTACAATACCCCGGGATCATCGTATAAGTACAATGTAGAAACAGGCGAATACACGCAGTACTGGAAACCAGAGATCGATTTTAATCCCAACGACTATGAATCCAAACAGGTTTTTTATACCTCTAAGGATGGCACCAAAGTGCCCATGATCATTACCTATAAAAAAGGATTGGAGCTCAATGGTAAAAACCCGACCATTTTATATGGATATGGAGGGTTTAATATTAGCCTTACCCCTTCCTTCAGCATTGTCAATGCCGTTTGGATGGAGCAAGGAGGCGTATATGCCGTACCAAACCTTCGCGGTGGTGGGGAATACGGTAAGAAATGGCACGATGCGGGTATAAAGACCAAAAAACAAAATGTCTTCGATGATTTTATTGCGGCGGCCGAATACCTCATAGAGAACAAATATACCTCATCGGATTATTTGGCTATAAGAGGAGGTTCCAATGGTGGTTTGTTGGTAGGTGCTACCATGACCCAGCGTCCAGATCTAATGAAGGTGGCCTTACCCGCAGTAGGAGTCTTGGATATGTTGCGCTACCACACCTTTACCTCTGGAGCTGGCTGGGCGTATGATTATGGCACTTCTGAGGACGACAAGGAAATGTTTGAATATCTCATAGGGTATTCCCCGGTGCACAACGTAAAAAAAGGGGTGTCCTATCCGGCTACCCTAGTCACTACCGGGGACCATGATGATAGAGTAGTACCTGCACACAGTTTTAAATTTGCAGCTGAGTTACAGGAAAACCAAAGCGGGGACAATCCGACCCTAATTCGTATTGAAACGAATGCTGGACATGGTGCAGGAACCCCTGTGAGCAAGACTATAGAACAATATGCAGATATCTTTGGCTTTACCCTTTATAATATGGGTTTTGAACAATTACCCAACCAAGCCGTATTAAAGGAGTTTAAAGACTAAAGATCTATCCTTAATTTAATAAAATCCGTTTCCCTAGGGAGCGGATTTTTAGTATCTATTTAATCATAACCCTTTTTTAGAGTAATTTTGTATCATGCTAAATGTAAATTCCATAACCTTTGGGTACACCGAAAAAGTGGTATTGAAAGACCTGAGCTTTACGGCCGAGAAAGGCGAGCACCTTTCCATTATCGGTGAAAGTGGGTGCGGAAAAAGCACTTTGCTTAAAATTATTTATGGCTTGTTGCAACCGAATAATGGTACTATTTCATGGAACGATAAACAGATCTTGGGACCCGATTTTAATCTGGTCCCAGGAGAAAAGCACATGAAATACCTTTCACAGGATTTTGACCTGATGCCCTTCACAACCGTTGAGGAGAATGTGAGCAAACACCTATCCGTTTTTTATCCGGAGGAGTTGAAAGAACGGACAGACCAACTTTTGGAGATGATAGAAATGGTGGATTTTGCCAAGACCAAAGTCAAAAATTTGAGCGGTGGACAACAACAGCGCGTTGCGTTGGCCCGTGTATTGGCCCAAGAACCGGAAGTAATATTGCTCGATGAGCCCTTTAGCAATATTGATAATTTTAGAACCAACAGCTTTAGAAAAAACCTCTTCAGCTATTTAAAGCGGAAAGGAATTACCTGTTTGGTGGCCACCCATGATATGGATGATGTTTTGCCCTATGCTGATCAATTGATCGTACTTAAGGATCAAAAAATCCTAGCCCATGACACGCCTAAAAACCTATACCGACAACCAAAAAGTTTCTATACGGCAACCCTTTTCGGAGAGGTCAACATTGTGCCCATCCCATTGTTGAAACAGTACGCCAAGATCAATAAATCTATTTTGGTTTATCCGCATGAATTTTTGATTTCCGATAAATCAGGATTGAGGGTACAAGTGAAAAAATCCTATTTTAAAGGAAGCCATTACCTACATGAAGGGCTAACCGATGATGGCGAAACCCTATGCTTTACTTCCAAAGAAAGCTTAAAACCAGAAGCAAAAGTCTATTTAAATGTGGCCTTGGAAACCATAAACGCACGAATAACATAACAATATTGGATAAGCAACGTATCGTACAGGAATTGGAATTTAAAGCGGTAAGAAGCAGTGGTGCGGGCGGACAGCACGTGAACAAGGTTTCCTCTAAGGTGGAACTTTATTTTGACGTTATGGGCTCCAACGCCCTATCCGATAATGAAAAAGAACGAATATATACCAAGATAGGAAACCGTCTCACCAAGGAAAATGTGCTGATTTTACAGACTGATGAGAGCCGAAGCCAACACAAAAATAAGGAGTTGGTAGTTCAGAAGTTTTTGGCACTTATAAGATCATCCCTGACCGTAGCCAAAATAAGAAGGAAAACAAAACCTAAACGATCTGCAGTAGAAAAACGCTTGAAGTCGAAATTAAAAAAGGCACAGAAGAAGAGTTTAAGGGGCAAGCCTAAATTGGAATAATGTATCTATCCCGTTGCTTTTTAAATGATAGAGGTAATAACGAATTCCTTTCCGTTGAACGCTACATGATCACTCTCTGTTTTTCCCAACAATAATTTCCCTATAGGAGTATTAGGTGCAATGGCATAATGCCCTACCCCGTCTATGAATACTTCTCCTGCACTAACGGCCAAGTAATAGCTCTTCATGTTGGTGTATACCAAACTCCCCAAAACGACTGATTTTGATGGTCCTGAGAGAGGCACTCGTTTGAACAGTTCCAGTACTTTCTGGATTTCCGATAACTGCATCCCCAGTTTTTCACGTTCCAATTGGATCATGGCCCGACCAGTTTCGTGTTTATCTCCTGCACTACTCTTTGTTTCGGACCCCAAAGCCTCTTGTATTTCCTGAATGTTTTTTTGAACACGACCCAGTCTGTTTTGAATATAGGCCTGGCAATGGTCATATAACTGTTGTTTAATCGGATCTATCTCCATCGGTGTTTTGTTACTTAAACCAATTCTGCCAGTTCTTTGCCAATAAGGCTTCCAATGGCTATACCCATACCTCCCAAGCGAACCCCACAAACAACATTTTCTGAAAGTTGTTTGATGATGGGCCTCTTTTGGGTTCCCATACCCATAATACCACTCCATCTTCTGTCCACCTCAAAAGGGGTGTTGGGCAATATGATATGCTGTAGAATATCTTCCAACTTGTTTTGCACCAATTGGGTCTGCCCAAATGATGTGGTTTCCTCCCCTTTCAAATCCAAGTTGCGGCCACCACCAAAAAGAATTCTGTCCTCAATATTCCTAAAATAATAATACCCCTCATCCAAATGGAAAGTCCCTTTGATCTTTAGGTTATCAATAGGTTTGGTAACAAGAACCTGTGCCCGGGCGGGTTTCACATCCTCTTTTATCAATTGGGCGGCAAAGCCGTTGGTGGCGACCAATATCTTCTTGGTCATAAATTCAAATTGATCTGTTTTTACAGCCACATGCCCATTGGCGTCTTCTATAGAATCGACCTGAATGGCATTTAAAATGACCACCCCGCTATTTTGGACCTTTTGCAATAAGGTGGACATCATTTTACCCGTATCAATTTGGGATTCGAAGGTGTTGGTAATGTACTGCTGCTGAATACCCTTAAAATTAAAAGTATTTGGTTGGGCCTTGAAGCCGTCATCCCCAAATACCGATGCCAACAAATGGTTGACCATTCCAATATTTTCCAAGCAATTCTGATACAATTCTGAATGGGCCTCCATAAATACCTCATGGCCGCCGTGGTTCTGAAAATCCATATTGGCATCCCCAATATTCTGTCGCAATAATTGAACTCCGTCCCAACGTTTTTTCACCAGTTGTTGCACCTCCTCCTCCGTATGCTGTTTAAGGTCTGCCAAAATCTCGGAGATACTTCCAAAGCAGGCAAATCCGGCATTTTTGGTGCTGGCGCCCTGGGGTAAAACCCCCTTTTCCAAGACCAATATCTTTGCTTTCGGAAATCGTTTTTTAAGGTGAAGCGCACAGTTGAGCCCCACAATACCACTCCCCACAATGGTATAATCGATATTGGATAACCATGTTTTGTATTCCCAGTAACTTAAATTCACGTGAAACTCTTTTTAGTGATCATAAAAATAAGGGATATCCCCTTAGGAAGAACTACACAAAGAAGTTAATAGCCTTTTTTAAAACTGAAATATAGTGCAAAAAAAACTCCGGTCAATGCCGGAGTTTCTATCTTATTCTTCTTCTGGTGGTGGATCCATGACCCAGCTCTCCATAAATTTAGTGGTATAATTCCCTGCCAAATAATCTGGATGGTCCATTAACTGTCTGTGGAAAGGAATGGTAGTCTTTATCCCTTCTATCACAAACTCGTCTAAAGCACGCTTCATCTTATTGATAGCTTCCTCTCTCGTCTGGGCCGTTGTAATAAGCTTAGCGATCATGGAATCGTAATTTGGCGGTATGGTATAACCACTGTACACATGCGTGTCTAGACGGATCCCATGCCCTCCCGGCGTATGCAATGTTGTGATTTTCCCTGGAGATGGTCTAAAATTATTATAGGGATCCTCAGCATTGATCCTACATTCAATGGAATGTAACTTAGGGGTATAGTTCTTTCCGGAGATGGGAACTCCTGCGGCAACCAATATTTGTTCACGGATCAAGTCATAGTCAATGACCTGTTCAGTAATCGGGTGCTCTACTTGGATACGCGTGTTCATCTCCATAAAATAGAAATTCCTATGCTTGTCCACCAAAAATTCGATGGTCCCCGCGCCTTCATACTGTATAAATTCAGCAGCTTTTACTGCAGCCTTACCCATATCATCCCGCAATTTATCGGTCATAAAAGGAGAGGGGGTCTCTTCTGTAAGTTTTTGATGACGTCTTTGGATGGAACAATCCCTTTCGGAAAGGTGACATGCTTTCCCGTATTGATCCCCCACGATCTGTATTTCGATATGCCTTGGCTCCTCGATAAGTTTCTCCATATACATGGCACCATTTCCAAACGCAGCCGAAGCTTCTTGGACGGCACTATTGTACAGCTTCTCAAGATCCTCCTCTTTCCAAACCGCTCGCATACCCTTACCACCACCACCAGCGGTAGCTTTGATCATAACTGGATAACCAACTACTTTGGCTACCTTCTTGGCATCTTCCACTGATTTTAAAAGTCCTACCGAACCTGGCACAATTGGCACTCCGGCTTTTTTCATGGTTTCCTTGGCCGTAGCCTTGTCTCCCATCTTATCGATCTGATCCCCTGAAGCTCCAATAAATTTAATATCGTGCTCTGCACAGATTCTTGAAAACTTGGAATTTTCAGAAAGGAATCCATATCCAGGATGAATGGCATCCGCATTGGTGATTTCCGCAGCTGCAATGATATTCGGTATTTTTAAATAAGATTCGCTACTCGGGGGCGGGCCAATACAAACTGCTTCATCGGCAAACCTCACGTGTAAGCTTTCTTCATCTGCCTTGGAATAAACCGCAACTGTTTTTATTCCCATTTCCTTACAGGTCCTGATTATGCGCAGCGCTATTTCACCCCTGTTGGCTATAAGTATTTTTTTAAACATCTTTTGAAGTTTTAAATTTTGAATTCTAAATTTTAAATGATTTTAAATGACCAAAAATATTTGTCATTCAAAATTCAGCATTTAAAAATTCTTATGACGGATCTACCAAAAATAAGGGTTGATCAAACTCCACTGGAGAAGAATCATCCACTAATATTTTCACAATTTTACCTGAAACTTCAGATTCAATATCATTGAATAGTTTCATGGCTTCAATCACACAAAGAACGTCGCCTTTGTTGATAGTGCTTCCAACTTCTACAAAAAGAGGCTTATCGGGGGCCGGTTTTCTATAAAAAGTTCCAATGATTGGAGATTTTATAGTAATATATTTAGAATCTTCTTCCGGTTTTACAGGCGCAGCCTCAGTGGCCGGTGCGTCTGCAGCAGGTGCAGCCTGCATAGGAGCCATTTGGTTCTGACCCATAGGAACCTGTTGTACATAGGTGGTCTCGATACCAGAACCTGCAGCTCCTGTACGGATGGTGATCTTGATGTCATCCATTTCCAGTTTTACTTCGCTGGCACCCGATTTAGCCACAAATTTAATTAAGTTTTGAATTTCTTTAATATCCATGGAATTCGATTTAGTTTTAATTCTATTAATAAGTTAGTCGGTTTATTATGAATTGTACGCCCATTTCAGATAGATGGATCCCCAAGTGAAACCTCCGCCGAAAGCGGCAAATACCAGATTATCACCTTTTTTGAATCTTTTCTCAAAATCGGCCAGTAAAAGCGGCAAGGTCGCAGAAGTGGTATTTCCATATTTTTCAATATTCACCAACACCTTGGAATCATCCAATCCCATACGGTTTGCCGTAGCATTTATAATTCGCATATTGGCCTGATGTGGCAACAACCATGATACGTCACTTTCAGTAAGGTTATTGCGCTCCATTATCTTCGCTGCGGAATCTGCCATGTTGGTAACGGCAAATTTAAAAACTGTCTTCCCATCCTGAAAGACATAATGTTGACGATTTTTTATGGTTTCTTCCGAAGCGGGAAGTAAAGATCCCCCGGCGTCCATTTTTAGGAAATTTCTCCCTATCCCATCCGATCTAAGATATTCGTCCTGCAGCCCCAACCCTTCTGTATTTGGTTCAAAGAGTACAGCACCTGCCCCATCACCAAAGATAATACAGGTAGTCCTATCCGTATAATCCACTATGGATGACATTTTATCAGCCCCAATAAGTAGTACTTTTTTATATCTTCCAGATTCTATATAACTGGCTGCCGTGGACATACCATAAAGAAAACTGGAACATGCGGCTTGTAAATCGTAAGCAAATGCGTTGGTAGCACCAATTTCAGAGGCCACATAGGCAGCAGTGGCCGCGACCATCATGTCAGGGGTTGCTGTGGCTACGATAATCAAATCTATCTCTTTAGGGTCCAAGTTTCGTTTTTCCACAACCTGTTGGGCGGCTTTTATGGCCATATAGGATGTGCCCAAGCCTTCTCCCTTTAGGATTCTTCTTTCTTTGATTCCTGTTCTACTGGTTATCCATTCATCATTGGTATCAACCATCTTTTCCAATAGTTTATTGGTCAAAATGAAGTCTGGAACATAAGCTCCTACAGCTGTAATGGCTGCTGATAGTTTGTTCATCCTAAATATGATTTTGAATCAAAAACATTAAAAAATGCTTCAAAAGTTGTGAAAATTAATGATTTTTTACGACTTTCAAGGTTAAAAGTTCTAGTTTTTGAATTTGAACCTGTGCCATAAAAAAACTCCCACTTTTTGAAAGTGGGAGTCCAATATTATATGAAAACCTTATTAAGCCGCAGCCTCTTCGGTTTTATCGATCAAAATTTGTCCTCTGTAATATAATTTACCTTCATGCCAGTGGGCTCTATGGTATAAATGCATTTCACCAGTTGTTGGGTCTTTAGCAATTGTTGGAGCTACTGCTTTGTAATGAGTTCTCCTTTTATCTCTTCTGGTTTTTGAAATCTTTCTTTTTGGATGTGCCATTGTAAACCTTATTTATCTTTTAATAACTTTTTTAAAGCATCCCATCTGGGATCCGTGTTGTTTCCTTTGTTTTCTTTAACCTCTTTTGGTTGTAATTCTTCTAATTTATCAATGACTTCCGATTCTAAAGTGCCGTCCAGAACTCCCGGATGTACTCTTTTTTGCGGTATGGCCAAGACCAACATTTCGTAAACAAATTGCGCAATGTTGATGGTATGATCCCCATGGGGAATAACTAATATCTCATCATTCTCATCATTGTACTCATCCCCAAATTTCACTACCAACTCCAAAGAGGGTGTGATTTTTTGATCGAATGGTTCGTTGGTGATGTCGCAGTTAACGTTTACCGTTCCTTTGGCGTGCATTTCCAACTCCAACATTGTACTCATTCTGTTCAATGTAACCTGCAAACTAATTTCCGCACCATTGATATCATCGTACTCAAAAGATTCAAAGAACTCATTATTTATCTTATACTCAAACTCATGCTTCCCCTGCTTCAATCCTGAAAAAGGAATAGCAAATTCCTTATGCTTCGTCATGTTTAACACTTGTTTAGAGTATCCGACCACCTAAAAGGCGGGTGCAAAGATACTATTATTTTAATAATTCCAAACTTTTTAAAGCTTAAATCTACCTCTTTTTTGGCCCTAATGCCTATTGGCACAACTTTTTACAGTATTAGGAACTCCCAAAGAGCAAATCCCAGGCAAAGATACGATTATCTTGCGGGTTTGACTTTCTGTTTTTTCAATGGATTGCTCGTCAACTCCATATACTCCTCTCTGTTCTTGAAAATTTGTAGGGCCGTAAATACCGCCTCTTTAAAAGAACTATGGTCTGCCTTTCCCTTGCCCGCAATCTCATAGGCCGTTCCATGGTCCGGTGAAGTCCTTATCTTACGAAGGCCCGCAGTATAGTTGACCCCTTTTCCAAATGAAAGTGTTTTAAAGGGAATGAGTCCCTGATCGTGGTAGGCCGCTAGGATGGCATCAAAATTTTTATATCCGTCAGAGCCAAAAAAACTATCTGCGGAATACGGGCCATAGACCAAATAACCTGCGTCCATAAGCTCCTTGATTACCGGTTTTAGCACCTCATCATCCTCTTTGCCAATTACACCGTTATCTCCGCTATGGGGATTAATACCCAAAAGGGCGATACGTGGCTTTCGGATTCCAAAATCCATTATCAACGAATTCTCAATTATCTTTATTTTGCTCTTGACCAATTTGGCGCTGATAGCAGCTGGGGCATCCTTTACAGCGACATGATCGGTCAACAATCCCACTTTTAAATCGTCCGTGACCATGAACATAAGGCTATCGCCTTCCAGTTCCTTGGCCAAATAATCGGTATGCCCAGGAAAGTTGAAGTCCTTGGACTGAATGTTGTTTTTGTTAATGGGTGCTGTTACCAACACGTCTATTTCGTCCTTTTTTAGAGCCTCTACAGCCGCTACTAGCGACTTCAGTGCGTATTCTCCTCCCTCAGCCGTGGCCTCACCAAAGGTTATCTCCGGGGAATCCTTCCATATATTCATCACATTGATTTTCCCGTCCAAGGCCTTGGATACTTCCTGTATCCCATTGTAATTGATCTCTAGGCCAAGCTCGTTCTTTTGAAAGGAAATCACCTTATTGGAGGCGAAAATTATAGGGGTGCAAAAATCAAGCATCCTAGCATCCTCAAAGGTTTTTAGCACTACCTCACATCCTATCCCATTTAAATCCCCAATGGATATGCCCAGTTTTATTTTTTCGCTTTCCTGCATGGTATCTTTGCCTTTATGTCTAATTTTACACTACAAAACTACTTAATTAAAACGACACATGTTTACAGGGATTATTGAAACTTTAGGGGAGGTAAAACAATTGAAAAAAGATGGAGGGAATTTACACATTACCATGAATTCTTCCATTTCCCATGAGCTTAAAATAGACCAAAGTATTGCCCATAACGGTGTTTGCCTAACAGTGGTAGCGTTAAATGGAGATTCCTATACCGTGACTGCCATAGAGGAAACGTTACAAAAAACAAATCTGGCCCTTCTAAAGGAAGGGGATGCCGTGAACTTGGAGCGTGCCATGATCTTGGGTTCGCGCTTGGACGGGCATTTGGTACAGGGTCATGTGGACCAAACAGGGACTTGTATTGCTATTGATCAAAAAGATGGAAGCTGGGTTTTTACCTTTGAATACGAACCTTTAAAAAATAATGTCACCATAGAAAAAGGATCGATTACCATTGACGGCGCCAGTTTAACTGTGGTCGATTCCAAAAAAAACCTTTTCAGTGTGGCCATTATTCCCTTTACCTACGAACATACCAGGTTCAACACCTATAAGGAAGGAACAATGGTAAACTTGGAATTTGACGTGATCGGAAAATACGTTTCGAGGTTGATGGGGCTACAACAATAGAACCTAATCCTCCACCATAAATTTTGAGGTAATTTCAATATGCGGTTACTATGACAACTGCTTGGACTACTCTTCAAAAAAGGAGATGGAGGAGCCTACCCAATCATCGTTGGTCAAATAGGACACATTGATCAAATCCCCTTTGTTCATGCGGGTAAGATTAATGACCGGCTTTAATTTGTTTTCCACATCGCTCCAAGTATACATGATGCGAAGTTCCACCTTGGAATTGGCCCCACTTGGGGTCTTTACAATAGGGACATATCTTACTTTGGATTGTAGAATATAATTCTGTTTGTCCGCAATACCCTCAATAAATTCTAAGGTTGGATTTAAATTGATCCCTTTTCCGGCAAAGGAGAAAAGTGGCTTTAATACATAGGTGCCCAGATCCAGATCCTTTGGAAAATCATTCAAATAGAAGGATTGAGGGATATTTTTATGAGATAGTAAGGGCATGATACACTTAGAGATCATAAAAAACCAATCGGGATGCGTTACCCACTCCACATCGACATCATCTGTAAGGTTGAAATCTGTTTCTAAATCTGGCATCTGCAGGAGCTCGTCCAAAATTACCCGATTATAAATACGTTTGATCTTAATTTTCCTACCGTCCTTTTCGTAGAATATATTTTTTCCCTCCTTGATCACTTTGGTCAAACACAGTATCTCTATCCCCAAGGCTTGTTTTGTGGCCCAAAAATCAATCCTCGTTTTCTGCTTTTCGGGATAAATTTCCAAAAGAACCACATGCTCTGGAGATACGTCCCCAACGATCACACGTTTTAATTCCTCCAAATAGGTGATTTCATTCAAATTATTAAAATAGAAATGAAAGCCTTCCTTGGGAATTTGAGGGTAATTTTTTATAAAAGCCTTTCCCAATAGTGCTTGATACAGGAAAAGAGAGGGAAAGGATTGAAGTTCTATCAATTTAGGTGCTATCCCGCCCTGTCCGTCATCGCAAAGTCCAAAATCTATGGCAAGGAAATGGGGTTTTCCCAACGTTGAAGGCGATTGGAGTTCTTTAGGGATGAATTTTTCCCGAATCTCCTCAAAATCGATTTTCCACAATTGTTCAATAATGGAATCACAAGCATCAAAAACTTCTTTTTTAAGTTCTTTGCCGATAAAAAAGGGGGTTTCAGATATTCGAAAAGCGCAAGGTTCGCCAAATGTCTGTGCCAGATCATTTTTAAGATTGTCGTAATACTCCTGTTTAAAATCCTCGTTAAACGCTTCGCGAACCTTTTGTATCATATGGGCAGTAATATTGATTCCCTTAGGGAAAGGGCGGCTTGATTTAGAAAACCTGGGATCATGGTCCTATGGGTTCTTAAAATTTTGTCCTCATCTTCAAGGTGTTCCAGCATGTTTAGGTACTTTTTCTTCCCGTGATGTTTAATCACCAACGATCGCTTATCCTCCCTATTAAAATATTTTAACATCCCTTCCGAATCGGCTTCCGGGTGAAATTGGACGCCAAAAATCTCTTGGGAAAAACGAATTGCCATAACGGCCCTTTCCAATGGTATGTGCGGCCTTATCTTTTCTTTACATAAAATCTTTGCCCCAAACTTTTCCAATTTTTTAAAATTGGGCTTAACCACCTGATAGTCCCTGGAATCAACAGCAAAGAAAGGGTTCGGTAGGCCATTGAATAATGGTTCAAAAAGACCTTTTTCAGTTTTATGAATGGGCATTACCCCAAAGGAAGTAGACTTGCGTATGGTCACTTTGGCCAAATCCCAGTGTAAACAAGCCAGCTGAAAAGAATGACATATCAAAAAGAGATGTTTTTTCTGTTGGTGTTCCTCATTATGCTTTAAAAGGACGTCTAAAAATGCGAAAAATGGTTTCTCCCATTTTTCATTGGCAATAAATGGAGCTCCCGGACCTCCGGAAGAAATGAAAATATCATAATCTTCTATATCCGGTATTTCCATTGCATTCCGCACATCAAAAACTGTGTACTGCCCTCTTATTCCGTCTTCGGATAAGAATTGCTCTACCAACTTCTTTATACAACGCATACCCTCGTTCAATACGCCTGCATTCATATCAAGGACGGCAATATTATAGGTCATCTTCATTAGATCTTTCTTTTTCAAGGTGGCAAAATTACTCATTTTACTTCTTATCTTTCTGAAAACCAGGTTAAATTATATTCCCTTGGAAGTTTGTTCAACCACATATTTGATCACTTCCTTCAAATCGTTGGTGTCTTTAAAAACCTTTAACTGCCTATCTGCACCCGAACCTTGTTCCAGCATTTGATATACGAAATTCACTTCCTTACGGCATCCCAATTCATCCACCACATCATCAATAAACTCCAATAATTCCTGAATCAATACTTCAAAGGGAACTTCTTCCTCCTTCCCGAAATCGATGAGTTTGGCCTCCATCCCCCACCTTGCGGCCCGCCATTTGTTCTCGTTGATCAGTACCCTGCGATACGATCTAAAGCTTTGGTTTTTCTGGTGAAGCCTGTGGAGTTTGGCAATTATGCATTGCATGATGGCGGCAATACAAATTACTTCGTCTACAGTCATGACCATGTCACAGACCCTGAATTCCACGGTTGGGTAGAAAGGGTGCAATCGTATATCCCACCAGATTTTCTTGCCGTTATCTATGCAATTTGTTTTTACAAGGATCTCAACAAATTTGTCGTACTCTGCCACACTGGAAAAGTATGGAGGAATCCCTGTCCGAGGAAATTTGTCAAAAATTTTGGATCGGTACGACTTAAACCCCGTTTCCCTGGCCTCCCAAAAAGGGGAGTTGGTAGACAGGGCATATAGGTGCGGCAGAAAATAGCGTGCCACGTTCATGATCTGTAGCCCTTCTTCCCTACTTGGTATACCTACATGAACGTGTAACCCAAAAATTAGATTGGACCTGGCAACATCCTTCATTTCTTCAATAAGAGCGTCATACCTAGGATCCGGAGTAATCAATTGGTCACTCCAATGCGAAAAGGGATGGGTTCCTGCCGCGGCAACCTTAAGTCCTTCTGCCCCTGCCAATTCGATGACCTGTTGTCTTAAATAAGAAACCTCGTCCCGAGCCTGTTGTATGTTTTCACAAATATTAGTGCCCATTTCAACAACGGCCTGGTGCATTTCTTCCTTGATGCGTTCCTTTAAGAGCACCTTTCCCCCCTCGTAAATTTTGGACATATGCGACCTCAACGTATAGGTGTCGCTATCCAAAATTTGAAATTCTTCCTCAATTCCCAGTGTGAACTTTTTCATAGAAATGTTGCCTTGTTAAAATTATATTCCAGTGTCCTAGCTACCATTTAGATATGGTCCGGCGCTTATTTTTTTGTTGCCTTTTTTGGGGCGGCTTTTTTAGCTGCAGGCTTCACCGTTTTTTCCAACACGCCCTTGGTCTTGGTAGTCGTCTTTTTCACTACCGTCTTTTTTGCCTCTGCCGCAGACTTAAGAGAGCTTTTTATTGGAGCTTTCTTTGGCGGTGCCACGGCATTCTCAACAAATGTTCCCCAGCTACTATTGTTTTGTTGTGGCTTATGTGCGTTGGCCATTTCTATGGCCAATTTGGCGGAATGTTCCACAATCCATTCAAAATTTTCCTTTCCAACAGAATTGATGTCCGCATCTGGTGCAGGATTGCAAAAATCTATGGCTATGGGGACTCCGTTGCGCACCGCAAATTCTACCGTATTGAAATCATATCCCAAGGCCTTATTCAACAATAAGGTATAATCATGGATTTTTTTCATCAACTTTTTATGTTCGGCCCCAGTTGTTTTTGGAGTGGTCGCATAACGTAAATGTGGTTCGTTCCTAGGCTCATAGGGCATAATATGTACATATTTTTGACCTAAACAGTATACCCTGTAATAATCCTCAAAAACAATTTCTTCCTGCAACATCATCACCAACTGGTTTGTTTCCCCATATTTATTAAAAAAATCATCGGGGTTGTCCACTCTGTACACATTTTTCCAACCCCCACCAGAGTGTGGTTTCATATAAGCAGGAAAACCAATATAGTTAAAGATATAGTCCCAATCCAAAGGGGCTTCTAAATTGCGGAACGACTTTTCAGAAGTGTCGTCCGGTCTTTCTTTGGAGGGCAATAGAATCGTTTTTGGAACTGGAACCCCTAACTGAATGGACAAACAGTTGTTGAAAAACTTTTCGTCGGCACTCCACCAAAAAGGATTGTTGATTATCGTTGTGCCCATGAGAGAGGCATTCTTTAGATATGCCCGGTAAAATGGCACCTCTTGGGATATCCTATCAAAAATAACATGGTATCCATAATCGATACCTTGCTGTACCTTATCAATTTTTACAGGTTCTGCAACGACCTTCCCCTTTCCCAATTCATTGACTTTATTTATAAATTCCCAAGGAAAGGTATCTTCCATCCCAAACAATATTCCCACTTTCTTTACCATAATATATTGTATTTAAGTTTATTAATTTTTTAAAAATAGCGAGCCACATATTCTTGAAATACCATTTTCCAAAGTGGCCAATCATGTTCTATCCATTTTTTTTCATCATACCAATGATGTATCCCCTTTTCATTTAGCACATGGGACATATGAAGGTTTTTTGGCCTGCAACTATCCCAATCGGAGGTGCTAAGGACAATTTCCATATGATTGTATTTCCACGGCTCTTCATTGCGCATAAACTCATCCGGACAATTGTAATAAATGGCCATGTCATCCGAAAGAGGTGTGAAATTTCGAATGTTAAAGACCCCCGACATGGAAAAAAGATGGGAGACAAGGTCAGGAAATCTGAAGGCAGTGTTCCCAGCGTGATATCCTCCAAAACTGCAGCCTCCAACAGCAATACGATCGGTATTACATTGATTTTTAATATATGGTATCAATTCGGTCTGGAGAAATTTCATATACAGTTCATACCGTTGGATTTTTATTTCCGATGCCAAATGGTCATCATAAAAGGTAAGCATGTCCAACGTCTCCACATTATAGAGTTTGATCCGCCCTTGGTCTATAAATTGCATCACGGATTGATTTAGCCCAAAATCATTGTTTTGGGTATAAGTACCTCCAGAAGATGGGAACAACAAAATAGGATATCCCCAATGTCCTGTTACCTCAACGTTGATATTCCTATCCAAAGTGTTGGAATAATATTGAATGTGTTGAATTTCCGCCATAGAGTTAAATATACTTTAAAAATGTTAAAATACCCGAACAATCTTGCGTGTATTGCAATGGTTTTTTAAGTAATTGCTATACTTGCAGACCCTTAGAAGAAAAAATGCATTTTGAAAGTGAATTTGTCGGCTTAAAAGGAAATCTATATTCAAAATATTTGGGTAGAAAGGTTACTTTTAGATTGGTTGCCCCCCCTCAATACAAGGATTCTGAAAAGCTCTTCCCTGTTTTATTGATGAATGATGGCCAGGATTTTGTGAATTTGGAGCTGGAGAAAACCCTGCCTACCGCATTTTCTTCTAAAACGGGTAAACCCTTCGTTTATGTTGGCATTGAGGCCAATAGCAATCGAATCCAAGAATACGGCACGGCATCTACCCCAGATTTCAAGGGCCGCGGCGCCAAGGCCGTTAACTATTCAAAATTTTTAATAGAGGAATTCATTCCATTTTTAAGGTCAGAATTTAAGGTTTCCCAAGATGCCCAAGATTGGGTGTATTGTGGGATGTCATTAGGTGGATTATCCGCCTTTGATATCGTATACAACAATGCTCAATATTTTGGAAAAGTAGGCGTCTTTAGCGGATCATTTTGGTGGCGCAACAAAGCATATACAGTTAACGATGTTGCGGATAGGAGCCGTATAGTACTGGATGTAGTTAAAAAGGGAAGCTTTAATCCCCACCTAAAATTTTGGTTCCAATGCGGAACAGAGGATGAGTCCGCAGACCGCAATAACAATGGCATTATAGATTCTATAGACGATACCACTGACGTTATCAAAGAACTTAAAGAAAAGGGCTACTCCTTCCCTGGCGATATTACCTATGTGGAATTGGAAGGGGGAAAGCACAATTTAAAGACTTGGGCCAAGGTCTTCCCAAAATTCACCAATTGGGCCTTTGGCACCAACTGACACATCAGCATATCAGCCTCTAGTTTGATTCTCCGTTAATTTAAAAGGTACTTACCTGTTCATTATTTTTCGGCTATTTTTGTTTGATGTGCCTCAAACCTCAATTATGATCCTGCCCTCTACCATGGATGTAACCACCACCGCATGGATCCTCGCTTTTACTGCGGCCTGCGTGATAGGACTCTCCAAAGCGGGCATCAAAGGAATTGCCATCATCAATGTTACCCTAATGGCCCTTGCCTTTGGTGCCAAGGAATCTACAGGCTTGTTGGTCCCCCTTTTGGTTGTAGGTGATATCTACGCCGTGATCCATTACCACAAACATACCCAATGGCGCTATATTATCCGATTGCTGCCATGGATGATCATTGGCGTAGTTATAGGTGTTTTTATTGGCAAGGACCTGCCCCCAAAGCTCTTTAAAATTGGGATGGCCGTCATAATTATAGGCAGTGTGCTGATGATGTATTGGTGGGATCAAAAAAAGTCTAAAACGGTACCCTCCCACTGGGCTTTTGGAGGGTTCATTGGAATATTGGCGGGTTTTACTACCATGATCGGGAATTTGGCAGGGGCTTTTTCCAACATCTTCTTTTTGGCGATGCGCCTTCCCAAGAATGAATTCATAGGCACTGCGGCCTGGTTATTTTTTATTGTCAACCTCTTTAAGCTTCCCATTCACATTTTTGTTTGGGAAACCATTACCCTGGAAACTCTAAGTATAAACCTCAAACTATTGCCCGGAATCCTGTTGGGTCTATTTGTGGGCATCCGATTGGTGAAAATTATAAAAGATGAATTCTATCGAAAAATGATCTTAATTTTGACCGCCATAGGGGCCGTCTTGATTATATTTAGATAAAAGCTAATCTGCTTTAGTCCACTTTGTCCATGGCCCATCAACAATTTTGGTGTCTTTTATGATCTTGGTCCTATAGAGATTCAAACTCTTAAATATTTGTTAAAATCCTAGATTTTTAGTATCTTCATGGATATAAAACCAACCAATGTATACAAACACAAAAATTGTCGTAGACAAAATATGCATCAGCCTTATGTTGATCGCAATTGCCATGCTGGTCTTTATGTTCTTTGAGGTGTTCCCAAAAGATTTTTTCCAAGAGGTTGGGCACTCTTTTGCTTCTTCCCTTCATAATTTTAGCAATGGTGTTGCCTCCAATTAAGGCCCTCAATCAAAGATTTACCCTATAACCTGATTTAATTAAGCCTAAGACGAATGCTCTTGCTATTCCTTGCAAGTCCAATACTTTCCCAAAACAAAAAATCCAACCTAAATAAATAGATTGGATTTAATTTCTGTGGTCCCACCTGGGCTCGAACCAGGGACACTAACTCACTGTAATCCAACTATTTGTAAACTTGTCAACTTAATGGGTATCCGAATTGTATGCCTGTTTTTATATTCTTTAGTTATTCAATGAAAATACAAATTCTAAAAAATGTTTTTCGTCAGCTGTAAAAATTTCCAAGCTTTGATAACTATTTTTTATAAATTCTCTGATTTTTAAATCCACATCTTTACTTGATTCCTTGCCAGTAAAATTAACCCTTTTTGTGATAGATTGATATTTTTCCTTATTCATCAAAATTGAAAAACTTCCTTTAGATATTTTGCCTATTAACCATAATAAATTATCTAACTTTTCAAAACTATGAATATTTGACGAATATTTTAAACTGATTATTTTGGTGAAATAATTAATTTCATTAATACTTGAAGATTCTAAATAACCATTCTCACATAAAAGCTTATAGGACACTTTGCCTAATTCATCATAAATAGGAAATTCACCATTTACCAAAAAATAAAAATACTTTGACAATAAAGAAATTGCCTTTTTTTGTGATTTTCCGTGTTTATTAATGCCAAATTTTTTCTGAAACAAATCAAATATTACCCCTTTGGTTGGTTCATTCAGAAACTTATTAATATGAATCTTTAAATCATCATCTGTATAGGTTTCCAATTCATTTACTATTGCCTCCAATCCAAATAATCGCTTATTCATTTGAGTAGAATAATAACTATCTATAACTGTCAATCTAATTTGAAAAGTATTCTCCTGTTCAAATTGAAATATCCTTTCAATAATCTTCCTGTTAGCAACAAATCTTGAATTTGAATTGAGAATATTATGGGCTAATTCAGCATATTGATTTAATTGGTTTTTCATGTTAAGACTAAACTAAGCTCTCACTACAAATAGTTTTTATCGAAGATGCATCCATCTCTACGGCTTGTTTTTGAAATTTTTCTATTTGTGCTTTTTCAACTAACCGTTCCAATGCTTCAATCATTAAATCATCAGATAGTTTTTCCTTTTTTAATACTCGTAATTCTGTTTTAGCATAATCCGGTATTTCATTCTGAAATATCCTGTTTAGCTTGTCTATTCTTGGTCTCAGCGCTTCATTCTTCACACTAAATAGATTGTAAGATTCTCTTAATCTCGTTTGAAAGTGTTTTTGCTCATTGGTAATATTAGAAGCACTAAAAAACAACTGCCTTTTTTTAATTTCTTCTTTAAATTTTTTATAAATAGGAGCAAGTCTTTTGGTATGCTCTTTTATATCAATTACAACGGTTTCATTCTCATCAACACCTGTTTTTAAAAGGCTTAAAATTTCACCTATAGCTTCAGTGCCTTCTTTTCCATCATCAAAATATAAACGGTTTAAATTACCTGCTTTTAAAAATGCAAAAGTTCCTTTGTTTTTAGAATTCCTTGTAGTTCTTATACCATCTTCAAGGTTAATAATTCTATTATACTCTTTTGGATTATCCATTTTTAATTGATTCAATACTTTTTCAGCTTCATCAAAAATTGTAGAAATGCCACCATCTGCATCTAAAATATTTTCACTCATATCTGAATATATTGAAAATACACTATCTTCATTTAATTCTTCTTCATTAGATAATATGGCACTATCTGAACCAAATATTTGATGTATTTCATTGATTCTTCTATGTACTCTTCCTCTTAAATCAAGTTCTTGCTCTATATTATCATCTGGTAAAAAGTTATAAACTTTTATTTCATTTGCTGTACTCCCAATTCTATCTATTCTACCAATGCGTTGTATTAATCTCACTGGATTCCAATGGAAATCATAGTTTACAACAATATGCGAATCTTGTAGATTTTGTCCTTCACTTAAAACATCCGAAGTAAACAAGATTTGTATTTCCTGTTCAATTTCATTTAATCCAATACCATCTTTTGTTTGAGAAATAGGTGAAAATCTCCGTACAATATCAAATTTAGTCTCCTTTTTAGTCTTTGAAGACGAAATGCGCTCAATTTCTAAATCTGGATATACCGCTTTTGTTCTTTTATATAGATATTCCACAGTTTCTGTAAATTCTGAGAAAATTAAAATCTTGCTGCTTTTGTTTGGCTCAATCACGGTTTTAATAAACTGCTCAAACTTGGTGTCTTGTTTTTGGTTTACAACTATTGGTTGAACTAGTTTTTGTACTTCTTTTAAAATATTTACATCAAATAAAATAGCTGCTATTAAATCTTCTTTTCTAAAATCATCTATAGGGTATTCGGTGACTTTTAATCTAGATAAATCTTCGTCTTCATCAGAATCTAGAAAAAGTTCTAACTGACTAGATTTGCCTGTAATTACAAGACCTCTTTCATTAATGGAACGTAGTATTGATTCATTCCTTTTTATCATTCTATTTAATGAAGCAAGAAATGATACTGCGGAACTTTCTAAACGCTTAAACAACAGCATTTTTAAAAGGCCCCTTACTAAATCTCCAAAATGACTTAATCCCTGATAGGTTCTTTCATTAATCTTTCCAGGTTTTAAATAACTAGTAAGAGCATAAATGGAGTATTGATATCTATCATCTCTATTTTGTTTAAATAATTTGTCAACTAAATTGGCATAAATTGATATTTCACCATTTAAAGCATAACTCTCATCAATTTCATATTCTATTGTTTGAAGTCGTCTTCTAGGAAATTCAATTTCTAGAGAAGCATATTTTGGGTTATTCTTAATATCTTTTCTTGTTCTCCTTATTACAAAATTTTGCAGCAATTCTGCTATATGCTGAGGACTGTTCTCGTAAGTTTCAAAATAGGTTTTAAGATTGTTTGGTGCAATATTCAAATCTGCAACATCACTTTGATGAAATAGTTTAATTTGATTATAAATATCCCATACACTACTGTTTTGGGGAGTTGCTGTTAATAATACCACCTTTTTGCCATTTAAGTAGGGTGCTAATATTTGATATTTCTGAGTATTAGGTTTTCTAAAGTTATGAGCCTCATCAATTATTACAACCTCATAACCATCATAAATTGGCTCATCGTTTAAGTTGTAACTTCGATCTTCATCTTTGTATAATAGTTCACTAGAGGATAAAATATGACAATTTAGTTGAAACTGCTCTTTATAATCTTCCCACATTTGTTTTAAAGAAGCAGGGCAAACCACCAAGGTGCTTTTCCTTTTTTGTGACCAGTACCAGCTTATTATAGCCAATGCTATATACGATTTACCTAGACCTACAACATCTGATATAAACACACCATTTTGTGAGATGTTTTCATTCTCTAATTTGTTGAGTGCCATATTTACAGCATCTCGTTGAAAAGGATATAATGTGCTAAAATCGAAGGCACTTTTGTCACTAATTAAATGATCTTTAATCTGAACACGTTCTGTAATTAAACTGTATAAAGTTTTAATATAAACCTCGAAAGGTGTTGCTTGCTGTTGCACCCAAGAACTCTCCACCATATCCATAAGTTCTGTGCTAAATGGTTCTGAGTTTTCCCAAATATCATCAAACCACTTTTTTACATCTTGTATATCTTTTTTGTGAGAAAGCTCTACATTAAGTTCTGTATTATTTGCTAGTCCACTAATAGATAAATTAGAGCTACCAACAATGGCAATGCCATCGCCTAAGCCATCATCTTCAAAAATATAGGCTTTACTGTGCAAAAAGCCTTTTGTATATACTCTTATTTCTATTCGATTATCTCTTATAAGTTCCCATAAAGCAGAGAGCCCAACTTGGTTATCATCATTCTGCTCCATAAAGGTTAAGTCTTTCGCATACTCATATTTTGTATGTATAACGACATCTTTATTTTGGCTTTTAGATTTACGTTGCTCTTTTTTTAAAGCCCTTTGAATAAACTCTGGTGCTTTATGCCCTTTTACTAGTTGCTCTATAGTCTCATTATTAGTACGACTACCAATTAGTAATTTTAGGTTTTTTACTTTGTGCAGCTTCTCTCTTATTGCTTCAAAACCACTTAGATAAAAATAACCAACAGCCATAGAGCTAAACACCGTTTTGTCTAAATAGGTATTTACTTTGGTTACTAATAAATTGTCTTTTTTATTGTCTATTATGCTACTCATTATTCCCTAATCTGATATTAATATCATAATTTGTAATAAAATCTATAGCTTTCTTGTCTAAATCATATTCAGATAAAACCAAGTTATCTATTTCTTTAGTAATTCTATATGAAAGCTTTGGATAGTATTCATCGTATTTTTTCCATCCAGTATTTTTGTAAATAGCTTCTTTAAGTCGCGAATTTTTCTTTAGGTCATGCATGAGAAGATTGCTCAATTTGACATATTCCTCATTGCTGTTTTTTTTAATTTTTGGAATTGGGAAGTTAAGAATAGTGCTCTTTGTTAAATCTCTACAGTTAGAAACTTTTATAAACCACCAATAGAAAAGACTGGAGTTTAGTAGACATAGAATAAAGTGATATTTATCCTTTTGAATTTTAATATCTTTGACATGGGAAGATTGTTTAACTCCTTCCTTTTCAGATTCAAAATAGGGAACAAAATCAGTAAATCTTGCAAAATATTGAGGAGCATCATGATAATAAATTGGAACTTCCCCATTTTTAAGAAATGATTCTAATTTTGATAAATGTTCCAACTTTTGAAAAATTTTAGTTTCAATTGGATTTCCAATTTTAGCAATACTTCCAAGTACTGGTTTTATACTGTGCTTTTGGTAATTTAAGTTGTCAAACAATTCTCCTCTGTCTTTTGAGTACCACCTATTGTATGTAGTTGTATAAATTTCATTCTCTGCATTACGAGAATTTTGAGCAATTAAAATAGTAGCTCTTACATGCTCTAAGCCATCAAATAGTTTTGCGGGTCTATCATCAAAAAAGGAAAATAAATTTAAATTAGTGTTTTTTTCTAAGTAGTCTTGGACTGGTTTCATTCTGGGTGTACAAACAATAGGGAGTTGTACAATAAACCCTAAGTATCTTTTGTCGTTTAAAATTGACAATGACCTCTCTATAAAATTGGCGTAAATATTGCCTGATTTGATAGTTTTGTAATTGACAATTTTATACTTTTTCTTGATTTTTGAATACTCAACATAAGGTGGATTTCCAATAATTACATCAAAACCTCCATTTTTAATAATCTTACTAAAATCTATAAACCAATGAAAAGGGTTGTTTATACCAATTTTAATCTCAGTATTTACTCCGTGCTCTAGAGTTGTAAGATTATTTTTTAGATGATTTAATTCTTCTTCATTATCATCATTTTGTTGTACTTCTCTGTATTCTGTTTTTAATTTAGATAGTGTTTCTATATCAGATTTAATATTATCTCTGTTTGCAGAAGTAAATAAATCCATGGTGTAATTAGCTTCTAAATCTTCCCAACTTAAACCGCCTACAAGAGAGTTTCCAGCATAGATATTAAAATCTATGTCCGGTAATGGTTCTATACTTGTAATATCTGGTAAGTGTGAAGCTAACTGCAAGAATAAACGTAGTTTACATATCTCTGTTGCTTCTTCAACAATATCTACTCCATACAAATTATTAAGTATAATTTGCTTGGTTAAGTAATACTCTTCTGCGTGTTTGCTTAACGTATTGATAGTGTCTTGTAACCACTGGTCTTTTTCAGTTTTCGCAAACTCTTTTAGTCTAAATATAGTCTTTTGGTAAATAGGCAATAATATATTTAAAGCTGCAAATAAAAATGCGCCAGAACCAACACTTGGGTCTAGAACAGAAAGCTCTAACAATACCTCTTTGTATAGGAAATTAACTTCTTTATAATTAGTAATACCATCTACATACCTACCTACAGCGCCAATAATATCTTCATTATTGGTAATCATAGGGTTTGGGTCGGGTGCATCGAAACCACTAGTTCTCATTTTATCAAGTATAAACGGAATAATGGTATTTTTAGAGATATACTCTGTAATGTCCTCTTTGGTATAGTAAGCTCCTAATTCTTTTTGGTTAATGTATTTCTCGAAGATATATCCTAAAACATCTGGGTTGATGTCTGTATCCTCTTTCATTGGTCTGTTATCTAAATACCAAGTATATCCATTAAGAAACTCTAATATTTCTTTTAATAGTTTCGCACTAATACCAATTTTGGTTTGAAGTGCAGGCTCTTCATACATTCCTTTTTTAGGATTGTCTTTAGTGTATTTTTTTTCTAAATGATGAGGGTAAAAAAGACCCCCATTTAAATAACGAATAGAACCATATTGTTCTGCAAATTTTTCTTTTTCAGGATGACCATCTCTTCTTGCAAAGCCATAAAAGAAAAGAGGTAGTAGGAAGTCTTTGTAGTAGTCCTTTCCATTTGCGTTGACTTCATCTAGTTTTTGTAATAGAAAATCTGTATCGCCCTGAATTACTGAATGCTTCTGTAGGAAGTATATGAACATTATTCTGTTCATCATTACTGATGCATACCAAGATTTGTCTTTTTTGTCTTCTATTCCTGTAATTGCTTTTTGTAGTTTATCGTGTATTTTTTTAAACTTGTCAAAAAACTTCTTAGTTATCTTATCACTTGTATCAAATGCTTTTTCAACATTTATTTGTAGTTCTGTGCTATCACTAGTATTGGTAACATCAAAAAATTGTAATTTCTCTTTAAATAATCTTGTATTTCTACCTATTTCATCATAGGTTATTTTTTTTGCATTACCAGATATTGAACTATTGTAAAGGTCAAATACTTTCCCATCATTGGAAACAAACAAAAAGTGGGCATTAGGAAATTGGTTTTTTTGATTTTTTATTAGTTTTTTTTGAAATTCAATAATTCTGTCCTTGCATTCAACAAGCAAAATATCAACGCCTTGTGCTTCAAATTCTTTAGTGTAGTTTAATATATTTTCATTACCATCTATTTCTGGTGCTGGAAGCTCTAATCCGTTATATTCAAAGTTTAATTGTTCTATAAAAAACTCTTCTAGAGTATCTTGAAAATTTGACATTCAATTGGTACGGTTTATTTTTTGTTAAAAATAAAAAAAAGCACCCATAAAGGATGCCTTTTTTATTTAAATACTAAAGATACTTCCAATTATATCCTCCACTATAGTTCCTCTCACCTCTACAACATCGTGAAATACATGTTTTGGATATTCCTGTAATCCTTGATGCTTCAGTAACTGAATTATACTCGGCTAGAACTAACCCGCCTTGATCCATTTGTAACACGGTTTTCCTTCTTTGATCCTTCATAACTACCGGGATAGGATAAGTATAAGACCAACAATAACCCTTGCAGGTCTTATTCTCACCTGAACATGCTTTAGCGATGCTTTTTTTATGTGCACTAACTGCATTCCCTGCACTTTCCAAACTATCAAACTCATTAACAAGGCTTCCATCTTGGATTCTATATTGATACACTGTCTTTTGTATACCACCTCCAGCGTCTGAATTGTAACCATTTTCCATACTATCGTAACGAATAACATATTCCTTTTCCTTCTGGGCCAGGTCATCAATAGAGTTGGCAGTGTCTATCTTAGTCCAGGTGAATGTGTTGGTCCAACTAGCAAGGGCTACATGGAGTTTTCCGCTTTCACCTCTTTTAGCCCTTTCTATATGGTCCCACTTTCTTTGTTGTATTGAATTTGTTGTTGCTCCTATATAAACTTCTCCTGTCCATATATTATTTACTTTATAAATTATATAATTATTATTTTGACTCATGTTTTCACAATTTATATGCTATTAAAACTTATTCCTGATTACTTCACGTCAAAGCAGATTTATCGCTTTGGGTTTTTTACTTACCTTAGAAACAATTACATCTAACTTATACAGTCAAGATCAGAACTTATTTCAAATTACCATTATAGCTAAAATGCTCTCTTCAAAGGTAAAAACTAACTGCGTTTTTTGATTGTAATACTGGTGTGAGTTATCAACGTTGTATAGCTTTTAGATATTACATTTCTTAAACTCAATTTAACTTAAAATAAGGGTGATAAATAGAAAGTGAATTCGGACTTTTTTTATACTGATTTTAGCTATTATATAATAATGTAGAAAAACTATATCCATCAGATAAATGTCCAAAAAGAGGGTGTTTCGGATAAGTAAGAGAAAAAGTTGGAGTAATAATAATCCTGGCCTTTTTCTCTCCCTTCCCAGTGTGCACACAGCTTTTTAAGTGGTTTTTTGATTATAGAGTAAAAACCGTCTCAAAACATATCAAAATGATATGGAAAATTCAGCATAAGCCTCTTTGACATTAATCAACTAATATTTCAAAATAATAGTAGTGGTAAAACTGTCCCTTTATCATGAATACAGCTTTTAATTCTATTGTCACTTTGACAGCTTCAATCAGTACGATTTGCCCCTTTTTTAGGTCTCCCACAGACTTGTTTACAGCCACTTTAAAGGGGCAGAACAATTGCATGAGCAGATTGTTCCAGGTTACAACATAAATCCACTCAGAGGAGCTGTGCTTCAATTGCCAGGCCAGTTCTTGTTTGTTCATATTTCATCCAAGACTTTCTAATTTAAAAACCAGTTTTCAGTACGGTTCTGCAAAGAATCAGCTAATCCTTGGACAAACTCAAAAGCATTCACATTCCGCTCTAGATTTGAGTCTATATAACTTGACTTGTTGGCATCTGTCATTAAATTGTAAAATTGCCAAAGATTAACCTCTCCATTTTCACTTCTAGAGAAATTAGGATCCTCATAATAGTTCTTCACAACTGTTCCAATATGATTGTCATTCATCAAAAGCGTCAACTTGTCAACTTTTTCTGTCCTATTTAAGTGCTGATATAATTTCATCTTACCAATAGTATGCGCAAACTGTAACTCATCAAGACTAAATTTGCTCATACGCTCCATGTTGCCCAAGAACCTATCCTTATCAAATTGTTGGACCAATTCATTAATCTTGTCTTTCAATTCCGCTACACTACTCACCCTGATATCTACATTTAATCCGTCTGTACTTATACATAGATTAGTACAAACCTGATTCTTGAATCCTATAAATACCTTGAACTTTTCTAGGCTTTTTTTACTATATAGATTCTCCTGATTTAGCGACCGGACACCACCTATACTTAGTGAGAGCCTATTATTATTTACATTTTCTGACAAACTTGGCACCTCTATCATAAAAGCACAGCGTTGGTAGTAGATAGTCATCTCCTCTGGACTAAGCTCTTTAACTGACTTGCCTATTGCTGTTGGCACCCTTCCTTTGATTACGTGAGATACTCTGATATTGGGTTGTAATATCCTAGTTCCCGAAAAATTTGCATGAACTACTTCGTTGGTGGCATCAATAAATTCAGAATGTGCAATTGTACTTTCTGAATCTGAATAATTAGGTATAATACATTCACTTTTAATGTGACTCAGACTCACCTGTTCTGTATTAGCTTCTATAAAACTTCCTTGTGATATAGTAACATCTTCCTCCAGTATTACCTGACTTTCAATATTGTTATTTACTGTTATCAATTCCATTTTCTTGATTTTTAGATTGTTGTATAATTTGTGTGTTTGATATTATTTGAGATTGTATGTTCTCTAATAATTGCTTCTTGGCCATTATCATTGGCTTGATGGTATCCTGAATCTTTGGATATTTGGAGTAGAGATGTCTTAACCCCTCAATGCTTTCACAAGCGTCAATTTCTAGTTTAACTTTTTCTTCTACTGTTCCGGAGCCTTGTTCGCACCATTGGATTATCTTTTTACCTGTACTTGCATTGATCACAAATTCTGGCTTATCAATAAAGAGACCACTCCTGTCCTTTGATGCCTTTGCGCTATGTGCACTATCTATGTCAAAAACAATGGTAAATTCATAGTCCAGATCATTCCTTTGTATAGCCTTTAAACCAACCTTTTCAGGAACCATTTTACCATTCTTTTGATTCAGTACGTAGTCTTGCTTTACACGCATAGTAGAAATTATATGGGCATTTGAGCGAAGTATCTTATTTACAAAAAGATTTTGTCGGGGTGTTATCTTCCCCCAATTTGTGAAAGAATTGCCCAACATATTACTGTGGACATCCAATAGGTAGTCCCAGCAATGCGATATACTATCAATTATGATGACTTCCATTCCTGCCTTTTCACAAAGCTCAATAGCTTCTATATATCTTTCAGGTGAATATGGAGGATCCAGTGAAACCACATTATAATTACCCAAATTTGCATATAAATCTGCTGACCTATTTTCAGTATCTATTATGGCTGTTTTAGTGTAATCTCCATCTACTAATCCTTTTGCAATGAGCAAGGATGAATAGGTTTTTCCGCTTCCCGCACTACCTTGCAGTGCCAACTTTATTTTTGCTTTTTTCCTTTCGGATTTTCGTATTTCCATTATATCTATTTTAAACATTAGTAAATAAAAAAGACCTATACATAATTTGTATAAGTCTTTAACTCGAATTAGATGAAACTCTGGATTACAATACTACCTTATCATCAATTAATTGTTTTGATACTTGCAACAATCCAGAAAAGTCCTCAGCACTTGCCCTATCGGCATTGGTTAGATGACTCATTCTGATTTGTGGCTTACCTTCTGAATCAAAAGATAAATTGCACAGATAATCCTTTCCTTCTTCTATGCCGTATTGATAGTTGGACTTATAACACATGGCAGTTCTTTCCACTTCCTCCCCTTCTGGCAAGTTGAATATCAAGGTTACAACTTTGAAGAGTTTTTCATTGAGGTTTGCCAATTCACTTTTCCCAATCTTTAGCAACTTCGCGTTAAATAGGAATTCTGTCTCCCCTGTTTCCGAATTCTGAATTTGTTTGTACTTCGTCATAATATTTAATTTTAATTCTTGGACAAGACTATCTTACCCCAGGATTTAAGAAGGGTAATAAGTTTTATTTCATGAGCGTAGCGAATGCAGACCTAGTTTGAAAAATTGGATATCCAAGAATAAATTATGCTCTTTAAAATAGCCCGAGAGGTTATTATGAAATTTAAAAACTTAGCCTATTGAAAGAAGCACCCTAGCAGCCCCTTTTAATAATTGGGTAGGGGGTGTTTTATAGTTTAGTGAGTGTATGCCTTTTTTGAAAAAATTAAAAAATTATTTTTAAAAAAAATAATATAACAATTATGAGTGAGCTAAGATTAGAAGATTTACCCAAGGCAATGGAAACCGTTCTTGAAAAAATAACCTCGATCCAGCAAGAGCTGGAGGACATCAAAAAGAATTTACAACCAAAAGAACCAATGGAATTGCTGACCAGAGAAGAAACTGCTGAATACCTTAAAATATCCTTGTCAACCCTTTGGCACTGGTCCAAAAGAGGAATACTATCTTCTTATGGGATAGGGAATAGGGTATTTTACAAGAGAAGTGAAATTGAATCCAGTTTGATTAGGATAAACTAAAATCAGATTTAAATTTGTTTCCTTGAGTTTTATTTAGGAATTTTATTGTTAGCGCTTCACCTTTTTGAGTTTTAGCAATCTTTAATAAAGAAAACCACATTAAACTGATTATAAACCAAAATAGGCTTAATAATTAGCATGTCTTATTATTAAAAAAGTTATGACTAAACAAGCAAGTAAATCTTTTTCAAACACAAAAAATTCAATAGATCTATTACAAGGTCTTTTAATACAGCAATTAGAAATAAGAAATGAGTGGAATCTTCTTAAATCAAAAAGTTATTTCAAATTTGAAGAATATACTGATGATACGATTGAATATTTAAAGTTTATGGTTAATGAACCCATAAAACATGATGGTATTCTAGAGAAATATATTAAAATATTGGAAGCTACCGATAATGCAACAAAAGCGAATAGTTTTCTTGAAATATATTTAGAATTAAAGCAATTTCATTATCAAAACAGAATAAGTAATAACCTCATTTTCAATAAATCAAAAGTTGAACCAAAGTTAAAATTTTTACTTTACTATAATGATACTCTAACTAATAATATATATTGGGAATACTTACGTAAATTTTTTTTAAAACCTGAAAAAATAAAATCCTCCAATAGAGTTCTAAAAGGTTTATTTTCCAATAAAAGGAAAGGGAGAAAATTATTAATGAATTTAAAGGAGTTTGAAAAATTTAATACTCTCGATAATAACATTACTATTTATAGATGTATGAGTAAAGAAGAATTTGATAGTGGGGACTATGGTGTTATTTGGACTTTAAATGAAAATAATGCTAAAAACCAACCAAAAAGTAAATTCTATGCAAATGAAGGATTGTCTTATAATTATGGGAATAACCCTATTATCCATTCTCTTCAAATCGAAAAGGATGATATTGTCGCTTACTTCAAAAAATACAACTCATCAAAGTACGAAAGAGTGATTTATGTAGGTAATTAATTTATGAGATTGGTAGGGTAAGGTATTATTATATAATAGTTTACGGTAAAACAAGTCAACTTATTATATCACTACTGATTTTCTTTTGCACAATATTGCCATAATATTCCTGGGTGATCTTTATGCTGGAATATCCTAAATGCTCAACTAAATCTCCTTAGGAATCTTGCTATAACGATTAAGGGCATTGCCGCATTTAAATTCTCCCTTTCCAATAATCTCGTCCTTATCAATATTCCATTGTACCCTGGAAGTGGAAGCGGGGTGTGAGAGAATTGATGCCTATAGCGAATAAAATCGTATATTAAACACCTTAGCCTTAGCCTTAACCAAATAAAATGAAGAATTTAATTGCGAATTTTTTACTCCTTACCTCCTTATTACTTCTGTTTAGTAATTGTAACAAGGTTGATATTATTGTTCCTGGAGAAGAAGGAAATGTTGAAATTACCAACAAAGGAGAGTATGTAATTGAAACTGATAATGGAGAGAGAGGTTTAATTATTGATGTCCGGCCAATTAGTCACAAAGGATATTCGCCCCACGAAGCGAAAATCTCATTCCCAAATTTCAGCAAATTCGATACAAGTCTTGAAATTGATCCCGACGTTAATCTTGCAGCTTTTAGGGTTATAAATGATTCTCTTTCGGAAGAAGAAAAAAATAGCTTTTCCAAAGGAGTCATGACACTAGTTGAAATTTATGGGCAGGAGGGTGTTTTAGGAACTTATGAAGGAAATGTTTTTATTGAAGATTCTAACATTCCGATAACTATTAATACAGAATTTGACTTCATCCCCAGTCCTGTTAATCTTAATAATCAAGTGAAGCATCTTATTCAATATAAGACTAAATGGGGTACCCTAAACACTCCACAGGAAGGCATCCTTACTCGTGGGCCAGGCTCAATGGTTCCTTTTCCTTTTGCTTTGGAAGCGTACAGCGTGGAAGAAGGAATTTACCAAGGATTTTATTTTGAACAAGTTGGAGAAAATAGATTTAGAATCAAAACTCCAAGAGTGTGTATAGATACGAACGGTGATCAGCAGGATTGTTCAGATTTTATAGGATTGGAATGGTCTGTTCAATCGAGTGGAGGTTGGATAAAAATGATAGAAAACGGGGATAGGGCAAGTGGTTCTCTAATTCCTTTAGATGATCCTTCGGAAGCATCAACATTTGAACTTGTACCCAAAGAAAATGGATGGATGGAAATATATTATTTGGATGAAAATATGAATTTGATACCTTGTACTGTATGGGCTAATAATACGTTTATATTCTCTAATGATATTCCGTTTGGTGTTGCTGAAATAAGACTAATCCCAGATAATATAGAATATTCAATAGAAGATGCCGGAACGACTTACTTCCAGCCCATAATTCCTCCAGCAAGATCGGATTTTGCATTTATATCCACAATTCGGAATTGTTCTAATTCCATAATTGAGGAATCGGTTGGTAGATCTGAGACCAAAACTAGTACGGTGTCTTATAGTACTACTGAATCAATCCAACTTTTCTCACAGGAGGAGGTCGGAGTGTTAATTACAAATGGCTATCAAACTGAAATAGGATATGGTGGTGTTGAAGCTACTGCGGGCATTGGCGAGAGACGAACATATAGTACATCAGAAGCTAGAGAATATATTTCAACAACTTCAGAGACTATATCTACTTCAAACACCTTTGAAAGTTCATTTGAAACAGAAACTGAGGTTTCCAGGGTAAGAACAATTTCAGTACCGGCGTATTCGGGAGTAGAAGTATTTGATTTTATTCAAAACGCAGAAAACTTAAGAATACCATTCATTAAAAAGATGAGGATTTCGGGCATAAATAAGATCAACAACACGAGACTTTCCGGGCTGGAGCTTTCAAGTGTAATGGAGGGAAACCTATTTGATGGAATTATTACCAAGGTTGAAGAAGGAAGTATTATAATTTCTTTAAGAGGAAGTAGTCTTGTAAGTTCGGTTATTGTAGCGTCTTCCGGTGCAAATGAAATAGAAAATCCCTGTCCAGATTAAAAACATCATTCCATAATTATTAAGATATTGCTTGGTCGAATTTGCAATATCAAATCTATCCATAATTGTGAACAGTTTCTCTGAGAAAGATGTTCGAGCACCGACATTAAGATTAAGTTGATTGTAAAACACTACTTAAATTAGAGGCAGGATATTCATTTTACGTCAAATCTCCCTAGGAACAGTACTATACTTATCCAGGGTAGTACCAGTCTTAAATTCTCCCTTACCAACGATCTCGTCCTTTTCTATATTCCTTTCCACCTAAACAAAGAACTTAAACAATGGCTTACAACTTTAGGTAAAAAACATATGTATGAAAGGAAGAAAACCAGTTTAGTTCCAAATAAAAATTTACACGAAGGAGTTAAAAAATTAAGAAAACAATTAGACAAAGATATGAGTATTGATATTTTTGGTGTTTCACCGGACTCACCTTCGGCAAAGGAATTAGCAAATCAAATGAATGGCAAAGTTCAAAAGCAAGGTTTAAAAAACATAGCCAGTAATTGCTAAATTGAATATGGAGTAGCTCTTTATACGCAACATTTCCTATACAAACGGTTATATAAGTATTCTAGAAATCCTCTCCATCTCCACACTAACCCTCTTTTGAACCACCTTCCCATAATATTCCTGAGTAATGGTTATACTCGAATGACCCAATAATTCACTAACAATCTCCATGGGGACATCATTATAAAGCAGAACTGTGGACGCAAAAGTTTTTCGCACAATAGCTTAGCAGAGCAATAGCAGTAGAGCTGTTCAAACTATCAAGAACATTACAAGGCAACTTATAAACTAGCAAATCTACCGGAATAGAAAGAAAGTAGGCTGGCAGATATATTACCGGCCAAAATAACCTCTACTGCTTACTTCTACTATCCCGAAACACCCACATGATTGATGTTTCGTTAATAAGTAATACACTTATGGTGATTGCTATATTAGGATTAATTTGAATCTAGTATTATTTTAGTGGTTAATACCGCTTACTGTAATGCATAGCAAAACCCATTCTTACTTTAAGAATAATAAATTAACCTACGAAACATGATCAATTGGACAAATTTAGAATTAGAGAGATTATTAGATCCTGATAATCATAAAATAGTAAGTGATGGGTACGATTGGAGGTGGTACAATAAGATGAGTGGAAAGTGGACTATCCATTCAATCAAAGTGTTTGAAGATGAGAATACGCCCTATGCTTGGCTTCAATATAATTCTGCACAATGGTTAAAAGAACTTACAGCACGTAGGTTTAAAAAAGCCCGAAAGGAGAGAAGTATAGCTCGTAAAATACGTTTGATATGTCAAGAGCAAGAAAGGTCTACATATTTTAAAGTTTTAGAGATTCATCGGCTAAATCCAAAGCTGAGTCACAATGAAATAGCTTTGTTGATTGGAGTATCTAGGCAATTGGTCGATAGATACGTAAAAGATGCTGCATAAGTAATTTTAGAAAATTATTGTAAAACACTTGATATGATGTTACGTGTTTTTTGTTGGCTTCATCATTGAGAACCCAATTAATACAATGCTAAATTAGGGCTTGTAGCATTAGACCTTTCCTTAATGCAACACGGATCTATGGGAATGACTGTAAACATTGGCACTCCTAAAATTCAAAAATGTTACCTATAAGGACGATTTTAATGCTATTATTTTACATAATTATTCAAGTGAACTTCTACCGGAAAAGAATGAAAGAGGGTTGTTGCTTACTAAGCATAATCAGATTTAAAACACCATCCTCATTTTCTACTATCCCGAATAATTCCCCGAATAACAAAGTATATATACTACATCTTTATCAATAGAACAACCTTAATAAATAAAATTTGTTCGATTAATTTAAGTTGACTTGTGTCGTAACATAGGGCAGCCCGGTAGAAGCAAAAACCCGAATTACCTTATTTGACTGATTATGAGGTGTTTGAAAAAATTAAAATAATACTACAAGATGAAAAACTTAAAATTTGAAGATATGCCAAAAGCAATGGAGCAGGTGTTACAGAAATTAGCCCTGCTTGAAGAAGAATTAAAAAATATAAAAGAAAACTTTCAACCCAAAGAAGCTGAAGACTTGATGACTAGGCAGGAGGTGGTGGATTATTTCAAAATTTCCTTTCCAACACTGCACCAATGGACAAATCATGGAATTTTATGTTGCTATAGGATTGGGAATAGGGTGTATTATAAAAGGAAGGAAATAGAGAATAGGCTGGTCTCATATAAATCAAGCAAATGATGTAATGAAGATTCTTGACTCAATTTAAAATAACAATGGACTATTCGTCATTTTTTAGATATCCATTTTCTCAATCTCTGCTGAAAACCTATAATCTAATTAGATTGCTTTATTTGAATTTCATCGACCATTTTTTCTAAAGTATCTCCCGCCTTGAAATCAAGCAATTTTCCTTTATCAAAATGCAACAAAAGTTTGTTTTCATAACTAGATAAAAAATTGGGGTTGCCACTTCCCAATCTTTCTCCTTCCGGAATTGATAATACTCCAGTAAAGTAATCTGCATGGACTTCTTATTTATTCGGGAATAAATAATCCAATCCAACAGGGCTGCTTATCTCGCAAGTTGAATCACATATATTACCTGAAAACTCAATAAGAAATAAATTGTTGTTTTTTAGTTCCCAAGTCCCTATATATCCCCTCCAACAAGCTGTAGTTTCAAATTGAAAATTAACTTTATTATTTAGAGAATTTAAACATGGCAGTAGGGGTTTAGCAATCATAGAATACTGCTCCCATTAATTATAATTCTTTTTTTTATTTGAACTTTTATAAATCAACGTTTTTATATTTAGACTTTAGCTTTTTTAAAATTTTTATTGCGCGCCTTTTCTAATATTGGAAGAGTAAGATTGAAAAAGATATGATTTGAATTAACTAACTAATAGATAATTATAACTTAAAAGGAGCCTCCTATAAATAAAATTAAAACCTAATAAATTAAATGTTTTTTATATGATTGTTTTAATTAAATTTAGATTAGAATATTTTCTAATAAAATAATGATAAATCATCAAATGAAAAGTTATTGCATAAAGGAATTGTTCCATTTCAAAAACTAGACCATCAGCATCAATAGTAAAACCCATTGCTTAAGGATCCATATAAAACATAACTCTAACATAACAAATAATGAGAAATTTATTCTACACATTGATAGCCTCATTTTTTTTATTTGAATCTTCTGGGCAGCAAGTTTATACCGGATCAATAATAATTGAAGAGATAGATTATGCAGGAATTTCGGGTAGCCTACCTCAGACTCCAGTTGCGGAGTTTCCTAAATCCGTTGACCTAACTGAGTATCTACCACCTGTTGGGGAGCAAGGAACACAATCTTCATGTGTAGCTTGGGCGATAGCATATGGTGCACAAGCTTATTATGCTAAAAAGTCAAAAGATGAATGGATATTTACAAACCAATCTGGACAATTAAATTATGAAAGTTTATTTTCTCCTAGTTTTATTTATAATCAGATAAATAAAGGCGTTGACTATGGAAGTAATTATATTGACGCGTTAAATTTGTTAAAAGAGCAAGGTGTCTGTACGTGGAGTTTAATGCCATATTCTGAAACAGATTATACATCTAAACCATTACAATCGGCAAAACAACAAGCCCTGCATTTCAGGATTGAACGCTATTTTCGGCTTGGAGAAAAACAAGACCTTTTTTCTGACATAAAGGAACAGCTTGCTAATTCTCACCCAGTTATTGCAAGTGCCATTTCTGATTTAAATTATCTTGAACTCGGTTATTATAGTAACCCAAACATACTCTATGAATGGAGAACGATAGGACGTTATGATCCCAAAATGGGACATGCCATTCTTATTATAGGATATGATGACAATCGTCAAGCTTTTAAGTTTCTCAATTCTTATGGAAAAAGATGGGGCAATGATGGGTATGGCTGGATAAGTTATTCCATATTTAATGGAGTAATTAAACAAGCTTTTACAATGAAGCCCTCATTTTCAAAAACTCAAGAAGAAAATAAGGTGATTGCTGAAAATAGAAATAATTTAAATAATGATGATATAAATCGGGGACTAAATCTAACTGTTAACAATGTCCAACACATGAATAGGTCGACGCACCCTAATATTTCGCCAAAAAACAGATATATGACTGTAAGTGGCTTTATCTCAGTACCTAGTAATATGGGAAGTTCAGCTCAAATTATAATCTATTATTATCTTATTGAACCAAATGGAAGTAGGACACCATTGCCAGGGTTTAATCCAAATTTCAAATTACAATCGGGTCAAGCTATATCATCGACACCTACTATTTCAGCAGCACAGGGAATTACTAATTTGGAATGGTATTCAACTATCCCATACTTCGCATTTCCGCGATTTTCTACGCGATCAACACCGTATAGAACCTATATTGTAGAAGCGGAACCTGCTTTAATAATTGATAATTTTTCCGTGAGAACAGGTGACACTTTTAAATTTACAGTTTCACAATAACCTATATTTATTTCAAAACTGGTCATCCCATAACAATGACCACGTTTAAAATAATTTATGGCTTAATAATAAGGTAAGCGTATTTTTATGAAGTCCTCAAAATTCTTAATATTTTCTCTAGATAAGAAAAAAATAAAAAGAATAGAGTTGTTTGAAAGTGAATTTAGATTAAAAAGGATAGGATGCGGATTAATTAATTTAAAGTTAATGATGACCTTCATTGAGGTGGCCCACGGTTAAAATCAAAACCTTATAAATTATAAGGTTTATCTATAGATATTTTACTTAGATTTAAATTAATTTTAGAAAATAATCAAGCGAGAAAAAATGCAGTAAAAATGTTTTTATCCTTTAACAAAAAGATTAGACTACTTCTTTATAATTGAAATTTGGGAACTAGTTACTATATCTATACGTTAGCGCAAATGGTGCACAAATTAACCAAGCTATTCGGAGGAGTACGTTAAATGAATAATTAGACCACGGCTCGGGCAAAGCCGATCCTATTAAATTGCCTACCCATCTGTTCGCAAGCAGAACGCACTCACTCCCTAGCCTGACCTTAAAAGGCTTAAGGGCAAAAGATGTTGATAACGCCATCACTATGGCCTAGGCGACACCACATGCGCTAACAAGGCCTATAATTCATTGTTTAGCATATTTACTACAATTCAAAACATTTCGTACATTTAATCCGGCATGATCCAAGCTCGATTTGATTAATATCAAATCTCAACAACGGAATCATAGCCTAACCGTTAGGCTTCATTCAAAAACAGAACAAAAAGAAAGTTAACAATGGAAGAAAATAATCATCCAAAATACATTAACAACAAGCCTATTGGAGAAGACCATTTTGAAGGGAAATCCCACGAAAGAATAGCAACAAGTATTGCGGAACACATTAATGATAAAAACAACTCTCTTAGAGTATTAGGAATTGAAGGTGAATGGGGTTCTGGAAAATCAAATATTATTGAACTTCTTAGAAAAAATTTAAACAAAACACATCATATTTATATTTATGATGCTTGGGGGCATCAAGAAGATTCGCAGAGAAGAGCTTTTTTAGAAGAGTTAACTGAAGATTTAATAGATAACAATTCAAATTTATTATCAGATAAAACAAAACACAAAGACCTATCAGGAAACGAGAAAAACATTACTTGGAAAGAAAAAATAAAATTTCTACTTGCAAGAAAAAGAGAAACAAGTAAAAAAACTATCCCTAAAATCAGTGGAGGAATTCTTCTAATTGGATTTATTATAATATTAACCCCTATTCTTGCACTAATGTCAGATTTTATAGGAGATGATAAATCTGCAATTTTATTAAAAATTATATTTTCGTTATCACTTCTTATTTTGGTATTTATCTCATGGGGCCTCTATTCCCTTTATAAAAGGTTTATCTCTGAGGATAAGACTTGGACGAATTTATCTTCTGTTTTTTACTTCTACAAAGGGAAGGAAATAGAAAACACCACATATGAAATATTCTCTGACTTAGAACCATCTGTAAAGGAATTTAAAGATTGGATAAAGTCTATTTCGTTAGGTCTTGTAACTAAAGAATTGGTTATTGTTTACGATAATATGGATAGACTTCCTCCAGAGAAAGTTAAAGAAATATGGTCGTCAATTCATACTTTTTTTGCCGAACAATCTTATGATAAGATTAATGTAATTATACCATTTGATAGAAAACACCTTCAAACTGCCTTTGAAAAAGAAGACAATCCTACAAATGAATTTATAAACAAAACTTTTTCGATTATTTACCGGGTTACACCGCCTGTGTTAACAGATTGGAAAGAGTTCTATAGAAAAAAATTCGAGTTTGCTTTTGGAGAAACAGAAAAAAATGAATTCTCTACTGTATTATCTGTATTTGATAGGTTAATAAATAAATTCACGCCACGTGATATTATCATATTTATTAATGAACTTGTTACTTATAAAAAGATATGGAAAGATGAAATCCCTTTAAGGTATATTGCTTTATTCATTATGAAAAAAGAAATTATCTTAGATTCACCTCAAAAGAACATTCTTAATGGTGAATATTTAGGTGCTTCGATAGACCTATTTGCAGAAGATGAAAATCTTCAAAATTTTATTTCTGCTTTAACATTTAACGTACCTGTCGAAAAAGCGTCACAAGTATTGTTAGTGCGAGATTTAGAAATAACTCTTAGAGGTGATGTCAATGAGGATATCAACGAATTAGCAAAACACTCACACTTTATTGAAATCTTAGAAGAGGTAATACAAAATAGCGAAATTATTGTAGACAAGACTATTGCTGCTTTATCTAATCTCGACACTACAAAAGTAAATGGAGTTCATGTAAACGAAAGAATAGTAAATGTATGGGACACTCTAACTGCTAAGCAATGTGCTCTTGAAATAAAAGAATTATCTTTTGGAGAAAAACTACAAAGTTTATTAGTAAACTCATCTAATAGGTCTAAAAAAAGGCTGCTAAAGTATCTAACCAAAGGTTTCAATGAATTTAAAGAAATTTCAGGTGATAAATATTTTAACACTTTTAAGGATTTAGAAGAATTTATTGAAAAAGAGAATATAAGTTTTAACCTGATAAACCAAATTAAACAAAGAAGCGTTTCTTCTGAGTTATTTCTGAACTACTTAAGTGTTGCAAAAACTGATTATAAAAAATATAAACTCGTAACAAATTCAGAAGAGTTGGACAATTATGTTTCTGAAAAACTGCCAGATGAATCAGACTTAATTGTGGATGAAGTTGAATTATCATATATAACTAAAGCTTACACCTTCAATAGTACCAAGGAAAATATTGAAACCTTGATAGAGCAAAACAAATTAACGAAAGACAATTTTAATAATATTATTCATATTTATAAATCAGTATCAAAAGATAAACCATTAGCCAAGTTAATTGATGTCCTTCATTTACATCCATTGTTACAAACAGTAACAAAAGTGGACGAAGGTTTTTATGATTTAATAGCAATGAGGCTCAAATATGCTAAGGATTATAAAACAAAGATTGCTCCACGTGGCTGGCAAGACAATACAGCTTCTATTTTAGCATTGACAGATGAAATTATTGTAAAAGAAATAGCGAAAGTTGTTGAATATTATGTGAGTTTTGGAGAGTTGCTTTTATCAGCAGCTATATGGAATCAGCCATTATTAAATGCCGTATGTAAAGATTTAGTTTTAAATAGTTATGGAACCCAATCAATGACAATTAGCTTGGTTTTAACCAAATTTGAAGGAATAAAAGAAGCTATTGATGTGACAGAACAGGAGCTATTAAATAGTTTAAATGGTTGGAGCAAGTATGCAAAAGAAAAAATCACTATTGACAAATTAAAAGATGTAATATCTGAATTTTCATTTTTCAAATATTCAACTTCAATTTCTTTGGACTTAACAGATCACTTAAATAAATTAGCAATAGAACTCATCAATTCTACAGAAGAAGAAATTCTAAAAGAAGAATGGGAAGATGACAGTTCATATATATATAATCTGCTTTACATTTTTATGCAAGCAACGAAAATAAAAACTCTTCCAAGAAATATCTTTAATTCAATTAAACAAACACTAAAGCAAATCTCAGAATCTAATATCAGTGTCCCTGCTAATGGAACTATTTGGGATTATTTTATGGAGAAATCAAAAAAGAAAGATATAGCTCCAACAATAAGAGATATTAGAGATTATTATATAAGAGAAAATAATATTACAAATGAACAATTTATTTTCTTTGAATACTTTTTTAGAGAATACGGTAAGCTTAACGAAAAAAATAATGATACGGCCAGAACAATTCTTGGAAAAGTTGTTTCAGATAATAATTGCTTTGAATTAATAAAATCAAATCAAGATTTTTATATTCCAATTATTAATGGAGCTCAAGAAGATTCTGCTGATTTAAAAGATAATATTCTGACAAGATTAGAGAGTGAACCAGACAATGGAGAACTTATCAAGTTTGCTTCAAAAATTGATGTTGAATACAAAACTGAGGAAAGTGAAGGTGAATAAGCACGAAAGCCTAACAATGGCTATATTTAATTCGGGTTTTAGTGCTTAAACAAAAGGTGGAAAATAAAAAAAAGGTCAGTTATAAACCGAAAAGTTAGTGCTTGAAAACCCGCTACTATTCTTATACTAGACCGTTGTGAAACATTTAAAAAGATAAATCAAAAACCAGATATAATGGGAAACCTTAAAATCTACTCCTTGATTGAAGAAGGAGACAATAGCTCAACTACTGGCTTTGTAGCAACCGATCAATTCAGAGAAAAACAACGCCAGCTTGAGGAACAATTCAAGGAAGAATTCCTCAATGAATTGAACAATCAAATAGATACGCCCTTCACAATTGTTATGAATCAGCAACCAGAAAGAAATTTCGTTGCCTCGATTATCTGTCAAGGAAATGAAACATACACTTTGATAGCAAATAGTATTCAGCATTATATGCGATAGAATTCGATAATGAGCGTGGAGCTAAAAGGAAAAATACATTTCACAACAATTGCTATAAATCACGTCGCTCCTTGCCAAGATTTATAGCCAAGCCGTTATAGAAAATTAAGGTATAGCTATTAATTGAATTTTTTTGATACCCTTTTCATCTCTTCACTAACTCTTTTCTGTACCACCTTCCCGTAATATTCTTGTGTAATCTTCATGTTTGCATGTCCCAATAATTCACTGACAATCTCCATGGGAACATCATTGTAAAGCAGTACTGTGGACGCAAAAGTTTTTCTAGCCATGTGGTGGCTAATAGATTTATTTAGCCCAACAATCCCTGCAATTTCCTTTAGGTAGGAATTAATCTTTTGATTGCTGAATCTGGGAAGTGCATAATCTCTAACCTCCTCATATTTGGCCAATATTGCTTTGGCTTTAGGCAATAAGGGCACTGATATCATCTTACCTGTTTTCTGTCTTTTCATTTGGATCCATTGGTTACCATCAAAGCCTTTTGTAATATGCTCCTTTTTAAGCTTTGACATTTCATGGTAAGCCAGTCCCGTGTAACAACAAAAAATAAATAAGTCCTTTACCAATTGAAGTCTAGGCTGGGTGAAATGGTGCTCTTCGAGAAGTTTTAATTCATCTGTTGAAAGGAATATCACTTCTTTCCTGACCCGACCAGGCTTATGGAACACAAAGGGGTCTTTTTCTAAATATCCCTCGCCTAAGGCCTCTTTAATAGGCTTCCTGAAGCGCTGGATTGCTTTGTTTATGGTTACCTGGCTTTGTTTCCGTTCCGTTTTCAAATAGTATTCAAAATCATGAAGGAATTGGAGCTTAAGATTACTCAAAGGATAGTCATGTTTGCCATATTTCCATTTAATGAAATCTTTTACTTGAAGATGGGCATAATTGAACTTTTTCCAGGTCCCCAATTGGATATCTATCCCAATAAGTTTCTCCTTCTTTTCCAAAAATTCTTTGAAATATTCTATTGTTCCTACCTCCTTGGCAGTTGGTTTTCCAATATAGTAGCTAAAAATATCCTCAACTGAAAATTCATCGCCCGCTAATTTTAACTGTAAATGTGCTTTATTAATATCGGCAGTTATAATTTCAATCTGCAGATTGATATGATTGTCTTCAATGTTAGATAAAACTATCATTTGTCTTTTTGAGTCCCATTTTTGTGGATCAACGAATATTCCAGAAGATACTTCCTTACGCTTTTTTAAATATGTGATTCTGAAATTTAGAGGGCACAATCCCTTTTTGTTTTGTTTGTTAAGCTTAATAACAAACAGAATAGATAAATTCTTATTTTTCATTACCAATTGATTTTAAAATTAAACAATTGGCATACAATTCTAAAATGGGTCCCTCGAAAATATTAATGGGTCCCGAATAGTGCTCCTTTTTATACCTAAAAAGTTGACAAGGTGACTTTTGTCTAATTTGGACGAAAGCTTCAAAACCCCTATAAATAAAAGGCTTAAAACAAAAAATCCAACCTAGAAGACTAGATTGGATTCAATTTCTGTGGTCCCACCTGGGCTCGAACCAGGGACCACCTGATTATGAGTCAGGTGCTCTAACCAACTGAGCTATAGGACCCGCAAATTGCGGATGCAATATTACTATTTATTTTTAAACGTTGCAAACAAAATCGCACCCTAAACACTTAATGAAAATTATTCCCTAATTTCCTGGCAGAGCTCTACTAAAACCCCATTGGAGGTTTTGGGATGTACAAAGGCAACCAACTTATTGTCGGCCCCTTTTTTGGGCACATCATTTAGTATTGTAAATCCTTCCACCTTAAGCCTTTCCATTTCCAAAACGATATCTTCTACCTCAAAGGCGATATGGTGAATTCCCTCCCCCTTCTTTTCTAAAAACTTGGCAATGGGACTGTCCTTATCGGTTGCTTCAAGTAACTCTATTTTATTGGGGCCTACCTTAAAAAAAGAGGTTTTCACCCCTTCAGACAACACGTCTTCTACCTTGTAATGGGCCGCTCCCAATAATTTTTCGAACAGGATATTGGAGGTTTCCAAATCTTTTACGGCAATTCCCAAATGCTCAATTTTGTTCATATATCAGTATTTTATATCAGTATCTGGTATGTATAGCGCTAAAATACACATATTGTGCGTATTTTTGTGCCATGGAAACACAACGACAAAAAAAGATAGCAGGCGTTATCCAAAAGGATATTGTAGATATTCTACAGCGCGCGGCGATTGATGGAGGGTTAAGGGGTACGTTGATTTCAGTATCAAAAGTGAGCGTCCCGACAGATCTGTCCATGGCCAAAATACATGTGAGTATTTTCCCCACCAAAAATGCCAAGGAACTTTTGGAAGGGATGATAAGCAACCAACCTTTGATAAGGCACGAGTTGGCACAACGAACAAGACATCAATTGAGAAGGATCCCGGAACTTTCCTTTTACTTGGATGACTCCTTGGAATACATAGACAATATTGAAAAATCCTTGAAAGGTGAAGAAAACCCAATTTCCAATCCAGACCTATTGGAAAAAAGAAAAAAATCATAAGATTGAATTTCCCCTTTTACATCGCACAGCGGTATGTTAGATCTAAAAGCAGCCAAAATGCGGTAAACATCATCAATTTTATTACTTTTCTGGTCATCGTCATTGGTTCGGCGGCGCTTTTTGTGGTGCTTTCTGGCTTTGCTGGACTAAAAACTTTTAGCCTTTCTTTTAGCAATACCGTTGATCCGGACCTTAAGGCCTTACCGATTACAGGGAAATTTTTTAGTGTTTCCCTAGACCAAGAAGCCCAACTAAATAGCATTAATGGCATCACATCCTATTCTAAAGAATTGGAGGAACGGGTATATCTCACCCACAGCCAAAAAAGCCATGTGGCCTATATTAAGGGGGTCGACGACAATTATGGAAATGTCACCTCCATGGACAGCACCATTTATTTTGGGAATTGGGAATTGGACCAACAGCACGGAGTCATTGGGATAGGGATTGCCAATCTTTTGGGGCTGAGCACAAACAACTATAGAAACCCTTTGGTTGTATTGGCGCCAAAACCAGGTAAGGGATCGATCTCCCAACAATCCCTTCGCAATAAACCCTATAACCAGTTGGAGGTCATCGTGAGTGGCATCTATTACGTTGAGGAAAATTTGGACAAAAAATATGTCTTTTCCGAGCTTTCACTTGTGCAGGCCCTGTTGGAAAAGGATAGCACCCAAGTTTCCGGCATAAATTTCAAGCTCGATGAAACTGTGGATGCGCTGCAAACACGGGATGCGATAGAAAAAGTATTTCCCAATTCCATCATCCTTAAAGACAGAAGGGAACTTAACAGCACCCTATATAAAATGTTGAACACCGAAAATTTGGCCACCTACCTTATTTTTACCTTGGTACTCATTATAGCCTTGTTCAATGTAGTAGGCGCCATAATCATGATGATTTTGGATAAACAACAAAATTCCAAAACCCTTTATAGTTTAGGAACCACGATTAAGGAACTAAGACGTATCTATTTTGTTCAGGGAGTGTTGGTGACCAGTGTTGGTGGATGTATCGGGGTACTTATGGCCTCCATATTGATTTGGTCACAAATTGTATTTGGATGGTTAAAAATAACCCCTTCTTTGGCGTATCCGGTAGAATATAAATTGATCAATGTAGGGATTGTGCTTTCCACCATTGTGATTCTTGGTATCATCGCCTCTAAAATAGCAAGTAGTAGAATCAATAAAAAATTGATTGCTCTCTAAAACAAATCAGAAAGCTATACATCCTTATCCATTAAACGCCCGTGAACTGGTAATCCCCAAATATTTCCATTACCTCATCAAAGGCAGCAAAAACATCATCGGCATCGTCACTGGTCACCATTTTCATTCGGTATTCCTTAAAATTGGGAATTCCTTTAAAATAGTTGGTATAATGCCTTCTGGTCTCAAAGACCCCAAGTTTTTCCCCTTTCCAATCTATGGCCATTTGTAGGTGCCTGCGCGCCGCAGAAACCCGTTCTTCCATCGTTGGGGGAGCCAAATGCTTCCCTGTTTTAAAATAATGTTTTACTTCCTTAAAGAACCAGGGATACCCTATACTGGCACGCCCTATCATGGCGCCGTCCAACCCGTATTCATCACGCATTTTCATAGCCATTTCTGGGGTATCCACATCTCCGTTGCCAAAAACGGGAATATGCATCCTGGGATTGTTCTTAACCGCAGCAATAGGTCCCCAATCAGCACTGCCCTTGTACATCTGTACCCTTGTGCGGCCGTGAATGGATATTGCCTTGATGCCCACATCTTGTAAGCGCTCGGCAACTTCTACTATTTTTATGGAATCACTGTCCCACCCCAATCTGGTCTTAACGGTTATGGGCAAGTGGGTTCGTTTCACCATTTCCTCCGTAAGCTTTATCATTAAAGGAATGTCCTTTAGAATCCCGGCTCCGGCATTTTTGGACACTACCTTTTTTACGGGACAACCAAAATTGATGTCGATGATATCTGGATTTGACTTTTCAACAATCTCTATGGATTGAAGCATAGAATCCAATTCTGCACCAAAAATCTGAATGCCCACTGGGCGTTCCCTTTCATAGATGTCCAATTTCATGACACTTTTTGCAGCATCACGAATCAGCCCTTCCGAGGAGATGAATTCTGTATACACTACATCTGCACCCTGTTCCTTGCACAGGGCACGGAAAGGTGGGTCACTTACATCTTCCATCGGCGCTAAAAGCAATGGAAAATCTGGCAGTTGAATATCTCCTATTTTTGGCAAAACCTTTTCTATTTTAGGAATGCAAAAATAGTAAATATCTCTTACATAAGTAGTTTAATTGGCGTCCAAGCGATCCCGCTCTATTTTATCAATGGATCTTTTGCTTTCCCTCAACCTAAAATTTCCAAAATTATAGGTAAATCCCAAACGGATTAATTGTGTCTCCGGCTTGGGTAAATAGGAGTTATCCTGGTTCAAATAGGTAGATGTTTTGGTGCCATTGGCCTTGCCCAATATATCCTCGAAGGACAAGGAAAGGGTGGCCCGGTTACTCCAAAGTGTCTTCCGAAGCCCAAAGGTTAGGTTTGTAGTTTCTGAAATCACATAAGATCCCAAAAGAAACTTGGAAATGTAATTAAGGCCCAATTCCCCGGTAAAGGTTCCATCCTTGGAAAGTGTTAAATTATTGCCCAACCACAAAAACACCCCTTCCACTTCATTGGTTACCTGCATATTTCCGCTTTCCAACGCTAAAAAGGTCTCGTCTTCATGGAAGAGGGAGCTTATCGCGATAAGGAACCAATTGTTGGTAATGGATTTGATATAGGTAAAATCCAACCCGTATGAAGTGCTCTCCAAAGCATTTTGACGCACTTCCCGAAGCGTTTGGTTCTGGTTGTCCTGAAAACTGAGGGTGCTAATATAGGCCCCGTTATCCCTATAATAGAGATCTAAAAAATACTTCCCTTTATACGTATAGTTAAAATTGAAGTTGTGGCTGAAGTTGGGTTTTAAATTCGGGTTTCCCTGATTGAAATTGTTCTCATTTAAAAAATATAGGAAAGGATTCAGATCCTGATACTTGGGCCTGGAAAGTTTACGACCGTAATCAAATGAAAAAGAATGGTTCTCAGATTGGGTATATAGGAGATATAAGGAAGGGAAAAGCTCAAAATAATCCTGTGTGTTGGTTTCCACAATACTAAAAGATTTTCCTTCAACATTGGTCTGTTCGCCTCTTATACCTGCCTTTAGGGAAAACTTATTCCAATTCTGCACCATGTTGATATAACCCGCAATTACCGTTTCGTCATAATCATAGATATCCGAAAAGGCCCCATTCTTGGTTTGGGTATTGCCAACTACATCAAAATAATCGATCCCGCTCCTAGAATTGATGTTGGAATATTTTCCGCCGCTCTCAAAGGACAGACTCCCCAATTTTGCGGCATAATCGGCTTGCCCGGTATAGATTTTAATCCCTTGGAATGAATTGGTGAGGAAGCTAAAATTCCGTATAAAACTATTAGAGCTGTCAAAATAATCCGATGACACTGTTTGATTTTGGTCTACATCATAATCAGTGTAGTGTGCATTTAAAGACAAAGAGGACCCTTCTTTTTTGAATTTATGGACATAGTTTAGGTCTAGGGCCAAATTGGACTGGTCATTGTTCAGATTACTTGTCGAAATAAAGGTAGAATCCAATACGTTCTGGGCATTCCGCATGAAGTTTTCCGATTTATTATCAAAGGTTTTGTTGGGAGAAACAGCCAAATTGGAAGTGATATTCAGTGAATTTCTATCATCAATGGAGTAGTCCAAGACCAAGTTTGCATTTTGGGCAGCAGATCTTGTGGTCCTATTAAAATCGGTCTGCCATTTGGCAAATACCGCATTGTCATCTATAAAGTTGATGTACCCATTATTGTCCTTGTATTCCTTTCTATGACTAATGGAGTAATTGGCGAAGACACTTAATTTCTTGGTTTTAAAATAATGACTGGTCCCAAAACTATGTTTCGGGTAAATGGCCTGTATATAATCTCCGTTGATACTTCCCTTATAACCGGGAGTGATGTTCTTACTGGTAATGATGTTTAAAATAGGTCCTCCCTCAGCATCATAGCTAGCAGGTGGGTTCATAATTACCTCAACGGATTTTATGTTCGTTCCTGAGAGCCCCTCCAACAAATTCTTGATTTCGGAATTGGTAAGTTGTACTTTCCTGTTGTTTAAATAAACTGTTGGAGTCTGGTTTCTGATTTTCAATTGGTCATTTACCATGATCACCCCTGGTGTTTTCCTCAACACATCCCATGAATTGCCCAAGGAGGCTATAGTGTTTTCCACATTAAAGATCAAGCGATCTGGCTTACGGACTACCGTAGGTTTTTTTAAAATTACTTCCACCTCATCCAGATCAAAGGAGCTATCCTCAATGATAATAGAGCCAAAGGCAATGTTCTCCCTTACATCTACTGCTATTAAGCTGGAGGTTGAGCCGATATAACTGGCTTTTAAAAAATACGTCTTGGGTTGTACGTTAGTAATGACAAACCTTCCAATCTCATCGGTTGAGGCTCCTTGGACGACTGCAGAATCTGATATTTGGAGCAAAAGGACATTGGCAAAACCCACAGCTTCATTATTTCTATCTTTTACCGCCCCAGAAACCTCATAGGTTTGGGCAGATAGGCATAACGGCATGATCAGGGGCATGATCAAAACTAAGAAGCTAAATTTCAAGTTTATCTGGTTGGGCTCCAAATCTAAGAAAATTTTTGAAGTGTTCTACTACAAATTTTGTAATCTCAGCGCTTATTAACTCCATTCTGGTCGTTTGGTGCTAATTTCTCGGGAACCGATATTTTATGCAGGTCAAATAAAGTATATTTGCATCTGCTTAAAACGTGTTGATTAGGCTATTTCACTTACATCATTATATGAAGAATATTAGAAACTTCTGCATTATTGCGCATATAGACCATGGTAAAAGTACCTTGGCGGATAGGTTATTGGAGTTTACAGGCTCCGTGACCGATCGTGAAAAGCAAGACCAGCTATTGGATAGTATGGATTTGGAAAGAGAGCGTGGAATAACCATAAAGAGCCATGCCATACAAATGGACTACACACATAACGGGGAACAATATATTCTAAATTTGATAGACACCCCTGGCCATGTTGATTTCTCCTATGAGGTCTCTAGGTCCATTGCTGCCTGTGAAGGGGCTTTACTTATTGTTGATGCCGCACAGAGCATTCAGGCACAGACCATTTCCAATCTTTATTTGGCTTTGGAAAACGACCTGGAAATAATCCCTGTTTTGAACAAGGTAGATCTTCCAAGCGCCAATCCGGAAGAGGTAACGGATGATATTGTGGAATTGTTGGGCTGCAAGCCCGAAGATGTAATTCCGGCCAGTGCCAAAACAGGATTGGGAATACAGGAGATACTTACGGCCATTATAGACCGTATCCCTCCCCCTAAGGGGGTGCTTGACGAACCTTTACAGGCTTTGGTATTCGATTCTGTCTATAATCCTTTCCGAGGGGTAGAAACCTATTTTAGAGTCATTAACGGCGAAATAAAAAAAGGACAGAAAATAAAATTTGTCGCTACTGGTAAGAGTTATTTTGCTGATGAAGTGGGCACCTTAAAACTTACGCAACATCCCAAGCAAGTGATCAAGGCCGGGGATGTGGGTTACCTAATTACAGGAATAAAGGACGCGAGGGAAGTAAAGGTAGGTGATACCATTACGGATTTTGCAAAACCAACAATAAACCCGATCAGTGGGTTCGAGGATGTAAAACCAATGGTTTTCGCTGGAATTTATCCCGTGGATACAGAAGACTTTGAAGAATTGCGCTCTTCAATGGAGAAATTGCAATTGAACGATGCCTCCTTGGTATTTCTACCTGAAAGTAGTGCGGCCCTAGGCTTTGGATTCCGTTGTGGCTTCCTAGGGATGCTGCACATGGAAATCATTCAGGAACGCTTGGAGCGTGAATTTGATATGACCGTGATCACCACCGTGCCCAACGTAAGTTACCATGCCTTCACCCGCAAGGAGCCAACGGTTCCGGTAATTGTGAACAACCCCACAGACCTTCCAGACCCTTCTACCTTGGACCATGTTGAAGAGCCTTATATAAAAGCTACTATTATCACCAAGGCCGATTTTGTAGGAAATGTTATGTCCCTATGTATTGACAAAAGGGGAGTTATTACACATCAGACCTATTTGACCCCTGAACGTGTGGAATTATCTTTTGATATGCCCTTGGCAGAAATCGTTTTTGATTTCTATGACAGATTAAAAACGGTTTCTAAAGGATATGCCTCTTTTGATTATTCCCCTATAGGACTGCGCACTTCAAAATTGGTGCGTGTGGACATTCTATTGAATGCCCAACCTGTGGATGCCCTTTCTTCCTTGATTCATGCGGATAATGCAGCCCATATCGGTAAAAAGATGTGCGAGAAGTTGAAGGAGCTGATTCCAAGGCAACAATTCGACATCCCGATTCAGGCAGCCATTGGTGCAAAAATTATTTCTCGCGAAACCATTAAAGCGCTTCGTAAAGATGTAACGGCAAAATGTTATGGAGGGGATATTTCACGAAAACGTAAACTTTTAGAAAAACAAAAGAAAGGTAAGAAGCGTATGCGTCTGGTTGGAAACGTAGAAATACCCCAGCAGGCATTTATGGCTGTATTAAAACTTAACGATTAAAAGAAAAACCCCAAGAAAATTCTTGGGGTTTTTTATGTGCCGGCTTTATATATCCTCTTCCGGACTGGTATTGTCTTTCTCAGGTTCCAGCATTTTACCTAGATAAACCAACTTCGATCCTGCTCCTATATCTTCAAATTCTTTGCTGAAAGAAGAAATTATTTTTAAATCGCCATCCTCCGACTTTAAAAATATGGGCACCATATTCTTTTCTGATTTGGTGATCTCAATTAGCCCCTCATAGTGTTCCTTATCCTTAACGTCAACCTCATGTATGGACGGGAAGAGCCTCGAAGCTTCCGTCAACTTGATAAAATCATCTGTATGGGAAAATAGGCCTTCTTTTGGATTGGTCTTAGGGTCGTTCATCTCATCTCCCGATACCAAACGGAAGGAACCATTCTCCCCAAACTGGTCTTTGAATTTTTTAATGGCAAACAGGTTGATATCAGAATTTCCGGTAAGTGCCATCAAGTAACCCATATCGTTCAATTCAATATTATCGGTCAGGGAATCGGAATAAATATTTGCTGTCATCGCCTCCAATCCCATTTTCTTTGCCTTATCTATATTGGATTGGTTGTTGTCTATAAGCACAACATGTCGTTTGTTTTTATGTAGGTACGCTGCAATCAACCTTGAAGCCTTGGATGCCCCAATGATCAATATCCCTTCAGACTTGGTCAGAAATACCCCAACCAACTTTGCAAATAGTCTTGCAGTAGTCGCATTTAGCAGCACCGTCCCCAAAACTACCGTAAATACCACTGGGGTTATGTATTCGGCCCCAGGTTCCCCACTGGCCAATAACTTGGATCCAAAAAGCGATGCTATTCCCGCTGCCACAATTCCTCTTGGTCCAACCCAACTAATAAACAATTTTTCATTAAGATCAAGGTCCGATCCTGCGGTACTGAGAAATACTCCCAGGGGTCTGATCACAAAAACAATGATGGCCAAAAGAACAATCATTTGCCAATTAAAAATAAGCTCCAGTTCTTGAATGTTGATATTGGCTGCCAATAATATGAATAAGATAGATATCAATAATACACTTAGGGATTCCTTGAAATACAATAATTCCTTAATATTAGGAAGATTGATGTTGCCCATCACAAGGCCCATAATCACTACGGCCAATAGCCCAGATTCATGTGCAAATAGATCCGACGCTACAAAGACCAGTAGGACTACTGATAGCGACACTACATTGAGCAGGTAATGGGGAATTAAATTCTTTTTAATGGCAAAGGCCAAGGCATGGGCAAACGTAAATCCGAAAGTAATGCCGAAGAGGAGGATTTTTCCAAACTCGATCAAAGCAGTTTGCGTATAGGCCTGACCCTCCCCAACACTTATAAATTCAAAAACCAATACAGCTACCAATGCGCCAATGGGGTCTATAAGGATCCCCTCCCATTTTAAAACGGCGGAAACATCTTTTTTTAGAGGAATGTTCCTTAGGATTGGGGTAATCACAGTGGGGCCCGTTACAATGATTAGGCCCGATATTAAGAAAGAAACTTGCCAGCTCAAGTCAAAAATAAAATGTGCCGCCATCCCGGCGCCAAAAAATGTCACCAAGGAGCCTAGGGTTATCAATTTGGTGATTACAGGACCTATATTGGCAATTTCCGAACGCTTCAAGGTTAGTCCACCCTCAAAAAGAATAATGCTGATGGCCAAGGAAACAAAATAATAGAGTCCTTCCCCCGGGAACAGTCCTTTTTCGCCATTCCATATTGGTTCTATCCATTTATCACCATTATCGCTTATCAGAGTAGAAACGGGACCAACAAAAAGCCCTATCAATATCAATGGTAAAATAGCCGGTAGTTTTAATCTCCATGCCACCCATTGGGCTATAATTCCAAGTATAATAATCCCCGCTAATTCAACCATTCAATTTTTTTTGTGAAATTTAACGTTTTTATTTTAAAAATGTGTGCTCAAACACATCGTGGTAGCGCTCTAGTTTATTATTTATTATATTGGGGCCTAAACGGGATTTATGAACGATGGTAGCCATACTTTTAAGAAAATTTTATTTGGTTTTGCGTTTTCGCCAAAACTCAAAATAAACCTTCTGGAGACTACCCGTATCGCCCATTTTTTCAACGCCAAATTAATTCTGCTGCACGTAGGTGAAAAAACCAAGGAGAAAGAAGCCGAAATCAATATCTTATTGCAGGAGATAGAGCCCCTTGCCCTTTCAATAGAAATACAATGGAAAGAAGGGAAGCCAATCAAGACTATTCGTAAAGCTTGCGATGATTTCAAAATTGATCTTTTGGTCCTTGGTGCCCTCCAACATGAAAACATGTACCGGTTTTATGTGGGATCCATAGCCAGGAAATTAACGCGGCAGGTGTCCTGTTCCGTTCTCCTACTCATCAGGCCAGCCGAGATACGCGTCCCCTGTAACCATTTGGTGGTGAATGGCCTTAATGCGCCGAATACCGCAAAAACAATAGCCAATGCCTTTTATGTGGCCAATACTTTGGGCGCAAAGCAAATTACCATCGTGGAAGAAATTTTGAACAAGGAGATTCATGTAGCAGTTGAAGATGACCGTTCCCTTAAAAGAGCTTCCATAATCAAGGAGCGCTTAAAGAACAGGGAAAAATCTCGAGTCCGTAAGATTGTAAGCGCCCTCCCAAAAATATTCACACAGTCCATAAAAATTAAGAATCAAAGTATTTTCGGAAAAAGAGGGTATTCCATTGGCCATTATGCCGAAGTGGTCCGTGCCGACCTATTGGTCATGAACGAACCTTCGAAATCGACCATTTTTGACCGTATTTTTCCACATGACATTGAATATATTTTATCCGATTTACCAACCGATTTATTGATTATACGAAACCAACCTTGACACCAAGAAAACCCAGCCAGACCAAAAACTTTATCCACGACCTGCCTAAGAATATTTTTTCAGGATTTGTGGTTTCCCTAATTGCCCTCCCGCTTGGTCTGGGGTTGGCCATAGCCAGCGACGCACCCCCAATTTCCGGGATCATAGCTGCTGTTGTTGGTGGTATCGTGGTCTCCATTCTTGGGGGGTCCAATGTGACCATTACAGGGCCGGGCAATGGGCTGGTCATTGTTTTGTTGGGCGCAATATCCACCCTTGCCAATGGCGATCTCTACCAAGGATATCTATTTACATTGGCTGCCATTGTTTTCTCAGGAGTCCTGATGTTGCTCTTGGGATTTTTAAAAATGGGCAGATTGGCCGATTTCTTCCCCGCCTCTGCCATTGAAGGGATGCTCGCGGCCATAGGTTTGGGGATACTCGCGAAGCAATTTCATATCATGATTGGGCACAACAATGAGCATGGTAGTATTTTATCGCTTTTGCTCCAAATTCCCGAAGGGATATTGGGCCTGCTGAGTTCGAACAACACCGCGGAACATATCGCTGGAGGAATTGGGGTATTGAGTCTTTTTATAATGATTTTCTATTCTAAAATTAGAAACCAATATTTCCAGTTGATTCCTGCTCCAATGTGGATCTTGATCCTTACCGTAGGCTTTAGTTATGTATTGGTACCTATGAACATCAAATATCCTTTGGAAGGATCATTCTTGGTAGACATCCCAAATGACGTGTTTTCCAACCTGGCATTTCCAGATTTTTCCTTAGTCTTTAAAAAAGAATTTGTGGTCGTTGTTTTTGCCATAACCTTAATTTCGAGCATTGAGTCCCTATTGAGTATTAAGGCCGTGGACAAATTGGACCCGGAGAACAGAAGGTCCAATGTCAACAAGGATTTAAAGGCATTGGGGGTGGCAACAATTGCCAGTGGGCTTTTGGGAGGCCTGAATGTGGTCACGGTAATCGCCAGAAGCTCCGTAAACGTCAACAATAGAGCCAGTAATAGATCTTCCAATCTGTTCCATGGTTTGTTCTTGGTCCTCTTTGTCCTGCTTTTTCAAGATCAACTGCGTAAAATTCCATTGGCAGCTCTAGCAGCCATCTTGGTATACACGGGTTATAAATTGGCAACTCCAAAAAACTTTCGAAAAATTGCTAAAATCGGAAAAGAACAAATCGCCATTTTTCTTACCACGTTGATCACCACATTGTTTACCAATCTGATTACTGGTATCAGTGCCGGAATCCTGATCACGATTTTGATCCATATCATGATCAATAAGAGTTTTGGGTTGTTCTTTAGTCATCTATTTAAACCAAACGTGCTGCTTTTTAAGGAAGAAATTGGTGGCAACTACTATGTAAGTGTCAAATATTTTTGCAGCTTTCTCAATTTCAATAAACTGAAGTATAAATTGGATATGATTCCCGAATCCGAGAATGTTATTCTTGACTTTTCCATGTGCAGTTTCGTGGACCATACGGTTATGGAGGGATTGGAAAATTATGCAGACACATTTACTGGGAAAGGTGGAAGTTTGGAAATTATAGGGCTGGACAAACACGAGGCCGATTCCAAGCATCCATTTGCAATACGAAAAATTTTACCCTTCCGTTCCTTAAAGCCTATAGAACGCTATTTCACAAAACGTCAAAACCAACTTAAGGCAACGGCCAAAGAGTACCATTGGAATTATATCCCCAATAAAAGCTCCAATACCCATTTCCTGGATCATTTTGTTTTTTTCCAAACCAGAAAAATAAATTACCTCTACAACCATTTGTCAGACCCCGAAGGTATATTCAATGTATTCGACGTTGAGTTTACGGAAGGGGAGTTCATTGCCAAGGAAGTGGTGAAGACTACCATTGTTCATGTTCATTTACAGAATACCATCCCCATATTTTCCTTGGATAGGGAGGGGCTACTTCATTTCGTATATCACCTTGCCGGTTTTGAGGATATTCAGATAAAAAACCATCCAGACTTCAATAAACGGTTCTATTTGAGTGGTGAGAATATTCCCGCCCTGGAAGAGCTCTTCACCGATGAGCTCATATTGTTTTTTGAAAGCAACCCATACTATCATGTAGAGTCCAACGGCACTACATTGTTGATCCAGAAAAAAGAGCGTTTATTGAGCGTTCAGGAAATTAAGGCCATGATCTACTTTGGACAACAGCTAATTCATGTCTTACAACCATTTGAAAAAGTAGTGTAATTTTTTATAGGCCCTGAGCGCGGAGCGCATGAAATTGTGATCCCGAACGTTATAAACATAAAATCGTTATTTCTAAAAAGGGTAATCCGACCATTACGGATAAATAATAATTTTACTGGTATCCAAATACTTTTCTTCCAGTTTTCCCGGTAGATTATCCATCAATGAAAGGTAGGAGATACCACTTCTCCTTGACGATACCAAAAGCAAAAGATCCTCTCTTTCAATGTTATGCTTCCCTTCTAAAAAAGCTTCCCAAATATCAAGATTTTGAAACCTGTACTGTTGGGTGAGCTTATGCCTTATATTATATCTCCCAATAGCCTTCTCCGTCTCGGTATTGCAAAAAAACAATACTCCAATTCCCAGCTCGGAAGACAACCTGGTGAGCTTTCCCATCCAGTTATCAAATCCCTGTTCCAATTCCGCCAATGGGGGCAAAACCACAATAAGTCTTTTGTGGTTGGCTAAGGGCTGTTCAAAATGACAAACAAAAACCGTTTTGTCCGTGTTGGTAAGTAGCACCTCTAATTTCTTGCCAAAAAACTGATCAATGATCCCTATGCGTTGGGGCCATCCAAGTATAATAATATTGGCCATTATTTCACGGGCCGTTCTAGCAATGCCACTAAAAATATTGAAATCTATGGCCGCGATGACCTCTGCCCTTGTTTCTGAGGCTGTGGCGTGGTCTATCAGTTGCTTTAGTTTCTGCCTTGCTCTGGCAATGTTCCTTTCCGCCTCCCTATTATTGGGGACCACAGTAAGGATGGAAAGTGGATAACTGGACTTTTTTTCCTTGATCAGCAGGGCAAAATCCAAAGCCTTTTCCAAGTTGATATTGTTGGCGATTGGCAGTAGGATATGCTCATTAATCACCGGGCTTTTTGTCTGGGAATACGTTTCGTCCTCCATGGCAACCACCAAGCTTTTCGCAGCTCGTTCCGTAACAAATGAAGCTACAATACAGGTTGCCAATATTAAGATCACCGTACCGTTCAATATGTTTTCATCCAAAATTTTAGCCCGATACCCCACTAATATAACCGCCAAGGTTGCCGCTGCATGGGAACTGCTCAGGCCAAAAATGAGTCTCCTTTGTAATTTGGAATACTTAAATATCAATTGTGTAAAAAAGGCGGCAAGCCATTTGCCAAAAATGGCCACCACAGTTAATGTAGCTGCAACGACCAGCGCCATGGGTCCGCTTAGGATTACCCTATAATCTACCAACATTCCAACACTGATCAAGAAAAAAGGAATGAAAAGTGCGTTTCCAATAAATTCTATGCGGTTCATAAGAACAGAAGAGTGAGGGATAAGCCTGTTAAGTGCAAGTCCGGCCACAAAAGCACCTATAATAGGTTCTACCCCCGCCAATTCGGCCATGAAAGCGGCAAAAAAGACAATGGCCAGAACAAAAATATAATGGGAGTGTTTTTCACTTTCCAATTTCTTAAAAAACCATTTGGAAACCCGAGGAACCACCCCAAACATGATCCCCATAAAAATTACAAGGGAAATGATGAGTTTGATCCAAAAAACATAGGTTAAATTCCCTTCATGGGACCCTACCAACACCGCTAAAATAATAAGCACTGCAGTATCGGTTAAAATAGTCCCCCCAACAGTGATGGCGACCTCCTGATTTTTAGTGATTCCGAGCTTACTCACAATAGGATAGGTCACCAAGGTATGGGTCGCAAACATGCTAGCGGTCAACAGACTTGCATTAAAACCATATCCCAAAAAATAATAACACACGGGAAACCCAATCCCTAAGGGAATGCTGAATGTAAATAGCCCAAACCAAATACTTTTGTTCCTGTTGGTCTTAAAATCATTAAGGTCCAGATCCAATCCTGCAATGAACATGATATAAAGTAGTCCAATGGTGGAAAAGAGATCCACGAAAAGGCTTTTCTCCAATAAATTAAACCCATTGGGACCAATGACGGCACCGGAAATGATTAGCCCTATAATCCCCGGGATTCTTAATTTGTTCATTAGGATGGGAACCAGTAAAATGACAAATAGGATCAATGAAAATATGAGCACAGGTTTTTCCAGTGGCAATTTAAAATGATGCATTACCTGCTCTATGATTTCATCCATCTTATGTCAGTTTAATCAAATGGCCTTTAAATATATTGGACTGGGTCTCAACCTCTTATTTTATGGAAGTGGAGCCCGCCATCCCTTTCCTTTCTTCTATAAAAACCCCCTTTTTACTAGGGAATTTTAGGGTTGATTATCCAACGGAAAATTAGTTGAAAAATGTTAAAAAACCACTAATAAACGCCGCTTTATGAATATAATCCTATTTGCTTTGCTTAATTTGCATCAATTGTTTTTCAACCTATGAAATTATACCCTATTGAAGCTGGGAATTTTAAATTGGACGGAGGGGCCATGTTCGGGGTCGTGCCAAAATCGATCTGGAACAGAACCAATCCGGCAGATTCCAATAATATGATCGATATTGCCGCAAGGTGCCTTTTAATTGAAGATGGGAACCGTTTGATCCTTATTGATACGGGAATGGGAAACAAACAATCCGATAAATTCTTTCACTATTATTATCAATGGGGAGAACATTCTTTGGACAGCTCCCTTAAAAAATTAGGCTTTCATAGGGATGACATCACTGATGTGTTTATGACCCATCTGCACTTCGATCATTGTGGGGGAAGTGTTCAATGGAACAAGGACAGAACAGGCTATGAGCCCGCTTTTAAAAATGCTTCTTTCTGGACCAACGAAGACCATTGGAAATGGGCCACCAACCCAAACCCTAGGGAGAAGGCTTCCTTTCTAAAGGAAAATCTGATGCCTATGCAAGAAAGTGGACAACTCAAATTCATCGAACGGAACGGGACCCCATTTATAGATAAATCAGAGCTTGGCTTTGGCATCCTATTTGTTGATGGGCATACGGACAAACAAATGATTCCACATATAAAGTACAAAGAAAAAACTCTGGTCTTTGCCGCTGATTTGCTTGCTACCGCAGGACATATCCCTTTGCCCTATGTGATGGGTTATGATACCAGACCATTATTGACCATGGGCGAAAAAGCACTTTTTTTGGACAATGCCGCCAATAATGACTTTCATATATTTTTGGAACACGATGCACACCATGAAATATGCACCCTTCAACATACAGAAAAAGGGGTAAGGTTAAAAGACATCCACTCCTTTGATAACCTATTTAATTAAGCAAATATGTTCCGTTTCTTTCTGCCAACCTTGTTATTAGTCTGTTTAAGTTGTAAAAAGACACAGCTTCATAGCACTGATTTTACAGAAGAAAACTTATTTACCAGTGGAATTGAAGGCCCCGCAGTGAATAAAGATGGAAAGGTTTTTGCCGTAAATTTTAAAGAAGAAGGGACCATAGGGAAAATTGGACAAGATGGAAAAGGTGAAATATACGTCAGGTTGCCGGAAGGAAGTGTGGGCAATGGGATAAGGTTTAATAATGCGGGTTATATGTTCATTGCGGATTATGTCGGACATAAAGTATACCGATTTTCCCCCAAGAAACATCAATTGGTAGTTTGGGCCCAAGATTCTACAATGAACCAGCCCAATGACCTTGTCATAGGTTCTAAAAACCGAATCTATTTAAGCGATCCCAATTGGACAGAGGGCACTGGAAAATTATGGTTGGTCACACCCAAAAGACAAATAAAACTACTGGAAGAAAACATGGGGACTACCAACGGAATAGAACTCAGTCCAGACAACAATGTGCTGTATGTCAATGAATCGGTACAACGAACCGTTTGGAAATATCAAATTAAAAGCGATGGCACTTTAGCAAATAAGGAAAAATTTATTTCCTTTGAAGACTTCGGACTAGATGGTATGCGTTGTGATGAAAAAGGAAATTTATACATTGCCCGCTATGACAAAGGAACTGTAGTGGTAGTTTCTCCCAAAGGCAGGATTATTGAGGAGGTAATCTTAAAAGGCAAAAAGCCAACCAATCTTACCTTTGGCGGGGAAGACTTAAAAACATGTTATGTCACCATGGCGGATAGGGGATGTTTGGAGCAGTTTAAGGCGCCTTTTAAAGGTAAAAAAGTAAACTAGGACATAAAATAAATCAAAACATATATGACAATTACATTTTCTAAATCATTCTTGGGGCTATGTGCTTCCTCAATTTTTTTGATCGGTTGTGGCAGCACTACCGGCTTGATTTCCACCCCAATTGAAAACATCGACGCCGTTCCTCTTAAAGTGTCAGAACTTACTGAAGTACAAAAGAAAAACTGGGGACATACGGACCTATTGCTCGACACCATTCCTGGGATGAGTGTAGATAGGGCCTACAATGAAATAATTGGCTCTAAAAAAGGAGATAAGGTGATCGTAGCTGTTTTGGACTCTGGCATAGACCTAGACCATGAAGATCTGAAAGGGGTTATTTGGTTCAATATGGACGAAATTGCTGGGAATGGAGTAGATGATGATTCTAATGGATACATAGATGATATCCATGGCTACAACTTTTTAGGGGAATCCTATAACGAACAATTGGAACACACCCGGATAGTTGCCAAAAAAATTGGTGACGCTACCTTACAGGCCAAGGCAAAAGCCAAATTGGACAATGCCTATGCAGAAGCCATCCAGAGCAAACAACAGTACGAACAGATATTCCAAGCTGTAAAAAACGCCGATGTGGCGGTGAAAGAAAAATTAGGCAAAGAGGAATATACAAAAGCAGATTTATCTGCCGTTAAAACCGAAGATGCGGCGATGCAGCAACATATAGGGATCTTGCTCCAGATGTTCACCTATGGGGAAAGCATCCCAGAAGTGATGAAAGAGCTGGAAGGAGGGATCAAACACTTTTCCGAAAGCCTTAATTATAACCTCAACGTGGACTTTAATGGCAGGACTGTAGTTGGCGATGACCCATATAATTTAATGGACACTGCTTATGGGAATGGCAATCCAAATAATAGGGTAGAAGACGAAAGTCATGGGACCCACGTGGCTGGAATTATTGCAGCGGAACGAAATAATGGAAAAGGCGCCAATGGCGTAGCAAACAATGTGGCCATTATGAGTATCCGTGCAGTTCCCAATGGGGATGAATACGACAAGGATATAGCCTTGGGGATACGCTATGCAGTGGATAACGGCGCTAAAATTATTAACGGCAGCTTTGGGAAAGCCTTTTCCCCAAATGCGGAATGGGTATATGATGCCATAAAATATGCAGCCTCTAAAGATGTGCTATTTATACATGCTGCCGGAAACGACGGACTTAATTTGGATGATCCAAAGAACCCTAACTTTCCCAACGATCAAGTCAACAATGGAGCGGAGATAGCTGACAATGTTATTACTGTTGGCGCATTGACCAGTAATTATGGTGGCGAAATGGTTGCTTCATTTTCTAATTATGGGGTTATCAATGTGGATATTTTTGCGCCTGGAGCGGCCATTTATTCTACCGTTCCTAACAATGAATACGAGTTTTTGGGCGGCACCTCCATGGCGGCACCAGCAGTTGCGGGAATTGCGGCACTTATCCGTTCCCAATACCCGGACCTCAGCGCCTCTCAGGTTAAAAAGATCATCATGCAGTCTGGGATTTCTACCAACACTTCCGTAGTCGTGGATGGCGATTCTTCCAAGGCGAAACCATTTAGCAAAATTTCCAAGTCTGGAAAAATGGTCAATGCATTCAATGCCTTGATATTGGCAGAACAAGTATTAAAAGGAAAAATCAAATTATAACAAATGAAGGATAATAAAGGTTTAGTATTAGGGCTTTTCATGGCCATAATTTCAATGTCAACCTCTTTGTGGGCACAAAATAATACCAACTATTGGCAGCAACATGTAGATTACACCATGAAGGTGGATATGAATGTGGAAAACTCCCAATATAAAGGAACCCAGACCTTGGTGTATACCAACAATTCGCCGGATGTGTTGGACAGGGTGTATTACCACCTTTTTTTCAATGCTTTTCAACCGGGTAGTGAAATGGATATCAGGCTTCAAAATATTGAAGATCCCGATGGCAGGATGTTCGTAGATGGCAAAAGTAGGATAGCCTCCCTTACGCCAGATGAAATAGGATATCTAAAAGTAACCTCCCTATCGCAGGACGGGGCGGCAACCTCCTTTAATGTGGAGGGGACAGTTCTCGTGGTTGAATTGGCAAATCCAATTCCACCTGGAGCAAAGACTACTTTTGAAATGGAGTTCAACGGACAGGTCCCGGTTCAAATCAGACGATCAGGAAGAAACAATGCGGAAGGGGTTGCCCTTTCCATGAGCCAATGGTACCCAAAATTGGCAGAATATGATTTTGAAGGGTGGCATGCCGATCCTTATATCGCCAGGGAATTCCATGGCGTATGGGGCGATTTTGATGTTACTTTGACACTTGATAAAAAGTATATGGTTGGAGGAACGGGATACTTACAGAACCCACAAGAAATTGGACATGGGTACGAAGCTCCTGGAACCAAATTAAAAAAACAGAAAGGAAAGACATTGACCTGGCACTTTAAAGCGCCCATGGTGCACGATTTTATGTGGGCGGCAGATCCCAATTACCTTCATGACACGTTACAGGTAAAAGATGGTCCTGTTCTTCATTTCCTTTACAAGAACAACCCAGAAATTATTGAAAATTGGAAAAAGCTGCAGCCTAAGACCGCAGAGATGATGGAGTTTTTCAGCAAAAATATCGGTAAATACCCTTACGATCAATACTCCGTAATCCAAGGTGGGGATGGCGGAATGGAATATGCCATGAGTACCTTGATAACAGGGGAACGTAAATTTGGAAGTTTGGTTGGAGTTACGGCCCATGAAATGGCCCACTCCTGGTTCCAACATATCTTGGCCTCCAACGAGTCCAAACACGAATGGATGGATGAAGGGTTTACTTCATTTATTTCCGGTCTCTACATGAACGAATTTATGGGGGAGAAAAAGGACAATCCGTTTGAAGGCGCCTATAAGGGATATTACAGATTGGCGGCCTCCGGGAAAGAACAGCCACAGACCACCCATGCCGATCGTTACGCCTTAAATTTTGCATATGGCGTTACGGCCTATAGCAAAGGGGAAATCTTTTTGGCTCAATTGGGATATGTGATCGGGCAGCAAAAATTAATGGAAGCCCTTCATAAATATTATGACGATTTTAAATTTAAGCACCCAACCCCCAATGATATCAAAAGAAGTGCGGAAAAAGTATCGGGTATTGAACTGGATTGGTACCTGACCGATTGGACACAGACCACCAATACCATTGATTATGGTGTAAAATCCGTTACAGAAATGGACGGGAAGACCAAAGTGACCTTGGAAAGGATCGGGCTTATGCCAATGCCACAGGACATCCTTGTTGTCTATGAAGATGGCAGTCAGGAAACGTTCTATGCGCCTTTAAGAATGATGAGGGGCGAAAAAGAAAATCCATATCCTACTTTGAGCAGAACGGTTTTACCAGATTGGCCTTGGGCATATCCTATCTATGATTTCACCATCGACAAACCTGTAGGCGAAGTTAAGGCCATCGTCCTAGATCCGTCACAGTTAATGGCAGATATTAATAGGGACAACAATATCTTCCAAAAGGAAAATCAATAATATCCAGCTTTTTATTTTAAAATCCGTTTGGCGCCAAAAAACATAGGTTGTCAAACGGATTTTCTATTTTTGACCCAGATATAAACATCCATGAACCAATCTTTTCCTAAAAAAGAAAAATTAAAGAGCAAAAAGCTCATCGAGCAGTTATTTGCTGAAGGGAAAAGTGTTTCCAATTATCCCGTAAAACTCATCTATCTCAAAACCCATCATGCCGATGGTTCCAAAATTAAGACAGGGGTTACCGCTTCCAAAAGGAATTTTAAACATGCCGTAAAACGAAATAGGATCAAAAGACTGATGCGCGAATGTTATCGTTTGAACAAGCCTTTGCTTTTTAACAACATTGTGGGAGACTATGCGTTTATGTTTTTATACCTTGGTAAAGATATGCCTACATATGAGCAATTGGAAGCATGCTTTAAACTGGTAATAAAAAAACTTTTAATTAAAGAGAATCATGAAAAGGTTGATTAAAAAAAAGGTTCTTATCCCTATAATAGCTCTTGTTTTTCTTGTTGTAGGCTCTAGTTATAAAAGTGATTTCTTTGAGATTGCCAAGCAAATAGAAATATTTACCACCTTGTTCAAAGAATTGAACATGAACTATGTGGATGAGACCAATCCAGCAGAACTCATGGACAATGCCATCAAGAATATGTTGGAAGGTCTAGATCCCTACACCAAATTTTTGAACGAACAGGATGTTGAAGCCTATAAGATCAATAATGCAGGGGAATATTCAGGGATTGGCGCCATAGTCCGTTCCTATAATGACAAATTAGTGGTCATAGAGCCCTACAAAAACTATCCTGCTGATAAAGCTGGTTTAAAGGCTGGGGATGAAATTATCAAGATCGGGGATATCGGTATAGCTGAATTTAAGGACGATGGAAGCGAACTTTTAAAAGGGGCCAACAATACATCCGTGGAGGTGACCTATAACAGGCAGGGACTGACAAAAACAACCACCATAGTTAGGGAGGCCATAGAGGTTGATGCGGTTCCTTATTATAAAATGGTGGATGCCAAAACAGGATATATCGTGTTGGCAAAATTCAACCAAAAGGCATCGGATCAAACGAAAGAGGCTCTGGTCAATTTAAAAAACGAAGGGGCCGAAAAGATTATATTGGACCTCAGGGGCAATCCCGGAGGCTTACTTTCGGAAGCCATCAATGTGACCAACATTTTTATTCCAAAAGGGGAACTTGTGGTCACCACAAAATCGAAAGTCAAAAAATTCAATAGGGAGTACCACACCAAAAATCAGCCTGTAGATGAGAACATTCCTCTAGTAGTTTTGGTCAACGGCAGAAGTGCATCGGCCAGTGAGATTGTTTCCGGAAGTTTGCAGGACTTGGACCGAGCCGTGATCATAGGGGCCAGGAGCTTTGGGAAGGGACTTGTTCAAAGACCCTTGAAACTTACCTATGGCACACAGTTGAAAGTAACAATTTCCCGTTATTATACCGCCTCTGGTAGATGTATTCAAGCCTTGGATTATTGGAATCGGGATGATAATGGTAAAGCGGTCAAAAACACCAAATTTACCGACTTTAAAACCCGTAATGGTCGTAAGGTTCAAGATGGGGGCGGAGTATTGCCCGATATTGAGATCAGTGCCCTACGAACCAACGCCCTGACGCAAGGGCTGATGGACAGTAATGTGATTTTTGATTTTGCCACCCAGTATTACTATCAAAATAAATTGAACGCCCCATCCGGATTTAGTTTTACGGACGGCAATTTTGAGGCCTTTAAATCCTTTGTGAACCAAAGTTCTTTTAGCTTTGAGACCAAAACGGAAAAGGCTTTGAAAGAAGCCATGACCCCCGAAGAAAAGGCTATATATGGAGCGGAAGTGGAAGAAGGGTATAAAAACCTATTGCTGCTGATCAACAAAAGTAAACTTACCGCTTTGGACACCTACAAAAACGAGCTTCAAAAAAACTTGGAGGACGAGATCATCAAACGCTATTTCTACAGGGAAGGCCTTTATGATTATTACCTTGGTCATGACGACGCCATTTTAGCGGCAACAGCATTACTGGCCGACACCTCAAAATACAAGGGTATTCTGAAGTAATTTTATTCAGAACACATAAAACATTTAATTTCAAAAAGGTAGAACAAGTTCTACCTTTTTGCTTTTCCTCTATTCCCATAAATAATAACCCTTATATTTTATATCTTGGTGATGATTTTTTTATATAAACAGTCACTATGATATCCAACCGCATTCCGATTCTCTGCCTGCTCATTTCCTTTGCCTGCCCTATAATGGGCTGGGGCCAATCAGAAAAAAAACCTGTAACCATTCATGAGCTCATGCAGCTTAAATCGGTCAAAAACCCGGTAATCAGTCCGGACAGTCAATGGGTGGCGTTTACGGTTTCTGAAATGGATTTAAAAGAAGATGCTTGGGAGACCCGTATATGGATGGTTCCAACAAAAGGGGGGGAAGCCATCCCAATGACCGCCAAAGGCTATTCGGCCACAGAGCCCAAATGGAGTCCAGACAACAAATACCTGTCTTTTCTTGCCTCTAAAAAGGAAGGGGACAAAACCCAGGTTTGGACATTGAACCGCCAAGGAGGAGAAGCGGAACAGCTCACTAAAATTCCCCAAGGCGTCTCCTCCCATGAATGGTCGCCAAAAGGCAAGGAGTTGCTGTTGAGCATTAAAGATCCCAAACCTGAAGAACTCACAGCGGATAAAGAAGACGATAAAAAAGCCAAACCCTATGTGGTAAACCGACTGCAGTTTAAGCAGGATTATCAGGGATACCTCGATGGATATAGGACCCATCTTTATATCCTTGCCCCTAACGATACCATCCCAAGGCAGATCACCTCTGGCGACTTCGATGACGAAGACGCGGTTTGGAGTCCTGATGGGACCCAAATTGCCTTTACCAGCAACAGGTCTGATAATCCGGACGGAAATTCGAACACGGACCTTTGGATCGTTAAAGTAAACAACACCAATAAAGGGGAATCATTAATTAAAGTCACTACCAACCCCAATGCCGATTTTTATCCGCAGTGGAGCCCAGATGGAAAACATTTGGTATATAGGACCATTACCGATAAGAAGGCCATTTGGTATGCTACCCAAAAATTGGCCATTATTCCAGTAAATGGTGGTCAACCTGCCCTATTGGCCGAGTCCTTGGACAGGAATATCAGCAAACCCACCTTCTCGGACGATGGAAAGCTAATTTATTTTATTTTGGAGGAGAGCGGCACCAGTATCCTTGCTTCCATTGAACCTACCGGCAAAAATTTTAAAAGGGTTATCCAAGGGGAAATCAGTATCTCGGATTATGTGGTAAAAGCTGATGTTGTGATTCCTTTATTGGGAAAAGTCAACCAACCGTATGAAATATACAGCTATACCAATACCTTAAAAAAACTTACTTCCCTTAACGATGGGCTTCTGGATAATTTAGAGAAACCAAGTATAGAAAAAATACATTTTAAGAGTGCTGATGGCACCGATATAGAAGGATTTGTGGTCAAACCGATAGGTTTTGATGCAACCAAAAAATACCCCACCATCCTTTGGCTCCACGGAGGGCCTGTAAGCCAGTATCAATTTGAATATGATATAGAGCCTCAATTATATGCCGCCAATGGCTACGTGACCCTATTAATCAACCCTAGGGGTTCTTCAGGATACGGCCAGGTCTTTTCGGAGGCTCTTTTTGCGGATTGGGGCAATAAGGATTACCAAGACGTTATGGCGGGGGTAGATCATATTATAGGTCAAGGGTATGCAGATCCAAATAAATTGGGAGTAGGAGGTTGGTCCTATGGGGGCATCCTTACCAATTATGTCATCACAAAAACAACTCGGTTCAAAGGGGCCATTTCGGGAGCCAGTGAGGCCCTATACCGTTCCAATTATGGTCATGACCATTATCAGTTGACTTGGGAATTGGAATTGGGACTGCCGTGGGAAAACGCAGAGGCCTGGGAAAAAATTTCCCCTTTCAACCAAGTGGCAAACATTACCACTCCTACTTTATGGATAGGGGGAGAAAAGGACTGGAACGTGCCCATCCTAAATTCGGAACAAATGTACCAGGCCATGAAGAGATTGGGGAGAGAAACCCAATTGGTCGTTTATCCAGGAGAGCACCATGGGATCAAGCGCCCTACTTTTGTAAAAGATCGTCTGGAAAGGTACCTACAATGGTTCAAAACCCATGTGGCCGAAACGAACTAAATGTTTGGTGCTTTTCGTACTAGCCAATTCCTTTTAATACTTTGGACACCTCAACAAGTCCTTTTATAGAAATTCAATTGGGATAACACCATTACATTTCTATTTTTGTGCTCTTTTCTTCCTTCAGTTCTTGGAGAAAAAGGAAAGCCTAATAAGTTATTCTTAAAAAATTACATCAAAACATGACAGAGAGGGATGAATATTTTATGCGTAGGGCGATTGCATTATCTGCCGAGGGAATGAACGCCAATGCAGGTGGGCCCTTTGGTGCGGTCATCGTGAAAAACGATGAGATTATAGCAGAGGGCTATAATAGGGTGACCTCAACGAATGACCCTACCGCCCATGCCGAAGTTGTTGCCATAAGACGGGCCTGTGAAAAACTTGGAACCTTCCAACTGGATGACTGTACTATATATACGTCTTGTGAACCCTGTCCAATGTGTTTGGGAGCTATTTATTGGGCACGTCCCAAACAAGTGTTTTTTGCGTGTGACAGAGAGGATGCTGCCGCGATACAATTTGATGACCAATTCATTTATGACGAATTGGAAAAGGACATGGGAGACAGACAGATCAAGTTTATAAGCCTCTTACGAAAAGAAGGTGTTAAGGTTTTTGGGCAATGGGCACAGAAATCAAACAAAACCGACTACTAATATCAGATAAAGAAATATGGAAACTTATTTGGACTTGGAGAACTGGAACAGAAAGGATCATTTCCATTTTTTTAATGGGTTTGAAGAACCATTTTGGGGAGTTACAGTAGATATTGACTGCACCAAAGCCTATGATAAGGCCAAGCAGGGCAATGTATCCTTCTTTCTGTGGTATTTGCACAAATCCATCACGGCCGTAAACCAAATCCCCGAATTTAAATACAGAATTGATGGTCAGAATAGGGTTGTGATCCACGATACCATATGTGCCTCCCCCACCATCAATAGGCCAAATGGAACCTTTGGTTTTAGTTATATTGACTTTCATGAGGATTTTGAAACATTTCATGAGGAGGCCCAAAAAGAAATAAAAAGGGTACAAAACGCCAGGGACTTAATGCCTGCCGAAAACTCTGATGCGGTTGTCCACTATTCCTCTTTGCCTTGGTTAAAATTTACATCTTTTTCCCATGCCAGAAAATATTCGACCAAGGACAGTGTTCCCAAAATATCCTTTGGAAAAATGACGGAAACGGATGGAATAAGAACAATGCCGGTCTCTATCCATGTGCATCATGGTCTTGTTGATGGCTTTCATATGGGGAAGTATGTGGAGCTCTTCCAACTACTCATGGACCAATAATAGTTTGCTAAAAAGCGGAGCTATAAAAGCTTACTCCAATAGGTATGGCATTGGCTTTCCAGACCATACCTGGCAAGAATACAGAAGCCCTTTTGAGATCATCTTGGTAGGTTTGGATGGTGGTATTAAACAGCATCAATCAACCTTTCCCAATGATAAGAAACTGTTCAACTCCATAGACGCCATGCACATGAGAAGGTGAAATAGCAACACGATTGGAATCAAATAATTGATCCCCAAGGAGATAACCCAATACTAAAAGGGCAATGGAGGGATTCATTATTAGTAACTTAGATGCATTTATTGGCGTACATTCGCATAAAAATAGATGACCATAGAAAGCAGGGTAATGGCAGTGGAAGCATTGTACAGTCAACTTGAACAGGAGATTTCCAAATTCCAATCCCACACCAAGCTACAATGTGTCACAGGTTGCGGAAAATGTTGCACCAAACCGGACATAGATGCCTCTCCCTTAGAATTTCTACCCTGGGCATTTCATCTTTTTTTAATGGGAAAGGCCGAAGAAACCTTGGAAACCTTAAAAGAACGTACCACCACCCAATGCTTTCTCTACAACCCCGTCTCACTTTTAGGTGGCAACAATGGTAGTTGTGGCCAGTACAAATACCGTGGTCTGATCTGTCGCCTTTTTGGTTATGGCGCAAGTATGGATAAGATGGGTCAGTTGCGCTTGGCTACTTGTAAAATAATCAAAGAAGGGCAACAAGAAAACTATCAAAAGGCTTCCGAGGATATTGTCAATGGCCTGCATGTACCCATTTTTACGGATTACTATATGAATCTCTCACAAATCGACTTTAGAATGGGAAATACTATCGTACCCATTAACCAAGCTTTAAAAATGGCTATTGAGGAAGTCTTACAATATTATGCATATAGACCATTTCCAAGTGGACTTAAAATTACGGCATAGTTGAAAAGTTTGGTGTTGAATGCATTGGTTAGGAGTAGGTTTTTGGTGTAAAAAACATTTCTGTTCTTGTTGTTATTTTGCTGATTATGTGTATCTTACTTTGCTTTTTGGTTTAAAAATCCCCTATTAAATTGTTAAAAGCTGATATTTATGGGGGAACATATAAAAATACTTATAGTAGAAGATGAGATGCTGATAGCAGCAAATATCTCTTTACAATTACAAAATCTGGGCTACGAAATAGGAGGTGTTTTCCCTAGGGGAGAGGAAGCTTTGGCACACTTAAAAGAGCACTCGGCAGATATTGTTCTTTTGGATATTCGGTTAAAAGGTGCCTTGGACGGTATTGAAACGGGGGCAAAAATTAAACAGCTTTATGGTCTTCCCATCATCTTTCTTACCGCCAACACAGATGATTCACATTTCAACCGTGCAAAAGAAATACATCCACATGCCTTCATCTCCAAACCCTTTAAAAAATTAGATTTACAGCACGCAATTGAACTCACTACCGATAACTATTTGCAACCTGCAAACACCAATCCCTCCGTACCCATTTCAACGAGTGCTCCAATTATGTTGGAAGACCGTATTTTTGTGCGGCATCATGAAAAAATGGTGAAAATCATTATCAAGGACATTAAATATATAGAGGCCGAAAGAAACTATTCCAGAATCTATTGCTGTGATAAATCTTTTTTATTGGTCATTACATTAAAGGAATTGGATGAAAAATTGCCCCAAGAACACTTTATACGCATTCACAGATCATATGTCATCAACTTATCGCAAGTGGATGAAGTGGCCAATACACATGTGGTCATTGCCAGAAAAGCTGTGCCCTTGAGCAAAACATATCGGAAAAATTTTATGAAACGGTTACAGACCATTTAGGGTTAGGGGTGTATCCAATTAAATTTTAGGGTGGCCTTTGTTCCCCTAATATATTCATAGACAAGTTGACCGTCCAATTGATGGACAAGCAGGTCTATCAATTGCTTTCCAAATCCTTTCGATTGGGCATGTCCCTCTTCCACTTGGCCCACCCCATCATCGGCAACTTTTAGCACTATAAGACCTCCCTTTTCGCGCTCCATCAACAATTCTATTGATCCTTTTCTATTGTTAGGAAATGCATATTTTAAACTGTTGGTCAATAATTCATTCACAATGAGGCCAATGGGTACGGCCGTATCCATATCAAGGTTGATGTTTTTAATTCCATAGTTGATTTGAACCCTCTTTTCGGCCCCAAATGATTCTAGCACATGTGTTCCCAGATCATTAAAATAATCGCACATATCAATAGCAGCTAAATTCTTGTCCTGGTATAACCGTTTATGGATCATACTCATGGAATATACCCTGTTCTGTATCTCTTGCAAGGCTGAGGTCAGTTGATTGTTCTTTAACTGGGAAGACTGAAGCGCGAGTAGACTGGATATAATTTCCAAATTGTTTTTGACCCTATGGTGCACTTCCTTTAACAAAAACTCTTTTTCCGTATTCTGTTCTTCCAGCCGTTTATTTTTCTTTTGATTATTTTTAAAGGACACATATCCCATCCACAAAAACATCATAAATAGGGCAATCGTAATGGTCATAAATATCTGTCGGATGTTCTGTTGGTTCAACCTGGTTTCCTGTAACCGAATAGTATTTTCCTTTTGGGCAACCTCAAACTGTGTTTGGAGCAAGGAGATTCGCTGATCGGCTTCAGCGGTAAAAATTTCCTTTTCCAATTTGTCATACTGCTCAAAAGCTGCATACGCTTTTTGGTAATTGTGGTTTCCGGCATATGCCCTGCCCAAGGCCTCATAAGCTTGACTCAGAAAGAAGATATCCCCAAATTTGTCCGTTGCAATGTTTAAAGACCTTTCTAAACTTTCAATGGCCGATATATATTTGCCCTCTAAAATTTGAAGTTTGCCAAGTGATAGCCATGAACGCATCAATAAAAACTGATTATCCAACAATTCGGAATATTTAATAGCCAAACTGCCCGCTTCCTCTGCTTTGATATATTTGCCAAGGAAGGCATAGAGATCTACCAATGAAATATATACATCTGCAAGATTATTGTAAAAACCATAACGTTCCCCTATGACAATGGATTCCTTATAATAGTCCAAGGCCCTATTGTAGTCCTTTAACGCCAAATAATTATTTCCTACTACATAAAGTGCAAAGCCATAATCAAGATCCTTTATTCCCCTTTCCTTAAATAGACGAACCGATGTAAGACCATGTTGAAGTCCAATTTCAAATTTTGATTGTTTCCAAAAAAGGTTGCTCAAGTCACAGTAAGCTTGGGCAATGGCCGATTTATCGTTTAGGGCTTCTCCAAGACTCATGGTTTCCATGGCAAAATTGGCCGCCTTACCCAAATCGCCCCTACGTTCAAAAACATATCCTAGTTGGGTGTTCAAAAATGGCAGGTCTTCTTTTCTTACTTTGGATTTAGCCTCTTCCAGTAGCTGTTCGGCCAAGTTTAACTTCTCCATTCTGAGCAGTATTGCGCCCTGGGTCATCTGTAACCTGCCTTCCCATAACGTGTTTCCCAAACCCTTGGCAAGCACAATGCCCTTTTTGCTGAAATCCAAAGCGGTGTTAAGGTTGCGGGTGTGCCAATAATAGGCCAAATCGTTAATGGCCTTTAGCTTAATGGTATCATTGGATATGGATGAAAGTCCGTCTTCAAGAACATTGAGATATGAAGTCCCAAAATTATCGGTTGCTACAAATATTTGTTGGTAATGGGGTTCTTTATCAGAGTCGAAGATTTGTCCATGGGAGATCGAATTGTTCCCAATGGTCAATCCCGTGATCAATATCAATTTTAGAATAGTTTTTCCCATTGATTTATAATGCATTCCGGTAAGTCCCAAGGTATTTAAAGGTACAAATATTAACGTTGTAAACGCTTCGATAATAAAATACACCGGTTCGGTAATTAATAAGTGGCACTCGTCCTAATGGGATTGTTTTTAAAGTATATAAGTCATTCCTTAGGTAGGCCAGAACAATCCCCCTACAATTTTTCATTTTAAGTTTCGCCTTATGAAACCACTGCTGACTTTTTATATGCTATTACTTTTCCTTGGTTTTTCCTGTAACGGGATAGTGAAGCAAATGGAACAGGAAAGGAAACAGACTGAGCAAATTGTTAAAACTAATATTGAGACCTATATCACCTCCTGTTGGAACCAAAAAGATGTTGAAGCTTTGGAAGCAATTACAACATCTGATTTTGTCCGCAACTTAAACGGTATTAAGGTGGTTGCATCCCAAAATGAAATGCAAGCGCATATCAATGTATTTGCAAAGGGTTTTCCCGACATGGAAGTTGCTTTGGAAAATATGTACCTCATTGAAGACAAGGCCTTTTTGAAATGGCATTTTACTGGTTTGAACTCTGGGGTATATGGTGAATTTCCACCCACCCACAAAAAAGTAAAAATAGACGGTTTAAGCAGGATGACCTTTGATAAGCAAGGGATCTTGATAAATGAGGACACGTATTTCAATGAGCTGAGCCTTTTACAGCAATTGGGATATCATCTGAGCCCTCCAGACCATAAAACCGATAGTGATTAACCTAAAGCCAATTTGATAAGAACATCAAAATATTATTATAATCATAGAAACCAAAAATAAATATATCATGAAAAAACTAGTCATTTATGCTATCATAGCGCTCCTTTTTATTGCATGCCAGAACAAAGGGCCCGAACGCTATTCAACCACTGGATCGGAAATAGACTTGGTCAAGGAATTGATCGAAACTTATGAAGCCGGAGATTGGGAAAATTGGGTTTCACATTACGCAGATACTGCCAAGATTCATCACAATACATGGGAAGAAATTTCGGCCACACCCACAGAAACAAGGGAAAGCCTTAAAGCCAATCTCTCTGTCCTATCCTCCTATAAATTTGATGATGATCCTATTTATTATGAAAAAGTGTTGACGGATGAAGGCAAGACCTGGGTTAATTTTTGGGGAAATTGGCGAGGAAATTTATCAGCCAATGGAAAGGAGATTACAATCCCCGTACATCTGAGCGTAAATGTTGAAGATGGCAAGATTCAAGAGGAGTTTGGAATGTATGATCTAACAAATTTTACTTTGGAAATGAACACCATCAATAACATGTCCAATGATGAGAAAGCAGTATTGTCCACTATTCAAAAAGTGGTCGAAGCTTGGAACACCAATGACAAAGAACTATTTAAATCCGTTACGGTAAAAGACCTTGTTAGAAATGGAAATGGCCTCCGCGTTGCGAGCAATCAGGCCGAATATGAAAGTTTTATGGACCTCTATCACAGTGCCTTCCCAGATTTTAAAGTGGCTATAGATAACACGGTCATTATGGGAAATAAGGCATATATAAATTGGACCGTAACAGGAACCAATACGGGAGAATTTATGGGGAATCCTGCAGTAAATAAAAAAATTAAAACACATGGGCTTAGTGTATGGGCATTTAACAAGGAAGGCAAAGGCATTCAAGAAAACGCGTTCTCAGATAATTTGGAAGTTTACAAACAGCTGGGTTATACCATGCCAACACCCCAATAAAGAATGAAGATAAACCTATCGGATGTTCCTTTTTGATTTGTTTTCGGGGGGAAAAAATCGGAAAGCCCGTTAGGTTTTTTAAAAGTATTAGTGAAGATGTTTTCACCGTTGCAATGAACTCCCAACGTTGTGATACAATAATATCCCCAGGATTAACCCTTAAAAATAAAGCCATGGACACCAGAACAGAAACTAAAATAAGCCCTTCCAAAATCATTGAAACCGGGATGGGATTTTGGGCATCAAAAACGCTTTTGACCGCCGTTAATCTAGGATTATTTACACTTTTAGCCAAGGGGGCACTTTCCGCACAGAAAATAAAGGAACAGTTGGAATTGAACGATAGAGGTGTTTTCGACTTTTTAGATGCTTTAGTGGCACTAGGGTTCTTAGGTCGCAAAGGGTTGGAGCAAACGGCCGTCTATAGCAATTCAGCCGATACTGATCTATATCTCGATAAAAACAAACTTAGTTATATAGGGGGAATGTTGGAGATGGGGAACAACAGGCTCTATCCTTTTTGGAACAACCTTGAGGATGCCTTAAAAACGGGACTCCCTCAGAATGAGGTTAAAAACGGAAACATGCCCTTTTTTGAGGTGTTGTATTCCAATGAGAAAAGGCTCCGTCAATTTATAAGTGCCATGGGAGGGTTTCAAATGGGAAACTTCATCTCGTTTGCCAATAATTTTGATTTTTCCAACTATAAAACCCTTTGTGATATCGGTGGGGCCGGGTGTGAACTGTCTCTGCAGGTTTCTGCCCATCATCCCCATATGGAATGTATCTCTTTTGACCTGCCCAAAGTATCTGCAATAGCCAAGGAAAAGTTGGAGGGCATGGATTTTACCCCAAGAATAAAGGTGGTATCCGGTAACTTTTTTAATGAAGACTTTCCCAGTGTGGATGTGATCACAATGGGAAACATACTCCATGACTGGGGCACCAAAGATAAAAAATTATTGATTTCCAAGGCTTACCAAGCCTTGCCTAAAGGAGGCGCTTTGGTGGTACTTGAAAACCTAATAGATGACGAAAGAAAAGAGAATGTTTTTGGACTATTAATGTCTTTGAACATGCTGATTGAAACCTACGAAGGATTCGATTTTACTGCCTCCAAATTTAATCGTTGGGCCACGGAAGCCGGTTTCCAGAAAACCGAAGTAATTCCCTTAATGGGTCCAACAAGTGCCGCTATCGCCTATAAATAAACATTAACCCTTAAATATAAAAACAAATGAGAAAATTATTTTTTACGTTATTACTAATACCATTATTGGTAGTATCACAGAGCACAACAGAATATCCCGTAATTGAAAATGGGATGATAACCGCGAACCCAACAAAGATCAAAGAATTTGAAAAAGGGGTTGCAGCCCACAACAAAATGTACCATGCAGAAGGTGCTTATGGCGCAAGAGTTTATTGGATTTCCAACGGAACCAATGTAGGCAAATATATGTGGGTTATGGGGCCATTGACCTGGAGTGCCATGGATGCAAGACCGGCTAAAGAAGGTCATGACGAGGATTGGAATACCAACGTTTTGCCTTATACCATGGCAGAAGGAGATCAAACGTATTGGAAATTCCATCCAGCGTTGTCAAACTTTCCAAAAGATTTTAATTTGAAATATTTAAAGGTAATGATGCTGGACATGATCCCTTTTAAAGAGCAACAGTTTATGGAGCAGCTAGATAAAGTAGCCGCCGTAATGAAGTCTAAATATCCCACCGAGCCCTATGGCATGTATACCAATGAAATGCCAAGTGCGAAACAGGGTAGGGACTTCGCCTATGTTGATTTTTTTGATAAAATGGGGTTTTTGGGAAGGGAAGATACCTTTCCAAAAGATTTTGAAGCGGTTCACGGCGAAGATAGCTGGGAAGCCTTCTTAAACGTGATGGCCGAAACCACGAAGGGCATGCAATCAGAGCTATGGACTTTTAGGGCCGACCTCAGTGGCCTTAGTGGAAAAGTGATCGCTATGGAACGACAATAATTATTGAATTGACCAATAGATAAACACCAAAGATAAGACCCGGCTAATCCCGGGTTTTATTATATCTTGAGGCTACCTCATGCTAATTATATTTCCAGAAATTATACCTTGTCGGGAACATTTGAACCTGCTGAACTCCTGGTTGCGCTTCTTTAGGTGCTTTTGATATACGCCCATGTTCACCCTTTTACGCCAGCGCTTAAAACTCCCTTTCTCAAAGTTGGAGCGCATCAATTTGATAACTTCTTTCTAGCCAATTTCAAATTGAAATTCTATGGCTTCAAAAGGTGTTTATTGAAGTTCCATTTAACATTGGAACTTTTTTTTATGTTCGCAAAATTTTTATATCTGCTCGGTATTACTGGGCTCTTGGGCCGCAAGCCGATTACAGGGACAACCTATGAACACCAGTTGGTCCTTATAGGCGTTTGGGAGTTTTTGTAAAGTAGTATATTGTTTTGTATTACCTTATTTGGAGGCCACATTTACCAATAGGGCTTTTAATCCCTCAAAATTAGACAAATGGTTGGGTTTTCCTTAAGCCCTATAGATCAAAAATATACATAGCTATATCTTCACCGATGAATTCAAATCCAATGGCGCCTTGTTCGTCACCAATTTCTTGGCTATATATTTATATGGAGTGCATGAAAAGGTTTATTATGCTGACAAATTACCTTTTAACCGCTTTTCAATTTTTTGTTTTATAACGGTCAAACGCTTCATGAGATCCATGATCCCACTATCTTTTTGTTCCTTATAAACCTCGTTGAGTCCAAGAATAATTTCTTTTACCTCTCTTGAGGCAACGATGCGGTCATTAGTAGATTTGAATGAAGTTTTGCGTTGTTCAAACTCCAAAGCTCTATCCATTATATCCATAGAAGAATTATTTATTATTTGTGTTGACATCAGTCTATTTGTTCTAATTGCTTCATAATTTCTTCGGCCTCAAAAACTTTTTCATCACTTTGCTTTCTATTGGTGGTAGAAAGGGAATGTGCCTCCTTCATTAGTTTTTGATATTTTTCCTGAAGAATTTTTTTTTCTGATTTCTTTTTGAATAATCCAAACATAGCAATTTATGTATTAATTTTTGGAGTACACGCTTTCTTAAGTTGATATTAACATGTACATCGTAAATTTACAAAATGTTTATTTAAATAATCTTTTTGTTAAACAAAATAACATGGATTTAACCTTTAATTCCTCCTAAAACTATTTTAAAGTACATATTACCCTGCTTATTGGATAGAGCTATAATACTTTTCAAGGTGTTTTTTATCTATAAATCTATTAGGATCCTTTTTGGAACCTCGCAAAAATCAATTTTAAATATTGTTTTTAAGTAAAGGGATATTCGTAACTTTTCCATCGCAAAAACCACCTAAATGAAAAGGCGTAAATTCTTTTTGCTTTCCTTGGCCGGACTCGCAACCGTGGCCGTTCCATCCTATTGCGTATGGAAAAACAGGAACGATAAGAAAAATCCACTTTACGAACCTAGAATCCTGACCACCATTTTGGAACCTTCCGAAATAGTTGAAATGGGGAGGATGTATTGCGAGCAGTTTCCCGATACTGGGCTGGAAGAAAAATTACAGGTTTTCCTTATGGATAATGTAGATACTGAAAATAAAAATCTGGAATCCATTTTGGAGCAGGAGGTTAAAAAGGATTATCAAACTGGGAATACTGTTATTTTAGATGGTTGGATCCTTTCAGAAACTGAGGCAGTACAGTGTGCGCTTTTTTCCTTTTCCGAATTAAATCAATCTTAAAATGTATATAGACGCCAGGGAATTGGAAGCCAATAGTACCATTGAAGGTGATATATGTATCATTGGAGCAGGTGCCGCGGGAATAAGTATCGCCCTGGATTGGATAAATTCGCCTTTTAAGGTAATTTTATTGGAAGGTGGTGGGTTTGAATATGAGGATGAAATCCAAGATTCCTATGATGGAAAAACCTCCGGCCAGAGTTATTATCCTTTAAAATCCAGCAGGTTACATTATTTTGGGGGCACTACCGGGCATTGGGCGGGAATGTGTTCCCCCTTTGATCCTATAGACTTTAGGGAGCGGGACTGGGTGCCCAATAGTGGCTGGCCAATTACCAAAGAAGACCTTGATCCATTCTATAGAAAAGCTCATGAGACGTTGCAGTTGGGTCCCTTTAACTATGATTTTGAGTATTGGCGCCATGTAGTTCCGAATCTGAACCCATTTCCTTTAGACAATAATGTAGTTTGGAACAAAATGTGGCAGTACAGTTTAGCCCGTTTTGGAAAACTCTATAAAGATACTATCGTAGATGCCCAAAACATTCAACTTTACACCTATGCCAATGTCACGGCAATACATGCCAATCCTAGTGGTAATCTTATCGGAGAGGCAACCCTAAAAAACCACACCGGTAAAAACCACACGGTAAAAGCAAAATATTTTATAATGGCCTGTGGAGCCATACAAAATGCACGCCTCTTATTGGCTTCAAAATCCGTTTCCCAAAAGGGCCTAGGAAATGATAATGACCTTGTGGGACGTTATTTTATGGAGCATTTGGAAGTGCCCTCTGCAGAGCTTTGGCTCTCCAAACCATTCCCAACAGATCTTTACTCTTGGACCTATGGAAAGACAAAGGCCAGTGCGGAATTGGCCATATCTGAACACATGCAGGAAGAACACCGTATTTTAAACGGAACCGCATCCCTCGTCCCTTTAAATATTGGAAGGCTGCAAAAACCCAAACTGGATACATGGACGAATGAAGATCCCAAAAAAGCCATGAAAAATATGATGCGGGATTGGGAAAAGGCGACCGAAAAAGCCAAAAAAGACAATAAAGGGGCTATTTCCAAAGCCTACCAGCTCAATACCAGAATAGAACAGTCCCCAAATCCCAATTCCAGGATAACCCTTGGGTCTGAAATGGATGCCCTTGGCACGCCCCGGGCAAACCTTCATTGGGAACTTACAGCCTTGGACAAAAGAAGCATCCGAAAGATATACGAACTTATCGGTCAACAAATAGGGATTTCCAATTTGGGAAGAATACGTTTATTGGAATTTCTTCAAGACCCCAATGATCATGGATTCCCAGATAAGGTAAATGGAGGCTGGCATCATATGGGGACCACAAGGATGGCGAACAGCCCCAAAGAGGGTGTAGTGGACTCTAATTGTAAAGTACACGGGATAGAAAACCTTTATGTTGCCGGATCAGGATGTTTTACTACCTCTGGGGCCCCGAACCCAACCCTAACCCTGCTGGCCCTTTCCCTGCGTCTGTCCAATCATTTGAAAAGTCTATTAAAAAAAGTAATGACCTAATCTAGGTCAAGAATAGAATTAAAATCATAAATACCATGGATCCGTATATTGAAGAGGAGGCGTTTAAGGGCATCAATTTTCTTGTATCCCCTTTAATAAAAGCAACCTATGAATATTGCTCCTTTGAAAACTGTATATTTTCGAATTGTTTCCTGTCCAATATCGTGTTTGTGGAGTGCACTTTTAGTGATTGTAATTTTAGTATGGCGAATCTCAAAAACACTTCATTTAGAGATGTAGAATTCATGGATTGTAAACTTATGGGCCTCCGTTTTGATGAAACAGATCCATTTTTGTTTCAAGTAAGTTTTGCCGGATGCAACCTCCATCTCTCCTCTTTTTATCAAAAAAATCTCACCCGTACAAAATTTGTACATTGTAATCTGGAAGGGGTAGATTTTTCAGAAGTACACCTTATTGGTGCTTTTTTTGACCAATGTAGCCTTAAAAACGCCATTTTTGATAGCACAAATGCGGAAAAAGTGGACTTTTCTACCTCTTACCACATACAAATGGATCCGGACAGGAACAACTTAAAAAATGCCAAATTTTCAATCGAGGGGGCTCTTGCCCTTTTGTCCAAATACCAGATAAAAATTGAATAAATCAAAGGTGTTTCAAATTCTTCTAATTATTGTGATATCCCTTGTTTCCTGCAGGGAAAAGCATCAAGCCCAATCGTCACCGAAACTCGTTGCCGCCCCCCCCTTTCAAAATCAGGTTTCCCTGATTATTTTGGGCACTGTCCAGGATGCGGGTTCTCCTCACATCGCATGTGCCAAAGCGTGTTGTGAAAATTTATATCTGAAACCCAATGAAAACAGAAAGGTAGTCTCCTTGGGCATTGTGGACTCGTATTATAAAAAGAAATACCTCTTTGAAGCCACGCCGGATATTTCCAAACAAATTAAAATGCTCAAAAACACCGACCTGTCCGTCGCCGGTGAAATTCCTAATGGGATTTTCCTGACCCATGCTCATATAGGGCACTACACCGGTCTCATGTATTTGGGAAAAGAAGCAACGAACTCAAAAGGTATTCCTGTTTTTGTTATGCCCAAAATGAAGTCCTTTTTGGAAAATAATGGCCCTTGGGACCAATTGGTGATCAATAATAATATATCCCTTATAGAAATGTTGGAGTTGGAAGAGATTAAACTAACCCCGCAGCTAACCGTAATTCCTTTTACCGTTCCGCATCGGGATGAATATTCTGAAACCGTTGGATTTACCATTGTTGGTCCCAATAAAAAAGTTTTGTTTATCCCGGATATCGACAAATGGCATCAATGGGGAAATAGTATCATCAATGCTATTTCCAAGGTAGATCTTGCGTTTATTGATGCCACTTTTTACGATGGCGAAGAATTGAACAATAGGGATATAACCACGATACCACATCCCTTTGTAATAGAGAGTATGGAACTCTTTCGGGACCTTTCCCAAAAAGAAAAAGACAAGATCTATTTTATCCATTTAAACCATACCAATCCTTTGTTGGACAAGAACAGTGGAGCATATAAAAAAGTGTTGGATAATGGCTTTCATGTATCAGAAATAAAAGATGTATTTCCCTTATAGTATACTTCTTTTTTGGTAAGGCCCTCTTTCTAAAATGAGATGGCCTTCCAAACGGGTTATTAAATTCTCCTGATATTCCGATGTTCATCCCATGGGAATTTCCCAGTACGCCCACCCTATAATAGTACCCTCAAAACAAATTTCTTTGGGCTGCCCATTTGATAAATCAAGCCAGGTTTCCTTTTACTAAAGAATAAACCTATGGATTAAAAAAAATCTTATCTTTATAATACTCCTCCGAATATGGACAACGGGTCTCAGTAAATTTCTCCCCATTAGATTGTTACGCGAAAAATAATTCGTGATGCTTGATTCACATAAACAATAAAACCGATCAACATGAAAAAATTGATGATTTTTTTAATTTGTTGTTCTGCATTTATTGCAGTACAATGTAAACAACAACCCGCTGCTGATACCTCTGCTTCCGATGTTGAAGCAATTAGAAAAGCGGATATGGCCTGGGCGGAACAATCTGGAAATATAGATGCCCATCTTTCTTATTTTATGGAAGACGCTATGATTCTGGCGCCTAATAAACCCATGATGTCTGGAAAAGCGGATATTCGTAAAATGTTGGAAGAAATGTATCAAATGCCAGGGTTTTCTATTAATTGGAAACCAACCAATGTAGAAGTGTCCAGTTCTGGTGACATGGGATCTTCCGTGGGAACTTATGAGTTGAGTATGAACGATTCTACGGGCATGAAAATGAAAGATAGTGGAAAATATTTGACCATTTGGAAAAAGCAGGCAGATGGAAAATGGATGGTTTCAGCAGATATGTTCAACACCAATATGCCTATGCATTAAACTTTTTTAAGCAGGTACATTTCAATACAAACCTGCCTAATAACTGTATTTAGTATTTTTAAATGATTTCTTCTTAATAATTTAAGGTTGTGGTCTCCTTATAATGGGAACCATGAAATTTCTATGCTTAAAATAGAATAATGAAAGTTTGGTTTGTTAATACTAAAGTAGATGGTCCAACCTGATTAGAAGATTTATTACATGAAGTTTTTAATATCAGTAAATCTTCTTTATTAGTTAATTTACTGTTAATCAAATCATTAAATAGGTTTTGTTATAATTTTATAGTACCTTTTGAGGTATGATACACTCGGAAAAGCTAGAAAATCAAGAATTTTTAAAGAAATCAATTAGCCATTTGGAAGCACGGGGCTTCGAATCCATCAAGGCAGATTTGGAGGGATTTGAACACCCTAAATCCTATCTAAAAAAGAGCAGTGGAATGAGGATTACACCAGATATTGTGGCTATTAAAAATGGTAGGAAATACTATTTTGATATCAGTCTTAAATCTGAAAAGCACTCACTTCTTAAATCAAAATGGTTATTCTTGGATACCTTGAGCAGAATGAGGAGCAATCGTTTCAAAATCATCACCACCAAAGGCCACTATAAGTTTACAAATAACCTCATGGAAGATCTAAATATGGACGTAGAGCATTTGATGAAGGTATAAAAAAACAGCACTATAAAAAGAATTATATAGGGGGCCTAGGCCTCCTTTATTTATGTTTTAGCATTCCAATATGAGGAATTCCATCCTCTAAATATTCTTTTCCTACTTCCTTAAATCCTAATGAGTTGTAAAATTTTATAAGATAGCACTGCGCAGAAAGATGAATACTGTTCTCTTTAAAATGGTTTTCAATAGCTGCAATCGAAGCTTTCATAATATCAGCACCGTATCCAAATTTTCGCTCTGTATCTTTTACCACTACCCTGCCTATACTGGCTTCTTCAAAATAATCTCCACTTTTAAAAATACGTGTATAAGCCACCAACATATTATCCTTATATCCTATTACATGTAAGGCTTTATTATCCTTTCCATCCAAATCTTGGTACACACAATCTTGTTCCACAACAAACACTTCACTTCTCAGTTGAAGAATATCGTACAACTGTGTAGTTGTTAGCTCTTGGAACTTTTTTATTTCTATCTCCATCTCAATTTGTAAAAAGGAGTATCGTTTATGAACAGGAAATTTTTTCAATCCTTCTTTCGTGTCTGCCACCTTGAAATTGTGTATCCAAGAATGTTTTTACCATATCCAAAGCCTGTGGCATGGATATATATCTCGCTGGTAAACTAAGAATATTAGCATCGTTGTGTTCCCTTGCCAAGGCAACAATCTCTTTGTTCCAACAAAGCGCACAACGAACTTTTTGATGTTTATTGGCTGTCATGGAAGCTCCATTGCCACTACCACATATAATGATGCCAAAATTAACTGCTCCATTTTCCACATCATTGGCAACCGGATGTACAAAATCTGGATAGTCCACACTATCCGTACCATCCGTACCATAGTTCTGCACCTCGATTTTCATTGACTTCAACAGTCCTATAACAGCAAGTTTATATTCTGTTCCAGCATGGTCATTTCCAATAGCTATTTTCATAATATACTAGTATTAATCCTTCACAAATGTACAATAACCTATGGTTTTACAACAAAATACAGGTTGTTAACAACATAAATTTCAAGTTTCACCAAACTTGCTGTATTTATGCATCTTAGCTTTTCTTGCTAATTGTTAATAACACCCTTATAAAAAGTAACGAATAAATTTTTATTTCATTCCTTTAAATTTCATTGAAAAAATAAGTGGATCTATCATCAATTAGTTCTAATTAAATAGGAAAAAGATATCAAACGTTCCTTCTTCGAAGTTAACAATAATCTCCAATTAAATTATTAAAAAACAGATGTTGATAACGGTTATGAATACCCGTTAATGAAAGTTATAATAACTTGATTTTTAAGATAAAATTAAGAGTATAGGGGGTGTATAAAATGTCAACAAGTTTTTATTTATATTGAAAACAATCTTTTGATCATTTTTTTATCGCTGCTATTAACAACCTATAATAACCACCATTGTTTTTTAAAATCAATAAAAGAAAATTAATATTATAGTATATATGTTTATAACATCATATCTTTTTTCTTAGGATTAAGTTAAGTTGGGTGAATGAAAGGGTTTCAATGAATTATAATTTGTAATTTTCCAGAAATAAAAGAAATTAATGTCAAATAAGAATAAAAGGTCAAAAAGCCATAAGAGAAATGAGATTACAAAGGGCATTTTTACCGTATTGGAACAGGGAGAAGACAAAAGCTTCGATTATAAACAAATAGCTGCTAAACTGAATATTACCGATGGTAATGGCAGAAACGAACTTATAAAAAAACTAGTTGAATTAAAGGAGAAAAAACGGATTTTAGAAGAGAATCCGGGTCAATATAAGGCGGTGCCCAGTACTAAGAGTTACCATTCAGGTCGTGTTGATATTACAGGTCGTGGTAATGCGTACATAATAGTGGAAGGATTGGATGATGATGTGTTTGTTCCTTTTAATAAATTAAAAAAAGCATTCCATGGCGATGAGGTAGATGTTTATATATATCCAAGAAGAAGAGGAAGAAAACTGGAAGGAGAGATTACCAAGATAAACACTAGAAAGAAAAGCACATTTGTAGGAATTATAGATCTTCAAAAGACCTTTGCCTTTATAAGGCCAAGTGATCATAGAATGTATACGGATATTTTTGTTCCCTTAGATAAAGTGGGCAAGGCCAATGATGGTGATAAGGTTATTGTTAAAATAGTTGACTGGCCAGATGACCGAGACTCTCCTACGGGTGAAATTACTGAAGTTCTGGGTAAACCTGGGGAACACAATACTGAAATACATTCCATATTAGCGGAATACGGATTGCCTTATGAATTTCCTTTGGAGGTGGAGCATTTTGCCGATAAATTAGATACTTCAATTAAAGAAGAGGAAATTTCCAAAAGAAGGGATATGCGTAATGTACTTACGTTTACCATAGATCCAAAAGATGCCAAAGATTTTGATGATGCCCTGTCATTTCAAGTTCTTGAAAATGGGAATTATGAAATAGGTGTGCATATTGCAGATGTTTCTCATTACTTAAAGACAGATACTATTTTAGATGATGAAGCTTATGAACGGGCTACATCGGTTTACCTTGTGGATAGGGTGGTTCCAATGTTACCGGAAGTTTTATCCAATAATGCCTGTTCTTTGAGACCTAATGAAGAAAAATTAACTTTTTCGGCCATATTTGAATTGGACGATAAAGCAATTTTACAAAATCAATGGTTTGGAAGAACGGTGATCAACTCCAATGAGAGGTTTGCTTATGAAGAGGCCCAACATATTATAGAAACAGGTGCAGGCGATATTCCTGAGGATATTTCCATTAGGGAAAAGGCTTATCAGGTAGATGAAGAGGTAGTAAGTGCTACCTTGACCTTTGATAGGTTGGCCAAAATTCTTAGGGATAAAAGAATGAAGGAAGGCGCCATTTCGTTTGATAAGGTGGAGGTAAGGTTCAATTTAAATGAAAATAGCGAACCGGAAGGTGTCTACTTTAAAGAAAGTAAGGATGCCAATAAATTGATTGAAGAATTTATGTTATTGGCCAACCGTAAAGTGGCACAATTTATAGGGAAGCAGAAGCCAGTAAAAACATTTATATATAGGGTCCATGATGAGCCAAATGAGGAAAAATTAATGGCCTTGAATGGGATTATATCTCGTTTTGGACATTCACTAAACTTTAAGAGTAAGAAGGACATTAGTGATTCTTTGAATAAGTTATTGGAGGATGTAAAAGGAAAGAAGGAGCAAAATTTAGTGGATACCTTGGCCATACGAAGTATGAGTAAAGCTATTTATACCACGGATAATATCGGCCATTATGGATTGGCCTTTGATTATTACACTCATTTCACTTCGCCGATCAGAAGATATCCCGATGTAATGGTTCATCGCTTGTTACAGCATTATTTGGAAGGTGGCAGTACAGCCAAAAGTGATGTTTTCGAGGAGAAATGTAAACATTCTTCCAATATGGAATCTCTAGCTGCTAACGCGGAACGTGATTCCATTAAATACATGCAGATCAAATTCATGGAAGATCACAAGGACCAAGAATTTGTAGGCGTTATTTCTGGGGTGACGGAATGGGGTGTATACGTTGAGATCATAGAAAATAAATGTGAAGGCATGGTCCGTATAAGGGATATAAAAGATGATTATTATACCTTTGATGAAAAGGAATATGCCATAGTGGGTGAGAAAACTAAAAAAACATATCAATTAGGAGATGAAGTGGTAGTTATGGTGAAGAATTCTGACCTAATGAAGCGCCATTTGGATTTTTCTTTATTGGGTAAGGCATAAGTAAGTATTCTTTGGAATAGTATTTGTTTTAGTACTGTTCACTTAAAATGTAAAAGGAATGAAACATTTATTTTGGATATTCTTTTTTTGTTTTGGTACTCATATTTCGAGTGGTCAAAACGAAAAGATTACCCAAGAGTTGAAGAAATTCACGGAGGTAAAGGCCTTTGACGGAATTTCTGTTAACTTGATTAGATCGTCTGTTAATAAAGCGGTGATTACGGGGGCCAATACTAAAAAGGTGGCTCTTGTAAACAATGAAGGGGTATTGAAAATCCGAATGGAGGTGGATAAAATTTTCAGTGGTTTTAGAACCTTTATCGATGTCTACTACACAGAAGATTTAATGGTGATTGATGTTAACGAAGATGCAAGAATTACTTCTGACGATATTATGAAGCAAGATGTCCTGGAATTAAAGGCGCAGGAGGGTGCTCAAATCATTATAAAGGCACAAGTAGAGCAGTTACTGGTTAAAACGGTAACAGGAGGCGTGATAAGGGCCTCAGGCACTTCGGATAATCAGGATGTACTGATCAATACGGGAGGGATTTACGAAGGAAAGGAGTTTAAAACAAAGTTTAGTACGGTAAACGTGAACGCCGGGTCAAGAGCTTCCATAAACGCGAGCAGTTATGTAAAGGCTGTTGTAAAGGCTGGTGGTGAAGTCTTGGTGTATGGAAATCCAACCAAAATAGAAGAAAAGACTGTATTTGGTGGAACCATTAGGAAAATGTAAAAGTGTATGTTAGAAGATATTCAGGCTGCCATTCCCTTAGGTTTTTTTCTAAGTTTTATGATAGGTCCTGTTTTTTTTGTTTTATTGGAGACGAGTGCTTTAAGGGGTTTTAGAGCTGCTATTTGCTTTGATCTCGGGGTAATCATTGCGGATATTATTTTTCTTATTGTAGCATATTTCAGTAGTTTTCAATTGCTGGAGAATCTAAGTAATCAACCGGGTTTATATGTTTTTGGCGGAGCTATTTTATTGGTCTACGGCATTGTAATCTTGCTAAAGAAGGGTATTAAGCATAAGGAGCCAAAGCTGAAGGCAACCAAAGGGGATTATCTAGGGCTGTTTGTTAAAGGATTTTTATTGAATTTCATCAATATTGGGGTATTGGCATTCTGGTTGGGGGTGTTGATTGTGGTTGGCCCTAGTTTGGATAATGACCCCAAAAGATTGATCGTTTTCTTTTCTTCTATGATTGGGGCGTATATTGTCACGGATCTATTTAAAATACTATTGGCCAAACAGTTACGTAAAAGCCTGACCCCTCCAAGAATTTATAGGCTTAAAAAAGGATTGGGATTTATACTCATCATATGTGGTATGGTATTGATTGTAAAAGGATTTTTGCCCAAGGACAAATTGAATATAGAAAAAGGGATAGAATTGATCCGGGAATAAAAAAAGCCCAACTAGAAATAGTTGGGCTTTTTTATAGTAAAGAATATTTTACTGCTTGTACTTCTCGTTCAAAAGGGCAAGAACCTCTTTGGTAACATCTTTGGCATCAACACCATAGAGTACACTACCTCCTTCACCACCACCGAGGATGAATGTATAACCTTTATCTTTTCCAAAGGCCTTTATCTCTTTCTTAACAGTACTGATGATACTATCCATTTCGATTTGACTGGTGGATTGTAATTGTTGTTCTTCTTGTTGTAATTGCTGCCCAATAATTTGGCCTCTTTGCTGTAACATACCATATTCCTTTTGTGCCAGATCCTGAGACATTTTATCAGCCTTCGTTTGAAAAGCCTGTGCTTCTATTTGGAATGCCTGGGATATACTGTCTCTTTTTTTGTTCAAGGTTTCAGCCAGGATTTTGAATTTGGATTCCATATCTATTTTCTCTTGATATTGGTCCATTAGTTTTACGTTATCTACAAAAACTATTTTATTTTGTTGACATCCAACGATTGTCAAAAGAACAGTGGCAAAAAATATTTTTTTCATTTCTCGATTTTTTATGGAGGCAAAAATAGAAAAGCTTTTTGAATTACAATCAATTGGAACAAAGATTTAAGGAGCTTGATATTTGGGCAACTATGTTCTATTAGTATTAATTATCAAAATAGCGAGATATATAGATTTTACTTATACACATTAACCTAATTAGAAGGCTTAGATTGGTTTTTTAAGTCAAGCGTATGACATACGATAGTAAAAGACACTAAAAGACGTGAAATGGCTTTAAAATGGAAATCAATCCTTTTTCAGGATGTATATAAGGGAGGAGTGTTCCTTATTTAGGATGGCACGTAGATTGGATAGGGATCCAATTATAAAAGCTTTTATATAATTGGATTTTCCTGTTTTGTACTTTTCAGATAAAAGTGATACATAGTATGCGTCAAAGTACATTGGTTTCGTTCGGATTAGGGAAATTGAGTATTTAGAAAATATTCTCTTAATGGTGTTTCTTGAAAAATGATAGAGGTGTCTAGGAACATCATAGGCGGCCCAGTATTCTTTATAATAGTTGGCGTCAAAACTTTTGTAATTGGGCACGGCGATAATTAAGGTGCCAGATGGGCTTAATAAGCTCTTGATTTTTTTTATTTGTTCCTCTATATTGGGTAGATGTTCAAGGACATGCCATAGGGTTATAACGTCAAAGGTTGGATCATCAAAATTTTCCAAAGCAGGGACTAGTTGTATTCCTTTACTACTTGCTAAGTTTCGCGCTTTGGGATTTGGTTCCACACCTGATATTGACCAGCCATTAAGTTCAGCTTCTTTTAAAAAATCTCCGGTCCCCGCCCCTATGTCCAGAATGCGTTTGTTGTTATTCGCATATTGATTCGTTAGTTTTAGTTTATGCTGAAGGTTTATCTTTTTTACAAATTGATAAAGTTTATCCTGAAAGTTAGTTGTGGAGTCTGTATGTGAAATATAGTTATCACTTTCATAATAGTCTGGGAGATTATTGGGAACGGGACGGGTAATATAATAATCTAGTTCATTGTCATAGTCCAAATAAAATTCTTCTTTGGTAACGCTGTGATCTATAATTTTTAAATTAGTTCGCATAGGAATACTTCTACTGTAAAATCAAGTTGTAAAGATACTGGCTTCCCTGAAATGATAAAAGGTATTTAGTGTAATTATGCAATAAGATGTGTCGTATTGTTCCACGTGGAACAATGTCGTAAATGATTGTATACTATCAAATATTTTCTTTTCAGAAAACGGATATGCAATTCAGAAATTAGATAGATTGGGTATAATAAAAAAAGGATTGTTCCACGTGGAACAATCCTTTTTTTATTATACCCAATAATATGGTTAGCGGCCCATAAACACCAGTAATACGCTAATATCACTAGGAGACACCCCGCTTATACGGGACGCCTGTGAAATAGTAACAGGGCGTATGGCATTTAGTTTCTCCCTTGCTTCATAGGAAAGTGATTTCAATTTGGAATAATCAAAGTTCTCGGGAATTTTGATATTTTCCAAACGTTGAAGTTTATCTGCGTTGTTTTTCTCCTTCGCTATATACCCTGAATACTTTACTTGTATCTCTGCCTGTTCCAATACATCTCTTTTAAAGTTTTCTGCCGCTACAAAATTCGAAACACTATCCAATTGTAACATGTGATCCATGGTTACATTTGGCCTTGAAAACACCTTAAACATTTTACCGGATTGGTTTACGGTGGCAGAACCAACGCTTTCTAAAATAGGATTGATGTCTTCGGCCGATACGCTGGTCTCCCTAAAAAATTCTATAAACTTATTGGAATTGGTTTCTTTTTCTTCCATCCTTTTTAGGCGATCCTCTTGAGCAAGACCTATAGCGTAACTTTTAGGGGTTAGGCGTAAATCTGCGTTGTCTTGTCTCAATAATGTTCTGTATTCTGCTCTTGAAGTAAACATGCGATATGGTTCTTCAGTTCCCTTGGTGATAAGATCATCTATCAAGACGCCAATATAGGCCTCGTCTCTATTAAGGATAAAGGGATCTTTCTCATTTATTTTTAAATGGGCATTTATCCCGGCCATCAAACCTTGGGAAGCTGCTTCTTCGTATCCCGTAGTTCCATTTATTTGCCCAGCGAAATAAAGGCTGTTTATCAACTTCGTTTCTAAAGTGTGCTTTAATTGGGTGGGTTGAAAATAATCATATTCTATGGCGTACCCTGGTCGGAAGAATTTTACGTTCTCAAAACCTACAACAGACTTGAGGGCTTTGTATTGAACATCCTCTGGTAGGGAAGTTGAAAAACCATTAACATAAACCTCCACGGTGTTCCAACCTTCCGGCTCAACAAATAGTTGATGACTGTCTTTGTCTGCAAACCTATTGATCTTGTCTTCTATGGAAGGACAGTACCTTGGGCCTGTACTTTTTATTCTTCCATTGAACATGGGAGATCTGTCAAATCCTTCTTTGAGAAGATCATGAACTAACTGACTGGTGTGGGTCATATGACAATCCCGTTGATGTTTTAACGGCATCGTTGGGGAATACGAAAATTTTTCAGGGATAACATCTCCAGGCTGAACAATCATTTTGGAATAGTCCAACGATCTACCATCCACCCTAGGGGGTGTTCCGGTTTTCATACGACCACTTTCAAAACCTAGGGATACTAATTGTTCCGTAATTCCGGTGGAAGCTTTCTCGCCAGATCGGCCTCCACCGAACTGTTTGTCTCCTATATGAATAAGGCCATTTAGGAAAGTGCCATTGGTAAGGACTACCGACCTGCTTCTAATGCTTAACCCCAAAGAGGTTTTTACGCCCACTACCTTGTTGCCCTCTATCAAGAGTCCAGAAACCATTTCTTGGTAAAAATCTACGTTCGGGGTATTCTCTAGGGCTATTCTCCATTCTTCAGCAAAACGCATTCTATCGTTTTGTGTTCTCGGACTCCACATGGCAGGACCCTTTGATTTATTCAACATTTTGAACTGTATGGCGGACTTATCACTAACAATTCCGCTATACCCGCCAAGGGCATCTATTTCTCTTACAATCTGTCCTTTTGCTATTCCACCCATTGCAGGGTTACAGGACATTTGTCCAATGGTCTGTAGGTTCATGGTAACCAAGAGGGTTTTGGATCCTAGGTTCGCAGCAGCGGCTGCCGCCTCTGCTCCTGCGTGACCGCCACCAACTACAATTACATCATATTCTTTATCAAACATATTTTTTACTTATTGTTCCACGTGGAACATGTTGATACATTCATTTTCTTTTTCTCTCATCAAAACAGAATCTTCATCCGTTTTGTCTTTGTATCCTATAAGGTGCAGTATGCCATGAGCCATAACGCGCAATAGTTCAGCTTTGAAATCCACATTGAAATTGATTGCGTTTTCCTTCAACCTGTCTACTGATATAAAAACATCCCCCGCTAGGATTTTCCCTTCTGTATAATCAAAGGTAATGATGTCGGTATAGGTGTCATGGTTCAGGTGTTTTTGATTGAGGTTCAACAGATAGGTGTCATCACAAAAAATATAATCAATCTGTGAGTGCTTTCGTTTGTGCGCCGCTATTATTCTAGTTGCCCAATCGGAATACTTGGTTGAATCCTCTAGTTCAAAATCGGTTTCAAAGTGAAAATCAATCATGCTTTTTAAAATAGGTTTTTACCTTCTCTTTGTAAATTTGCCGCAAAGGTAATGCTTGTCTATTTAAAATTTCCACATCATTCCTATAATTCTCAAGCACTGATGGTTTGGTCGTAACAGGATTTATAAAATCACGAGCATTGGTGTTGCTTTCCCGCTCTGATTTTTGCCCTTGTTTCAACACTGCATTCTCTAGTTTCATTAGTTCATGTTGAATAGTATTGATTTTCTCCATACCGCGATTGGTGATGCCATTTTCCAAAAGATCGTTTTCGAAATCTTCCATTTGTTGAAGTAGTTTTTTGGTCAGATCACGGTCTTCTTTGTTGATCATATCCAATAGCTGCTGTGCGAGCTGTTCCCTTAACATTTGTTGTTCCTTGTAGATTTGATAGATTTCCTGTAATTCCTTTTCATTGCTTTCGCCCATGCCTTGGCCGCCATTAGACCCGTTGTTGCCATTCTTTCCTTTTTGATCACCGCCTTGCTGGCCGTCTTCACCTTGGCCGCCTTCCCCATCTTTTTTTCCCGCACCCTTTTCGGTTCCCTTGCCTTCAGCCTCTCCTTGCCCTTTGTCAGACGGACTCTTGCCTCCCTTTCCCATTTGGCCCATCTTGTCCTTTAATTGACCCTGGCCCTTGATAATGTCCGGTAATTGAAACCCCTCTTTGCCATCACCAGAACTGGATCCTTTTCCTGATTGCATGCTTTGCTGCATATTGCCCAAAATATTCGCCAGAATATCAGCCAAGGTATTGGAAGCGGTCAACACATATTGCTGGGCAGAAAGAGACTGATACGTTCTGCTTTCTGCTAAATTCTCCAATGCTTTGTCTACATTGTAATATACCTCGGTAATCTGTTCGTTGACAATTTCCGATAGTTCAACCTGTCTTAAGGAAAGGGAAAATAAACTGTCATCTACATGTCGGAAAAGGTTTTTCAGCTCCTGCTGCTCTTTTATAATTTTAGAGGATTGAGCTGCGTCTACATCCAGCTTTTCTAGGTTGTTGTATAGTTTTTCTTGTTTAAAGGAAAATACAATAAGATTATCCAAGATCTGCCTCAGCATTTCTGCATCTTCCGTTATAGTAGATCCCCCGCTGCTAGGGGAAGAAGATTGCTCCAAAGCCTCACTCATCTGTTGCATTTTATCCGAAGCCGATTTTTGTTTTTTTGCCGCTTTGTTTTCTGATTTTTGTTTTTGATTGCTCTCTGGGGATTTGGTATCCCCCGTCTCCTTTTTCAATTCTTCAAGAGCATCTTGCTGATCTTCTTTGATCTGCTCTTTTTTGTTGGCGTCTATTTCTAGGGACAAGGGTTTTTTAAGGGCTTTATTGTCCTTTTGAAGTTCGTCTAGTTCCTTGGCTAAATCCTTAAACTCTTGGTTTAATAAGTCTTGAAGTTCTGGTGAAGCCTTTTCCTTTGGTAATTTGGATAGTTTTTCTTGTCTTTTAGCCAATTCCTCTAGATCTTTTGCCAATTGGGATGCTTTTTCTGTGACATAATACCGTTTGGTCAACTCTAACAATTGCTCTAGGTTGCGTTCGTTATTTTGCTGTTTTTTAGCAAGTTGTTCCAAACGATCTGCGAGTTCATCTTTGTCAATTTTAGCAGCGACCTTATTTAATTCCTCCAATAATTTGGCGTTCTTCTTTGCTTCTATTTCTTGTCGTTCCAATCGTTCCTGAAGCATTTTGTTCATCTCTTTATTCTGACCGGTTTTTTCCAAATTATCGCTAAGTTGCTTGCTAAATTTTTGCATCAATTTTTCCTGATGCTGTTGCTTCTGTAGAAAATCGGAAATTTGGTTTTGATCATTAAAATTCAGAGTGTTTTTTTCCTTTTGTTCTTTATTTATTTCGTCGAGTTTTTCCCTCTGTGTTTTAATATTTGTCAAGGATTTATCCAAGTTTTTAATGATGTTTTGTTGATTTTCCAACTCCTTATTATTGAGCTGGTCGGCATTTAATATTCTGATACCAAAAATTTCTGTTTGGGTCGATTTGCCGTTATGGATAGCGTCATTGTCAGTGACCGAAAAGAAGTAATTGTAGTTTTGTCCAGGTTCTAATTTCAATCCACTTGGAAAAGTGTAATAAAACCTGTTAAAATTGGATTTAGTAGTAGGGAGGTTTAGTATCTGTTTTTGCTCCATATTGTTTTCAGGATAACAGACTAGACTAATATTTGAAAGGCCGTAATCATCGGAGGCTTCCCCTATAAAATATGTAATGTTCGGATTGAGCGAATCTTTTACTTCTTCCACAACAATAGTGGGAAATGCATCTCTAATGACGTTCAATTTATAATCTAAAGCTTCGAAATTTTCAACATTTTCATTTGATGAAGAAAGGGTATAAGCAAAGTCTCGATAGATCTTTTGGCTCAGGGCAAACAACCTGTTGTTTTGAACAAATCTGAAGGAGGTATCCTTCGTCTTCATTTTAATACTGTTTATGTTTTCCCCATCTATGCGCCAAACTATGTTGGTGCCTTCGGGGATGCTTGCATTACCGCTACTTTTGATTAAATCATTGGGCTTATTAATATACTTGGGATATTCCAAGGACATGCTAAATTCACGAATAGTTGGAGTTTTAAGGGCTTTTAGTTCGTAAACACGTGATTTTATACCGTTTGCTATAAAATAGATTCTAGACGACTTTAAAGGAGTGCTTATGTTATATGTATAAACCCCATTTTGCATTTTTAATAGGAGCTCCTTGCCATCCATGACCATGAAGACTTCTAAGGGCTTTACTTTTCCTTCCGTGATAACCTGTATGTTCAAGGGCTCACTTTCCAAAACAGTAAGGGAGTTGTTCAAAAGCTTAAAGGAAAAAGGCGCTGGGGGTTCATAGGCCATTTTAAAGTTCACGACCCGTTCATATGAGCCGAAAAATGAATTAATGTTGCCAGTTAACCAGAGCGCTCCAAACAGGATCAAGGGAATTAGCAGATATTTGCCATATGCCAAACCTTCTTTGTAGTCAATGGCCTTGGTAAAGGGGATGCTTTTCAGATTTTCTGATCTTTGGTCAATACTGGCCAAAAGCAGTTCGGAACGTGTGGGATCATCCACTAATTCCAAGAGATTATACAATTTGTCCCCTACTTCTGGAAAATGTTTGCCAATCAAAACAGATGCCTGTTTCTTGCTAATTCCTTTTTTCAATCTGAAGAGATAAAATATGGGAGTAAGAATATATTGGAAAAGCAAAAAGGATTCAATGGTGATAAAAAGCAACAATAGTAATAGTCGACCGCTGGAGCCTAGCCACAACAGGTATTCTACCCCTAGAATAATGAGCATAAAAAGAAGGCCCAGGGACAAAAAAAGGAGCGTTCCCTTTAGTAGCACCCTAGTATAATACCGTTTCGTAAAACGGTTCAGTTTGTCAATAATTGTACTAAAACCACTCAAAATCAATTGTATTTAATACCAAGATACCCGATTAAGTAAAATTATAGTTTAAAAATCTGTTAAAAAGCACACGTCTATTAAGCTTCCACGGCTAAGAACACCTCGTTTTTTAGGTTCACACCTTAAAGAAGCTCTTATCCTATGGCATCGTTAGAAAGCACAAAGGGGAATTTGAAAGTGAACATCTAGGGTTTCTTGTGGAAAAAGCGGTTTTTTGGATTACCATTAAAAGAAGCACTAATGATATTGCGTCTCAAGTATTCAGATTTCTGCTCCTAGACTAAATTATTTTTTGTTGCCATTACAAGCCCTATCTTTGTGGCTTTAATATACAATTATGACTAAAAGAGTACGTGTGCGTTTTGCACCTAGTCCAACCGGAGGATTACATATTGGAGGTGTCAGAACGGCGCTATATAATTACTTGTTTGCTAAAAAGCATAAAGGTGATTTTGTGCTGCGCATAGAGGATACGGATCAGAACAGATATGTGGAGGGTGCGGAACAATATATCATAGACGCCTTAAACTGGTGTAATATCCCGTACGATGAAGGTCCAGGCAAAGAAGGTAAATATGGGCCATATAGGCAAAGCGAAAGAAAGCATATTTATAAAGAGTACGCCGATATATTGGTGGCCAGTGGCCATGCCTACTACGCATTTGACACCACTGAAGCGTTGGATGCCCATCGAATGGACCATGAAGAAAGCGGTAAGACCTTTATTTACAATTGGCACAATAGGGAAAAACTGAATAATTCCCTGTCCTTGTCCAAAGAGGAAGTAGATAACCAATTAAACTCGGGAATGGATTATGTGATCCGTTTTAAATCTCCCCAAGACCAAAAGCTGTCTTTGCAAGACATAATAAGAGGGACTATAGAAATTGACACCAACGTTTTGGATGATAAGGTTTTGTTCAAAAGTGATGGAATGCCTACGTATCATTTAGCTAATATCGTGGATGACCATCTTATGGAAATTACGCACGTAATCCGGGGGGAAGAATGGTTACCCTCTTTGGCCCTGCATCAACAATTATATGATGCCTTTGGTTGGAACCCACCGGAATTTGCCCATTTACCATTGATAATGAAGCCAGTAGGAAAAGGAAAGTTGAGCAAGCGTGACGGTGAAAAATTAGGATTTCCTGTTTTTCCATTATCATGGAATGAATCCAACGGTTACCGTGAGGAAGGTTATTTTCCGGAAGCTGTGATAAACTTTTTGTCGCTTTTAGGTTGGAATCCAGGGACAGAACAAGAGATATTTAGTTTAGAAGAACTAACGGAGGCATTTACATTGGAAAGGGTTCACAAGGCCGGAGCAAGATTTGATCCAGAAAAGACCAAATGGTACAACCATCAATACTTACAGCAAAAGACAGACGAAGAACTAGCGGTATTATTTAGAAATACATTAAACGAGACACAGCTTAATATATTAAAGGAAAGGGACTTGACTGATATTATTAAGATCGTTAGTTTAATTAAAGAAAGAGCTACTTTTGTAAAGGAATTTTGGAAATTAGGAGATTATTTTTTTAAAGCGCCCACGACTTACGAACCAAAAGTGGTTAAAAAACAATGGAAGGAGGATACCCCAGAAATATTAAAAGAACTAATTGCCATATTGGATGGCATAGACGATTTCTCATCTGAAAATGTAGAGAATGTGGTAAAGGAATGGATTTCTGGGGCTGGACTTTCCTTTGGAAAGGTTATGCCCCCATTGCGCTTGGTGCTTGTTGGAGATATGATGGGGGCTCACGTTTTTGATATTCTAGGGCTGATTGGCAAAGAAGAAGCAATTGCCCGTATAAAAAGTGCTATTTCCATCCTTTCTTAGGGTTTAGCATACTATAAAGCTCCTTTAAATCAAGGCTTTTTTTATTGTTATGACCAAATAATCGCTGTGGAAATCCAATGTGTTTTTGAAATTTGCATTGTAACAATTATTGAATTTTTACGACTGATACTGAGGTGGGTTTTGTAAATTCATTGAACTAATTTAAAACTAAGGCAAATGGGCAGTTTCTTATTGATACCGATAGTATTTATCGGTCTGGTTATTCTTTTTTCTTCATTTTTTACAGTAAAACAACAGACAGCGGTAATCATTGAGCGGTTTGGAAAATTTCATAGTATTAGAACCTCGGGTTTACAAATGAAAATTCCATTAATGGATAAGATTTCTGCGAGGATGGGTCTAAAAATCCAACAATTGGATGTGATCGTGGAGACCAAGACATTGGATGATGTTTTTGTAAAACTTAAAATATCTGTACAATATGTGGTCCTAAAAAATAAAGTGTACGAGGCCTTCTATCAATTGGAATATCCACATGATCAGATAACTTCATATGTCTTTGATGTAGTGAGGGCCGAGGTCCCAAAAATGAAATTAGACGATGTCTTTGTAAAGAAGGACGATATTGCCATTGCAGTAAAAACCGAATTACAAGATGCCATGCTCGATTACGGGTACGATATCATTAAGACCCTGGTCACCGATATTGATCCAGATGCTCAAGTAAAGGAGGCAATGAACAGGATTAACGCTTCTGAGAGGGAAAAGATTGCGGCACAATTTGAAGGAGATGCAGCGCGTATACTAATTGTAGAAAAGGCGAAGGCCGAAGCGGAAAGCAAAAGGTTACAGGGACAGGGAATTGCAGATCAAAGACGTGAAATTGCGCGTGGTTTGGAAGAATCTGTGGAAGTGCTGAACAAGGTTGGGATCAATTCCCAAGAAGCTTCAGCCCTAATTGTGGTTACACAGCATTATGACACGTTGCAATCCATTGGAGAGGCCACAAATACCAATCTAATCCTATTGCCTAATTCACCACAGGCCGGTAGCGATATGCTTAACAATATGGTCGCATCCTTTACAGCGAGCAATATGATTGGAGAATCTATGAAAAATAAAATTACAACTCCAAAAGAAACTAAAAAGCCTAGAAAAGGATAGAACGCATCATTTGAAAAGAATAACCCCATCCAATCTGCTTTGTCAGCATGATTAGATGGGGTTTAATTTATTTAATTCTTATCGGTATTAAGTAAACTTCTTTATAATCTTCTTAAGAACAAGGCCCAATAAAACTTTTTGTATTACCCCGCTAAATTCTCCAAAAACGTGGGAAGGGTAAAAAGTTTCTTTGGACTTTTTAAGATTGAATTTAAAAGATTCACTACTGATGTCTTTCTGTAATTTCACGATTCTCAAACGGTCGTCTATCTCCTCAAAGGAGCTGTATTTTTTGGCGATCATATCTCTTCAAAATAAAATTCAGAAAATTTCTCCAATAGTGGCTTATTCAATTTATCTTTAAGCACATACACCACTATACCTAATAGTATATAAAAAAGGCCAACGCTTAGGAAACCTAAAAATGTGTTGTCCAGGGCTTGTCCGATTCCGAAAGCGGCAGCAAACGAAAGGATAAAAAGTGCCAACAGGACAATTGAGCCCAATAACAACATTTTAATCAAGGAGGTAATGCCCTTCATTAAAACCTTAAAGGTCTTAAGTTCGTAGTATTCCTTGCTGTGCTCCACAAAGGCTCTTGCATTTGTTTCCGCTTCGGAAAGATTTTCTTTTAATTCCTCAAAAGCCATAGGTGGTTATTTCTGAAGTTGGGCGTTTTTTTGCCTTAACTCTTCCAATTTCTTTTCTAAAGTTACAATAATATCATCTGCCTTATAGCTCATGCTGGAAATGGTTTTTTCCAACGTCTGTTCAAAGTCGACTTTTTTGGCGTCTGCTGTTTTCGTTAATTCTTCTGTTAGTTGTGAGATGCGATCGGTGACTTCATGTTTTGTTTCCATCGCTTTTTTCTTTATTTTCTTTCTTGTCTTTTCGCCTTTGTCCGGGGCGTATAGTATTCCTACACCAACTCCGATGGCAGCTCCTGTTAATAGGGCTAAAAATGCACTTCCTGTATTGTCTGACATATACTTATATTTAATGGTTAATATTCTACTTGAGTAAAAGGTACAATCAATATGTTACACTCCCTGTTAAGGTACGGTTAAATCGAAATGTATCATTAGCGTGGGGATTACAAGATACTGAAGTTCTTTGAGGGGCAAATTTAATACAGAATGGACAATATGATTGATGCCATCCATAAAACTTTTGACTGTATTATAAAGATACAATTTTTAGGGCCACAAGTGGAACTCTTAAATCATGGCCCCCGTGTTGGTACGGAATAAAGAAAAAGCCCCTATAGGGGGCTTAAAACAGGTTGTTTACAATAGAAAATAACCATTGGTATGTTTGTAGCAATAGCCATAAGCTATGTTAGGCTTTTTCTTGGATTTTACCCCAAGTATCCCTTAAACCAACTGTTCGGTTGAAGATCAATTTTTTAGGAGTGGCGTCTTTTTCAATGTTAAAATAACCCAAACGTTGGAATTGAAAAATAGCTCCAATTTGCGCTTCCTTTAGACTGGGTTCTACAAAACCTGTTACAATATCCAATGAATCCGGATTTACGAAGTCCATAAAGTCGTGTTCTTTATGTGCATCGGGGGTGGCATCAGTAAACAGACGGTCATATAATCTTACTTCCGCAGGAAGGGCATGTGCCACTGAGACCCAATGCAAGGTGCCTTTTACTTTTCTAAGACTTTCTTCGGTACCACTGCCGCTTTTGCTTTTTGGGTCATAGGTACACTGTATTTCTGTAATAGTGCCAGCTGCATCCTTAGTACAGCTTTCAGCCTTTATGATATATCCATTTTTAAGTCGCACTTCTCCAGCCAGTTTCAGCCTAAAAAACTTTCGATTGGCCTCTTCTTTAAAATCGTCTTGTTCAATGTAAAGCTCCCTGGAAAAAGGCACCGTACGGGATCCTGCCGATTCATCCTCCGGGTTGTTTTCTGCTTCAAGCCATTCAACTTCACCTTCTGGATAATTGGTGATGACCAATTTAACCGGATCTAATACCGCCATAACACGGGGTGCTATTTTATTGAGGTGTTCCCTTACACAAAATTCCAGCAAGGATACATCCACAACGTTCTCCCTTTTGGCAATACCAATGGTGTCCACAAAATTACGAATGGATTCTGGGGTATAGCCCCGTCTTCTAAGGCCGGAAATAGTGGGCATTCTAGGGTCGTCCCATCCTGTAACCACATTTTGTTCCACCAATTGCAGTAATTTACGTTTGCTTACAACCGTGTGACTTAGGTTTCTTCTTGCGAATTCACGTTGTTTTGGGCGAACCTTATCCGCATCAACAACTTGATCTAGGCACCAGTCATAAAGTTCACGGTGCATGGCAAATTCTAACGTACACAAGGAATGGGATACTTGCTCTATATAATCGCTTTCCCCATGTGTCCAATCGTACATAGGGTAAATACACCAATCGGTATTTGTGCGGTGATGTGCCTTGTGTAGGATTCTATAGAGTATGGGATCCCTCATCAACATATTGGAGGAGGACATATCAATTTTAGCCCGTAGAACATGTTGTCCTTCTTTGAAATTTCCATTTTTCATGGCTTCAAAGAGTTCTAGGTTTTCTTCAACAGACCTACTTCTAAACGGGCTGTTTGTCCCAGGTTCGGTTGGGGTGCCTTTTTGTTGGGCAATATCTTGGGAAGACTGGCTGTCCACATAAGCTTTGCCGTGTTTTATGAGCATAGTCGCCCAGTCGTATAATTGTTGGAAGTAATCGGATGCATAACATTTGGTATCCCATTCAAAACCAAGCCATTGCACGTCTTTTTTTATAGAATCAACGTACTCTTGTTCTTCCTTAGCGGGATTGGTATCATCGAACCTTAGGTTAACGGGTGCATCATAGCGTAATCCCAATCCAAAGTTCAAGCAAATAGAGCTGGCATGCCCAATATGTAAATACCCATTTGGTTCCGGTGGAAATCGAAATCGAAGTTTTTCTTTGGGAAAGCCATTGGCTAAATCCTCATCAATAATATGCTCTATAAAGTTAAGAGACCTAGGCGTTTCGCTCATGTATGTTTATTAAGAGCACAAATGTAGCAAAAATGCGGTGATCCTTTATGAGAAAAGATGATGACCATGTAATAAAAGGGTTTCACAACATATTTAATCCCTAAGACAACATTAAATTTTCGCGGGCATAATTAAATATAATATTTGTTGTTATATACTATAGAGCTTTAAGGTTATCAAGATTTTATTAACAATTTAAAATCTTTTCTGCATCAATCAAATAAATGATTCCCCGTTTGGTTCTATGAATAAGCCAAAATTATGAGATCAAAAACGAATACTAGGCCGTACATTATTTTAATTGCCTTTTTATTATTGGGATGGTCACATACCATAGCACAGACCCTAAACAAACCTGTTCCTGCGGACAACCCAAATATTGCGGGTAACAGTCCATGGACAGCGGTATGTGCTTCGGCGGATTTTAATGAGTACTATGTAAAGTTTACATGGAATACCCCATTGGTTGATAGCAACAACTCCTTTATCTTAGAGCTATCAGATGCCAATGGAGGTTTTGCTTCTCCTACACAACTGGCTTCAGACAACACCAAGAACACAACATTTAATTTCGATTTTAGATTTGAACTACCAACTACCGCAAGGGGGGACGGTTATAAGATGCGCGTAAGAAGTACAAGCCCGGCAAAGACAAGTCCGGCTTCAGATGCTTTTCAGATGTACTATATAGACTTTAAGTCTTCTTTATTGATCAGTCCAAACGGAAATGGAAATATTCCACCGGGGGGGACCATTGAACTTTGTGATGGCAATAATGCAACCCTGGCCGTACACAATGTGGCCAACGCAAATACCTATCAGTATAATTGGTATAGAAGCGGAACACCACTTGCAGAAAAAAGTCATTCCATAACCATTTCCCAGGCAGGCATATACATGGTCGAAGTGGATTATGGTTCTGTTTGTTCAGGTTCAGCCAATACCTTATCCAATGATATAGAGATATCCACCGGTGCCAGTTTGGGCATTGCAATTAACGAGCCTGCCAAAACGGCTCTGTGTAGTGGGGAGGCCGAAACGCTAGAAGCAAATATAATGGGCCAAGGCCTTACCTATACCTGGTTTAAAAATGGAACGGCTATTACAGGACCAGTTGTAGATGCCTATACCTATATTGTGGATGCATCAGTTCCAGGTTTTGAAGGGGATTATGCCGTTGAAATTGATGGGGACGGCACCTGTTTAGAGCGTTCTGATTCCGTGACCATTACAAATGCAGGCGATTTTACCGTTACTAGGGACAATGAGCCTAACCTTGTATTATTGCCAAGTCAAACAAAAACACTTACCGTTACCACTTCTGCCTCTTCTCCGGTTTACCAGTGGTATAAGGATGGGACCATTGTGCCAGGTGAAATCACCAATAGTTTGGTTATAGTCCAACCAGGCAATTATTTTGCAAGGGTTTCGCAAAGTGGAGGTGCATGTGCCGCTACGGCGATCGATTCGGAAGCCACAACGGTGGTGGTGCCAACTTCTTTCGAAATTTCCATTGCCTATGCATCCGAATATGAGGATTGTAAAAATAACAGTATTGTCTTGGAAGTTGATATCATTAATGCGTTAGATGCCCAAGGTGTCAAAACCGATGTTACCTCAGATTTAATTGGAAACTTTACATACCAGTGGAAAAAGGAGGGCGCTGCCGTTAATGGCGCTACTGCCAATACGATCAGTTTAACGCAAATCTCAGAAAACGGAGGCTATACGTTAGATGCTGTTTTGGAAAGTTACAATTCCACTTCCAACTCCTTAAATGTTTTGCTTTTGGTTAACGAGGACCTGACCATTACCGCCAGTAGTTTGGTAAGGTGTAATGATGCTGAAACCATTACCATAAGTACGCTCACTGATTTATCAGCCACCACCTTTGATTGGATCAAGGACGGAGTAAATATGAATATAGCCACTGAAATTTTAAATGTTGCGGAAACAGGAAAATACCAATTGGTAGTATATAGAAATGGCTGTCCGCTGCCCTCTAACGAGGTCACCATCGCCCCATTGGATGATTCACTGATTACATTGGATTCCCCGGATACGGTAGTATTTCCGACGGGAGGATCTAAAACAGTATCGGCTAGTGGAGGAACATCCTACCAATGGTTGGATACGAACAATAGCCTATTGAGCGATTCCGCCTCGGTTACCTTTACGGAAAAAGGAGACTATTTGCTGGTTGCAAATATTGAGAATTGCGAAATAACAAAACAAATTACAGTGGTATTACAAGACACCTTTAAAGTGCCCAATGTGATAACCGTTAATGGTGATGGTATCAATGACATGTGGATCATACCTAACACCTATTCCAGAAATAAGGATATCAATGTATTGATCTATAATTCCAATGGCGAGGTCATTTTAAATGAATTTGATTATCAAAACAACTGGCCGCAATCAACTATGGCCTTTGCGAAACAGAACATGGTTTTTTATTATAAAATAAAAACCAGTAAAGAGGTGTTAAAACAAGGTACAATAACCATCATACGTTAATTAAGATGCTTAAGCAACCCATTATATATTTGCTATTGTTCATCATGGGTCTGACCAAGGTCGGAGCGCAGGAGGAGAACCCTTTTGTGGCCTATGACGTCCCGGCTCAAAACTTACTCAAGTTCAATCGTTTCTTGATCAATCCTACTTTTTCAACAGTTAGGGAAGATAAGTCCTATGTAAACCTTTTACATAGAAACCAATCGGTATCTTTTGATGATAACAATCAAACTTATTTTTTGAGTTATAGTGGGCGAATAGATGATAGATCAGGGTTGGGCCTTAGCCTGTACACCCAAAGGGAAGGAATAATTAGCAACTACGGAGTCTTGGCAAATTATGCATATGGTATAAAACTAAGTGATAAAAGTAATTTTACCTTTGGTGCCAATGTATCTTATTACAACAGTGGTTTTGATCAGAATAGAGCAAACCCGATAGAGGAAGATCCTTTGTTAAGTGGTTTTCAGGACAGCTCCCTTTTGTCTGTACAACCTGGATTTAATATCTCCTATGGCCAATTTGATTTTGGTCTGTTTGCAGAAAACCTGTTCGATTATAATATGAAGAGTAGTGAGTCTGTCACCCAGTTCAACGAAAAAACGTTTTCAGGGCACTTACAATATACCCATCAGTTTGATAATACAGATGGTATCATGGAATCGGGACGTTTAATGCCTATGGCCAGAGTACGCAAAGTAGGGGAAAATGAAGTGGTGTTGGGCGGTAGCCTTATCTTGGATCTTCCTAAATTGGGGTGGGTACAAGCAGGGTATGATGATTTTTACGGAGCTGCGGCAGGGATAGGTTTTAATCTGAACAAACGCTTATCATTGGGGTATACCATGGAAAAGGGCCTGTCCAATAACTTTGACAATTTTGGGGTGACCCATGAAATTTCCTTTGCGTATTCCTTTACGCCCAACCTCACAGAGGATAGGGTAATGTTGGAAGACAAAGAAGAGGAGTTGGCCAATTTGGAAGAGGAAATCAATAAAGATGAGGCCGTAACGTCCAAGGACGAAGAAATAGAAAAGCTTAAATTGGCATTGGCCGAAAACAATGAGATTCTCGCAGAGCTTATGTTCCGTCAGGACTCCTTGGAAGACAATAGAAAGACCGATTTGGAAAAACGGTTTGAAATGGTAATGCGCATGGTTCGAAACGAAACCCAAGGAAAGCGGCCCGATCTGGAAGAAAGGGCTAAAAAGATGTATTTCTTGAACAATGACGATGCATTAGCTGTCACTAACACTACCAAAAACGAGATCGATAAGGATCAACCTTCAGTGAGGGATGATTTCAAAAGATCATGGCCTCCCTCTGAAGATAAAGACCCAATAGGTATAAAACCAAGGGAACAGGTTAAGGATGCTGTTGTTGCTTCCAAATCAATTGTGGAGGATGAGTTCACACAGGCGTCTAAACAGAACAATATTAAAAGCAGAAAGTTCAGGAACCTTGACGGCGTAGAGGACGGTTATTATGTAGTTGCCAATGTTTACAAAGGGGAACACTACCTCAATAAATTTGTATCCGATCTTAACACCAAGGGACTAAACGCTGATTACTTTACCAATAACAACAACGGTCTTAAATATGTTTATTTGAAGCGTTATGATACATGGCAGGAAGCAGTAGCAGCCCACAAGTCCAACGTAGATGGCACCTATGCCGGAGATAAATGGATCATGAATGTGGACAACACAAAATATACCGATGCGGATAAGGCCTATGTGGACAACGTAACCAAGATCAAGAAGCAATCCTCCAAATACGGGGTAGATGTGCTTCAAAAGAATACAGTTGCAAAGGACAAGGTGGCTTCCAACACTCCATCTACCCAGACCTTTAAAATTAACGGCGTGGATTCAGGGTACTATATTATTGCCAATGTATTCTCCAATCCAAACAACGCCAACCGTTTTGTGAAGTTGTTGAACGCCCAGGGATTGAATGCAAGTTACTTTATCAATCCAAAAAACAACTACCGTTATGTGTACCTTAAAAAGCACGGTTCCTGGAACAATGCCCTGGTATCTTACTATTCGAAAATCAACAAGGCATACGACCAGAAGATGTGGATCATGAAAGTGACCCCAAATCTTATCGCCTAAAAAATCTCAAATGGAATGATTCGTAAAGGGTTATAATTTAACCTCTAAAAAGAAGAATAAGGATAGAAATTAATCATAAAAAGTATGATTTTACACTTAATTCCTTTTTTGATCTATCCTGATTTCTTATTTGGATTTCATAATTAAATGGTCTTTACTTTGCCTAATGCATGTCTATGCTTTCCTTTTATCAAAACCCATAACTGTTTGGCACCTAATATTGGAAACATAACTGTTTGCCGATAAATACCGTATTCTGTGGAGTTCCAGCTAAGTATGTTTTCTATAGAAAAAAGGGTCACACCATACGTAAAATGCGTTTCACAACATAATTATCTCCCCCTACAACAATAACTTCCCAGCCTCAGTATTTAAGTCAATATTTGTTTAGAATACCAGTTTTTTGGAAGTTCCCCACGGTTTTCTTACTTGAAAATCGATACCACATCCAACATCCTGCAATTCCATAATAACAAAAACGCATGTCCGGAAGACATGGATTGTGCGGTTTTTACCAAACGAATTGACCGAATGAAAGTAACATTATTTTCAAAAATTGTCCTAGCAATGGTGATCCTTTTGGGGTATACCGGCCTATCGCAGGAATTCAATAATTTTGAGGTTAGGTATCAGAATAATATTAAGGGGGATTTAACTTTTATTGCAAATAGTATTGTTAACCGCGACGGGGGCACTGCAACAACAAGGCCTAATGACGCTTATAACAACCTGAGCACCAATGGATCTGGCAATGCAGAAACTGGGGGTGCCAACAATTACAATGATTATAAGAACATGCAATACATTGATGTTGATGGTGATACATCAACATTTAGCTCCAGTAGTGCAACCTTAAATTATCCATCTCCAGACTGTAATCAAGTTAGATATGCAGGGCTTTATTGGTCTGCCACTTACCCCAGCGCTCAAGGCGGGCAAAGTATTGGTACTGGACGGCAGAGCGATTTCAACAAAGTTAAGTTAAAGGTACCTGGGGGCGCCTACGAGGATATTACCGCCGATGAGGTTTTATATGACGGATTTACCAGTACGGATGCAACAATGAGGACCAATAGCCCTTATGCCTGTTATGCCGATGTGACCTCTATACTTTCAGCACTAACTAATCCTCAGGGTACTTATACTATTGCAAATGTTAGATCTATAATTGGCAATGGAGTTTCCGGAGGTGCTGCCGCGGGTTGGACCTTGGTAATTGCATATGAAAACCCAACCCTAACAGGGAAATTGATTACCACTTTTGACGGTTTTGCTCGTGTAAGGGGAGCTAATCCTCAAGTTGATGTTAATTATTCTGGTTTTGAAACAATTCCTTCAGGTCCAGTAAAAGCCAATATTGGTGTGGCTGCATTGGAGGGGGATTTTAGAATTAGTGGCGATCAATTGAGCATTAAGGCGGCCAGTAAGGCAGGCTTTACCCAATTGAGCAATGCCACCAATCCTGCAGACAACTTTTTTAACAGCAATATTACCCTAAACGGTACGGCTGTAACATCAAGAAACCCCAATAGTTCCAACACCCTGGGGTATGATACCGATTTCTTCTTCTTGGACAATCCGGCCAATGCCACTTTGCCCAATTCCGAAACAGCAGCTACTTTTAGGTTTACCTCCACAGGGGATCAATATTATCCCTTCTTCAATTCCTTTAATGTTGAAATCATTGAACCGGAAATTGACGTTACCAAAAATGTAGAGGACGTAATGGGCAATGATATTGCCAATGCCGATGTTACTCTGGGTCAGGAAATGTTCTATATCTTGAAATTTCAGAATATTGGAAATGACAATGCCGTAAACTTTACATTAAGGGATAAGCTACCAACAAATGTAGATTTTATTCCAGGTGGGCTAGTACTTCCTGCACCGATTAGTGGGAATGCAATTACCTATGTATATGATGATGTCAATCATGAAATTGTGTTTACAATTCCTAAAGAATTTGTTGAGAAGGGGGACCCTCTTTACACCATAAAACTAAAGGTGCGCGTAGTACCCGATTGTTACCGATTAAGGGATGCTTGTTCCAATATTATACAGAACACGGCTTACGCTACCTATAGCGGGACTTTTAATAACAATGTTATTTCCGATGATCCAAGTGTATCCAAGTTCGACAATTGTGGTTATGCTGTTCCAGGAGCTACAAATTTCTTGGTCAACTTATCGGATTGTGATTTTACAAGGGAACAATATTTATGTGGGAGTACGGCAACGTTGACCGCTGGTACCGGTTTTGACACCTATGAGTGGAAAGACCAAAATGGCACTGTAGTTGGGAACAGCCAAAGTATTGTTGTCACTCAATTGGGAACGTATACCGTAACAAAAACAGCACCGGCTCCTTGTTTGAGCTTTGATGAGGTAATAAATGTGGTGCCGTTTACGAACAATGTTGCAAATCCCGTTATACCCTATGCAGATGAGGTTGTGACTTGTGCCAATGACGGTTCAGAACTTCCAAAGATTTTCTTGTGCGGTGCCAATGATGAACGTTTGATAGAGACCACTTTTACTGATGCAATTTCTTATGCATGGCAAAAATTGGACGAGGGCAGTTGCTCGGCCACGGCATCAGATAATTGTGTTACCACAAGTGCCTCTTGTGTTTGGACCACTGTTGCAACCACAGAGGATTATACTGCTACCGAGGCGGGTACTTTCCGATTTGTAGTAAATTATGAAAATGGTTGTTCCAATAGGTTCAACTTTAAAGTATATGAAAACATTTTAAACCCTAATGTGATCAAAAAGGATATCATGTGTGGGCAACCGGGAAATATTACCATTACCAATGTTCCTGGCAGTTATGAATATAGCTTGGATCAAAACGATTGGAGTGCGGCAAACACTACTGGTGTTTTTGACATTGCAACTCCTGGATCTTATAACGTATATATCAGACAACAGAATGTTCCCACTAACCCTTGTATATTTGAGGTAAGCAGCATTGATATCTTTCAACGCAACTTTTCTGTAGACGTTACCAAAACAGATCCTTTCTGTGCCAATGGCAAAGGTTCTATTAGTGTTTCGGTAAACGATGTTGACCCCCAGTACTATTATGAGTTAAGACAGGGTGGTACATTGGTAGATTCTTTTGGCCCTTCCGATGATAACAACTTTACCTTTACTTCTGTAAATGTTGGCGACTATACCATAGTGGCCACCACAGATGATGGGTGTTCCTACACCCAAGACGTATCCATTATTTCCAGTTCAAACCTATCGGTTACTGCTGTAGTTTCACAGAATGTGAGCTGTAAGGAAGGGAATATACAGGTAAAAGGTAGTGGTGGCTCTGGCAAATATTACTATGCCGTATGGAGTTATATAGACGAAAATGGGGTGGGAGGTCCACTTTATAATGATGTGAATGATATCCCCGCTTCTGCCTTTCAAACAAGTGTAATCTTTGATGTAAAAATCGGAGAGCAAGGGACCTACCAATATGTGGTCTTAGATGACAACAATTGCGTGGCAATCTCCAACAACGTAACCATTACTCTGGAGGAGGAAGCCGATTATAATATAAATACTACAGATGAGACTTGCTTTGGTGCCAATGATGGAACCATTAAGGTCGACCTAATCAATAGTAATGGTTTTACTGTTGAATACAGTTTGGATGGGATTACGTTCACCAGCCAAAAAAACTATTTTAATCTGGCCCCTGGAGACTATACTTTTTATGTTAGACTTAAAAAAGGGAAAAACGGTTGTGATTATACGTATCCAATTACCATACAACCTGCAACTGAAATTACGGCTACCGCAACGTTAACACAGACTTATACCTGTTTGCAAAATGGGATCATCACTTTTTCTGGTGCGACTGGGGGTTCTGGCAATTACCAGTACAGTCTGGACGGGGTTACTTTTGGTGCTGCAACTACCTATTCCAATTTAACCAATGGCACCTATTCTCCAGCTATCAGGGATACCAATAACCCTGGCTGTATTATATCCTTGCCTCAAATAGTTATTAATCCACTAACGCCACCTACAGATTTAGCTTTTAGTGCAACTCAAATTACCTGTGCCGTGCCTACATCCAATGTTACGCTAAATACTACAGGAGGAGATGGGATATTGACGTATAGAATGACAAGTCCGTCTGTAAATAATCCGGATTCCACTGACGGGATTACGGCAACTTTCAATGGATTGGCCGTTGGCACCTACACTTTTGAAGTGACCGACGAGAATAACTGTACTTATACAGAGAACTATACAATTAATGACATAACCTATATTGCCGTTAATGGAGCCTTAGTAAATAACGTGAGTTGTTTTGGGGGCAATGATGGGGCCGTAGATTTTAATGTGGCCGGATTTGGCACTACCTATCAGTACGCCATAAATGGAGGAACAGCCGTAACCGGACAGTCTTCTGCCATTATAAACCTTACAAGCCTGGTTGCAGGGGACTACACTATCATAGTAACCGATGAGGCCACAGCTTGTTCAGACACCAAAACCATAACGGTCAACCAGCCTTCCGCTGCATTAGGATTTACCTTTAACGTAACTCCACTTACTTGTGCAGCCAATGGATCTGTTTCCATTACAGCTTCGAATGGTTGGGGAGGGTATTCCTATCAATTGACACAACCGGATGCAAGTATTCTTGGACCAAAAGCAAGCAGTGTGTTTTCTGGGCTTATACAGCCTGGGACCTATACCATTAGTGTTACAGACTCTGGCGGATGTATCCTAACAAAAACATTTTCAATCACAGCACCTGTAAATCCTACAGTGACTTTAGATCCTACCACAAATCTTTGTTATGCTCCGGGCACAGGAGTTAGCCTAACCGCTAATCCCTCAGGAGGCATAGCTCCTTATACCTATAGGCTTAATGGGGCCCCCGCTCAAAACGGGAATGTTTTTAATAACCTTACCCCAGGTTCTTATACTGTAGTCATTCGTGATGCCTATGGTTGTACCGCCACCTCCAATACGATAACGGTGGAACCACAATTGACAGTAGCTTCAGTTTTGACCAAGGAATTGGATTGTAGCACTTCTCCAGATGCGGTAATCGATATAACGATCAATGGAGGATATACTGCTTACTCTTATCAATTAAATGGAGGAACTGTTACCCCGGTAGTTGGAAATACTATTTCCTACACCACGGCAACTGACGGTTCTTTTACCTTCGTAATTACAGATTCTGAAGGTTGTACGGCCCAAACAACTGTGGTCGTGGATCCGATTACTACCCCCATAGCTACACACAATGCCATTGATCCTGACTGTGATGGTGCTACCAATGGTAGTATTGAAATAATCATAGATGGTGATTTTGGAACACCGGCGTATCAAGTAGATTTTAATGGAATGGGTCTTTCTGCCCAAACGCTATATACTGGCTTGGGAGCAGGAACCTATACTTATATTGTGGAGGATAGCAAAGGATGTACCTATACCGATAGCGTTACATTAACAACGCCCAATCCTATTGCCGCAGATGCTATATTGACACAGCCCTATACCTGTTTACAGAATGGTACCATACAGGCGCAAAATGTAATAGGAGGAACAGCTCCTTACACCTATAGTATTGATGGTATTACCTTTCTTGGTTCGGATACTTTTGCCAACTTAACGGATGGAACATATACTATTACCGTAAAAGATGCCAGTGGGTGTACATTTGTAACAAACAGTGTTGTTATCCCTGCGTTGGACCCACCAACAGACATTACTTTTAGTGCCACGCCACCAAATTGTCCGACGCAAACCTCGGATGTGACGCTTACCGTTACTGGGGGCGCAGGAGCAATTACCTATGAGATAACAGCTCCGTCCGCTATTAATAATGGCAATAACAATGTCTTTTTGGGACTTGCCCCGGACACCTATACTTTTTTGGTTACCGACACCAACGGATGTACCTATTCAGAAACCTTTACCATTACACCGGTTACTGCAATTAGTATTGTAGGGAATCTGATGAATAATGTAAGTTGTAAGGGAGCTTCAGACGGAGAAATATCATTTGACGCTTCTGGTTTTACAACTACGTATCAGTACACGATTAACGGAGGTGCTCCAATTACCAATCAATCAGCTGCCAACACTTCAATAAGCGGTTTGGTTGCAGGGGATTATACCATAGTGATCACGGATGAAACCACTATGTGTTCCGACACTACTACCATCACGGTAAGCGAGCCGGCTACACCTTTAACAATAGATACTATAGCTGTTACAGATCCTACTTGTTCCCCTAGTGGAACAGTGCCTGGTTCCGTATCCATTACCGTTTCTGGCGGATGGGGAGGTTACACTTATGAAATTACGGATCCTAGTGGAGCCGTAACTTCCAATACTTCAGGTACTTTTGGCAGTTTGTTGGATACTACTGCACCGTATGGTGTAACTGTTACCGATGTAAATGGATGTGTTGTTACCGGTACTTTTTCAATAAATCCAATAATTGCACCAGAGCTTACCATCAGTGCCAATAGTTTATGTTATGATGCCTCCACAGGACTTACCATTACTGCAACAGTGGCTTCAGGGGGACAAGCTCCCTTCCAATTCAGAGTGAATGGTGGAGCATATCAATCTAGCAATATCTTTTCAGGATTGGCGCCAGGCACTTATACTGTTGACGTTATCGACAGTAAGAATTGTACCGATACAGAAACCATTACCGTTAATCCTACCCTTACTGTAAATGCTACTTTGGTCAAGGATATGGATTGTAGTGCTTCCCCGGATGCACAAATTAGTATTTCTCTTGCTGGGGGAACCAGTCCATTTAACTATGAAGTTATCTTGGATGGTGCTATATTCCAAGCCAGTACTCTTGTTCCAGCAATACCTTTTACGTACACAACAGGAACTGCAGGATCTTATGAGTTCATCATTACCGATGTTTCTGGATGTACAATTACCTCCAATAAAATAATAGTAAGCAGCAATATTCCACCAACAGCAACACCAATGGTAACAGAACCACGTTGCGCCGGTGCTGCTGATGGATCTGTAAATTTGGGCGTTACAGGTGGAACACCACCTTACCAGATTGTTTTTAACGGAAGCGCCCCATCTACCCAAACCGTATATTCTGGTTTGGCAGCTGGAAATTATAATTATACAATTACAGACGCTAAAGGATGTCAGACTACAGGATCTGTTACGTTAACAGATCCACCAGCCTTAACAATCACAACAGCTGTTTCCCAAGATTATACGTGTACCTCAGGTTCTGCAACCATTGACGTGACCAGTACCTCAGGTGGAACAGGATCTTATGCCTATAGTATTGACGGGGTTAATTTTGGTCCGGGAACTACATTTTCTGGATTAACTGCAGGGACATATACCATTACTGCAAGGGATACCAACAACTGTACTATTACAAGTACACAAACCATTGATCCACTTAACGCCCCAACCGATCTTTCATTCGCACCTTCCGCCTTGACCTGTCCTGCAGTTGTAAGCAATGTAACAGTAGGGGTAACAGATGGAAATGGGCCTTTTGTTTATGAAATTATTGCCCCATTACTGGCCATAACAAATAATGGCAACGACCCAACTTTTACAGGACTTACTCCTGGCACATATACTTTTAAGGTTACAGATGCCAAAGGTTGTGCGATACAGAAATCCTATACTATCAACACAATACCGAAAGTAAGTGTATTGTACCAATTGGTTAAAAATGTGACCTGTAAAGGGGATTCAGATGGTGAGTTTGCCTTCACGGTAAGTGATTTTGTTTCCACTTATAGCTATACCGTTACAAATAGTTCTGGTACGATTGTACAATTTGAGAACAATATTTCCCAGACCACCCCTATTTCCGTTACCGGTCTTGCCGCTGATTCATTCTCTGTTAATGTAACCGATGATACCACTACCTGTACCGCTTTAGCACCAGCATTTATCACAGAACCTGCAGTTGTATTGGATTTTACATACTCCAATACTGATGTGACATGTTTGAACAATGCGGCCATAACTGTGAACGCTACCGGTGGATGGAATTCCTACCAATACCAATTGATGGATGCCACAAGTACCGTAACGGTAGTACCTTATCAAGGCAACAGGGTTTTTAGTAATGTTCCTGCAGGAGATTATACCATCTATGTAATGGATGCTAATGGATGTGTAGTCAATAAACCTATTTCCATTGCTCCTGCATCAATTCCAAGCTTATCTCTTGATGCAACAAACTCGGATTTATGTTTTGATGACGATGGTGCACACGTAGCCTTGACCATGACTGGCGGACAAGCCCCTTACAGATATAGGGTGAACGGAGGACCTTATCAGCTTAGCAACACCTTTAACGGTATTATTCCGGGAACCTATGATTTTGAAGCTACAGATGCCTATGGTTGTAGTGCGGCTACCTTTCAGGTCGTGGTTCCAGCAAGGTTGATTTTTGCGAGTGCCGTAGTTACCAAGGACCTTACCTGTTCCGCACCAACCGATGCGGTAATTGATGTGACGATTAGTGGTGGATATCCACCTTATAACCGATATGAGGTTAGTACCGATGGTGGTGCTACCTTTAATCCCGGAGCTGCTTTAACAAGCGCAAACTTTAGCTTTAACACCAATGTTGCAGGCGACTATATTTTTAAAGCATATGACGACTCTGGATGTGATGCTATCTCCAATTCCATAACTGTTAATCCAACAGAACAACCAGAATTGACTGTAACCGCGACAGATCCATTATGTAATGGGGACTTCACCGGCACCTTGAATATTACTATAGATACGTCTAAAGGCATTGGTCCATATACGACAGAAGTTATTGAAATAGGAACACCAACTAATTACGGAACTCAAACTGCTGGTTTGCCTGCGGGAAATTATGAGGTTACTATTACCGATAGCAAAGGCTGTACTTCCAATCCTTTTGCGATTACCATTGGGGAGCCAGATCCAATAGTCTATGATTATTCTGTGACCCCAATTCGTTGTGATGTGAGCGGGGTTACTCCTGGAACCATTACAGTTGAAAACCTAACGGGAGGGACTGCTGAATTCAGCTATTTCTTAACAGGTAATAATGGATACGCTCAACAATATGACACTACTTCGGGTGGCGAAGATCATACTTTTACTATTTTAGAATTTGGTATTTATGAAATTGATGTGGTGGATGCCAATGGGTGTTCCTTGCGCAAAACCGATATTATTGCCTCCCCACCGGATGATCTAGATATAGATGTTTCTGCCATAACTGCTGATTGTACCGTAGGTGGTACGGCTGTCGTTACCGTTGATTCAGCAACTGGGAGCGGTAATTATGAGTTTGCGATATTGGATCGTTATAATGTACCGTACGCAGACCCAACTGCCTACCAACCTGCGGATGGCGGCACTCCGGATACTACGACCTTCACAGGTTTGACGCCAGGGATTACCTATACTTTTGTTGTACATGACCTTACCAATGACTGTTATTATTTTGAATCTGCAGCATCGCCAATAGATTCGCCTTCGAATTTAACCTATACATTGGATACGATCACTGACGTAACCTGTAAAGGGGCAGCGGATGGTGCCGTTTCTTTCACATTCGACAATTATGATGGAGGTGCCACAAATGTTTCTTATGAGATATTCAATGCACAATCCAATGCATCTACTGGAATTACAGGAAGTTCACTGGTAAATCCTCCTGCAGGACCCGTTAGTGTTTCAAACTTAGGGCCATTGGCACCGGGTATTTACTACGTACTTTTCAAAGAAGTAGGCGGTGCATTTGCAGATTGTTCCGTGGGAACTGTGAATTTCACCATAGATGAATCCTCTGTTTTATTGGAACTGACCGCCAATTCGGTAAAAGATGACAACTGCTTAACCGATGCTGGGATCATAACCGGAACAGCAAAATACGGTACTTCTCCTTATCAATATCAATTCCTGACCCCTGCGGATCCTGCTCCAACGGCTGCCAGTCCAGGGTGGATTACACAGAATTACGCGAATGTTGAAAGCGGCGATTATATCATCTATGTAAAAGATGCCAACAATTGTATTGTATCGGATGCAGTAACCAACAATTTGGAACCTGAATCCACAATTTCAATTGCTTTGACCACAGCATGTGCCAATGAAGGTTTTTATGAAATTACAGTGACCTTAGACAATGATGGAATTGCACCCTATTACATGAGTGTGGATGGTGGCGCCTTAGAGCCTATAGGCCTTAATGTCTCTGGAGATATGGTAACGATAACCAATCTGTCTTCAGGAAACCATACTGTAAGAGTGGTCGATTCCAGTGGATGTGGGGAAGCGGCAGAATCTCTTACGATACACCCTCCATTATTTGCCCAAGCCACTATTACGCAAGAGGAATATTGTAATCCATCCAATAATGCTGAAGTTACTATTAAAACTGATGGTGGCTCAGGAGATTTCGATTTTGTACAAACAAGCCCAGCAGGGCCAACCCAAAATAACAATCCTATTTTTACTGGGTTGACTAGCGGTACCTATGATTTTGATATTATAGACAACGATACAGGATGTAGTAAAAGTGTTACTATTACCATTGATGCCCCCATCAATCCTACTTTCACCCTTTCCGCAACAGATGTGAGTTGTTATGGAGGTGCAGATGGCACCATTACGGTTGCCTTGGATGCAGGGAATTTGGATACACCATACCAATACAGTTTGGATGGTGGGACCACGACACAAAATTCCAATGTATTTGCCGGCCTTTTGGAAGGTACATACACAGTAACAGTAATTTCTGGTAAGGGCTGTACGAATGATGAAACCATTACGGTTAATGAACCATCAGAGTTGGCTATCACTGCCTCGGCTTCAGATTATACCTGTGATGATAATGCCAGTACGGTAACGGTAACAATTGATGATGATACTTTTGGCAACCCATCCGGTACAGGCCCGTACTTGTATAGCTTTAACGGCAGCTCCTTTCAAGGATCCGAGACCTATATGGTTGCTTACGGATCTCCAGATGTAAGTGTTATTGTTATGGACGAAAATGGGTGTACTATCTCAACTTCTGTAGTAATACCTGCAAAACAAAAAGTCACAGCGACTATTAACCAAACACAGGCCATTAACTGTACAAATGGACAGGAAATTATTCAAATTGTCCCTGCCGATGGATCTGGCGACTATACCTTTACCGAATTGCCTAGTGGCAATAATGTAGGGGACCCAAACAATATTGTATTGACAGCACCTGGAAACTATGTGTACGAGGTACTGGATAATATTACTAATTGTTCCATTATCGTGGAGCACAACATTGCCCCATATGACCTGATCTTGGTTACCGCTTCTTTGGTTACAGATGCTACTTGTAGCGATAGTTCAGATGGGCAGATGCAAATCAACATTACAGGTTATATAGGGACTTTTGATTATCAAGTTTTGGATAATCTTGGGAATCCAGTGGTTGGTGCATTTGGAAGTCCAGATGCAACTTCAGATCCATTTAACTATGTAATACCACAAACCTTGCCCGCAGGTATGTATACCGTTGAGGTAACAGAAACACAGAATCCATTCTGTTTTGAAGTTTCCAATTCAGTGACCATTGATGCTCCAGAAGAAGTTATTGTTGTTGAGGTCAGCAACACTCCGGACAATTGTAATGAGGATGCTATTGTTGTAGTGCAGGCAAGTGGAGGAAACGGACCATATACCTATGCGGTTGTATTGGATGGTGCCGCCGTCCCAGGAGCATTTCCAGAAGATGAAACTCTAAACTTAGATTATACTACAGGTGTTAATTGGGATGTATATGCCCAAGATGCCAATGGTTGTATCTCTCAAGTCTTGGACATTACCATCACGGAGGATACCAGACCGGATATTTCATTGACTTTAGTTGATGAGTGTGAGGAAGAAGGTAGTTTTTCAGTTGAGGTAACTCTGGATGGCACCAATACAGGAGTTGCTCCATATAGAATTAGAATAGTTGGCAATGCTTTCCAAAATATTGCGACTTTCCCATATACCTTTAATAACCTTTCTTCAGGATCATACGATATTGAAGTATTGGATGCCAATGGTTGTGGAGATATTGAATCGATTACCATTAGCCCTGAATTGGAATTTACAGCTACTGTAAATACCCAGCCCACATGTTTAACAAATGATGGAATAATAGATTTTAACGTCGTTGGTGGGTCTGGAGTAAACACCGTGGAATTATTTGAAGCGGACGGTATCACTCCAACAGGAATTGCTCCTGCTGGAAACCAATTTACAGGAGTGGCCTTCGGGACCTATGTGGTTCGTGTAACAGACAATACTTTAGGAAACCCAGCCAATTGTACCAAGGAAATCCAGGTTACGTTGGAAGAACCGACCCTGGTAACCTTACAAACTACCCAAAAAACAGATATTAGCTGTTTTGGTGCTGCCGATGGCACCATAAATGTGAGCTTGGTTGCTCCAAGTGCTGGGGTCAATGATAATCCGCCGTATACCTACACCATAAATAATGGGGTGGATCCGGCAATTACCCAAAGTAATGGATTCTTCTCTGGCTTGAATTCTGGAAACTATGCAATCACAGTTACTTCCAATAGGAATTGTGTTGCCACAGATAACATAAGTATTGTTGAACCTGCTCAACTTGTTGCGTCTATAAGCAATGTGGTCGAATTTGCATGTGATGCCAACAATACTGCACAAACGGCTTCTTTTGATATCACGGCCGACCCTACTACAGGAACAGGACCATACTTTTTTAGTATTAACGGAGGCGCCTATTTTGAAGGAACCGGGGTAGCCAAGAATCAATATACTTTTGTTACTGCAACAGCAGGAACATTTACAGTGGATGTTAAGGATAATAAAGGGTGTTCTATTGTTGCACCATTGTCACAGACTATCGATCCACTTCCTGTTATCACAAATGTTACTTTTGCTAAGCAAACGGCCATAACATGTATCAATGATGAGGTTGTACGAGTAACGGTGACCGGTGGTTCTGGAGATTTTACATTTGACCAATTACCTTTAGGAACAAATACCATTGTTCCAGGTGGAGGTGTTTATTCCGTTGATTATACGTTGACCACTGTTGGGGATTATACCTTTAGGGTTACCGATAATGTAACGGGATGTTATTTCACAACAGCCCCATATTCCATAGCTCCTTATGATATTATAGATGTAAAGGCCACGGCGATTACACCAGTGACCTGTTTTGGGGATTCTGATGGGGAATTGAACCTTCAGGTGAACAACTATTTAGGGAACTATACCTATGAGGTGTTAGATGGTGCCGGAGCTTCTATAACAGGTGTAGTTGCTTCAAATACTTCTAGTAACCCGAGGACTATTTCCGGATTACCTGCAGGGAACTATACAGTAAGGGTCATTGCCACGGATACACCTTTCTGTGATGACATCTCCAATACCATAACCATAGCTTCCCCTAATGCTGCTATAAGTCTTATTGAAACAAATAATGTAAATGCTAATTGTAACATTGGGGCACAGATAAGTGTCAAGGCCAATGGGGGAACCCCAGGGTATGCCTATGCCTTTATGCCTTTTGGAGTTTCTCCAACCGCTGCAAATTACAATGCCAGTGCTACGGCAACGTTAAACCCTGCGGTATACCCTGCAGATTATGATGTGTATGTTCAGGATTCAAGAGGATGTTTTACCTTCATTACTGTAACGGTCAATGAAGATCCTACGCCAACGGTCTTTGTACCAGCCTACGCAGACGATCAGTGTACTTCCAATGGAACATCATATACCTTTACGGCAACGGGTACTGGAATAGCACCTCTGCAATACAGTGTGGGTAACGGTTTCCAATCCAGTGCAATCCTTACCGTATCTGCCCCAGGGACCTATACTGTGTCCGTAAGGGATGCCAATGGATGTATTGCAACAACGCCTATAGTAATAATGCCTCCTTTGGGAGCAACGCCACAGGTGACTTCCCAGCCAACATGTGCACTTAACGATGGTGTTGTTACCATTACAGCTGCAGGTGGTTCCGGAAATTATCTATATGACTTATTGGACAACGGAGGGACAAGCCTAACTGCTGGAGTTCCACAGGCCTCCAATATATTTAATGGCCTCGCCCCAGGAAATTATACGGTCGTACTTTACGACAACGGTGGATCTGGGTGTAGTTCACAAACTCCGGTATTCTTGGAAACCCCTACGCCTGTAGTATTTACATACACCCAAGAAAATGTTTCTTGTAATGGCGGTGCTGACGGATCAATAGAGGTTTTCCTTGATGCTTCCAATAATAACCCAGCCTACACATTTACCATTTTTGATGGTACAACAAGTACCACCCAAAACAGCAATTTATTTACAGGGTTAGCTGCTGGCGTTTATGATATTACGGTTACTTCAGATAGGAACTGTATAGATACTCAAACCGTAACCATTACAGAACCTGCTCCGGTAACAGTTACTGCTACCAATACGGAATTTGCTTGTAACCCTAATAATTCGGTAGCCCAGGCAATAATTACTGCCACTGGTGCCAATGGTACCGCACCGTATACGTACAGTATCAATGGAGTGAACTTTGTAAACTCCAACACCTTTGCCATTACGGACACTGGCTTGGTACAGAATATTACCGTGACCGTTATGGATGACAATGGTTGTACCAATACTACCCTGGTCACCATTAATCCACTGCCAAAAATTACGGCTGTTAATTTTACACAACAAACAGCGATTACCTGTATCAATGATGAAACAGTTCGCCTAACAGTGATAGGAGGTTCCGGGGACTTTACATTTGACCAATTACCTATGGGAACTGCCACGGTTTCCCCGGGAGCTGGAACGCAAATTGCCAACTTCACGCTAGCAGCTGTAGGTGACTACGTGTTCAGGGTAACAGATAACGTGACTGGTTGTTATTTTACAACCACTCCATACACTATTGCACCTTATGATATTATAGAGGCCTTAGCAACGCCTACAAAACCAGTAACCTGTTTTGGGGATACGGATGGGGCAATGTCCTTACAGGTAAACAATTACGGAGGATCATATACGTATGAGGTATTTAGATCAAATGGTACAACGGTCACCGGTGTCGTAACATCGAACACCTCCACGAACCCTATTAGTATTACTGGGTTACCTGCAGGTAACTATTATGTAAACGTAATCGCTACCGGCACCCCGTTTTGCGATGCGGTTTCCAATACTATAAAAATAGCATCACCAAATAGCGCACTTAATTTGATTTCGGATATTTCGTCTGAAATAACATGTTCAGATCCAGGACAAATTATAGCTAATGCTTCTGGAGGATGGGGTGCCTATACTTATGCCATAGCACAAGGAACTCCACCAACTGCGGGAGATTTTAGCTCTAATAATGTTTTTGGTGGACTAACAGCAGGAACCTATGAGATTTATGTTAGGGATTTAAACGGATGCGAGGTTTTCTCAACAGAAACCTTGGTACAGCCCACTCAAATTACGGCAACAGCAACAGCAACAGCAACAATATTATGTGAAGGCGATTTTGGAGGACAAATAACCACAACGGTTACAGGGGGAGGAAGACCTGCTATTGATCCTACAGCCAGGTATAACTTCATCTTGAATTATTTGGATCAAGGATTATCTACAGGCCCACAATCGTCGAATACTTTTAACAACCTGCCTGCGGGAAGTTACTCCGTGACGGTGACCGATGGTTGGAATTGTGATTTCACTACAGGTACGGTCCTTATCAACGAACCTTCAAAGGTGATTGCTTCGTTGACCATAACCAAATTAAACACTTGTACCGTTGGTGCCGATCTTAGATTGACGGCCAGTGGAGGCACTGCGCCTTATAGTTACAGCACCACTGCTACTGGCGTGTTTACGCCAATGGCGGGCAGTACGGTATCATTGACCAATATGGCGGTAGGTGCCTACCAGTATTATATCAAGGATGCTAACGGATGTGTCTCAACAGTTTCCAATAGAGTTACTATTGATGCGGTACCGGAATTAAAATTAACTACTGATGCCATTGTCAATGTGGGCTGTTTTGGTGAGGCTACCGGTCTGATCAAAGTAAAGGCCATTGGTGGACTAGGAGGTTATGCCTATACCTTATTGGCACAAGATCAAATTACAGTGATCAGGCCAGCTCAAACAAGTACAATCTTTAATAATTTGACTGCAGGCACATATTACATACAAGTGGACAGTCAGGATTGTATGGATAGGGAACAAGTAGTCATTACGGAAGGAAATGTGTTGACAGCCAATACGCCAATAGTCAACAATCCAATGTGTGCCGAGGATTATGGCAGTATTGAAGTTGGTTTGGTAGGTGGAACCGGTACATATCAGTATGCCATCTCTCCTAACCTAAACCAGTTCAGCGCCAAAAATGTATTTACAGATTTGTTACCTGGATCGTATACTATCATTGCTCAGGATTCCAATGGTTGTAAGCCATTCATCTTCGACCTGGAGATTGTAGCGCCACTTCCAGTGGAAGTAACCACGACCTTGGTTCAATCTGAAATTTGTGCCGGGAGTGAAGACGGATCCATAGCTATTGATATTACTGGGGGAACAGCTCCATACAGCGCTGCTTTCAATTCTAATAATCCATCGGATTTTGTGCCTGGACAAACATCGTTCACCGATTTGGCAGCAGGAACCTATGTGATTTTTGTAAAAGACAGTCAAGGGTGTGAGACCAACATTATTGTTGAGATCGAGGAAGGCGTCAATCTAAACGCTGAAATAGAGCCTGTATACGAATGTACAGGAGCTACTCCCGAGGCCTCCATAATCCTTACGCTGGCAGATCCATCGGTTTCCGATGATGTATTATATGCCTTGGATTCAACAGATCCAGCGGACATGGTACTGGATCCCAATTTTACAAATATTGCACCAGGACAACATTATATCACGGTATCCCATGCCAATGGCTGTATAAAGACAATTGATTTTGAGATTGAACAATATGAGCCGTTAATGCTGGTATTGGAACAAAACAACATCAATGAGATAACAGCGGTTGCCACAGGAGGAAGACAAAATTATACCTTCTACCTAGGGGATAAAGACAGAGGAACGGACACCACATTCTTTATCAATAGAACAGACACCTATACGGTAACAGTAGTCGATGAAAATGGCTGTGAGGCTATCCAACAGATATATATAGAATTTATAGATATAGAGATCCCGAACTTCTTTACCCCAGATGGAGACGGACAAAACGACTTCTGGAAACCTAGGAATGAAGAATCATGGCCCAACATACTAACCATAATATTTGACCGTTATGGTAGAGAGGTGTACAGAATGAGATTAAATGATCAGGGATGGGATGGTTTCTACAGAGAAACCGAACTACCGACCGGCGATTATTGGTACATACTCAAATTGAGGGGAGAAGAAGATAGCAGAGAATTTGTTGGACACTTTACCCTATATAGATAAACCGACTTAACCTAAGTAGAATTATGCGAAATACGGTGTTAACCCTAGTGTTGCTTTTTGTTGCACTGGCCTCCAAAGGACAGGAGCTGACCCTACCCCAGCTTTCCCAATATTTGGCGGATAACCCTTTCGTTATTTCCCCTACCTATTCAGGTATTGGGGATCATATCAAGATCAGGATTAATGGACTTACCCAATGGGTAGGTATCAAAGATGCCCCGGACACACAGTCCTTGGCAGCTGATGCCAGGGTTGGCGAAAAATCGGGCATAGGAATGCTCTTGTACAATGATAGTAATGGGGAGACCAAGCAACGTGGAGCCAGGCTTTCATTTGCACATCATTTGACGTTGGACCGTTATGATGACGAGTTTTTGTCCTTCGGTATTTCCTATAACTTTAATCAGTTCAGAATCGATATTGAAAATTTTAGGGATAACAATGACGCTTCCGTAACAGATGACCGATCCACGACCAACCATAACTTTGATGTGGGGTTTTTATACCGGAAGGATAAATTTTATATGAGTGTCAATGCCTCCAACCTATTGGATAAGGATTTAACCAAGTTCAATCCTGTGTTTGAGCCCAATAGACTTAGGAATTACTATATATACACAGGATACAGGTATAAGAAGAGCAAGAACAGTGATATGGAGATAGAACCCTCTGTCTTCTTTCAATACTTTGAGAGTGATGGGCGCTCCGTAACCGATTTAAATTTGAAGTTCAGGTGGTATGATTTTGAAGATTACTATTATGCCGGGGTCAACTACCGTTTCCTGAATGATCAAATTGGAAACCCTCTTTATATTGCCCCCATATTTGGACTTAAAAAGAACAATTTCTATTTTGGATACTCCTATCAGGTGATATTGAATGAGATTTTAGGATTTAGTTCGGGTACGCACGTCATAACCTTAGGAGTGGATCTTTTCCAAGGGCTAAGTAATTGTAGATGTATGTACTAACTTTTCCATTCAATTGAATTAAATTTGTAGAAATTTGAAACGCTTGTGGGGAAAGTAAAATTAAGTAACATCAGAGCCTACGCTCACCATGGCTGCCTTGGGGAAGAAGCGATCATAGGAAGCGACTACCGGGTGGACCTTGAGATCAAAGCTGATCTGACCAAAGCTTCACAATCAGACAATTTAAAGGATACCGTAGATTATGTACATCTCAATCGCATTGTGAAAGAGGAGATGTCCATTAGTGCGAAACTGTTGGAGCATGTGGCAAAGCGAATTATAGACCGGGTCTTCTCGGAAATTTCCACAGTGGAAGTGGTAGAAATCTCTGTTTCCAAAATAAACCCTCCATTAGGCGGGGATGTGGAAATGGTTTCGATAAACTTACAAAGAACACGTTGAAAAACATAATTTCTATTTTTTAAACGTGGATAATAAAGTACATTTGCAGTAGTAATCGGCATTGTGGTCGAAATGGAGAGACGGGGTCCCGCAAGGACCTTTATAGTGGTTCGAGTCCACTCGATGCCTCAATCAAGGACGGTCTTAACTTTTTAAGACCGTTTTGAATTACAGCGAAGGCGATTACTTTTTTGTGTTAATTGAAGGTGGAACCGCAACAATTGATACTGGGTTTCGTTTTAAATAAAACTACTTTAAAATTTATTTGTCTTAGAATTTATTTTTGTAGATTTGCAGTCCAAAATTGGCATCGTGGCCGAGTGGCTAGGCAGAGCTCTGCAAAAGCTTGTACAGCAGTTCGAATCTGCTCGATGCCTCAAAAAAAACCGTCCAACTGGACGGTTTTTTTAGTTTATGAATATTTTCGGTATCGGATAGGACAAGGACAGTATTTACAACTATGCTTGTAACAAGAAAACCAAAAAGATGGCAGGGATAAAGTATACGGCAATGGTCTTTGCCCCTTCGTAGTCTTTGGCGATTCGTTGACCAAATAGCAACATTAACAGAGCAACACAGGAGACAATGGCACTGTAAAATGCAAGCTGACTTTCCCCAGCGGTGGCAATTTGGAACAAGCCAATGGCTGAAAGGATTCCAGCAATCATTTCGGTCACCACCACGACCCCCAATAATACAGGCACCATGTTTTTTAAAGGCGATTCAGCGAAATGTCCTGTCAACCATGAAAGGTTGCCGCGCCAATCGACGAGTTTATCAATGCCACTTTGTAAAAAGGTGATCAATAAGAAAAAAAGCAGAAGTATTTCAGTTGCATTGTTGGTAATGTGTTCCATATCGGTATTTAAGTTTAAGAAATTAGTTTTATTGAGGTTATGCGGCCTTCTTATGAAGTAATCGCGTAAGTTTTATGGATAGATCTGTCAGAATTATTTTAGAATTCCCATTGCGCTCTATATGATAAATGGCGTCTTCCAGTTCCTGGGTAATTTGCAAGATATTGTTTTCATGTATGAAAGGGGCAAATTTTGCCAACTGGAATCCTTCTACATGGATTTTCATGTAAGTAAGGTCTGTGACATTGTAGCTGGTGAGCATTGCTTGTCTCATCACCGCCAAACAGTACAATAAAAATTTCTTTTGCGTTTCTCTTCCCGTTTTGGCAACCTCTTCGCTCCAAAGGATAAGATCATGGATGGCAGCTTTATTGCCTTTTGCCTTAAAAGCACTTCGCACCCATTGCACGAACCATCGTTCAAAAACCAAATCTTCAGAATCTTGGTTCATCAAATCCAAGGCCTTGTTAAAATTTCCATCGGCTTCATGTGAAATCCGTAAGACCTCTTCCATGGGAAGGCCTTTTTCCACCAGGCCCTGGGCAATAACCTCTTCAGCCAATGGGGGAAAGTGCAGGACCTGGCACCTTGATCGTATGGTCTGTATAATCTGTTCCTCCTCTTCTGTAATCAAAATAAAGACAGTCTTTGCAGGCGGCTCTTCAATTAGTTTCAACAGTTTATTGGCCGCTGAATTGTTCATCCTATCGGCCATCCAAATAATCATGACCTTATAACCGCCTTCATAGGATTTAAGGGCAAGTTTTTTCACCACCTCTTGGGCTTCGTCCACCCCTATCATGCCCTGTTTTTTCTCTATGCCGATAAAACGGTACCAATCAAACAGGTTGCCATAAGGTTGTTCCCTAAGAAATTCCCTCCACTCCTCCATATAATGGTTGCTAACGGCATGACTCCTTACCTTATCGCTATTGGATACGGGAAAGGCAAAATGGACATCGGGATGTGAAATGGAGTTACACTTTGTATTACAAGCTGCATTCTCTCCCGTGTTCTCCCCTTGAGTATTGGCACAGATAATATATTGCGCATAGGCCATTGCCATCGGCAGTGTTCCACACCCTTCTTTGCCAACAAATAACTGTGCGTGGGGAATGCGACCTGCATCGGCACTGAAGGTTAAATGTTTTTTTATATGGGGCAATCCTAAAATGTCATTGAAAAGCATGGGTCAAATATAGTTTATTTGCTTGTTCCCCCATAATGGGAATAAGGAAGGAATGTTCATTGGGCCAAGAGCATTATTATAAGGATTGGGCGTCAATTGGTTATAAAGTAAACAACAAGAGGCCGTTTTGTGCTGGAACCCTAAAGAATATGTCTCTCTGGTTTAAACATACTAGAGAAATCTTTACATTTGCTTTTCTCAAAAAAATCCTTGTAAAGATGAAAACCATAAACGATTTTAATTTTAAAGATAAAAAGGCCCTTATTCGTGTTGATTTCAATGTCCCTTTGGATGCTGATTTTAAGGTATCGGATGCCAATCGTATCGAAGCAGCAAAACCTTCGATCATCAAGGTTTTGGAAGATGGGGGAAGCGCGGTTTTAATGAGCCATTATGGTAGGCCAAAAGGCAAGGTAAACGCAGATATGTCCTTGAGCCATATTCTGGATAAGGTTTCTGAAATTATCGGAGTGAAGGTAAAATTTGTCAATGATTGTATTGGCGAGGTCGCAGAGAAAGCGGTTGCCGAACTAAAAGTTGGTGAGGTATTGTTGTTGGAAAACCTTCGTTTTCATGCCGAAGAAGAAAAAGGGGACCGTGGTTTTGCGGAAAAACTTTCGAAATTAGGTGATATATACGTTAACGATGCTTTTGGAACGGCGCACAGGGCACATGCCTCCACAACCGTTGTAGCTCAATTTTTTAAAGGAAAAAAATGTTTTGGAAGTTTAATGGCCAAGGAAATTGAGGCTATTGAAAAGGTGATGCGAACAGGAGAGAAACCCGTAACTGCTATTTTAGGGGGTTCCAAAGTTTCTTCCAAAATCACGATTATAGAAAACATATTGAGCAAGGTAGACCACTTGATTATTGGCGGTGGAATGACCTATACTTTTGTCAAAGCAAAAGGCGGTAAAGTGGGAGATTCCATTTGTGAGGACGATAAGATGGAATTGGCTTTGGAAATTCTAAAACAGGCCGAGCAAAAAGGTGTAAAAGTACATATCCCGGTAGATGTTTTGGCGGCAGACAGTTTCAGCAACGATGCCAACACCAAAATTGTGGCTGTAGATGCAATACCTGAGGGATGGCAAGGATTGGATGCCGGACCAAAAACGTTGGCCAACTTTAAAGAGGTCATCTTGCAGAGTAAGACCATATTATGGAACGGGCCAATTGGCGTTTTTGAGATGGACAGTTTTGCTAAAGGAACCATAGCAATAGGTAATTATATAGACGAGGCCACGAGCAAAGGTGCATTTTCCTTAGTTGGAGGAGGAGATTCTGTTGCAGCTGTAAAGCAGTTTGGTTTTGAAGAAAAAGTAAGTTATGTTTCAACCGGTGGTGGGGCAATGTTGGAAAGCCTGGAAGGGAAGGTTTTGCCTGGAATTGCAGCAATATTAGAAGAATAGAAACGTTATGAAAGGGATACGCAATTTAGTTTACCAATACTTTAAGAGGCTATTTTTAAATGTTTGCTAAATTTGTGCGATTTTCGTTGATTCCCATATTAATCTGAAGAAAGCTTATGATGAAATTAAAAAACATTGGTCTGGTACTTTGTTGCCTGTTTGCAGTGTCCGCTATGGCACAACAAAAGGATGGTACCCGCAAAAAACAACGAAAGAACAAGGTGGTTTTGGAAGTTCCAGTAGATACCATAGCCATGGATATGGAAGGGGTTGAACAGATGGAGCTTATGGAGTCTCCGGGACAATTGGAGGATTCCCCTACAATATTGGTGAAGGTCAGTAATAAGTTCAATTTGTCTGATCGAATTGAGGTTTTAAAGTATGATAAACTGTGGTTAAAGGAACTGCACGATAACCAAAGCTATTTTGATTCCATATACAATACAGTGACCAATCTGGAAGTGGATTCTGTTTACAACTACGACCTGGATACGGAGACACTAAAGGCCAGATTGAAAATATTAGATCAAAAAACACCTTTTAACATCGCCTACAATCCATCCCTTGAAAATGTCATCAAAACATTTTTGACAAGAAAGAGAGGGTTGATGCAAAGGATGCTCAAGGTAAGTCAGTTTTATTTTCCAATGTTTGAACAGGAATTGGATACGTACAATGTGCCTCTGGAATTAAAGTATTTGGCTATTATTGAATCGGCCTTAAATCCTAGGGCAAGATCTAGGGTAGGCGCCACTGGTTTATGGCAATTTATGTACAGCACCGGAAAGATGTATGATCTGGATGTCAGTAGTTACGTGGATGAGCGCAGTGATCCAATTGCCTCTACAAAAGCAGCGGCAAAATACTTGTCAAGGCTTCACGGGATTTTTGACGATTGGGATTTAGCTTTGGCAGCCTATAATTCGGGCCCAGGGAATGTCAATAAGGCAATTAGGAGGTCTGGGGGCTATACAAATTATTGGAACATTAGAAGAAACCTGCCTAGGGAAACAGCTGGTTATGTTCCTGCATTTTTAGCGACCATGTATATTTTTGAATATGCAGAAGAACACGGTTTTAAACGTGAAAGAATTGAGAGACCTCTATTTGACACAGATACGGTTCATGTAAAAAACTTGATTACGTTTAATCAGATTTCTGAGTTGGTAGATGTTTCAGTAGAAGAACTGCAAATCCTTAATCCTTCTTATAAATTGGATGTTATACCCTATGTTGAAGGGAAGGACTATGTGTTGCGATTGCCCAGAGAAGCGACGGGAAAATTTGTGGCCAATGAAGCGGCAATATATGCACATGTAAAATCGGAACTGGAAACAGAGGAAAAGCCAATGCAAGAACTTATTGAGGCTCAGAATAGGATTGTCTATAGGGTTAGAAGTGGAGATTATTTAGGAAAGATTGCAGAAAGACATGGGGTTGGGGTAAGCCAATTAAAACAATGGAATGGACTTAGTGGCAACACCGTAAGGATAGGACAACGACTTACCATCTATGCAAAAAATCCTGTAACTTCAAGTTCTTCCAATACATCATCTTCGTCGTCAAATAGTTCAACAAAATCAGCTATTGCAAGCGACACGAAGGTCCATATGGTAAAGAGTGGAGATTCCCTGTGGACCATTTCTAAAAAATATCCTGGAATTACTATTGAAAATTTACGAGAATGGAACGGTATTAGAGGGAATGACATTAAAATTGGCGCAAAAATTAAATTGTGCAGTTGTTAAACCTTAATACTAAAACCAAAATGAAAAAATTAGGAACACTTCTTCTAGTTCTTTTAATCACCATTGTCTCCTGTAAAGGAGAAAATAAAATTGATTATAAACCAGAATCAATTGGGGCCATTAATTCTGTTGCAGTGGTGATGGACAATGAGCTCTGGAAAGGACCTGTAGGTGATAAGGTAAGGGAATACTTTGCAGCGCCAGTTCTTGGCCTATCATGGGAAGAACCCTTATTCACCATAAACCACATGGGTTCCAATGTTTTTACGGGGGCCGTTAGGAATACCAGATCTGTATTGTATGTTGTAAAGGACTCCTTGGATTTAGGGCATATTAAAACCGATATGTATGCAAGACCACAAAAAGTTGCTGTCATTAAGGGACGCACAGATGACGAAATCATTCAGAATTTGGATGAGAATGCCGAAGAAATTATTGAGGCTTTTAAATCTGTAGAAATCACGGAGGCACAAAAGAGGTTTTTAAGATCCTTAAACAAGGAAAAGGTCCTAGAAGATAAATTTGGAATAACTCTTTCCATGCCCTCAGTCTATAAAGTAGGTAAGCAAGAGGATAATTTTGTTTGGATAGATCGACAAATTCAAAAAGGGACCATGAACATTATTGTTTATTCCATTCCCGGGGATAGTTTCTCCAACGACTCGACCTTTGTAAAGGAAATTGTGGCAATGAGGGATTCTATAGGGAAAAAATATATTCCAGGACCTGATGTTCCAGGCAAAGTAACATATATGATGACGGAAAAAGCATTTTCTCCTTATGTCTTTCCTGCCGAGATCGCTGGAAAGAAGGCTGTTGAGGTCAAAGGTATTTGGGAGATCAATGGATATCCAATGGCAGGACCATTTTTGACGTACATTATCAATGATGAGGCGAACAATAGAAAACTGGTCATAGAAGGGTTTACTTTTGCTCCCTCTACAGAGAAGAGAGATTATATGTTTGAACTGGAAGCTATATTGAAATCAGTAAAATTTGATGTACCCAAAAAGAAATAGGATACATTTTTAAAAGCTTTATTTTGAGCGACCCAGATGGGTCGCTCTTTTGTTTTAAAGGAGACACAACACTTTTGTGCATAAAGTCCATTTTAGGCTCACTAGAATGTCTTTTTTTAAGAAGACCACTAAGTACTCGGGCCGATTGGTATTCTTGGCTTAGAGCCATTAAAAAAGGGTCGCACAGCGACCCTTTTATTTTAATTTTGAAATAGATACTTAACCGTTTTTGTGGGAAAACAGTATTTTAAAGGCTGTGATTTTTTAATCAAATGCAAAGCCCGTGATCAATCTAAAAACAAAGGCATAAACCACAACGGCAAACAGCCCAAAGCAAAACCATGAGAGTGCCTTAAAATAATTTTTAATCATTAGGTTTCCCAAGTTCTTAAAACCTTCAAGGTATATCTCTTTAACAAGTAGTAGTTTGCTCATAATCGTATTTTTTCGGGTTAATACTATATTAAAGATAGGCTGCATGTCCTCCTCTTTATAATATATTGGCTCAACGGAAGAAAAAAAGGATGTAGGAAAGCCCTTATTTTATTTTGTCTGTGAATGGTTTTTTTTGTGGGATGAACGGGAAGGTACAAGGAGCGATTCTAAGTATATTAGGTGTGTGAAATGGAGATTTGCAACAAAATAAGATGGTACATTAGGATTGCTTTGAAAACTTTCATTGAGAAGAAAGTATGGTATATATAAGTCATTAAAGGATAATGCATTGGTATTGTTAGCCATAAAAAAACCCCAAAGGAAGTTTCCAATGGGGTTTATATAATTTGTTGTGGGCTTTAATCTAATCCCACATAAATCCTGTAGACATTCTGTATACCAAGGCATACATGGCAACAAGAATCAAGGCGAAACAGATCCAAGAAAATACCTTCAAGTAGTTCTTTATGATGAGATGGCCTAAATTTCTAAATCCTTCTAAATAAATTTCTTTGATAAGTAATAGTTTTGTCATATCCCACAGTTTAAGATTAAGTTACTTCAAAGGTCGGGGACTTAAAGGGGCACATGAAAAATACTAGGTCAAATGGTCGCTTTTAAGGATGAAAAAGCTAATAATATACAACAAAAGGTAAACTGTAAAATTAGTCGATAAACTACACGGATGAAAGGTTTAAAAAAGGCGACAAAGCGAAAAGGGGGTTTTGATGAGGATTGTTTAATGCCAATACTTGGATAAATAGTAGTTGATAATGAGATGAATATAGCATTATATACAAGAAGAGATTGAAATGTGAGCCCAAATAATAAACTTAATGGTATATTATTTGGGCGTTGACCGTAAAGTCTAAATTCTATAGATAACCCCCCCAACAAGTATAAAACACTATCTAAGTAGGTAAAGATTACATATTAACAATAATGATTTCTGACCGCCTGTTCAATTCGTGCTTCGGTCCTGAGCAACGGATCCCATTTTTACATTCGTTGATCAATTGTTCTTCTCCATAGCCAATAGCACTTTCAATACGAGAGGCATCAATACCTTTGGAAATTATATAGTCCCTGGTTGACTTGGCTCTTCTATCTGATAGGTATTTATTGTAAACATCATTACCTCTTGAGTCGGTATGGGACTCAATTTTGATCACCATTTGAGGGTATTCGTTCATAACACTTATTACTTTATTCAGCTCCAAGCTTGCATCGGATCGAATATTGAACTTATCAAAGTCGAAATAAATCATGTCGGTTTTAAGCTTTCTTATGCCATTTTCAATGGCTATTAGGTCTTTTAGCTTTTTAATGGAAATATCCACATTGACCAATTCATTATCTTTAGTAGTTATAGGCAGTTCTTGATCAAAATAAGTGTCTTGAGTAACTTTTAAGGTGTATTTGGTATTGCCTTCCAAATCTTCGAAAATGAAGCTGCCGTCGTCCCCAGTAACCACTTCTTTTAATTTAATATTGTTTTCATCCAGAAGGGTAACCAAGCTCTGCGGCATAAGGTCTCCTGTAATCAGTTCCGTTACTACTCCAGCAATGGCATTTTGGTTTGGCGCCACCTCTTCCACCAATAAACGTTTAAAGGAATAGATGTCGTCATCTCCCTTACCACCTTTTCTGTTGGAAGCGAAATAGCCTTTTTGATTTTCTTCGTTTACGATATAGGAAAAGTCATCCTTATTACTGTTGATGGGCTGACCCATATTCAGTACTTCTTTAAAACCTTCCTCATCATATGCAACTTCGTATACATCCAGGCCACCCAATCCTACATGGCCGTTGGAGGCGAAGTAAAGCTTTTTGTCATTTATAAACGGGAACATTTCTTTTTGTTCCGTATTAATCCCCGGTCCTAGATTTTTTGGGGCAGAATACTGTCCATTATCCAATACGTCAACAACGAAAATATCGGTCTGGCCAATGCTTCCGGGCATGTCAGAAACAAAGTATAGTTTTTTTCCATCCGGACTCAATGCAGGATGGCCGGTGGAATAGTCATCGCTATTGAAAGGTACTTCCTCAGCCTCTGTCCATTCCCCATTTACCTTTGTTGAGCGATAAATTTTAAGGTTATTTATGCCGTTTTTATCCCTTTTTAATTTTTTCCCGTAATTGTTTCTGGTAAAATACATGGTAAGATTATCAGGCGCGAACGCAACCGAAGCTTCATGGTACTTCGTGTTTATTTTCTTGGAAAATTTAAGGGCACTCTTTAAGTCCTGTGATTCCTTGTTGATCTTGGACACATATAGATCCAAATAGGGTTGATTGTTCCATTTATACCGTCTGGTTTTTAAAAAGGAAGAATCCTTTGCAGAAGCAAATACTATCTCGTCTTCATTGTGGAACATTGGTGAAAATTCCGAATACCTGGTATTAATGGCCAAGTTCTTAATACCAAAATCTTGTTCCTTGCTTAAAATATTATCAAGGACAGCCTCCTTCTTTTCTGCGTTAAGACCTATTCTGGTATTTTTTGAATTGCCTTTCTTCATTTCCTGGTCATAGAGACGCATCAGTCGCTTTGACCGACCGTACTTCCCTGTGCCTTTTAATGTATGTGCGTATTTAAACAGTTGATCAGGAGAAAGATCCTTCTCATAGCGCTCATATAGTATATTGTACCAATAATAGGCTTTGGGCATATCCGTGTTATAATAATAGGCATCACCCGCTTTTTGAAGTACATCAAAGGAATAATTTTCTGGATCCTTTTTTAATGCTTCTTCGTAAAGTTCGGCTGCTTCAGCATACCACATTTTATTAAAGTACTCATCTGCTTTTTGGATCAATCGGCTAGGAATGGAATTATCTTTTTCCTTGGAGTAGGTTATTTTTCTTCTAGTAGGCCTCCTTTTTTCTGTTGCTTCAACCTCATCTGTAGCATTGAGCATATCATAGGTAACTTCATCTATGGAAAGTTCCTCTTCACTATTGGATTCCTTTGAAGGCTTGCTTTTTGTTGGTTTTGACTCTTGAAGCGGAGATTTTGTCCTAGTATCATCGGTAGATGAAGGTAAAGGGGTTGCTGATTTGTCCTTTAAGTCTATTTTATTGGCTTTACCACCATTATCCACGTTCATTAACCAAAATGGTTCGGTATAGGAACCATTCAACTGGGAATTACAAGAGTCTATGGCTTTGTCCAAAGTATCATATTGTGCCACGTAGACATAATTAAGACCATTGCCAGAATTGTTAATAAAGCCAGCGGAAAATCCTTTTCCTTTGAGTTTTCGCACCAAATTTTTGGCATTGGTCAAATCTGAAAACACACCAGAGACAATGTAATAGCCTTCATCCGCACCTTTGAGATTATAGAAAGTTCTACTTTTAATATTATTTTTGGCAGCAGTCCTTTTAAACGCTTCTCCAGAAACTCTCTTGCTAGGCGTGGAAGTATAAGTATTTCGGCTTTTATTAATATGGGTAAGTGAGGCATAATCGCCATTACTTGCAATATAATTCTTCTTTATACCCTGTGCACTGCAGATTACAGTGAGCAAGAGAATATAGGCTGTAAGAAGGTTTTTCATCGGTGCAGCTATTTATTGGGTACTTGACTAAAAAAATCTTTAACTGATAACGTAAAAAGCAACTCATTTATTGAGTCGATATACCGTTCTGATTTTCAGCAAGTTTAAATCCTTATTATCTTTAAACTACGAATTTAGCGGATGAAGTACCATTCAATTACTTTTTGTTGTGAAAGTGATGCATTTTGTCGTAAACAAGGGATTAATAGCTAAGAGGTGGTTTCTGAAATGCTGGAATCCCAATAAAAAAAGGAAGATTTTAATGCCCCATTCTAAAACGTCTTGAAAGAATCTTGAAGTAAAGCCTGGGTTTATAAAGTAAAGTGTAAAGCATATTAAAACAAAAAAACACCCACGAGGGGTGTTCATTTATTTACGCTATAAGCTTATTTTTTCTCGTCAATTTTGTCACTTGTGGGCTCATCCTCCTTTGAGGCATCCTTAAATTCTTTAATTCCGCTTCCAAGTCCACGCATTAATTCTGGAATTTTCTTTCCACCGAACAATAAAAGAATGACCAAAACCACAATGACTATTTGCCAAGGTCCAACTGCTAAAAAAATGTTTGAAGATATCATTTCAGATGATTTAAATAGACCACAAATGTACTAAAAAGTAACAAGTATTCCGTTATAATTATAAAGGAAATAGTAATTTAACGATGTAAACCAAATCCTGTTAATGTGCGTATACATTTTATCTGTCCAATGCATGCCAATGACAGAATTATCAAATCTACTCTGAATTATTCAAGAGTAACATTATATTTGTGAACTATGGCCAAGAAAGGGGAAAAAAGAAAGGAAATCAAAAAGAAGCTTTTACATAAGTATCGCTTGGTGATACTTAATGAAAATACTTTTGAAGAAAAGATTTCTTTTAAGTTGAGCCGTTTGAACGTTTTTGTCACGGGTTCCCTTTTTATTGTGGCCTTGATCGCCTGTACTACCGTGCTAATCGCTTTCACGCCCTTACGGGAATATATTCCGGGATATTCCTCAACGAAACTAAAAAGACAGGCTATTGAATTGACGTATAAAACTGATTCCCTGGTTACGGTTTTAAATTATACCAATAAGTATTTAGATAATATTAGAATGGTATTGAATGGGGATATTGCCAATAATCAGGTGAATAGGGATTCCCTGTTCGAACAATTCAAACTGGACCCTTCTACCATAGACCTTACTCCTATCCGGGCAGACTCCTTAATGCGGGAACAGGTTGCTATGGAGGACAAGTACAGTTTGTTTGAAAGGGATATCAAAAATGTAAATTTGGTCTTGTTCCCACCTGTTGGAGGAACCATAACCCAAGAATATAATCCACAGAAGAAGCACTACGCTGTAGATGTGGTTGCTGTTACCAATACACCCGTAAAGGCCGTGGCAGACGGAATGGTAATTTTTTCCGAATGGACAGCGGATACAGGATATGTTATTATTTTGGAACATAAAGACGGATTATTGTCAGTTTACAAGCACAATGGATCCCTGAACAAGCAACAGGGAGATATGGTCAGGGCCGGGGAGGTAATCGCCTCAGTGGGCAACACGGGAGAATTGACCACTGGACCACATCTGCATTTTGAACTTTGGAACAATGGCGGTCCGGCCAACCCTTTGGATTATATCGATTTTAAATAAATAACTATGTCATTAAAGTCGTTTGCAGCCCGGATTTTTGCAAGGCGAATTGCAAAGAAGAATGCCGAATGGATCAATAATCCTTTAAAGGCACAAGAAAAGGTGTTCGGTCAATTAATTAAAAAGGCATCACAGACGAAGTTTGGCAAAGATCATAACTATGATACCATAAAATCATATTCGGATTTTGCCAAAAAAGTTCCCATCCGGGATTATGAAGAGCTAAAACCATATGTTGATGAGATGGTTGCGGGGAAAGAAGATATTTTATGGCCAGGCAAACCGGCGTATTTTGCAAAAACCTCTGGGACTACCTCTGGGGCGAAATACATACCTATTACCGATGAATCCATCAAATACCAGATAGAAGCCTCTAGAAATGCGATCTTAAATTATATCGATGAGACCGGGAATGCGGATTTTGTGACCGGTAAAATGATATTTCTCCAGGGTAGTCCAGAATTGCAGGAGAAGAACGGAATTAAATTGGGAAGGTTATCGGGAATCTCAGCCCATTATGTACCCAACTATCTTCAAAAAAATCGTTTGCCATCATGGAAAACCAACTGTATTGAGGATTGGGAAACAAAGGTCAATGAAATAGTAAAAGAAACTGTAAATGAGGATATGACTGTTATCGCAGGCATTCCCTCCTGGGTACAGATGTACTTTGAAAAATTGAATCAAAAATCAGGGAAAAAGGTAGGTGACCTCTTTCAAAACTTCCAACTTTTTATTTACGGCGGTGTCAATTTTGAACCGTACCGGGCGAAATTTGAAAGTTTAATGGGGAAGCGGGTCGATAGTATTGAACTATTTCCCGCCAGTGAAGGCTTTTTCGCCTATCAAAATTCCCAAAAGGAAAAGGGAATGCTCTTATTGTTGGATTCTGGAATATTTTACGAGTTTGTAAAATCAGATGAATTTTTTGAAGAAAATCCACAAAGACTCACATTAAAGGATGTTGAACTTGGTGTCAATTATGTAATGATCATCTCCACCAATGCGGGGTTATGGGCATATAACCTAGGGGATACCGTTCAGTTTATTTCCTTGAAGCCTTATAAAATAATAGTTTCAGGGAGGATCAAGCATTTTATTTCTGCTTTTGGAGAGCATGTGATCGGCAAGGAAGTGGAAGAGGCCATGCGAAAAGCTATTTCAGAAACGGATGCCAGAATCAATGAATTTACGGTGGCCCCTCAGATTGCCCCGGAAGGAAACCAGTTGCCCTTTCATGAATGGATGGTAGAGTTTGAAAAGGAACCAACCGATTATGACAAGTTTATAAAGGTGTTGGATAAGGAAATGCAAGAACAGAATAGTTATTATTTCGATTTGATTGATGGAAAAGTGCTACAGACCTTAAAAGTGACCCCTATCAAAAAAAGGGGGTTTAATGACTACATGAAATCTCAGGGCAAATTGGGAGGGCAGAATAAGGTACAGCGATTATCCAACGATAGAAAGGTCGCCGATGCCCTGAAGGTCTATATAAAGGATTAAAGTTAATCTACTTACAGCCCGATTTTGGAAAATAAGCGCACTTATGGGTTATCCTAAATAATAAGTGTAATTTTGCAGGCAGAATTATGAATAAATTGAAACATACAACTCGGGCTCAAGAATCTACCAATGCCATTGAGCGACTCTATATTACGATGCGCCACCTGTTCAACAGAGGTTTTTATAAGCCAATGGGCGTTTCAGGGGAAACCTTGAGAAATGCCTTATTGCAATTGCGACCAGAGATTTACGGTTCTATTGCAGAAGAAAAAACAGAATTAAACGGGTTGATCTATGTCTTGGAGCGCCTACCAGAAGGAATAGAGCAATGCAGATTTATCAACCTTACCTCGGATGAAGGGTATGGGATGTCGCACTTCAAACCAATTATCCCGCTTAAAAGAAGAAGAAACTGCTATCGTATAGACGATGAGCAGATGAATATTGAGATTACCAGGGGCCGTTCCGATATTTATGACATTCTTACCCACCTTACCTTTTTATTTGTCGAATCCCAGAAAATAGCCAAAAGGGTCTTGATAGAAGATACGGATAGGACCATTAGGAACTGGGTGAAATTGGAGGAGGCCATTTCAAAGAACAAACTTACCCAAACTGAAAGGGAAGTGGCATTGATCCATACTGCCTATATCCTGGGAAGGTCTTTTACGGAGGCGATAGAGATACACCAAAAATTTGCAACCAAAGCTGAACCTGAACGATTCCTTAAAATTATTTACTGGCTGGGCAAGTTAGCTATAGAAGAAGAGACTACGGGGAACAAAAGGGCCATAACCTTTACACCGCTATTAAGGGAACGTCTGGGCCACCATATCCATGGTGAGCGTTGGGCCAATGCCATAAAGGAATGCCTGAATGATCATGGGCTATTGGGAAGACCTATTCATATTATTAGTGCCAATATGCACAGTGTAATGAATTCATTATTCGCCAAAAAGGCATTGGCGAAAGAATATGGGAACAAAGGTTCGTTGGAGATTTATGAGGCACTTAGTTCCCCTGAAAATGGAGCACTGAGAAATAAGGTGATTACCATGGCCAAAAAGAATGGTATGATAACGTTGGATGATACTTCGGGAACCAATATAGATATTCAGATTTTTGACACTGCCAAGTTAGGTAAGGACACCTGCTGTTTTGAATTGAATGAAAGTATCCCTGATGATAAAAAACCCGTTATTTTTGTAATGGACTATGCCTTTGGGGAACAGGCCTACGAAACAATTGACGAGTTTTTAAAGCCCTACAAAAAGAAAAAAAACCGAGAGGTATTTATAGATGTGGCCTCTATTTCCATTATGGGGAAGGCTGGTATTTTGGAAGGTGGCAAAGGGGATTTGATGATTCCAAACTCCCATATATTTGAAGGCACAGCCGATAATTACCCCTTTAAGAACGAGTTCAGTTCTAAAGATTTTGAAGGTAACGGCCTAAGGGTATTGGAAGGCGCAATGATCACTGTTTTGGGAACTTCATTACAGAATAAGGATATATTAAAATTCTTCCACGAATCCACCTGGAATGTGATAGGGTTGGAAATGGAAGGAGTGCACTACCAAAAGGCCATCCAAGCGGCTTCCAAGGTGCGCAAGAGCATTCGGGAAGATGTGAAAGTGCGCTATGCCTATTATGCCTCAGATAATCCATTGGAAACAGGAAGTACTTTAGCTTCGGGTGGTTTAGGCACTACAGGAGTAAAACCAACCTATTTGATCACTGATAAAATACTAACACAAATATTTAATTCATAATATATGTCTAACCAGCAACCGGTAAATAATAATAATTCATCTTCCGAGGAAGTAGATTTGGGGCAATTGTTTCAATTGATAGGCAATGGCTTTAGAAAATTCTTCAAATTTATTGGGGATATTTTTAAGGGGATTTTCAATATCATCATTCATTTTCTGCTTTTCATACAGAAACACTTTTTAAAATTTGCGATTGCGGGAGTGGTTGGCTTGGCATTAGGGGTGTATTTGGATATTATAAAGGAACCAAAATACATCTCCACTATGGTGGTAGAGCCTAATTTTAATAGTGTACAACAGTTGTATAACAACGTTACTTTTTACAATGAATTGGCAGAGGCAGAGGATTCTACTGCTTTAGCGGAAGCTTTGGATATAACACGTTCCGAGGCTGGACATATTAAAGAATTTATGGTAGAATCTTATTCAGATGAAAATCAGAAAGTGCTACTTTTCGACAAGTTTGTAAGAAGCTTGGATACGACCACCCAAAAGGCGATTGATATGGAGAAGTATCTTGTGAATTTTAACTCTTTTGATGCGCGTTTTCATACCGTTTCTGTGACAGCGACCAATAATGCTGTTGCAAAAAAAATACAACCCTCCATCATCAATTCCATTTCCAGGAACGACTATTTTAACCTGCAAAAAAACATTAGCGATATTAATTTTAACTTACAAGACAGTATTTATAAAAAGCAGATTACTGAAATTGACTCACTTCAATTATTATACAAAAAAGTCATGATCAAGGAAGCGGACAAACCGATGCAAGGCACTAGTATTAGCTTGGGGGAAAGCGGGGGCAAGGAAAACAAGGAATTGGCATTGATCAATAAAATGGAAGAGCTAAAAACTAGCCTTGTAGAACTAAATCAAGAGCGCGCCAATAAATCCAGTATCCTAAATGTGATTTCAGCTTTTCCAAGAAGTGGAGTAGAAGTAAAAGGAGTATGGAACAGTTATAAGTTTTGGGTTCCAGTGGGACTAATTGGACTTACATTACTAGTCTTAAGTATCCTTGATCTTAACACCTATTTGAAAAAATATAAAAAGGAATAGGCTATGAACATATTGGTTACAGGTGGAGCCGGATTTATAGGCTCTCACGTTGTTAGAAGGTTAGTTACGAATTACCCAGAATATCACATATATAATCTGGACGCTTTAACCTATGCGGGTAATTTAGAAAACTTAAAAGACATTGAAGCGGCACAAAACTACACCTTCGTTAAAGGAGATATTACAGATTCCGAATTTATTGATAGCTTGTTCAAGAAACATAAATTTAAAGGAGTAATTCACTTGGCCGCGGAATCGCATGTAGATAGATCCATAACAGATCCTTTGGCATTTGTAAAGACAAATGTAATCGGAACAATGAACCTATTGAATGCTGCTAAAGAATTATGGAAAAATAACTCTGACGGAAAACGCTTTTATCATATTAGTACCGATGAGGTTTATGGGAGTCTGGGTGAATCCGGCCTTTTTACGGAATCAACCTCCTATGATCCTAATTCACCTTATTCTGCATCCAAGGCAAGTTCAGACCATTTTGTAAGGGCGTATGGAGAAACTTATGGATTGCCTTATGTGATTACAAATTGTTCTAACAATTATGGTCCTAATCATTTTCCTGAAAAATTAATTCCCTTATTTATTAATAACATTATGCAGGAAAAACCATTGCCTGTTTATGGGGATGGGAATTATACTAGGGATTGGTTGTATGTAGAGGATCATGCACTCGCTATTGACTTGGTTTTTCATAAAGGCAGAAATACCGAAACGTATAATATAGGAGGATTCAACGAGTGGAAAAATATTGACTTGGTGAAATTATTATGTAAGATAATGGACGCCAAATTAGGAAGGGATAGTGGCAAAAGTGAGGCGTTGATTACCTATGTAAAAGATAGGCCGGGCCACGATTTGCGTTATGCCATAGATGCAACCAAAATCAATAAAGAATTAGGGTGGAAGCCTTCGGTTACATTTGAAGAAGGATTGGAAAGAACAATTGATTGGTATTTGGAAAATAAGGTATGGTTAAGTAACGTCACTTCTGGGACCTATCAGGATTATTATAAAAAACAATACCAGTAAAAAACGGTAATATGAAAGGAATAATTTTGGCAGGAGGTTCAGGGACTAGATTACATCCATTAACTTTATCGGTAAGCAAACAATTAATGCCAATTTATGATAAACCAATGATCTATTATCCTTTGTCTACTTTAATGTATGCGGGCATAAAGGATATATTGATTATATCTACACCAAAAGATCTTCCACTTTTTAAAGATTTATTGGGAGATGGATTAAAATATGGCTGTAAATTCGAATATGCGGTACAGGAATCCCCAAATGGCCTGGCAGAAGCTTTTATAATTGGAGAGAATTTTATTGGGAACGATAAAGTTGCATTGATATTAGGTGACAATATATTTTATGGTTCCGGATTGGCAAAGTTGCTACAAGCAAATAGTGATCCTGATGGTGGAATCATCTATGCCTATAGAGTACATGATCCAGAGCGATATGGTGTAGTGGAGTTTGATGCTGACGGAAAAGCCATTAGCATAGAGGAAAAGCCCGAAAATCCAAAATCAAATTATGCAGTACCAGGAATATATTTCTATGATAATGATGTTGTAGAAATCGCTAAGAAAATACCTCCTAGCCATAGAGGGGAATTGGAAATTACTGATGTGAATAAGGTTTATTTAAAGAGAAATAAGTTGAGTGTTAGTATTTTAGACAGGGGCACGGCTTGGCTTGATACGGGTACTTTCGCCTCTTTAATGCAAGCTTCACAGTTTGTAGAGGTTATAGAAGAACGCCAAGGGCTCAAAATCGGGGCAATAGAAGGCGCAGCTTATGAAATGGGATATATAAATAAAGAACAGTTCATAGCATTGGCGCAACCTCTTATGAAAAGTGGTTATGGTAAAAATTTATTGGGAATATTGAATAAGAATTAATGAAAGTAACGGAGACGGAATTAAAGGGGTGCTTTATTTTAGAACCTACTTTATTTAAAGATGAACGAGGATATTTCTTTGAAAGTTTTAATGCTAAAAACTTTAATGAAGCAATAGGTGAGGAAGTAGCCTTTGTACAAGATAACCAATCTTACTCTTCTAAAGGAGTCGTAAGAGCAATACATTACCAAAGGGGTGATTTTGCCCAAACTAAATTGGTACGGGTGCTTAGTGGAAGGGTCTTGGATGTGGCGGTTGATTTAAGAAAGAACTCAGCAACCTATGGAAAACATTATTCCATAGAACTATCTGCCGAAAATAAAAAACAATTATTTATTCCAAAGGGTTTTGGACATGGCTTTTCCGTTTTGAGCGAGTCTGCAGAGTTCTTTTATAAATGTGATAATTTTTATAATAAGGCATCTGAAGGGGGAATTATTTATAATGACCCAAGCTTAAATATTGATTGGAAATTACCTTTAGAAGAAATCAAGGTATCCGAAAAAGATTTGGAACTCCCCACATTACAAATGGCATCGTTATAATGAGTGTGGAAAGAATTTATTGTCCAAAAATATTAATTACTGGAGCTAATGGACAATTAGGGAAATGTATTCAGGACGTTGTAGAAGACTATCCGGAATATGATTTTCATTTTAAAACTTCAACTGATTTGGACATTACTTCCCAGGAAGAAATTAACACCTTATTTGCACACGAAAAGTTCGACTTTTGCATTAATTGTGCGGCCTACACGGCTGTAGATAAAGCAGAAACAGATAAGGAAAATGCGTTTTTAGTGAATGCCGAAGCCGTAAAGTATTTGGCAGAAGCTTGTAAGGATTATGACACCACTTTAATACATATCTCAACAGATTTTGTATTCGATGGGACTAAAGGCACACCCTATACAGAGGACGACCTCCCAAATCCCATAAATGTGTATGGAACATCCAAACTAAAAGGGGAACAATACATCCAAGGAATCTTGAATAATAATTTTATTATCCGTACTTCCTGGGTGTATTCTGAATACGGGCATAATTTTGTAAAAACTATGTTGCGTTTGGGGGAAGATAGGGAAGAACTTAGCGTGGTAAATGATCAAATAGGAACTCCAACCTATGCTGGAGATTTAGCAAATGCTATAATGGAAATTATAAGTACAAAAACAACCAATTTTGGACTTTACCATTATAGCAATGAAGGACTTATCAGTTGGTACGATTTTGCCAAGGCTATTTTTGAGATTAAAGGAATTGATGTAAAAGTAAATCCTATTCCATCAGAGGCTTATCCAACACCAGCAAAAAGGCCGATGTATAGTGTTTTGGACAAAACCAAAATAAAACAAGTATTTAATATCATTAATATACCCAATTTAGAAAATAGTTTAAAAAAAGTAATTTATAATACCCTGTAAACAATGCTTTTTAACTCTTTAGATTTTGCTATATTTTTTCCTATTGTCTTTGTACTATATTGGCTAGTTTCTAGTAATTTAAGATTGAGAAATATTCTAGTTCTTGCGTCAAGTTATGTTTTTTATGGATGGTGGGATTGGAGATTTTTATTTTTAATTGCAATTAGTTCAATCGTAGATTTCTATGTGGGTCAAAAACTATACAAAGAAAACAATGTTAAGAAGAGAAAAAGACTTTTATTAATTAGTCTGATAATAAATCTTGGGTTTTTAGCGTATTTTAAATATACTAATTTCTTTATAGACACTTTTGTTGATTCGTTTAGATTATTTGGGAAGGAGTTGGAGATTACCACCATATACATTATCCTCCCTGTTGGTATTAGTTTTTATACCTTTCAAACTCTGAGTTATACTATTGATATCTATAGAAAACAACTGAAACCAACTAAAGATTGGCTATCTTTTTTTGCCTTTGTTGCTTTCTTTCCACAGTTGGTAGCTGGGCCAATTGAAAGAGCATCTCATTTATTGCCACAATTTTATAAAACTTATAAGTTTAACTATAATCAAGTAAAGTCTGGACTTTTATTAATTGCTTTTGGGTTATTTAAAAAAATGGTGATTGCAGATAGAGCAGCATTATATGTTAATGAGGTTTATAATAATCCGGGGAGTTATGAAGGAATAGAAACAATTATTGCCACAGTATTGTTTGCTTTTCAAATTTATTGCGATTTTTCAGGGTATTCAGATATTGCCATTGGAGCGGCAAGAACTATGGGTTTTGATTTAATGAAGAATTTCGACAGCCCATATTTATCTAAATCGATAACTGAATTTTGGAGAAGGTGGCATATCTCTCTTTCTACATGGTTTAGAGATTATGTGTATATTCCTTTAGGAGGTAGTAGAAATGGAAAATATAGAACTTATTACAATCTTTTTATAGTTTTTTTAGTAAGCGGTTTATGGCATGGAGCTGCTATGACTTTTGTTATGTGGGGTGTGATTCATGGAGTAATAATAGTTATTGAGAAAATTATTTCTAAAAGAAAGGAGAAGGTGTTTAGCTTATTAAACATTGATAAGTCAACCCTTTCCATTAAACTAATTTTTATCATGATAACTTTTACTATTGTGTGCTTTGCATGGGTGTTTTTTAGAGCAAACTCTTTTGCAGATTCAAGAATAATAATTGAGGGATTTTTTACGTACAACTTTTATGAATTATTTGGAGAAAAATTATATTTAATAGGATTAAAAGAGAATGAATTTACATTGTTAATTCTTTCAATTTTGAGTTTAACATATATCGAGAGTTTTCACAGAAAGCAAAGTATACTCTCTCTTTTAAATAAACAACCTATTTTTTTTAGGTGGATTGTTTATCTAAGTATTGCTGTTTTTATTACAATATTTGGAGTTTATGGTAGTGAAATATCTTCCGAATTTATTTATTTCCAATTTTAAGCTATGAGGAGTAATTTATTTACTTTATTAATAAAAGGAGGTGTTTTTGTAACCTTAATGTTCTTTATTTTAATGGGTCTATCGTTTCTTTTTACAGAATCAAAGCTATCTGTATGGAATGAGTTTTATAACCAAGAAAAGAATACAGTAGATATATTAATTTTAGGAAATTCTCATGCAAATTCCGGGTTAGATTTGGATATAATTGATGCAAAAACAAAGGGTAAGTCAGTATCGCTGGCAACTAGAGGGCAAAACATTTATCAGTCTTATTATGTTGCATTAGAGGCTTATAATTATCAAGCCCCCGAGATTTTAATCATTGAAAATTTTTTGTTTTATGAAAGATTAACGATGGATGCATTTGTGAATCAGGATCCAACCATTAATGATTATATGAAGAGGTATTTAACGTTTGAAGGTAAAAAATTTGGAGATGTTAAAATAAAAGAGGCAAGAGCTTTTTTTAAAGGAAGCTTGGCAGAAAATATGTTTCCAACTATCAAGAAACATTCTAGGTGGACTGATATAGGAAAAATAAAAAGGAGATTGTATGAACATGAAAAAAAAGGTAAACAGACAGGGACAACTGTTTTAAGTGTTTCGTCATCCAATGAATATAATAAACAATCTAAGTTTGATCTTGATAAGTACAATATATTGCCTGAGGAAGAAAATGCTCTTCAAAATATAATTGATTTAGCAAAAGAAAAAGGAACTAAAGAAATCATACTATTGACAATTCCTTTTTATAAAAAATATAGAAATAAAATTGATTATAATTCACTTGATGAACCATTGAAAAAAATTGCAAAAAATAATGAAGGGGTGGTAGAGTATATAGATTTGAACAGAATATACCCAAATTGGGATAGAACATATTTTTCTAATGACCCTGTAGGGTATAATCAACATCTAAATTATAAAGGAAAGATAGTTGCCAGCAATTATATTATAGAAAATGTAATTAGTAAGACTTTTAACAAGCCCGTAAAAATAAATAAGCATGATTCTTTTGAAAAGTATTTTTATAATAAAACTATAAAGGACAGTGTAATATCTAATGATGATTTATTAGGAAATTTGGAAAAGTTAAATAAAGAAGGCTTTAAAGCTAGTGAAATTGTTAATCAAAGGGACATGGTTTTTATTTTAGAAGGTTGGATGGCAATTAAAGATAAACATTCTACCTTTGACGATGAAAAGTTATTAATATTAAGTCGGGATAGTACATTTATTTATTTTAGCAGCCCTAGCCAGATTTCTATTAAAGAAAGAAAAGACGTAACTAAATATTATAAAAAGGACAACAAATTATATAATTACTCTGGTTTTATTGTAAAAATAAATAGTGAACAGTTGGAAAAAGGTAAATATACTGTATATATGGCTCTAAAAAACAAAACAGGTGAAGTGGCAATAAAGAATACACATAAGACTATAGATGTGCGATAATTCAATTCAAATACACAAAAACAAAAGACTGGGAATAGAATATTTTCGTATGTTTAAAAAGTCTAAATGAACTCAGAACTCAAAAAAATAATTTCAGGGTTAAAGTGGTCCGGTGTTCAGCTTTTTGTGGAATCAGGCTTTCGTTTTTTGGTTCAACTTATTTTGGCCAAAATACTTTTGCCAGAGCAATTTGGTTTGGTGGCCATGTGCTCCATTTTTATTGCTGTGGCCAATGCCGCATCAGAACTAGGCATGGGGGCGGCTCTTATTCAGAAAAAAGAAGATAGTGTAGCCCAAAGTATGTACCCTACGGCTTTTATATCGGGGATAATATGGGGTAGTTTTTTGTTTCTCTTAATGAGTTTATTAATTGGCCCAATGGCAGCCTGGTTTTATCGGGAACCTTTTTTAACCTATCTCATTCCGGCACTTTCTATCTCGGTGATAGTTACACCTTTGTCGTTTATCCACCATGTCATTTTGGTTAGGAAAATGGATTTCAAGTCACTTGCCAAAATATTGAACACTTCAGCTGTTATAGCAGGTGTCGTGGCGGTCGTTTCAGCAATAAAAGGAGCTGGGGTGTGGGCGTTGGTAATCCATCAAGTGTTAAGTCCTCTATTGGCCTTACTGTTCTATTATTATATGGTAGGTTGGACGCCTAAGCTTACTTGGAACAGGCAACATTTTAAAGCTATTTTTGGTTTTGGAGCTTATGCTACGGGCACCCGGATATTTAGTACTGTTGCCTATAATATTGATAATTTATTAATAGGGAAATTGTTGGGATCTTCACCGCTTGGTGCTTACTCTTTGGCATTTAATTTAACCGAAACCTTAAGGCAAACCCTAAGCAAAATTATCAACAATGTAATGTTTCCTGTCTTTGGTAAAAACCAAGACAACAGTGAAAAACTAAAAAACTACTTTTTAAATATCATAAAAATTAATGCTATTTTAATTTATCCGGTAATGGGGTTCTTGCTTTTATTTGCCCGTGAAATAATATTTCTTATTTTTGGCGATAAATGGGAAGATGCGGTTGTACCTATTCAAATACTATCTGTGGCAATGATGGTTCATTTAATGATTAATTCATTTGGTTCCTTGTTAAGGGGCATAGGCAAACCAGCGCTGGAAATGAAAATCATAATTGCACTTACCATATTAGTGCTTATTCCGGGGCTTGTCATCGGAATTAAAATTGCCGGTTTAACAGGTGCCGCCTATGCTATTTTAGTTAATAAATCCACATTGGTGTTGGCGGCATTAGTGGTTTTGAAAAAAGAAATTAATCTAAAAGTTTCTCAAGTTTTTCGCTCGGTGACAAAACCCGTTATGGCACTTTTGGTGGCTATGGCATTGGTTCACTTAATTAAAATTAAGGTGAATACCAGCGAAGGGATAATCCCATTGCTTTTGCTAATGATAATGTACGGGGTATGTTACGCAGGGATGATTTTTTATTTAGAGAAAAAAACTATCCAGCGATTTTTAATGTTAATCAAAAATAAGAATGTCTAAGCTTAAGGAATTGATAAAAAAATTAGATAGATCCTTGTTATGGATTTGGTCTAAGAATACATTTTTGAGTTCGTTTTATTACTTTTTTATTTCTGGAAAGTTTAGACGGGAACATCATTCCGTTCTCGCCGGAAGGGCACAACATATTAGAGAATTAAAGGAGGAAAAGGCTCATTTTTATACCCTAGTAAGAAATACACATAGAATAGAAAAGGGATTGCTAATGAAACCTAGGCGCGATGTTTTTGCCTTGGATTTTATAGAGGAAACCGTGTCTCACTTTTTAATTCTAGGCATAATACCCCACCTTTCTTCCGAGCCTCAAATACAATGGTCATACGAGGTATTAAAAGAGTATTTTGAAGTTACTTCAAACCATCCTGTTATTGAAGAACAACGTAAGCGGTTTTTGAGTGCCTCTACTACCCTATGGGACAATACTTCAGGTCCTGAAGACTTGATTCCGTATCAAAGGGATGAAAAGAAAAAACCAGACATACCTTTCGAGGATTTTTTGGCTTTGACCCGGTATAGGCGTTCGGTTAGGTGGTTTTTGAATAAGCCCGTGCCCCATGATTTAATCGACAAGGCATTAATGGCGGCACGTCAATCACCAAGTGCTTGTAATCGCCAACCTTTTGAATATAAAATTATAGACGAAACCGAATTATTGGCCAAGGTAACTGACTTGCCCATGGGCATAAAAGGGTATCAACACAACATTCCAATGATGATTGTAGTAGTCGGGAATCTCGATGCATATTTTAACGAACGGGACAGACATTTGGTTTACATCGATGCTTCTTTGGCCAATATGGCATTTATGTTGGCTATAGAAACGTTGGGCCTCAGTTCGTGTCCTATCAATTGGCCTGATATTGAAAGCTTGGAAAAGGGAATGGAAAAAGTGCTCAATTTGAAAAAATTTCAACGCCCCATTATGTGTATGGCCGTGGGGTATCCGGATCCGAAAGGAAAAGTGGCTTATTCGGAAAAAAAATCGATTGAAAAATTAAGACAGTACAACTAAATGAAAATACAGATAGACGGTATTGATACCAAAAACAAAGGGGCTGAACTTATGTTAGTGGCGGTGCTTGAACAATTGGAGGAGGTGTATCCCAACAGTGAGGTATGGCTAAATCATACAGGAGAATTTAACCCAAACAAACTTCCTAAGTTTAAGTTGGACTTAAAAATCCCTAGTATGCGATGGTTGAGTAAATGGCCGGCAAAATTTTGTAGGAGATTGGGTCGCCCGTTTCCCATTACTCGATTAACCCAATTTCATGTACGTAAGGATATTGACCTTTTGCTCGATGCTGGGGGGTTTCAATTTTCAGACCAATGGAAGCTGACCGCCAAACAAGTGAAAGAAAAAGAAAAATACTACAAAAAAATAAAAGAAAATGGCACTCGCCTAGTGCTTTTGCCTCAGGCATTTGGGCCTTTTAAGACCACTTACGGAAAGCAAACCGTTAAGATTCTTAACCACTATGCCGATTTGATTTTTGCGAGGGATGAACAATCCTATGAATGCCTTGTCAATGCTGGTGCAGAAGAACGAAAAATTAATATTTCGTGTGATTTTACCCTTCCGGTCAAAGGAGTAATACCCACACCATTCCAGTACCTTAAAGGAGCCGTTTGCCTTATTCCAAACCATAAAATGATTTCCCCTCAAAAAAACAATAAAGACGAATATACTGGGCTGTTAAAAAACATAATTGACCTATACGAAAAAAAAGGGCTACCTGTTTTTATGCTAAACCATGAAGGGTTTCGCGATAAAAACCTTTGTGACCAAGTTAATGCAGCAAGGGAAAATAAAATTCCCGTTGTGAGCGGAATTACTGCTCAGGAAGTAAAAGGATTGATAGGAAATTCGCATACCGTTATTTCCTCTCGCTTTCACGGAGTGGTTAGCGCATTAAGCCAAGGAGTTCCTTGTTTGGCAACCAGTTGGAGCCATAAATATGAAATGCTTTTTAAGGATTTTGGGCAGGAAGACAGAATTTTGAATGAAGAAGTAGATTGGGCTATAAATAAGGAAAAGATTGTAACCGTAGAACAAAACCACGAAACGATAGCCGAAAACATCAAAGCGGTTAAAAACCCCTTGTTGTTAAAAACCAAAAAAATGTGGGAGCTAGCCCTTGGCCTTAAAAAAATTGAAAAACGTTAGCTCTAACTTATAAAAATATCACTTTTAAAACTTTATAATGCCATTTTTCTCAGCATTGTTGCGTTTAGCTTTGCGCTTGGTGGTGGTGCGTCACACTTTTTTTAGGAGTACCTAACACGGTCTATACCTTTTCTGTGTTAAGGTTGTTTTTTTGTTTTATGCGAGGCATGCTTATTCACAAGGTATATTACCCGTTTTTACTATTTTTGTTGCGGTAATAAATATTATTCTTAATTTTTTATTAATAAAAAAATTTGGGTTAATAGGGGCGGCTGTAGCATCGCTATTACTAAGTTTGTTTTAATAATAGGATTAAAAAAGGTATACAAAAAATTTGTTAATACTGATTAATCTACCTTTGCAACAATATTGGTCCCTGTGATTTATTTCTTTTTTTCATTAATTGTATTTACACATATAAATCTTGGTTCCCTCATTCTACTTTATGTTTTTATTATTTCAGCAACTACAACTATGGTAAGAGATAAACTAGACGAACTTTATAAGTTAAAAAAAAGCAGCCTATTATAGGGAACAACGAATTCTTATGAATTTAAGGAATTAGGAATGTTATGAAGAGACTTCTCCCGTATTTATTTATTGTATTAATTTTATCTGTTTATTTTGTTGGGGGATTTTTTCAATATTTTTTTGGTATTCCAAGCACATTATATTCAATGCTTGTTTTGGGATTGGTATACCTAATTGTTTTATTGACAATCCTTGTTAGGAATAGTAAGGTGACTAGGTCAAATATAATATTAATTAGTTTACTCTATATCTTCTTGATAATTGGGAGTGGAACGGTCAATAATACAGAGCTAAAAAAAACTATTCTATACTTTGTGTTTCCCCTTGTACCTTTAGGTGTTTTTCTTGCAATAGACGGGCTTATTAAAGTAGGTATAAATGTAAAGAAATTAAGTTCATTATTTTTTAAAGTTCTTATTCTAATTCAATTACCAATCATTTTGATTCAAAAATACGGCTATGATTTTTTGATTAAATTTAATAATTCAAATCAATCTATTGGTGATTATGATTTCATGTTTGGCAGTTTTTTTATCAAAGCAGACCATTCACTTGGTTTTTTTTTGTTGATATATCTATTAGCAATAATATTTCAATATAGAAGAGGAGGAGCAAAACAAATACAATGGCTTCTAATAGGATACATCTGTTTCACAATATTGTTGTTAGAATCTAATTTAACGAAACTCTTGTTTTTTATTGTTCTTACCTATTACGGAGTTATATGGGCCAATAAAAGGGTCCGCTATTCAGGGATAATTGCTATTTTTATTGTAGGATATGTCATGTTGAATTTGGCTCTATCTGTGCCAAAAATTCAAACCGAACTGTATTTTTTGAAAAATAAATATACCGTAAGTGAATCCGTAAAAGCAACCGAAAGGGGGTATGCGAAAAGACCACAAATAGTAATATCATATATTCAGGATTCCCTGAAGATTATTGGTGAGGGGCCATATGATTATTTTAATTTATTAACCGGAGAGTTTAAAAAGGCCTTGAATTTTTCCCAATTGATATGGACATACAATGATTTAGGCATTATAGGTGTATTGGTAATTATGTCATTATTATTTGCTATAATTAGTTATCTTGGCTTAGATAGGGAATCTAAAATAATATTAACGTTTATTATGCTTTTTTATCTGTTTATGACCAATGTATATTATGATATAGGGATGATGCTTTCTTTATTTGTAATTGTTAACCGAAAGATTAATTGATTTAATAATGCAGAGAATAGCAATCTTTTGTTTCTTAATATTTTTATGTTCAGGGTGTAAGGATATAAACCCCAACGAAAAAACAATAGGAGTTGCAGATTCATTTATGATAACACTTTCAATAATAGTGAAGAAAGAAGATGTGATTGAAATATTTTATTTAGATTCTAAAGACGACGAGATAAAGTTTTCTGAAGAAAAAAAAATAAGAAAAAGTGTTGAAGGAAGTAATGATGTCCAAACCCTAAGTTTTAAATTACCGATAGAAGTTCTTTCAAATACTTTTAGAGTCGATTTAGGAAATAATATGGAACAAAATACTGTGAGTTTCAAAAACATTATATTTAAGAGTCAACAAAGAGAATTAACGATTGAAGGAAATGAAATGGAGTGGTTCTTTACAGTAAATAAATATTTGAAGTATAAGGGGAACGGAGAATATCAAATTATTGAAATTGATGGTCGCGTAGATCCATTTATTGTTTCTAAGGCGGTTTTAAATAAAAAATTAGAAATAGAATTATAAAATAAATTAATAATGAATTTATTAATTGTACCCTTTCATGATTGGAGGAAAATACTAATTGAAGGTTTTAGGACTAGGGATGCTCATTTTATTGAGGAGCTTAATAAAAAAAACGATGATATTAAGATTATTATAAACAGACCGACAACCTTTCTTGAGGTTTTATTAAAAAGGAGAAGAAACTTGATTAATGGTGAAATTCTTATTTCAAAGGGAAATTGTAAGCTGTATAAGATAAGTCATAATATGTATTTAACAGACTATGTGTCATATGATATATTAGGTCAGGTTTTTAATGGGTATAAATGGTTCATTGATAAATATGGTTCAGCTAAGTATATTGGTTTTATTACAGAATGCTTAAACCATCTTGAGGTTAAAGATAACTACTATCTATTAAATCAGAATATATTAGCATACAAGATTTCAGAAGGGTTAAACGCTGAAAAGAAAGTCTTTGATGCTTGGGATAATTTTATGAAGTTTGATGTTTATCATAAAATAAAAGGACATATAAATATAGCGTACAAGTGCTATTCTTCAATTTCTGATTTTTGGATAACTAACTCAATCGATAATGTTAACGATTTTCAGAAGCTATATAGTCCTCAAAGACTTTTTTTGATTAAAAATGGGGTTGATATAGTGCGCTTTGTAGAAAACAACAAAAGTTATTTACCTGATGACATGAAGAATATACCAAGGCCAATAGTTGGCTTTGGAGGTAAAATAACTCATTTAATAGATACTGATTTATTAAATGAAACAATGAAACTGTCTCCATCGGTTTCTTTTGTTTTCGTGGGTCAGATACTGGATAAGGAAGTATATGATAAAATAGTAAAACTGGAGAATTTTTATTACTTAGGGGATAAACACTATGATTTATATCCTAATTATGTAAAGAACTTTGATATCTGTACGGTTCCGTATGTTGTTAAAGAAGAAAAAAAGTCGGGAGCTAATACAATCAAGGTATATGAATATTTGGCTACTGGAAAGAAAGTTGTAGGTACTAGATCCAATGGATTAGAGGATTTGGAAGAGTATCTTTTTTTGGCGGATAACCCAATAGAATTTGCACAAGAGATGCGAGATACGAAGAATACTAAAAAAAATATTAATGTAGACGAACATTCATGGAAAAGTAAAGTAGATGATTTGTTGAAAATATTGATTAATGGGAATTAGGTTAAGTAAAGCTGCTTTTTCATTGGATAATTCTAAAATTAAATGGATTGTACTTGCTTTAATTCCATGCCTGCTTCCGTTTCAAATTAATTTAGGAAATTTAGTTTTAATCATAGCAGTGGCTTATAATTTTTTTTTTTTTAAAAAGCAAAATATTAAAAAGTTTAAATCTCCGGGATTTATATTTCCTTGTTTTTTTTTCATTATCGCCCTTATAAGTTCCTTATTTAGTAAGAAATATGAAGTAGGGCTTAAACACTTGGATTTAGATTTATTGCAGTTGCTGTTGGCATTCGTTGTTATAAATCAGTCATTTGACAAAGAAAGAGTCAACAAACTATTTGATTATTTTTTCTATGCATGTTCTTTGAGTTCAGCAATTCTCCTGTTCAATAATTTTTTAAAAGTACTATCAGTAGATTCAAATGAAATACTATTCTTTCATGACTTTACTTTGTTATACGATCAACATCCGGTATATTATTCAATATATATCTCTTTGGCTCTTTTCTTTAAATTTTACAATACAAAAAGTTTTAGTTCATTAAAAAAAAGGGATATATTACTTGCTTCACTTTTGTTACTTGCCTTAGTGTTTTGTGCATCGAAAATAGTTTTGTTTATAGATTTATGTTTTGTTTTAGTTTTCATCTTAACTCAAAAAATTAGTCTAAAAAATAAGATGTTATTTGTGCTGCCTGTTATAATGCTTTCATTAACGGTGTTTAACATCCCTTATATAAAAGAAAGATTTGTTGAAGGTTTGGATTTTGATACAGAAATAATCCATTTCGAACCGACAAATGATTTTCAAAATAAAAAATTGTTTATTTATGAAGAGAAGGCTAATATATCTGATTTAGAACTAAGGTATATTTTTGTTAAAATTGGATTGTATCATTTAATTCAGGATGGCAAATTATTATTTGGATATGGTCAGGGAGACACACAGTTATATTTAGATTATTATTATTATTCATATAATTTGGGGCCAAATTGGTTTGAAGGATTTAATGTACACAACCAATACCTTAATATCTTATTGAACTATGGGATATTTGTATTATTGGCTTTTCTCGGGTATCTTTTGTATAGTTTCTGGATTGCATTTAAATATAGAGATATTCCATTTGTTTTCTTTCTTGTTATTAGCAGTTTGGTGTTTATTGTTGAGGTAATGTTAACCAGAAATAAAGGAATTATACTCTTTTATTTTTTTAATACTTTTTTTCTTTTTAAAAATTTGAGATTTGAAAATAGCAATATTAGGAACACGCGGAGTACCTAACAACCACGGAGGTTTTGAACAATTCGCAGAGTATTTTTCTGTGTATATGGCTGAAATAGGCCATCAGATATATGTTTATAATTCCCACGATCATCCCTATCAGGAAATAAATTTCAAGGGTGTAAACATTATTCATCGGTATGACCCTGAGTATAAAATTGGTACTGCAGGACAGTTTATTTATGATTTAAATTGTATCCTCGATGCCCGAAAAAAGAAATTCGACATTGTTCTTCAATTAGGATATACATCAAGTTCAATATGGCACTGGTTAATGCCTAAAAAAAGCCTTATTGTTACCAACATGGACGGTTTAGAATGGAAACGTACCAAATATAAACCTGTCGTTCGTAAATTTTTAAAATATGCCGAAAAATTAGGAGCCAAATATTCTGATTATTTGATTGCAGATTCGGTTGGTATTCAAGAGCATTTAAAAGAGGCATATAATAAAGATTCATGTTATATTGCTTATGGGGCCACTAATTTTGTGAATCCAAGTCCAGCCGTTTTGGCCCAATATAATTTAGAAGAGTATAGTTACTCCATGATCTTGGCAAGATTGGAACCTGAAAACAATATAGAAACTATTTTGGAAGGTTATAAGAGGTCCAAAACAATTTACCCAATTGTTGTTGTAGGCGGCTTAAATGAGTATGGACTTGGACTGCAAAAAAAATATAGTGAGGATGTCAGAATTCAATTTGTTGGTCCCAATTACAATCAAGAAGAGCTTAACAATTTAAGAAATTATTCCCGCTATTATTTTCACGGACATTCAGTAGGAGGAACTAATCCCTCCCTTTTGGAGGCAATGGCCTCAAATGCCCTAATTATTGCCAATGATAATATTTTTAATAAAAGCATTTTGAAAGAAGGAGCCATATATTTTGATTCTGAAGAACAAATAACCATTACCTTAAATAAAGATGAGTATTTCATGCTGAAAGACAAAAACACAATTTTAAATAAGGAAAAAATCAACAAGGAGTTTAACTGGGAAATTATTAATAAAAAATATGAGGATTATTTGATGAGCTTACTATAAATTGACCATAAAATATAGATGCAGAACATGATTAATAATTGAAAAACAATTTTATAGACATCCCTACTGACCATATTGAAAGCAGGTAATGTTTCAAAAGTAGAGTCTATCTTAGGAATTATTTAAAAGCATTAGTTGGGGTTAATTTTTTTAAAATTATATTTGATGCCGATATAAATATAATTATCAAACATTAATGTTCTCCAACCAACACCGCTATTCAGGTTTTATTAATCCCATATCATATGCGGTGGACTTATTGGTCATCAATCTGTTTGCTTATTATCTTCCAATTAATTTCTTAACGCCCATTCTTTTCCACACCTACATTTCAATAGTTTGGGTGGTTATTTCCTTTAAAAGTGAATTTTATGAAGTCTATAGGTACACCAAGGTGACCTATATTTTAAAATTGTTGTTTTCACAATTTGTTTTCTTTTTTCTAACCCTCTATGCTTTCATTGGATTTTTTAAACAACCGAATATAAGCCGATTGGTATTGGGTCAATACTTTATTTTGGCAGGGTTTTCAATTTCTGCTTTTAAGTTCCTCAACTATGTCCTTCTAATGAAATACAGGGAACGCGTTAAAGGAAATCTTAGAAATGTAGTCGTGATTGGTAAAAATAAAAAAACGGAGCAACTTATTGAGGTGTTTACCAACCGCACTGAATATGGGTACCATTTTGTAAAACAATTTTGCCCCAAGGAGACAGGATTTGATATTCAAAAAGCCTTTGATTATATACTTATAAAGAAAATCGATGAAATCTATTGCTCAGTCTCAGAACTAAAAAATAGCGAAATCAATGAGTTTATCAATTTTGCGGACAACAACCTTAAGACGTTAAAGTTTATTCCGGACAACAAGAATATTTTTGCCAAGAAATTGAAATTTGAATATTACGACTATATTCCTGTGCTATCGTTAAGGGATATACCTCTACATAATCCTATTAACACTTTTATTAAAAGGGTATTTGATCTAATATTTGCTTTAATTGTGATCCTGGGTCTGTTGTCATGGCTAACACCTTTGCTGGCCATGATTATTTCGTTGGAATCCAAAGGCCCTATATTCTTTAGACAAAAGAGAAACGGAATAGATAACAAGGAATTCTTTTGCTATAAGTTCAGATCCATGGCTCCCAACAATGATGCAGATAGCTTCCAGGCTAGTAAGAATGATATGCGTATTACTAAGGTGGGCCGCTTTATTAGAAGAACCAGCATAGATGAGCTTCCACAGTTCTATAATGTTTTCTTTGGTGATATGTCCGTTGTTGGTCCAAGGCCCCATATGGTAAAACACACCAATGAATATGCCAATAAGGTAGACAAGTACATGTTAAGGCACTTTGTAAAACCTGGTATTACTGGTTTGGCACAAATAAGGGGGTATAGAGGTGAAATAGAATCGGAATCAGACATATTCAACCGCGTTAAATTTGATATCTTCTACATTGAAAATTGGTCCCTGTTTTTGGATATAAAAATAGTATTCCAAACAGTGTTAAATGCCATTAAAGGGGAAGAGAAGGCATATTGATTGGTAACGGTAAGTTTTTTATCTGTTTATTCGGTTTTTAGACCGTTATAATACTAATAAGAAGTTTAATATAGTATTTTCGATACTTCTATATAGGTAAATAAACCAAACAAGAATGAAAAGAGTCTTAATTACAGGGGCAGCAGGATTTTTGGGATCGCATCTATGTGATCGTTTTATAAAAGAAGGCTTTCATGTCATCGCCATGGATAACTTGATTACTGGTGATCTTAAAAATATTGAACACCTTTTTCCTTTGGAGAATTTTGAATTCCAGCATCACGATGTTACAAAATTCGTCCATGTTCCTGGAAAGCTTGATTATATTCTGCATTTTGCCTCCCCGGCAAGTCCAATTGATTACTTGAAAATCCCGATTCAAACCCTAAAAGTAGGAGCTTTGGGAACCCATAATTTATTGGGTCTTGCAAAGGACAAGGGGGCTAGAATTTTGATAGCCTCTACTTCCGAAGTTTATGGGGATCCTTTGGTACATCCACAGACAGAGGAGTATTATGGTAATGTAAATACCATAGGTCCAAGAGGGGTCTATGATGAAGCCAAACGCTTTCAGGAATCCATTACCATGGCCTATCACCGTTTTCATGGGGTAGATACCCGAATTGTACGGATCTTTAACACCTATGGCCCTAGAATGCGCCTGAATGACGGCCGAGTAATCCCTGCTTTTATGGGACAGGCTTTACGTGGTGAGGATCTTACAGTATTTGGGGATGGTTCACAAACCAGATCTTTTTGCTATGTAGATGACGAGGTTGAAGGTATCTATCGATTACTAATGAGTGATTATACCGATCCAGTCAATATTGGAAATCCACATGAAATTACTATTAAGGACTTTGCGGAAGAGATTATCAAGCTGACAGGAACTGATCAAAAGGTTATTTATAAGCCTTTGCCTAAAGATGACCCTATGCAAAGGCAACCTGATATTACCAAAGCAAAGAAACTCCTTGGATGGGAGCCTAAAGTTGGAAGGGAAGAAGGAATGAAAAAGACCTATGACTTCTTTAAATCCTTGTCCAAAGAGGAATTGGTAAAAACGGAGCACCGTGACTTTGCGGACAGGAATAAAAATTAGAAAGAGTTTTATAAATTCCAATTTGTTATTATTTCAAGGAATAACAGGATTTTCATGTTCAATCTGTATTTTTGCCAAAACTCTTAGAAAATGAACATCCTGATCCTTGGCGCCGGCGGCCGCGAACATACCCTAGCATGGAAATTAAAGCAAAGCCCTAAACTAGATCAACTTTTTGTTGCCCCGGGGAATGCCGGTACAGCAGCCATAGCCAATAACCTATCCATAGGGGTCAATGATTTTGAAGCCATAAAAAAGGCGGTTCTCGCCCATGATATCAACATGATAGTTGTAGGCCCCGAAGATCCATTGGTGAACGGAGTGCATGACTTTTTCTTGAACGATCCCGAAATAAAACATATTCCCGTCATTGGTCCCCAAAAGGCTGCCGCTACCTTGGAAGGTAGCAAGGATTTTGCCAAGGAGTTCATGATGCGCCACAATATTCCAACCGCTGCTTATGAAAGCTTTACAGCAGATACGATAGAGAAGGGCTTTGCCTTTTTAGAAACTTTGCAATCTCCATACGTTTTAAAAGCGGATGGTTTGGCTGCAGGGAAAGGCGTTGTGATCTTGAATGATTTGGAGGCCGCTAAAAAAGAACTGCAGAGCATGCTTGTTGATGCTAAATTCGGGGATGCCAGTGCTACCGTAGTCATTGAAGAATTTTTAGCCGGGATAGAGTTAAGTGTATTTGTGTTGACAGATGGGAAGAACTACAAGGTCTTACCTACGGCGAAGGACTATAAACGCATAGGAGAAGGCGACACTGGATTGAACACAGGTGGAATGGGAGCCATTTCGCCTGTCCCATTCGCCAATAAGGCTTTTATGGACAAGATACACGAGCGAGTGGTGAAGCCTACCGTAGAGGGCCTTAAAAAGGACAACCTACCTTACAAAGGATTTATCTTTATTGGCCTCATCAAAGTTGGGGAGGAACCCAAAGTGATCGAGTACAATGTTCGTCTGGGAGATCCAGAAACCGAAGTAGTGTTACCTAGAATACAGAATGATTTAGTGGAAGTCTTTATGGCTGTGGCAAATCAAACCCTAGATCAAATTGATCTAAGAATAGATGATCGGACGGCTACCACGGTAATGACCGTTGCTGGTGGCTACCCGGAAGCCTATGAAAAAGGAAAAGAAATAACAGGAGCTGACACCATTACCGATTCTTTGGTATTCCATGCAGGGACAACCATAAAGGACGGCATAGTAGTGACCAATGGAGGAAGGGTTATGGCGATCACCTCTTTTGGGGCCAATTATAAGGAAGCTCTGGAAAAGTCTTATCAGAGTTTGGAAAAACTTCATTTTGATGGCATGTACTTCCGTAAGGATCTTGGATTCGATCTGAAATAGTGAAAATTTCTAAAATAGAAAATCCGCATAGGATATAGCTGGCTATATCCTATGCGGATTTTTGTTTCTTAAAAATGGGAGTTTATTAAATAAAGGAATGGGCTGTTGCCTCTTTATCTTCTTCTCCGCTATCGTTGAAATTCTTCAATTGCAACATCCAGTATACCATGGCCGCAGCACCAACGATCATAAAGGCCCAGTTTAAAAAATTGGCTCCCCACCAATTTTCCATAAAACGCAATTGGTCAAATGGCCGAAACAGGTAGTTTACAAATAAATCCGCAATGCCTTCAAAAAATGCTGTCATCTTATTTATCTTTACCTTACAAAAGTATAAAAACCTAGGATGATTTCAAGCATTTTTGGAAAAACAAAACCCATTAATTACATTATTTTGTTAGTGTTTTTATTTTTGTTCTATTGGTCTGCCCATTTATTTCTATTTGTCCAAACGGAGTTGTCTCAAGAACTTCTATATAAAATGGGGTTTTTGGTCCTTTTGATGTTCAGTATTTTTTTGGTCGATTTTATATTGAAACGGAACAAACTCACCAAAACAAATTCCTTTGCCATCTTATTTTTCACGATGCTAATGGTGGTTTTCCCCGAAGTGCTTAGAGATGAAAATGCCATTTGGTGCAACCTTTTCCTTTTGCTGGCCGCAAGAAGATTACTGAGCATAAAATCCATGAAGAACATTAAGGTAAAGATATATGACGCCTCACTATGGATTGTAGTGGCCAGTCTGTTTTATGACTGGGCCATTTTATACATATTGCTTGTCTTTATTGCTATTTATTTGTACGACCCTAAAAACGGGAGGAACTGGTTGGTTCCCTTTACAGGCTTTTTTACCGTAGCCATGATTTCCTATGCGATCCTATTGTTAGCCAACAATCCAGGTTTTTTAGAAAAACATTATCAATTTAATTTTGAGTTCAATGTGGCCTACTTTACTCATTTTGGGAACAGTATTAAACTGGTTGTCTATATCCTGATGACCGCTATAGCGGGGTTGGTGGCATTTGTAAAACTCCGTAGTTCTGGCTCTGGAAAAATCATTACAATGCGTTTGATAGCCCTGTATTTTTTTATTTCCATGATTACAGTCGTGCTTATTTCGGCGGATAACACCTATCCTGTATTGATGACTTTCTTTCCAGCAGTTATTTTCTTTACACATTATATAGAATCCATAAAGAAGCCCAACATGAAGGAGATGGTGCTCATAGCCGCAGTGATCGTGCCCTTCCTTATCTTCTTCGGAAATATTTTGAATAAATAAAAAGTATCTTTGCCTTAAAATAAGCGTAAAAATGTTCAGTGAATTTGCCTATACCATTTTTGAAGAAAGCATTCAGAAGTATCACATAAAGGATGATGCTTATCAAGCATTTGACAATCCTTATAAAAAGGATGAAATTGCCCATTTGTTATATCGAAAAAACTGGATCGATACGGTGCAATGGCATTACGAGGATATTATACGGGATCCGAATATAGAACCAGGAGCTGCTTTGGTCTTGAAACGCAGGATTGATGCCAGCAATCAGGATAGGACCGACTTAGTAGAGTTTATAGATAGTTATTTTCTTCAAAAATACCAATCGGTTGAAAAAAAAGCCGATGCTACTATTAATACGGAAAGTCCAGCTTGGGCTATTGACCGTCTTTCAATTTTAGCCTTGAAGGTATATCATATGAAGGAAGAAGCGCAAAGGACCGATGCTTCAGAGGAACACTTGGTAAAATGCCAACAAAAGCTGAACATCCTCTTGGAACAAAAGAAGGATCTTTCCACGGCAATTGATCAATTACTGGCGGATATAGAAGTTGGTAACAAATACATGAAAGTGTACAAACAGATGAAAATGTACAACGATGAGGAATTAAACCCTATTCTTCGTGGCCAAAAAGGGTAATTCTTCCAAAACAACTTCTGAAAACATCACTCACCTGCTTGTGATCAGGTTGTCTGCCATGGGAGATGTTGCCATGACGGTTCCGGTGCTTTCGGGATTGGTAGGTCAATATCCGAATGTTCGGGTTACTGTTTTAACGAGAAGCTTTTTCGCCCCCTTATTTGATGGAATCCCCAATGTTTCGGTATATGCCGCCGATGTAAAAGGGAGGCATAAAGGAATAGTTGGACTTTTTAGACTTTTTAAGGAACTAAAAAACCTACAAATAGATGCTGTGGCCGATCTTCACCATGTATTGCGAAGTACCATTATAAAAAACTATTTCAGGTTAACCAATATACCCTTTGTACAAGTGGATAAGGGCCGTGCCGAAAAAAAAGCCCTCACCTCAGTTAACAATAAGAAATTCCAACCTCTTAAATCTACCCATCAGCGATATGCTGATGTTTTTTTCCAATTGGGGTTCCCTATACATTTAGAACTGGTAACACCTGTCTTCAAAAAAGATATGGCACCCACTACCCATAACTTAGTGGGACCTAAAAATGAAAAATGGATTGGGATAGCTCCTTTTGCAGCATTTGAGGGAAAAATGTATCCTTTACCACAAATGTACAAGGTGATAAAGTCACTCAATGATAGCTCGAATACTAAAATTCTCTTGTTTGGTGGAGGGAAGAAAGAAGAGGAACAGTTAGAGGTCTGGGCTACAGAGTTTGAAAATTGTGTAAATATGGCAGGTAAAATTCCATTTAAAGAGGAATTTTCCGTGATCTCACATCTGGACCTCATGGTGGCCATGGACAGTGGCAACGCACATCTGGCCGCTATTTATGGGATACCTACTATTACTATCTGGGGAGTAACCCACCCTTATGCCGGTTTTTATCCTTTTGGGCAGGATAGTGATAATGCAATTTTGTCAGATAGGGGTCTGTATCCCCTAATCCCCACCTCTGTGTATGGGAATAAATTCCCAAAGGGATATGAAAAGGTTATGGAAACCATAACCCCTGAGGCAGTCAATGCTAAAGTTATTTCGGTATTGAACAGAAAGTAGTTTTCTTCCTTAGGCAATAGCTTTTTGAGCAATCAACTTAAAGTAGTTTTTTAATTGTTGGATGTACTTATAGCGTAACATTCTTGGATTGCCTTCCACCATTAAGGTTCGTATCCCAATATATGATGAGATCACATAGGTGGCCACGGCCTCACTATCTGCATGTCTGTCTACATATCCATCTGTTTTTCCCTTTTGTAAGGTCGTAATCAGGTTAACCTCCCACACTTTTATAATATCCATAAGATATTTCATGATTTGAGGATTCTTGCCATTAAATTCAGTGATAAAGTTGCTCAATACAAATCCGAAATCCAGAGCATTATGCTCTGCCGTTTCAAGGGCATCCTCTATGGATTTGGAAATAACTGTTAAAGGGTCTTCCTGACCTTCAATGGGCTCCACAAGCATACTGTATACTTTTTGGAACAAAAGGTTCTGTATGATGCTTATCAAGAAATCTTCTTTGGATTGAAAGTGGTAATAAAAAGCACCTTTAGAAAGGGACAGCTTCTTTAAGATGTCATCTATACTTGTGTTGTAATATCCTTGTTGGTAAAACAATTCAAGTCCAGTACTCTGCATACGTTGCATGGTAGCCATGCGTTTTAGGTTACTTTCCATAAGATTTGGGTTTTGGGGTAAAACAGACCCGAGAGTCTTTAACAAAGAACAGTCAGATATAGGATTTGGTAAATATTAAAAGACGTATCGCACGATTAAATCGTTATACTGGCAATTTTCTACTAAAAGGACCTGATTTTAATAAATAAACCGACCAATCAGTTGGTAATTGGTCGGTTTTAATCTCGGATAAAATGTATTTACACTTTAATTTACCAATAAAAAAGGGTGTGATTTAAGTTACGGAACCCTGACAACTGCTCCCTGCACCTGCCGTACAGCCATAGCAATGTTGTGATACAATAATGTTTCTATCGTTAAGGACATCTTCATTGTAGTCCTTTATATGTTTCACCTTACTGGCTACTTTAAGGTCCAGCATCTGGTTAAAATCACAATCATATAACCAACCATTCCAACTTATGGAAATGGTGTTGGTACACATTACATTGGCAACTGCGGATGGATTATAGGCCTCCACGAGGGAATACATATAATCTTCATAGTTTTCCGAAGCTATCAAATAATCCAAAAAGCGGGCAATGGGCAAATTGGTAATAGTAAAGAGATTATGGAATTCAATGTCAAAATCTTCTTTTAACGCTTTTTTGAAATCGCGCTCCATTGCCGCCTGATCTCCGGGCAGATAGGCACCGGATGGGTTGTATACCAAATCCAATCGCAGATTACTATCGGGCATTCCATACCCTAGGGCGTTTAATTCTTGCAAGGCCTTAATGGATTTATCGAAGACACCATCCCCACGTTGCTTGTCCGTTTTACCCCTTGTATAATGGGGCATGGATGAAATTACATGAACGTTGTGTTTTTTAAAAAATTCAGGAAGGTCGTAATATTTTTTATTGGCCCTGATGATTGTGAGGTTGGACCGAACAATAAAATCTTGGATTCCCGCTTTGGAAGCTTCCTCTACAAACCATCTAAAATCAGGGTTCATCTCGGGGGCACCTCCTGTAAGGTCCAAGGTATGGGCTCCCGTGTTGCGGATGACCTCGAGACATTGTTGCATGGTATCACGGGTCATGATCTCCTTCCGATCCGGTCCGGCATCCACATGGCAGTGCTCACAGACTTGGTTGCACATATAGCCCACATTGATCTGTAGAATTTCCAATTTCTTGGGGCGAAGGGGGAAATGACCTGTCTGGGCGATTTTATCTTTAAAATAGGGGAGTTCCCCATCTTCAAAGATTCCACCATTCAGGATTTCCAATTGTTTGTTATCAATCACAAGATCATCATGTCTTGCTTTTAAAGATTTTGTAGCCATTTTTATTGAATTCAATATTTAGTACGCAGAACCTTGAAAAGATTACAGAAAGAAGAGTTTTTCTTCCTTTTGTAACTTCCATGATACTGCAATTGCAAAACTGTAATTTACATGGATAGTTTGTCGTACTTCTTCATCATTTGTACACCATGTACCAGGGTTGCGCCACTTTCAATAGCCGCCCCTACATGGACCGCCTCCATCATTTCTTCCTTGGTTATCCCCTTCTGCAGTCCATCCTTGGTATAGGAATCTATGCAATAGGGACACTTTACCACGTGTGAGACGGCCAATGCGATGAGCGACTTTTCTCGGGCCGTCAAGGCTCCCTCTTCGAATACCTTTCCGTAATAGTCGAAGAATTTAGTTCCCAATTCTTCACTCCAATCGGTGATCTTCCCGAACTTTCGTAAATCTGCTGGATCGTAATATGAATCTGCCATTTTTCTGTTTTTTAAGTTACTGTATGTCCTGTTTGGTCCTTTAAGGCACCAAAATTATATGCAATTCCCTTCAATTGTCTTTCGACCAAGGGAAGAATCTCCATATTGTCCCAAAAGCCGGTTAAGAGCGTAAAGGCATAGGCTTCGGGCAATTGGATTTTTATCACTTGTTGATTGGCGGTTTTAAGATCATATTCAAAATACTGATGGGAATTCTCAATTTCCCCATTTGTTTCCTCCATAAGCGTTCTTCCATTTTTTGGTGGAAAGGATACCTACTATGCCCGGTAATGATGACATCGCCCTAGGCTAGTTCAAATTTAAGGAGTTTAATACTTTCTGATGTAGTCAAGTGGGATTTTTGAGGCATGAATACAAATACTTTGGTCTACCTACGTTAAAAAGGCGTTCACCGTTTGGTCGAAGCCCCAACTTTTAAATTACAATTTCTAAAAATATTTAACATATTGTGATTTTTATAACAATGAATAAAAGAAACATGCTAAGCTTAAAGGTTAAAAAAGAGAATAAGAGTTATATAATTTTGTTAAAGCCGCTTCAATCAGAATGAAAGGCCATTTTGTGAGTATCTTAGTACTCCTGTAATTTTCAAAAAGGGTAGAGATACGATACAAGTTGAAATAGGCAGAAAGAACAATTAATAATCATCACAAAGAATAAAATTATGAGCAAGACAATTTTACTGGATAACAGACCTGATGGTATGCCAAAAATGTCCGACTTTAAAGTTATAAATGAAACAACTCCTGAAATTAAATCGGGGGAAATTCTATTAAAGACCAATTATATTTCGGTAGACCCCTATTTAAGGGGTCGGATGAGGGATGCTAAATCCTATATTGCTCCTTTTGAACTACAGCAACCTATTGTTTCCGGCATTGTTGCTGAAGTTTTGGAGACTAAAAACAGCAAATTTGAAAAGGGCGATTTTGTAACTGGGAATTTGCCATGGAAGGAACAACAAGTTTCCACGGGAGAGGGCTTAATGCAAGTAGACCAAAAAAAAGCCCCATTATCCGCTTATTTGGGAATATTGGGGATGACAGGTCTTACCGCCTATTTGGGACTTACTGAAATCGGGAAACCTAAAAAAGGTGAAACATTACTGGTTTCCGGCGCTGCCGGGGCCGTTGGAAGTGTGGTGGGTCAAATAGGAAAAATCCTTGGATTGAGGGTGGTCGGGATTGCGGGCAGCGATGAAAAGGTGGCCTTGCTAAAATCCGAATTGGGGTTTGACGATGCAATCAATTACAACACCACGGACAATATGGTAAAGGCCATTGCCGATACCTGTCCAAATGGGGTTGATGTTTATTTTGACAATGTTGGGGGTGATATTTCAGATGCAGTATTTTTTAACATCAATAAAAAAGCAAGACTCGTTATTTGTGGCGCCATATCCGTCTATAATGAGACCGAATTGCCAAAGAGTGTAAGTGTACAGCCTTTTTTGATACGAAATAGCGCCCTTATGCAAGGGTTCATCATTTTTGACTTCGTTGATCAGTATCCAGAAGCTATGAAGCAATTGGGGCAATGGTTAGGCGAAGGCAAGTTAACCTATAAGGAGACTATTGTGGAAGGTTTTGAAACTACCCCACAAGCGTTTATCGATCTTTTTGAAGGAAAGAACAAAGGAAAGATGATTGTGAAAGTTTAAGGTCACAATTGTTTGGGAAGGTCTAATGACCATGCACCCCATAGAAAATGGGATTATTAAAGACCTGTTTAACGGATTCGCGAACAGGTTTTCTAACTTTCTGGTTGACCAAGTGGAAGATCGACACAAGAAATTTAAGAGTTTGGCGGATTATTCCCTAAAACTAAAAACCAACCCCTTGGTCGGTTTTGTGACCACATTTTAAACAGCGCTCAGCAAAAGTAGGTGATGCTCGTACTGTTTTAACCGTTGAAGTGTTCAAATTCAAATAAGGTGACACCTTCTGTATTGACCTACAGACCAAGCGGTATGTTGTTTCTATTATTTTACAAACTTAAATCAGTGCTTCCTAGCCCTTAAATTGGTAATTTTAAGGGATATTATAAAGCGTTTTTATCATTGGATTTGAATTCAGTTGTTATTTAATAATGTCAGTACCATAAATGGAATTATCAGAAATAAAGTCGAAATCAATAGGATTGGTGTTATCGGGCGGAGGGGTGAAGGGCATGGCCCATATTGGGATGCTCAAGGCCTTAGACGAATATGGGATTAGTGCCAATGTAATTTCAGGCACAAGTGTGGGAGCCTTGATTGGAGCGCTCTATGCCAATGGGAACTCTGTGTCGGACATGCTCCATTTTTTTAAGGAAACTCCCTTGTTCCGCTATAATTTTATGACCATTCTAAAACCGGGTCTTTTGGATACCGAGCGATATTTTGATTTATTTAAAGATTTTTTTCCCGAAGATTCATTCTCCATGTTGAAGCGGAAACTTTATGTGGTGGCTACTGATCTTCAAATAGGAGATCAAAAGGTGTTTTCTGAGGGCGAATTGATTAGGCCTCTACTTGCTTCTGCAGCATTACCCCCGCTTTTTAGTCCGGTATCCATAAATGGCAATCTATATGCAGATGGGGGCATTATGAATAATTTTCCGTACAGTGAAATTGCCGATACTTCCGATTTTATTATTGGAAGCAATGTTTCCAGTATAAGGGAAATTGAAAGGAGTGCTATCAGCACTTCTTTTCAGCTCGCTAATAGAACCACGGCCTTAATGATCTATGCCATCAATAGGGAAAAGGTTCAAAAATGTGATCTGGTGTTTGAGCCCAAGGAACTGGAACTGATTGGTATTTTAGATAAAAAGGGAATAGAAAAAGCGTATTCCGTGGGCTATGAACATGCTATACGGAAATTAGATGATATGGTTGGAAAAGCGAAGGTCCTATAACCAAAAACACCACTGGGAAAGTGGTGTTTTTGGTTATTATATTTTTGTTTAATGATTATACATCATCGTAATCCACCTTTAAAGTTGGAGTAATAGGATGCGCCTGACAGGTTAAAATTAATCCGTCCGCAATCTCTCCATCGGTCAAGATTTGATTTTTTGCCATTTCGGCCTTTCCTTCGGTCACCCTGGCAATGCAACTACTGCATACCCCTCCCTGACAGGAATAGGGGGCATCAATATTTTCTTTGAGAACGGCGTCCAAGACCAATCCCTTTTTATCCATGGAAAAGGTAAATTCCTCATCGTCCAAGGTTACTGTAATTTGGGATTGCCCTTCTATGTGTTTAGGAAGCTCATCCATTATTTCTGTTGAGGTAAATAATTCAAAGTGAATCATGTCCTCGGAAATACCTTCTTCTTTTAAAGTATCGGTAACCAAGTTGATCATGGCTTCCGGACCACAAAGGTAATAATCATCAAAAATGATATTCTTGTGTTTGTTTTTTAGGGCATAATTTATCGTTGAGATATCTATTCGTCCAAAAAGAGAATCCGCTTCCTGCTCTTGGCTACAGATAAAATGAACAAAAAACCGATTGGCATATTCCAATTGTAGTTTTACCAATTCTGTGTAAAACATGGTCTCTTTGAACGATTTGTTCCCATAGACCAACATAAATTTGTTCTTGGGGTTACTGCCCAAAACAGTGCGGGCAATACTAATGATCGGGGTTATTCCACTTCCGGCAGCAAAAGCGGCTACATTTCTCACCTTATCCGTGGGTTTATAAACAAACCTTCCTTCCGGGGGCATTACCTCCAATACATCTCCGGCAGAAATTTTAGAATTGGCATAGTCAGAAAAACCGCCTTTGTCCACCTTCTTTACCCCAATGGTAATATTGCCACAAGTTGGGGAAGAACTAATGGAATAGGCCCTTCGCAATTCTTTACCCTTAATCTCTTTCTTAACGGTGATATATTGACCCGACGTAAATAAAAAAGTCTGGATAAGTTCTTTTGGAATAGTAAAAGTGATCGCAACGGAATCTGGCGTAAGAGGTTTTACATGGTGAACCGTGAGGGTATGAAAATCTGCCATAGCATTGTTAATATTTCTTGCAAAATTAAGCAAAGACTCGTTGATACGAAATGGGAATCTAAAAAATTTTATTTACAAGTTTGAAGTATCGAAAAAAACTGAATTCTTAAAAACGAAAATGGATGTTCGGGGAAATGATATTCAATCAAATGGGATATTTCTTCCTAGGCTATTTTTCGGAGCATATATTTTTGCGTATTGGAATTAATTGAGACGGACTTTTCTTAAATACATGGTTCTTACTGCGCATCTCCTTCTTTGTTGTAAGTTATATCATTTTGGCTTATGTAGTAGTATTGGTTATTCCTCCAAAATCGGAAAAACTGCTATCCTAGACGTATCCGGAATATAAATTGGTCTAAATTTGTAACAATCTACCCTTTAAAAATACTAACCACCTAGAATAACAAACCAACCCTTATGTTCAAACACTTTATCAACCTGCAATGGAAATCGTTCATCAGGTCTGCTTCCTTCAAGACCAATGTGGCCTTTAAAATACTCATGGCCTTTGGCGCCCTATACTTTATAGCCATGTTTTTATTTCTAGGCGTTGGGGTATTTTATATCATTGAAAAAGCCGAGATAGGGGATCCCTTGGTAATAGTGAACAAATACCTGATTTATTACTTGGGGATGGATCTTTTTATCAGGTACATGATGCAAAAAATGCCCATTACCAATATAAAACCTTTGTTGTACCTGCCCTTTAAAAAACAACAGGTGGTAAATTTTTCATTGGGAAAGGCCGTGGTCTCTTTTTTTAATATCGCACATGCCTTTTTCTTTATTCCCTTTTCCATTGTGCTTTTGATCGAAGGATATAATCCCATAGGTGTCATTGGATGGCATCTGGGTATGTTGGCCTTGATCTACAGTAATAACTTTATCAATATTTTGGCCAATAATAAGGATAGCGTCTTCTATCCTGCAGTTGCTGTTTTAGCGGTTTTGGGAGGCTGCCAATATTTTAATCTGTTAGATATAACAGTTTTTACCGCTCCCTTTTTTGACACCCTTTACAACCTGCCATGGATGGCCCTTGTGCCATGGGCTATTTTAATAGGATTGTATATGGCTGCCTATTCCTATTTTAAAAAACACATGTATTTGGATGCGGGACTGGCCGTTAAACAGACAGAAGCCAAGACCGAGGATTTATCCTGGTTGAACCGCTTCGGAAATTTGGGTACGTTCTTAAAGAACGACATCAAACTGATTAAGCGCAACAAACGCTCCAGGACCTCGGTGATCATGAGCTTTTTCTTTATCTTCTATGGTTTTCTGTTTTTTACCGGTGCAGTGGAAACCTATGAACATCCAGTATGGCAGATTTTTGCCGGTATTTTTATCTCGGGCGGGTTCCTTTTTAGTTTTGGGCAGTTTGTTCCCAGTTGGGACAGTTCCTATTATCCTCTGATGATGAGTCAGAACATAAAGTATAGGGAATATTTGGATTCCAAATGGTACCTTATAGTTATTGCTACCCTTATAAGCACGGTTATTGCGTCATTTTATCTGTATTTTGGCTGGGAGGCCTATCTCGCAGTATTGGTAGGGGCCATTTACAATATCGGGGTGAACTCCTATTTAGTTCTTTGGGGAGGCGCTTATATAAAAACACCTATCGATCTAACCTCCAACAAAAAGGCTTTTGGGGACAAACAGGCATTTAACGCCAAAACACTTTTATTGACCCTGCCCAAATTATTGTTGCCCTTGGGATTCTATGCCTTGGGACATTATTTGATCAATCCAACTGCAGGTTATATTTTTGTGGCCTTAGCGGGAGTTTTGGGTTACGCCTTTAAAAACCCAGTTTTTAAAATGATAGAAGGCATCTATAAAAAGGAAAAATACAAAACCCTTTTGGCCTACAAACAAACCAACTAACCATTTTTATTTTAATTAAAATTATACCATGATAACAATTCAACAACTCACAAAAATATACGGTTCAGCCACCGTTTTGAACATACCACAATTGGAAATCCCAAAAGGCCAGAGTTTTGGTCTGGTGGGGAATAACGGGGCAGGTAAAACGACGCTTTTCAGTATGTTATTGGATTTGATACAACCCACAACAGGTCATATAATAAACCACGGAGTGCGGGTTGACCAGAGTGAAGCGTGGAAGCCCTTTACCTCTGCCTTTATTGATGAGACATTTTTGATTGGGTATCTGACCCCGGAGGAATACTTTTATTTTATTGGTGAATTGAGGGGACAGAACAAAGCCGATGTGAATGCGCTTTTGGCAGGGTTCGATGACTTTTTCCATGGGGAAATATTGGGCCAAAAAAAGTATTTGAGGGATTTGAGCAAAGGAAACCAGAAAAAGGTGGGGATTGTGGCCACATTTATTGGAAATCCCGAGGTCATTATATTGGATGAACCCTTTGCGAACTTAGATCCAACTACCCAAATCCGCCTAAAAGGGATCATCAAGGAGCTTACCGCAAACAAGGAAGTTACCGTGCTGATATCAAGTCATGACCTTATCCACGTTACCGAAGTTGCGGAACGCATCGTTGTGCTCCATAAAGGTGAAATCGTCAACGATATTAAAACCTCTACGGAAACCTTAAAAGAGCTGGAAACCTTTTTTGCCGGGTAAGCAATAGCCCTTGTTTCGGCATGATCTGTCTGAATTAATAAGGCAGTATTTTCGTCTAATTAAAAATAAAGGTATTTTTACCGACCAACGGTATAATAAACGGGTTGTTTTTTAGTTTAGGATACGTACGAATACCACTTATTTTGAAGCTTCGTTTTAATCTTTTTATAGGTATTGCCTTCGGGGGACTGTTATTTAATGCATGTTCCACTAAAAAGGATGCCTTTGTCAATCGAAATTGGCATGCCCTCAACACCAAGTACAATGTCATGTACAATGGGAACATTGCTTTTGAAGAAGGGCGGGATGAGCTCAATGCCGCCTATCAAGACAATTATTGGGACGTGCTTCCCGTGGAACGTTTGAAAGTGACCGATGAAATTAAGCTCGATTCGGAAGACAACAATCCAAAATTTTTATTGGCCGAAGAAAAGGCTTCCAAAGCAATCCAAAAGCACAGCATGGATATCAAAGATGAAGAGCGCAATCCGGAAACGGACGAAGCCTTTCTCTTACTTGGAAAATCCAGATACTTCGACCAACGTTATATCCCCGCTCTGGAGGCCTTTAACTACATCCTCAATAAATACACCGAAAGCGACAAGCTCAATGAGGCTACCATTTGGAGGGAGAAGGTGCATATCCGACTGGAGAATGATGATCTCGCCCTTAAAAATTTAAAGCGACTCTTAAAGTACGAACGATTAAAAGATCAGGAACACGCTGATGCCAGGGCCATGATGGCACAGGCCTATATCAATCTGAAAGTATCTGATACCGCCATTCAACAATTGAAAATTGCATCCGCCTACACAAAAAAAAGTCAAGAAAAGGGAAGGTATTATTTTATCGTTGGCCAACTCTACAATCAATTGGGCTACAGGGACAGCGCCAATTACGCTTTTGATAAAGTGATAGCACTGAACAGAAAATCCCCAAGGGTATATATGATCAATGCCCACCTTCAAAAAATCAAGAACACTAAAGTCACGCCCAAGAACAGGGAACTAGTGTTCCAATATCTAACAGAATTGGAAGAAAATAGGGAGAACAGGCCCTTTTTGGATAAAATATATCGTCAAATAGCAGAATATCATTTAGAAAATCAATCGGATAGTTTGGCCCTGGCCTATTTTAATAAGTCCTTAAGGGCAACCAGGAATGAACCTAGATTGAATGCCTTGAACTATGAAAATTTAGCAGAATATAATTTTGATAAAAACGCATATAAATCCTCCGGCGCCTATTATGACAGCACCCTGACCAACCTTGTTTTGGATTCCAAGAAATACCGTTCCATTAAAAAGAAGTTTGACAATTTGGAAGATGTCATCGCCTATGAGGATGTGGTACAATATGCGGATAGCGTTATTACCATTTACAACATGCCAAAAGAGAAACAGTTGGCATATTTTGAAGGGTATATTGCCGATTTAAAGGTCAAAGAAGAAGAAGCTATTAAAAAAGAAAAGGAGAAGATTACAGCTGGCTTTGCGGCCTTTGTGGATTCCAAAGGGGGAAAGGAAAATAAAGGAAAATTTTATTTCTATAATATCACGAGTTTAGGCTATGGAAAGGCCGATTTTAATAATAAATGGGGAGAACGCGAGTTGGAAGACAATTGGAGATGGTCCAGTAAAAATATTGCGCAACAGATGGGACCGGTGGATGCGGAATTGGCAGATACTGGCCCAGTGGGAGCAAAGGAAATTACCGAAGAACAAAAATATTCCACAGAGTTTTATATGGATCAAATTCCTACCAGCCCTAAGGTTGTAGATAGCTTGGTGACCGAAAGGAATTTTGCCAACTATCAATTGGGGGTCATCTATAAGGAGAAGTTTAAGGAAAATCATTTGGCGGCCAATAAGTTCAACGATGTGCTTAAAGCAAATCCAGAGGAACGTTTAATCCTTCCCTCCAAATATAATTTGTATAAGATCTATCAGGAAACAGGGAGTCCATTGGTCAATGGCATGAGGGAGGATATTATTGAAAACCATCCAGATTCTCGTTATGCAATGATCTTGTTGAACCCAGAAGCTATTTTGGCCGATGCTTCAGATAGCCCCGATGCAAGGTATGTAGCATTATACAGGCAGTATGAAAATCAAAACTATTTACAGGTAATAGCAGGGGCGGAAGAAAATATAAATAGGTATACAGGAGATGAAATTGTTCCGAAATTTGAAATCCTAAAGGCAAATGCCATCGGGAGGATTGAAGGTTTTGAGGCGTTTAAGGAGGCCTTGAACTATGTGGCCTTAAACTATCCCAATAATCCGGAAGGAAAAAAAGCACAGGTAATGGTAGAAGAGCAGCTACCAAAATTGGAGCCCAAGGAATTTTCAAAAGAAACAGAATCTGTTGGTACTGCAAATTGGAAACTGGTTTTTCCTTTTAAAATTAGGGACAACGAAAAGGCTTTGCAGCTTAAGGAGAAATTGGAGAAATCCATCAAGGATCTCAGGTACGGCAATGTCGTTTCCAAGGATATCTATAATTTGGAAGATCAGTTCGTGATCGTCCATGGTTTCAGATCCCAGTCATTTGCTTTGGGCTACGCCGAGCTTCTTAAAAACAATAAGGATTACCGCGTTGCTTATCAGAATTTTGTAATTTTATCGACCAACTATAAAATCATTCAAGTTCACAAAAACTTGGAGGACTATAAAAAGTTGCAATTAACCCCAAAACCCTAGAACGATGTTTTCAGACAACAAAAAGACCCGTGTGGTAACGGAAATTGGCGGACAGCCCAACCGAATTGAAAAAAATACAAAGATCAAAGGCGATATCGTCTCTGAAGCCGATTTTAGAATAGATGGCAAACTGGACGGTAACGTCAAAACCTCTGGCAAGGTGGTGATTGGCAAGGATGGCTATATTCACGGAAAAGTGGAATGCGTCAATGCCGATATTGAAGGAAATTTCAATGGTGAGCTTTTAGTGGAGGACTTACTAACTTTAAAAGCATCAGCTGTTATTGAAGGGACCGTGATTGTATCTAAACTGGCGGTTGAACCTGGCGCTACATTCAATGCCGCCTGTACCATGAAAGGCAAAGGTGGGGCTGCCACACCAAACAAGACTATAACTGCCAATGGACCTGCCAAAGTCTCCTAAAAAAAAGAGTTCAGGCCTTCAGAATGCAGCCAAACTTTCAGGTGTTGGCATTCAAATGGGCCTGACCATATATTTAGGAAATCTTTTAGGCTCGTGGTTAGACGGCAAATTTGAGACAACGTATTTGGAAATTACCATAACGTTAATGGCAATTTTCTTATCCATGTATGCTATGATACGCCAGGTTAACAGCATTAATAAATAGAAAAATTGTTAAAAAAGGTTCTCTTTCAAGCCCTACTTTTTGGGTTTTTATTGTTTTTTGGATTTTACGCGCATGGTTTCATATTAAGGTCCAATGAAATTTTGATGGAAGTCCCTCTCTTTGCGATCTATTTCTTCCATGCCATTTTTTCGTTGGCTATTTGTGTTATCTTTCAGATATTATCTTTTCAAGAAAGATTCGTAGGCCAACTTGGCTTTATCTATTTGGGAACATTTCTTCTAAAATTGATTCTCTTTACAATCATTTTTCATGGCTTTTTATTCGATATAGAGGCGGATTCCCTTATAAATAGGATTTCACTTTTGGTCCCTGTAATCATATTTTTGTTTTTTGAGGTAATTATTATTTCAAAAATATTGGGTCGGGCAGCACATGAGAATAAATAATTTGAAAAAAGTTTGAATATTATTTTTAATAACTACCTTTGCGCAAATTTTAAGGGAGCCAAATTTTTGAATATTTCATAATGAAGATAGTATCTAAATACGTAAGCAATATTGCCTTATTATTCATTCTTTTAATCGCTTTTAATGGGTACTCTAATTCGGAACCTACCGAAGGAGGGCAGGTTAAGGGACAAGATGAAGTTTCAAAATACATCCAGCACCACATTAAAGATGCACATGATTTTCACTTATTTTCATATACAAACAGTGAGGGTGAGCGCAAACACGTTGGGTTTCCTCTTCCGGTAATCGTATGGTCTAGCAATGGGCTGGTGTCATTCATGTCTTCCGAATTTCACCACAATGACAATGGAGAGGTTCTAGTGGAAAGGAACGGACTTAAGTTTGCAAAAGTTCACAGCAAAATATACGAGTTGCCCGCAAATGCCGAGGCAGCAACATTTAATGAAGAGCACCATATAGAGAATGGAGCTAAGGTACTGGACCTGTCAATCACGAAAAGTGTTGTAGGAATCTTGGTTGTAGGTTTGTTCATGCTCTTGGGATTCTCTTCTTTGGCCAAACAATACAAAAACAAAAATATCCCAACTGGCTTCGGTCGCGTATTGGAGCCTTTGGTAATCTATGTTAGGGACGAAATTGCAAGACCTAATATTGGTGAAAAAAAGTACAGAAAATTTACAGGGTATCTTTTGACGGTATTTTTCTTCATTTGGATTTTGAACCTTCTAGGTTTGACCCCATTTGGATTTAATGTTACCGGGCAGCTTGCCGTAACGGCGGCTCTTGCCATCTTTACCTTGGTTATATATACTGTTAGCGGAAACAAAGAATACTGGCAACATATATTATGGATGCCAGGAGTTCCTGTTCTGATCAGGCCTGTATTGGCCGTCATTGAATTGGCAGGGACATTTTTGATTAAACCTTTTTCGTTGTTGGTTCGACTTTTTGCGAATATATCAGCTGGCCATATTGTGGTAATGAGCTTGATAGCAATTATGTTTACATTGAAAAATAGTTTAGGGGTGGTTGGCGCAACAGGGCTTTCCTTGGTGTTATCGTTTTTTATAACCCTGATCGAAGTTTTGGTGGCGTTTTTACAGGCCTATATTTTTACTATGCTTTCTGCCCTATTTATCGGGATGGCGGTAGCAGAGCACGATCACGGTCACGGACATGATGATCAAGGTCACGAAGTTCCGGATGCAGAAGATGTTAGAGAGAATTTCATTTAATAAGAGTTTGTTTAATTTAATATAAATCATTTACTATGTACAATTTAATTGGAGCAGGTTTAATCGTAATCGGAGCAGGAATTGGATTAGGTCAAATCGGTGGAAAAGCAATGGAAGGTATTGCTCGTCAGCCAGAGGCAACTAACAAGATTCAAACCGCAATGATTATTATTGCCGCACTTTTGGAAGGTTTGGCATTCGGAGCATTATTCTTAGGAAAATAATTCGAACAAAAACAGTAAAACATGTTTCTGCAACGGTTGGTTGCAGAACATGTTTTCAAAATTAAACAAAGAAGAAAATTTAATTTTTCAAGATAATGGAAACTTTATATAACGATTTTTCACCTGGATTATTTATCGTACAGACAATCTTATTATTGGGATTGATTTTTCTGATGGTAAAATTTGCATGGAAGCCTATTCTTAATTCCTTAAATGAAAGAGAAGTAGGAATTTCAGATGCACTTGCCGCTGCCGAAGCTGCAAAAAAGGAAATGCAAAACGTTACTGCAGATAGCGAACGACTTTTGAAAGAAGCGCGCATAGAACGCGAGTCTATGATCAAGGAAGCACGTGAAATGAAGGAGAAGATGGTTGCAGACGCGAAGGAATTGGCCCAAGCTGAAGGGGACAAAATGATCAAGCAAGCACAAGCTGCCATCGAAAGTGAAAAGAAAGCGGCCGTGGCCGATATAAAAAATCAAGTGGCTACCCTTTCTGTAGAAATTGCAGAAAAAGTAATCAAAGGACAATTATCCAATGACAACAAACAATTACAGCTTGTTGAGGATATGGTCGGTGATATTAAGCTTAACTAAGAAAACGATATGAACGAATCTAGAGCAGCCATACGTTACGCCAAAGCTATTTTGGACTTGGCAGTGGACAATAAATCCACTAATGCCGTAGAAAAAGATATGCGCTCTGTATTGAACACGCTTGCCGACAGCAAAGAATTGCATCGAATGATTGCAAGTCCAGTTGTAAGTAGTGAGGCTAAGAAAAGCGTACTTTTGGAAATATTCAAAGGGAGTGATTCCATCACTTTTGGATTGTTAGATATTCTTGTGTCCAACAAGCGCATTGAATTATTGAACGATGTTGCAGAAAAATACATCATTCTAAATGAGCAATTAAAGGGTGAAGGTGTTGCTTTTGTAACTACCGCAGTGCCTTTAAGTGCGGATTTGGAGAAGAAGATATTGGCCAAAATCTCCGGATTGACGCCAAATAAAGTGGTTGTTCAAAATTTCGTGGATGAAAGCATTATTGGTGGTTTTGTGCTTCGAATGGGAGATATGCAGTTCGATTCAAGTATTGCAACCAAGTTGAGCAATTTAAAAAGAGAATTTACAAATAGTTTATAATATTAAAATGGTCAAGACAATCAAATGTCTTGCGTCTTATATCTAATAACATGGCAGGAGTAAAAGCCGCTGAAGTATCAGCAATATTGAAAAAACAGTTATCAGGATTCGAAGCCTCAGCTTCCTTGGATGAAGTAGGTACCGTATTACAGATTGGTGATGGTATCGCAAGGGTTTACGGTCTTTCCAATGTCCAATATGGTGAATTGGTAGAGTTTGAAGGAGGCCTTCAGGGAATCGTTCTTAACTTGGAAGAAGATAATGTTGGTGTGGTTTTGTTAAGTCCATCAAGAGACATCAAAGAAGGATCTGTTGTTAAACGTACACAAACCATTGCCTCTATCAATGTTGGTGAAGGTATTGTTGGAAGAGTGGTAAACACTTTGGGTGTGCCAATCGATGGCAAAGGGCCTATTGTTGGGGAAACCTACAAAATGCCATTGGAACGTAAGGCACCAGGTGTTATATACCGTCAGCCGGTAAACGAACCATTACAGACAGGTATCAAAGCAATCGATGCTATGATCCCAGTAGGTAGAGGGCAACGTGAGTTGGTTATTGGTGACCGTCAGACCGGGAAAACCACGGTTTGTATTGATACCATCCTAAACCAGAAAGAATTTTACGATGCAGGGGAACCTGTATATTGTATATATGTTGCCATTGGCCAAAAGGCTTCTACTGTGGCAAACATCGCCAAAACCTTAGAGGATAAAGGGGCTTTGGCCTACACCACTATTGTTGCAGCAAATGCATCTGATCCTGCTCCTATGCAGGTGTATGCGCCTTTTGCCGGAGCGGCAATTGGAGAGTACTTTAGGGATACGGGTCGACCAGCCTTGATTATCTATGATGATTTATCAAAGCAGGCGGTGGCTTATCGTGAGATCTCCCTATTGTTGAGACGTCCACCGGGACGTGAGGCATATCCTGGAGATGTATTTTACCTTCACTCCAGATTATTGGAGCGTGCTGCAAAAGTTATCGCTGATGACAAGATTGCAAAAGACATGAACGATCTTCCTGATGTGTTGAAACCAATGGTAAAAGGTGGTGGCTCTTTAACGGCCCTGCCGATTATTGAGACTCAAGCAGGTGACGTTTCCGCTTATATCCCTACCAACGTAATTTCCATTACCGATGGGCAGATATTCTTGGAACAGGATTTGTTCAACCAAGGTGTTCGTCCGGCGATCAACGTGGGTATCTCTGTATCCCGAGTTGGTGGTAACGCTCAGATCAAATCGATGAAAAAGGTTGCAGGAACCTTGAAATTGGATCAAGCACAGTTCCGTGAATTGGAAGCTTTTTCCAAATTTGGTTCAGATTTGGATGCAGCAACATTGAACGTAATTGAAAAAGGACGAAGAAACGTTGAGATATTGAAACAAGCCCAAAATGATCCTTTTACCGTAGAAGATCAGGTAGCCATTATCTACGCAGGTTCCAAGAACTTGTTGAGAAATGTACCTGTTGATAAGGTAAAGGAATTTGAAAGGGATTATATCGATTTCTTGAATGCCAAGCACAGAGGTGTGTTGGATACCCTAAAAGCAGGAAAATTAACAGATGAGGTTATAGATACTTTGACCTCTGTCTGTAAAGATTTGTCCGCTAAATACGGAAAATAATATATAGGGACAAAGTTGGGTGATGCGAGTCGCCCAACATAGTGTTCCATTAGGTCAAACATTTAGAAAAGTATGGATTTTAAAGGATAGACTCAAAAATCGATACTCAACACTAAAATACAAATGGCAAACTTAAAAGAAATACGTAATAGAATAGCTTCCGTTTCCTCAACGATGCAGATAACCAGTGCCATGAAAATGGTTTCTGCGGCAAAATTGAAGAAGGCCCAAGATGCCATAACGGCAATGAGACCCTATTCGGATAAGCTGACTGAACTATTACAAAGTCTAAGCGCAAGCTTGGATACGGATTCTGGAAGTAAATATTCGGACGTTCGTGAGGTTAAAAAAGTATTGATAGTATCCATTACATCCAACAGGGGACTATGTGGGGCTTTCAACACCAATATTATCAAGCAAAGCGCCCTCTTGGCCAGAGAAACCTATGCTGGAAAACAGGTAGAGTTCATGGCCATTGGAAAGAAAGCCAATGATATCCTTGCCAAAAAATTTAAAGTGGTTGCAAACCATAGTAAGGTTTATGACGATTTAACATTTGACAATGTAGCCATCATAGCCGAAGATTTAATGGAGCTATTTGTTAAAGGTTCCTATGATAAGATTGAGATCGTTTACAACAAATTTAAAAATGCTGCCACTCAGATCGTGATGGTAGAGCAGTTTCTTCCTATTGTAGCAATAGAAGGGGAAGCACCAAATAATGCCGACTATGTTTTTGAGCCTTCCAAATTCGAGATTATTGAAGAGCTTATTCCCAAGTCACTGAAAACTCAGTTGTACAAGGGAATCCGTGATTCTTTTGCCAGTGAGCATGGTGCACGTATGACGGCAATGCACAAGGCTACCGACAATGCCACTGAAATGCGTGACCAATTGAAATTAAAATACAATAAGGCTAGACAAGCGGCCATTACCAATGAGATCCTTGAGATTGTTGGTGGGGCAGAGGCCTTGAAAAACTAGCGCTTAGTATCAAGCCTAAATAGAGGTAAGACATAAAAAAACCCCACTCAAAAGTGGGGTTTTTTTATGGATATTAAAGGAGGAAGCAATAAATTGTATCTTGGCATTACTTTTGGGTAAATAACATTCAATACTAGAAATAGCGCATTATGAAATCCATTAAAACCAACCTTATTATCTTATTAACACTTTGTTTTGGTCTAACCTCTTGTTCCTCACAAAAGGCACTTCAGACCGATTTTCCTTTTGAAATAGGAAAGGTTACAGTACAAGAGTGGATGGGCGGAAGAGAAGAAAGTGGGACCGGATCTTTGGTAACCGTTCCAGTTTCGGTAATTACAAAAGAAGTGCGTTTCCTGGAATTATACTATAAAGGGCAAATAGCGCAGGTTACAATGGAAAATAATGAAGAAGGATTTTTGGTACAGGCCAATTTTGCCAACGCTTCCAATAATCCGGACCTAGTAATGCATGCCGATCCCAAGAAGGAAGTGGGCAACCAACCACCATCGGTGCAGGGGGGTTCAACCAAAGATTTTCCATTTGAATTGGCTTCCCAAGAAGCTGTACTTAGTTATGTTGTAAAGAATCGCGTAAAATATGTAAAGATTTCTGGGATTAAAGAGAAGGCGGTGCTCATTTATTCCACGAAACCAAAGAACTAACTTTGTGGTGAGGGTTTTAATACCTACTTTTAAACCCTAACTTTAGCACATTTGAATCCGTTAAAAAAACTTTTTAAACAGACCTTTATCTATGGTTTGGCAACGGTATTGCCCCGAATGCTATCGTTTCTTTTAACGCCCTTATATGTTAGTGTTCTTCCAACGGATGAGTATGGGGAGGTGTCCATTATTTTTGCCTGGTTCGCCATTTTTAACGTCCTACTTGCCTACGGCATGGAAACGGCCTTTTTCCGGTTTTACCATGATGCCGCACTAAATAAAAAAACAGTCGTCACCACTTCCTTAATATCCATTGGAAGCACGTCTATAGCCTTTATGCTCTTTGCTTTTATGTTTAAGGGTGCGGTTTCTACATTTAGCGACATAGAGCCACAATTTATAACCTATGCCATATTGATCCTTGTATTGGATGCATTGGTGATCATACCGTTTTCTTGGTTAAGGGCCAATGAAAAACCTATGCGATATGCTTTGGTGAAGATCGCCAATGTGGTGATCAATCTAGGGTTAAATTGTTTTTTCCTGATGTTGCTTCCCATTATGGCCGAAAACAGTCCAGATTCGATTTTAAGTAGTCTGTACAGACCTAACTTTGAAATCTCCTACATCTTTATCTCTATGCTTATTGCAAGTGCCGTAACACTCTTATTGATGTTGAGGTTATATCTTAGAAGTCCGTATGTTTTCGATAGGGCAATCTGGAGCAGTATGATGAAATATGCTGCACCAGTGTTAATTGCAGGGATTGCTTTTACGATCAATGAGGTGTTCGATAGAATTATGCTGGATTGGCTTTTACCTGACGATATTGCCGAGAGTGAGATAGGAAAATATTCGGCATGTTATAAGCTCACTTTATTCATGACCCTCTTCGCAACAGCTTTTAGAATGGGCATAGAACCCTTCTTTTTTAGTCACTCCAAAAGTGAGAACCCACAAATGGCATATGCCCAGATCACCAACTATTTTGTGATCTTGGGAAGTGTCATTTTGCTTTCTGTCGTGGTTTTTGCAGATGTGCTCAAACGGATCATTGTTCCCAATCCGGATTATTGGGAGGCCATGTCCGTGGTACCCATAGTAATATTGGCCAGTTTTTGTCTTGGGATCTATCACAATCTTTCGGTATGGTACAAGGTAACGGACCGTACCAAAATAGGGGCCTATATTTCAATAATAGGCGCTATCCTGACCATTGTTATCAATTTTGTATTTATACCCTATTTCGGATATAAGGCCTCCGCGGTGGCAACCTTGGTTGCATATGGCACCATGATGGTCTTGTCCTTCTATTTTGGCAAGATGTATTACCCCATCCCCTATAATTTCCGTAAAATTGTATTCTATTTGTCCATATCCACTTCTTTTTCCATTTTGTCATTTTATCTTTTTGATAGAAATCTGTTGATAGGAATTGTACTTTTGCTACTGTTCTTTGCTATGGTCCTGAAGTTGGAAAAAGAACAACTAAAAAAAATATTTCTTAAAAAATGAACATCAAAATAATCAATACCTCCAACCATCCGTTGCCACATTATGAATCCTTGGCTTCTGCCGGGATGGATTTGCGCGCCAGCATTACAGAGGCCGTTACTCTTCAACCTTTGGGGCGGGCCATTGTGCCCACTGGCCTATTTATTGAATTGCCCGTAGGGTTTGAGGCCCAAGTCAGGCCGAGAAGTGGCCTAGCTGCCAAAAAGGGGGTTACCGTATTAAATGCCCCAGGGACGGTGGATGCTGACTATAGGGGAGAAATAGGCGTCATCTTGGTGAACCTGTCCAATGTGCCGTTCACCGTTGAGAACGGGGAACGAATTGCACAATTGGTCATCGCCAAACACGAACGCGCCGAATGGATTGAAGTGCAGGAGTTGACAGAAACCGAAAGGGGTGAAGGAGGTTTTGGAAGTACAGGAGTAAAATAGATTCCCTTCCGAAAAATGATATTTGCCAATACATATAGCAACAATTAAATAGCAACATAGTTCCCAAAGTGGGAAGAACCACAAATAAAGTAATATCATGAAGATTATTGTACCCATGGCGGGCAGAGGATCCCGTTTAAGACCACATACATTAACTGTTCCGAAACCATTGATACCAGTGGCAGGAATACCTATTGTGCACCGTTTGGTAAGTGATATCGCGAAAGTCCTAGGGGAGGAAATAGAGGAAGTTGCCTTTATTTTGGGAGATCCCGCCTTTTTTGGAGAGGATGTTGTTGAGAGTTTAAAAGAACTGGCTAAAAGTCTTGGGGCCAAAGCTTCCATATACCGCCAAGACCAGCCATTGGGAACTGGCCATGCCATAATGGCTGCCAAGGAATCCTTGAGCGGTCCAGCGGTTATCGCCTATGCGGATACTTTGATCAGGGCCGATTTTGATCTGGACAAATCTGCCGATAGCGTTATCTGGGTTAAACAGGTTGACCAACCCGAAGCCTATGGCGTAGTAAAATTAAACGAAAATGGGAATATTGTGGAATTGGTAGAGAAGCCTGCTTCCTTTGTTTCCGATTTAGCAGTTATTGGCATCTACTATTTCAAGGATGTGGCCGCATTAAAAAATGAGCTCCAATATGTGTTGGACAATAATATTGTGCACGGGGGCGAGTACCAAATCAATGACGGGATTAAGCGCATGATGGAAAAAGGCATGAAATTTGCTCCTGGTAAGGTAGAAGAGTGGATGGATTGTGGCAATAAGAATGTAACCGTGGAAACTAATATGCGCATGCTGGGTTTTTTGGAAAAGGATGGTGCAAAATTGGTATCCGATACAGTTACCTTGGAAAATGCCAAAATCATAGCGCCTTGCTTTATCGGAGAACACGTAATTTTAAAAAACACAACAGTGGGACCTTATGTGTCCATTGGGGATCACACTTTAATTGAAAATTCTACAATAAAGAACAGTCTTATTCAAAATAGGAACAAGATAAGTAATGCGAATTTGGACAATGCCATGGTCGGCAACCATGTGGTCTTCAATGGGAATTTTAAGACCATTAGCATTGGGGATTATTCCGTAATGGAATAGGAACTTCTCAACAGGGAAAAAGGTTATGAAAAAAAGACTGCACATTCTTTTTCTTTTTATCGCGGTTTTTATAACCGTAGGGCATGTCTATGCCCAAGAAGTGGAGGAAAGTGCAGAAGTGACCTTGGAGGCTTATTCAGATGAATTTCAAGAGAAGTTTTTTGAAGCCTTGAAACAAAAGGGAATTGAGAACTATGATCGTGCCATCAATCTATTTTTAGAATGTAAGGCAATGGATGAAGGTAATCCGGTTATTGACCATGAACTCGCAAAAAGCCACGCCCTGAACAGGGATCTTATCAATGCCCAAATATATGTGCTGGAAGCGATAAACAAGGCACCTGATAATTATTGGTATATCCATACCCTAGTAGAGATCACAGAAAGGCAAGGGAATTCCTTTGAATCTGTAAGGGCCTTGGTACCATATGACAATGAGGTTTTTCGGGAGCATTTGGCCCAAATCTATTACGATCGCCAAAACTTTGATAATGCCCTATTTATTTTGAACGGACTGAAAGAAACGGTTGCCATCAAGATATTGAGGATGAAAATTGCCGATGCAAAAGGTGATGTTAGCACAATGGAAGTGGACAAGGAGGAAGATCAACCTGCAGAAAAGGATATAAACCCATTGGAGATGTATACTTCGCGGATAGCACAACTGATTGAAAAGTACGATTTTAAGATATTGGACAACATTGCTACCGAAGCCATGGAATTGTTTCCGCTCCAACCCCATTTCTACTATGCCAGAGGTTTGGCACTGAACAATTTAAGCAGGTATAAAGAGGCGGTATCCATCATGGAGGAGGGATTGGACTATCTGTTGGACGATCAAGAATTGGCCAACAAATTTCACAAAGAATTGGCTATCGCCTACAAAGCATTGGGAAATTCTTCAAAGGCAAATATGTATCTTAGCAAAATAAAAACAGGGTCTTAAATAGAATGAAAATGAGTTATTTAAAAATACCAAAGTTGATGGTTTACGGCCTTTTTATGTTATTGGTATTTTCCTGTAAATCCAACAAGGTATTGACCGATGGTACACTGGACATCAACCTATCTGCAAAGACAATCATTAAAAACCATTATACCAATCAGCTCAATTTTAAAACATTGAGTGGTAGGATGAAGATTGATTATTCTGATGGGGAATCGACCCAAGGGGTAAGTGTTAGTCTTCGTATGGAAAAAGACAAGGCGATATGGCTCAGTGCTCCCTTAGGAGTTGTTAAGGCTTTTATTACGCCAGAAAGGGTCAGTTTTTACAACAAGCTCGACAACGAATATTTTGATGGGGATTTTATATACCTGAGCAATTTGTTGGGCATAGAGCTCAATTTTGAAAAAGTACAAAATATGCTGTTGGGAGAAGCGCTTTTTGATCTAAAGGATGGCAAGTACGATACGTCGATAGGCAATAACAACTACCAGCTGAAGCCCAAGAAGTCCCTGGAATTATTTAAGACGCTGTTTGAAATAGAACCCAAGAACTTTAAAATGGCTTCCCAGCAAATTGCACAACCACTAAAAAAACGGATTCTGGAGATACAGTATAAGGATTATCAAAAAATAGATAAAAGGGTCCTTCCCAATGAAATTGGCATTCTTGCCATTAATGGGGACCATAGCAATTCAATTTCCATAGAGTATCGCAATATAGAATTCAATCGGTCGGTTAATTTTCCATATAAAATACCAAATGGTTTTAAAGAGATAGTATTGAAGTAGTATGAGCGTAAAGATCTGGATTCGTATGTATCTCCCTTTGGTTATAGTTCTTTTTATAGGGACTGGAGCACTAGCGCAAACCAATGAGCAAAAAGCGCTGGAAGCGAAACGGGAACAACTTCAAAACGAAATAAAGGGCATCAATAGATTGTTGTTCGCCGAGAAAAAAGAAAAGGGAAATGTCTTGGAGCAAATGGAAGCATTGGGACAAAAGATCAATGTTCGGCAACAGTTGATTAGTGTAACCAACCAACAGTCCAACCTCCTCAACAGACAGATCAACACCAATATCAGGAACATTTCGAAACTGCGGGACGACTTGGAGGCCCTCAAGGAAGATTATGCCGTTATGATCCAAAAGTCCTATCAAAACAAATCACAACAGAGTAGGTTAATGTTTTTGTTGTCCTCCGAAAATTTCTTCCAAGCATTTAAAAGATTGCAATACTTGAAACAGTATACACAATATAGAAAGGAACAGGGAGAGGAGATTGTTGTAAAAACAGATGAATTGACCCAATTGAATAGGGATTTAACTGATCAACGGAAGGTTAAGGATCAATTGGTTGCAGAAAATTTGGTAGCCAAAAATGAATTACAAAAGGAACGCGCAGACCAACAGAATCTTTTGGCCTCTATTCGAAAGAACGAAAATAAGTATACCGCAGCCATTGAAAGGAAAAGGCAGGAAGCTCGTAAAATAGACCAGCAGATAGATGAATTGATCCGCAGTGCGATAGCTGCCAGTAACAAAAAGGCTGGGGGGAGCAGTAATAGCAGTAAATTTGTTCTTACACCCGAGGCTACTATCGTAGCCAATAACTTTTCGTCCAATAAGGGGAAATTGGATTGGCCCGTGGAAAGAGGGATTGTCAGCCGAGGCTTTGGCGTTTACAACGATGCCGTCTACCCCGGCATAAAACACCAAAACAACGGCGTTATTATTGCCACGGACGAAGGGTCCAAGGCGCGGTCCATTTTTGAAGGGGAAGTCATAGGGATTATGGCAGTGCCTGGAGGAAATATGGGAGTGCAGATCAAACATGGAAATTACATCAGCACCTATTACAACCTGTCCAAACTGTATGTAAAGAAAGGGGACAGGGTAAGCCGGAAAGAGGAGTTGGGTGAAATTTATACCAATCGGTCTAATGGACAGACCCAACTTAAGTTTTACCTCTATCAAGACGCCAATAGATTAAATCCGGAAGATTGGATCTACCGACTATAGTTCATTGGAACTAACCTTTAATAGTACAACATATTTTATCCGAACAAATTTGAGGGTTTCCAATTACTCCTCCATAAATAACGCACGAAGCTCAGTAGCCTCTTTAGGCTTCATTTTTCCCGCGAGCACAAGGCTTAGTTGTTTTCTTCGCAAAGCCGCTTCAAAACGCTGTTTTTCCAGCTCTGTTTCAGCCTCGAGCTTTGGTACTGCAGTCGGAATGCCCGTATCATCCACGGCAACAAAAGTATAAATGGCCTCGTTGGCCTTGGTGCGTTCTCCACTGAAGCGATCCTCCATCCAAACATCAATAAAAACCTCCATGGATGTGGAAAAGGCCCTGGAAACGGCAGCTTCTACAGTCACGACACTCCCAAGGGGCACTGCCCTATTAAAGGCAACATGGTTGACAGAGGCGGTTACCACAATTCTTCTGCTATGTCGGCGTGCAGCAATACTCGCCGCCCTATCCATACGGGCCAAAAGTTCGCCACCAAATAAATTGTTCAATGGATTGGTCTCGCTGGGTAGCACCAAATCGGTCATAATTGTCCTTGAATCTCTAGGAGTCTTAGCCTGCATACTTAAATTTTTTGCAAAGATACACCTATATCGCGGTGCAAAAAGAAGAAGTGTGATTATTCTTGGAACAACCAGGCATCGCTGGATTCAGTACGTTTTATTTGTCTTAGGTATTGCAGTGCTTCGTCCACTTTGGTAAAACTACCATAGGCGACAAGGTGAAGGCCGTGTTTGTTCATCCCTAAATTAGAGGCCTCAAATCCTTTTTCCTCTAACTGTGCCACCTTTTTATCGGCATTTTCTTGGGCCCTGAAGCCACCGGCAACAATATGGTAATGTATCTGGTCCTTTTTGGTAATCTCCAATTTTAGGGCCGGTAATTCCAAAGGAGCCGAGTTAAAGAAAGTTGCTTCCTGTATGTTTCTAGCGACCTGTTCTTGGGCTTCTTCCTGAACTACTAGCTGGTCGTTTATGGAATTGTTATAAAAACGCAAACCGGTAAGACCTGTAGCAAAGGCCAGTAGGATTATAGCTGCATATTTTAAATAAGGCCTAAATCCATTTGATTGCTCCCTAACTTCTGGAGTGATCATAAAAGGAATTTTATCTTCCATTTCCAGCACTTCCTCCTTAAGGACTTCCCTTACTACAGGGGCGGTAACAAAAGAGGAAAGGCCAAACGAGGTGGTCAAATAATTCACCTGGTTGGAAGGTTGGAATTGTATTTTATTGTCTTTATTTAGCCAAAGTTCGCCGACATTGGGTAAGGTCAAGCGCTTGCCGTCTTTTAAGGTTTGTTTCCAAGTATTGGATTCCAGCTCAATACGTTGCAGCATTTTTTCATAGGAAATTTTCTCAGATTCCGCCATATAGGATACCAATAATCCATCATTGGAAGAAAGTTGTCCATTAAAAGAGATCACCTTTGTTGGAGGCGAAAAGGAATGGGAATTACTATGTATTACGGCAGATTTCATCTGCGTAAGAAATCCCCCAAATCCGGGCATAATTATACAATTGTAACGATATAGTAGCTCTGCTATGTATTGTTCAGTTCCCATGGAGGCAAATATTAGTATAAATTTAGCCTTTTCAAAACCCAACACCTAACTTTTTATTAACATTTTATTTTCTGTATTTTTAGAGAAATTAGAACCTACCACAAATGACTAGTGATGAATTGATTGCGGTTTTGAGGCTTCAGAGCATTCCGAATATAGGCGATGTAACTGCCAAAAAATTAATTTCACATTGTGGAAGTGCGGCTGAGGTTTTTAATAACAAGGCCTACCATTTGCTAAAAATAGATGGCATTGGCACCCATACCCTTAAAAACTTACAGGACAAAGCCCATCATGAAGCGGCTCTTGCCGAGATGGAGTTCATCCAAAAACAAAACATAGGGCATACCTATTTTAAGGATGAAGATTATCCTACATATCTCAAACACTGTATAGACGGTCCTATTTTGCTTTTCAAAAAAGGCGCTATTGAACTGCAAGGAAGAAAGGTTATCAGTGTCGTGGGGACAAGGAATATCACAAGCTATGGAATGGCTTTTTGTGAGCGTTTTATTGAGGAAATAGCCCCTTTAAATCCAGTTATAGTGAGTGGGTTTGCATATGGGGTAGATATTTGTGTCCATAGAGCAGCCCTTAAATATGGGCTACAGACCATAGGTTGTCTTGCGCATGGCCTCAATCAAATGTACCCCAAAACGCATAGTCGATTCACTTCGGAAGTGGAGCGTAATGGAGGTTTTTACACCGAGTTTTGGAGTAATAGCGGTCCAGAACGGGAAAACTTTCTGAGACGGAATAGGATTATTGCAGGATTGAGCGAGGCCACCATTGTAGTTGAATCGGCAGAAAAGGGCGGGAGTCTCGTTACTGCGGATATTGCCCATAGTTATAATAGGGATGTATTTGCGGTTCCTGGTAGGGCACAGGATAAGTACAGTATAGGCTGTAACAACCTCATTAAACAACAAAAGGCCCACATGCTCACCTCGGCGGCCGATTTGATTTACTTATTGGGCTGGGAAGTGGAAGTTAAAAAATCAAGATCCGTTCAAAAACAAATGTTTGTTCAGATGGATGAGCTTGAGCAGAGTATTCACGCTTATTTACAAAAGGAGGGCAAACAGGTACTCGATAACATTGCCTTGGAATGCCAAATTCCTATTTTCAAGGTTTCCTCAACACTTTTCAATATGGAAATGAAAGGGGTGGTACGACCATTGCCCGGTAAACTGTTCGAGGCGATTTAGCCTTCTAATTTTCTGAAATCTTTTTAGTGAAAGTCAGTTTTCTTTGGTCAAAATTAGGAGAATGCACGCTTTGATCCCCCTGTTTCATAGACCTCTTGGTCTGTTTGTGGGGTATTCCTAATTTTAAGAGTATCTAGGGGCTCTTCTTAGTAGCCTACTTTTTTTCTCACCTTGGCCATCACACCTGCCGCTACTATTTTTGCTTTTTCAGCACCCAAGGACAAGGCCTCGTCCACCTCTTCCAAATTGTTCATGTAATAATCGAACTTTTCACGGGCCTCTCCAAATGTATCCACTATGACCTCATAGAGGGCCTGTTTGGCATGTCCGTACCCATAATTACCCTTTATATAATTGGCTCTCATTTCGGCTACTTGCTCTGAAGAAGCCAGTATTTTATAAAGGGCAAAAACGTTATCCGTTTCTGGATCTTTGGGATCTTCCATTGGAGTACTGTCCGTTTGGATACCCATGATCTGTTTTCGTAATTTTTTATCGGTTTGAAATAGGTCAATTAGATTGCCTTTGCTCTTGCTCATTTTGGCCCCATCAGTTCCAGGTACATACATGGTTTCTTCCTGTACTTTGGCTTCGGGCATTACAAAAGTTTCCCCCAATTGTGCATGAAATCGTGATGCCACATCCCTGGTCATTTCAATATGTTGTAACTGATCTTTGCCCACTGGGACAATTTCCGCATCGTACAGTAAAATATCGGCTGCCATTAACATAGGATAGCTAAAAAGGCCGGCATTTATATCCTCCAAACGATCCGACTTATCTTTAAAGGAATGGGCGAGGGTCAAGCGTTGGTAAGGGAAAAAACAACTCAGATACCAACTTAATTCGGTAACCTGAGGGACATCGCTCTGTCTATAAAAAACAGTTTTGTTGATATCCAGACCAAAGGCCAGCCAAGTGGCAGCTGTAGCGTAGGTGTTATGGCGTAAGGTGTTCCCATCTTTTATTTGGGTCAGCGAATGCATATCCGCAATGAATAAAAAGGAATCGTTTTTTGGGTCTTGCGCCATTTTGATAGCTGGTATTATAGCCCCTAAAATATTTCCCAAGTGCGGGGTCCCCGTACTTTGTATACCTGTTAAAATTCTTGACATTTGCTTAGTTTCAAAGAATGGCAAAGGTAAAATAAATACTAAAACACAATTCAAATTGTTACTTTTGATTTCATGCTGTCAATTTTTAAAAAACTAGGCCATATTCTATACCGTATTTGGTTCTATATTTTAGTGGCTTTGCCTATCATCTTATTTTTTCCATTTTTGGTATTTTTTTCCATTTCGGAAAAATGGTATCCCCAATTCTTTTGGATGGCCCGTAATATTTGGGCCAACACCATTTTATATGGGATGGGATGTGTTCCCAAAATTTGTTATGACGAAAAATTGAAACGTGGAAAAAGCCTCATGTTGGTAGCCAACCATACCAGTATGCTCGATATTATGATGATGTTGCGTGTCAGCAGTACCCCATTTGTATTTGTGGGCAAAAAGGAATTGGTAAATATCCCGGTGTTCGGGTTCTTCTTTAAGAGGGTATGCATTATGGTAGATAGGGAAGATACCAGAAGTAGGACCGGAGTATATAGAAGGGCACAAAAGAGATTGAACCAAGGACTCAGTATCTGTATTTTTCCCGAAGGCGGGGTGCCAGAGGAACATATTCTATTGGATCCTTTCAAGGATGGGGCTTTTAAAATGGCCATTGCCCATAATATTCCGGTGGTTCCCATTACATTTTACGACAATAAAGACCGATTTTCCTTTACCTTCTATAGCGGGGGGCCTGGCAGAACCAGGGGGAAGGTGCATAAGTTTATTGAAACCAAGCATTTGGGGGAAGTTGATAAAAAAATCCTGCGCGATGAGGTAAGGACCGTTATTTTAAAAGACCTCGAAAAGGATTTGGAACAAAGGCAATACAAATAAAAAAAGCCCTGGATAAATTATCCGGGGCTTTTGTGTTTGCACTAATGCATAAGCAAACTCAATCTTTTTAGAATTTAAAATTGAAGCCACTATATATTCCAATCGAGAAGGGCTTAAAATCCCCGGCCGAGTTGGAAAAAGTATTCAATTGATATTTAAATACGGGTTCAATGTTCAATTTTATTTTAGGTGTAAACTTATAATTTAGACCAAACCCAATATTGGAACTAAAATTGACATCATTAATATTGTTCGCCTCGCCTATCTCCGTATTTAGGCCATCAGCTTCAAGGAGTACAGCGTTATTGGTTAAAAACAAAGAACTAAAACCCCCTACTATGTGAATTCCGAAATTTTTATCCAATAGGGCATAATTCACTTCCAACGGGATCTCCAGATATCCAAATTGTTGAATCATACTTCCATTTTTGGAAGGGGTCTTTCCTGAAATTTCCCCTTGTATGTTGGAAGAAGGCTTGTCGTTGGAAGTGCTTACGACTATTAAATTACTAGCATTGGCGGCATAATCAATATTCGCCAAACTATTGTTGCGGGTGGCGGCAAAAGAGGAAGTGAACTTGACATCATTCGTGTTATAACCATAATCTACTTTATGGACCCCAGAACGCACACTTAATTTTTTGCTTACTTCATAAGAGACAAATACCCCATAACTTAGGTTGACGTTGCCCGATTTTGAGTTGGATGAAAAATCTGGGTGTATTGGGGAACCCGAACCGAAGCCATTGAAATATACCGGCGCCACGCTTGGTTCCAAAGACCATTTTTTTAAATCGGTGTCAACAATTTCCTTCTCTTTTTCCTGTGCACTTATTTCATCGTAGATCGACTTTTTAGCAACTGACGCTTTAGATTCTTGAGGTTTTTGGTTTACAATTTTGGTCGCTTCGGATGCTAAAGTATTGGGATCCAGTGTATTTTCCTTTGAATCCATTTCCACGACGTTGTCCGTAGGCGTGCTTTTGATTTTGGAGCTACTAATTTCCGAAATTAAACTGCTATTTTCAGTTTTGCCCAAGGTCTTGGAGGCATCTTCATGTGTTCTTGAGGCAAAAGAACCTTGTTTTTGATTGATTATGGTAGGGCTGATCAGATTATTAGAGCTGTTTCCATTGGATTTGGAAATGGCTTTCTGACTTGTGGATGTTGCCGTCCAGGAATCTTTCTGTTGCATGGCTCCTACGCTACCATCCTCAGTCCTCTTTTTATCTTTTTCAGATGTTTCAATAGTTGTTAAGGTTTCCTCTTTGGTTTCCAATATCCGATTTGGGTTTTCATCAACAGCGTCTGAAGGTGCGCTGTTCCTTTGTTCTGTATCGGAAATAATGGTATTGGAGTTGAGGTCTTCTACCTTGGGCTGGGTAATATAAAAGAGAATTGCCAGGAAAGCGGCCACTCCTCCCATAGTCCACCAAAGTGGAAGTATGCGTCTCGATTTTTTATTTTTGTCCAAGGAGGCTTCTATAGAATTCCAAACATTCTCATTTGGCAGTTCATGTAAATCGGTTAGTTTCTCTTGAAACAAATTATCCAAATTCTTTTTCATCAGTCTGTATGCTGTTGCTTATAAAGCGATATTTATTACTTCTTTTTCTATTTTCTCTTTCAAGATCATGCGTGCCCTTGCCAAATTGGATTTGGAGGTGCCAACAGAGGTGCCTAATAGTTCCGCAATTGCCTTATGGCTATAACCGTCCATAACATAAAGGTTAAAGGTCAAGCGGTATTTATTGGGCAAATCCTGTATATATTTCAATAAAACATGAAGTTCTACCTCCACATACCCGGTTTCAACCGTCATTTCCTCTTCCACATTAGACGTTATTACAGATAGGTATTCTTCCTTTCTATATTTCTGTAACACCGTATTTACAGTGATCCTTTTCAACCAACCATCAAAGGAACCTTTAAATTGATATTGATCAATTTTCTGATATATGGTTATAAAACTGTCGTGCAGGTTGTCTTCAGCTTCGGTTTTATTTCGCGAATATTTTAAACAAACCCCAAATAATTTACTAGCATACTGTTTGTACAGTTGCTCCTGCGCATTTCTATTGCCTTTTTTGCAATTATGTACGAGCTCTTTTAAACTCAAAGTGCGGGTTGGATTGTTTGCGTTCTATATTCCGTTTTTTATTCCGTGGTTACTGGGACTTCAATTTCCATATATTCCGATTCACCATTTGCATTTTCACCTGTCCAAAACCTAAAGACGTAAGTGTCAGTGTAAAGTACCAAAAAATTAAATGATACGTTAATTTCTTCCGAAATTTCTGCACAATTGCCATCCCCCGAAAATGTGGATCCCACTACTACAACGTCCCTTACGGTTGTGCCAGGCTTGGCCACATCAAAGCCCTCAAAAAAGGTACAGTCATTAGGGCGATTATAGGTAACGTTTATTTGATAGGTCTCGTTGACTTTAAAAGTTTCGGGGAGTTCAACGCTCTCAATGGGTAGGGAAACGTAATAGAAATCCGAATTATCATCTACATTACAAGAACTGAAAGTAACGGCGGTTAAAACGAATAAAAAAAAGCACAAAGCCCGTTTCATAATATACTATTGTTTTAACCAAAGATGGGGCCCGATAACAAAGGTTGCGTATAAAACGACAAAATCCCGATTTTATCGGGATTCTGTATTATTTTTTACTGGCTTTCACAGCTTTTATGGCTTCTGTTATTTTGCCTTCCAGTTCTTCAAATAATTCTGGATTGTCTAGCAAGAGATTTTTAACAGCATCCCGTCCCTGTCCAAGTTTGGTGTCCCCATAACTGAACCAGGAGCCACTTTTCTTTATAATTTCATATTCCACACCCAAATCCACTATCTCTCCTACTTTGGAGATTCCTTCGCCATACATAATGTCGAATTCAGTAGTTCTAAAAGGCGGGGCCACTTTATTTTTAACCACTTTTACTCTGGTCTTGTTCCCTTGAACATCACCATCTGTATCTTTTATTTGGGTAGACCTTCTAATATCCAATCGAACGGAAGCATAAAATTTAAGGGCATTACCACCGGTGGTGGTTTCGGGATTCCCGAACATAACCCCAATTTTTTCCCTCAACTGGTTGATAAAAATAACCGTACATTTTGTCTTACTGATAGACCCCGTCAGTTTACGAAGGGCCTGTGACATCAATCTTGCGTGAAGACCCATTTTTGAGTCGCCCATTTCCCCTTCAATCTCACTCTTAGGAGTAAGTGCTGCAACGGAATCAATTACCACAATATCAATTGCTCCCGAACGGATCAGGTTATCGGCTATTTCCAGCGCCTGCTCTCCATTATCTGGCTGGGATATAATTAGATTGTCTATGTCGACCCCTAATTTTTGTGCGTAAAAGCGGTCAAAAGCATGTTCCGCATCTATAAAAGCTGCAATACCCCCTAATTTTTGGGCTTCTGCCATGGCATGAAGGGTCAAGGTAGTCTTCCCGGAAGATTCTGGACCATAAATTTCAATGACTCTACCTCTTGGGTACCCACCAACACCTAAAGCAATATCCAATCCTATAGATCCGGAAGGAATAATTTCCACATCCTGGACTACACTATCTCCCATCTTCATAACAGCCCCTTTGCCGTAAGTCTTGTCCAACTTGTCCAGGGTAAGTTTTAGTGCTTTTAATTTTGCTTCTTTTTCAGTGCTCATGTGTCTTTTTATTAGGTGCGCTAAATTACCATTTCTTTTTTCATATTACAATGGCGAAGCAACCTTTTTGGAAAAGCTGCATCCTAATAGGAACTAACTCAATTCAATGGTCCTTTTTTTGTAAACGGACCATATAGTCGACCTCTTGGTAAAAGTCTATTGAAAAAGAAAACATCGTCAGTGGTTGACATAAAAGGGCCTAGGAAGTTTCCGGGGCCCTTTTTATTTGTTCTAAAAGCAAGAATGTCTATTTTTGCGTCTCCCGAGCATTATCGGGACTATTCTTTAACTTAAATATTGGTATAGCATGCAACTGTACAATACATTAAGCGCAAAAGAAAGGGAAATACTTATTGAAGAGGCGGGCAAAGACCGACTCACTATTTCTTTCTACAAGTACGCGCACATCGGAAACCCTGAAATTTTTAGGAATCACCTGTATATCAACTGGGACGCCATGGAGGTGTTGGGTAGGATTTATGTGGCCAAAGAAGGTATTAATGCCCAATTGTCCGTGCCTGCCGAAAACTTTGATGTCTTTAAGGCGCATTTGGATACCATAACCTTTTTGGAGCACGTTAGGTTGAATATTGCCATAGAGCACGACAACAAATCATTTTTGAAATTAAAGGTAAAGGTTCGCAATCAAATTGTGGCCGACGGTCTTAACGACGGCACGTTTGATGTGACCAACAAAGGAGTACATGTGGATGCAGAAACGTTCAATCAGCTCATTGAAGATCCAGATACTGTTTTGGTGGACATGCGAAACCATTATGAAAGTGAGATAGGGCGATTTAAAAATGCCATTACCCCGGATGTAGATACGTTTAGGGACTCTCTGGATATTATTGAAAAGGATTTGGCCGACCATAAGGAGGACAAAAAACTGGTTATGTATTGTACCGGAGGTATCCGATGTGAAAAGGCCAGTGCTTATTACAAGCACAAAGGATTTAAACAAGTGTACCAACTTGAAGGTGGAATCATAGAGTACACCAGACAGGTAGAGAGCAAAAAACTGGAGAACAAATTTCTGGGAAAAAACTTTGTTTTTGACCATCGCAGGGGAGAACGTATTTCGGAAGATGTGATCGCCAATTGCCACCAATGCGGCAATCCCTGTGACACCCATGTCAACTGTGCCAATGAGGCTTGTCACTTGTTGTTTATCCAATGTGAAACATGCGCCAAGGCAATGGATAGTTGTTGTTCTGACGATTGTAAAGAAATATACGCCTTACCTTTCCAAAAGCAAAAAGAACTTAGAAAAGGAATAGTGGTCAGCAATAAAATCTTCAAAAAAGGACGGTCCGAGGTCCTGAAGTATAAAAAATAGGGTCATCAAATTCGAGATTTGCTTCATTCTTGGAATTCCTTATGATGAAATAAAGGACGTTTTTAGTCTTGAAAACTGGAATATTTCGCTCTATTCCGCTAAGGCTTAAGGCAGTATTCAATTGTGGGGATTATTTCGCTTCTGCCACAAATTATACTATCTTTACATTTAAGTAATTATTTATGAACCTTTTTTAGTAATAGCCATGGCTTTTTACTAAATCAATATATAAAATATGGGTTGTAGCAGTTGTTCAACTGGTAAAGACGGACAGCCGCGCGGATGCAAGAACAATGGTACTTGTGGAACCGATGGTTGTAATAAACTGACAGTTTTTGATTGGCTTTCTAATATGTCTCTTCCGAACGGGCAAAAACCGTTTGATTGTGTGGAAGTGCGCTTTAAAAATAGCAGGAAAGAATTTTTTAGAAATACGGATAATATTACCCTTTCAATAGGGGATATAGTTGCCACACAGTCCAAAACGGGACATGATATAGGCATGGTCACACTTACCGGAGAATTGGTAAAAGTGCAGATGAAAAAGAAAAAGGAAGATCACAACGATAAAGAACTTCCGAAAATCTACCGCAAGGCTTCGCAAAAAGACATTGATATCTGGCAAAAATGCAGGGATCGGGAAGAGGAAATTAAAAAGCGGGCCCGTGAAATTGCCATTGCAGTCAAACTGCAAATGAAAATCTCTGACGTCGAGTTTCAGGGCGATGGATCCAAAGCCACATTTTACTATACTGCTGAAGAACGCGTAGATTTCAGGCAGTTGATCAAGGATATGGCAAAGGCCTTTTCCATACGTATTGAAATGAGGCAAATTGGGTACAGACAAGAGGCGCAGCGCCTCGGGGGTATTGGTTCTTGTGGACGGGAACTTTGCTGTTCCACATGGCTTACGGATTTTAGATCTGTCAGTACTGCCGCTGCTCGTTACCAACAATTGTCACTTAACCCACAGAAATTGGCAGGACAATGCGGAAAACTAAAATGTTGCCTAAACTATGAGTTGGATGTATATTTGGACGCCTTAAAAGACTTTCCTTCCCAGGAGACAAAGATCGCTACCGAGAAAGGGATTGCCTTTTGTCAAAAAGTAGATATTTTCAAGAGTATGCTATGGTTTTCCTATAGGGACGAGCCAGCCAATTGGCACGCTCTGACCAAAGATCAAGTGAATGAAATACTTGAAAAGAACAAAAACAAAGAGAAGATTGCAAGCTTGGAGGAATATGCTTCGGATAATGATGTGGTTAGCTTAGAAAAGGAAAAAGTATTTGAAAATGTGGTGGGACAAGATAGTCTAACACGTTTCGATAAGCCAAAGCAGAAACGAAATAGAAACAAAGGCCAGAACCAAAACAACAAGCGTAGAAACAATAAAAAACGACCTACTAATAATGCTTAAGAATATCTTGCCGATTCTTGCTCTTATGGTGTTGGCTTCCTGTGAAACCAACACAGTTCATTCGGAATTTAAAGCTACCAATGATGGATATTGGAACAAGGACAATACCATAACCTTTCAATTTACAGAACAAGACTCACTCTCCAAAAACAATATCTTCATCAATATCAGAAATGATGAGACCTACTTCTACAGTAATCTTTTTTTGATTGCAGAACTGAATTTTCCTACCGGGGAGACTATCAAGGACACTTTGGAATACGAAATGTCCAAACCGGATGGGGAGTGGCTGGGCACTGGTCAGGGGAGTCTTAAAGAAAATAAATTATGGTATAAGGAAAACGTCGTTTTTCCAGTTAAGGGCGTATATACCTTACAAATTTCACACGCCATGAGAAAAAATGGCAGCGTGGAAGGGATCATGGATCTCAAAGGAATTACAGACGTTGGTTTTCAAATAGAAAAAAGTAAGTAATGGCGACGGCTCCAAAGAAAAAAAAGGACACAAATTTTTCCAAGTTCATTAAATGGTTTTGGATCTTGTTTGCCTCTGGTATTGGGGCAGTGGGACTCCTATTTTTATTGGCCTCATGGGGGGTCTTCGGGGAACTTCCCTCCTTTGACCGTTTGGAAAATCCACAGACCAATTTGGCAACTGAAATCATTTCCTCCGACGGGAAAACATTGGGCAAATTGTATTTGGATGACAACAGAACACCAGTAGTTTATTCAGATTTGCCACAGAATTTAGTAGATGCCTTGGTCGCCACGGAAGATGCTAGATACTACGAGCATTCAGGGATAGATGCCAGGGGGACCTTTAGGGCAGTGGCCTATCTGGGAACCAAAGGTGGTGCCAGTACAATAACACAACAGCTAGCAAGACAATTGTTTGTTGGGGTGCGTTCCAAGAATATTTTTGAAACCATTACCCAGAAAATAAAAGAATGGGTTATTGCCATTAAATTGGAACGACAATATACCAAAGAAGAAATCATAGCCATGTACATGAACATCTATGATTTTAATTATAATGCCGATGGGATTCGTTCGGCATCTAAAATCTATTTCGGTAAAGAACCCAAAGACTTGAAGATTGAAGAATCTGCCGTATTGGTCGGCATGTTGAAAAACTCATCTTTGTACAATCCTATCCGTAGGGAAGAATTGGTCTTCAACAGGAGAAATACCGTTCTGGAACAATTGGCCAAATACGATTTTATTTCTGAGACTGTGAGTGATTCTTTACAGGCTACAAAAATGGATATCAATTTTAATCCTGAATCACATCGGGAGGGGTTGGCCACTTACTTTAGAATGTACACTCAGGGGTTTTTGAACAAATGGGTAAGGGAAAATCCAAAACCTGATGGGGAGAGTTATGATATCTATTCAGAGGGATTAAAAGTATATACCACTATTGATTCCCGTATGCAGCAAAATGCAGAAGAGGCTGTACAGGAACACATGAAAAGACTACAAGCAGAATTCTTTCACCAGAATACCCCTGACAGAAATAGAACGGCTCCCTTTTTGGACATTACGCCGGAAGAAGAAAATTCCAGTATGGAAAGGGCAATGAAATCTTCAAGTAGATGGAGAATCATGAGGAATGAGGGAAAATCCGAGAAGGAAATTAGATCCTCCTTTAAAGTGCCAACAGAGATGACCGTGTTCGACTGGAACAGTCCCACAAAGGAAAAAGACACCATCCTTACCCCATTGGATTCCATCCGGTATTATAAATCCTTTTTAAGGACTGCAATGATGTCCATGGAACCACAAACAGGTCATGTAAGGGCCTGGGTGGGAGGTTTAAATTACAAACATTTCCAATACGATAATGTAATTCAAGGTGCCCGTCAGGTAGGCTCCACTTTTAAACCAATCGTTTATGCGGCGGCCATTGACCAATTGCGATTATCGCCCTGTGATTTTCTGCCGGATATCCGATACTCTATTGAGGCACATAAACACGGCAATATGGAAGCCTGGAGCCCTTCCAATTCAGATGGAAAATATTCCGGTGAAAATATGACCCTTAAATATGCACTGGCCAATTCCGTAAACACTGTAACGGCCCAATTAATAGATAAAATAGGGCCTAAGTCCGTAGTTGCCATTGCCAAGAATTTGGGAATCACCTCCAATATCCCGGAAGTACCCTCTATAGCTCTGGGAACCCCGGATATCAATGTATATGAAATGGTAGGTGCCTATGGTACCTTCGCTAATCAAGGGGTTTATGTTAAGCCTGTAATGATTAGCAGAATAGAAGATAAGAACGGTACTGTGCTCTATGAGAATGTGCCAGAAACAAGGGATGTGCTCAGTAAAGATGTGGCTTACGCCATGGTCAATTTAATGGAAGGTGTAACCCATGGGGGCTCGGGAACACGCTTAAGAACCACGGGGTCAAAAGATCAAACAGTTTATAAGGAAGTGGTCACAGGATATCCATATGAGTTTAAAAATCCAATTGCGGGTAAAACAGGAACTACACAAAACAATAGTGATGGTTGGTTTATGGGAATGGTTCCTAATTTAGTGACCGGAGTATGGGTTGGTGGAGAAGAAAGGGCCATCCATTTTAAAAGTATTACTTATGGTCAAGGTGCCTCTATGGCACTTCCAATTTGGGGACTATACATGAAGAAGAATTACGCCAACAAAGATTTGGGAATTTCCGATGGGGCATTTGAAGTACCAGAGGGATTGAGTATAAATGTTGATTGTAGTAAAGCTTCCGACGCATTGACAGACAAGAAAAAACCTGGAGATGATTTGGATGATTTGGACTTCTAGTGTTTTCGCTCCAATTTTTTAAATAAGATACGTACTACCTAACTGGATTCCTAATTACGCCTTGTAGTTAGGATGTTTTTTGTAAATTACTCGTACTAAATTTCATTATATGATATCTAAAACAGTTGGATCTGTGGAAGAAGCCTTGGTGGGCGTAAAGGACGGAATGACCTTTATGTTGGGAGGTTTTGGACTCTGCGGGATTCCGGAAAATGCAATAAACGAGCTTGTGCGTATGGGAATAAAGGACCTTACCTGTATTTCCAACAATGCGGGCGTAGATGATTTTGGACTTGGACTCCTGTTACATAAGCGTCAAGTAAATAAAATGATCTCTTCCTATGTGGGGGAGAACGATGAGTTTGAACGCCAAATGCTGAGCGGGGAGTTGGATGTTGAATTGACGCCCCAAGGTACCTTAGCTGAAAAATGTAGGGCCGCACAAGCAGGTTTCCCTGCTTTTTATACTCCTGCCGGATATGGTACGGAAGTAGCGGAAGGAAAAGAAACCCGTGAGTTCAACGGTAAAATGTATGTGCTGGAGGAAGCCTTTAAGGCCGATTTTGCCTTTGTAAAGGCGTGGAAAGGTGACGAGGCCGGAAATCTTGTTTTTAAAGGAACAGCAAGAAATTTCAATCCATGTATGTGTGGGGCTGCTAAAATTACGGTCGCTGAGGTAGAGGAACTCTTGCCTGCCGGCTCCTTGGATCCCAATGAGATACATGTGCCCGGAATTTTCGTGGGAAGAATTTTCCAAGGAAAGGCATATGAGAAAAGAATTGAGCAACGAACCGTAAGACAAAGATCATAGTTATGTTGGACAAAAACGGAATAGCAAAGCGAATTGCCCAGGAAGTTAAAGATGGATATTACGTCAACTTGGGAATTGGAATACCAACCTTGGTAGCCAACTTTGTACGAAACGACATAAATGTAGAATTTCAAAGCGAAAATGGTGTTTTGGGAATGGGCCCATTCCCATTTGAAGGGGAAGAAGATGCCGATATCATCAATGCAGGAAAGCAGACTATAACAACCTTGCCTGGAGCATCCTTTTTTGATTCTGCAATGAGTTTCGGAATGATTAGGGGACAACATGTGGATTTGACTATTTTAGGCGCAATGGAAGTCTCGGAAAACGGGGATATTGCCAATTGGAAAATTCCCGGAAAAATGGTGAAGGGTATGGGAGGTGCCATGGATCTTGTGGCTTCAGCTGAAAATATAATAGTTGCCATGATGCATACCAATAAGGCGGGGGATTCCAAATTATTGAAAAAATGTTCCTTGCCACTTACGGGGGTAGGCTGCGTTAAGAAAATAGTAACTAATTTGGCCGTATTGGAAGTGACCTCAAAAGGATTTAAATTATTGGAAACTGCGCCCGGAATTAGTGTCCAAGATGTAATCAAAGCTACCGAAGGCACCCTGATTGTGGAAGGGGACATTCCTGAAATGACCCTTTAAGATAAATTGCAGACGTAATTCATCGGATACACCTAAATATTTGTTTTTTATGCCACATTTAAGGCGAAGTTCACAACATAAATTTTGATAATTCCATAATTCGAAATATATTTAGAGCGAACTTAAAAATTAAACCCCAAATTTAATTTTTGCCTAAATTCATGTTATGGACTTACAAATTAACCATTTGCCTGAAGAGGAAGTAATTTACATTGACCGTAGCGGTTTTTATAGAGGCGTTTTGGCCTTAGTGAAAAAGTTATTCATGTTGTAAACTTCTTTTGAAAAGAATTAAAGAGCAATGTCCACGACATTGCTCTTTTTTTATGCCTTTTTTCTTTATCTTCAAACCTCTTTATACAACCGATTTTATCCAATGGAATTACGGCTTCAGAAATGTGAAATTGAGGAATTGGATTTTCTTGTTGAACTATCAAGAAAGACTTTTGTTGACGCCTTTGAAAAGGATAACAATCCAAAGGACTTTGAGAATTATCTCGATTTCGCATTTAACCCGGAGCGTATTGCCGATGAATTATTGGATGCGGATTCAGATTTTTATTTTACATATCTAAATGAGGAGGTGGTTGGTTATTTTAAACTAAATCAACTCCAAGCACAGACAGATATCAAAGACAAGGATGCCCTTGAGCTGGAACGAATCTATGTGTTGAATGAGTTTCAAGGAAAACAGATAGGCAGATGGATGTTGGATCAGGTAAAAGGTTTGGCCAAGAATAAAAAAAAGAACTTTGTTTGGTTAGGAGTTTGGGAACACAATACAAAAGCCATAGCCTTTTATGAATTGTATGGGTTCCAGAAATTTGGAACTCATCCATATTATATTGGAAAAGACAAGCAAACCGATTGGTTGATGCGCTGTGATATTGCAAAATAAAAAGTTGCTAAATATTTATATATGAAAATATTGGATTCAAGAGGATTGATACTGGCAGGACTTTGTATGATGGTTTATACCCCTATAAATGCTCAAATATCAGACTACTTTCCAGATAAAAATGGTTCATGGGAACATAAAAGGACCAATGACTTCAACATAAATACAGACGCCTTGGACGGAGCTGTTGATTTTGCCAAGAATAACGAATATACGGGCTCCAGAGATCTGCGTATCGCCATTCTGGAAGGATTTAAAAGTGAACCTTTCCACGATGTTTTGGGTCCGACAAAAAAGCGGGGTGGGCCTGCAGGGATGATCCTAAAAAATGGGTATGTCATTAAAGAATGGGGAGATACCAAAAGGGTGGATATGACCTTTAGTGTTACTAAAAGTTTTTTATCTACCATGGTCGGGTTAGCGGTGGACAAAGGATTGATAACTAGTGTTGACGATAAGGTAGGTGCCTATGTTTGGGATGGGACCTTTGATGGGGAGCACAATAAAAAGATTAGTTGGAGGCATTTATTGCAACAGAATTCCGATTGGTCGGGAGAACTTTGGGGAGGAAAGGATTGGGCGGATAGGCCACCCAAGGAAGGAGGACTAGACGATTGGAAATATAGAACGTTGCAAGAACCAGGGACGGTCATGGAATATAATGACGTACGTGTAAATGTCTTGGCCTATGCTTTAACGCACGTATGGCGAAAACCCATGCCAATGGTGCTTAAAAATGAAATTATGGACAAGATTGGCGCCAGTACCACTTGGAGGTGGTTCGGCTATGACAATGCTTGGACAGAAATAGATGGTATTCAAATGAAATCTGTGACAGGCGGTGGCCATTCGGGAGCCGGCCTATTTATTAATACAGAGGATATGGCTCGTTTTGGTTTATTGTTCTTGAACGATGGAAAATGGAAGAGCGATCAGTTGATCAGTAAATCATGGATACAAGAGGCAATAACACCTTCCATTCCAAATTCAAATTATGGATTTATGTGGTGGTTGAATACCAAAGGGGGTAGGAATTGGAAGCAATTGTCGGACAAAATATACTATGCTGCTGGGTTTGGTGGGAATTTTATTGTTATTGATAAGGAGAACGATCTTGTCATAGTGACCCGTTGGTTAGAACCCTCTAAAATCGAGGAATTTATGGGAAAGGTAAATGAGGCCTTTAATTAAATCTTCAGTAATATGTCAATTGCTTTATGCAAGGTATCGTCCGTTTTGGCAAAACAGAACCGCAGCTGATGGTGGTCCTTTTGGTTCAAATTGAAGCCTGAAATGGGAATACTGGCTATTTTATGATCTATAGCAAGCCGCTTTGCATATATATGATCCGGATCAGTTGTAATTTGGCCATAATCCAGGATCTGAAAGTATGTGCCCTGAGCCGGGACAAAGCTAAACTTGGACCCTTCTAGACCGGCAAGAAAAAGATCTCTTTTGGCCTGATAAAATTCATTGAGTTCCAAATAATGTTCTGGTATTTTCAAATAGGTGGTCAACGCCCTTTGTAAGGGGTGGTTGGCACAAAAGACATTAAATTGGTGTACCTTTTGAAATTCTAGCATCAATGCTTTTGGGGCAACACAATACCCCATCTTCCAACCGGTAATATGAAAGGTTTTCCCAAAGGAGGCACATATAATGCTTCTCGAGGCCAAATCGGGAAAGGAACAGGCAGATTGGTGTACTGCCCCATCAAATATAATATGCTCATAAACTTCGTCACTCAATAGAATAATGGAAGTGTTTTTTAAGATTTCCTGTAAATTCAACATATCCTCTTTGGAGAACACTTTTCCAGTAGGATTATGAGGCGTATTGATGACGACCATTTTAGTCTTCGGAGTTATTTTTACGCGAAAACCCTCCCAGTCCATTTCGTAATCCTTCCCTTTGAGCTGAACGAACACAGGCACCCCTCCGTTTACCTCAATAGCGGGCTCATAACAGTCGTAGGCAGGTTTAATTACAATAACCTCATCATTGGGGCGAATGAAGGTGGAAATGGCAGTATAGATGGCTTGAGTTGCGCCTGCGGTAATGGTAATTTCGGTTTCCGGATGATAATGGGAGCCATAGAGTGACAGTATCTTTTCGGAAACAACTTCCCTTAAAGGAAGTATTCCCTGCATAGGAGCGTATTGGTTGTACCCTGCTTGCATTGCCTCGGCAGCCAGTTGGATGAGTAAGGGATCAGGAGCAAAATTGGGAAAGCCCTGGGAAAGGTTTAGGGCATTGTGCTCTGCAGCCAATTGTGACATTGTGGTAAAAATGGTTGTACCCACTTTTGGCAATTTACTTTTAATGGCTTGGTTGTATGAAGGCATAGTACTGGTTATATCTTAAATGTAGAACAATTTGGTGAAATTCATTTACCAAAAAAATATAAGAACCAGAGTTATCCATCTTCTTCCCCCTGTAAATGTGTAATTACTAGTTTTAAACACGCTTCCAATTCTTTTTTTATTTCCCGTTCCCAAAAGCGGAATACCGTAAAACCCATAGTTTCCAAAGCGGCATTCACCTCCCTATCCCTTTGACGGTTTCGTTCTATTTTTGGGATCCAAAACGCTTTGTTGGTTTTAATTTGATGTTTTCGTTCTTCCCAATTATAACCGTGCCAAAACTCCCCATCAATAAAGACTACGGTTTTATATTTATTAAGGACAATATCGGGCTTGCCAATTAGTTTTTTGTAATCTATCCGGTATCTGTATCCGGCCGCCCAAAGGGCCCTTCTAAATTGTAGTTCCGGCTTGGTGTTTTTACCCCGGATCTTGGCCATAATTTTAGAACGTTCCGGAGTCGTGTAAAAGCCAGATTCTTCACTGAATCTTGGGACTTTTATTGGATCTTCCAAATATTCTTTGACCATATTTAAAGATATATAAAATCTACGATTTACTATAAAACAAAAAACCATCCGCATGGGATGGTTTTTTGTTCATTAAGTTAGATTTTTAAATATTCGCTTTCAACAGCTCTCTGTTCATTCTCGCAATGTTCTCCAATGAAATTCCTTTTGGACATTCTACCTCACACGCTCCGGTATTGGTACAGTTACCAAAACCTTCCAAATCCATTTGGGCTACCATATTTTTAACTCTATCCGCAGCTTCTATCTGTCCTTGTGGCAATAGGGCATATTGAGATACTTTTGCGCCAACAAAAAGCATTGCAGATGAGTTTTTACAACTTGCCACACAAGCGCCACAACCAATACAAGTTGCTGCATCCATTGCTTCATCAGCATCATGTTTTGAAATAGGAATTGCGTTTGCATCTTGTGTGTTTCCGGAAGTGTTTACAGAGATATACCCTCCAGCATGCTGAATACGGTCAAATGAACTTCTGTCTACCACCAAATCCTTAATTACTGGAAAAGCCTTTGCTCTAAAAGGCTCAATAGTAATTGTATCACCGTCCTTAAACATACGCATATGTAATTGACAAGTGGTTACTCCCCTATCTGGCCCGTGAGCCTCTCCATTAATATACATAGAACACATTCCACAAATACCTTCACGACAATCATGGTCAAAAGCAACAGGCGCTAGTCCAGTATTGGTCAACTGCTCATTCAAAACATCCATCATCTCTAGGAAGGACATGTGCTCTGATATTTCCGTTACTTTATAATCGACCATTGAACCTTTTTCATTAGGTCCTTTTTGTCTCCAAACTTTTAATGTTAGATTCATATTTTAAGTATTGAGTAATGAGTATTCAGTTATGGGAGATCTTATATTCCCACTTCTAATATCTCAATACTATTTATAGCTTCTTTGTTTTAATTCTATCTCATTGAATTCCAACTGCTCTTTGTGTAGAACAGCATCAGCAGGTTCTCCTTTGTATTCCCATGCAGAAACATAAGCAAAATCCTTATCATTACGTTTTGCCTCTCCTTTTTGCTCTCCATCCAATTCAACAGACTCTTCTCTAAAGTGCCCACCACATGATTCTACCCGAGCAAGAGCATCTTTAGCAAAAAGCTCACCTAACTCTAAGAAATCGGCAACACGACCAGCCTTCTCCAAGTCTTGGTTCATTTCGTTTGCAGAACCTGGTACTTTTACTTCTTTCCAGAATTCTTCACGCAAAGCTTTGATTTCACTCATAGCCGCTTTTAACCCTTCTGCATTACGAGACATTCCACATTTGTCCCACATGATTTTACCTAGTTTCTTATGGTAATAATCAACAGAGTGTTGTCCATTATTATTAATGAAAAAGTCTATTTTATCCTTTACAGATTTTTCTGCTTCATCAAATTCGGGTGTGTTTGTGGGAATTTTTCCAGTACGAATTTCATGTGCTAAATAATTTCCGATAGTATAGGGCAATACAAAATATCCATCTGCCAAACCTTGCATTAATGCAGAAGCTCCAAGTCTGTTTGCACCATGATCAGAGAAATTTGCTTCACCTATACAGTATAATCCTTCAACTGTGGTCATCAAATTATAATCTACCCAAACACCACCCATTGTATAGTGGGTCGCAGGATAGATCATCATTGGGGTCTTGTAAGGGTCCTGATCTACAATTTTTTCGTACATCTGGAAAAGGTTACCGTATTTTTCCCTTACGATTGCTGCGCCCAATTCAATTATTTTTTCTTTTGATGCACCTGTAATTCCGTGAATCTTAGCTTGCTCCTTGCCATATCGTTCAATGGCCGTTGCGAAATCCAAGTAAACTGCTTCCCCAGTAGCATTAACACCATAACCAGCATCACAACGTTCTTTAGCAGCTCTAGAGGCTACATCACGGGGGACTAAGTTGCCGAAAGCTGGGTAACGACGTTCTAAGTAATAATCTCTTTCATCTTCTGTCAATTCGGTAGGTTTCTTACGCCCTTCACGAATTGCCATTACATCTTCCATATTTTTAGGAACCCAAATACGACCATCGTTACGTAAAGATTCGGACATCAATGTTAATTTGGATTGATAGTCTCCTGAACGAGGAATACAGGTGGGATGAATTTGAGTATAACAAGGGTTAGCGAAAAACGCCCCTTTTTTATGTATTTTCCAAGCGGCAGTAGCGTTGGAACCCATGGCATTGGTAGAAAGGAAATACACATTCCCGTATCCACCGGATGCGATAACAACTGCATGTGCAGAATGACGTTCAATTTCACCGGTAACCAAGTCTCGGGCAATAATACCTCGAGCTTTTCCATTAACCTTAACAACATCTAACATTTCGTGACGATTGAACGGGGTAATTTTACCACGAGCAATTTGTCTGTTCATTGCAGAATAGGCGCCTAAAAGTAATTGTTGTCCGGTTTGCCCTTTAGCGTAGAATGTACGTGATACTAGAACTCCACCAAAAGAACGGTTGTCCAATAATCCGCCATAATCACGCGCAAAAGGAACTCCTTGAGCAACACATTGGTCAATTATGTTAGCAGAAACTTCAGCCAATCGATATACGTTGGCTTCCCTTGAACGGTAATCACCTCCTTTTACGGTATCGTAAAATAAACGGAAAGTAGAATCTCCATCCCCTTGATAATTTTTTGCAGCGTTGATACCTCCTTGAGCAGCGATAGAGTGTGCTCTACGTGGAGAATCTTGATAGCAAAAAGTCTTAACGTTATACCCAAGTTCTGCCAAAGTTGCAGCAGCAGAACCACCAGCTAATCCGGTACCCACAACGATAACATCAATATTCCGTTTGTTGGCAGGGTTCACTAAATCAATATGATTTTTATAGTCAATCCATTTATCCTTTAACGGACCTTTTGGTACTTTTGAGTCTAATACAGACATAAGTAATAGTATTAATGGTTAAAATGATGATAAAGGGCAATCACTATAAATCCTAAAGGAATTACAATAGCGTAAGCCTTACCAAAAGTTTGAAGTTTTTTCTTTCTCATGGATGTTATCCCTGCAGATTGAAATGCGGAACTGAACCCATGCATAAGATGTAATGATAAAAATATAAAGGCTACTACATAGGCTCCAACTCTTAAAGGGCTAATAAATTTATGAGTTAGTTCTTCATAATAACGAAATCCTTCACCATCTGCCAATAATCCAGACATATCGCCTTGAATATATTTGGTATTGATTTCTGGTAACCAAAAATCAATAAAGTGAAGCACTAAAAAACCTAAAATGGCAAGACCACTATAAATCATGTTTCTACTCATCCAAGATGAATTCGCAGCACCATTGTTTTTAGCATATGCTACTCCTCTCGAATTTCTGTTTTTTACTTCTAAAATAAAGCCCATTATAAAATGGTAAATTACCCCAAAGATTAAAATGGGTTGCAATAGATATTGTACAGCCCAAAAGGTTCCCATAAAATGAGAAGCTTCGTTGAATGTATCTGGACTGAAAACAGATAAAATATTAATTGCAAAATGTTGAATAAGAAAAAACATTAAAAAGAAAGCAGAAAGTGCCATTGCATACTTTCTACCAATCGAAGATTTAAAAAATCCGCTCATTAGTTGTTGATTTTATTTACAAATTTATACTACAGCCTAGTTATTAACAAACTTTAGACGGTATTACTGCTATTATTTAGAACAAGTTTAAAGAAGTTATCAGAAAGTTTAAGGTTTAAGGCGAAAACGATTTAGTATTCTGTAATATGTTGAACAAAAACAGACGACACTCTTAAGGGCTTTTTGTTTTTTTAACGAACAAGGGAGTTTATTGGAGGCAATCTTTATATTGATGTTATTCTCAAAGAATTTGTCAACTACATCTTGGGAAGACTTACTTTTGGGGCCAGATTTATAGCGCCATGGAAATTCTCGGGGCAATAGTATAAGCAATAAGGAAATGGACCTAGTAAAAGAAAATAAGGATATCGTAATTAGGGGAGAACGAGTGGCTCCGGGACAACAGAAATTGTTACACATAAACATAGATCGTCTCCCAACGGGAACATTGATAGATATCCCTATCTACGTATTCAATGGAAAAGAGCCGGGACCAACGGTCCTTATTCAGGCAGGGCTGCATGGGGATGAGATCAATGGAATAGAGATCGTAAGGCGTATGTTGCACAAAAAGTACTTCAAGGTGAAAAAAGGTGCTGTTTTAGTGGTGCCCTTATTGAATGTGTTCGGATTTATACATTTCTCCCGTGATGTGCCCGATGGTAAGGACGTGAACAGAAGTTTTCCTGGCAGTAAAACGGGTTCTCTGGCCAGTAGGATAGCCCATCACTATACCTCGGAAATATTTCCCCAGATCGATTATGGGATTGACCTTCACACAGGAGGAGCCCGCCATAACAACTTCCCACAGGTGCGGTATACCCAAGGGGACGAGGCCAGTAAACAGATAGCGGACATTTTCAATGCTCCCCTTACCTTTTCATCCGATCTTATCAATAAATCTTTTAGGAAGGCCTCCTTTAGAAAAGGGATACCGACAATTGTATATGAGGCGGGTGAAAGCATGCGCTTTGATGATTTCGCTATCAAAAGAGGCATACAGGGGATTCTGAACGTGCTCATCAATTTTGAAATGATAGACCGGATCAATCCCTTGCTAAAGAAACAGGAGCGCAGTAAATACCTCTTGTCCAAAAAATGGCTAAGAGCACCAACAGCAGGCATGTTCATCCCAAAGGTGACCAATGGTTCGGAGATTAATAAAGGACAGGTACTGGGCATCGTGGCCGATACCTTTGCTACTTACAATAAGGAAATTAAGGCCCCTTATGATGGGTTTGTATTCTGTATCAACAATCAGGCAGTGGTGAACCAAGGAGATGCCCTTTTTCATGTAGGGAAATAAAAGGACACCTTGAGGGAATTGGTCAGATTCAAAAAGAATAAAATAAAATTAAAAAGCCCCGGTCCAAGATGTGGTTCGGGGCTTTTCTGTTTTCATAAAGTGTCTTTCTATGACTATTTCAACTCAAAATTTACTTTTTCTGTGTTGTTATTTCCTGAAACCTCCAAAGTGTAGTTTCCTTTGGGCAAATATGTCTTGCCATTCCCCGCTTCCTTCAATTCCATTTTGTTTTTCTTTAGAAAGGCCGATTTTCCTGCTTTGGAAAAAGCTACGTCGTATGATAGCACATTAAAACCCTTAACGGCATCCATTTGTGCCTGACTTACTTCTATCCCACCATCGGTCATTACTTTGGCCGTATAGCTGCCTGGTTCGGCTGTGTAAAAAGTGAGGTCTATTCCAGGAGTGCTTGGTTTGGACCAAGAGCTCCACGAATTGCCCCATCTTTCGGAATGTTTGATATCCTCTATTTTGAATACCAGGAGATCTTTTTTAAGGTCCGTAGCCTTCATCTGTTGTATATGACCAATATCGGCCTTGTAAATACTTCGGCCATGGGTGCCAACCAATAAATGTTTCGCCTTAGCCTGAATTTTTAAATCGTGCACCGCTACTTTTGGTAAGCCCTCAGAAAAGGATTCCCATGATTCGCCTTGGTCAAAAGAAACATATACCCCATTATCTGTACCTACAAACAATATGTTTTGATTTGTTGGATCTTCAATAATGACGTTTACAGGAGAGGCAGGAATGTTGCCTGAAATGTTCTTCCAGCTCTTTCCGTAATCATTGCTCATATATATATAGGGTGCAAAGTTGTCCCAACGATATCCGTTCAGGGCCACATATACTCGTTCTTTTTTGTGTTGGGAAGCCACAACCCTACTCACCCAAAGTTCTGCTGGTTTGCTGTTACCGGTCGGATTCAATACCTCCCATGTGTTGCCGCCATTTTGTGTTACTTGCACTAGGCCGTCATCGCTTCCAGTATAGATCAACCCAAATTTAAAAGGAGATTCAGAAATGGTAGTTAAAGTACCATAAGCAACGTTGCCTTTTTTGCCCCCATTGGTTAGGTCTCCAGATATGGTTTCCCAATCATCACCCTGGTTCATGGATCGATGTAATTTGTTTCCTCCCAAATACAAGATATCCTGGTTGTGGGGGGAGAGTAAAATTGGGGACTGCCAATTGAAGCGATATGGGGTTTCCCCTAATTCATGCTTTGGTTGGATGTAGGCGCGTTTGTGATTGGCCAAATCCAATCTGTAGTAGTTCCCGAACTGAAATCCAGTATAAACAATGTTATGGTTCCTCGAGTCGATCTGAACCTGCATGCCATCCCCGCCCATAATAGATTTCCATGGGTATTGCCCAACTTGATGCCATTCCGTATTCTCCTCGGCATTGTGGGCGCCTACCCAAACGCCATTGTCCTGGAGTCCTCCGTATACATTATAGGGTTCTTCATTGTCCACATTGATGTAGTAGAACTGCCCTACGGAAGGGGTGTTGTTTTTAATCCAATTTTCACCATCATCATAGGAGATATTGACACCCCCATCATTACCGTTCACAATATGTCCGGACATATTTGGATTTATCCAAATAGAATGATGGTCAGAGTGAACATTGTCCCCATTGATGGAAGTATATGATTTGCCACCGTCATCAGACTTTATAATAGGTACACCTGCCAAATATATCTTGTCCTTGTTATTTGGGTCAACGGCTATCTGCGCAAAATAATACCCATAACTATAGAATAAATCGTCTATGTATTTTTCATTCCGCTTCTTCCAGGTTTTTCCCCCATCATCACTCCGATACACTTCGGCGCCCACCACAGGAGTATCGAACAACATAGAATTGGCATCCTCTAAATAGTTGGCGATATCTATTGGTTTTACGGTACCGATTTCTACCAATTGCTTTACATTATTGGCACGGTATTTTTCTTGAAAACCGTTGGTTTTTAAAAATTCATTTAATTTTTTGTCATCCAATTTAAGGAAGGCTTCGGGACTCATTGTTTTAAAATCCTCTTTCGTCAGCCCTTCGGATTTCCTTTCGGACTCGTCCGATTTTTCACGTCTAAACTGACTGTCGTGCACGGCATAAACCGTGTTTTCATCAAAAACGGCCAAACCTATCCTTCCAACACCCTCACCGGTTGGAAATCCGCTTTGGGGAGTAGAAACTTTGTTCCAAGTAGTTCCACCGTCCGTACTTTTGTAAATACCTGAGCCGTTGCCATTCCCAATAAAATCCCATGCCTTTCTTTCTTTTTCCCAAGAAGCTGCATACTGGATATTGAAATTATTTGGAGCCATAGCCACATCTATGATACCCGCATCCTTGGTAACAAAAAGGGTTTTGTTCCAAGTTTTTCCACCATCCGTGGTTTTATAGATGCCACGCTCTTCGTTTGACGAGTATAAATGCCCGGTAACCCCTACCACTACCTCGTCTGGATTGGAAGAGTTTAGAATTATTCTCCCAATATGGTGGGAGTCCTCCAAGCCCATTTGGCGCCATGTCTTTCCTTTGTCTATGGATTTTAGGAGTCCTATCCCGGCGTAGGAAGAACGAGAGGCGTTATTTTCCCCCGTTCCTACCCATATGGTACCGGTCTTCCAGTCCACTGCAATATCCCCCACATTTTGGGTCAGGCTATTGTCCATGATCGGGGTAAATGTTGTGCCATTGTTGTTGGTGTGCCATAGGCCACCGGAGGCATATCCCACATAAAATTCTGTTGGATTGTTGGGGTTGACATCTATATCTACCACACGGCCGCTCATAATGGTGGGACCAATATTTTTGAAAGGAATATTCTTTACCAGAGAATTGGCTTCCTTTATTTCTTTTTGTTGGAGAGCTTTTTGAATGTCAGCCTTTGTTGATGGGGCCATTTGAGCGGTGCCAATTACTGTGGACACCAAGATGACGGATAAGAGAAGTTTTTTCATTGAAGTGAAATGAGTTAAAGAATAGGGGGTAAGTTAAGCATTTTGTTCCATTGTCAAAAGTGTTTGTTATACAGGGGCTTTATGGCTGATCCAAAGCATGGCATTGCATAAATAAAAGTTAAAGATATTTAATTAGGGGTCGCTTTTTTTTGATTGGATATTCATTTCGCTACTTTTGGGAAAATCGAAGAATTTACGGGCATACTTTTAAAAAAATAGGTATAAAATATCTTGTATTTAGAGGGACCATGGTATAAATAATAAATCAATAGCAACAGATGAAATACGATCTATTACCCAAGTCATTATTTATTAAGAACCGCAAAAAGTTTATGGCACAGATGAAGGCTAAGAGCATTGCAGTTTTCAATTCCAATGATGTATACCCTATAGGTGCAGATAGTACCTTGGCCTTTGAACAACATCGGGACATTTTTTACCTAAGTGGCGCCGATCAGGAAGAAACCATATTACTACTTTTTCCGGATGCCATGGATAAAAAGCACAGGGAAATATTGTTTGTGACCGAGACCAATGACCATATTGCCGTTTGGGAAGGTGAAAAACTGACCAAGGAAAAGGCAACTGAGGTTTCAGGGATAGAAACTGTTTATTGGTTAAGCGATTTTGACAAGATATTTTTTGACCTTATGACAGAGGTCGAAACTGTTTATTTCAACACCAATGAGCATTACCGCCAAGCTGTTGTCACCGAAACCAGGGAAGACCGCTTCATTAATAAATGTAAGTTAAACTTCCCAGCCCACCAATGGGCGAAGAGCAATCCCATCTTGCAGGAGATCAGGGGTGTTAAAGAGCCTGAAGAACTGGATATAATGCAGACGGCCTGTAATATCACTGAGAAAGGATTTAGGAGGTTGTTAGGGTTTGTAAAACCAGGAGTTTGGGAATACGAAATCGAGGCCGAACTGATGCACGAGTTCTTGAGGAATAAATCAAAAGGGTTTGCCTATACTCCAATTATTGCTTCTGGCAACAATGCTAATGTACTGCACTACGTGGTCAATAACCAACAGTGCAAGGATGGAGATTTATTATTGATGGATGTTGCGGCAGAATATGCCAATTATTCAAGTGATCTTAGTAGGACCATCCCCGTTAATGGAAAATTTACTGCCCGCCAGAAAGCAGTGTATGAAGCGGTACTCAGAGTTAAAAATGAAGCCACAAAAATGTTGGTGCCTGGAACAATTTGGGCAGAATACCACAAAGAGGTAGGGAATTTGATGACCTCGGAACTGCTTGGCTTGGGCTTATTGGATAAGGCCGATGTGCAGAATGAAAAAAAGGATTGGCCGGCTTATAAAAAATATTTCATGCATGGAACCAGTCATCATATAGGGTTGAACACCCATGACTATGGACACTTAAAAACCCCAATGAAGGCGAATATGGTCTTTACTGTTGAACCGGGGATCTATATTCCCAAAGAAGGTTTTGGCATCCGCTTGGAAGATGATGTGGTAATCCAAGAAAAAGGCGAACCGTTTAATTTGATGGGCAATATTCCAATTGAAGTCGAGGAGATTGAAGGGTTGATGAATCAATAATTCTAAGTGTAGCGTTCGGTATTCGACAGTACTCGATTAGATATTGAAAACTATTTGAACACATGGGGGGCTTTTTTAAGTTCCTCATTTTTTTTAAAATTATTTCTCTGTTGTTTTAGGAGAGCTCCTTTTAGTAAGATTCGCGACTATAAAAGTGGCAAAAGCAGGCAAGACCCAGCCTAGACTAAAATCGCTTAAGGGGATAAAGGGGTTTATCTTTTCCATATAGGTCCCAAGGCTTATGCTGTTCATGAAATCAGGGATGCTAAAAATGATGGTGATTAAGATTACCGCCTTAAATACAAAGGCCGATGCCCATTTCTCGGGAACCACATTCAAAAGGATTAGTGCAATGGTAATTGGATAAATGAACATGAGGGCCGGGAGTGCCACAGCGATAATGTAGGCCACATCGAACTGCCCCATAACCACCCCTAAGAGGGAACCAATGACGGCTGTTATGGTATAGGCATGTTGGGAATCCTGGAAGCGCGACTTTATAAAGTCGGCCGTCCCAGTTACAATCCCTACGGCTGTAGTAAAACAGGCCAAGCTCACCAAAAGGCTTAAAAATAGGTTGGCAGTTCCGCCTAGGGTCTTTATGCTAATACCGGTCAATAAGGCTACACGGGTGATTTCAGGGTCAAAACTGTCGAACATCAAGGCTCCGGTAAAAATCAATCCTGCATAGATTAAAAAGAGGGCCAGTCCGGCCAGCCAACCGGCCCGGCGGATAAGCCTTCTTTTTTCTTGATAAGAGGCGGATCTTTTTAGATTTATGGAAACAATGATCACGCCTCCAACTACTACCGCCCCTATGGCATCAAAGGTTTGGTACCCTTCCAAGATTGCATCGGTAAACGGACTTTTAAAGCGGGAGACCCCAAAATTAAAATCCATAGAAAAAATGGTAAACCCTATGATCGATAGTAAGATTAGGATAATGGCCGGGGTCAGTATTTTGCCCAAAATATCCAATAATTTCGACCTATTTATGACGAAAAGAAAGACAAGGCCAAAGTATACAATGCTGGTTAGGAGATAGGGGGTTCCAAAAAAAGGCTGAATGGCAATCTCATGGGTAACAGAAGCAGTCCTTGGAGATGGCAAGCTTATGGAAATAGCGTATATGATAAAAGAATAAACCAAGCTGAATTTGGGAGATACTTTTTTTCCAAAATCAAAGATGGTTCCCTGTAGTTTGGCATGGGCCAAAATCCCCATGATGGGGATAAGCACGGCAGAGACACAAAATCCCAGGGTGACCAGCCACCAAAGATCCCCGGATTTAAAACCCAATAATGGCGGTAAAATTAAATTTCCAGCACCAAAAAACAACGAAAATAGGGCAAAGACGGTGATTAGGGTTTCTTTGGTCTTATTCATATGTAGTAAAAAAAATCGACTGAAAGATAGTGGAAAATCACATACCGCAATATGTGTATTTCATCGGACTAAAATAGTGGTGTTCAAGTAAAAAAGTTACGTTCATCGAAAAAAGCAAAAAAAACATCCAATGTGCCCAATATAAACGTATCTATTGCGTTGTTAAATTAAAGCAGTTCAACGAGTTGCTTTTACCCCGAAGAAACCTAGTCTAATTTTTGCATTTAAGGTCCCCAAACCGAACCAATGCGCACCTAAAAACCTACATTATGAAAAAAGTATTTTCTAACTACGGCACAAAGCTCAGCTCCTTTTGCTGCGGCATTTTTGGACATCACTACGCGGTATCAAAAAGAGTTACCTTTCACATCAAGGAGTACAAATGTATCCACTGTCAAAAAGAAGTGACCACGGATGTTAGCGGCAATCTATCAATGCTGACCCCGGAACGCCAGGATATCAACAACACCCTAGAACATATATATCAGAAAAGACATAGGGCTACAACCCAACAGGTAGCCTAATCAATCATTGGAAAACGAATTCCAGCCCTGAGCGGTCAATGGAATTTTCGTATTATTCCTGGAGATTAAATGTGCCCCTTCATTTTGATCTGTCATGTGCCCCACGACGGTTAAATTGGGATTGCCTTTTATTTTCAGGAATTCTTTTTGGTCTAAAGTGAACAAAAGTTCATAGTCCTCACCTCCACTAAGTGCTACCATGGTGCTGTCAATATTAAATTCTTCACATGCAGCGATTACCGTTGGATCCAAAGGAATCTTGTCCTCATACAAATTACACCCCACCCCACTCTGCTTACATAAATGCAATATCTCTGACGACAGTCCGTCACTGATATCGATCATTGAGGTAGGTTTTACGCCCAAGGTTGCCAATATTTCTACAATATCCTTTCTGGCTTCTGGCTTTAATTGGCGCTCTACAATATAGGTATACATAGAGAGGTCTGGATTGCTGTTGGGATTCACTTTAAAAACCTCCTTTTCACGCTCCAAGACCTGTAACCCACAATAGGCCGCTCCCAAATCCCCGGAAACTACCAATAGGTCGTTTGGTTTGGCCCCGTTTCTGTAGGTGATATTTTCTTCTTTTGCCTCACCAATAGCTGTGATACTGATCAACATGCCCTTATTGGAGGAAGTGGTATCCCCACCAACGACATCTACATTGTATAATTCGGCAGCTAGGGCAACGCCACTATAAAACTCTTCCAAGGCTTCTAAGGGAAATCGATTGGAAACCGCCATAGAAACCGTTACCTGGGTGGCTTTGGCATTCATAGCATAAATGTCGGATAGGTTCACCATCACCGATTTATAGCCCAAATGTTTTAAGGGCATATAGCTGAGGTCAAAATGGACCCCTTCAATCAACAAATCAGTGGAAATGATGGCTTTGTTTTCTTTAAAGTCCAAAACAGCGGCATCATCACCGATACCTTTTATGGAGGATTCATTTTTAAGGGTGAAATTCTTGGTCAAATGGTCTATCAATCCAAATTCCCCTAAAGACTCCAAAGATGTTTGATCTGTGTTTTTGTTTTCAAGCATGCTGCAAAAATAAGAAGGAATTGTCTGATTAATACAGAAATGGAATTTAATTTCCTGGATGCCAGACAATATTTGTACATTGCTTAATTCTAAATTTGTAATGATATGAAAAAAGTAATTTTTGCATTGGTTATTTTAACTTTCTCTACCTTTTCATTGGTTTCTTGTAGAGAGACCAAAGAAAAAACAATAATTATTGAAAAAGAGGCAAAAGAAGAAAAAGGCATCCTTGAAAAAGCAGGAGAAAAAGCGGACAAAGAAGTCAACGAGGAAATCGATAAAAAAATTGAAGAAATCGGCGATGACAACTAACATAGGCTAGTTTGCCCAATTGGAATTCCAAGTAAAAAAAACCAACAAATTGTTCCTGTAACTTTTTGTTGGTTTTTTTTTGTGGTTCTGCAATTAATTAATTCCTGAAATTTTCATTGAACATAGGAAAAACCTATACCTAAATACGTTATATTAATGTTAGGAAGTATGGGAAAACCCTACTTATTAAGTATATTTGAAAATTATTTAGAATAAATCCAATTAGATATGATAAAAGTATCGGAAACAGCCAAACATAGAGTGGTCTCCCTAATGACGGAGAGCGGTTATGATGCGGAAAAGGATTATGTCCGTGTGGGTGTAAAGAGTGGGGGTTGCAGTGGTTTGTCCTACGACCTTAGTTTTGACAATACATTTGAGGAATCAGATAAATTATTTGAGGATAATGCAGTTAAGATCATTGTGGACAAAAAGAGCTTTTTGTACCTAGTGGGCACTGTCTTGGAATATTCAGGTGGACTTAATGGAAAGGGGTTTGTATTCAATAATCCCAATGCCGAAAGGACATGTGGATGCGGTGAGAGTTTCTCATTGTAAATTGACCCTGAAGGAATAAAGAATAATGTAAAATCCCTTTTGAGGGAGTAAAGTTGCTAATATGGCATATACAGAGGAAGAATTAAAAAAGGAGCTGGAGACCAAAGAATATGAATATGGTTTTTATACGGATATAAAATCGGATACTTTTCCAAAAGGTCTTAATGAGGAAATTGTCGTGGCCATTTCCAAAAAGAAAGAGGAACCACAATGGATGACCGAATGGCGCTTGGAGGCTTTCCGTATTTGGAAGGAAATGAAAGAGCCGGATTGGGCAAATGTGAATTATACAAAACCTGATTTCCAAAATATTTCCTATTACTCGGCACCAAATAATAAGCCCAAGTACGACAGTCTGGATGAGGTGGATCCAGAATTGTTGGATACCTTCAAAAGACTTGGAATTTCAATTGATGAGCAGAAAATGCTTGCGGGAGTTGCTGTAGATATAGTAATGGATTCTGTATCAGTTGCCACCACATTTAAAAAGACCTTGGGGGAAAAAGGAATTATTTTCTGTCCCATATCAGAAGCCATAAGGGAACATCCAGAACTGGTGCGCAAGCATTTGGGGACTGTAGTGCCTCAAAAAGACAACTATTATGCTGCCTTGAATTCTGCGGTTTTTTCCGATGGATCTTTCTGCTACATCCCAAAAGGGGTGCGTTGTCCAATGGAGCTATCCACCTACTTTAGGATCAATCAAGCAGGTACCGGACAATTCGAAAGAACATTGGTAATAGCCGATGAAGGGAGCTATGTAAGTTATTTGGAAGGGTGTACTGCGCCGTCCAGGGATGAAAACCAACTCCATGCTGCCGTAGTGGAGCTTATTGCAATGGATGATGCCGAGATAAAATATTCTACGGTTCAAAACTGGTACCCCGGTAACAAAGAGGGTAAAGGTGGGGTTTACAACTTTGTGACCAAAAGAGGCTTGTGTGAAAAAAACGCAAAGATTTCTTGGACACAAGTAGAGACTGGTTCTGCAGTAACATGGAAATATCCTTCCTGTATTTTAAAAGGGGATAACTCCATTGGGGAATTTTATTCCATTGCCGTAACCAATAACTATCAACAAGCTGATACCGGAACCAAAATGATACATCTGGGCAAAAACACCAGAAGTACTATTATTTCCAAGGGTATTTCCGCAGGGAAGTCTCAAAATAGTTATAGAGGTTTGGTGCAAGTGAGCAGTAGGGCCGAAAATGCCAGGAACTTTTCACAATGCGATTCCCTATTGATGGGGAACGATTGTGGTGCGCACACTTTCCCATATATTGAAGTTAAAAACAAAACAGCCCAGATAGAACATGAGGCCACTACCAGTAAAATTGGGGAGGACCAGATTTTCTATTGTAACCAAAGGGGAATCAATACCGAAAAGGCCATTGCTTTGATCGTAAATGGATTTAGCAAGGAGGTACTGAACAAGCTACCGATGGAATTTGCTGTGGAAGCACAAAAATTATTGGAAATTAGTTTAGAGGGATCTGTAGGATAAGTACCGATCACCCACAAAAAGAAAGTAAGTTACTATATATAAAAAATTGAACATGCTTAAAATTAATAACCTACATGCAAGTGTAGAAGACAAGGAGATATTAAAAGGGATCAACCTAGAAGTAAAGGCAGGAGAGGTGCATGCCATTATGGGTCCAAATGGATCTGGTAAAAGTACATTGGCTTCGGTCATTGCAGGAAAAGAAGAATTCCAAGTGACCAAAGGTTCTGTTGAATTGGAAGGTGATGACATGGAAGAAATGTCCGCAGAAGAAAGGGCCCATAAAGGGATATTCCTTTCTTTCCAATATCCTGTGGAAATTCCAGGGGTGTCAGTGACCAACTTCATGAAAACCGCCATCAATGAATCTCGTAAAGCGAAGGGTCTAGAAGATATGCCCGCTGGTGAGATGTTGAAAATGATACGGGAGAAATCGGAACTTTTGGACATCGATCGTAAATTTTTGTCGCGATCCTTGAACGAAGGATTTTCAGGTGGAGAGAAAAAGCGAAATGAAATCTTCCAAATGGCCATGTTGGAGCCAAAATTAGCCATCTTGGATGAAACCGATTCAGGATTGGATATCGATGCCCTTCGTATTGTTGCCAATGGGGTAAACAAATTGAAGAGCAAGGATAATGCGGTCATTATTATTACCCACTACCAGCGTTTGTTGGACCATATCGTTCCAGATTTTGTACATGTACTGCACAATGGAATGATCGTAAAATCCGGGGGCAAGGAATTGGCCATGGAATTGGAAGAAAGAGGTTACGATTGGTTGAAACCTGAAACAGCAGTATAAAAAAAGTGAACAGCACGGCGTATGGTAGATTTGTCTCCCATAGCAAGTTGAGAACTGAAAACTGAAAAAAAATGGATTTAAAAGAGAAATTGGTTTCTTCCTTTATGGCATTCGAGAATAGCATTGATGTGGACCATCCGGTACACGATATTCGTTCAGAAGCCATTAAGAATTTTGAAGCTAAGGGATTCCCTACCAAAAAAGAGGAAGCTTGGAAATATACCTCGTTGAACAACTTACAGAAAGTTGATTTTAGTGTGTTTCCCAAGAAGGAAAACTCCTTGGAATATAAACATGTAAAAAAATATTTTTTACACGAGATTGATAGTTTTAAGATTGTTTTTATTGACGGGGTATACAGCTCCTATCTTTCAGAGACTACCCATGATGGGGTGGATATCTGTTTGATGAGTTCCGCGCTGAACAAACCGGCCTATAAGGCGGTGATTGATGTGTACTTCAATAAAATTGCCTCTAAGGATGAGTCTTTGACTACCTTAAATACGGCCTTTAGTAAAGAAGGGGCGTATATCTATATCCCAAAAAACAAGGTTCCTAAAAAACCGATAGAAATTATTCACTTTTCTACGGGGAATGAGGCTGCCATGATGTTACAGCCACGAAGTTTAATTGTTGCAGAGGAAAATGCGGAATTACAGGTAATTGAGCGTCACCAGAGTCTCACTACCAATGAGGTGTTCACCAATTCGGTAACCGAGATTTTTGCGGCCAAAAGTGCCAATGTAGATTATTACAAGGTACAAAACGATAGCGCCTCGGCATCTTTGATAGACAACACCTATGTTGACCAAAAGGATAAAAGTGTGGTTAGTGTGCATACCTTTTCCTTTGGAGGAAAATTAACACGTAACAACCTTAATTTTTATCAGAACGGAGAATATATAGACTCTACCATGAAAGGGGTGACCATATTAGGGGATAAACAGCATGTGGACCATCATACCTTGGTACATCATATAGAGCCCAACTGTGAAAGCCACCAAGATTATAAGGGGATTTACGGGGATAGTTCTACAGGGGTCTTTAATGGTAAGATCATAGTAAACAAAATAGCCCAAAAGACCAACGCCTTTCAAAAGAACAATAATATATTGGTCAGTGATAGGGCCACGATCAATTCCAAGCCACAATTGGAAATATTCGCGGATGACGTAAAATGTTCCCACGGTTGCACCATTGGTCAGTTGGATGAGGATGCCTTGTTCTACATGCAGACTAGGGGGATTCCTATGAAAGAGGCAAGGGCCTTATTGATGTACGCTTTCGCCAATAATGTTTTGGCCAGTGTGCGCATCCCAGAATTGAAAACTAGAATCAATAAGTTGATTTCCAATAAATTGGGCGTGAATTTAGGGTTTGATCTATAACATATTAGTACTTAGATTACTATTTAAAAAAGGGGCACCAAGTGCCCCTTTTTTTAGTGCTGGCTTTTTGGTTCGTAATTGTATTTTTTTGGTATATTTTAACGAATGTTCAACTTGGTTTAATCGGCATATAGGCAAATAGTTGGTACCTTTGTAAACCATGATAACAGCTATGATAGACATACATAAGATCCGTAAAGATTTTCCAATATTACAACGGCAAGTAAATGGAAATCCACTCGTATATTTGGACAATGCCGCCACCTCACAGACCCCACAACAGGTGATAGATGTGATCGTGGATTACTACAGTAGGTACAATGCCAATATCCATAGAGGAGTGCACACCCTTTCCCAAGAGGCTACAGATGCCTACGAGCAATCCAGACAAAAAATACAACATCATTTTAATGCCGCACAGCCGCACGAGATCATATTTACTTCTGGTACTACCCACGCTATCAATCTTGTGGCCTCGGGTTTTACTTCTCTCCTTAAAAGTGGGGATGAGATCATGGTATCAGCTTTGGAGCACCATTCCAATATTGTGCCTTGGCAAATGCTGTGTGAACGCACGGGAGCCATATTAAAGGTCATTCCAATGGACCGGAATGGGGAATTGATTATGTCCGAATACTACCAATTGTTATCGGACAAAACAAAATTGGTCTTCTGTAACCATGTTTCCAATGCCTTGGGAACGGTAAACCCAATCGAAGAAATAATCAATGCCGCACATGAAATAGGTGCTGCGGTGCTAATTGATGGCGCTCAAGCAGCTCCACATATCAAGGCAGACGTTCAGGCTTTGGATGTGGATTTCTATGTGGTATCTGCCCATAAATTATGCGGTCCAACAGGGGTTGGTATGTTGTATGGTAAAGAAGAATGGCTTAGGAAACTACCTCCTTATCAAGGCGGAGGTGAAATGATCGCTGAAGTGAGTTTTGAAAAGACCACCTACGCTGATCTGCCACATAAATTTGAGGCAGGCACCCCTAACATTTGTGGAGGTATTGCTTTTGGAGCTGCACTGGACTATATGAACGGAATTGGTTTTAAGGCTGTTGCAGCATATGAACACGAGTTACTGGCATATGCAACGGAACAACTTTTGGCCATTGAAGGTTTGAAGATTTATGGGCAGGCCAAAGAAAAGACCGCAGTGATTTCTTTTAATATAGAAGGGATCCATCCTTATGATATTGGCGCTATTTTGGACAAATTAGGGGTAGCTGTACGTACAGGACACCATTGTGCACAACCAATAATGGATTTTTACAAAATACCGGGAACGGTAAGGGCCAGTTTTAGCTTTTATAATACCAAAGAAGAAGTGGATATTTTGGTGGCCAGTGTCAAACGCGCTAGGTCCATGTTGCTATAATTTACCCGGTTTTTTATAAAAAGGACATCTGAGCCTCAAAAAAATTTAATTTTTTTGAGGCTCTTTTATATAGTAGAAAACCTACACCTCATCGGTGAAATACTACATCTAAGACTTTGAATTTTGGGAAAATAATTTAACAATATGCTAATTAATTGTTAAAATATTATATATTCGGGACTGAATAATCCGAAAAACCAATTCAAATTATGAAAAAAGTATGCTTAAGTTTTGCGGCCCTCGCCATGGTACTTGTCTCTTGTGAGCAAGATCAAAACGACGCCAATCTTCAAACCACTCAAGAAGTACAGGTAGATATGAGCGATTTTACATTGCTGGTAGCAGATGACGATATGGCTGGGAAATCTGCCAACGCCGCTGATAAATGTCATTCCATGAATAACTTGGAGTACCGACTTCAAAAGAATCCAGGGCTTCAAAAGAAAATGTACGATATAGAATACCAGACCAGGAAGGCCATAGCCATGAAAAGTGCTAATGGCAAAGGCAAGCCAGGTGGTGGTGACGGTGGTGGTACTCCTCCCCCAATCTATACAGGCCCCGTTTCTATCCCAGTAGTGGTGAATATTATTGAAAGAAGTTCTGGCAATGTTACCCAGGCCCAGATCAATTCACAAATAGCCATTCTCAACGAGGATTTTAATGACAACAACTCTAGGACCAGTGGAATACCAGGTGAATTTGCCGGTTTGGTTGCCAATGCCGATATCACCTTTACTTTGGCCAATATAGTGCGTAAAGTAGATACCAGAACGTCTTGGGGCACCAATGATGCCATGAAACTTTCTTCGCAAGGGGGTATCGATGCTACGGACTCTTCCAACTTTTTGAACATTTGGGTTTGTGAAATTGGGGGCGGTATCTTAGGCTATGCTCAATTTCCAGGAGGGTCTTCCACCACGGATGGTGTGGTGATCGGAACCGATTACTTCGGGGAAACTGTTACCGGAGGAATTTATGGACATGGAAGAACGGCTACCCATGAAGTGGGTCATTGGTTGAACCTACGCCATATTTGGGGCGACGGAAGATGTAGACAAGATGATTTTGTGTCTGACACACCTAGTTCCGATGGGCCAAACTATAACTGTCCGTCTTATCCAACCGTAAACTGCAAATCAAACGATATGACCATGAACTATATGGATTATGTGCAAGATGATTGCATGTACATGTTCTCCAATGGTCAAAACGATAGAATGAGAGCTTTGTTTGTTCCTGGAGGAGCAAGGGAAGGTCTCGTTAATTAGTCAACCAACCTTTAATTGAAAAGGCGCCCTTAGTGGCGCCTTTTTTTGTAATATTAGGTGTTAATTTGAAGCGCATGAAATTATATGTTTTACTCTTGGTTTTTACGCTGCCGATGATCGGATGTGCCCAAAGGACAGCGGATGTCTCCCAAATAAAATCCATCGCATACACGGCAAGCACCCGAGGGTTTTATTTGAATATTGAGATCAACGAAGAAAATATATACGTGGAAAGAAGCAGAGAGGGCGATAAGGCAATTGGCAGACCCTTTAGTGATGAAGAATGGAAGCATTTGATAACCCTGATCTCAGAATTCGATATTAGAAAGTTGGATAAAATGGCATCCCCATCCCAAAAAAGTCAGGTGGATGCCGCTGCTATAGCCAATCTGGAAGTTGAAACCGAATACCATCTGTATTCCTGTTCCTTTGATCATAGTACTCCTCCACAGCCCTTAAAGAGGTTGATGGAATACATGTTAACCTTGTCTGAAAGTGTTGAATAGGTAGAAGAGTTATTGTACCTTTGGGCAAAATTTGGTTATGGGTATAAAAGAGATACAGGAAGAGATTGTAGATGAATTTTCCATGTTTGATGATTGGATGGAGCGCTATGAATATATGATAGAGCTTGGGAAGTCCTTACCTATGATCGAGGAGCAATATAAGACCGATGATAATATCATTAAAGGTTGCCAGAGCAAAGTTTGGGTGCATGCAGAACTGCAGGATGATAAACTTGTTTTTACGGCCGATAGTGATGCCATTATTACCAAAGGGATCATTGCCATTTTAATCCGTGTCTTTAGTAATCAAAAGCCCATGGATATTATGGGGGCAGATACTCAATTTATCGATGACATCGGACTTAAAGAGCACTTATCGCCCACTAGGGCCAATGGTTTGGTCAGTATGATCAAACAATTGAAAATGTATGCCATTGCCTACCAAACACAATTAAATTAATAGGGACCCAAATACGTAAGCAACCCCTAAAAGGAAACAAAGATGAGCGAAGAAACAACGGTGGATACCCAAGAATTGGGAGAAAAGATAGTAAGGGTAATAAAGACGATATACGATCCGGAAATACCAGTGGATATTTATGAATTGGGATTGATATATGATGTCTTTGTCAATGAGGACAATGAGGTTAAAATTTTAATGACATTGACCTCACCCAACTGTCCAGTGGCCGAATCGTTGCCGATGGAAGTTGAGGAGAAAGTAAAATCAATAGATGCCATAAAGGATGTGGAGGTAGAAATTACCTTCGATCCACCTTGGACCCAAGACCTTATGAGCGAGGAAGCCAAGTTGGAACTTGGGATGTTGTAATAAGTAAGCAGTAATAAAAAACCCTTAGCATATGTCTGAAATTGTAAACCGAGTGGCTCAAAGTGCCTTGGCCACCTTTAATCTGGAAGACCATTATCCCAAAGGGGAACGTGTACTTTTGGATATAAAAGACTGGTTGTACGAAGGTTTTATTTTAAAGGAAAAAGATTTTAGGGCGGCCATAACCAATCATGACTGGGAGCAATACAAGGATTCCTACGTGGCCCTTACCTGTTCCACGGATGCAATAGTTCCAGGGTGGGCCTATATGCTGATCGCTACTGAGTTACAGCCATACGCTAAAAAAATGCTCATAGGTGACTTGGAGCAATTGGAGACTTCCCTATATCAAACAATCATAGAGAAACTGGACCTGTCCGAATATATAGATAAGCCGGTAATTATTAAAGGTTGCAGTAATAAGCCAGTTCCTCCCAACGCATATTTGTGGATTACTTCTAAAATGCAGACTGTGGCCAAGAGTGTTATGTATGGGGAAGCCTGTTCTTCTGTACCCCTTTATAAAAGGAGGTAGGACACCCTTCAACTTTTGTAATTAATTTCATTTCTTATCTTTGTTTTATAATCGATAAACACTGAATAGAATGAAAAAGATACTTGTGGTCCTTGCACTTATAGCGGGGACAATGGCCACCTATGCCCAAACGGTAGAAGAGCTAAAAGCAGAGCAAGCTCCAAAAAAGGATTCCGTGGCTGCTATCCAGTCTAGAATTAATGCCATTCAGAAAAAGATTGATGCCTTACCAGGATGGAAAATTGGCGCTTTCGGTACCATTGGAGGTAACATTTCTGAGTTCAATAATTGGTATTCCAAAGGAATCCCTAATTCTTCTGCCGGGAATCTTGGTTTTACAGTCAATTCCTATGCAAATTTAAAGGAGGATAAATTCTTTTGGAGAAATTCTGCCAATGTAAACCTGAGCTGGGTTAAAATTGATGATACGGACGACCCAACAGATGATGATAGTTTTAGAGAAGCGAATGACATCTTTAATATTACCTCCCTATACGGGCACAGGCTGAACACGAAGTTTGCGCTTTCTACCTTGGGGGAATACAGGACCACAATCTTGAGCAATTTTAATGATCCTGGATACTTGGATATTGGTGTGGGTGCCACGTGGACCCCAATTGAGGATCTTGTGGTCGTCGTACATCCTTTAAACTACAACTTTGTATTTAGTAAGGGGGACAATGTTTATGAGTCTTCCTTGGGAGCAAAAATAGTGGCCGATTATACCAGGCAATTGGGTAATGTAAGCCTTAAATCGAACTTATCCGCTTTCCAAAGTTATAAGAGTGCGGATTTTTCCAATTGGACATGGACCAATTCCTTTGGGTATACCTTATGGAAAATGATTGGAGTAGGTTTCGATTTTGGCCTGCGCAAGAACAAACAGGAGGCATTCAACTATGCCTTAACAAACCAAACTTTACCAGATCCAACACCTACCTTCGATACCGTGGATAACAAATTGCAGACCTATTGGGTGTTGGGGTTGAATTATTCATTCTAATATTAAATCCGCATATAAAAAAAGCCCTCTTTGTAAAGGGCTTTTTTAGTTTTGTAGGGTTCGCAAACTTGGGGTTTGTCTTTGGTTAAGTACAGATTTGGGGAATCTTGCACTTTATGATTAAGTATAGTTTTATTTGGGGTAAATGCTATCTCTTAATTACTATGTAAAGATATGGCAGAAGAACAGAATCCACTTAATTTATGTTGTGAAGGGAGGGTAATATGTTGTGAAAAATTAAACGGTTTATTTTCTCCGATGAACAACCGATTATTGCTAAAATAGACCCCGTATAATAGCATAAACGTAAGAATTTGTGTGTAGGACTTATTTAGCGGCCAAAGATTGTTGACTATGATCCATAAAAAAAGCCCTCTGTAAAGGGCTTTTTTGATAGTCAAGTAGGTCTTGAAAAATTTAGTTTGGCTCCGATAAAATACCGGCATAATTCTTTAATAGTTCGAGTGCTGATTTGGGGAATCATAACACTTTATTGCTAAAGCGATGGATTTATTTGGGGATAAACACTATCACTTACTTATTAATACACTATAAAGATATGGCTTAAGTTTGTACTACCTAAATTTTTGATGTGAACCTATTATAAAATGTGGTGAAACTATTAAGGGTCGTTTTAATTCGATGTACAACACCTTTAACCAAAGTTATTAAGAGGATATTAGTATTCGTCCAGCTGTTCCGGATACAAAAAGTTGTTATATGGAAATCTGGTGACATGGATGTCCCTAACCTCATCGTAAACCCTTTTTCTGAAATCGTCCAAATTTTCTTTGTTCAGGGCAGATATGAAAATTGCCTTGTCTCCAACTTTTTGCATCCAAGTCTTTTCCCACTCCTCCAAAGTAAAGTGCTTCTGGCTCCTTTCGGTCATTAGATCATCGTCATCAATGGTCTCATGGTGGAACTGGTCTATTTTGTTGAAGACCATAATGGTCCTTTTGTCCGAACTGTCTATTTCGTCCAAAATCTTGTTAACGGATTCTATGTGTTCCTCAAATGTAGGATGGGAGATGTCTACCACATGCAGCAATAGATCTGCTTCCCTTACCTCGTCCAAGGTGCTTTTGAAGCTCTCCACCAATTGGGTTGGGAGTTTGCGTATAAATCCAACCGTATCCGTTAATAAAAACGGCAAATTCCCTATGACTACCTTTCGCACAGTGGTATCCACGGTTGCAAAGAGTTTGTCTTCAGCAAAGACATCGCTTTTACTGATCACATTCATCAGGGTAGATTTACCAACATTGGTATAACCAACCAGTGCCACCCTTACAAGAGACCCTCTGTTGCCTCTTTGGGTTTCCATCTGCCTGTCAATTTTCAGCAGTTTCTTTTTTAATAAGGAGATACGATCCCGCACAATACGTCTATCTGTCTCAATCTCCGTTTCTCCTGGACCTCTCATCCCAATTCCCCCTTTTTGGCGTTCCAAGTGAGTCCAAAGTCCGGTCAGTCTGGGCAATAAATACTCGTACTGGGCAAGTTCCACTTGGGTACGGGCATAACTTGTCTGGGCACGTTGAGCGAAAATATCCAAAATTAAGGAGGTTCGGTCTAAGATCTTACAACGCAGTTCCCTTTCAATATTTCGTTGTTGTCCAGGTGAAAGTTCATCATCAAAAATAACAGTACCTATATCATTCTCGGCAACATATGCCTCTACTTCCAATAACTTACCACTACCAATATATGTTTTGGGATTCGGGATGTCTATACGCTGTACAAATCGTTTGGTAACCTCACCACCCGCAGTATAGGTCAGAAACTCCAGTTCTTCTAAATATTCCGCAACCTTTTTCTCGTCCTGTTCCCTATGGATAACTCCAATAAGGACTACTTTTTCATATACAATTACTTTCTTCTCTATCATAGGATGATTTAAAGTACAAATCTAATGAATAGTTGCCAAGTGATTTTCGTATTTTTAACAGACAACCCAAAAAAGAATGCTTTTTACATCTTCTAGATCAAACACTGGTGATAACCTGTATACCATTGCCTTTTATAATTTGGAAAACCTATTTGATATCAGGAACAATGACCAAATTTTGGATGAAGGTTTTACCCCGAATGGTATTAAAAAATGGACCCCAAAGAGATATGGGAAAAAGCTTGTAAACTTAGGACGCGCCATTTCTAGGATTGGTGAAAAATTTAACCAGCACCCACCTGTATTGATTGGGTTGTCGGAGGTAGAGAACCAACATGTTCTCAACGACCTGATAAAAACCGAAAGTTTGGAGAAATCCACATATAGTTATGTACACTTCAATTCTCCAGACGAGCGGGGAATAGATACAGCCCTACTTTATAGGAAGAAATATTTTACAGTTGTCCAAACTGAGGCCATTCCTTTGGATGTATACAGTTTGGAGGGAGTAGTGGATCGTACCAGGGATATTTTGTATGTGTTCGGTCTATTAAATGGGGAAGAGGTCCATCTTTTCATTAACCATTGGCCATCACGTAGGGACGGGGATGTGGCAACGGCATATAAAAGAATAAAGGCCGCAGAGACAATTAAAGGATATATGACAGAACTTGAGAAGACGCATCACAATCCAAATTACATTGTTATGGGAGATTTTAATGACGATCCTAGTTCCGAGAGTATCAAGAATTTGGTTTCAGCCAAACAGTTGTACAATCCAATGGAACAGATGCATACCCCATTCCGCGGGAGTGCCCAATACAAAAGAAGGTGGAACTTGTTTGATCAGATCATTGTATCCCATAATTTTTTTAATTACGAAAAAGGGACCCATAGTTTTGCCCATGCAAACATCTTCGACGAGCACTTTTTAAAAGAAGGAAAAGGCAAGTACAAGGGAAGTCCCTTGCGAACCTTTATAGGGAATAAATACAAAGGAGGATATAGTGATCATTTTCCCGTATATATTCAGTTTAAGTACAACGAATAATCCATTCGTTATAGAATAGCGAAATTTCTAGCCTTTTTCAAAATCTATTTGCCCTACAAAAAGTGATTTAGGACTACAAAAAATTGAAATTTCGAAAACAATAGTGCATTTCATCGAAAAAAAGTTGTTTTTTGTCGACAATGTGATGTATTATCCTACATTTATCGTCCCAATCTTAATGAACCTACAGTTATGGATAGCAATATTCCTACAAGTCTCCCAACTTGTAAGCGTATTATTCTAACGCTTACGCTACTTACCTCTGTTCTGTCCTTCGGTCAGAACAGGGAACAGGCACTACAAATCCAAGAGGAATATAACGTTTCCAAAATCCAGTCTTTTACAGCAGAACTTAAAAAGGAGTTTACTACCTCAAGATCTAAAGTATTGTCCATGGCTAAAGCCAAGGGTTGGAAAATTTCAGAGACTTTGGAAAATGGGAATTATGTTGAACTACAAGAAGTAGGTCCAGATGGCGCCCCAATTTATTACAGTACTTTTAGCGATAATGTAAGTCAGGTTTCCAGAGCAAGTTCCTTATATAGTAACGGAAGTTTGCATCTTGATCTTAACGGAGAGGGAATGCAGGTTGGTGTATGGGATGGTGGTGTGGCTTTAGCTTCACATCAAGAGTTCGATATCAGGGCCAATATTGGCGATGCTACCAATTCAGTTAGTGCCCATGCTACCATGGTTATGGGTACCCTTATAGCTTCCGGGGTTAAAGAAAAGGCAAAAGGTGTTGCCTTTAAGGCCACGGCCACCACAAATGACTGGTCTAGAGATAAAATTGAAGTAGCCGAAGCGGCTGCCAATGGTCTTTTATTATCCAATCACTCGTATGGGATAAAAAGTGATCGTGTTCCAGAATGGTATTTTGGTTCTTATATCAAGGTATCACAAGATTGGGATAAAATAATGTTCAACGCTCCTTATTATCTTATGGTGAGTGCTGCAGGTAATGCCCAAAGAATGGGGAATAATGCAGAACCAATATACGGGAAATCATCTGATGGCTTTGATCTGATGTTGGGATTTGCAGCTTCTAAAAATGGTGTGACGGTAGCTGCTGCAGATACTAGAATTAATGGCGATGGTACTTTGGCTTCGGCCACGGTAGCCAATTACAGTAATTTTGGTCCTATGGACGATAGCCGAATTAAGCCGGATATCGCGGGAGGTGGAAATAATATCTACGCCGCCAATTCTTCCAGTGAAACAAGTTATGACACTTCTTCGGGTACTTCCATGGCTACCCCAGGAATCACTGGTTCCATGTTATTGTTACAACAATATTATGAGCGTTTAAATGCTACCTTTATGAAAGCGGCGACCTTAAAAGGAATTGTATTGCATACTGCCGACGATGTTGATGCTCCGGGACCGGATTTTAAAATGGGATGGGGAGTAATGAATACCGAAAGAGCTGCTGAGTTGATCACCAATAAGGACTACACGTCTATCATATCAGAGGAAACATTAAATGACGGTGATGCCTTCTCCATGATCGTAAAGGCAGATGGAAACAATACCCTTAAAGCCTCTATTTCATGGACCGATCCTGCTGCCGAATATGTGAACAGAGGAATATTAAACGACATTACCCCAGCTTTGGTAAACGATTTGGATATTAGGATCCTAAAAGATGGAAAGGAATTTCTTCCATGGAAATTAAGTGCTGCCAATGCTACTGCCGCGGCTACAAGAGGAGATAATATTGTTGATCCCTTTGAGAAAGTGGAAATAGTTAATGCTTCTGGGGAATATACCATCATAGTAACTAACAAAGGTAGCCTTAAAGATCAACTTCAAAATTTCTCCATTGTTGTTTCAGGAATCAAAACCAATGATTGTGATATCACTGTACCAACAGGGGTTTCCTTGAACAAGGCAACGGAAGAGGTTATAAATGTAACTTGGGATGCACAGGCAGATGCCCTTTTCGAAGTGCAGCACAGAGTACTTGGATCGACAGATTGGACAACCGAATATCAATATGAAACTACCAATACCTTAAAAGGATTGGCTAAAGGAAATACCTACGAGGTTAGATTGAGAACTTTTTGTAGTGAGAACGTTATGTCCGACTATACTTCTGTGATGGAGTTTAGATTTGTTGGAACCGCCACTCAAATGGAAGAAGTAATTGTTATGGAGGAACTTTCCATCTCAGAGGCGCCACTTAAATTGGCCATCTATCCTAACCCTGCTGTGGAGCAGATCAGTATTGATGGTGCCGTATCGCAAAATGCACGTTTCTCCATCGTTAACACTATGGGCTTGACCGTGAAAACCGGAGAGGCCAGTCAGAACAAAATAGATGTGGCCAATCTTTCTGCCGGACTTTATATCCTTACCGTTCAGGATTTGGAAGGCGTGAAATCTACAAAGTTCTATAAGAGCTAAACCCTTTTAATATCTTCCTCCATTAGGAGCTCTTCATTTCTTAATCGTAGAAATACCTGTACCGTGGTGATCACATCCAGTTCACAATACTTAACTATTCTGTCTATATCCTTCTCCTTATAGTAAACGTCCTTCACCATACTGCCGTCTATGTCCTCTTTTGGGGACGGAATGCCCAAGACATTCGCCATGAGTTTTAGAGAGGTAAAATGCTTGTAATCGCCAAATTTCCACAACTCCATAGTGTCCAAATGCGGAATTTCCCATGGCTTTTTACCGAACAGATCCAATTTTGCGGGTATATCAATACCGTTGATGATCATTCTTCGGGCGATATAAGGAAAATCAAACTCCTTCCCATTATGGCCACAGAGCAGATATTTGGGATGGTTGAAATAGGTATCCAACAGATCCTTGAATTCCTTTAAGAGGCTTTTTTCTTCTCCGTGAAAACTAGTGACCCTAAGCGTCCTAACGTCGCCTTTATGGGTAAAGTACCCTACAGAAATACATATGATCTTTCCAAACTCCGCCCATATCCCTGCTCTTTCATAAAATTCTTCAGCAGTAAAATCTTCCTTGCGCTGGTATTTGGATTTCAATTCCCAGAGATCTTGCTTTTCCTCATCCAACTGTGTGAAAGTTTCATGTTCCGGTACCGTTTCAATATCGAGGAACAGGATGTGTTCCAGATTTATCTTTTGCAGCATCTAGTATTGTTTTAAAAAAAGAAAGGCTTTGGCGTTGTTTATTTGAATCGAATCTTTTTCCATATAAAACCCCAGTTCCGTAAAAATTAGTTCTGCCCCTATACTGTCATTTTTAGCTTCAAAGACCAAATCCTTATCAGCAATGGAATTATGGTCAGTATAGGAAGCCAGCTTTTTAAATCCTTCTTTGAGCGGAAGGATCAGCACTCCTTTTTGGTCCTCTTGCACTATGATCATCTCGATGTTGTTCTTATTAAAACGGACATTAAAGGGACCAATCATTAGCTTATTTTTCTCATAGTCGTTATAGTTCAACGCCGCAAAATAGTCATACTCTGAAATAGCGTAATTATGTACTTTTTCATTGGGGTCATAATAACTAAAGTATTTGCTTCGGTTGTCAATAGTATCTACAGCATCAGGATCCATATGAATCCCTAAAGTGTCCAGTATGCGTTCTGTGGGCAGATAATTATATCGGGCAGTAGTTTCAGTGGAATCTAGAAAAGCCTTGTCTATGGAGATACCGGTTACCTCGTTTAAGAGAGGGATGGCATCCCTTTCGTTGAGGTAGATCAAAATAGATCGAAGTTGTTCAAATTCAGCTCCCGATGCGTTGCCGTTGCTTTTTTTAATATGGGTAAAGACTTTTTCAAATTGTTTCGCCTGGCTATTCTTTGAGACGGCAAAAGCACCCCAAAAACCAAAGGAAACCATTATTGTGATCAAAAACAGGGAAATGGGTAGGACGCGGAGCGACTTATTCTTGCTTAACAATAGGTACAGGGTATTTCCAGTAATCCAAAGGGCAAGGGCAAATAAAAAGTATCTGTTCTCTGTGATACCGTAATCCAGGATTCGTCTGGAAATAGCTATAAATAGTAAAATTAACAAAGGTCCCATCAAAAGGTAAAATAGGGGATAGAAGTAATTGATGGACCAAGATTTTATGGTCTTCTGTATAGGGTTGATCAAGACTTGGATCAGAAAGCCCAGGAAGGCCAATGCGGTAACTAAATAGGAGACCCACCCTTTAGGTAATTCCCAAGCAACTATAATTTTAATGCTATAGGCGTAAAGGATAAGAATGTAGAGCAAAGCCAAGGGAATGAGAATATAGGTGACCAAGACCTCCAAGGCCTTCTCGTATTTCACCTTTGTTTGACCCATAATTTCCTTTGGAAAGTCGGCCATAAAAATCCAACTGTTCACAAGTCCTAAACAAATAATAAAAAGCTGTCCATAGCGCTTTTCATCTAGGTCATAGTCGAACAAAAATTTTACAGCAGTCACGGCCAACACCAGGCCAAGGAAAAGAACTCCCGAAAAGAACAGGCTTCTAATGATGGAGGTGGCTATGTTTTTTAAATAATTCCAATAGGCAGGACTATTCCATGTAAAGGCAAATGGCGCGAACAAGATAAATAAATGTCCCGCCAAGAGGTACAAGAAAAACCGTGTGATGAATTTAGGATTTATGTCGAATTCAATCGATTCTGGTAATTGAAAATAAAAAAGCAGCAGCAGCAGGAGAACCATGATCTTAAGCCATAGCCATTTTTTAGGCTTCGCAGTCTGCTCTATCAAGAATTGTGTTCCCGTAAGCCAACTAACCCCTAGGATGAGGGTCAGAACCTTGCCCCCGTGCTCTTCAAAAAGACTGGAAGGTTGGTATTCTAAAATATAAATGCTAAATAAGGTACCTAGAATGACCCAGCTTAAAGTCAAAGGGAATCTTAGGAAAGCATCCTTGGCTTTGGAAATGATTTCCTTTACTGAAGGTAGATTCATATATTGTATTTTCTCAATTAAATATAAGCAAAAATAGGCTAGCACTTAAGTTGAATATATTCTTGTTTAAAAAAATTGGTTACCCCGACTTAAATTTTTGGGATGAATAAACATGTACTGATGTTAATTTCCTCAGTTTTAAAAAAGCATATTAGACCAAGAGGTTGGTTTTGAAAGAAAGCAATGAATGAGGTTGGTGACGGTCTTAAGATTGAAAAATAGATTATATCCGATGAATTGTATTTTTTTGAAAACACTAGGATCAATTGGTATTCAACAACCAACTATGGGGTCGGATTCTTTCAAAACAGTGATTGCTGTTTAGCCGGACTTTCGTGTTCCAAAAGCCATTTTTTACGATGCAATCCACCGGCATATCCGGTCAAGGAGCCGTCACTACCAATGACTCTATGACAAGGAATAATGATCCATAAAGGATTTTTGCCATTGGCAGCGGCAACAGCTCTAATCGCTTTAGGATCGCCCAATATTTTGGAGAGCTCTAGATAGGAAATGGTTTTTCCATAGGGAATTTGTCCCAAGGCCTCCCACACTTTTTTTTGGAAGTCTGTTCCTTCCGGGTTGAGGGTAAGGCTAAACTGTGTTCGCTTGCCCTCAAAGAATTCATTGAGTTGATATACGGCATCTTCCAATTCCTCAGGAATTACATCGGTCAATTTCTCCTCGGAATCTAGTATGGTTACATTGGACAATCCAAATTCATCCCCTTCCAGTTTAGCAAATCCGAGCGGTGTATTGATGTAAACTGTTTCCATTAATTGTCTGCCTTTGTATTGTCTATGATGCCTGAACGCTTCGCCCTATTTTCCCAGTTTTTACGTGCCAATTGCTGAAGGTTTTCTATATCGTCGCTTTCATCCATGATTTCGAGGCCCAATAAGGTCTCTATTACATCTTCCATGGTGACCAACCCACTTACGGAGCCATATTCATCTACCACTAAGGCTATATGTGCCCTTTGTGCTATAAATTGTTCAAACAATTGCGGAATGGGTTTGTTCCTTTCAATGACCAGGATATCCCTTTTTATTTCCGATAAGGGGATGGAGCCATTTTCATTTATGATTTCTTCCAAAACCTGATCCTTAAGAACAAAACCTGAAATATTATCCACACGGTCGCCATAAACTGGTATTCTGGAAAACCGAAGTTTTTTATTAGCCTCAAAAAACTCCTTAATGCTCATTTTTTCAGAGGCTGTCTTCATAACTGTTCTTGGAGTCATGATATCCTTGGCCAATATTTGGTCAAATTTTAAGAGATTCTTGATGACAGTTGATTCCGATTTTTCAAAGACTCCTTCTTCTTGGGCAATATCTGCCATAGCGGTAAAATCTTCTCTGCTGAGAACGCTGCCATGATGCCCTTTGCTTCCGATGAGTTTGGTAAAGAGCTGCAAGATCCACAACAAACCTGTCCATTTGAGGCCCAGGACCATTATCTTCAACGTTTTTGCGCAGAAATTCGCCAATTTTTTCCAATAGGTGGCCCCTATGGTTTTAGGTATGATCTCTGAAGCTACCAATATAAGTATGGTCATGATCGTGGAGACTATTCCAACCATGGCTTCCTCTGTAAAGGGGATTCCAAAAAGACTTTTCTGTGTGCTGCCATAGAGTTCCACGTAAGCCACTTTGGCCTGCACCCCCACCAATATCGCTCCGACGGTGTGGGCAATGGTATTTAAGGTCAGAATGGCAATTAATGGTTGATCAACATCTTTCTTAAGCTCCTCCAAGATAATGGCAAAATGCTTTCCTTCCTTCTTTTTTACATTGATAAATGTTGGGGTAATGCTTAAAAGTACCGCCTCGAGGATGGAGCATATAAATGATACCACGATGGAAACAATGGCAAATAGAACGAGTAGACCCATATATTTTTTAAAAATCTAAGGTAAGCATAAAATGAAAAATAGAATAACCCTAACCAATTAGTTTGTGATGCTTAAGAAAAAGGAGATAGGGCATCAATGCTATTTTAGCCATGGAAATCTAAAGTATCATTTGATGAGAAAATAAAAAGTTTTGATTGGAAATGCAATCTTAAAACCTATTGGTTTAATATACTAATAGGTATTACATTTTGTGGCAGAAATATACACTATTTTTAAGGATAAACTAAACTAGTAGGTTATGGCGCTTAAATACTTTACATCCAAAATGTTATAAATATAAAGTTAGCGATAATGACATCTTATAGCGGCAAAGTAAATTCAATTCTTTAGAAAGGGATAAAAACAATATTGGGTTGTAGTTCTTTTTGGATTACCATCCCGTATATTTCGGGGGTTCTATAGTATTAAGATTGAGATAAACGATCAATTGTCCTCGGTGATGGGTTACGTGGTCCTGCAATAAATTCAACATTTGTAATTTGGACTTTTCTCCTGCAAAGAAATCCACTTTTAATCTTAGGTCTTCTGGGGAAGTATTTTTTACCACCTCGCTTATTCGATCAAAAGCATTTGAAAGATTAAGGATGGCCGTTGATTTAACGTCGTGGTTTTGTGCCTTTGTACCTTCTTGCTTATGAAAATAAGTAGAACCAATCCATTCCATATTCTGTTGAATATGTTGTAGCTGTTCCACAAAGGTCATTTCCCTGCTTGTAGGTTTATATTCGTATTTTTCAAGTGGCATGGCTTCTGCAACTTCTAAAAGATACGCTTTAGAGTTTTCCCATTTTTCTAAAAAGGTTGGTATGGTCTGGTCTTGGGAATGTGCATGGCTTACAAATAAAACGATGAGTATAAATTGGATAATCTTCATAAGTAGCTGTTGGATAAAAGCTTAATAATAAATTTAAATTCGATGCTCATGTGCGTACTAGTCCATTAATTTAACTGCGTCTTTTGCGAAATAGCTGGCTATGATGTTCGCACCGGCCCTTTTAATGGCCAATAATTGTTCCATCATTACGGCATCATGATCCAGCCATCCTTTCTCCGCTGCTGCCTTTACCATGGCGTACTCCCCGGATACTTGATATACGGCTACTGGAACATCTACTGCATTTTTTATTTCCCTAACAATATCCAAATAACACAAGCCTGGTTTTATCATTACAATATCCGCTCCCTCATCAATATCCATTTCAGTTTCTTTAATAGCTTCAAACCGGTTCGCAGGGTCCATTTGGTAGGTTTTCTTGTCGCCAAACCCTGGTGCTGAATCCAAGGCATCCCTAAAGGGTCCATAAAATGCACTTGCGTATTTGGCACTATAACTCATGATACCGGTATTTACGAAGCCTTCCTCTTCCAACGCTTCACGGATGGTCAAGATCCTGCCGTCCATCATATCACTGGGCGCAACAAAATCAGCTCCTGCAATGGCATGGGAAACACTCATTTCGGCCAATAGCTCTGTTGTTTCATCATTAATGATCTGGCCATCTTTTACAATGCCATCGTGTCCATAGGAGGAATAGGGATCCAAGGCTACGTCGGTCATCACTAGCATCTCCGGACAGGCATTTTTAATGGTCTTTATGGCCCGTTGCATCAAGCCATCGGGATTTAATGCTTCAGTACCCTTGTTGTCCTTTAGATTATCGGGCACCTTTACAAAGAGCAATACCGCGCCCAAGCCCAAGCTCCATAACTGCTTTACTTCCTTTTCCAAATTATCTAAACTGAACCTAAAGTAATTTGGCATTGAGGGAATTTCTTCCTTCACTCCTTTTCCTTCCACCACAAAAAGAGGAACAAGAAAATCACTGGGAGTTATAATATTTTCACGGACCAACGTACGAATTGATTCATTGGTGCGGAGTCGTCTATTACGTCTTAATGGGTACATAATTATTGTTGATTTTAGAACAGCAAAGATAAAAGAACACCAAAATTTTTTCAGGGAGCCTTACCTTTATGTTGATTAATACTTATTCTATACTTCTTCTGATAGTCCTACGTACATCCAACTACCATTTTCCCGTTCAAAAGCTGATTTTTCATGGAGTATTTCTACCTTACCATCTTTATAAAAATAGGCATTAAAGGTAACTGTTCCTTGATTGTCCTTTCTAGTGCCAAGGGTTGTTTCCAGTATTTCCAACCTTATCCAGTTCACAGATTTTGCCCAATTCACAATGGCCTTCTTCTCTTTAGTCGGTCGTGTAGATGAATGATGGCTTGCCATCAGGTAATCCCCATTGGCCAATACAAAGGCTGTATATCTAGACCGCATCAATTGTTCGGCCGTAACTACATCTGAAATGTTTTGATGCCCAATTTCACAACAATCGGTATATTTTTTATCGTTTCCACAAGGACAGTACATATATCACAGTGATTAAACCCAGTTTTTGGGTGATTTTAAAACTTCAAGTAAACGTTCTTCTTCACTTCCTTTTTCCGGATGATGGTCATATACCCATTGCACATGGGGTGGCAGGCTCATTAAAATACTTTCGATACGACCATTTGTCTTTAATCCGAACAAGGTGCCCTTGTCATGGACCAAATTGAACTCCACATAACGGCCTCGACGAATCTCTTGCCAGTTCTTTTGTTCTTTAATATAGGAAAGGTCTTTTCGTTTAGAAACAATTGGCACATAAGCTTCCAAAAAGCTATTTCCCACCTCCGTGACAAAGTTGTACCAGTCTTCCATACCCATTTCCTCTGTGGCCTTGCAATAATCAAAAAAGAGTCCGCCAACACCTCTAGCCTCTCCCCTATGGGTATTCCAGAAGTACTCGTCGCACTTTTTCTTATAGGATTGATGGAATGTCGGATGATGAGCATCACAAGCCCTTTTGCAATTGGTATGGAAATGTACCGCATCCTCGTCAAATAAATAATAGGGGGTTAGGTCTTGCCCACCGCCAAACCATTGATCAACTATATTGCCTTCCTGGTCGTACATTTCGAAATATCGCCAGTTGGCATGCACCGTAGGCACCATGGGATTTTTTGGGTGGAGAACCAAACTCAGGCCACAGGCAAAGAAATTGGCATCTTTCACGCCAAAATAATCTTGCATGCTTTTGGGAAGTTCCCCGTGCACCCCCGAAATATTAACTCCACCTTTTTCAAAAACATTGCCATTTTCTATCACCCGGGTGCGACCTCCCCCACCTTCTGGACGCTCCCAGACATCCTCCTTAAAAGTAGCCAAACCATCAACTTCTGCTAATTTTGAAGTAATGGTATCTTGGAGTTGAAGTATATAGGTGTAAAATTTATCCTTCATTTTTTACTCTGTTATATGAACAAGACGATCGGTATAATTTTTCAAATCCTCTAGGTTGCTTATCTTTGTTGACTGAGGAACCAACTCCATTAAACGGGTAATTCCTTCTTCTATTGATCTATCATTGTGAAATCTGAATAGATTCCTTCCCACTTGGTTATTATGAAGGTCCATAGCCCTAGCTAGATCCTTATTTGGTGAAAAATTTTCATGCCAGTTGGTTATCAACTCAGCCCATTGAATGGCTTTATTCACTTCCTTGGTCCATGCCTTGCATCTTAGTATTATTAAATAGTTCCAAAGAGCATGTCTAAAGGCGTTGGCCGCATTGTTTTTATAATGTTCCTTGCCAAAATATTTGTTAGAGAGACGTATACATTTTAATGTTGCACTTATGGTCGGGTAAGCAAATAAGGGAAACCGAAGGAGCAGTTTAAAAAGGCTCCTTACATCCCTGAGTTTTACTAGTCTTAATATTCCCCATATATTCATTCAGCCCTATATTCCTTTACGGCATCAACAAAGGCCTTGGCATTTTCCAAGGGTATGTTGGGTAAAATTCCATGACCAAGATTGGCGATATATCTGTCCTTGCCAAATTCATTGATCATTTGGGTCACCATTCTTTTTATATCCGCAGGCGGGGATAATAACCTCGAAGGATCAAAATTCCCTTGTAACGTTATTTTTCCACCACTGAGGTATCTTGCGTTTTGTGCAGAACAGGTCCAATCGACACCGAGAGCCGATGCCCCTGAATTAGCCATTCCCTTTAAGGCGAACCAGCATCCTTTTCCAAAGGCGATCACGGGAGTCTCATCTTTCAGCGCATCAATGATCTGTTGTATATATCGCCAAGAAAATTCTTGGTAGTCGGTTGGTGACAACATGCCTCCCCAGGAATCAAATACTTGAACCGCGTTAACTCCTGCGGCCACCTTTGCTTTTAAGTACGCAATTGTGGTATCTGTTATTTTTTGCAATAGGGCATGGGCCACTAGGGGTTGAGTGAAACAAAGCTCTTTGGCCTTGTCAAAATTCTTGCTTCCCTGTCCTTGGACACAATAGCAAAGAATGGTCCATGGCGATCCTGCAAAACCGATCAATGGGATATCATCATTCAACTTTTCTTTGGTCATTTTAATAGCTTCCATCACATAGCCCAAAGAATCTTGGATATCCGGAACTATCACCCGATCCAAATCTTTCTGTGAACGAATAGGATTTGGTAAGTATGGCCCAAAGTCGGGTTTCATTTCCACATCAATGTTCATAGCTTGTGGGATTACCAGAATATCCGAAAAGAGGATTGCGGCATCCATGCCATAGCGGCGAATGGGTTGTACGGTAATTTCAGAGGCCAATTCCGGAGTTTCACAACGGGTAAAGAAATCGTATTTTTCCTTTAGGGCCATAAATTCGGGAAGGTAACGCCCTGCTTGGCGCATCATCCAAACCGGAGGTCTTTCTACAGTTTCTCCTTTTAAAGCTCTTAAGAATAAGTCGTTTTTAATGCTCATATATATTTGTTCTAACCCTAAGCCCTCTCTAAAGGCTTGTTATTAAATGTTTTTACTACTTGTACTAATACGTTTTCTACGGTCTGTTTATTGGCAATTACAATGTTATCGGTATATGCTTTCACAGCTTCGGCAGTTGTGGTTCCTATACAAAATACCATGCTGTTTCCCAGGGAATTGGAAGCCGTATAACTTTCCACCCCAGATGGGCTAAAAAAAAGCACCCCATCAAAATGGCGATCAAATACTTTGGGGTTCAATTGTGTGGTATAAGCAATGATTTCCTTTAAGTTGATGTTGTTCTCTTTTAAAAGATCGGGTATTTCATCCCGTCGTAGATTACCACATAAGAACAAAAAGGATTCGTTTTTATAGCTTTTTACTATGATTTTTGCCAAATCCGCACCGTAATTGGCGGTTTCTAATACTTTTAAGCCGTTATCTTCCAAAAGTGCCGCTATCTTCTCTCCTACACAATAGCAATTAATTTGACTTATTTCAAGAGTTTTCTGATTTTCCATATTATGGAGAAAGGCAGTAACCGCATTCTGACTCGTAAAAATGAGGTTATTGATGTTACCATCTATAATAAAAGGGTTTTGTTCAATTTTAATAGCATCATAGGAGACCACAGCAATCCCTGCGTTCAGCAGACGTTCCTTTTGTGCAAGGGACAGGTTTTTTGTGGAAAGTATTGTCTTCATAGGTATATCAACTTGCCCATTCCCTAAGAGAGAAAACGGTTAGTTTTTCATTTCTTTCTTTATGGAAGCCATCAGTACGGCTCCGCCTTGTTCTAATATTTCTTGGGCACAACTTTTACCAAAATCGGCTACCTGTGCCAGGGGAATACTTTTTTCAACCTCCAATTTCTGGGTGCCGTCCAAAGAAAATAAAACCCCTTTAAAATATAAAGTATCCTCATTTATAGTGGCCAGTGCTCCAATGGGTGCAGTACAACCGCCTTCCAACGTTCTTAAAAATTCCCTTTCTATTCTGGTACAAATTTCCGATTCTGAATGGTTCAATTTGGCCAATGCCTCCCTGCAAAAGGGATCATTCTCCATAACAGCGACCACCATTGCCCCTTGTGCAGGAGCTGGTACCATCCAATCCAATTTTATGAAATGCTCTGGTAATAAGTTGATGCGCTCCAAGCCTGCCGCGGCAAAAATAGCCCCATTCCAAGTATTGTCCTGTAATTTTTGCATTCGGGTATTTACATTGCCCCTAAGGTCTACAACTTTATGTGATGGGTATCTATTGAGCCATTGTGCCTTGCGTCTTAAACTCCCTGTGGCAATGGTGCCTGATGTATTTAGAAAGTCCAACCCTTTGTGCACCAAAATATCTTCTGTCCGTGCACGTTCCAAAACAGCACCTTGCACCATCCCCTTGGGTAGGGCTGTTGGCACATCCTTCATGGAATGTACTGCTATATCAATGCTGCCATTGATCATGGCAATGTCCAGTGTTTTTGTGAATATTCCAGTGATGCCCAATTCGTACAAGGGCTTGTCCAGAATAATATCTCCTTGGGACTTTACGGGTAGGAGTACGGATTCGTACCCTAAAGCAGTTAGCTTGTCCTTAACGGTATTTGCCTGCCATAGTGCCAATTCACTATCGCGCGTACCTATGCGAATCACCTTACTCATTTTGATTCAACTTCTAATTGAAATACTTTTTGGATCAGATCAAGGCTAGTATCGGCATCAATATCGTTCCCTTTGAGGTGATTGGCGAAATGGGTGGTAATTTTTTGGATGAAACGATCAGATATGATCTCTGCTTGAATGGAATTGAAATCGGTTAATTTTTTGCTCTGGAAATCGAGCTCCTCCTCTTTCATGGTCTTCAATTTCTTTTTCAAGGCCTTGATGACCGGAGCAAATTTTCTAGTCTCCAACCATTTGATGAAATCGTTCTTGGTCTCCTCAATAATGACCTCTGCCTGTGGGATAAACTGTTTCCTACGTTCCAGGGTCCTATCCGTCATTTGGGATAGATCATCCAAATGCACTACGGTAACATGGTCCATATCGGCCACATCATCTGAAACGTTCTTGGGGATGGAAAGGTCCAAGATCAACAACGGTTTCTTGGTGTAGATCAACTCTTTGGAAATGGTGGGCGATTGCGCGCCCGTAGCCACTATCAGTACATCGGTGGTGCGAATCTCTGTCTGTAGGTCCCCGTAATCTTTTACCAATAAATTGAACTTGCCGGCAATCTTTTCAGCCTTGTCCTTGGTGCGGTTGATCAGGGTGATATGTGTATTTTTGGTGTGTTTTATTAAATTTTCACAGGTATTGCGTCCAATTTTTCCGGTGCCAAAAAGAAGAATATTTTTATCTGATATGTCCGGCACATTATTCATAATGTACTGTACGGAAGCAAAGGCAACGGAAGTGGCACCAGAGGAAATCTCTGTTTCGTTCTTGATGCGCTTGCTCGCCTGAATGACGGAATTGCACAAACGTTCCAAAAACGGATTTGCAATTTCCAATCGTTTGGAGCGTGTAAAACTTTGTTTTAACTGTGCAATAATCTCAAAGTCACCCAAAATCTGACTGTCCAATCCAGTGCCCACTCGGAACAAATGGCTAATGGCATCATTGTTCTTGTAAACATAGGCCACGTCTTGGAATTCTTCTACAGTCCCGGTAGTATTGTCGCAAAGTAGTTTGATCAGTTGGTACGGGTGTTGGGCAAAACCGTGCAGTTCTGTACGGTTACAGGTAGACGTTACCAAAAGACCGTCAATGTCCTGATCTTTGGCCTGCCTTAACAGATTCTCCATCGCTTCCTCTTCCAAACTGAACTTCCCACGGACACCAGCATCTGCCTTTTTGTAGTTCAGGCCTATGGTGTAGAATGAGTTATGTTTGGAAATATGGTAATTCTTCATATTATCCTTTCAATCGACCACAAAAATAAATTCATAAGACCGATAAAAGTAACGCTGTAGGAACAATAAGTATCGATTCAAGTTTTTTAACGTCATTTTTAGGCCATATTGGTCCATATGTGCTATTTTTGTTAGTGTTAGGAGGATACCATTAAAATTAATTTAGAACGTTTCTAAATAGATTAATCGCATTGAAAAAGGAGTATGGAAACAAAAAATATCGCTGAAGGTTCCTTTGAGGAAGTTTTTATTGAAGACGGATTTTATGTGCTTAAAATACAGAACGATGCCCCTCATATACAAAAGGTTACACGCCAAATTGATAGCTCTTTTATCCAGTTTCATTTCTGTTTAAAAGGGGGAGCCAAATTTATTTTTAATGATGGACGTTATGCCTTGGAGGTATCCGAAGAAAACTCCCTGTTGTTATACAATACACAAATGGACCTACCCCTGAACCTCGAGCTCAACCCTAATTCCTGGTTGGTTTCTGTGGTAATGACTATAAGAAAATTCCATTCCCTTTTTTCCAAAGAGGCTAATTATATCCCGTTCTTGAGTGCGGAGAACAAAGATAAAAAATACTATACCCAAGAGGGGGTCACACCTGCCATTGCAGTTATTCTCAGCCAGGTGATGAACTACCATTTACATCCTTCCATAAAAGAGCTGTATATCAAAGGAAAAATTTACGAGCTCATCGCCCTCTATTTTAACCGGAGCGAAGATGCCGATGTGGAACAATGTCCGTTCTTGGTAGATGAGGACAATATTAAACGCATCCGTAAAGCCAAAGAGATCATCATCGCCAGAATGGCAGAACCACCTACCTTGGCACAACTATCCGACGAAATTGGGTTGAGCCTGAAAAAATTGAAGGAAGGTTTCAAACAGATTTATGGGGACAGTGTCTATAGTTTTTTGTTCGATTATAAAATGGAGTACGCCCGTAAAATGTTGGAATCTGGCATGCACAATGTGAACGAAGTTGGACTAAAAGTAGGGTACAGTACCGCCAGCCATTTTATAGCTGCCTTTAAGAAAAAGTACAGTACCACCCCCAAAAAATACTTGATGTCCTTGGCCAACGGCTAGGGGTTGTGCGCCATTAGGTATTCTAATATGTAGGGTTTGCCTTACTTAGGGGAATATTCCATACTTAATCTAAATCTTATACTATTCGGTGATTTTGATTGATGAATTATCAATAGAAAAGGACAGCTATTTTTTTTCCGCTAAAGGTATTATAGCGATTTTACCAACATTCAATTATAAAACTCCTGTTATTTTCTATATTTTGCCTTAATGATAATTGCTTGGATGATTTGGAGAGGGTATAGCTTTTGGTAAATCCATTGATATTCGTTTCGTTTTGGCAACTATCGTTTTTTGTTGTTTCCCGAAATAGTTGGCAAGAAAATTGATAAAAACTATTCAATAAAAAACAAAGCCAGTTCCATAATGACCAAAGCCCTTTCCTACTTATTACTCTTTTTATCAGTTGTCCCTCTTTTTGGGCAAACTGGTTTTGAGGCCATAGACAGCGCTTCCCAAAAGGTGCCCAAGGGATTAAAAACCGCAGATGAAATTGCACTTTATCTCACCAAGGATCTAAAAAAGGAAGACGAAAAGGTAAGGGCTATCTATATTTGGGTAACCCATAACATCCAATACGATATGGCCCAAATAAGAAATCCTATCACGTATACAGAACAGATCAATATTGCCGATGAGGCCCTAAAAAACAGAAAAGGGGTTTGTGAACATTATGCACAACTCTTCCACAAGATGTGTTCCACTATCGGGATAACATCCTATGTGATTTCAGGATACACCAGACAGTCCGACGGTGATAAAATTGACCCTTTAAACCATGCTTGGAACGGGGTGGTAGTGAACAATAGCTATTTCCTTGTGGATCCTACCTGGGATGCGGGGTATTTTAATAAAGGCATCTATAAACACGAGTTTCAGGACGACTTTTTTCTGGTGGAACCGGAGAAATTCTTAAAAACCCATATGCCCTTTGATCCCATTTGGCAGTTTCTCAATTATCCCATAACCCATATAGAATTTAATAACAAAGATTATTCAGATCTAAATGAGCGAGGCAATTTTGCTTTTCGGGATTCCATTGCTATCATGGCAGCATCGGATACGATTGCGACCATAGAAAAAAGCAATCAAAGAATTAGAAAATTCGGGGTAACTAATGCTCATATTAGAGAAGAATTGATAGTAAATGAGAATTTGCTGGAATATTACAGGTATAATTCTTGGGTGTCACGTTTTAATGCCATCAATGGAGAACTTAAATTAGCTGTGGATGAGATCAATTTGGCGGTAGCCTACCACAACAAATTTTTCAGGATTATTAATAAAAAACAAAGTAATTCCCAAGGAGAAGGTGAGGAAATAAAGACCAATCTCGATAAAGCCGGTAAGTATATCACCAAAGGACAGGAATTATTAAATATTGCTAAGTCCCAGCTAGAAAGTCTGGAGTATTTGGGAAAAAATAAGGATCATCTGCAGCATGCGAAAACAAATAAAAAAAAGCTCCTCGACTATATATTCCAATTGGAACAAACCGTTCTAAAATTGGAACCTTCCATTAAAAAAAACTTGGAGTTTTACAATGAATAGCTTAATTCAATAAAGTATTTCATTCTTTTTAAAAACGCCCACTGTGCCAAACATTGGTTTGAATCTCTATATTGCATCCATATGAAAAATGATCTTCCTATAAAAAGGGGACTGGTTTTATGTAGAAAACAGAGTCAAGTATGGAAACAATAAAAACGGACCTTATAATTATTGGTGCGGGTTTAACAGGCCTGACCCTTGCCTATTATCTCAAACAGCACAATCTGGATTTCGTCCTCATAGAGGCTAGGGATCGATTGGGGGGCAGAATTTACACCAAACAAAACCCCAACAATCCCCCTATAGAAATGGGCGCCACCTGGATAAGTCCACAGCACACCCTTTTATTGAAATTACTACAAGAACTCGGAGTAAAAACCTTCGAACAAAAAATGGGGGATACGGCCATATACGAAGCCTTTTCTACCAGCCCCTTTCATTTGGTTAGCCTTCCCAAGTCCGAAATTCCAAGTTATAGGGTACAACAGGGAACACAACAGATCATTGAAAAATTGGCGGCTAAAATTGACAACAAACAGATTTATACTTCCCAAAACATTCAAGGGATTCAAAAAGTCAGAAAAACGATTACCGCAACATCAAAAACTCATCATTTTAAAGGAGCAATAGTCATTTCTACATTACCTCCCTTGTTGTTTGCAGATAACATTAAAGTGTCCCCTTTGCTACCCAATGATTTGAGTGAAATAGCTAAAAAAACACATACTTGGATGGGTGATTCCATCAAAATAGCCCTTTCGTACAGGAAAAAATTCTGGAAACAAAAACATTTGAGCGGCACCATATTCAGTAACGTAGGACCTATTTCCGAAATGTATGACCATTCCAATGTGGAGGACTCCCACTTTGCCTTGAAAGGGTTTTTGAATGGGGCCTATTTTGGTATTTCCAAAGAAGAGCGACTAAAGCTTGTTTTAAACCAATTGGAAAAATATTACGGGAGTCAGGTAAATGATTTTATCAACTATGAGGAGGTAGTTTGGAAAAATGAACCCTATACCTCTACAGAAGTTTCTGGCTACATTTTACCCCATCAGAATAATGGCAATGCGGTGTATCAGAAGGGATATTTGGATAATACATTGTTTTTGGCAGGAACGGAAACAAGTCCGCTTAATGGTGGTTATATGGAGGGAGCTGTCCATAGTGCAAACCATATATATATTACCTTGAAATCAATTGGATTGCTTGGGTAATCGGTATTACATTAGAGAAGTCATACTAGCTTTGGGTGGGTAAAGTTTCTTATATTGAATCTTGTATTTTACCATAAACCCGAACTAAAAATAGAAGAATGAAAATTAATGATTTCAAGTTGGAACGCTATTTTGGAGAACACGAGTTTACGGCAAAATATATGCTTTCCAGTTCTGACTGTGATGGGTATGAAATGAAATATGTTTTGGAGCAGGCTAAAAAACAGGAACTCAAGCTGTGGGAAGGAGTGAAGTTGGGATATTCCGAAAGTGAAGGAAATTCCATGTTGCGGGAGGCAATCTTGCAACATTATAGCATAAAGAACATTGAAAATGTTGTTGTAGCCACCCCTGGGGAGCTTAATTTCATTAGCATGAATGTGCTATTGGAAGCATCGGATCATGTAATATCCGTTTCTCCATGTTATCAATCCTTATACGAGGTTGTAAAATCCCTTAACTGTGAACTTTCATATTGGAAACCAAATCCTGAAAATTGGGAATTTAATACCGGTGATCTGGAAAAGTTGATTCAAAAAAACACCAAATTGATCATCTTAAATTTTCCGCATAACCCAACAGGAAGCTATCTGAAGCCTGAACAATTGAATGAAATAGTTGCGATTTCAAGAAAGCACAATTTATATATCTTCTCGGATGAAATGTATCGCAAACTTATCATTGATGATGTTCCGGAGTTACCACCTATTTGTGATATTTACGAAAAAGGGATCAGTTTGTGGGGAACCTCAAAATCATTTGGACTAGCGGGTCTGCGGACAGGTTGGCTTGTATCCAAAGACACTGATTTTCTTCATAAGGTAGTTGCGTTCAAGGATTATCTGAGTATTTGCAATAGCACGCCATCAGAAATATTATCCATTATTGCCCTGAACCATATGGACAAGTTTCTGCTTCCCAATATTGAAAAAATCAAAAGAAATATATCGGTCTTTGAGAAATTTGTGGCCGAACATGACATTATCTCCTCATTTATTCCTCCAAAAACCGGGTCCATATCCTTTGTGAAGCTGAACATTACAAAATCAACGTTGGATTTTAGCAACCAATTGGTGGAAGCAACGGGTATAATGACAGTTCCAGCTGAAATGTTCGAATACCCAGGAAAATATATTAGGGTGGGATTTGGAAGAGAGAATCTCCCAGAAGTATTGGAAGTTTTTCACAATTATCTTGAAACAAATAGGCACGGCCTTTAGCCATAACCGCAGAAAGGACAATGCCATGAAGGAAGTCATTCAAATGGGACTACAGAGAGATTAAAACATTAAAATGTCAATTTTAAATAAAGGAGTATGCGAGCAGCAATTTTTGAGAACTTCCAAGGTGCTATAACCGTTCAAAATATGGCTGATCCCACGCCAAAAGATCACGGGGTTGTTATTGAGGTGAAAGCCACCGGGCTGTGCCGTAGCGATTGGCACGGGTGGATGGGGCACGATACAGATATCATCTTGCCCCATGTTCCAGGGCATGAGTTGGCAGGTACCATTGCCGCAATTGGTAAAAATGTTCGAAATTTTAAGGAGGGAGATAGGGTTACCGTTCCTTTTGTAAGTGGATGCGGTACTTGTGGCCAATGTAGTTCTGGGAACCATCAAGTATGTGACCATCAATCGCAACCCGGGTTTACCCATTGGGGCTCTTTTGCGGAATATGTCGCTTTGAAGTATGCCGATATAAATCTTGTAAAAATTCCAGAAGAGATCAATGATGTTACTGCAGCAACACTTGGTTGTAGGTTTATAACCTCATTTCGGGCCATAGTGGAACAAGGCAAGGTTACAGGTGGCCAGTATGTAGTGATTCACGGTTGCGGAGGGGTTGGCCTCTCTGCCATTATGATTGCCAACGCATTAGGGGCGCAAGTGATTGCCGTAGACATCAATGAGGATACCTTAGCTTTCGCAAAACAATTGGGAGCTATGGCCACGGTGAATGCAACCCAAAATGCGGATATTGTAGAACAGATCAAAACATTGACAAATGGCGGAGCCCATGTTTCCATGGATGCCTTGGGCAGCCAAACCACCTGTTTTAATTCCATTGCCAATCTAAGAAAAAGAGGGAGGCATATTCAGGTAGGGCTAATGACCGGCGACCACCAACATCCCAAAGTCCCCATGGATCAAGTACTGGCCAATGAACTGGAGATAATAGGTAGCCACGGGATGCAGGCTTTTAAATATCCAGAAATGTTGGACATGATCAAGAACGGAAAACTGCATCCCGAAAAACTTATAGAAAGAACCATTACCCTCCAAGAAGCAACCATTGCATTACCAAACTTGAACAAGTTTGAGCATAAAGGGGTGTTGGTGATCGATTCATTTTAATAGGTTATTATTAAAACTTAGTTTATGTCCAATAAACATTATGATGTGATCGTGGTGGGAGTGGGTTCTATGGGCGCACCTACTTGTTATAATTTGGCTATTAGAGGCGCAAAGGTATTAGGTTTGGAACAATTTGGGATTGTACACGAAAACGGTTCCCATGCAGGGCAAAGTCGAATGGTTCGAAAAGCCTATTTTGAAAATCCGGACTATGTTCCACTTTTAGATACAGCTTATACATTATGGACGGATTTAGAGGACATTACGGGTCATAAATTATTTCATAAAACAGGCCTGTTCTATACAGGACCTAAGCATAACGAATTGCTGGAAGGGGTTAAATTATCGGCACAGAAATATAATATCACCATAAATAACCTTACAGAAAGAGAGTGTTTACAACAATTTCCAAGTTTTAAGCTCATTGAGAATTATGAATATCTTTTTGAACCCGAAGCAGGGTACGTGATTCCAGAACAGATTATTAGACTTTATACTGAACTTGCAAAAAGTAAAGGTGCTACCATTTTGGAAAACCAATTGGTAGAATCTTGGTCCGACACTAATCATGTCGTGACCGTTAGGACCAATACTGCGACCTTTACAGCTGACAAAATCATTTTTACGGCAGGCGGATTTACGAACAACCTCTTACCATCACAAAAAAATTCATTGGTGCCCAGAAGGCAAATAACCTGTTGGTTCCAACCCAAAAAGCCTTCATTATTTTCAAGTGAAAATTTTCCATGCTTTTTATACTCAACCCCGGACTTACCCGGAGCGTTTTATGGCTTTCCCCTGCTATCCACTGGGGATACTACAGGTAATATGGGAATTAAAGTAGGCTATCATTACCCTGGAGAAGCCATTGACCCTTATACATTGCACAATTTTGATCATACGAAGGAATCCAGACTGATTAAAGAATTTATGCAAAGCTATATTCCTGAGGGGTACATGTCGGTTTTGTCCACGAAAAGTTGCATATACACCTATACGGAGGACGGAAACTTCATCTTAGAAAATCATAAAGACTATCAAAATGTAAGTGTAGCATGTGGGTTTAGCGGTCATGGATTTAAGCTTGCACCTTTAGTTGGGGAAATTTTGGCAGATCTGTGCCTAGAAGGAAAAACAAAGCACCCCATTGGATTTTTGTCTTCCAATAGATTTAATACTAAAATGCTATAATGTATTGTTTGAAGAGGCAAAAGTATTGGATAAAACTACGGAAATTAATAATTAACATCAAAAATAGAAAATATGAAAATCTTGATTATTGGAGGTTACGGCACCATAGGAAAAAGAGTTGCCTCCCACTTTGAAAAGGATAACGAAGTACTAATAGCTGGTCGCTCTAATGGCCATTTCAATGTTGATATTGCCAATAGTGAGTCTATAAAAAAGATGTTTGAAAAAACAGGAAAGTTAGATGCCATCATTTGTGTTGCGGGAGAGGCTAAATGGGCAAATTTTGATGAACTTACGGAAGAGGACTACCATATTGGCCTTAATAGCAAGCTAATGGGACAGGTGAATCTTGTGCGGCTTGGCCAATATTTTCTAAACCCAAAAGGCTCCATAACCCTGACCACAGGAATTTTAGCAGATGATCCAGTAGTAAAAACTACGAGTGCGGCCATGGTAAACGGAGGCATCCATAGTTTTGTACAGGCTGCAGCTTTGGAAATCGAGAACGGAATACGGGTCAATGTAGTGTCTGCCGGAATGGTTGAAGATGCCTATGAAAAATACAAGGATTACTTCCCGGGACACAATCCAATACCTATGAACAAAGTGATTAACGGATATGTGCGAAGTGTCAAAGGCATGGGGAATGGGGAAGTGATCAGAATTTATGGGTAAAACTCAAAACTAAGGGTCTAACCACCATTTTTATTGATGCTTACAGATTATTATAAACTTCCTTATTGATGCCTTAACATATTAAAAATACCTCTTTTCATTCAAAATAATGCTGTTTTGGGGTGCTTTTTCCATTTCGCTTATCTATAATACCTAAAGTGAAATCCTATTGGATCCTGTATTTTTTAGGGTTCTCCTTGAACTACTTTGGCCATTATTAATATCTTGTAAGTAGGGAATTTGCCCAAAATTGGGGTAGGTTTAAGTGTTTCCTTGGATTTTTCCATTAGTAATGATGTACAACTATGAAAAAGCTGCTTTTTATACTTGTTGCGTTTTTTAGGTGCTCCTTTTTGATTGGCCAGGAACCAAATAGCAAGCACGAAAAATGGGAATATATTTTAGTGGATACGGGTGATGTCCTCCAAATTGCCATACCGCTTTCCGGGTTGGCTTTTACCATACTTGAAAAGGATTACGAGGGCACCAAACAGCTTGCCTATTCTTTTGGCACAACCATGGCCGTTACCTATATCCTAAAATCGGTTACTAAAAGAAAACGACCCGAAAATAGAAATAGCTACGATTCCTTTCCATCCGGACACACCTCTGCCGCCTTTTCTGGAGCGTCATTTATTCAACGACGATATGGTTGGCCCGCATATGTCTTGGCCAGTATTGTTGGAGTTAGTAGATTGGAGGGTCCGGATGGGTGCCATCATTTTATAGATGTCCTTGGAGGTGCAGTCATAGCCTTGGCAAGCACATATCTGTTTACGAAGCCCTACACTAAAAATAAACTTCAAGTTAGTTTATCTTCAAATGCCTTGTATTCCCATGTGACTTTTAATTATTCATTTTAGGGCCTATTATAACCTGCGATAAAAGTGTATGGCGTACTAACTAAAACGCATTAAAGCACTAAATTTGACTATGAATACAGACGAATTTCGCGAACAGGCCCATCTTATGGTAGATTGGATGGCAGATTATATGGAGCAGGTGGAAGAATATCCTGTAAAATCCCAGGTAGCACCAAGAACCATCTATGATCAGATCAATTCGGGTATTCCCGAGCAGGGTGAGGGCATGAATCCTATTTTCAAGGATTTCAAGGAGATCATCCTTCCCGGAATCACCCATTGGCAGAACCCTAACTTTTTTGCCTACTTCCAAGCCAATACCAGTCCGCCTTCGATCTTGGCAGAAATGCTGACCGCAACCTTGGGAATTCAGGGAATGAAATGGGAAACCTCCCCTGCGGCCACAGAATTAGAGGAGAAGATGATGGAATGGTTGGGTGAAGGTATAGGGCTTCCCAAAGAATGGGTAGGGGTGATCCAAGATTCGGCCTCCATGGCCACCTTATCGGCTATCCTTACTGCTAGAGAGCGACTTTCAAATTATCAAATCAATGAAGAAGGGTTTGAGGGGTATTTTAATTTACGGGTTTACTGCTCGGACCAGACACATTCCTCCATAGAAAAAGGGGCTAAAATAGCGGGGGTAGGGAAAAGAAACGTAATCAAGATCCCAACCAATGACCTCTTGGAAATGCGTCCGGACCTCCTATCACAACAAATAGAAAGAGATATTAAGGACGGCCATCAACCCTTATGTATAGTGGCGGCCCTTGGGACAACCGGCACCTTGGCAATGGATCCCTTGGGTGCCATAGGAAAGATTGCGGAAAAATACAACATTTGGTTACATGTGGATGCCGCCTATGCCGGAGCAGCCTTTTTGTTGCCGGAATACCAAGGCCTGATGAATGGCATAGAAAAAGCGGACAGTTTTGTATTCAATCCTCATAAATGGCTGTTCACCAATTTTGATTGTACCGCTTATTTCGTAAAGGATAAGAAAGTTTTGGTCAATACCTTTTCTATCTTGCCAGAGTATCTGAAAACGGCATCTGACGGACTGGTGAACAATTATTGCGACTGGGGTATACCTTTGGGGAGACGCTTTAGGTCCTTAAAACTCTGGTTCGTAATGCGGCACTACGGCATGGAAGGATTGCAAAAATTATTGCGATTCCATATTGGATTGGCTAGTTGGCTGGAAACCGAAATTAAAAAAGACCCAACTTTTCAATTGGTGGTGCCCCGTAGTATGAATCTGATCTGTTTCCGATTTGTGCCTGAAGGAGTAGATGATCAAGAACTACACAATGACATCAATGCACAATTGCTGCAAAAATTAAATGCTTCGGGCAACCTATATCTGACACATACCAGGATCAATGGAAAATATACTTTGCGCATGTCCATAGGGCAGACCAATGTGGAACAATCCCATGTGGAAAAAGCCTGGAATAGCATACAGGAAGTGGCCAAGAAAATTGGAGCGATTAAAAAAGGGAAATAGATGGTTTTTAAGAGCAATTACTGACCAATACTCTAGTTAACATAAAAAATGACGCCTAAAACCTTCATATTGAGCGTGCATAGAAAACCTGAATTATCAATGTCCCAAAATCAACATCTGAAAGAAATAGCAGCCCTCTTTTTTAAATTGGGTAGTATTTCTTTTGGAGGGCCAGCGGCCCATATTGCCATGATGGAAGATGAGGTGGTAAAAAAAAGGGGCTGGATGACACAACAGCATTTTCTGGATGTTATGGGGGCTACCAATATTATTCCCGGACCCAATTCAACGGAGATGACCATGCACTGTGGTTATGAGCGAGCAGGATGGAAAGGTTTGTTTGTGGCGGGATTCTGTTTTATCCTCCCAGCAGTCGTAATCACGGGAGTTTTTGCATGGCTGTATCAAGAATATGGGCAGTTGCCAGCAGTGGAACCCTTTATTTACGGAATAAAGCCTGCGGTTATTGCTATTATTGTGATGGCTGCCTATCGCTTGGGCATAAAAGCATTTAAAACTATTGAGCTCTGGGTTTTAGGTTTGGCAACCCTTGTAGCATGTCTCTTGGGTGTCAATGAGATCTTGGCACTTTTTAGCTGTGGTGCTGTAGGTTTGATGCTTTATTTTATAAAAAGACAAAAAGGAACCTTAAATAGCATTTTACCGCTCATATTTTTGCAAGGTTTAACCCTAGTGAGAATGGATACTTGGCAAATTTTCCTGACCTTTCTCAAAATTGGGGCCATTTTATATGGAAGTGGTTATGTATTGTTTGCATTTTTGGATGCGGAATTGGTGACCCATGGGTGGCTTACGCGCCAGGCCCTTATTGATGCAGTTGCTGTGGGACAGTTTACCCCTGGACCGGTACTTTCTACAGCCACTTTCATTGGATGGCAAATGAATGGGCTATGGGGAGCCCTAGTAGCTACTTTGGGTATCTTTTTGCCTTCCTTTGTATTTGTGGCCATTTTAAATCCGTTGATTCCTAAAATTCGGGCATCCAACATAATGGGGGCTTTTTTAGATGCCGTGAATGTGGCGGCCGTGGCGGTGATCATGGCGGTGTGTATCGCAATGGGAAGAGAAACCTTAACCGAATGGCGCACATTGGTCATTGCCATGGCCAGCTTAGTGCTAGTCTTTGTGTTTAAGAAATTGAACAGTGCCTTTATAGTCTTGGGAGGGGCTTTCTTGGGTTATGTACTGACCCTATTATAGGACTTAATTATTTATAAGAAGAACAATACACTATGAAGCACATCCATTTTAATAAGTTAAATCGATTTCAATCCATGATCCTTCTCCTCATTGGGCTAGGCCTTATCTTGATAGGTTTTTATAAAAATTATCTCGGGGAAGGCAGCCTTTGGACTACCTCCTCAACAGTCATAGGGTATCTCTTTTTCGGCCTTCATTTTAGTAAAATGTTCTGGCACAAAAATTATGTGGAATGGAACAAAAAAGGAATAGTCTATAAAATTAAAACACGCTTTGGAAAAACACTGCGGTTCAACCAAATTGGTGGGGCTGTACTAAAGAACGATATGCTGTTCATTACCTTGACCGATGGTTCCTTAATGGAGATAGATTTACATGATGTATTTCCGGAAGATCAGGAAAAACTGCGGGAAATATTTATGAAAAAGGGGCAATAGTAGGAACATGGACTAAGCCGACCGCTTGGTTGGTTTTTTGCTTTTGATAAGATGCAATTGCATGTGTTTTCTAAGGATAAAAAAGCAAAGAGTATCGTTGAAACGCCATTTTTTGGTCTGGTCGATCCTAAAATCAACTTGCAACAAACCTGGTGGTTTGTAAAAAGGGCCTTGAAGCACTTGTGTGTTCCCAAAAAACAAGGAAATCCATTTCAATTATAGTGGCCTGACCACCATAATTCCCGTATTGCTTTTGATCTTTTTAAGATAATCCACCAAAGGTAAGTCAGAGACCTCTACCTGCATAGTTCCGGTAGAAGCGTGGAGTAAATGAATGCGCCCGTCCGCTTCCCTCGTGGCAAATCCGGTATGGGTAATATCCAATCCTTCTATGGAGGTGGTCAATGCAATGATATCTCCCGATTGGATTAGATGTTCGTTGGTAGAAATCTGGTTCTGAGGCAGATAACAGATCGGCTGTCCATTCAGGGACTTTTCCATTTGCAGAATCCTATTAAAATTTTGGTCGTTCTTTAAAAAGGGGTATAGGTCCCTATGGGTGCCCATAAAGTTGATTTCTTTGTTATTTTCTAATCCGCCTATGTCTGCGGTTATATCCTGTACAAAACCTTTATTTACATTGTCCCTGATCCAATATGAGAAATAGTGGAGTCGGGATGCATACCCATCCATTTTGCCGGCTTCGTATCTAATTTGCTCCAAGGTACTGGTAAAGGAATCAAAATCGGTTTTATGCTTCCGTAACATAGATCCAAAGGCCAGAACATTTTCCACATAGGTGGTACAGTCCAACCCCTGTAGGTTGACAACTAAGGATTCAGTAGTCCCAATTTCCAAAGTCTTGGCAACATAGGGTACTCCAAAAAAAGTCTTGCCCACCGCTACCAAGAGTTCCCCGTGGTTGGATTGTTCTTTTAATTTTTGAAGTACAGTTATCTTATGCTCAAAAGCAGCTTTATCTTTTTGGGAACACACAATTTCTTGGGAAAAGATCGGTTGGACCAAAAGGATAAGAAAAATAAAAATAAAAGAAGTTTTCATAGTGCTAATTGATTTAGAAACCGAACTGGTTAAAATTACTAAATTGATAAGGTCTGTAAACTATGGCGCGCTGCCTATCTTTCAACATGAACTCCTCAGTGACCAAATCTATAAGTTCCTTGTCAGTATCGGTATCCTCAATTCTGATTCCCTGACTCTTATAAAACGGGTTGGTATGCAGACCGTGATCCTTTCTATATACCACAAGGTACATTTTGTCTCCGTCGTCATAATCTTGATTGTTCCGCAATTTAAAATAATAACCGGTATATACCTTATCCTTATATTTTAAAGGTCTTTCGGTAATATATTGTATGGTATTCTGTGTTTCATCAAATTCTTCTTGATCAAAAAAAGAAGCTTCTGCCAAATGTTGTTGTGTCCTGTATTGGATCGGGAAAAGAGAGGGTTGGTCCAGAGCCTTCAGTTTATTAAATAAAAGTGTCCTACTGTTGATGTTCTCCGCCAGGGAATCTAACATTCCATTTGGTATATTCTTATTATCCGTGGCCAATAACGTAACATAGGTAGTTTTTATTTTTGGATCATTGCTCTGTAAAAGACGATTAAAAAATTGTTGCACCTCCTTGTCTTTTATAAAAGGATAGAGCAATATTTCATAGTCTTCCAAGATATTGGTATTTTGTAATTGAGTATTGCTAAAAAATCGTTTTTGGCTATCAGAAGAAATCCATTGTCCTAAATGTCTTTTCAGCTGTAATTTGGCATCGTTTAAAATTTGCTTGTTATATTTCTTATAGCTCTTTGGTTTTAACATCCCTTGCGTCATGAGATCGGCCATAATGGAAAAAATGGGACCATTATATTCCTCAATGGCACTGTAGTCCAAAATTTTAGGAAATAATTTTTTCGCTAGCTCAAGGTTGTCCATATAGGGTTTAAATACTGTATGGATTTCCAGTTTATTGGAAACCAATGGCAGGTCCTTGGACATAAGTTCCAGGAGAAGCTCTGTGGAATAATCATCCGATTTTTTAGCAATGGCCTGCAATATTTTTGTCTGGGCATAGGAATTACTATAGGATTTTACATAAAGGGTCCTAAAGAACGGAAAAACTGCCGGATCGTCTATTTCTCCCATTTTTTGAATGAGGGAAGCCTGTATATTTTTTTGATCTTCCCTAAAATTAAATTCCGAAATATAATAGGTGAGCGAATCCAAATGTTTTTTTGTAAAGAGCAGAAAACGGATTCCATCGGCACCTATACTGTCCCGTTCACGAAGGGCCTTAAAAAATTCAGGGACTTTATCCTCCATTAGATTCCTCCCGATAATAGTGTCCATGGGTTCAAAATTGGAAAAGAATTCCGTCACGAACATACTTGGGGAACTAAGGGTATCCAATTTGGCTTTGACTTCATAGAGCAGTCCGCCCTTTGAAATGTTTTTCACCAATATTCTCGTTGAACTGGCCGTATCCCCTAATGTAAGATTCAATTCATGATATCCTTTGGGAGAATAGGATTTTGTCTCATTGTGAATAGTAAATTTCCTATTGGAATATATCTTTTTACGGAGGGCCCAAACCGAATCTATACTAGGGAACATTAAATAGTCATGGGCCTTGCTGACCTCTACGGTAATAGCTTCATTGTTCTTGTTTAGGTAAAGGGTTTTCTTTATATATGGGCTGTAGGGCTTAGGCCTGTTCTTGCCGGTGTAGTAATTATTGCTGTTTTCAACAAATTTTGGTGGATCAATGTTGCTCACCGTGGTAAAGAAAAGCGCAGTATCCTTTACTTTTTCAAAAGGCTCCTGATAAACAGGTTTTTTTAGAGCAAAGGAATTAAAATAGTTGTTGGCCTCCTTCTCATTGTTGGTCAATGCACCTATCAAAAAGTAATCCCCTCCATTAATGACCGTTTTTAGGTGTAATTTTTGCTCGGAGTTAAAAGGAGCTGCAGATGTCAAGGACTTTTTATCAAATCCACCATAAATGGGCTCTAAATTTAAGTCTTCATAAAACCGCTTTTGTATCTGCTGCAATTCAAAGGTATCCTGTTCTATAAAATTGAAATCGTTCAAGGTAGCTTTTTTAAGAAAGTAGTAGTTACCTGTATTTTTATCATACCCTTCAACAGATCGGGAGCCATTTCTAAACCGATTGGGGAATGTGTAAAAGGATGGCATTTCAATTTCAAAATCTTTAAAACCTGAAGTGACCAATTCTTTTTGAGTTGTAAGTTTCTTAAAGTTAATGCTGTTAAAAATGGTATCCGAGTATTGAGTGATGTAGTTGCCCTGTCCTCCCATTTTAAAAATAAGGATTTCCAGAGGGGTAATATAAATTTGGTACCGTTGACGGTCTCCGTTTTTCAATTCGTTTTTTACATCCAGTCCAAAATAGCCGTCTTTGAACAGTCCTATTTTCTCACTGATTGTTCCTGGAATATTTTCAAAAAGAAATCGATCGATATCCTCAATAGTAAATAGGGCATCTTTTTTTAAAAAAGTATTGGTAGGAATACGATTGATCATAAAATAGCTCCCGTTGGCCAAGTCGGGGGCAATATAGGTTGTATTGGTCATCTCCGAGATGGGATAGAGCTTGCTGGGCAATAAAAGGGAGAAGAAGCCATCGTCTGGTTGAGCCTTGGTGTAGGTGTTTAACTTCACCTGTTTTTCCAATCGCTCCTTAATTTGCCTTGCATTGCTGCTTATTTTTGAGGTCAAGGGCTCCACAACGTATCCCTTGCTTCGCAATAAGGCGATAACCCCATTTATTCCAGGCAAATGGGCAGCACCAATACCCGTAAACACTTTGCCCTTTTTCATTATAGAATCCAAACGTTGTACCATTTGATAATTGCGGACATAAAGCATATTTTTTAAGTAATGCCTAGTGTAAATCCCGTCGTGGATACTGTCCATAAAATTAATGTTCCTTTCTCTGTAGGCATCCTGCATCAAGGTCCCCGGATCTTGCTGCTGAATAATTTTTTGTAGCCATTCGTCCGGTTTTTCTTTTAAGGCGTTTAAATTGGCCCTTTCAACTAGGGCAGATGATTCTTCTATATCCTCAAGTGCGATTATGGGCTTATTGGATTTTTTGCCGGCCTGATAGATAAACATGTCCAGATAGGTTTCTTCTTCAAAATTACCAGAAAAGCCATCCGAACGGTATAAAATAGTATTGATCAAACGATCCTCAAAAGCCAGATAGGCGGCTATATCTTCTTTTTTGGGGTTTTTAACCAGAAAAGGATAGATGTAGAACCCTTTTGCGGCAAAAGCAGAGCCTTGACCAAAGCCAGAATTATCCAGACCTTCCTCATTATCCAACCAAGTACCGGGATCGGATTCCAAGGCGATGATATCACTTTTTTCCAAGGCCTCATAAAACACATCATCCAAGCGGAAAGCAATTTTTTTACTCACATGCATTGTGCCATAGAGATAAGAGCTCTGCTCCAATCCATTTCCGGAAATTTCCCAGAGTAAACTGTTTTTTTCTTGGGCAAAAGAGCCTGTGATAATAAATGTGATGGCCAAGGCCATAAAGAAGCGCATAGAGATCTCTTAATTAAGATTAAAAATGCCTCAAAAAACCATAGAAATAAAAAGTTATTGGATAATTAACGTTTTCTTGGCCTTGAAGGTATCCTACAATACTTTATTTTTTGCTTTTTTGTTCTTTCTCCGCTTTTGGAGCGTCTATATTTTTGATGTATAGGCGGGTGTGGGGCAGACTCTCCGGGTAGTGCTCCTGCAAATAGGTAATAAGCTTTTCCCTGACCAATACTCTTAGGTCCCAGGCGGTAGGAGAATCCGAAGCGCTCATAAGGGCACGTATCTCCACACTCCTCTCTTTCGCTTCTGTTACCTGAAGTACGTTTACTTTTCCGTCCCATAGTTTAGACCCCTCTAAAATTCGAGTGAGTTCTTCCCTTAATTTATCGAATGGGACATGATAATCGGTGTGTATAAAAACAGTTCCCATGATGTCAGAAGAGCTTTTTGTCCAGTTCTGAAAAGGCTTATCAATGAAGTAAGGAGTCGGGACGATGAGCCGTCTTTTGTCCCAAATTGCGATGACCACATAGGTGAGTGTGATCTCCTCAATACGACCCCATTCTCCCTCAACGATCACCACATCATCAATTTTTATGGGCTGGGTGATGGCTATTTGGATCCCCGCCAAGATGGTGCCAATCATTTTCTGGGCTGAAAATCCGACAATGATACCTGCCACACCTGCCGAGGCAAAGAGACTTATCCCAACTTCCCTGATACTTTCAAAACTCATCAAAGCGGCAGCAATGGCCAGAAGGACTACCAGGACAATAAAAATACGTTCCAGAATATTAAATTGGGTGTATATTTTACGTGCCTTTAAATTGTCAGTAGCCTGAACATCATAATTTTTGATGATCAGTTTTTTTGTGATCTTTAAAGCAACCAAGATCAACCAGGTGATACAACCAATGATCAAGAGGTTGCTGGTTTTACGAATGGCATAAGAAAAATCCTCCACATTTAAAATGGTCTGAAGGGATTGGGAACGTATCAAGAACGCAAAAAACAATAGGAATAAGGGTGCCCCCACCTTTTTAAAGGAATCTTTTGGAATGAGGTATTTGGGATTGGCACCCATTTTTCTCAAAGTGTAGTTGGTAATAACATAAAGGATGGCCAAAAGGAAAAATGTTCCAAAGGCATATACGGTTGTCTGGATTTCGGAATTATTGAAGAATTTATCCATATTTCTGTGGCCGTTTTTTCAATTAAGGCATGAACTTACAAAAAACGGCATTTCTGGGGCTATTTTTCAATTTAAAATCAGATTTCTCTATACCGCCATCAAGAAAGTATTTAAAGCTTTTAAATTATAGTTCCTCTACAAGTGTTATTTTTGCTGTGAAAAAGAAAGTATAAAGAATTCGATACATGAAAGGAGTTTTGTTTGTAAACCTTGGATCCCCAGATAGCCCCACCGCAAAGGATGTAAAACCATATTTAGATGAGTTTTTAATGGATGAAAGGGTAATTGATGTCCCCAAAATACTTAGGAATATTATTGTTAGGGGAATTATTTTACAGACGAGGCCCAAGAAATCCGCAATGGCCTACAAGAAAATCTGGTGGGATGAAGGCTCCCCCCTGATTGTGATTTCTGAAAGGTTTGCGAATAAAGTAAAAGAGCTTACTAAATTACCAGTTGCTTTGGGAATGCGCTATGGCTCCATGACCATAAAAAAAGCACTACAGGAACTTAAGGACCAGGGTGTAGATGAGGTACTTCTAGTGCCTCTGTACCCACATTATGCTATGTCCTCTTATGAAACTGTAGTTGTAAAGGTGATGGAAGAGCAAAAAGCTTATTTCCCTGAAATGAAGGTGACCACCCTTCCTGCATTTTATAAAAACCCGGATTATATCAAGGTGCTATCCGAGAGTATAGCAGAGGGCTTGAAAGATTTTGAATACGACCAACTTTTGTTTTCCTACCATGGGATTCCTGAAAGGCATATCAGAAAATCGGATCCTACCAAATTTCATTGTAAAATAGATGGCAGTTGCTGCCAGACCAATTCTGTGGCTCACCATACCTGTTACCGCCACCAATGTTACGAGATGACCAGATTGGTCAGTGAGCATATGGGCTTGCCAGAAAATAAAGTGAGTGTTTCCTTTCAATCACGATTGGCGGGAGACCCATGGTTGAAACCCTATACCGATTATGAATTTGAGCGCTTTCCAAAAGAGGGTAAAAAACGTTTGGCCGTAATTACCCCTGCTTTTGTTGCCGACTGTTTGGAAACATTGGAGGAAATTGCCATGGAAGGGAAGGAACAGTTCGTAGAAGGAGGTGGGGAACACTATAAGCACATCTCTTGTCTCAACGATAGTCCAAATTGGGTGAACCTCATGGCCCAATGGGTCAATGAATGGGAAGCTACAGAAACCCTACCCCTATAATGGCAAAAGTGTCTTCGGAACAATTGGGTTCTGAGCCTATTGGGAAGCTGCTCATCAAGCAGGCACTTCCGGCATCCATAGGTATTTTGGTAATGTCGCTCAATGTTCTTGTAGACTCTATTTTTGTTGGTAATTGGATTGGTTCCATTGCCATAGCCGCTATCAATGTGGTATTGCCGGTTTCTTTTTTTATAGGGGCCTTGGGGATGTCCATTGGTATTGGGGGCTCCAGTATTATTTCCCGTGCCTTAGGGGCCAATGATCCCGAAAAAGCACTAAAAGTATTTGGGAATCAAATTACCCTATCCCTCTTGGTGACAATTTCCATGGTGTTCTTGGGACTGTATTTTATAGATACCCTCATTCCCGCTTTTGGAGGGAAGGGCGATATTTTTGGCCCCGCTAAGACCTACTACACCATAGTTCTGTACGGAGTGCCTTTTTTGGCCCTTTGTATGATGGGTAATACAGTAATCAGGGCGGAAGGGAAGCCTAAATTTGCCATGATTGCCATGATCATTCCATCCGTAGGGAATTTATTGATGGACTATATCTTCATTTATATTTTTGATTGGGGCATGGAAGGGGCAGCATGGGCCACCACCATAGGATATTTCCTTTGCTTTAGTTATGTCTTTTATTTCTTCCTCTCCAAGAATTCAGAGTTAAAGATTTCTTGGAATCATTTTGGCCTGGATCGAATTATTCTAAAGGAAATTGGGGCCTTGGGCTTTGTGACCATGGCCAGGCAGGCAGTTGTGAGCATTATTTATCTGATTATGAACAACGTACTGTTCAATTTGGGAGGTGAGGCAATGGTGGCGGTTTACGCCATTATCGGTCGCATGCTGATGTTCGCCCTTTTTCCTGTTTTTGGGGTCACACAAGGCTTTCTTCCCATTGCCGGATTCAACTATGGAGCTAAAAAATATGAAAGGGTCAGGGAAACCATCAATACAGCCATAAAATATGCGGCCATATTGGCATCTTTGGTCTTTGTGGGCCTCATGATTTTTCCAGCCGAAATAGCATCTTTATTTTTGAGTGATAAACCAGGGATGACCCCTTCAGAACTTGCTATGAACGCCTTTGTACTGGAAAATACCCCTGGCGCTATGAGATGGGTCTTTGCCGCTACGCCAATAATAGCCCTTCAACTCATAGGAGCCGCTTATTTCCAGGCGGTGGGTAAAGCCGTACCCGCTTTACTGCTTACCTTGAGTAGGCAAGGTTTCTTTTTTATCCCATTGGTGCTTATTTTACCACAGTATTTAGGTGAATTGGGAGTATGGATATCATTTCCAATTGCAGATGTTCTAGCGACCATGGTCACTGGTTATTTCCTACGAAAGGAAATTCGCACTAATTTAATCACAAAGATTTCGTCATAAATAGTTTTTATTCCTACTTTTAGAGGGACTAATTCTAATACAATTTAAATGAAATCTTTCCTTTCAAGGATTGGCATGTTCTTGCTGATCATTATTCTATTACCATTAAACTCCTCTGCACAAAAAAAGAAGAAATCCACAATTTCGGACACCCAGTATCCGGAGGAATTATATTCCAGTTTGGAATACCGTTTAATTGGTCCTTTCCGTGGGGGACGTTCTGCAGCTGTAACCGGCGTACCAGGGGAACCAAATCTATTTTATTTTGGCGCTGCCGGTGGTGGTGTTTGGAAAACTGAAAATGGTGGCCGTGAATGGGAAAATATTTCAGACGGCTTTTTTGGTGGTAGCATCGGCGCTATTGAAGTGGCCAAAAGCGACCCCAATGTGATCTATGTTGGAGGAGGTGAAAAGACTTTGAGAGGGAATGTATCTTCGGGTTATGGAATTTGGAAATCTGAAAATGCTGGAAAAACATGGACTTCAGCAGGATTAAAGGATAGTAGACATGTGCCCAGAATACGAATCCACCCTACCAATGCCGATATAGTATACGCGGCAGTTTTGGGAAATATTTACAAACCAACCCAAGATAGGGGTGTTTATAAAAGTACCGATGGAGGTAAAACATGGAGTAAGAAGTTATTCGTAAACGATCAGGCTGGAGCCGTAGATCTTACTTTAGACCCCAACAACCCAAGAATATTATACGCCTCCACATGGAGAGCTCAAAGAACTCCGTATAGCCTTAGTAGCGGGGGAGAAGGTTCTGCCCTTTGGAAAAGTACAGATAGTGGGGAAACCTGGAAAGAAATATCTAAAAACGAAGGGTTTCCAAAGGATACCTTAGGGATTATAGGTGTAGCCGTATCCCCTAAAAATAGTGAGCGGGTTTGGGCCATAGTTGAGAATAAGGAAAAGGGAGGCCTATTCCGAAGTGATGATGGGGGTGACAAATGGACCCAAATCAATGATGAACGCAAATTACGCCAGAGAGCTTGGTACTATACCAGACTGTATGCCGATACCGAAGATGAAGATATTGTATACGTCCTGAACGTTAATTACCACAAATCCTCGGACGGCGGTAAAACTTTTAGCACCTTTAATGCCCCCCATGGGGATCACCATGATCTTTGGATCGCTCCGGAAGATTCCAATAGAATGATCATTGGGGATGACGGTGGAGCCCAAATTTCCTATGATGCTGGGGAGACCTGGAGCACGTATTACAACCAACCTACGGCCCAATTTTATAGGGTGACCACGGACAATTCGTTCCCGTACCGTATTTATGCGGCACAACAGGATAATTCCACCATCCGTATCAAGCATCGAAGTGATGGTTCTAGGATTAGTGATGATGACTGGGAGGAGACCGCTGGAGGTGAATCGGCCCATATTGCTGTTGATCCGACAAACAATGATATCGTTTATGGCGGTAGTTATGATGGTTTTTTGACCCGTGTGAACCATGAGACAGGTACAGTAAGGGGAATTAATGTATGGCCAAACAACCCTATGGGCCATGGTGCCGATGGCATGAAATACCGTTTTCAATGGAACTTCCCCATTATTTTCAGCAAGCACAATCCAAAGAAATTATATACTTTTTCCAATCATGTCCATGTAACGGAAAATGAAGGGCAGAGCTGGACTTTGTTGAGCGGGGATCTTACAAGGAACGATCCAACAAAATTGGTGTCCAGTGGAGGACCAATTACCCAAGATAATACCAGTGTGGAATATTACTGTACCATTTTTGCAGCCAATGAAAGTCCCTTAAAGGAAGGTTTGCTTTGGGTTGGGAGTGATGATGGCCTGATCCATGTATCCAAGGATGGCGGACAGAACTGGGAAAATGTGACCCCATCAGGGATGCCAGAATGGTCCATGGTGAACAGTATCGAACCTTCCGCTTTTGATGAAGGTACTTGTTACGTGGCGGCAACACGCTATAAATTGGGGGATTTTCAACCTTACTTGTACAAGACGACCGATTATGGCAAAACATGGACCAAAATCACAAACGGGATTGCCAATGAGCATTTCACCAGAGTGGTTAGGGAAGATCCAAAACGAAAAGGTTTGCTCTATGCAGGAACGGAAACAGGAATGTATGTGTCTTTTAACGATGGCGCCAATTGGAAGCCATTCCAACTGAACCTTCCTATTGTTCCTATTACCGATTTAGCGGTAAAGGACAACAATCTTATAGTGGCCACCCAAGGTCGTAGCCTTTGGATCATAGATGACCTAACCGTTTTGCACCAGCTGAACGAGGCCAAAAAGAACATAAATACCATTTTGTATAAACCTAAGGACTCCTATAGGACCAAAGGAAGAACGTCCAGGAATCCATCAAAGACTGCTGGGACGAACCATCCCAATGGTGTCATCACCCATTTTTATTTGAATGATGTTAAAGAGGATGATAAAATTGCATTGAGTTTTACTACTATGGCAGGGGATACATTAAAATCCTACAACACAAAAGCCAAGGAAAAGGACAAGAAACTGACTGTAAAAAAAGGAGGCAACACCTTTGTTTGGGATACCCAAGGAAAAGGGGCTGAAGAATTGGATGGTATGATTCTTTGGTGGGCAAATTTGGAAGGCGCAAAAGCTGTTCCAGGAGAGTATAAGGTACATTTAAATGTGAACGGGACAACGAACACGGAGACCTTTACTATTTTATCGGACCCAAGGGCCGAGGTTGGGGTAGCAGCCATGCAAAAGCAGTATGATTTTGTTGAGGATGTTAATGCTACGGTAGATAGGGCGCATCAATCCATTAAAAAAATACGTAAGATCAGTACACAATTGGAGGCCTTTACCAAACAGTATAAGGACAATGAGGCTACCAAGGATTTGGTGGAAAAAGCGAAAAAGATGAAAGCTGATTTTGAGAGTATAGAAAAGGCCTTGTACCAAACCCAAAACAGAAGTGGTCAAGATCCCCTTAATTTTCCGATCCGACTAACCAATAAATTGGGACATTTGAACAGTCTAGTGACCATGGATGATTTTCCACCAACCGATCAGGATATAGTTGTCAAAAATGAACTGACAGCCGAGATTAATAAGGAGTTGGGCGATTTTGATGCCCTAGTGGATACTGAGATGATGGCGTTCAACGAAGCCTTCAATAATTTAAAACTCAATTATTTGTTTTTAGAATAAACCCTCACTTATAAGGTCCCAAGAATATTATTTTCTTGGGACTTTTTTTTTACAACAACTTTTAACCAGCCAGCACCTATGAAAAAACAGCTACTACTATTTGTTTGCTTATTGCCCTTGACCATGGTTTTCGGGCAAACGGCGGAATCATATTTTTCCCCATTGAAATATCGGAACATTGGTCCCTTTCGTGGGGGACGATCTGTTGCAGCGACGGGTGTGGTTGGTGATCCCCTTACCTATTATATGGGTACTACGGGAGGAGGGCTCTGGAAAACCAGTGATGCAGGGCAATGCTGGGATAATATTTCTGACGGCTTTTTTGAATTGGGGTCAGTAGGTGCCGTGGCAGTCTCCACTTCCAATCCCAATATTGTTTTTTGTGGGATGGGGGAGCATGCTCCAAGAGGGGTTATGACCTCCTATGGGGATGGGGTTTATAAATCTACGGATGCGGGCAAGACTTGGAAAAAAATAGGACTGGAAAAAACCCAGCACATTTCTAGAATTGTGGTACATCCCACAAATCCAGATGTGCTATGGGTAGCTGCCCAAGGTGCCCTTTATGGCCCCACCAAGGAACGCGGTATATATAAATCCACTGACGGGGGACTTACTTGGAAAAATGTACTATTTGTAAATGAGCTAACTGGAGGGGTGGAACTTTCCATAGATGCCAATTACCCGGAAGTATTATATGCCGCTATGTGGCACCACCAACGTAAACCAAATATGGTAATTAGCGGTGGAGAAGGAAGTGGCTTATACAAGTCGGTTGATGGAGGAGAATCCTGGTTCAAAATCCATAAGGGCCTACCTGAAGAGAAAGGTAAAATGGCCATTGTCGTGAGTCCGGCAAATTCAAATAAAGTATATGCCCTGATAGAAAGTGATTCCGATAAGGACCAAGGTGGACTTTTCGTATCGGAAGATGCAGGAAAGTCATGGAACATGGTAAGCGGCGATAACCGACTTGTACAAAGGGCCTGGTACTATACAGAAGTCTTTGCGGATCCCAATGATGAAAATACAGTTTATGTGCTAAGTGCCCCTGCCCTGCGTTCGTTGGATGGCGGTAAAACTTGGGAAACCCTTTCGGGCCCACATGGGGATTACCACAACCTATGGATCAATCCCAATAATTCCAAAAACATGGTCATAGCCGATGATGGTGGTGTCGGTATCAGTTTTGATTTTGGAAAATCTTGGTCTACACAGAGCAACATGCCCACGGCACAATTTTATCGGATCAGTACGGATAACCTATTTCCCTATAATATTTATGGCGGCCAACAGGACAACACCGCTGTTAAAATCGCAAGCATGTCCACGGGCAGAAGTGGAATAACCAAAGAGGATTGGACGTATACAGCAGGTGGAGAAAGTGCCTTTTTGGCCTTTGATCCCGATAATCCAAGGTATGTAATGGGCGGAAGCTATCTGGGGACAATAGAGCTATTGGATATGGAGTCAAAAGCTTCCACACAAATAATGGCAGCCCCCATTCAATATTTGGGAAGGGATGCCAGGGATATGAAGTACCTCTACAATTGGAATGCGCCCATCATTCGGTCACAACATGAATCCAACACGTTTTATCATTGTGCCCAATTGGTACTTAGAACCCGTGATAACGGGGTGACATGGGAAGAAATATCCCCAGACCTTACGCGGAATATGGACGATAAGCAAGGTAAAGGTGGCGGACCCTATACCAATGAAGCGGTAGGGGCGGAAAACTACGGCACTATAGCCTATATGATTGAATCCCCCCATGAAAAAGGTGTTTTCTGGACCGGCAGTGATGACGGTTTGGTACATATCACCAAAAATGGAGGTGAAAATTGGGAAAATGTGACACCAAAAGGACTTCAGGAATGTTTGGTGAATGCCATAGAGGTATCTCCACATGATCCTGGGACGGCCTACATTGCCACAACCCGATACAAATTCAATGACTATACTCCTGGTTTATACAAAACCACAGATTATGGCAAAAGCTGGACCAACATCAGTTTAGGGATTCCCTATGGTAGTTTTACAAGGGTCGTTCGGGAAGATGCAACAAGAAAAGATTTGTTATATGCCGGCACGGAAAAAGGAATATATATCTCCTGGAACGGTGGTAAAAATTGGGAAAGCTTCCAGTTGAACTTACCCAAAACACCAATCACCGATTTAAAGGTGCATAATGGGAATTTAATTGTGGCCACTTCGGGCCGTTCTTTTTGGATACTCGATGATCTTACTGCATTATCGCAATATATGCCCAGTAAAAAGGGAATCAAGATTTTAAAGCCAAGTTCTGCATATAATGGGTCTTGGGGAAGTCCATTAAGTAGCAGTACAGATGAATTTAAAGGGACAGATTCTTTCGATGGGATCAATCCCGCCAATGGAATGGTCATTTATTATGAATTGCCAAAAATGAACGATTCAACAAGTATTTCTTTGGAAATCCATGATGCCAAGGGAAATCTTGTGCGTAGCTTTAATTCCGAAAAGGATCTAAAATATGTTAAGCACAACGGAGGGGGACCACCACCTGCTCCGGTTCTAACTAAGAAAGAAGGCCTCAACCGTTTTGTTTGGGATATGAAATACCCCATAATGCCAGGTATACCGGATGTTTATATGGAGGCTAATTTCAAGGGCCATATGGTGTCCCCAGGAGAATATACGCTTAAATTAGTGACCTCAAAGGAAACAGTGGAAACCATGGGTGCCATTCTGGAAATCCCCACCTATAAAACGAGTCCTGGGCAATATGAGGCCTATGACACGCTGATGATAGCAATGGAGAAAAACGTAACAGGGATGCACCAAAAAGTCAACCGATTGAATGCTGTTCAACATCAATTAAAGAATATTGTATCGGAATTGGCTGCCTCCCCCGTGAAATCAAAAGGGGAGGAATTGATAGGAAAATTGGAGGCTTGGGACAAGGATATGGTGCAGCGGAAATCACAAGCGTATGATGATGTTGAGAATTTCCCCAATAAGTTTACTGCAGAATACCTCTTTTTGCTCAATCAGACCAGTAGTGATATTCCTAGGGTAAACCAATCGTCCTTGGATAGGAAAAAGGAGTTGGATGTCCAATGGAAGGTTTTGGAACAAAGGGCTATAAAACTTATGGAAACGGATATCCCGGATTATAATAGGGAGTTATGGAATGCAGGAATTGGGGCTCTTAGAATAGGGGATTAAGATTGGAAATAAAAATATTGTTTAATACAGATGGAATATTTCCATTTGTTACTGAATATTTATTCCCGAAATTTGTGTGCTCATAGGAGAAGGAAATGCAAGACTATTACAATTATATAAAATCATTACATCTCATTTTTGTGATCACCTGGTTCGCTGGATTGTTTTATGTCCCTAGGTTGTTCATTTACCATATAGAAGCGTCAAAGAAAGGGTCCCCTGAAAAGGAAATCCTGACAGAACAGTTCAAACTGATGACCAAAAGATTGTGGTACATCATCACATGGCCATCGGCCATATTGGCCACCTTCTTTGCCATTTGGCTGTTGGTGTTGATGCCGGTATGGCTACAGCAGCCTTGGATGCACATAAAATTGGGATTTGTGGTGCTGTTGATACTTTACCATCTTAAAAACCATCAAATAGTTAAGCAGTTGCAGCGTGATGAGGTTCGCTATACCTCCAATTTTATGCGATTTTGGAACGAAGGGGCCACTCTGATCCTTTTTGCGGTGGTGTTCCTCGTTATTCTAAAAAACACCTTTAATTGGATTTTTGGAGTTGTGGGTATCGTAGCCCTTGGTGTACTTCTAATGTTAGGCATTAAATTGTACAAGAGTGTCCGCAAAAAAAATCCAAATGCCTAAGATGGGACTATTTGGAACAGTTGTAAATGGGACCCTCCATTTGGCGTGATAATTGCTATATTTAGCACAAAATAGGTTATTCTTGTTTACAAAACTATCGCTTCGTTCCCGGATATTTATCACTATGATCTTATTGGTGCTCATCGCATCCGTTTTGATCGCAGGGGTAACCATCTATCAATATAGGGAACAATCCAAGGATTACCATGCGGATCGTCTGGAGCGGAAGGAAGAGCAGATCAAGCAAAGTATCGTTTACACCATCCAAAAGACCACCTACCCTGTTACCACAGAGAATCTGGAATTTATCTTTATGGATGAAATTTATCAGATTGCCGATGTGCAAAATGTGAATTTTAATATTTACGATCTGGAAGGCCAATTGATAAAGAGCTCAAGGCCTACATTTGAAAAGGATTCCATTTCCAATTGCCTTTCTTCCGAGGTACTGAACAATTTGGAGGCCAGTATCGATGAGCGCTATGTAGAGGAAAAGAGTACTGCGGGGGATAAATACCAAGCTTCGTACACCTATATTACGGATACCAAATTCAAACCTGTTGGGATCCTAAATTTGCCTTATTTTGAGGATAATTCTTTTAACAACCAAGAACTGGAGGAGTTCTTGATGCGCTTGGGAGGGGTATATCTCATAATGTTATTGGTAGCCATAGCACTGGCTTATTTTATTTCCAAGTATATTACCAGGTCCCTGCAGACGGTATCGGACAAATTGAACCAAACCAATTTTGAGAAGCGGAACGAGAAGATCCTAGTGGACAATCCCAGTCAGGAAATAGGCAAACTGATAGAGGCGTACAATGCCATGATAGACGAGCTGGAGCAGAGTGCCGTAAAATTGGCGCGTAGTGAGCGAGAGCAAGCATGGCGGGAAATGGCCAAGCAAGTGGCCCATGAGATAAAAAATCCATTGACGCCCATGCGCCTTAGCGTGCAGAGTTTTGAGCGTAAATTTGATCCCAGGGATCCCAATATAGATAAGAAGGTAGATGAATATACCAAAACCCTGATACAACAGATAGATACATTAAGTAATATTGCCTCAGCATTTTCCAATTTTGCCGAAATGCCCGCTCAACAGAATGAGACTCTCAATGTGGTGAAAATAGTAAAGTTGGCTTTGGATATATTTCAAGAAGATTATATACATTTTGTTTGCGAGGAAGATGAAATAATTGCCAAGTTGGACCGTACCCAATTGATTCGTGTGATCACCAATTTGGTAAAGAATGCCATACAGGCTGTCCCCACCGTGGCAAATCCGCGTATTTTGGTTTCCGTGGCTTCAGAAGGAGAGCATGTAAAGATTATGGTAGCGGATAATGGGGCTGGGATTGGAGATGAGTTTAGGGATAAGGTATTCGAGCCTAAATTCACAACAAAGTCGAGCGGTATGGGCCTTGGTCTGGGAATGGTGAAGAATATTGTGGAAACATATAAAGGAAGTATAGATTTTACCTCTCAAAAAGGTAAAGGAACGGTATTTACCGTGAGATTCCCAAAGGAATAGCCGTCCTTAAAAAATGGGAATAAATTTATGAAAGGGAAACCTATTGGATAATTTACAACTGATAAAATAATAGAACAATGAGTTACGAGAACATATTGGTAGAGCAGAAAGAAGCTAGAGCGGTGATTACCATCAATAGACCAACAAAGTTAAATGCTTTGAACAAAGCCACTATTAAAGACCTGCAAGTAGCTTTCAAGGCATTGGAGAGGGATAAAACCGTAAAGGTCATCATCATTACAGGAAGCGGGGAAAAAGCTTTTGTGGCCGGTGCCGACATTTCTGAGTTTGCACATTTCAGTGAAAGGAAAGGACATAAACTGGCGGAAAAAGGGCAAGAACAGCTTTTTAGTTTTGTGGAAAATCTTTCTACCCCGGTTATCGCAGCAGTTAACGGGTTTGCTTTAGGTGGGGGTTTGGAATTGGCCATGGCCTGCCATTTTAGGGTGGCAAGTGATAATGCCAAAATGGGACTGCCAGAAGTTTCCCTGGGAGTAATTCCTGGTTATGGAGGTACACAGCGCTTACCCCAATTGGTAGGGAAAGGAATAGCGATGGAAATGATTATGACTGCAGGAATGATAGACGCCCAAAAAGCGTTATCATATGGTTTGGTGAATTATGTAGTTGCCCAAGATGAATTAATGCCCCTATGTGAGAAATTGGCCAGTAAAATATCGAATAATTCGTCTGTGGCCATTGGTTATGCAATAAAAGCCGTAAATGCGGGTTTTAAAAATGAAGTGGACGGGTTTAAAGCTGAGATAAAGGCATTTGGAAAATGTTTTGGTACCGCAGATTTTAAAGAAGGTACATCAGCGTTTTTGGATAAACGAAAAGCTGAATTTCCCGGCTCATAACCAATCTTAAACCTACGATTCTTATGAAAACCTGGCTTATTGTACTATTTTTATTGGCGGCCAGCATGGTTTCCCATGCCCAAAAAATGCCCGTTAGTTATGATTTTGGAGAACGGTACAGTGACCGTTACAAATATTCAAATCTACTGACCATTTCGGATGATGGCAATGGGGGTTCAATCTTGGTAAGGTCCTATTTTACAGGACTGATCCTAAGGCCAAAAGGATTCTTCATTGAGCATTACAATAAGGATCTGGAATTGGTTTCAGAATTTAATTACAAGATAACGAATATAGATTATGTTGATGGGTATGTCAAAAATGGCCATTTACATCTCCTATTGCTAAAGTACAATCTTGGGACGGCCTCTTATGAATACGTAATTCATACCTCCCCTTTGTCGGTGATGGGTTTTAAGGAGGATGTTATTCTGTCCATACCATCGGTAGAGGTCGAAAACCCTTTGGACAAGAATTATTACAATAGGAATTTTGGTTCGGGGTTTACAACCTCAGTGCTGTTTAATGAAGACAAATCGGCCTTTGCCATAACCACCCATTTTAAAAAACGAAGAGACAATCAACACTATATCTATTTGTTCGATACATCTGGGACCAAGTTGATGGAGTATGATTTTTCTGCCGAAATAGAAGAGAAGAATTACGCTTTTGAAGACATGGCCGTGTCTAAAGATTTAAAAAAAGTATATCTCATAGGGAAGGCTTATTATAAGAAAAAGAGATTTGCAATTACCGAAAGGAAGTTTCAGTACGAATTATTGCTCATAGATGAAAATGGGGGCAAGACTCAAACTTTTGACGATCCGGGCAAATTTTCGGAAGCTCTAAAGCCAATCCTCATCGATGGCAAGTTGGTATTTGTAGGGTTTTACGCCGATAGAAAGGACAGTCGCTACAATGGGTTGGTCTATTTTGAACTTGATCCAAATTCCTTGGAGCTCCATCAGAAAAAGTACCATCCTTTCTCCCAGCAATTTATGTTGGATAAATTTGGTAAGGAGGAAAATCGGGAGATTACCAACCTCATTTTTAAGAATGTTACCGTTACAGATGAAAAGGATATACTTTTTAATGCGGAGGAATATTTTGTAACCAAGAGCGTACAGCAAGATGCCAGTGGTGCCCGTTTGCATATAGATCGCTACCATTATAACGATATGGTAAGTGCCAAATTGGACATTTCTGGGGACTTGGTCTGGACCAGAAACATCAATAAGTCAGAGGTGACCCAAAACGATGCGGCATATGCCTCTTATAGTTCTTATACCTTGGGAAACGACACCTACTTTTTTATTAGTACGGCTAGTGAGAACCCACAGCAATTGAGCAACGAACGTATTATCTTTAGACAAGGTTATAGCAGAAATAGGAATGTATTTTTGATCAAATTGGATGCCCAAGGAAATATGAGCTACGAAAAGGTAATAGATAATAAAGATGCGAGACTACCATTAATGGTTTCTTTGCCCTACACCGATAAGAAAGATAAAAGTATGCTGTTTTATGCCAAACGGGGTTCTAAAAAACAATTGGTAAAAGTATCCTTTAAATAACTTTTCGATATTGGAAATATTCCATATTTTTGGAATAAATCCATAAGTTGAAACCTAAAGACTATCTCAAAGGACGGGGTGCACAGCAAAATAGCCCTAATCGATTTTTAAGGAATATCCACGAACAACGGGATGATTTCTTGGAGTTCTGTCGTTTGGATGGAGAGGAGGCCGACAAGAACAAGACTCGATATCTTCCAATTTTTCCCAAAACCATTGTAAATAAGGTGACAAGTCCCGATGTTGGGATGCATTACTCTTTGAACCCCTATCAGGGCTGTGAACATTGTTGTATTTATTGTTACGCCCGTAATTCACATGAGTTTTGGGGCTATAGTGCTGGGTTGGATTTTGAAAGACAGATTCTCATTAAAAAAGACGCACCCCGTTTACTGGAAGAAAAATTAAAATTAAAAAGTTGGAAGGCGGATACTATTGTTCTTTCGGGAAATACAGATTGCTACCAACCCGCGGAACAGGAATTTAAAATTACAAGGGCCTGTCTTGAAGTATTTCTAAAATACAAACATCCTGTTGGGATCATCACCAAAAATGCCCTGTTGTTGAGGGATTTGGATATCTTAAAGGAATTGGCCAAGGATAATTTGATCGTCATCAATATATCAATAACCTCCCTTTCTGAGGATACAAGACGCATTTTGGAGCCGAGAACAACTACCATTAAAAAAAGATTGGAGTGCATACAGCTATTATCAGAAAACAATATTCCTGTCAACGCTATGTTGGCGCCAATCATTCCGGGAATCAACAGCCACGAAATCATGAATTTGGTCAAAGCGGTCTCAGAACGTGGAGCCGTTTCCATGGCTTATACCATAGTGCGACTCAACGGGGCCATAGGTCAAATATTCACCGATTGGATCTATAAGACCTTACCGGATAGGGCAGAAAAGGTGTTGCACCAAATAGAGGCCTGTCATGGAGGGTCCTTGAACGATAGTAGGTTTGGTGTTAGAGGAAAAGGGGAGGGAAAAATTGCAGAACATATCCACGCTATGGTACATTTGGCAAAGAAAAAGTATTTTAAGGATAAGGCATTTCCAAAACTCAATGCCGGACTTCATGAAAGTTTTAAGGATGGACAATTATCACTGTTCCAATAATTTATTAAGGATAAAAAAGCCCACTTAACATCCTTAAAGTGGGCTATATAATTTAAAGTAGATTTAGCTGAGTTCCCAACCTGGTCTGTAATCTCGCTTCACCCAATCGTTGGCTTTTTCATAATTTGTGACCTTCATGTTCTTGCCATCCCATAGCAATTTGCGTCTTCCAGGATAGTTGAAAGGATCCCAATCTCCTGCTTGTTTACCTTCTTTGAATTCTTTGTATTGATAGGCTTTAATGGCAAGATTTCCCATAAGAACGGCTTCAGTCAAGGGGCCTGATCTTGCAAAGTCGGAGGAAGTGCCCGATCCGTTCATACAGCCGTCCACCCAGTTGTTGGCATGGGAGCCGGTAATTCTAGGGAGAGATGGTTCTGGAGCATTAAAAAGATTCATGGTTTCCGATGGTAATAATCGGGGATTTCTAGAATAGGTATCACAGACTAATATCCCTTTGGTTCCATAAAATATGCTTCCCCCACCACTGTCACCTATGGTCTCATCGTTCTTTAATTCATCCGGCAGATTGGGCTTTAAACCACCATCATACCAGTTCAAAGCAATGTCCCCGTGTGCTTCGGTATTGAACTTGAGTCGCACTATGGAAGATGGCGGGCAGGAAGCACTGTAATCAGCTTCTACAAAATCACCGACCCAAACGGTAGTACAGCTGGCTTCCGCTTCTGTTGGGTATCCCAAGTCCAATGTACTGAACGGGGTTTCCATAATATGACAACCCATGTCACCAAGGGCACCGGTTCCAAAATCCCACCAGCCCCTCCATTTAAAAGGAAGGTAAGCCGGGTTGAAATCCCTCATAGCAGCTGGTCCAAGCCATAGATCCCAATCCAATTCTTTAGGGACACGTTCTTTACCAACTGGTATTTTTACACCTTGTGGCCATACAGGTCGGTTGGTCCAACAATCAACTTTTTCTACTTTTCCAATGATACCGGATTGGATCCATTCCTTGGCCTGTCGGCTCCCATCACTGGAAGCTCCTTGGTTCCCCATCTGTGTTACGATCCCGTTTTCTCTGGCCACTTCGGTCATCAAACGTGTCTCGTATATATTATGCGCCAAGGGCTTCTCTACATAGGCATGTTTTTTGGCGCGCATATAGGGCAATGCAATGGTCGCATGGTTATGGTCAGGTGTTGCCACCATTATGGCATCTATTTCTTTTAAATGTTTATCGTAAACCTTTCTATAGTCCTTATACATTTTAGCATTGGGATGTAGGGCTTGACTTTCCATGACCATGCGCTTATCCACATCACAAAACGAGACAAACTTTACTTTTCCAGTCTCGGTCAGTTCCCGGATGACCCCTGCACCACGGCCTCCAACGCCAAAGGCGGAAACATAAAGGGTATCACTGGGTGGAATATGGTTTTTTCCAAGCACAAAACTAGGTACAATGGAAAAGGCCGCCGAGGTGGCAGCCACATTTTTAATGAATTTTCTTCTTTGCATTTTGGTTGGATTCTAGTTTTCAGCTTGAAGATACAAAAAAATGAAAACTACAAAGACAGAATTTGTACAATAGGCAGGTATTCCTTTAGGATTGTATGGCCCTTTAGGAATTTCCATTCCATTCCATAAAGAACTGCTCCAAATAATCCAACATGAACTGATGTCTTTGAGCTGCGATGTTCCTACCACTTTTGGTATTCATCCTATCTTTTAGCAACAATAACTTTTCATAGAAATGATTAATGGTCGGGGCAGAGGATTTTTTATACTCCTCTTTAGACATGTTAGGGTTGGGGGCGATATCGGGGTTGTAAATTTCCCTGTTTTTAAAGCCGCCGTAATTAAAGGCCCTAGCGATACCCATGGCACCTATGGCATCCAGGCGGTCGGCATCCTGGACTACTGCCAATTCTGGAGAATCAAATTTAGCCTTCCCGGGCTCTAAGCTGGTTTTATAGGATATATTTTCAATAATGTTTACCACATGATTAATCACCTGCGGGTTCACTTCAAGGGAAGTCAAAAATTCTGTGGCGAGTTTAGGCCCGATAGATTCATCTCCTCCATGAAATTTTGCATCGGCAATATCATGTAGGAGTGCTCCAAGGCTAACTACCAAAATATTGACCTTTTCATCCTTTGCAATAAGCAGGGTGTTTTTGAATACCCGCTGAATATGGAACCAGTCATGTCCACCTTCCGCCCCTTTCAGAGTTTCCTTTACAAAGGCGATGGTTTTTTCTACTATTAAGCTATCTGTCATGCAAATGAATTTATACCGGCAGTTATCCTTTCTTCTACTAGGGCAATCAATGCGTCTTTATCCTCAACAATTTCAAGAGGCTGGTGAACATCCAGGGTAATATGGTTACCTAAGGCATTTGGAAATTTTCCGTAACGCAGCATTTTCCAGGAATTATTGATGCTAATGGGTACGATCAAAGCCGATGGTGCATTTTTCATTAATATTTTTAACCCCATGGTCTGGAATTTCTTGGGATGACCGGTTTTGCTTCTTGTGCCCTCCGGAAAGATAACGGCACTGCGGTTATGGGTTTCAATATATTTTCCTAGTTTGGCGATTTCCGTCAATGCCTGCCTACTATCCTTTCTGTCGATCAATACAGAACCGCCGTGCCGTAGGTTATAGGAAACACTGGGAATCCCTTTTCCAAGCTCTTGTTTGCTCACAAATTTGGGATGATGCTGCCTCATATACCAAATTATGGGTGAAATATCGTGCATGCTCTGATGATTGGACACTATGATTAAGGGTCGATCGGTAGGCATGGTATGCGGGTTGTTATAGGTATAGGTGGTTCCAAGAACATTGGAACACCGAAGAAGGCATAAATTTAAAATACTGACGGTTCTTTTTAATGCAGGGTATCCAAAGACGTTGAAGGCAGTCCACTGGATGGGATGGAATACCACTAAGGTCAAGCCAAATAAAATTTGGTAAATAACGGAAAATGGATAGGCCAGTATTTTTTGCATGTCACAAAAATAAAAAGAGAAACCATGACTAGCATGATTTCTCTTTTTATTTTTTTTCTGTTACCCCAATTACCTCGATTAAGGCAGGGAAATAAAAACTAACAGAATTCGTTGTAGGCTTCCATTAGGTTCTCAGCAATCATCTCTGCTGGTCTTCCTTCTATATGGTGGCGCTCAATCATATGCACCAACTCACCATTTTTGAACAATGCCATACATGGTGATGATGGAGGGAAAGGAACCATCAGTCCCCTTGCGGCATTTACCGCTTCCGTGTCCACTCCAGCAAAAACTGTTACCAAATGGTCTGGCTTTTTACTGTTTTTTAAGCTCATTTTGGCCGCAGGCCTTGCGTTGGCGGCAGCACAACCACAAACTGAGTTAACCACTACCAAGGTAATTCCTTCTTGATCGATGGCCTTCTCAACAGCTTCTGCCGTATATAATTCTTCAAATCCGGCTGATGCCAGATCTTGTCTCATAGGTTTAACTAATTCTGCAGGATACATATAGTCTAATTTTTAAGGATTTAGATATGAGACAAAGGTAACTAATTTGTATCATTTAAGGCATGTGCCTTAACTTTTCCTTAGGGGTACTTTTCTCCCTTAATATTATATCTTTGACAAAATTTTGAATAAGATGATAAAATGGTTTGCCGCCATCTTGGGGTATTATGTACTTCGGTTTCCGGGTGCAATTGTAGGTTTTTTAATTGGGAGTTATATTGATAGTCTAAGAAGCAAAGGTTCCGGTGGGAACTCTATTTTTGGGGGAGGCTCCAGTCAAAAGGTATCCCCAGCCGATTTTGAATTGAATCTTCTTTCATTATGTTCGGTGGTCATCAAGGCCGATGGCAATATTACCCAAAACGAGCTGGATTATGTGCGAAAGTATTTTTTGAGCACCTACGGCAAGGACAAAGCAAATGCTATTTTCAGGACATTTAATGAAGTTATTGAAAAGAGGGAGATATCTGCCGCTAGAATTTGCGCCTATCTCAACCAACGTACACGATATGAGGTGCGACTCCAATTATTGCACTTTTTGTTCGGAATTGCCCAGTCCGACGGGAACATAAGCCCCCTTGAAATTGATAAAATAAAGGAAATTGCCGGATATTTGAACGTTGGTATGATCGATTTCGAAAGTATAAAGGCGATGTTCATCAAATCAGCGGATACAGCGTATAAAATTTTGGAAATTGAAAGATCTGTGACCGATGAGGAAGTGAAAAAGGCATATAGGACCATGGCTAAAAAGTATCATCCAGATAGGGTCAATACCGAAAATGAAGCTATTAAAAAGGGTGCAGAGGAAAAATTTAAAGAGGTTCAAAAGGCTTATGAGACCATTCAGAACGAACGAGGAATATAACCTTCAAGGGTTTTTTCAGGAGGGCTGGAACTCATAATTTAATTTTAACAACATATGGAAAATTTCTGGTTCTACCTTCAAATGGGATTGGATCATGTTTTAGATCTTAACGCGTACGATCATATTCTTTTTCTTTCAGCGCTGGTGTTGCCTTTCACATTTAAAGACTGGAAAAAGGTATTGTTGCTGGCAACAGTCTTTACCGTGGCACACTGCCTTTCCCTGGCCTTGTCGGTTTACAGCCTAGTTACCATGGATGTCACCTTGATAGAGTTTCTAATACCTGTCACCATTTTGTTCACGGCTTTATTCAATCTTTGGCAGGCCATTAAATCGTTGGAAAACAAAAATACGGGCATACATTTGTTCGCAACAGCATTTTTTGGGTTGATCCATGGGTTTGGCTTTTCCAATTATTTTAAAATGTTGATGGCCGAAGAGGAACATAAACTAAATCCCCTGCTCGGTTTTGCAACCGGAATTGAACTTTCCCAAGTGTCCATAATTCTATGTATTTTGCTATTGTCCTTCTTCTTTCAATCTGTGGCAAAGGTGAAGGCTCAACTGTTTATAGGGATTGTCTCTATACTAATCATTGGTATCACAATACCAATGTTGGTAGAAACGTTTCCTTGGTAGAATTTCACTAAATATTAACCTTATAAGATTGTCGGAATATAACAAAGAGGGTATATTAGTGTACCTTTGAGGTTGTAATGGGCCATAAGGCCAGGGTAGGTCTTTCACGATCAATTGTGATTTAATATTTTGATGGAGAACAAGAAGCAAAAAAAATATGATACCGCTTATCTTAGGATGGCAAGTGAATGGGGCAAATTGTCCTATTGCAAGAGAAAACAAGTCGGTGCAATTATCGTAAAGGATAGAATGATAATCTCCGATGGCTACAATGGGACCCCGACCGGTTTCGAAAACAGTTGTGAGGATGGTGATGGATATACCAAATGGTATGTGCTCCATGCCGAAGCCAATGCAATTTCAAAAGTTGCTTCCTCTACCCAATCATGCGAAGGATCTACGTTGTATATTACCCTTTCGCCATGTAAGGAATGTAGCAAGCTTATCCATCAATCTGGTATAAAACGTGTGGTATATCAGCGGGCCTATAAAGATGACTCTGGATTGCAATTCTTGGAAAAGGCGGGAGTGTTGATCACACACATGCCGGTAGAGGAATTCAGTTCTTAAAAAATAATTTATGAAAAGCAAATACAATTACATATGGCCTACGGTTATTGCATTGGCACTTGCGATAGGGATATTGATTGGAGGAAAGTTACATTTTAATGATTCTCCGGAGAAATTATTCACCACCAACTCAAAAAAGGATAAACTTAATCGGCTTATAGATTATATAGATTACGAATATGTAGATGATATTAATACGGATAGTATTGTTGATGTTACCGTAAACAATATTTTGGATAAATTGGATCCCCATTCCGTTTACATCTCAAAAGAGGAGATGGAAAAGGTATCCGAGAACATGAAAGGGGATTTTGTAGGTATAGGGGTAAATTTTTACATGTACAAAGATACTATCGCCGTTATACGAACCGTGGAGAACGGCCCTAGCTACTTAAAAGGACTGCAGGCAGGAGATCGAATTTTGGTTGCAGATAGTGATACCCTGTTTGGAAAGAACATCCCCAATAATTCTATAGTTGATAAACTGAAAGGCAAAGAAGGTTCTAATGTAAGTCTGAACATCTTTCGAAAAAAGGACAATAGGAAATTCAATGTAAGCATTAAAAGGGATTTAATTCCAATAAAGAGTGTTGAAGCCTATTATATGTTGACTTCGGATATGGGGTATATTAAATTGAACCGTTTTGCGGAATCGTCCTTTAAAGAATTCAAGGCAGCTTTAAATAGTTTGCAAAAACAGGGGGCAAGAAAATTGACCTTGGACCTAAGGGACAATCCTGGGGGGTATTTGGGAATTGCAGAGGAGATTGCCGATGAATTTTTGCCAGATAAGAAACTAATACTGTTCACCAAGAACAAAAATGGAAAAATAAGCAACTCTTACGCTACTAAAAAAGGGGATTTTGAAGACAAACCCGTGTACGTACTCATCAATGAGCGGTCAGCTTCGGCAAGTGAGATTATTGCCGGGTCCTTACAGGACAATGATATCGGGACCATTGTTGGCCGTCGTTCCTTTGGGAAGGGTCTTGTGCAACGGGAAATGGACCTAGGGGATGGATCTGCAGTTCGCCTTACCATTTCCAGATACTATACGCCTACTGGGAGGTCCATACAAAAGGATTATAAAAACGGGAACAAGGATTATTATGAAAAGTTCACGAACAGATACCACAATGGGGAATTGCTTTCAGTGGACAGCATAAAAGTGGCCGATTCCCTAAAATTCACCACTCCAAAAGGGAAAGTTGTTTATGGAGGTGGTGGCATTATCCCAGATGTATTTGTACCAATTGGATCCAATGAAATGGAGACTATTGGATCGGTAGAAAGTTTGGGGCTAATATCCCGCTTTGTATTTGAACACTTGGATGAGGATAGGAATAGGTACTCCTATTTATCTAAGGACGAATTCATTTACAATTTTAAAGTGGATGATATATTGTTCGAGAAATTCATAAAATATGCCGAGGGGATCCCGGTCATCAGGAATCTTAATTTGTCTTATTACGATCTTGAAGACCAGATTAAATTGTTTTTAAAGGCCTCTTTGGCCGAACAGTTGTATGACCCAAACATTTATGCCAAGATTAAAAGTGAGGGCGATGCTATGTTGCAAAAAGTAAAGGCCCTCGATAATCCGAAAATCCAAAAAAGAAAAGAGTAGGAAATAGAAACTTCCTATTAGTTTTCATCTACCTTTTTCTGGATTTTTTTTGAAGCAATAAAAATCAACAAAAGAACTACGGCACAAAGGGAGGCCACTATGCCGATGATTGCAATTATGCTATCACCCTCCATTGGGTCCTCAAAGTTGATCAAAGTCACGTTGTAGGCAATAAGGGCAATGGCCATGGTAATCAGAATAATGCTTAGAATTTTGTTCATAACAGTAACGCTTAAATAATACAACTTCGAACATACTTTAAGAAGCCGTAGGGGTAATTAAAACAATTCGTTGATATTGCTGGCAAATAACTTCACCGCAATGGCAAGCAAAATTACACCAAAAACTTTTCTAATCACATCCAGTCCATTTTTACCCAAGACTTTTTCAATCTTTTCGGAAGATTTTAAGACCAGATAAACGAAAACAATATTTACGATTACAGCGACAATAATATTTTCAACGTAGAATTCTGATCGTAATGATAGAAGGGTTGTGATGGTCCCCGCCCCTGCGATCAATGGGAAGGCTATAGGAACGATAGAGGCCGTTTCCGGAATATCGTCTTTATATAAAGAGATTCCCAAAATCATTTCAATGGCCAAAAAGAAAAGTATAAAAGAACCTGCAACAGCAAAGGAATTGACATCTATTCCGATCAATTTCAGGATTTCTTCCCCAATGAACAAGAAAGCCACCATGATACAAGCTGCGACAATGGATGCTCGGCCCGAATGAAGATGCCCTACTTTGTTCCGTAGAGATATGATGATAGGAATACTGCCTACAATATCGATTACGGCGAATAATACCATACTGGCGGTAAAAATTTCCTTAAAATTAAAGTTAAATTGCATGTCAGGCTTTTTTAATCACGTAAAATTACGTTTTCTAATTTCCTTTTGGGGTCCCAAAAGGAAATTATTCTGTCTCATTTTATGACTAAAGAAGTATCTTTGTGCCATATTTAAGAATTATGTTCCAATTAGGTAAAACCTTGGTATCCGAGGAAATTATTGAGAAAGATTTTGTGTGTAATTTGAGTGCTTGCAAAGGAGGCTGTTGTGTTGATGGGGAGGCAGGGGCGCCTTTGGAGGACAAGGAAACTGAAATATTAGTGAATATTTATAGCGATGTTAAACCTTTTTTACGACCAGAGGGCATTGCAGCCATTGAAGAGCAGGGAGCATTTGTAAAGGGAGAGGACGGAGAATGGGAAACCCCATTAGTGAACGGGAGTGAGTGTGCCTACGTGATTTTTTCCGACGAGGGCATTACCAAATGTGGTCTGGAAGTAGCCCATAACCAAGGTGCCACTAAATGGAAAAAACCGGTCTCCTGTCAATTATATCCTGTTCGCATAAAGGAGTATACAGAATTCACGGCCGTGAACTACCATAAATGGGAAATATGCGATCCAGCCTGTGCGTTGGGTGCAGAACTTCAGGTTCCTATTTACAAGTTTGTAAAGGAGGCGCTCATTAGAAAATTCGGGAATAAGTGGTATGAATCGTTGGAAGTCGTGGCAAATGAACATACTAAAGAGTAGGGATTTGTAACTTTATTTTGGTCCCGCAAGGTTGGTTTTGGTCGTCATGAAGATCCAAGATATCTACTGTAAATGAGTTTTGGTAGTCCTTGGAAAAGTTGGCCAAACGCTCTTTGGTTATATTGATGCCTACCGATTTCCGTTTGATGACCCTGTTTTTTTTGATTCTCTCTGAAGTTACCCGCCCTATGCCGTTATCGGTAATGGTTATAGAGGTGAAATATTTGTTTTCCTTGCTCACGTGCAATACTATTCTTTTTTTACCTTCTTTGGCTGATAGTCCATGCCATAGGGCGTTTTCCAAAAAAGGCTGTAAGATCAAAGATGGTATTTTCATGGTATGTATATCTACATTTTCATCTATCACCACTTCAAAGTCGATCTCATTGGAAAATCTAATATTTTCAATATTCATATAAAGCTGAACGGTTTCCAGTTCATCTGCCATTGATATTTCCCTAATAGAGGAAGCTTCTAGAATTTTTCGGATCAGTTTAGAGAATTTATTGAGGTAGTGTACCGCATTCTTTTTCTCATTGTTGATAATATATAGCTTTATGGAGTTTAAGGAATTGAATAGGAAATGGGGATTCATCTGACTGCGGAGCATGGTGGATTCCAGGGTCAATAATTGTTTCTCATTCTTTAACTGACGTTGGTAAAATAGGATATAAAGGATACTCCCCAACAAAGCCAAGGCAAAACCGCTGATCAATAAAGTGGTTTGGTTCTTCCGCAATTTTAATTTAACGATCTCATTTTCCTTGGCCAAAACCTCAATTTGGCTGATTTTTTTTTCAGTTTCCGAACGGTTGATCAGATCAGCAACATACCGTCTGTTTCTGTCATTCAATGTTTGAATTTCTATCCACCTTGCATTTTTGAAATACTCCATGGAAGCTTTATAATCGCCCTCTTTTGCACTCAGGTCCGATAAGAACACATAGGCCTCTTCCATTTCACTATCTAGATCGTATTTCTGAGCTATTTCAAATCCTTTGATTAAATTTTCCTTCGCTTTGTCGTATTTCAAAAGCTGCATGAACGTCCAGCCCAAATTGATATAGACCTCAGAAATGATTTCCTTATTCCCCAATTTCAATGCAGGGTTAAGTATGGATTCTAAGATGGCCAGCCCTTCTTCAATTTTGTCTAGGTGCACATAAATATGGGCTATCCCCAAGTTGGATTTTATATCAATACTCTTAGAGCCTATTTTTTTATTGTAGGCCAAAGCGGAAAAATAACTACTCTCTGCCTCCTTTAATTTTCCTTGGGCCTCAAAGCTTTCACCTATATCCTGGTAATTAATGGCAAGACCCATGTTGTTTCCAAGTTCCCTTTCCAATTCTAGGGCTTGCATAAATCTTGGTAGGGCAATATCCCATTGTTCCAAGGTTTTATAGATGTTGCCAATTCTGTTCAGTGAAATATTTTTGCTTCTTTTTATAGCATCGGAAGGGTTTTTTATCTTATCAGCAAGGTCTAAGGCAAACTGGGCATTGTCCAGGGCAGATTGTATGGCATTCTTTCTTAAATACGCAGAACTAAGCATATTTAAACTGCGAATTTTAAGTTCATCACTATCTCCTAGCTTGGCGAATACCAAGGCCTCATTGTGCAGGTCTATAGCCTTATCGAATAAAGATAGGTTCTGGTAGATTATGCCCAATTCGTTTAAGGCATAAGCTGCCCCCGTATGGTAATTCTTTTTTCGGGACGAATTAAGGAAATAGTTTAGGAGTAAAGTATCTTGGAGTGCAGGTTTTAGTGCTGCCTCCAATTCCATATTGGTGCTGGGATATTTTTTTAAAACATTATCGACGATAATTTTAATCGTGTCAGGAATTTCTTGGGCGTGGCCCTTAGGCAAAAGAAAAATGGCAAGAATCAAGAACAAGGGCAGCTGCCTTATGCAGGAGAAAGAATATTTGGGGGATGTGTTTTTTTTCAACATGGGGAAACCTAATTATTACTTATAACATATCTAGGAAATCAGATCTTTTCTGGCGAGAAACAGGGATTTTATGATCGGATTGCAACACAACATAACCGTCTGTTTTTAGGAATTCCTTTATTTTGTTAAGGTTTATAATGTATGAGTTGTGGACCCTAAAGAAACATTCTTTCGGCAACATTTCATTGACTTCCTTTAATTTTTTGGTGAGAAGTATCTTCTGCCCGTCACTTAGATATAAAGTGGTGTAATTACCGTCGGACTCTGCATAGAGCACCTCGTCATTTTCAAGAAATAGTAATTTTCCGTCCGTATTGATCGTTATTTTCTTTTGAATTGCATTTGAGTTGAAATTCAGCAGGATTTTCTCCAATTTATCGGCACTGAAATGTTTAAGGTTGAATTTTTTGATTTTAGCAATAGTTTCGTTGAGGTCATCGCTGTCTATTGGTTTTAACAAATAGTCTATGGCTTCATTTTTCAACGCTTTGATGGCGTATTGGTTGTAAGCCGTTGTGATGACTACCGGAAAGTTTTTATTGGTGATTTTTTGAATGAACTGAAAGCCATCCATGGCGGGCATTTCAATATCAAGGAAAAGGCAATCCGGGGTGTTCTTCTCCAGATAGTCCAAGGCTTCAAAAGGATTGGTAAAGGAAGCTACAACCTTTATCTCGTTGCTAAAGTTCGTGAGTTCCCATGATAGACCTTGTATCGCTTTTATTTCATCATCTACAATTACTGCTTCTAACATCTGAAATGGATAAACTTAAACTTAATTCTTCTTATATAAGGTTGGGCCATTTCAAAATGGAGATGAGGGGAATAGGCCTTCAAAGATAAATGATTCAATAAAGTTTAAAAGTAGTCAATAATTGAATTTAAAGCCATTAATCCTCATGAATATTCCTTGTCCTTATGCAATGTGTAATATAGAAAACGAATGTCCAATTTAGGCTGCTATTTATACAAAATCAATTACCATCTATACATATGAGCGCTAATAAGCCCTGTTTAACCGCTATATTCGTTATCTTATAATAGATATGTTAGGGTACTTATAGCTAAATGGATTAGGCGCCTTAATTGAAGATGGGAAGTTGCTGAAGGGAATTGAATAGATTATAGCACTTAGCATCAGTAAGTAAATGCCAGAATTATGCAGAAGTGTTTAATTTTATTTTCCATACTGGTAGCCGTATTGATTTTTGCAAGTTTGACGGCTGATAACGAAGTTTTGAAGAAGAATCAAACTGTCAACATGGATAATATGGGTGTGGATGATATTTTGAAGAAAGATATTGAGGATACCGATAAAAGCTTGGCCAACAAATAAGTTGTTTAAGACACTTGGTGTCACTGAAAGCACAAAATAGTAATAAGTTTTTGACATAATGAAACTGTCAGGCCATAAATGCGACCCAATGCAGTGTGTTTTGAAAAAAACATACGCATGTAGGGATAAAGCCTTGCTCAATGGAAATACAACCTATTGGAAAACCTAACCAACGTGTTGGTTTTGGAAATCTGCTTGGTTATTAGGTTTCGGGGGAACTACCTAAATCAGCAGATCCATTTAAGGTAATATTGAATATACTATCTATTGAAGGGTCGTAAGGTTTGACAGTATCATTTTAGAATTGGTAAAGGAGCAACTTGGAAAAGTTGCTCCTTTTTTTTTGGGGTAAACCGAAAGGTCTATTTTTTAATACTTTTTGGTTTATTTTATTTGAGCTTTTTTATTGAATTTTGGCAAAGAACTTATTACAAATTTACTGTTTTCCATAAAAGCAACAAACATCACTGTCGAGGCTAGATTTCAACATACAATGTTAAAAACTTTGTGATTTAAATGATAAAGCTACCTTCGTTTATTGCTTACATTTTTCAATCTTTGTTACTCCCAGAGCAGGGGTAAATATCACCCCAATACACAAAAACTTAAATCACAAACATATGTCAATAGCAGTAGAGCCCATTTTGAAGGAAAACAAGGATAGATTCGTGATCTTTCCTATCCAACACCACGATTTGTGGGAATGGTATAAAAAATGTGAGGCCTGTTTTTGGACCGCTGAGGAAATAGATCTACATCAAGATCCCATTGATTGGAATACTAAATTGAATGATGATGAACGATATTTTATTAAGCATATTTTAGCCTTTTTTGCGGCTTCTGATGGAATTGTAAACGAAAATTTGGCAGAAAACTTTGTTAGTGAAGTGCAGTATTCTGAAGCTAAATTTTTCTATGGTTTTCAAATAATGATGGAGAATATCCATTCCGAGACCTATTCTCTATTGATTGACAACTATGTTAAGGACGAGAAAGAAAAAAACCTGCTTTTCAACGCCATAGATAATTTCCCTGCTATTAAGAAAAAGGCAGATTGGGCCTTGAAATGGATAGACTCCCCAAGTTTCGCAGAAAGGTTGATAGCGTTTGCAGCGGTTGAAGGAATTTTCTTTTCCGGTGCTTTCTGTTCTATCTTTTGGTTAAAGAAAAGAGGGCTTATGCCGGGACTTACTTTTTCCAATGAGCTTATCTCTAGGGATGAAGGAATGCATTGTGATTATGCTGTGCATTTGCATAACCATCATTTGGTCAATAAAGTTCCTAAGGCACGTATAACAGAAATTCTTGTTGATGCTTTGAATATTGAACGCGAATTCATTACAGAATCCTTGCCGGCAAGTCTAATTGGGATGAACTCCAAATTGATGACGCAATACCTGGAATTTGTAACGGATAGGTTATTGGTGGAATTGGACTGTGAGAGAGTATATAACTCATCCAATCCATTCGATTTTATGGATATGATTTCATTACAAGGAAAAACCAACTTTTTCGAAAAAAGAGTTTCCGAATATCAAAAGGCAGGTGTTTTGAACAAGGAAAAGGATACTGATAATAAGAAAATTGGTTTCGACGCAGACTTTTAATCTAGGCAAATAGTAATCAACCCCTTGAATAAGGGGTTTTTGAGCCATAAAATTAAAATGTTAAAGAAAACCAAAATCATACAAATCGACTGCATTGGTCAATAGGCATCGATTTTAGTAGTCCTTTTTGTCTAGCTGACAATTAAAATCCTATAGGGAGAATAGGCACTATTTAATGACCAAAAAATATTCGTTTCATTTAAATAATTGTAGCATATGTTTGTTGTAAAAAGAGATGGCAAAAAAGAGCCGATGATGTTCGATAAGATCACGGCCAGGGTAAGAAAATTATGTTATGGCCTTAATGGTTTGGTAGATCCCGTAAAGGTTGCCATGCGGGTTATTGAAGGCTTGTACGATGGGGTGACCACCTCAGAATTGGATAATCTTGCTGCTGAGATTGCCGCTACCATGACAACGACGCATCCGGATTACGCTAAATTGGCTGCCCGTATCTCCATATCAAATTTACATAAGAACACCAAAAAATCATTCTCTGAAACGATGAAGGATTTATATGTATATGTAAATCCAAGAAATGGGAAAAAGGCACCTTTATTATCGGACGAGGTGTACAAGGTAATTGAGGAGAATTCAGAAATATTGGACTCTACCATTATTTATAACCGCGATTTTGGCTACGATTATTTCGGTTTTAAAACATTGGAACGCTCATATCTTTTAAAACTTAATGGCAAAATAGCAGAACGCCCACAACATATGTTGATGCGTGTTTCTATAGGGATACATCTAAACGATTTGGAGGCCGCCGTAGAAACCTATGAGTTGATGTCCAAAAAGTTCTTTACCCATGCCACCCCAACCTTGTTCAACGCAGGGATGCCAAAGCCACAAATGTCATCTTGCTTCTTATTGGCCATGAAGGACGATAGTATTGATGGTATTTATGACACATTAAAGCAGACAGCCAAGATCTCCCAATCTGCAGGGGGCATTGGGTTGTCTATCCATAATGTAAGGGCAACAGGCTCTTATATTGCGGGGACTAATGGAACGTCAAATGGTATTGTTCCCATGCTTCAGGTTTTTAATGACACGGCAAGATATGTAGACCAAGGTGGCGGAAAACGTAAAGGTAGTTTTGCAATTTATGTAGAGCCATGGCATGCGGATATCTTTGATTTCTTGGATTTAAAAAAGAATCACGGAAAAGAAGAAATGCGTGCAAGGGATCTTTTTTATGCCATGTGGATTCCGGACTTGTTCATGAAAAGGGTAGAGGCCAATGAGGATTGGACCTTAATGTGTCCCAATGAATGTCCAAACCTGTTCAATATCCATAGTGAAGAATTTGATGCCTTGTATTTGAAGTATGAAGCAGAGGACAAAGGCAGAAAAACCATTAAAGCGCGTGAGCTGTGGGAAAAAATTCTGGAATCCCAAATAGAGACTGGTACGCCTTATATGTTGTACAAGGATGCTGCCAATAGAAAGAGTAATCAAAAAAATCTGGGGACCATACGTTCTTCCAATCTATGTACGGAGATCATGGAATATACATCTCCTGACGAGGTTGCCGTGTGTAACCTAGCATCTATTGCATTGCCTATGTTCGTGAAAAACGGGGAGTTTGATCACAAGGAACTTTTCCGTGTCACCAAAAGGGTGACTAAGAACCTGAATAGGGTTATAGATAGGAATTACTATCCTGTTAAGGAGGCAGAAAATTCCAATATGCGCCATAGACCTGTAGGTTTAGGAGTGCAGGGTCTTGCAGATGCCTTTATTATGCTTCGTTTGCCATTTACCAGTGAGGAAGCCAAGAAGTTGAACCAAGATATATTTGAAACGCTATACTTTGCAGCTGTAACCGCTTCAATGGAACAGGCGAAAGATGAAGGACCATATTCAACCTATGAAGGATCTCCAATGTCCAAAGGAGAGTTCCAACATAATTTGTGGGGTATAAAAGATGAGGAACTTTCAGGACGATGGGATTGGGCAAAGCTTCGTAAAGAAGTGAAGAAAAATGGTGTTCGCAACTCATTGTTGGTAGCCCCAATGCCAACGGCGTCAACTTCCCAAATATTGGGTAATAATGAATGTTTTGAGCCTTACACTTCCAATATCTATACCCGAAGAGTATTATCAGGGGAATTTATTGTAGTAAACAAGCATTTATTGGAAGACTTGGTAGGCCTTGGTCTTTGGAACGAGAACATGAAACAAGAATTAATGAGGGCCAATGGTTCTGTGCAGGATATTGATGGGATTCCAGAAGATATCAAGGAATTGTACAAAACTGTTTGGGAATTGAGTATGAAAGATATCATTGATATGTCCAGACATAGAGGGTACTTTATCGATCAGAGTCAATCTTTGAATTTATTCTTGGAAAACGCCAATTATGCAAAACTTACCTCAATGCATTTTTATGCTTGGAAAAGCGGACTTAAGACCGGTATGTATTATTTAAGGACAAAAGCGGCTGTTGATGCCATTAAATTTACGTTGGATAATAGTAAAAAAGTGGAGGTTCCTACTGTTGAAACTGAAGAGTCTGAAGTTCTGGCCACTGCAACCGTAAAACCAGAAGCAAAAACTAAGGTAGAGATGGCGGCCATCCCAGTTCAACAGGATATTGATGTTAAGCCGATGAGCGCAGCGGAAATGAAAGCGTTGATAGCACAGGCAAAAGCAAGTGAAGGAGATGATGATTGCTTAATGTGTGGGTCTTAAATGAATATATGAACATTATCTCATATATTAGAGAGACATAGATTATTGGATTAAATAAAACACCCCGAGGTAAGTGACCAGAAATGGTACTTCTCGAGGTGTTTTTTTTTAGTCTATCCTCCAAACTGGAAAAATAATGGGGAAACTATTTATTTTTTAAAAAGTTGTGATAAATAAGTTTGGCCGCAACGAACAATATTGCGTAAACCGCTAGTATGAATATATAATGTCCCATGATAGACACTTAGACGTTTATGGGAGGGCGAAACTTACTAAACGTAATGTTAAATAACTAAAAAACAGTCTTATAGTCAATTTTTCATAAAATAATTAGGCGCCATTTTATACCGTCTATAAAGTAAAAGCCCTTCCAATTGCTTTTGCTGCAAGGAAGGGCTTAATTATAATAGGACTGTCTATACAGTATAGTTGATTATTAGATAGACCAAGCTTTACCGCCTGTAAGCTCTTGAAGGTCATCACAGCCGATATACTCTCCAGGCACCGGTAAGTATGCCAAGACCTCTTCGCCCACATATTCTGAGCTCTTATAGGCCCATATGGTCATACCTCTAAGGTTGTTTGCAAAGGCAAACCTACTGACTCCTTCATCCAATTGAGCAGTTTCTTCGTTCTCAATTGCATCTTGATAGGTTGAAATGACTTTAAAGTTCTCTATTTCTTCCTCCTTTGTGATTTTTAATGCCTTTGACAAAGTTGGTTCCAAATCTTCCGCCGTAAGGTCGGCCAAGGTTTCCTTTCCTGCATCCTTTAAAGCCTTATCCAAGAAATTTCCCATGGACATTTTAAAGAATTCCTGTTGTTTAGGCTCCATGACTTCATTGGCAAATTTGTCTATAAACATATGAACGTTTACTTCCGAAGCGGATGGGGTGTCTGTTTTTGGAAGAATGATATCCACCAAATTTTTCAATGCAGCCCCTTGGTCCTTGGTTAAAAAGTCAGGGGTCCAATCCATCACTGTTTTGTCCTTACAACTTTGAACAAGACTTACCAATGTGGGAACGGCTACTACGTATCCCAAAGAAAGGCCTATATTTTTGAGTGCTATTCTTCTATCCATTATATGTTTCCTTTTTTAAGTTCTTTGGCGGCATGGTTGGCAGCTCTTGCCGTAAATGCCATATAGGTCAAAGATGGGTTGACACAGCTTGCTGAAGTCATAAAAGCACCATCTGTTACATACACATTGGGGACAGCATGTACTTGGTTGTTCCCGTTTAGTACTGATGTTTTTGGATCTCTACCCATTCTGGCAGTTCCCATTTCGTGGATTCCCAAACCTAAGGCACCAGGATTGTCAAATCCTTTTACTTCCCTAAGACCTGCTTTTTCCAACATTTCAATGGCTTGGTTCTTCATGTCCTCGCGCATTTTCCATTCATTTTCCTTAAACTCGGCGTCAAAGGTTACCGTGGGCAGACCCCAGCCATCTAAGTTATCGTAGTCTAAGGTCATCCTATTCTCTTGGTATGGAAGTACTTCTCCAAAACCACCTATTCCAAAAGTCCAACCTCCTGGTTTCAAAAGATTATCCTTAAGTTCCTTTCCATAGGACATTTCAGCAATGGTTTCTTCCCAATTATCTCTACTGGCTCCACCTTGGTAACCGTAACCGCGAATAAATTCTTTTTGGTTGCTAGTTTCCCCTAAATTTCTAAATCGTGGGATATAGACGCCATTTGGTTTTCTTCCCTTGTAATATTTATCTTCAAAGCCATCAAATTTACCAGAAGCACCAACCCCTAGATGGTGGTCCATGATGTTTCTACCCAACTGATCTGAGTCGTTACCCAATCCATTCGGGAAACGCTCAGATTTTGATTGCATTAAAATGGAAGTAGATGCCATAGATGAAGCACAAAGGAAAATAACTTTGGCATTGAACACGAATTCCTCCTTGGTAAGTCTATCGATTACTTTTACCCCAGAGGCCTTCCCTGTTTTAGGGTCGTAGATCACTTCCGAAACGATGGAGTCTGGTCTCAATGTTAAATTTCCTGTTTTTTCTGCAGCGGGCAATGTAGAGGAGTTGCTACTAAAATAGGCGCCAAATGGACACCCTCTTATACAACGGTTTCTAAACTGGCATTTACTTCTGCCTTCAAATTCCTTATTGCCTGTAATATGTGCCACTCTTCCAGCGGTCACTACTCGGCCATCAAAGTTTTCAGATACTTTTGCCCTGAATACCTGTTCCACACAATTCAATTCCATCATAGGCAAAAATTGTCCATCGGGCAATTGTTTCAAACCTAGATTTTCACCACTTACCCCAATATAGGATTCAACCTTATCATACCAAGGTGCTATATCTTTATACCTTACGGGCCAATCAACAGCGATACCATCCCTTTTATTGGCTTCAAAATCAATATCACTCCAACGGTAACTGTGACGTCCCCACATAATGGACCGCCCACCTACATGATACCCCCGCATCCAGTCGAAACGCTTAGTTTCATTATAGGGATGTTCCAGGTCATTTACGAACCATTCGTTATGTGCAGCTTTGGTGGTATAGCCGGTTCTAGCCTGCTTCAGCTGTTTTGCTTGATCCTCTCTTGTGAGATTTCCGTTGTTTGGAAAATCCCAATCGTCCATATTGGCGGTTTTGTAGTCGTTAATATGTGTTACCATTCTACCGCGTTCGAGAATCAATGTTTTGAGTCCGTTCTCACATAACTCCTTAGCAGCCCATCCGCCGCTAATCCCAGTGCCCACAACTATTGCGTCGTAGGTTTCCTGTTCTTCGTTGTAATAAAATTTACCCATCTATTGAATTGTTTATTTCCTAAATTTATTAAATATAAAATTAATTTTCTACATTTAAACGCCAATTTTATTGTGATACCCATACTATAACGTTGTAGTGGGCGATAATACGTGAAATCAAGAAAATCTACGATCAAATGAAAAAAAATACCTTAAAAATTGCCGTCATTTCAGGAATGGCCATCCTACTATTAGGAATGTATTCTTGTAAAGAGACAAAAAAAGTTGATGCCGAATCCACTTCCGTGTCTACGGACACGGAAAAGGAGGCTGAACCGTTTTTTCAACTTTCCTTAGCACAATGGTCCATGCACAAGATGGTTTTTGATGAGGGTGTAGATCCTTATACTTTTGCTGAAAAAGCAAAGGGATGGGGATTCTCTGGATTGGAATACGTTAGTGGACTTTATTATAAGGAGTTGGAGAAGTCCAATTTTTCTAAAGAAGCCATGGCCGCATTTGTAGAAAAATGTAATGCAGAAAGCACAAAGCATGGAATGAGAAATGTTCTTATAATGATAGATGGGCAAGGTGATTTGGCAACCTCAGACCCAAAAGAACGTAAAAAGGCAGTTGAAAACCACTACAAATGGGTGGATGCCGCTGCTGCTATGGGATGTCATTCCATCAGGGTCAATTTGGCAGGGAGCCAAGATCCGCAAGAATGGGTTTCAAATTCTGTTGACGGATTGAAACAATTGGCAACCTATGCCAAGGATAAAAATGTTAATATAATTGTAGAGAACCATGGAGGGCTTTCTTCCGACGCCTCCAAATTGGCTGAAGTGATGAAAACTGTAAACATGGATAATTGTGGTACACTTCCCGATTTTGGAAACTTCTGTATAAAAAGAAAAGATGGCTCCTATTATAACGGAGAATGTGCAGAGGAATATGATATGTATAAAGGCGTAATGGAACTTATGCCCTATGCCAAGGGAGTAAGTGCGAAATCCTTTAATTTTGATGAAGCTGGAAACGAAACCAGAATCGACTTCCATAGAATGCTAAAAATCATTAAAAATGCTGATTATTCAGGTTTTATTGGGGTAGAATATGAAGGGGATGAACTAGGTGAAGAAGATGGAATTTTAGCTACCAAGGAATTATTGTTGAATGCATCCAAAAACCTGGAATAAACCAAACCTAAATTATGGAAAGCTTATTTAATCAGTTATTTGATTATAATTTTTATTGCAACAAGAAATTAATCGAGCAATGCAATAAAATGGAAACAATCCCCCAAAGGAGTTTGGAGCTTTTTAGCCATATTTTAGATGCCCATCACATTTGGAACCATAGGATTTTGAATAAAACTCCAGAATTCGGAGTAATGCAATTGCATCCATTAAAAAATTGGGCAGACATTCATTATGAAAACCAAAGGAGCTCCTTTGAAATTATCACCAATACGGAGGATTTTGAATTGCGTACGGATTATGAAAATTCGGAAGGCAGACTTTTTACCAATACCTTAAAGGATATGCTATTCCATGTCATCAACCATTCCACACATCACAGGGCACAGATTTCTATGGATTTCAGGAATAATGGGATCGATCCACTAAATATGGATTATATATTTTATAAACGATAAATACACCAAACCACCTATGAATACAAAAATTAAAATACAATTATCCGTCATGATGTTCCTCGAATTTTTTATCTGGGGCGGATGGTTTGTTACCCTTGGCACCTATCTAGGGAATAATTTAAATGCTACAGGTGCAGAATCGGCCATGGCTTTTTCTACCCAATCATGGGGAGCTATTATTGCCCCGTTTATTATCGGACTTATAGCTGACCGGTATTTCAATGCGGAAAAAATATTGGGAATCCTACATTTGGCGGGAGCGGTACTGATGTACCAAATGTATATGTCAACAGATTTTGCAGGATTTTATCCTTATGTATTTGGCTATATGATCCTTTATATGCCCACCTTGGCTTTGGTCAATTCCATCTCCTTTAACCAGATGAAAAACCCGGCAAAGGAATTTTCTTTTGTACGTGTTTTTGGTACCATTGGTTGGATAGTCGCTGGCTTAATCATTAGTTACGTGTTCCTATGGGATTCCGTGGAAGGAAGACAGGAAGGTTTGTTAAGGAATACCTTTTTAATGGTATCCATAGCTTCGTTGTGTTTAGGTATTTTTAGTTTTATGTTGCCCAAAACACCCCCTAAGGTCGGGAAGGACGAAAAAATAAGTATTTCGGCAATTTTGGGATTGGATGCTTTAAAATTATTGAAGGACAGAAATTTTCTGGTCTTCTTTATTTCGTCAATTTTAATTTGTATCCCTTTGGCATTTTACTATCAAAACGCCAATCCCTTTTTATCGGAAATAGGAATGGACAACCCCACGGGAATAATGACCATAGGTCAGGCATCAGAAGTATTGTTCATGTTGTTGCTGCCTTATTTCTTTAAGAAATTTGGATTTAAGAAAACACTTATTGCCGGTATGTTGGCTTGGACTGTGAGGTATCTCCTGTTCGCCTACGGTAATGCGGGTGATCTTGCCTTTATGCTTATCATGGGTATAGCCCTTCATGGGATTTGCTATGACTTTTTCTTCGTATCTGGACAGATCTATACCGATAGCAAGGCAGGGATTAAGTATAAGAGTGCTGCGCAGGGATTGATCACTTTGGCCACCTACGGCGTAGGGATGTTAATTGGTTTTAAAATAGCGGGAATAATAACGGATACCTATAAATCTGCCGATGGCTTGCATGCATGGGACAACATTTGGACGTTCCCAGCGATCTTCGCATTTGGGGTCATGATATTGTTCGTAATATTTTTTAAAAATGAAGAAGTAGAATACAAGGAATAGATATTAATAAGTAGAAGATTGATTATGAGTAAGAAAATAAGACTTGGTATTTTAGGAGGTGGTGGAGATTCGCTAATTGGAGTATTACATAGGATTGCCTCCTTTATGAATGATAATTATGAAATTGTTGGTGCGGTTTTCAATCCGGACCACAATGATAGTTTGACCTTTGCAAAGGAGATTGGGGTCCCTACCAATAGAATTTATAAGGACTTTGATACGTTGGTGGAAGAGGAATTGAAACTTCCAGAAGGTGAGCGCATTCAGGTATGTTCTATTTTGACTCCCAATTTTTTACATTTTCCGATGGCCAAAAAACTGTTGAAAAATGGGTTCAATGTCATTTGTGAAAAACCCATGACGACGACCTATGAAGAGGCTAAAGTATTACAGGCAGCCTTGGAAAAGGCTAAAACCGTGTTTGCCGTCACACATACCTATACAGGGTATCCCATGGTACGCCAAATGCGCGAAATGGTAAAAGCTGGCGCCCTGGGGAAAGTCCAGAAGGTAGATGTTCAGTATTATCAAGGTTGGATAAACCCAATTATACACGATAAGGAAAAACGTGCCACAACCTGGCGTCTGAATCCAGAAAAGGCAGGAATCAGTTGTTGTATGGGTGATATTGGTGTGCACGCTTTCAATATGGTGGAATATACGACCGGACTTCAAGTTGATACCATTTTGGCCGATTTAAATTACTTATATGAGGACAATAAAATGGATATAGATGGTACCGTTCTGATACGTATGAAAGGCGGTGTAAAGGGTGTCATTCGTTCCAGCCAAATTGCAACAGGAGAAGAAAATAGGTTAACGGTCGCTATTTATGGTGATAAAGGCGGACTTCGATGGGAGCAAGAGAACCCAAATTACTTGTATGTACTTTCGGATGATAAGCCATTGCAAATCTTTAAACCTGGTCATGCCTACAATTCCAAATTGTCGTTGGATGGCACCAAGCTGCCTCCAGGGCACCCGGAAGGGATATTTGATGCCATGGCAAATATTTATTTGGGGGTCGCGAAGGCTGTTCGTGGTGAGAAATACAATTCAGGGGAATTTCCAACAATGATGGATGGGGTAAGAGGACTTAACTTTATTGAAAGTAGTGTTGCTTCCCATCAAGAAGGAAATACATGGATAACGTTGAAATAAAAATTTAAATTATTCTGGAATGAATATAAAAAGAGCCGCTATTAGTGGCTCTTTTTGATTTAAAACACCTTTTCAAAATGCTCACAAACCACAATCATACTCTCATTGGGTTTGCGGTCATATTCTGCCAGTTCCCTTTGGAATAATTCCCAATGTATCTTTTTCCAATCCGACAGACTACCGTCACCATCACCTTCTATTTTGGTGTACTCAGCATTGATACTAAAGTATGGAACCATCCGGACAGTTGTGGTCCTGACAATGCATTTTGCCTTGCCGTCCCAATCTGTCAAAACAGAAAAATCACCTCTTTTCGGTAATTCCTTTTTTTGTAGTTGCAATCCTAATAGAGAATGGGAGGTTGCCTTTTTTACCCCTGCCAAAACCAATGCTACGCTTTGATTGGCGTCTTTCTCATTGTCCGAAAAATGATAGACTGTAGGGGTGTGCTCAAAAGCAAATTCAAGATGGGCACTTAAAAAATCGCCCCACATACTACGGGCTGAAGAATTGTCCATATATTATATTCTATTACTTAAGTGAATTTACCTAATTTAAATTGTTTTGCAGCATGGTTTGCTGCTCTTGCTGTAAAAGCCATATAAGTTAACGAAGGATTTACACAGCTTGATGAAGCCATAAACGAGCCATCTGTAACATAAACATTTGGCACACTATGTATTTGATTGTTTAAATTAAGGATAGATGTTTTAGGATCCCTTCCCATTCTTGCACCACCCATTTCATGAATTCCCAGCCCTGGCCCTGTTTTATTATCATAAGCGTTTACATCTTTAAACCCTGCCGCAGACAATATGGCTACAATTTGTTTTTTAATGTCTTCACGCATATTATATTCATTCTCTTTAAATTCCACATCAAAATCTAATTGTGGTAAACACCATTTATCTTTTTCGGTTTTACTTAATGTTACCTTGTTGTCGTCATAGGGTAAAAACTCACCAAAACCAGTAACGCCTATTTGCCATTCACCAGGTTCTAAAATACTTTCTTTTAGTTTGGTCCCATAGCCCATTTCAGCTATAGAATCCCTCCAATCTGCACGAGAAGCTGAGCCTTGGTATCCAAAACCGCGGATATAGTCTTTTTTCTTTGCTTTTTCATTTAAATTTACAAAACGAGGAATATAAAATCCGTTTGGTCGTCTGCCCTTATAATATTTATCTAAATGGCCATCTACTTTTGCAGTAGCTCCTAATTGATAATGGTGATCCATTATGCCTCTTCCCAATGCATCGGAATCATTCCCCAACCCATTCGGGAAACGTTCAGATTTAGATTGTAATAAGATGCCTACGGTTGCCATTGCAGATGCGCAAAGGAAAATTACTTTAGCATTAAAAATGATTTTTTCATTAGTTTCCGCATCAATAATCTTAATCCCAGTTGCCTTTTTAGTGGCGTCATCATAGATAACTTCGTAAGCAATAGAATTTGGTCTTAAAGTCATGTTTCCTGTGCGTTCAGCAGCAGGCAAGGTGGATGAATTGCTGCTAAAATAGCCTCCAAAAGGACATCCTCTCCAGCATCTATCTCTATATTGGCAAGGTTGACGTCCTTCTATATTGGCATGATTGTCTGTAATATGTGCAACACGGCCTATGGTTAATAGACGACCATCATCAAAATTTTCTGTCATGGATTTTTGCAAATCCAATTCAACACAATTAAGTTCCATTGGAGGCATAAATTTACCATCTGGTAAATGCTTAAGTCCTAAATTTTGACCACTTACTCCAATATATTGTTCCACCTTATCATACCAAGGAGAAATATCTTTATAACGTATTGGCCAATCAACTCCAACTCTATCTTTCTTATTTGCTTCAAAATCTAGATCACTCCAACGGTAACTTTGTCTACCCCAAGTTAGTGACCTACCTCCAACTTGATATCCTCGTATCCAATCAAATCGTTTTGTTTCAACATAAGGATGGTCTAGATCGTTTACAAAAAAATGTTTTACATCCTCTTTTGGAGCCCAACCAATTCGACTTTGAACATGCTGCTTTTTTTTATCTTCCCGAGAAAGTTCACCTTTTAAATCGTAATCCCAGGCATCATCATTCATGGTTTTATAATCTGTAATATGCCTTACCATAGGACCGCGTTCCAGAACTAGGGTTTTTAATCCGCTCTCACATAGTTCTTTTGCAGCCCAACCTCCGGTGATTCCTGTGCCTACAACGATTGCGTCGTATTCTTCTTTTAGATTCATGTGGTAATTTTCTATTATTTCTATAGTAATCCCTATATTTATATATCTGCTGTGGAATTAAAATAATTGACTGTTACAACTCTAAATATAGGGTTTAATTCTCAAAATTTCAGAGGTCAGATAGAATATGGATGGTAACTCACATTAGATCATTATAAATGAAGACAATTAAAGGACCGGCAGTTTTCCTCGCCCAGTTTGTAGATAGTAAAGCTCCATTCAATACGTTGGATGGGATGTGTAAATGGGCAGCTGATTTAGGCTATAAAGGAATTCAAATCCCTACTTGGGAGCACTTTTTGATAGATTTGGACAAGGCGGCTGAAAGTCAGACTTATTGTGATGAGTTAAAGGGAACAATAAATTCTTACGGACTCGAAATTACTGAGTTGTCCACACATTTACAGGGACAACTTGTGGCCGTGAACCCGGCCTACGACCTCATGTTCGATAATTTTGCGCCTGATAAGGTTAAGAATAATCCAAAGGCTAGGACTGAATGGGCCATTGAAACCGTTAAAAAAGCGGCTACTGCAAGCCGTAGATTGGGACTTAATGTACACGCCACCTTTTCAGGTGCCCTTTTGTGGCACACCATGCATCCTTGGCCGCAAAGGCCTGCAGGCCTGGTAGAAATGGGATTTGAAGAACTCGCAAAAAGATGGATGCCTATATTGAACCATTTTGATAAGGAAGGGGTAGATGTATGTTATGAGATACATCCTGGAGAAGATTTGCACGATGGCGACACTTTCGAGCGTTTTCTCGCTGCCACCGGGAATCATAAAAGAGTGAACATCTTATACGATCCCAGTCATTTTGTGCTGCAACAATTGGATTATATTACCTACATAGACCATTATCACGAATTCATTAAATCCTTTCATGTAAAGGATTCCGAATTTAATCCAACAGGAAAAAAAGGTGCCTTTGGTGGCTATAACGATTGGGGCGATAGGGCTGGCAGGTACCGCTCCTTAGGCGATGGTCAAATAGATTTTAAAACAATATTTTCCAAATTGACCCAATACGGATGTGATGTTTGGGCAGTTATGGAATGGGAGTGCTGCATAAAAAGTCCGGAACAAGGAGCTAGGGAAGGCGCAAAATTTATACAAGACCACATTATTGAGGCTACAGAGAAAACCTTTGATGATTTTGCCGGGGCAGAAATAGACAAGGAAACGCTCAAAAAAATACTTGGAATTTAACTAATACATATACCCATGAAACAACTATTTTTTACTGGCCTAATGGCCTTATTGATCTTCGGCTGTAAAGAGAAGGCCAAAGAATCCAATGGAGAAATGAATGCAGACGCTATGGCAGAGACAGAAATTGAAGCCAATACACAAGATGAATGGATGGTTCTTTTTGACGGTTCCTCTTTTGAAGGTTGGCATGGCTATTTAAAAGAAGATATGCCCCAACAATGGAAATTGGAAGATGGAGCCATGGTTTTTTACCCACCAAAGGAGCGAGCAAAGGGAGAAAGTTACAATCTAGTTACCGATAAGGAATTTACAGATTTTATGCTCTCCGTAGATTGGAAAATATCTGAAGGTGGTAATAGTGGTATTTTTTGGGGTGTAAAAGAAGATTCCAATTTGCCTGAAGCTTATCAATCCGGACCTGAGATTCAGGTATTGGATAATGAAAGGCATCCAGATGCGAAAGCGGGGACTACCCACCAGGCAGGTGCCCTTTATGATATGGTAGCACCAAATCATGAAATGGCGAAACCTGCCGGGGAGTGGAATACCTGCGTTTTAAAAGTAAACCATAAAACCAATGAAGGGAGTGTGGAACTAAACGGTATGGTAGTGGTCACTTTTCCAGTAAATGATCCGGAATGGAGCGCCATGGTCGCAAAATCAAAATTTGCTGATTGGGAACATTTTGGAAAATATAAAACAGGAAAAATTGGGTTACAAGATCATGGGGATATGGTCTCCTACAAGAACATTAAAATTAAACAACTCTAAATGAAATACATACTTACTACTGTTTTGGTGCTATCCCTATTATCTTGTAAAGAAAAAGCAGAGGCAGCCCCCATGCAAGAAATGGACAATACACTTCAGGAAATAGTATATGAGGAGTATACTGGGGTGGAACCGACTAAACCAGAGGAAACAGAGATCTATAAACCCATACCCACTACAGTTCAACCCTTCAGTACTAATGGCGCCCCAAGTGATGCCATTATCTTATTTGATGGGCATGGCCTTGATCAATGGATAAGTGCAAAGGACAGTACCGCAGCAGCATGGGATCTAAGCAAAGAAGGTAGTATGACGGTTAAGGATAGAGCTGGCGACATACAGACCAAACAGAATTTTGGAAGTGTACAACTACATCTGGAATGGAAATCTCCAGTAGATATTCAACGTGAAGGTCAAAATAGGGCCAATAGCGGGGTGTTTTTTCAAGGGATATATGAAGTACAAATCTTGGACAATAATAACAATGACACGTACGTGAATGGCCAGGTAGGCTCTATTTACAAACAACATGTGCCCCTTGCAAAGGCATCGGTTCCTTCAGGGGAATGGAATTCCTATGATATTATCTTTCACGAGCCGGTATTCAATGAAGAGGGCAAGAAAATAAAATCTGGCACCATTACGGCAATCCACAATGGTGTTTTAATTCAAGACCATGTGGAGATCAAAGGCACGACTCCTTATATTGGCTGGCCAAAGAATGAAGCACATGGAAAAGGGCCTATAAAACTTCAAGACCATGGGGATAATAGTAGGGTGAGCTATAGAAATATTTGGGTTAGGGAATTGTAGAATACTCTGGGAGGGTATACTAACAATTGTTATTACCCCAATTTTACTTTTGGCCATTATTGGCTGTTGGGTCCTTCCGCGGAAAATCAAGTGGTCGTACGATTATCGGAACTGGAGGAGCATCGCCAACCATTAAATATCGTATTATACCAAAATTATCGGGGCAAAAATGTTTGTAAAAGCGAGTATACCTATTTTTTGTTGCCCAGATCCACAAAATTTGTGGTCTCTATCATAGTTTTCATTATCGGGATTGGAGTAGGTTAATATTGGTACAAGACCAGGATCAATAGGTCCTTCGATTAAAACGGCAATCCAAAAAACTAAAACTGAATTTTAATTACCTTTGCCAAAATTTAAAATCATTTTATGATCCAATCCATGACAGGGTTCGGGAAGTATGTAGTACAACTTCCTTCAAAGAAAATTACCATTGAAATAAAATCATTGAACAGCAAAAGTCTCGACTTAAATGCCCGTATCCCTTCAACTTATAGGGAAAAGGAATTGGATTTGAGAAAAATCATCGCCAGTTCATTGGAAAGGGGAAAGGTAGATTTTGGATTGTATATGGAGTCTACAGGAAATGAAACTTCTTCTGTTATCAATGAAGGGGTTGTAAAAAGCTATATCCAACAACTTAGGGCAATTGCAGATGGGGATGATGTGAAATTCTTGGAAATGGCAGTACGATTACCGGATGCTTTAAAGACAGAAAGAGACGATATAGATGAAGAGGAATACGACGCTATTTTGGAGGCCCTTACCAACGCACTGAAGGAGATCAACATTTTTAGATCTGAGGAAGGCCATGTATTGGAAAAGGATTTCTTGGAAAGGATTGCTACCCTGAATCGCTTACTGGAAGAGGTAAAGGCCATGGATGCAGACCGACTTTCAATGGTGCGGGATCGATTGCAAAAAGCCGTTTCTGACCTGAAATCCGACTTGGATGCCAATCGATTTGAACAGGAATTGATCTATTATTTGGAGAAATACGATATTACGGAAGAGAAAGTACGCCTGGCCAATCATTTGGATTATTTTGCCACAGCACTGAATTCAGATGATTCCAACGGGAAGAAACTAGCTTTTATAAGTCAAGAAATTGGGCGGGAAATAAATACAATTGGTTCCAAAGCCAATTATGCCCCAATGCAACAGCTTGTCGTGCAAATGAAGGATGAGTTGGAAAAAATTAAGGAACAAATGTTAAACGTACTGTAATGGAGGGAGGAAAGCTCATTATTTTTTCGGCACCGTCAGGAAGTGGAAAAACAACCATTACAAAATATTTATTGGAGCAACCGGAATTGAATTTGGCTTTTTCTGTTTCGGCTACTTCCAGACCGAGGAGGGGAAAGGAGAAGCATGGGGAACATTATTACTTTATGTCCATTTCCGAGTTTAAAAACCATATCAAGAATGATGATTTTTTGGAATGGGAAGAAGTATATAGAGACAACTTTTATGGAACCTTAAAAAGCGAAGTGGAACGATTATGGGCCATGGGTAAAAATGTCATTTTTGATATTGATGTTGTAGGTGGACTTCGAATAAAGAAAAAATTTCCAGAAAACACATTGGCGGTTTTTGTAAAACCTCCCAGTGTTGACGAACTGAAAATAAGACTTAAAAAACGCAGTACGGAAAGTGATGATAAGATCAATATGCGGATAGCCAAGGCCTCTGTTGAACTGGCAACAGCTCCACAATTTGACAAGATTATCAAAAATTATGAATTGGAGATCGCATTAAAGGAAGCCTATGACCTAGTAGCCAATTTTGTTGGGGTAAAACAGGAAAAGTAAAAGCATAGACTAGAAATAAAAAATGAAGAAGGTAGGTCTATATTTTGGTACATTTAACCCAATCCATATTGGCCATTTGGTGATAGCCAACCATATGGTAGAATTTTCAGATCTCGATGAAGTTTGGATGGTCATCACTCCCCATAGTCCGTTTAAGAAAAAGAAAACCCTTTTGGATAACAACCATAGGTACGAAATGGTCTATGAGGCAACCAAGGATTATCCAAATCTACACCCTAGTAAGATAGAGTTTGACCTTCCCCAACCAAATTATACTGTAAATACTTTGGTGCATTTGGCCGAGAAGTACGGGACAGGTTATGAGTTTTCATTGATGATGGGGGAGGATAACCTCAAGGGATTGCATAAATGGAAGAATTATGAGGCCATTTTGGAACAGCATCAGATTTACGTTTATCCCAGGATTTCAGAAGGGGAGGTGGACCACAGTTTTAAAGGACATCCAAAAATTTCCCATATTGATGCGCCGATCATGGAAATTTCATCCACCTTTATTCGCAAACAGCACAAGGCCGGTAAAAATATTAGACCCCTATTGCCAGAAAACGTATGGATTTATTTGGACGAAATGAATTTTTATAGGTAATTGCCTTTTTCGTCCAACTTTACTTTAAGGGACTTTTTTCTTTTCTGCAACTTAATTTTAAAGGTCCTATTTACACCTTTTTGATGGTTGTAATCTATGAGGTACACATCATCAACAATTTTCCAACCCGGATATTTATTTTCTAAAGCTTGTATTACAGCATTTGGGAGGTTCAGGTTTTTAAATCTTTCTATAGTTCTCAAAATTTTGCCATCCTCGTCATAAACGGCTACAATTTTACCTTCTGGGATGTAAAAGGACACTGTGTAAAACGGATATTCATCTTCAAAAACATCCTCTTTTTTTATCTTGTAACCTGCAACTTTACGCTCTAGCAATTTAACAGGGGTAGGCGTCTCCTGAGAGTCAATACTGCTCAAATATTTATAGTTGATCGCGGTTACAACCACTTCCGAAAGTTCTTCCGTTTTTGGATCTTGGGCCCATAAATTGGTTGTTAGGATAAGAGTAATCAAGAAGGAAAGTGCAGTTTTCATGTGCAATTTTTAGTTTTTAAATAATACCTTTTTAAGATAACAAAAGCTATGAGCAATGTCAGTTTTATAGATAGTCCCTTCACCTTCTTATTTCTTGGATAGAATGTCTGTTCCAAGGTATTTGTTGTCCTTGTTGTAATACCAGGCCCTAGTTTTTGGCATCTTAATTTGGTTTATAGTTTCTTCCCCCGTTAAAAGGATGTATTCCCCATCGTTTTTAGTTTCATCATGAAAAAATTGGTAGACCTCCATGGCATAGGATGATGGATCAAAATAGAAATACCATACATCTCCACCTACTCCTTCCTCATAGGTCACCTTTAATACCAGATACTCCTTGTTTTTAAATCTTTTGCGATCTACTTTAGGGTCTATAATGGTTCCTGGATCTTTTAATTTCATGGGAAGGCCATAGAGATAAGTGTAATAATCTTTCATCATGGCAGCCCTCTCACAGTTGAGATTAAAAGCTTTCTGTTGGGCTTCTGATACTTCTGTATTGCCGTTTAACCGCAACAGACAAGCAGTGCCATCCAAAACAGATTCCAATGTATTTTCTTCTTTTTTAACAGTTAGGCTAAAATGTTCTTTTGGGATATTGATATGGATCATGCTTTTTCTCTCACTATTGTCCGGGGTTGTCATGGTCACCGTAAATTCGCCATTAAATGATGGCCAATTATTATTTGGATCATGGTGGTCAATGGCATTTTGTAAAAGCTGATTGCCAGTTAAACTTTGGGATACCCCCAAGAATGGAATGGTAAATAGGAAGACAATGTAAATTATTCTCAACATAACTTTACGTTTTATGAATGTACAAGGTAAGTTTTTTTTGGGTTGTGCTAGAGGTTTGATTTTGTGTAAATGTGCCATTTCTCGTTTGAAACGCTACCCTTGATTTGTTAATATTCCAAAAAAACACGGAATAGCATTTGAATAGTTCTATTTTAGAAGACATAAAAGTTACTTTTCACTATGAAAAAATTAATACCGTTTTTAATGCTCTCCCTGTTTTTTATGACCATGACAGTAATGGGGCAAAGACCAACAAGAAACGAGGACGATAGAATTCCAACAAATTTCAACGATGCGACGAAATCTAAGGATAAAAATGGCATTAAAAATTATAGTGAGGTCATCACTAAAGATGCAATAACTGATGTTGGACTTTTTATGGTCCACAAGATAAAGGAAGAGTATTATTATGAAATTCCGTTCGATAAATTAAAAAAGGAAATGCTTTGGGTAAGTAGAATATCAAAACTTTCACAGGGATTGGGAGGAGGTTATTTCAATGCGGGTTCCAAGACGAACGAGCAGGTGGTACAATGGATACGATTTCAGGATAAGATCTTGCTAAAAGTAAAATCCTATGCAAATGTTGCCGACAGTACCAAAGCGATCCATAATTCTGTGGTGGTCAATAATTATGAGCCTACCCTTTTCGCCTTTGATATAAAAGCCTTTAATACAGATACCACTGCCGTGGTCATTAATGTAACCCCGCTCTTTAATACAGATGTAGTGGCTATAAGTGGATTATCGGCAAAGTTGCGCAAAGAGTACAAAGTAAAGAAACTGGAATCGTCCCTTAGCTTTATCAATGGGATAAAGAGTTTTCCTGAGAACATTGAGGTAAAGCAGGATCTCACTTATAGCGCCTCGGAACCACCATCATTTTCAGATATGGAGTCTATAAGTTTGCAAATGAACCAATCCATGATTTTGTTGCCAAAAGAGCCTATGCGACCAAGAACATATGACCCAAGGGTGGGATTTTTTACTGTAAGCCAATACGATTATGGGAGCAAGGAATTAAAGGCCGACCAAAAAACGTATATCCGAAGATGGCGCTTGGAACCTAAAGACCCTGAGGCATATGCCAGGGGAGAATTGGTAGAGCCCATTAAACCTATTGTTTATTACTTGGATCCTGGGACTCCGGAGAATCTTAGGCAGTATATAAAACAAGGAATAGAGGAATGGCAAAAACCCTTTGAGACCGCTGGGTTCAAAAATGCAATTTTGGCTAAGGATGCACCCACTGCAGAAGAGGATCCCGAGTTCAGCCCTGAGGATGTAAGGTATTCTGTGGTAAGGTATGTGGCAAGTACCACACGAAACGCAACGGGGCCAAGTGTATCGGATCCAAGAAGTGGAGAAATTATAGAAAGCGACATTATATGGTACCACAATCATTTGAGGAGTTACAGAAATAGATATCTATTGGAAACAGGTGCCGCCAATCCTTCAGCGCGGACATTAAACACTCCTGAAGGGGAAATAGGCGAGATGATGCGTATGGTAATTGCCCACGAAGTTGGTCATGCACTTGGCTTTCCACATAATATGGCGGCCAGTTATGCGTACCCTGTTGATTCTTTGAGAAATGGTGCCTTTACCCAAGAAAATGGTATTGCCGCCAGTATTATGGACTATGCCAGGTACAATTATGTAGCACAACCAGAGGATGAAAATATTCGGTTCATTCGCCAAATAGGCCCATACGATCATTATGCCACCAATTGGGGCTATAGGCTAATTCCGACTGCCATCGTGATGGAAGCGGAAAAGGATACCCTAAATCAATGGATTCGCAAACACGAATTGGATCCTAAATATAAATTTGGCAGACAATCCAGTCGTTTTGATCCACAGTCGCAAACAGAAAGTATAGGGGATGACCCTATCAAGGCAGGGGATTATGGGTTGAACAACTTAAAGTTCGTAGCACAGAACCTTAAAAGTTGGACTTCGGATCAGACAAATGATTATGGTGACCTGGAAGAACTGTATGGTGAATTGTTGAGTGTATTTAGCAGGTATGTAGGGCATGTGGTTACCAATATTGGGGGGATTTATGAAAATTTAAAAACCCCTGAGCAAGATGGAGTTGTATATACCCATGTATCTCCGGAAGTGCAGAAATCATCCATGGTCTGGTTACAGCTAAATATATTTTCAACTCCGGCGTGGCTTATAGATAAGGAAATATTGCAAAATATAGATCACGCCGGATACTTTGAAGAATTACGTAAAGTACAAGCAAGACATATTGACAATTTGCTCAGTTTTGATCGGATTGGTAGGTTGATGGATGCCGAAACTACAGTTGTAGACTATTACAGCGCTTTGGACATGTTAAAGGATCTAAGGACAGGGGTATGGAGTGAAATGGGAAGAGGCGCCAATGTGGATATTTTCCGTAGGAACCTGCAACGCACCTATTTGGATAGAATGGCCTTTTTGATGGTGGATAAAGGACCAGAGAAAAGAAACAATGGTTCTGACTTTGAAAGTACCTTTATTTTTGATGTGAGCACTTCAGATGTACATACACTGGTAAGGGGGGAACTCAAAACCTTGAGGATAAGATTACAGGGGGCAAAAAATAGTTCGATCAATACAATTACGAGGTATCATTATGAAGATGCCATTGCAAGAATAGATCAGTTGCTCGATCCAAGAAATTAATTGGATAAGGCAGATAAACGCAAAAGGATCGAACTTTGATAAGTTGGATCCTTTTTTTTTGAATATTAGGCGCCTATAAAAAAGTTCCTGTTTCATCTACTTTAACTCTCATGCGCTTATCACCGTTCTTTAGTTTCAATTTATAGGTTTTTTTGGCTCCTTTGTCATTGGTATAGCTTACAAGGTAAACATCGGATTCAACATCCCATTTTGGATACGTATCCTTTACCGCTTTGGCAACGGCATTGGGCATTTTAATGTTCTTGAATTTTTCAACGGTTCTGATAATTTGACCGTCCGGATTGTAAATGGCAACAATCTGACCCTCTGGAATAAAAAAGGAGATGGTGTAAAACTCATATTCATCACTATAAAGTTCTGATTCCTTGATGTTGTAAGAGGCTGCAGCTTGTGCTAACTTTTTTACAGGAAGTGCGACCTCTTCATTTGTTGTAGCATCAAGGTATTTATAATTTACCGCAGTAACTACTACTTCAGAGAGCTTTTCCGTTTGTACGATTTGCGAAAAACCTTGACTGGTTAGGCCAAGAACTAATAAACCTAATAGTGTTTTTTTCATGATAAGTGATTTAAAATTAATAATTGAATTTAACAATATGCCAAAGGTATTTATGAGGAGTATTCTTTACAATGACCTGTATCAGGTACAAAGGACTATTTTTAATACTTATGTAAGAGTTAGAAAAAGATAAATGAGCAGATTTTGTACTAACCTAGAGGGGTTCATTGTACTAAAAAAGGTCTGGTAAAACTGAGTTTTACCAGACCTTTATATACTATAGTGTAAATAGGATTATTTGGGGTCCAACTTGGCGGGTATTACAGAACTGTCATGCTCTTTATAATACAGTTCCAGCAAGTTAGTTGTTGCTGTGATGATATCCTTAGTCTCCAGTAGCAAGGTAAAGTACAAGGTGGTGTTTTTCGGGCTAGACTCCTCCGTACGTGTCCTCTCCACTTGCTTTTCAATCTTTTGGGAGACCATGTCCAATAATTCTTGTTTGCTGGATAGAATACCTCCTATTTGCTCAAAAGAACGGGAATCGAAAACCTGCTTGGTAGCGCTAAAAAGCTCATCGAGTTTAACATCTATTTCTTTTAGTTCCTTTATCTGATTGTATTTTAATTTCTTGTGGTTGTTATGGATATGCTTATGGCTAATTTTGGTAAGGTATTCCAAGGACTGGGCCAAATCCTGCAAATACCCCAATATGTTGATATAGAAATTACTTGCACCAACACTGGCTTCATCGAGGTTTTTAATGAAGTAAAAAATATGATCCCTTAGTTCATCAACTTCAGCAGACAACTTGTTCACCCCTTTTTTATTCTTCTTAAGGAGCTCGAGGTCTTGCTTGGCAAGGCCGTTTATCGTGTTCGTGTATATTTTGTTGCCTCTTTTGACTACGTTGGCAATATTATTTGCACTTTCTTCAATAACGCCCTGTATGGAACTGCTCTCTGCTTTTCTAAGGCCATCCTCTGCCTTAATTTCCTTTGTTTTTTTGTCGTGTGAAATATAATTCCGCACCAATAAAAATATAGCGATCAGTAAAAGAATAGCCACCATTGATGGGACATGGATATTGATGAGATAAACGATTACGGCAGCTGAAATAAATGCGATGAAAGCGGTAAAGAACCATCCCCCAATAACATTCAACACCCCTGCAACCCTGTAGACGGCACTTTCTGCTCCCCAAGCCCTATCCGCCAAGGAAGAACCCATGGCTACCATAAAGGTGACATAAGTCGTTGATAAGGGTAATTTATAGGATGTGGCAATGGAAATTAACACTCCGGCAACCATCAGGTTTACTGCTGCGCGGACCATGTCAAATGCCGGCATTTCATAGGTTTTGTCCTTAGAGAGGGCAATGACGGGTTTTTCAAAATTGGAATCTATTCGATCCTTAAGGGTTTTGGGCAATAGGGTATTTGAAAATTGTGAAATCAACATAGCAGCCCTAACAATTCCCCTCGAGAGGAAGTTGGGCTGAAAGCGTTCTTTGGATTCTCCCTCACGGGAGAGGTTGATTTCGGTTTGTGTTACATAACGTGCCTTTTTAGAAAACCATAAGGTCAAGACCATGACCATTCCCGCTCCGAACAGCAAGTAAGTAGGAGTTGGGACCTTTTCTGCAAGGACGTTCATGCTGAACTCCGTGGCCGGTACACCCGATGCCTGCCAAGCTTCAAAAGACTGCCAAGCAGCAATGGGGACCCCTATGAAGTTCACAAGATCATTTCCAGCAAAAGCTAGTGCGAGGGCAAACGTACCAACAATAATAATCAGTTTATATACATCAAATTTTAGAATGATGGTGATTAAATAGGAGACCACACTCCAAAGAACTAGGCTTCCTACAATGATAAGTAAAGTGTTGTTTTTTATAAAAGTATTCAGATCATCACTTACAAAAGTGGCGCCTTTTAGACCCTTAATAAGGATGAAGTAAGTAATGGCAGTTAAAGCAATACCACCAAAGAGGGAAACCGCCCATTTGGCTTTTTTTCTAAAATCAAAAGAGAGCAACATTCTGGAGAAATATTGCACCAAGGCACCAATGGAAAAGGCGATGACTACGGATAATAGTATCCCCACAATAATTTCCGTGGCTTTGGAAGTGTTGATGTGTTTGTAAACATCAATATAGTTTCCTGTATCTGCTGCCACTTTTATAAAGGCCATGGCAACGGCAGCTCCTAAAAGTTCAAATACAATGGAAACGGTTGTAGAAGTGGGCATGCCCACGGTGTTGAAGAAATCCAGCAATAAGATATCGGTGATCATCACGGCCATGAAGATGATCATGATCTCACTGAACATAAATTCACTTGGATTAAAAATACCCTTTCTCGCAACTTCCATCATCCCACTGGAAAAAATGGCTCCTATTCCAATACCCAAACTGGCAACGATCATGATGGTCCTAAAGGAAATGGCTTTTGATCCTATGGCAGAGTTCAAGAAATTGACGGCATCATTACTGACGCCAACCACCAAATCGGCCACAGCCAAAAAGGCAAGGGCAATAATCATTAACAAGTAAATATTATCCATAATTAAATAGTTAGATGCAAACCTTGCAAACCTACTTAAAACTTAACAATGTATAATATTAAAATATTATTAATTTACCTCTAATCCCTAGTCCAAGGGAGGTAGGAGCAGGGAATGGGGTAAAAAGTTATTTTTTTCTTTTATGTTTCAACACCTCGGCATCAATGTAAAAAATAACTTCTTCGGCAATATTTTTCATCAAATCACCAACACGTTCCAGTTTTTTGACAACCGAAAATAATATCAGGGACTGCCGAATGACTTTATTGTCCTTTCTAATCGCCTCTTCAATGATGGCAAAAGACTCTTTGTTGATTTGATCCAACACCTTGTCTTTTTTAAAGACTTTTCTAGCTGCCTTCACATCCTTTTCCTCATAGGCCTTCGTAATATGATCGAACATAGCGGAAATGGTAGTATACATTTTATCGAATTGCAATTTTTCGAATAGGTGTGGCTCAATAGGCTCATCAAGGTCCACCACATACTTGGAAATACTGTAGGCGTGATCGGCAATCCTTTCCAAATCAAAATTTATTTTTCTCACGGCCATTATAAATCTCAAATCGATGGCTACAGGGTTGTAGAGGGCCAAGAATTTTTCACAATCCTCCTCTATTTTCAGATCTAGGGCGTTGACCCTATTCTCTGTATTAATCACCTCTTCCGCCAAATCACTATCGTGCTCCCTAAATGCAACTTTGGCTTTTTCAAGTTGGTTTTTGCACAGCGTGAGCATTTTGGAGCCTGACTGGTTTATGATTTCCCTTTGGTAAATAGCATTTGCCATATTACTATGTTTTATCCGAATCTACCAGTGATGTAGTTTTCGGTTTGTTGTTTTTCTGGGTTAGTAAAAATGTTCTTTGTCTTATTGTACTCTATCAGATCACCAAGATAGAAAAAAGCAGTATAATCACTAATCCTACCGGCTTGTTGCATATTATGCGTTACAATTATGATCGTATATTTTTCTTTTAGCTGAAAAATAAGCTCTTCAATTTTTGCAGTGGAAATTGGGTCTAGGGCCGAGGTGGGTTCATCCATTAAAATGATGGATGGCTCTACCGCCAAAGTTCTAGCTATACATAATCTTTGCTGTTGCCCCCCTGAGAGTGCCAAACCAGACTTTTTTAGGTCATCCTTGACCTCTTCCCAAAGTCCAACTTGTTGCAAAGAAGAAACTACACGCTCATTAATGAAATTTTTGTCGGTGATACCTTGTATCCTTAAGCCATAAGCCACGTTGTCAAATATCGATTTAGGGAAGGGATTGGGTTTTTGGAATACCATCCCTATTTCCTTTCGCAACTCTTCTACATTTACATTTTTCTTGTAGATGTTACGGCCATTGATCTTGATCTTTCCTTCCATACTGAAACCATCCACATAATCGTTCATTCTATTGAACAAACGAAGGAATGTAGACTTTCCACAACCAGAGGGGCCAATGAAAGCGGTAACCGTATTAGGTTTTATGGTCATGTCAATACCTTTAATGGCGTTGAATCCATCATACCATACTTTAATTCCCTTGGCTTCTATCTTAGGTATCTTTTTTAAAGACGGGTCTATAACACTGTCTAGTACCATTTTTTCTTTTATAGGATTTTCCATACTTACTTCCATTTATTCTGCCATTTATTTCTAAAGTACACCGCTATACCGTTCATGATAAAAGTGATGCCCAATAATATGATGATAGCCGCGGCGGCATTTTCTATGAATCCGGATTGAGGTCGTGATATCCAGTTGAAAATTTGAATCGGCATCACTGAAAACTGATCCATGGGACTTGATGGCGCAAAGGGGACATAGGCCAGTGCACCAACAACGATCAAAGGTGCTGTTTCTCCAACAGCCCTAGAAAGTGCCAAGATAACCCCTGTAAGGATTCCACCGCCTGAAGCCGGTAATATTTGGTGCCATATAGTTTGCCATTTGGAAGCCCCTAATGCATAAGAGGCATCTTTAATAGACTTAGGCACTGCTTTTATTGCCTCCCTAGTTGCTACAATTACAATTGGTAATATCAAAAGCGATAAAGTTAAACTTCCAGCCAAGACACTTGCGCCGAGGTTCATAATTCGCACAAATACCTCAAGACCCAAAAGTCCGTAAATAATGGACGGTACTCCCGCCAAGTTGGATATGTTGATCTCCAACAAACCTGCAAGTTTATTATTCTTGGCATATTCCTCTAAATATATTCCTGCTGCCACACCAATAGGAAAGGCAATAATTGTAGTCAGGAACAAAATCCATATGCTACCCATTAGGGCTGTATAAATACCTGAATCTTCTGGTTTCCTAGAGGGAAGATCTGTAATGAAACCCCAATCGATTCTGCTAATACCATCAATTAGGATGTCTCCGATAAATACTGCCAACAATACCAAACCGATAATGGTACAGAATATGCCCCAATATTTGAAAGCCTGGTCTTTCCACCTATTTTTCTGAATATTATTCATATTTCTCTTGGTATTTTTTTCTAATTCTATAGCTTATTGTGTTGAGCAAAAAGGTGAATACAAACAGGGTGATACCCGCGGCAAAAATAGTTCTGTATTCCAAAGAACCATGTTGTACATCTCCAAGGCTTACCTGAACAATATAAGCGGTAATGGTTTCTACAGGAACCGTTGGATCCAAGGTCAGCCTGGGTTGTTGACCAGCTGCAATGGCTACGATCATGGTTTCGCCAATAGCCCTTGAAATAGCCAAGATTATGGAAACAATAATACCAGAGGAAGCTGCAGGAACAATTACCTTAAAAGCTGTTTGTAATTTTGTGGCTCCCATCCCATAGGAGGCTTCCCTTAAAGAAGATGGTACTGCATGTAGTGCATCTTCACTTATGGAGGAGATATATGGAATAATCATGATCCCCATAACAATACCTGCAGATAGGGAGTTAAACCCCGCTAAATTTGGTATAAACTGTTGTAAAAAAGGAGTAACCACTATTAAGGCGAAAAAACCATAAACAACAGTTGGTATGGATGCCAATAGTTCCAATAATGGCTTCACGGTTTTTCTGAAGTTCCTAGGGGCGTATTCACTGAGATAAATACTAATACTCAAACCAATTGGTAAAGCCACAGCTATGGCGATAAAGGAGGTGAGCAATGTACCAGAAAGAAGCGGTAGTATCCCAAAATGCTTTTCAGTAAACAAAGGTGTCCATTGTGTATCCGTGAGGAAATCAAAAATAGAAACCTCATTAAAGAATTGAACAGCCTCAATGGAAAGAACCAGTATGATACCTACGGTAACGGCAATTGTAATCAAGGCGCTTGTTAAAAGCGTTTTCTCAATTATAAGTTCTTTTATCTTACGCATGCAAATGATTATTTAAATAGGAAAAATCAGGCATCCAAAAGGAGCCTGATTTTCTGAATCAAAATACTGGTTTACTTATTGCTTTCAACAAAAATTTTAAAAGCTTCCTTTTGTTTGGTATATAGTTCAGCAGGTAAAGGAATATATCCTACATCTGTTGATAATTCTCCGGCATTGTCCAAATAGTAGTTTACAAATTCCACGACTTCAGTAAATTTAACCGAAGTACTGTTTACATAAATAAACAAAGGTCTAGATAATGGGAAATAGGTACCGTTCTTAACAGTTTCCAAGGTTGGTTTTACAACTTCGGTCCCATTGTTTACACCTATTAAGGTTAATTTATCTTTGTTTTCGGCGTAATAAGCCAATCCGAAAAACCCTAAGGAGTATTTATCCCCAGCAATTCCCTGAACCAATACATGGTCATCTTCACTGGCAGTAAAATCACCTCTACTTGATCCACTTTTTCCAACAACGGCCTCTGTAAAGTAATCATAAGTACCGGAAGCAACACCAGGCCCGTATAAATGGATTTCTTCGTTCGGCCATTCTGGACGAATTTGATTCCATTTCATAATAGTACCCTGAGCTGCAGGCTCCCAAATTTTCTTTAATTCTTCCACGGTAAAACTATCTACCCAAGTATTCTCTGGGTTAACCAATACTGCTAATCCGTCATAAGCAACTTCCAACTCAATATAGTTGATGTTGTTTTCCTCACAAATGGCTTTTTCTTGGTCCTTGATTGGACGGGAAGCATTGGAAATATTGGTTTCTCCCCTTGAGAATTTGTTGAAACCCCCACCGGTACCTGAAACACCTATCGTAACCCTTACATCTGGCTGAGCAGTTCTGAATTCTTCAGCTACAGCCTCCGTAATTGGGAATACAGTACTGGAACCGTCAATTTTGATTGTTCCTGTCATAGAGCCAGCACCATCTTTTTTTTCTTTTTTGTCACCGCAGGCACCTAATGTAAGGGCCAATGATAATAAGCATACAAGTTTTTTCATTTGTAACGTACTTTTAAAAGTTGTTAAATTTATGTATTTAATGATTATCTGTGTTTAAGTAAAGGTTATGAAAATGTTCAATACAACCTTTATATATTTTACTGAGAGAATTAAAAATGTACATCCAATTGTAGTCGATACATCAACTCATCAGATCCTCCGTCTACGTTTAAGTAGCTTATATCAGTTTGCACTTTTAATTTATGGCCTACGAGGTATTTGGATAGACCTAAGGTATATTGACTTTCAGGAGCTTGTCCTGTAATGTTTTCATCCAATTTAATATTGGTGTAACGACCAGAGACTTCCCAGTTCTTTTTTGTCAAATACCCCAATTGTAAGTTTAGACCATCACCAACCTGTACTTCATCACCTGTCAAGGTGCCGTCAGAGTTTTTGGCCAATGGATCTTTGGCATCCCTATGGGCATATTCCCCCATAAAGGAGAAACCGTTGTATTTGAACATGGCGTCCACAAACAAGGTGTTGATATTGGTCTCGTAGAAATCTGTTCCATTGTCGATATCCATATAAGATCCTTGGTTGCTTCTGTTTTTTACCGCATCTTGGTTGATGTCATATGTGGCAGCCAACATCAGTTTCGGGCTCTTTTCCCTTTCAAGATCAGCTCCGGAATAGTCCCCTTTAAATTCTCCAAAAGGTAAAAACTCCAATCGTGAAGTATATTGGTAGCCTCCCAAATTGTTAGATGTAACATTTCTACCTTCACCTTGGGAGATGGCAAATTTTTCGCGCATCACAAAGTCACCAAATAGGTTTGTTTTATGCCTTAGTTGGATGCCAAGGTCACGGTCTATGTTAAAGCTGCTGTTTAATAAGGAACGGTCAACCATTTGAAGGTTTGCGGATGAAACCACGCGCTCCACGTTGCCGGGAAGTTTTGTCTGACCTACCCATAGTTCAAAATTTTCATAGAAGTTCCACATCACTACCGCATCCAAAATATAGTTGGGAGCATTACTGGTAAATTCTGAGGCACCGGAAATATCCCTATTGGACAATCCCAACTCCAACTTGTATTCTAATTTAGGGGTGTATACAAAACCGTCAAATTTTAATCGTGCCCTCCGCACCAAAAAGTTGGATTCAGGATTTACAAGTCCCCCACCATCTTCTTTTTGCCAAGAGGCAACTCCTAAAAACTGCATTCTCGCTGCAATGTGCATAGTAAAAGTACTGTCTTTTCCAACCAAATTAAAAAGACCCTTCCCAAAAGCAGGAGCCTCTGTTACTTGGGCAAAACTTGAAGTTAATGCTAGCAAGAACAAACCTGCCGTAAGAATTCTAATTTTCATTGTTATTAGTTTTTGTCGCTGCAAATAACACACCTTAATGTTAAGCTAACATTAAGGAAGGATTAATTCTAAAACATATTTAAGGACACTGACAACATAGAAAAAAAGCTACCTTGGCCAGGGGTAGCTTTCGATTTCTATAAATAGTCGACAAAAACCTATTTAAGATGAAATCCAGTTATGTCTATAGACAGGCCTAAATTGGCACTAAATCTTGAATTTTAGGTAAATTTTAGATTAAGTAATTATTAAGATTAAAAGCGCAGCCTGTGGTACTGGCTTGTAAAAACCCTAAAGCTTTCTCGATTTATGAAATAAGAACTGGGAAGAAAATGCTTTAAAATGTATCTTGCGTCTTCAAATATTTTACTATGAATTGGGAACAGCTATTATCCCTTAGACGACAAGGGGATACCCACAAAAGGTTACGAAAGGAACAGGACGAAACCCGCTTGGGGTTTGAAGTGGATTATGACCGTGTTATATTTTCGGCTTCCTTTAGGAGTCTTCAGGACAAAACACAGGTGATCCCGCTATCAAAAACCGATTTTGTGCACACAAGGCTTACCCACAGTTTGGAGGTTTCCGTCGTGGGAAGAAGTTTAGGAAGGATTGCAGGAAAAAAAATACTGGAGAAGCACCCATATTTAAAGCAAGTACATGGGTATCATTTTAATGATTTTGGCGCTATAGTTGCGGCGGCGGCCCTTGCCCATGATATAGGAAATCCGCCATTTGGACACAGCGGGGAAAAGGCCATAGGAGAATATTTCAAAACTGGGAATGGACTATGCTACCGTTCAAATTTATCCGACAAGGAATATCAGGACATTATAGATTTTGAGGGCAACGCCAATGGGTTAAAGTTATTGACTGAAACCAGGGAAGGGGTACAGGGAGGATTACGACTGAGTTATGCAACCCTTGGGGCCTTTATGAAATATCCCAAAGAATCCTTGCCCAAAAAACCCACTTCTCATATTGCGGATAAGAAGTTTGGTTTTTTCCAAACAGAGCGAGATTTCTTTGAGGAAGTAGCAAAAGAACTTGGCCTAGTTCAAACAAGAAAAGGCGAGCACACCTCTTTCTCGAGACACCCTTTGACCTATTTGGTTGAAGCGGCTGATGATATCTGTTATACCATTATTGATTTTGAAGATGGGATAAACCTGGGATTGATCCCAGAAGATTTTGCGTTGGAATATTTGATCAAATTGGTCAAGGATACGATCAATACCAAAAAGTATCACGAAATGGTCTATATGGAAGACCGAATCAGCTATTTGCGTGCTTTGGCGATCAGTACATTGATTACTGACGTGATCGATGTTTTCGTAGAAAATGAGGAAGCTATCCTAAATGGCACTTTTGGGGTATCGTTATTGGATAAAAGTAAGTATAAGGCACAAATTTCTGATATCATTAAACTAAGTGTAGAAAAGGTATATCAATCACAGGAAGTCATAGAAAAGGAAATAGCCGGCTATAGGATTATATCCGACATCCTGGACGTCTATACAAGCGCCTTGGTTAAAAAAACAGAAGGGAATGCCTCCAATTATGATAGGCTTGTGGTAAAGACCTTACCCGCTTTTTACCAACATACGGAAGACCTATCTATTTACCAGATCCTTTTGAACACCTGTTGTTATGTAGCCAGCCTATCCGATGGTGCCGCGGTACATATCCACAATAAAATAATGGGAAGGCAACTTTAAAAGGCATAGGCAATACCTATGCCCAATATTTGTTTGAATTGGATTCTAGGTCCCCCAGAATCAACAATAGTTCCATCATCGGCTATGATCTCATCAAATGTGATATCATCATCATAAATGAGCTGGGTGCCTATAGTGGTCTGTATGTACTTATTGACCACAAGCTTTATATTGAGCTCCCAATCCACATCTATATTGCCGAAACTTTGAAGATAGTCTGTGTAGAGGTTTAACCTGTGATCTAAATACACATTGTCAAAAATTTGTTTTTGCCATGTATTGGTAATTAGGAAACCAAATTCCATAAACACTTTATTACCGGGCGTGACTAAATTTCCCTCGATATCATAGACCGCTTTTTTGACCCCAAATGCTCCTTGATTGGCCAAGGTCTGATCCTGTACATAGGTAATTTTTTGGGTAATGGGAGAAATATAAAGATTGAAATCTTTTCCTTCGGGGATGAACGAGGTTCCCGCTCCCAAAAACAAATATCCTGGTGCCATAAATCTAGAAACAGGGGTGGTTCTGTCCGGGTATTTATACCCATTGGAAAATTGGGTGTTAAAATTCGCCTTCACGGAATAATACCAATTGCTAAGGGTGTCCCTTCTATATCCAAAGGTGGAACTCAATCGTATAAGGTCTTCCGTTTTCCTCATCTTCCGGCCCTCTTGGGCATTGAGACCATACCTAAACTCCAGATCATTGTCCCATTGAATGTACCTAAATTTATAATTCTTCACAAACTTTAGGTTACCAGCAGCGGCAATGGAATTATCACCCCCGGCCTTCCAATTGACGAAAGCAACTTCATTAAAGTTGATTTTCAGGATATTTTCACTACGCCAGAAGGAGGGCACTTTAAATTGATTAAATTCCTTGGTTCTTGCTTTTGTTTTCTTAAAGGAGACAATAGGATTGGTAAGGTTTACACTACGGGGAATATTCCTGATCTTCGACTGTAGTGCACGAATCACAATAGTGTCAACAGTTGTGGTGTCTACAACGGTTGAATCCAATAGTTGTTTTAAGGGAATGGTATCCTGTGCGATAGTTGCTGAAAGGCTAAAGATAAACAGTAAGAAAACAGTCCATTTTTTGACTTGCGTGCAACGATACTCAATCAATCTCATTTATATAATTTTTAAGTGACGATACATCTATGTTGCACAGGACCTGTAACTCTTCAACAGTACCGTGCTCTATAAATGTATCGTCAATACCAAATATTTTTATCTTCTTTTCAGATCCAATACGATTTGCAAATTCCAAGACGGCACTTCCCATTCCACCAATTTTAGAACCATCCTCTATGGTAATAATATGTTCGTAATTATTCAGGACCATTTCCAACATTTTTTCGTCCATTGGTTTTACAAAACGCATATTGTAATGCCCTATCTTCTTTGTGCCTTTAAACTCCTTTAGAAGTTCGCGAACACTGTTTCCAATATGTCCGAGCGAAAGCACCGCAATTTTTGTGCCTTTTTGTAATTCTTCCGCTTCCCCTATGGTTATTTTTTGAAAAGGTTGTTTCCAATTCTTTATTACTCCTTTACCTCTTGGGTATCTTATGGCGATAGGCCCATCCAGCCCAAATTGGGCGGTATACATAATGTTTCTAAGCTCCACCTCGTTCATTGGTGCAAAAATGATCATATTCGGGATACATCTCAGATAAGCTATATCGTAGACTCCATGGTGGGTTGCACCATCTTGTCCTACCAAACCTGCCCTGTCCAAGCAGAATATCACGGGCAATTTCTGTAGGGCCACATCATGTATGACCTGGTCGTAAGCCCGCTGTAAAAAGGTAGAATATATGTTGCAAAAAGGCACCAGTCCTTCTGCAGCCATTCCGGCCGCCATGGTTACTGCGTGTTGCTCCGCGATACCTACATCAAAGGCCCTATCGGGTATTTGTTCCATCATATATTTAAGGGAGCTTCCGGTGGGCATAGCGGGGGTAATACCTATAATGTATTTGTTGTTTTGAGCCAGCTCCACGATACTCTGCCCAAATACGTCTTGATATTTGGGAGGGCCCTCTTGGGTGGACTTTGGGATGAGGTCACCGGTCAATTTATCAAATTTCCCTGGGGCATGATAAGTAACCTGATCGGCCTCGGCTTGCAGGAGTCCTTTACCTTTGGTGGTAATAATATGTAATAATTTAGGACCTTTTACTGTCTTAAGTCGCTTCAGTTCTCCTATTAATACGTTAATATCATGGCCATCAATAGGTCCGGAATAATCAAAATTTAAACACTCAAAAATATTCTCTTCCTTGGCAGTTCCCTTTTTAACGTTGGTCAGGTATTTTTTAAGAGCACCTACACTTGGGTCTATCCCTATAGCATTATCATTAAGGATGATCATGATATTGGTGTCTGTGACCCCGGCGTGGTTCAATCCCTCAAAGGCCATACCACTTGCAATAGAGGCATCCCCTATCACAGCAATATGTTGCCTGTCCTTTTCTCCTTTGATTTTTGAGGCAATGGCCATTCCTAAAATAGCTGAAATGGAAGTGGAGCTGTGTCCTGTTCCAAATTCATCATAGACGCTTTCCTTACGATTTGGAAAACCACTAATACCTCCCATTTGACGGTTGGTCTCAAATAGATTTTTTCTCCCGGTAAGTATTTTGTGAACATAAGCCTGGTGGCCAACATCCCAAATCAATTTGTCATAAGGAGTATTGTACACATAATGTAGGGCTATGGTAAGTTCCACAACCCCTAGACTGGCACCTAAATGTCCTTCTTTTGTGGCTACAATATCTATGATAAATGCCCTTAATTCTTTAGCAAGATCGGGAAGATCTTCAATTTTTAATTGACGAAGATCTGCTGGAAGGTTTATTTTTTCTAGATGTTTCATGGCTTCAGGCAAATGTACACTAAATTCATTTTTTCATAGAAGAGAATAAAGGGTTAAAATTGTAATTTTGGAAGTATGGATTTAAAAATGGATGATGCCTATTTCATGAAAAGAGCCCTGCAAGAGGCCGAGACCGCTTTTGAAAAGGGGGAAGTTCCCGTTGGGGCCATTATTGTTATTGAAAATAGAATTATTGCCCGAGCCCATAATTTAACGGAGCAGTTAAATGATGTTACGGCACACGCTGAAATGCAGGCAATAACTTCAGCAGCCAATTTTTTGGGCGGTAAATATTTGCACAATTGTACCCTTTACGTCACATTGGAGCCTTGTCAGATGTGTGCGGGGGCCTTGTACTGGAGTCAAATCAGCAATATTGTTTATGGCGCTACGGATGTTGAAAGAGGTTATGGGGCAATGGGATCAACCCTACATCCCAAAACAAAAATCAAGGGAGGGATTATGGAAAATGAAGCTTCCGCTATTTTAAAAAAATTCTTTATACAGCGAAGAAACCTGAATTAATAGCTCTAATACAAAAAGGTTGAAAATGAAAGAAGCCTTCCAATTGGAAGGCTTCTTTGTTTCTAAGCAAAATAAAATATATTATCCAATTACTTGCACTTGTGCAGCAACCACTCCCTTTCTGCCTTCTTCTTCCTGGTATTCTACTTTGTCACCTTCGTTTAACTCAACTCCGTTCAATCCTGTAGCATGTACAAAAATGTCTTTTCCGGTGTCGTCATTGGTAATGAATCCGAAACCTTTGGATACATTGAAAAATTTAACAATTCCAGTCATTCAATAAAAGATTAAAAATAAACAAATAGCTTGAATTACTAAGTTATGTTTTTTTGGGAGAATGTGTAGAAAAAAAGAGCTAAATCGAAGTAAAATTAGTGATTATCAGGCTTTTCCTCTTTTTTTGCCTGCATTTTTCGAATATTCTCTTCGGTCAACATGTAATCTTTTACTTTTTTGCCCTTGCTCTCCTTTATCAAGAAAAGGGGCATAGCGATCAGAAAGATTCCGACGGTTCCAAATCCAATATACTTGTTGGCAATTACGGGATTATCCTCCATAATGGTAAAGCCATAAATAATGCTACCCAAGGAGGCTAGAAGAACTACGATGATAAAGTATTTGATTTTCATTGGGATTCTTATTTTGTAAAATTGATCAATTTTCTCCTATAGACCGTCAATAGCTTGGATTTAGAAACAAATCCATGATATTTACCATCTTTTATTACAGGAAGGTTCCACGCTCCGCTATCTTGAAATTTTTGCATGATATCCGTCATTTTATCCTTATCGACATTAATGATTTCTGGGGCGGGTTGCATTACATCTTGTGCAAGCACTTCATTGTACAAGGTTTGGTCGAACATGATAGGTCTAATATCGTCCAAAAGAATAATTCCCAATAGGGTGTTGTCTGTTTTGTTAATGACGGGAAAGATGTTGCGACTCGATTTAACAACAGCCTTATGTACTATTTCCCCCAAGGTCATTTCTGGATAAAGGGTAATAAAATTATCCTCAATTACTTTATTCATATCCATAAGGGTCAAAACCGCATGATCCTTATTATGGGTGATCAATTCTCCTTTTCTACCCAGTTCCATATTGTAAACGGAATGCGGATGGACATATTTGGTGATCGAATAGGAAAGGGCTGAGGTTATCATTAGAGGAATAAACAGTTCATACCCCCCGGTAACTTCTGCAATAAGGAAAATGGCCGTTAAAGGGGCGTGTAAAACTCCGGCCATGAGCCCTGCCATTCCCACCAAGGTAAAATTACTTTCAGAAATTTGGTTTTTAAATACCCCGATATTATTGATTATTTTGGCGAGACAATTACCCATAATGCTGCCCATAAACAACGTTGGAGCAAAAATACCGCCCACACCCCCAGCGCCGAAGGTCAATGCACTGGCAATAACCTTAAAGATTACAAGGCCTGCCAATAATCCAATGACCATCCAGATATTGGATAAGTCTAGATTGAATAGGTTATTTTCCAGAACTTTTTCCGGGTTTCCCTTAAGTAGGTTGTTGATTACTTCAAATCCCTCCCCGTATAGCGGAGGAACAAGATAAATGAGAACCCCCAATAGGGAGCCCCCTAATAATAAGCGTTTAATGGGCGAATTTATTTTGTCAAATAATTTTTGCATCCTATCGTATACCTCCGTAAAATAGATCGAAGTGATTCCAGCTACAAGACCAAGGGCAATAAAGAATGGGACATCAACGATCTTAAAACTGTCCTCAATCTTAAAAGGGAGCAATACATCGGATCCAAAGAAAAAATAAGATGTTATTATTGCCGAAATGGAAGCCAAAAGCAAGGGTAACATCGAGGCGATGGTCAAGTCAAGACTAAATACTTCTATCGCAAAAATGATGGCCGCAATTGGTGCTTTGAAAATGGAGGACAAGGCACCGGCAGCTGCGCAACCAATCAAGAGATTACGTGTGGTTTGGTCCATATGGAACATCCTCGCGATATTGGAACTAATGGCGGCACCTGTAGACACAGTAGGGCCTTCCAGACCTACGGATCCCCCGAATCCAACTGTAAGAGGAGCCGTTAGTATAGAACCAAACATTTGGTATTTCCTTATAATCCCTTTCCGTTTGGAAATAGCAAAAAGTGTTGAGGGAATACCATGACTTACCTTATGTCTTATAACATACTTTATAATGAGGTATACTAAGGCCAAACCGATAATAGGAAATACAAAGTAGAAGGCATTGTGATAGTATTTTACCACATTACCTTCCAACAAATGCTGAAAGAAGTGGGTTAGGTTTTTTAGGATCAAGGCACCAACCCCGGAGGTAAAACCAATTAAGATACTTAGTATATATACAAATTGCCTTTGCGATATATGTTTGGCACGCCAAATTAAAAAACGGGTAAGTATAGGTTTGTTCTGAGTCATAGGATATAAAAAATCCCGTTTTTGAAACGGGATTTTTAGGTTATGATTGAATATCTAATTTAAGATTTAATTCTTTTAATTGAGCCTCATCTATAAAGGCAGGAGCATCTATCATCACATCCCTACCGCTATTATTTTTTGGAAAGGCAATAAAGTCCCTGATTGTTTCCTGTCCGCCCAAGATAGCTACCAATCTATCAAGTCCAAACGCTAACCCACCGTGGGGAGGGGCACCGTATTGAAAGGCATCCATCAAGAACCCAAATTGGGCCTTTGCTTCTTCTTCGGTGAAACCTAAATGCCTGAACATGGTTGCTTGCGTTTCCTTATCGTGGATACGGATAGATCCACCCCCTATTTCATTTCCATTTAAGACTAGGTCATACGCATTGGCCTTTACGGCTCCCGGATCACTATCCAACAATTCCATTTGCCCAGGTTTTGGGGAGGTAAAAGGATGGTGCATGGCATGGTAATGTCCAGTTTCCTCATCCAATTCCAACAATGGAAAATCTATCACCCATAACGGCGCGAATTCATCTTTGTTCCTCAACCCTAAACGTTGTGCCAGTTCCATTCGTAAAGCACTCAACTGCGTCCTTGTCTTTAGCGTGTCCCCAGATAACACACAGATAAGATCCCCTGGTTGGGCATTGGTTGCCCTTGCCCATAGCGAAAGATCTTTTTCATCATAGAACTTATCAACGGAAGATTTAAAACTTCCGTCCTCGTTATATTTAACATAGACCATGCCTTTGGCCCCAACTTGGGGTCTTCTTACCCAGTCAGTAAGGGCATCAATTTCTTTTCTCGTGTAAGCTGCTCCTCCTGGAACTGCAATTCCCACAACCAGTTCCGCATCATTAAAGATGGCAAAATCCTTCTGTTGGGCCACAGCGTTCAATTCTCCAAACTCCATTCCAAAACGAATGTCGGGCTTATCGTTTCCGTATTTCTGCATGGCATCATCATAGGTCATACGAGGAAATTCTCCGATTTCAACCCCTTTAATTTCTTTCAGAAGATGTCTCGTCAGTCCTTCGAACACATTTAATATATCTTCCTGTTCAACAAAGGCCATTTCACAGTCGATCTGTGTAAATTCAGGTTGACGGTCTGCTCTTAGATCCTCGTCCCTAAAACATTTTACAATTTGGAAATATTTGTCCATTCCCCCTACCATTAACAACTGCTTAAAGGTTTGGGGCGATTGGGGAAGGGCATAAAACTGACCTTCGTTCATTCTACTTGGAACCACAAAATCCCTTGCCCCTTCTGGAGTGGATTTTATAAGATAAGGGGTCTCCACTTCAATGAAGGCTTGGTCTGAAAGGTATTTCCTTACCTCCATGGTAACTTTATGCCTGAAAATAAGATTGTTTTTCACTGGATTTCTACGAATATCCAAGTAGCGGTATTTCATACGGATATCTTCACCACCGTCTGTCTGGTCTTCTATGGTAAACGGCGGAAGCAAGGATTTGTTCAGTATAACAAGGTTGGATACCAAAATTTCGATATCCCCAGTGGACATATTGGGGTTTTTGGAGGATCGTTCTATTACCTTACCATGAATCTGGATCACAAACTCCCTGCCTAAGGACCTAGCCTGTTCCATAATTTCTTTTGAGGTGCGTTCCTCATCAAAAATTAATTGGGTGATGCCATAACGGTCCCTAAGATCGACCCACATCATAAATCCTTTATCCCTTACTTTTTGCACCCATCCGGAGAGGACTACTTCTTTATTTATGTCTGATAACCTTAATTGGCCACAGGTTTGATTTCTATACATTTGCAATAGCTTAATTGATTGGCAAATGTAAGAAGTATCGGGGTAAGCTGAAACATTAAGATGGCTTGTAGTTCATAATTTCTAAAAATAATAATTTAGTTAATCCTTAAATATTCGTGAATTTCATCACAAAATTTAGTTAGATTGGGCATTATAATAACAAAACCTTTTAAATATGGAACAGACTTTTATTAAAAAAACACTTTTTTTATTGCTTTTATGGCTACCGGGACTAATTTTTGCCCAGGCTGTTGTAAAGGGAACTATAACGGATGCAAGTCTTGGTGGGCCACTGCCAGGGGTCAATGTGTTGGTCAAAGGTACCACCCAGGGTACCATGTCAGATTTTGATGGGAATTATGAAATTGAAGTATCAATATTTCCTGCTACGTTGGTATTTTCTTATATAGGATATGAAACAGTATCCCAAACTATAAATTCTTCAACAACTTTAAATGTTTTGATGGGAGAGTCAGCAACTGGATTGGATGAAGTAGTTGTTTCTGGTTTGGCATCAACGGTAAAAAGAAAGAATTTGGCGAATGCGGTTGCAACTGTCTCCGCCGAAGCTCTTACTGGCACAACACCTCCAAGAACGTTGGATGGTGCTTTAGCAGGAAAATTCACAGGGGCACAAGTCACATCTAATTCAGGTGCACCAGGTGGGGGAATGTCAATAAAATTTAGAGGGGTAACCTCCATTAATGGTAACTCACAACCTCTTTATATTATCGATGGTGTTTATTTGGATAACAGTAGTATCTCCTCTGGAGGTTTAAATGCCGTTTCCAAAGCCTCAGGAGGAGGAAATGCTTCTTCCCAGGATAACGCATCTAATAGGATTGCAGATATTAACCCTCAAGATATAGAGAATGTAGAGATTTTAAAAGGAGCTTCAGCTTCTGCCATTTATGGTTCTAGAGGGGCCGCTGGTGTTATTATCATAACTACCAAAAAAGGTAAGGCTGGCAAAACAAGACTAAATTTCTCTCAAGGTCTTGGATTTAGTGAGGCCATAAACTTACAGGGGCAAAGAGATTGGGATTTTGATTTGGCTGAAGAGGCTTTTGGTGAAGGAGCACTTTTTTCTGCTGCAGAAGCTGCAGGCACCTTAAGGGATTATGAAAATGAGATCTATGGGGAAAAAGGATTTATTACAAATACCAATTTAAGTGCATCTGGGGGGTCTGACAGGACTACCTTTTTCACGGGACTGACTCATGATGATGAGAAAGGTATTGTTAAAAATACGGGTTATAAAAAGACTTCGTTTAGATTGAATTTGGACCATAGGTTTACAGATTTTATTAAGTTGTCCTTGAGTACAAATTATATCAATTCTTCTGCTGACAGAGGCTTTTTTAATAACGATAACTCGGGAACAACATTAGGGGTTGCACTAACCAGTACAAGACCTTGGGATTCTTTATTGCCTGATGCAAACGGCAACTATCCTGATCACCCAAATAACTCTTCAAATCCATTGCAGACTAGAGACTTGATGACAAACAATGAGAAAGTCAACAGGTTTATCATGGGTGGAACATTGGATATTAATTTGTTCGTTAAGGACAATTCAAGTTTAAAGTTGGTCACCAAAGCTGGTATTGACACGTATTCCATGACTGCAACGGTAATATTTCCAAAGGAACTTCAATTCCAAAGGTTAGATCAAGGTGGTTTAAACGGAGTATCTGCAATTACGACTACTTCCAATCAAAATGCCAATTACTCTTCATTTTTGGTTCATGATTATAATACAGATAATGGATTGTCATTCAACACACAGCTGGGGGCTACAAACGAACAGTTTTCCAGAAATATACTTAGAGTGGTTGCGTCTGATTTGATAGCTTCTGAAACCAATGTTGATCAAGGAGCGAACCAGACCGTTAATCAAAACAGGTTGGAGCAAGAGGATTTTGGATTCTTTGTTCAAGAGGCAGTTAACTATCAGGATAAATTAATTGGAACTTTAGGGTTAAGAGGTGATAAATCTACCAATAACGGGGATATCAATCAATTCTTCTACTATCCAAAGGCCTCATTGGCAGTGAACCTTAACAATTTTGACTTTTGGAATCAAGAAGGTTTTTTGAATAGGTTGAAAGTAAGATCAGCTTATGGAGAGGCCGGAACATTTGCCGCTTTTGGTTCATTGTACACAGTGTACCAAAGTACCCTGATTGATGGCAACGTAGGTATCGTGGTGCCAGGAACCCTTGGTAATCCTAACATTACTCCAGAAAGACAAAAGGAATTAGAAGTAGGTTTTGATGCAGGGATGCTAAATGATCGGTTGTCTTTAGAATTTACATGGTATAAGAAAAACGTGCAGGACCTTCTATTATTGGCTAATACGGAACCGTCATCTGGTTTTTCTACTAAATGGGCCAATGCAGGTGAATTGGAAAATAAAGGTATTGAAATTGGACTAAATGCAGCTATAGTCAAGAAAACTGACTTTGCATGGGATTCCGGAATCATTTGGTATAAGAATAAATCCAAAATGGTTAAAATGAACGTTCCCGCTTACAATACTGGTGGATTTGGAACTAGTTTGGGAACCTTTAGAATCGAAGAAGGAAAAAGTGTTACACAGATTGTTGGAAACAATGTAGATGGTGATTTGGTAAAACTTGGTGATGCAGAACCAGATTTTCAAATGTCCTGGACCAACGATGTCCAATATAAAGATTTCTCTTTGTCATTCTTATGGCATTGGAAAAAAGGAGGTGATAATATTAACTTAACTAAATTACTTTCAGATTTTGGAGGAACAAGTGCAGATTTTGATGATTTCAATGTAGATCCTGATGGTCTAATAAGAAATGGGGATTACAGAATCAATAACGGTCTTTTTGCTGGTAATGCTACTCCTTTTGTGGAAGACGCAAGCTATATCAGGCTTAGGGAAGTTGGATTGTATTATACTATTCCAAAAACCCAACTATCCAAATGGTTCGGAGAGACTATTTCCAATGTTAGGGTAGGATTCTCTGGTATTAACCTGGTCAATATTTTTGACTACAACAGTTATGATCCTGAGGTATCTAACTTTGGAGGAAATGGATTGTCGACAGGGGTAGAGGTAACTCCTTTCCCATCTTCAAAGAGATACATGTTCAATCTATCTGCACAATTTTAATAATTTAATAAAATAGCATAATGAAAATAGTAAAACAATTTAGTAAAGCGATGTTGATCATTTGTGCTTTGAGTATAACCTCTTGTGAACTTGAAGGTGGGGAAAGCTTAAATGGGGCAAGTACCAATTCAATTTCCGAAGACCTTTCTAGAGGTGAGCTCCCACAAGCATTATCTGGAGTTCTTTCGGATATGAGGGTAGGGTTATCAACACAGACGGACGTCCAGAGTATTTTTGGACGCGAATATTATTATTTTACATCATCAGATCCTAGATTTGAAGGTGACGTTGTGGTTGGGAACTTGGATGATAATACCTTCTATACCACTACAGCTTGGGCATCAAGGTACGCAACTGTTAAAAACATCAATCTAATGCTGGAAGGATTGGAGAATACAACAGCCGATTTTTCTACAGCTGAAATTGCTGCAACAAAAGGCGTTTTAAATACCTTAAAGGCCTATGAGCTTTTAATGTTGACCAATAGCCAACATGATAATGGGATAAGATTGGATGTTTCAGATCCCGATAATTTGGGACCATTAGTAGATAATGCCACGGCTTTAACAGCCATTTTTGAACTGTTGAACAATGCTGGTTCGGATCTAAGTGCTGGGGGTTCAAGTTTTCCATTCTCACTTTCATCTGGATATACAGGTTTTGATACGCCTGGAGGCTTTTTGGAATTTAATAAGGCTCTAACAGCTAGGGTTGAAGCTTACAGGGGTAATTATTCCAATGTGGTAAGTTTGTTAGGTGAATCTTTTATGGATTTTGCCGGCGACCTAAATACAGGGGTATACCATACCTTTTCCTTAAGTGGAGCTGATCTTGCAAACCCTCTGTTTATAGCTTTGAATCAAGAAGCCAACGTGAGGGTTGCCCATGCAGGATATGTAGCGGATGCAGAAGCTAACGATAATCGATTGGATAAAGTGGTGCTTCGTGATAGTCCAAGAAGTGCCTCTGGATTGGTTGGTAATTATGATGTCTGGATATACAGATCAAATGAAGATAATGTGCCAGTTATTAGAAATGAGGAATTGATTCTCTTATATGCTGAGGCAAATTTAACAAGCAATCCTAATGAGTCCTTGAACGCAATTAATATAATTAGGAACGCTGCTGGCCTTCCAACCATATTATTCACAACTCAACAGGATTTAGAAGATGAAATGATTACTCAAAGAAGATACTCTTTATATGGGGAAGGACATAGATGGGTTGATATGAGAAGATTTGGAAGACTGGCTGAGTTGCCAAACGATAGGGCTACGGATAACGTACCTAGTGCAGTACCGGTTCCCGCTACAGAAAATCAATAAAACCAATCATTTATTTACTTTTAACCAGGAGACTTTTGCTCCTGGTTTTTTGTTTTTAAGAACTGAAATCTTTAAAGCCAATCTATATGGGATGTAATTTGAAACTAAATTTCAATGTTAATTAATTGTAGTGTGAAATTGAAAAAATTGTATATTTAGGATAGTACAAAATTTAAAAAATCCTTGAGATTGCACGACATAATGAAATTAAGCTATGGATTTATAGCCATTTTAATGGGCCTTTTCTACATACGGACAAGCACCTTACCCAACATTCATATACGACATAAATACCAACCCTACCCTTTAAGGCCCGACATACACATCGGGCCTTTTTTAATTCTGATTTCACCTAATATCCTTTTTATGTATAATCCTAATGGTGATATCGGTATGTGCTTAGTTAAAGATCTTGAATAAAAAATGGGCAGTACATCTATTGTAGATTATACTGCCCATTATCTTTGGTTTAAAATATTTTAGCGCTTAGCTATTACGAATTCCCCTTAATTTTATCTTGAACCTATACGATATAAAGAATAGTACAGGAACAATAATCAAGGTGAGGAAAGTGGCCACAATTAAACCGTAGATTACGGTCCATGCCAATGGTCCCCAGAAGATTACATTGTCACCTCCAATATATATGTTGGGGTCAAATTCGGAAAACAGGGAAAAGAAGTCTATGTTCAATCCTATTGCCAATGGGATCAGTCCCAATACGGTTGTAATAGCGGTTAACAGTACGGGTCGTAATCTTGCCTTTCCGCCTTTTATTATTGATTCTCTAACATCATCCCTGGCTAGTAATGCCCTATCGTCCATATCCAATAGTACCTTTTTACGGTCGATAAGGATTTGGGTATAGTCCAATAGCACCACTCCATTGTTCACCACGATACCTGCCAAGGATATAATCCCCATCATAGTCATCATGATAACAAATGGTTTTCCGGTAATGATAAGTCCACCAAATACTCCAATAAAACTTAGGAATATGGCGATCATGATTATGGCGGGTTTGGAAATACCTCCAAATTGGAATATCAAAATTAGCATTATGAGACCTAGACCAGTGAAGAAAGCACCTACCAAAAATTGCATTTGATTGTTCTGTTCCTCTATCTGTCCAGTATAATCTATACGAACACCCTGTGGCAAGGCTTTGTAACTTTCCATTTCGGCTTGAATTTCGGTTACAATGGCAGCGGCATCCGTGAATCCTGGCTTCAATCCAGAATAAACGGTAACTACCCTTTCGTTGTCCCTATGTTTTATAGCACTAAAAGAAGATGTATTTCTTTGGGAAGCAACTGCGGAAACGGGAATTTCTTTGATCTGGCCGTTTGCAGGATCCCTAAAAATGATGTTTTGGTTAAATAGCGCATTTTTTTCGTATCTATTCTCTTCATTAAATCGAACATTGATATTGTAGTCCTCTCCGTCATTTTTGTAAATGCCTGCTTTTTCACCAAAAAGAGATCTCCTTAACTGGTTTCCTACCTGCCCAACTGAAACTCCTAATTCTCCTGCTTTTTCTCGGTCAACAATGACCTGCATAGAAGGTTTTCCTTTGTTCACATCGATCTTCAATTCCTCAATCCCAGCAATATTTTTAGTATTGATGAAATTCCTCATATCCTCTGCAGTATTGATCAACTCATCATAATCATTTCCCTGTAGTTCTATGTTGATCGGGTAACCTGCTGGGGGACCTGCTGCATCTTTCTCAATGGAAATTGCTACTCCTGGGTAGATGCCCAAAAGGGATTCCTGAATATTTTTCCGGAGCTCTTCTGTATCCAATCCATTTCGGTATTTAAACTCCCTCATAGAAACGGTAAGCTTTCCACGATGTGGCATTTCTGCTGCAGAGCCTCCATCGGTCTGTGGGTTGCCCGCACCTTCACCAACTTGTGATACCGCAGATTCGACGAGATAGTTAAATTTACCTTTGGCATCAGTATATTTATCACTATTTATGATAGTGTATACTCTTTTTTCAATATCCTGTGTCAGTTCATTGGTCTTTTCAATAGTAGTTCCTTGAGGGTATTCTATATATACATAAATCTCATTAGGGATGGTATCCGGGAAAAACTCAATTTTGGTTCTTTGGGTACTAATGGACACTCCAAAGAGCATAAATGCACTGATAAGCATCGCCACGGTTGCCCCAAAATACCAATACACATTGTTTCCCCTTAGGGCATGAACCAATCTTCTTTCGTACCAATTTTCAAACCGGACCATGGTATTCTTTTGAAAACTAACGGCCCATTTTTTCAAGAAGTACTTATAAATCCAGAACATTCCCGCGGTAACGATCAAAACACTACCCAAGCCTCTTACTGTACCCCCAAATACTAGGATAAATATTCCTAGTCCACCCATGATGATGCTCAACCGTATTAATTGTTTTAGGGTCAGTTCCTTTTCCCCAATATCCATAAAATTGGAGACCAACATAGAATTCATAAATATGGCAACAAAGAGGGAAGATCCAAGGACCACTGAAAGGGTAATTGGGAAATAGATCATGAATTGTCCAAAGATGCCGGGCCATAATCCCAAGGGCACAAAAGCAGCAACCGTAGTGGCCGTAGAAATAATAATAGGGAAGGCAATTTCTCCAATCCCTTTTTTAGCCGCTTCTATACGGGGCATCCCCTCATCCATGAGTCGATATACATTTTCTACGACCACAATTCCGTTATCCACTAGCATCCCCAAGCCCATGATCATTCCAAAAAGGATCATGGTATTTAAAGTATATCCCAGCCATGACAAGATCATAAAGGACATAAACATGGACATAGGGATGGCGAAACCTACAAAGAGTGCATTTCTGAACCCAAGAAAAAACATTAGCACGGTAACCACCAGAATAATTCCAAAAATGATGTTGTTGACCAAGTCATCCACTTGATTTAAGGTCCTACCGGAGGAATCATTGGCTATTGAAATCCCCAAATCGGTTGGGTAATAGTTGTCTTTGGCCTCTTTGACCATTGCCTTAATTTTGTCTGAGGCTTCGATCATGTTCTTACCAGCCCTTTTCTTTACATCCAACATTACCACACTTTCGCCAAATTCCCTGGCATAGGTGGTCTTCTCCTCTTCTGAAAAGGTAACCTGGGCAATATCCTTTAAATAAACGGCATTCCCATTTTCCGATTTTACGACGAAATCATTCAACTCTTTTGGATCCTCAATTTCGCCCAATATTCTGATGGTTCGTCTTTGACCACTGGTCTTTAAATTTCCAGCGGACATGGTTACATTTCCATTTCTGATGGTACCTAAAACATCATCAAAACTAACCTTGGCTGCCATCATTTTGTATACATCCACGGCAATTTCCACCTCCTTGTCCTGAGCACCTCTAATATCCACTTGTTTTACTTCGGGCAGGTCCTCAATTTCGTCCTGCATATGTTCAGCAAATTCTTTCAACTTTTCCACGGGATAATCCCCCGTAAAGTTGATGTTCATTATGGGGAACTGCTCTGAAAGGTTCAAATCAAAAACGTTGGGATCTACCTTGGCATTGTTAAAAATAGGCCAGTCCTCAGTGGCTTTTTCACTATCCACTTCATCCTTAACTTTCTGTTTGGCAGCTTCTACCGTAATCTCCTCATCAAACTCTACCGTAATAATGGAATAATCTTCCTGGGAGGTGGAGGTTATTTCCACCAAATTACTTACGTTCTTTAATTTGTCCTCTAAAGGGTCGGTTATCAGACGCTCAATGTCTTCGGCAGTATTACCTGGATAAAGTGTACTTATATAGATCTTAGTTTCCTTGATTTCAGGAAAATCCTCCCTGGGCATGGCGAAATAGGAGGACAGCCCTATCCATAGAAAGAGTCCGATCATAACATAGATTACACTTGGGTTATCAATGGCCCAGGATGATAATCCAAATTCTTTTTCAGAGTTTTTTTTCTGCTTGCTCATGGACACTTAGTTTATGATTTTTACTTTTTGACCATCTTTAACGCTTCTCGCTCCTTCTTTGATCACTTGGTTTCCATCTTCTATTCCAGAGAGCACTTCTATCAGGGCTCCTTGGGTCTTCCCGGTAGTAATTATTATTTTCTTGGCTATGGCTTCATTATCCGCATTTGGCTCCATGGCGATATAGGCATATTGCTCCCCTTCGGCGTTTTCAGAAACAATGCTCTGTGGAATTAAAATGGCTTTTTCGCTGGTATAGTCGTTGATACGTACCTTGGCCGATAGATTAGGTTTTATATTCCCATTTTGGTTGGGCACAGGTATCTCCACACTAAAGGATCGGTTGCTAGGATTGATGAAATTTCCAGTCTGGCGAATTTTGGTGAGAGCACTGTCCCCAAGAACAGGAAAGAATACTTTAGCCTCTTTCCCTTTGGTAACACTACCTAAATATGTTTCAGGAACTTCCACATCGATATACATATCTGAAAGGTTTACAATTCGGAACACTTCGGATCCCGGTCCAGGTGAAACCACTGTTCCTTGGTCTTTGATCACATTGTCAATGATTCCAGAGAAAGGAGCTCTAATTGAGGATTTTTCCAATTGGCTTTGAAATTGCTTCACTGAGTTTTGCTGTGCCTCGTAGTTGGATTTGGCTTGAAGGTATTGTATTTCAGAGCCTATTTTTTGGTCCCATAAGCGCTTTTGACGCTCAAATGTTGTTCTTGCCAATTCAGCCTGTGTTTTTAGCTGCTCTAATTGGCTTCCCAACCCCCCATCATCTATAGTGGCCAATAGCTGACCTTTACTAACCTGCTGTCCTTTTTGAACATATACCTTTTGTAATGTCCCGGCCATTTCGGGATAGATCAATACATTTTGTTTGGTCATTACATCTCCTTGTAATTCCAAAAAATGTTCAAATTTTTGTTCCGCTGCTTTAACGGTGGTGACCAATGGCAGTTTTTCGTCCAAATTGTAAGTTGAAATTGCAGAGTCAAGAAGTTTTATTTCTCTATCGGTAGTTTTTAGTTGCTCCGAAAGTTCGCTTTTTTTGGCTCGTAGGGCTTCAATATCACCAGCTTCTATAAGGCTGTCTACGGTTTGTTGTCCATTATTACCACAAGCGGTAAGAAGAATGGCGGTTACAAGGATGTAATAGATTTTTTTCATTTGAATTGTATTATAAGATAGCTATGTATTGATTGATCGCTTAGTTATTGATAATGGTTTCCAGTTCGGTTTTCTTGTTGATGACACTTACCATGGACTGAAGATATTCCTGCTGGGCCGTGTACAATTGGGTTTGTGCCTGCCTAAGTTCAAAGCTCGAGGCCAGCCCTTCAAAGTATTTGATCTGGTTCTTATGTTCTATGCGCTCCGCAAGGGCTAGGTTGGCTTTGGAGGTGTCGTATTGTTCGATGGAGAATAGGTATTCACTCTTGGCATTTTCCAATTGCAGACGGATATTTTCTTTAGCCTCCTCTAACTGGGTCTTAGCTTTTTCCAGGGCAATTTTGGCCCGTGAGGTAGTTGCACTTCTTTTAAAGGAGCTGAAAAGAGGTATGCTAAGATCAAACCCAAGGATGGACGAATCGAACCATTGTTGATCACCGTTAAAGAAGTCGAAATTTTGGCTATATGCTGTGGAACCGTAATTCAAAAATGCATTCAAAGTGGGCAAGGCCCTACTTTTTGCCAACTTTAGTTCAAAAAAGCGCTGTTCGTTAAGATTAAATGCCAATTTGTAATCCACGTTATTTTTCATCGTCAACTCTTGGTCCAACAACCTTAGGTCCATTTCTTTTTGGGAAAGGGTATCAAGATCTTCCTTTAAAATAGTGGGTGTTGTGATGTCCAGCCCCATTACCAAGTTTAACATTTGAAGGGTCAGTTTTTCGAGACGTTCAGAATTGCGCAATTGGTTCTCTACGGACGAAAGGGTAATCTGTAATTGGTCCACACTTTCTTCGTCTCCTAGGCCATTTTCATATATTTTTTTGGTCTCATATAGGTTTTTGTTCAGGGTCTCCCTGTTTTTTTTGAAAATTACAACGCTTTCCCTGGCAAGAAGCACATTGCCATAGGCTTCTACCACTGCTTTACGGACTTCAAGATCAGTTTTTTCCTTGTTGTTGGCACTGTAGCTGATAAACGCTTTTGAGGCCTGTACACCAACGATATAGGAACCATCAAAAATTTGCTGTTTTAGCGTGGCCGTAGCACTGGCCGTTTGTTGTTGGCCAAAGATGATGGGGGCAAATGTCCCTGGTTCTCCGCCAAAAAATTCTGCAGGAATAAGGGATACCGGTTGCTTCAGTTGATTTTGGTAGCTTACCGCCCCTTCTATTTGAGGTAGGCCTCCGGCGATGGTTTCCCATTTTTGTTTTTGGGCGTCAATGATATCCTTGTTTGCATTAATGGCCTTATAATTATTCTCCAAAGCATAGGCCACGGCCTCCTCTAGGGTAAAGCTAGGAGTAGCTTGCTCTTGGGCCAAGCCAGAGATGCCTATAATTAGGATTAAGACGGTCAGTATAAACTGTTTCATTTATTCGTGATTTGAATTAATTATAGCATTTAATATTTTTCTTCCCTTTGGGGTAACAATACCACGGAGATGGTATTCCAAAAAATCATCCATTAGCAGGTTGATGGGAAACTGGTCTTCCGGAAATATGTCGTGATCTTTTAGGCTGGTAACACCGGAGAAATATATTCTACCTATAAAATCAACGTTGATATTTTCACGGTAAATTCCTTCGCCAAGCCCTTTTCTTATGTTATCAACAATACATTCTTCCATAATTTGGAATTGCTTTTTTCTAAGGGCGATAAAAATTTTTGGATAGTATTTGTGTAACTGATATTCTGTGGAGCCTCTTTCATCGTGTAAATGCACCATGACCATTTTTTTGATCTCGTATAACTCTTCGATCGGATTTTTGTTGAGGTCCCTAATACAGCTGATATTATCAACTATTTTATGGAAAATGTACATGGTACATTCCTCTACCAAGTTCGTTTTGTTATTGAAATGGATATAAATGGTCTTCTTGGAAATGCCCATTTCGTGGGCAATATCATCCATTGTGATGCTCTTGAATCCTAGTCTCAAGAATAATTCCGACGATTTTTCTATGATAGTTTCTCTCATAATAGGCTGCAAATATACTTCTGGAAACTTTAAAAACAAAATAAGTTTCCAAAGTTTATTTGTAATTAACCGAAACTTGGGGGTAAAGCACCTGTTCTTAATCGCCCATGAGTATGTGATGATTTATTGTTTTGGTGTATTTTTGGACAAAAATTGGCTTAATGCTCACCATAGATCAGTACCGTTCAGAATTCATCAATTATTTAGAGGCCAAAACCACTACCAGGGAGCCAGAGAATTTATATGCCCCCATCAGTTATATTTTAGGATTGGGGGGGAAGCGTTTGCGGCCCGTATTGACCCTGATGACTACAGATATATTTGGGAAAGACTATAAAGAAGCAATGGATGCCGCATTGGCAGTGGAAGTTTTCCATAATTTTTCATTGGTACATGATGATATTATGGACGATGCCCCTTTGCGCAGGGGAAAGGTTACCGTACATGAAAAGTGGGACATCAACACAGGTATTCTTTCAGGAGATGCCATGCTCATCAGTGCCATTCAATATTTTGAACGCTATGAAGGACAGGTCTATAAGGAGCTTTTAAAACTGTTCAGTAAAACTGCATTAGAGGTGTGCGAGGGACAACAGTATGATGTGGATTTTGAGGATAGGGAAGATGTTACTATTCCTGAATACATCAAGATGATTGAATATAAGACTGCTGTATTGGTAGCTGCAGCTATGAAAATGGGGGCTATTATTGCAGGAGCTTCAGCCACCTCCCAACATGCTATTTACGAGTTCGGGAGGTATTTGGGAATTGCCTTTCAGTTACAGGATGATTACCTGGACGTTTTTGGTGACCCTAAGACATTTGGCAAACAGGTGGGGGGCGATATTATAGAGAACAAAAAAACATTTTTGTACCTCAAATCATTGGAGATGGCCACACCACTTCAAGCCCAAGAATTGTCACATTTGTTTTCAATAAGGCCAAAGGATGCTACGGCAAAAATAAATACGGTCAAGGATATTTTTATTGAGAGTACCGCGGCGCAGCAGACCAGGGACGAAATTGAAAAATACACCAATAATGCCTTCGAAGTATTGGATAAAATGGATATTTCACCAGATAAGAAAGAAATCTTGCAACGTTTTGGGGAGAGCCTCATGAAGCGTAAAGTTTAGGACTATCCCTAAAACTAAGTCCTTTTGTCCTTTTTAAGAACACTTTTAGTCATGTCCAAAGCTAGAGCGATATAGGTATTGTTGTTGAATTCAAATTCATCAACTACCAGCCACCCCAATTTTTGCGTATGGGCTCGCGTAGAAATCACGTTTATTTTATTGATAAAAGTAATGCTGATGGGATATTTGTTAACATAGACAAGACGCATTGCTTCGAATATGTTATTGATGATTCCTTGGCCACGGTAGTCTTTATGGATACAAATGGGACCGTATTGAAAACTGTTTGTTGTGGTGATTGGAATAGTGCCAAAGGATAGTTTAGGAAACCTTAAGGTCATTAAATTGAATATTTCCCATTGTGAAAAATAATCCCAACTCCCTGCAAAAACATAGGCAATCACCATTTGTTGTTCATTAAGGCATACAAATAACCCTTTTTGAGCAATGATTTCCTCAATTTGTTTTCGTGAAAAAGGCGTGGTCACAAACCCATTTTTCAATTCTTCTTCGGACAAATTTCTGTAGAGATTCTGTTCCTGTAGTTTGAGGACCCCTATGATGTCAGATGAATTTCCTATACGCGTTTGAATCATTCTATCCTCATATATTAATTTTGCTTCTTTAAGAAAAGCCTTCTTAGAAGGGCTTCGGTAAAGTCATAAATTGGGCAAGCCGTAATAATTTTAAGGTCTTCCCATATATTGGTCTCTTCGTCCAGAAATTTAAAAATAAGTTGAGGAGACCTATTTTTAAAGAGCTTCCCAAAAATCAACTCGCCTTTCCCATTGTCTTTATGCAGAATATCCAACAAGAGTAAGTCATAGTACCAAAATCGGTCCTTCTTGGAGAACCTATGTAGTGGTCCGTCTTCCTTTAAGTAAGAAACCAAGAGTTTCGTCTTTTTCCATGCGTATCTAAAAGTATAGCCGGAACTGGGTTTTGCCCACCCACCTGCCATGCCTATATGCAAAAGGTTTTTGCTGTTAAAAACATTAAAATCGAAGCAGGTCATGGGGATATTGCCCTTTTCCTTGTCCACGATCGAAAATTGGTCACAATGCAACTGGTCCCTTAAATAGGAGGCAATAGCGTCTTCGTATTCAGCTTCTGGTAGTAGGTTTTCGGAAAATAAGGTGTATTCCACCAAGGCTTCTGTCTCCGAAAAGGGAAGCACATACATGAAGCGAGTATTTCCTTTTTGGGGAATGGAGAAATCCATAAAGGTAGCTTGGTCCATATCAAAAACGGGCTTTTCCGTTTTAACGAACCATCCAATGAAGTGCTGCTGTAATAAAGGGTATTTGGTCTGGTCCTTCAATACCTTATAGTCCAAGATACTATTGAATACTTTTTTAGCCGTATACCTGGCATTTTCCGTTTTAACAAAAACTTCCCGATCCGAATCCTCAATATTCAATACAGTATCAGTTTTAAAAGTGATATTGGGATAAGAGGCTATCTTGTTTTTGTAGAAGGAATAAAAGTCAATGCCCCTGACCATTTTATATGAATACGGAGCTATTTTCAATTTTGCATTAAAGGTAGGGCCACCAAAATATATGTTGCTCCATGTTTTATGGAGAATAGCATCAAAATCCCCTTGGCCGTTCTCCCAAAAACACCATGTTCTATCATTTTTGTTCTTGGAGTCCTTATCCAATAATAAGATGGATTTGTCCTTAAAAAAAGCATCTTTCCCCAGGGCTTCGGCAAGCATGAATCCACCAGCCCCGGCTCCAATTATGATATAGTCGAATGTATCCATATTGTATTTTATATCCAGACCTATGGAATTCTTTAAGTACTGCTTTACATTGAAAGAGTTTGATCTCCTTCAAAAATACAAATTAAAGAGGAAGCGCAAAGGTCTATTTTCAACGCTGGATTATGATTTTATTCAGACGACAAGGAATGGGATTATGGATCATTTTTTGGGATGGCCTTAGGCTGGAATATATGAGTTAAAGTGATATAGGAGTAAAGAAAGTTGGCAATTTATTGGATGCGGATTCATGACAGCTGGCAATCAATTTGTTAAATTTAGCTTTATTTAAATTTAGACACCTCTAAAAATTTATTTTTAGATACAAAAAACGTATTTTTGCCTAAACTTATAAAGATTATGACTCGTTCTGAAGAGAACTACATTAAGACAATATTTCATTTGGGAAATAAAGGCACGGAGGAAGTATCCACCAATGCCATAGCAGAAGAGATGGAAACCAAGCCTTCCTCAGTCACGGATATGGTCAAAAAACTGTCCGAAAAGGAGCTGGTGAACTACAAAAAGTACCAAGGGGTTTCATTGACCGACTTCGGCATAAAAACTGCTTTAGGGATTATTAGAAAGCATCGCCTTTGGGAGGTCTTCTTGGTGGAGAAACTGGATTTTTCATGGGATGAAGTTCATGAGGTTGCGGAGCAACTGGAACACATTAAAAGTGATAAGCTGATAGACAAGTTGGATACCTTATTGAATTACCCAAAATATGACCCACACGGGGATCCCATCCCTGATAAAAATGGGACGTTTAAACAGGGGAATCGCAAACTGCTCAGTGAGGTTCCTGTGGAATCAAAGGGGATTTGTGTAGGTGTAAAGGACTCCTCCACAGCTTTTCTAAAGTTTTTGGATAAAAATCAAATTGCCCTTGGCGATGAGATCACTATTCTGGAAAAAGAAGAATTCGATAGTTCCTTTTATATCAAAATTGGTGATCGCCGGGAGCATATATCAAATCAAATAGCTTCTAATTTATATATTAAAATTTCATAATGAAAAGGAATCAACAAATAGGTATTTCAATTATTTTTCTAATGTCCATGTTGGGGTCTACTATAATCTTGCACGCCCAACAAGAGAATCCCGGTCCTGGCACTATAGTAACGGATAGGCCAGATGCTACGGAAGCTCCAACCTTGGTGCCCAAGGGGTATTTACAAGTGGAAACAGGGGGATTGTACGAATCCTTTGAAGATAACAATGTTAAATTGGAAAGGACGGTTTACAACACCACTTTATTACGATACGGTCTTTTGGATAATTTGGAACTTCGTGTTGGCTGGGACTTGGAGACACAAAAAACTAAAATTGGCGGACTTGGAACCAATGGTGAGTTGAACGGTCTTTCGCCCCTTTTGTTGGGAGTTAAAGTAGGGATTGCGGAAGAGAAAAATGGAGCGCCGGAAATTGGCTTGATTGGGCACTTGTTTTTGCCCTTTACAGCGAGTAAGGATTTTAAACCACAGACCACAGGGGCAGATTTTAGGTTTGCCTTTTCGCATACCTTATCTGAAAAATCCAACCTGTCCTACAATGTAGGGGCTCAATGGGGTGATGATTCTCCTGAATTGGCATACATCTATACCGTAGCCTTTGGCCACAGTATTACGGATAAATTTGGATTTTACGCAGAACTCTATGGGGATTTACCAGAAAGCGCCACAGCCAACCACTTCTTTGATACTGGGATTACCTATCTGTTGCAACACAATATACAGTTAGATGCCACCATAGGGAAAGGAATAACAGATGATCAGGATATTTTAGTAAGTGCAGGTATCAGTTTTAGAGTGCCAAATTAAATTAAGGATATGAAAAAGTATATAGTAATAGCTTTGTTGGTCATAGTTGGATGCAAAAACAAATCAGAAAAGGACGCCAACAACAAACTTAAAATAGTAACCACTACAACTATGATCACCGATATGGTTCAAAATATCGGAGGAGACGTGGTTGAAGTCCAGGGGCTCATGGGAAGTGGGGTAGATCCCCATTTGTATAAGGCTAGTGAAGGTGATGTGAGCAAGTTGTTTAATGCGGATTTGGTCATTTACGGAGGCCTTCACCTCGAAGGGAAATTGGTGGAGATATTTGAAAAAATGGAAAGTCAGGGTAAAAAGACGGCTGCGGTGGCAGACGCTATAGATAGGAGCGAGCTTATTGGTTCAGAATTTTTTGACTCCAACTATGACCCCCACATCTGGTTTAACATTGGTTTTTGGAAGAAAATAACGCTTTACACGGCTGAACAGCTCAAGGAACAGGATCCTGAGCATGCGGAGCTTTTTGATACCAACAGTGCGGCCTATATTAAAAAATTGGAGGCCTTAGAAATGGAAGTAAAACAAATCATTGAAACCCTACCGGCTGAAAAAAGAATCCTGGTTACTGCCCATGATGCTTTTAATTATTTTGGGGTTGCATACGGCTTTGAGGTTGTAGGCCTGCAAGGAATCTCCACGGCTACGGAGGCAGGTGTTCAGGATGTGCAGGATTTATCCAGTTTTATTATCGAAAAGAATATTAAAGCCATTTTTGTGGAATCTTCGGTCCCAAGAAGAACTATCGAGGCCTTGCAATCATCTGTTTTGTCCAAGGGACACGATGTAGCAATAGGTGGAAGTTTATATTCCGATGCGCTTGGGAACAAGGGCACCCCTGAAGGGACATATATTGGAATGTTCCGATTCAATGTGAATACCATAGTAAATGCACTTAAATAATGCTTAATTGAAGACCATGGAGATGAACGACAAAATTGCCATACAAATAGATGACCTTACCGTAGCTTATAATTATAAGCCGGTATTGTGGGATATTGACCTTGCTATTCCGGAAGGGGTGCTCATGGCCATCGTAGGACCAAATGGTGCTGGAAAATCAACCTTGATCAAGGCCATATTGGGAATTATCAAACCTATTGCCGGGACAGTCACGGTGTTTGGTGAGCCCTATAAAAAGCAATATCATTTGGTGGCTTACGTACCTCAAAAGGGGAGTGTGGACTGGGATTTCCCTACCACGGCCTTGGATGTGGTCTTGATGGGCACTTATGGTAGTCTTGGATGGATAAAAAGACCAGGGCAGAAACAAAAAAAGGAAGCTCTGGAAGCATTGGAAAAAGTAGGGATGTTGGAATTTAAAAATAGGCAGATAAGCCAATTGAGTGGCGGTCAACAGCAACGTATTTTCTTGGCCAGGGCCTTAGTACAGAACGCCAGTATATACCTTATGGACGAACCTTTCCAAGGGGTCGATGCCACTACGGAACGCGCCATTGTAAATATTCTGAAAGAATTGCGGAAATCAGGCAAAACAGTGGTCGTAGTGCACCATGATCTACAGACCGTTCCGGAATATTTTGATTGGGTCACCTTTTTGAACGTTAAAAAAATTGCCACCGGTTCCGTCAAGGATATTTTTAATGACGATAACCTTACAAAAACATACGGTATCAATTATAAGGTTAGCGTACTAAACTAAATTTAAAGTAGATAAATGTCACTACAAGAGTATTTTTCACTGGTAGTAAGCGATTACACCTTGCGGACCATTACACTGGGAACGGCGGTTCTAGGCCTGGTCTGTGGTCTTCTGGGCAGTTTTGCCGTTTTGAGGAAGCAAAGTCTATTGGGAGATGCCATTTCACATGCTTCCCTTCCTGGAATTGTAATTGCCTTTCTGATTACTGGGTCAAAAAACAGCAATACGCTTTTGATCGGGGCATTGATCAGTGGTTTGATAGGTACCTTTTGGATCCGGGGAATCGTAAAAAAGACCCACTTGAAATCGGATACAGCCTTGGGGTTGATCCTATCCCTATTTTTTGGTTTTGGAATTCTCCTACTCACTTTTGTCCAAAAAATGCCCAATGCACAACAAGCAGGATTGGATAAATACCTTTTTGGTCAGGCAGCAACTTTGGTAGAGAGTGATGTTTGGTTGATGACCATCGTTATGTTAATTAGCCTTGTGGTCTTGGTGATTTTTTGGAAGGAATTTAAACTACTTCATTTTGATTCGGATTATACTAAAACCTTGGGGTTCAATACTCAAATTTTGGATATGCTCATTACTACCCTTATCGTTCTTGCCATTGTTATAGGCCTGCAAACAGTTGGTGTTGTTCTAATGAGCGCCATGTTGTTGGCACCTGCAGCAGCGGCCCGTCAATGGACAAATAAATTGGGGGTGATGGTGTTTTTGGCCGCCTTGTTCGGCGCATTTTCTGGAATTTTGGGTACTGCGGTAAGCGCTAGTGCGCAAAATCTATCAACGGGACCGGTAATTGTGTTGATCGCGGCTGGATTTGTGGCTATATCCTTTATATTTTCTCCAGGCCGCGGCCTGCTGTTCAAGGAAATCAGGCATTGGAAGAATAGGAACGATCTGCAACTTCACAAAACGCTGGCATTTATGTATGATATTGCGAAAACCCATGAGGACGTATCGCACCCACACGAAGTGAGAATCCTGAATAACTTTCGGGGATATACCAAGAGCTCCCTTAAAAAATTAGCCGAAAGGGAATATATAACCATCGACGGATCTACATGGTCAATGACCCTAAAAGGATTCGAAAAGGCCATCAATTTATATAACCGACAAGAAAATCTGTATGAGTAGCGCACAATTGGAAATACAATTAATTGCATGTATTGTGGCCATAGCCTGTGCTATCCCGGGAACTTTTCTGGTATTGCGAAAAATGGCCATGATCAGTGATGCCATTAGCCATTCCATCCTACCAGGAATCGTGGTTGGCTTTTTCCTTACCGAGGACCTAAATTCGCCTTGGCTGATTTTGTTGGCTGCCTTTAGTGGTATCCTTACCGTAGTTTTGGTGGAATATATCCAGAAAACGGGATTGGTAAAAGAGGATACTGCAATAGGTCTTGTCTTTCCGGCACTGTTTAGTATTGGGGTCATCCTTATAGCTAAAAATGCTGGGGACGTGCATTTGGATATTGATGCCGTACTCTTGGGCGAATTGGCTTTTGCCCCTTTTGATCGTTTGTTGATCAATGGGAATGATATGGGTCCCAAATCACTTTATGTAATTGGAACCATTTTACTGATCACCTTGGGGTTATTGATTGCCTTTTTCAAAGAACTTAAATTGAGCACTTTTGATTCACAGTTGGCGGCCACTTTGGGTTTTTCTCCAGTGGTGATGCATTACGGACTTATGACCGTAGCATCGGTAACCACCGTTGGGGCTTTTGATGCCGTTGGTGCCATTTTGGTGGTGGCTCTTATGATAGCTCCGGCAGCTATGGCCTATTTGTTGACCAAGGACTTGAAGAGAATGTTGTTGCTGTCTGTTATTTTTGGGATGATTGCTGCAATTATGGGCTATTGGGTGGCACATTGGTTGGATGCGTCCATTGCAGGGTCTATTACCACGGTATTGGGAGTGTTGTTTCTGATGGTTTATCTCTTTGCTCCAAATACGGGATTGATTTCTGTCTTATATCGTCAAAAACGGCAGAAGATAGAGGTACATCTCCTTACCTTTTTACTGCATTTGCAGAATCATGAAGAAATTGCTGAGCGGCATATCAAACATCTTAACGAACATATCAACTGGCATGAGGTTACGGCAAAGTCGGTCTTGGACTTGGCCATTAAAAACAATATGATCGTTATTGAGGATCAAATAATCTCTTTGACCGAAAAAGGGAAAGTGTTCACGGCCGAAGCCATTAATTATATCATTACCAACAAGAGTGCAGCTATTGAGGAGATGAAGGACAGATTCTTCCTTTTCCGAGGGTAAATAAGTTTTTTGGGCCTATTGTACAGTTAAATGGGGAACCTTGTTTTAGTCTTTGGGATTGATTAAGTTTAATCACTTCTAAAATTCTTTTAAGATGCAGCAAAAGTTACCGCTATTCTTTACCTTTTTTATCTCTATTTTGTGTCTGGCTCAGACCCCAAAAGCTTCCTTTTCCTATCAGGACATCTTTGATCTCGAATATGTTTTAGATCCCCAAATAGCTCCCAATGGAGATTGGGTAGTTTATCGTAGAATGGGGTTTGATATTATGGATGATAAGGCCGTTGGGAATCTTTGGATGATCAAATCCGATGGGTCGCAGCATCAGAAACTTACTTCAAGGGAGGTGAGTGAAGCCAGTCCACAATGGTCGCCCAAGGGAGATCGGGTGGCATTTGTAAGCGGAACTGATGAAGGTTCTGAAATATACATGTATTGGATTGCGACGGGAAAAATTGCGAAAATATCCCAGCTTCCGTTTAGCCCCAGTTCCTTAACATGGTCTCCCAATGGGGAACTTTTGGCGTTTTCAATGAATGTACCAAGCGCAGCGCCGGTATTGGCCCAAATCCCAGCTAAGCCTAAAGGGGCCAAATGGGCCGATGCCCCAAGGATAACCGATAGGCTGTACCATGAGGCAGATGGGCGTGGGTATATTGATCCAGGATTCAGCCATATTTTCGTCATTCCCTCGGAAGGAGGAGCAGCAAGACAAATTACTTCAGGAGATTTTAACCATCGTGGTAGTTTAACATGGGCCTCAAACGGAAGTAACATATATTTCTCCGCCAATAGAAATGAGGATTGGGAATACGATTTTAGGAATAGCGAGATCTATTCAGTGAATGTAGACACGCATGAAATAGTGGCGCTAACGGAGAGAACAGGTCCAGATACCAACCCAATGGTTTCGCCCAATGGTAAGTATATTGCCTTTGTCGGGCATGAAGACAAGGTGCAGGCATACCAGGTAGATAAACTGCAGCTCATGAACATAGACGGCAGTGGCAAAAGAGAAATTTCCACCAATTTGGATAGGGATGTACGGCTTGTTGCTTGGGATGCTAAAAGTGCAGGATTTTATATTTCATATGACGACCTCGGAAATAGTAAGATCGCACATATGTCTTTGGACGGAAAGGCAACCAAGATAGCCGATAATATGGGGGGCACTTCCATAGGACGGCCTTATGCTGGGGGGAGTTTCAGCGTTTCTGACAAAGGATCAATTGCATTTACCCAAAGCACACCTATGTATCCCGCTGAACTTGCCATTTTAAGGGCCAAAGAAAAGACACCAAAGAAAATCACCGATATCAATAAAGATTTGTTGGATTATCGCGTTTTGGGAAAAGTAGAGGAAGTTTGGTATAAATCCTCCTTTGATCAACGAGATATCCAAGGATGGATAGTTTATCCACCTAATTACGACGCCTCTAAAAAGTATCCTTTCATGGTGGAAAACCACGGGGGCCCTATTTTAAATTATGGGGATAGATTTTCAGCTGAGATGCAACTTTACGCAGCTGCCGGGTATATAGTATTTTATCCAAATCCGAGGGGCAGTACCAGTTATGGGGAAGAGTTCGGAAATTTACTGTACCATAATTACCCAGGGGAAGATTATAACGACGTAATGGATGGCGTGGATTATTGCATTTCCAAGGGGGTAGCCCATGAAGACCAATTATTTGTGGCCGGTGGTAGTGCCGGTGGCATTATGTCTGCTTGGATGATTGGCAAGAACAATAGATTTGAGTCGGCGGTTGTAGTCAAACCTGTAATGAACTGGATCAGTAAAACCTTGGTGGCGGATAATTATTTTGGATATGCCAATTCCCGATTGCCGGGGCAACCTTGGGAAAATTTTGAAACCTATTGGAAATTTTCGCCCTTATCCCTAGTAGGGAATATTACAACACCTACTATGGTAATGGTGGGGATGGACGATCTAAGGACCCCACCCAGCGAGGCAAAACAATTGTACCACGCTTTAAAATTGCGAAAGATAGAAACTGTGTTGGTGGAAATACCGGGAGCTAGCCATGGGATTGCCAATAGGCCCAGTAACCTGATCGCCAAAATAGCACACACCTTGGCCTGGTTCGATAAATATAAAAGTAAAGATATAGAGTAATGGGAAGAAAGCATAGTAATAAAAGACCTTGGATGCTGAATATGCTGATAGTGGTGACCGTAATAGTGGTATTCTTGGTATTTACGGCCCATTATAAAAACTGGATCCGTACCGAAAAGGATACTATAGAAATTTTATCGGGAATTTATTATAAGGAATTGCAATATTCGGAAATCGATAGTGTGAAAATGGTTGAAAAGATTCCATCTTTGGAACGCATCAATGGATTTTCTGCTATGGAAAGAGAAAAAGGACTTTTTAGGGACAGTATTCATGAAACGGAGGTATATATGTACGTGGATAGGCTTTCGCAACCAAAAATAAAGATCGTTTACCAAGACTCTCTGAAGCTGTTTCTAAACCTAACCGATAGTACAGAAACCCAACAGATGTTTCAATTTTTAACCGATAAAATAAAACATGTCCAAGAATAATTTTCTTTTTAAATTTGCGGCAACATTATAATCGATTTTACACTGTGAGATACCTGTTCTTAATTTTTCTTTTCCCAATAATAGGCTTTTCGCAAAATAATCTTTCCATAGAGGTTGAAGGTGTATCCTCTTCCGATGGGCGCATCAGTGTGGCTGTTTACAATAAGTCTTCTGGGTTTTTAAAATTCGAATCTGTTTATAGGAGCGATAGTACAATCGCCAAAAGAAAGAAGACAAACATCATTATTGCCAATCTCCCGAATGGCACGTACGCTTTGGCAGTTTTTCACGATAAGAACGGAAATGATAAGTTGGATACAAATTGGTTGGGGATACCCAAAGAAGCTATTGGATTTTCCAACGCTAAAATGAAGACTTTTGGCCCTCCCAGTTTTGAAGATTGCGCTTTTAATCTTGAAGGTGATGCGCAAATACACTTGGAAATCAATTAGTTCTTAGGTACGTGTACTGCGAAAAAGGGTATAGTACAAGGTAGTTTAAGTAATTAAAATCACACTGTAGAGCATCAATCTTTAAAAAAATACAATGATATTACTGGTACAGTTTATTGGAGCTTTATATGGGATGTTGGCCGTTATTTTTGGCGCTTTTGGGGCCCATGCCTTAAAAAAGTCTTTTTCTGAAGCGCAACTAAAGAGTTTTGAAACTGGGGTGAAGTATCAGATGTACCACGCTATCCTTTTGGTGGTAATAGGTTTTAACTTTGGTTTTAATTCACCTTTAGAATCCTATATTGCTTATTGCTTCATTTTAGGAACCTTTTTGTTTTCCTTTAGTATTTATGGTTTGTGCCTTAGTGCTGCGAAAGGAAAAAAAATGCGATTTTTAGGACCGATCACTCCAATTGGCGGCCTGTTGTTGGTAATAGGTTGGGGCCTTTTGATGTATTCGTTTGTTGCGGAGGTAATCTAGTCTTTATCCGAAACATCCTCTTTCGAGGTAAAATCCTTAATCGCCTTATTGGGCTCAATGATAGCGTATCCTTTCCAAAAATCAGGATCGTATTTGGGCATATAGGTCGGCAATACAGCATTATTTTCACTAATGGCTTCAAATTGTTCACGTGAAGAATTTTCGGTGTCAAACACTACAATTTCAAATTTATTGGTGCTGGAAATTGCCAGATCCATGTCTAAAGAAAGCTCGTTCTGCTTTCTTCTGCCCTTGACGTTTTTGTTTTTTTCAATAATCTTCAACGGTCGTTTGATGCCTGCAACACTCCCATTTTCTTTCTCCAAGTAACGCAGGTTATACCTATTGTCAGCTCCCTTGTAAAAGATCATTTTACCCTTGGAGAGGTGTTGGTTCAAGGAAACGCCCAATAATTTAAAAGTACGGACGGGCTTTACATTTTCATAGTCAACCCTGGCTATTGCAAAATCATCTGCATTGATATATAGGGTTCCCCTATACTCTTCGGAACCTTTCGGTTCAAAATTTATAACGTACACAGGGTCATTCCCCAAATATGTAAAATCATTGAGTTGAAAATTATATCTGCGCTGTTTCCAAATAAAATTTAGATCGGAATCTTCCATAAAGAAAAGTTGCTCCATTAGTTTGGAAATTGTGCTTTTCCTGTATTTGGCAAAGTTTGTCTTACGCTCTTCAATATTCTTTTTTTCTTCTGCAAGACTTTTGTTCAAGGCCGCGACATCACTGGAATCAATCTCGGATTCGAAGAGCTCATCGGCATCCATTTTAGTCCCAAAAAATCCAGATTTTATTTTAAAATAAGAATCGGTCTTTACATTTTTCTTTATGATTGTATTGAACTTATCTTCCAATGCTTCTAGGTCCAAAGTACTGTTTTTATCATAAAGCTCAGAAGCTTTAATGAGCTCTATTTTTTGCTTTTCCTTTTCAAAATTTCCATATAAATCACAAAGAACTTCTGTATAACGGGCATCAACTTTTGGTACGGTTTGGATAACGCTGTCCAAAAAGGATTTATTAAAAGCTTTTATGGTGGATTTTAAGTCGGAATATTTTGATCTGTATAGGTGCTGGTAGTAATATTCTCGGAAAAACAATCTTTTTTTGGTTAGGTCCCGGTTGTAATTTTTATCAATATTGGATTTTACCAATTCAAGGATTTCATCTGCATTGTATTGTTTGTTGGAAACTATGACAGATTTCAGGGCTATAGGTTTAGGATTCAAATAAACCAAACTGCCTTTAAATTGATCAATGGTCATGCCCAGAGTTTCATATCCCATACAGGAAATGAACAAGGAGTCTGTGCTTTTGGAGCTTTTGTCCAACATAAGGTTAAACTGGCCTTCTTCATTGGTGATGACACCACGGCTACTGCCAAGTTGTATTGTAGCATAAGGAACGGCTTTTAGGGTTGTGGAATCCAATAGCTGACCAGAGATGGTCTGTGCTTGTGGGCAGAAAATGCCCAAAGAAAATAAAATTAAAGAGAAAAGGAAGTTCTTTATGGCCATGGGATGATTTCTATTGAATTCCTACAAATCAATGAATAGAAATTTGACTAACCTTGGGATTTGGCATTTCGTTAAGACCTATTTAGGGTTATTTAACAGAAATAGATATTTAGGCAAGGACATGATTTATATGTGAAGGGAGTTTTAAAGAATGGAATGGGTTTTTTAATGACAACCACAACTGCCATCCCCACAACCTTTGGACCCACTTTTTTTGGAGGCAAAAACCGTACTTGGCAAGAAGAATTTTTTGACAATAAAGCCTACTGCCAAGATCAAAGTGATGTAGACCAATATGTTTTGAAATAGTTCCATTTTACTTTAAGATTTGATAGGCAATCAATGCTACAATATACGCAAAAATGCTCATAAATACAAGCTGTGCCGCTGGCCACTTCCAGGTATTGGTTTCTCTTTTTACGACGGCCAAAGTGCTCATACATTGCATGGCAAAGGCATAAAATAACAAGAGGGAGATTCCTGATGCCATGTTGAACAATGGCTTTTTAGTGTATGGATTCACTTCCGCGGCCATTCTATTTTTAATAGTCTCTTCCTCGTCACTTCCAACGCTATAAATGGTGGCCAGGGTTCCTACAAAAACCTCCCTTGCAGCAAAGGACGTCAATACCGCGATTCCAATTTTCCAGTCATACCCCAAAGGCTTCACTATAGGTTCTATGCCCTTGCCCATGTATCCCATATATGAATTCTCCAATTTATAACTGGATACCTCTTGGTTTAAAGCCTTTTCTCTCAATACCTTCCTTTTCTGCGCAATGGAATCCTGAAAGACATTGGGTGGAATTTGATAGGTTTTGGCGTCAACTTTTTCCTGCAGACCAATTTGATAGGCGGCTAATTTAGTATCGATATTGGTTTCATTGTAGGCTGAAAAACCTTCTTTTGCTATGCGCTCTTTTACAAGGTCTTCTGCATTTTCAAATTCGTTGGAAAAACCATTGGAACCCAAAAACCAAAGGATAATGGAGATGGCCAAGATAATTTTACCTGCACCGAAGACAAAACTTTTGGTTTTTTCCAAAACTGTATAGGCCACATTTTTAAAAAGTGGAAGTTTGTAATTGGGCATTTCGACCACAAAAAAGGATTTGGACTTGATTTTTAGGATCTTATTGAGGATCATGGCAGATATTATTGCCGCTCCAAAACCGATTAGATATAACAACATTAATGTCAAAGCCTGGTAACTAAGCCCCAAGAAACGCCCTTCCGGAATTACCAAGGCAATAATAATAAGATAAACAGGTAACCTTGCGGAGCAGGTAGTAAAAGGGGTCACCAAGATAGTGATCAACCGTTCCTTCCAATTCTCTATGGTCCTGGTCGCCATGACAGCGGGTATGGCACAGGCTGTACCCGAGATTAAGGGGACAATACTTTTGCCACTCAAGCCAAAAGGTCTCATCAAACGATCCATTAAAAAGACCACCCTACTCATATATCCAGTTTCTTCCAATAAAGAGATGAACAAGAACAAAAATGCAATTTGGGGGATAAAGATTACAATACCTCCAATCCCGGTTAGGATACCTTCGGCAATAAGGTTGGTGAACTGCCCCGGTGGAAGGGTGGCTTTAACCCATTCACTTCCAAAGACAAAGAGCTCATCAATGAAGTCCATAGGGTAGCTGCTCCAATCATAGATCGCCTGAAATATGGTCATCAGGATCAACAAGAAAATGACATACCCAAAAATTTTATGCGTAAGGACTTTGTCCAATGTGGCCCTGAAGCCTTTTGCGGCATTAACATCAACCTTATAGGCTTGTTTTAAGACGCCATTTATGAATTGGTAGCGCAAGATGGTTTCCTTTTGCTGTAGCCTTTTTAGTTCAGATTTGGTTTTGGTTACAAAAGAGGAGGTACTCTTGGTGAGTATTTTTTCAATAGGGGTGAAGTTCACATCTTGGGTGATGACCAACCATAATTTGTAGAGATCTTCCTTTGGAAACGTCTCTTTTAAACGCTCAAAATACTCCGGTGCAATAACCTTTGTGTCCACATTGGGGGCAGTGGACAAATTTTTGTAGTCGGCAATAAGCTCTTTGATCCGTTCCACCCCAGTACCGTTCCGGGTGCTGACAAGAGCTATTTTGGTATTTAATTTCTCTTCCATTAAGGGGATATCCACAGAAATTCCTTTACGGGACATCCTGTCGGCCATGTTGATGACCAGAATGGAAGGTATTTTTAAGTCCTTTATCTGTGTGAACAAAAGAAGGTTACGCTTCAGGTTTTCCACTTCAGTGATCACTACGGCCACATCGGGAAAATCCTTATCATTTTTATTGAGCAAAAGTTCTACTGCCACACTTTCATCCAAAGAAGTGGTATTGAGGCTATAGGTGCCGGGAAGATCTAGAATATGGGCCTTTACGCCACGGGGCAATTTACAAATGCCCTCTTTCTTTTCAACGGTGATTCCTGGGTAATTACCCACTTTTTGCTTTAGTCCTGTAAGTTGGTTAAATACTGAAGTTTTACCTGTATTGGGATTGCCTATTAGGGCTACATTGATGCTTTTGCTCATAAAACGGCATTATCAACAATTATTTCCAATTCAATTTTAAGGGCGACTTCCCTTCGTATGGCAATATGGGAACCGTTTACATTGATATAGATGGGATCGTTAAAGGGGGCCACTTGCACCATTTCTACTTCATTGCCAGGCAGACAGCCAAGTTCCAATAGTTTTATTGGAAGGATATCATCTGCAAACTCCTTGATGATCCCTTTTTGTCCTCGTCTAAGATGTGCAACGGTTGTAATCAATTTTTATTTAGATTGATTTTAATTAAGAGCAAAAATAGGGGAAAAATATCAATATAAAGTCTAAATAAATATTAAATGTAGAAGGTGTTAAGGTAGGTAAGAAGCTTTAAGAATTTCTAAATCCTCCAGTAGTTTTTCTATTTCTTCCTTTTTTGTACCGTCGTAAAAACCTCTTATTCTGCGTTCTTTATCCACAAGGATAAAATTTTCGGTATGGATCATGTCATAGGGACCACCATCCCCATCAGTTTTCACGGCCAGGTAGGATTTTCTTGCCAGATCATAAATTTCCTTTTTGTCGCCAGTCACCAAATTCCATTTGATGTCCCTCACCCCTTTTTCCAAGGCGTATTTTTTAAGTTGGGGTACAGAATCTATGGTTGGTGTTACCGAGTGGGAGAGTAATAGTACATCCGGATCATCCATGACCCGTTCTTGGATCTCCACCATGTTTTTGGTCATGATGGGACAAATGGTAGGGCAGGTGGTAAAGAAAAAATCAGCAATGTATATTTTGTTCTTATAATTTTCTTGAGTAATGGTTTTGCCATTTTGGTTGGTCAACGAAAAGTTGGCAATGGTATGGTATTTTTTAACATGTTGGAGGGTGCTGTCCACCAATTCAAAGTTCACCATGGAAGGTTGGTAGACTGGTAAGATTACTTGGGGTTGGAGTGCCTCGTAAAACAGATAAACTATGATGGCGGAAAGCGACATCATCACTAGAAAAAAAAGCTTGTACTTCGCGAAAAAGGAGCGCATAATTTTTTTTCAAAGGTACGGCAGTTAAAAAAATCATTCAAGGAATTGGATCTCCTTTCCTCCTAAATCTTTCTTAAAATAAAAAATGGTCAATATTGTTTCTTTTTTAAGACTCCCTAAAAGTGTATTTTTGTGCGTTTTAATTTTAGAAAAAAATAGATGAGTCCAATATTGGTTCAAACCATACAGTTTTTTTTAAGTCTTTCCTTATTGATAGTCCTGCACGAATTGGGACATTTTATACCAGCGAAATTATTCAAAACCAGGGTAGAGAAATTCTACCTCTTTTTTGATATCAAATTTTCACTCTTTAAGAAAAAAATAGGGGGAACAGAATACGGGATAGGATGGTTGCCGTTGGGAGGCTATGTGAAGATTGCCGGGATGATCGATGAGAGCATGGATACCGAGGCTATGAAAGAAGAGCCTAAACCGTGGGAGTTTCGAAGCAAGCCAACATGGCAACGTTTGATCATTATGCTCGGAGGGGTCACTGTCAATTTTATTTTGGCGGTGGTTATATACATTGGGATGGCTTATTCCTATGGTGACCAATACATCCCTTTGGATAGTTTGGAAGGTGGTATTTTGGTGACCGAAAAGTCAATTGGAGACGAATTAGGTGTTCAGACCGGGGATAAAATATTAGCCGTAGATGGTGATAGGGTAGAGAACTTCGGTGGACTGTTCTTGGAAATTGTCAATGGAAATTCAATTACCATTGAAAGAGACGGAAGAGTATTTGATCAGGCCATTCCCATAGATTTCATTGCTACCCTTATTGAAGATGAGGACAAGGCTAGGTTTATCAGTATCAGACAGCCTTTTATCATAAAAGAAATTTCAAAGGACTCTCCCAATAAAGGGATTGACCTACAGAAAGGCGATAAGGTAATTGCAATTGGGGGAGAGGAAATGTTTTATATGGACCAAGCCATACCATTATTGGAAAAATATGCTGGGCAGAATATCAAACTTACTGTTGAACGTATAGGGGGAACTGTAAATGACATAGATGTAAAAGTTACCGATGACGCTAAATTGGGAGTAGCTCTCGGGGCATTGACAATGAAGGAATACGAAGAAATGGGTATTTTAAAGGTCAATACCCAGAAATATACCCTTTTGGAAGCTATCCCTGCAGGGATAGATAAAGGGGTGAATACCTTAACCAGCTATGTAAAGCAATTGAAAAAAATATTCAATCCAGAAACCGGGGCCTACAAGGGTGTAGGTGGTTTTGCCGCAATAGGCAGCATGTTCCCGGACACATGGAACTGGGAAATATTTTGGGGGACAACGGCCCTTATTTCCATTATTTTGGCCTTTATGAACATCTTGCCCATTCCCGCATTGGACGGAGGCCATGTCATGTTCCTACTTTACGAAATGATTTCGGGAAGAAAGCCCAGTGATAAATTTTTGGAGTACGCACAGATGGTCGGATTCTTCTTATTGATAGGGCTATTGCTGTTCGCAAATGGTAATGATGTCTACAAATGGCTTTTTAAATAAAAAACCTTATTTTTTTGTTTGGTACATTTGAAAAAACGTATATATTTGCACCCGCCTAAGCAATAGTTTAGGTGTTGAAACTCCTCCTTAGCTCAGTTGGTTAGAGCATCTGACTGTTAATCAGAGGGTCCTTGGTTCGAGCCCAAGAGGAGGAGCAAGTAATAGCAAGGCTTCAGAGAGTTTTACTCCTGAAGCCTTTTTTATTTGCTCATAAAACCTACTCTTTTTATCCATATTAATGATGGATATCATTTGGGCCTAAATGGTGTCAAATTAATTAGAAGTAGGGATTTGCTTGTTCAACTTCCTTATTTGACAGACTGGGTTCTAGCGCTTCTAAAAGCCTTATTTTATGCCTCGCCAAGTTAATTTCATATATACCCTCTTAGGGCTTAGTATTTATTGTGATTAATACTTATTGTCAAACCATCAAAAACTAAGTATTAAATCAAAACTGCAACCAACAATAAAGTTACGTAGACGATAAAAAGGATGATGCATTTTCGCATAATAGTATCGATTTTTCAATGTGGCACCTTATTTAACCCATATGGCCTAAGTAGCCATTGGTATTAAAGGTAATTTTCAAATTATGTTTGTGTTGAAATTGAAAAAAGAGCTGTGTTTTTTTCCCCTGCTCATTCATGGACAATCAAAAAAAATTGGAAATATTAACCAATTAACTAGACTGATAGTAATTTATAAGATGGCACGATGTCCTCTTTTTTACTTAGTGGTTTAATATTTTTAAGTTTGCGCTAAACTGCTTGCAAGGCTATGGCCAATGCCCTCTCCTTAATTGTAATTGAACTTCCATTATAAAATATAGGTCTAAGGAAACTTCTCAATTTTCCATATATTTTGTAAAGCAAATAATTCTCTTTCCAAGTATCCATATGTTCTCTTTAAAATATTACTGAATAATTTAATAGGATACAAAGGTGGGAAGTAATCACGGGGAAAAAGTTATATAATTATCCAATAACATTACATATTTACAAGTTTTTAGAATGGGTTCTTCGTTGAAATTGTTGAAAATTATATGGCACTCACTTCAAAAAGTAAGTCTCAAACTCAATAATCTCTTGCATTTTTGACAATTCTGAAAGGAGTAGATTTTTTAAGAAGGAAACAGATTTCTTGCCCTTATAGGCCCGATATACTTTTAGTTTTTTGAAAATGGCCCAGCTTGATAATTAATGGAAATGTATTAACTTTTCGCTTTCTGCGAGTATTCAGACTAAGGCTCAAACTGGTTTAAATGATTAAATATTTCAATTGCAATTAATTACGATGTGGTTTAATTCGTATTGATTGTTAAATTCGTCTGTTGTTAATCAGTGGTCCTTGGTTCGAGCCCAAGAGGGGGAGCAAAATACAGAGCTGCACGAAAGTGCGCCTCTATTTAGTGTGAGGCTTTAAAACTGTATAAATAGGGTGCCTTGTTCGCTGCCCCAGTGAATTTCTTCTCCTGCCGATCCAAAACATCAAGATCGAGCATTTTTTTTTGAAAATTACTTCTGCGAAAGGCCTTGTCATATACGGCCTCATATAAGCGCTGGAGTTCTTTCATTGTAAATTTTGTCGGGAGAAGAGTGAAGCCTATCAGTTTGTTGTCCAAATTTAAGCGCAGTGCTTCCAGTGCTTTGCCTACTTGTTCGCGGTGATCCAAAATCATATTGGGTAGTTCATTTACATCATACCAATCAATTGATTGATCTATATCCGTCATTTTTGGAACAACTTTATTGATGTCTATAATAGTATAATAGCCAATTGATATAAAGCGTTGGCTAAGCCATTCGAAGGTGTATTCATTTGATTGAAGGGCAGACAATTTATCGGGGTTTAATGCACGTAAGGCGTTTAAAAGTGCAAGGTTTGTTCGAGGAACTTCCCCAAAAACGCCGTATTGTTCAAGGAAAATATCTTTTATCCCAGTTCTCTCTTCAAGAATTCTTTGGGCAGCCCGATCAATACTCTCTTCTTGTAAAATAAATCCACCCACCAATGTCCAAAAGTCACCTTCAAAATCAAGCTTAGGGACTAGTACCTTAAGTTGGTTTTGATCATAGCCAAATACGACACAATCAATTGAAAGTTGATCAATGAATTTTTTATTGGTGTTCAATATGTAAATATTTAAAATGCAGCAAGAAGTATCCTTTCTATCATTATTAATAATATTCCAGTATTATATTTATAACAAAACTAAGGAATATTCTTTAATGTCTTTTCTATAGACAATAAAAATATTTTATATATTTGGTTCATCTTTAAAACGTTTTAAATGAAATCCATTAGAATCATTACGGCCTGTATTGCCCTTATTTTTAGTTTAAGTGCATGTACAGAAAAACAGAAAACAAAATTAATGGTGTTCAGCAAAACAGATGGATTTCGTCATGAATCCATCAATGCAGGCAAGGATGCTATATTGAAGATGTCCAAAGAAAAGGATTTTGATGTGAACTTTACAGAAGATGCAGATCAATTCAATGATAAAGAGCTAAAGAAGTACAGTGCCGTTGTGTTTCTCAATACAACAGGTGATGTGCTGAATGGGGAGCAACAGAATTCATTTGAGCGATATATACAGGCCGGAGGTGGTTATGTGGGAATCCATTCAGCAACCGATACCGAATATTCTTGGCCTTGGTACGGAGAATTGGCAGGAGCCTATTTTCAAGATCATCCTTCGGACCCAAGTAATATTCAGAAAGGAAAGTTTACAGTGACTAAAAAAGACCATTGGGCAACCAAAGGGATGCCTACAGAATTCGAACGAGAGGATGAATTTTACAGTTTTAAAAATATTTCGCCTAAAATAAATGTGGTTTTGACCATTGATGACAAGAGCTATATTGGGGGCAGTAATCCAGATTACCATCCCATGAGTTGGTATCATGAATATGATGGAGGACGTGCTTTTTATACGGCTATGGGTCATACGGACGAAACATATATTGAGCCTCTTTTCTTAAATCATCTTTGGGCTGGGATTCATTACGCCACAGGTGGCGATACCCCAAAACCTTTAGATTATGCGATGGCAAGGCCAGAGGAAAACCGATTTACAAAGGTAGTTTTGGCTGATAAATTGGATGAGCCCATTGAATTGTCCATACTAGATGACAATAGAATATTGTTCATTCAACGAAAAGGGGAGGTTAGGTTGTTCAACCTGAAAACCAATGAGCTAAAAACCATCGCCACCATTCCGGTAAGCACAAAATATGTCAATAAAGAGGGTAAGGAATCAATGGGAGAGGATGGCCTATTAGGATTAAACAAAGATCCGAATTTCTCTGAAAATCACTGGATATACCTGTATTACTCCCATTTGGAAGAATCCGTAAATGTCCTTTCAAGATTTGAATTAAAAGGGGATGAGTTATTAATGGATTCTGAAAAAGTACTGTTAAAAATACCCACCCAACGAGAAGAATGTTGCCATACAGGAGGATCCATAGCATGGGACAAGGAAGGCAATCTATATTTGTCTACAGGAGATAACACCAATCCCCATGGGTCAGATGGATATAGTCCAAGCGATGAACGCGAAGGGAGAAGTCCTTGGGATGCCCAGAAATCTTCTGCGAACACCAACGATCTTCGTGGTAAAATCATTAGAATCAAGCCGAAATCAGATGGGACCTATACCATCCCGGAAGGAAATCTTTTTCCAGAGGGAACAGGTAAGACACGTCCCGAAATTTATACAATGGGGCATAGGAACCCTTACCGAATTTCGGTGGATCAACATACTGGTTATGTTTATTGGGGCGAGGTAGGTCCGGATGCATCTAAACCTGATTCACTTAGAGGACCTGCGGGACACGATGAAATAGGGCAGGCAAGAAAAGCGGGCAATTTCGGTTGGCCTCACTTTGTAGGGGACAATAAGGCCTATAATAAATATGATTTTCAAAATAATAAATCATTGGCCAAATGGGATGTCAATGCTCCATTGAATACTTCACCAAACAATACAGGCCTGGAACAACTCCCGGCCGCACAAAAAGCGTTGGTATGGTATCCGTATGGGGAATCCATGGAGTTTCCGTTGGTTGGAAGTGGCGGAAGAAATGCAATGGCAGGTCCTGTTTTCTATTCTGTGGATTTTAAAAACTCCGAAAGGGCATTCCCAAAGTATTACAATGGTAAATTCTTCGCCTACGAATGGATGCGTGGTTGGATAATGTCCATAACAATGGACAAGGATGGTAATCTGGCTTCCATGGAACGTTTCATGCCAAGCTATAGATTTAGCAACCCTATGGATATGGAATTTGCCTCCAATGGCGATTTATACATGTTGGAATATGGTTCGGGTTGGTTTACTGCCAATGATGATGCCCGTTTAATTAAGATTGAATATAACGGGGGCAATCGCAAACCACAGATTCAATTGGCTGCCAATCAAATGGGAGGGGCCGTACCTTTTAATTTAAAGCTTAGCGCTGCCGGAACCTTTGATGCCGATTTCGATGAATTGAAATATACATGGGAAGTCACCTCGAATAAAAATTTCAAGAAAACCATTAATGGCTCGGAAGCAGACCTTACCCTTTCAGACATTGGTGTTTACAAAGTTTTACTTACGGTAGATGACGGTAACGGGGGAATAAATACGCAAGCTATGGAAGTCGTTGCAGGTAATGAACCACCCGTGCTTAGTTTGGAAATGCCTAAAAACAATAAAAGTTTCTATGTGCCAAATGCTTCGTTGGATTATACTATCAAAGTGTTTGACAAGGAAGATGGAAGTCTTGATAAGGGCATTGATTCGGAAGAAGTAGCTGTCAATATTGATTATTTGGCCGAAGGTTTTGATAAAATTGAAATAGCACAGGGACATAGAAGCGCCGACGATTCCGCACAGTTTGCGGGGGGCAAAAAAACAATGGATGCAAGTGACTGTATGGCCTGCCATAAGTCAAAAGAAAAGTCCATAGGGCCTTCTTATCTTGAGGTGGCGAAAAAGTATAAGGATGACCCAAAGGCTTTGGAATACCTTAGTAAAAAGATTATTTCTGGCGGTGGAGGTGTTTGGGGAGAAATGGCAATGGCCGCTCACCCACAATTATCCACAAAGGAAGCTTCCGATATTGCACAATACATTTTGAGTATGACTGACGAAAAAGTGAAAGCGAAAACATTACCAACCAAAGGAGCGTTTGTGGCAAAAGTACCAGATAATGACCAAGGGAACGGGGTGTATATTGTTAGGGCTGCGTATTCCGATAAGGGTGCCAACGGGATGCCGTCCTTACAAGCTGAAAAGTCATTCGTACTTCGATCTGCCAAAGTAGATGTTCATGGCTTTGATACCTATGTTGATGTTAATAAAATGTCATTTGGAGGAAACAATTTGGCCATTCCTGCGAAAACAGATGCCTATATGGTACTTAATCAGATAGATTTGACCGGAATAACATCCATCCAGTTTGCAGCGGCAGCACCGATAGGCCAGTTAAATGCAGCAGGGGGTAAAATAGAAGTACGTTTAGGCAACCCCCAGGGTACTTTACTTGGCGATACCGATTTTCTTAAAGCTTCTGATGCAAATGGATTTGCCCCTAGCATAATTACTGCTCCTATTTCCCTGGATGATGATTATAATGGAAAGCCCCAAGATCTATATCTTGTTTTTGTAAATAAAAATGCAGGAGAAGGGCAGTCACTTATGGTTGTTATAGGCATTGAAATGAAAATGAATAATAAGTAAATAGGTCACCTCTCAAATATGATTAGGCGTGATTTATAAGTCGCCCTAGCGAGGGAGTAAAATATAGAGCTGCACGTAAGTGCGGCTCTTTTTTGTTTGAACCATTTTCAAAAGTAGAATTGGACTATTGGTAATTGCACTTCTTTCTCGTTTTTGCCTATTTGTTGTACTTCCCAACTTTTGAAAAATACTGGTTATTAACAAGCTGTTCATTGTTCTCTAAAGCATAGTAAAACAACGTATTTGAGATAGAATTATTAGGCATCTTTGTGTCTACTTAATGACTATCTTTAATAGAGCATATAGGTTTTTTCTTTTAGGTATTAATTTTTAAATAAATCAATCATGGGAAAAATTAAGATTATGTTGTTATTGCTTTGTTTAGCTGTTATACAAACAGTTGCACCACAAAGTATCTCCAAAAAATCCAATGTTTATAGAGCTTGGATTTCAATTTTGGGCAGCTCTGATCAAATTCAAGGGTATCTGTATACGGCAGATTCAAGTTTTGTGACCTTGACTATAAAAAATTCCTTTGATTTGACCAATTTACAGACCATTGAGGCTATTAAGATTGATCAAATCAAATTACGAAAAAAAGGCATAATTGGGAAAGGAGTTTGGATCGGGGCATTAGTCGGGGCAGGTGTTGGTGCTACCGCCGGACTTATCGGTGGAGATGACCCTGAAGGATTTTTAAGTTTTACCAAGGAAGAAAATGCAGTAATTTATGCAGTACCAACTTCTATTTTGGGTTGTGGTGTTGGGGCGCTCGTATCGTCCAAAAGAACAAAACTGGAGATTGGAGGGAATCAAAATGTTTATATGACCCATTTGGATAGAATAAAGGGATATTCCCTAATGCCGAACCAAAAAAAGTAGCAAATTTTATATATGATTTTGTTAGATCAAAAGAGCGAACCCAAAGTTGGCGTCGGTGTCATTGTCGTTAACGACAGTGGAAGAGTACTCGTTGGTAAGCGCAGGGGGGGGCATGCGCCTTATTATTCAATTCCAGGAGGGCACTTGGAACTTGGGGAATCATTTGAGTCGGCGGCCATTAGAGAAGTAAAAGAAGAAACCGATCTTACCATTGAAAGCCCCAAGGTCATTGCTGTCACCAATAATCTGGAAACCTTTTCCCTAGAGGGGATACACTATATCTCCGTTATTCTGTTGGCCACTACATACTCTGGCGTACTGCATTTGATGGAGCCCGATAAATGTGTAGAATGGTTATGGGTAGACCCCAATAATATCCCAATGCCCCATTTTGATGCCAGTAGGATGGGTATTCATTGTTATTTGGAAGGTGTTTTTTATATCCCTACCCTAGAAAATGAAAGACGGGAAACCGATTTTGAGGAATAAAAAAAGGAGCTATATTTAGATATAGCCCCCTTTTTAAACTACTGTTACATTTTATTTATTCCAATCCCTGGCCCAAGATATAAGGGGCGCCTAGATTTTTGAGTTCCTTTTCCAGTTCTGGAATGGTATCATCGGCCATAGGTTTAATCTCTTCCACCAATTGGGAAGCCATATTAGATGCAATTTCCAAATTAGCTTGGTGCATAGGGGTGGGGCCATAAGTTGTGGACATGCCCCTTCTCGCCGTGCCCAAATAGGTATTGATGCTTGGAGGATTTCTTTCCCCTATTTCATCCTTGGATTTGTTGCCTTCCAATTTTTCTTCAAATTCAAAAAGCTGTTGCTTTACATCGTGTAATTTTTTGGTCAGTTTTCCTGGTGCAACGTTGGCCTTGGTCAACGCGAATTGCATGGCCTTTATCTTATCCATACTTTGGTTCAGAATATCTGAAACCATGGCGCTTTTGGTTTGCACCTCATTGTATTTGTTGGTATAAGCTTGATAAGCCTCATAGGAGATCCCTTTCAGCGTGCTTTCCCTAAGTGGAACCACTTGAAAACTCTGTGGTCCATCCAATAAAGTAACTAGGCCGTCTACCTCTTTGGAAAGGATTGCAGTATAGGTCCCGGGCATCGCCAATGGACCAGTGTTCCATCTCCCTCCGGAATCTTCAGTTTGTCCGGGTTTGATAGGTCTGGAACTTGGGTACCTTAAATCCCAAGCAATTCTATTAAGCCCTTTCTTGGAGGTTCCCTCTACATTCCGAATCACATTTCCTGCCTGATCTTTAATGGTGATCCATATTTTGGCATCTTCCTGTCTACGTTCTTTTTCCAGGCCGTCCCAACCAGCAAAGGGAATATTCAGGTTTTTCTTTTCCAATTCTTTCTCTGCGTCTTTACGTGATTTTTCAAGATCCGTAAACTCATTGGCAAGGTGATACGTAAAAACAGCCCCAAAATCTGGGTTTTTTGCAAAGTAATAATCCGCACCTGTATTTCCCACAATGCTTTTGGGAACATACCAAAGGGCTTCCCGTGTAGGGAACAAGGTCCCTTCTTTCTTTTTGGTTTCAGGAGTAATTTCCCTAAGTGCACTAAAGTCGTCCAAGACATAGAATCCTCTACCAAAAGAAGCTCCCACTAAATCATTATGGGTTCTTTGTATGGTAACGTCCCGAAATGGTATTGTTGGTGATCCCGATAGTTTCTGCCAGTTTTTACCAGCGTTCATAGAGGTGTAAATACCTTTTTCGGTGGCCGCAAATAGTAAATTTTTGTTCACATGATCCTGTACCAATCGCCATATCAAGGTATTTTCAGGAATATTTCCTTTGATCGACTGCCAGGATTCACCCTTATTGGTGCTTTTGAACAAGTAGGAGGAGAAATCCCCTTCCTTATGATTTTCCAATGCAACGTACACGGTATTTTCATCAAAGAGGTCCGCTTTGATATCATTGACAAAAGATCGGTGTGGGATTCCTAAATTGCTCACTGGAATACGCTTCCAGTTTTGTCCACTGTCAGAACTCACTTGAATAAAGCCATCATCGGTTCCTGCATAAATCAGTCCTTCTTTGATAGGGGATTCGGCCAAAGAGGTGATTGTATTGTAGTTGGACATGGCTCCAACATCCCATGGGTTGTCCCAACTTTGCTGTTTGCCCATGATAGGTAGGGTAATACGTTCCTCGTTTCTTGTAAGGTCACCGGAAATAGGGGTCCAGCTATCCCCTCTATTCTCAGATTTCCAGACCCTGTGTGATGCAAAATACAGTCTGGATGCTTTATGTGGACTTACCAATATTGGCGCATCCCAATTAAAGCGTTCAAAGCCTTCACCTGCTCTTGCTTGGGGTTGAATGAAGACTTCCTCTCCAGAATTTAGATCGATTCTGTGAAGACCTCCCTGCTGGGTCTCCGCATAGATGATGTTATTGTATTCGGGATCGGTAGCAGATTGGTGTCCGTCTGCCCCCAAAGTCTTGTACCAATGCCCATTGTGAATTCCTTCTTCCTCATCTGTCCTTGATGGTCCCCCAGCCGAACCGTTATCCTGGGTTCCACCAAAAATATGGTAGAAAGGTTTCTGGTCGTTCACGGCCACTTTATAGAATTGTGTCAAGGGTAAATTTTTGATATACCTCCAAGTTTTGGCCCCATCAAAGCTCTCATAGATACCTGCATCTGTTCCTACTAATAAATAATCTGGATCATCGGCCCGAAAAGCCAAAGAATGATTGTCCGAGTGTTTGTCATTTTCCTCTAATTGGACAAAGGTCTTACCTCCGTCTCCGGAAGTTAGGATACGAACATTCATTAAATACAAACGGTCAAATTCATGCGGACTGGCATACAGTTCCTGATAGTAGTGTGGACCTGTTCCCCCAGATACGGTATTGGACATTTTTTTCCAAGACGCCCCTCGATCTTCAGATCGGTAAACAGCTCCTTTGGTGCGGTCCAGCTCTATTGCCGCATATAATATATCTGGTTGTTGTGGGGATAGGGCAATCCCTATTTTCCCCATATTGGATTTAGGAAGACCACTGCTTAATTTTTCCCAGGTCTCTCCTCCATCTTCAGATCTATGAAGTCCAGAATCTGGACCACCGCCCATAAATGCGGCTACGGTCCTATGTCGTTGCCATGTTGCAGCGTAGATCCTATCTGGATTCCTTGGGTCCAAATGTATATCTGTCACCCCTGTCCATTCATTTCCTTTTAAGACATTGTTCCATGTTTTTCCTCCATCCGAGGTTTTATAAAGGCCACGTTCTCCTCCTTTATTCCATAGTGGGCCTTGTGCTGCCACCAATACGATATCTGGATTTGTGGGATGTACTATGATTTCAGAGATATGCTGGGAATCTTTCAAACCCATGTTTTCCCAACTGCTCCCTCCATCCTTACTTCTATATACGCCATCACCATAGCCTACATGCCGACCTCCGACATTTTCTCCGGACCCTACCCAAATGGTAGATGGATTATTGGGATCTATAGTAATGCAACCAGTAGAATAGGATGCTTCTTTGTCAAATAATGGAGTCCAGGTAGTTCCCGCATTTTCGGTTTTCCAGACACCCCCTGAACCAACCGCTACGTACCATATATTTATGTCATTCGGGTGAATGGCGATGTCAGCTATTCGCCCGGAAAGAAAGGCTGGTCCTACATTACGTAGTTGTAACGCCTCTAGGGAAATCTCATCCGCATTTGTGTTTTCCGAAGTGCTACGTTTTTTTTGGGCATTTACAATGAAGCCGCAACACAAGAATAAAAGTGTGCTTAAGTGTAATAATTTTTTCATAAATCGCTATTTGAGTTTAAAAAAATAATGTGCTAGCGTAATTTACTGAAATTTAAATTGGATTATGGATCAAATGCTAAAACCTCTAATAAAGGTCTGTGGCTTTCCTTTTAATCTATAGCGTTTTGTTTCATGATTTCGCAGATGGAAATATTTTCCTTGATTAGCATCCCTAAAGATTAATTGTCTGTTATCTGGGAAAAGGGATATAGATTCTAGAAATTTCCACTATTGTATACTTTATTGCAATCATTGTTCGAACTTTAACTCTTCTAAAAAATACAAGTTTGGCAAGTAGGAAAGAAAGGATAATGATGTTGGGAAAAACGGATGTGGGTAGGGCCATATTTTTTATGCTCTTAAGCACCTTGGGTTTTACATTTATGAACGTGTTTGTAAAATACTTGGTCCATTTCAATGCTAATGAATTGGTTTTTTTCAGGTCCTTGGGCTCTCTCATTTTTACGATGTTTTACTTGTTACAGCAAGGAATACCACTTTTAGGAAATCAAAGAAAATTACTGGTGTTAAGAGGGATTGCCGGGGTTACCTCCATGACCTTATTTTTTATGTCCTTAAAATACTTGCCTGTAGGGACCGCTGTTTCAATCAGGTATATTGCCCCAATATTTGCGGCCCTGTTTGCGGTTATTCTTTTAAAGGAACGCATAAAAGGATGGCAATGGATTTTCTTTTTGATGTCCTTTATTGGGGTTATGGTTCTTAAGGGTTTTGATGGTCAGGTTAGTCTTGCTGGCCTCTCATTGGCCATGGGTGCTGCTGTTGCCAGTGGATTGGTCTTTATCATAATCAGTAAAATTGGAATGGGAGACCATCCGGTGGTCGTGGTAAATTATTTTATGTTTATAGCAACCCTTGTGGGAGGTGTATTGGCCATTCCTTATTGGGTGACTCCCCAAGGGGTGGAATGGCTCTTATTACTTTCTTTGGGAGTATTTGGATTTTTTGGTCAGTTGTATATGACCAAAGCCTTTCAAGTGGCCAGGACAAATATTGTTGCACCCTTCAAATATATGGAAGTGCTATTTACCGGAATCATAGGTTTCCTTTGGTTTGATGAAATATACGGACTGTGGAGCTTCTTGGGAATTTTCTTGATTGTTGGTGGCCTGGTCCTCAATGTATGGTATAAATCAAGACAAGAGCCCTTAAACGCTTAAGTGATAGTATGGCCCAAAAATAATTAGGTCTTTTCAATAGTTACTACAACCGACTTACTGATTGGGGTATAGCTTTTATCTGCATAGTGGTTGTAGGGTACCAATACATTGGTTTCTGGGTAATAAGACGCTAAGTTTCCTTCAGGGATATCATAGGGAATTACTAAAAATTTCACAGCCTTCCTCTCCTTTTGATCATAGTTGCTGATGAGGTTCACTACATCCAATTTATTCACCTTAAATTTCTCCATGTCCCTTGGATTCATAAAAACAACGCGTCGCTCATTATGAACCCCTCTATAACGATCATTGAGACCATAAATAGTGGTGTTGAACTGGTCATGGGATCTTATGGTCATCAAGATAAATTCATCGGGTGACAACTTGTGCTCGGGCAGACCACAAACGCTGAATTGTGCTTTTTGGTTAGGAAGTTTGCTAAAGTCCAAATCCCTAACATTGTTGGGCAAATAATACCCGCCTCCTTTAGATTTGTTGTTTACATCCTTAAACCCTGTGAGAACCGTTCCCATTTTTTCACGGAGCAATTCGTAATCTGCACTTAAACTTTTCCAATCTACGGGGTGGTTGCCATTAAAATAGGCATCAGCTATGCCTCCCACTATTTCAGGTTCACTTTTAAGGTTGTCTGACGCTGGGGGCAAAACGCCTTTGGAGCGGTGTACTTTTCCCATGCTGTTCTCAACAGTGAAGAACCTAGGTTTGCCATCTTTAAGATCCATGTCCGATCTTCCCAAGGTTGGTAATAATAATGCTGTCTTTCCAGTGACCAAATGGGTGCGGTTCAGTTTGGTACTTATGTTTACGGTAAGGTCGCAGTTCTGTAAGGCCTTAGCTGTGTATTCGGTATCGGATACTGCCGAGGCAAAATTACCACCTAAACCTATAAAAACCTTTGCCTTGCCGTCGTGCATGGCCTTTACCGCACGGACCGTATCAAAACCTTCCTTGGTAGGGGCTTTAAAACCAAATGTTTTTTCAATGGCTTGGTTGAGTTCTTCAGATACAAAATGCATGATACCAACGGTGCGGTCACCTTGTACATTACTGTGACCCCTTACCGGACAGGTACCTGCCCCTGGTTTCCCCAAACTACCTTTTAATAGCAAAAGGTTGACACATTCCTTGATGTTCTCCACGCCATTTTTATGCTGGGTAAGTCCCATGGCCCAACAGATGATGACCTTTTTCTTTTTGGCCAAAAGGGCAACAGCTTCATCAATGATGCTATCAGAAACCCCAGATAGCTTCAATAGTTCCGATTCCGAATAGTTGTCCAAATCTAGCAACATGGCTTCATAGCCCTCGGTATAGGTGTGTATAAAATCGTGATCAAAAACGTTCCCTTGTTGCTTGTCCAGGGCGGCCAATTTTTTAATGATAAGCTTCAACAATGGGACATCCTGATTGATCTTCACCTGCAGATGTATATCTGTAATGGTCTCTCCAGAGCCCAAGATTCCTTTTATTTCCTGTGGATTTTTAAACCTTTTTAGTCCTGCTTCTTCGAGCGGATTGACTGCTATCACCTTCCCACCGTTCACCTTGCATTTCTCTAACGCAGAGAGCATTCTGGGATGGTTAGTGCCCGGATTTTGTCCAATGACCATGACCACCTCGGCCTCATAAAAATCTTCAAGTTTTACTGAGCCTTTTCCTATCCCTAAGGTTTCCCCAAGGGCAACCCCACTGGATTCATGGCACATATTGGAGCAATCCGGCATATTATTGGTGCCGTAAGCGCGAGAAAAAAGGCCATATAAAAATGCAGCCTCATTACTGGATCTTCCCGAAGTATAAAAAATTGCCTCATCAGGAGAATCTAAAAGCTGTAATTTTTTTGCTATGAGTTTAAAGGATTCGTCCCAAGAAATTGGTTCATAATGCACACTACCAGGTTTAAGCACCATTGGTTCGGTAAGACGCCCACTTTTACCGATATGGTAGTCGGACCATAGGGAGAGCTTTTCCACAGAATGCTCTGCGAAGAAAGACCTGTCCACCCTTTTTGTTGTCGCTTCTTCGGATAATGCTTTGGCCCCATTTTCACAGTATTCCCCAAGCTTAGAGGGCTTTTCTGGATCTGGCCAGGCACAACCGGGACAATCAAACCCATCTTTTTGGTTCATATGGGACAATGTGCTCAACGCCCTAAGTATCCCCATTTCCTTAAACGTATGTTCCAAAGTTACCTTTACGGCCTTTGGGCCTGCGGCATAGGATGCTGGATCCGATAATTTTATTCCCGTAAATTCTGTTGAACCTTGAGAGGATACATTTCGTTTATAGGGATTTTTCATATTGGATCTCGATTTAAGCGAATGGTAAGCTAGTGGTCTCTGCAAGTTATAATATTAGCTGAAGTTGTGGAAGGCAGTAGTTAACATTTAACTTATTTTTTGATTTGGCTGATACCTGTGATCCTTACTTTCTTTATAGCTTTGTCCGGAAAGTGCAAAAGTTAATTTAAAGGCAAATAAGTTCATGGACCTAAATGAAATCATAAGAAATAGACGTTCCGTAATGCCTGTTCAATACAATACCATACCTATTACCAAGGAACAGATCAATCAGTTATTGGAAGCGGCCAATTGGGCCCCAACCCATAAAAAGACAGAGCCTTGGCGATTTAAGGTCTTACAGGGTAAATCTCAAGAGAAATTGGGAGCCTTCCTTGCGGAAAAGTATAAGGCAACGGAGGATAAGTTTTCTACCTTTAAATATAATAAACTGCAGGAAAACCCTAAAAAAGCGGGGGCCATAATTGCGGTTTGTATGCAGCGTGATCCCAAAGAAGGTGTTCCGGAATGGGAGGAGGTGGCAGCAGTGGCCATGGCAGTGCAGAATATGTGGTTAACAGCTACGGATATGGGGATAGGGTCATATTGGAGTTCCCCTGGTTTGATAAAATATATGGATGAGTTTTTTGAAATGGAGATAGGGGAAACTTGTTTAGGGTTCTTTTATTTAGGAAATTATGATGGTCCCATTGACGAGCGGATTCCTGGACCTATTTCTGATAAAACGGTATGGATATAATTTTTTTAAAAGAATATAAAAGTATTGCTAAATTCACAACGTTTAAAAACTACCATATAGCGCATTGGATTATCCCGAAGGCTATTGGTAAAGGAATTTCCAACAAATCATTGATCTAAACGAATTAGTTAATACCCATGCCTTTTGTATATATCATAAGATCCATAAAAGACGATAGTTTTTATATCGGTAAAACATTTGATTTGGAACAGCGCTTATTGTACCACAATACAGTAGAGCTAAATGAAGGGACCAGTAAATCAGGCATTCCCTGGAAATATTTTTTCACCTTGGAGGTTAAAAGTTATTTCTTGGCGGGGAAATTGGAAAAGCACCTTAAGGAAGTTCATAGTGAGGAGTACTGCATGAATTTGGTAAAATATCCGGAAATAAGGCAAAAACTTATCGAAAAGTATTCCTAAATTTGCAGCTCCGTAAAACAGCCTCATAGTTCAACGGATAGTCCCGATAGCTATCGGGAAGAGTTTCCTCCCCACTTCATATTTTTCAATAAATATAGAGGATACATGCCCTTTGTTTATATCATAAAGTCAATCAAAACGGAATCTTTTTATATCGGAAAGACTTATGATCTGGCGGAACGTTTGAGATACCATAATTCAATTGAGCTGAATAAAGGATCCAGCAAATCTGGGATGCCTTGGAAATATTTTTTCACCTTGGAGGTACCTACCTATATGTTGGCAGGTAAATTGGAAATGCATATAAAGCGAATGAAAAGTAGGGAGTACTGCATGAATTTGATAAAATATCCGGAAATAAGTCAAAAACTTATCGAAAAGTATTCCTAAATTTGCAGCTCCGTAAAACAGCCTCATAGTTCAACGGATAGTCCCGATAGCTATCGGGAAGAGTTTCCTCCCCACTTCATATTTTTCAATAAATATAGAGGATACATGCCCTTTGTTTATATCATAAAGTCAATCAAAACGGAATCTTTTTATATCGGAAAGACTTATGATCTGGCGGAACGTTTGAGATACCATAATTCAATTGAGCTGAATAAAGGATCCAGCAAATCTGGGATGCCTTGGAAATATTTTTTCACCTTGGAGGTACCTACCTATATGTTGGCAGGTAAATTGGAAATGCATATAAAGCGAATGAAAAGTAGGGAGTACTGCATGAATTTGATAAAATATCCGGAAATAAGTCAAAAACTTATCGAAAAGTATTCCTAAATTTGCAGCTCCGTAAAACAGCCTCATAGTTCAACGGATAGAATAAGAGTTTCCTAAACTTTAGATCCAAGTTCGATTCTTGGTGAGGCTACAACAGAAAACCCCTTCTAAATCAGTGGATTTAAAAGGGGTTTCATTTTTTAACGTTAGGACACTTCAATCTGTTGCTCTATTTTTTTAAAGGACGATTTGGAGGCTTCACAAACAGAACAAACATATGACTTCGGTAACTCTTCGAATGTTATTCCAGAAGCTATATTGGCTTTAAGATCCCCATAGGTGTCATCATAGATAGTCATACACGAGACACATTGATATACCTCTTTGAACGCTTTGGTTTTTTCCTTCTTAGATGATTTTATAATGATATCAGCGGTTCCCAATTGACTAAAATATTTTTTACTTAATTCCATCAAAAGGCCTGGAAGTTCAATTTTGTCAACATCCTGTGCATAGGCTTGATATTTTTGGGTATTTGGATCAAAATTCTTAAAATGCAGCACATTATAGGTAGGTCTAAAATCAAATTCCTTCACGATGGTTGGTTGTGTGTTCTTTTCAATAATAACCGAAGAGAAATGGGACCTTTTCCCTGTGTCATTGCTAATGCCAAAAGTAAGGCCGTAGGTGCTTATATCATTTTGATCAAAACTCAGTACCAAGAATTTTTTAAGTTCTAAAGCTTCCTTGTCATCCACTGGAAGATGCCAGTTCATCTCCAATTGGGAATGCCGAACATTGATCCCTTTTTGACCTAAAAAGCGTTCCAATTCTGTTCTGCTGCTGCTTTTTATACCTTTTACAATAAACGATTTCCAAGGGGTGATGCAAATTTTACCCACACTGTTATCCAAGCAAAATCCGCAGAATTCTTTAAGGAAATCCAAGTCATATCTATTGTTTCTCCAGTAGAGGCCCAACCAAAATTGATCATCGCCCATTCGATTCATCCCCTCGTAATAGGGAAAGGTGGTATAAGGGATTTCGAGTTCCTTCTCCATGACCTTATTGTTGGTATCCAGATTTTTATTCAGGATATAAAAAAGCTCGTCAACATCAGCAACATCTTTATGGATGTCCTCAATAGCGAGTGAAAAGGCGTTAATATCCCAGCTGTAGATCAGCACGGGATAATAGGCCGATTTTTTCCAATGGGGCAACTTTATATTTAAGTACCAATAGTCCTCATGTTGGGAGGCTATAAAATTGAGATTTCCACTAAAAATGGGAACTAATCGTTGTTTAGGGTCCGTTATATTTATTTTCAGCTTGGGGAGATAATTAAATCCTTCAAGAAGATATAAATAAGTAGAACCCTTTAGCCAATACGTCATATCGAAAATATCAGCGGATACATAGGAACTGACGATGTTTTGACAGCTTCTATCAGGAATGATATCGGTATTGAACTTCGATATTTTTTCAAGCTGTTTTTCTTCCATATTTTGTAGCGGAAACAAAAGGTCTTGACGGGAACCAAAGAAAACCTCCTTAAGCCCGGCGGCCTCCAACATGGTTATACTATCTTTTAGTTCTCCCGGAGAGGTTACGCCCCCCTTGATCAGAATTCTGTGAAGATTATCGTTCATGATTTCTATGTTTTATGAGGCAATGGCTTTCGATTGCCGATGCAATAATTCCTTTATTTCTGGTTTGCAACTTCCACAACCGAGGCCAGCACCTGTTTCGGAACACAATTGGTTAAAATCACTACAGCCCTCCTTGATGGCATCTTTTAAATTTCCATCCCCTACTTGACTACAGGAACAGACCAATTTACCTTTCAAAGGAACGGAAGCACTGTTGCCCCTTAAAAGCTCGTTTCTTTTTTCCGAGAGTTCTATTTCTTCCTCGATAAGGCGTTTGAATTCCGCGAATTCATTCTTATCGCCCATCAGAATGGCGCCTAGAAGCGTATCATCCTTGACAATGCATTTTTTATAGTAGCGTTTGGTGACATCCATGAAGATGATCTCTTCATAACTGCTATCGTTAATGGGGGCGTTGACCATTCCTAAGCTACATAGATCAAGATTTTCAAATTTGAGTATATTCATTAGCACAGAGCCATTATATATACTGCTAAAATCACCTAAAATATATTTTGCAGCTGTGTCTGCCTGTTGTTCAGCAGCAGATGTAATGCCAAAAAGGCCTCCTTTGAATTCAGCTATCTCGCCCAGAGCGAAAATGGAGGGGTCACTGGTCTGTAAATATTCATTGACCACTACGCCCCGTCCTGTTTTAATATCAGAATGTTTGGCGAGTTCAATATTGGGTCTGGTTCCTATGGCATATACAATGGCATTGCACTTGATGGTCCTACCCGTCTTTAAGGTTACGGAGAGGGATGACTTTTCGCCACGTTCTTCGAAAACAGTACTTACTTCGTTATCAAAATATAGTTTTATGCCCCTTTCGGTAACGTCCTCGGCCAAAAGGCGACTGGCGATATTGTCCAATTGCCGTTCCATGAGTCGAGGCGCTCGCTGGATGATACTGATGTTTACATTTCGCTTTTTAAGGGCTGCTGCCAATTCCAGACCCAAAAGTCCGCCACCAACTATGACCACGTGCTGTTCTTCGATAGGGAGTCCTGTATTTTGAAGATATTTTCTTAGATCATCGGCATCTCCTCTTTCCCTCATGGTGAAACGCCCCGGCATATTAATTTGCACATCACTGGGTACAAAGGCGCGACTCCCCGTTGCCAAAACAAGCAGGTCGTATGAATGAACTTCATTATTGCTATCTGTAATTATTTTGTGTTCCTTGTCTATTGTAAGTATTCCTACCCCTGGATATAAGTTGATGTTTAGATTTTGTAACTCCCCTTTCTTAAGTTTTTCCAATGCCTCCCAAGAAAGTTCTTCACTCACGTATTCTGGCAACAATACCCTATTATAAAACGGTTCTTTCTCTTTGGAGAATACATGGAGCTCGTCCCTTTCATTTTTGTCACGGTACGATTGCACAAAGCGGTATGCCGCCGCCCCGGCACCTACCACTATAATTTTCTGCTTTGGTTTTTCATATTTAACCACTTCAACGGCGCAGTATTTAAAATCGGGTTCTTTTGATACAGGGTCCACTAAATCGTTGGTGATATTATTGGCTCTACCGAAATCATTGTTCAATACCTTTCCCCAGTGCATAGGTAAAAATACTACCCGTTCCCTAATATCAAAATTCACTTTTACCTTTACCTGAACCTGACCCCGGATACTTTTTATTATGGCCACATCCCCATCTTTAAGTTGACGCAGGTAGGCATCCACCTTGTTTATTTCAAGATAGGGCTCCGGAATATGGGTCAAGAGGCGTTTTACCTTACCAGTTTTGGTGCGGGTATGCCATTGGTCACGGACTCTTCCAGTGGTTAAAATCAAGGGGAAATCTGGGGATGTTTTTTCCGATTGGTTATAAATTTTCTGGGGGGCGTTGAAATGGGATTTTTTATCATTGGTAAAAAATCTTCGGTCGGTAAACAGCCTAGGGGTTCCTTGGTGCGTATTATGTGGAACTGGCCATTGGAAACTGCCCTCATTAATTAAACGTTGATGTGAAAGTCCAGAAATGTCTATTTCTGTACCTTTAGTCAACAGACAATGCTCATCATAAACTTCAGAAGCACTTTTGTAATCAAACCCCGAAAATCCCATTTTTTGTGCAAATCTCCATAAGATTTCAGCATCTGGAAGAGCCTCTCCCGGGGCATCAATGACTTTTGGCAGATGACTTATTCTTCTTTCAGAGTTGGTCATTGTACCGTCTTTTTCCAACCAACCGGCTGCAGGCAGTACCAAATCTGCATATTTGGTAGTTTCCGAATTGTGGGAGATGTCCTGTACTACCACAAAACTAGCTTTTTCCAGTGCCTTTTCAACCTTGTGGGCATTTGGCATACTAACAATAGGATTGGTGCAAATGATCCAAATGGCCTTAATTTTTCCACTTTCTAGGGCATCGAACATTTCGGTAGCCGTAAGGCCTGGCTCAGATTTAATGGGTTTGCCTCCCCAAAATTCCTCAATCTCCTTCCTATGATGTGGGTTTCCCAATTCCCTATGTGCCGCTAAAAGACTTGCCATTCCACCAACTTCCCTACCACCCATGGCATTGGGCTGGCCCGTCAGGGAAAATGGTCCCGCACCTGGTTTTCCAATTTGTCCGGTCAAAAGGGATAGGTTAATTAAAGCCACATTTTTGGAAACTCCAATGACACTTTGGTTGAGACCCATGGTCCACATGCTGATAAATGCTTTTGCGTTCCCAATATATTGAGCTGCTTTTCGGATGTCATCTGTAGGAATGCCACAAAGATTGGCTGCTTGGCGTAGGGAAAGCTGAAATGCACTTTCCTTGCAGGCTTCAAAGTTTGCCGTGTGTTTTTTGATAAAGCTTTTGTCAATTTTTTTCTTTTCTATCAACCATCTCGCAATTGCATTGAACAAGATCACATCGGTACCTGGTAAAATCTGTAAATGCAGGTCGGCGGAAGCACAGGTTTGGGTCTTTCTGGGATCTACGACTATAATTTTTACATTGGGATTTTTTTCTTTGTGCATTTCAATGCGCCTGAAAAGAATAGGGTGGCACCAAGCCGGATTGGCTCCTGCAATAAGGAAGCAATCTGACAATTCTATATCATCATAGGAAATCGGCACAGCGTCTTCCCCTACGGTTTTTTTGTAGCCTACCACAGCAGAACTCATGCATAGTCTGGAATTCGTATCTATGTTATTGGTGCCAATAAATCCTTTGGTCAGTTTGTTCACCAAATAATATTCCTCTGTGAGGCATTGACCGGAAACATAAAAGCCCACACTGTCTGGACCGTGTTTTTCTATGATGCTTGTAAAAACTGCAGCGGCACGGTCCAAAGCGGTATCCCAAGATGCACGTTGCATAGGATGGTTGCGACTCCAGCGCATTTCAGGGTAGAGAATCCGGTCGCTTAAATCCTGCGCAACATAATTCAGATTCTTGCCTTTAGAGCACAACATGCCCTTATTCACAGGATAATCGGGATCACCTTCAACATTGATCACCCCTTTGGCAGTCTTTTCTACGAGTATGCCGCATCCTACACCGCAATAGGAGCAAATGGTCTTATGTACATTCTTTTTCTGCATGATATCCTGTCTTAAAAGAATACTTCAGTTTAGAAAATGAAATTACAAAATTAAGTATAAATACGTAGTATTGTTTTAATAATAGTTCGTAGGATTACAAGGAGAATCAATAAAATTGAATACTGAAAATAGATTTTATCACAATAATGGCCACATTAGCGGTTTTGTGCAAACCATAGTTCGTCCTTAAATTGGAAAATTATACCAAATTATGCAGTTGGGCCTTTTTAGAAAGATCAATCAAATTTTTTACATCCATTTTTCGCATCAGGTTGAATCGATGGGTCTCTATGGTGCGCTTACTTTTATTGAGTTTTTCGGAAATTTGCTTATTGGTAAGGCCTGAAAGTACAAGTTCCAATATTTGAAGCTCTTTACTCGTGAGGTCAAATGGATTTTCATCTGACGAGTTAGCGAATTCAGATGGCAGAGGTGCCAACTTTTTATTTAAAAGATTATTGACAAGGACATTGCTAATATCTCCACTAAAATATTTTCCCCCATCCTTTACAGTATGTATGGCCTTTAAAAATTCTGTTTTCCCTGTATCTTTTAATAAATAGCCACTGGCTCCGGCATTCACGGATTTTAAAATGTATTCCTCTGAATCGTGCATGGATAGAATAATGCACTTCGTGTCCGTGCCTTGGTTCTTTAAGATTTCAACGGCTTCAATCCCGTTCATTTCTGGCATTCGAATATCAATGATCAGCAGATCGGGCTGTTTATTATTGACCATGGCTATTGCCTCCTTACCGTTGGAAACCTCACCTATGACCAATAAATCTTTTTCTTCTTCCAAAAGGGCCTTGATACCATCCCTTACCAAGGAGTGGTCATCTGCTAAAACAATGCTTATGGTTTTATTCAAAACTATCAATTATTATAAGACAAATATAAGGTAAAAATAAAACTAAGTATTCATACGGTAAAGTTTATAAATAAAATACTATCACCGTCAGCAATTGCAAACAGTGATAGTTTGGCAATATCTAAATAAATTGGTTAGTCTTTAGTGGTGTTCAAAAATTTAGGTTTGATTACCAACATTGCCCATGCCCAGTTTTGTGAACTTGCGGCCGCGTCCTTTGTGGTGCCTTTTAGTTCATACATTCCGTCACTTGCAAAGAGTTGTGAATAGCCTAACTTTAGAGTGTATCCCTGGAATTTTTGGGAAAAAACTAAATCCAACTCCGTGCCCAAGGCTTTTTCACCACTAGGTAATTCCTGTTCCCCACTGAAGTTTAGTGCTTTTATCATTATGCTCGACTTTTCTCCTAGTTTAAAATTGGCACTTACATGTACATCGAACAATCCAATTGAATTAGCGTGGTTGCCTACGTAGAAATAATCCATAAATCCATTGAACTTGTGGTTGGTGCCATATAGAGGGAAGAATGCTTCGGTATTATTTGCAGTACTGGTATCATTACCACTTATGATTTCTAAACCTGCACCCAAACCTATTTTATCAGTAGCTTTATAGTTTAAATCCAAGCCAAATAGGTAGGCACTACCTACATCTACTGCTCCTTGTCTTTCGCCAGTTTGAAGAAATGCATTTACAGCAGCTTCAAAACTTCCTTTATTATAGTTAAAATGCGTGCCAATGGTTTGTAGGTCGCTGATCCCGTCTGGTGTAACGGCATCGCTTTCAAAATTTTGAAAACCGTTGTTCAAGAGCAATACGCTTCCCGATAGATTCTCCCAGCTTTGTTTAATGTAAAGATATTGCATGGTCTTATAGGTGAAAAAGCCAGTTGTATTATAGGCTGTACCTACGGACTGGAATCCAGATGGATTGTCGTAATCCTGACTAAAGGCCAATCCCAAATCCAATTGAAACTTGTATTTCCCATATTTCAATAAGGCTGCATCATGGTTCCGTGCTTGTTGGGTCCAACCTACACTTCCTAAAATGCGTTGGTCATCATAATCCAAGGTCTGCCTTCCTATTTTAGTGGAAAATCCACTACCTAAATTGATATTTGCCCAAGCCTCAAAAATAGCGAAGGAATTGTTTTCATCATCTGGCAATAACTGTCTGTTTTCTCCCCATACCATGACGTCTTGAAGGCTAACATAAAAGGAGTAGGCGTCAACGGAATAACCGGTGTTAAGACGCAATCTTGTGGATAATCCAAAACCAGCATCGGCTCCATCGGCAATAATATTGCCAAATCCATGTCGAAATTCCGTTCTAGGTCGAAATTCGCCATCAAGGGTAAGCTGTGCACGTGTCAATTGTACGGTTAAAAATAAAAGTCCTATTAATAGGTGGTGTTTTTTCATAATCTTATAAATAAGGAGGTTGGTCAATACATAATTACAATCCATGCAATGGGATGAGTCCAAAATCAAATTATAGTCATTCCCCAATTGGACTACTGGGTATAGAAAGGTTTACATATTCAAATTTGAAAGTTATTTATCCCCTGCTGAATATTGCATAGCACGGACCTCAACTTCTTCTTCAGCAACAGCAAACTTAATGGTCATAGCCAATAGGGCCGATACTACTACAAAGCCTCCTATTAGAAAATAACCACTTGATACAGCTGAGGCAGCCGCTGAATTTTGGGCCGCCTTTATGACTTGTGCCCCAAATTCACTATTTGAACTTATAGCCGCACTCTCTGCAACTGCCGATTTCGATTTTAAAAATAGGGCCGCTAAAAAAGCACCCACATTTCCTCCGGCTCCAACGATTCCAGAAATGGAACCAATGGCTTTTTTATTGATAAAAGGCACTACAGAAAAAGTAGCTCCTTCGGCCATTTGAACGGTTAGACTGAAAGCAATAAGGAAGATCATTCCAACGACCAAACTTGTAGTGATGGAGAATAGTGACAACATTGCTCCCTCAGCGGCCAAGATCAAGGCTAAGAAAATGACTCTTCCCCGGAGTCCTTTCAGTTTTCCAAAAAGGTCACCAAAATAACCCCCCAATGTTCTTGCAAAAATGTTCATCAAGGCAAAGGACAGTACTAAGTTTCCTGCTGTGCTACGATCCAAACCAAATCTATTCTGCAGATAGTCGTCCATGGTGCCATAAACCGTCAGCTCCATTCCAAAACATGCCGCATAGACAAAGAAAAGAATCCATACCCTATAGTCTTTTAAGGTGGTGATAAAGGAGACTTCATCTTTTTTTAGCATGGGCATTTCTCCGGATTTTTTAAGTTCAGCAAAATTACCTTTTGGGGTATCCTGTGTAAAAAAGTAATAGACAAGGCCCATGGTTAGACATAGAAATCCTGCTATCACCATGGAATACCGCCATGCGATATCTTCTGCGACACCAAAACTAATAACGGCTGCAGCAATTAATGGCATGCCTAATCTGTTGGCCCCGCCACCTAAATTACCCCATCCTGCGGAAGTGGCATTGGCAGTGCCCACTATTTTTGGGGCGAACATAATGGAGGTGTGGAATTGGGTGATCACAAACGACGCCCCTATAAAACCGATAAACAATCGGCATATCAAAAATTGAAGGGGTGTTTGTACAAACCCCAAAAGAATTACAGGTATGGCGCCAAGAACAAGTAAATAGGTATAACAAAGTCTTGGACCATATTTATCGCATAATTTACCTATTAATAATCTGGCGAATATGGTTCCTGATACGGCCAAGATGATTGAATTCCATTTCTGTGCAGGGGTTAGGCCTAAATCCTTTACGACATCTGGCATGAACGGAACAATTCCAAACCAGGCGAAGAAGCATACAAAAAAGGAAATGGACGTTATCCAAAAGGTACGCATGGGAATGCTCTTCAAGTTCAATAATTCAAGCTTTGTTGCTTTTTCTGATACAGTTGATTTCATGGTGTTGTAAGTTATGTTCTACTTCAGTATATATTGTAGTGTCAAAAATAAGTACAAATACGTATTAATACGTATTTTAATAAAAAAAGTGATTTAAATACGTATGTTTTACGAAATAGAAGAAATAACGACTTGTATCTTATGGGATTTTAAAAATGGATAAGCATTAATTATGGGATTGATGCCCATGGTGTTTATGCAAAGGCGCGGGAAATCATATATTCAGGTTCAAACAGAAATCCTAAGCACTTTGGTGAAGGCAAAATTATGACCCATATGACAGATTAGGCATTTGCTATTCCATTATAAAGGAATGAGAAACTTAATTAAAGATTGGAATGAAGTACCCGTTGCAGTTCTTCATCAAAAAATGAAGGGTGTTCGGCAACCACGTCGCCAATGACAATTATTCCTGGAAGTGCAGGGTCTATTTGCCGTATCATTGCTTCGGTTCCGAGCAAGGTTCCCGTTATACAGGATTCCTTTTCCAAGGTGCCGTTCTGTATTAGGGCAATGGGAGTATAACTTTTCCTGTATTTGCTTACTTCTTCTGCAATAGCCTTTAATTTTCGAACCCCCATTAATATGACTATTGTAGCTGAAGACTGAGCTGCCAACGATAGATCATCAGAAAATGACCCGTCCCTTCTCGTGGCGGTCATTACCCAGAAACTACTGCTTATCCCTCTTCGTGTCAAGGGAATTCCTTGACTGGCAGGAACTGCAATGGCACTCGTGACTCCGGGAATTACCGCGATTGGAATACCAAAAGATTCCACATATTCTATTTCCTCGCTCGCCCGACCAAAAACGAAAGGATCACCTCCCTTTAACCGGACTACATGACCATAGGTATACGCTTTCTCTACAATGATCCTGTTAATGTCGTCCTGAGTAAAGGAATGCTCGCCACATCGTTTACCTACATAAATTTTTGGAATATTTTTATCAACTTCCTTCAACAATTCTGCACTGATTAGGGCATCATATAAGATGACATCGGCCTTTTGTAAGGTGCGTAACCCCCGCACTGTAATCAGGTCGCTGCTGCCTGGTCCTGCACCTACTAAACTTACTGTTGGGACTTTAGATAAGCTCATAATCTTGAATTTTAAAGGAGAACATTTATTGAATCCTCAGCAAAACTACGTATTTATTTTTAAATAAATAGTATTATTATACGTAATAATACGTAATATTGCCTTGTAATACCTAAAACAATACGTATGAAGACGGTTATAGTTGTTGGAAATGGAATGGTGGGGTACAAGTTTTGCGAAAAATTTGTGGACAAGGCCGATAAAGAGGCTTACCAACTGATTGTATTTGGAGAAGAGCCAAGAGTGGCATACGATAGGGTTCATTTAAGTGAGTTTTTTGAAAATGCGGATGCAGAACGATTGTCCTTGGCTCCAAGATCGTGGTATGAGGATAATGGAATTCAACTTTATACAAACGAGCGGGTAACTGATATCCATAGAAATTCCAAGACCATTACCACCTTGAGTGAGAAAACACTTTCCTACGATTATTTGGTTTTGGCCACTGGATCAACGCCTTTTGTTCCTTCCATTAATGGGGTGGATAAAGAAGGTGTCTTTGTATACAGGACCATTGAGGATCTGGAAGAAACCTTGGCCTATGCCCAGAAAATCAAGAAAACAGTAAAATCGCCCAAAGCAGCAATTTTAGGTGGAGGTTTGCTTGGATTGGAAGCGGCAAAGGCGGTAATGGATATGGGACTGGAGCCACATGTTGTCGAATTTGCACCTAAATTGATGCCAAGACAATTGGATACAAGAAGTAGCAAAGTATTGCAGGTGAAGTTGGTGTCCATGGGAATCAATATACATCTAAGTAAAGCTACCAATCAGATTTTGGGCAACGGACAAATAACCGGGATGGAATTTGGGGAGGATGATTTGTTGGAAGTGGATATGTTGGTGATTTCCGCAGGGATTAGACCACGGGATGAATTGGGGAAAAGCTGTGGCCTAACCATGGGAACAAGGGGTGGCATCATAGTGGATAATAAAATGAAGACCTCTGACCCCAATATTTTTGCCATTGGTGAAATCGCCCTGTACAATCAAATGATCTATGGTCTGGTGGCTCCGGGATATGAAATGGCCGGAGTGGCTGTAGCTCAAATATTGGGGGATACATCGACTTTAATGGCAGCAGAAATAGATATGTCAACCAAATTAAAATTGATTGGGGTGGATGTTGCCAGTTTTGGGGAGCCATTTATGCCACCAGAAAAAGGGCATTCCATCATTTTTGAAAATAAAACAGAAAGCTTATATAAAAGGATCAATGTGACCCATGACGGTAAAAGGTTGTTGGGGGGTATATTGGTTGGGGACGCCAAGGATTACAATATGCTCTTGCAGATGTACCTAAATGAAATGCCATTACCTAAGAATCCTGAAAATTTAATCCTAGGGAGCCGGGGAGGGGAAGATGTTTCCTTTGGAAGTGCCATGGATCTTCCCGATACAGCTGTGGTGTGTTCCTGTGAGGCGGTAACCAAAGGAAAAATCTGCTGTTCCGTTAAGGAGGACGGAAATGAGACCTTAAAAGCTATTTCAAAAGCCACCAAGGCAACTACAGGCTGCGGCGGGTGTAAGCCCATGGTAGATGACCTGGTAAAGGAGACCTTAAAATCATTGGGGAAAGTGGTGAAAGAAACTATTTGTGAACATTTTGCCTATTCGAGACAGGAACTTTATGATATAGTAAAACTGAAAGGAATCCAGGATTATGATGATTTGTTGGATACCTATGGAAAAGGACATGGGTGCGAGGTCTGTAAGCCGGTAAGTGCCTCTATTTTTGCCAGTATTTACAACGAAACAGCCAACAAACAAGAATCCATTCAGGATTCCAATGATAGATTCTTGGCCAATATACAGAGAAACGGGACTTATTCCGTGGTGCCAAGGGTAGCAGCAGGGGAAATCACTCCCAAGCAAATGATTGCAATGGGAAGGATAGCACAAAAATATGATCTGTATACCAAAATAACCGGTGGACAAAGAATAGATATGTTCGGGGCAAAATTGCACGAGCTTCCCCTGATTTGGGAAGAGCTGATCGCCGAAGGTTTTGAAACCGGACAGGCTTATGGGAAGTCACTTCGTACCGTTAAAAGTTGCGTTGGATCTACATGGTGTCGGTATGGGATGGATGAAAGTGTCAGTTTTGCCATAGAAATAGAGCATAGGTATAAAGGAATTCGGTCCCCACATAAATTTAAAGGTGGAGTATCTGGTTGTATTAGGGAATGTGCCGAAGCAAGGGGTAAAGACTTTGGCTTTATTGCAGTTGAAGGTGGATGGAATATCTACATCTGTGGTAATGGCGGTGCCAATCCAAAACACGCCTTGCTATTAGCGGAAAAAGTGGATAAAGAAACTGCAATTAAATATGTAGATAGATTCTTGATGTTCTATATACAAACGGCACAACCGCTGACAAGAACAGCAGCATGGTTGGATAAGTTGGATGGAGGTATAGAATATGTGAAAGATGTTGTCATCAATGATTGTTTGGGAATCGTGGATGAACTTGATAAAGGGATGCAGGATTTGGTGGATTCCTATAAATGTGAGTGGAAGGAAGCTGTCGAGAATCCAGAAATAAGAGCTAAATACACTCATTTTGTAAACTCAAATTCGGAAGATGACAATATAGAGTTTGTTTCGCTAAGGGAGCAAAAAATGCCAACCCCTTGGAAATAACGGAGATTGTTTTTTGCAATCAGGTCAATAACCTTTAAAATGTATGATGATGATAGATTCACTTTTAAAAAACTATACGAGTATTGCAGAAGATCAGGTCACTATTTGGTTCAGAGCAGCCGAGGTTGCCAAATTCCCCAAAAATGGTGGTGCTTGTGTAAAATATAAAGAAAAACAGATTGCGGTGTTTAATTTTACAAGGGAAGGGGTTTGGTATGCCTGTCAAAACCTATGTCCGCACAAAATGGAAATGGTCCTGTCAAGAGGAATGATCGGGGAGGATATGGGTGTACCAAAAGTAGCCTGTCCTTTGCACAAAAACACATTTTCCCTTAAAACCGGAGAGAATTTAAATGGGACTTTGGATGCTATTTCGATTTATCCCGTAAAAGTGACGGATGGCTTTGTGTATATTGGTTTTTCTGAATAGCTTTGGAACAAACCCATATCCGCATGGAAGCTTTCAATAAAATACAAAGGGCCTTTGAGCTTTTTGACCTAGCAAACGAACAAGATCCGAATAGGGAACTATTCCAAGGGAAGTCCTATTCGAAAGAAGTGTTGTATGCCGTGCGTATGACAGAAAAGCTGAATGAATTTGCGCCAAATGCTTCTGAACCATTAAAGCTTACAGCACGTTGCCAACATATTTGTAGGTGGGAGATTTCCAGGGAATCATATGAAATGAACAGGGTAGGGTATTTGAAATGGAGGCAGAACCTTAAAAAGTTCCACGCCGATAAAGCTAGTGGGATTTTGAAGGAAGTTGGATATGATCAAAATACTATTGACAAGGTGGCCTTCCTTTTGGAGAAAAAACAACTAAAAAAGAATGAGGATACCCAAACGCTGGAGGATGTTATCTGTTTGGTGTTCTTAGAGTTTTATTTTGAGCCCTTCATTGAAAAACATTCAGAAGAAAAGCTAATAGACATCCTTCAAAAAACCTGGCGTAAAATGTCCAATAAAGGACATCAAGAGGCACTTAAATTACCTTTATCCGATGGTGCTTTAGCATTGGTTGGAAAAGCACTACAGGAGTAGTGGCCAATTGCAATCAATTGGGTACATCAAGCATAATCCTGTACATTAGAAGTTACTGGCCATCGAATGATAAAAAAAATGCTTTCAGTTAGGAAAACAGATTTGAATGAAAAGCGATAAGTTTCAACAACCTTTAGATACCGCCACCTTTCAAAGAATGCGAAAATGGTATGTCCTAGCCTTGGCAGGCATTGCGCTCACCATAATTAGTGCCCAAATTCTTATCCAAAGACATTTAAATTCCCAATTGGATGATTCCAGAATTATCAACGTAGCCGGAAGGCAACGTGCCTATAGTCAAAAACTGGTCAAAGAGATCTTGCTGCTCAAGGAACCCCAAGGGGTTGTGTCTCAAGAATCCGTACTAGGGGATTTAAAACAAACTTTATATGTTTGGACCACATCCCATAAGGCGCTCCAATTTGGGAATGATTCCATGGGTTTAAAGGTGGAGGAGAACCCGGATGTTTTGGCGCTTTTCAGTAAAATAGCTCCGCACCATACTGCCATGGTAGAGGCAGCGGAAGATGTTCTGTCCCAATCTGGAGTTGCTGATGATGCATTTTCCGATCGCTATAAAGAGGATCTGGCCATATTACTCCAACATGAGCGCACATTTTTGGAATTAATGGATACCATGGTAAATGAGTATGACCAGCGCAGTAAGATGCAACTGCAAAATTTAAAATACAAGGAGTATTTGTTGTTGGGTTTTTCCTTGCTGATTTTATTGTTGGAAATGTTATTTATTTTTAGGCCATTGTCCGTTCAGATTCGTAAGACGATCAAAAACCTAATGGAGAGTCAATTTAGATCGGAAGAACACTCCAAGGAAAAAGAAAAATTGTTTCAGGAAAAGGAAAAATCGCTTCTAGAGTTACAGGAACTGAATTTTGTCATAGATAACGCGGCTTTGTTTGCAAGTGCAAAGAATGATGGGAGTGTTGTTTTTATGAGCAAAAAGTTTTTGGAACTCCTTGGATGTGAAAAAGAGGATCTTAATAAACCACTGTCAGAGATTTTAACGGTAGACGAAGGGCAACAACAATACCTCAAAGAAATTTTAAAAAGCAAAAGACAGCAGCTTCGTTCAGAAGAGATCAAAGTAAAGACCAAAAATGGGGATGATCTATGGTTAGACATGTCCATCATCCCAATGTTGCAATCTGCAGTAAAACAAAGTATTTTGATCTTGTGTTCCGATATTACGGAACGTAAAAGGAACCAGCTCAAAATAGAGCAGTTGACCAAGGAAAAGTACGAGGAAAGCATCAAGCAGAAACAATTACAGGCAAGTCAGATTGTGGAAGGGCAGGAAGAGGAGCGCAAACGAATTGCCAAGGATATCCATGATGGCATCGGCCAAATGTTAACCGCCCTCAAATTCAATATTGAGTCCATAAATTTGGAAAACAGTGAAAAAACAGCCGAAAAAATCGCCTATATAAAAACCTTGGCCACAGATTTGATTAAGGGAGTTAGAACTGCTACCTTTAACCTAACCCCTCCTGAACTTAGCGATCATGGGATATTTCCAGCCCTTCAAAAAATGGCTACAGAGCTAACTAAATTAACAGGGAAGAACATTTTGTTCGAAAATAAATCGGAAGAGAACATTAGGTTCAATTCTTTGGCAGAAACCAATATTTATAGGGTTACCCAAGAAGCGGTGAATAATGCAATAAAGTACGCCGAGGCCAATTATATATTAGTGACCATTAACTTTAGTGATGGAATTTTAAGTGTGGTCATTGATGACGATGGAAAAGGGTTTGATGATTCCATACTAGAGAACAAACCTGAAAATAGTAGCGAAGGAGGAATGGGCCTGTTTTTTATGAGAGAAAGAATGAGTTATATCAATGGGCGATTGTTCATAAACTCAGTCCAGGGAAAGGGAACAAGGGTTACCATTAATTATAAGACTGAGAAAGAAATCCTTTATGGAGCGAAATGAATTATACCCGGTATTTTTAAAAGTCTCACAATTGAATGTACTTATTGTGGGAGGGGGCAATGTAGGATTGGAGAAATTGACCTTTTTGTTGAAATCAAGTCCAAATGCCCAGGTGGAAATGGTCTCCCTTGAGTTTTTGGAGGATACCTTGGCCTTAGCGAAGAAACATAATGTAAAGATCACCTATGATGCCTACCATGAAAAATATTTGGAAGGCAAGCATATAGTAGTGGCCACTACGGATAAGGTGGCGGTAAACAAACAGGTATATCATGATTGTAGAGCGCGTACCATTCTAGTGAATGTTGCCGATAACCCCCCGTTTTGTGATTTTTATATGGGTGGTATCGTTACGAAAGGGAATGTAAAAGTAGCGATATCCACCAATGGGAAATCCCCAACCACCGCCAAAAGATTACGTCAATTCTTTGAAGATGTTATCCCTGAAAATATAGATGATCTTGTTCAGAACTTAAATGAGTATAGAAAGACCATTAAAGGGGATTTTGAAGAAAAAGTGGAAACCTTAAATGAGTTTACCAAAGGTCTCGTCGGTAAAAAGGGCGACAACGAACCCATTAAAAATGAAACTGTATGGTCTCGGTTGAAGAAGCGCTTCAGATAATTGCCAAACACACGCCCATGTTGCAATGTGTTACCCTTCCCTTGTCACGTACAAAGGGTATGGTCATGGCACAAGATGTTCATGCTCCTTTAGATCTACCTCCTTTTGACCAATCGGCCATGGATGGATATGCAATCAGCATCCATTCTGAGAAGGAATATACCATCATTGGGGAAGTTGCAGCTGGGGACGGAAAAGAGGTTGCATTAAAGGCTGGGGAGGCAGTGCGGATATTTACCGGTGCCATGGTGCCAATGACGGCCAATGCCGTTGTTATGCAAGAAAAAGCAATAAGGCTTGGAGATAGGCTCACTCTAGCGGACGAAGCAGTAACAGGAAGCAATATTAGGCCAGGTGGTGAGCAAATTTCCAAAGGAGCTCTGGCATTGCCTAAAGGGACCAAACTTACGCCCCCGGCGATTGGATTTTTGGCAGGAATGGGCATTGAGGAGGTTGTTGTTTTTGACAAACCTAGAATTGGGATCGTAATCACCGGTAATGAGCTGGTGGAAGGAGGAGAGGAGTTGAAGCCAGGTCAAATTTATGAGGGCAATTCCAAAATGCTACGGGCTGCTATAGAAGAGTTTGGAGTAGATATGTGTACCACTTATCAAGTAGCCGATAATTTTATGGCTACCTGTGAGGTGCTTACAAAAGCCTTTCTAGAAAATGATATGGTTCTTGTTAATGGGGGCATTTCAGTGGGAGATCATGACTATGTCTATAAAGCCTTAAAGGTATTGGACGTGGAACCTTTATTTTATAAGGTAAGACAAAAGCCAGGTAAACCCCTCTTATTTGGAAAACGGGGCAATAAAATTGTGCTAGCACTACCTGGGAATCCGGCAGCTGCACTGACCTGTTTTTATCTGTATGTATACCCCACCCTCCAAATATTAATGGGACAATCGGGAAGCGGATTGGAACGAAGGCAGCTAGTTGTAACCAAATCAATTGATAATACTTTGGGCAGGGCCTTATTTCTAAAAGCTAGGATTCTTAAAAATAGGGAAGTGGAAATTTTGGAAGGACAGAGCTCGGCAATGTTGCACACCTATTCCCATGCCAACGCTTTAGTATTTGTGCCAGAATCTGTGGCAACAATCCCTAAAGGTGGTATGGCTGAGGTATTGGTATTGCCTAATTAATTTCATAGCGTGATAAAATAGTCGATTCTAAGTATCTTTAAGAACTTTTTTGAATCAATAGAAAGAATGTAATGGAACAGAAAAAAGCAAAAAACGTGTTTGTACAAGGAGCTATTTCCCCTCAATTTATTGGGGAATCCATAGCCAAGCACCAATCCAAAACTACCATAGGCGCCCATGATATTTTTTTGGGTCAGGTCAGGGCCGATGTCATTGAGGGAAAAACGGTGGCCGGGATAGAATACACAGCATATGAGGAAATGGCAAACAAGAAATTCCACGAGATACGGGAGAAAGCCTTTGAAAAGTTCAACCTTAACTGTATGCATATTTATCACAGTTTGGGGACCGTAAAAGCGGGGGAATTATGTCTATTCGTATTCGTTTCCTCTCCACATAGAAAAGAAGTTTTTGTGGCCTTGGAACATATTGTAGAGGAAATAAAAGTACAGGTGCCCATTTTTGGAAAAGAGCTTTTTGAAGATGAGAGTTACCAATGGAAAGTGAATAGTTAGGAATGGTAGACATAACACATAAAAATAATACTCTGAGAATAGCGACGGCCCAAGCAGTTGTTAAGGTGAGTTCTGAGGATACTATAAAAGCCATAAAGGAAAACAAGGTTCCCAAAGGGGATGTGTTTTCGGCCAGTAAGGCCGTAGGGCTTTTAGGGGTTAAAAAAACCTCCGATCTTTTGCCGGACTGTCATCCCATGCCAATAGAATATACCGGGATCGATTATGAGATCAACGGTTTGGAGATCACCATTTTGGTGACCGTGAAGACCATTTACAAAACAGGGGTAGAAGTAGAGGCCATGCACGGGGCAAGCATTGTTGCATTGAACATGTACGACATGCTAAAACCTATAGATAAAGGTGTGGAAATCCATCATATTAAATTACTTCAAAAAAAGGGCGGTAAGTCGGACTACAAGGACAATTTTAAAGAGCCGTTGACTTTTGCAGTTATTGTTTGCTCTGATACCATTGCGAAAGGGGAGAAAGAGGATAAGGCAGGAAAGGCCATTATTGACAAATTGAAAGCCTTGGATTATTCAGTCTCCAAATATATGATCATTCCGGATGAAGAGAAAGAGATCCAGCAGCAGGCCAAGGAATTTGTTGCCGAAGGTGTGGATGTAATCATTTGTTGTGGGGGAACGGGACTTTCGGAAAGGGATGTTACCCCCGAGGCTTTGATTCCAATGTTGGATAGACGCATACCGGGAATAGAAGAGGCTATTAGAAGTTATGGACAGGATAGAATGCCGTATGCCATGTTGTCCCGCAGTGTAGCGGGCACCATTGGGAGTACTTTGGTGTTGGCCTTGCCCGGATCTACCAATGGCGCCAAAGAATCCATGGATGCCATTTTCCCCCAAGTATTACATAGTTTTAGGGTGCTAAAGGGCTGGAGGCACTAAAGGATTATTCTCTTGGGGACCAAATTTCATGCAAGGGTTCCCCCTTGCTGCTTTTTCCCATATGGTGCCAGTCGCCATCTTTTTTATCATAGGTAAATTCCAAGGTAGCTCCCGCCCTAGTGTTATCCCTGGAAAAAAACTGAATGTGCTCACTATAGGTGCCGTCTTTTGAAGTAAAAGCTCCACCTCCGGTGCCAAAGAAATCCATAGTTTCTGTATTGAAGGCAATCCATTGGAAATATCCGTTCAGGAGGAACTTCATGGTCTTTCGGGGGCGGGTAGTATCCCTTCTATTTTCGCCTTCCGCAGTGACCCTACCGGCCATCAGCCATTTCCCATCCAAATCCTGTTGTACTATTGGAGCTGTATTCATTTTATTCTGGCTTCCCTCAAACCCAAGGGAAAGTTGTTCATTTTTTAAGGTATAAGGAATGTTAATCCTGGTTATACTGTCTTTTTTAAATTCGGAGTTGAATTCCAAGTTCAAAATAATGCGATCAGTTTTTAATTCATAAAAGCCGCCGATAGTTTTTATAAAGTTGGCAGGGGTCTTTGAATATATCGTATGGACCAAGTAATCTTTGTTTATTAAAAACAGATGTGTAACGGTTGTGCCATCTTTTATTGATTCAAAAGTATAGGCATTGGGAGGTATTTGGGCATTTGCTATGTTAAGGAAAGAGAATAACACCACAAATATAATATAGGGTAACAGCTTTTTTGGATTCATAGTATAGGCTTTAGTTTTCATAATTCTAATTTTTAGTTCCAGATAGACAACACAATAAGTATAATTTACAGCTAAACAGACTACTTTTTGTGTGGTATTTTTACATTTTGGGTAAATTTTTTTAAATCCCTTGTTTTTTCATTTTTTTTGTTTTCATTTGTCTCAGCATTTTGCTACATGTTATGAGACGTTTTTATATGTTCGGACCATTGGAGATTAGGAAGATTTTTCCATTGAATGCCTATGATATGGGCAGCCGAATTTTAAGTATGACTTCCGTTATGTCCTCGATAGTTTTGGGTTGGTCCAACTATCTTTATTCCATCAAATTTTGATGGTAAACTTCCTATTGGAATTAAAATTAATAAATAAGAATCTATCTTTTTTACCATAACACTTCATTTTTTTTTAAGTTTATAAAAAAACCATTTTAATGAACATTAAATATATTGATCTTATCCACCAAAGTTATTATTTCCCCCAAGAGGAATTTAACCTAGATGGAGAGAGCCTTCAATTTCATGGAATTCCCCTATTGGAGCTGGTTGAAAAATATGGGAGCCCATTAAAATTTACATATCTGCCTAAGATATCAGATAATATCAATAGGGCGAACAAGTGGTTTGAAGCGGCCATCGAAAAGAATAATTATAAAGGGAAGTACCATTATTGTTATTGTACCAAGAGTTCCCATTTTGAGCCCGTATTGAACGAAGCGCTAAAGAACGATATTCATATAGAAACGTCCTCTGCCTTTGACATCAATATTGTGGAGAAATTAAAGAGAACGGGTAAAATCAAGGACGATACCTATGTGATCTGCAATGGCTTTAAAAGGGATCAGTACATTACCAATATTGGCAGGTTGATCAATGAAGGACATCAGAACTGTATTCCGATTATAGATAACTATGAGGAAATAGACCTGTTGTCAGATGAGATAAAAGGAGATTTCAAAGTAGGAATCCGTATTGCTTCCGAAGAGGAACCAAAATTTGAATTTTATACTTCCCGTTTGGGAATAGGATATAAGAACATTGTTCCTTTTTATGAGGACCAGATTAAGAACAATGACAGGGTGGAACTTAAAATGCTTCATTTCTTTATCAATACAGGAATTCGCGATAATGCTTATTACTGGAATGAACTTGTCAAATGTTTGAAGGTCTATGTTCGATTAAAGAAAATCTGTCCTTCGCTGGATAGCTTGAATATTGGTGGTGGGTTTCCAATAAAAAACTCCTTGGCGTTTGATTATGATTATGAATATATGATCAATGAGATTGTAAACCAGATCAACATCACCTGTCAGGAGGCTGAGGTGCCCGTGCCCCATATTTTTACAGAATTTGGAAGTTTTACCGTTGGAGAAAGTGGAGGAGCCATATATGAGGTTTTATACCAAAAACAACAGAACGATCGTGAGAAATGGAATATGATCGATTCTTCTTTTATTACAACCTTGCCGGACACTTGGGCCATCAGTAAGCGGTTTATCATGTTGCCCATCAACCGATGGGAGGACGAATATGAGCGTGTACTGCTTGGGGGACTAACCTGTGACAGTGATGATTATTACAATAGTGAGCAGAATATGAACGCTATTTATTTGCCCAAATACAGAAGGGAAAAGCCTTTGTACATCGGATTTTTCAATACGGGGGCATACCAAGAGAGTATTGGGGGATATGGTGGACTACAACATTGTTTAATACCACACCCAAAACATATATTAATAGACAGGGACGAAAAAGGAAACCTGGTAACGACATTATTTAGTGAACAACAAAAAGCAGAGGATTTGCTTAAAATTTTAGGATATGAGCGCAACTAACAATTATGCTGGCATTCCAGATGAGTTTGCACAATTGGAAAAGGCAAAGGTAGTTTTGATACCTGTGCCATATGATGGAACAAGTACTTGGGGCAAGGGAGCCGATAAAGGACCCGAGGCATTTTTGAATGCTTCAGAAAACATGGAATTGTATGATATAGAAACTGGGACCGAAGCCTATCAACAAGGCATCTATCTGGCACCTGCAATTACTGAGAACAGTTCTGCTGAAGCCGTGGTGAATGCCGTACATAAAACTACGAAGGAGTTTATAAAGCGCAATAAATTTGTGACTCTTTTTGGAGGCGAGCATTCCATTTCCATAGGTGCTATCCGTGCCTTTAATGAGTGTTTTGACAATCTGACCGTTTTACAAATAGATGCGCACGCTGACCTTAGGAAGTCTTACGAAGGCACTAAATTCAACCATGCTTGTGCAGTACATGAAGCAAGTCAGACTACCAACCTTTTACAGGTGGGAATCCGCAGTATGGATGTCATAGAGAAATCGTTTATGGATGAAGAAAAAACCTTCTTTGCCCATGATATAGCGAACGATGAATATTGGATGGACAAGGTAATTGCACAAATGACCGATAATGTATTCATTACCTTCGATCTGGATGCCTTGGACCCGTCCATAATGCCCTCTACAGGGACACCGGAACCGGGAGGATTGCTTTGGTATGAGACCTTGGAGTTTTTAAAACAGGTTTTTGAAGAGAAAAACGTAGTTGGTTTTGATATTATGGAGCTTTGCCCTAATAAGATGGATAAGTCCTCTGATTTTCTGGCGGCAAAACTGTACTATAAAATGTTAAGCTATAAATTTATGGAAGAAGCGATCGAGGATTCTTATGACAATACCTTTGATGTGGACGCCAAAATCGGAAACACTAATAATTCAAGATTCGAAGATGACGAAGACTAAGGGAGCAATCTCCAATTTTATTGAAAAATATTATTTGCACTTTAACTCCGCTGCATTGGTAGATGCCGCAAAAGGGTATGAGGATCAATTGAACAATGGGGCCAAAATGTTGGTGTCATTGGCCGGGGCCATGAGTACCGCTGAGTTGGGTAAGATTTTTGCTGAAATGATTCGTCAGGACAAGGTGCATATCATCTCCTGTACTGGCGCCAACCTGGAGGAGGATATCATGAATTTGGTAGCGCATTCACATTACAAAAGGGTTCCCAATTACCGCGACCTTACGCCTCAGGAAGAATGGGATCTCTTGGAAAAGGGATTGAACCGGGTTACGGATACCTGTATTCCGGAACATGAGGCCTTTAGACGTTTACAAGAACATATTTATAAAATCTGGAAAGATGCCGAAGATGCTGGGGAGCGTTATCTGCCGCATGAATACATGTACAAAATGTTGCTTTCAGGTGTTTTGGAAGAGTATTATGAGATCGATTTGAAGGATTCTTGGATGTATGCAGCGGCGGAGAAAAACCTACCAATTGTTTGTCCAGGATGGGAAGATAGTACCATGGGGAACATATTTGCTTCCTATGTTCTAAAAGGGGAATTAAAGGCTACAACCATGAAATCCGGGATTGAGTATATGACTTTTTTAGCCGATTGGTATACCGATAATTCCAAAGATGGAATTGGATTTTTCCAAATAGGCGGAGGTATTGCGGGTGATTTCCCGATCTGTGTGGTACCCATGCTTTATCAGGATATGGAGCGGACAGACACGCCTTTCTGGAGTTACTTCTGTCAAATCAGTGATTCCACCACAAGTTATGGTTCCTATTCTGGAGCGGTTCCCAATGAAAAGATCACTTGGGGGAAATTGGATATCAATACCCCTAAGTTTATAATAGAGAGTGATGCAACCATTGTTGCCCCATTAATTTTTGCTTACCTGTTAGACATGTAATTATGGACAATTTAAAGAGAGTTATTGTAGATTTTAAAAAGCTTACCCCGGAGGTCTTAAAGTTGTTGGTAGATAAATATCCAGATGGGTATGATGATCAGAATATTATCTCCTTTAAAAATGCACAAGGGGAACGTATAGAGGCCGTTGAGGTTACCACTGATGATACCAAGTATTTGGTAAAGATCAGTGCGAAATTGGAGAAGACCATGGCCAATTATGATGAAGATGACTATGAGGATTTTGACGACAATGATCCAGAAGCAATTCCAGATGTTGAAATAGCGGAAGAGGACGAAGATAACGATGATGACTAGGTTTTATGTTTGAAGTTGTGGCCTTTCAATAGGTTGCCATGGATCGATATTTGTAGATCACAGAACAGTTATTGGAGGAGATCATTGTGCACAATAAACTTTTGGAGCGGAAGGGTAAACTCTATATCTAGGGCAATAAGCAAAAAGTTTATTGGGAAGGTCCTGAACATCAAGCACGAAATTTCATAAAACCTCTATAGCTTTGACTCGCCAGATAGTACTTGGAAAAATGAAGATCTTAATTGGTTGTATATGGAGCTCAAGCAGACCTTTGACTTAAAGGATAGATATCGTTACATTTCTGAACGTATTGGGATCATTTAGAAAGATTTGGAGTTTTTCAAAGACATTATGGAGCATAGGGAGCGTAGTAGATAGGAATGGATCATCCTCCTCCTGATCCTTGTAGAAGTGCTGGATCTGTTCGTGTTTCGTATTTTTGGATTGGCTTAGGTTGAGCTTAAAATTCCCTGGGAATAATAATCTAAAAGCACTTTCGAAAAATTGCTATTGAGGTGTAATAGGTATCGTTTAGAATTTGTAATTTAGATTGGATTTCATTTTAAATTCTTATTCATGGAACATGCACCTTTTCATATGTCTTTGCCTTGTTACAGCATCACAAAGACCAAAGCTTTTTATGTGGACGTCATTGGGGCCGAGGTAGGTAGAACTTCTACCCGTTGGCTGGATGTCAACTTATTTGGAAACCAAATTACATTTACCAAATCAGGGGAGTTCAACTTTGTTTTCAGGGCTTATAAATTTGGGGATACAGTCTTACCCTCTTTTCATTTTGGGGTCATCGTAGATCAGGAAACATGGGAACGTTTATACCAAAAACTAAATACCCCGGAATATGAACTGACTACAGAGGTCACCTTTTTAAAGGACAAGACCGGAGAACACCGATCATTTTTTATTCAGGATCCCAATGGGCATTCTTTGGAGTTCAAGACTTTTACGGACCAGAGTGAAATGTTTGCCGAGTAACATTTTTTATATTACTATTGCGCTTTCTTAAAAATCAAGGTCAACAATTAATTAAAATATGGAATTGAAAGATTTGTCTATTATTGGAAGTGAGGAATGGTGTGTTTTTAAGGAAATGGGTATTCCGGCCATTAAGGCCAGAGTAGATTCAGGAGCAAGAACCTCTTCCATCCAAGCGACAAATATCAAAGTGTTTACGAAAGGCGTACAGGAGTGGGTTAAATTTGAGGTTAATCCCTTACAGGACAACCGTAGTTTCAATATGCCATGTGAGGCAAAACTAGTGGATCGAAGAACTGTAAAAAGCTCCTCTGGAATTTCAGAGGAACGTATGGTAATCAAGACCCCGGTAACCATGGGCAATGATACTTTTGATATAGAACTTACATTGGCCAATAGGGATACCATGGAGTTCCGTATGTTATTGGGAAGAGAGGCCCTTAACGACAGATATATGGTGAACTCTGCCCAAATCTATTGTCAGGGCGATATTTCGGATGAGGAGATCACGGAGAAATATGCACCATTTGTTAAGGAGAAATCAGGACTCAGTATTGCTTTGTTGGCGAGTAATCCCAATCTATATAGTAATAAGAGGATTATGGAGGCCGCAGAGGCAAGAGGGCATGAGATCGTATTCTTGAATGTGGAACATTCCTATATGAAATTGGATGCCAATTCTCCAGAAATTCGTTACCGAGGTGGAAATATACTAAAAGCGTATGATGCCATAATCCCAAGAATAAAACCAGCGGTTACGTTTTATGGTTGTGCCCTGATCCGTCAATTTGATACGTTAGGGGTCTATTGTCAAAATTCGGCAGAGGCGATTACCCAATCCAGGGACAAATTGTTCGCATCCCAATTGTTCTCAAGGAACGATATCCATATTCCAATTACAGGCTTTGCCAAATCACCTATGGATACCAAGGATTTGATCCGTATGGTCAATGGGGCACCTTTGATCATCAAGCTTTTGGAAAGCACCCAAGGGAAAGGAGTGGTTTTGGCTGAGACAAACAAAGCGGCAGAGAGTGTTATCAATGCCTTTAAAAGCGTCCAGACCAATATCTTGGTGCAGGAATTCATCAAGGAAGCAAACGGGCAGGATATCCGTTGTTTCGTTGTAGATGGAAAAGTAGTGGCCTCCATTCAGCGTCAGGCAGAGAAAGGGGAATTTAGAGCCAATATCCACCAAGGGGGCAAAGCTTCCATTATCAAAATTACACCTGAAGAGAAGAAACTGGCCCTAAAAGCTGCAAAAGTACTCAACCTTGCCGTGGCAGGGGTAGATATCATTAGGTCCAATAAGGGACCTTTATTATTGGAAGTCAACTCTTCCCCAGGCTTGGAAGGTATTGAAAATGCCACAGGGAAGGACATTGCCAATATCATGATCATGGCCATTGAAAAAAAGCTAAAGTTTAAAGACTAATTACTTCGACAGATTGTCCAGCATTTCCTGAGTGGTCTTTTCCAAATCGAATTCTGGTTCCCATCCCCAATCTTTTTGGGCCACGGAATCATCGATGCTGCTTGGCCAGGAAGCGGCTATTTGCTGTCTTGAATCAGGCGCGTAAGAAATTTTAAATTCCGGAATATGTTGTTTGATGTTTTCTGCCATTTCTTTGGGTGTAAAGCTCATGGCCGCAAGATTGTAAGAGGAACGCACTTTTATTTTTTCGGGATCACTTTCCATTATGGTAATGGTTGCCCTAATGGCATCGTCCATAAACATCATGGGCAGTTTGCTGTCCTCAGCAAGGAAACAGGTATATTCTTTATCAGATAGGGCTTTGTGATATATTTCCACGGCATAATCCGTGGTTCCGCCACCTGGAAGTGTCTTATAGCTTATGAGACCCGGGTATCGCACACTACGGACATCCACGCCATACTTTTTAAAATAGTACTCACACCAACGTTCACCGGTCTGCTTGCTGATGCCGTAAACCGTACTGGGTTCCATGATGGTGTTTTGTGCGGTTTGTTCCTTTGGGGTATTAGGGCCAAAGACTGCAATACTGGAGGGCCAGAAAACCTTACTTATTTTTTTGTCCTTGGCAAGGTTCAATACATTGAAAAGGGAATTCATATTCAAGTTCCAGGCGCGCATCGGAAATTTTTCCGCAGTGGCACTCAGCATAGCAGCCATCAGGTAGACCTCATCAATTTCGTAATGCATGACCACATCTTCCAAAGCTCCATAATTGGTGGCGTCCAATAGTTCAAAAGGACCGGAAGCCATAAGATCTTTAGCTCCCTCCCTAATATCACTGGCTATAACTTGGTCATTTCCGTATCTTTCACGTAAAGTGTAAGTAAGTTCTGTTCCTATTTGTCCGCATGCTCCTAGAATGAGTATGGATTTTGGCATAAAATTGTATTTAATTGAATTCGTCTTCAAAGATAGCTTTTATTAAAATTTGTACATTAGCCTTATGGGAAAAATATTGTTTTTGGGTGCCATGCTTCTATCTTTGATTTCATGCAAAGAGGGCAATAAGGGGGTGGATAATGAACAAGCACAGGAGGTTGTATTCAATTTAAAAAATCTTCCCAATAAAACGGGGATCAATCCGGAGGCGAAGTTGGTCTTAAAGGATTGGGTAGAATTCAATGCTTTGGAAACCAGTTTTGATGCGCTTTATAAAGTACAGGATAAGGAAACATTGACCATGGTTGTTGAAGATTTGATAGAAAAACAAAAATTATTGGAGGCTTCAACTTTTCCTGAGGATTTTAATGTTCCCCAAATAAAGAGTAGACTTAAAGTGATAAAGACCGCTATCCTAAAAACAAAATTTAGTTTGGAGTATGGCGTGGATACAGTAGAACCAGCTACGGCTTTAGCCAAGGCATACAATGCATTTAGAAACCAGTTCACGGTGATTGTCAACAGTCGGTTGGACACAACATTGATCTTTAATGAATAAGATTTTAGGGATACTCACATTATTTTTACTTTGCCTTTCCTTGCATGCGCAACAGGAGAACGAAAAGAAAGCGGTGACCGACGTTTTGGATGCTTGGCACCAAGCCGCGGCGGATGCCGATTTTGAGGTGTATTTTTCAAAGATGACCGATGATGGGGTGTTCATTGGTACGGACGCTATGGAAAATTGGCAGAACTCGGAATTTAAGGCATTCTCCAAACCCTATTTTGACAAGGGAAAGGCATGGAGCTTTACAGCTCTTCAGCGAAACATTTATTTTAACGAGGCCAAGAATATGGCTTGGTTTGATGAACTTTTAGATACCCAAATGAAGCTCTGCCGAGGTTCAGGGGTACTAAAAAAAATTGATGGGGAATGGAAGATTGTACATTACGTGCTATCCATCGCCGTACCCAATGAGGATGTAGATGCTGTAGTGTCCCTTAAAAGGGAGAAGGATAGTATTATTGCCCAAAAATTAAAAGCGTATTAGGAAACCGTTTTATCATTAAAAAGGGAGCCAATTGGCTCCCTTTTTAAATTATTTCGAAGCAAAACTTATTGCTTTTTGCCTTTCGATTTATCTTTTTTTACTTCCGGCACTTCTTTTAGCGCTTCTGGTTTTTCCTTTCTAGATTCCAAAGCTTGTTTGCTAAGGCTGGCCAAATTAAAGTTGGGCTCAATAGTCAAGGCTTCATTGATATATGCAAGGGCGGCATCAATATCGTTTTTGTCCGTATTGTAGGCTATCAGTCCTTTTAAATGAAGAAAAGCCGCCTTTAAGGATACATCATATGGTTGCTGTCTTTCATAAAATGCATAGGTCATATCATCTGTTGCATTGGTAATACCGTACTCGATATTGGCAGATGCACCTGCACTATCTCCAGTCTGGATTTTTAGATCGGCAAGTTCGTAGGCCAAAAAGGAGTTTGGTGATCTTTTAAACAAAAGCTCAAATTGTTCCAAAGCACGTTTTGGTTGGTTCAAGGCCTTGAGGGAAATTGCTTTTACTTGTAAGGCCAGATCAGAGTCCGTCTCATTTTTATCAATTCCGATGGTGTTGAGCGCCTGCATATGCTGGTTGTCATTGGCATAAACATAGGCCAAGGTATCCCTGCGTTGAATGGAAGGTGACATTACATTTAGATGGGTCAAGGCGTTGATAACGCCATCAACGTCACCCTGTAATTTCATTTCGTTGTAAAAAGCCTCATAATGCTTCTGAAGCTCACTTGTGGTCTGCGCGCTGCCTATATATCCTAAGACAAAAATTAATACAAAAATTATTCTTTTCATTTTCTTATTTATTAAGTGCGCCAAAACTATTAAATTATTTCTAGTAATCTGTTAAGGAATTCTTTAAAGGTTTGTAAGTCAGTAAAAAAGTTGCTGTTTTACTTATTGGAACGTCAATTGATGATTGATTTTTGAAAACGGAATTTTTTTCGGTGCATCAAATTAAAGGGAACTACTTTTTTGCCATGGGAGGTAAGGGAGTCTTTATACTCTGGGGCTTCGAGCCCTCTTTTTTGTGCTTCGTTGATATAGTATTCTTTTTTTGGGGGATTCGAGGGGTATACCCCGTTGAAAATTTCTCCCCAATACCCTTCTTTCAGGATGGTTTTTATAATAAGGATGCAGTCTGTAAGATGGATAAGATTAATGGGATGGTTACCGTTGGACAGGTCCTTTTTGCCGGCTAGAAAAGTAATAGGATGCCGGTTGGGGCCAATAAGTCCACCAAATCTAATAATGGTGGTTTCCAAATTAGGATCATTTTTAAAGTTCTCCTCAACGGCTAACAATTGTTTTGCCGATTCCGTTTCTGGATGTGGCACGGAAGTCTCCGTAACATCACCTTCCAATTCTCCGTACACCGAAGTACTACTGATAAAAATAAGTTTGGGAACACCACTACTTTTAATAGCGGCAAGTACATGTTCCATTTTTGTCTTATAATTTTCTTTGTTGGAGCCTCTAAGGTTTGGGGGAATGTTAATGATCAATACATTAACGTTTTCCAGAAAAGCTTCAATAGGTCCCTCAATGCCATTTTCTGTGAGGGATATTTTATAGGGCCGAATGCCCAAGTCCTGCAGTTCCTGTAATTTATAAGAGGAAGTAGTACTTCCATGGACGGTAAAGCCTTCTAGAAGGAGATGTTGTGCCAAGGGAGTACCAAGCCAACCACATCCCATGATTCCTATAATGTTATTCAAATCGTATTGTTTTAGTTGTTAAAATGGCATCGTTCAGAATAAATGGCATAGGGATACTCGTTTCCGGTCTTTCTGGAACACTGAACAAAGGGTGGTTAAGCAGATCATTGGAGGCCTCATAGATTTGAAGTTCCAAAACCTGATCTTTTGGAAACAGCAGTTCCAATGTTGTACTATCATTGTCACTGATGTAATGGGTGAGCAATTTGCTTCTTTTTCTATCCTTGAGGTAAAATTGGGATAATTCAATAGTGTTGACAGAAACAGAGACCAAAGGGATATCATTGGCAAAAATTTCTAAGCGGTTCACAGAACGTTGGGGGATTATGGTAAGCTTCACCAACCTATTGCCGGCAATAATCGTATCTATGGTTTGCTCTATTTTCGGAGGTGCTATTTCTTTTATAGGGGCGTTGGAATTGTAGGTGAAGCCGGAACTGTATTTGCTGCTGATCTTTTGGTAGTTTCCATTGTTTAAGTTGGATTTTTCTAGATATTGTTTGTTCCAATCGATCAGTTCGTGGTCATAAGATACCCATTGTGCACTATTGTTATCTATATTCAGTACATACAACAAACTGCTCGGCTTGGCGTGTTCTTTTGAGAAACCCGAATTGAAATGTGCCACCACTATGAAAACCAAAAACAGCAACTGACTTAAGAATGCCAATTTGCCTTTCGATTTATAAAATCCAAAAATTGGAAGTAGTAGATAGAAGGTCAGGGTAGTCAAAACCGTTGACGCCACCATCATTTTGAGACCCAGCCCCACAGGAAACATCTTAATGAACGGGGCATAGATCCAAAGTGCTGGCAAAGCCAAAAAGACCAATAAATAGGGATTGGGAGCCTTTTGGTTGAGAACGATCAGCAAACAGGCCAAAAGCGCAAAAATTGGGATGATAAAAAAACTTGCTCCCGGTAAATAATATGCCACGGCACCACAAATGATGAGCCATAAAATGATAGGGGCCACCAGTAGATTGGAAACACTGACGTGTTGGAATTTATGATAGGACCAAAAACAAATGGCAATGCTCAAAAAGACAAAGGCTGCAATATAGAAATAACCATTGTAGGTAAATCCATGGAGCATATCCAAGTATTGGGGGTATAACCATTTCAAAAGTGTCCAACTATAAAAACCGATTACCCCATTGATCAGGAGGGAAATGCCCATTGGCAGGAACCCTTTGTAAATTTCCTTCAAATGCAGGAGTTGATTTTTAAAACCATATAATATTAGGCAAACAAACAAGAGAAGGGCAAGAACAAACATGGGCCAGATCCATTCAAAGGGATAGGAAACCAGTTTAAAGAAAGGTACATTAAAATAGACATCATCATTCAAACTTTTAAGATCTCCCAGATCAGCTTTGCTAAAATGCTCTAAAAGGGGCATTAAATAGCTGCCTTGATGTGCCAGGGTATTTTTGTCCAATCGCTCATAATTGTCATGGGCGGTATGATAATCAAAGTGGTCATCTATAAAGGCAAAATTAAGCCCCTCTATATCGCGATCTTCTCTAAAAACCGTTAAATCAGTATCGTTGGGCAACATTTTGTAGATGCTGTAGACAAGAGAATTTGCAACGGGGTATTCAGGACCGGCCGCTGTAAACTCCTCAATAAGCCTGCTGTTCCCCCTATTGGTTTCAATAAGCATGTAACTGGGTCCGCCACTGCCGCGAGCCTCAAAATTTAAAACTAGGCCCACATCGTTGGCCCATGGGTGCTTATTTACAAATAGGTCGGCTCCGTTCAATCCCAATTCTTCAGCGTCGGTGAACAGGACAATAATATCGTTCTTAGGGGTTTTGTTTTGGGAAAGATAAGCCCTTATCCCCTCTAAAATAGTGGCTACCCCACTCCCTGCATCACTGGCACCTAGGGAAGAGTGGGGGTTGCTGTCGTAATGGGACAATAGCAAAAGTGCCTTTCCTTTTTCCGAACCCGGAATACGGGCCATGATGTTGGTGGCCTTACTTAAATTGGCCCAATCTCCAGCGGTATACCCTTCTTGGAGGCTAGTTTCGAGTCCCATTTTTTGAAGCTCGGAGACTATATAGGCTCTCACTTCTTCATGTGCCGGAAATCCCACAGCGTGGGGTGCCTCAGATATTTTTTTAACATGTGCTAAGGCACGGTCGGTAGAAAAACCAGTTAGCGGTGCTGCATCGCTTTTGTGATAGGCAGGCATTGAGGAATTGAAACTCCAATAAGTGGCCAGCCCCAATAGGATAAGGGTGATGCCAGTGGTGAATTTTTTCATTAGGTCATAGTGTTCCCTAAATGTATAAAAATCCCATGGGAAAATCATTTTTAATGGCGCTATATAGCTTTTTAAAGCGACAAGCTCCATTGGTTGGAGTGATTTTTATTGACGAATAATCACAATAATTGTATAAAACATGTATTTAATCTATTATATGTGTTAAAAGATTGTATCATATGATGCAAAGCTCTATATTTAAGATTAACCTAAAAATTAACCATATGGGAATCAAAAGTTTTCAAGGCGCACGGGAGACAGTAAAAAAAGAATATTCGACACCAATAATGGTTGAGGATTATATGACAAAAAAACTGGTCACTTTTAAACCGGACCAATCCATTCTAGAAGTTATGGAGCTGTTCACAAAATACAATATTTCCGGGGGTCCCGTAATGGATGACAACAATTTTTTGGTAGGTATCATCTCAGAGGCCGATTGCATGAAGACCATTTCTGAAAGTCGTTATTTCAACATGCCCATATTGGAAAAGAATGTGGAAAAATACATGACCAAGAACGTGGAGACCATACCACACGATATCAGTATTTTTGATGCTGCTGGAATTTTTCATAAGAACAATCGCCGTAGATTGCCTGTTATGCAAAATGGGGTTCTTGTTGGCCAGATCAGTCGAAAGGATATAGTGATTGCCGCACTAAAATTATCTGGTCAAAACTGGAAGTAACTACCTAAAACATTAAAAGGTGTCTTTTGGTTCCCCATTGATCCCTTAGGTTATTCGCTAAATCCTCCATTAGGAGGATTATTTTTTATGCTCTTTTTACGATCATATAAAAATCATTGTCCAGGGGCAAATACCCCAAATCATACACAAAAAAGTAAACGGTTCCTTTTTGTGTGGTATAGAGATGGGTAAAATATTCAAAATCGAAACCCTTATCCAATAATTTGGTTTTGTTGGTCTTGGTTTTACCGTCCTGAAGACTAAAACTTTCCAAAATCCTATAATTTTTTCGTAGTCGGTTGTTGATGTTGCGAATGAGGTTTTTACTATCCTTGTTCAACCTGTTGTTGAAAGCATTGCGACAGTAATCCGAACAAAATTTCTTGTCTACCCGGCCTATGATTTTCTCCCCACATTCGGGACATTTTTTCTCCATGGTCAGTCAGTATTACTTACTATATTTTGAATTAAGATACTGAAATTCTATCGATTATCATCTTAATACGTATTGGTCATATGACTGTCCACACAAATTATAAAATCGGCCAGGCCATTATGTTCCGGGAGTAATTTATCAATTATATCCTGGGAAACTGTGGATATGGTAGCATACGCATAATTAGGGGCCGAAAGTTTCAAATACCATAAAATTCCCTCGTAGTTGTTGGAGTGGTAGGCTCCATTGAAATGTAGGAGCCTTGACCCAGGATTGTAATTATTTAGAATAAAGTGGGCCATGGTGGCATCCTTTATCGCTTGGGCCATGACCAATTCTGGGGTCCCATGGTCTCCCATCATCTTCAGAATGTCTTGGTATCCAGGTAGTTTTGGGTCAAAGACTATGGGCAAAGGAGCAATCCAAGCTTTTTCTTGGGGCGTAAGGGTGTCCAATACTTCAAGTCCTTTTTTATACACCAAGGAGGCAAAGCGCCTTGGAATATTGGTGGCAATAAAGGTGAGTTGGCGTTCCTTGGCAAAATTCACCAAGGGAGCATAATCCGTATTGTAATTGGGCCAGAGGCGAGCCAATGTATCCAATCCTTTTTGATTAATTGTACCACTTAAATAGTTGTTCAATGGAATTTGGTTGTCGGCCTCAAACATTTCCGCCCCTAGGATCAAAGGTTTTGTTTTGGCTAAATCCGAGGCTACTTCGTATTGCAACCAGTGAGCAATGGCATTGTTGTGTAATTCCCCGAAAAGGATAATATCTTTAGAGGACAGTACCTTCACCATCTTGGTGTAGGATACTTTTTTGCCCTTGGCGTTATAAATGGTGTAGGCGGGTTTGTTCTGACTTACGGCTGGCGTTAACACATATAAAAATAGTGTCACTAGAAGTATTTGTTTCATTGGAGGGAGTTCGAAATTGGTTATCCTACTAAGAAAAATAATCGGGTGCGTTAATTGAAGATCAACCTTTAAAGTTAATTTCGTTATGTGTTCCGTCGCAATAAGGCTTATTGCTGGAGGAGCCACATCTACAAAAAGCGGTGGTCCTTTTTTTTACTTCTTCCTTCCCAGTTTTGTCTATAACCTTTAATGTTCCGTGGACCAACAGCGGACCATTTTCTTTGACTTCTACTTTGGTTTCCATGCTTTCCTTTTCTTTTTTTTCGTCCTTGTTCATATAATAGCTCAAGGCCCCAGAGGGGCACTTGGCAATTTGATCCTTCAATTCCTGTGTGGTGGCATTCTCTGGGGTAATCCAGGGTTTTTCTTTTGGTTTGTATACATTGGGCAGAGCATGGATGCATTCCTCGGAATGTATGCACGCTTTTGGTTTCCATATTACAGTAAGTTCCCCATTGGTATACTCTTTGGTGATTTCCTTTTCCATGATAGCTGTAATTTTACCTCCTTAAATTTACTGATTTTTATTTGGATTATAGATTAGGATGTAGAATTGGTTTTCTATGGGGGAAGTTAAAAAAGGGTAAGTCCCTCTTGAAAATCTCCCCCATTTTTTATTGTACACTTTTTCAGCAATCTTATGTTCTTCTAATCGTTCGGACAAATCAGTATTATCTATGGTAATGGAATAAGCGATATAACCATTGGCGGACCCACAAGCCTTACTCCCGTAGGAGGCATATTGCCATTCTTCTTCCTGTGTATTGACACCTAGTTTGTGGTTGGTATGAGTCAATAATTTATCCGATTGTAATTGTAATCTTTTTTATCTTAGCTGTACAACCATAAATGAAATTATTATGAGAAGTCTTCTTTGGCTTGTAGCCGTTATTTGTATTGTAGTTTGGGTTTTGGGGTTATTGGGTGTAATTCCAGGATTAGCAACCGGTAGTTTAGTTCATATTCTTCTGGTAATTGCAGTTGTTGTTATACTTTATAACATAATTTCTGGAAGAAAGCCCCTTTAGGTTATAACGACAGTTGGTATTTGGTTAATCATATAGAGGGATTTACATGTAATTTCCTTTGTGCCCATCATTATCCATATGATTAAGGGTGACAATGCAAAAAAATTGCAATTGTCACCCTTAACTTGATATGTAAACTTTTTGATAGTTATTATTGTTCCAATAACTCCCCGAGGACCTGCTTGTAAACAGAAACAGGTTGTGCTCCTGTAAGTGCACTTTTGTTATTAAAAACAATAGTTGGAACTGAGTTTACTCCTGCATTTCGCCAATACGCTTCTTTGCTTTTAATTTCGTAACGCGCGTCATCATCATCTAATTTAGCTAAAGCTTCTTCGGCATTTAAACCAGCGTCCAATAAGACCTGTTTTAAAACAGCTCTATTTGAAACATCCTTTCCTTCACTAAAGAAGGCTGTTGTTAAGCGCATTATTAATTCGGTTTGTTTCCCGAAATTCTTTGCATATTCTAGTAATACGTGTGCGTCAAAGGTGTTTGCCATACGCATGTCATCAAAATAATCGAAGGTAAAACCCAGTTCAGAGCCAACTTCTGACATGTGCTGTTGTGAGGCTTTTAGTTGTTCTAAAGTGGACCCATATTTTTCTATAATATGTTCTTGTACGTTTTGACCTTCAGCGGGCATATTTGGATTTAACTCAAAGGGTTGCCACTCGATCTCTACTTGATCTTGTATACCTAGTTCTGTAATAGCTTTTTCTAAACGTTTGTATCCAATGGTACACCAAGGACATACCACATCTGAAACGATATCTATTTTAATTTTATCTGCCATACTTAGATTTTTATGATGTCACTAATTTGAATTTCTCCCTGAACATTGGAGTAATTGGGTACGTCTGCCGCAAATTTTGCAGCATGGGGCCCAAAAGAATCTTTGAAGGATTCTAAAGAATCAAAGGTCAAATGCGCCATTGCAATATATGGCGCAGGTTCGGACGGAGTTTTTCCACCAAGACCTACATTAAACTCCAATCCTTTGAGGGTATCGCCCAGTGCTTCAACAATCATGGGAAGATGTGTGTTTTTATAATACCCAGTGTCAAACTTCACCTCTGAACTGTTGGGATACATTACAGATACTTTTATCATAATAGTATTTTAATTCTAATTAAACTAGTGTTTTCCATCTCGGTTAAAAGTAGAATACGCTTTCTATAAAAAAGTAGAAAGCGTATTTCTAATCATATCTCTTACTTTATCATTATTTCTTCCAAACAAATTTTTCAAAAGCCTTGTCAACCGGTGTTTCCGCAATATGGTTTACATAGTTGCTGAGTACTTTTTGGGAAAGGCCCAAAATAATTTCCAAGAGTTGTCTTTTATTGTAACCAGCGGCATAGAATGCTTCTATTTCTGGAGCGCTTATATTTCCGCGATTACGGACAATGGACAGCGTTGTTTCATGTAAGGTTTGAAGTTTGTCGTTCGGCATAGCTGTCCTGTTTCTCAGGGCATCGGTGATCGCTTCATCCACTTTCATCATATGTGCAATTCCTGTATGAGCAGGGACACAATAATGACATCCGTGCTCCACATTTATGGTCTGCCATACCACAGTTAATTCATTATTGTTGAAAGATGAATTTTCAAATAAATTATGCAGCATTTGATACGCTTCCAAAATTCCTGGAGACTCGGCCAAAACGCCATGTAGATTCGGAACCATACCAAATGATTTTAATGAATTTTCCAATAAAGGTTTGCTGATTTCTGGTGCTGATTCAATAGTGTGAACTTTAAATGTGCTCATAGATGATAGTATTTAGATTAAATTAATATTTATTACTAAGCATTTGCTTAGTTTATTGACAAAAAAAAGTTACAGGTTTTTAAACGCTATTTCAATAGCGTCTTCCAATTGTTTTATGTTGAATATTTTGGACGCAATTGATATGCCCAAAATGGTGGTCATTAAATAGTTCGCTTGTCTTTCAATGGTGTCGGTGTCTTTTTGGGAATCTTGTTTGAGGTTATTTATAAAAAGATGTTTAATGTTGGAAGCAAATTTCACCAATTCTGCCATTACTGTTGGATCTGCATTTTCTCCCAGTTCATTTACAGTGTTGGTAACCAAACAACCTTTGTTAACATTGTTTTCATTGACAAATTCCAAAAAATCATAAAAGTATTGCTTGATACCGGCAACCCCATTTTGGGATTTTTCCAATTTGTCGGTAATGCAATGTATTTTCCTTTTATAGGCATTTATACTCTCAAGAAACACCCCTTTTTTACTTCCAAAACTGGCATATATGGAGAACTGGTTAATACCCATTTCTTTCTCCAGCATACGTACAGAAGTGGATTCATACCCATTTCGCCAGAACAAGGCCATTGCCTTTTCCAGAACCTCTTGTTCTATATATTGTTTTTTTCTAGCCATTGCTTCTTAACTACACCACAAAACTAAGCGATTGCTTTGAAATAGAAGAATATTTAAGATGACTTTAATATTTGGAAGAAGGAAGATGGCAATACCCTGTTCATATTTTTCTATTTTTTGCTCCATAATTCCTTCCCGCCGTACAAATGATTGGAGAGCAGTTCTTCCAATACCTTATTTACATTATCACCGTTCAGGAAAACAACATAGCCGTTTTTCGACTTGGGAAAAAATACTGCGAGAGTGCTTACTCCCGGATCTTTGCCGCTGTGAAGCAATAGGGTTTCACCATTGCTGAACCCAGTAAGGATCTCCCAACCAAGGCCAAAATAATTATTCTCTCGGACCATAACCTGCCGCTCTTGCATTTCAGTGAACAGGGCGTCTGAAAGTCCTGCGCCATTAATGACATAGGCAATGAACCGTCCGTAATCCTCTACCGTGGTCAGGAGGTTAGCAGCGGCATTGGCTTCATAATATTTGGTGGTGGCAATCTGTTTGCCATCCTTATCAAAATTCTGGGCATATCTCGTTTCGTCCATGGCTTCATCCCACCAAAATCTGGTGTCGGTCATCCCGGCAGGCTCAAAAAGCATTTCTTTGGTTAGTTCTTCAATGCTTTTACCAAGTTTGGATTCAATAGACTTCCGGAGGTATTCATATCCCTCCCCAGAGTATTGGAATTGTGTTCCAGGATCAAACTCAAATGCCAGTTTATTGTTATCCGTCAGATATCTCCAGTTAGGAAATCCTGTTTGGTGTGAAAGGACAAGTCTCGGCGTTAATTTTTTATTTCGATCGTCCTCTTTAACATCGGGATCCACCCAATAGGGATACAATGGTTCGTCCAATCCCAAGAGGCCCTTGTCAATAAGTTTAAGCGCAGTCAGGGCGACAATAGGCTTAGTCAGGGAAGCAACCTTAAAGATGGTATTATATGGGGCTTTTGTTTTTGTATCCAAGGTACCATAAACCTCAATTCTTGTGAGTTTCCCATTTTCTATAATCCCCAGTCCCAAGGCAGGTACTTTAGCATCTTTCAGTACTTGTTCTATCGCATGGGCTTGCCCTTCCTTAGGCTGAGGCTCATGGTGGTCATAGCTCAGTGCTTCGCTAAGTTGCCAAATGCCATGGTCCATAATCCAAACGTGGGTAAACCTGGCGGTGCTTGTGGGGAAACCCTCCTTTCCATTTTCCCTAATATAGAAATGATGGATGCCCTTTTGAATAGCACCATATAATTTGCCGTTGTTATAAAGCGGGAATAGTTCCAAACTCGCTTCATCCACCTTTCTGATTGGTTTTTTATCTGGATTGGAACAAATATATTTCTGCATGTTTTCGAAAAACGCTGTTCTATCCTGAAATCCACTTTTATCGTGATAAAATTTTAAATTATTGGCTAGATGTGCCTCAAGATAGGTCAGGTCACATTGGTTAAACCCTTTTTCGAAGAAGATACTGTCTTGTTTTTTCAGTTCAATAAACAATGGGGTACTTTTATCAACTTGTGCTATTAGACCATAAGTGCCCATTATAACAAGTAGTGTGAATATGATTCTTGTTCTAGTCATCTTAGATTAGTTTTAAGACAAAAATTGGAAATTAGCTGGTAATAACATCAAAAATTTGCCCGCCAATAAACCGCCATTAGTACGACATGCTTATATAAAACTGAAGCTCAGCTTTATGTACAATTCTTTGTTTTTATCTATAGCTGCCGTGTTCCTAATAATAACGAACATATTTGCCAGGACAAGGAGTATCATAACAACCATCGTAAATTCATTGCCTAGAGTAAACCAATTTTTTATAAAGGCACTGGTCATGAAAATGATAAAAGACAGTATGGTCATGCCAATTTGAACAGATACTATCTGTTTGGTCAGTGGGTTAAATTCCTTTTTAGCGATCATTATCAATAAAGGAAGCAAAATATTCACAGGCGGAAAAATAGTGCCCAACAAAGAAGAAAGATTGATGAGCTTTATTAGGGTGTAGTTCATCTCCTGTGAATTCACATTGTTTTGCAACAACTCCACCTCCGCTATTCCCAAGCTGTTGGCCAATACTTTTAAGGTATAACCTTTTGGTGCTTTCCCAGCCTCAATACGTTGAATAGTCCTTACAGAGACCCCTGATTTTTCAAATAATTCTTTTTGGGTAAGGTTTAAGCTTTCTCGGAACTTTTGTAAATTGGACATGGCTTAAAAATCATTTTAATTTTGCCTCATGGTTGGGTCAGGCTAAAATTAGCAATAATTATTTAGTTGCCAATTATCACTACTTGAAAACCATTTCACTATCTTGGAGTAGGTAAGCTTGATACCTATGAGCCGTAGATCAGAATTTTCTTTGGACCACCCTTTTGGGTTGCAGGGACGGATTGATTATGATCTCAAAATCGATAACCCCCAAGACCAGTTCCTCTTCGGTTATTACTTCAACTTTCCATAGCCCTGGTTTTACATTGTTCTTGAAGGTATAGCCGCGGTAACCGCCATCCCTTCCTCCGGTAATTTCATAACCTATATCCTCCACTATTTCCCATTCTTTAGTAGTCACGTTATACCATTTCCATCTATGCAATATCGATTTTTCTAGATCTGTTGGGGCAAAAATGGAGGAGAAGACATAAACATTGTCTTTGGGATCGTGAATAAATTGGAGCCTGTGATTTCTCCAAAACACGTACCAATCATCCGTTTCGTAACTGACAACATATTTGTTGTTTTTCAATTTAATAGTGTGGGCAACAAGCCCAGTATCCATCGCCAGGGGCACAGGAGGAATAAGCTTAAAATAATAAAATGTATTGATCAGCGTATAGATAGCCAGGATGATGCCTATGATTTTTATCAAACTGATTTCAGATCGGGTGCTGGCACTTGCGCTGTAAATAATAATTATTAATAATAGGGTGCAAGCTAGACTGACAAAACCAGATATAATAAAAATCCGGGTATTCATTTCGCTTATAAAGACAGGTATTATAAAACTAAAAAACGTGAAGCTTATAAAAAAATACACGCTAAACTGTAAATATTTATTGGATATCCTTTTCTTAAGCAATTCATTGGCTAAAAGTAAAAGGACCAAGATGATAAAAAAGGAAATGGTTTTGGATAGGGAAACACTTCTGGAGAAATATATTACATATGCACTAGAAAGTCCTCCAAATAAAAATTGAATGGCCAAAGGAAGATATACTTCATACCTTGCGAGAATGGTGTTCTTCCATTTACCGTCATCCACCAAATTATAGAGGAAAAGGGCAACGGTGAGGGCTGACATGTACAGGCAAAGAACAATAAGGTCGTACAACCGGTCAATGCGACCTAGGGTCAAGGTATCAAAAATAAACCCGGCAATGAAAAAAATCAAAGGGGCATACTTCTCGTGTCTCCTAATGAATCTTCTAAACGCACTGTTTCTAAATTTGACCAATGCTCTTTTCATATCCTATCTTCAACTATTACCATTTCCAAAATTCCTTGATGTAAGAAGGTCCTTTTGGATTCGGATATTAAAAATTCGAAATTACGGTTAACCATGGATATTTTTGCTTCTAAACGAATTTTTTATGCTTGGAACCAACTGTAGGGCCCAAGTATCATTGTATGCGGACTATGAAGGATTGTATTATGTTCAACGTTTATCTTAAAGAAATTACATAACAGTAATACCAGTTGATTAATTTATAATGTTCTGGATAAAATACCTCAATCAATTACTAACCTTAGTATTATGTTTATACTTTCGTTTTTAATTCTTGCTCCGATATCAGATTCATGGTAACCCGTATTTAATTCAATTGTTTTGACATAACTAAAAATTGAAAGTTCTCCTTTCCAATTTGGAAGTCGTGATTTCCAATTTCATGAAAGCCATTTTTTCTATAAAAATTAATCGCCCGGTCATTACTTATTAGAACCGAGAGCCACACCTTACTGCATTTTTTTTCTTTTGCTTTGGCTAAGAGTTGGTTCTGCATTTCATATCCAATGTTCAAGGACAGAAAATCCTTTAACACATAGATTTTTTGAAGTTGGCATATTTTTTCTTCCGGAATTAATTCTGAACTCGAGTTTAGTTTGAGCTTTGCATATCCTACCGGTAATTTGTCAACTGTTGCAATCCAATATCGATTATTCGATTTTTTAAGGCTATTCTCAATTTTGTCCACCGAGAAGGTGGCATCAAAATAGTTGAGTAAGTCCTGTTTGTCCCTATATAAATGACCGAACGTTTCCGTGAAAGTTACCCTTCCGAGCAAAGCAATATATGCAGCGTCTTTTTTACTTGCTCTTCTGATTTGTATTTTGGCCATATGTATTTGTACTATTATGAAAGAATTTTTTTAATTTTTAGGTGTTATAATAATTATGCTCTTATGATTTAATAATGGTGATATCGGCGAAAGCATTTGTACAATTATGTTGCTGTTTTTGTTTGGACTACTACTTGTAAAAGTCACGCTAATTGTGGAAGTAACCCTTTTTAAATTCCAATCATCTATTTATAATGGGTTGCACAGGTTGCGTCCATGCAGATTCATACAACAGATCTTCAATAGGGTTTTCATGTAATTTTGATGAAATGATTTTGCTTCTAACGAAAAGTATGTCATTTGTGATTTCAAAATTAGCCTTGCCCCCTTGAACTGATACAAATTCTTCTGGCGCTGCCTTGCCTTTTTTACAACCTATAAATGAGATTTGATAAGTTATACCTGGTTCTTTTTTTACTTCCACGGTAAGGGTATTATTGTCAACTATCAACTCTTTGATTTCAACTCCAGTACTTGCGTAAAATTCCCCGGCCTCCATAGCCGCTATCAAGGATTTTGGGTTAAGTGAATCTGCCCGTGCCATAATCCAACCTCTGCCAGCATTGCTCCAGGTACTCCCTTTAACATGATAATTATGAGAGTCATCCGTAGCAAGTCCATACATCAATGGTTTATTGTTTTTAATATATGCAATATTGATATGATCCCACATACTTTCAGTTGACATGTGGATGGAGTCTCCCGAGTTATTGACCAAATGATGCCCATTGTATACCTCAAAAAACCTTTCATTTCTCAAGGCAATCATGTCTTCAAGACTTATTGCATGTCTGAAATTTGGGTGGTTTACATGGACGATCATCGGGATATTTAATTCATCCCTTTGGCTAATAACTGCGTCTATATTGTTTTGAAGGACTTCCAGAACACTATTTCCACCTTGAGGGTGAATTTTCTTTTGAATGTTGGTCGTGTTCAGGTGTAAGGGCTTATCCTCAAAATGATCTGAAATCTCTTCGGCTTTTATAATCAAGAACTTGCCACTTTCTTCAAATAGCCCTTTATATTCCTCATAAGTCTTTAGTTTTACTTGGGTCCGATTTAGGGAATCTGTTTTGTAGGTAACCCAGCTAGCACCATACTGTTCTAGATAGCGTTTAAAAGCTTTTTGATACATTGAATCCTTTGAGATCACTTGCCACCTATCACCGTCTGCCAAGGTGTTGTGATCGGTCAATGCAACGAATTGATATTCCTTGGATTTGTACCAATCCATGATTACTTCAGGAAATTCATCACCATCACTCCAATAAGAATGAGCGTGTAAATTGCCTTTAAACCATTGTTTTTTGGATCCTAATTTTTGTGTGCTACAACCAATATTTACGATAAGGGATAGCAGGATAATTAATCTTAAATAATTCATTCTAATGGTTTTGTCAATATCAGGAACTGATTTATTTTTTGTGCCACTTTCTAATGGCTACCAAGGGCAATGTATATTAAAGCAGGGGCTTTTACGCTCTTGCTTTTCGCTAAGGGCTTACTTTTATTATGTATAGTTACTTCCAACGTAGTGCCAATTTCGCAAATGTGTTGATACTTTTTTGGTAGCAGGTTTTTTATGTCAAGTCTTTTTAAGTAAATAAAAATTTTCGTTTAAAATCGATTCTTTACTCAGTTGAACTATATGATTATATTTTTTTGAAAGGCCAAAATAATCTTGATGGTCGATCAATTTATAATTTTCCCTGGATTGGTAAAAATCGTCATTAATAGTTTGATAATCACTTTCCTTTGTTTTGGAAATTTTTCGATTAAAGAAACTTAATAACTTCTTAAAAGCTAAAGTTTCTTTTACTGTTTCTTGAAAAGAAGCGCTACCAATAAAATCTCCACTGTTCTGAATAATATTAAAAAAATTGAATAAATTTTCTGTTTCCTCTCTATCCAAGAAAAACAAGACACCTTCAATAAGAATGAAGCAAGATTTGTTTTTTTTAATTGAAAGAATTTTGGTCAAAACATCTGCTTCGTAATTTTTACTAAAATCAACGCCAATAAAATGAATATTTCGTTCCGGAAGGGTATTGTTTTTTTGCCAGTTTAATATTTTCTCTTTTTTATAATCAACTATTTCGGGTTTGTCAAGTTCAATATGAATCATTCTTTCATTTAACAGAAATGGATACATACTAAAGCCACTTCCAAAATTTATCAACACTTCAATTTCTTGATTATCCAATAAATCTTTTATGCTATCCAAAAAATATCTATTTCTCAAGCAATGCGTATAAATCTCCTCGGAAGAAACTTTTGCAAGATATTCTTTAACCCATTTTTCAGTTTTAGAATTGCGCCACAGTTTTGCAAAATGATCTTGACTCAGATCTTCTTCAATAGATCTGAAAGTTGATGTTATAAATGCTGTTTCGTGTATTTCTAGATATTTTTTATTCATTATTTCAACGTGATTCCAATGGTTTGGGTATGAAATGTAGCGCTAAAAAAGATGCTAATTTTTCGTCTCGATTGCTTTCGGGATAACACACGGCCGAATTTTTACTATTCAATTAGTAGTAACCCTTTACGGGTCAAATCGATTGATAAACTGAGTAAATGAGTTAATAAAGAGTTTTCTTGGTGTTTCCATAAAAGCTGCATGGTCTCCTCCAGAAATTACTATCCAACTTTTATCGGCTGTTTTTAATCGTGTGAATAGCTTCGCTTGCCGTTCTGTAAGTGCAATTGGGTCGAACTCTCCCTGTAAAAGCAATACAGGGATATCAATTAAAGAAGGGTTAATGTGATTATATTCGTTCTCATACCTCCAGTCAGCCCTAATCGGATCGGACTCTAAGGACATCTTTACATAGGTATCTATCGCCTTTTGACTTATACTGCCAGGGATGATGAAATCACTGGCCGCATTTTCAGCGGTATTTATGCTTTTTTTCAGCTCAATTCCTGGATTCTCAGGGATTTTAAAATCTAAATCTTGCCAATAACCGAATAGTGTTAAGCTTGCAATAGCTTTTGCGCTTTTTTGGGTTGCAAGCAGTGATAATGTAGATCCCATTGACCAGCCGAATAAATGAACTTTCATATTGTTGTTTTCTACAGAGATCCAATTTAAAACATTGAGAATGTCATTTACGGCAATATTTGGTGAAGCCCATTCTGTACTGTCTCTTGGTGTTCCCCCATAACCTCGTAAATCAACGGCATAAGTTGAAAAACCTTGCTCAATCATACCGTCCATTAAGGACAAATCTTCACCTTCTACTTGTAAATCAAAATCTGGAATACCACTCCAAGTTCTCCCATGGACAAAAAGAATAAGCCCTTTAGCACTATCAGCTTTCTTTTCCCATACCGCCATTGGATGGCCGTCTGATAATACTGTATGTTTTAATAACGTGTTTTTAATAATGGTCGAGGTTATTCCAGTTGTTTCAACATTTTTGTGGTCTGTTTTACAGGATAGAACCGCCATTAATAGAAGTACTGATAAGAATTGTTTTTTTATAAGGTATTTCATAGGAATATTATTTTAATGAATAGTAGACGGAGATAATGTTTCACATTGTTGCCAACGGTTTGGAAAAAGTGTCGTGACCAGCCTGAAGGGGGTCAATGTACTTTGAGCCTTGTTGGTAAATCGTTTAATCTTTATTCCGAACAGGTTATATAATTTTACAATAGGTCTCAATTTTATCAATTCTTATCGTCTTTAAAATCGTTATGCCAATGTGTACCATCACAAAACGGTTTGTTTTTGGAGCCACCACATCTACACAAGGTGAAATGCTCTTTAGACGCGCCTTCGCCTCTTGCTGTGTTTTCAAGAGTTGGTCCTCCCGAAACTATGTATGGGCCATTGGGCGCAATAAAAATACTGGGTTCACCTACTTTGACACTGGGTTCAACATCATCAACCGAATAACTCAGTGCCCCGGATGGGCAATTATTTATTGTCTGTTTAATATTTTCTATCGTTGCGGATTCTGGGTGAATCCAAGGCTCCTCGTTCAGGTGGAATACCGCAGCCAATTCGCTAGTACATCGACCGGCATGAGCACATATGCCACGATTGTCATGAATCGTAATACCTTGTCCCACATAGTTGTCTCGTTGATCAGGTACCCTTCCATCAAGTTTAGCGGAAGAAAAGCCGTTTTTTGCATGAGTCCCATCACAAAAAGGTTTGTTGCCTGATCCACCACATCGACACAGGGCTATGGTTTGTTGAGTGTCAATAGTGCCTTTTTGATTCGATAAATTCTGAAGATCCTTAACCATATAGGGACCATTCTCTGTGGGTATAATGAATGCTATTTTGTCATTTTTCATATCGTCCGTATTTTGTAATTAATGTTCGTTAGGGCAGATAGTTAACATGATTAAAGGGACATAGCGAATTCTAGTTGTTTCGTTTTTAATTTTTATCCCGATTAAAATCAATCCCGACACTTCGGGACTAAAGATTTTTCGGACTACATAAAAATACGCAAACCTTTCGATTAAGCCCGAAGGCAGCATTGATTATTGGTTTTGTTGTAAGTATGTTTTTTATTCTTTTAATCATTTTCCATGGGGTGTACATTGACCCTGTAGAGTAGCCACTTATCATTTTCTTTAATCCATATTTCTGCCAACGCAGCTTTTGATGTAGCGATTTCTCCTTTAGGTCCTAGATATGTTTCAGCTACTATTCTTCGCGTATGTGCATAGTTGCCCATAATTTGAATTTCAAGATTTTGCTGCTTTCTTTCGGATACACGCCACCCATCATCAAACCACTCTCTAACACCTTCTACCCATTTTTTCTTATTATTTGTGATAGAACTTCCAATTGTCCATCGGCTGAAATCATTCGAAAGGTAACTACCGTAGGAATCAGCTCCTTTTCCATCTGGAGCGGTTGTTTCAGATAATAAATTCATTGTTTTAATTATCTTCAACTGTTGACTATTCAAAGTGTCTTGTCCATAAGTGATAATTGAAAGACAAGAAAAGAATAGTGTTACAAAAGAAAATTTAATTCTATTTTTCATTTTTTCAGCTTTATTTAAAACAAGTATAAACCTCTTGAAAAGTCTTTATTGCTATGTTTTATACACAACTTAAATTTGATTTATTCAATATTAATTTTACCTTTTATCCAAGTTGGTAAATAAAAATTCATACCGATTTTTTTCTCAACATCAACTAATTTATTTCGCAACTCTATTGATCTTAGCCCAATTTTATGCCTTAATTGATTGGTTTCTATTAGTGTATATTTTTTAGGTGAGATTAGAAATCCATATCCTGGTACGGTTCTTTCTGATTCCACAGCTTTTTGCCAAGCATCAATCAAGGCGAATTCATAAGGTGACATCTCACCATTTTCAATAGCTCTAATTAATTTAGGCTTAATGAAATTATAGAGTGTGTCTTTCTTGGAATATTCTAGGGATATAGAATTGTGGTGACTAATAATGTTGACATCAAGATGTCATTACCAATTGTTTTTTCTCCCGGATACCCATGGTTATTTAATATTTCGATTAGCTTAAACATTTGATTTTCGCTATGTGGGGCAAACTTTTTTGTTCCATATCTTTCCTGTGCCTTGTTTCCAATCCTAAATAATACACCCATAGCTTTTTTTTGATCTTTCTTGAACATAAGACGCACCTTATCTCTTAAATCCCGATCAATGCTCTTACCATATTGACTACGAAGATTGCCATAGGATTGTTCGATTGTAATCCATTTAGGTTCCCTCTGAAGGACCTTTAAGAATTCATTTTTCTTTAAGTCCTTTAGTTCCCATCCTGCCTTAATATCCTCTTTTAAATATTTAAATGCTTTAGTTTTATCATCCAAGTATAGCGACAACTGTGAAGCCACCATGTAATCTCGTAAAAAAACAAAATCATAAAGTGTAAAAATCTGCTCATATCTAATTAAAGCATCTGCGAACTGTTCTTCACTAAGTAATTTTTCAGCCTCAGTGATTTGTTTATGATATTCCTTATAATCCAGGTTATCATTTGCTTGAAATCCTGTAGAAGTGACTATCGTAACGAGAGATATAACTATAAACTTAAATTTTATCATTTCAAGGGTTGCCAACGGAATTGTATATGGCACGTTGTCATATAATTTAGTTCAAATTTTTCAGTCAAGACTGAGTACTATATGGAGGGGAGATCTTAAAGTTAGCCAAAATTTCGCAATGTGTTACACACGATGTTAGTAGCTGGTTTTATTCCTTTAATTGGTTAAGTTTATTAATTGCATTCTGATTTTCTGGATTCAATGTCAACACCATTTTTTCTGTGGTTGGTATAATTTTGGCTAACATATGCCTAAAGTGAACTAATTCATCTTCTATTTATTGAGTCTACTCTAAATATAGAAAATAATAATCGATACGTCATTAGGACCACACAAAACAATAAAAGACATCAAACGACTACAAACGCTTGTAAACGAAAGTAACTATTTCCAAACCGAGTGCAGCGGAAAATGGGTGCTAGGTTTGTACCGTCGAAAAATAGGAACTCGATAGTATGAACTGTAAAACCTTTAAAATTAAAATTATGAACGCACTTAGAAACAGAGTACAGTTGATTGGAAACTTGGGGAACGACCCAGAAATTGTAAACATGGAAAGCGGGACTAAACTCGCTAAATTTTCCATCGCCACTAATGAGACGTATAAAAACACGAAAGGGGAGAAGGTAACGGATACCCAATGGCATAACGTTGTTGCCTGGGGCAAGACTGCCGAGATCATTGAAAAATACCTTATCAAGGGCAATGAAGTGGTCATAGAAGGGAAGCTGACCTCCCGCACTTATGAGACCAAGGAAGGAGAAAAGCGGTATATCACGGAAATAAAATGCAACGAACTTTTAATGTTGGGAAAATAGCCCCATAAAATTAAAGCCCCACAACGGATATTCTCCATGTGGGGCTTTTTTATTGGTATTGGTCAGTGGTTATTCGTCTTTTCCTCCATCACGGTTTGGTGACCTTGTCTCCGGCCATGTCCGTTGCTCCCCAGTTCTGGAATTTGTATGCAGGACCGCTTTTTCCCTCGAGGTCCTATCCGGGTCCTCACTAGCCATATAGGCCAAAATGGCGGTAAGAATGGCGTTGTTTCTCACATCGTCAAATACAATTTTATCATAGGTATCCAAATTGGTATGCCAGGTATAATCAAAATAGCTCCAGTTCAGGGAACTCAAAGAAAATGCAGGGGCGCCGGCTGCCACAAAAGAGGCATAATCGGAACCTCCCCCGCCCGGAATACCCGGAAAAGTGGTTTCTATTTCTTTGGTGATAGTCTCCGGCACGGCCTCCAACCAGCTGCCCATATAATCATAGGCATTTAAAAAGCCTTGGCCGGAAATGCGAACCACCCTTCCCGTACCATTGTCTTGGTTGAACAAAGCTTGTAGGCCTTCCACAATTTCAGGATGGTCTTCCACAAAGGCACGGGAACCATTCAAGCCTTGTTCCTCACTGCCCCAATGTCCAATTATAATTGTACGCTTCGGGTTGGGATAGATCTTTTTTAGAATACGTGCCGCTTCCATCATGGTAATGGTACCAGTGCCATTGTCCGTTGCACCTGTGGCTCCGTCCCAAGAATCAAAATGTGCCGAAAGCACAACATACTCATCGGGCAATTCCTTGCCAGGGATCATGGCAATGGTATTAAAGGTTGGGACAGTGCCCAATTCCTTGGATTCGGCCATTACTTTAATGATAGGTTGTTCCCCGTATTCCACCATACGGTACAATAGGCCGTAATCTTCCAAGGAAAGATCCACTACGGGAATCTCCTTGGTGTTCGCGCCAAAAATTTTATTGGCTCCAAAACCTTCGGACCAGCGGGATTGGATAATGCCAAGTGCTCCGGCGGCCTCCAAGGCCTCATTTATATTTCTACTGGTATATCCTGTCTTTTTAAAACGTTCCCTCCAGGCTTGGTTTTGTGTAGTCCTGTTTTGCTTCATTTTTTCAAAGGACTCCTCGGTAGCGAACTCCTTCCAATTATAATCGGGTCTGCCCGTAGCTTCCAACATGGAGACCATCACAAATTTTCCCTTGACATTGGACAACCATTTTTGAAAGGCCAAAGAGTCGGCCACATCAGGAATGATGATCATGCCGGCAGTAATCCCTTTTTTTGGGGTACTTGGGCTCCAGGCCAATTGCATGCCGCTAAGACTCACTACTCTTGGGGAAACTAAATCCACGTGGGTAATGCCACGCTCCCATCCACGCCATTGCCCCCATTTTTCATTTTTGGCGGTAATGTCCCATTGGGCATATTTTTCAACGGCCCAGTCATGGGCCTTTTTCATTTGTGGGGTGCCCACCAAACGGGGTCCTATGACATCCATGAGTTCATGGGCCAAAGGCTCCAATTGAGAATTTTCATTGGCTTCCTTCACTATTTTATCGACAATTTCTTGTGTGGTCTGTGCAAAGGCAATTATGCTTTGCAACATAAAGAGAACTACTAGGAATGGTAAACTTTTTTTCATGGATATAGGTTTGTTAGATATTCAATTCACTAAGATAGTAATTTAGGAATCTAGTTGAAAAGGATAGTTCTTTGGGAGCAATTAAAAATGTGGTTTAGGTAGGGTTTTTTTACTATCAGTTGTTCTATTAATAGAAGCACGTTATAAATAAAGAAGAAATTTAATTTTTTGATATGAAACAGATTCAGACATTAATTGCTATAGGATTGTTTATAGGTTCATTTTCTGCCTTTGCACAGCATGAAGAAGGTAATGGGGAACAAAAAATAACCTACTACGAGCAAAGGGCTCAAGATGATGCCAAGTATGAACAAGAATTGAGGGCAGGGAACGAGGATGAGGCAGAAGAGTTTTGGGAAGACCAACAGGCCTATGAGAAAGACTTAAAGAAAAGAGATAAAAGGGCCTATAAGGCATATATGAAAGGCAAACGTGATGCTTATCAGGAGCATGCGGAACATTGCCACCACCATCAGCACAGTGCACACTTCTACTATTATGCCGACCATTATTATAGCTCCCCAAGGTATTATAGAAGTTCCCCCAGAAGGAGCACAATTAGGACGGGAGTAAGAGTTAGTGCACCAAGAGTGCGATTGGGAATTGGATTGTAAAGAAAAAGAACAGGTCGAATAAAAAAACAAAACAAGGAAAGCATTAGCATCTTTTGGCTGTTGACTTTTTATATTTATTGCAATATTTGGATTTAAAACGTTATGGTGCCATGGCTTTAAAATCTTAGGGTGACGCCCATGGTGCCGGGGCCAAAATTAAGATCCCAGCTCATATCCTTGGTTTGGTCATTGTATTTTTGATCGTATTTGGAATCTAAATAGCGGTCTATGGATTCTACGGTAAATATACTTATGGCCACACTTATCGCTACATCACTGAGCCAATGTTGACCATCCCAGATCCTCGAAATCCCAGGGATAAGTCCAACCGAATATATCCCGGCCTTTATCCAAGGGCTCTTAAACTGTTTAGCTATGGCATAGGCATTGGTAAAGGCCAGCGTGGTATGACCAGATGGAAAAGAGTGGAAATTTCTGCTTGGATTAAAGGGATCAAAGGTGTCCTTCCCCAAGTCAGCTAGAGGGCGGGCACGGCCAACTACTGATTTTAGTACCTGCTGTAATAGTCCCGCAGAAGATGCAGAAGCGATCAATAAAACCCCTGTTCTTCTCAGCTTATTATTTTTAAGGGCCAAGCCCGTAAGATAAACACCTGCCGTGGCCAGATAATTGTTCTCTGGGTTACCATAAAATTCGCCATACTCCCTTAAGAACTTGGGAATAATTTGCTGCTGGTCCCTAATAAATTTGGAAGTATCGTCATCAATGAGGTAAAGTGTGCCTGTTCCAGCGACCACTTCCCCAAAGTTAAGCCATTGCCTCCCTTGCCAATGAAGTGGCCTAGAATAGGAATACCCCATACTTTTAAAGATATTGCCCATGTCATACGTAAACATGTCCCATCTTTTGTCATCCGGAGCGGCATCCAAATCTTGCCCAAGTAGGTTAAGGGAAGATAGGAATAAGGTTAAAATAAAAATTCGCTTCATGGTCTTAAACTACTTTTTTTCAAAAATACAGTTCTTTTGCCACACGAAAGGTGTTGGCATGGGCATCAACAATCGTTTTTAGATCTGGGGAATAGCCGCCGCCCATAGAACATTGGACGGGGAGCTGGTTTTTTTTACAGGTTTCCAAAACATACTGGTCCCGTTTTTTACATCCAGCCACAGTAAGGGCCAAAGTGCCCAACTTGTCAGTTTCCAGAACATCAACCCCACAGAGATAAAAAATAAAATCGGGTTTTACGCCCTTAATTAAATTGGGGAGCGTATCCTTTAAGATAGTTAAATACTGTGTATCGGTTGTCCCTTTGTTAAGGGGGATATCTAAATCGGATTTTTCTTTTCGAAAGGGATAATTTCCAACCCCGTGCATGGAAAAAGTAAAGACCGATGGGTCATTCTTGAAAATTTCTGCAGTACCATTGCCTTGGTGTACATCCAAATCTACAATCAATATTTTCTTTGCCAGACCCTTGGCTTGTAAATAGCGGGCACCAATGGCCTGGTCGTTGAGCATACAAAATGCTTCCCCATGATCTGTATGGGCGTGGTGGGTACCCCCGGCAATGTTCATCGCAATACCATGCTCCATGGCAAACTCGCATCCTTTCATCGTCCCATCGGCAATGATCCTTTCCCGTAGCACCAGATCTTCGTTTAAGGGAAACCCTATTTTCCGAGCCTCCTTAGGCGGGATCTTCATATTGAGCAGGTCGTAGAAATAATCGGGCTCATGAACTGCTACTATATATTTATCATTGGGTATAACGGGCTCAAAGAAATCGGAGCGATTGCAGGTGCCTTCCAAAATTAATTGTTGAGGTAGAAGCTCATATTTTTCCATGGGAAACCGATGCCCAATGGAAAGGGGGTGGTTATAAATGGGGTGATGGGCTATTTTAAACATATACAATGATAATGGGATGCTTCAATGGTTATTTGTGCAGTGCCAATTGTATCCTTTTTCGGGGCACATCTACCTCCAATACCTTAACAATGACCTGTTGGTGGAGGCTTACATGTTCATTAACGTCCTTTACAAAGGTATCTGATAAGTTGGAAATATGGATAAGACCACTTTCTTTGATCCCTACATCCACGAAGCAACCAAAATTGGTGATATTATTCACGATCCCCGGTAATAATTGTCCTTCCTTTAAATCGGTAATGGTTTTAATATGTTGGTTGAAGGTGAATACCTTTGCCTTTTCTCGCAGGTCCAACCCCGGTTTTTCCAGTTCTTGAATAATATCATGAAGGGTAGGCAGGCCTATGGTGTCTGTTGTATAGGCTTTTAAATCAATGGTCTGTAATTCTTTTTTGTTCCCGATGAGCTCTGATATGACAACACCCTTGTCCTTGGTCATTTGTTGTACAATGGTATAACTCTCTGGGTGTACCGCTGAGTCATCCAAAGGATTCTTGGCATTTTTGATACGCAGGAAGGCGGCTCCTTGTTCAAAGGCCTTTTCTCCCAAACGCGGCACCTTTTTTATGGCCGCCCTACTTGGGAACGGACCGTTTTCATTTCTATAGGCCACAATATTTTCTGCGAGTTTTGGGCCAATCCCCGATACGTAGCTCAATAGGGACGTACTGGCAGTATTGATATTCACCCCCACAAAATTCACACAACTTTCTACAACGGTATCCAGGGAGTTTTTAAGTTTTGTCTGGTCTACATCATGTTGATACTGTCCCACACCAATAGATTTGGCGTCTATCTTTACCAATTCGGCCAAAGGATCGGCCAAGCGCCTCCCAATGGAAACAGCACCTCTAACGGTAACATCATAGTTGGGAAATTCATCCCTGGCAATTTTGGAGGCCGAATAGATAGAGGCCCCTGCTTCGCTAACCACAAAGACCTCGATCGGATTTTTAAATTGGATCCGTTTGATCAGCTGTTCCGTTTCCCGGGATGCAGTGCCATTACCAATGGCAATGGCCTCGATCTTATGGGCATCTGTCAAAGAGCTGATCTTTTTAATAGCTCCAGTGGCATCATTTTGTGGGGCATGGGGGTAGATGGTCTCATTGTGTTCCAGATCGCCCTGGGCACTTAAGCAAACCACTTTGCAACCTGACCTAAATCCTGGGTCAATGGCCAATATCCTCTTTTCTCCCAAAGGAGAGCCCAACAAAAGTTGTTTTAGATTTTTTGAGAAAACACTGATGGCTCCTTCATCTGCCTTATCCTTGGCCGCTTTTAAGGTTTCATTGGAAAGGGAGGGAAACAACAGGCGTTTATAGGCATCTTGTACCGCCAATTTTATTTGTACCGAACAGGAATTGTTCGATTTAATTATGCGGTCCTCTATTTTAGAAATGGCCTTAGCGTCATCAATTTCAATTTTTACCCGAATAAAACCTTCGTTTTCGGCTCTAAGAATAGCTAAAAGACGGTGGGATGGACATCTGCCCAAAGATTCGCTCCATTCAAAATAATCTCGAAATTTTTGAGCCTTTTCATCTTCTTTCTTTGTGGCAATCACCTTGGTGGTGATCTGAGCAAACTTTTCCAATTGGTGGCGGATCTGGTTTCTTATGACCAGACGCTCATTGATCCATTCCGAAATGATGTGTCGCGCACCTTCGAGGGCCTCATCCTCGTTTGGGACATCATTGGTTATATATTGGGAGGCAATATGCTCTATTTTATCCGCATTTTGGGCCATAATGATTTTTGCCAATGGCTCCAGTCCATTTTTTCTGGCTGTTTCTGCCTTGGTCTTTCTGCTCTTTTTAAAGGGGAGGTAAATATCCTCCAGAGTAACAAGGTCCTCTGTGGCCTCAATGGTTTTTTTGAGTTCAGAAGTCAGGACTTCCTGCTCCTCCATAGCTTTCAGAATTGCCTTTTTGCGTTTTTCCAACGCTTCGAACTGGGCCTTAAAGGTGACGATATCCCCAATCTGCACCTCATCCAAGTTGCCGGTTCGTTCTTTACGGTAACGTGAAATAAAGGGAACAGTACAGTCCTCATTAAGGAGTGCAACGGTGTTTTCTATGCTTTTTGTAGGCAGTAGGGTATGTTTGGCAATGTATGGAATGAGTAGCATACTATTTTAATTTGTCAGGTCGAGCGCAGCCGAGACCTTGTTTGCTAAATAGGATAACATGTCAGTACGAGCCTTTCGAATCTCCTCATGACCCTCTTCAATAAAGCCTCCATTTTTATTTAAAAACCCCTCGACTGCGCTCGAGGGGACAATAAATATAAAGTTAATTTATAGCTTCCCCATTACTAACTCCAGCTGTGTCCGGGTTTACAAAAACCAGTTTTCCATCGGTGTTTTCCGTCATCAAGATCATACCTTCACTATCCACACCTCTTAAGGCCCTTGGGGCCAAATTGACCAATACGGTCACCTTTTTTCCAATGATTTCTTCCGGAGTAAAGCTTTCAGCTATTCCTGAAACAATGGTGCGGACATCTAAACCGGTATCCACTTTCAATACCAGTAATTTTTTGGCTTTGGGCATTTTTTCTGCCTCAATGATAGTTCCAACGCGCATGTCCAATTTTGAAAAATCGTCAAAGTTGATGGTGTCTTTTTGTGGTGTTACCTCCTTGTTCATTTGTTCGTTGGCCTTTTTTGTTGCTTCCAATTTATCCAATTGTTTTTGTATGGTTTCGTCCTCTATTTTACTGTACAATAGTTCTCCTTTATTGATTTGGTGTCCGGCGGGCAAAAGATCTTCTTTTGTTCCAACATCGTTCCATTCCAAACCGCCATCAATTGCCAACATGTTCTTAAGTTTTGTGGCTGTAAAAGGCAAGAATGGCTCACATAGTATCGCTAAAGCAGTAGAAATCTGCAGGGCAACATACATTATGGTCTTCACCCTTTCCTCATCTTGTTTGATTACTTTCCACGGCTCTTCATCTGCGAGATACTTGTTTCCCAAACGGGCCAAGTTCATTAATTCCTGACTAGCTTCGCGGAAACGGTACCGTTCTATTGAATTTGAGAGAAGAGATGGATATTTTTGAAGCTCGGCCAAGGTTTCCTTATCCAAATCCGTGAAAGTGGATGGACTTGGAACCATGCCGTCATAATATTTATTGGTCAATACGACTACGCGGTTGATGAAATTTCCAAAAATGGCAACCAGTTCATTATTGTTCTTGGCTTGAAGGTCTTTCCACGTAAAATCGTTGTCCTTGGTCTCAGGGGCATTGGCGGTTAGCGTATATCGAAGTACATCCTGCATATCCGGGAAATCTATCAGATATTCGTGTAACCAAACTGCCCAGTTTTTGGACGTAGATAATTTGTTACCCTCCAAATTTAAAAATTCGTTGGCAGGGACATTTTCCGGTAAGATATAATCTCCGTGGGCCTTGAGCATACACGGGAAAATGATACAATGGAAAACAATATTGTCCTTCCCAATAAAATGTACCATTTTGGTATCCTTAGCCTTCCAATATGGCTCCCAGTCCTTCCCTTCCCTTGCAGCCCATTCCTTAGTGGATGAAATATAGCCTATAGGAGCATCAAACCAGACATATAGTACTTTGCCTTCACCACCTTCAACGGGAACAGGAATTCCCCAATCCAGATCTCTGGTCACAGCTCTTGGTTTCAAACCGTCATCGATCCAAGATTTACATTGTCCATAAACATTGGGTTTCCAGTCGCTCTTGTGTCCCTCCAAAATCCATTCTTTAAGGAAGTCCTCATACTTGTCCAAAGGCAAAAACCAGTGTTTGGTTTTCTTCATGGTGGGCACGCCACCAGAAATAGTGGATTTTGGATTGATTAGGTCTGTTGCGTTCAAGGTAGAGCCACAGTTCTCACATTGGTCGCCATAAGCTTCTTCATGTCCACATTTGGGACATATCCCTGTTACAAAGCGGTCTGCCAAAAATTGCTTAGCCTCGGCGTCATATAATTGTTCCGTAACCTCTTCAATAAAATCCCCTTTTTTGTAGAGGGTCTTAAAGAAATCAGATGCGGTATCGTGGTGCACTTTTGCAGATGTCCTAGAGTAATTATCAAAAGAGATCCCAAAATCTTCAAACGATTGTTTGATAATACCATGGTATTTATCGATGACCTGCTGAGGGGTCACACCTTCTTTTTTTGCCTTCATGGAAATGGCCACCCCATGTTCGTCACTGCCGCAAACAAAAGCAACGTCTTTTCCTGTTAAGCGCAGGTAACGGGAATAAATATCCGCAGGTACATAAACCCCTGCCAAATGGCCAATATGGATTGGGCCGTTGGTATAAGGTAGGGCTGCTGTAATGGTGTATCTAGCTGGACTTTCTTGATTTTGAGACATCAAATATGAATTAGGGCACAAAAATAAAGATTTTTGTCAGGGTGCAACCTACAAAGACCCAAAAAAGAAAAGCCTCCTGCCAGCTATCGTCATCTTAAACGGAATAGCATTGGAACAGAAGGCCTTTATTATAAGTAGGTAGTTTATACGACCACAATAGATTTACTCATTTTTTGATCCTGTACTTGTATTCTATAAATGTATTTGCCGGCGGCCAAGGGAAGTGTCATCCGGTCCCGAATGTTTATTTCTGTCGATCCTTCCATCATTATTTCATTGAATACTGTCCCTAGGTTTTGACCTAGAATATTGTATAACTGGATATCAACATGGGCGCTAAAGGGCATTTCCAAATAGATATGTGGGGCCTCTTTGGTAGGGTAAAAAGGCTTGTGTACAATGGCGTTCAATAATTCAGGTGGTGGATTTTCTCCCACGGGTGTTGGAAGGGTCGGTTCTCCGTCACTATATACGATATCCGGAAAGTCCACACCACTACAATTGAAACCAAGATTTACAGGGGCGTAAGGGTGGTTCAATAAATGCTGTTCCACCAAGGGTATAGGCACACACAACCATTCTGCCAAAACGGTGGCATATAGATCCCTAAAGTCCATCGTATATTCCAGATTCCCTCGTCCATCAGGACTGTCCAACGTGGGGTGATCACCAACAAAGGCACTGCCATTAAGCCCAGATCCAAAAAACAGGGTAGGAGCTGCCTTTCCATGATCGGTGCCGTTGGATCCATTTTCAAAAATCCTTCTTCCAAATTCTGAGAAGGTCATGCTCAATACTTTATCATCTTGTTGGGTGAAGCCCAAATCGTCGTAGAAATTGTCAATGGCAACGGATAGGTTTGTCATTAACCTTTCATGGGCCAAAGGCTGGTTTCCGTGGGTATCAAATCCTCCCATGGAAATCATATACACCTTGGTGCCCAAATTCCCTTTGATCAAACGGGCCAAAAGCGCCAATTGGCGTGCAAAGCCATTGTCCTGGTATTCCACCTGATTTTGTCCTCTTTCGTAGGCAGCATGGATCTTTCCTGAATATTCATAAGTGGTATTGGCTACACCCCTTAGAAACTTCAATTGGTCCCCGTACATACAGTTGTTGAACAAGGTATCGTCCAAGCTGTATTGCTGTCCTGTTTCCGCGATTTGCTCCAATTGATCAATGTTATTGGTCACAAAGGCATAATTGGTTTCGTCCCCTTGGAAGACCAAACTCCCAAACTGACCAATTTGTATGGCCGCAGGCGATTCTGGGGGATTTACCAAATAATCTGGATAAATATTTTCAAAATGACGGCCCATCCAACCGGTATTCAAGCCACTAAAACCAGTAGTGGTCAAATCGGTATTGGAAAAGATATCTGAGCCCGTAAAATGGGAGAGGCTCTGTCCTTCGTATCCTACGCCGTGAACGGCCTTGAACTGTCCTTCTGCCCACATGGGCTGTAGGGATTTCATATAGGAAGGCACCCCAAATTCATCTGTAAGCTTTAAGACCTTACTTTCAGGAATGTAAATATTGGGCCTCGCATTAGCATAGGCATCATATTGCTCAATTGGAATAACGGTACTAAGGCCATCGTTTCCACCTGATAATCTAATAAGGATAAGAATATTGTCCGTTTCTGCCATATTGATGGCCGCTGTCAATGGGGACGGGGCGGAGGCAGTCAGGAAATTGCTTCCCAACATCATGGATCCTGATCCTGCAATCCCTAGGGCCTGCATAAAGGAACGTCTACTCCAGAATTTGTGTTCATGGTCGTGGCCGTCTTTATCGTTATGGTGATGTATGGGGATATGGATATTATTGCACATGGTCGTAGGTATTATTTTAATTCGAATTCTGGTTGTCTGGCAAGATGTTGTAACAAAAGATATACTTGGAAGGGTACTTCAGGACTGATGTCCAACATCCAAAGCCCTAATCCTCCGTCTATATAATCGGGACCGTAGTACTCTTGGGGTACATCTTCTATAGTAAATGCGGAAAGGGCAATTTCAAAATCGGCCTCCGTCAATAATCCTTTTGGGGTCATTTTGTTTACTATGGCCTCTACCACAATCCTTGGATTACTAGTGCCACTATTACCTGGACCTACAACGGCCATGGCAAAAGCACGGAACTGTTCGGCGTTATAACCATAAAAGCCATCAAGCATAAACTCTAGGGAGAGCCACCTTCCGATCATGAAATTGGTGTTTATCCACGATCTGTCCCTTTGCCAACCAGCCACATCCACAGGGTCAAAAAGTTCTTGGCTGAGCATTCTGGTCGTCTCAATAATTTGGCTCATTACACTATCGTCATAAAAGAAACCTGTTTCTTTTAGTAAATTCAAAAACAGATCATAAGGGCTCTTGATAATGACACCTATGGCCTCATCATCAAAAAAGTGCTGGCTTTTAAACAATTGCGATAGTACTGGGGCAATCTCAAAATTATTTGAGACCATTGTTGTTGCCATCCCCTCTATAATGGTTTGGGCATTGCCCGCATCATCCTTGGAGTCTGGGTGTACAAAGAACTCATAAAGCTTTCTACAAATAAATTGTGCTATTTCATTGGGCCTTTGTTGGAATAGAATATTGATGACGTCATCATATCCCCAGTTTCCTGTCTGCCCCAATATGGTTTTACTTCCTGTGTCGTGTTTGGTGGGATCAAATGTCACTTGGGTACATCCAATTTCTCCCCTTTCCACATATCCGGTCAGGGCCCTGGCGGTCTCTATGATATCCTGTTCCGAATACCCATTGCCCTCACCTAGCGAAAAAAGTTCGTAGAGCTCACGGGCATAGTTCTCATTGGGTCGGTCATTATTGTTATACGCGCCGTCCAAATAGAACAACATGGCACTGGTGAGCCCTATTTCTTGCACAAAGGTCTTAAAGTTGCCTAAAGCGTTTCGCTGTAAACAGTCCGTATAATAATAAAGAAAGGAATTACAGTCATATACATCCAATTCCGTTACAAAATGGTTACACCAGAAAAAACTCAGTCGATCCCTTAGGTTATTGTTGATCAAGCCATTGGCATAGGCCAATTTCCATTCCCCAATTTGAGAATTTCGCAAGGCGCGCCTTGCGTCGTCATCCTCGGGATAGTTGCTATTGTTCCAATCGGCCCAAGTAGGGGCTGCCAGTAGTGGCAGGTTCTCGGCCTCATTGATCATATTATCCACTAATGTAGATGCAGTTTGACCAACCGCCTGATCTATGGTCTGAACAGACGCGCTAAACCCCAATCTTCTATACAAATGTGCAACCTTTATTTTGTCCAAGGGTACAGTATAGGTAGCTAAACTGGAGGTATTACAATTAATAAAGAATTCCATGGTATTTGGGGCGTTGGTTTCTAGGTTCATAGTTTTGGGGATACTAATAAACGTATAAATGTTATTGTATAGTATTAGTAATCAGATAAATTCGTTGATTTGACTATTAAAATACGTGCATAAAAATTATTTAGACGGTGAAATACCAATTTTTTCGACCAACTGCACTTAATTTTAAGTTTTAAACGCATTCTTATGGGAAAACATAACGAATTTGGTAAGTTGGGAGAACAAATGGCCGTAGATTATTTAAAAGGTCAAGGCTATGTGATCAAAGACCGTAACTATAGGTATTTAAAAGCGGAAATCGACATTGTGGCACTAAAAGAAAATGAATTGGCGATTATTGAAGTAAAATCCAGGAGCACCAATTTTATTGAACATATTGCGGAGACTGTTACGGAGAAAAAGAAAAGTTTATTGGTCATGGCCGCAGACCATTATGTGGTTGCCAAGGATTTGGAAGTTTCTGTGCGTTTTGATATCATTACAATACATAGGCATAAGGACAAATTTCAAATAGAACATCTGGAGGATGCCTTTTATCATTTTTAAATACCATACTTGCTTTGCATTCTTCTAGATTCCTTTTTTGTTCATTTTTAATGATTATTTTGTTTCAGTTGCATGAAATGGGCCGTTTTGCTCAAAAGGAAGATTTGGATCAAGACAGCCCGAACTAAAAATAGCAATCCCAACCAACCTAAAAACACCGTAAACAAGAAGAAAGAGGCGGCTATTGTAATTCCTCCGGCTACAGTGGCCCAAATCCCAAGGAATTCATCCAATTTTAACAGGGCATAACCAAAGATGAATCCAGAAAGTCCGAATAATATGGAGGATGATATTAAGATGATATTAATACGTATACAACGTCCATAATCGTTTAGTAGATGGACATCATATCATATCCATAAAATACAAGACTTAAAATAATTAGATGGACAGCAGAAAATTTAAGGAGATATTTGACCAATATTGTGCCAAGGATTACAAACCCCCTCATAAAAAACAAATAGCATTGTAGAACAATAAATTTAAGCGCAATATACCCCCCTTCCACAAAAAAATAATTGTCTTCGTAATATCTAGACCAATCTGCTGCAAATTCAACAAAGCCGGTAATAAAACAGACAATTCCGCATATCCAGGCAATTTTTAAATGAAGCTAGATAAAGGAGGTTTTAATTTTATCGTTAAAATCGAAATTGGGTATTGTGGTGCATTTAAAGGAACCCTGTTTTTAGACATCTTTGAATGATAGTTGCTAATTGTAAATTTGAGAATTTCACAATTATAGAAGCCATTTTTTGCGCAATATTTTTCGTACATACGATTTCGACCATAATTTATTCAAAACGACTCCTTTATGCGAAAACAAAATTGTTTTATTTGTAACAAAATGTTACATTTGCCGAGACAACCAATCTAATTCATAAAAATGAAAACAATTTCATCCGTCGTAGAGGAGTATATCAAAAAGAAACCCTTCCTCCAAAGCGCCTTGGCCCAAGGTATAATCAATCTGACTTCCCTTTCTAGGCTTGTAAGGCCGGAAATAGAGGAAGAATTGGGAAAGGATATTAGAAATGGTGCTATTGTAATGGCCTTAAAAAGGCTTTCCGATGATCTTGAATTTAGGGCAACCCATAAAATTATCAAGGTACTTAAGAATATTGGGGAAATTACCGTGCGGTCTTCTCTGACCGATTTCACATTTTTGGTTTCAGAATCAATTCTTGAAAACCAGACCCAATTAATTAAGGAAGTGAATAAGAACAAGGATGTTTTTTATACTTCTTCCAGAGGGGTCAATGAAATGAACATTGTGGTCAGTAATTTATTGGACGATACCGTACAGGAGCTGTTCAAAAATGAAAAATGCACCCAAAAGGCGAGCAACCTATCTTCCATAACCGTTAAATTACCTGCAGAGAATGTATCTGTACCCGGAATCTATTACTTTATTTTCCAACGCCTGGCATGGGAAGGGATCGTATTGTTCGAGGTTATTTCCACCACCAATGAATTTACCATTATTGTAAATGATGAGCAGGTTGATACTGCTTTTAAGACAATAAAGGATTTAAAAGCGCTTTAACTGCATAGGACCCTGACTTATTTTTTTAAATAAGTCTGCAATTCGTCCAAATCTGAAGGTTTTGCCACAATTCTTTTTTGAGCGTCCAAAACAAAATAGGTGGGTGTTTGATGCACATCGTATAGGGTGACATATTCATTTTCCCATTTCCCAAGACCAAGGACATGGGTAAAGTCCTCCAATTTTGATGATTCGGCCTTCCAAGATATATCATCATCTTCCAAACCTATTGCCAAAACGTGGATTGAATTGCGATTCTTTAACTCCGCGTACAACTCGGGCACTTCTTTTAAACAATGGGAACAGGTACTGCTCCAAAATAGAATCACATAGTTCTGCGCCCCAGAAAGATCACTCAGTTTTCTTACCACCCCATTTTCATTCCAACTAATTTCTGGGGCCGAGGCTCCAATTCTCAAACGACTGTCCAATTCAATTTTATCAGTAATCTCCTTTATTTCTTTTTGTCCAGAGGTTTTGGATAAGGGAAGCAGGTAATTGTTGTAAATAAGATCAGCACTTGAGCCCATTTCTCTTTTTGATGTCTCCATCCATAATTTTTCGAATAGCTTTGCTTTGAATATGGGATCCACTGCTGTTATTTGGCCGTTCAATACTTTTAAGTTTTCCTGTATTTCTTGCTCTAGGGTATGGTTCAATGATTCAGCGGTAACGGAGGAATAAACAAAGGTGAAGGCTTTGTCCATTAAAAACCCAGAACTTTGGAGGATTGGGTTGTTAAAATCCAAGAAGTCAAAAAAGTGTTCTTTTTTGGAAATGTTATATTGTTCGCGGTTCTCTAATTGTTGAGGAATATAAGGCCTATTCGCTTTGATGAAATTGTTCGCGATCAACCCCTCGGATTTGGCCTCAAAGGAATTCTGAATTGTATTCATTTCTTTTACAATGAGGTTAAAATCTGCCTTTCCTTTTTGTTTAGTGGTATAGTATTCTTCTAATTTTTTTTCTGCATTGGTCAATTCCTTAAGATAGGAGAGATAAGTTCCGTTCTCTTCAGAAATAGTAAAGGAAACCCCTTTGGAGGTATTGAATGCGAGTTTGATATCTTCTTTTCCATTGTAGATGACATCAAAATAAAACTCATCGGTAGGTATGGCATAGACCATTCTATACAATCCCGCTTCGGCAGTTTTGGGCATAATCAACTCCAAATCTCCGTTTTTTATTGGACCTGCCGTCACATATTCCTGACTGCTGGGTTTTAATTGATAGGCCATAACCCATTTAAAATCCGCGGAAGGTGAAAAAGGACCGGAAATGGTGTGTTGCGCAACCAAACTGGTGCTTACCAATAAAAGGAATAAAAAGAATGACTTGTCCATATATAATAGTTTTCAAAAACTGTTCCAAGAAATAGATTTAAAATATCATTATTCTTTTGTGACACTATGAAACAGGTTCCGGGGTTTTTGCAAATGGTTGAAATGCTTGTAGTGCTTTGTCCAAGGACTTGATATTTTCGAAAACCAACAATAAACGAAGACCACCGCGGGTCTGTTTTTCTTTTATTTTACACAACTGGGCATGCGACTGCACAAATTGAATCACTTTGGTAAAGGAATTGCTTTGATAAAAGGCCGATTGTTGGTCCGATATGAAATATCCGATCATCTTGCCCTGTTTTAGAACCACCTTTTCCAAACCGATGCTATTGGCAATCCATTTGATACGGACAGAACTCAAAAGGTCCTCAGCCTGTGTGGGCAGTTCCCCAAAACGATCCACAAGTTCCGCTTCAAATTTCTGAAGTCCCGCATCATCCTTTATTTCGTTCAACTGGGTATAAAGGTTCAAGCGTTCGGTTACGTTGTTGATGTAGTCATCCGGAAAAAGAAGTTCAAAATCAGTATCTATCTGGGTGTCCTTCACATAGACTTTTTCCTTTTCACAACCTCCTATTTCTTCGTATAGGTCTTTAAATTCATTTTCTTTGAGCTCCTCAATGGCTTCGTTCAGGATCTTCTGGTAGGCATCAAATCCAATGTCATTGATAAATCCACTTTGTTCCCCTCCGAGTAGATCTCCTGCACCGCGGATCTCCAAATCTTTCATAGCAATATTAAACCCACTTCCAAGTTCGGTGAATTGCTCCAAGGCTTGGATACGCTTACGGGCGTCATTGGTCATCACATCAAAAGGAGGCGTAATAAAATAACAAAAGGCTTTTTTGTTACTTCGGCCAACACGTCCACGCATTTGATGTAGGTCACTCAAACCAAAATTATTGGCGTTGTTGATGAAGATGGTATTGGCATTTGAAACGTCCAAGCCACTTTCAACAATGGTAGTAGAGACAAGAACATCAAATTCGTTGTTCATAAAGGCCAACATCAAAGTTTCCAGTTTTTTTCCATCGAGTTGCCCATGGCCAATTCCAATTTTGGCATCCGGAACGAGACGTTGGATCATTCCCGCTACTTCCTTAATGTTCTCTATTCGGTTATGGATAAAAAACACTTGTCCGCCTCGTTGTATCTCATAGCTGATAGCATCCCTTATCGTATCCTCACTAAAGCGGATAACCTCACTTTCTATTGGATATCTGTTGGGTGGCGCCGTGTTAATGACCGATAGATCCCTAGCAGCCATCAAACTAAACTGCAAGGTCCTCGGGATGGGCGTCGCGGTAAGGGTAAGGACATCCACATTCTCTTTGATGGACTTCAACTTGTCCTTTACGGCAACCCCAAATTTTTGTTCCTCATCAACGATCAAAAGGCCTAAATCTTTAAACTGTACATTCTTGTTCACCAATTGGTGGGTGCCAATAATAATATCCACTTTACCGTCTCTTAAGCGCTCCAGCGTGGATTTCTTTTCTTTTGCGGTACGGAACCTATTCAGGTAGTCCACGGTAATCGGCATCTCCTTTAAACGTTCGTTAAAGGTCCTGTAATGTTGAAAGGCCAGAATGGTGGTTGGGACCAAGACAGCGACCTGTTTGCCATTGTCTACTGCCTTAAAAGCAGCCCGGATGGCCACTTCCGTTTTTCCAAAACCTACATCTCCACATATCAAGCGGTCCATTGGACGTTCGCTTTCCATATCTCTTTTAATGTCATCTGTGGATTTACTCTGATCGGGAGTGTCTTCATAGATAAAGGAGGCTTCCAATTCATGTTGCAGATAACTGTCAGGGCCGTATTGGAACCCTTTCTCCAGCCTTCGTTTAGCATATATTTTGATAAGGTTGAAGGCTATAAGTTTTACACGTGATTTCGCTTTTTCCTTTACTTTCTTCCAAGCTCCGGATCCCAATTTGTAAATTTTGGGTTCTTTTCCGTCCTTCCCATTGAACTTAGAAATTTTATGAAGCGAATGGATGCTCACGTAGAGGATATCCCGCTCTCCATAAACAAGTTTTATGGCCTCTTGCTTTTTGCCCTCGACATCAATTTTTTGAAGTCCACCGAATTTCCCGATTCCGTGGTCTATATGGGTAACGTAATCGCCAATCTCTAACTTGTTGAGGTCCTTAAGGGTAATGGCTTGTTTTTTAGCATAGCCATTTTTAAGGTGGAACTTCAGGTACCGTTCAAATATTTGATGGTCCGAATAGGCTACTATTTTTAAATCATCATCTATAAAACCTTGGTACAATGGGAATACAATGGTTTGGTAGTGGACCTGTTTTCCTACCTCATCAAAAATGTCATGAAAGCGCTTTGCCTGTTGATCCGTAGCGCAAAAGATATAGTTGTTATACCCTTTGTCATTGTTGTCGTTGAGGTTTTCAATCAACAGATCGAATTTCTTGTTGAAAGAGGGTTGAGGCTTGGTATTGAATATTATTACCTCAGGTTCGCTTGGTCTCAGTCGCTTGTTAAATTGGGTGCCAACCTCGATCAAACTAAAATCGTGCAGTTGTTCCTTTAGGAAAGTGGAGCTCACGAACAATTCCTCCGGTTCTCCATGTTTAATGTCTTCGGACAGGGTCTTGAAAGCTTCCTCTGCCTTTGCAAAAAGGGAGTCCATACGGTCGAAGAGCAGGTCCAAGTTTTTTGCAAAGACCACTGTATTGGCAGAAATATATTTCAGGAAGCTTTCCCTGGTCTCGTCCAAGAACTTGTTCTCTACATTGGGGATGATAGTAATCTTTTTAACCTTTAGGGTAGATAATTGTGTCTCCACATCAAAGGTCCGGATACTGTCTACTTCATCCCCAAAAAATTCTATGCGGTAGGGCTCGTCATGGGAAAACGAGAATACATCCACAATACCGCCCCTAACCGAAAACTCGCCTGGTTCGGTCACAAAATCGACCCTTTTGAACTTGTATTCAAAAAGCACTTCGTTCAGAAAATCCAATGATAGGGTATCCTCCAATTTTATTTTAAGGGTATTCTTGTCGAGTTCCTTCCGAGTGACCACCTTTTCAAAAAGGGCGTCGGGATAGGTAACAATAATAGCGGGTTTTTTTCTGGAGTTGATGCGGTTGAGTACTTCAGCACGTAAAAGCACATTGGCATTGTCCGTTTCCTCTATCTGATAGGGTCTTCTGTAGCTCCCCGGATAAAACAGCACATCGGACTCTCCTACCAATTGTTCAAGATCATTGAGGTGATAGGCGGCTTCTTCCTTGTCGTTTAGGATCAATAGAAAAGGGGCTCCGGCATCTTGGAACATCTCTTTTACGGCAAATGAAAGTGCTGATCCCGTAAGACCTTTTAATCTGAAATGTATTTGGGGATCGGCAATAGATTTTCTCAGTTTCTGCAGTTGCAGGGACTGTGAAAAAAGTTGTGGTACAATTGTTTTACTCAAGAGTAAAATTTTTATGCAAATATAGGCACTCTTGTTCTATCATGAAAAGGATATGTTTTTAGATGGCATTAAAAGCATGAAAGAAATTTTTCGAAATCCTCTTTCCGGTTATATACATTGGGGGATACCCGAACAGCCTTCCCACGATAGGAAACAAATATGTTTTGTTCCTGTAAGCGTTGTTTTATTATTTGCATCTCCTTTTCTTTGGGCAGATAAACCCCAAAAAGGTGCTGCCCCCTAAAGGCATTTTCCTCAATAAAGTAGTTTTGTTCCCTTAACTTTTCTATGGCATGTTCAGAAATATCCCTGCAATAGGTCTGAATCTGTTCTGGTTGCCATTGTATCAGTTGTTCCAAGGCATTGATCAGCATAGGGACCAATATAAAATTACTGGATTCGCCAACGGAGTATCGTCCTGCATGGGGCTGATATTCGTCGTGGTATTGGGTCAATTGGGTGAAATCTTCACAGTGTAGTTTGTTCATCCAATTATCCTCTAGGGGATTGCCGTCATTAAAAGCATCGCTATAATAGGCGACCCCCAAGGAATACGGCCCCAATAACCATTTGTAACCTCCACAGATCAAAGCATCTGGTTGTAAATCTTTTACCGAAAAGGGGAGGGCGCCAATACTTTGGGTGCCATCAATGATCAGGAGCGCACCCACTGCCCGTGTTTTCTCCCGAATCATTTTCAAATCAAATTTAGTGCCGTCTGCCCAATGTACGTGGGCCATAGCAACAAGGGCTGTTTTATTGGTAATGACATTGAGGATAGCCTCGTTCCAAAGCCTGCCTCTATCTTTGAATCCGCTGGGTGGTTTAACGATCTTTATTTGTGCGCCGTAAGTGTCCGCCAGTCGTCTCCAGGAATAAACGTTGCTTGGAAACTCTTCTTCCACCAACACGATCTCATCCCCAGCCTGTAACTTCACGTTATTGGCCACAGTCGCTGTACCATAGGAAACGGACGGGATAATGGCAATATTTTGATGATTGGGGGCCTCTATAAGTTCTGCGAAACGTTTTTTTAGCACCTCTCTTTGTGTAAAAAAATCTTCTGGACTTATAGAATAGGGCCGGCTTTTCTTTATGAGATTGGCTATGCCAATTTCCTCAGTGCTTTTTAGTTGAGGGGACATATAAGCACCATTTAAATAGGTGATGCCCTCCTCAAGGCTGAACAAGTGTTTTTGACTGGTAAGCATCTTTAATTGTTTGCCACTAAAATAACTTCATTTTTTCTAATGGCGTACAATACATCTTCTTTTGTGGGGGTTAAAATATGTGTGCCCGTAAATTCCCCAAAAGCAGGAAGTACCATTTGGTGCTTCCTCATAAAAAAACATGGAAGTTTGAGTCGTTGTCGGCCCAAACCTTTTAGATTCACCGCGGGATGGATATGGCCCGAAAAATTAAAGAATCCGATTCTTTCTTCAGGATGGTGGGTCAATAAAAATGGAAGGAGGAGAATTTCCTATAGAATTTCTACCCCTATTCCTTGCATATTTTACTGGGAAATAATATCGTGAAGATGCTGCAATAGATATCCTTTCCCGTAAATTGAAGAAAAGGTTTTTTCATAGCCTTGTGAAGTCGCGGATTTATTTTGTTTTCGCAGATCGATCAGAAATTTGACCTTTTAAGTTACTTGGTTCATTAAATCAAGCCTTAACTTGGGAAATACTAAAATAATTGTATGTTTTTAAACCAATGATTTTTAAAAAAATATATCTTTGTTGCTACTAAAAATAAGAGAAATATGTCTTTTGTAGATTTATATGGCAATAGCGAACATAGGAAAAACGTGGCTCATTTTGCAGCAATTGCAACTTTGGCCGCTGTGGATGGGGAAGTAAATCCGGAAGAAGAAGAGCTATTGATCCGTTTTGCCCAGAAATTGGATATTACTGAGTTGGAATATAAGGAGATTATGAGTAAACCTACCACTTACCCTATAGATCCCCCAACTAGTTCTGAAAGAAGATTGGAGCGTTTGTTCGACCTGTTCAGGATTATTTTTGTAGATCATATGATCGATGATGATGAGCGGATATTGATTAAAAAATACGCGATCGGTCTAGGGTATACCACGGAAGCCGCTAATAAAATAATCACCAGATCTATTAATATCTTTGGAGGTCAGATAGATTTTGAAGACTATGTTTATCTAGTAAAACATTAGAAATAGGAAGGTTAAATAAAAAGGGGGCAATTGCCCCCTTTTTTTATGGATATAATGCCATAAATTCCTCTGCTTTCTCCACCATTTTGCGGCTTCCACAGAAAAAGGGCACACGTTCGTGCAATTCGTTCGGCTGTATGTCCATTATACGGCCATATCCGTCACTGGCCTTGCCATTGGCTTGTTCTGCCAAATAGGCCATAGGATTGCATTCGTAAAGCAATCGTAATTTTCCATTTTGTGCCACGTTACTTTTGGGATACATATAAATACCACCTTTGATCATGTTTCTATGAAAATCCGAAACCAAGGAGCCAATATATCTAGAAGTGTAAGGTCTGTCCTCTTCTTCTCTTTGACAATATTTGATGTAATCTTTTACCCCTTGCGGAAAATGGATGTAGTTTCCTTCGTTAACGGAATAGATCTTCCCGGTTTCGGGAAATTCCATGTTCGGATGAGACAAATAAAAGGTCCCAATTGCAGGGTTTAATGTAAAGCCGTTTACCCCATTTCCCGTTGTATAGACGAGCATGGTCGATGTTCCGTAAACAATATAGCCTGCAGCCACCTGATTTTTCCCAGGCTGTAAAAAATCATCCAAGGTTACCGGGGTTCCCACAGGTGAAATTCTTCTGTAAATGGAAAAAATGGTTCCTACAGATACGTTCACATCAATATTGGAGGATCCGTCCAAAGGATCTATAAGGACAACATATTTATTTTGGTTTTGTTTGTCGTTACTGTTTACGCGGATAAAGTCGTCCTCTTCCTCAGAGGCGATTCCACAAACAATCTCCCTATTTTTTAAGGCCTGAATAAACTTTTCATTGGCCATGACATCCAATTTTTGTTGATCTTCACCTTGGATATTGGTATCCCCAGCAGCTCCTAAAATATCTACCAGACCTGCTTTGTTCACCTCATGATTCACTACTTTAGCTGCAAGACGAATGGCATTAATAAGTTTGGAAAGTTCCCCGGATGAATACGGAAAGGCCGATTGATGCTCTATGATAAACTCCCCAAGAGTCCTATTCTTTTTGTCCATGTAAAAAGGTTGTGTTATTTGGGTACAAATATCGAACATTTTGTGAAACTATAACGATTTCGCCAACCTTTAGTTTTTTAAATTTATAACTTTGTGTTTTATTTGTAACAATTATGGGAGACTTCAAAATTAGGGATGCGCAAGCAAAAGATATGATCAGGGTATTGCAACTTGTCAAAGAGTTGGCGGTATTCGAAAATGAGGATAATGCCGTTGAGGTGACGGTTGAAGATTTGGTCAGGGATGGTTTTGGTGAGAAAAAATTGTTCCATTGTTTTGTTGCGGAATCCAACGGAAAGATCGAGGGAATGGCTCTGGTTTATAAGAGGTATTCCACTTGGAAAGGACCAACAGTACACTTAGAGGACCTTATTGTGACCGAAAAGATGAGGGGAAGTGGTCTTGGTACTGCTCTTTTGAACCAAGTTGTGGCCTATGGTCATCAGTTAGGGGTAAAACGTATCAATTGGGAGGTACTGGATTGGAACGAGCCAGCCATTAACTTTTATGAGGCCAAAGGGGCCGATGTTAAGCGCGATTGGGATGTGGTACATTTGGATGAACAGGGAATACAGAATTATATAAATAATATAAAATAAGTCAATAACTGGATATTAAGGTTGAAAAGATAAAGTATGAGAATTTTCAAATTTGGGGGAGCATCGGTTAGAGATGCAGATGGGGTAAAGAATGTAGTTAAAGTACTAGAACAGGTAGGTCATGAAAATACTTTGTTGGTAATTTCGGCAATGGGTAAGTCCACCAATGCCATGGAAGATGTAGTCAACGCCTATTTTAAGGATAAGGCCGCTTTGTCATCAGCTGTCCACGAAGTGGTGAAGTACCACAATGATATATTAATGGATCTGTTCGAAAATGAGAAACACCCTATCTACGGAAAGGTAAAAGCCCTCTTTGAAGAGGTACAGGGATTTTTGGCTTGGAACAAATCTCCTAAATATAGCTTCGTTTATGATCAGGTGGTAGGTTATGGAGAATTGGTTTCCAGTACCATTATAAGCGCCTATTTCAATGAGGTAGGGATTGCCAATAATTGGTTGGATGTGCGGGATTTTATAAAAACTGATGACAATTATAGGGACGCCACCGTAAATTGGGACGACACTCAAAAAAAGGTCGCCGAGGGTATCGATACATCGAAGCTTAATATCACCCAAGGTTTCATAGGCAGTGATGAAAACAACTTCACAACTACCTTAGGAAGGGAAGGATCCGATTATTCCGCTGCAATATTGGCGTTTTGTCTTAATGCCACTGAAGTCACTATTTGGAAGGATGTACCCGGAGTCTTGAATGCAGATCCAAGATACTTTGAAAATGCGCGGTTATTGAACAACATCTCCTATAGGGAGGCAATAGAACTCGCTTTTTACGGAGCCTCGGTCATACATCCCAAAACCTTACAGCCGTTACAACGAAAGGAGATTCCCTTGCATGTTAAATCCTTTATACATCCCAAAGATCCAGGAACTACGGTGGGAAAGGGAGTTGGGATAGAGCCCGAGGTGCCTTGTTTTATAGTAAAGAAAAACCAAGTTTTGATGAAACTATCATCCTTGGATTTTTCCTTTATTGTAGAGGACAGTATCAGTGAGCTTTTTAAACTTTTGCATGACCATAAAATGAAAGTGGACCTGATACAAAACTCGGCCATTAGCTTTTCGGTCTGTGTAGACAATAAGTTTGGAAAATTACAGGAACTTTTGGACCGGTTAAAAAGTAGGTTTAAAGTAGTTTATCATGAAAATGTCTCACTGTACACCATACGACATTTTGATGCTGAGTCCATTGCATCCCTTCAAAATGGTAAAGAAATCCTGTTGGAACAACGGGGAATTGAGACCGTTCAATTGGTAGTAAAATAATGGAATATATGGAGGGGTTGGCGATTTTGTAAGTCGTTTCAACTTGGTTTTCCTATATTTACGGTGACCAATTTTTAAATGAACTATGGGCCTTGTAACCGCAAAGGAGGTAGCGAAAGCTATTCGTATTGATAGATATGGAGTTTTAGGAACTTTTATGGGCTGGTTCCTGATGAAAGTCACTAGGTTATCCAGTATCAATAAATTTTATATAGACCATAAACATTTAGAAGGCACGGCTTTTTTGGATGCTATTTTGGAACATTATCAAATCAAATTTGAAATACCCGAAGAAGATTTTAAACGTCTGCCCAAGGAAGGAGCTTATATCACCATCAGTAACCATCCATTAGGGGGCATAGATGGAGTGCTCCTATTGAAATTATTGTTGCAACACCGACAAGATTTTAAAATCATCGCCAATTTTTTATTGTACCGCATTGCGCCTATGGCGCCCTATATTATGCCGGTCAATCCCTTTGAAAATCATAAAGATGCCAAGAGCAGTATTGCCGGGTTTAAAAATGCAATGGGACATTTAAGGGATGGACACCCCTTGGGGATATTCCCGGCAGGGGAGGTGTCTACTTATAGGGATGGCCAGTTGATCGTGGACAAACCATGGGAGGAGGCTGCATTAAAACTCATTAGAAAGGCAGAAGTACCTGTAGTTCCTATTTATTTTCACGCCAAGAACAGTAGATTGTTCTATCACCTTTCCAAGATCAATGATATCTTTAGAACTGCAAAATTACCGTCTGAAGTAACAACACAAAGGAATAGGGTGATAAAGGTTAGAATAGGGCATCCTATTTCTCTTTCAACACAAAACGAACAGGAAAGCCTCGAAGAATTTACAGATCTTTTAAGGAGAAAGACCTATATTTTGTCCAATGCCTTTGAAAAGGAAAGTATATTGTACAAAGTACCTACCACACTAAAGATTCCCAAGGCGCCAAAAAAGATAGCAACTGCGGTACGTACAGAAGTCATTCAAGAAGAGATTGTGCGCTTAAGGGAAAAGGACTGCCGATTGTTGCAAAGTAAGAATTATGAGGTTTTCCTGGCAACGGCCAAGGACATGCCCTTTATTTTACAGGAAATTGGAAGACAACGGGAAGTGACCTTTAGGGCTATTGGGGAAGGAACCAATAAGTCAATTGATCTAGATAGTTTCGATGAATATTACCACCACCTATTTTTATGGGACGATGAAGAAAAGGCCATAGTTGGGGCCTATAGAATGGGGATGGGCTCTGAAATTTTTGATAAATACGGAATTGATGGGTTCTATTTACAGGATTTGTTCCGATTGGAACCTGAACTGTATGAGATGATGAGTCAGTCCATTGAAATGGGTCGTGCCTACATTGTTAAAGAATACCAACAAAAGCCAATGCCTCTGTTTTTGCTATGGAAAGGTATCGTACATACGACCTTGCGCTATCCCGAACATAAATACCTTATTGGAGGAGTAAGCATTAGCAACCAATTTTCCAATTTCTCCAAATCCCTGATGATTGAGTTTATGAAATCTAACTACTGGGATCCTTATGTGGCCCAATATATCAGGCCTAAAAAGGAATTCAAGGTTAAACTAAACGATGCTGATAAGGAATTTGTTTTTGATGAGACAAAGGCAGATTTAAATAAGTTCGATCGTCTTATTGACGAGGTAGAACCTGGAGCTCTGCGTTTACCGGTGTTGATCAAAAAATATATCAAGCAGAATGCCAAGGTGATCGCCTTTAATGTAGATCCCTTATTTAATAATTCCGTGGACGGGTTAATGTATATCAAGATTGCAGATCTTCCAGAAAGCACAGTAAAGCCTGTTATGGAGGAATTCCAAGCTGAATTGGAACGCAAATTGGCGGATTCCCAACAAAATGGGGATATTTCATTGGATTAGTAACACATGATACTTTTCAAAAAGCAAAAGCCCAAGTTGATCCACTTGGACTTTTGCTTATGACGATACTTTAAACACCAATTTTGGTACTGCGGCGTTCAAATAATACGTTGTCCTTCCAAATACCATCCAATTGTGCCACCCGTTCCCGATGGCCTATTTTTCTGAACCCCATTTTTTCATGAAGGAATATACTACCCTTATTTTCTGGAAATATTCCAGATTGTAGGGTCCAAAATCCAGCTTCTTCACTCTCTAGAATGAGTTGTTTCAATAATAATTTTCCAACGCCCAGACCCCTGCTTTTTATACCTACATAAACACTTACTTCTGCAACACCGCCATATACACAACGCCCAGATACAGGGGAGAGTGCGGCCCAACCCACTATTTGTTCCTCATGAACGGCTACCAATCTGCAATTCGTTAAATGGTTGGCGTGCCAATGTTCATAGGAGGGTACCTTTGTTTCGAAGGTAGCATAGCTCGTGGCTATGCCTTCGGCATAAATAGCAGCTACATGCTCCCAATCTGGAACAATCATTTTTCTGATTTCCATCGGTGACGGTTTAGCAGCATCCGCTCCCTGGAGCGCATGAGGAGGAGGCATTTTCTTGTGTGGACACCTCAGAAACCCCACAGGTTTCTTTGGCCTTACAGTCGGTCTTTTCCACACCCAGATGTAATAGTAAGGTATCCCCTTGGATAGTATGGTCATTAACAAACAATTGTGCAGTATGGAATTGAGGATTACTATACTCAAATTTCACCTCTGCTTCTTTTACCATGGGTTTTATACGGTCTACTTTGGATAAGATTCCCATGGCCTTGTAGGCCGACAGATAGTCTTTTTTGTCCTTTTCGATCGGACTTTCCCAGAGTTGTATAATCGTTTCTTTCCAGTAGTCGGTTCCGGCTCCACAATCCACAGAATCAATAGTGATATTTTTCACCTCAGTGATATGATAATTGGCACCAATGGTCTTACCATTTTGATATTCAAAAACAAGGCTCTTGTTCGGATGTTCCCTTAAAAGGGAAAGGAATTCTGAAGTTTTCATAAGCTTTAAGTTTAAAAACGTTTAACAGCAGTTAGCCTGCGTAGTATTAAAAAAACTGTTTAACTGTGATTGGATTTCGTTCCATTTTTTTAAATCGATGCAATAGCATACGGTTTTTCCTTCAATTTCCCCTTTGAGTAGCCCTATGCTCTTGAGCTCCTTTAAGTGCTGGGAAATGGTGGGTTGTGCCAAGCCAATTTCTTCCACAATGTCGTTACAGATACAAGATTGTTGTTGGCTGATGTATTGAATAATGGCAATACGGGCCGGGTTGGACAGTACCTTAAAAATAGTGGCCAATTCATTTTGTGCTATATTGAAAATCTGTGTCTTGGTAGTGCCCATTACATATTTTTATATTGCAATATTACGATATTAAAATGAATTAAAAAAGTCAAGCTTGTATTTCTTGACTTTTTTAATATTAAAACCAGGGTTTGCGCCCTATTTGGTAGGTGTTGTAAAAATCTTCGTCCGATTTGGTCAGATAGATAATCCCTTCTATAAGTCCAATTATCCACATAAGGCCTGCACCCATACCACAGGTAACGGCGCCTAATACAATGGTAATAGCCAACATGATAACTCCTTCTTTGGTGTACCCCAAAATTAATTTATGAACCCCGAAACCTCCTAAGACGATAGCCAGTATTCCCGCCAATATTTTTTTATTGTCCCCTCCGGCACCTTTTAGGCCTTCGGAAAATTCATGTGCGGTTTTTTTGGCCTCTTCCTGAAATTCATGTGAACCTTCTTTTGCGCCTTCCTTAAAATCCTTAGCAGATTTTTTGGCCTCCTCAAAAGTCTCTTTAGCCCCTTCCTTAAATTCCTTGGTAGTTTCTTTAGCTTCCTTTTTTACATTCTCTGCCTTCTTCTTGGCATTGTCAAATGCATCTTTGGCCTGTCCTTTTACCTTAGAAGTCTTTTTTTCTGCTTTGGCACCGGTTGCCTTAGTAGTTTTTTTTGCGCTACTGGCAGCTTTTGTCACCTTCTTTTTGGCTGAGTCACCTGTTTTTTTTGCGGCCTTTTTGGCATCCTCCATGGAATCTTTGGCCTTATCCCCTAAATCTTTGTTTTCTTCTGACATGGTTACTTAGTGTTGGTTTTTTTGTCTACTAAATGTAGTAATTATTTCATTATCAAAGAAATGCTTTATCAATGGGTTCCCATAGCTCCAATTTGTTGCCTTCCGGATCCAGGATCCACCCGAATTTACCGTACTCAAATTCTTCAATCTCGCCTACAATGGTAACCCCTTCCTTTTTGAGCACCTTTAATAATTCCACTAAATTCTCTACCCTAAAATTCATCATAAACTGCTTTTGACTTGGCTCGTAATAGTTGGTATCCTCGCTCATGGGACTCCATTGGGTAGAACAATCGTTCCCTTCTTTATCCTTCCACCAAAAAGTACATCCGTATTGGTCCGTATTGAGGCCCAAATGTGTGTTGTACCATTTCTTGATGCTATCGGGATCTTTGGATTTAAAGAAAAAGCCTCCAAGGCCTGTTACTCTTTTTTTCATATACATTAATTTAGATTAGATCGTCTTTTTTATATAATTGCACTCCCAGAGAAACCATCTTCTTCAATTCTCTTTCCAAAGGTTCTTCAAAACCCTTGAAGTGAAAGCAACTTTTTCCCTTGAGACATTTTTTCATTGCCGGCGAAAGCGCTCTAAACAAGTCGGGATGGGTGTATATAGGAAAAAAATAGAAACGTATATCTTTTGGTTTGGGAACTACACTGGCAAAGTAGAAGCCATCCACTTGTTGTTTTCCTTGTAAGGCTGGTTTGGTGCCACATACCTCAAATAATTCATGGGATTCCTTCCGCAACCGAAGAGGAGGCATATGTGCTTTTAAGAGCTGGTGCAGTTTTTGTTGTATTTCATGTAAGTCCATATATTACATTACAATTGATATTATGCTACTGAAGGGATTGAATCAGTTTTTCATTTAGCCTTACGTAGTCCATGTTTTCTCCAATTCGCGCCAATGCCATGGATTTCTTGGCCGTTTCAATGGCCCCTTGCCCATCGCCCATCTTAGCCAAAATTTTGGCCTTTACATGGAATACCCAATACTGTTCCTCTCCGCTTTCTTCAATGGCCTTGTCTATCCATTGTAGGGCCAGTTTTGGATCACGGTCTGTATCGTAATAATAAGAGGCACCATAAAAATAGCTTACAGGATTTTCTGGGGTGCCGTCTATTAATTGGGATTTGATATCTTTCATGACCTTGCCATCCACATCGGATTCTATGGAAAACATCGCTTTGGTGTGTTCCCATTTCAGATTGAGATTCGCCGAATTGGTGGTGAAATCGGAAAAACTTATCGTAAAGGTTTCGTAATGGCTACTGGGGTGCTTTACGGGGACTTGAAATCTTATTTGATCTTCCTTTGGATCGTAACCCAAGGCTCCCCACCAACTGAGGTTTTTGCTTAGTATTATGGTGGCCATTTCTTCCGTAAATATGGTGTAAAGGGCGTATTCTCCTGAGGGTACGGGATTGCCATTGAGTTTTACAGCCTCACTGAAACTTATTTTGGTAGAAGCATTGGCACCCGTGCGCCATACTTCATCATAGGGGATGAGGTTTCCTGCCACCTGTCTTCCCTTTGCACTGGGTCTTGAATAAACGACCTTGACCTCAGAAAAGCCAACGGGCCCTTTTATTTCAAAGGTTGGACTAGGCGCCGGCATTGCAATCTGTGCCGTGGTACCGAGATGCCAAAAGCTGATTAGGACTAAAAGCCCAACACTTTTTAGTTGGTTGAAGTTGCTGAATTGTAGTTTCATTTCCTTGGTTTTGGTTCTTTCGTATTAAAATTAAAGGAAATTTTCCGAACCAAGTAAAGGTCTAGCTAAATTGTTTTTTTATCTTATCTACAATGGTTTGTGCCAGTTTTTCCTTGCTTTCCACGGTCCAGCCTGCAACATGGGGGCTGAGTAACACATTTTCGGCCTTTATGAGGTATTCGAATGCAGCTGGCATTTCCTTGGTAAAGAGTTGTTCAAAAGAAGATTTCTCGTATTCTAGGACATCAAGACCTGCCCCAAGAATTTTCCCGGATTCAAGAGCAGTGACCAAATCTTGGGTCACCACGCTTTTTCCTCTAGCGGTATTTAAAAACCAAAATGATTTATAGAATCCATTGATAAATTCGGCGTTGATCATGCCTACGGTCAAAGGTGTTTGTGGGGTGTGCAGGCTGATTACATCAGCCCGTTGTCGTAGTTCCATGATACCGACCTGTCGTGCATTTTTATCACCTACGCCTCCTAAAATATCGTAGCAGATGATCTCCACATCAAAGCCAGCCAATTTTTTGGCAAAAGCCTTTCCCATATTTCCATAGCCAACGATGCCAACAGTTTTTCCATCCAATTCCAAGCCACGATTACCTTCCCGATCCCAAATGCCCTTGCGGACCTCCTTGTCTGCTTTGTTCAATTTATTGAAGAGTGCCAAAAGCATTCCCAGGGTATGTTCCCCAACAGCATTCCTATTTCCTTCGGGGGCGGCGGCAAGATAAACGCCCTTGTGTTTGGCATATTCCACATCTATATTTTCCAGGCCTGCACCAACACGACCTATAAACTTAAGATTGGTAGCCTTGTCCAAAAAAGCTTGGTCAATGGTAACCCTGCTTCGGATAATAATGCCATCATAGGCACTGATCTTCTTTTCTACTTCTTCTTTGCTGGAGCTATAGTCAGTATCGTTTGTGTACCCTAATTCTTCAAGGCCTTTGGCCAGAATATCGTGGTTGCTGTCTAAATGGAGAACTTTCATAATCGGTATTATATCTTGGGATAATCGGTTTGTGTTTTTTCGTGTATTACATTGCCGGTATGTGCAGTAGAGGATTTTTCGAAAAGGAGCACTTGGACTTCTTCATTGTCCATGGTCATGGGGTTGTGTTCCACCCCTTTTGGCACCACAATGATTTCCCCTTCCCTGATCACTTCTGTCCTATCCCTGAACTGCATGTACAAGGTGCCTTTAAGTACCTGGAAAAGTTCGTCTTCGTTTTCATGGGCATGCCAAACAAATTCGCCCTGTAACTTGGCCAAAAGCACTTGCATATCGTCTACCACAGCAATCTGGTGGGGATGCCATTGTTTGGTGAATTCAGCGTGTTTTTTTAATAGATTGATAGGTTTCATTCTTGCTCTGTAAATTGTTATTTGCTACGTACTGCACTAGGGATTGAAGCAAGCTACCGTGTAGCGTGCAAAGACCGACACCAACCTCGTTGGGGTAGTGTCCTAAAAATTTAAAAGTACTTTGGCGATGGAAAAATATATGAGTATTCCCAAAACGTCATTGCTAGTGGTGATAAATGGGCCCGTTGCAATTGCGGGGTCTATCCCTCTTTTGTTTAAAAATATAGGGATAAATGTCCCGATCAGGGCCGCATTTACGATGACCGTGACCAGCGCAATACCCACTGTTATGGATACCAAATAGGAGGTGTGGAACCCAAAATGACTGATCAATAAAAATATAAATGCAAGCGCCAAGCCGTTGACAAGGCCCAAGATCAATTCTTTTAAAAGTCGCCCCCAGATTTCCCCTTTAATGGAATCGTTGGCAAGGCCCTGTACTACAATGGCCGAGGATTGTACCCCAACATTTCCTGCAGTGGCCTGCATTAAGGGGATAAAAGCCAATAAAATTGGGTATGTTACGAACGCGCCCTGAAATACATTGATGATGCTAGCCGCTCCAATACCGCCCATCATGCCTATGAACAACCAGGGCAAGCGGGCCTTGGTGAGTTCCCAGATGCTATCATCTGCCTCAACATCCTGGGAGATACCTGCCGCCATTTGGTAATCTTTTTCGGCCTCTTCCTTAATAACATCTACAATATCGTCAATGGTGATCCTTCCCACCAGACGGCCTATTTCGTCTACAACTGGAATGGCCTCCAAATCATATTTGGACATAATCTTGGCAACCTCTTCCGGTTTTTCATTAACGTTTACATAATCTACCTTGGGGATGTAGATATCCTTGATATGTGTTTTGGTAGAGGTGGTCAACAAATCCTTGAGGGACAGCCTGCCTTTTAGTTTTTCCTCATCGTCCACCACGTAAATGGAGTGGACTCGGGTCACGTTTTCTGCCTGTGCACGCATTTCCTTGACACAGGTAAGGACGTTCCAATTTTCGTTTACTTTGACCAATTCTTTTGCCATAAGTCCACCGGCAGAATTCTCATCGTAGCGTAAGAGGTCTACAATATCCTTTGCATGTTCCTTGTTCTCTAATTGTGAAATGACCTTTTGGACCATTTCTTTGGGTAGTTCTCCAACGATATCGGCGGCATCATCGGTATCCAATTCATCCAGTTCTTCGGCAATTTCCTTGGCGGATAGATTCCCCAAAATTGCCTCTCGGATGTCCTCATCCAATTCTGTAAGAATATCGGAGGTCTTATCGCTGTCCAGTAATTTTATAAGGTAGGTGGCCTCATCATCGTTAAGTTCGTTGATGATCTCAGCAATATCCGCGTAATGGATTTCTTCCAAAAGGGATGAAAGTTCAGAATCCTTTTGGTCTTTGATCAGCTGTTCAATTTCAGCTATAAGGTCGTCGGTTAGCTTAAATGGTATCATGCTCTATCTTCTTTGTCAACGCAATAAAATCGGTCACAGCCAACTGTTCCGGTCTTTTGTCAAATATAACATCTTCTTTTAGAATATCTGACAGCTCAAAGGTTTTTAAACTGTTGCGCAGGGTCTTCCTGCGCTGGTTAAATGCAGTTTTTACTACTTTGTAAAAAAGCTTTTCATCGCAATCCATGGTCAGGTCCTTTTTTCGGGTGAGCCTAAGTACGCCCGATTGCACCTTTGGTGGGGGATCGAATACTTCGGGCTGTACCGTAAACAAATATTCTGCGTCGTAATAAGCCTGTGCCAGGACCGATAGGATGCCATAGGCCTTGCTTCCTTCTTTTTCACAGATGCGCTGTGCCACCTCTTTCTGGAACATTCCCGAGAATTCGGGGATCTGTTCCTTTATTTCCAACATTTTAAAGACAATCTGGGTGGAAATATTATAGGGAAAATTGCCGGTGATGGCGAATTGCTCTTCCCCAAAAATAGAGGTGAGGTCGTACTTTAAGAAATCCGCCTCCAAAACCTTAAAACTGCGTTCGCGTTGCATCACCTTGTTCTGTTCCAAGGGAAAACTATGATTGAGGTAGATGATGGATTCTTCATCCAGGTCCATGGCCACCAGATCAATGTCTTTTTCCAATAAATACTTGGTAAGTATCCCTGTGCCCGGACCAATTTCAATCACATTTGTATAGCCTTCAAAGGAAAGGGTATTCGCAATATCTTCGGCTATTTTTTCATCTTTTAGAAAGTGCTGACCTAAGTGTTTTTTTGCTTTGACAGGACCCCTGTCCTGATGGGATCCCTTTTTATGGTTGGTAAAGTTAGGACTGTACTTTTTTCCTTTTTTTTTGGACATGGAACTGTTTTGATTCGTAGTTAAATGGCATTTTCCACATAAACCCAGGCTTTTTTGCCGGATGCTAAGGTAACCAATATTCTTTTGTAGGCTTCCCCTTCATAGGTGTCCGTATCCAATAGTTCTTGAGTTTCCAGGACGTATAGGACGCCTTCCAAACGGTCTTCTTCGACACAGGTTTGATGAATGACCTTATATTTCCCCATGATTTTTTTGTTGGACAATTGGTAACCACTCAGGATATCTGGGTTTCCGGATAATTTCCTTCCAAATAATCGTAATTGAATGTCCAGTTTTTGAAGGGTGCCGTACGAAAAAAGTTGGATGGGATCTTTCAAGGATTGTAAAATTAAAAATCACCAATAATTTCAAGCTCAGTCCTAAAGGCCACCATTTTGTCCGCAAAAAGTTTCAGGGCTTTTTGGCGCATTTCAGGTGCATCTTCGGTGTAATATTTTGTCAATGTTTCCTTACTGTCGGTAGCGTATTGAACGGAATAAGTGGAGCCTCCCATTTGCTCCTCTACCAAGACCCTACACATTTTTGCCTGGGAAAATTTCCCTGTGGCCAACATTTCCGGGATATGCGTTTCTTGCATCCAGGAAAGCCATTGATCGTGTGCGGAATCTTCAATATTGGTCGTAACGTTATAAATGTACATGATTTTGTTTTTAGTAGTTAATTAATGGCATCCCCGCGTAAAATTCTATAGTTTTTTCGTGCCTGGGGATAGTAATAGCTGTCCTGATAATCATAAAGGATCCTTTCGTAATGTTCCTTGGCCTTTTCCGGGTCGTGGAATATATTTTTGTACAATTCGGCCAGGGCAAAATAGGCGTCATCGGCTAAGATCCCGTTACTATAGAAGGTGATGATTTTTTGGTAGTTGAATTTGGCAGCTTCATAATCCTTAAGGCTTTCCAGTAATTCCCCTTGTTTGAAAAGGGCTTCATCCTCAATTTTTTCGCCTTTGTGGTTTTCCAAGATGTCGTTCAAGACAGCTATGGCTTCCTTGGTCTTTTTTTGATAGGCCAATAAATCTGCTTTCGCATATTTTTTTAGCGCTGTTTGGGTTGAATCTTCCAAGGAATTATCAGATATCAGGAGGCTGAGTTGCATGGCGTCGTTGGCAATGAGCTGGGATGTGGAACTGCGTAAAACTTTTAACTGGGTCAGGGCCCAATCAAAATCGCCCTTGTAAAAACTAGTCTGTGCTACCTTATAGCGCGCATCTTGGGCAAGGACATCATTTTTAAGGTCCTGCTGGACTTGGGAAAAGCCGATTAACGCCTCATTAAATTTTTGGTTGTATACCAAAATATCCCCCAAGGCCATTTTAATATAGGAACTGCCATATTTGTTCAGCGGGAGTTCCAAGGACTTTTTGAGAATCACAATAGCAGAATCGGGTTGGTCCAATTTAAACGTTAGGAAATTGGCATAGGCTATCTGCAATTGCAGGGATTGGCTATTATATCCATAGAATTCCATCATCTGTTGGAAATTTTTATCGATGGCCTCTAATTTTTTTTCATCTGCATCCAAGAGGTCTATCTCTATAAGGCTCAACTCTGCGTTTAATTTAATACTACCCTCATACCCATTGTTTACGATGTATTCAAATATGGTCTTTGCATCCTCAGTAGCGTTGTCTTCAAAGGCTAGTTTGCCCAGGCTCACTAGGCGTTGCAACGTACCCCCAGCGTCTCTTTTGTAGATCGCTTTTTCTTGGTTAAAGGCACTGTTGTATTGCTTTTGTTGTACAAAAAGCCAACTTAATAGCTCATTCCAAAGGATATCTGGATTTTTTTGGGCATTCTGAAGGAGTATCCGTTTTAATTTAATGTTGTTTTCATTGGTAGGATCAGATGATATAAAATCGTCTATGTTTCGCAGGATATTGCTTTTGGAGGTGCTGCCATTGCTAATGAGGGTTAAATAGGATTGATACATTTTTTCAATATCGCCCTGTTCCCCATAGATCCTTGCCATTTGAAAGTTATAATCCAATTTTGGATTTAAGGCCATGGCTTTTGTAAAGGCCTTTAATGCATGATCCAATAATACATATTGTTGGAATTTTGATCCGATGACATAACCATAATTGGGGTTTTCATCAATCCGTTCCAAGGCCGTTTCATATTGTTCCAACGCTCTTTCTGAAAGACCCTGTAGATCATAATTGTGACCCAATTCAATGAGGAGCGTTGGGTAGGTGTTGCCATTTTGGATGATTTTAATCAAGAAATTTTCCGCTTCGTCATAGCGTTCCAATTGCTGGTAGCATGCAACGAGCCCTTCCAAAAAATCTGGACGTCTTGGATTTTTCTCTGCTAGTTTTTGATAGAAGATCAATGCCTTTTCAAAACTTCCATCGTCGAAATATTGCTTCGCTAAGAAATCATCTTGGGAATGGGAGATCTGAAGGCAGAAAAAAGCAATTATGAGTAGAACCGGTCGCACTTTGGGTTTTTATTCAAATATACCATAGAATATGGAAAGTAGGTGTTAAGGGCGTCTAAAACAAAAGCCCGGACGAGCGTCTGGGCTTTTGTTTTTGGTACTCTTTTATTAATCTATCCTTTCAAAACCGGTATAAGGGCGCAGTACCTCAGGAATTATGATGCCTTCTGGGGTCTGGTAGTTCTCCAAAATGCCTGCCAATACCCTGGGAAGCGCCAAAGAGCTACCGTTAAGAGTGTGTGCGAACTGACTTTTTCCTGCATCGTCCTTAAAACGCAATTTCAATCGGTTTGCCTGATAGGTCTCAAAATTGGAAACGGAACTGATTTCCAACCATCGATCTTGGGCAGTAGAAAATACTTCAAAGTCATAAGTCAATGCTGCGGTGAATCCTAAATCCCCTCCACATAGTCTCAAGACCCTATAAGGCAGCTTCAGATCCCTCAAAATGTTTTTTACGTGTTCTACCATCCCGTCCAAAGCCTCATAGGATTTGCTAGGGTGCTCTACCCTTACAATTTCCACTTTATCAAATTGGTGCAGGCGGTTCAAACCACGTACATGGGCGCCATAACTTCCGGCTTCCCTTCTAAAACAAGGGGTATATGCCGTATATCGGATTGGAAAATCACTTTCATTTAAAATGACATCCCTAAATATATTGGTCACCGGTACCTCTGCCGTTGGGATCAAATATAGATCGTCTTCACCCACATGGTACATTTGTCCTTCCTTGTCGGGCAATTGGCCTGTTCCATAACCAGAAGCCTCATTTACCAAATGGGGTACCTGAATTTCCGTGTACCCTGCCTCAGTATTCTTGTCCAAGAAGTAGGCAATCAATGCCCTTTGTAGTCTGGCTCCCTTTCCTTTGTAAACAGGAAATCCAGCGCCCGCGATTTTAACTCCAAGCTCAAAATCTATGATATCGTATTTTTTTGCTAGCTCCCAATGTGGTAATGCTTCCGAAGTCAATACGGGTATTTCCCCTTCCTTGAATATTTCCTCGTTGTGCTCTTCCGAGTTGCCGGCAGGAACCGAATCATGGGGGACATTGGGTATTTGGTACAATAAGGTCTGAAGTTCTTCTGCAGTAGTCGTTAAATCCTCAGCTAATTGTTTGGAGTCCTCCTTTAGGGTTGCAGTCTGTTCTTTTAGGCTATTGGCTTCTTGCGCTTTACCACTTTTAAACAGCATACCGATCTCTTTGGAGAGTTTATTGGACTCAGCCAAAGTGTTATCCAGTTTTGTTTGTATGGCTCGCCTCTTTTCATCCAATTGGATAATGTTGTCCATAAGCGGGGCCGCATCTATATTTCTTTTTTTAAGGGCGGTAATAATTCCGGCCGTATTTTCACGTATAGCTTGTAGCTGTAACATTGATCTTTATTTTGATGGAACAAATTTAATGGATTACTCTTAATTACTTTAAGAGTTTTGGGCTTTAGTTTTATGAAGGTTAAAATAAGCTCTTCTTTAGTTAGAAAGTTGCTTGGGAGCGGGTAAAATCCAACTATGGTGGGAAAAATGATGCCAAGGCTCGGCTGCTAGATCTACCTTGGGGTCAATAAATGTTCTCAGGGGTTTGCCATTGATACTAACTCTAGAGGTTATATATACTGAAACTTCCTTCCCGTTTTCTGCAGACTCTTTTTTTAATCGTTGGGCAAATTGCCAAATAAAATCTGGATAAGCTGCAATTTTGCGCTGTTGGGATCTAGTGAGATAATCATCCAAGCTGGTAAATTTAAAGGTTCCATCTGCTTTGTTTACGACCTTAAAACTAATGGTCCCAGTTCTGGACCTAAGCATCATTCTCCAGCTCATTCGATGGCCCTCTTCGGTCCAAAGCACATCATCTTTTATAAAATAGTGCCGTAGAGGGAGTGCCAATTGAATTAAAAAATAAACCCCCATGGCTGAAAGGAGTAGATTTCTGTATGGCGGGATATGGATTTCATTTCCTTGAAAAGGGACTCTTTTTTTAAAAAAGATGCGTCTTATCGTCTCAGGTTCAAAGAAAAACACCATAAAGGCAAGGGATAGGTATGGGAATATTCCGATCTGGAAAACAATAGAATTGAAGAGGTGGAATAAAATAGCGACAACGAAGGCCAATTTACGGGTTGGCTTCCATAAAAGTGCCGGAATAATCAATAAATCGAATAGGAATCCCGCGTTACCAATAATTATATGGACCCAGTGGTACTGTAAAAAGCTGCCGATTATAGGGTAACTTGCCTTTGGGGCCATCAAAATTTTTATAAAACCAAAGTCGAGCCAATCCCCATATAATTTCGCAATGGCCGCAAAGGTATACACGATAAAGAGTTGGAGTACAATGATCCATTTTACATACGCGGGCATGGTCCTGGAACCCTTTTCGAGGTTTCTATTGGCATCCAAAGCGTAGTCTGCATTTGCCGGTAAAAAAATCATGATTGCGGAAATCAAGATCAATAAGTAATAATGATTGTTGTAGGCCGTCTTTTGCATCAGATAAACGGCCGTCCACAGTAGTGTAAAGGAGATGATGCTGAACCTGTATTTATAGCCCAGGGCGATACAAAGCCCCAAGGTGCCCATGGCAAAGAAATAGATATACATGCCAATGCCCGGTAGGGGTTGTAGCCATTCAAACCCAATAAAGGAAAAAGTGAATTGTGGTTCAATAAGGGTTCTTTTGACCCATCCAGTAATGATGGCTCCGTAACATTCCAAGCTAATTAGGAGACCAAAAAAAATGCGGAAGATGAGCAATGGGCTATTGTCTATTCTTTTAAAAAGAAATTTATCCCACATCTACTTTGCTATTATGGCCAAGGACGTTTTTTTGTCTAGCTGCAATTGGGCCTTAAGGTCCTCAAGCGTATCAAATTTGTGTTCATCCCTTATCCGCTCTAGAATATCGATCTGTAATTTTTTGTCGTACAAATTGTTTTCGAAATCAAAAAAGTGGATCTCAATACTTTTCTCCGTTCCCGATACGGTGGGGTTGTACCCAATATTCATCATGCCATAAACTGTTATTCCATCAATGATGCTCTTCACTACATAAACTCCTTTTTTAGGAATTAATTTGTATTCTTCAGGGATATGAAGGTTGGCGGTAGGGAAATTAATTTGTCTTCCCAGACCTTTCCCTTTGGAAACGGTTCCTGTAAGCATGTAGGGATAACCTAAATAAGTATTGGCCGTTTCAATATCTCCCTCTAAAAGAGCATTTCTGATTTTAGTGGAGCTCACGGAAACATCTTCTATTTCTTGGGCAGGAATTTCCTCAACATCAAAATCCATCGTTTTTCCAAATTCGATCAAATCCGTGATGTTGGCATTTCTATTTCTTCCAAAACGATGGTCGTATCCTATGATGATCTTTTTGGTGCCAAGGGCATCGACCAAAATATCCTGTACAAATTCTGGGGCCGAAAGCCTAGAGAATTCTTTGGTAAAGGGGTGGATAATGAGGTTGTCAAGACCAGTTTTCTCCAATATTTTAATCTTTTCCTCTATGGTATTCAACAGTTTTATATCGGCATGTTGCTGCAAAACCATTCTTGGGTGGGGAAAGAAAGTAAGGACCGTCGATTTAAGATTCAATAACTTGGCATTATTTATGAGACGTTCCAATATCTTACGGTGACCGATATGAACACCATCGAAAGTTCCTATGGTTATGGCCGTAGGATGTTTTTTGTCGTATTTGGAAATGCTTTGAACTGTAATCACTAACAATAAATAATAAAAAGGCTTATTTTTGAAACTATAACTGACCCTCTTGATGAATACAAAATTACATCTTGTTTTTTCAATTACCATATTATTTCTTTCCTTTTACGGTTCGGCCCAGACCAACTACTGGGAAAGGGAGACTTCAAGAGCCCCAGTTTCTTCAAAATCCTTACCTCAATTGGATATGGACAAGGCCGCAATGTTCTCATTGAAGGAAGTCGAATTTTCAAGGGAACTACCAATAAAAAAGGAAGGTGTTTCCTCTAAGATTGTTTATTTCCCCAATGAAAAAGGGGAATTGCAAGGTTTTAGGGTAGTGGAGAAATCAATAATGTCCCCCGAATTGGCAGCTAAGTACCCTCAGATAAAGTCATATGTGGGCCAAGGTCTTTCCCATCCCGAAGATCGGATCCGCTTCAGCGTTTCCCAAAATGGGGTTCAGAGCATGATTGTCCATGGCAAAAGCGATAGGACCACTTTTATGCAAAAGGTATCGGCAGATGGCACCGACTATGTGGTTTATTCCAATGAAATGAGCACTGCTTCCAAGGCTGAGTTCATTTGTAATACGACTTCTGTCCTGGAAAAAAATACATCAGGATTGACCCAAAAGTTAGTTGATGATCAACAATTGCGAAAGTATAGGTTGGCCATTTCAGCTTCAGGGGAATACACGGTATACCATGGAGGAACTAAAGCGGATGCACTTGCGGCAATAAATGCCACGGTTACAAGGATCAATGAGATCATGGAGACAGATTTGGGGGTAACCTTGGAATTGGTAGCGAACAATGATCTGGTAATCTTTACCGATGCTGCTACAGACCCCTATAATGGCAATTTGAACAATCAAGTGCAGAATACTTTGACCACCAATATAGGTGAGGCCAATTATGATGTTGGGCATTTATTCCATAAAGATACCAATAATGGCAATGCCGGATTTATAGGAGCTGTTTGTGTCGACAATAAAAAAGGGAGCGGGTATTCTTCTGCCGAAATCCCGGAAGGGGACTTTTTCGATCTTGATTTTGTGGGCCATGAATTGGGACATCAATTTGGGGCCAACCACACTTGGTCTTTTGAGTCGGAAAGTACGGGAGTACAGGCAGAACCTGGCAGTGGATCCACAATAATGGGCTATGCGGGTATTGCGGAAGCCAATAATGTGGCCCCGAGCGGGGATGATTACTTCCACTATTACAGTATTTTTCAGATCATAGAATATTTGAAGACTACCAGTTGTGCCGAGATTATTCCATTGACAAATGCTACCCCGGTCATAGCAGCCATTGGAGACTATGTGATTCCCAAATCCACGGCTTTTGTGCTTACAGGCTCGGCTTCTGATGCAGATCTTGCCGATGTTCTCACCTATGCTTGGGAGCAAATAGATGATGGCGTAGTTACCAATGTAACTTTTGGGCCAACCAATCCCAGTGGGGCGAATTTTAGGTCCTTAAAGCCCACAATAGATCCACAACGATACTTTCCCAAATTAACCAGGGTGGTACAAGGGAGCCTTACACAGGTAAACCCGACGATAAATTCCGCTTGGGAAACGATTTCAGACGTGGCGAGAGAATTGAATTTTGCACTGACCGTTAGGGACAATGCAGTGGGTGGTGGACAGGTAAATGCAGAGCTCGTAAAGGTTGAGGTGGTCAATAGTGCAGGTCCCTTTGTCCTAACCTCCCAGGCCTCGAATGAGATCTATTCAGCGGGATCCGTTCAAGAGGTATCTTGGGATGTTGCCGATACGAACACAGCACCGGTTAATACCAATACGGTAGACATCCTATTGTCCACTGATGGTGGACTCACATTTCCAATTGCCTTGGCAAACAATGTGCCCAATGATGGTATACATCCTGTTTTATTGCCAGGTAATGCAACAACTAGTGCCAGAATTATGGTCAAGGCATATGACAATATATTTTTTGCTATCAATTCCACCAATTTTACAATTCAGGCTTCGCCTATAGTTTTGGAGTTTGGGATGCTTGAGTTTGAAACCTGTCAGCCCAATGATTGGGTTATCCCATTTACATATAAAACTTTCCAGGGTTTCAATGAAGTAGTGACATTTAGTGCATCAGGCGTTCCAGGCGTTTTGAACACTGATTTTTCCCCTACTTCGGCGACGACCAACAATACTGCTGTTACTCTTACCCTCAGTAATTCAGGGAGCTTGCCGGAAGGGAGCTATCCCATTGATGTTATCGCAACGGGAACAGGAGGTACTTCCAGTCAAGTGCAACTCCTATTAAAAGTTTACGATGCCACCTTCTCTGATGTGTCCTTAACTTCTCCTTCAGATGGCATTATTGGCGTTAGTTTGGCTCCACAATTGACCTGGCAAAATGATGACGCCTATACTTCCTATGATGTAGAGGTGGCAACGGATGCGGCCTTTGCGAATTTGGTAGATTCCAAAACAGTAATTTTTAATAGTTACATCCCTGTCGCTTTGCAACAGGATACCACTTATTATTGGAGGGTAAAGCCACGGAATAGTTGTGGGGAAGGTGCTTTTGGGCCTGCATTCAGCTTTACGACCAAACAGATCAACTGTAAGAGTTTTGAGGCCATTGACCTACCCTTGGTCATTACTTCTGTAGGGACTCCAGTTGTGACATCCAAGATTAGTTTTGTTGAGGATCTTCCAGTGGCAGATGTGAATATCAATCTTGACATAAGCCATACTTATTTGGAGGATCTGGTCATTAGTTTGATATCGCCTGCGGGAACCAAAGTTGTTTTGACCTCCAGTTCTTGTGGTTCACTTAGAAATATCAGTGCCACTTTTGATGATGATGGATCGCCATTTGCCTGTATGGACAATCCTGCTATCAGTGGTGTAGTGAAGCCATTGGGTTCCTTGTCTTCTTTTAACGGAGAATCTCTGTTCGGGGAATGGACCTTGGAAATCAGGGACAATGCACCATCCGATGGGGGTACCTTGAACGCCTTTTCATTGGATATTTGTGTCGAAGGTGCTTTTAGGCCGGATGCAGACGAAGATGGTGTTTTTGATGATGGGGACGATCTTTGTCTTGGGACTCCAAAAGGGTTGGAAGTGGATGTAAATGGATGCGCTATTTATAGATTACCCAAAGACAATTTTTTGGTGGAGCTACAAAGTGAGTCGTGTAGAAACAATAATGACGGAGCTATAAACATAACAGCCCAGGAAGTTTTGGATTATTCCATAATGGTAGTTGGAAATAGCACCAATGTGTCGGATAATTTTACTGCCACTTATAGTTTGATCTCTTTACCTGCTGGTACTTTCCAAGTTTGTATTGTAGGCGTTTCGGATTCCATCACCTATGAGGAGTATTGTTTCGAAGTAGTGGTAACAGAACCGGAGCCATTGAGTGTATTTGCCAAAATTTCTACAGATGGGAAACAAGTGGTCCTGGATTTGGAAGGGTCCGAACTTTATACCATTGAACTGAATGGTGTGGTACAGCAGAGCTCAAAATCGGAAGTGACCTTAGATTTAAAAAATGGGACCAATACCTTTAAGGTGTATACCAATATTCCTTGCCAAGGGGTATTTGAAAAAGAGATATTTGTTGCCGATAGGGCTATTTTGTACCCCAACCCAATAGAAGATAATGCCACCCTGTTTTTTGGTGCCGTAGTTGAGCACGCCAGTATAAAAATTTATAGTATGCAAGGTGCTTTGTTGCTAGCTCAGGATTTTCAGGTAGAAGGAAGGGAGATGCAACTCGATCTCGGCAGATTACCCTCTGGAATTTATCTCTTGGAGTATAACACGGACAACAGTAAAGGAACCTTTAAAGTGATTAAAAGATGAAGCAAATAACCCTTTTGTTGATGGTGTTGGTCTTAGGGGGCTGTGGGGGCAAGGATGCGCCAAAAGCCCCTGAAAGCAGCCGATTGGTTTTTCCATTAAAGGATTCTGAATGTACAACGGGAGTAAGTCTTACCAATACTACCAGCGAAGTAGAATTTCAATGGCAAGCCTCAGATAATACTGAAACATATCAGATTAGATTGACAAATTTATTGACAAATGTTAGTCAGAATATGAGTACCTCAGCCACCGCCATAAAGTTACCATTGGACAAAGGAGCACCTTATTCCTGGTTTATAACTTCAAAAAACACGAACGTAACGGAAACAGCTACAAGTGAGATATGGCGTTTTTATAATTCAGGTTTTCAAACCTCTTATGCCCCTTTCCCTGCAGATATTATAGCTCCTAAATCAGGTGCTTCTGTTTTGAAGAGCGCCAACAATGAAGTGGAATTGGACTGGTCTGGAGCCGATGTTGATAATGATATTATAGGGTATGAGGTTTATTTTTCTACCAATAATCCACCAGAAACCCTTGTGTTTTCACCCCAATTCAATGATACGGATGTAAATGTTACCGTCGTGGCGAATACTGTATACTATTGGAGCGTAAAGACTTTGGATAGTGAGGGGAATACTTCAGACTCGGGGGTGTATCAATTTAAATCCCTTTAGGAATTTTTTTATGCATTGTTGTATTGGTTCATGGTGCGGTTAATACCGGATAGAACAAATGATTTTATCAATTCTGTGGCCTTGGTAAAGCGTTCGGGAAGTGCTTTTTGCTCTTCTTCGTTCCATTCGCCAAGAACGTAATCCACCTGTCTGCCTTGGCCGAAATCGGCCCCAACCCCAAACCGAAAACGGTTGTAATTGGTGGTTTCCAAAATGGTCTGGGTATCCTTTAACCCATTGTGTCCACCGTCGCTGCCTTTGGTCTTTACTCGGACGGTACCAAAAGGAAGGTTAATATCGTCGGTAATGACCAAGAGGTTCTCCAACGGGATTTTTTCTTTCTCCATCCAGTATTTTATGGCCTTTCCACTGCGGTTCATATAGGTAGATGGTTTTAATAGAAGAATGCTCCTGCCTTTTACCTTTAAGGTGGTTATGTCTCCCAACTTTTGGGTCTCAAAAGTTAGATCTTCGGCCTTTGCAACTTCGTCCAAAATTTTAAAGCCAATGTTGTGCCTGGTATTGGCATATTCTCCCCCGATATTTCCTAATCCGACAACTAAAAATTTTTTCATGGTATCCGTTTCCTCTAATAAGGTCTTATTCTTTGCAAAAAAAGATTTGAACAATCCGAACATAGCAAGGATATATAAATTTCGTGTAAAAATACAAAAGCATCCCAATTTCTTGGGATGCTTTTAAATATAGTATATAGTTTACTATTCTTTAGCTTCAGTAGTTGCTTCAACAGCTTCCGCTCCTTCTGCTCCTTCTGCGCCTTCTTCTAATCCTTCTTCATCTTCTTCTGTAAGAACTGCATTACGTGCAGATTTAACCTGAACAACCAATGTTGATTCTGGGTGTAAAATAGTAAAATCGTCATTTAATAAAGATTCAACAGTAATGTAACCTCCAATTTTTAATTTAGAGATATCCACGGTGAAGAAATCCGGAAGATTGTCAGGTAAGGCCTTGATAGCAAGTTTCCTTTTTCTCCACAATAGTCTTCCACCATTTTTTTCTCCTATAGAACTTCCTACAAGGTTTACCGGGATGTTCATTGTAACAAGTTTGTCACTGAACAACTGGTAGAAATCAACGTGTAAAATTTTATCGGTTACAGGGTGAAATTGGATGTCCTGCAATACCGCGTTGAATTTTGTCCCATCCAAATTAATCACAACAGTGTGTGCGTTTGGGGTGTACACCAATTCTTTGAATGATAACTCATCTGCTGTAAAGTGTAATGGCTTATCCCCTCCGTATAACACGCAAGGAACCTTTCCAGCATTACGTAGAGCCTTACTAGCCTTCTTGCCCACGCTTTCTCTTTCTGATCCTTTAACTGTAATTGACTTCATTATATATATTAATTATTAATTAAATACGCTTTCTTAACCTAGGAGTATCCCAGGCTTACATTAAAAATTTTGAACTTATGGAAGTATTCTGGTGAACGCGTTGCATCACATCCGAGAACAATTCTGCACAACTCAATACCTTTATTTTGTTGCTTTCCTTTTTTAGGGGAATGGAGTCGGTAACTATAAGTTCCAAAAGTTGCGACTTTTCTATTTTTTCATAAGCATCCCCCGAAAGTAGTGCATGTGTGGTAATGGCCCTTACGCTTAGTGCGCCTCGTGCCATCATTAAATCGGCCGCTTTTGTCAAGGTGCCGGCAGTATCCACCATATCATCCACTAGGACAACATTTTTTCCCTGTACATCCCCTATGAGTTCCATATGGGATATTATGTTCGCCTTTTCCCTTTGCTTGTAACAGATGACCACATCACATTCCAATGCTTTGGAATAGGCATACGCCCTTTTTGATCCGCCCATATCCGGTGAGGCTATGGTCAGGTTGTCCAAATTGAGATTTCTTAGATAGGGTAAAAACAAGGTGGATGCAAATAAATGATCAACTGGCTTTTCAAAAAATCCTTGGATTTGATCGGCGTGAAGATCCATGGTGATAATCCTCGTTGCTCCTGCAACTTCCAACATTTTAGCTACCAATTTAGCCGCAATAGGCACTCTTGGCTTGTCTTTTCTATCCTGTCTGGCCCAACCAAAATAGGGCATGACCGCTGTGATATGTCTTGCAGAGGCGCGTTTGGCCGCATCCAACATCAACAACATTTCCATTAAGTTTTCAGAACTTGGATTCGTAGAACCCACAAGAAATACCCTTGCTCCTCGCACCGATTCTTCAAACGATGGTTGAAACTCACCATCGCTATATCTGGAGAAGATAACTTTCCCTAAATCGGACCCAAATGATTTTGCAATCCTTTCCGCAAGATTCGTACTTTGGGTACATGCAAAAATTTTAGGTTCTGGAACTTGATAGGACATGCTTAAAGTGTTTATTTTCAATGGTTTTATCAAACGAGGTGCAAATTTAGAAATTAATTGTGTTGAGGAGATATAAATATTGATTTTTTTTATGGGAAAATGAAAATAATTTCTATTTTTGCAGTCCAAAATCAGCCTTGGTGGCGGAATTGGTAGACGCGCTGGATTCAAAATCCAGTGTCTTTGACGTGTGGGTTCGATTCCCACCCAAGGTACAAAGCCTCACAGAAATGTGGGGCTTTTGTTTTTTTAGGCTACCTACTTCGTATTGAAGGTATCAAGCTATTAAATATTCCACCATATTTTGTTCGCGCTCTAATTCTAATGATTGAACATTGATAATGTGAGGTTAAGATCTGGGAAAGAGGATATTATAAGTCCGTTTCATACAAATGTTCTGAATATTATGTACCTTATTTGAAATAAGCCATCTAATACATTGGACCATGAGTAAAACCCTTGCCTCCGCTAAAGCCAATTTTGGTACACTTCCAGTGTTTTTGACAGCTATCTCAACAATTTTGGGGGCAGTGATGTTCTTGAGATTTGGCTTTGCCGTTGGATCTGTTGGCTTTGCCGGTACCTTGATGATCATCCTAATTGGTCATATGGTAACGATTCCCACAGCCATGGCCTTGGCAGAAATTGCGACCAATCAAAAAGTGGAAGGAGGAGGTGAATACTTTATCATTTCACGGTCTTTTGGTGTCAATATTGGGGCTGCTATCGGCCTGGCCCTTTATTTATCACAGGCCATAAGTGTAGCTTTTTATATCATAGCATTTGCTGAAGCTTTTGAGGCTATTAAGCCATGGGTGCTAAGCGAGTTTGGCTATGAGCTCTATGACAATAGGTTGTTCAGTATTCCTGCATTGTTGGTGTTAATTTGGCTCATGGTAACCAAAGGAGCCGATATGGGGATGAAGGCGCTTTATGTGGTGGTTGCTATTCTTGCCATTTCCCTTGTCCTATTTTTTATGGGTTCCACTGAATATTCAGATGTTTTTGACAGTACCTTGATCTTTAAAGGGGTCACCTCCAACCAAGGGTTCTTTTATGTTTTTGCGATTATTTTCCCGGCATTTACCGGAATGACCGCAGGGGTGGGGTTGTCAGGGGATTTGAAGGATCCTAAAAAATCGATTCCTATGGGTACCTTGGCCGCAACCCTAATAGGGATGGTAATCTATGTGTTTATTGCATACAAACTAGCCAGTTCGGCAAGTCCTGCCGATCTTGTAAATGACCAACTGGTCATGGGTAAAATAGCACTATGGGGCCCTATAATCCCCATTGGACTTGCGGCAGCTACCATCTCTTCTGCCCTAGGCTCCTTTATGGTGGCGCCTAGGACCTTGCAGGCCATTGGAGGGGATAAGGTCTTCCATAGCAGGTTTGCCAATTTTTGGGTCTCCAAAGGGACCAAGAAAAATAACGAGCCAAGAAATGCCACCATACTAACCAGTGGGATTGCCTTGATTTTTGTTTTAATGGGTGATGTGAACGCCGTGGCTGAAATTATATCCATGTTTTTTATGGTGACCTATGGCTCGCTCTGTCTTATTTCCTTTATGCAGCATTTTGCGGCCGATCCTTCCTATAGACCATCGTTTAAATCAAAATGGTACCTATCCCTTTTAGGGGCTATCATGTGTATCTATTTGATGTTCAAAATAAATACGCCATATGCCTTTGCAGCAATACTCTTAATGGTGGTACTATATTTTTACATTTCCTTAAAAAGCGATACCGAAAAGGGGATGGCCAATATTTTTCAAGGGGTTATCCATCAATTCAGTAGAACAATTCAAGTGTTTCTTCAAAAATCTGAAAAGGTAAAGGAAGAAGAGGATTGGCGTCCTGCCGTACTTTGTCTCTCCAAGGACAGTTTTGAGAGATACAGCGCTTTGGAAATGATGAAATGGATTTCTTATCGGTATGGATTTGGCACCTATATCCATTTTGAAAAGGCCTATTTCTCCAAAGAGTCCAAATTGATGGCTGAGGAAAAGTTGAAAAAACTGATAACCATAGCTTCCAACAGTAAATCCAACGTTTATTTGGAAACGTTGATATCCCCGTCCAATACAGGGGCAATCATACAGGCCATACAGCAACCCGGAATTTCAGGGCAGCCCAACAATATGATGCTTTTTGAATATAAAAGGGGTGAAATAGATTGGCTTTCCACTATTGTGGATAATTACAGCGTATTAAAAACGGCCAAATATGATCTGTGTATTTTGGCAAGTTCGGATAAGGGATTTGGATATAAAAAAGACATTCATGTCTGGATACAAAAACAGGATTACGAGAATGCAAATCTCATGATTTTATTGTCCTATATTATTTTGGGGCACCCTGATTGGAAAAAGGGACAGATTAAAATATTCGCCACCTTTCCAAAGGAGAATTTAAAACAAGAGGAAGAATACCTCATTCAACTTACATCGAGTGGCCGTTTGCCCATTTCCGCAAAAAACATACGGGTCATAGCAACGGACGAAGGCGTAGATCGGAAGGAATTGGTGAACGAATTTTCCGTGGATGCCGATTTAACCCTTTTAGGCTTTCACGAGGGCATGATAAAATCGGACAAGGGAATCGAAATGTTCGAAGGCTATGATAAGGTGGGGAATATTCTTTTCGTGAATACGTTAACCTCAAAGTTTATTACGTAGCAATTAAAGCTAAGAACCATGATCATTTTTGATATATAGGTGCGCGAGAAATCTGTTTATTCGAATATACTTGGCGATATTTGCATTTTTTGTGACAGGAATGGATGAAAAGAGCAAACAGCGGATTACCTTAAGTATTTATTTTTTTCTCTCGGGCTTCTGCTTTGCGTCCTGGGCTTCTCGTATCCCTACCATTAAAACGGTTTTTAATTTTAATGAAGCGGAATTGGGCAGTCTTTTATTGGCCATGCCCATAAGTTCCTTGGTGGGATTGCCTATTTCTGGATGGTTGGTATCCCGATTTGATAGCAGGATACCGTTAATGGCATCTTTCTTTTTTTTTAGTTTGGGACTTACCGCCATAGGTTTGGCAAAAACCCCCTTTATGTTGGTGGCTGCCATTTGTTTATTCTCCTTTAGCATGCGCATTCTAAACATCGCCATAAATACCCAGGCCATTACCCTACAAAAACTGTTCAATAGGAAAATTAACGGTAGTTTCCATGGTATTTGGAGTACTGGCGGGATAGCAGGGGTAGGCTTTTCTTCCCTTATGGTAAAACTTCAAGTTTCCATGGCCGTTCATTTACTTGCGGTATCCCTGATAGTATTGTTGGTGGCAATCATGGCTTTTAAGTTGTTATTGAGAAATGATAGATCGCCACATGGCAATAAATTGATCATAGGGAAACCCGATCCATTCATACTGAATTTGGGCATCCTAATTTTTTTGGCCGCCTTATGTGAAGGGGGAATGTACGATTGGAGTGGGGTTTATTTCAAGGAGGTAATACAGGTAGAAGTGTTCACCTTGGGATATCTAGTGTTTATGATTTTTATGGCGCTTTCAAGGTTCCTATCAGATTATATAATAGATCGCCTAGGTGTTGAAAAAACCTATTTGCTAAGTGCATTATTGATTTCGTCTGGAGTTTTTATAATTATTGTATTTCCTTTCTTCTGGCCTGCCATGATAGGGTTTTGCATTGTAGGATTTGGCGCGGCATCCATTTTTCCGATGACCATGACCTTGGCGGGAACTTCCAAGAAATATTCCGCGGGTATGGTGATTTCCATCATTGGGACTTATGGAATATTGGGTATGTTCATTGGGCCTCCCCTAATTGGATACTTGGCCCATGCCTTTGACCTAAGGATATCTTTTATCCTTTTTATTATTGCAGGATTAATGCTAATCCCCTTTTCCCAATTGCTTTTTCGGCACCAAAAAAATCAGGAATAGGAGATTGTTGAATTGGCCAGATATGGGTTAAGGAGGATAGGTGATGGAATATAACCGCCACGTGCCTAAAAAATTGTAATTTTCCACAAAGAATTTGATATACATGCGTAAGTATGGAATTTTATGCCTTTTGTGTATCTTGACCTCTTGCGACTGGTTTCCTTCCAAGGAGGTCAGGACCCAAAGACTGGTGGATCAGGAAATGCAAACCATAGATTGGAACGGGGTGGACCAATACCCACTTTTCGATAATTGCGATGAAGTGGCTAGTTTGGCAAGCCAGAAACAGTGTTTCGAAGCTACTTTTATCGGGCATTTTTCGGCGACCTTACATCAATTTGAATACGAGTTGGAGGGCGATGTAAACGACACCGTTCACATCGATTTTAAAATTGATAAGATGGGGAACATTTCTTTACTGCATATGGACAAAAATGCCAGGGTGGACGATCAAATTCCCGAATTTGAAATTATCATCACCAGAAGCTTGATGACTCTACCGCCAGTGGCACCGGCATTAAAAAGAGGTATTCCGGTAAGTGCAAAATTTAGGATACCCATTGTATTAAACACAAAATAAAATTTTTGGCGAACGAGAGAATTATATTGGGGATAGACCCTGGAACCACTATTATGGGTTTTGGCCTGATCAAGGTGGTTAACAAAAAGATGGAGTTCCTACAGATGAACGAGCTTTTGCTTCAAAAGTATAAAGACCCCTATATAAAACTAAAACTTATTTTTGAACGCACCATAGAACTCATAGATACCTACCATCCCGATGAAATTGCCATTGAGGCACCCTTTTTTGGTAAAAATGTACAATCCATGCTCAAATTGGGTAGGGCCCAAGGGGTAGCCATGGCGGCCGGACTTTCCAGACAGATTCCCATTACCGAATACCTTCCAAAAAAAATTAAAATGGCGATTACCGGAAATGGAAATGCCAGCAAGGAACAAGTTGCCCGAATGCTACAAAGCACCCTGGGTTTGAAATCCCTCCCCAAAAATTTGGACAGTACGGACGGACTTGCAGCTGCCGTGTGCCATTTTTATAATGAGGGCAGGATTGAGATCGGTAAAAATTATACAGGCTGGGATGCTTTTGTAAAACAGAATGCCAGTAAGATCAAGAAACAGTAAAACAATTATCCAAAACGTATATTAATATCCAAGAAGAAGACTTAAAACTTCAAGAATTGGTTGTAACAACTAATAGTGATTTTTGCTAATTGCTAATTGCTAATTGCTAATTGCTAATTGCTAATTGAAATGAGCGGAATATATATTCATATCCCTTTTTGTAAACAAGCATGTCATTATTGTGATTTCCATTTCTCCACTAGTATGGGAAAGAAGGAAGCCATGATCAGGGCATTGCAGAAGGAGCTGGAACTGCGCAAAGATGAGTTTAAGGGTGAAACTGTGGGCACTATTTATTTTGGTGGAGGAACACCATCGGTCTTGAACACACCTGAAATCAATGCAATAATAGAAACAGTATATGTGAATTATAAGGTGTCGGAAAGCCCGGAGATAACTTTGGAGGCCAATCCCGATGACCTAAACAATTCAAAAATCAAAGAATTGGCCGATTCCCCCATTAATAGGCTAAGTATTGGGATCCAGTCATTTTTTGAGGCCGATTTAAAGATGATGAATAGGGCACATAATGCTAAGGAGGCAGAAACCTGTATTGGGGAGGCTTCCAAATATTTCGACAATATCTCCATTGACCTCATTTATGGAATACCCCAAATGTCCAATGAACGATGGTTGCAGAATATAGAAAAAGCATTATCGTACCACATTCCCCATATCTCCAGTTATGCCCTAACGGTAGAACCCAAAACGGCCCTAAAAAAGTTTATTGAACAAGGGTTGGTTCCACCGGTAGATGATGAGGTGGCACAGGAACAATATACTATTTTGACCACGACCCTTTCCAATGCGGGCTTTGATAATTATGAAATCTCCAATTTTGGCAAGCCTGGATATTATTCCAAAAACAATACTGCGTATTGGCAAGGTAAAAAGTATATGGGGATAGGTCCGTCTGCCCACTCCTTTGACGGGCAGCGTAGAGGATGGAATATAGCCAACAATCCCAAATACATAAAATCGATCCAAGAGGAAGTACTCCCTATGGAGGTAGAAATTTTGAGCACTACCGATACTTATAACGAATATGTGATGACCGGCCTTCGCACCATTTGGGGGGTATCCTTGAATCGTATCAAAACCGAATTTGGGGATCGTTACCATACCTATATCCTTCAACAAGCAGAAAAACATATTCAGGAACAGCTGTTGTTTTTGGATGGGGACACCCTTTTGGTGTCCAAAAAGGGCAAGTTTTTGAGCGATGGGATTGCCAGTGACCTGTTTCTTCTTAATTTAGAATAATAAAAAAACGTTTTTTTGAGAGCTAAAATCACATACAACACCAAAAATTACAATATAGATCTTTCAAGCCCATTGGATATTTCCATTCCACTACGGGGGAATGCTTCCAATGTAAATGCTTGGTATGTTGGGCCTCCAAAAATAGTCCCGCATGCCGAAGGTGATTTCGTAGGGAAGATAACCGAAGGTGCTTCAACCAATTTCAATGATATTTCATTTAATCCACATGCCCATGGTACACATACCGAGTGTGTAGGGCATATTACGGAGGAATTCCATTCTGTCAACAAAAGTTTTGATCAATTTTTCTATATGGCGGAAGTGATCACCATAGCGCCAGAAAAACAAAAAGGGGATTTTGTTATTTCCAAGAAACAACTGAAGTACGCTCTTGGGAATAAAAGAAGACAGGCTGTAATCATCCGGACCCTACCAAATTTGTCGGATAAGCTCTCTAGGCAGTATTCAAACACCAATCCGCCCTACTTACTGCAAGATGCGGCTGAATTTCTTGTGGAAAGCGGGGTGGAGCATTTGCTGATAGATTTGCCCTCTGTGGATAAAGAAAAAGATAATGGGGCACTATTGGCGCACAAAGCCTTTTGGAATGTTAAGGGCACTATTAGGCATAAAGCTACCATTACAGAATTCATTTTTGTGGCGAATACAATACAGGATGGGAAATATTTTCTAAACCTACAGATAGCACCATTTGAAAATGATGCCAGCCCAAGTAGGCCAGTGCTCTATAAGATTATGGATTAGTGGGTCTAATTTGAAGTTAAGTAGGTCTATAGAGTAAGAGGTTGCTTAGGTGAAAATAAAGATCCTGTAGGGACAAAAGACAGAACAAATGGGTGATATATTCGAAATATTTTTTGGTCTGGTTTTAGGAACCATAGCAACCTATTGGGGATTTTCCTATTTCTGGAAGAAGAAACGAAAAGACCTGACCGAGCATCAATCCATCGTGCTTTTGGACAAGATCAAAAGTGTGTGTAGGCTGGTTTCCGTTGAAGGGGAATTTGCGGAAATCTATAGGTATGAAAATACAAAAGGAGGTTTTAAGAGCCTTTGGAGCGGCAAAAAGAAAGCCTTGATCGTTATAAATGCAAAAGCACATATTGGATATGATCTTAAAAAGGTGAAGATGCATGCGGATATACAGAAGAGAAAGATAATATTGATCAATTTTCCGCAACCGGAAATATTGTCCATAGAGGCCGATCTGCAATTTTATGATATCAAAAATGGCCTGTTCAATTCTTTTTCTCCAGATGACCTTACCACTTTGAACCAGGAGGCGAAAAAGCACATCAGGGAGAAAATTCCAGAAAGCGGCTTAATGGATTCTGCGAGAAAGGAAGCTTTGGAGGCCGTTCTTCTGATCGAAAAAATTGTAGAGACCATTGGCTGGAGCTTGGATTATTCTGCTTTGGAGATGAGCGATCGTGAAAAACAGATATTGGAAAGTAAACAAAAGTAAAGAAAAGTTATATGAGAAAAATACTATTGTTGATGGGCTTTGTAATGGCCACTGTTATGGGTAGTGCCCAGGAAAAGGGAACTGGACAAGATTTTGATCCCAACTATGTGCACACCGTGTTCTTTTGGATGAAAAACCCAACAAATGAGGTTTCCAATAAAAAATTTGAGGTTTCCCTTAGAAAATTTTTGGACCGTTCCAAGTATGCCAAGACCCATTTTATTGGTAGACCTCCCAAGGCGACACGTGGTGTAGTTGATGATTCCTTTACCTATTCCCTTATCTTGAGTTTTGAATCTTCCGAAGCCCAAGAAAACTATCAAAAAGAGGCTGCCCATATGGTGTTTATAGAGGAATCCCAAAATCTTTGGGACAGAGTGGTCGTTTATGATGCCATGGGAATCAAAGAATAGAAAGTATTTTTTAGCTTAGTGCTATAATCGTTTGGTCTGTTGTAGGCCAGAAATTAAATAGGATATGGATATTGAGGCATTTAGGGCATATTGTATCGCTAAAAAAGGGGTGACCGAGGTATTTCCTTTTGATGAACATACTTTGGTGTTCAAAGTTATAGGCAAAATGTTTGCTCTGGCGCCGCTGGAAAGGATTCCGTCCCAAGTAAACTTAAAGTGCGATCCGGAAAAGGCCATTGAACTCAGAGAGGCCCATGATGGTGTTATAATGCCCGGGTATCATATGAGCAAGACGCATTGGAATACCATTTATATCGAAAACTACTTGCCCACTCCCCTGATCATGGAGCTTATAGATGATTCATATGATTTGGTGGTGGCCAGACTTACCAAAAAGTTAAAGGCAGAATTGGATGGCCTATAAGCATCTTAAATATGGGTATATTTACGGGCTCTAAAGAATAGTAATTTTCAAATCCCAGGATGGAAAACCTTATTGCCTTTTACAAGAAACGAATCACAGAATATACCTCAGAACTGACTCGTGTGAAGAAGCTTTTATTGGCTTCAAGTATGTTGCGGCTGATCATTTTTTTGGCAGCATTGACAGGTATATATTTCTCATTAGGAAATACTAAATTGATTCTGGGAATAATTCTAGGGGCCATTGTGATTTTTGTATTCTTGGTTTCCCGCCATGCCGATTTGGTAAATACAAGGGAAAAGATTTTGGCCCTGATCAAAATCAACGATACCGAGATAAAGGTGTTGGACAGGGATTACAAAGAATTGCCCATGGGGAGCCAGTTTGCGGACCCATTGCACCATTTCAGTCAGGATATCGATTTGTTCGGGAAAGGTTCATTTTTCCAATATACCAATAGAACTACATTGGAACAGGGAACTGAAAAATTGGCCCAATTGTTTACTGAAAACAGGATAGATGGAATAGAAGAAAAACAGAAAGGCATTAAGGAGTTGACCCAGATGGCAGAATGGCGACAACAGTTTGCGGCCGAGGCTACTTTAGTGAAAACAGAAATTTCGGCAAAGACAATTACCGGTTGGCTGAATTCCTATACCTTTTTTGTTCCCAAGGTCATGAAATATGTCCCCCTTATATTTTCAGTACTGTCAATTTTAGTTGGTGCCCTATATTTTATGGATATCGTGTCAGGATATATGTTGGGTTTTTGGTTTTTTACAGGCTTGGGGATTACCGGGTCTTATTTGGGTAAAATCAATACGTTGTCTGCACAAACGGGGAAGGTCCAAACCGTTTTCCAACAATATCAAAAGTTGATCTCCCAAATTGAAAAAACAGAATTTACCTCAGAACTATTAAGGAATAAGAAAGCAATGGTGGTAAGGAAGGATCGAAAAACCTCTTTGGTATTAAAGGATTTTGCTCGATTGTTGGGGGCTTTGGATCAGCGCAATAATATGTTTTTTGGTGTAGTAGGGAATGGGTTTTTGTTGTGGGACCTGAACCAAGCTTTTAAAATAGAGCAATGGATCAAAACCTATGGGCAAGAGGTAGGCATGTGGTTCGAGACCATAGCATTTTTTGATGCCTACAACAGTTTGGGTAATTTTGCTTTTAACCACCCCAAGTATTCATTTCCCAAATTGACCGATGATGCTGTTGTTCTTAAAACTACTGATGCCACACATCCATTATTGGACCCCCAAAAGAGTGTCACCAATGATTTTGAAATACAGGGGGAGCAGTTTTTGATTATTACTGGGGCCAATATGGCAGGGAAGAGTACTTTTTTACGAACAGTATCCTTACAAATTGTAATGTCCAATATGGGATTGCCGGTCTGTGCCAGTGCAGCATCCTATTCTCCCATAAAATTAATTACCAGTATGCGTACCTCCGATTCATTGACCGATGATGAATCGTACTTTTTCTCGGAATTGAAACGGTTGAAATTTATTGTGGATCAAATTAAAACCGACCGTTACTTTATTGTTTTGGATGAAATATTAAAGGGGACCAACAGTACTGACAAGGCCATTGGGTCTAGGAAGTTCGTGGAAAAACTGATAGGCTCTAAAGCAACCGGGATCATTGCTACACATGATCTAAGTTTATGTGAGGCATCCAATACCTTGCCCCAGGTGGAAAACCACTATTTTGATGCTGAAATCTTGGATGGGGAACTTTACTTTGATTACAAGTTCAAAGAGGGCATATGCCAGAATATGAACGCTTCCTTTCTGTTGAAAAAAATGCAAATCGTAGATTGATTCAAAAGCAATTGGATTTTTTGGAAGCCCTGTTTTTCTCAGAGAAACGGGTAGGCCATTTTATTTAACTTCCCAGCCCTTTATATAGTCGGAGGCATTAAATCTCATTAGTATTTAGATTTAATTCTACATATAGATGTATATTAGAATATAATATACATCTATTGGGGATGAAACCACTCTAATGAAAGAAATTACTTACATTTACAGGATAATGAATGTTATAGGAACACTACGCCAAATCGTTTGCCATTATATTTTTTATATGGTATCTCATGTAGATTAGTTTTTATCGAGTAGAATTGAGGCTGGTTTTTGGAGAAAATTTCGAGATACTGCCTTCTTTCTTGCGTTAATAAATGAAAATGAAAGAAGTACCACATTTAAATTACATCAAGGAATTGTCCGGAGGAGATGAGGTGCTCGAGAAAAAGTTCATTGCGCTGATCAAGAATGAGTTTCCCAAAGAAAAAGAAATATACTTGGAAAATCTTGGGGATAAGAGGTATATGGATACGAGGCAAATGGTCCAGAAATTAAAACCCAAGCTTAACTTCCTGGGACTACAGGAAGGATACCGTTTGGCCCTTCGATATGAGGTAGACCTCCAATACGAGGATCCAAAACTACAAAAGGAGTTTTTAGAGATTTTGGAATGCATAGAATCCTATATCGATACTTTATAGGATACTTCCCAGATGGGTTCTTGTAAGGTTGTGGCCTTCCTGAATTTAACCATATACACGGGACATATCATATGATGCCGAGGCATTAAAAAGTCGTGCCCAAATACAGCATACTATTTCCCACCCCATCTGACAGGTATCTATTTTTAAAGGGCCCCTTTATTCAACAGTTATTTTTTAGGCATCCTGAAATCCAGGAAGATATCCTATGGGGATAACTTTTCAATGTTAATACCTTGGAAATATTCCATTAATTTGGAAATATTCCATAATTTAGCATACCCTTTTTGGTATGTAATGGATAAGACGATACTTCATTTGGATTTGGATACATTTTTTGTGTCCGTGGAACGACTACAAGACAGTAGGTTAAAGCACCGTCCCTTGCTGGTGGGAGGCACCAGTGATAGGGGGGTGGTGGCCGCATGCAGTTATGAGACCAGAGGGTTTGGGGTACATTCCGGAATGCCCATGAAAATGGCCAAGCAGTTGTGTCCGGAAGCGGTGATCATCAAGGGCAATGCAGGGACATACAGCAAGCACTCGGATATGGTCACCGATATCATTAAAGAACAGGTGCCCCTTTTTGAAAAATCGAGTATCGATGAATTTTATGCGGACCTTACGGGGATGGACCGTTTTTTTGGCTGCTACCACTATGCCTCCGAACTCCGGAATAGGATCATCAAAGAAACGGGCCTCCCTATTTCCTTTGGATTATCGGGCAATAAGGTGGTTTCCAAGGTGGCAACCAACGAGGCGAAACCCAACAATCAATTAAAAATAGATCTGGGCTATGAGAAGTCTTTTCTGGCCCCTTTGTCCATTAAAAAAATACCCATGGTAGGCGATAAGACCTATCAGGTACTCCGCAATTTGGGATTGCGACAGGTGAAGACCATCCAAGAAATGCCCATGGATATGATGCAACGGGTATTGGGTGCCAATGGGGGCGTTATTTGGAAACGGGCCAACGGGATAGACAATACCCCCGTGATCCCTTTTTCGGAACGAAAGTCCATTTCTGCCGAACGCACTTTTGATAAGGACACCATAGATGTCATCAAACTTCGGGGAATCCTTGTCGCCATGACCGAGAACCTCGCCTTCCAACTGCGGAGGGGCGATAAATTAACGGCCTGTATTGCGGTCAAGATCCGCTACTCCGATTTTAACACCTATTCCAAGCAATTGAAAATCCCTTTTACGAGTGGGGACCATATCCTGATTCCCAAAATTTTGGAACTATTCAACACTCTTTACAACAAAAGATTATTGGTGCGGCTCATTGGGATCAGGTTCAGCCATTTGGTACAGGGCAATTATCAGATTAATTTGTTCGACGATACCGAAGAAGCCCTGAACCTATATGCGGCCTTGGATAAGATCAGGGAGCGTTTTGGGGACAAAAGCGTGCTCAGGGCCTCTGGGTTGGGAGCAAAGACCATCGGCAGGACGCAAAATCCATTTAATGGACAGCCGCCCATCATCCTGGCACATCGAAAGCAATAGGAAGACCACTTTGCCGTGAGCTTCAAACATTGGAACCTTGGATTGAAAAATAAAGATAATGTACATCAACTGCCATACCTACTACAGCATGCGTTTCGGAACCCTTTCCGAACTGGAGCTCTTGCAATTGGCGCAAGAGAACCATGTGGGGCAGTTGGTACTCACCGATATCAACAATACCTCCGCATGCCTTAATTTTGTGCGGAAGGCACCGGACTATGGGGTGCGGCCCATTTTGGGGATCGATTTTAGAAATGGGGTGGACCAGTGTTTTGTGGGTATCGCCAAAAATAATGAAGGCTATCAGGAATTGAACACCTTTCTGTCTGACCACCTTCATCATGAAAAAAAGTTTGCACCAAGGGCCCCTTCTTTTAAGAATGCCTATGTGGTCTATCCGTTTGAAAAAGTGTTACTGCACGAGCAAAAGACCTTTTTAGAACATGAATTCATAGGTATTTCCATAGCGGACCTAAGGCGGCTGCCCTTTTCCAAGCTGATAGAATTAAAAGATAGGTTGGTGGTACAGCAGCCGGTTACGTTTCGGAACAAGCGCGATTTTAATGCCCACCGATTGTTGCGCGCCATTGATAAGAATGTATTGTTGAGCAAACTGCCACAGACCGAGGAGGCCCGACCAGAGGAAAAGATGTTTCCCGTACAAAATTTGGCAGCGGCTTTTTCAGAATACAGCTTTATCTTGGAAAACACGGAACGGTTGCTGCGTTCCTGTACTATCCATTTCGATTTTTCCGAAGGGCGAAAGCCCCAGAACCTGGAAACCTATTCGGGGGATACCGTCGCCGATGAGGCCCTACTGGAACAATTGTGCAGGGAAGGCCTTCCGTATAGGTATGGAGAAGCCGATGAGGTGGTCTTGGGGCGCTTGCAAAAAGAATTGGGCCTGATCAAGAAAATGGGATTCGTCTCCTACTTCCTCATCAATTGGGATATTGTCTCCCACGCCCGCAAACACGGGTTCTTTTATGTGGGGAGGGGTAGTGGCGCCAATAGTATTGTGGCCTACTTGCTTAGGATCACCGATGTGGATCCCATTGAACTCGACCTATATTTTGAGCGCTTTATCAACCTATACCGGGTAAATCCCCCCGATTTTGATATCGACTTCTCTTGGAAAGACCGGGAAGCCATGACCCAGTATATTTTTGAGCGCTTTCCACATGTATCTCTCTTGGGGACCTATGTAACCTTTCAGGTCAAAGGGGTAATCCGGGAATTGGGAAAGGTGTTCGGTCTGCCCAAGGAGGAGATAGATATGCTTTGCGATGGAAAATACAATCCCTCACAATTGGACGAGATGTCGCTTTTGGTCTTCAAATATGGGGAGCTGATCAAAGGCATGCCCAATTATCTGAGCATCCATGCCGGGGGAATTTTGATCACGGAAAGGCCCATCCATTATTTTTCCGCCACCCACCTGCCGCCCAAGGGATATGCTACCACCCAGTTCGATATGGTGATTGCCGAGGATGTGGGACTTTTCAAATTCGATATCCTTTCCCAACGGGGCTTGGCAAAAATAGAGGAGACCCTGGAAATTTTGGGCTACAACCAACCCGAACAACTGGAGACCTTCGATATCCATGATATCAAACGGTTCAAAACAGATCCTGTGGTGAACGCTTTGGTAAAAAGCGCCCAATGTATGGGCTGCTTTTACGTGGAATCTCCCGCTATGCGCATGCTATTGAAAAAACTGGAGGTAGACACCTATTTGGGACTCGTGGCGGCAAGCTCCATCATTCGGCCCGGGGTATCCAAGAGTGGGATGATGCGGGAATATATCTTAAGGCACCGGGAGAAGGGAAGGGCGGAAAAAAAGGCACACCCCGTGATGTTGCAGATTATGCCGGAGACCTATGGCGTAATGGTCTACCAAGAAGATGTCATCAAAGTGGCGCATTATTTTGCCGATTTGGACCTGGGGGAGGCAGATGTGCTGAGAAGGGGAATGAGTGGGAAGTTCCGCTCCCGGGAAGAGTTCCAAAAGGTAAAGGACAAGTTTGTGGACAATTGCCGCAAAAAGGGATATACGGATGCCCTGATCTTTGAAATATGGGACCAAGTGGCCAGCTTTGCAGGGTATGCCTTTGCCAAAGGACATTCTGCTTCCTATGCCGTGGAAAGCTATCAAACACTCTTTTTAAGGGCCTATTTTCCGTTGGAATATATGGTTGCCGTGCTCAACAATGGAGGTGGGTTCTACAGTCCGGAATTCTATATCCACGAGGCTCAGATGTTGGGGGCCATTATACACCCGCCCTGTATCAACAAAAGCGTTGCCGTAAATTGTATTTATGGGAAAGATCTGTATTTGGGATATATGTACCTCAGGGAATTGGAGGCAAGGGTCATGGAACGTATTTTAAAGGAACGAAAGGCGAACGGTCCTTTTTTGTCCTTGGTAAATTTTGTGGACCGGGTGCCTATTTCCATTGAGCAATTAAGCATCCTGATCCGGATAGATGCCTTTAGGTTTACGAAGGTGAACAAGCATGAGCTCTTGTGGGAAGCCCATTTGTCGCTCTCTAAAAGCACGAAACTGGACCACCCCAAACTGTTTCCCGCCAAGCCACAACATTTTACCATCCCCAAGCTGCACACGACCGATCTGGAAATGGCCTTTACCCAATTGGAGCTCTTGGGCTTTAGTCTCTGCAGTCCGTTCGAGATCTTGGCCCAACCTCCCAAGAATACTAATGGCAAACGGGACTTGGAGGCCTATCTGGATAAATACATAGACATTTGCGGCTATTTGGTAACGGTAAAGAATACCAAGACGCACAAGGGCACCCGTATGAACTTCGCTACTTTGGTGGACCAGTATGGGGAGGTGTTCGATACGGTACTGTTCCCGCCCATAGCTGCCCAGTACCCGTTTCGGGGGAGAGGAATCTATAGGTTTTACGGAAAGGTGGTGAGCGAATTTGGCTTTTTGAGCATAGAGGTCCTAAAAATGCAAAAACAGGATTATATCCAAGACCCGCGCTATGCGGATATGAAGACCTCCAAAAAACCAGGGGTTCCGGTGAAATAAATTATTTTGAAGGAAACTCCGCGCGTAGTAGAATTTTTACTACATTTATGGGGGGCAAAGTGGTCTTTTGATTCAAACGCGGCAAGTAAAATTGCCCAATATCCAAAATCCCAAAATGATGGTACTTAAAAAAAGTTTGTTGGCCGCTTTTATATTTTTCAGCATAGCCATCCATGGACAAACCGAGATCTCGCCAACAACTGCGGTTACAGCATTTAAAGTAGAAACAGACCACCTAGAAGAATTGACCAATTTTGATTGGGATGTTGTGGTTGACATCTTTGAAACCAATGCCCCAGAGACCGAAATAAAAATAATACTGGCCTATAACCATAAGGTGCAATTTAACCATACTAACGTGGACAATTTTGAACTAAAGGTTGGTGGAAAAACATCGGAATTGGCATTGATGATCAAAAAGTCCAAAGGTATTATTGCCAAACTGAGTACAGTGAATTAAAGACCAATGAGAAAGATCCAAATCGCAGGTGTTTTCCTATTTCTGCTAGGTATTTCCCTTTTTTATATGTTGAACTGTTCAAATTGGAGTCTGCTGGGAGCAGCTTTGATAGGATTCGGGATTGGGGTTATTCTCATGGGAAGAATATGGCCTTTTAAAAAATAGCCTTCCCAAAACCCCGATAGGAAGATATAAAGTGGATTTTGTTTAATGCATATTAAACAGATTTTGAAATAAAATGCTTGAAAATAGTATTCTTTATTACCTGATTATCCTAGTTCCCCTAGGCGCACTGATTATGTTGCATCGGACAGCAATCCTCAGTGGTTATGCTTTTGTTGGATTCCTTTTCTTTTATGCTTTCATCTACAGAACCTTTACAGACGGAAAACGCTTATATGATAAACAGATCATCTTTAAAAAGGATATTTGGAAAATGATCATGCCCGGAAGTAGAATCCAATTTTTCAAGGAATTGTACTTTTAACAATAGAAGCGGTAAAAATTGGATCTTCAGATACGCAATTGCGTTTTAGGTTTGGAAAATTAAGTAACTTTAAGAGGTAATGGTCTAGCCATTGCTTTTATTGCCAAACCAATTCCAACCCATAAAATATGAAAACCTTTTCATTCCTATTAATTGCGCTCCTCCTTTTTTCCTGTACCTCCTCCGATCATGATAAATTGTTTGTCTCCGGTCTACAAGAACCAGTAGAATTGGTTCGGGATGAATGGGGCATCAACCACATTTATGCCAAAAACCAGCACGACCTCTTTTTTGCCCAAGGGTATGCTGCCGTCAAGGACCGCCTTTTCCAATTTGAGATTTGGAGGCGACAGGCTACGGGGACCGTTGCGGAAATTCTAGGTGAAAGGGAATTGAAACGTGATATAGGAACCCGACTCTTTAAATATCGTGGGGATATGACCCAAGAAATGAACCATTATCATAACGATGGGACAGAAATTATTACAGCCTATTCGGATGGGGTGAATGCTTATATTGAAGAAATTCTAAAAACACCAGAACAGTTGCCCATTGAATTTCAAATCTTGAACATAAAACCCGAAAAATGGACCCCAGAGGTAGTCATTTCTAGACATCAGGGCCTTTTGGGAAATATTGAGGAGGAACTACAAATAGGACGAGCCGTTGCCAAGCTGGGATCGGCCACGGTAAAGGACCTATCCTGGTTCCATCCAAAAGATCCCGCGATTGATCTGGACCCAAGTCTTGATAAGGAACCCCTATTTCAGAATATTCTGGAACTCTATAAGGCCTATAGAAAACCTGTTGCCTTCCAGGAAAGTGATGTACAGCCAGCTTATAAAAATTTGGCATATGAAACAGCAATGCTGACGCCTAAAATGGAGAAGGAAGATCCCCGGTCCATTGGAAGTAACAACTGGGTGGTCAGCGGATCGTTGATGGAAGACGGTAATACCTACATGGCAAACGATCCCCATAGAACCATTGCGGTACCTTCTTTGCGATATATGGCACATTTGGTAGCACCGGGATGGAATGTGATCGGAGGAGGAGAGCCTGAAATTCCTGGTATTTCCATTGGGCACAATGAATATGGCTCTTGGGGTCTCACGGTTTTCGAAACTGACGGAGAGGACCTGTACGTTTATGAATTGAATCCAGAAAATTCCAACCAGTACAAGTACAATGAGCAATGGGTGGATATGACCGTTGTTTCAGAAACCATTAAAGTGAAGGGACAAGAAGATGTAAAAGTCAAACTGAAATATACACAACACGGGCCTGTAGTTTTTTCCGATGAGAAGAATAACACGGCCTATGCCGTCCGTTGTGCTTGGCTAGAGCCAGGGGGATCACCTTATTTGGCCTCTTTGCGAATGGACCAAGCTAAAACATGGGAAGAATTTAGGGAAGCCTGTAATTACAGTCATATTCCTGGTGAAAACATGGTCTGGGCCGATAAAAAAGGAAATATTGGCTGGCAGGCCGTTGGAATAGCCCCGGTTAGGAATAATTTCAGTGGCATGGTCCCGGTACCTGGCGATGGTCGTTATGAATGGGATGGATATTTGCCCATTGTTCAAAAACCTAATGCCCTTAATCCTACCAGTGGATTTATCGCAACTGCCAATCAGAGTGTCACTCCTAATAATTACGACCATTGGAATGCCATTGGCTTTTCTTGGGCGGATCCCTACAGAGGAGACAGGGTCAATGAAGTATTAACGTCAGGAACAAAAATGAATATGGGCGATATGAAGGCCCTACAGGTAGATTATCTCTCCATCCCTGCAAGGACGCTGGTTCCCTTACTGGCAGTTTTACCCATGAGCGGAAAAACCAAGGAGGCAAGGGACAAACTTATACAGTGGGATTATAAATTGGAAGCTTCATCTGTGGAAGCGTCAATTTATGTGGCTTTCGAAAACCAACTTAGAAAACTTGCTAATGAAACCTTTATCCCCATGGCAGGTAAAGGACTAATTGATTATATCCAAATGAAAAAGGTGGTCGATTGGATGGTAAGTCCGGATACCAGATTTGGTGCCGATCCCAATTTAGGTAGAAATAGATTTCTTCTTAAGGCCTTCAGCAATGGTATTGCTTATTTGGAGGGAACTTTAGGTATGGATATGGCCCAATGGGCATATGGCCAAGAAAAATTTAAACACACCTATATGGCCCACTCTTTGGGCGGTGTGGTCAATGAAGAAACAAAATCAAAGTTGGATCTGGGTCCCTTACCAAGAGGGGGTAATTCCTTTACTCCAGGTTCTACTGGATCCAATAACAGGCAAAGTAGCGGTGCTTCCTTTCGGATGATTATCAATACCGGCAATTGGGATGCGGCCATTGGCACCAATGGGCCCGGTCAATCTGGTAATCCAGAAAGTCCTTTCTATAGTAATTTGTTTGAGCCTTGGGCAAAGGATCAATATTTTCCGGTATTTTATTCACGAAGTAAAATTGATTCCGTAGCCGTAACCAAAACACGTTTGCAGCCCCAAGTTAAATAGTCGCTACAATTTGAATCTATCCGTATCACACACGATAAGAGTGTTGCCAAAGGGCCGTAAATTTATAAACCACTCCATTTGGGAAATCCTTATATTTATAGAGGGCGGAATTTGCAGTTCAATTGAATTTAATAATCAGTTTTATCAGAAGAAGATTAAATGGAAACTATTAATAAAATTTTGGAATTTGAAATTTTTACTATCGGGGATTATACTGTAAGAGTTTCTAAACTGGTTACTGTATTTTTAATATTGGTAGTAGCTAGATTGATTCTTTGGCTCGTAAAAAAAGGACTTGCTCGAAAATCCAAATTGAACAAATTGGACCATGGAAGCAGTTATGCCCTGTACCAGATGATGAAATATGTCATATGGATCATAGCTATTGCATTTCTATTGGAAAATATAGGCGTAAAGGTGACCATTTTGTTAGCTGGTTCCGCGGCCTTGTTGGTGGGTATTGGATTGGGGTTACAGCAAACATTTAATGATATATTGTCCGGTATAATTTTGCTCTCCGAACGTTCCATTAAGGTAGATGATGTCTTGGAAGTGGATGGAGATGTGGTTAAAATTCAAAGTATCGGGTTGCGTACTTCAAAGGCCCTAAATAGGGATGATATTTCCATTATCCTCCCCAATTCTCTGATCACGAACAGTAAAGTGATCAATTGGAGCCATCAATCCGATAAGTCTAGGTTCAGAATTGACGTGGGGGTAGCGTATGGGAGCGACGTGGATCTGGTTATAAAAATTTTGGAGGAAAGTGCCTTTGAGCACCCTGATGTGTATGCCCGAGAATTAGTGGAGGCACGGTTGATGAATTTTGGAAACTCGTCCTTGGATTTTGAATTATTGTTTTTTAGCCAGAGCATATTTAGGATAGGAAAGGCCAAAAGCGATATTCGTAGAATTATCAATCGAAAATTTCAAGAGCATCAAATTACCATTCCCTTTCCCCAAATGGATGTATACCTTAAATCAAATCCCGCTACCAAAGGAATTGACCAAGGATAAACTAAAAGTATTAATATTAAAAAAGCAAGGTTATGAAAAAGTTGACCAAAGAGAATATCAAACAAGAGGTTTTTGATCTATACGACGACTATGCCCATAATAAAATTGAAAGAAGGCAATTTATGGAGAAGCTGTCCCTTTATGCGGTAGGAGGTATAACCATTCCTTCCCTATTGAGTTTTATGATGCCCAATTATATCGATTCCATTTTAGTGAAGCCAAACGATCCAAGATTACAATCGGATTACATCACCTATGATTCTCCCAAAGGGGGTGGCGCTATTAAAGGATTGTTGTCCAAGCCCGTGGATACAAAAGAAAAATTACCGGGGATTATCGTGGTCCATGAGAATAGGGGTCTTAATCCTTATATTGAGGATGTGGGGCGAAGAGCGGCATTGGAAGGCTTTATCACTTTGGCTCCCGATGCCTTGTCACCATTGGGAGGTTATCCTGGAAATGATGATGAGGGCAGGGCTATGCAAAGGGAGCGAGACCGCAATGAGATGTTGGAGGACTTTATTGCGGCCTACGAATATTTGATGACGCGGGATGATTGCAACGGGAAAGTAGGTGTGGTCGGATTTTGTTTTGGAGGATGGATTGCGAATATGATGGCAGTTAAGGTTCCTTCCCTTGCTGCTGCCGTGCCTTTCTATGGAGGGCAACCTTCAGATGAAGAGGCTGCACTGATAAGTGCCCCGATAATGCTCCAATATGCCGGATTGGACGAAAGGGTCAATGCAGGATGGCCTGCGTACGAGAAAGTGTTGAAGGAAAACAATATTGAACATACCGCGTATTTCTATCCTGAAGTGAATCATGGCTTTCACAACAATACCACTCCTAGGTATGATGAAGCGGCAGCAAATTTAGCTTGGGGAAGAACCATGGATTTTTTCAAGGAAAAACTCCAATAAAATAAAACGGATCTCTGAACCGTATACAAGTCATAAAAGGAAACTCCTATTGAAATTGGCGTCAATGGTATTGACTTAATGAATATTGGGTGCAAGTGGTAGATCATGAGTAGTTATTGGTTTCTGGAATTTGTAGGGTGCCCTATTCCTCAATAGAATATACTGAAGCGATAATTATGGTATTTTTTTCCAACAGATATATGGTCCTTGTCCTAATTAGTTTATTTCAGTTTATGATAAATCCTTTTGTGATATTTGATTTTAATAAAAATAGCAACCTTTCCGAGTGGACCGTTATGGATGATGTGGTCATGGGTGGCCGGTCTTCTGGTGCAATTTCTATCAATTCGGAAGGTCATGGTGTTTTTGAAGGCCGTGTTTCACTGGAAAATAATGGAGGATTCTCATCGGTACGCTATCAAATGAAGACAGTAAGCGTAAAGGGATATTCCAAATGTGTGATTAGACTTAAAGGGGATGGAAAGTACTATCAGTTTAGGATCAAATCCAAGAACGAAGACTATTACAGTTATATAGCAAAATTTAATACTACGGGTCAATGGCAGACATTGGAGCTCATCTTGGAAGAAATGACGCCCTGGTTCAGGGGCAGAAAGTTGGATATGCCCAATTATCCAGTGATGACCATGGAATCCATCAGTATTCTTATTGGAAATAAAAGGGCAGAGGATTTCATGGTGGAAATTGACAAAATAGAGTTACGATAAAAAGTTTATACCATTAAAAAAGGCCTTTATCTTAACGACAAAGGCCCTTTTACGAGAACACTATATGAAAATGAAAAAATTAACTCTATAACTAAATACATAGTAAATATATTTCCATTATACGAAGTGGAGAAATTATAGTTGTGAAGTGCGTTAGTTTTGTGGTGTTACAGTAGAATTTTGTTATTTGCTATCATTTCCATTCCCTATAATAGAATTATACCGATATTTATCAGTCGAAATTTATTTTCCATTTGCGATGGAAAAAACAATACACAAATCATAATTAAGAAGCTATGCCAAAATTGGAACGAATAGAAGAATTTAAAAAATCTGTCCATAACAAATTCAATATATATAACAGCCTATTTCTAAGTTTGCCTTATACGAACATTGAGAATATTGGGATGTTGATCCCGCTCTTGATGCATCAAGCCGACAAAGGACTTAAATCGGGTAAAAATCCATTGGAAATTTTGGATGCTTTTTTTCAGAACTATGCCAACATAGATTCGGAAAAAGACAGAATCGATTTCATGTTCAGTGTTATTCAATATGTGGAACGCCAAGTAGTTTTATACGATAGTGTGGAAGATGCCGCCTTTCCGAAATTACAGGAACATAGTAACTCCTCCACGATAAAGGATTACGTCCAAATGGTGGAAAAAAATAAAAGTTGGGACGAGATATCCGAAAAGTTGTCCACTTTTAGTGCGCGAATTGTATTGACTGCCCATCCTACACAGTTTTATACCCCAGCTGTATTGGATATTATGGACAACCTAAGATCATTGATTGTGGATAATAAGATCAATGAGATAGATGTTACCCTTCAACAGTTGGGGCTTACCTCTCTAATCAATGCCAAAAAGCCGACCCCTTTGGTAGAGGCAAAAAATATCATTCATATTTTAAGGAATGTTTATTACAATGCCATTGGGGAGCTATATTCCTATATCAAGGAACATATACAAAATCAGGATTTTAACAACCATAATATAATGAAGTTGGGGTTCTGGCCTGGTGGGGATAGGGACGGAAACCCTTTTGTTACGGCTGCAATGACCAATCAGGTAGCCGATGAGCTTAGGACAACCCTGATGAAATGCTATTATCACGACATAAAGACCCTGCAACAAAAACTGAGTTTCACAGATTTGCAGGATTTGCTCAATGAGTTGAGGGGCAAACTGTATGATACCATGTTCAATGTGAAAAAGGTTATGGCGTATGAAGAAATCATAGGTCCTCTTATACAAATTCGGGAAATTTTGGTTCGGGAGTACAATTCCTTGTACCTAAAGGATTTGGACCAGGTTATCGATAAGGTCAAAATATTCAAAACGCATTTCGCGACATTGGACATAAGGCAAGACCATAGTGTGCATAGGAATACCGTGGAGGCTATCTTGAAACAACAAGGGGTTATCACTGAAAGTATGGAGGAACTTAGTGAAGCGGCATTGATAGAACTATTAATGCACAAAAATATTAAAGTACAACACGAAAATTTTGAGGATGACCTGGTACGGGATACCATAGAGAATATAGCTCAACTAAAAAATATTCAAAGTAAAAATGGGGAGGAAGGGTGCAATAGGTATGCGATAAGCAATTCCGAAGATATCTTTTCCGTACTTTTCGTTTACGGGCTGTTGAGATGGTGCGGGGATTGGGAAGAAGGTAAAATACCTTTTGATATTGTGCCATTGTTTGAGACCATGAACGGAATGGCCACCTCCGAGGATACCATGAACGGGGTGTTCGATTTATCTGAATATAGGGCCCACGTTAGAAATAGAGATAATAAACAGACCATTATGCTCGGCTTTTCTGATGGCACCAAAGATGGAGGCTACGTAAAGGCAAACTGGTCTATCTTTAAAACCAAAGAAAATTTGTCGGCCGTTTGCGGACAAAGGGATGTAAAGGCCATATTTTTTGATGGTCGTGGCGGACCACCGGCGCGTGGAGGCGGTAAAACCCATCGTTTTTATGCTGCACAGACCAAGAATATCGCCAATAATGAAATACAGCTCACCATCCAAGGCCAGACCATTACCAGTAATTATGGTACCAAGGACTTATTTATGCACAACTGTGAGCAGTTATTGACCGCAGGCCTTTCCAATGACCTGTTTGGCAAAGAAAACTCAATATCCAAGGAGATGAGGCAGTTGATGGAAGAACTATCCGACCTGAGTTTTGCCAAATATGATGCCCTTAAGCAACATGATAAATTTATGCCCTACTTGGAAGAAAAGAGCACCCTAAGATATTATAACAATGCCAATATCGGCAGTAGGCCAGGAAAAAGAGGGAACAAGGCAAAATTGGAGCTTACCGATCTTAGAGCGATATCTTTTGTTGGTTCATGGAGCCAATTAAAACAGAATGTACCTGGGTATTTCGGAATAGGGACTGCCATGAAGATCATAAAGGATAGAGGGCAACTAAACGACCTTAAAAAGCTATTCCAAGAAGTTCCCTTTTTCAAGGCGCTAATGCTAAATAGTATGATGGCCTTGTCCAAATGTTATTTTGAACTGACAAGCTATATGAAGGATGATAAGGAATATGGAGAATTCTGGAATATCCTTTATGATGAATATCTTTTGTCCAAAGAAATGCTTCTTTTGATTTCTGATTTCAAGATTTTAATGGAGGAGGAATCAGTTTCCCGGGAATCTATAAAAATAAGGGAAGCAATCGTGTTGCCTTTGTTGGTTATACAACAGTATGCACTTCAAAAAATAGGACAAGGGTCAGACCATAAGGTATTGTATGAGAAGATAGTGACCAGATCTCTCTATGGAAACATAAATGCAAGTAGAAACTCGGCTTAATCTGGGGAGTCGATTTACAAGGTATTTTTATTAAAAAAGGGGTAGCAAACCATGATTTGCTACCCCTTTTTCGTGTATTATATAATGGCAACATAAATACATTAAAAGAGCCAAAGCGCTAAATATTTAAAAAAGAGGGTTTTTCTTACATACATAAATGTGTATTTGACAACAAAAACTATATAGAATGTAATTTTTATAGTATAATTGATGTTTAAAGCAGTAATTATGTGTACTTATTAACTTACAACTAGTTATAGTTTTTAGTGATTAGAAAAAATTTTAAAAATTGAACAGCATTTAGTTCCCCTGATTGCATCTTAATATGTCTTATAAATTTTCGAAAAAAGAGTTAATAGTCCCCTTATTGGTTTTTATGTCCTTAATGGTGGTTGCCATTATTTTATGGAACATAACATTAAAGACCCAAGAGGATTTATTAAGAAATGAAATTCAAACTTCTGGCCAACTGAGGTCACAAGAATTTTATAATTCAGTAGCCAACAGTGTTAAGGCGTTGGAAAACCTTAAACAGCGTATTGAAATGACCAATGGCGGTTACTTTCAATATTGGGAAGAGGATGCACAGCTCATATTGGAGCAGAATCCTTCCTTTAAATTTGTGGAGTGGATAGATAGTACAATGGTCATCAGAAAGATAACCCCATTAAAAGGTAATGAAGCAGCTGTTGGTTTGGATATTTCTAAATTGTACAGGGCGGAAGAATGGAAAGAACATAGTCAGAGTAGCAAAACCAATATTACTTCTTGGGTAGGTTTGACCCAAGGGGGAAACGCCTTTTTGGTGGATATACCTGTATATTTTGACGGGAAGCTTCAAGGTACAATTACAGCTGGAATGGATTTCACCAATCCCTTCAATCAATTGGCAACCGATTTAGATGCCTATGCTGTGGAAATTAAAGATGAGATCGGGACAACGTTTTATGCGTACAATTCTCCAAAACCATCAGAATTTGAAAGTGAGTATAGGTACAATACTACTTTTATGATGGATTCCCTAGATCAACAGCAATGGAGTTTTTCCCTTATGCCAAAACACATTGATATGTTGGCAGATAGAAAGGAAACCATGTTTATCGCTTTTGTCTTTGGGTTGTTGCTCTCCATTTTAACCAGTTCCCTGATTTATTTTTATAGAGCTTCGAGATCAGAGAATAAACGCTATAAAGAGTCCATATTAAAACTCCGTGAATTAAACATCGATTTAAAAACAGAACAACTAAAGGCTAAAAAAGCCAGTAAGGCAAAAACCGAATTCGTGTCCAATATGAGTCATGAAATTAGGACGCCTTTAAATGCTATTCTAGGTTTCATAGAAGTTTTGAAATCTTCCAATATAAAGAGCTCACTAAAGGAATATCTATTGTTAATGGATATCTCGTCTAAAAAATTATTGCTTTTGGTAGATGATATATTAGAGATTGACAAGATTGAATCAGGGAAAAGCATCTGCAAAAAAGAGCCTTTTTCACCTGCTCAGGAAATTGCCAATATTATTAGCATCTATAGGCCAAGTATAGAACAAAAAGGATTGTACTTAAAGTTGGATGCTCCTGTTAATAGTTATATTTGCGGAATTGGTGATATGGGTAAATACGGTCAGATTATTACCAACCTCTTGCGAAATGCCTTGAAATTTACAGAAAACGGTGGTATTCACATAAATTATAACGAAAGGATCAATGAAAATAATCTTTTGGTAGATCTTATAATCCGGGATACGGGAATTGGGATACCCAAAAATAAAATGAAATCAATCTTCAATAGATTTACCCAAGTGGACTCAGGGATTAACAAAAAGCACGAGGGTAGTGGTCTTGGACTATATATCACCAACAATTTGGTGAAATTGATGAAGGGACAAATTACAGCGGAAAGTTCAACAAATAACGGCACAGTGTTTAAAATAAGCCTACAGTTCCCCTTAGAGAATTGTGAGCAAGAAGCACAAAAGATAATTGATATTACAACTGAAAAAAATGATGATATAGAAGGCGCTTCAGTCCTGATTGTTGATGACAATAAGATAAATGTGATTGTACTCAAGAAGGCGTTGGAATCATTGGGGATAAAGGCCCAATACGTCTCAGACGGTCTGCAGGCTGTAGCAGAGGTACAAAAAAATGCTTACGACTTGGTGTTTATGGATATCCATATGCCCGTGATGGACGGGTTGGAAGCCACCAAGATCATACGTAAGACCAATAAGGAACTTGTGATCATTGGCTTTTCAGCCGATGTAACACGGGAAACCATAGAAAAAGCACTTGCATTCGGAATGAACGAGTATTTCACCAAACCTATTTCCATGGTAAAATTGCGACAGCACTTATCCAATTATCTTTTAAACGTAAAAGTTTCCTAATCGTTACTGAAAGGCCTGAAAACCGGTAATATCCGCTCCAGTGATCAGTAGGTGGATGTCATGTGTCCCCTCATAGGTGATAACACTTTCCAGGTTCATCATGTGTCTCATAATACTGTACTCACCGGTAATTCCCATTCCTCCCAATACTTGTCTTGCTTCACGGGCTATTTTAATGGCCATGTCTACATTATTGCGCTTCGCCATAGAAATTTGGGCAGTAGTGGCTCTTCCTTGATTCTTTAATTGCCCCAATCTAAAGGCCATTAACTGTGCCTTTGTTATTTCCGTGATCATTTCTGCCAATTTCTTCTGCTGTAATTGCGTAGCACCAATGGGCTTTCCAAATTGGATGCGCTCTTTGGAATACCTTAGTGCGGTATCATAACAGTCCATGGCGGCACCAATGGCACCCCATGCAATACCGTATCGGGCAGAATCCAAGCAACCCAGAGGGGCTCCCAAACCGTTTTTGCCCGGCAATAGATTTTCTTTCGGCACTTTTACATTGTCAAAAATAAGCTCTCCAGTTGCGGAAGCCCTTAAAGACCATTTGTTATGGGTTTCAGGAGTAGAAAATCCTTCCATGCCACGTTCCACGATCAGTCCGTGGATCCTTCCTTCTTCATTTTTTGCCCATACAACAGCGATATCGGCAAAGGGAGAATTGGAGATCCAAAGCTTGGCACCGTTTAAAAGATAGTGGTCACCCATATCCTTGAATTTTGTTTCCATACCACTGGGGTTAGAGCCATGGTTAGGTTCTGTAAGTCCAAAACAGCCCATAAACTCCCCTGTTGCCAATTTGGGCAAGTATTTTTTTCGTTGTGCCTCCGTTCCATACGTATAAATGGGATACATCACCAAGGATGATTGCACGGAAGCCGTAGATCTAACACCACTATCACCGCGTTCAATTTCTTGCATGATGAGCCCGTAACTAATTTGGTCTAGACCAGCTCCTCCATATTCATGGGGAATGTAAGGGCCAAAAGCCCCAATTTCTGCCAGGCCACCAATGATCTGTTTTGGAAACTCCGCTTTTTGTGCGTATTCCTCTATGATGGGGGATACATCCCTCTTAACCCATTGACGGGCCGCATCACGTACCAATTTATGTTCTTCTGACAGTAAATCATCAAGATTGTAATAATCGGGAGCTTCAAATAAATCTGGTTTCATATGGACTTTTATTTGTCTCAAAGATAAATAAAGGAATATAACATTACAAGACTCCTGTGTTACATTATTGATTAGCCCGTGTTTATTTTAGATTCTTATTTTTAACCATTTATAAAACGTGCCAAAAGGCTATGAAAATGATGTACGCCCTTTTCCCTTGTTGGGGAAAAACGTCCTGCTTTGTAGAATTTTGAGCGGACTCCTTTCTGGACGCTTTCCACCACCTCCTCATCTTCCAATTCTACCTTGTCCAACCCAGATCCTGCGCCCTTGTCTAATTTACTTTCGTCATGCACATAAGAGTGAAAAGTTACTTTGGTACTATTTAAGTCCAATGGGTGAACAATGTTTACAGAGAGACCCCAAGGGTAGAAATTGAACATCATATTGGGAAAGACCCAGAAGTAATAGGCCGCTATGTTTTTCCCATGGTCGATATGATTTTCAGGCAATTCAAAAATTTCTTCCGATCCTTGGGCATAACCAATCTGTAAGCTCACATGATCAAAAAGGAGGGTTTCGTAATTTCTATAATCCAATACCGCGTTTAGATCGTTATGGACAAAAGGAATGTGAAAGCCTTCTAAATAATTATCGCAATAAAGTGCCCAATGTGCGTCAACCATATATTCTTTGGAACGACTTTCATCCAATATAAAATCATGAAAGGGAAAATATCCGATTCGCTCATTCATGATTTCCAGTGCGGGATTAATATCAAAGGTTGGGTTAAGGCCCATAAACAAAAATGGACCCCAATGGCGTAATGGAAATTTATAAAGGTTATCGCACGGTTTGGGAAAATCCTGGGCCTCTTTAAATTCTGGCATATGTTCCATGGTCCCGTCCAATTGAAATCTTCTTCCGTGATAACCACAGATCAATTTTTTTGCATTGGAATTTTGGGGCACCACCAAATTTCCCCTATGAGTACATACGTTGGAGAGACAATGAACATGATTCCCCTGGTCCCTTGTCAAAACTACAGGTTCTGTCAAATAACCGTCTAAAAGGGTAAAAGGATATTGTTGAAGAGGCAATTTCACTAAATTTTCGTGCCCTATCCACTGCCAAGATCTATAAAATATCTTATTTTTAATAGCTTCAAAAACTTCGGGATCTCTATAAAAGGAAGCAGGCAAAGTGCTTGCCTTGGTAATGTCCGAATCGATTTCAAATTTCTGCATCGTTATAATTTATATTGTACCTTGGGATGGGATTTCTTCCCAAATTTAATTAATTTATAATGAGATCTTACAGTAATCTATTTTTATGGCCAAACCTGTTGAAATAAAAAAAATAGGACTCTGGACGAGCACTTCCTTGGTGATTGGCAATATGATTGGTGCCGGTGTATTTCTTATGCCAGCAGCATTGGCATCTTTTGGGGGTATCAGCACCATTGGATGGCTTTTTTCTGCATTTGGAGCGCTTTTACTTGCTAGGGTATTTAGTAAACTGAGTGTTCTTGTGGCCAATAAAAGTGGAGGCCCCTATGCTTTCACTAAAGCTGCCTTTGGTGATTTTGCTGGGTTTTTAGTGGCCTGGGGCTATTGGATATCGGTATGGACAAGTAACGCGGCCATCGCTATAGCATTTGTTAGTGCTTTGAGTGTATTTTTTCCAATATTGGACGAGAATCCAATAGTGGCAGTTTTGGTTGGTTTAAGTGCTATTTGGGGGCTTACCGCATTAAACTCGAGAGGTGTAAGGGCTTCTGGAAAAATGCAATTGATTACGACAATTTTAAAATTATCACCTCTATTTATTGTTATACTTTGTGGGTTTTTCTTTTTCAATCCTGAAAATTTCTATCCTTTCAATATCAGTGGTAAATCAAATTTTAGTGCCATCGCCATAACTGCGACCATGACCCTATACGCATTTTTAGGGATAGAAAGTGCTACGGTACCCTCGGGGAATGTTAAGGATCCGAAAAAAACTATTCCTAGAGCTACTATGATAGGTACAAGCATTACTACGGTAGTATATCTTTTAGGAACTGTTGTTGTTATGGGAATGATTCCTGCCAATATCCTTGCCGAGTCGCCTGCTCCATTTGCAGATGCCATGGAAATAATGAGTGGGGAATGGGGACGCGATTTGGTGGGTGCAGGTGCCGTTATTGCAGCTTTTGGAGCCTTAAATGGATGGATATTGATACAAGGGCAAGTAGCCATGGCTACTGCAAAAGACGATTTGTTTCCACGTATATTTAAAAGGGAAAATAAACATGGAGCCCCAGTATTGGGAATGGTTATTGGAAGTTTTTTAACTTCTGTAGTTATGCTTTTGAACTTCTCGGATGGTCTGGTAGAGCAATTTAAATTTATTGTCTTACTGGCCACTTTATGTTGCTTGATTCCTTATTTATTTTCTACTGCAGCTTATGTTCTTCTTGTCTTGCAAGAAAAATTGGCTTTTAAGAATACAGTTGGAGTTATAGCTTTAGGGGGAATGGCCTTTCTGTTTTCACTCTGGGCAATATTTGGGGCAGGGGAACCTGCCGTTTTCTATGGTTTTATACTGTTAATGGCGGGAATTCCATTTTATGTTTTAATGAAAGTAAGAAGTAAGAAAAAGGATTAAAAAAGGGACTATGATTTTTACCAGTCATTCTGAATATAACAAATTGGACTTAGTTTTAATAAACCCTGTTAAAAACGCATTTATAGGGGACGATAAGTTGGGATTGGAATGGAGGGAACTTGATTATCTATCGAAGCCCAATTTTGAAAAAGCGGAATTGGAGTATGCTTCTTTTGAATCACTTTTGAAAACCAAGGGGGTCTCCTTATTAAAACTACCTAGCGATCCTTCTGTTTCCATTGATGCCATTTATTCTAGGGATGCTGCTATTGCTACCAATTTTGGCGTGATTCTATGTCGAATGGGAAAAGCAAGAAGAATGCCGGAACCAAAGGTGCAAGAGGGGGTGTATAAAAAGCATGATATCCACATCTTGGGAGAAATCCAGACCCCGGGAACACTGGAAGGGGGCGATGTCGCTTGGTTGGATGAGTCCACCTTGGCAGTTGGGCATTCTTATAGAACCAATGAAGAAGGTATTCAACAATTAAAAAAGTTACTATCCCCTTTTTCGATCGAGGTTTTGGTGGTGGAGCTGCCTCATTATAAAGGACCATCGGATGTTTTTCATTTGATGTCGATCTTTAGTCCGGTTGACAAGGATTTGGCAGTAGTCTATTCCCCTCTCCTTCCCATACACTTTAGAAAGGAGCTAATCAACCGGGGAATGGATTTGATAGAAGTGCCTGAGGAGGAGTTCGATTCCATGGGTTGTAATGTATTGGCCATCGGTCCAAGAAATTGTATTATGGTAGCTGGCAACGCGAAAACCGAAGCGCTTCTTAGAAATGCGGGCTGTGAGGTAAACACTTATTTCGGTGAGGAAATAAGTGTCAAGGGTGGTGGTGGACCCACATGTTTGACAAGGCCAATTCGCAGACGTCTATAGGTTACATTTTCAGATAGAATTCTTTGGTAAGTTCTATATATTCTTGGGTATACTGATGACGCTTTACCTCAATGGTCAGTTCGCTGCAGGCCATACTATTTTCAGAGAAACTAAATTCCAATAGACTGCGCTTTATTTCAGCACCGGGATTGCCTTTAACCCGGGTGGCCCTATTGGGGAAAAGGTTAAAGCTGGAGGCCATTTTAATAAAGGCTTCTTCTTCTTTATAAGGAATGATGGTCGAGAATACACCTTCATCTTCCAATAATTTGCTGACACCATCCAATAATTCATCAAAGGGAAGGGCGATGTTCTGCCGGGCAATGTCCCGTGCATCACTTCCGCTGGGCACTTCTTCACTATAAAATGGAGGGTTGGAAATGATCAGGTCGTACTTTTCGTCCAATTCAGCCACAAATTCATCCAAACCTGCGTGATAACAATACAGCCGGTCTGCCCAGGGAGAACCTTCAAAGTTCTCCACACTCTGTTCATAGGCTTCCCCGTCAATTTCAATGGCATCTATCATTTCGGCATCGCTGCGTTGTGCCATCATTAAGGCAATAAGTCCTGTTCCGGTACCGATATCCAAAATAGCAAATGGTCTTTTGTCTATCCTGCTCCATGCGCCCAGTAATACACCATCTGTGCCAATCTTCATGGCACATTGGTCCTGATCAACAGAAAATTGCTTAAACTGAAAGGGTTTGCTCATATCATTTTGGTGCTTGCCTTAGGCAAATACTACTTTTTTATAGATAAGGATAGTGGTGTGCAGATTTAATAAAAATGCGGTGACCATTTCCTCTTGTTTGAATTGCAAAGATAAACATCGGTACCGTGCAAAAGATGATAAATGTTGTTCACAATAGTAGAAGAAGATGTGTCTTTTTGTCAAAAAAGGTAGCTATCGTTTTAAAGTTCCCCTGCTGAAGAAGGTAAGAGTTTTACTTTAACTTTATTTTCCGTTGTAATAGTTCCCTTTGATGGAATCCATCGGTATTTTCCCTTCGGCGATGGCGGCAACTTTCGTCCATAGTTTTGCGGAAATCAAGGGTTGTAAGGGTTGTTCCAAAATTGGAATTTTATGGAATACGTCAAGCAATTTTTTGTCCCAGGTCTTATGGTATTGTAATAGATCGTCTGGGTAGACTACCTTTCTTAGGGTCCCCTCATCAGCAGCTTCAAAAGGTTCTGGAATGTTGAGGTAGCCATAGTCATCCGTAAGCTGTTCCCCAATATGTATGTCCCTGATAGCGACCTCAAAATCGTACGCTGTGGTAAGGCAGTTGGAATTGAAACTATGGTTCACGTAACGTGCATTGTCCCAGCATAAAATATACTTGCCCTGATTGTCTCTAAAAGTATAGGTATCCAATATAGATTGGTATAAGGGATCCATGGCGGTCAATTGATCTTGCGTAAATCCCCTATCTAATTTATCCAATACCCATGTAATGGTGCCTGCTGGGATAAATTCAGTAGCTACTACTCCGTAACCAATTTCATTGTTGATGAACCTAAGTTCTGTTTTGGGATGGATCATTGGATGTAAGGAATTATCCCATTAAAGATACTATAAAAGTAGTGGGTTTTCTCTAATTTTTTACAAGCGCTCGGGCTAGGGTTAAAAAAATAGGTGGGAGGAAAGGATGGCGTGGATTATCCCAAATAAAGATCTACCAAGCCTTCCGGGGTGGTCACGTGAATGGTTTTGGTATCCCGGTCCACATGGGTAATGATCTCATCATTGATGGGAATAAGTAGTTCTTTGTCTCCTTTTTGTACTATGAACAATGCTTGGGAAGTGGAGTCGTTCACACTTTGAATGATCCCTATGTCTCCATGGACGTTATCCTCTAAATGGAAACCAATTACGTCGTGGTAGTAAAATTTGTTGCCGGTAAGTTTGGGAAGGAACTTTAAGGGAAGGTAAAGCTCGGAACCCATAATATTATCCGCTGCCGACTCGTCCTGTACCTCTTCAAAACGGATACGGAGCAAGCTGGATTTGTGCAAGACGCACTTATCAATAAAAAATGGAACCAGATTGTTTCCTAAAGAAACGAATACTGATTCCATGTTTTCGTAAATATCGGGTTCATCCGCATCAATTTTCACCAATACTTCACCCTTATAGCTGTATTTTGAAACGACTTTACCTAGGTAGAAACACTCTTCCTTTGTCATCGTTCTATCTTTAGCTTATTTTTCTTCTTTAGCAGCTTCGTCAGCAGCAGGAGCAGCAGTTTCTTCAGCAACTGGTGCAGTAGTTTCCTCAGCAGCTGGCTCACTAGCTTCTTCTTCAACAACTTCAGCAACTTCTTCTACTTCTGGAGCAAGGGCAGCGGCAGCTTCAGCAGCACGCTTTTCATTTACCACTTTTTCAGCTTCCAAAGCCTTAGCTCTGGCTTCTTCTTTTGCTTTGTCCAATCCACCTACCTTAGAAGATACAATTGTTTCTTTTTGCTCCAACCAAGCGTTGAATTTTTCTTCAGCTTGCTCTTCGGTCAATGCTCCTTTACGAACACCACCAGCCAAATGATTTTTTAGAAGAACGCCTTTGTAAGAAAGGATTCTGCTAGCAGTTTCAGTTGGTTGTGCACCATTCTGTAACCAGGTTACAGCGCTGTCCACATTAAGCTCAATTGTTGCAGGATTGGTGTTTGGGTTGTAGATTCCCAATTTTTCCAAATACTTACCATCTCTTTTCGCACGTGCATCAGCAGCTACTACCCAATAGAATGGTTTTCCTTTTTTACCGTGTCTTTGTAATCTAATTTTTACTGGCATATCACATTAATTTGTAGGGTGCCCGACCCTTAGTTATTAATTCTTCTTTTCGCTAGGTCTGTCCTAAGCGGGTGCAAATATAATATTTCTTTTTTATGTGGTTATCAAGAAATTGAACTAAAATTCCATTTTAGGGAGAAATTCAATAACATCCATTAAGGATCCCTGTTAAAGTTAGGCTAAATCACTGATATAAGTTGGTGATGTGTATATGTCTTATACATTGAAGGAAGTGGTGGTGAAAGTCGTTAGCATGCTTAAGTAATCTATAATGAAGAGGGAAAATATGAAGTATTCAGAAAAAATTTCAAACCGATTAAATAATTTATTGGAAAAGACCTATGATGCCGAAAAGGGATTAAAGCTGGCCCAGGATAAAATTGATAATTCAACCACTATAAAATATCTAAATGATCGAGCGGAGCAAAAAGCGGAATTTGGACATGAATTGAAGAAAGAAATATTGCAATTTGGCGAATTACCGGAAAATGACGGTACTTTAAAAGGAGGTATTCACAGGGTATGGATGGATTTAAGGACAATGGTTGCCTCCGATGAGAATGAAAATCTTTTGGAAGAGGTGGAGCGAGGAGATAAAGCCAGTCTGGAAGAGTACAATGAAATCCTTAAAGATGCGGAAACAGTGTCGCCACCATCCACACAAAGCATGCTGGTGCACCAAAGGGATGTCATTGAATCCTCGTTGACGGAGGCCAAAATCCACGAACAAATGGTTTAGGAATAAAATATATTTAATGATTAGTTATAAAAACCAGATGTTTTCATCTGGTTTTTGCATTTTATAACGTTGATAACTCCTGATAATTCCTCTTTATACCTAAGTTGTATTTCCGTAATTTTACGACTTCAATTCCCATGAGATAAACCCGCACTATGTACCTTATTTTTGATACGGAAACTACCGGCTTGCCCAAGCGATGGAACGCCCCAATTACCGATACGGATAACTGGCCACGTTGCATTCAGATTGCTTGGCAATTGCATGATGAAATGGGGAACCTAGTAGAGCATCAGGATTATTTGGTGCGCCCGGACGGATTCAATATTCCATATGATGCGGAACAGATTCATGGGATATCCACGGAATTGGCCCAAGAAAAAGGGATCTCTCTAGCGGAAGTATTGGAGAAATTCAATATCGCCATGTCCAAAACCAAGTTCATTGTTGGGCAAAATGTTGGTTTCGATTTAAATATCATGGGCGCGGAATATCATAGATTGCAAGTAGAAAACCCATTACAGGAGCTACCGGTCCTGGATACCTGTACAGAGCAAACGGCCCTATTATGCCAAATACCCGGAGGGCGGGGAGGTAAATTTAAGTTGCCCACTCTTACGGAGCTACACAAATATCTTTTCGGGGAACCGTTTGGAGAGGCCCATAATGCCACCGCCGATGTTGAGGCAACCACCCGTTGCTTTTTGGAGTTGGTGCGCCGAAAAGAATATACGGTGGAGCAATTGGATGTACAATCCGACTATTTTAAAAATTTCTCCGAGGCAAATCCTAAGGAAATACAGCTGCTTGGGCTGAAGCACATCAACCTAAAAAAGGCTTCCAAGAAAATTGCTGACCAACTGGGTCTCAATGAAACTGTAGAAATTTCCAAGGAGGAAATAAAGGAAAATATTGCCGTCCTTTCAGAAACTGAATTTGTGCATCTGCACAATCATTCACAGTTCTCGGTCTTGCAATCTACCATCTCCATTGCAGATCTTGTCCGTTCTGCGGCAAATCATAACATGCCGGCGGTGGCTCTGACGGACCATGCCAATATGATGGGGGCCTTTCATTTTGTAAAAGAAGTAAAAGCCCAAAATGCAAAAGTCAAGGCCAAGAATGCCGAAGCTATGGAAAGCGGGGAACCGGCCTTAGAAAAGGAAATGAAGGCCATCTTGGGGTGTGAATTTTTTGTATGTGAGGATCATAAAAATAAGAATGTTAAGGATTACGGTTACCAGATCGTACTCTTGGCAAAAAACAAGAATGGGTACCACAACCTGTCCAAAATGTCGTCCATCGCCTATACGGAAGGATTTTACTATGTGCCCCGTATCGATAAAAAGGTCATAGAACAGTACAAAGAGGACATCATTGTGCTTACGGGGAACCTATACGGGGAAGTCCCCTCAAAAGTGTTGAACGTTGGTGAAAACCAAGCAGAAGAAGCCTTGGTTTGGTGGAAAGAGCAATTTGGTGATGACCTGTACATGGAGATCATGCGCCATGGACAAGAAGACGAAGATAGGGTGAATCAAGTATTGGTAGAACTGGCCAAAAAACATCAGGTAAAAATGGTGGCTACCAACAACACCTATTATTGCGCCAAAGAAGACGCGGATGCACATGATGTTTTGTTGTGCGTTAAAGATGGTGAAAAGCAGGCCACCCCCATAGGTCGCGGGAGGGGCTATAGATATGGACTCCCAAACCAAGAGTACTATTTTAAGTCGTCCGATGAGATGAAGGAAATCTTCAGGGACCTCCCGGATACTATCTTGAACATACAGGAAGTTGTCAATAAAATTGAACCCTATGAATTGGCAAGGGACGTTCTTTTGCCCAAGTTCGGTATTCCAGATGAATTTAAAATGGTCGAGGATGTGGCCGATGGGGGCAATAGGGGAGAGAACGCCTATTTGCGTCATATCACCTATGAAGGGGCCAAAAAAAGATATCCTGAAATAACAGATGTTATCCGGGAACGGATTGATTTTGAGTTGCAGACCATTGAGAATTCAGGATATCCGGGATACTTCCTAATTACAGAAGATTTTATCCGTGAGGCGCGGAACATGGATGTTTCCGTGGGGCCAGGGCGTGGATCTGCGGCAGGCTCCGTAGTGGCTTACTGCCTTAAGATCACCAATATTGATCCTTTGAAGTACGATCTGCTTTTTGAGCGGTTTCTAAATCCGGACAGGGTGTCCATGCCCGATATTGATATCGATTTTGATGATGAGGGCCGTGGCCGTGTCATGGACTATGTGATCAAAAAATACGGTGCCAATCAAGTGGCCCAGATCATCACCTATGGTACCATGGCCGCAAAGTCCTCTATCCGTGATACCGCAAGGGTGCTGGATCTACCTTTGATGGATGCCGATAGGATTGCCAAACTGATACCTACGATGTCCAAATTGAGCAAGATATTCGGGATGAGCGAGGCCGATCTCAAAAAGAAATTTAGGACGGAGGAATTGGAGAAGGTCCATGAACTTTTGAACATTGCCGAGGGTGATGATTTGGAGGCACAGACCCTGAAAATGGCACGTATACTGGAAGGATCTGTCCGGAATACTGGGATCCATGCTTGTGGGGTGATCATTACCCCGGATGACATTACCAAGTTCGTTCCCGTGGCCACTGCAAAAGACTCAGATCTCTATGTGACCCAATTTGACAACTCCGTGGTAGAAAGTGCTGGGCTGTTGAAAATGGATTTCTTGGGACTGAAAACCTTGACGCTGATCAAGGATACCGTAAAAATTGTAAAGGCCAAACACGGGATAACGCTGGTGCCGGATGATTTTCCTTTGGATGATGAAAAGACCTACGAGCTTTTCCAACGAGGGGACACGGTAGGGGTTTTTCAATATGAATCTGTGGGAATGCAGAAACATATGAAGGATCTGAAGCCAACTGTCTTTGATGACCTTATTGCCATGAACGCCCTGTACAGACCAGGTCCGATGGAGTATATCCCCAGTTTTATTGCCCGTAAGCACGGAAGGGAGGAGATTACCTATGATTTGGCGGATATGGAGGAATACCTAAAGGAAACTTATGGTATTACCGTCTACCAAGAGCAGGTGATGTTGCTGTCACAAAAATTGGCTGGATTCTCCAAAGGTGATGCTGATGTGCTGCGAAAGGCAATGGGTAAAAAGATTTTTGCACTACTTGAAAAGTTAAAACCACAGTTTTTGGACGGTGGGGAAAAGAAAGGCCATCCAAGGGATGTTCTTGAGAAAATTTGGAAGGACTGGGAGGCATTTGCATCCTATGCCTTTAACAAGAGTCACTCTACCTGTTATGCCTATATAGCCTATCAAACGGCCTATTTAAAGGCGCACTATCCCGCAGAATATATGGCGGCGGTACTGTCCAATAACATGAACGACATCAAGCAGGTGACCTTCTTTATGGAGGAATGTAAACGTATGGGCCTGGAAGTACTGGGTCCCGACGTGAACGAATCCTATTATAAGTTTGCCGTGAACGACCAAAATGCCGTTCGCTTTGGGATGGGCGCCATCAAAGGTGTGGGGCGTGGCGCTGTAGAGACTATAGTGGAGAATAGAAAGGAAGAAGGTAGGTTTAAGTCGGTCTTTGACCTTACCAAACGAATAGATCTTAGGGCGGCCAATAAGAAAGCTTTCGAGAACCTAACGTTGGCAGGAGGTTTTGATTCTTTTGGGGATACCCACCGTGCTCAGTATTTTCATGACGATGGGGATGGTATCACCTTTTTGGAAAAGGTCATTAAATATGGCGCCAAATTTCAAGAGAGCGAAAACTCTTCACAAGTCAGTCTTTTTGGTGAGGCCAGTGAGGTGCAGATCCCGGAGCCTGTTGTGCCACCTTGTGAGGAATGGGGAACCATGGAAAAGCTGAGACAGGAAAAAGAAGTGGTCGGGATCTATATCTCTGGTCACCCCTTGGACGACTTTAGAACGGAAATGAATGCGTTTTGCAATGCCACCATTTCCAATGTACATCAAATGGAAACTTTCGTGGGAAGGGAACTTGCCCTAGCAGGGGTTATATCAGATGTTCAACATAGAGTCTCTAAAAATGGCAAGGGCTGGGCCTCTTTTATTTTGGAGGACTATACCGACTCCTACGAGTTTCGAATATTTGGGGAGGAATACCTTAAATACAGACACTTTTTAATAATCAACTCCTTCGCTTATTTTAAGTTGTTTGTTAAAGAGGGGTGGACCAACAGGGATACCGGAAAAAAAGGTGACCCGCGGTTGCAGTACAATACTGTAATGATGCTTCAGGATGTTATGGAGGCCTTTGCCCGTAAATTGACCATTAAACTGGATATAGGTCAATTGAAGGAAGAGCAGATCTATGAGTTAAAGGATACTTTGGTATCCCATCAGGGAAGCCATCCCTTAAGTTTTGTGGTTTACGAAATGGAAGAGGAGATCAAGGTAAATTTAACCTGTAGAAAACAGAAAGTACAGATCTCTACGGAATTATTGCTGGAGCTGGAAGGGAAGGAAGTTCATTACAAGTTGAATTAACGCTATTTTGGTCTTTTTTTCATATAAACTTTACCTATATTACAATAGGTAAAAGGAATATAACGTTAGTAAGGAAAACGTTGATTAATTGACTAAATTTGCATAATAATAAAATAAAACAAACATGGCATTAGAAATAACAGATGCTACTTTTGATGAGGTAGTTTTAAAAAGTGATAAACCCGTTGTTGTTGATTTTTGGGCAGCATGGTGCGGACCTTGTAGAATGGTAGGTCCAATTATTGATGAGGTTAGTAAGGAATATGAAGGGAAGGCTGTAGTTGGTAAGGTAGATGTTGACGCCAATCAAGAATTTGCAGCAAAATATGGGGTGCGAAATATCCCAACAGTTCTGGTTTTCAAGAATGGCGAAATCGTTAACAGACAAGTAGGAGTTTCTCCTAAGAAGGTATATACCGATGCTATTGATGCAGCATTATAGGTAACCCTTATAATAATAAAAAAGGCCTGACTTTCGTCAGGCCTTTTTTATTTTATACCGTTTCTTTTCAACTAAATTTTTTGGCCCAAAGAATGTTTGTTATCTTAGGGTATCCATAACGCTATGAATCTTCAATCCGAAATAAACAACGCTTCTTTGTTCCAGAATCTGGAACTATTGGCCAACCAGGTAGTGGAAGGCTTTATCACTGGTATCCATAAAAGTCCCTTCCATGGTTTCTCTGCTGAATTTGCGGAACACAAAATCTACAACAATGGAGAAAGTACCAAACATATTGATTGGAAATTATTCGCTAAAACAGATAAGCTTTATACAAAACGATACGAAGAGGAGACCAATCTAAGGTGCCATATGATCTTGGACAATTCAGCTTCCATGTACTATCCGGAAGTTGACCAATTGAGCGTTGACCATTTGAACAAGATCGGTTTTGGTGTCTTAGCCATTGCAGCCCTGATGAACATTCTCAAAAGGCAACGGGACGCGGTGGGGTTAAGTGTGTATTCGGATACTTACCAGTACTATGCTCCTGAAAAAGGGAGTGAGCGACACCACCAGATGCTATTGGCCAAACTCAATGAGATCAGTTTGGAGTCCAAACCTCCCAAGGGAACGGATACCTATACCTACCTTCACCAAATAGCGGAAAAAATTAAACGAAGGAGTCTTATATTTTTGTTTACCGATATGTTTCAGAATACAACGGATAATGATCAATTGTTCGATGCCCTGCGGCATCTTAAATACAATAAGCATGAAGTGGTATTGTTCCATTTAATAGATAGGGACAAGGAATTCCATTTCAATTTTGAGAACACCCCCAAGCGGTTCGTTGATGTGGAAACGGGAGAACATATAGATCTTTATGCGGAGGGCATCAAAGAATCGTACGAAAAAGAGGTGGGAGCCTATTTTGAAATGTTAAAGTTACGTTGTGCCCAATACAAAATTAAATATGTGGAGGTGGACATAAATGCTGATTTCTCGAGAGTTATGAACACCTATTTGGTGGAACGCCAAAAATTTCTTTAATGAAGGGTATTTTTTAGGCTAAATTATTTGTGCAATTAAATAAGCGGTGTATATTTGCACTCGCTAAACGCCACGGTTCGGTAGTTCAGTTGGTTAGAATACCTGCCTGTCACGCAGGGGGTCGCGGGTTCGAGTCCCGTCCGGACCGCTAAAAGCCTTCAACGCAAGTTGGGGGCTTTTTTCGTTTTTGCATTTTTTTGATTTGCATCCTAATTGTTTGTGGCGGGTTCCCCCGAGACTTCGGGGCCGTCCGGACCGCTAAAAGCCTTCAACGCAAGTTGGGGGCTTTTTTCGTTTTGTATTTTTTAATTTACATAGTTTTCTGTTTATTCTTTAAAATGCCCATATTTATTAATACGAGTCTATTTTAAAGTCAATCGGGTTAATCAGTGTTGTTATATTTTCCTACCCTTGTACTTTATCCTACATTTATGAAGGTTGAACAGATATGTTTTGTAGGCGAAGGAAACCAACTTAAATTTAATGTATGCGGCAAATGGTTGAACAGCCATCTTTTAGAACTAGGCTGTATTTTCCAGTTCACATGCATATAATAACTGATTGTATTTTATAAAGAAGCAATGAAAAAAACAACGACCCTTTTGTGGATTGCCCTGGTGGTGGTCATTGCCGGCTTTGGGGTTGGAATATACCTTCAGGATTTAAAACACCAGGAAAGTACAGAGGCTGCATGGAAGGCCAATCGTTTCAATATGGAACGCTTCTATAAAATACGTCAGTTTACTGGAAAAATTAATGAGACCAATTGGCAGACCATGCAGGACAGTATTGGACGTCAATTGGACAGCTTTATGATCTTGAGATTCAGAAAAGAGATGGATAGCCTGAATGCAAAAAGAGCGTTGGACTGAAAGCCCAATAACTATTTCCATAGGTAATGCAACCTAACCCCCAATCCTTTATATCCAATTATACAATATCTCTGTACAGTTAACCTAAAGCTTAAAACTTTTGAGGGATATTTTATTATGTACTATTTCACCTACAATGAGTTTTTAAATTTTGATAAGGCGGTATACCATTCTATGAACTACCAATTTAAGGGTTGAACCAATTTCTAAATGTACTTCAGCATATATTTTATGCCATTTGACTAAAAATCCCATTAAGGGTAAACCTTCAGTCTACCTTTGTGGCATAACTAAAAACCCCCATTACATGAAAACATTATTACTTGTAAAAAATATTTATTTAGACGGATTTAAAAATATTGGAAATTTAATCGTGAGAAACTATTTTAAAGGTTTCGCCATCTTTAGTTTTATGATGTTCGCAGTAGTGATGTATGCCTTTGTTTTTAGGGTTGTCACAGGTTATGCGTTTGATTAAGACCAAAAGCGCATTATATTTTTTGGCATTTCTTGATTTATAATCTGCGTTTATTGGTTCAAGTATATTATATGGATTGATCCATGGGAAGGAAATAACCTCTCTCAAAAACCAATAATATACGCTTGGACAACTTTTTTTCCTTGTTTTGCAACAAAAATAGTTACTGACGTACGAAAGATTCTAGTTTTGTTTGGACATCAATTAAAGTCCAAACCCATGAAAATTAGAATTTTAATATTCGTTTGTATGTTTTTTGCCATAGGATCTTACGCACAGGAAGGCTTGAAAGCGGGGATTCAAGGTGGTATGCCCTTTGACGACTTTAATGATGACGTGTCACTTACCCTTGGTTTGGATGTAGGGTATATGTGGGCGCTTGGAGAAGTTGTTGATGCAGGAATTACCATGGGCTTTATTAATGGCTTTCCAGAAACCTTCCATTCGGATATAGTAAGGGAAGATCTGCCACACGTGCAATTTGTGCCTCTTGCTGCATCGGTAAGAATATGGGCAGGCAATTCCTTTTCCTTTGGTATCGATGGGGGACAGGCTCTTGGAATAAATAAAGGTAATGAAGGAGGTCTCTATTATAGGCCCCAAATTGCATATCTGGTCGATGCCAGTGCAGAATTGAATCTTTCCTATACCGCAATAGAATTGGACGGTAGATCATGGACAACTTTAAACATTGGTTTACTGTATACCTTTGCACTTTATTAATGAAGGATATTTTCTTTTCAAAGTAAATGGTCTTTGATTTAATTTTTTGTGTATGCCCATGTAATACCTATTATAATGGACATTGGTTTTGTTTACACCCAACTATCAACCAATAAAAATTCAAGTTGTTATAAATAAATTATTTCACCTTGATTACATGGTTTGTGAAACAATAATTTAACTTCAAATTAACATTTTAATTTATACATTTACTCCATGAAAGGAGTGAAACACTTTGGCTTTTTAAGCCTTTTGCTTTTGATACTTTTTTGGGGTATCGGTAGTGCGGTCTACGCCTTGCCCCAAGCAGCTGTTCCTTTCAGTTCGAATTCAAACAATCAGATAAAGTTGAAAAAACTCCTAAATAAAGAAGGGGTCATTTTTAACTTTCAGCATCAAGAATTTGAAACAGTTCTACAGCTTTCAGCCCATGATGAATACGATAGGGAGTTTTGGCTAGCTTCAAAAAGTATCGTTCCCATTGTTGGTAATCTTAGCGGATTTGAACTGCAATACATTATTTACTGCAATACCATAGAACCCGGGTTAGATACATTGACCCTTATTTATCCTTTCCATACCTATATTTAAAATAGTTAGATAAAATCAGTCTGATTTAGAGGAGCCGCGTTGTTCCCTAGAATTTGTGTTGCACACCTAATTGTCATAATACGTGACATTTTTATGGTGCGCATTTAAAAAACATCAAACAACTTATTTCAACATTTAAATATTTAGTCATGGATTTAGAATTAATAATAATATCATTAGTACTTGTAGCAAGTGTTTTCGTGCCGTTTTTTATAATAGATTTCTCTGGTAAAAGTGGAATCAAACAAATGAGAAAATCGTTTAAATTAGAATTGGGCAAGAACAATATAATATTGACAGAGCAAGAAAATTGGGGCAATACTTTTATAGGAATTGACAAGGAACAGAAAAAAATACTTTACATGAAGTTTTTGGAAGCACAGCCTACGATCCATCTAATTGAATTAAGCAAAATTCAGGCCTGTGAAATCGATAGTAAAGTGGCCACTGTTAAAACTAAAATCAAAAAGGAGACCATACTGCAAAAACTAAACTTAAAAATAACCTTCTTAAATGCTAAAAATGTTGAAGCTATTCTCAATTTTTACGATGCCGAAGAAATCTATGCTGAAGATTTTGAAATGGCAAGAGCTGAAAAGTGGAACACAATCATAAAGGAAAATAGTAATACCAAGTCTTCTGGTAAGAAGGCAGCATAGCTGATTTAACCATCAAAAATCATAAACCAATGAAAATAAAATTGAATAGCTGGATTAGTATAAGTAAACTTCCGTGTAGGTAACCATGGAAATTACTATCATAGTTTTCGTTCTTGGCTATCTGCTGATCGCCTTGGAGCATGTAGTGAAGCTTGATAAAGCAGCAACAGCCCTTTTTACAGGGGTAGTATTGTGGGTTCTATTGATTTTTAACCAAGCTGAACTTAGTGAAACTTTAGTTCAACTTAAAGAACACTTTGAGGAAATTTCTGAAATCCTGTTCTTCCTTTTAGGGGCCATGACCATTGTAGAACTTATAGACTCACATGATGGTTTCAAGGTTATTCATAAGGTTATAAAGACCACGGATAAAAGAGCGTTGTTATGGATTTTAACCCTTTTAACCTTTTTTCTTTCTGCGGTATTGGATAACCTGACAACAACAATTGTCATGATTGCGCTATTGAAAAAATTTATGGACAACAAAAATGACCTATGGTATTTTGCAGGGTTTATTGTAATTGCTGCCAATGCTGGAGGTGCATGGTCACCAATAGGGGATGTTACAACCATTATGTTGTGGAACGGGGGTCAAGTATCCACCCATTCCATTATTACTGAGGTTTTTTGGCCTAGTGTGGCTTGTTTGATAGCACCACTTATTTTAGTTTCCTTTTTTCTTAAGGGAAAGGTGCAGAGTATGGTTTTGGAACATAAACCAAGTCATGAACAGATTGGTGATGGGGAAAGCATGTTTGTGCTTATCCTAGGAGTACTTTCTTTATTGTTCGTGCCTGTGTTTAAAACAGTTACACATTTGCCTCCATTTATGGGCATGCTGTTCAGTTTAAGCGTGCTTTGGATAGCGACAGAGATCATACACCGTAAAAAGCCGTTTGAAATTAAACATCACTATTCGGTTGCAAATACCATTAGACGAATAGATACGCCCAGTATATTATTCTTTATGGGTATTTTACTTGCAGTGGCAGCCATGCAGACCAATGGGGTGTTAGGGGCCGTAGGGGAATCTTTGGACAACTCCTTTGATAGCTACTATGTCACCAATATTCTTTTAGGTTTGTTGTCCTCTGTTGTAGATAACGTGCCATTAGTGGCCGGGGCCATGGGGATGTATTCAATGGAGCGTTTTCCACAGGATCATGAATTTTGGAACTTTTTGGCCTACTGTGCCGGTACTGGTGGTAGTGCTTTGATCATTGGTTCTGCAGCCGGGGTTGCGGCTATGGGGATTTTAAAAATTGATTTTATTTGGTACCTTAAACGTATTACATGGTTGGCCCTTTTCGGATATTTTGCCGGGATTGTGGTCTTTATTTTAATGAATTAATGAAAGCATCCGATCATAAAGTATCCCTAGCATCACTATTAATGACGCTAGGGATAGTTTTTGGGGATATTGGCACCTCTCCCTTATACGTATTTACTGCTATAACACAAGGAAAGAATTTTGATGAATTATTGGTTTTAGGGAGTCTCTCTTGTGTCTTTTGGACATTGGTGCTCTTGGCAACGGTCAAATATATTTATTTGGCGCTTAATGCCGATAATCATGGGGAAGGCGGAATTTTCGCCCTTTATGCCCTTTTGCGAAAAACAAAATCCAAATGGATTATTTATCCTGCCCTAATCGGCTGTGCCACCTTGATCAGCGATGGCTTTATAACCCCTGCCATTTCAATTTCATCGGCGGTGGAAGGTGTTTCTATACTCTATAGCCACATACCTACCTTGCCCATTGTTTGTGTCATTATTACTGGGCTCTTCTTGATCCAGCAATTTGGAACCAAGAAGATAGGGGGGCTATTCGGGCCGGTGATGTTGCTCTGGTTTTTAACCTTGGGATTTTTAGGGGTAAGGCAATTGATACACAACCCGGAAGTACTTAAGGCGGTAAATCCAATGTATGCCTTATCCTTCTTGATCAATTACCCTGAGGCCCTTTGGATATTAGGCGCGGTCTTTTTATGTACCACAGGGGCGGAAGCCCTTTACTCCGATTTAGGGCACTGTGGAAAAAGGAATATCCGGTTGACTTGGATGTTCGTATTCACCATGTTGTTGTTGAATTATTTTGGTCAGGCAGCATATTGTCTTTCATTGCCAAAAGGAATAAAGTTGGAATCTATTTTTTACGCTACCGTACCACAGGAATGGCTGCCCTATGTGATTGGAATTGCAACGGTGGCCACCATTATAGCCAGCCAGGCATTGATCACAGGTATTTTTACTTTGGTCAATGAGGCCATTAAATTAAAATTATGGACCAACCTAAAAGTAAAGTACCCGTCAGACCATAAAGGCCAGATCTACATTCCGTTTATCAATTATTTTTTATTGGTCGGTTGTTTGTTGGTGGTATTTATCTTTAAAAAATCATCAAATATGGAGTCGGCATACGGGTTGGCAATCACCATTGATATGCTCATGACAAGCTTGTTGTTAGGCTACCTTTTATTGATCAGGGCAAAAAAAGGAGAGATCATAATTACCCTTTTGTTCGCTTTGTTCCTCCTGGTAGAAACCACTTTTTTAATCTCTAACCTTAACAAGATCGTCCATGGAGGCTGGTTCACGTTATTACTGGCCTTGTTCCTGTTTACCTTATTGCTATTTTACCGTTTTGCCAGACAATTGAGAAGCAGGGTTGCGGAATACCAAAAACTGGAAGAGGTTAAACCTATGTTTGTCGATGTAATGAAAAATGATAAATTACCCTATTTAGCAACTAATCTCGTAATGCCAACAAGGTCCTCTCGGGTGAACTTTATAGATATGACCATTGTGCATTCCTTGTTCTACCTTCAACCCAAGCGAGCGGCGGTATATTGGTTTTTACATTTGGATATTACGGATGATCCTTATGGTATTGCATATACGGTTACAACCATAATACCAAAAAAATGTTTTTTCATCAAATTGAATCTGGGTTTTAAGGAGCGACACTTGCTCGATCATAAAATGAAGAAAATCCACAGGGATTTGGTGAAATCTGGAGAGGTATCCAATGAAAATATATTTTTCACGAATCCCAATTTGCAGGTGCCCCCTGATTTTAAATATATATTGATCAATTCAAGGGTAGCTTCAGATAACCGACTAACCGTGTTGGAAACTTTCAGCGTTCGTGTTTATCGGTTTTTGAAATCTTTGGGCCTGACTGCCATTGAAGATTTTGGATTGGATGAAACCAATACCATAGAAGAAAAAATACCGATCAATGTGGCAAAAAGAGACAATTTGAACATCACGAGGATCGAATCTTAATTTCCGTTGGCATGTAGTTTATTTGCGACCATGCCCTTTATATAGTCCATATTGCCCAGAGCTTTTTTACAGAAATCAAATAAACTAAGGCTCCTTTCCAAATTTTGGGTTGGATAGGAAACTTTGTAATATTGGTTGTTGTTGAGGTAATCGGTAAGAGCCCTTAGGCCATGAATGAAAGGCATAAAGATGGTGCCAAGAGGAAGCGATTTCAGTTCTTCGGTGGTTAGGAAAGTGGCGGTGGATCCTAGTCCGTCCAAAAAGGATTCAAACAGTTGTTGGTCGAAAGTGATTTTATGGTGTTCCTTTTCATCCTCCTTGGCCGTATTTGCGATGGTCCTTACAAGATCCCCAAAATCGTAATAGAAATAACCCTTCATTATGGTATCTAAATCAATGAAACACAGGGCTTTATTTGTTTTTTTGGAGAAGAGGATGTTGTTCAATTTGGTGTCGTTATGGCAGAGGCGAAAAGGAAGGTCAAGATTGTAAAGTTCGGAAAACAGCGGAAAGGTCTCCTTTGCAAAGGAAATTGCCGAGGCCGCAGCATTCTGCTTTTCATGACTGGCATTGTTCATGGCATCTTGGAACTGTTCTTTCCGTAATTCCAAATCATGAAATTGTGGAATGGTCTCCGTAAATTGATTTGACGGGGCATGCTGTAATAAAGAATGGAACTTACCCAGAATCCTACCCGCTTCATATGCTATTTCGGAATTTTTGGCATTATCAAAAGCTAGGCTGTTAGGAATGTATTCCATGAGCCTCCAATATTCTTGATTGTTTAAGTCACAATAGGACTTACGGGTTTTTGTTGGGACAAGCGCCACCGATCTATAATCTTCATCGCTTAGATACGTCAGGGCCTTTGTCATATTGCCCATTACCCCAGCTACATCGGTAAAAACCTTGCTGTTGATACGTTGAAGGATAAATAACGGGTCCTCTTTTTCTAGAACCAAATAGGTGTCATTGATATAACCTTGGTCTATTCTATTAAATGTATACTTGCCTTCGTCCAAGGCGAAGCATGCCAACAGCGACTTAAGATCTTCATATGTATGAAAAGTTCCCATGTACTTTAATTTATGTTGTCCCAAAGGGGAGTTGGGTATATTCCCATTTTGGTCATATCGGCCAGTTCCTTTACGGCCAACTCCCGGTCATTGGCATAGGTAACCCCAAACCACTTTCCACCAGATGGCAATACAGCTACGGTGGTTTTCTTTTCTACAATCAGGTTCTGAATGACAAAGGGAAGGTACACTTCACTGTTTTTTACCTTTTCTTCATCTTTTAGAAACTTAGAAAAGTAATCTTCGATCTCAGAAAATAGGGTGGGATGGCAAACCCAAAAATTCATGCTCACCTTTTCTTCTCCACTAAATAGTTCCCCAGATTCCAAGTCTGTTATTTCTCCCTTTTCAAATATGATCTTTAGGCGTTCCTGTATTTGCAACAGACTACCACTCGAAATGCTACATACTCCCCTCGAAACAGATCCATTGGGGGAAAGTGTTTCTTTCAGCGTATAACCGACCATAGCGAATAGGGAGGTTTTTTTTGGATTCTTTATAAATAATGATGCATTTTGAAATGCATTCCTGCCGTAATAATCATCGGCATTTAACACCACAAATGGGGAGGTAATATGGTGCCTAGCGGTCCAAACGGCATGGGCCGTGCCCCAGGGTTTGTTTCGTTCCACCACAATATTCGTTCCTAGTGGAAGCTCCTCCAGATCTTGGGAAAGGACATCCAATTTTACGTTTTTAGATATGCGAACCGCTATATGTTCCGAAAGAAAATTGACATGATCCCGTTGGGTAATGATGACAATATGGTCAAAACCTGCTGCAATAGCATCGAAAATGCTGAATTCCATCAGAAATTCTTCATTGGGACCCAAACCATCAAACTGTTTTAGCTTCCCATATCGACTACCTTTTCCGGCAGCCATTAATAACAGTGTCATCCTTTCTTGCATCAGGAGTAAAAATAAGATTTTTGGGAGGAACTCCATTTTTAAAATGAAGGAGCTTCATTTATTATATCAAAATGATTAATTTGAACCACCAATTACCAATTTAATTAACCAACCTATTTCAACTGATGACCACAAGAAGAAAGTTTATTAAGAAAACGAGTGTACTGGGAGCCGGATTTCTGGTAACCCCAGCCATATCCTCTAATTTTTTTGGAAATTTTGAATCCCAGAAATTGAATGTTGGCCTAATAGGCGTGGGGGAGAGGGGAAATAACCATCTGAGCAACCTGCTAATGCGGAAAGACGTGAATATAACAGCCATCTGTGACATTGATGCCAACAGGTTGGAAGCCGCGAAGGACACGATGGCCAAAGCAGGGAAGAAGGCTCCTATGACGTTTGGAAACAATGATTATGATTACCGGAACCTTTTGGAATTGAAAGAGGTAGATGCCGTTATTATAGCAACACCGTGGTTATGGCACACCAGAATGACAGTGGATGCCATGGAAGCCGGTAAATATGCAGGGGTTGAGGTCTCCGCAGCAAATACCTTAGAGGAATGTTGGGACTTGGTAAATGCCCATGAGCGTACCGGGACACATATGATGATTCTGGAGAATGTAAATTACAGAAGGGATGTATTGGCCATTCTTAACATGGTCCGGCAAAATGTATTTGGGGAGCTGGTACATTTCAGGTGTGGGTACCAACACGATTTAAGGGAGGTGAAGTTTAATAATGGCAAGCAGCCATATGGAGGTGGAGTTGAGTTTGGTGAAAAAGGGTATTCCGAAGCCAGTTGGCGTACAGAGCATTCTGTAAAGCGTAATGCAGATGTATATCCTACCCACGGAGTAGGCCCCATTGCGGTTATGGCCGATATCAATAGGGGCAATAGGTTTGTTTCCATGACTTCAAGCGCAAGTAAGGGTATTGGACTGCACAACCATATCGTAAAACAAGCAGGGGAAGATCATCCCAATGCCAAAATAAAATTTAAACAGGGCGATGTAATTACCTCTACCATTGAGACGGCTATGGGGGAAACCATCATAGTGACCCATGATTGTAACCTGCCAAGGCCATACTCTTTAGGGTTTAGGGTACAAGGGGCAAACGGACTCTGGGAAGTTGATGGCAATAGAATATATATCGAAGGAAAATCGGAACCCCATAAATGGGATGAGGCTGATGAATGGCTCAAGAAATACGATCATCCCCTATGGAAGAAATATGGGGAATATGCAGAAGGTTCCGGACATGGCGGGATGGATTTCTTTGTGCTGAATTCCTTTGTTGAATCGGCCAAATTAAATATAGCCCCACCGCTGGATGCATATGATGCCGCTGCTTGGAGTGCTATAACCCCCTTATCAGAAGTGTCTATTGAAAATAATGGGGAACCCCAGAATTTCCCAGATTTCACTAGAGGATTATGGATCAAACGCCCACCTTATGATTGGATAAAGGACACTTATTAAGAGATGGGGAAATACATATGCCTTAAACATGAGGGATATCATATTATCTTTTTCTTAGTGCTTTTACTTTTGGAACTTATAAAAGACACATATGTCAACATTGGTTCAGAAGTACAATATAGCAGGCCCCAGATATACCAGTTACCCCACAGTTCCCTATTGGAATATGGAATCCTTTTCTGGAAAAGCATGGCGGCAAACCTTGATTCAAAGTTTTAAAGAAAGCAATGCCTCCGAAGGGATAAGCTTATATATTCATCTGCCTTTTTGCGAACAAATGTGCACTTTTTGTGGATGTCATAAACGCATTACTACCCGTCATGATAAAGAAGATCCCTATATACGGGCGGTGCTTAAGGAATGGTGGTTGTACTGTAATTTGTTTTCTTCAAGACCTAGGATCAAAGAATTACATTTGGGAGGTGGAACCCCAACATTTTTTTCGTCTGAGAACCTCAGGATATTGATAGAAGGAATTTTTAAGACTGGAGAAAAGGTCGAAGGTTTTGAGTTCAGTTTTGAAGGCCATCCCAACAACACCACAAAGGGGCATCTTGAGACCTTGTTTGATCTTGGTTTTAGAAGGGTAAGTTTTGGTGTTCAGGATTACAATGCAACAGTACAAAAGGCCATAAATAGGGTTCAGCCCTTTGAAAATGTGAAGAGGGTAACGGAATATGCCAGGGAAATTGGATACACCTCTGTGGGGCATGACATTATTTTCGGATTACCTTATCAGACCTTGGAGCATGTGGAGCAGACCATTTTAAAGACCAAAGAGCTGATGCCCGATCGCTTGGCATTTTATAGCTATGCACATGTTCCTTGGTTGAAAGGAAATGGACAACGCGGGTATAATGATGCAGATTTGCCTTCAGCTGATGAAAAACGCGAACAATATGAAAAGGGGAAACTTATGCTTTCTAAAGTAGGGTATAAAGAAATTGGAATGGACCATTTTGCATTGCCGACCGATACTCTTTTTGAATCTATGAGAACTTCAAAATTACATCGAAATTTCATGGGTTATACGGCATCCAAGACCCAATTGATGGTTGGGTTGGGCGTGTCAAGTATCAGTGATAGTTGGTATGGCTTTGCTCAAAATGTGAAGGGTTTGGAAGAGTATTACCATCTTATCGAGAACAATATTATTCCCGTCTATAGAGGTCATATTTTAACTGAGGAAGATCAAATCATAAGAAAACATATCCTAAATCTAATGTGTCGCTTCGAAACCTCTTTGTATGGTCAAGAGGAATATTTTCCAGAAATTAATGACGTGTTGGAGCGGTTGGAAGAAATGGAATCGGACGGATTAGTAGAAATATCCAATAATGTTTTAAGGGTAACGGCAAAAGGACGGCCTTTTGTTAGAAACGTATGTATGACCTTTGATGTATTGCTGCATAAGAAAGCTCCCGATACACGTTTGTTTTCAATGACGATATAATTACAATTGTAAATCTGAAAATAAGAAATTATGAAAAAGATTATAGTCCCAGTTGATTTTTCCGAACAATCGGAATATGCGCTAAAAGTAGCTGCATCCCTAGCAAAAAAGTATGGTTCTGAAATTTTTGCGGTTCATATGTTGGAACTGTCCACGGCAGTTATTTCTACTTCCGAAGGATTTCAGCAAGATCAGATGCTTTTTTTGATTAAACTCTCGGAAAAGAGATTCACCGAATTTTTGGCCAAACCCTTTCTTCAAGATGTTAAAGTGACCCCTATAATTAAGCACTTTAAGGTGTTCAGTGAATTAAATGAAGTCGCTGAAAAGCATCAGGCAGATTTAGTGGTTATGGGTTCCCATGGCGCGGACGGATTAAAAGAAATATTTATTGGTTCCAATGCAGAGAAGGTGGTGAGAAACTCAGATGTGCCTGTTTTGGTCATTAAAGATGAAATGGAGGACTTTAAAATTGATCATTTTGTTTTTGCATGCGATTTTAAAGAAGAAAATCTTCCCGCTTTACAAAAGGCCAGGGATTTTGCTAAAAAATTAGCTGCAGAACTTCATTTGGTATATGTAAACACCCCAGGGGACACTTTTTTAAGCACGCCTGATATATACGCTAGAATAACTAACTTCCTGAGCAAAGCCGGTATGGGAAAAGAAGTGGAAATCTATAACGATTACACCGTGGAAAAAGGAATATTGAACTACAGTAAAGATATCAACGCCGATATTCTGGGAATTCCTACCCACGGACGTAAAGGGCTTACCCATTTCTTTATGGGAAGTATTGGGGAGGATGTTGCCAACCATTCCAAAATTCCAGTAGTGACCTTTAAACTCTAGACGCTGATATGAATTTTCAATTAAGAGGAAATTGATGGGTGTAGTCATTATGATTATTCTGAATCTCGACTAAATTTTGCAGATGCCAGTACTTGTATAATCTTTGGTTGACGGCCTAAATGATTCCATCATAAAAGTGAATTATGCTATGAATTGGTCAGTTCTTCATTGGTCATAGGTTTAAACTCATATAAACTACTGTGAAGCATTCTTGTGTATAATTCTTCATTTACAGAAACCTTTACATGTAAATGCGGAAATTTGAGCATGTATTTATCGTCCTTTTTTCCTAGAACGGAAACTTTAGTCGATTTTTTTTTCATAACTATGATTTTAATTTAGGTTGTAAAAAAACAGAAACTTCTATACCACCAAATATCTAAAGTTTTTTAAATATAAATCCTGACATAGATCAGGGAAGGCTTATTTAAGAATTAATCTAGACAATCAATGTTGCTGGAAACCAATTCTATTACCGGCTCTGGTGAAATATAGGGGATGCCAAGTCCCAATCCGCGAAGAATAAAAAGTAGACCAATCACAATAATGAATACCGGGATTAATTTCTGTATTCTCTTGCGGGCAGTACCTTTTAAAATGCCCGAAAAGTAGATGGCGGTGGTCATCAACGGAATAGTGCCAAGACCAAATAGAATCATATAGAGCGAACCGTTCCAAGGATCACCCATGGCAATAGCTGCAAAAAGGGCCATATAGACCAATCCGCAGGGGAGGAAACCATTTAAAAACCCAATGGTCAAAAAGGTGTCAGGGGATTTTTTCTGAAGCTCTTTTCCCAACCGATTTTTTATTTTTGAAAGCACCTTAAACCAAGGTTTGGAGAAATTGTATTTTTGAAACGTTTTATACGGAAGAAGTACCACAAGAATCATAATGACTCCAATAAAAATGGATAGTTTTTGTTGCATCCCAAAAACATAAAGTCCCTTGCCCAAAAAGCCAAAGACCAGCCCTATGGTGCCATAGGCCAAGAGCCTTCCCAAATGGTAGATGAAGATTTGGAAAAATTTCTTATAGGAATTGTTTCTGTCCACTGGTAGCAGAAAGGCAATGGGGCCACACATCCCTACACAGTGTAAACTGCCCAAAAGTCCCAATAAGATGGCAGATAATAGCATTTAGTTGTGTCGTTTTATATAATGTATATGCATTTTAATTTCGGTGGTCATCAATTTTTAATATAGGTTAGGCTCTCCTTGTGGAAATAAGATTTGTTGTCGTATTTCAAGGTAATTGTAATGTCCCAACGACCATCCAACAGGCGATTGTCCGGTATGAGAAAATGTGAATTGGTTATACTGATGGGTAAATCAAAATCCAATTGCTTATTGGAAGGCCTGTATAAGGACACGTTTCCTTTTATTTTTTGTGGTTCCATGGCCTCAGGAAAACGTATGTCCCAACCTAAGGTGGTTCTGTCAATTCGAATCTTTGTGCTTAAATTATTGGCATTCCGTTGGGCATCCATTTTTTTTTGATGCCCCAGTTCTTCTTTATAGTATCCTTCGGTCACCAGATCATGACTGGCGTTGTTGTCAATAGTCATTCTGACCACAAAAAAAAGGATAAAGCTTATAAAAGCAATAAAGGCCAAAACTACTCCTGTTCCCCAATTTATTTTCATAATTGTATATTTAAACTTATTTGTAACTCCTTGGAGCCAGGAACCTAGCGGTGGTTGATTCCACTAATTTTTGACCACTGAAGATCCCTATTTTTAATTTATCCTTGTCCCCGTTCAATTCGGAATTATTTATTTCTATAAATAAAGTACCCTCTGCCAATTGCTGAGCGGGAACATTAAAGTCATGATTTCTAACCAACAAGATCTTGCCTTCGTGGGACAACAGTTCAAAGTGGACATTGGCTATTTCCTTTGTTGTTTTGTTCAGCAACTTATACGTATACACATTACTGATTATATTTCCTTCCTTGTGCTCATATAGCTGGCCAGGGAGCCTAAGAATATTGGCCTCTATATCATTTCTAAGAAAAAGCATCCCGATGAAGATGCCGGTCAATATGACCAAAACGGCTGAGTATCCTTTCAACCTAGGGGTGAATTTAAATTTTTCTTTTCGTTCTATATTTTCCTCGCTAGTATAACGGATAAGCCCTTTGGGTAGGTTTACTTTTTCCATGATATGATCGCATTCATCCATACAGGCCGTGCAATTAACACATTCCAATTGGGTGCCATTACGGATATCTATCCCTGTAGGGCATACGTTTACACATTGGAAACAATCAATACAATCCCCGTGGCCCAAAGCCTCACGGTCTTCGTTTTTTCTGAATTTCTTTCTACCTTTTTCACTTTCGCCCCTTTTATGGTCATAGGCTACAAGAATGGATTTGTTGTCCAACAAAACTCCTTGCATCCTTCCGTAAGGGCAGGCTATAATACAAACCTGTTCTCTAAACCAAGCGAATATAAAATAGAAAACCATTGTAAAAATGGAAAGGGAAACAAGCGTGCTTACATGCTGTAGCGGACCCTCAAAAACATATTGCAATAATTTATCGCTTCCAATCAGGTAGGCCAAAAATACATTGGCTATTAGAAAGGAAATAATTAGGAAAACAGTCCATTTTAAGAATCTTTTTCTAATTTTTTCGGAATTCCAAACTTGTTTTTCCAGCTTAATTTGTGCTCCCCTATCCCCATCAATTAAAAACTCAATCCTACGGAATACCATTTCCATGAAAATGGTCTGGGGACATATCCAGCCGCAGAAAATACGGCCGAAAGCAACAGTAAAGAGTGCAACAAAAATAACACCCGCAACCATGGAAATGACGAACAAGTGAAAATCTTGTGGCCAAAATGGGAATCCAAAAATATTGAACCTGCGTTCCAAAACGTTGAACATCAAGAATTGATTCCCATTTATTTTAATAAAGGGCGAGGATATTAGAAACAACAAAAGAACATAACTCACCCATTTGCGATAAGTATAATATTTGCCACTAGGTTTTTTGGGAAAAATCCAGGCGCGATTCCCTTCTTCATTGATTGTGCCTATTGAATCCCTAAAATTATCGTCCATACATTTTTATTTCCCTTTGGATAGTATTAATGCCTTTGATGATATTCAATTTAAAGCAACGGTCACCGTATCCTTTTCTTGTTCATTTATCCCTTTGGGAATGGTATTCTGATTTGATTTGTTTTCATCTATCCATAAGTCTCCTTCGGCTTCTTTAGCTTTGGCAGGAATTTTTCCTTCCATGGTTAAGACATAACTGGCAACTTGCGCCATTTCCACCGGTTTTAAGGTCTGTTTCCATGCAATCATCCCCTTTCCGTCCCTTCCTCCTTCAGAAATGGTGTGAAATATATTTTTAATGCCCCCACCCAATATCCAATATGGGTCTGTTAAGTTGGGGCCAATTCCGCCTCCCCCATCTGCCATATGACAGGCCACACAATTGTTCTGGAAGATGGCTTCACCGGCTTTGAGGTCTGATGGGTCTGTTAGAAACTCAACAGTGTTGATATCTACTAGGTCTTTGGCATTTTTTTTATACTCTTCTATGGCCAATTGGGCTTCTGCCACTTCCATTTCATATTCCATATTTTGACCAGCTCCATTGAACACATGGTAACGGGCAAGATAAATAACACCAAACACTATGGTCGCATAAAACATGTATACCCACCAAGGTGGCATATCATTATCCAGTTCCCTAATACCATCGTAATTATGGTCGAGAATAATCTCACCCTCCTCTTCAATGGGTTTGTTCCCGGTAAGCTTTTTGTACCATTTTTTCGCCCATGTCCATTCCCATGTTTTGGATTTGGTGGCCAAGTAGCGCTCTTTTGCTTTTTCGGGCAGGGTTTGGAACATTACATTCTCTATAGATTGTAGAATAATTTCTATGGCTATCAAGATCATCAAGACCAACAATAAAAACAACTGTGTAATAGGATAGGCAATGATGGCTAGCTGGTTTCCGGAATCTATGACATACTCCATTAATCCCAAGATGATAAAGAAAAACAAGGGGATACGTATCCACCAAGGCGACATATTTTTCATAGTGTTTGGTTGTTTTGGTTGGTGTCTTCTTCGAAAGGTATTTTACTTACCTCCGTGATATGCTCTTTTGAGGCCGTGAATACCCACCAAAAAAGGATGGTAAAAAAGACAAAAAAGATGAGAAGCGATATCATGGGATAGGTGGCAACGCCATCTATGGTTTCCATATAGTTTTTTGCAAATTTTAGCATGGTCTATTGGTTTTGAGAAATGATTTCATTAGTTTCTTTTACCTTAATATCTGTACCCAAACGCTGTAAGTACGCTATGAGTGCTACGATCTCACGATCCCGCATGTTTACAAAATCCTCTCCGTTCTTCTTTGCGGAGGCTTTATCCGCTTCATAATTGGAAGCAAAATCAGGGTCGGAATATAGATTTTGTTCAATTTTTAAAGCTTGTGCATCCATGTTCTTGGTAACATTGGCAATGTCCTCTTCACTATATGGAACGCCTAGGGTGACCATAGCCTCCATTTTACGGGTGATATTACTTCTGTCCAGTTCATTTCTTACTAACCATTGATAGGCCGGCATAATGGATCCTGAAGAGGTGCTTTGAGGATCGTACATATGGTTTAAGTGCCAATTGTCAGTGTATTTGCCACCGATCCGAAGTAAATCAGGACCTGTTCTTTTACTGCCCCAAAGAAATGGATGGTCATAGACAAACTCCCCAGCTTTGGCATATTCCCCATATCGTTCCACCTCACTTCTGAATGGGCGGACCATTTGTGAGTGGCAACCGACACATCCCTCTCGTATATATAGGTCCCTACCTTCCAATTCCAATGGGGTATATGGTTTTACACTCGTAATCGTAGGAATGTTGGACTTCACCAAGATGGTTGGAACAATTTGTAAGATCCCTCCAATTAAAATGGCTACTGTAGCCAAGATGGTCAATTGTACTGGCTTGCGCTCCAACCAAGTATGGAATGTCTCTCCTGTGATTCTCCTTTTTAATATTTTGGTCAGTGCCGGTGCTTCTGCCAGTTCATCAGCTACTTCTGTCCCTCTTTTTATTGTGGCAACCATGTTGTAAACCATTACTATGGCTCCAATAATATAAAGACTGCCCCCAATGGCCCTCATCCAATACATTGGGATGATTTCGTTTACAGTTTCCAAGAAATTCCCGTACGCCAAGGTCCCATCAGGATTAAATTCTTTCCACATTAAAGCCTGGGTGAATCCTGCAACATACATAGGGAGGGCATATAAAATAATCCCCAAAGTCGCTATCCAGAAATGAAAATTCGCCAAGCCCTTTGAATATAAACTGGTCTTGAACATTTTAGGAACCAACCAGTAAATCATTCCAAAAGTTAAGAACCCATTCCAAGCCAATGCCCCTACATGTACATGGGCAATGATCCAATCACTGAAATGGGCAATGGCATTTACATTTTTCAGGGACAAAAGAGGTCCTTCGAAGGTGGCCATACCGTATCCGGTAATTGCAACAACCATAAATTTCAATGTTACATCAGTTCTTACCTTGTCCCATGCTCCCCTTAGGGTCAATAAGCCATTGATCATTCCACCCCAAGAAGGTGCCAATAACATAATGGAGAAGGCAACTCCTAAATTCTGTGCCCATTCGGGAAGTGTTGAGTATAATAAATGATGGGGTCCCGCCCATATATAGATAAAGATTAAAGACCAAAAATGGACAATGGACAGCCTATAGGAGTACACTGGTCTGTTCGCAGCCTTGGGAACAAAGTAATACATAAGCCCTAAAAACGGGGTGGTCAGGAAAAAAGCTACAGCATTATGCCCATACCACCATTGTACCAAGGCATCTTGTACCCCAGCGTATACCGAATAACTTTTTAATCCACTAACGGGAAGCGCCAAACTATTAAAAATATGAAGTACGGCAACAGTAACAAAAGTGGCCAGGTAAAACCAAAGGGCCACATATAGGTGACGTTGTCTCCTTTTAATCATTGTACCGATTAGGTTGGCACCAAAAGCTACCCATACCAAGGCAATCGCAATATCTATGGGCCATTCCAATTCAGCATATTCCTTAGAACTGGAATAGCCTAACGGCAAAGTGATAGCAGCGGCAACAATAATGGCCTGCCAGCCCCAAAAATTAAATTTGCTCAAGGCATCACTGAACATTCTTGCCTTTAACAACCTTTGGGTAGAATAATAAACACCAGCAAATATGGCGTTTCCAATAAATGCAAAGATGACCGCATTGGTATGTAATGGTCTTAAGCGTCCAAAACTAAGCCAAGAGATACCATCGGTTATATTGGGAAACAAAAACATAAAGGCCAGTAATAGACCAACGGACATTCCCACAATGCCCCAGAACAAAGTGGCATAAATGAAATTCTTTACGATTTTGTTATCGTAATAAAACTGTTGTACTTCCATAATTTTATTGATTATTCTCCTTTGGTTGATTCAATTTTTTGGTTTCTGGTTCAGCAGGGTTTTTCACCAATTCATCTTCGAAGAGCATGCGCACGGAAGGCGTATAGGTATCGTCATATTGGCCATTTTTGACTGAAAAAATAAATGCGGCAAAAAAAACGACCGCAATTACAATACTAATTGTCAATAACACATATATAACACTCATGCTTACTCGAATTAAGGCGTAAAACTAAGTCTGCCGATAGGGGCAAAAAATGACATTTATCAGTTTTACTTTTTTGTTTTTAATAAATTTATTTGCAAAGTTTTCATATTAATTTTCTGCCAATTATATAAGTGGCAACGGTTGTAAAAGCCACGATGCTAATGGAACTCAAGGGCATTAGGATGGCTGCTATTACCGGTTCCAATTGCCCAGTGACCGCAAAAAACAAACCAATCGCGTTATAAAGTAGCGACAGTACAAAACTCAACTTGATGACCTTAATGGCCTTCTTTGATGCTAGGATATAGGAAGGCAATTGTTGAAATTTCGTGGCATCCAAAATAGCATCACAGGCTGGTGAAAACACATTTATATTTTCAGAAATGGCAATGCCCACATCACTTTGCGCCAGAGCTCCTGCATCATTGAGACCATCACCAACCATTAAAACGGTTCTATGGTTTTTTTGATTGGAGGCAATAAAAGCTAATTTATCCTCTGGTTTTTGATTAAAGTGTAGGGGGGTTCCCATGGGGACCAATACTTCTAAATTGGTTTTTTCACCAGAATTATCTCCTGATAAAATGGCCAAATTCATGTTTTTTTGCATTGTATTGAATACTTTGGATATCCCTTCCCTATACTCATTATGAAATACAAAACAGCCTTTGTATTCATCATTGGCACTAATATGTACTGCCGTATTTTGGTTTGCAAACCCATTCTTATTTCCTACAAAGGTTGCAGATCCAATTTTTATTTGACCGTCCTTTTTTGAGCCTCTTATGCCTAGGCCTATATGTTCCTGATATTCATCCAACGTGACTATATCGTGCTCTGCCAACAGATCATAAAGTGCCCGACTCAAGGGATGGTTGGAGGCACGTAGTGTGTTTTTTAGGAGGGATTCTTCCGCCATGGTTAGCTCCATTCCTTCATAGCTCACAGTTCCTTTTCTAGCAGTGGTGATGGTTCCTGTTTTGTCAAATATGGCCATATCCACCTGTGATAACCGCTCTATGGTCTGCGTGTCCTTGAGATAGAATTTTTTTCGTCCAAAAATGCGGAGCATATTGCCCAAAGTAAAAGGAGCGGCCAAGGCAATGGCGCAAGGACATGCAATAATAAGTACCGCAGTGAATACATTGATCAACTTACTACTGTCTGTAAATAACCAAAATAAGGAAGAAATCAATGCTATTGTCAGAACCCCAATTGTAAACCGTTTTCCAATACTATCTGTAAGAGTCTGAAAGCTATTGGGACGATCTTTTTGAAAAATGGCATTTCCCCATAATTGGGTAAGATAACTTTGTGGAACAGATTTTAAAGCTTCCATTTCAATGGCGCCGGAAAGCTGTTTTCCACCCGCATAAATTTTGTCCCCGGTTTCCTTGTATACAGGCTCCGATTCACCGCTGACAAAACTATAGTCTATTCGCGCCTTTCCACGAATTAGAAGTCCGTCCACCGGTATCAACTCTTCGTTTCTGATTAGGAGTCGATCTCCTTTTTGGATATCGTAGAGTTGTACGGTATCTTCTGTCCCATTGTTTAATATTCGGGTAATGGCAATGGGAAAATAGGATTTATAGTCCCTTTCAAAGGAGAGAAAGGAATAGGTTTGTTGTTGGAAAAATTTACCCAACAACAAAAAGAAAACCAAGCCCGTTAAGCTGTCAAAAAATCCAGAACCCCAATTGAATATAATTTCCAAGGAACTTCTAATAAAAAGGACTAAAATTCCCAAAGCTATGGGGACATCAATATTCAATAATTTGGAACGAACTCCTTTAAAGGCTGATATAAAGTAGTCTTTGGCGGCATAAAATACTACCGGGAGTGAGAAAAAGAACATAAGCCACCGGAAAAGGGGTTTGTACTGTTCTATCCAAAACTCTCCAACTTCAAAATATTCGGGGAAGGATAGGAACATAACATTGCCAAAAGCAAAACCGGCCACCCCCAATTGGTAGATCAGGGTATAATCTTTCATTTTTTTCTTTTGGTCATAATCATCAAGGGAGATATTAGGCTCATATCCAATTCTGGTCAAAAGGAGAACCAATTCTTTTAGGGTAATGGTTTGCCAATTATAACCAATTCGTATTCTTTTTTTTGGAAAATCTACCTGTGAACTAAAAATGGATTTATGGAGCTTATCCAGATTTTCCAGTATCCATATACAGGAACTACAATGGATGTGGGGAATATAGAGGGAAATGACTTGCATTTCGTCATCTTGGAACTCTACTAATTTGTTGGTGATAGCCTCGGAAGAAAGAAAGTCGTATTTGCCCTCAGAAACTTTTGGAGAGGTACCAGCAGCTGCTTGTAGGTCATAATAATAGGTAAGATCATTACTCGAAAATATCTCATAGACCGTTCGGCATCCTTGGCAACAAAATTTTTTACCATCATGTATAATGCAATCTTCGACGCAATCGTCTCCACAATGGTAACATTTGTTTGGACCCATATTTCTGCTCGTTTTACCCGGCACAAAATTGAAGTCCTACATACTTTTAAAATATGACATCGATCAGTTTTATAATGTTTATTTGCTTTTTACAAACCTGATTAAAGTCATAGTTTCCACTTTAGTCTTCCTTTAATTTTGATCTATCCGTATGATACTGGTAGATAAGGAATTTAAATATTAAGGGTTTGAAGAATATATTGATAGCTACAGATTTTTCTGAAGACGCATGGAATGCGGCTAAATACGCTATTGAATTATATAAGGATGTGGATTGTGTATTTTATTTGTTGAATACATATACACCTGCAAAGGCCTCCGGTAGTTTTATGGCAGAGGCTCTTGAAGGCCATAACTTGGAAGACGTAATCAAATCCAATTCAGAGAATGGATTAAATAGGATTGTGGAGCAAATAAACGAATCAATTAAATATCCCAACCATGGTTTCAAGACCATTTCCTCCTTTAATGTATTGGTTGCGGCAATTAAAGAGATTGTCAATCGTGAAAAAATAGATCTAATAGTTACTGGGGCAAAAGGTGCTACTGGACTGGAAGAGGTATTTATGGGCAGTAATACTGTCCAAATCATTAAAAGTGTAAAAAATTGCCCGGTGCTTGCCATTCCCACAGATTTTCATTTTTCTGCCCTTTCCGAAATTGCATTTGCTACAGATTTCAATCGGTTCTATACCATTTCGGAGTTACTCCCCCTTGTGGAAATGGCAAAAACTTTTAAGGCTACCATTCGCATAGTCCATGTGCAATATAAAATAAGGGAGCTCACGGAAATTCAACAATTCAATTTAAATATGCTTTGTAAATATTTAAATGGAGTGGAACATAGTATACATACCGTTACGGAATTGAACTCCGTTTCTAAAACCTTGGAGGCCTTTTCGGAGGATTTGGATATACATTTATTGGCGATGCTAAATTACCAACACAGCCTTATGGAAAATTTAACCAAGGAGCCCATTGTCAATCGTTTGGTTTTTCACTCAAATATACCGTTGCTTGTTATTCCCGAATTGGGAATGGGAACTTCTTCCGGGTCTAAAAAACATTCAGAAATACATTTTACCATTTAGGCCGTTTTCCTATGGGATGGTCCTCATAGAAATCCTCAAATGTCTTCTCGGTTTTATAATCATCCACCAAAACCCTATACACCATATATATGAGCAGAGCTTGGCCCAGCACTGTAATATAGAACACCCAATTAAAGGGGAAATCCATAGCTACCAAAACCGTTAAAAATATTAGGACAAGGGTTGTTATAGCCACCATGCCCATTGTAGAAACCTTCATTTTTTATATTTAAGGTACTACATATCAATTGTTTGTGGTGTTAACAAAGTGATAAATCTACAATGGTTTATTGGTTCCAGAACTTATCCTGGGATGGGATAGATTTATTTTTACCCAATGCCAATGGGCTGAATTTTAATTTAGCAAAAAGGTACCATGCACTGGACGATATGGTTGAAGTAATATCGGTATGATCCCAAAGTTCATTGGATCCATACGTAGTACCAAAATTAGAAGTGTAGGGAATTCCTTTGGCATTTACCAAGGTAGTACTTTTAATAAATGTTTTTTCCAATTGTTCCAGCAGCAAATTTGCTTCACTTTCCATGCCTGCATTTTGGAATGCCACTGCCATTTGTGCTGTTCCTTCCAACCATATCACATCTTGGTCTTCATCAAAACAATACCCTATGATATCTTCCCCGGTCAACGTAGAGGTTTGAGTATTTTTATATCTATCTGCTGCGGCAAGGACTGTAGTGGGAAAATTTTCAAAAATATTGAACCCCAGAGAATGTAAGTCCAAAGCATATTTGTAAGTGGGATTCTCTGGCCAGGCTACCAACAACTGCTCATTGGAATCCCAACGTTCATTTTTAAGATAAAGAAGAATGTTCTTGTGAAAATCGTCATATCCTTTTACGGCGTTGAATGCCGTAACAATGCCCTCGGTGATTTTATGTATACTTGTTCCGTCCACATTTTGTCCACCGAACAGTCCACCATCTACATCTTGTAAGGAGCGTAACCATAATTCCAGCTCTTGTGACAAGCGATCATATTTATTTGAGCCAGTTGCTTCGTGGTAGTTGTTTAATGCAATAAGCAACCAAGCATTGTCTCCCATCCATATCCTATCATCATGATCCCCTTGTTTGTTTCTAGTGGCATAAAACCCTCCATTTCCATGTAAGAGTTCATTTTCGATTTGCCCGTCAAAATAATCAAAGATGGCCTCTGCTTTATCGTATTTTTCCATAGCCGTAAATACTAGAGCCGATAAGGCATTGTCGTATAAGGAAACGAAATCCCCATTTTCGGTACTTTCCAATAAGCCATTGGACAATTGCATTTTCCCCAACCAGTTGGAAGTTTCTGTCCAAACTTCATTGGGAATTTCTTCTTTTTCCGGATTTACAACCGTAAATGTTTCAGTATCAAATTCTTCTATTTGAAGTTCTTCTATAATTTCAATACGCTCACTTGAACATGAAATAAGTGTTGCAATGAATAGGGAACAACAAAGGACTGGGATTTGGGAATGTTTCAGCATACGGTAGGTCTGTAGGTTCATCCTTACAAATGTATTGAGAATATATTCTTTTTTATTCATTATACGACAAGCCGTCACATATCTCGTCAAGTTACTATTTGCCCTTTTCTTGCCTATTTTATCCGCTGTTCATCGGATAGGTATACCTATAAAAATAGTCATGTGTTATCTAGCTATCTGTTTAAGATTGAGTAATTTTACCAGTAAATTGAAGCTATGAACCTACCGGATATAGGTAAAAAAAGAGTTGTGATTATTGGTGCTGGATTTGGAGGAATATCCTTGGCCAAAAGACTTAAACATTTGGATATGCAGGTTGTGGTCATCGACAAGCACAACTACCATACTTTTCAACCGCTTTTGTACCAAGTGTCTACAAGCGGCCTGGAACCGGATTCCATAGCTTATCCGATCCGTAAAATATTAAGGCATCTCAACAATTTTTATTTTCGATTGGCTACCGTACAAAAAATTAATGTAGAGGCAAGGGAAGTTGTTACCGATATTGGTTGTCTGGCTTTTGATTACTTGGTGATTGCCACAGGCACCAAAACCAATTTTTTTGGAAATACCAGTATCCAAGAGCATGCCATGCCCATGAAAAATGTTCCCCAAGCCCTAAACATTCGTAGTTTGATGTTACAGAATTTTGAAAAGGCAGATGATGCAGTGACGGAAGAGGAACGAAAAATGTTGATGAATTTTTGCATTGTTGGGGGAGGACCAACGGGGGTGGAGCTCTCCGGGGCGTTTGCAGAGCTCAAAAGAAACGTGTTCCCAAAGGATTATCAGCACCTAAATGTAGAACATATGGAGATTCATTTGTTTGAAGGTGCCGACAGAATATTACCACCAATGAGTGTGGAGGCGTCAGAGAAAGCTACCAAGTTTTTAAAGGAATTGGGAGTAAGTATCCATTTAAAGACCATTGTTAAGAATTATGATGGGGAGAACATGACTTTGGGAAACGGAGAGGTAATGAAAACTAAAAATTTTATTTGGACCGCTGGCGTTACCGGAGCGGCTTTGGATGGTTTTTCCAATGATAAACTGGTGGAAAAGGCAAACAGGTATAAGGTAAACACTTTTAACCAGATAGAAGGCTATGAACATATTTATGCCATAGGTGATATTGCTTCGATGTCATCGGTTGAATACCCAAAAGGGCACCCTCAAGTGGCTCAACCTGCCATTCAACAGGGGGAACATTTGGCCAAAAACTTTGATCGCCTTTTAGCTGGGAAGCCCATGGAACCATTTTCATACCTTGATAAGGGAAGCATGGCCACAGTGGGGCGCAATAAGGCAGTGGTGGATCTACATAAATTACGGTTCGGTGGATTTTTGGCATGGTTCATTTGGATGTTTGTTCATCTTATGGCTTTGGTTGGCTTCAGAAACAGGGTGATCGTCTTTTTCAATTGGGCGTATAACTATATTAATTATGATAAGGCAGCTCGCTTGATAGTAAGACCATATTCTAATAAAAAACAGTCAAAATAAGGGTTGCATGCTTAAATTTGATTTAAGGTATAGCGGTCATTTTAAATTCCTTTCTTATCTTTGCTAAGTTGTGTTGTGTCTCAATTGAGACCAAGGTTGTGGTAACCGAATTGTTGTTCGGTCCAACCAATGAAAGGCTTTCCTATATGGGAGGCTTTTTTTGTTTCAGGATAATGCCTGCTCCCCATAATTGCAGTTCCTTTAAATATCATTCATTAGGGGTTTAATATTTTACAAAATCTTTATTTTATCGTATTTTTACTGAGGATATAATAAAGAAAAATTACATGCCACTTTATCATAAATTAGGAAAAATACCCCATAAAAGACACACCATTTTTAAAAAGGAAGATGGCACCTTGCATTATGAACAACTATTTGGGACCATAGGATTTGATGGAATGTCGTCCCTCATGTACCATTTGCACAGGCCAACCATGGTAAAGGAGGTGGGCAAGAGCGTTGATATGAGACCCAAGGCTGCAGTGGAACACAATATAAAATCCAGATTGTTAAAAGGATTTGAAGTGCGGCCAGAAAATGACTTTTTGGAAAGCAGGAAAATTGTGCTCTTTAACAACGATGTGCATGTAGGTCTCGCTGCTCCAAAAAAGTCCATGACCGATTATTTTTATAAGAATACGGATGCCGATGAGATGCTTTTTATCCATAAAGGTACAGGGACTTTAAAGACCATGTTGGGTGATATCCCATTTGAATATGGCGATTATATCATTATCCCCAGAGGGATGATCTATCAGATAACATTTGATACTGAGGATAACCGGTTATTAATTGCGGAATCATTTCATCCCATTTATACTCCAAAACGATATAGAAACTGGTTTGGCCAACATTTGGAACATTCTCCTTTTTGTGAACGCGATTTTAAATTGCCACAAGATTTAAAAGCTCAAGACAAATTGGGCGATTTCGTTATCAAGGTAAAAAAACAAGGGCAGTTGCATCATTTGACCTATGCCTCACATCCTTTTGATGTGGTTGGTTGGGATGGGTATAATTACCCTTATGCATTTTCTATTCATGATTTTGAACCCATAACGGGTAGGGTACACCAACCGCCACCAGTACACCAGACTTTTGAGACCAGCGCTTTTGTGGTCTGCTCTTTCTGCCCAAGAATGTACGATTACCATCCGCAATCCATTCCGGCACCTTATAATCACAGTAATATAGATTCCGATGAGGTACTTTATTATGTGGATGGAGACTTTATGAGCAGAAACAATATTGACAAAGGGTATATTTCCCTACATCCGGCAGGGATTCCACATGGTCCGCACCCCGGAGCTTATGAACGAAGCATTGGCCATACAAAAACTGAGGAATTGGCAGTAATGATAGATACCTTTAAACCACTGCAGCTTACACAAACCGCATTGGACATAGACGATGGAACCTATTATCAGTCTTGGTTGGAGTAGTTAAATTGATGCATTATAAAATGAATTAATCCAGCAGCCAATTTGGCTGTTTGGTGATCCCTATCAAAGCTTGGATTTAGCTCAGCTACATCCAAGCTTATTAATTTCTTGGAGTCAATAATTATTTTCAATACCTCCATAACGATATCCGGTGCAAAACCCATGGGGGATGGGGCACTTACCCCTGGAGCATAGGCCGATGAAAACCCGTCTAAATCTATGGTCGTATAAATAACATCCACCTCTTTTATAAAATGCTGGATGATTTTAAGGTCATGGGCCAAATAGTGCATGCTAAAATGCTCGTTTTCCACAAAGGTGACTTCTTGGTTTTCGGCGGTTTCAAAGAGAGCTTTACTATTGGCATCCTTTCTCACACCCAGGCACATGTAACGGAATGCCGTACCCTCTTCTTCACAATCCCTGGCAATCTGATAAAAAGGCGTGCCAGAATTGGCTCCATCCACATCGGAGCGTAGATCAAAATGGGCGTCAAAATTAATAATGCCAATGGTTTTATTGCCCCCTAAGGTTTTCAAATGTTCCTTAATACCATTATAATGGGCATAGGCTATGTCGTGGCCTCCCCCTAGAAGGATGGGAAATGCATTCATAGCCAATAATTTTTGTACGGATTCCGTCAATTGGTGTTGTGAATTTTCCAAATCCCCATCATTACAATCTATAGTGCCCGTATCAAAAACGGAAAGGTTTTCCGATAAATGTTCAGGTTGTTTTCCCAATTGTTTTCTTATGGCATCCGGACCTAAACGCGCACCAATTCTTCCCTGGTTTCTTTTTACCCCTTCGTCACAGGCGTATCCTAAAAGGACAATGTCCGACTTTTGTACCTGTCCTTTTGCCAGCGATTGCATGTTGAGGAATTTTACCTTTTGATAGAGATAAAGGTTTTGGTCCGACTCACGTCCGGCCCAGATTTCTTGATCTGTGGTTTGGTATCGATTCATAACTTAATCAAATAATCGGTCTAAAAGTAGGTCTTCTACAATATTAGGCAATGTAACCTTTAGTTCCGGGGTTCTGTCCATCTCCCGTTGTATTGCAAATAAAGCTTCCTTATTCCTTGCCCAGCTTCTCCTTGAAATACCGTTGTTCACATCATAAAAGAGCATATTTTTTAATTTTCTGGACGCTTCTTCAGAGCCATCCAGCACCATGCCAAAGCCGCCATTGATGACCTCTCCCCAACCAACACCACCGCCATTGTGGATGGAGACCCAGGTAGCTCCCCTAAAACTATCCCCTATCACATTATGGATGGCCATATCGGCCGTAAACTTACTGCCATCATATATATTACTTGTCTCCCTAAAGGGTGAGTCTGTACCGCTAACATCATGATGGTCCCTGCCCAAAACAATAGGGGCGGTAATTGTTTTTGATTTTATGGCCTGATTAAATGCTTCTGCAATTTTGGCCCTTCCTTCGGCATCTGCATACAGGATACGTGCTTGTGACCCTACTACCAGTTTATTGGATTCGGCTTCACGAATCCACTTTATATTATCGGCCATCTGCTGTTGGATTTCTGATGGGGCATTGACCTTTATGTCCTCCATAACCTGTAAAGCAATTGCATCTGTCCTTCTCAAATCTGCAGCATCCCCGGAGGTACACACCCATCTAAAAGGGCCAAAGCCATAATCAAAGCACATGGGGCCTAAAATATCCTGCACATAGGAAGGATATCTAAAGTCGATGTTGTTTTTGGCCATAACAGCGGCATCTGCACGGGAAGCTTCTAGAAGAAAGGCATTGCCATAGTCGAAGAAATAAGTTCCTTTGGCAGTGTGCTTGTTGATAGCAGTGACTTGTCTTCTAAGGGATTCCTGTACCTTTTCCTTAAAGGCATTTGGATTGGTGCTCATTAGGTTGTTGGCTTCTTCAAAACTTAACCCAACCGGATAGTATCCACCAGACCATGGATTGTGCAGGGAAGTTTGGTCCGATCCCAAGTGTATGTAAATCTTTTCTTCATAGAATTTTTCCCAAACATCCACAATATTTCCAATAAAGGCAATAGATACTACCTCTCTATTTCGAATAGCCTGTTGCACCCTTGTAGTCAAGACATCGAGGTCTTTCACCAATTCATCTACCCATCCCTGTTCATGTCTTTTTGTGGCCGCGGCCGGATTTATTTCGGCACAAACCGTGATACAGCCGGCAATATTTCCGGCTTTTGGTTGTGCCCCGCTCATACCTCCCAACCCAGCGGTCAGAAAGATTTTTCCGTTGGAGTTTTCTTCTTCTTTTAATACCTTTCTAAAAGCATTCATCACTGTAATGGCCGTACCGTGGACTATTCCCTGTGGACCAATGTACATATAGGAGCCTGCGGTCATTTGTCCGTATTGGGTGACGCCCAAGGCATTATATTTTTCCCAATCATCTGGTTTGGAATAGTTGGGAATCATCATTCCGTTCGTAACCACTACCCGTGGTGCCTCTTTTGAAGAAGGGAACAATCCCATTGGATGCCCTGAATAGATATGCAAGGTCTGCTCCTCCGTCATAATTGCCAGATATTTCATGGTCAACAGATATTGTGCCCAATTCTGAAAAACCGCACCATTGCCTCCATAAGTAATAAGTTCCTCGGGATGTTGTGCTACAGCCGGATCCAAATTGTTTTGGACCATCAGCATGATGGCTGCTGCCTGAACGGTTTTAGCGGGATATTTATGAATCGCCCTAGCGTGGAGTTTATATTCTGGTCTAAACCGATACATATAAATTCTACCATAATCCTGAAGTTCCTGTGCAAATTCAACAGAAAGAATTTTGTGCCATGCTGCCGGGAAATACCGAAGGGCATTACGTATCGCCAATTTTTTTTCTTCCAATGACAAGATTTCCTTTCTTTTAGGAGCTCTGTTCACAGTTGAGGGTATTGTTTTGACAGTTGGCAATTCGGAAGGAATGCCTTGAAGTATCTGTGCTTTAAAATCCATTTTAATCGTGGTTTTTGTCCATAACTAGCGTCCCTTTTTTCCAGACCTTATTTGGTTTAATGGTACCTTGTTTGTAAAGGATTTCCTTGTAATCGTGAACTGGAAAAGTTACCATGTCGGCCAAATAGCCGTTTTCCAATTTTCCTCGATCCTTCATGTTTAAGGCCAAGGCTGCCCTAAATGTTATACCGGCCAATACCTCTGCATTGGATAGTTTTTGGAAGGTTCCCAATATCGCTGCTTGTGTCAATAAATCTCCCATAGGGGCGGAGCCTGGGTTCCAATCACTGGCAATGGCAAGTGCCCCTCCAGCATCCAAAAGTTCGCGGGCAGGAGTAAAGGCACAGCCCAAACCTAGGGAAGCTCCCGGGAGAGCTGTGGCAATGACGTTACTTTGTGCCAATGCTTTTATCTCTTTTGTAGTGCTTGCTTCTAGATGGTCTGCACTCACAGCATCAAATTCTATTGCCACAGCACTTCCCGATGTGGAGAACTGGTCTGCGTGAACCGTAATGTCAAAACCCATCTCTTTTGCTTTTGTAAAGTAGGGTGCTATATCATCCTTGGTATAGGCGCTTTCTTCTATAAAGGCATCTATTCTGTTGCAGAGTTGTTCTGCCTTTAATTTGGGAAAAAGTTCGGCGCTTATTTCTTTCAAATAGTCACTTGACGTCCCCAAGTAATCTTTTGGGACCATGTGTGCTGCCAAACAAGTAGCAATCAAATCGGCCGGTATTTTTTGATTTGCATCCCTTATCGCATAAAGCATTTTGAGCTCTTCCTTCACAGAAAGCCCATATCCGCTTTTGACCTCTATGGTAGTGACCCCATTTTCCAGGTGCCTATTCGCTCTTTGGATAATAAGATCAATCAATTGTTCCTGTGTTGCCTTTCTGGTCTGGGTTACTGTATCCCAAATACCACCTCCGGTTTTGGCTATCTCCAAATAGGATTTTCCTGCATTGCGCATGGCATAATCATTGGCCCTTGAGCCTCCAAAGCAAATATGTGTATGGGCATCTACAAAACCTGGAAGGCAAACATCGTTACCATCCAAGGTGGTAATACTTGCCCCTAATTCTTTTGCGGTAGAGAGTAGGTCTGTAAATGTTCCCTGGGAATGTATTCTGTCATTCTCAATGAGGATCCCACCATTTTTTATGACCAATAGCGCTTCATCGGCGATAGCACCTTTGAGGTTCAATTGGGTCATTGGTAGGATTTGGGCAAAAGGCCCTATAAGTTGGTACTTGTGCATATTAGTAGTTTTCAAATTCATTGGAATACTGGGTAGAAACATTCAATTTTTCACGTTTACTAACCTTGTCTATAACCTTTATGATAGTTTGTTCTTTGATCATGGCTATTCCGGCCTCTATATCGTTGGCAAATACCCGGTCCTTATCGGCAAAAGCAACTTTGGTCCGGATCTTTTTATGGATTTCGTCCAATAAGATACCTGATTTCATTGGTTTACGGAATTCAAAGGCCTGGGCAGCCGTCAAAAGCTCTATGGCCAATATTTTCTCAATATTTTCCAGTACCTGCAAGGCTTTTCTACCACTGATGGATCCCATGCTAACATGGTCCTCCTGTCCCAAAGACGTAGGGATACTATCTGCACTGGATGGGAAGCACAATCCTTTGTTCTCACTCGCAAGGGCGGCAGTGGTGTATTGTAGGATCATATAACCCGAGTTGATCCCAGTGTCCTTCATCAGTAATTTGGGTACTCCGGGGCTATTGCCCTCCAAAGCCAAATAGATTCTTCGATCTGATATATTTCCTATTTCTGAAGCGGCCAGGCAAGCATAATCCAAGGCCATAGCCAAAGGCTGACCATGAAAATTGCCTCCACTGATAGTTAATTCCTCATCAATGATGATGGGATTGTCGGTCACCGAATTCAATTCAATTTCCAATAGCTCCTTTAAATGCAACCATGCGTTTCTGGAGGCACCATGAACTTGTGGCATGCAGCGTAAAGAATACGGATCTTGAACCCGATCACAATCGATATGGTCTTCCATAATCTCTGAGCCTTCCAAAAAGGATTTGATTCTTGTAGCCACATGAATATTGCCCTTAAATGGACGTAAGGCATGCAACTCACTATAAAAGGGTTTTATAGAGCCCTGAAGTCCTTCAATCATCATTGCTCCAATGATATCGGCTTGGGAAAGGCAACTGTGCAATTTTTCTACCACCTTTACGGCATGGGCTGCAATAAATTGTGTGCCATTAATCAAGGCCAAGCCTTCTTTAGGCCCCAATTCCAAAGCTTTTAATCCCGTTTTTTTGAAAAGCTGAGCCGTGCTAATTTCTTCATTATTATAGATGACTTTGCCCAGACCAATAAGAGGCAAGAATAAATGTGAAAGTGGAGCAAGATCTCCCGAGGCCCCAACCGATCCTTGGGATGGAACTATCGGGATGGCATCATTATCTATATGCCAAAGAATCCGATCCAAGGTTGTTTCCGCTATTCCAGAATACCCTCTGGCCAACGAATGGACTTTGAGTATCATCATTAATTTTGCAATTTCAGAGGCAATAGGGGTGCCTACCCCAACGCTGTGGCTCTGAAGTATATTGGTCTGTAGAATCTTGGTTTCAGTCTTTGATATTTTGGTAGTACAAAGAGGGCCAAAACCTGTATTGATTCCATAAACAGCATGGCCTTTTTCTACAATATTCTCTACAATAGTGCGACTCCGGACTACTTTCTTTCTTGTATCGTCGGAAATACCGCCTTTGGTATTACCATTGGCAATTGATAGTGCTATACTGGCTGAGAGTTGGTCTTCTCCAAATAAAAATGTCTTAGGTACTGGAATCATGGGTTACAATTTTAATACTATAAATTTATTGATTAAGTTTGATAATCACCAATACCATTTTTGTCAATATTCAATAGCTATGGGTTATCAATTAGAACTTAGACATTTTAAATATTTTTTAGCTGTGGCTGAAGAATTGCATTATCGAAAAGCCGCTGAAAAGCTTTGTATTTCCCAGCCTGGCTTAAGCAGGCAAATAAAACAAATGGAAGAAATTTTAGATACCCCTTTATTTGTTCGAAGTAAAAAAAAGGTGACCCTGACTCCTGCAGGGGAGTATTTAAGAGCCGAACTTCAATATATCCTTAATCATCTTGATTTAACTACCAAACATTTAGAGCTTTTAAAGGATGGGGATTCTGGGGAGGTGCGTATTGGGTTTTTGGGTTCGGCCATGCAAAATGTGATTCCTGAGCTATTGATAGCCTTAAAAGAGAAGTATCCAAAGGTGAGAACTAGTTTGGAAGAACTGTCCAACATTGCCCAATTGGATGCCGTTATAAAAGATAAGCTAGATATTGGGTTTGTGAGGTTGGCAAGGGTTCTGGAAGGTATACATATTCACCCCGTTTTTGAGGATACCTTTTCAGTTGTTCTGCCAGAGGCCTATCCTATCCTATCAAGGGATTTTGAAGGAGTTCATCAGCTATCAGAGGAAAATTTTATTCTCTTTCCCCAAGATTACAGCCCATTGTATTATGATACCATCATGAGTATCTGTGAGGATGCCGGATTTACGCCTAAGGTATCCCACAAATCGGTACATGCCCAAACTATTTTTAAATTGGTGGAGAATAATCTAGGGATCGCCATTGTGCCCACTTCCCTGCAATACGGTTTTCATATGAGGGTAAAATTCATAGAACTTAAAAACATCCCGCAACGCGCAATTCTTTCTGTGATCTGGAAAGAAGACAATAGGAATCCAGCCTTAAAGCATTGCATAGATCTGTTGTTGAACAAAGGGCATATTAATTAAAAAACGGGAAGAACATCCCTTTGTATTCCCAAACCATGGAAATATATAGTCCCAAGTAAATGGTGGCTACCATAAACTTAATAAAAGTCCCTGTCAGGAATCCAAGAAAGGAGCCGAAGGCCGATTTCAATGCGGTCTTATGATTTGCCTTATTGCTCAATTCTCCTAGCAAAGCACCGATAAAGGGCCATACGATAATTCCAAAAAAGCCCAAGATGGGAAATATTAGGGCTACTACAAGACCGATGGTGGTACCAATCATACCTGCTTTACTGCCTCCAAATTTTTTGGTCCCCATTACTGGGATGATATAATCCAGTGTAAGAACTAGTATGGCAATACCTAAGGTGATTCCCAGAAATACCCAATCCATGGGAATGACATCTGTAAAATGGAGCAGGAGTAGCCCTACCCAACTAATAGGCGGTCCTGGTAAAACAGGGAGAAAACTACCTAGAATCCCTGTTAGCATCAACACAAATCCAAGAAGAACCAAAAGAATATCCATGTTCGTTCTTTATTGTCTGGTTATTGGCATATATACTTCTGCGGTCCAATTCAGTTCATCACCGCCCATATTGGGGTTGTTATAAAAAATTTCTATGGGGAGTCCTGTAACATCAATATTATGTTTTTCGGCGTAATCCAAGAGTGCGTACCAGGCCCGGTCAGAGGTAATATAGTTTCCGTTATAAATCGCTTTTAGGGCTTTACTTTTCTTCCTAAAACCATATTTTAGATCAGGATGGTTGGGTAAACTATCAGATTTTATAACAGGGTACCCGAAACGGTATTCAATACTGTCCTTTTCCATATCCCATTTGGTTATTTCAATAAAGGGATGTCCTTTTAATTTAGCCCCATTATCAACCAAATAGGGATCAAGCAGGGGGAAGTTTCTCATCATCCCACGGGCCTTATCAAATTGTGAAGACTTTACAGTTACATATGCGTAAAAAGTAGCGTCGATCTCATCTTCACCAACTACATTCACCTTAATGGTTTTTAAGTGGTTATACAGGTTTTCATTAAAATCGGTGAGGGTCTTTACAGTACGTTTTTCAAAATCGGTATCAATAAAAGGGATTTTGATCCTGTTGAGGAAGCTATATGAACTATCCTTGGCAAAGATTTTTATTTTGGAAACGGAATCATTTACGGCACTGATCTCCCAGGAATAGATATGGGTAGTATCATTAAAATGCAAGGTCTGATCTAGATGATTTAAATCTGTGCTAGTAGTGAGTTCTGTACTGTCCAGTGTGGAATTCCATAGTTTAATGGTCTGGTTAATGGTGCCGGCATTTGCTTTCGCCTTTATGTTGACCAAATAATCGTAAGGATAGATAAAAATATACCATATTGCCCCTATACTCAATAGAAAAGCAAAAATTAAAAAGAATTTCTTCATATGATTACTGCATTGTAGCTAATTGGGATTCTTGTTTCATATTTAGTTGTTCCATGACAAATTTCCCTAAGTCCCTGCCTTGTTTTACGCCCACCTCTACTGCAGCTCTATAATGGATTCCTCCATACATTCTACTGATGGCTGCCTCATCCGCTGCCTTATCAAAAGAAGAAAACTTCCTGACCGGTAGACCATAAGGTGTTTCGGTGTCGTCTTCAAAGGAAAAATCATCTCCAAATATATTGGTCAATGCCGTAGAAGCTGCGCCCGAGACTACACTGTGACCGCTAGTGTATTCTGGAAATGGCGGAGTTTGGAGTACAGGCTTCCAATTTTCGTCTATATATTGATTGATAAGTGTTTCTGGCCGTATTAAATTACTTCTGTATTTTTCATCCCAACAGCTAATAAAAGCATCTGCAATGGCCATGGATGTTTTAGTATATACAAATATAGATTTGTCAAAATCTGAACTTGTTTTTTTGCAAGCTATTTTAGCAATCCCGATCCAATGTGCCCCTGGCGTTATTTTTTTTGTGGCAAACATTAAATGCCCGTAGGTCACCGAAACATAAGGATTGCAATCCCAAAATTTTGCCATGGCTATTTCATCTGAAGAATCGCCCTTGGCAGTAATTTCTTTACTGATGTCATAAACTTCCTTTAATTCTTTGTAAAAAGGAGAGTCAACATCCATAGAAAAGACTGGGGGAGGTACGGGTTTAAATTGTTCGGAGGAGTCTATTACAAAAGGACGTATTTTACTCCAATGGGGCTCAATACCGTCCATATAGGAAGGGGGCGTAGGCTGCCAGCGCGAATCTTCGTTGGACATTACTGTAAATTTTGGCATGGTTCGGGTTTGTTTGTAATTGTCCTTATCCATCCAAGCACTAATGTGCTCGGCCACCGATAAACCATATTCTTTTGAGGCCTCAAATTCAGTTGGGTTTTGCAAAGACCATATCGTATAGAGGCTATCCCTGAAAACATTCAATTTGTCCTCGCTAAAAATTAACCTACGGCTCATATCCATATGCGCAATAAGGGCTGCCAATTGTGGATTTACTGAGGTAGTTGATTTCGGACTTGGAATAGGAGTCAAATCGGTAACCTGGCCCGCTAAGGATTTATATTGCCCATTATTTGCCGCAATAATCTCATACGCCGCAATATTGGGATAGGCAAAAATTCTGCTGGCTACTGGTGGAGAAAAAATGTCATGAATCATTATATCAGTAACCTTATCTATAGATTGATGCAGTAGATTAGGTGAAATAATTATGGGTTCTTCATTTTTCTGACAACTGCCTATTACCATTAATAATATCAATATGCTTATCTTCTTCATCATTTGTCAATTTTCTTTATCAATTGATATACTTGGACTTTTTCATTATTGAAAGTCGCTATTAAATAAGGATGGTTGTTAAAGTTTATAATATTAAGATGTCGGATAGATTTTTGTGAAAAATCCAATCCAATATCAGCGCCCAAAATTACATCATTTTTACCTTTAATCATAGCACCGGCGAAAGATCCTAAGCGACCGTGATATGGTTTTACCCCAAAATAATTACCTGCAGCAAGAACCTCTTCCTTTCCGTCGCCATCAAAGTCATATTTTAGAAAAGTCATAATGGGAGCCACTTGTAGGTCGACGGAGAAAGGTACAAATTTGAAATTTCCGTCGTTGTTCTCAAGGTACCCCGAACGTAATTCGCTTACTTCAAATAGTTTTGCTTTATCCAGTTCTTCTTTCGAAAGTATCCCTTCGATTGGCTTTCCAGCAAAATCTTTATAGGCTGTAAATTTCTTTCTAAGACTTACCAATTGTTCGGAAAGGCCTTTTAAACCTTCAATGGGATAATTTTCCCCATTCTTTTCAAGGGTCACTATGGTTTCAGTACTCCCGTTAGCATCAAAATCGGCATAATACATTTTCATAGGTGCCTTTTGGGAGGCTCTAAATTTGGAATTTAAACCCCAATTGCCAAGCAGGTAATCTGTATCGCCATCATTATCAATATCAAAAGGGATTATGCTTTGCCAAAGACCTTTGTGCAAGGCAGTATCCATATCATCTACCTCCAACTTACCGTCCTTATTTTTGAAAAATACTGGAGACATCCATTCTCCAACTATAATTAGGTCCAGACTACCGTCGCCATTGTAATCGTCCCAAATGGCATCGGTAACCATGCCAATATTCGACAGGGACTGGTTTTCTACAATTTCAAATGCCCCATTCTTATTCTCAAGAAGATAGGATTGGGGAATCTTGCCAAAATCATTGGTGTTCATTTGATTGCCAACAAAGAGGTCTATATCCCCATCCGAATCAAAGTCTGCCGAAGCTAATACCGAGGCATTTTGAAAGGTGGCAGGGAGTTCTCCTGAGATGAAAGTTGAATCTTTTTGAACGTAATAACTATCGGATAGCGGCGGCATTTGATTGAAAAAATCTGCCCCTCCAGAACCAATAAAAAGATCGTTTTTTCCATCGCCATTAAAATCTGCAATAACTGCTTCCACATCTTCCTTTACAGAGTCTTTTTTGATTTCTCGAATGGTTTTTTCCCTAAATCCTTCAGAATATTGGGTATAGATCTTGGAAGGGGCTAACTTGGAACCTCCAAAGAAAATGTCTTGGCTTCCGTCATTATTTATGTCACCTATGGCCATTGCTGGGCCCCTATCAGAGAACTGATATGGAATCAATTTCTGTCTATTGAAATCGAAATATGAGTCCTCCATGTGGACAAAATCGATGCCCAGATTACCTTCTACTTTTTTAAATATTACATTTTTGCGTTGGGTAAATAAGGGGTAAGATATGGGAGTTTTATTTTCCGGTTCTATAATCAGTGTTTGGTTTACAGCTAAATCCTTTAAGAGTTGAGTAGTCCTATCGGGCCATATAATTCGCAGAGAATCGACCTTGGTCACCTTTCCATAACCAAAATGGATTACTGGTTCTGAGGAGGACTGAAAACCCCTTACAGTATACATTTCCTTGTATTGAAGAATGCCTTTGTGATAGGATACTATTTTGGCACCAATAGCAAACGGATTTTTCCCCGGGGATTTTAGTTTTACCCTTAAATAATTCGCCTTTTTATCGGTTTTATTTATATAGAGGGTGGCGTTATGGTTGATATTATTGGTGACAATATCCATGTCCCCATCGTTATCCAGATCGCCCATGGCCGTAGCACCTGAAATTAGCGTGTCCCTTAAGATCCAGTCTTTGGACCTGTCAATGAACCGTAAGTTTTTACTTCCTTCAAACACATAGTTGGGAATGTTGCCAGAGGGCATCATGTCCAGTGCTTGCTGGTCTACCAACTTGGTATTGTCAATTTTCATTTTGATTTGGTCGTTGGAGGCAAAATTGATAAAATCCAAATCATTGGGCCGCTTAGGGATCCCATTCGAAATAAAAATATCTTGCTCCCCGTCCTGGTTATAATCGGCAAATAGGGAACTCCAACTCCAATCAGTGGCAGCTATTCCACTTAAAAGGGCTGTTTCCACAAACTTACCACCTTGTTGATTAATGTGAAGCATGTTCCGGGTAAATTGATAATGGTACCCATACTGTTCTATTCTTAGCTTTTGTATTTGTATGTCATCATCCCCTTCAGAGGATTTAAGTACGGTTTCATCTTCCGGCAGCATGTCTAAAGACAGGATATCGGGCCATCCGTCATGATTTATATCACTGACGTCATTGCCCATTGAAAAGCGCGTAGTCTGGCCAAAATAATCCTTTAAACTCTCTTTAAAAGTGCCATCCCCATTGTTTAGATAATAGTAATCGTCTTCATGAAAGTCGTTCCCCACATAAATATCAGGAAATCCATCTTGGTTAAAATCACTGATGGCAACGCCTAATCCATAGCCATTAATACCACCATAGATTCCAGCTTCCACACTTACATCCACAAAGGATTGTCCGTCATTTCTAAGTAGTCGGTCCCCGGTTTGGTCGTCTCGTTCAAAACGGAGATCGGATTTGCCAAATGTTTTCTGGGTATGGACTGCGTGATTAAGAAGGTACAGATCCAGGTCACCATCCAAATCATAATCTAAAAAGGCAGCATTGGAGCTGAATGTTTCAAAATCCAATCCATATTTTGCCGCACTTTCAGTGAAGGTTTCATCTCCATTATTAATGAATAGCTCGTTGTGTCCGATAAAACCGTTAATTCCTACTACAGCACACACATAAATATCCAAGAGACCGTCCCCATTGATATCCCCCATAACTGCACCTGTATTCCAAGTGCTCAGGCCAGCCACCCCTGCTTTATCCGTGATGTCTTCGAAGGTAAGATTGCCCTTGTTGAGATAGAGCTTATTTTTGACCTGGTTCCCAGAAAGGTAAATGTCCGGAAGATCGTCCCCATTGATATCTCCAATGGCAACTCCACCTCCATTGTAAAAATAGAGGTAGTCCAAAATATTCAGATCATTAGTTTCGGTCAGGTTATTACTAAAGGTAATACCAGTTTTTTCAGGCGTGGGGTTCATAAATAACCCACCCTCTTTTTTGCCACATCCTATTAGCAATACTATAAAAAAGGCAAGGACAATATTCTTAATCATTTAGCCGGTATATCTTGGGTTGTGAATTGTTTAATGCTGCAATTAAAAAGGTCTTGCCATTGCGATCCTTAAATTGTTTTAGGTGTTTAATTTCTTCCCTTATAAAAAAACCACTTTTGTTATAATCTTGCCAAGTATAATTCAAATCCTTATTGCCTAACAATACATTACCATAATTGGCATCTTGTCTTGAATATTGTGGTTTAAATTCAAAATTATTTCCTCCCATAATAAGATCCAGGTATCCGTCTTGGTTGATGTCTGCACAAGAAATACCGCATACACAGGACAGCTGTACTCTTGTGGGAAGTACTTTAATTGTAAACTTGCCTCCTCCTTCATTGATTGCAATGACCGATTCGGCAATAGCTGATCGTTTCATTATGGAGTTGTTGATTATTTCTTTGGAAAATAATTCATCAATGGTCTTCTTGGCGTATTCAGAAGCTTTTAGGTTTTTTTTCTTCAGGGAAACCATTTGGTTGGTCAGTTCTTTTTTCTGATGTAATGGATAATCCTTTCCATTTTCCTGCAAGGTTACAATCTGCTCTATAGTGCCATTGCCATCGAAATCATTGACCCACATTTTCATTGGATTATTGGGGGTAGGCCTATAATGTAAATTAGTTCCCTGATTTCCAAGAACCAGATCATTATCACCATCGTTATCCAAATCGGCTACCTCCACAACATTCCATAGCCCATCAAGACTATCCAAGTCAGTAGGTATTTTTGACAAATGCCTTCCCGAATTTCTATATATTTTGAGCGTTCCCCATTCCGATACTGTTACAAGGTCTTCCTTCTTATCTCCGTCCATATCGGCCCAAACTGCATTGGTCACCATTCCTGCATCTTTGAGGTCATAGGCAACGCGCTCTGTTGAATTCTTAAAAGTGCCATCCCCATTGTTCTCTAGTAATAAATGATCGGGGTTTGCACCATAGGTCCCCACCACACTCCTTGAACCTATGAACACATCCATGTCGCCATCGCCATCAAAATCATTTGGGGCAATGGTGGAAATGTTTTTGAACGTGGATGGAAGAAATTCCTTGGACCTTTGAAAAACCCCTTTTCCATTGTTTAGATATAAGCGATTACGGTATGTCATTTCCTCTCCCACTTGATTGCCTCCTGATCCTACTAAAAGATCTAAATCCTTATCACCATCGACATCTAGGAAGGCGGCAGCAGTATCTTCATATTCGGCATCTTCCTCAAAAACTTTTTGAGCTATAGGGTTTATTTTGCCGTTACCGGAATGGGTATAGATGGTTGCTGCTTGCCCTTTGGCTCCGCCCATAAAGATATCCTCATTGCCATCGCCATTAATATCGCCTATAGCCAATGCCGGGCCTTCCTGTGACAAGAGCTTATAAATTAATCCTTCATATACAAAATCGTTATAAGTGTTCTCCTTGTGGGCTATAAGGGAGCTGTTTTTAATTTCCTGCAGCATAGGCTTTATTGCTTTGGGATTAACAAGCTTATATAGAGTTGTTGCCTGTTTATGCTCAAATGTAATGGATTGGTCGGCAGTAATATTCTCCATTTTTTGTGTCATATCGTCCGGCCATATGACTCTGAGGGAGTCTATGGTTTTTGAAGTTCCCAAGCCAATCGTCATAGTGTAATCCATGGAAGATTGGAATCCCCTGGAAGGGATCAATTCTTGATAGACAGTATTGTCGGCATGGTATAAGGTCACCGAGGTGCCTACTCCAAATCTGTTACCGTCCGATCCTTTGAACTTTAGTTTTATATAGTGGTTGTCAGTTAATGAATCGGCCTTATTTTCATAAACAAAGGCTTGCATATTTACATTGTTCACCACCAGGTCCAAGTCACCATCATTGTCTAGGTCACCATAGGCTGCACCATTGGACATACTTGGAATTTCAAAGCCCCATTCTTTATTGGCGTTGGAGAAGGTTAGATCTTTATTGTTTTTGTATGCGTAATTAGGTTGTGGTTTTATAGGCATTTTACTGATAATGGAGTCTATGGACTCCTTTCTCCCCGTAAGCGCCATTTTTTGAATGATCTCATTGGCAAAGAAGTCAACAAAATCCAGATCTGTTAGGTCGTGGTTGATTCCATTTGTTATAAAGATATCCCTAAAACCGTCATTGTCCATATCGAAAAGCAAACCAGCCCAGCTCCAATCCGTTGCATCCACACCACTGAAATAAGCAATTTCTGAAAATGAACCGTTCCCATTATTGAGTTGTAGGGTATTTTGAATGTACTGTTGGTAGAAATCCTTTTCTTGTTTAAGCTTAAATACGTCATACCCATCAAATTCCATGACCGATTTTACGCGCTCATCCGCTTCAGGCAACATGTCCGTTATAAATATCTCTACATTTCCGTCATTATTAATGTCAGCCATATCCACTCCCATTGCAGAGAGGGATAGGTGGGAAGTCCATCCTTTTATATCTTCCGTAAAAGTACCGTCTTGATTATTGATATATAGATAATCCCGCTCATAAAAGTCGTTGGACACATAGATATCAGGATAAAGGTCTTTGTTTATATCGGTAATCATAATTCCTAATCCAAACCCGATTAGGCTGCCGTAAATACCCGCTTTTTCACTTACGTCAACAAAAACGCCATTATCATTGCGCAAGAGCATATCTCCTACGCCTTTAAATATATCTGGCACCCCTTCCCAATCCTGGGCTCTCACATCACGCTGCTCTGCATAACCCAAACTGCTAACAGGGATATTACTGTTATTTAGGATATAGGCATCAAGGTCGCCATCCTTATCATAGTCAAAAAATGAGGCGTGTGTTGAAAACCCTGTTTTGGCCAGATTGTATTCTGCAGCTTTTTCAGTGAAGGTAAGATCCCCATTATTGATGTACAGATCATTATCATGGTTGTTCCCTTCCATGTTACCTGCATTACTAACGTAAATATCCAGAAGTCCATCCTGATTTATATCTACCATAACTACTCCAGTAGACCAAGGCTTGCTTCCTTCTACCCCTGCAGAAGCAGAAATATCCTCAAACTTCATATTTCCTTTATTGAGGTATAGTTTGTTGGCCCCCATATTGGCGGTCATATAAATATCCGCCAAACCGTCATTGTTGACATCCCCAATAGCTACACCGCCACCATTATAAAAGTTACGGTATTTGAAAATATTGAAATTCTTTTTGTTTTCAATATGGTTTATAAAATCAATCCCTGTTTTTTCAGGAGGGAGAAGTGTAAATAGAGTGGGGGTTTTTTCGACATCCTTTGCTTTATTTTCCTTTTTTGAGGTGCAACTTAAAGAAATCCCCAATGTCCCGATTAGGATTGCCAGTATTATATTTTCACTTCTTTTCATATAGTTTACTTCCTATTTTTGACCAAGAATACAGGAGCTGCATTGTTCATTCCAACAATATAATGCTCCCTATTATTTATAGTTATCTTTTGTATATTTCTAGCGGGACCCGAAATATCAAAATCTTGGTTACGGGCCCAATAAAAACCTCCTTTTTTATCATTCATCAAAATTAGGCCATGTGATGCATCCAACCTACCCAATTGGGTGCTAATTTCAAAGGTATTCCCTACCAACAACATGTCCTTATATCCATCCATGTTTAGATCGTCTATCAATATGTCATGGGTAGTAGATGCCTGGGTTATCAAGGGCAAGACCTTAGGTGTAAAATGTCCTTTGCCATCATTCTCAAAATACATGCTCTTCAATTCAAAGATTTGTTTTTTATCAGTATTAAGCAATTTTTGTTTGGTAAAAAGGTCTGTTAAACTTGCTTTTGCAAATTTTCTATACGACAAATATTCCTTGTTTAGAAATGGCATTTGTTTTACTAATTCATCTTTAGATGCGAACGGTGTTTCTGTATTCCCTTCGAAATAGGTGACCAGGGGTTCAATTGATCCGTTGCCATCAAAATCCGCTCTATATAAGGTCAGTGGCTTTTCTTTTGAAGCTTTTATCCGACTGTTTGATCCCCAATTTCCTGCTACAAGGTCGATATCACCATCGTTGTCAAAGTCCTCGGCTATAACAACGTTCCACCATCCATGGGTTTTTTCCAAGCCTGTTGAATTTAAAGGTGCAAATTTACCATTTGCATTTTTCAATATGGTAATAGGTTCCCAATAACCTACGCTAATCAGGTCTTCATATCCGTCATTATCAACATCGGCCCAAATAAAATCCTTCACATTTGATTGTTCTGTGAAACTTTTAAAAATATCCGATTTAGGTGGATAAAAAGAGCCCTTGCCGTCATTCAAAAATATAAATTGATGAGCGGATTCACCAAATTTCAGGGGTATTTGATCTGAAGAGATCAAGACATCCAGATCACCATCATTATCTATATCTTTAACTTTCACCTTAGAGGCATTCACCTCGACGTCTTTAAATTGTAGACTGTCTTTAACAAAGGTTCCCCTCTTGTTGATGTAAAGTCTAGGACGTAATCGTTGGCCATTTTGAAACTCGTTTCCACCACTGACGACAAGAAGATCGTCATAGGTATCACCGTTTGCATCAAAGAAAACATGTGAGATATCTTCACTTAAGGCGTCCAAAAGAAACAAATCTTCCTGAACACTGCTAAAAGCACCTTGCTTATCCTGTATAAATAATTGTGAGGCCTGTGCCTTTGCGCCACCAATAAAAATGTCCTGCAAATTATCCTTATTGATATCCGAGATAGATATTTCGGGCCCTTCATTGGTATTGGCATAAGGGATGAGTGGATCTCTATTAAATTCTAAGGTTGGAGGATCTTTGTGAATAAATGGAATAATATTTTGGACATTGGTAAAATAAGAATTGTCTTTCATTGAAGAATCAATGTCATAAGTACTCTTAGCTTCCGCTTCCTTTAATGTAATAGTTTTGTTTGTAGATACATTAAAGTGCACCTCGGTTTTACCATTGGGCCATATCACTCTAAGGGAATCTATGCTCTTGATGTTTCCAAGTCCCATATGCTGCTTGTTGGGAATGGCGGAAAGATAACCGCGAGTAACAAAATTTTCTTGGTAAATGGTCCCATTGGGCGTGTAGGCCATTAGCTTTGTCCCAATTGCAAATTTATTTTTCGGTTGCCCTTCCAAAACTATTTCCAAGTAATTGTTCTGATCTTTGGAATGGGTTTGGTTTTCCAGTACCAACGCTTCTTCATCAATGTTGTTCACTACAATATCGAGGTCACCATCATTATCCAGATCGGCATAAATGCAACCGTTGCTAAAGGAAGGCTCTTTGGTATACCAGTCGGAAGAAACATCTTGAAATGTTAGATCACCTTTGTTTTTAAGAAAATAATTGGAGACTTTCTTTTGGGGTATTTCTTGTATAAACTCCATGTCGGCTACTGACATTCCTTTATCCAGTCTTTTTTGTATGGATTCGTTCGCAATGAAACTGATGAAATCCATATCGTTGGTGGCCCTTTTTATCCCATTGGATATATAGGCATCTTTAAAGGAATCATTGTCAAAATCTGCCAGTAAAACTCCCCATGACCACTCTGTGGCGGATATTCCTGACAAGTGACCGATTTCACTAAAAGTAGTATTGCCAAGATTTAGGTGCAAAGTATTCTGCATGAATTGAGGAGAATAACCATTTTTTAAATAGGATTGGTAGGTGGGATAAGGATATTCCAGACCAGAGGTTTTATAAGTTTCCAAGTCTTCGGGCAGCATATCTAAAGACATAATATCTGCAAAACCGTCATTGTTAATATCTGCAATGTCATTTCCCATGGAATAGTGGGTGGTATGACCGAAACTTAAATCATTTTTGGATATAAGTTCTTTAAAAGTGCCATCGGTCTGGTTGATATAGACGTAATCATTTTCAAAAAAATCATTACCTACATATACGTCAGGAAAACCGTCATTATTTAAATCGCTGATCCCTAACCCTAGCCCGTAACCTATCCTCCCCTGATAAATCCCAACTTCCTCTGAAACATCCACATAACTGCCATTATCGTTTCTAAAGAAACGATCGCCTGATTTTGGATCCATTAACTCTCTTTGAGACCCTTTTCCGTAAGTATTATTCGGATGAACAGAATGGTTCATAAGAAACATGTCAAGGTCACCATCGAGGTCGTAATCAAAAAATGCGGCTTGGGTTGAGAATCCAATAAAATCAAGGCCATAGCTGGCGGCATCCTCCTTAAAGATTGGAATTCCTTGGGAATTTATACCTTGATTTACGTATAGAAGATTATGGCCTTTAATATTTTTATAGTCGCCAACCTTGCAAATATATATATCGAGCAGACCATCATTATTTATATCTACATGGGTTACCCCAGTGGTCCAATTCCCTTTGTTTTTAATTTGTGAAGCGGACGTGATATTTTTAAATTTCATTCCACCGAGATTTAAGTAGAAGTGGTCTTCACCTTGATTGGCAGCAAAATATAGGTCAACCAAGCCATCATTATTAAAATCGGCCGCGGCTATACCTGAACCATTATAAAAATATAAGTAGTTAAGAATGTTTAATTCTGGTGTTTCGATTAGTTTATTGATAAAGTTTATGCCTGTTTTAGACGCATCTAACTTTATAAACCTTTTTGATTCTTTTTTTTGGCATCCAGATAGTAGTATCGTAAGTAAAATTAAATGCCCAAAAATCCTGTTCATTACTCTTAATATGAGGATGGCAATATACTTAATCTGCTATTAGCATGGAAGCTGAAAAGTATAATTTTTTCCTTTGTATTCTGTTAAATAGGTTATTTAATTGTATTTGTTATAAGCGAACTGGGGAGATGTATTTAAGCACAAATCAATTAGTATTGGATGTCATAAAACAAAAAAAACCCTGACTATTTAGTCAGGGTTTTTAAAACTTAGTATGTTATAATGGATTAATATCCAGGATTCTGTACCAGATTTGGGTTAGCCAATAACTGGGTTGGAGGGATTGGGAACAAGTTACGTGCTGTGTTTCCAATTTCACTGGATTCCTTGAATAACCAATCTCTAGTGTACTGGCCAAAACGAATCATATCATTTCGTCTCCAAACTTCTTGATATAGTTCACGTCCTCTTTCATCCAAAAGTTGTTGCTCTCCAACAGATGCAAGTGAGCTAGCTCCTCTTAATGTACGAAGGGCATTCACCATAATAGTAGGATCTTGTCCGCTTCTCAACATGGCTTCTGCTTTCATTAGATAAGCATCTGAATAACGGAATATAATTTCGTGACCTACGAAACCACCACCGTATCTCGGGTTATATTTCATTACACGAATTCCTGTTGTTTCGTCATTGTTGATTAAACTAGAATTACCTTGACCATCTTCAAAATCTCTTTTGAACGTTAATGGAGCACCAGCTCTGTCTTGCAATGGAGTGCCATTTAAAGCGTACTGTTGCCCAACAAGGTATCCAAAACCAACGTTGGAGCCATCTTCCAAACCACCGTTGTCAGTAGTTCCTGCAGCACCGGTATACGGTTTACCTGCTGGTGGTACACCACCTCTTCTCTCTTCTTGGCCGTCCAATGGATTTCCATTAAGATCAACACGGTTGCTGTTAGCATCTCCTTCGTATAGGTCATAAAACTCGGCTAACGTACTGAAACCATTCCAGCCACCACCACCAATTGCAGTGGAGTTGTAGTGTAATCCGTTGAAAATTCTATTACCCGTAGCTAAAGATGTCAAGGACCAGATCGTTTCGTTGTCAGCTTCTTGTCTAAACAAGTCAAAAAATCCAGCTTGTAGTGCAAATCCATCTGCTGCAATCGCATCAACCAAAGAAATTACTTGGGCCATATCCGCTGAATCAGCGCTGGTGCCAAGGTAAACGTGCTTATTTAAAAGAACTTTGGCTTTCAAATGACGAGCAGCAGCTTTGCTTGCCCTATTCAGTTCTGCACCAGTACCAGCTGATTTAGTTGGTAAGTTAGCAATGGCCTGATCTAAGTCTGCTAAAATAATGTCCAAAGCATCTTGTCCAGTTAATACTTCTGGTAAAGAGGATGACGGCAAAGATGTGTCCCTAAAAGGAACCTGGCCGTAATTGTCCAAGATAACCCACATACTGTAGGCTCTCATAAAACTAGCATCACCTATGTTTGTTGCAGTTGGATTACTTCTTGAGTCCAATACTTGTGAAGCAATTAACTGGTTTGCATTGAACTGGTTCCAAACAGTACCGATAAAAGCATGTTCTCCGTTCCATGAATGGTTATGAAGTACTCTCCATAAACCGTTATCACCCCAGTCAGTTCCTCTTGTTGGAACTAGAGCTGCATCTGTTGTTACTTCTTGGAGGGCAAAGAAATTTGCTTGGTCTCCATATTGTCCACCAACGCGATTGTACAGTTCATCAACCGTTGAAGTTGGATCTGCCAACCCTTGGAACCCTTCGCTTATAATAGAGTCGGTTTCTTCAATTTCTAGGTTGGTACAGGCGGTGAGGCCTATCACAGACGCTATAGTTAGAAAATATATTTTGAATTGATTTCTTTTCATGATATTCAATTTTTTAATTAAAAGGATGCATTAAGTCCAAAGGTTATTGTTCTTGGATTCGGATACGCCGCCCAGTCGATTCCTCTAGTTGGTACACCAGAACCTAAATCACCAGTAGCTGTTGTAACTTCAGGATCAAGTCCGCTATAATCAGTAATTAACAATAAATTCTGTCCTGTTACCGATAAACGTAAAGTCTTAAATAAGCCTTCACCTGTTAAGGGAACATTATATCCTACGGACGCACTCTGTAATCTTACAAAATCACCTTTTTCAAGAAACCTTGTTGAAACGTCTGCAGAGGCTCCACCATTTTCACCACTTGCAACAACATTTTGTGTTACGTTTCTAGCGTTACCGATAGATCCTCCTGTGAAGAACCCGTTAGCCGTGTTGTTGTACACTGAGAATCCGAACTGACCAGAAAAATAAGTCGATGCATCCCAATTTCCACTTCTAAAGTTTAAAGATAATCCAGAAGTAATATCCGGTAAGGCATCCTCACCTACAAATGTTTGATCTGCGATAGGATCTCCTGCTCCATTACCATCAACATCTTGATAGATTGGAAAGCCATTGCTGTCAAATCCTTCAAAGATTGCCATGTAATAAGAGAATAAGGATCTGCCAGCTTCGAATCGCTGTGCAAAGGCTCCAGAAAGACCTTGTCCATTAATCTCACCAGTGTTTATGGCACTAGCGAAATCTTGAACTTCGTTTTGGTTGTATGCTATGTTAAAGTTAGCAGAAAACGTCGTATTTGCAGATTGAACAAAATCATATCCAATGGCAAATTCAATACCCTGGTTCAAGATTGTTGCATCAACATTACCAAACTGGAACGGATCCACTGCAGGTGCTGCAGGAGGAGTTCTTAAAATAAGATCGGTTGTTTCACTGCGATAAACATCTAAACTACCTGATAATCTGTCATTGGTAAATCCGAAATCAAGACCTACGTTAAAGTTTAAAGTTGATTCCCATTTCAAATCGGGAACGTCAGTTGCTACGATGGACAGACCGTTCTGGTTTACTACATTGTCATTTTGGATGCCTAGGCCTCCGAAACGCTGTCTTGCGACAAAGTTACCATATCCTAAACCATCTTGGTTACCGGTGATACCAGCACTTAATCTAAGTTTTAAGGTGGAAACTGCGTCTCCAACAAAGTCTTCTTCACTCATCTTCCATGCAAAAGCACCTGAAGGGAAATAACCATATTGATTTTCTGGACCAAATCTAGAAGAACCATCAGCTCTTACAGTACCAGTAAATAAATATTTATTGGAGATAGTATAATTTAGACGGGCAAAGAATGACTGTAATTCATCTGTGTTGTTGAAAGTGTCGGCTGTAATTGCAGAAACCAATCTGCTAAAACCTTGACCAACATTCTCACCAGATACAACAGTTGGCTGCAGTCTGTTGACAAGTAGTCCGTTGGTATTTGTACCATAATAATATTGTTGGTAAGAACCATCAATAAGGTTAGCAGCACCATTAACAGTTTCTCTTAGATCAGCTCCCATTTGATTCAAATCAGTAGTGGAGAAAGATCTACCAGCAGAATTTCTACCGCTTACGTTGAAATCTTGGAAGGAATAACCAACCAATGCATCAAACTTGGAATCCCCAAAATCTTTTGCATAATTTAGGGTAGCTTCCAATAAGTGATTTTCTCTATTAAGAGTATTGTATACTCCAAATCCTTGTCCTTCAATACCAGTAAAGTTTTGAACGTCCCCAGAAATTACTGAAGTATTCTCTCCTTCTGATTTGTCATAACCCATGTTCAATTTACCTGTAAGTTCAGGTGTAAATTTGTAATCAATGGAACCGTTTACCAAAATTCTGTTGGTAAAAGTTTCGTTTTGGGTATATGCAAGGTAGTTTGCTGGTAAAATTTGCGTTCCACCATCCGAAAAATTAGGATCAGTACTCCATGTTGGATTGGCTGAGTAACCAGCACCTAAGATATCTCCACGAAAACCAGCGCCACCAGATAATGGTGCCGTCTCATCATTCACTCTTGAGATACTTCCCTGAAGTCCTAAAGTTAATTTATCGTCTAAAAATCTCTGAGAGATATTCAATCTTCCTGTAATACGCTCCATGCTCGATTTTTCTACAACTCCGAACTGTTTGCCATATCCAAAAGTAGCACGTATGTTACCACTACCGTAGTTATTGGAGTAGGAAAAGTTTTGATTTTGAGATGCAGCGGTTCTTGTCAAGAATTCTTGCCAATCTGTATTATTGCCAAAATCTACTGAGGATGCATTACCTCCATATTGCGTAACTGTAGCCAAATATTCGTCTCTATCCAGTAGATCATAACTATTTGCAGGTGTAGCGATACTTAAGGTAGAAGAGAAATCAAATTTTCCTCCTGCACTTCCTTTTCCACTTTTTGTGGTAATGATCACAACACCGTTGGCACCTCTAGAACCGTAAATTGCGGTGGCTGAAGCATCCTTAAGTATACTGATGCTTTCGATATCCGATGGGTTTAAGAAATTCAAAGGGTTCTTAACAGCACTTCCTCCACTTCCTGTATCACCACCTGGAGAAGTATTACCTCCCGCCAATGGCACACCATCAACAACGAACAATGGGCTGTTGTCACCCCTTACGGAGTTGGAACCACGAATGTTCAACTGGATTCCGGCTCCTGGTTCACCACTGGACTGTTGAATATTGACACCGGCAGTTTTACCTTGTATCAACTGTTCAGGAGAAGCAATGGCACCACCGTTAAAATCGGCAGCTGTAACCGAAGTTACAGATCCTGTCGCATCTTTTACAGTAGTTGTACCATATCCTATAATAACAACTTCATCCAATGCCTGGGCATCTTCCTCAAGTGTTACGGATATAGTGGCTCTTCCATTTACGGCAACTTCCAAAGGCTTAAAGCCGATGTAGCTAAAAACCATTGTTGCTCCAGTTTCTACATTGTTCAATGTATAATTACCGTCAAAATCAGTTTGTGTACCGTTGGTAGTTCCCTTAACCAATACACTGGCCCCAGGTAAAGGGCCGCTGGCATCAGAAACAGTACCTGATACCGTCTGAGCTTTTGCAAGTCCAAAGCATAAAAATGCCCCAACAAGCAGAAAGCTTTTTAGTAGCGTAATCTTCATAAATAAGTAATTTTAGTTTAGTTAATTTCAATTCCAGGTTAAACTTATGCAAAATATTTGTTAAAATAGCTAAGAGTGAAGTATAGAATTTTACGAAAACGGTTTCGTGTTAATAACTTATGTTAAATAGTATACTCGTAAACTTAGTTACTCTAAATTGTGTTATCGGTAATTATTTTAATCAAAAGTTGGTTAACTGGTAAAGCAAAACAAATATAGGAATTATTATTTAATCAAAATTTAATTAAAATTAACTCCCTAAAATTTGGGAATTTTTACATAGGACATGTTATTGTTAAAAAAATGTATTTTTACAATTATGACTTTATTAATGTCTAATTTTCGCACTAATCATAAGTTGTTCCCTTAAACCAATAGTCCGTGTTGAAAAGAAAAATAACCCTAAAGCACATAGCCAGAGAATTGGATGTCTCCATATCCACTGTTTCCAAAGCCTTGAAGAATAGCGAGGAAATAAGTCGCGATACAAAGGAGAAGATTCAAGCCTTTGCAAAACTCTATAATTACAAGCCTAATAATATAGCCATTAGTCTTAAGAATAAGAGAACAAAGAACATCGGGGTCATTATCCCTAATATAGTCCACCATTTTTTTACAACAGTGGTCCGTGGTATTGAAAAGTATGCCAATGCTAGAGGCTATAATGTTATCGTTTGCCTTTCAAATGAATCTTTTGACAAGGAGGTCATTAATATGGAAATGCTTGCCAACGGTAGTATTGATGGTTTTATTATGTCATTGTCTACTGAAACCCAAGCTAAAAATGATTTTAACCATATCAAGGAAGTAACCAGTCAAGGAATACCCTTGGTCATGTTCGATAGGGTAACGGATGAGGTAGAATGTGATAAGGTCATTATAAATGATAAGGACAGTGCCTATTTGGCCGTGAAAAAATTAATTGATAGTGGGCGACGGAATATTGCATTGATCAATACAGAAAACTTGAGTGTCAGCAATGCAAGAACCGAAGGGTATTATCAAGCCCTTAAGGATGGTGGAATACCGATAAATGGGAATTTAGTGTTGACCCTACCCTTTGAGAGTGTAGACGAAGAGGCAATTCAACATTTTTTTGATTCCGTTACGATGGATGCAGTCCTTTGTGTCAATGAAATATTTGCCATTTATAGTATGCGGGTAGTACAAAAAAAGGGGTTGAGGATTCCGGAGGATATTTCCTTTATTGGTTTTACGGATGGACTCCTATCCAAATATGCCAATCCAAGTCTTAGTGCGATAGCACAACACGGAGAAAGCATGGGGGCGATTGCAGCACAAATGCTGATCGATAAGGTGGAAAATGAGGAAGAGGAGGAAGTTTATCGAACTGAAATTATTGATTCAACCTTGATTGAAAGGGAGTCTACGGTAAATTAACTTTCTTTAAACCGTATGATCTACTTTTTATTTGATCCAACTGAAGGCTAAGCGGATATATCTTGATCTAAACGGAAAGTGAAAAGCCGAATTCTACCGGAAGACCATAGATCGCATAAAGAAGTGGAAAAAATTTTTATATTTGCGAAGCTGTCGACCCTTATTTCTACTTCTCACTTTATCATATTCAGATGGCAAATCTCCTTTAAAAATTGGAACTTCCGATTTTTGGGGTGCTTTTTATTTCTATAGACATGAAATTGGAAAGCCCTTTAAGGAGGAAGTTGTTTTATTTACATTCAACAATTAAACAGCCCAGTGCTGTAACTTAAATTTATACATAGTGAACAAAGGATTCATATTTGATTTGGATGGTGTCATCGTCGATACCGCAAAATACCATTATTTGGCGTGGAGAAAATTGGCCAATGAACTGGGTTTCGATTTTACAGAGGAACAGAATGAAGCCTTCAAAGGGGTCAGTAGAAAAAGATGCCTGGAGATTTTATTGGAACTTGGGGGTATACAAGCTTCACAAGAACAGTTTAACCACTGGATGGCAGAAAAAAACGAGGATTACTTGAAGTATATTAAAAAAATGGACGCATCGGAGATCCTTCCGGATGTCCCAAAAATATTGGATTTTTTAAAAGCCAACAATATACCTTTAGCTTTGGGATCGGCAAGTAAAAATGCCATTCCAATTCTAGAAAAGGTCGGGTTGCTATCTTACTTCAAAGTTGTGGTAGACGGTACTAATGTATCCAAGGCAAAACCAGACCCCGAAGTGTTTCTTATAGCAGCCAGGGATCTTGGAGTGGATGCCAAGGATTGTGTGGTTTTTGAGGACGCTCTTGCAGGAATACAAGCGGCCAATTCAGCTGGGATGACCAGTATTGGAATTGGAGATGCAGCAATACTTACGGAAGCCCAATATAATTTTAACGATTTTACGGAAATAAGCATAGATTTTATTAAACAACTAACCACTATATAATATGAATCAGGATTATATAATACCAAATGTTTGGTCGATCATAGAAGAAGGATTTGACAAGGAGAAAGTAAAATCTTCTGAAAGCTTGTTCAGTATTGGAAACGGGGCCATGGGCCAACGAGCCAATTTTGAGGAACAGTATTCGGGACATACCTTCCAAGGCAGTTATATCGCGGGTGTTTATTATCCAGATAAAACCCGCGTAGGCTGGTGGAAAAATGGGTATCCTGAATATTTTGCCAAGGTAATAAATGCCCCAAATTGGATAGGGATAGATGTAATGATCAATGGGGAAGAGTTGGATTTAAATACCTGTAAGAAGGTATCCAATTATAAGAGGGAACTTCAAATGAAAGAAGGTTGGTACCAGCGTTCATTTATCGCAACCTTGCCAAATGATCAAGAAATTGAAGTCAAGGCAACCCGTTTCTTGAGTTTGGATATTGATGAAGTAGGCGCAATTAAATACGACGTTAAAGCCCTGAGCGGGGATATGAAAATAACCTTTAATCCCTATGTTGATAGCGGGATTACCAATGAGGATACCAACTGGGACGATAAGTTCTGGAACACTACAAAGGTTTCTTCACAAGGGCAGCAAGGATTTATTGAGGCACATACCATGAAGACCAATTTTGCTACCTGTACTTTCATGGAATCCAAATTGTTCCACAATGGGAATGCTGTTGCTTTGAATAGCGACGCAAAGATCGAGGGACATAAAGTTGGTTTCACTTATAAGGTGTCCATAAAAAAAGGAGAATCGGCCACCTTGCACAAGTTTGGTGGGTACACGGTATCCCGTAATTATGAGGCGTCAGAACTTGTAAATGCCGCCAAGTCCGCTTTGGATAAGGTTACCGCATTGGGCTATGATGCTCTAATGGATACCCAAAAGCAGGCCTGGGCAACTATTTGGGAAATGAGTGATATTACCATTGAAGGGGATATTAAGGCCCAGCAAGGAATTCGCTTCAATATTTTTCAATTGAACCAAACCTATTTGGGCAAGGATTCAAGATTGAATATAGGACCTAAAGGGTTTACGGGGGAAAAATACGGGGGAAGCACCTATTGGGATACGGAAGCGTATTGCATACCTTTTTATATGGCCACCAAAGATCAGAGCGTTGCCAGAAGTTTGTTGAAATACAGGTACAACCATTTGGAAAAGGCCATTGAAAATGCCCAAAAGCTCGGTTTCTCCAATGGAGCGGCTTTATATCCCATGGTGACCATGAATGGGGAAGAATGTCACAATGAATGGGAGATCACTTTTGAGGAAATCCATCGTAATGGCGCCATAGCCTTCGCTATCTATAATTACTACAGGTTTACTGGAGATTATTCTTATATCCCTGAAATGGGTCTGGAAGTGCTGATAGGGATTTCTCGTTTTTGGCAACAACGCGCTACATTTTCAAAGCAAAAAGACAAATTCGTCATTTTAGGGGTGACAGGACCTAACGAATATGAGAACAACGTAAATAATAACTGGTACACTAATTATCTAGCAAAATGGTGTATCAACTATACTTTGGAGCAGATCGGAAAAGTGAAGGACGGGTATTCCGATGATCACGAAAGAATCATAGGGATGACCAAACTAACGGACACTGAAATGGATTCTTGGAAGGCGGTGGCCGATAATATGTATTTCCCATTTTCTGAAGAACTGGACATTTATTTACAGCAAGATGGATTCCTTGATAAGGAGTTGATCACTGTGGCCAATTTGGACAGGACCCAACGGCCTATCAATCAGAAATGGAGCTGGGACCGTATTTTGAGATCTCCATATATCAAACAAGCGGACACCCTGCAGGGCTTCTATTTGTTTGAAGATCATTTCACTCATGAAGAACTGGAAAAACATTTTGACTTCTATGAACCCTTTACCGTTCATGAGTCTTCCCTGTCACCTTGTGTGCATAGTATACAGGCAGCCAAGTTGAATAGGATGGAACAGGCATATACTTTTTATTTACGTACCTCCCGTTTAGATTTGGACGACTATAACAAGGAGGTTGAAGAAGGCTTGCATATTACTTCCATGGCAGGTACTTGGATGAGTATTGTAGAAGGCTTTGGAGGAATGCGCGTGGTGGACGATAAGTTATCCTTCACTCCTAAAATCCCTAAACAATGGGAAGCATATTCGTTTAAGGTCAACTTCAGAAATAGAATCCTAAAGGTAAGGGTAACTAAAGAAGAGTCCAGTTTTGATTTGGAAGGTACGGATGAAATGTCCATTCGAGTGAATGGAAAACGTGTGGTGCTAAAAGCCGGAGAAACAATTTCTATCTAATCTTAATGGAATAAACCGACGTTTTAATTAATGCGAGATGCATGAAAAATATTTTTTTATTGACATGCACTGTCTTGTCCTATGTTTCCATTATGGCGCAGGTAGATAGGGTAGAGCCTACATTTTGGTGGAGTGGCATGAAAAATCCCCAGGTGCAGGTAATGCTGTACGGAAAGGACATTGCTTCCTATACCCCTGAAATTAATGGGTTGAAAATTGACAGTGAAGATCGAACAGAGAATGCAAACTACCTTTTCATCACCTTAAATACTGAAGGTGCAACAGCGGGAACCTTTAATATTCTACTGAAGAATGGTGATGGATTGGTGCAGACCATTCCCTATGAACTTAAGGAGCGCAGACCTAATTCTTCAGATAGGAAAAGCTATGATGCCTCGGATCTGGTTTATTTGTTGATGCCCGATCGCTTTGCCAATGGAAATCCGGCCATAGATTCCCATCCGGATGTAATTGAGAAAGTCAATAGGACTTTAGATGGAGGACGACATGGAGGGGATATACAAGGCATAATTGACCATTTGGATTATCTGGAGGAATTGGGTGCTACCGCTATTTGGAGTACGCCCATGTGTGAGGATAATGACGCAAAATATTCATATCATACCTATGCCCAGAGCGATGTCTATAAGATTGATCCAAGATTTGGAACCAATGAAGATTATAGGCGCTTGGCATCAGAGCTCCATAAAAGGGATATGAAATTGATCTTTGATTATGTCACCAATCATTGGGGCATAACCCATTGGATGATGAAAGATCTGCCAACCTATGATTGGATTCATCAGTTTCCAGGGTATGGGCAGACGAATTACAGAATGACCACTCAAATGGATCCCAATGTGTCCCAATACGATTATAAATACTGTATGGATGGTTGGTTTGTAAAGTCCATGCCCGATCTTAATCAAAAGAACCCCTTGGTATTGAAATATCTCACACAAAATGCAATCTGGTGGATAGAATATGCTGATTTGGATGGGTTTAGGGTAGACACCTATTCCTTTAACGATAAGGAAGGGATTGCAAAGTGGACCAAGGCCATAACCGATGAATATCCAAATTTCAACATCGCTGGGGAAGTTTGGATGCATGATCAGGCACAGATGGCCTATTGGCAAAAGGATAGCCAAGTAGGGGCTATTCAAGGATATAATTCCAACTTGCCCACGGTAATGGATTTTACCCTGCACGATGCCATTATGGAAGTTTTTAAGGTTGAAAAACCTACATGGAACACCGGGATTATACAACTTTACGAGAATTTTGTGAACGACTTCCTTTATCCCAATATCAATAATATTCTGGTATTTGCAGAAAACCATGACACCCCAAGGATCAATGAGCTGTATCCCAATTTTGAGGATTACCAATTGGCAATGACCCTAATTGCAACCGTGAGGGGCATTCCCCAAATTTATTACGGTAGCGAGATAGGAATGAAGGGAGATAAATCTAAAGGCGATGGGGATATCCGCAGGGATTTTCCAGGAGGTTGGCAAGGAGACAAGGTCACGGCTTTTACGGCCAAGGGAAGGAATGAGTTGCAAAACAATTATTTCAATTTCTCAAAAAAGCTTTTTAATTGGCGAAAAAACGCCAGTGTTATTCATAAAGGAAAGACCACACAGTATGTCCCTGAGGAGGAAGTATATGTGTATTTCAGATCTGTGGAAGGGAAAGCAGTGATGGTGATCCTGAACAATAATAAGACCCCAAAAGAACTTGCATTGGACAGGTTTGCCGAAAACTTGAAGGGTTTTCAACAAGGAAAGGAAGTATTGACCGACACAGCAATAAAATTGGACAATAAACTCACCATTGGTCCCAAGAAAAGTATGATCATTGAATTGGAATAATAAAATCCAGCGGGTTGGGATTTCAACATAAAAAATGGAATTTGTTGGCAATTACAAAATCTGAGCTATTACCCTATGAAGAAAATTACATTTATTATCTTTAGTACTATCAGCACATGTCTTTTAATATTGGGTTGTGGACAAGAGAAAAAAGAAGATTTGGAAATGAAAAAGGCAGAAGAACATAAAGAAGTGGTTTATCAGGTTTTTACCCGATTATTTGGGAATACAAATACCACAAATAAGCCTTGGGGAACCCTTGAGAAAAATGGGGTGGGTAAATTTGCCGACTTTACCGATGCGGCCCTGAAAGGGATTAAGGATCTCGGGGTTACCTATATCTGGTATACCGGAATTCCGCACCATGCAGTGATCAATGATTATACTGCTTATGGCATTTCCAATGATGATCCGGAGGTGGTGAAGGGCAGGGCTGGTTCTCCCTATGCGGTAAAAGATTATTACAATGTGAATCCTGATTTGGCAACAGATCCGGCCCAAAGGTTGGAAGAATTTAAAGCACTCGTGGAACGCACCCATAAAAACGGTTTAAAAGTGATCATAGATATTGTTCCCAACCATGTAGCCAGAAGATACGAAGGCAAGAACAATCCGGAAGGGGTTGTCGATTTTGGCGCAGAGGACGATACTACGGTAACCTATAAGCGGGACAATAATTTCTATTATAATCCTGGAAAACCTTTTAAAGTTCCCCATTGGGAACATGGCTACTTGCCTTTGGGAGGAGAAAAATCAGTATTGATCGACGGTAAATTTGATGAATTCCCTGCAAAATGGACTGGGAACGGTGCACGTACCTCCCAACCTGGATTCAATGATTGGTACGAGACCGTGAAAATTAATTATGGTATTACTCCAGATGGAGTGTATGAGTTCGATACCCTACCTGAAGGGTATGATACAAAAGATTACAAGGCCCATTTCAAGTTTTGGAAAGATAAGGATGTTCCCAATAGTTGGAAAAAATTTAGAGATATCGCCTTATATTGGATCGATATGGGGGTAGATGGCTTTCGATATGATATGGCTGAAATAGTTCCCGTGGAGTTCTGGAGCTTTATGAACTCGTCCATCAAAATGAAGAATCCGGACGCTTTCTTAATGGCAGAGGTTTACCGACCAAGTTTGTACAGGGATTATATTCATAAGGGCAAAATGGACTATTTATATGATAAGGTAGGGTTGTATGATTCCTTGGTGCCAATAATTCAAGGACACGGTTGGACAGACCAGATCAATACAGTACAACAGAGTATGTTGGATATAGAACACCATATGTTGCACTTTTTGGAGAACCATGATGAACTCCGTCTCCCAAGTCCGGAATTCGCAGGCAGTGCTGAAAATGGCAAACCGGCAATGGTAGTATCCACAACAATCAGTACCTCCCCGACCATGATTTATTTTGGACAAGAGGTGGGAGAACCTGGGTTGGAAAATCCTGGATTTGGTAGTCTTGGTCGTACCTCTATTTTCGACTATATCGGGGTGCCGCATTTGCAACGTTGGGTGAACAATAAAAAATTTGATGGTGCCACCTTAAGACCAGAAGAGAAGGATTTAAGGGATTTTTACAAAAGACTTTTGAATTTTACGGTTCAGAGCAGTGCATTGATGGGTAACTACCAAGAGCTACATTCCTTCAATAGGGAAAATACAGAATGGTACAATCATCGTGTTTTTTCCTTTGCCAGATGGTCAGATACGGAAAAATTGATCATTGTCACCAATTTTGATGCCCATGATACGTATGGTTTTAACCTTGGCTTACCACACGATCTTATCAATAAATGGCAATTAAAAGACGGAGATTATTTGTTGTCAGATCAGCTTTATGACGAAGGTACAGCTATCCTTAAAGTACAGAAAGGAAATGCAAGGATGCGCGTTGATTTAAAGCCTTTGCAATCTTTTATATTTAAATTGGAACATTAACAAGGTTAGGGGATTCATGTATCCCTCGGAATATAGATTGCATCCAAATAGAATGTAAAAAAGAACTGGCGTAACTAGGAATTACCCAGTTCTTTTTTATGCTTTTAAGCGGCCGTTTTTTGATATACAAATCCAATAACTGCGCCTATTATACCATAGAAGACGATGTCAATGGTAGCTTCTGCCAAATGCCCTGTCAAATCCATTAGTTCGGAGGTGCCATACCATAGCAAGCCCATTCCCAAACCTACAAATATTCCGATCCAGATACCAAAGGTGAAGCCATTGGCTGCACTGTAAGCCCCTGCAGCCCACTTGCCGTAGATGGTGCTTATGGCAAAGGTTCCTATCAAATTCCCTAAAGCGATAAACAACAGATCGGGTGGGTCTTTCATAATATTGTTTGTTGCATGGGCCTCAAAGAATTCGGCTGTAGCTATTCCCCAAATGGCATAGCCCAATAGAAACATGACCACAAAGCCTATAATTGTGGCCAATACGTTTGATTTTGAAAACATAATTTATTGATTTAATTGGTTATGGTTACTTAAAGATAATTAATATTGGTTTCAATATATCTAATAAATTAACAATATAATTGGATTTTAATACGCTAAAGGGTTGAATAGCCCGCATATAAATCTATAAATTTCAAATAGTGCTAATTCGATTTCAAATTGTATTTTTGATGGCTCATTTAAACCGATTAAAATGAAAAGATTCCACTTTTTTTTAGGCCTTGGCTGCTTACTTTTATTATCAAATTGTAAAAAAATGAACGAAACCATTGTAATTGGACATAGAGGGGCCATGGGCCACGAAACAGAAAATACCTTGGCGTCAGTTCAAAAGGCTTTGGATCTTGGCGTTAATATGATAGAAATTGATGTTTTTAAGGTCAAAAGTGGGGAGATCGTTGTTTTTCATGACGAAACCTTGGAGAGGCTATCCAACGCAGGGGGAAAAATAGAGGATTACAATATTTTCGACCTAAAAGGGGTAACCTTGGATGGTAACCACCAAATCCCCATGCTGCAGGATGTATTGAAACTTATAGACCATAAGGTGCCCTTGAACATTGAATTAAAAGGTGCAGGTACAGCGGATCGCGTGAACTTTATAATTGAGTATTATGTTAAAGAAAAAGGTTGGAAATTGGAAGATTTCTTGATTTCCAGCTTTAATTGGAAGGAACTGAGGGATATGCGCAAGTTAAACAAGAATATCGCCATTGCCGTGCTTACAGACGGAAACCCGTTGGAGGCCATTCCAGTGGCCAAGGAGTTGGGAGCGGTAGCCATTAATCCGCATTATAAAACGCTCACAAAGGATAACATTGAGGAAATCAAAGCAGAAGGCTTTAAAATCTATACTTATACCGTAAATGAACCTGAGGATATTGAGAAAATGCAGGACTTAGGCGTTGATGGTATTTTCACGAACTTTCCCGAACGTATACATTAATGTATGATGTGCTAATAATTGGGGGTGGTGCTGCGGGCTTTTTTGCGGCCATCCATATAGCGGAGGAAAACCCAAAATTAAAAATTGTTCTTTTAGAGCGTGGCAAGGAAGTGCTCACCAAGGTCAAGGTATCTGGGGGAGGGCGATGTAACGTTACCCATGCCGAGTTTGATCCCGGGGAATTGGTAAGTCATTACCCCAGAGGGGAAAAAGAATTATTGGGCCCCTTCCATACCTTTTGTAGCGGAGATACCATCGCATTTTTTGAAGCTAGAGGCGTGCCCCTCAAAATTGAGGAAGATGGCCGTATGTTTCCAGTTTCAAATTCATCCCAGACCATAATCGATTGCTTTATGGGTGAGGTGGATCGACTGGGTGTAACCATTTTAATGAATAGTTCTGTCACAGGAATCACAAAATCTGAGAATGGCTTTGCGGTCCAATCCATTAAAAGGGAATTTCAAGCCAAAAAAATATTGGTGGCAACGGGCAGTAATCCAAAAATTTGGAAGATGCTCGAAGCTTTGGGGCATTCTATTGTACCTCCTGTTCCCTCCCTCTTTACCTTTAATATCAAAGACGACCGGATAGCAGGAATTCCAGGTGTAAGTACACATGCATCGGTTGAGGTCTTGCCGTTAACTCCAACAGATTCCAGGGTGAACATTGCCCTGAAAAGTAAGGTGGCACAACAGTTCAATCTTCAGTCAGAAGGGCCGTTGTTGATCACCCACTGGGGTATGAGCGGTCCGGCAATATTGAAGCTATCGGCATGGGGTGCCAGAATACTAAACGATTTTAAGTACAAATTTAAAATTCGAGTGAATTGGTTGGCAGCCTATCACGAAGGAGGAGTATACCAGCAATTATTGGATATTAAGGAGGTTGAAGCAAAAAAAACCATCTTGAGGACCAATGCCTTTGATATTCCTAAAAGGTTGTGGATTAATCTGGTAAAGGCCTCAGGAATTTCTGATAGTACCAAGTGGGCAGACGTTTCCAAGAATGACCTACAAGAATTGACCGGACAACTAACGGGTTCCGAGTTCATGGTTGATGGCAAAAGCACCTTTAAAGAGGAATTCGTCACTGCAGGGGGCATCGATTTAAAAGAAATAAATTTTAAGACATACGAAAGCAAAATCGCTCCCGGACTCTATTTTGCAGGGGAAATCATGAATGTTGATGCTATAACGGGAGGTTTTAATTTTCAAAATGCCTGGACAGGTGCTTTTATCGCAGCTAAAGCAATAGTGGGCAATTGAGGAGATAGAGGTGGGTTTGAACTGGACCCAATGGATCAATTCAATGAGTTGCAGAGAAACTTATTTCAAGCTATTCATATTAGGTCTAATTAATTTAACTCCCAGATCTTATAATTCAAAACCGTTGCAAAACATATCCAAAGAAAATAAGGGATCATCAAATAGGCAGCCGATCTATGGACCACTTTGAACCATTTAATGGTCAATACGATCAAAACCAGTAAGGCTAAAATGACGAACAGGGCTATTAAGGGATTTTGAAAGCCAAAGAAAACGATGCTCCAGAGCCCATTGAGCAATAGTTGAAAGCCAAAATGGTAGAGGGCCGTTTTTACCCAGACATGATAGAAGCCCCGCGACCAGACCAATCCTGCCGCAATGCCCATCATTATGTAAAGTATGGTCCATACAGGGGCAAAGATCCAATTGGGAGGGTTAAAGCTTGGTTTGTTCAGGGTTACATACCAATCATTTATAGAAGATTGGGTTGCAAAACCGGATAGAAAACCAATCAGCAAACAAACCGCAACGGAGATAGCTATATAATATATTCTCTTTTTCAAAATTTGGCTGTAAGACCCTAAAGTAGTAATTTATTTACTTCGGGACCATCGTAAAAGCCCTTAAAAACTATCTTTGCAGAAATTATTCACCAAATGACCGGAACAGACTTTGTCCCTTTGGCATATCCAAATAAAGTAGGATATGGTAAGAGTACTTGGAAATCACCCAGTAACATAGCCCTTGTAAAATATTGGGGAAAGAAGGAGAACCAGATTCCTGCCAATCCTTCCATAAGTTTTACTTTGGATGCCTGTGCCACAACCACTACTGTAACATATAAAAAGCTGGAAGAAAAAGGAAATGAATTCTCCTTTGAGTTACTGTTCGAAGGCAAGACAAAGGAATCGTTCAGGCCTAAAATAGCAACCTTTTTCGAGAGGGTAGAAAAGTATTTGCCTTTTTTAAAATCCTATAATTTTACCATTGAAACTTCCAATTCTTTTCCACATAGCAGTGGTATTGCTTCCTCCGCAAGCGGAATGAGTGCGCTTTCCCTATGCTTAATGAGTTTGGAAAAGGAATTGAATCCAGAAATAAGTGAGGAATTTTTCAGAAGAAAAGCATCCTTTTTGGCCCGTCTGGGTTCCGGAAGTGCTTGTAGAAGTATAGAAGGAGATCTTATGGAATGGGGACGGCATGGTGAAACCGAGGGTAGTTCCAATGAATATGCCATTAAGTATCCCCATCCCGTCCATGATATTTTTAAGAATTATCAGGATACCATCTTACTGGTGGACAAAGGACAAAAACAAGTGAGCAGTACGGTTGGACATGATCTGATGCATGGCCATCCCTTTGCTGAGCAAAGATTTTTACAGGCACATGCCAATCTCACCAAATTACAGTCGGTTTTCGCCAATGGGGATTTGGATGCATTTATAGCAATTGTGGAAAGTGAGGCGCTGACCCTTCATGCCATGATGATGACCAGTTTGCCCTATTTTATACTGATGAAGCCCAATACCTTGGAGATCATCAATAAAATTTGGGCCTTCCGTGAGCATTCAAATACCCACGTTTGTTTTACCCTGGATGCTGGGGCCAATGTACATGTCCTGTACCCCGAGGTAGAGAAGGAAATAGTTTATCAATTTATTAAGAATGAGTTGGTTGGATATTGTGAAAACGGACAGTATATTTGCGATGCAATTGGATACGGTGCCAAAAAGATGTAAATTAATATCATTATTGGCGAATTAAGGCGTTATTTGTATATCGTTTTAGGATCCAATTTTTAAAAAGGCTATGAAAGGACCATTATTTTACTCTAAAATTTTACTATTTGGGGAATATGGGATTATTAAGGACTCAAAAGGTCTTTCTATTCCTTATAATTTCTTCAAAGGAGCCCTTAAAACCGGTAAGAACCTGACGGATGTTGCAAAGAAATCCAATGAAAGCCTAAGGACATTCACTGTTTATTTGGAGCAAATGCAACTTGAAAATCCAGAATTGGTGACATTTGACTTTGTATCCTTAAAAAAAGATATTTCCAGTGGGATGTATTTTGACAGTTCCATACCGCAAGGATATGGCGTAGGTAGTAGTGGGGCACTAGTGGCTGCCATTTATGACAAGTACGCCATGGAGAAGATTACGGTTTTGGAAAATCTTACCAGAGAAAAATTACTTACCCTAAAGTCCATTTTTGGTTCCATGGAGTCCTTCTTTCATGGTAAATCTTCTGGATTGGATCCGTTAAACAGTTATTTGAGTCTACCTATCCTAATAAATTCAAAAGATAATATAGAATCTACCAGTATCCCTTCCCAAAATTTAGAAGGAACGGGAGCCGTGTTCTTATTGGATAGTGGTATCATCGGAGAAACTGCTCCCATGGTACAAATATTCATGGAGCAAATGAAGCAGGATGGTTTTAGGAATATGTTGAAAGACCAGTTCATTAAACACACTGACGCTTGCGTTGAAGATTTTATCAGTGGGAATATGAAATCTCTTTTTGGGAATATAAAGCAACTTTCCAATGTGGTATTGGATAATTTTAAGCCCATGATTCCTGCAGAATTCCACAAACTTTGGAAAAATGGTATAGAAACCAATGACTACTACCTGAAACTTTGTGGCTCAGGTGGGGGAGGTTATATACTAGGATTTACCCAAGACATCACTAAAGCGAAAAAAGCATTACAAGGCTATAATTTGGAAGTGGTCTATAACTTCTAAGGTTTTGAAACATGCTTAGTAGAAAGAACAAGCTCCTTTTATTAAAGATCTTGAGTCTTGTTTCCGTAGTTAGGGGATACAATATACTAATGATTGTATTGGCCCAATATTTAGCCTCAATATATATTTTAGCACCTGATCTTCCCCTTAGGAGAGTGGTGTTCGACATCAATCTGTTTGTTTTGGTCACAGCTTCTGCCTTGGTTATTGCAGGCGGGTATATCATCAACAATTTTTATGATGCAGAAAAAGATTTGATCAACAAACCCAGAAAAACGATGCTGGATCGTTTGGTAAGTCAGCGTACCAAGTTAACGACTTATTTTGTCCTCAATTTTCTAGCTGTTTTTTTAGCCAGTTATGTTTCATTTAAGGCAGTTGTCTTTTTTTCGGCATACATTTTTGGCATTTGGTTATACTCCCATAAATTGAAGAAAGTGCCTTTTGCGGGAAATATGGTATCTGCCGTTCTTGCAATTACCCCTTTCTTTATCGTTTTTGTGCATTACAAAAATTTCGAAGCACATATCTTCGTGCATGCCATTTTTCTCTTTTTATTGATACTGGCCAGGGAGATGATCAAGGATATGGAGAATATGGCCGGAGATTTGGCCCAAAACTATAAAACCATTCCTATTTTATACGGGGAGCTGTTTTCCAAGACTGGGATCAGTGTATTGATAGCGCTTACCTTAGTGCCCTCTATTTTACTGATTACCTCATTTGATGTAGGATATATGTACATCTATTTTATAGGGGCTATTGTACTTCTTCTGTTGTTTTTGTTGTTGTTATGGAAATCAAGCAATAAGATGCACTATGTCTGGCTCCATAATATTCTAAAATTGATCATCATAGTAGGTGTTTTTAGTATTTTATTGATCGATATTGATCTGGTTTTAAACAGAATATTATAATGGAAAACTTACTAAAAGTCGCCCTAGCTCAAATAAGTCCTGTCTGGTTGAACAAGAAGGCGACCCTTAAGAAAATTGAGGATACGCTCCTAGAGGCATCCTCCAATAAAGCAGAACTAGTGGTTTTTGGAGAGGCACTTTTGCCTGGGTATCCATTTTGGTTGGCCCTGACCAATGGAGCTGCATGGGATTTAAAGGTAAACAAGGAATTACACGCTCATTACGTGCGGAATGCCATACAGATAGAAGCAGGAGAATTGGATTCTATTTGCCATTTGGCAAGAGAATATAAGTTAGCCATTTATCTGGGGATTATAGAGCGTGCCAAGGATAGGGGAGGCCATAGTATTTATTGTTCATTAGTCTATATTAATGCATTGGGAGAGATCAAGTCTGTCCATAGAAAATTGCAACCTACCTATGACGAAAGGTTGACATGGGCACAGGGTGATGGGAATGGTCTTCAAGTACACTCCTTAAAACAATTCACGGTTGGTGGACTTAATTGTTGGGAAAATTGGATGCCATTACCAAGGGCTGCACTTTACGGTCAAGGGGAAAATTTACATATAGCAGTTTGGCCAGGCAATGAATTGAATACTAGAGATATTACTAGGTTTATAGCGAGGGAATCTAGGAGTTTTGTGATTTCCGTTGGTTCATTGATGAAAAAGGATGATTTCCCAAAAGATACCCCCTATTTAAATGAAATATTGGAAAAGTCGCCTGATGTTTTAGGAAATGGGGGTTCGTGTATTGCTGGTCCAGATGGAGAATGGATTTTGGAACCTGTGGTAGATAAGGAGGGATTGATCTACCAAACTTTAGATTTTAATAGGGTATATGAAGAACGCCAAAATTTTGATCCATCAGGGCATTATTCAAGGCCCGATGTCACGAAACTTTATGTGAATAGAGAGCGTCAATCTACCGTAGATTTCAAGGATTAATTGACTTTGTTCCCCTTAAACAACTATATAAAAGGTAATTGCTGAAATCCTGAAATTCCTTTGTACCTTTGTGCAAATATTTTTGTAGATAATACGTATGGGAAGGTCAGATGACAATAGAGATGGGAAAGCTTCAGGAAGAGGAGAAGGTTTTAAGAAAAAGAGCTTTTCTAGGGGAAATGCACCTATAAAAAGAAAATCCGAAGGGGATAAGAAACCTTCTGATCCCAATGTACTTCGTTTGAACAAATACGTGGCCAACTCAGGAGTGTGTTCCAGAAGGGATGCCGATATTTATATTGCCTCAGGGAATGTTAGTGTAAATGGGAAACCGATTACGGAAATGGGCTATAAGGTAAAACTTACCGATGTAGTCAAGTTTGATGGCAGGTTGTTGAGCCCAGAGAAAAAGGAATATGTTCTTTTAAACAAGCCCAAGGACTTTGTGACCATAGCAACGGATTCAAGAGGGAGACGGTCTGCAATGCAGTTGGTTTTGAATGCCTCAAAATCCAAAATATCCCCCATCGGTCGCCTTGATAAAGACGATACTGGATTGATTCTTTTTACCAATGATGGTGAAATGGCCAAACGTTTGGCCCGTCCTCAGAATGGGTTGAGAAAGATATACCACGTTGTACTGGACAAAAACTTGAAGTTCGAGGACTTAAAGGCTATTGAAGCAGGTGTCACCATTGAAGAGAGTGTGATCAGGGTGGCTGAAATAAGTTATATAGAGAATTCTCCCAAGCGTGAAGTAGGGATAGAGATACACAGTACCCGTAACAAGGCTGTCCAAAGAATATTTGAACATCTGGGTTATGAGGTTGAAAAATTGGACCGTGTGGTCTATGCTGGACTCACCAAAAAAGATTTGCCCCGAGGACATTGGAGATATCTTACCGATCAGGAAGTGATCAATTTGGGTGCGATTAAATAGATTATAAATCTCAGGAAATTACAAAGGGGCCATAACATATGTTAGGCCCCTTTTTTAATGATACCCCATGAGTTCTACTTCATTTTATTACGGATCTCTTTTAAGCAGAGATTTCCCAAACTACCTTCGTGGGTATGTTCAATATCCCTTTTTGGAGTAAAATTTCCGTCATTGATTTCCATTCCCATCTTCTTATAAGCGTCCCTAAAGGGCATTCCGGCCAAGACCAATTCATTCAAGGTATCCACACTAAATAGGTAATCGTATTTTGGGTCTTCCAAGATGCCCTTGTTTACCTTTATTTCCTTTAAACTGAAAGTCAGTATTTCCAAACACGCTTTTAAATCTTGTATGGCCGGGACGATGACCTCTTTTACCAATTGAAGATCCCTATGGTACCCACTGGGCAAATTGTTGGTGATCAAAATAAGTTGATTGGGCACGGCCTGAAGCTTGTTGCATTTTCCCCTGACCAATTCAAAAACGTCTGGGTTCTTTTTATGGGGCATGATGCTTGAACCTGTGGTAAGTTCATCGGGAAAGGAGATAAAATTAAAGTTCTGGCTCATGTACAAACAGATGTCCATGGCCATTTTTGACAGTGTAGAAGCAATACTGCTCATCCCAAAAGCTGTGGCTTTTTCCACCTTTCCGCGGCCCATTTGAGCAGCGACTACGTTGTACTTCATGGTCCCAAACCCCATTTCCTTAGTGGTAAAGCTACGATCTATGGGAAAAGAGCTACCATATCCAGCGGCGCTCCCCAAAGGATTTTGGTCAGCTACCTTATAAGCGGCATCAATAAAATAGAGATCGTCCACAAGACTCTCCGCATAAGCGGAAAACCAAAGTCCGAAGGAAGAGGGCATAGCTATTTGTAGATGGGTATATCCAGGAAGCAAAACTTCTTTGTGCTGTTCGGCCAACTTTAACAGAAGGTCGAACAATGCGCTGGTCATTGTCTTTATTTCGGAAAGCTCATTTTTTAAATAGAGGTGCATGGCCACCAAGACCTGATCATTTCTAGATCGTGCGGTATGGATCTTTTTGCCTGTATCCCCCAGTTTTTCAGTAAGTACGTATTCTATTTTGGAATGCATATCCTCAAAGGTGTCTTCAATGGTGAATTTTCCTTCTTCAATGGATTTGGTGATTAGATCCAGTTCGGTGCATAATGCCTGGGTCTCCTCAGGGGTCAACAATCCAATTTTGCCGAGCATTTTGGCATGCGCTTTGGAGGCGATGACATCGTATTTTGCCAATACCAAATCTAGTTCCCTATCATTTCCTACCGTAAAATGATCAATTTTTTTATCTGTGCTAAATCCTTTATCCCAGAGTTTCATATGCTTATAATTTCTAGCTTTTGATTGGTCTTCAACCAGCTATTATTGTTTTTACTGCATCATTAGTGCAGGAATCCTTCTAAAATCTTAATATACAAATCTATGCCTTCTTCAATCTCGTTCACATAGATAAATTCATCCGCAGAATGGGATCTGGTACTGTCACCTGGTCCCAATTTTAAGGATTGACAGCTCAAAGCCGCCTGATCGGATAGGGTTGGAGAGCCGTAGGTACTTCTTCCCAAATTGATTCCCGATTGCACTAAGGGATGATTTTTGTCAATGGAAGAGGAATTTAACCTTAGGGAGCGGGCCTTCATTTCACAAGGGGCTACCTTAGTCAATATATCGGCGATCTCCTTATTGCTATAGCGGTCGTTCACCCGAACATCCACGACCAAGTCTACCTTTGCCGGCACCACATTGTGTTGGTTGCCCGCATTAATTTGGGTAACCGTCATTTTTACCTCCCCTAGGGCTTCGGAGACCTTTTCAAAGGAATAGTTTTGAAACCACTGTAGAACTTCAATGGTATTGTATATGGAATTATCGTTGTTCGGATGTGCCGCATGAGAGGGGGTCCCTTTTACTTCAGCATCAAAAACCACCAATCCTTTTTCAGCAATGGCAAGGTTCATCAAAGTTGGTTCCCCAACAATGGCAACATCAATATGTGGTAGAATACGGAGCATGCTGTTCAGGCCATTTGGTCCAGAGCTTTCTTCTTCCGCAGAAGCGACAATGATGATATTGTGGTTAAGGTCTTTCTTCTCGTAGAAGTGGGTGAAAGTCGCTATCAGGGATACCAAACATCCACCTGCATCATTGCTTCCAAGGCCATATAATTTTCCATCCTCAATATGTGCATGAAAGGGATCCTTGGTATATGCCGAATTAGGTTTAACAGTATCGTGGTGGGAATTTAGCAACAAGGTAGGTTTGCTATCGTCATAATATTTATTGAAAGCGTACACATTGTTCTTCTCCCTTTTAAAGGAGATATTAAAGGATTCGAACCATGCTACAATTGCATCGGCAGTTTTGTCCTCTTCGGAAGAAAAAGATTGTATAGAGATCAACTGCTGTAATAATGCAATTGCCCTTGTTGAAAGTTGTTTCTGTTCCATGGTCATAATGTAATGGTGGTATATGTGGTCTCTTTAGGCTGTAACATGGAAATATCCCCAATGCACACCTTGTGGACTTTTTTGTTTAGCGCATGAAAGCAATTTTCCAATTTGGGAAGCATGCCATCCGCAATAATATTTTGATCTAGTAGCTCTTGGTAGGACTTGGTATCTATATGCTTAACAACAGAATTTTCATTTGAAATATCTAGTAGGACACCTTTTTTTTCAAAGCAGTAATACATGGTGGTTTCATAAAGGTCGCTCATGCCAATAGCTATTTCTGAAGCGATAGTGTCTGCATTCGTATTTAACAATTGCCCTTTTCCATCATGGGTAATGGCACAGAATACAGGGACTAGCCCGGACGTTAGGAGCGCATTTATGGTGTTGGCATTAACACCATCTACATCACCCGCAAAGCCGTAATCTAAGGTCTTAACCGGTCGTTTATGGGCTTGTATGGTGTCACCGTCAGCGCCACTTAGTCCTATGGCATTGCATTTGTTGGCCTGTAACTGGGCTACAATATTTTTGTTGGCAAGACCGCCATAGACCATGGTGATGATCTTTAATCCTTCCTCATCAGTAATTCTCCTACCCCCAATTACTTGAGATGGAATTCCAAGTTTTTCTGCCAATTGTGTGGCCAGTTTACCGCCGCCATGAACCAAGATTTTGAGACCCTCCATTTTTGAAAAAGAGCTGAGAAACTTGGATAGCTGAATCTCATCTTCTATAACGTTTCCCCCTATTTTGATTATGGATAATTTTTGTTTCATTTATTCGTATTAAGATAGGCTTTCCAATATTTTTTTAAGTGCTATTTGGGCTGCATAAGTTCTGTTATTGGCCTGTTCAATGACCAATGATTGCCCACTGTCCAAAACCTCATCTGCAACGACCACGTTCCTACGAACGGGCAGACAATGCATAAATTTAGCTTTTCCCAACTTATTTAAATTTATGGTCCAATTGGAATCCTTGTTGACGACCTGACCATAATTGGTATAACTACTCCAGTTTTTGACGTACACAAAATCCGCATTTTCCAAGGCTTTTTCCTGATCATATTCAATAGTGCACCCTTTTGTTATTATTTCATTCAACTCATATCCTTTTGGGTGGGTAATCACAAAATCTGCTTCTTGGCGCTGCATCATTTCCACAAAGGAATTGGCCACTGCATGGGGCAGGGCCTTGGGATGTGGTGCCCAGGAAAGCACAATTTTAGGTTTGGGTTTGGTATTGTTTTCGGCCAAGGTAATGGCATCGGCCAAAGCCTGTAGCGGATGGCCAACGGAACTTTCCATATTTAGAATGGGCACTGTGGCATATTTTTTAAATGATTCCAATACCAATTCGGATTCATCTTCCTCCTTATTGGTAAGGGTAGCAAAGGCCCTGATGCCTATGATATCACAATACTGGGAAATCACCTGGGCGGCTTCTTTGACATGTTCGGAGGATCCTTGGTCCATTATAGCCCCATCCCCATATTCCAAAGCCCATCCTTCACTACCAAAATTCATGACAATGACTTCCATTCCCAAGTTCATGGCTGCTTTTTGAGTGCTCAAACGGGTCCTTAGGCTATTGTTAAAAAATAGCAAGCCTAAGGTCTTGTCTTTTCCCAAGCCTTTATGCTGTTTTGGATCTTTTTTTAGGGACCTCGCCTCTTCCACCCAATTGGGCAATGAGTCAATATCTTTAAGGGATAGGTAATGTAACATGTCTTTTATTTTATTTTGGTAAAATTGCTCTTATTGTTCAAGGCATCGATTATAAAATTTTCTTTGAGGCCATTTACGATCCAAGTTTCAATATTGGCTTCTTTGGCAATGGTGGCCGCCTCAATCTTCGATTGCATGCCTCCGGTCCCTTGAGAGGATTTAAGGCCGCTTACCTCCCTTTGTAATTCTCCTAGGTTAGTAACCGTCTTTATGGTTTCAGGTCTATTGTTATCTAGGGACTCCTTGGTGTAAATGCCATTGGTATTCGTTGCTATAATCAATAGATCCGCTTTTATTAGGGCCGCTGTGAGCGCGGCTAACTTATCATTGTCACCAAACTGTATTTCGTCAGTGGCCACGGTATCATTCTCATTGATAATAGGAATGAAGTTGTTGCTTACAAGGACATTGATGGTATTGCATATGTTGACCTTGGAAGCCTCCTTTTCAAAATCAGAATAGGACAGTAGGCATTGTGAGGTCAACAGCCCCAATTCCCTGAAATTTTCCTGAAAAATACGCATTAAGTGGGGTTGGCCAATGGCTGCCAAAGCTTGTTTAACATTGATTTCGGCCCCATTGTACTCCAATTTCACGAACTGCCTTGCGGCGGCGATGGCACCGGAACTAACAATTATAAATTCGTATTGTTCTTTTAATGTTGCTATCTGACGGGCAATATCCTCAATTTTACCCCTAGAAATCTGGTCCGTTTCCTTGGTTAAGGTATTGGTGCCAATTTTTAATAAGATGCGTTTTTTGTTCATGGTTCTGTAACTGTACTTCACGACGACCTTTGTTCAAAAGGCAGTTCAGGGAATGCTATTCTTTTAGCTCCGTTTGAAGGGCATCAAAAAATAGATCTATATGTTTTTTAGTAATGTTCAAAGCTGGAAGAATTCTCAAAACCTGTTTATCTTTTGCTCCTCCGGTAAATAAGTGTTGGTTGTAAATCAATTTTTTACGCAGTTCGGAAACATCAAAATCGAACTCCAAGCCAATCATCAATCCTCTGCCCTTTACCCTTTTGACCTCTGGAATTTTTGCCGCTTTGGACTTGAAATATTCGTACAATTTGTTGGCATTCTCAATGAGAAATTCCTGCTCAATAACTTCCAATACCGCTAAGGCTGCAGCACATGCTAAATGATTGCCGCCAAAGGTAGTGCCCAATAGTCCATAGGAAGCTTTAATGCTTTCTTGTATCAAAACCCCACCAATGGGAAAACCATTGCCCATACCTTTTGCAATGGTGATTATATCTGGTTGGATTTCGTGATGCTGGAATGCGAAAAACTTACCGCTTCTTCCATAACCCGACTGTACTTCATCCGCAATAAGCAGTACTTTGTTTTCCTTGCAAAGTGCAGCGATATCCTGATAAAATTCGGTCGAGGGTTGGTCCAATCCTCCGACCCCCTGTATGGCCTCTAAAATAACAGCACATACATCTCCTTTCTCAATCTCTTTGGTAAAGGCTTTTATGTCATCGAATGGTAAGAATGTAACCTTTTGTTGTTGGTTAATTGGGGCATTTATTTTTAAGTCGTCCGTAGCTGCAACCGCTGCTGAGGTTCTCCCATGGAAACTGTTGTGAAATGACAATACCCTCGATTTTCCAGTTTGGAAGGAGGCTAATTTTAAGGCATTTTCGTTGGCTTCAGCTCCTGAATTGCACAAAAAGAGGTTATAATCCTCACAATGGGACAGTTTTCCCAGTTTTTCGGCCAATTCAGATTGCAACGGATTTTGGATGGCATTGCTATAGAATCCAATTTGGTCCAACTGTTCCTTTATACGCCTAACATAATGTGGATGGGAGTGGCCAATGGATATGACGGCATGTCCCCCATAAAAATCGAGGTATTTCTGACCTTTATCATCGATTACGACAATGCCTTTAGCGGAAACAGGGGTTACGTTATATAGGGGATAGACATCAAATAGGTTCATTGTTATTCTTTTTTAATTTGATTGATTTTTTCATAGGAGGCCACGATGCCTTGAATTAAGGAAGAGCTCAACCCTTGGTGTTCCATTTCGTTCAATCCTTGTATAGTACAGCCCCTTGGGGTAGTTACCCTATCAATTTCTTCTTCAGGGTGATTGCCCGAGGCAATCAATAATTGGGCGGCCCCATTGCAGGTATGCATCGCCAGTTCCTGGGCTTCTTTGGCGTCAAAACCAAGTTGTATGGCTCCTTGTGTGGTTGCCCTAATGAGACGCATCCAAAAGGCAATCCCACTGGCGCAAATGACTGTGGCCGCCTGCATTTGATTTTCTGGGATGACCATGGAATGGCCCATCTTGTTGAAAATTGTCTTGGCCAATTCAATTTTTTCCTGCCCCTTTTCATTGGCACAGATACAGGTCATGGACTGGCCTACAGAAATTGCCGTATTGGGCATGCTTCTAATTATATTGTTGTCCTTGCCTATGACTTTTTCTATACGTTCTATACTAAATCCCGTAATCGTCGAAATAATGATATGGTTGTCCGTCAAATGGTCTTTTAATTGCTCTAGGAGGCCTTCAAAATGTACAGGTTGAACGGCAAAAATTAAAATATCCGAATTTTTAAGAGCTTCCTTATTATCCTTGGTCACTGTAACATTACCATGGGATTCTAGTGCTTTTATCTGGCTTAGATCTCTTTTGGTGAGGTATATGGTGGAGATTCCGTCATTGGTATTCAATAATCCTTTGGCTATTGACAATCCCAAGTTTCCAGCCCCAATAATGGCTATTTTCATTTCTGATTGATTTATTCGTTGTTACTCACACTGCTTATTTTCAATATTTTAAAATACCCCTGCCTTTAACTGTAGGCCTTGTGTTTCCTCAAAGCCAAATATCAGGTTCATATTCTGTACGGCCTGGCCTGATGCACCCTTTATTAAATTATCAATGGCAGAAGTGACAAGTAATACGTCGTTATGCTTATGCATATGTATATGGCAATGATTGGTGTTCACTACCTGTTTTAGGCAAATTTCCTCACCAGAGACCTGTGTAAATTTGGCATCGGCATAAAACTTCTTGTAAAGTTTCTTTGCATCTTCCAAGCTTCCGGCATAGTTAGTATAAGCCGTAGCGAAAATTCCGCGAGTGAAATTTCCACGACTGGGTAAAAAGAAAAGGTCACCCGCATTGGCTTGTAGCGAATGTAAACTTTCATTTATTTCTCCCAGATGCTGGTGTGTAAAGGGTTTGTACCAAGATATATTGTTGGTCCTCCAACTAAAATGAGAAGTGGCTGAAAGGCCCACGCCTGCACCCGTACTGCCCGTGACGGCATTGATGTGCACCGGGTTATCAAGTGCTCCAGCTTTTGCCAATGGCAATAGTGCCAATTGTATGGCGGTTGCAAAACATCCCGGATTGGCAATATAATTTGCCTTTTTAATGGCTTCCTTGTTTAGTTCTGGAAGGCCATAGATAAAATCCTTCCCATTGAACTGTGAATCGGCCGTTAATCTAAAATCATTACTCAAGTCTATAATTTTCGTTTTGGCTGAAAATTGGTGCTCGTTTAAGAAAGAAGTAGAATTGCCATGGCCCAAACAGAGAAAGACCACATCCACATTTAAATTCACCTCTCCTGTAAACTTTATTTCAGTAATCCCAAGTAGATCAGGATGTGCGGTTGACGCCATTTTTCCGGCCCTAGTTGTGCTGTATATAAAATCGATACTTACCATGGGGTGGTTTAGAAGGATCCTTATTAGTTCTCCTCCCGTATATCCGGACCCGCCTATTATTCCTGCTTTAATCATTACTGTTGTTGACGTGATTATATATTTTTCCTGCATTGGATAGTATCTTGATGAAGCCTTTTGCATCATCCGCTGTCCAACCCTTGTTCATTTCCCCATAGCTCCCGAAAGAGGCATTCATAAGGTCGTGCTTTGATGCAATACCATTGAGTTGGAAACGATATGGGTGGAGGCTTACAAACACATCGCCCGAAACATTCTTCTGGGTATCCGTTAGAAAGACCTCAATATTTCTCATTACCTCATCCAAATAATTTCCTTCGTGCAGGAGCATCCCATAAAAATTCCCTTGTTGTTCTTTTTGGAATTGCTGCCATTTGCTCAACGTATGCTTTTCCAACAAATGGTGGGCTTTTATAATGATTAGAGAAGCAGGTGCTTCAAAACCAACTCTTCCTTTTATGCCAATGATGGTATCCCCTACGTGGATATCCCTTCCAATAGCATATTTGGAGGCCAGGGCATCCAGCGCAATAATATTATTTACTGGAGTATTTTCCTTGTCGTTTATAGCTATCAGTTCTCCCTTTTTAAAGGTGAGTTTAACTTCTGAGGGGTTCGTTTCCTGTAACTGGCTTGGATAGGCGGTATCGGGTAATGCAGAATGTGATGTTAAAGTCTCTTCTCCGCCAACGGAAGTACCCCAAAGTCCTCTGTTGATGGAATATTTAGCTTTTTCCCAAGGGTAGTCCACCCCATTTTCTTTCAGATAGGCTATTTCAGCATCCCTAGATAGCTTGTTGTCCCTGATGGGGGTGATGATCTCAATTTCTGGGGCAATGATCTGGAATATCATATCGAACCTGACTTGGTCGTTCCCAGCCCCTGTACTGCCATGGGCAATGTAAGATGCGCCTATTTTTTTTGCATGGTTCACAATTTCTATGGCCTGTACGATACGTTCAGCACTTACAGATAAGGGATAGGTGTTGTTTTTAAGGACATTGCCAAAGATTAAATATTTGACCACCTTATCATAAAATATCTGAACGGCATCAAGGGAGGTATAGGTAGATGCACCCAATTGTAATGCTTTTTCTTGGATGTTGGCAATTTCTTCTTGGGAGAAACCTCCTGTATTCACGCTCACTGCGTGCACTTCAAAACCTTGATCCTTGGATAGATATTTTGCACAATAAGATGTATCCAATCCACCGCTATAGGCTAATACTAATTTTTTCATTTTTCTTTCTTTTTAAGGAACAATTGCTCCTTGATGCTTCTTAATCTTGTAAATGCTTTTGTATTTAGTTTGTTTTCCTCTGCTTTTTTCTTGGCATGTGGATCAAATAACATACCGGTGCACAAGCACATTTTAGTTTCGGTCCGTGTTAGGATATCAAAATTTTTGCAGGTCTGGCAACCTTTCCAAAATTCTGGGTCTGTGGTGAGTTCTGAAAAGGTCACGGGTTTATAGCCAAGCTCGTAATTCATTTTCATTACTGCCAATCCTGTGGTGATGCCAAAAATTTTGGCGTCCGGAAACTTTTTTCTGGAAAGTTCAAAAACAGCCTTTTTGATTTGTTTGGCGAGCCCTTGCCCCCTATAATCTGGGTGGACGATCAGTCCTGAATTGGCCACAAATTTTTCATGCCCCCATACTTCGATGTAACAGAATCCGGCAAATTTGTCTCCGTCCAAAGCTAAAATGGCATTGCCATTTTTTAGCCTTTTCTCAATATACTCCGTGGTTCGTTTTGCAATACCGGTACCCCGTACCTTGGCAGACTCCTCTATCGTATCGCAGATAATCTGGGAATACTTAAAATATGATTCATTAGCAATAACAATCTTCATTGAATGTTGCTTTAGGATTAAATAAAATAATGATTTTTTATGAGAGTTGGAAATGGACTCACCTATTTCCATAATAGAAGTGCACCCTTACGGGCGGCGACGTGTAGGCGTAAATGAATAAGCGGGAAAAGAGACCCGATTATGTAATAGGATATGTGTTTTTACATTCATTACAAAACAAATGTACCATTTAAAATGAATTGGGAGCAATACATGATTATTTTTTACAAAATAACAGGTTTTTGTTATTTAGATTAATCAATTCATAAGCCAAGAAACCATAAACTAGGATATATTCAATGCTGAGAATCAATAGGTTCTCTTGAAATTGGGCATTGGAATAGGCCCAATAGCTTAAGATGACGGTAAGGGACCAAACCAAAGGAAACCTAAATTCTGTAAAAATGGCCAAAATGACCAAGAAGATAATGTACCACGGGTGGACCGTGGTGGCCAAAAAATAATAAGCACTTAGAATCCATAACATCGAAGTGATCAGGGTGGAAATTTTTTTATTATCCCGGAAAAAAGTAAAAACAAGAACCGATATCACAATTATAAATGGCAAAATTTTCCCAAAAGTCTTTATCATTTTATAGGCGGGGACATCCAGTTGCAGGCCAATGGACTTAATGATATTATAACTACTTGCATTAAATTCAAAATTTGAAAACCATAGACCTAGGGTGGCCGAGTAATGGGTGATGAAATCCATAGTGAAAAACGGAAGGGTAAACACAATGGTAGTAGCGCCAATAAGGGAGTAGAATACAAGACTTTTTTTGAACCCGAAATGTTTTAAAAATAGGGGCAGGAACAATAGGGGCACTAGCTTTGTCAAGATAGAAAGCGAATAAAGTACTGCTCCCCAACGCCATTTGTTCTTGGCAATCAAATAAATGGAAGTCAAAAACAAAAATATCATTACGCCTTCAAAATGAAGGTTCCCGGTAAGTTCTATAATGACCAAGGGATTTAAGAAATACCAAAATATTAAATGGGAAGATCGGTTTAGGTGCTTCAATAACTTTCTTCCAAAGAATAGAATACCCAGATCGGCACAAATGATAATTGCGCGCATCACCATAATGCCCCCAAGAATGGACTTGCCTCCCAATGCAGCTGCAATGGCAAATAACAATTGGTTGAGGGGTGGATAATTGGAAAAATGTTTGGCACTAAGCTCTCCCATGCCCAAATGCAATTCCTGGGCATTGGCAATGACAAGATTTCCTTGTGCTATCAGTTCATCAGGTGTATAGAGATAAGGGTTGAGTCCATGACTGACTAGTTCCCCATCCCAAATAAAACGATAAAAGTCTTGTGAGAGGTTAGGGGAGGCCATAAAGAAGGCCAAGCGAAACAGGATTCCCGCAACCAGTAGAAATTTAAAATTCCACTTTTCAAATTGTATGATTTTAAAACACAAAAAAAATAACCCTAGGGAAAGGGTTATTAGTTTTATAAAATAAAATCTGTTTAGATCATAAGCAAAACTCCCATAAAACCCAATGCTGACAAGCACCATAAGGATTGGAAATTTATGAAGTTTCCAATAGGAGGACATACTTATGCTTTAGCTGTAAGTGAGTTGAAGAATACAAATCCGAATCCAAGGAACAACATAAAATGGAATGGGAACAATCCAAAATCATTCAAAGGAATTGCACTGTACATTCCAAATAAGAAATAGATCATCAGCAATGCTTCCAAGATCATATTTGGGGATAATTTTTTGGCCAAGTATTTGTTTCCCTTCCAGCTATCTGACAGGTTGTTGATATTGAATTTTGGAGTTCTCACAAACTCACTTCTTTTACCCATATGTCCTTCCAATACTGCCATAGAATTGTGCAAGGAAAAACCTAATGCCACGGAGAAAAAAGTAAAGAATATCTTGATGTAATCCACAAAATTATCAAAACTACTGCCCTGTATGCTCTTATAGGTGAACCAATAGCAGACAAATAAGATAATAGTACTAACAACAAAGAAACTTGTAACTTCAAAGATCCATCCCAAGTGCCCGTACATGTTCTTGATGTATAACATAGGAATACTCAAAAAAGCAACGATGAACACACATAGGAACATAGAACTGTTCAACAAATGCATTACACCATGGAATTTAGTCTTAAAAGAAATGTTCCTAGCGGTGATGACACTCCAAACTGTTTTTCTAAAGTTTTCAGCCCCACCTTTGTTCCAACGAAATTGTTGGGAACGTGCCGCACTGATCACTACAGGAAGCTCTGCTGGAGTTTCCACATCTTCCAAATATTTAAACTTCCAATTTTTCAATTGTGCCCTATAGCTCAAATCCAAATCTTCCGTCAAGGTATCACCTTCCCAGTTTCCGGCATCAAGGATACATTCCTTACGCCAAATCCCAGCGGTACCATTAAAGTTGATGAAATGCCCTTTTGCGTTTCGTCCTACTTGTTCCAAAGTAAAGTGGGCATCCAAGGCAAATGCCTGGATTTTGGTCAAAGTGGAATAATCTCTATTGATATGTCCCCAACGTGTCTGAACCACACCAATTTCTTGGTCTTTAAAATAAATAACGGTCTTTTTCAACCAATCTGGATCCGGTAAAAAATCCGCATCAAAAATTGCGATGAACTCACCTTTGGCAACCTTAAGTCCTTCTTTCAATGCCCCGGCCTTATATCCAGACCTGTTTTCTCTTCTAATATGGGTGATATCCAAGCCAGTTTCCTGAAGGGCTATAATTCTTCTTGCAGTATCATTGACAGAATCATCTGTAGAATCGTCCAATACCTGTATTTCAAGTTTGCTGGATGGGTATTCAATTTTTGCAATATTTTCGAGTAATCGCTCTACAACGTATTCTTCATTGTAAATAGGCAACTGTATGGTAACAAATGGAATTTCTTTTGGATCGAGAAGATTGTATTTAGGAGCATCTTGGTTCCGTCTCTTATACCACAGATAATTTACAAGGAGGTTCAATTGAGCCAAACTGTAAAAGAAGATTAAAACTAGCGCAATACTGTAGATTGCAATGATAATGTAAGTGATGGTTAGTCCCATTTTTGTTGTTAAGGAAAAGTGTGATTAAGTTTGTTTTTATTTAATACTATATTTAAAAATCCAACCTAGAATTTTTATGCCTGCAAATATACTACCTTTTACCGTACCTGATACTTTTGACACCCCAATTCTTTTTTTGTAACGAACTGCTACTTCGGTGTATGTAAGTTTCTTACGTAATGCTTTTAGCTGCATTTCTACAGTCCACCCGTAGGTCTTGTCTTCCATATCAAGAGCCAATAACTGGTCGTATTTGATGGCTCGGAAGGGCCCTAAATCTGTGTATTTTGCGTTAAAAAGCATTTTCATTAGAAAAGTTGCGAGTTTATTGCCGAAAATCTGTTGCGGTGTCATTGAACCTTGTTCCCTAAGTTCCTTTACACGTGCCCCGATAACAAAATCTACATCCTTTTCTATGATGGGTTCAACTACTTTGGTGATTTCTTCCGGGTAATCGGAATAGTCACCGTCGATAAATACGATAATATCAGGTGTTTTGGATCTTTGGGCTATGTAATCCATTCCGCAAAGACAGGCGTAACCATAACCCCTTCTGTTTTCACTTAGTACCGTGGCCCCAGCCTTCTGAGCGTTTATGGCTGTTTGGTCAGAGGAATTGTTGTTGACGACAATAATTTCTGATATAAAATCAGGAATTTCTTGAATTACTTTCGCAATGGAATCTTCTTCATTATAAGCTGGAATAATTACTCTGATATCTTTCATTATGCTAATTTTGGACAGGGGACTGTCCTTCCTTCTTTGGTGAAATCCTATTGCTTTTCATCATTTTAAAAAGCGGACAAAAGTAGATAACTTGCTGATAATGACAATACGGAAACAATAATGTTTTTTTATTTCTGATTGACCAAATCCATAAGGTCTACATCGTTGCCCAAAAGGATTTCAGTTGGATTTACACGACCTGTTTCCGGTCCATTTTCCAATTTTAAAACGCCACGTGGACAAACGGCCGAACAAATACCGCAGCCAACACAACTAGATCTAACTATGTTTTCTCCCTTTTGCGCATAGGCCCTAACATCTATCCCCATTTCACAATACGTGGAACAGTTGCCACAAGAAATACATTGTCCGCCGTTGGTGGTTATCCTGAACCTAGAAAAAAGGCGTTGTTGGAACCCAAGGATTGCGGCCATGGGGCAACCAAACCTGCACCACACCCTATTTCCAAAAATCGGATAGAACCCTGTGCCTATAACACCAGAGAAGATGCTGCCTATCAAGAACCCATAGGTCCTTCTTAGGGTTTCCGCTTTAAATAAAAAGACCTGTCCATCTCCACTAAGGTAGTGGAACCCAATAAGGGCAATGATAATGGTAAAATAGCCAATGGCGCCATAGCGGGCATCTTTTTGAAGTTCCTTTCTTTTAAAAAGCATCACCCAACCAAAGACCAACGTCAAGAGGCCGGCTACCCCTAATAAAAATATGTTTTTGGTCAACCAATATTGGCTAGTGTCATTTCCCAGATAGGAATATATGACGGCAGTGGTCATTAAGGTTACAAATACCACGACACTGTGCACCACCCATCTTTCAATTTTCCATGCTTTTTGGGTCTTGTCACTCAAATGTCTAAATGAATCCCCGGCTGTTTCGGCCAAGCCTCCACATCCACATACCCAAGAGCAATACCATCGTTTTCCATATTTGTAGGTTAGGATAGGGGTAATGACAAAGATGGAAAGGACTCCAAAAATAAGCATAAACAATCCTATATCCCCAGCCTCAATCATGCTATTGACCCGGTATCGTTCAAAGTTGTAATAGTTGAGTGGCCAAATGTTCTTTAGGTCGTAATATGGCAGGGAAAAGGTTTCACTGTTCATCCTCGACATAAATTCTGGAATAAGAAAAGCGAAAGCAGTTTGGAAAAACATAACGCTGGAGGTCCGTATCATCTCATACCTATTATGGCGGTATTTCCAAATAAATTTAATACCAAAAGCCAAAATGGCGACAGTATAGAGTGTACCATAAACAAACCATTGGCTTGCGGGATTCCCGCTAAGGAGTTTGCTCAGGGGGTCAAAAAAAGAGATGACCCCAGTATTATCACCAGATTTGGCCAGTCCGAGATATTGAGGATAAAAATAGAGTATAATATAAAATGAAGTAAGGGCTATGCCGGCCATCCAGGCCCATATCCCTCTACTGGAAATGGATTTAAACCAAACCCCATCATTTTTAATTCCTTTTTGGGTATGGGCATAGGCCGCTGCAGAAAACCATACAACACCTAAAATAATGGCTGATAGTGATGCAGTTAGCCAAAATCCTTTTTGAGGGAAATTAACATTAAAAATGGCGAGAACGAGGATGGTAAGTCCACTCATTCCCAGCAGAGTCGCCATTTTCTGGCCTAGAGTCAAGGATTTCGGCGGGGTGCCGGTTAAGGCCATGTTTTTGTCGTATGTGCTCATCAGGAAAGGAGGTTATGCATTGAAAAATATTCTTTTTAAACTTTTCTTTTTTAAACCAATGGACGCCTTAAATCGTTCATTGTATTTTGCTACTATTGATTTTTCATAGGAGGTATAAAATTCAGGATCAAAATTGGCATCCCGTAAGTGGGCCATTACATGCTCAACAGATTTGCTTTCTGTTAACCATTTGTCGATTATTTCATGTCTCATTCGAATACCAAAAGTATTGATTCCCAAAAATTTCTTGGATTCTTTATGGAAAGAAATGGTGATGCACACTTTTTCATGCTCATGTCTCCAATGGAAATGTTCTTCATAAGGTTTTATATTTCGCTCACTGAATACCCATCCATAGGTTTGGTATTCAATATCCAAAAATTTGGCAGAGTTGAACCAGTGCCCTGGATTATACGGAGTTGGGTTGCCGCATATGGTCTGGGCCACAGTTTCGCCCATCATTCGGCCCGTATACCAAACCGCTTCAACAGGTTTTCTGTTGCCAATAGGTTCGTGTTGTTCCGCACAGTCACCAATTGAATAGATGTCCTGAATATTGGTTTGCAACATGCGGTTAACCTTCACACCTTTGCCCAGCGCTATACCGGAGCCATCAAGAAAATCTATATTTGGGGTGACACCGGCCGTAAGGCCTACAAGGTTGCATTCAATAGTTTCTCCCTTATCAGTGACAACAGCTTTGGCATGGCCATTTTCATCGGATAGTATTTCTTTTAGGTTTGTGTTGAGTTGTAAATCTATATGATGCTCTAAAATATGTTCATTGACCATTTCAGATTCACCCTTGGGAAGTACCCCATTCCAAAAGCTTTCCTCCCGCACCAAAAATGTTACGGGGATCTTTCTACTTCTCAGCATTTCTGCCAATTCTATTCCTATAAGTCCGCCACCAACGATTACGGCTCTTGAACATACTTCTTTGTTGGGTGCGTGCAATTCTAATGCGTCGAGATCCTGTTTGGAATACAAGCCTTGTACCCCTTTCAGGTCTTGTCCCGGCCAGCCAAACTTATTGGGCTTGGAGCCGGTTGCGATGATCAATTTATCATATCCAATGGGTTCAGAATTGGCCAGTTCAATTTTTTTCGATTTATAATCTACCTTGGTTACAAAGTCATTTACCAGAATCAAACTATTCCTATCCCAAAAGAAATCTTCATAAGGTTTAATATGCTCAAACTGCATATGGCCCATATAAACGTACATCAGGGCTGTGCGGGCAAAAAAGTGATCTGTCTCCGCTGAAACTATGGTTACTTTTTTATCTGAAAGCTTTCTAATATGTCTGGCAGCGGTAATCCCGGCTATTCCATTGCCAATAATAACAATATGCTCCATGTTCTGAATAGGTTGTTGCTTAAGTCGTGCTTAAATATAAGAACTTAATTCTTGGGGCTTATTTATAAGTAGTTTAAATATGGGCCATCCTAAATGTAATGTATTAGGTTTATGTTAATGTAGGTGATTTGTTGTTCGTCTAATACCAATTTGCAGTATTTTAGTACTATGAAAAACCTGATCCTCCTAATCCTATTCACCTTACAACTGTCATGTATAAGTCAGGATAACAAAAAAATTAACGGGGTGAGTTTTGTGGCCTCAAGAAATCAGGCTTCCCAAGAACATGTGGAGGCACTATTAAAGATCAACGCAGAATCAGCGGCCGTTATGCCCTTTGGCTTTATTAGGGACGTGGGCTCCCCGGAAATTATTTTTGACACGGAAAGACAGTGGTTTGGGGAGACCAAAAAAGGCGCTAAGCAATACATTGAGTTACTTCATAAAAATGGATTAAGGGTAATGATGAAGCCCCAAATATGGATTTGGAAAGGGACATTTACGGGCACCTTAAAAATGAACTCAGAAGAAGATTGGAAGACTTTGGAAGCCTCTTATACCAATTTCATCATGGCATATGCAGAACTGGCACAAGAAACACAAACGGAATTCTTTTGTATTGGAACGGAATTGGAAAAATTTATTGAGAACAGGCCAGCCTATTGGCATGGCTTGGTGAAACAAATACGTGCAATTTATAAAGGTAAGCTGACCTATGCGGCCAATTGGGATGAATACGAGCGGACCCCTTTTTGGAAGGATTTGGATTATATAGGCGTGGATGCCTATTTCCCATTGTCAGATGAGAGGACCCCCTCCGTGGAGCAATTGGTTGTGGGTTGGAGGCCTTATAAGGAAAAGCTTATGTCGTTATCCAAAGGCATGAACAGGCCCATCCTGTTTACCGAATATGGCTATAGAAGTAATGATTATACTGCCAAACGCCCATGGTTGGTGGATCACAGTAAGGATGATGTAAACCTCCAAGCACAGGCCAATGCCACGAAGGCCATATTTGAATCTTTCTGGAGAGAAGATTGGTTTCATGGAGGCTTTGTATGGAAATGGTTTTTGGACCATAAATCTGCAGGCGGAGGTAGTGACAATAGATTTACCCCTCAGAATAAGCCTGCAGAAGACATAATCAGGACCTTTTATAAAAATCATTGATCTTTTTGTGCATTTGAAGCAATCCTTTTTGGAAGTGGTCATTATTTTTGATAATATTTGAGCAAAATTAGCACCGTGTACCCCAAAAGAAGTAGCTTCCTAGTATTGATAATTGTCTTATCAACACTTTCCGTTTTCCCCCAAAATTCAGCTAGAACTGTAATTGCCGAAAAAGGGGATGGCATATTCTCTATTCTTAGAAAACAAGGCATGGACCCTATAAAACATTATGGGCACTTCGTGGCTTTGAACAAAGATAATCTGCGGGATAGCATTCAGCTCTACGAGGGCCGTAAATATATCTTGCCTCCTTTTGTGGAAGAAGAGGTGACCGTTGTGGATACCATTCTAAAAAGGTCGACCGAAAGAAAGCTTATTGGCAATGAGACCGAATACGCTATTTTCGGGAAGAAATACGCACTTGTTCCCAATATGGGCAAGGAGTTGGAAGGGGCGGTATATTATCTCATTTCAGGTCATGGTGGGCCAGATCCCGGGGCAGTCGAAAACTATGAAGGAAAAATTATTGCGGAGGACGAATATGCCTATGACATCACATTGCGTCTGGCGAGAGAATTAATGTCACGTGGAGCAAAGGTTTATATCATCATTCGTGACCCCAATGATGGGATTCGGGATGAACGAATTTTGGAAATAGATAGGGATGAGGTTACCTATCCAGCACAGGTAATACCATTGAATCAATTGGCTAGACTTAAACAGCGGGTAGATGTCGTAAATACTTTGTATGCGGAAAATATAAACAAATACCAGCGACTAATTGTTACACATGTGGATAGTCGCAGTAGTGGGCAAAATATCGATGTTTTCTTTTATCACCATGAGAAAAGTAAGAATGGAAAGAGATTTGCAGAGAACATACATACCACCTTTCAGAACAAATATCAGAAATATCAACCCAATAGGGAGTATTCGGGTACTTTTGAGGATCGCACCAATCTGTACCTCGTAAAAAAGACTCATCCGGCCATGGTATATATTGAAATAGGGAACATAAAAAATGTTAAAGACCAAAGAAGGATATTAGATCCTGATAATAGACAGGCTTTAGCAAAATGGATCTCCGAAGGGGTACTTTTGGATTATCAGACTAGGAACTAAGTGCCTTAGGCCACAATGTTTTTTTTGTAATAGCGGTATAGGCGCTCCGGACTGGCCCCCAGTAATTTTATAAAATGGATTACACCAAAATGATATTGCAACCTAATGGTGCCATTCTTATTGTATTTTCTAGCTGAAGTTACCACCTGTTGGGGTAATACCTCGAAGCTCCCTAATTTATAAAGTCGACCAATAAATTCGCTGTCCTCATAAATAATATAGGCCTCATTGAACCCTGATGACCTGTCCCAGAGTTCCTTGGTAATGAACAAGGATTGGTCGCCACCACGACAAACTTTGAGGTTGATCCTAGTGAGCCATCCTGAGGCTCTTAGGAGCCAGTTGTTGGAATCGAATTTCATGCGAAAGCACCCAGCAGGGTTTCCTAATGCTACTGCCTTGATGATATGTACATCAAAATTTTTAGGTGGATAGGTATCGGCGTGTAAAAAGTATAGTATAGAGCCAGTGGCCAATTCTGCCCCTTTGTTCATTTGCTTAGCCCTACCTTTGTTCGAATATGCAAGGGTGGCACCATATTCTTCTACTATCTTGGGAGTTTTATCTGTGCTGCCACCATCTACTACAATGATCTCCTTTATGTGAACACAATTGCAACTGTTATTGAGAAATTTCAATAAACCACCTATATGCTCAGCTTCGTTGAGTACGGGTAGGATAACACTTATTTTAAGGAAATCATTTTGTTGCATTCAGGCTCCAATCGTAGTTGATATATTTGATGTCGGTTTCTTCTGTGATTTTAATGGTGGAATATTGATTAATGTACTCTGTCAATGACATCTCATCTGTAAAGTCTTTTTTGAACCACTTGAAGATTTGGGATAACATTGCTTGCTCCTTCGTGATGATGTTCCTTTTAGTATCATTCACAAAACTTCTTGCCGAATTTTCCAATTGCTCCTCTAATTTTTCAACGGTATATGCTTCATTTAAAAGTTTTGGACAGGAATTAGAAGCACAATTAATTGCGAAATGAATTCTGGGCTCTTCCATTTTTCGCAAAATATTGTGTTCAATATCCCCAAGGGAAAGTTGCTTGCCTTGAAGTGTCACTACCTCTCTATTCCATGGGCGTTTGAGGTCCTTGATACTGCCAATCGGATAATTGTCGAGAATTAATTTTACGGTAGCCGCATTGTACAAATTAATATAATAGACAAGTTTGCTTTCTATGGTTTCATAGTCCGAAACTGGATTTTTGGCCTGTTGCTCCAAATATTTATTTAGTAATCCAATTTCCTTCCGAAAGTTTGTGTAATCTATATTGCCATCATTGTCAACATATTTTTTTAATAGCTTATCCCAAGTGGAGTAATCAGCTTTTTGAATGGCCATAGGGCCTTCATCATTTCCAAGGGATTTGGCATTAACAAGGGTAAATCCTGTGATCACCACCACCAGAGTAAAAATATGTTTTACGATAAGATTCATAGGATTCTGTAAAATTTAATTCATTAGTATATAATTACAGGCTAACCTTACAAGCAGACAGCTTTACTAATTGAAAATTGCAACTAGCAGCATCCGCCCCCGTTATAATGCCAGGTACTTTCGCTAATATGTATTTGGTCGTTGGCCTTGGCCAAGGCAGCCGCCGTTTTATCGCAGATCGCCAAAGGTTGGTTTTGCATTAAAACATGTCCATTCTTATCATCAAAATATGGTTCATCACCATAATAAATAGCTGTTTTACCAGTAAACACACAAGGTCCATCCGCTGGCATTGGGTCCTTAATAGCCGCTATCTCAATAGACTCTATATAAATTAATTCTTTAGTAGGGTAGTGGTTGGGGGAAAGTACCCGGTACGATTTGCGTGCCCTGATCTCTATGGTCCCGAAACCTGCATCGGTCAATGCCTTGATATAGCCCTTCATAGGAATACTACCGCTAAGACAAAGGGCACGAAGCCTATCATCATTCCGTAATTCTTCGTTCATAGGTTGCTCGCAAATTGGATCGCTCATCACCAATCTGCCTTGTGGTTTTAAAACCCGGTACATTTCCGCTACAGCCTTTTGGAGATCTTCGGCCTTGAATATATTGAATAAACAGTTTTGGGCTGCAACATCAATACTTTCGTCTGCCACAGGTAAATTAAGTGCATCTCCTTTTACCAGATCAACAAACTCACTCTTGAACCACTCGTTTTCTTCTTCGGCAATCTTGAAATTATTTTTGGAAGCCTCCAACATCTCATCAACCACATCTACTCCTGTTACACCACCTTTTTGTCTTGAAAAGTAAGAGAATTGTAACAGCTCCATTCCGCCTCCAACACCGACATAGAGCACTTTTGGATTATTCACCAAATCTTGGGCTGAAACCGTACTTCCGCAACCATAGTTCATTTCCTGCATTATCTTGGGAATGGAAAGGCCGGGAAACTGCCATACAGGATTCGTAGTACAACACAGACCCACGTCCGGGGTTAATGCTGCATCTTTGTATAGGTCGTTTGTAGCGTTTAAATAACTCATATTTCTTTTATTAATTCTTTAAATAATTTAATCATTTTTGGTTCCGTCTCTCCCGCAATTGCAATAATTTCTGCAATATTTACTGGTTTCAGATTGTCTGGGTCGCATTCATCGGTAAGGACGGACACTGCCAAGACTGGTAATTGGAGGTGATTGGCTGCTATCACTTCAGGTACAGTGCTCATGCCAACGGCATCTGCTCCAATTAATTTTATCATTCTGTATTCCGCTTTGGTTTCCAATTGTGGACCAACAACGGAAGCGTATACCCCTTTTTTAAGGGAAATATTTTCTCTTATGGCAATGGCTTCTACCTTCTTGCGCATAGTAAGATCGTAAGGTTCACTCATGTCTACAAATCGATCTCCAAATTCCGCCACGTTCTTAAAAGCTAAGGGTGATCCCCCCTGGAGGTTGATATGGTCCTCGATCAGCATGATATCCCCTTTTTTAAAGTTGAGGTTTACGGCCCCAGCCGCATTGGAGATAAACAGATTTTTGATCCCCAGTTGGTGCATTACCCTAATGGGATAAGTGACATCAACCAAATCATACCCCTCGTACATATGAAAACGACCTTGCATCACTACCACCTTTTTTCCCTCAATGGTGCCATAGATCAGTTTTCCGGTATGGAACTCCACGGTTGCCAATGGGAAAAATGGAATATGGTTGTAATGGGCTTCTATTGGATTTTCAATTTCCGCCACTAATTTTCCAAGTCCGGTTCCCAGTACAATCCCAAGTTCAGGGGCATCGAAACCTTTGTGCTTTAAGTAGGCCGTGGACTCTTCCAATTGTTTTAATGTCATATTTTTATGTTTTTTAAAAAAGGTTGAAAAGCTTCAATATATTGGATGTCCTCGTAATGATCCACATCATTTTTGATTTTCAATAATTTAATTTTTTCATTATTCAGATCGTTTAAAGTATCTGTTAATACGGTATCCGTGCCCCAGGCTTTATTTTTAAAAAGAGAAGCATTTATTTTGGATAGCCCTAAAAGGTAGTAGCCACCATCTTCCGCCGGACCTATTACAAATTCGTTCTTTTGCAATTCATCGAAAGCAGCGTTGAGGTCATCCGTGGAGAGATCGTACATATCGCTTCCAATGATGATGATATTTTTGTACCCTGCTTCAAATCCGTTTTTAAAGGCATTGAACATACGCTCACCTAAATCGGTGCCATGCTGTAATTTTTTGTGGTAGTGGACATTTTCCCAAATATCATTAGTCCATATCTCTTCCGAATAATGCACTTCCTTAGCTGCCTTTACATCTTTTGTTATGGCGTGTGTATGCTCCAGTAAAAAGGAATAAATTTCAAGAGCGGCATGGTCGCCTACTTTGGCTGCCAATCTAGTTTTGCATTTACCCAATTCTGGATTTCTAGTAAAAATCAGCAGAAGGTTTTTCGGGCTAGTGGATTTGGAACTTAATGTCATAAACAGATTAATATACTTTTTCACCCTTAGTCAGAAATTCTCCCCAATGCTTACTAAAGGCATGTACTTTGTTGGTTTCTTTTCCTTGATTGTCAAAGACAGGATAATCTTTGTTTTTCCAATCGAAAATACCTCCATATAGGTTATGGACATTGGTATAGCCTGCCTCTTGAAATTGTTCCGCGGTATTTTCTGAGCGAACACCAATGGAGCAATAAACAATTATAGGTGCGTTTTTATTCGGTATCAGATTGGCCATTTTTTCAGCATCCAATTTATTGGTCCCAACCCATAATGAATTTGCAATATGGCTAACATTGTATTCCTCTTTTTTTCTTGCATCCAAAAATAAAAAGTCCTTATTTTCAATGGCTTCCTCAACCTTTATGTATGGCACGTCGTGCTTGTTATATTTTTGTAAGGCTTCAGCAATGGTATCCTGTGCATAAGTAGGAATAATGCCCAATATAAAAATGAAAATGGTAAAAAGTAGGCGCATATGCATGAATAATTTCAACCTAACAAAGATATCATTTTGAATAGACAAGGCTCGACTTTAACAAAGCATTAGGTCGGTATCTCTCGCATATTCTAAAAATATTATTTTTGGAATAAAATTAAATTTTTAACTCCTAGGCGTTAGAAAAAGTAATTCCCCGCGATTTTTATCCCGACATTGCAGAGATTTTGTAAACACATGGTTATGTACTATTCGAATCAAAATAACAAGACACACAAGAGGCTGCCATTACTATTGGCCATGGGGCTGTTCTTTCTTGCAACCACTATAGCTAGGGGACAATTTATCCAAGAGGACAAGATGTTGCACTTTGGGGTCGGTACTGTTATTGGTGCGGGGACTACTGGGGTGGTTTATGGAATCACCAAAAATAAAACAAAGGCAGTGATCTGGGGGATAGGCTTGAGTACATTGGCAGGAATTACCAAGGAGGTCATAGACCACAATAGCTATGGCAAAGCAGATACTGGAGATATGGTGGCCACAACGTTGGGTGGAGTTTTTGGATCTTTTAGCGTGACGATTATATTGGATAAAAAGCGGAAAAGAAGGTGAAATTCCAATGTGTTACAATCAAAGTAAATCCAATATTTCATAAGTTTTATAAAACAAAAAATCCCTACCGAAGTACCAATTTGTTTGTGGTGCCTCCAGTCCCGAGGCTTCGGGAGAACCAGGGCCCTTTATTTTTTGTAGAGGATATCCTGGAGTATTTTTGGGTTGTCAATTATTTTTTGGATGAATATTCTGCTTTTCATTCTTTTGATGAATCTCTCCATATATAAAGCATCTTCTTTTGAGGGCACTTCTTTTTGCAGAACTAATTTCCAATCATTTGCTATTTTGGTAAAATTACTTTTAAAATGATGTTCGGAATGTTGTTGCAGCCTATATCAAGGATCAATGGATTCTCCGATATAGTATTTATCGGCCTTCGCACTGTAAATAATGTATAGCCAGTGATTCATAAGTTCTATAAAACAAAAAATCCCTACCGAAGTAAGGATTTGTTTGTGGTGCCTCCAGGAATCGAACCAGGGACACATGGATTTTCAGTCCATTGCTCTACCAACTGAGCTAAGGCACCATGCCTTTTAAGCGGTTGCAAATATAATTTCAATTTTTCGATATCCAAACAAAAATCAAAAAAAAGCAGATAGTTTTTTTACAATTGATGATCTTTGTAGCATGAACCTCATCGTTGACGCCGGTAATACTTTTGTTAAACTCGCTGTGTTTGATAGAGATAGGATGTTTTCTTATCAAAAAGTTGAGTTGGATGGTTTTTGTAAAATGGTCAAAGATATTTTTGAAGAATACCCAAATATTAGCCATTCCATCGTTTCTTCTGTAGGATTTTTAGAGAGAAAGCATCTTGCATTGGTGGCTGTTTTCAGTGTAGTCCACCTTTTGAGCTCTAAAAGTTTGGTGCCATTCAAAAATTCCTATGCTTCACCCCGCACTTTAGGGGTTGATAGGATTGCTTTGGCTACCGCTGCTTTTTATCACAATCCCAAGGGGAATACGTTGGTCATTGATGCAGGAACTTGTATTACATATGACATGATTAATGATATTGGTGAATACTTGGGGGGTGCCATCTCTCCAGGGATAGCAATGAGGTATAAAGCATTACACAATCAGACTTCCCAATTACCCCTACTTGAAGCTGAGGATATATTGGATTTTATAGGCAATACTACCGCATCCAGTATTCATAGTGGAGTGGTCAATGGGGTTTGTAATGAAATAGATGGGGTAATACAGCAATATAATGCCAGATTTGTAAATTTAACAGTTATTTTAACGGGAGGGGATATGCAATTTTTGTCAAAACGATTAAAAAATACCATATTTGCGCATTCTAAATTTCTCCTAGAGGGGTTAAATTATTTGCTCGAATACAATAAACGATAAATGATTAAAAAATTTGTAATTGCAATTGTCTACTGTGCAACTTGTATTATCTATTCCCAAAACGGTACAGTATCCCCTTATTCTTTCGGTATTGGCGATTTAAAAGCAGCAGGAACTGTTGAGAACCAGATGATGGGAGGTGTAGCTATCTATGCTGACAGTATCCACATCAATCTTAGAAATCCTGCAGCCTATAGTAAATTGGCCTTGACCACATATACGGCCGGACTTACCAGAAAAGAATCAAGGTTGAAGTCATTTGACCGCCAAGAAAACGCCGCTGTATCCAATTTGGACTATTTGGCCATAGGATTGCCATTGGGAAATGGTTTTGGCTTAGGGTTTGGATTGATGCCATACTCATCCGTGGGATTCAATTCAGTAACAACAGGAGTCAATTCAGATGGGGCTTCCTTAACCTATTCCGCATCGGGAGACGGAGGACTGAACAGATTGTACACTTCCCTTGGATATGAGGTTTTTAAGGATTTCAGTATTGGGGCCACATTGAATTTTAATTTTGGAACCTTAAACAATGAAAGGATCCAAACCGTAGAAGGGGTGCAATTTGGTACCTTGGATAGAAGAAATTCAAGGGTGAACGGTTTCGATTTTAATTATGCGGCCAATTATACGCCTAAAATTTCCGAGAAATATAGACTTTATACTTCTGTAGGGGTAAACACACAAATGAATTTAGTTTCAGAAAATACGCGTACTATTGGATCATTTTCCTTGGGAACAGGGGCTGATGTTGAGGTAATTAATGTAAATTTGCAAGCACAGGGTCTTAAGAATACCGAAATTAAGGTTCCAACAACCACAACTTTGGGACTCGGAATTGGAGAGGATAAGAAATGGTTTTTAGGAGCCGAATATAGTTTACAAGGGTTGTCTACTTTTGAGAATGATTTTTTGAGCAGGGACAATGTAACGTATAATGATGCCAGCACCTTTGGTTTTGGCGGATTCTTTGTTCCTGATTATTCTTCTTTCACAAGTTACTTTAAAAGAGTAACTTATAGGGCGGGAGCCAAGCTTACCAAATCAGGTTTGGTGATCAATGAGAAGGAGATAAATAACTTTGGCATAACTTTTGGAGTAGGATTACCATTGGGAGGAAGTTTCTCCAATCTCAACATCGGTTTCGAGTTGGGACGAAGGGGGACAACCGATGCCAACCTAGTTGAAGAGAGTTATTTGAAAATGAATTTAGGGCTTTCTTTGAATGATAGGTGGTTCCAGAAAAGAAAAATAAATTAATAAATTAACACACTAACCATTTAAACTCAGAACAAAATGAAAAAAATACTTTACATCGCTGCTTTCGTAGTATTGGGGTATGGGAGTATACATAATGCTCAGGCTCAGGCTCAAAATCCAGAATGTAGCAATAACCTTTCCATATACGTTGAGCACGCTAAAGTGAAAAATTACGATGCGGCTTACACTCCTTGGAAAATGGTTTATGACAACTGTCCGGATCTTAACTGGGCGAACTTTCCATATGGGGAACGTATTCTAGCCGATAAGATAGAAAAAGCCACTGGAGCTGATAAAACTGCTGCTATTGACCAAATGGAGAAACTGTATGATGACAGGTTAAAATATTTTCCTGCGAAAACAAACAAGGCGGAAACCATTATCGATAAGATAATATTGAAGTATGATAATAAGCTAGCTTCAAATAGTGAGATCTACGAACAGTTGCACAAAGCTTTTACTGAGGATCAAGTGAATTTCACCAATCCAAAGGCTTTATACCTTTACTTTTCAAGTCTTGTAGATTTGAATGCTGAGGGAAGTAAGGATCTGGATTTAGTATTCCAAACGTATGATGCTGTTATGGCAAAAATTGACGTTGAGAATGACAAGTATACAACCATAATCCAAAAATTACTTCCAAAGGAGGATGCAAATACGTTGACCTCTAAGGAAAAGAGCCAGATGAAGTCTGCAAATAGCTATTCTGAAACATATGGTAAAATATCTGAAAGTATCGATGGTAAATTAGGGGCTTTGGCAAATTGCGAAAACTTAATCCCATTGTACCAAAAGAATTTTGAGGCCAAAAAGAACGATGTAAACTGGGTGAAAGGTGCTGTAGGTAGAATGTTCTCCAAAGAATGTACGGACGATCCATTGTTTAAAAAATTATTCGAAGCCCAATTGGCGTTGGATCCTTCAGCCGAAGCTTACATGTACGGGGCCTCGTTAAAATTAAAAGCAGGGGATACCAAAGGAGCGGTATCGGATTTCAACAAGGCTTTGGATTTGGAAACAAATGCCAAAAAACGTTCTGATATTGCTTATAAAATTGCTACTACCTATGTAAGGTCAAGTAAGTCCTCCGCAAGGAGCTATGCCCAAAAGGCATTGGATGCGAATCCTGCCAATGGGAAGGCTTATCTGATGATTGCAAGTTTATATGCAAGTAGCGCCAACGATTGTGGTACCACCACTTTTGAGAAAAGAGCGATATATTGGAAGGCTGCAGATGTTGCAAGACAAGCGGGAAGAGTAGATCCTTCTTTAAGTGGAAGAGCTGCACAGGCTGCAACCAGTTATTCGGCTAAAGCACCATCGAAAGAAGATATATTCAACTCTGGGATGTCGGGTAAAACTGTTTCATTCAACTGTTGGGTTGGAGGTAGCGTAACGGTGCCTAGCTTATAAGATGTACAAACTTTTTAAAAATAATTTCAAGAGCATTGCCGTAGTTTTTACTATGGCAATGTTTTTTTTATCCTGTAAGGACAATTATAAAAGAGTTGGGAAAGAAGCAGGGGAATTAATATATCCCCAAGGTGTGGCCCAAAATTTTACACTTACCTACACAGAAACAAAAAATGAGGTTGGGAGTGAAGGTGAGCAATCGACCAAAATCATTGCCGTTTTGTCCAGTCCAAGTACAGAGGATTTTGAGAATCTAAGGTTTAAGTATAGAACTTTTCCCAAAGGACTTCAGGTAGACTTTTACGATGACCAAAACAATAAGAGTATCATTAAGTCCGATTATGGGATTATTTATTCTGATACAAATTTGATAGATTTACAGGGGAATGTTGTAATTGAAACCCATGATGGTAAAAAGCTGGAAACGCCCCAGTTATATTGGGATAGGGCAAATGAATGGATTTTTACCCAAGCAAAATTTAAATATACCAATCCGGAAGACGGTACCATAATGGACGGAGAAGGAATGGATTTTAATAAAGATTTTAGTTTTTTCAGCGCCCATAGGACCTATGGTTTTATGAGTATTAAAGAAGAATAATATGATCAAAGTTTTAAAATATACAGAATATCTTTACTTGGTTGTTGCCATCATCTCAGTTTATAAAATAGTAACGCTTTGGAGCATCGCGCCTAAAGAGACTTACATTTTTATTTTCTTTGCGGCTGTATCTTTGGGGATGTTCTTTTTCCGAAGAAATTATCGAAAGAAATTCGAAAAACGTAAAAACGACAATCAGAAAAAATAGTGGAAACCTCCATAATTGTAATCGTTGCAACACTTTTATTGTCCGCTTTTTTTTCAGGAATGGAAATAGCATTTATTTCTGCGAATAAAATTCACATAGAAATAGAGAAAAAGCAGGCGGGTATTTTGGCCAAAGTACTCACTAGGCTTACTCGGAAACCCTCCAAGTTTATTGCATCCATGTTAATTGGAAACAATATCGCCTTGGTTGTTTATGGTTTTTATATGGGGGATTTGCTCATGCTATGGTTTCAAGGCATGTATCCTTCTTCATATGGCTTTGTCAATATCATGTTGACCGATTTTAGTTTGGTGGCTCAAACTATCATTTCCACCTTGGTCATTCTTTTTACAGCAGAGTTTTTACCCAAGGTGCTGTTCCAAATCTACTCCAATACCCTCCTCAAAATATTGGCGGTACCAGCCTATCTTTTTTATCTGCTTTTCTCGGTCATTTCCGAATTTGTCATTTGGGTGTCGGATTTTATCTTAAAAGCGATTTTTAAAACGGACGGGGATGAAGTGCAATTGGCATTTAGTAAAATAGAACTAGGGGATTACATCACGGAACAAATGGAAGCCGTGGAAGAGGAAGACGAGGTAGATTCCGAAATACAGATATTTCAGAATGCCCTGGAATTTTCGACAGTAAAAGCTAGGGAAGTCATGATACCACGGACCGAGATTACAGCGGTAGAAATGCATGAAAAACCAAAAACCTTGGTAAAGCTTTTTACGGAGACCGGGTTTTCAAAAATACTTATCTATAAGGATACCATAGATAATATCATAGGGTATGTTCATTCCTACGAGCTGTTTAAAAAGCCGAAGACCATAAAGAGCGTTCTTCTACCTGTGGAATTTGTTCCCGAGACCATGATGATAAGTGACATTCTTAACGTTCTAATTAAAAAGCGAAAGAGTATTGCAGTTGTTCTGGATGAATATGGAGGAACCTCTGGCATCATGACGGTGGAGGATATCGTGGAGGAGCTTTTCGGGGAGATAGAGGATGAGCACGATTCCACGGACCTACTTGAGGAAAAGATTGATGAGAACACGTATAAGTTTTCGGCAAGATTGGAAGTGGACTATATCAACGAGAACTACAAACTCAACCTACCGGAGAGTGACGAATATGAAACCCTTGGTGGACTTATAGTCAATGAAACAGGAGAAATTCCAGAAAAAGACTCTGAAATCGGCATCGCTAATTTCATGTTTACCGTTTTGGAGGTCTCCAATACCAAAATTGACTTGGTCAGCCTTAAAATTTTGACAAACGATTAAGCCTTCCTGTTGAGGTGTACATTATTTTAAATTCGCTTAAAATAACCTTCAAAACTGCTATAGCACCTATAGGGCCTAGTTATATTTTTGCTTATTCCATGCAATGCAACCACAATGGATTTATAATCCATCAGTTATACTATATTTTCTTTGCTATTTATAAAATAAAAATTTTAATACATGAAAGAAAATGGTAATTTCGCCAACTGATTTAAAATAGTTTACATAATGGCAGTATTAGAGAATATTAGGAAACGGACCACTATATTGATTTTGATCATCGGGTTGGCTTTGTTTGCATTTGTGATTTCAGGTGTGTTCAGCAGTAATGGCTTTTCTGACGGAAAGGTTGGTTCTTCCGTGGCAGAAATTAATGGTGAAGAGGTCTCTATAGATGAGTTTAGGCAAAAGGTAGAAGCGGCTTCTAGGCGATATGGTCCTCAGGCTTCCTCCATGCAATTGGTAAACAGTGTGTGGGATCAAGAAGTTCGTAATATGGTTTTGGGCCAGCAATTTGAAGAGCTGGGTATCGATATTGAGCAAGACCAGATTGTAAATTATATCAGCAGTAATCCTGCGTATAGCGAAAGTCCTCAATTCTTAAATGAAAGTGGGGTATTCGATCAAAATAAATTCCGTGAGTTTATTGCAGACCTTAAAGCTAACAATCCGGCTCAATATGAGATTTGGTTGCAGGAAGAAAAGGCGATCATCCAAATGGCAAAAGAGCAGACTTACTTTAATTTGGTGAGAGCAGGAGTAGGGGCAACCTTAAAAGAAGGAGAGTTCGATTATAAATTGGCAAATGACAAGGTAGATCTTAGTTATGTACGGGTACCCTATACTTCAATAGCGGATAGCACCATTGAGGTTAGTAAAAAGGAGATCGAAAACTATATTTCGGCCCATAAAAAAGATTTTAAGCAAGAAGAAGCTAGGGATATTCGTTTTGTATACTTTGAAGAGAAAGCATCTTTGGAAGATGAAAATGCCGTAAAGGAGGAGATCGTTAAATTATTGGACGATTCTATTGAATACAATTCAACGACAGATGCAAACGATACCATTGTTGGTTTTAGAAAGAGCACAGATCTGACAGCTTTCTTGGACAGGAATTCTGATTTGAAATACGATACCATTTACAAGGCCAAAAATGACTTACCAGCGAAATTCGCTGATTCTTTGATCAATTTGTCAATCGGTGAAATTTACGGTCCTTACAGGGATGGAGAATTCTTCAAGTTTTCCAAAATGGTCAGCAAAAAACCAAAAGGTTCTGTCAAGGCAAGCCATATCTTAATTTCTTTTGCCGGTGCTGAAAGGGCTAATCCGGAAGTACAGAGAACTAGAGAAGAAGCTGAAAAAGAAGCAAAAGAACTTTTGATCGAAGCTAAAAAGGATGGTGTTGTTTTCGCAGAACTGGCCAGAGATAAATCAGATGGACCTTCAGCTCCCAGAGGTGGAGATCTTGGATATTTCCAAGAAGGTGTAATGACCGAAAAATTCAATGATGTTGCTTTCAACAATTCAGTAGGATATGTAGGTTTAGTGGAGACAGAATTTGGTTTTCATATAGTAAAGGTAGACGACAAACAGGATATTTATAGAATAGCAACCTTGGCTAGGCAAATAGAGCCTTCAGAGGAAACTTCCAACAAATTATTTACAGATGCAACCAAATTTGAGATGGAAACTGCCGACTCAAAAGAAACATTCGCAGCGTTGGCAAAATCAAATGATTATGCGGTAAGACCTGTAAACAAGATTAAGGCAATGGAAGAAAACCTTCCTGGATTATCAGCTCAAAGACCGGTAGTGCAATGGGCCTTTAACAGTGATACCAAAGTAGGGGATATCAAACGTTTCAACATTAACAATGGTTATGCTGTGGTTCAATTGACGGCAACTTATAAAGAAGGCGTTATGTCTCCTGAAGATGCATCCGTGATTGTTCTTCCAAAAATAAGAAAGGACAAAAAAGCAGTACGTATTATGGAAGCCAATAAAGGTAAGTCCATTGATGCTTTGGCCAAGGATAACAATGTAAGCATGGCGACAGCATCATCACTAACCATGCTGACACCTACTATTCCAGGTGCAGGTAGAGAGCCGTTGGTTGTAGGTAGGGCTTTTGCTTTGGATAAAGGGAAAACTTCTGGATTGATCAAGGGCGAAACTGGAGTGTTTATGGTAACCGTTACCAATAAGGAGGAAGCCCCTAAATTGGAAAATTACAGTACCTATGCCAATAATGTAAAGGCTGCAAATGAATCAAAGGTTAATAATTCAGTATTTACAGCTTTAAAAGATAAAGCAGAAATAGAAGATAAAAGATCAATTTTCTACTAATTTAGAAAATAATTTAAGACATAAAAAAGCCTCCCAATGGGAGGCTTTTTTATGTTACAATACCATTTCGGAATAAGGGATAACGGTACGAAAGCCCTTTTTATTGAAATAGGATTTGGCTTCAACTGGGCCTGTGGCCAAGATAAAATCGCCTCCCCATGCCCCCAAACTTTTCATGCTTCCTGGAAAGTCGGGAAACAGCCTGGTTTTTACGGTTTCCAGTTGTAGGGTGGTTGCTATTAATTGCTCGTGTTCGTCAATCAATAAATTAAACTCTTGTAATTCCTGGCATTGTAGAAGCCTATTGGTGATATGTCCTACAGTGGTAATTAAATGCGGTAGGTCAATCGACATTTTCCGATATTGGGCAATACCCTCCTGGCTATTTTGTTTCTGGTTGAGATGGACAAAGTATAACTGGTCTTTAAAAGGAGGATTAAAAACGACTTCTTCCACAACTGGCTTGTCCTTGTTCAATTGGTATAGGATGGAAGATTCGTGCTGTGCACATGCAATGTCATAACCACTGCCCGGAAATGCTTCCCAGAGCAGTTTAAATGCGTCCACTTGGGCCCATTGGGCTATATTGTTGATTAGAGTGGAGGAAGAGCCCAGGCCCCAAGCCCTTGGGAAATCCAAATGGGTTTCTACCAGCAGTCCATTGGGATTATATAGAAAATTAGGATTTAAATGATAGGCCGCTGTAAGGATTTGGAGTAAAGTTTCCCTTATAGAGGATTCTGCCTTTTTTTGGCTTTCTTTTTTTTTAGTAATGTATTTTTTAATTTCATCGGCTTCAAAAGAAGTTTTGAACCAAACCTCTTCCGTGTTTGTATAGCTCTTCCATTGTATCCTGGAACCTGCAATAGGGATAATCTTTAGGGATTGCCCATATTTAGTGGGCAGTGCCAAACTTCGTGCGCCATCGAGTACGGCGTATTCACCTGTAATCAATAGTTTGCCATGGCTGTAGTAGTGTATTTCCATTACCCTTTTCGTAATTGCTGAATTGCCTCCACCACAGCACTGTGCGTAACCGTGTTTTTTTTAAAGTGATGTACCAATGTGTTTTTTTCTTCTTCTGTAGCCTGCATCTGGTTTAATATATTCATAAGATGCATTTTCATATGCCCCTGTTGAATCCCTGTAGTTACCAAGGATTTTATAGCTGCGAAATTTTGTGCCAAACCTGCTACCGCAACCAACTGCATCAATTCCTTTGCCGTAGGTCTATCTAAAATATCAAGGGCCATTTTTGCCAATGGGTGTAAACTTGTCAATCCGCCGACTGTTCCCAATGCCAATGGTATTTCTATCCAAAACTTAAAGATCCCATTTTCAATTGAGGCGTGTGTCAAACTCGTGTACTGTCCGTCCTTGGAAGCATAGGCATGAATGCCCGCTTCAACTGCCCTGAAGTCGTTTCCGGTGGCCAAGACCACGGCATCTATTCCGTTCATGATTCCCTTGTTGTGGGTGACGGCCCGATACGGTTCTACCTTGGCAATGTTAACGGCCCGCACCATTTTTTCGGCAAATTCCATGGACGAAAATACATTATCATCTTTCAAGTCTTTAATAGGGCAACTGACCGCTGCTTTTACCAAACAATTTGGCACATAGTTGGAAAGAATGCTCATTACAATCTCAATGTTCTTTTCATCTTCTGTAAATCCCGAAAATTCCATGGCCTCCCTTTTTAGCGTCAATGCCAATTGTTCTAAACAAGAATTGATGAAATTGGCACCCATGGCATCCAAGGTTTCAAAAGTGCAATGCAGTTGGTAGTAGTCTTTAAGATCTTTACTCTTATTGCGTAAAAGGATATTGGTGATACCTCCACCCCTTTTGGTCATATTTTTGGTGATGAATGTGGTTTCCTCCAAGAGCTTGGGTTTAATGCCATTGAAGAAAGACACCAATTTTTGGTCATCACCCTTATACATAAAATGTACCTGCCCAATTTTTTCAGTACCCAAAACCTCGGTTTTGAATCCACCGCGGTGAAGCCAGAATTTCGCAGCTTTACTAGCTGCTGCTACCACAGAGCTTTCCTCAATGGCCATGGGGATGGCATACAGTTTGTCGTTTATCAAAAAATTAGGCGCAATACCCAGAGGCAGATAAAAGTTGGTGATGGTGTTTTCTATAAACTCATCGTGTAACTTTTGGAGCTCTTTATCCGTGTTCCAATAGCGTTTGATGGTTGCTTTGGTTTCCTGTGAATTATCTGTATATCGATTTGAAATCCATTCAATTTTTTCTTCTTTGGTAAGCTTTGAAAATCCTTCTATGGGCACCATCTTCTATTGTTTGGTCTTGGCTTCAAAGATAGTGATAAACACAATAATTAGAGGGACCTCATAGCCAAGTGCTACTACTATCCTAAAGTTGCGATTATTTAGGTTCAAAGTTTATTTTTCTGTGAAATTATTAGTAAACTTGGACGTTTTAAACAATTATTGAAAATTAATGAAAAAACTACGCCTAGTACTCTTCTTTATTTTAGGAATTATAGTGGCCAGTACAGCCCAAAACAAGCAAATTCCATTAGAGGATATTTGGAATGGGGAATTTGGAACCGAAGGTATGGATGTGCTTAGGTCCATGAATAGTGGAACGGAGTATACCGTGCTCAACAAAGGACGGGATACAAAATCTTCCATTATCGATAAATACGAATATGAGACCTTGGAAAAGTTGGAGACTATAGTTTCATCCGCTGATAGTGCACAAATCCCTTATTTTACTTCCTATGAGTTTAGCGAAGACGAAAGTAAAATTATATTGGCAACAGAAATTGAGCCCATCTTTAGGCGTTCAACCTTAGGTATTTTTTATTTGTACAATGTTGCGTCCAAAACCATCGTGAAAATAGCGGATAAAAAAATTCAAGAGCCAACGCTTTCTCCTGATGGCTCAAAGGTGGCTTACGTCCATAACAATAATTTATTTGTTTTCAGGGTGGCCGACAAAACTACAGTACAGGTTACTTCGGACGGTATCAAAAACCAAATCATCAATGGGGTCACCGATTGGGTATATGAAGAAGAATTTGGTTTTGTTCGTGCTTTCGAATGGAATTCCAATAGCTCCAAAATAGCATTCATTCGTTTTGATGAATCGCAGGTTCCAGAATTTTCCATGGATTTGTATGGTTCGGAATTATATCCAAGCCGACATGAATTTAAGTATCCAAAGGCGGGAGAGAATAATGCAATTGTTTCTTTGCACTTATACGATGTGGCCAAGGACAAAGTGTCCATGGTAGATTTGGGAGATGCCTATTATATTCCACGGATAAAATGGATGAATAATGCAAATAGTCTTAGCGTTCAAACATTGAACCGACACCAAGATCTTTTAAAATTATTATCGGTTAATGCCGGTAACAATAAAGTGTCCCTTCTATTGGAGGAGAGCGACAAGGCTTATGTTGATATTACGGACAACCTTACTTTTTTGGCCGATGACAGTTTTATCTGGAGCAGTGAAAAGGATGGGTACAACCATTTGTATTTATATGATTCAAAAGGAAAGTTGAAGAACCAAGTCACTAAAGGTGCTTGGGAAGTAACCAGCTATTATGGTTATGACAGGAAAGCGGATAGGATCTATTACCAATCCATAGAAAATGGATCCATTAATAGGGATGTATACAGTATTGGGAGCAATGGAAAAAACAAAAAAAGACTGACCCAGAAGACTGGTCAGAGTACTGCCTCTTTTAGTGCCGATTTCACGTACTTCATAAATACATTTTCCAGTGCAACTACACCGCCGGCATTTACCTTGCACAAGTCGCAATCAGGGAAGGAACTAAAGAAAATTAAAGATAACCAGGTACTGCTTAAGAAATTGGAAACGTATGCAATAAGTCCGAAGGAATTCTCTACCCTAACGGTCAATGGCAACGAGCTTAATATGTGGATGATCAAACCACTGGATTTCGATGCTACCAAGCAATATCCATTGTTGATGTTTCAATACAGTGGTCCAGGTTCGCAGTCCGTAGCCAATAGGTGGATGTCCGCCAATGATTATTGGTATCAGATGCTAGCTGCCCAAGGATACATCATTGCCTGTGTAGATGGTAGGGGTACAGGATTTAAAGGACGGGATTTTAAAAAGGTCACCCAATTGGAATTGGGAAAATATGAGGTTGAAGATCAAATTACCGCTGCCACCAAATTGAGCGACCTTTCATATATCGATGAAAATCGTACCGGTATTTGGGGATGGAGTTATGGAGGCTTTATGTCTACCAATTGCCTGCTTAAGGGGAATGACGTATTTGAAATGGCAATCGCTGTTGCTCCTGTAACTTCTTGGAGTTTCTATGACAGTATATATACGGAGCGATTTATGAAGACCCCAGCGGAAAACCCTAGTGGGTATGATGATAATTCGCCGTTTAATTATCCGGAATTACTGAAGGGAAAATACTTATTGGTACACGGATCTGGAGATGACAATGTTCATGTACAAAATTCCATGCGTATGATTGAAGCCTTGGTTCAGGCCAACAAGCAGTTCGATTGGGCCATTTATCCCGATAAAAACCACGGAATATATGGAGGCAATACCAGACTCCACCTATTTACCAAAATGACCAACTTTATTAAAGAAAACCTTTAACCAAAACAACTTATATGTCAGATACCATCAAACCAAGCGAACAGCAAGAACTTTTTGGCCACCCCAAGGGATTGTTCTATCTCTTTTTTGCTGAACTATGGGAGCGGTTTAGCTTCTATGGTATGCGTGCCCTGTTGACCCTCTATATGGTAGAGGTTATTTTTGAGGCCTTAGTAGAACGTGATTTTGCTACCGCTGCCGTATATGCTTCTTATGGATCCCTTGTTTATGCTTCCACGGTTATTGGAGGGCGTATTTCCGATCAAATTTTGGGCATGCGAAACTCTATCTTTCTTGGAGGGCTATTAATGTCCGTTGGCCATTTTGTATTGGCGATTCAGAACGATATCGCTTTTTACTTGGCACTCTCCTTGATCATTGTTGGGAATGGCTTTTTTAAACCCAATATTTCAACTTTTGTGGGCGCCTTGTATGAAGAAGGGGATGTGCGAAAGGATTCAGGTTTCACCATTTTTTACATGGGAATCAATATCGGAGGATGGGTGGCCCCTTTATTATGCGGTTGGTTGGCCTATAGCTATGGTTGGCATTACGGGTTTGGCCTTGCCGGAATAGGAATGTTGACTGGCCTAATCTTCTTTTGGAGCGGTATTCGCAAGAACGTTTTTGGGGATAAGGGTATGCCCCCCAACCAAGAGGTTATGAAGAAAAAGGTATTTGGAATTAAGCAAGGAATTCTTGTTCCTATTTTGGCAGTTCTATCGGCTCCATTAATTGCTTATCTCTTATCTGCCTATAAAGCCTTGGGGGCGGATGGTACTTTTTTTGACGATCAAAATATCGTAAATATTATTTTTAAGGGTATTGGAGTGACAATTTTAGCCTATCTGGGATATATTATGTACCAAGCAACTTTGGAGGAACGTAAAAAGCTTTTTGTAGCCGTTCTGATTACCTTTTTTATGACTATTTTCTGGGGTTTCCATGAGCTATCGGGAAGTGTGATTACCTTGTTTGCCTCAAGAAATGTGTCATTGGACTTTATGTCCGCAGCACAAACCAATTCGTTAAATTCAATGTTTATCATCATCTTGGCAATCCCAATCTCTTTGATGTGGACCTTTCTTAATAAAAGGAACCTTAACCCAAGGACACCTTATAAATTTGGACTGGGACTTTTGTTTGCAGGGGTCAGTTTTTATGTTTTGGCTATAAGTGGGGGCAGTGCCAATGAAAATGGTTTGGTACCTTTTGCCTATTTATTGTTGATGTATTTTTTAATTTCCGTTGGGGAACTTTTTATGTCCCCGGTAGGTCTGTCCAAAATCACCGATCTCTCGCCTAAAAGAATAGTGGCATTTATGATGGGTGTTTGGTTTCTTTCTTCGGCTTTCGCTTTTCAAGTGGTAGGTTTTATAGGTAAAAAATTGGCGATAGAAAGTACAGACAAAAATGTTGGTGGGTTCGAAACCCTTGCGGTTTATACAGAAGGTTTCCAACTCATTGCAGAATATGCGATAGGAGCAGGTATACTAATTCTTATAGCCTCCCCTTTTATCAAAAAACTAATGGGTAAGGTGCATTAGCATTAGTCCCTTAAATTAAAATAGAAAGCTCCCTTTTCACCAGTATAGTGAAAAGGGATTTTTTTTTGGAAACATGTCTGTTGCCACCTCAATACATCGTTCCTGTAATTACTGCCGTCCGCAATTATATAATATGGTTTTACGGAATCCATAAATCGTTCCAAATTTATTTTGGGCGATTGGGTCAATAACACCAATTGTGGTTGATGGCCTAGAGGTGGATATATCCCCGAACTATCCAAAATAGTTACTTGTATTCCTTGAAGGAGGTAAGCATTTAGTAATGGAAGATGGTTTATCGTTTCGATTCGTTCGGCGGTTGCATAATCTTCTTGTAAGGACTGCGCCCTTTTTTGATCTGTTGCGCTTACTGATAATCTGTTTCCTACCCGGTGAAAAAGGACCGTATTTTTTGTTTGGTGCATGACCATGATTTCCTCTTTGATCTGGCTTTGATAATTGGCATAGATAAGATACGATTGAAAGCTAATGGCAAGAACCAAGATGACAAGAAGTCGTTTAGAGGAACGCCTTGTCCAAAACATCAAAAGACAGCCTAATAAGATGTAGCCTAAGAGTACCTGTACCATGTCAAAAGGGATGTTCCTAAATATAAAACCTTCCTGTTTTCCGATCCACTCGACAATCAGGTTCATAAGGGCAATCATTCCATTGTAAAAGTGGGCTATGGAAGAAGGCAGGATATTGATTAGGGCCAGCAAGATAACAATGATACCCAAACTCAAGATGATCCCTAAAAAGGGCACTATGGCTATATTGGAAAGAAAGAACAAACCTGGAAATTGATGGAAATAGAATAGGGCAATGGGAAGTACACCCAGTTGTGCTGCAATGCTTACACTGGTCAATTGCCATGTTTTTTTGAGGAGCACATTTTTTGGCGACCATAATTTCTGGAGCAACGGGTATATCCATAGGATGGCAAAAACGGCCATATAACTCATTTGGAACCCTACCTGAAACAGAAACATGGGCGAAATCAAGAGGATAAAAAATAAGGATAAGGCCAGAATATTAAAGGTGTTCGTGGGCCTGTTCAAAAACATAGCATAAGCTAAAAAAGAGAACATGGTCACCGCTCTTACAATTGAAGCGGAGAGTCCAGCAAGAAATGCATAGCTCCAAAGAAAGGCGAGGATCAATACCAATTGTATGGACTGGCCATGCTTTAATTGCTTTATGGGCGCTAAAACAAACTGAAGGATCAATAACAGGATACCGATATGAAGTCCGGAAACAGCCAGAATATGGATGGCTCCGGCGTTGACATAATTGTTGTAGGTCTCTTCAGAGATATCTGTGCGTTGCCCTAACAATAGGGCTTGGATGATACTCAATTCCTCTCGCCCCATTTGCGCTCTTTCCAATTGTCCAAGGATGTCTTCCCTAACCTCAAATGCCCAACCATAAGGAGTTTTATGCGACTGGTCTATAATTTCAAAAAGATGGGGTTCCAATTGTATCCGATGGTAAATGCCCAAGGTGTTCAAATAGCTCTTATAACTAAATTGATGTGGATTTAAGGGTTGGTTTATTGCAGAATAAGGACCATAAAAGGCAAGAAGTTGGTCCGGTTCTAATGTTGGTGCTATGGTATCTATTTTTGTGGACAGTAGGATCTTCCCGCTTCTATGCTTATTGTCAACTTCAATTACCGTAGCGATATAGTTATTGGAGAAGGTATTTGATTTTAGAACTTCTTGTATTTGAAGAAGGTATTTGTGAGGTCCTGAACCAGTATTGTGTGAGTAATGGTCATTGTGATTTTTTGGCTGAGCCATGGTAATGGCCAAAAATCCTATGCTTATGGTGGTGCACGCAACTAGTATTCCAAAAAAGGAGGAATTAGATTTGCCATCCCTAAAATATAGTAATGTAAGTAAGGAAATTGAAATTATGGAACTTGAAAGAGGAATAAATGGTTCCGTATCCGTAATGTACCCTAGAAGAATCCCTATGATCAGGAACAAAGAAAGCTTAACCGAATTTTGCCTAAAGAACACGATTTGCTTTTACAAAAGCACTGTTCCAATAGCCTTCCCTTAAAGAAGAAACAATAACCCCCCTAGAGGAGGAAGAATGTATGAATTTTATTTCATCCCCTTCCGTGGTCACTACCAACCCGACGTGATTTATTTTTCTATTCCGTTTGCCGGTACAAAAAAACAACAAGTCACCTTTTTCCACGTCGTTCAACTTCACCTTTCTGCCTTCTTCTGCCATTTGGGAGGACGATCTGGGTAAATTAAAATCGTGTTCCCTGAAACTAACGAGCATTAATCCGGAACAATCGAGGCCAGCCTTGGAAGTGCCGCCATATTTATAGCGTACCCCTGAATATTCCAATGCCGTATTGATGATCCTATCTGCAAATTTAAGGGATGTCTCTGATTTTGCATCTGCCACTTCAGTACTGTTGCTGAGTGATATCTCTTCATTGGTGCTAAGCACTTTGTCAGAATTTCTTGGCACGGTCACCCTGCGCTCAACATGAGTTACTGTGGTTGACTTGGAAGATCCACAACTGGCAATCAAAAAAAGTGATGCTATATAAGTGACTTTTCGAATCATTATATTGGGTATGGTTTGTTAATTTAATTCCCGTTTCTTCTCAAATTTAAGCATTTTCTATAATAAGTGCAGCCGTATTCTCACTTGCCCCTATTCCGCCCAATCTATTTTCGAGGTCCTCGTAGGCATCAAAGATCATTTTTCGGTGCTTACCTTCCAATATTTTTAACAGTTCCGATGTCAAATTTTTAGTGTTGAGGTCGTCCTGTATCAATTCCTTCACTACCTCTCTTTTCATGATCAAATTTACCAAAGAAATATATTCCAAGGTGATGATCCTTTTGGCAATTTGGTAGGAAATCCAATTCGCTTTGTAACAGACCACCTGGGGAACTTTGAACAAGGCTGTTTCCAAAGTGGCGGTCCCACTTGTCACTAGGGCGGCATGTGCCAAACCCAGAAGATCGTAGGTCCTATTGGCTACAAAGCCCACTTGTGGATTCTTAAGAAAAGGTTCGTAAAAATCCAAATCCAGACTCGGGGCACCTGCGATTACAAATTGGTATTCAGGGAAGGACCTGGTAACAGAAAGCATAATGGACAACATTTTCTGAACCTCTTGTTTTCTACTTCCTGGCAATAAGGCAATGATGGGTTTGGTAGGGTCCAGCTGATGGGTTTTTCTAAAACGTTCTCCATCTGGTTTTTTTCTTTCCCCAATGGCATCGATCAGGGGATGGCCAACAAAATGTACGGGAAAATTATGTTTCTGTTCATAGAACTCCTTTTCAAAAGGCAAAATGACATACATGGCGTCTATATCCCTTTTGATTTTCTCAATCCTTCCCTCCCGGGAGGCCCATATTTGGGGGGCAATATAGTAGTTGGTTTTTATTTTTTTCTCCTTGGCCCATTTAGCAATCCTTAGGTTAAAACCCGAATAGTCTATAAATATAAGCTCGTCCGGCTTAAATTTTAGGATATTTTCCTTGCATAATTTTATGTTTTTGAAAATAGTATTGATATTCCCCAAGACCTCCAGAAAACCCATAAAGGCCATTTCTTTATAATGTTTTACAAGGACACCACCCGCATTTTGCATAAGATCACCACCCCAACATCTGATATCGGCGTTGGGATCCTTTTTTTTAAGGGCCCTGATTAAATTGGAGCCGTGTAGATCTCCAGAGGCTTCACCTGCAATGATGTAATATTTCATCTGTTTGCTTTAAATATTTATTAAAACATTTTGTAATAGAGGATGATCATAGCGGTTAATAGAGTGGCTATTAGCACCCCTTTTGCCCTTTGGTCCCTATTTAATTTTAGAAACCCAAAAAAGGCAATAAGGTTTAAGATGGCTCCAAGGGCCAGTAAACTGCCAATGTGCTCTTGTGCTACAGCCGCTACAAAGGTTTCAGGAATGCTTAAATCAGAAAATAAAACGATATAGGCCAAAATGCCAATGGTATTGGCAATAATTCCGACCAAAAAGCCGATGATGATTTCTTTTTTATTCATTTAAATTCCAGTTGTTAATATTTTGAATGGCGTGGTGGGCCGTAAGGTCAAATTGTGTGGGTACTACGGATATATAATTATTGGCTAAAGCCCATTCATCTGTGTCCTCCCCTTTGTCCAACAATTCAAACTCTCCCGTAAGCCAATAGTATTCCTTGCCCATGGGACTGATCCTCTTATCGAACTTTTCTTTCCAATTTGCCCTGGCCTGTCTTGAGACCTTGATGCCTCTGTAGTCAATGCCTTCCAATTTAGGAATGTTTACATTTAAAACGACTCCGGGTGGCATGCCCTTTTCTAAGGCTTCACGAACTATTGTTTTTATGGCCTCCCCGGGTTTGTCAAAGTTGGCTTCCCAAGAAAAGTCACACAACGAAAATCCTATGGCAGGTATTCCTTCTATGCCTGCTTCTATGGCCGCACTCATCGTACCGGAATAAATAACGTTGATAGAGGAATTTGAACCGTGGTTGATCCCGCTGACACAAATATCAGGTTTTCTGTCCAGTAGTTCCTGTAGTGCGAGTTTTACACAATCTGCAGGGGTGCCACTGCAACTGTATTCTTCCGCGGCCCCATTTTCCAGGTCTATAGTGACTTTTTTTGAGTACAAGGCATTGTCTAGGGTTATGGCATGTCCCATTCCCGATTGCGGGCTGTCCGGTGCCACAACTATCACATCACCAATCTCTTTCATATACCGGACCAAGGCTCTTAATCCTGGTGCCGTTATGCCATCATCATTGGTGACAAGAATCAAAGGTTTTTCCATAGATTATAATTTATGCAGCAAAAATACGTTTTTCATTAGGAAAAGCCTTTGATGCCGTTTAACAAAAATTTAATGGATACAGAACATTGTGGCATGGTTTTTTCAGTATCTTAGAGGATTCCAGCTTGTATAAGGCAGTGCGTATATAGTGGCCTTAGCTTGATAATTTTGCGCAATAAGATGGAATGAAACACCAAAAAAAGAAATAGAGCATGAAAAAGAAATTGGCTTTTGCATTGTTGGCGATGCTGATAGCTGTAGCCTCCTGCAGTTTTACAAATAAATCATTCGAGTCCAGTGATAAGGATAAATTGTTATTGGACCTCATAACTTATGTTTTGGAAAAAGGGCATTATCAACCCAAGGATATCAACGATGACTTTTCGGTTAAGGTCTTTGAGGATTTTATCAATGTCTTGGATCCCACCAAACGATACTTCTTGGAAAAAGACATCTATGAGTTTGAAAAATATAAGTTTCAAATAGATGATCAAATTAAAAATACGGATATCAGTTTTTTTGATCTAGTACACGAAAGGTTGATTGAACGTATGCAAGAGGCAAAAGGAATTTATAAGGCTGTGCTTTCCGAGCCCTTCGATTATAATGCCGATGAAAAAATAAATATTGATTATGACGATCAACCTTTTGCAAAATCAAAATCGGATTTAAAGGAACGTTGGAGAAAACAATTAAAATATGCTACGTTGGGCACCTATGATTCCAAATTGACCGATGAGGAGCAGAAGAAGACCAAAGATGCTGATTACAAGGCGAAATCAGCAAAAGAGGTTGAATCGGAAGCCAGGGCCTCCACAGAAAACCAATTGGATGAGTTCTATGATTTTGTAGATGAAATAGAGCGCAAGGACTGGTTCGTTCAGTATATCAATACCATCGTGGATGAGTTTGATCCGCACACCTATTATTTTGCCCCGGAAGACAAAGAGAAATTCGATGTAAGTATGTCTGGTAAATTTGAAGGAATCGGAGCGCGTTTGCAAAAACGCAAAGATGAGACCACCATCGTAGAAATTATATCTGGAGGTCCAGTATGGAGAGACAAGCGCTTGGAGGTTGGCGACGAAATTTTAAAAGTTGGTCAAGAGGGAGAGCCACCAGTGGATATTGTTGGAATGAGATTGGATGATGCCATAAAATTTATAAAAGGGCCAAAAGGAACGATAGTAAACCTGACCGTAAAAAAAGTAGATGGTTCCATAGAGATAATTTCCCTGACACGTGACGTAGTGGAATTGGAGGAGTCTTATGCCAAATCAGCCACCGTTAAAAAGGGCGACCAAAAATTTGGTTTGATCAATCTGCCAAAATTTTATGTGGATTTTGAGGATTACAACAATAGAAATGCGGCAACCGATGTTGCCAAAGAGGTGGAGCGCTTAAAAGAAGAAGGTGCTGAAGGATTGATCTTGGACCTTAGGGACAATGGAGGAGGGTCTTTAAAGACCGTTGTTGAGATGGCCGGACTATTTATAAAAGATGGCCCAATCGTACAGGTGCGGTCTTCAGGACAGCGCAAGGAAGTATATGACGATAAGGATGAACGCATTCAATGGGATGGACCCTTGGTAATCTTGGTAAATGAATTATCGGCATCAGCTTCTGAAATCTTGGCCGCAGCAATGCAAGACTACAAGAGAGCCATTGTCATTGGTAGTAAGCAGACCTTTGGAAAAGGAACAGTACAGAATGTTATTCCTTTGGATAACATTGTACGAAGCAATGAACATGGAGATCTGGGAGCCATTAAATTGACCACCCAAAAATTTTACAGAATCAATGGAGGGTCTACCCAGTTGGAAGGGGTAAAGAGCGATGTGGTTGTTCCGGACAGATATAGTTATATAGATTTAGGCGAAAGGGATCAGCAAAATCCTCTGCCTTGGGATAAAATTTCACCGGCGGAGTATAAGACATGGGACGGTTATATAGATTATGAACAGACCATTGCAAACAGTGCTTCTAGAATGGCCCTTAATTCCCAGATAAAATTAATCGAGGAGAATGCCAAATGGTTAAAGCAACAGCAGGATGAAAATGTGATTTCATTGAACTATGGCAATTATAAAAGCGAAGAGCAAAAGATGAAAAAGAAATCACAATATTTCAAAACTATTAGTGAATACGACTCTCATTTGTCTTTTGAATCCCTTAAATATGAAAAGGAATTGTTTACGCAGGATGAAGTTTTGAGAGAGAAAAGGAATCGCTGGCACCTAGACTTGGCCAAGGATGTTTATGTGGAAGAAGCAATTAATGTGTTACAGGATTTAAAATCGAACAACATTAAAGAAACCAAATTGGCAAGTGTAAAAGGGTAATCCTATTTTAAATTAGATATTATAAAGGCCCGGTTGATACCGGGCTTTTTATTTTTGCGGTAATAACATACCTTGTTCCAATGTAGGCCCATTATGAAAAAACGAAATATATACCCTCTTTTGATCCTGTTCTTGGTCATTGCTTTCTGGCTTTTTGAGAATTTTTATGAACCTAAAGCCTATGATGGTGGGAATGAAACTGGAAAGGTGAGTCCAAAGGCGCAACTACTTTCTCCATCTTCAACCACTGGGGTGGTAGTAGACCATAGTTATTATTCCCTGTCTTATAACGAGCGATATGAGCAGGCCGAGTGGGTTGCTTATGAGCTGAAGAAGGAATACCTAACCTACGATGGCCGGAAACGTCCTTATTTCATAGTGGATCCATTGGTGCGTACCAAATCTGCAGATTGGAGGAATTATAAGAGATCGGGCTTTGATAGAGGACATTTATGCCCAGCCGGGGATATGCGATTTTCGGAAATGGCCTATAATCAAACATTTTACACCAGTAATATTAGTCCCCAAGAAAATGCGTTCAATGGAGGGGTGTGGAACAGATTGGAGCAAAAAGTGAGGTATTGGACCAAAGCCTACGGAAGTGTATTTGTAGTAACTGGAGGAGTCTTGGAAAAGGGACTCCAGGAAATAGGTGATGAAGATGTAGCGGTTCCCAAATATTTCTATAAAATTGTTGTAAAAGGAGATGGAGAGAATTTACAGGTTCTCGCATTTCTCATGCCACATGAGGAAAGCAAGCTGCCTTTGGAGAAGTTTGTAGTGCCCGTAGATAGTTTGGAAATGATGACAGGGATTGACTTTTTTGCCAAATTACCGGATACTCAGGAAGATTCTTTGGAGAAAAAGGTGTTTATCAAAGGATGGAAATTTTAATTCCACTCGTTCAGCCTGTTCGAATCGAGTTTTAAAAAGATAAACAACAAAGCGGTAAAAAACAATAGGCCAGAACCTCCGTAGCTGAAAAAAGGCAGCGGAATGCCTATGGTGGGCAAAATACCTATAACCATACCAATATTGATAAAATAATGGATCAGGAGGATGGAGATAATGCCATAGCCGTACATCCGGCTAAACGCACTCTTTTGTCGTTCTGAAAGGTATACCAGTCTTAGAAATAGACCGGTAAATAAAATGATGACCACTGTGGTTCCCAAAAAGCCCCATTCTTCGCCTACGGTACTAAAGATATAATCGGTATGTTGTTCGGGTACAAAATCCCCTTTAGTTCTGGTTCCTTCCATAAATCCCTTTCCGAAAAATCCACCGGACTCAATGGCTTTTTCTGACTGATACGTATTGTATCCTATTGTTTTTTTGATCTCCTCCAATTTATTGGGATCTTTTTCCAATCTCAGCCATAGACTAAAACGGTCCCTATGCCGCTGTTCGAAAACGGAATTGAAAACGAAATTGACAGAGAGAGAAAATACGATGGCAATTACAAAAAAGGTCAGGATGGGCAACACAGGAATCCGAAAGGATTTCCTTTTCAACAAAAAGAATAACGCTATCAATACGCCCATTACAATTCCTACCCATATCGTACCGAACATCAAAGTGGTAATAAATACCAAGATGACTATAAAAAGGAGGGTTAAATAATAGAGGGGCAGACCTTCCCGGAACATCACAAAAATTAGGGCAAAAAAGACCAGGGCACTGCCAGGGTCAGGTTGTGGAACAACAAGAATTGCGGGTAATAAGATGATCAAAAAGGCATAAAATTGATCTTTTCCTCTCTTTATATCGGTCTGGATGTCACATAAATATTTGGCCAGGGCCAATGCGGTAGCCACTTTTGCCAATTCGGAAGGCTGTAGGTTAAAAAATCCTAGATCATACCATGAAGTTGCGCCTGCAATGGTCTTCCCAAAAATGAAGAGTCCTATCAATAGGACCAAGGAGATAATATAGATTACACTGGAAAAACGTTCATAAAAATCGGCCTCAATGCCGAGTATAACGATAATGGAAAAAATACTTACTAGGATAAAAAACAACTGTTTTCCATATAAGGTACCAAAATCCAATAAGGCCTTGTCTCCTTCTGAATAGGTGCTGGAGTAGATGTTGATCCACCCAATCCCCACCAATAAAAAATAAATTAAAACGGTTAACCAGTCTATACGTTTTAGTATGCTTTTACCAGACACGCTCGTTGATTATAAAAGGTTTGCCACTATATTGTTTGGCATATTCCGCTTCTAATGTTTTTTCAAACATCCGTTTTTCTAAATCTTTTCTTGTGATTTCTCCCTTGAGGTATTTTTCGATCATGAGAGAGGCAATATGTCCTGCATATCTTGAACCAAAATAACCGTGTTCTATATAAACTGCTATGGCGATTTTTGGATTCTCCACCGGGGCAAAAGCGATAAAGACGGAATGATCCGTAAGTTGCGTTTTTACGCCATCAATTCTGGTATAATTCTCAACTGTTCCAGTTTTTCCCGCAATTTCAATCCCTGGTATTTGCAATCTGCTCGCAGTACCTTGTTTGTAAACCAAGGCCATCCCATTAATTACTGGATCAAAGTATTTTTTGTCTATTGTAGTATGCTTTGCTTTGGTGAATTCTGGAATACTGATATTCTTGTCCTCTATTTTCTTTAGAACGTGGGGGGTAAAGTAAAAACCTTTATTGGCAATTGCCGCCGTCATATTGGCCAATTGAATAGGGGTTGCCGATACCTCACCCTGTCCAATTGAATTGGAAATTATATAAGAAGAAGACCACCTATTGTCCCCATACCATTTATCGTAGTACTCCTTGCTGGGAATTCTGCCTCTTTTACCTGTTGGTAGGTCATATCCCAAGAAATCCCCAAGGCCAAAACTTTTCATGTGTTTCTCCCATACATCCATGCCTTGATCCGTAGTAGGATATTGTTCATATATTTTCCTAAAGGTACCTGCGAAATAAGCATTACAAGAATTGTAAATGCCAGAGGTCATATCCCTCATTCCTCCTCCACAGTGGCACCCTCTCTTTGTGTTTCCCACATAAAATCCGTGGTAACACATAATTTTGGTCTCCGGGGTGATGGCACCTACCTGCAAAGCAACAAGGGCATTCAATATTTTAAAAGGAGAACCCGGAGAGGTTTCTGCCAAAAGGCTTCTGTCATAGGTGGGCTTGGAGATGGAATCATAATATAGTTCCGTGTAATTTTTGGATCTCTCCCTTCCAACCAAGAGGGCCGGGTCATATGTGGGACCCGAAATGAGCGCCAAAATTTCTCCTGTAGCGGGCTCAATGGCAACAATACCACCGTGCTTACCATGCATTAATGATTGCCCATATTCCTGAAGATGCTTGTCCAAGGTTACATGGATTTCTTTGCCTTGCTCGGGCAGGGTGTCCAAGATTCCATTTTTATAGGGGCCGATGTCCCTGTTAAAACGGTCTTTTTGAATATATTTAACACCTTTTTTGCCTCTTAAAATATCTTCATATTCCTTTTCTATCCCAGTTTTTCCCAGCAATTCCCCTTGTTTGTAATAGGGATTGTTCGCAAGATCTCGTTCATTTACCTCACTGATATAGCCCAACACATTGGCTCCGCTATTGGTCGCATAATACCGCAATGATCTCTTTTGGATATAAAAACCGTCGTATTTCCTCATTTTTTCTTGGAGACGTGCATAGTCTTCCTTTGACATTTGATGTACCAAAACTGAGGGAAGCCTTGGGGAATATACTTTGGCCTTGTTTAAATTTTTTATGAACTGTTCCTTTTCCAATCCCAATAGGTTGCAAAATTCCAATGTGTCCAAGGGTTTTACATCTTTGGGAATGACCATGACGTCATAGGCTGGCTGGTTTGCAACAAGCAACTCCCCATTTCTATCATAGATATAACCTCTTTCCGGATAATCATATATGGCCTTTACCGCTACATCCTCTGATACTTTTTCGTTGGTTTTGTTATATATCTGCAAATAGGAAAGTCGACCTATGAAGGTGATTCCTATAATAATAATGATGGTGGAAAGAAGAAACTTATTCATGCTTTTTAGTGCTAAACAGTGAACTTACCAATAAACATACTAATAATGTCAAGGCGCTGGTCGATGCTGTTTTTTTCAAAATTACCAGAAAATTTGCGAAACTGAAAATTTCGAGCGAAAAGTATACCAAATGATGTATTAGTATTAATAACGCAATAAATGTAATTTGTTGTGCTTTAGTGCTATTAGAAAGTTTAAAACTCTGAAATTCATAGTTCACCCCAAAACAAAATCGCATAATACTTGGTCTTAAATAGGCAATGGTAATGATAGCGGCCGTATGTATGGCCATGGTATCCGAAAAGAGATCGATGGCCAGCCCCAAAAAGAAACTTAGCAAAAGAAAAAGCGTCCTGTTTTCTTTGATAGGGTACCAGTATATGAATAGAATATAAACCATTGGGTTTATATATCCAAAGAAATTAAGGTGATTGAACACAAGTACCTGAAAAAATACGAGCAGTACAAAGCGAACGATATTTATAAAATAGTATTTACTGGCCATTTTCTATTTTAGATTCCAATTGTAATATCTCAGGTTTATCTAGGTTGTTGATGATATAAACGTTTTTAATATTGGTCATATCATTAAATAGGTCAACATCTATGCTGTAATAACTTTTTGAGGTTGTAAGGTCAAAGGATTTAATGGTCCCTATCGGTATATTTTCAGGGAAGATACTGGAGCTCGCCCCTGTTACAATGGTATCACCTATCTTTAAGGGTACCAGTCTAGGTATATCCACTAGTTGTACGACATTAAACTTTTTAGTGTTCCATACCAATGAGCCAAAGCGGTCGGTATTCTTGATTTTAGCGTTGATATTGGATTTGGTATTCAAGATACTCTGCACAATGGCAAAATGTTCCGAGGTATTCTCTATGATGCCCAAAATGCCCTTAGAGGTGATGACCCCCATATCCTGTTGCAACCCGTCTGCCTTTCCTTTATTGATGGTGATATAGTTTCTTAGGTTTGCAAAACTATTCTTGATCACCCTTGCAGAAGTAACTACATAAGTGGTATTCGTGGTGTCCAATTCTATGGCTTCGGGAACTTTTAAATTTAAGAGGATACTCTTCAACCTTCTGTTCTCCTCTAGGAGTTTTTGATTTTCCGTTCCCAAGCCAAAATAGGAGGTAAAGTTATTGGTGGTCTGGTAAATGCCTCCTGTAAAACTATTGGCAGAATTGAAATATTGCGAATTGTGAAAAGAATGTGTTCGGACGGTCAGGGCAAAGGCAACAGTTAACAACAAGACATAAAGCAATGAGATTTTATATCTTATTATAAATCGAATAATCTGTTGCATTCACTTTTTCTATTTTCGTGGGTTACTAAGATGGTCATCCATAAAGTGTTGTGCCGAATGATAAAATGACCTCTTACGCTGTTTGCCCAAATTATTTGATCAGGATACTTTTGTATCGTTCCAAGTTTTTCAAGGCGATTCCAGTTCCCCGTACTACCGCCCTCAAAGGGTCCTCGGCAATGTAAACCGGTAAATCAGTTTTTTGGGACAATCTCCTGTCCAAGCCTCTTAGCATAGAACCACCACCGGCAAGGTAAATCCCTGTGTTATAGATATCCGCAGCCAATTCTGGAGGTGTTTGTGATAGGGTCTCCATAACCGCATCCTCTACTCTTAGGATGGACTTGTCCAATGCTTTCGCAATCTCTCTATACGAGACTTGCACCTGTTTTGGTTTTCCTGTCAATAAATCCCTTCCTTGAACCGACATGTCCTCTGGAGGGCTCTGTAGATCTTCCGTAGCGGATCCAATGGTTATTTTTATATTTTCTGCCGTGCTTTCCCCTACATAAAGATTGTGTTGGGTACGCATGTAATAGATAATGTCATTGGTGAATACATCACCCGCAATTTTTACCGATTTGTCACATACGATACCACCTAGCGCTATAACCGCAATCTCGGTAGTACCACCTCCTATATCCACTATCATGTTTCCCTTAGGCTGCATGATATCCAATCCAATCCCAATGGCTGCTGCCATGGGTTCGTGGATAAGATAAACTTCCTTACCGTTAACCCGTTCTGCAGATTCCTTTACAGCGCGCATCTCTACCTCTGTAATCCCAGAAGGAATACAAATGACCATACGCAAAGCCGGTGGGAACCATTTTTTCTTTAAGGCCGGTATATTTTTGATGAACATATTGATCATCTTTTCCGAAGCGTCAAAATCTGCAATTACCCCATCTTTTAAGGGGCGTATGGTTTTGATGTTCTCATGGGTTTTTCCTTGCATCATGCTGGCTTCTTTTCCAACTGCAATTATTTTACCAGTAATCCGATCTCTAGCAACTATAGATGGACTATCAACGACTACTTTGTCGTTATGAATTATAAGAGTGTTAGCCGTTCCTAAATCTATGGCTATCTCCTCGGTCAAGAAATCAAAAAATCCCATTTATACTAATTTGGTTTCGGTTTAAAAGTAGTTTTTATCAGTGAAAGTAACAAAATTAATGTTTAAAATGACGTGTGCCCGTCATTACCATTGCAATTCCATTTTCATTGCAATAATCTACACTTAATTGGTCTTTGATAGACCCTCCTGGTTGAATGACACTTTTAATACCGCTATTGCCTGCAATCTCAACACAATCGGGGAATGGGAAGAAGGCATCACTCGCCATAACCGCACCCTGAAGGTCAAAATTGAAGGACTTGGCTTTGTGGAGGGCTTGGTTCAGGGCATCTACCCTAGAAGTCTGTCCGGTGCCACTTGCGAACAACTGTTTGCCTTTTGCCAAGACAATTGTATTTGATTTGGTGTGCTTGCATATTTTGGACGCAAAAATCAAATCTTCCAACTCACCTTCAGACGGTTTGTTATCTGTGCTATAAGTCAATCCTTCAACGGCATCCGTGATGTTGTCCCTTCCTTGTACCAATACACCATTTAAGCAGGTACGTACTATGGTCTCAGGAAGTTCAATTTCGTTTTGGATCAAAATGATCCTGTTCTTTTTACCCTTTAAAATCGCAAGGGCATCGGGTGCGTAAGAAGGTGCAATTACAACTTCACAAAACAATTTGTGTATTTCTTCCGCTGTGGCCTGGTCTATTTCCTTATTGCTGATCAATACCCCGCCAAAGGCAGAAACTGGATCCCCAGCTAGGGCATCCACGTATGCTTGGTGGAGGGTATCCCTCATCGCAAGGCCGCAGGCATTGTTGTGTTTTAATATGGCAAAGGTAGGGGCGTCATTTTTGAATTCGTTCATTAAGTTCACTGCCGCATCCACATCCAATAGATTGTTATAAGAAAGTTCCTTGCCGTGCACTTTATTGAACATGGCATCAAAATCTCCAAAGAAAAATCCTTTCTGATGTGGGTTTTCCCCATAACGCAGGACCTGCCCATTAAGTTCACTGATTTTTAATACAGCTTCTTCATGGTTTTTGTTGAAGTAATTGAAAATGGCCGTATCGTAATGAGAGGAAACATTAAAGGATTTGGCCGCAAATCTCTTGCGATCCTCCAAGGTTGTGCTTCCCTTCCCTTCAGTGATCAACTCCAAGACTTCGCTATAATCCTCCATGGAGGAAACACAAAGAACATCCTTGAAGTTTTTGGCTGCTGCCCTAATCAAAGAAATTCCACCTATATCAATTTTTTCTATTATATCTTGTTCCGAAGCACCGCTGGTAACGGTTTTTTCAAAAGGATAAAGGTCAACAATGACAATATCCAATTGTGGAATATCAAACTCCTTTAATTGTTCCTGATCTCCTTGATGGTCCTGTCTGTTTAAGATACCTCCAAAAACCTTTGGATGCAAGGTCTTTACCCTGCCTCCTAAAATAGAAGGATAACTGGTCACATCCTCAACGGGCACCACGTCAATTCCCAATTCTTTAATAAACTTTTCTGTTCCCCCTGTGGAGTATATAGTGATTCCAAGCTCATTAAATTTTTGTACTATGGGCGCTAGACCGTCTTTGTGAAATACAGAAATTAGGGCCGAAGTTGCTTTTTTTGTGGTACTCATTTGGTTTGTGCTTATCTAAAGAAATTAATAAGGTCACAAAAGTAGTTTATTACCTTCAAAAAAGGAGTCAGGTTATTAACAAAACAACCAAAGTTTTAAAGAATTTTGGCTACTTCTTCATTTACGAATTCCAAAAAGCGCTCATCCTCTTGTGTAAATGGGTCAGGAGTATTGGAATCTATGTCTATTTGTCCCACGTTTTCCCCGTTTATGAACAAGGGAATCACTATTTCGGCCTTAACAGTAATGCTACATGCAATATAATTGTCCTGTGACTTTACATCTGGAACGACGAAATTTTGATTGGACATGGCCACTTGTCCGCAAATACCTTTTCCAAAAGGAATTATGGTATGATCTGTAGGTGCACCGGCATAAGGCCCCAATTTTAATTCATTTTTGTCGCCATTTTTAAAATAAAAACCGACCCAGTCATAGTGGTCAATATTTTCTTTTAAAAGTTCACAAATCTGTTGCAGTTTGGTATCTGTATCTACGGTTGTATTATTAAGTATGGATAAAACTTGTGGTCTTAAAGTAGCTAACATCAGAATTATTTTTTGCAAAAATATTTAAATAGATTTTCTAGGTCGCCTTTTTTATTTAAAAATTACATTGTATTGATGTGATAAAATAAGTTAATGGTGATATGCACTTAAATTGAATTATAGTAAGAAGGAAGATTTGAATCTCCTTGGCGACCTTCGCCCAAGATAAAAACAAGAGGATGGCAATGAAGGTAGTTGGGGAATACTAGATGCGCAAAATGCGCATTGAAACGGCTAACCTTCGAGTGACGGGAGTATAGTATGCCCTTTGGGATATCCCTTCGTCCCAATTATCGCTACTTATGGAATAGTGGAAAACCAACTCCATGGAAATAAGGACGGCCTTAGTGGCAGCGGGCCATGACACTAAATAGCTTAAGGAGTCCAATGAAGCTTATGAACAGGTTCATTCTTGCTGCCGTAACAGGAAGTCAAGACGGACGACATATAAAAGATTTGACCATAAAAAAAACGCTCTGGATTCCAGAGCGTTTTTTTTATTTGAATTCTATAAATGCTTGGGGCGATTGCCTTTTACATCATTCCCGGCATACCACCACCCATTGGTGGGCCTGCTGGAGAATCTTCTTTAATGTCTACCAATGCACACTCTGTGGTCAAGATCATTCCGGCAACAGAAGCGGCATTTTCCAATGCAACCCTAGTTACTTTCTTAGGATCTATTATACCTGCTTTAAGCATGTCTACATAGGTTTCAGATTTGGCATCGTAACCGAAATTACCTTTGCCTTCCATTACCTTGGCAACTACAACAGAACCTTCTCCACCGGCATTTTCCACGATGGTTCTCAAAGGAGATTCAATGGCTCTTGCAACAATCTGTAATCCTGTTTCTTCATCAGCATTTTCTACCTTAACAGAGGCAAGAATAGCTTTGGCCCGTACCAAGGCAACTCCACCTCCAGCAACGATACCTTCTTCTACGGCAGCTCTTGTTGCGTGTAGGGCATCATCAACACGGTCTTTCTTCTCCTTCATCTCAACTTCAGAGGCAGCACCTACATAAAGGACAGCTACACCACCGGCCAATTTGGCCAAACGTTCCTGTAGTTTTTCTTTATCGTAATCAGAGGTAGTACTCTCAATTTGGGATTTGATCTGGTTTACCCTTGTTTTAATGTCACTGGCATTCCCAGCACCATTAACTATGGTAGTGTTATCCTTGTCAATGGTTACTTTTTCACATGTACCCAACATGTCCAAAGTTGCGTTTTCCAAAGTGAAACCTCTTTCTTCCGAAATAACGGTACCACCTGTCAAAATAGCGATGTCTTCCAACATGGCTTTTCTTCTGTCCCCAAATCCTGGAGCCTTAACAGCTGCGATTTTTAATGAACCTCTCAATTTGTTCACTACCAAAGTGGCTAATGCCTCTCCATCTACATCTTCAGCAATAATTAAAAGAGGCTTACCTGATTGGGCCACTGGCTCCAATACAGGAAGAAGATCCTTCATGGAAGATATTTTTTTATCAAACAAAAGGATATATGGATTCTCTAAATTGGTCATCATCTTTTCAGAATCTGTCACAAAGTATGGAGATAGGTATCCTCTATCGAATTGCATGCCTTCCACAACATCCACATAAGTGTCTGTTCCTTTTGCTTCCTCAACAGTAATCACGCCTTCTTTTCCTACCTTTCCGAAAGCTTGGGCGATAAGCTCCCCAATTGTATCATCATTGTTAGCGGAAATAGAAGCTATTTGTTTTATTTTTTCAGAAGAATCACCAACTTTTTTGGTCTGTTTGGCCAATTCGGCGACGATAGCCTCAACGGCCTTGTCTATTCCTCTTTTAAGATCCATTGGATTGGCTCCAGCGGCAACGTTTTTTAATCCTTCCTTTACAATTGCCTGTGCCAATACGGTAGCTGTAGTTGTACCATCTCCAGCGAGATCATTGGTTTTGGAAGCAACTTCTTTTACCATTTGGGCACCCATATTTTCAAGGGGATCAACCAATTCTATTTCTTTTGCTACGGTAACACCATCTTTGGTCACCATTGGTGCGCCAAACGATTTGCTGATGATAACGTTTCTACCTTTTGGTCCCAAAGTTACTTTTACAGCATTTGCCAAGGCATCTACACCTCTTTTTAGGCCATCACGTGCTTCTATATCAAATTTTATATGTTTTGCCATTTTCTTAGTTGTTTTTGTTGATTAAATAATTGCAAAAATGTCACTTTCGCGCATGATAAGGTAATCTTTACCTTCCAATTTTAATTCGGTGCCGGTATACTTTCCGTAAAGGACGGTATCGCCAATTTTTACTGTTATTTTGTCGTCTTTAGTGCCAGGACCTACGGCTACTACTTTGCCTTGTTGTGGTTTTTCTTTTGCGGTCTCTGGAATGTAAATACCTGAGGCAGTTTTTGTTTCAGCAGCCATAGGCTCAATAAGGACCCTATCCGCTAATGGTTTGATGTTTACTTTAGACATATTTTTAGTTTTTATATTTAAAATTGCTGGTTTACTATAGGGCAGAAATTATGCCAAGGGTTTAAAACTGACATATTGTAAAACAAAAATGCCAGCTTGTCATTCAGGCTGGCATTTTATAGTACTATATAGTATGTATTTTACTCCTCGTTTTTCACTGGGGCAGCTCCATCCGTTGTAGGTAAAGCTTCCGGTAAACTTTCAGGAACCGTAGTTTCTATATCATCCCCTTGTAATAATTTGGAGTCGTTGTTGCCTAGGCTGCCTTTAATAGCCACATTGGACAACAAGATCAAAACAATCAGTAAGGTTGCCAAAGTCCAGGTACTCTTATCCAAGAAGTCTCCTGTCTTTTTAACGCCACCCACCACTTGGGTTCCGCCTCCTCCAAAAGAAGAAGATAATCCGCCGCCTTTAGGGTTTTGTACCATAATAACCAAGACCAATAGCAGGCAAACAACAATGATAAGAATAAGGAAAATTGAAAATGTACTCATTATATTTTTAGTTTTCTTTTTGTATTTTCTCTACCGTTTTAATTCGGTCTGCAAAGAAACTACTTTTTTCTGGATATTTCAAACTTAAAATCCTATAAGCCTGTATCGCTTTTTTGTACTTTTTCTGTTCCAAATATACTTTGGCCAAAGTCTCGGTCATAAGTTCATTCTTGTCCATTTTCAAGGACTCTGAAATATCTACTTTTTCTATTTTATCCCGGGGAACAATTTTTGGATTGTTTTCAATGAACTTATCTATAAGGTCGAACTTTTTCTTTTTGGCCATGTCTTCCTCTTCCACAAGCGCATCTTCTCTTTCCAATGATGAAGGTGGGTCTTTTTTCTTTAGCGGTTCCCGTACTATAGGTTTAGCTGAGGTAAGTTGAAGCCACTCTGTAAAGGAATATTTTTCTTTTTTGGTAAAGGGGAGGGGCTTTCCAATTTCCAATTCTTTTTCAGCTTGCTTTTTTGCATTGGCAATGGCCTTGTCCATAAGGGGATCCATTGATTTAAAAAGGGCTGGATCCAAAATTTGCTCTGCCTCCTTCACGTTCTGGGGTAAAGGTTTGTCCTCGGAACTTTCATTGAGCAGTGCTTCAATAGGGGCATCTGCAGCAACCTCCTCTGCAACGATCTCATGTTCATTAATAGATAGGCTCCTGCCGGAAATGGAGTCTGCTATGGCGTTCTGGAGAAAATCCTTGGAAGTGATAAAGTCAAAAAGAACATCCCTATCCGTGGTATGGGCTGCGGTCATTTTAAGGGCGTTGTTGAATTTGAAACTGTTCAAATTTTTAAGCCCTTTTAAATGAATGGCCCTAGCCGCTTGAAAATAGGGGTATTCTTCAATAATATCCTCCAAATGTTTTGTCTGCACTGGGGATGCTACCTTGTTTGGATGTTGCAATAGAAATGTAAAATCCGATACGTTCATACCTACCTACCAATCTGCTAATGATGCATTAAAAATATCTTGGGTTATCCTTTCAAAAATAACCTCATGTGCCTCGCCCTTTACACTATCCAAAAGTGTGTTGGCATCGTAATCATAAAAGAACGAAAAATTCTTCTCAAAATCTGAATCTTCTTTGGTCTTATTAAAAAAGCGAACCTTTACCCCGATCGTCAATCTGTTTTGGGCGGCCGTCTGGTTGGAGGTCGCCGTCATGGGAGCTACCCTATATTCAATGATTTCCCCTTCGTAGGTCAAATCACCTCCAGCTGTGACCAAATCCAGACTGGTCTGGTTTAAAATAAGATCTTGAAGTGCCAAAGTGAAATCCCTATCCAGATTGGGCTCAATGGTAGAACCCGGACTTTGGGCGGCATAATTCTGAAAATAATTCACCTGAAAAGTTGTTGCGGTTCCTACGTTTCCTCCGGTAAAGTTATATATCCCACATCCGTTAAAGGTGATCGTAACCAACAGTAGTACCGCTATATTTTTTATTCTCTTCATTTTATAAATTGTATTGTTTGATCTTGCGGTATAAGGTGCGTTCCGAAATGCCCAATTCCGCTGCGGCGGCTTTCCTTTTGCCCTTATTGCGTTCCAAAGATTTCTTAATCAATTCAATTTCCTTTTCGTGTAAAGACAGGGTTTCCTCTTCTTCTATTTCCTCTGCAAAATGATACTTGTCCTCTTGCATGGACTTGGGGGATGAACTTTCGGTTTTTGGTTCCGGGAGGCTTAATACTGCCAGCTCACTTCGCTGTTCTTCCTCTTCTGTGAAATCGTCCTCATCTCCTTCCTTCCCATATATTTTACGGATCAGGTTCTCGTTCTCTTCCTGCACCTTTTCAGAGTCGTTGTTTTTCAACAGTTCCAATGTCAGTTTTTTAAGGTCGTTCAAATCACCTTTCATGTCAAACAGCACCTTGTAAAGAATTTCTCGCTCATTACTAAACTCACTTTCCTTTCGCTCCTGTTTGATGACCGCAGGTAAATTGGAACCACTGGAATTGGGAAGATAGCCTTTTAATGTGGAAAAAGAAATCGCTCTTTGTTCTTCTAAAACTGAGATTTGTTCCGCTATGTTCCGTAATTGCCTAATGTTCCCTGGCCATCGATATTTAGATAATATTTCAACTGCATCATCTTCAAGACGGATGGTGGGCATTTTGTATTTCTGACCAAAGTCGGAAGCGAACTTTCTAAACAGTAAGTGGATGTCATCCTTCCTGTCTCGCAATGGTGGAATATTGATTTCTACCGTACTGAGCCTGTAATAAAGGTCTTCCCTGAACCTTTCTTTTTTTATAGCCTCAAACATATTCACATTGGTCGCCGCAACGATGCGAACATCAGTTTTTAGGGCCTGTGAGGAACCTACTTTTAAAAACTCACCATTTTCTAAAACCCTTAAAAGACGTACCTGGGTGGTAAGCGGTAATTCCCCCACTTCATCCAAAAAAATTGTCCCCCCATCGGCAACTTCAAAATACCCACTTCGGGTAGCTGTTGCTCCTGTAAAGGCCCCTTTTTCATGGCCGAAAAGCTCACTGTCTATGGTGCCTTCTGGAATGGCTCCGCAGTTGACGGCAATATATTTGGCGTGTTTTCTATGGGATAGGGCGTGGATAATCTTGGGAATAGCTTCCTTTCCCACCCCGCTCTCTCCAGTGACCAAAACGGAAATGTCGGTGGGAGCCACTTGAATTGCCTTTTCTATGGCCCTATTGAGCTTTACATCGTTCCCGATGATTTCAAATCGTTGTTTTATGGCTTGTACCGATTCCATTTTTATACTTGCGTTAAGGGTTTGTCACAAGGTCAAAAATTGATCTTGACCTTATTCATAGACCTTATAGTTAATTGTTGTCACTGTAACCTACTGCTTCTCCAATGAGCGTGGCAGAGGTACAATCGTTTATTTTTACGTTTACAAAATCTCCAACTTTGTAGTTTTCCTTAGGGAAAACAACCACGGTGCTCTGGGTATTTCTGCCCATCCAATCCGCATCGGATTTTTTTGACGCCCCTTCAATCAGGACCTCTTCTATTTTACCTACATGTTGTTTGGTTCTGTAATGGCCATGTTCCCGTTGTAGAGCGATGATCTCCGCTAACCTTCTTTTTTTAACGGGTTCGGGAACATCATCTTCCATCTTGCGTTCTGCAAGGGTACCCGGTCTTTCAGAATAGGCGTACATGTATCCAAAATCATATTTCACCTTTTCCATCAATGAAAGGGTGTCCTGGTGGTCCTCTTCGGTTTCCGAAGGGAATCCTGAGATCATATCTTGGGATATGGAACAGGTAGGGATTATTTGTCTGATGTTGTCTATAAGTTCGAAGTATTCCTCCCTAGTGTGCAAACGGTTCATTGCCTTTAGGATCCTATTGCTTCCGCTCTGTACCGGTAAATGTATATAATTGCAAATATTCCGATGCTTTGCCATCACTCGGATTACATCCAAGGTCATATCCTGCGGGTTGGAGGTGGAAAAACGGATTCTAAGTTTAGGTTGGGCTATGGCTGCCATTTCCAAAAGATTGGAAAAATTGACCGCAGTTGCTTTTTGCATCTCGCTGGCGATATCAAAATCTTTTTTCAGTCCCCCACCGTACCATAAATAGCTATCTACATTTTGTCCCAAGAGGGTGATCTCCTTAAAGCCTTTGGCACAAAGGTCGTTTACTTCTTCCAAGATAGATTGTGGGTCCCTACTGCGTTCACGGCCCCTTGTGAAAGGAACGACGCAAAAAGTGCACATGTTGTCACAGCCTCGGGTAATGGAAACAAAGGCCGTAACTCCATTGGATTGGAGGCGGACCGGTTCTATATCCCCATAAGTCTCCTCTTTGGAAAGGATGACATTAACCGCATTTCTGCCTTCGTCGATCTCCTTTATCAGATTGGGTAGGTCTTTATAGGCATCAGGCCCTACGACCATATCCACTATTTTTTCCTCTTCCAACAACTTGGTCTTCAGGCGTTCTGCCATACAGCCCAAAACCCCCACCTTCATCTGTGGCCTGTATTTTTTTACAGCGTTGAATTTTTCCAAACGCTTGCGGACCGTAAGTTCTGCTTTTTCCCTTATGGAACAGGTGTTCACAAGGACAAGATCTGCCTCTTCCAAGTTGTCGGTAGTATTAAACCCTTCATTTGCCAAAATGGAAGCGACAATTTCACTATCGGAAAAGTTCATGGCACAGCCATAACTCTCAATGTAAAGTTTGCGTTTGTTTTCTTGGTTTTTCCCTACGGCTAGGGATGTCCCCTGAACCGATTCATCTATAATCTTCTCCATGGTATTGTAATTGCCATTAACCTAAATAGGCGTGCAAAGATAGGATTAATTGAAGATTCGTGACAATATGACAGTTAAATATTTATCAAAAATTAGCGCAACTTTATATACGAATGCCCATCCAAAGTTTAAGAACCTATAAAATTCTTCAAGATGATGTCAAAAATAAGAATACCCTTCCTACTGATTCTCTTAATAGGAATAGGTGCATGTAACGAAAAACAGGATGATGGTGCTTACGCCGATTATCTCGTGGCAAAGCCCATGACCATGCTTGTGGCCGATTTTAAGAACAATGTTGAAATTTTGCCTCCCGTACCCATAAAGGAATCCGGAAAGCTTTACGCTTACCAAAACTTCATTTTTATCAATGATGTATACAAGGGCGTGCATGTCATCGACAATAGTAATCCATTAGCACCCCAAAAAATAGCATTTATTAAAATTGCCGGTAATGTGGATATTGCTGTTAAGGATAATTTCCTCTTTGCTGATAGTATAACAGATCTCCTGGTTTTTGATATTTCCGATATTACCAATATCCAGCAGGTAAATCGATTGGAAAATGTGCTGAGGGACAATGTGGTCTTTCCATCTGAGGCCGATTTTTTTGAATTTGGGCCCATTGATTATGCCAATGAAATAATTGTAGGCTGGGAAGTCGTGACAGAGAGAAGATTGGTAGAGGAATACCAAAATAGGTGGGGAACCGTAGATTTTGCAATGGCGGAAGCAATGAGTGACGGTTCGGTAGGGGAAGGTGGCTCCATGGCACGTTTCAAAATAGTTTCCGATTATCTATATGCCGTGGATAGCCATAATATCAATGTTTTTGCAATCGAAAATTTGGAGAACCCCCTAGCTTTGGAACCCGTATTTGCTGGTTTTGATATTGAGACCATTTTTAATAAAGGAAATAATTTGTTTTTGGGAAGTAAGAGTGGAATGTATATATATGATATTTCTTCCCCCGCAACACCAAGTTTTATTTCAGAATTTCAACATGGAACTGCTTGTGATCCTGTTGTTGTGGATGATCAATATGCCTATGTTACCTTAAGAGGGGGCAATGCCTGTGGGGCAACAGAAAGTGGTCTGTTCATTATTGATATTTCAGATATTAGCAATCCCGTTTTGGCAAAAAGCTATGGCATGGACGGGCCCTATGGTCTGGGTGTCAGGGGTAATATGCTTTTTGTTTGCGATGGGGAATCGGGTTTGAAAGTGTATGACAAAAGTCAAATCGATGATCTACAATTATTGGATCATTTTAAGGATATTGTCACGTTCGATGTTATTCCATTGGAAGATCAACTTTTGATGGTGGGAGAAGATGTATTGCATCAATACAGATATCAAGAAGGAGGGATAGAATTTCTAAGTTCCTTGAATTTGGACTGATAAAAAGACGTGTAAATACCCTAGGCATCCTTATATAAAGGGTGCTTTTTTTATATGTGACGTCGGGATAAAGCATTAAATAAAAAAATTGATATACTTTTGTGACAACAAAAAAGATTGAATGGCAAAGAATTTAGTAATTGTAGAGTCGCCTGCTAAAGCAAAAACAATAGAGAAATTTTTAGGGAAGGATTATAAGGTAGAGTCCAGTTTTGGACATATTGCTGATCTGCCCTCTAAGGAGTTGGGAGTTGACGTGGATAATGGTTTTAAACCAAAATATATTGTTGACAGCGATAAAAAGGCACTCGTAAAAAAGCTAAAGGACCTTGCCCAAAAAGCAGAGACCATTTGGTTGGCAAGTGATGAGGATAGAGAAGGGGAGGCGATATCGTGGCATTTGGCGGAAGAGCTAAATCTGGATAAGGCAAAGACCAAAAGAATTGTTTTTAACTCCATTACCAAATCTGCTATTCAGCGAGCGATAGAAAACCCTCGTGAAATAAATTACAATCTGGTCAATGCCCAACAGGCACGAAGGGTGCTGGATAGGTTGGTAGGTTACGAACTTTCTCCCGTACTTTGGAAAAAAATTAAACCGGGACTGTCAGCGGGGAGGGTGCAATCCGTTGCCGTACGCTTAATCGTGGAACGTGAAAGGGATATTGAAGGATTTTCACCGGAAGCTTCATTTAAGATCTCCGCGGTTTTCAAAACAAAAGAAGGATCTGCCTTTGCTGCGAAGATGAATAAGACATTTTCATCGCAAGCCGAAGCCGAATCATTTCTAAAACAAAATATTGGCGCCAATTTTTCCGTCGCCAACCTGGATAAGAAACCAGCTAAAAAATCACCTGCGGCTCCTTTTACCACTTCTACGTTACAGCAGGAAGCCTCAAGGAAGATCTATTTTTCCGTAGGCAAGACCATGCAGGTAGCACAACGTTTATATGAGGCGGGACTGATCACCTATATGAGAACGGATAGTGTCAACCTCTCCAAAGAGGCGTTGGTAGAAGCCAAGGATGCCATTATCAGCAATTATGGTAAGGAATACAGTACGGTAAGGAATTTTACCGGCAAGTCCAAAGGGGCCCAAGAAGCCCATGAGGCCATTCGTCCCACGGATATGAAAATTCAGTCGCCTTCCTTGGATCGCGACCAATCCAAACTTTACGATCTAATTTGGAAACGGACCCTAGCCTCGCAAATGAGCGATGCACAACTGGAACGTACCAATGTAAAGATCAGTGCTAGTACCCATAAGGACGAGTACAGTGCCAACGGCGAGGTAATCAAGTTCGATGGTTTCCTTAAAGTTTATATGGAGGGAATCGATGATGAAGATATGGGGGAAGAACAGGACGGGATGTTGCCGGCCATGAAAGAAGGGGAGAACCTTACCAATACCAATATATCCGCTACAGAACGATTTTCACGAGCACCTTATAGGTATAGTGAAGCTTCTTTGGTGAAAAAGTTGGAGGAGCTGGGAATTGGAAGACCATCTACTTATGCCCCAACCATATCCACTATTCAAAATAGGGGTTATGTTGAAAAAGGTGCCATCGAAGGCACGGAAAGGAACTATATGCAATTAGTGCTTATAGCGGATAAGTTAACGACAAAAGAACTTACGGAAAAAGTAGGTTCGGACAAGGGGAAATTAGTACCTACAGATATTGGAATGATCGTCACCGATTTCTTGGTGAACCATTTCGCAAATATTTTAGATTACAACTTTACCGCCAAGGTAGAAGAGGATTTTGATGAGATTGCGGCGGGAGAAGAAGATTGGCAAAAGGTAATGAGCAACTTCTATAAGGACTTTCATCCCAATGTCATAGATGTAGAGGAAAATGCGGATCGAGCCAGTGGCGAACGTGTTTTGGGAAAAGACCCAAAATCTGGCAGACAGGTTTCTGTTCGCTTGGGAAGATTCGGACCAATGGTACAGATTGGAACGGTAGATGATGAAGATAAGCCTTTGTTTGCTAGTTTGTTGCCAGAACATTCCTTGAGTTCAATAACCTTTGAGGAGGCCATGGAACTCTTTAAATTACCAAGGAAATTAGGTGTATATAAAGGAGAGGATGTAGAGGCCAATGTAGGAAGGTTTGGCCCCTATGTGAGATTTGGGAAAACATTTGTTTCCATGGCTCCCGGTGAAAGCGCTTTGGATATCACCATGGAACGGGCCGCGGAACTTATTCAGGAAAAGGAACTGGCCGATGCCCCAATTGCCATGTATGAGGAAAAAGGGGTGACGAAAGGAACCGGACGCTTCGGACCATTTATAAAATGGGATGGCATGTTCATCAATGTGAACAAGAAATACGATTTTGATAACCTTACCAAAGAAGATATTGTTGAGCTGATAGAAGCTAAAAAACAGAAGGAGATTGATAAATTGGTCCAAGATTGGCCAGAGGAAGGGATACGCATAGAAAAGGCCAGATGGGGCAGGCACAACATTTTGAAAGGGAAGATCAAGGTTGAACTTTCCAAAGATGTGGATGCTACCAAATTTAGCCTGGAAGATGCCAAGGCCCTGATAGAAAAGAAGACGCCCAAGAAAAAGGCAAAGGCTAAAGCAAAACCTAAAGTAAAAGCAAAACCTAAAGCGAAGAAATAACTATGGCATTTGATTTTTTGGTACCTATAGAGGATAAAGTACTGGCCCATTGCGAATTACTTCCACCTCAGGCACTGGGAAAGAATATTTTTAAGCATACAGAACGTAAAGGGCTGCCAGTGTTGGCCAACGCCACTATCGCCATCTTCGGGGTACACGAATCCAGAAACGCTTTTGAGAAAAAAATGGGGCGTCTGGATATTTCAGGTCTTCGCCTCCAACTGTACAAACTAATGTTAGGCAATTGGAACTCTACAATTGTTGATTTGGGCGATGTGGAGGAAGGGGAAACGGTTGAAGATTCCTATTTTGTGGTCAAGGAAATAGTAGCTGGTCTGCTCGAGGAGAATATAATACCCATAGTAATAGGTGCCACACAGGATATTACCTATCCAACTTATAGGGCCTTTGATGGCCTTAAGAATATGGTCAACCTGGTGGCGGTTGATAGTCGGTTCGATTTTGGAGATGCGGAAGAACTGATATCCTCCAATTCTTATATGAGCAAGATCATAACGGACAAGCCCAACAATCTTTTTAATTTTTCAAATATTGGGTATCAAAGCTATTTTAATGCCCAAGAGGAAATCGACCTAATGGAACGGCTACTCTTTGATGCCTATCGATTGGGGGAGATCGCCTTTGACGTTTCCCTGTCAGAACCTGTTTTGAGAAATGCGGATATCGTGAGCTTGGATGCGCGAGCCATTAGAGCAGCCGATATAGGCATGTCGGATAATTTTTCCCCTAATGGTTTTACCGGGAGGGAGATATGTGCCATTGCACGATATGCTGGAATAAGTGATAAGGTGTCCCTTTTTGGACTCTACGAAATAGAAAATAGTGTACAATCATTCCAATTGATGTCTCAAATAATATGGTACTTTATTGAAGGGGTCAATTTTAGAATAAAAGAATCCCCATATATTAATAAAGACTCCTTTACCAAATTTATTGTTCCTACGGATGACGAAGATTTAATATTCTACAAAAGTAATCTTACCGAAAGGTGGTGGGTAGAGGTCCCATCAATTTTAACTTCACATAATAAAACAAACTCACCTGCGTTATTACCATGCACAGAAAAGGACTATTTGGAGGCATGTAATCAAAATATTCCGGAAAGGTGGTTTAAAGCCTATAAGAAAGGCTTTAATTAATCAATTTTTTTTTCAAGTATAAACTGCATTAATACAATAATTTATTTAAAATGCAGTTTTAGAGAGTAACAAAAGTGATTGCAGTTTGCATTCTTAAATCGAAATTTAACCTAAAGTATGAAGAAGCTATTGTTGTTATCTATAGCATTTGTTTTTTTTCTCGCGAGTTGTGGGTCTAAAACAAAAGGGGAATTAGTTGGTGCCCAAGGTAAAAAATGGTATCCGGAAAAACCATATGGAATGGAATTGATTCCAAGGGGCGCCTTTATCATGGGTAAGTCAGAAGAAGACATGGCCCAAACCCTAAATGCACCGACCAAGACCGTAACTGTGACATCCTTTTATATGGACGATACAGAAATTACAAATAGTGAATACCGTCAATTTGTTGATTGGGTAAAGGATTCCATTACCAGAACCAGGTTGGCCATCCTTGCCGATGAACTGGGCTTGAGTCCGGTAGATGGAGGAATCGGCGATTATGCATTTAAGGATGCTGATACTACTAGAATGTCGGCCTATGAGAAATACATGATGAACAATTATCAGGGTATGGGCGAAACAGGCTATGAAGGTAGGGCCTTGAACAGAGACCAGGATTTGACATGGGATATCAACGATTATCCGGACGAATACTATTCAGAGGTCATGGATTCCATCTATATTCCTGAGGAAGAGTCCTATAATGGCCAGCGCATCATAGATGTCAAAAAATTAAAATACAGTTACAAGTGGATGGATATTGAGGCCGCGGCCCGTTCCAAGACCGGTAGGAGAAAGGATTTCATTAGACAGGAAATGTTAGAGATCTATCCAGATACAACTGTTTGGATCAAGGATTTTGAATACTCGTATAATGAGCCCATGCACAATGACTATTTCTGGCATGACGCTTACAGTGATTATCCTGTAGTTGGGGTGTCATGGCAACAAGCAAAGGCTTTTTGTAATTGGAGGACCAAATTCAAGAACGATGACCAAAAAAGCAGGGGCAAGCAAAATGTAAACCAATTTAGATTGCCTACAGAGGCTGAATGGGAATATGCTGCAAGAGGAGGAATTGAAAGTGGTACTTATCCTTGGGGTGGTCCCTATGTGATCAGTGATACTGGTTGTTTTATGGCCAACTTTAAACCTCAAAGAGGGGATTATGCTGCAGATACAGCCTTATATACGGTAGAGGCAAAGTCCTTTGAACCAAATGACTTTAACCTTTACAATATGGCAGGTAACGTTGCGGAATGGACCAATTCCAGTTACGATCCAAATTCATATGAGTTTGTTTCTACAATGAACCCTAATACCGTATCCGCATCCAACAGAAGAAAAGTGATCCGAGGAGGATCATGGAAAGATGTTGCTTATTTCCTACAGGTAAGCACCAGGGATTACGAATATCAGGATTCTGCCCGTAGTTATATTGGTTTTAGGACCGTACAAGACTACATGGGAGAACAGGATGCAACCAACTAAAGAATTTCACATAGTGATTAAAAATAAACCAAATCCTTATTAATTAACTTTAAACTAAAATTAAATTTACTATTATGGCACAGTCAAAATCAACAAAAAAATTATTTAACATGGCCTATGGCCTAGGAGCATCAATTGTAATTATCGGTGCATTGTTTAAAATTCTACACTGGGAGTTCGGCCCCCTTACTGGAGGGCTCTTATTGGCAGTTGGACTTATTACTGAAGCATTAATTTTTGCGATCAGTGCCTTTGAACCTATCGATGAAGAATACGATTGGTCTTTAGTTTATCCTGAATTGTCCGGTGGCGAATTGGCCGCTAGGAAAGCAAATGGATCTTCTGAAATTAAGGATGCTGAAACTTCTTTGTCTAAAAAATTAGATGATCTTTTGAAAGAAGCTGGAGTGGATGCAGAATTAATGACAAGTTTAGGTAGTAGCATCAAGAATTTTGAAGGTGCAGCCAAAGGAATCGCCCCTACAGTCGATGCTATGGAATCTACGAAGAAATATTCTAACGAAATGTCACAGGCAGCTGCCCAAATGGAATCATTGAACAGTCTTTACAAGGTTCAATTGGATAGCGCAAGCAGACAGGCTTCTATGAACGAAGAGGTGATACAAAATTCTAGTGCCCTTAAGGAGCAAATGGCTTCATTGGCCACAAACCTTTCTTCATTGAACGGAGTTTATGGTGGAATGCTTTCTGCAATGAGTAAAAACTAATTAGCGTACTTAGTTAACCCCAAATCAAATTATTAATTAAAACCTAATTAGAAAAAACATGGCAGGAGGAAAACAATCACCACGTCAGAAAATGGTAAACTTAATGTACTTGGTCTTCATTTGTATGTTGGCCTTGAACATGAGTAAGGAAGTACTTTCAGCTTTCGGTCTTATGAACGAAAAGTTGGAGGCATCCAATACCAAAACAACACAGAACAACCTTGCCTTCTTGAGCGGGTTGGAAACAAAAGCAGGCGAAAACGAAGAAAAATTCGGCCCTCTTTTGGAAAATGCCAAGAAAATAAGGGTATTATCCCAAGAGTATTTTGATTATTTGGAAAATCTTAAAAAGGAAATGATGAAGGGTGTAGAAGACCCTAAGGATTATGTTGTCATGGACAAAACTGATTATCTGGATCAAAAATTCTTTCAAGGAGATAACCTAGGTAAGGAAGGACTGGAATTCATGAAAAGAATCACGGATTACCGTACCCAAGTATCTGCTGTTTTACCGGCAGACATGCAAGAAGTCAAAGATGCCGTAAAGACAAGATTTGAAACTGGCGATGCCAAAGGTAAAGTAGTAAACAGGGACGGAGCCACAATGGATTGGTTGGCTTACCACTACGAAGGATTTCCTTTGGTGGCCTCTTTGACCAAAATAACTGCCATTCAGGCTGATATTAAAGCTACTGAACAAGATGCCTTGAAAACAATGTTGCAAGGACAGTTGACCAGTGAGGTATCCATGACCAACTATACTACTTTGTTGGAGCAAGAGAAATCTGCTTACTACCAAGGAGAGAAGTTTACAGGAAATATTGTTTTGGGTCGTAAGGATGCCACTACAAGACCTAACGAGGTAAATTTAACCTTGGATGGTAGAAAACTAAAAGAAGGTCCAGATTTTGTTATCGAGGACGGTAGAGTAAAATTATTGGTAAGTGCAGGAAGTGCTGGAGATCATACGATCAAAGGAACCTTGGTGTTCATGCAGGATGGTGAGCCCAAACCTGTTGCAGTAAATTCTACTTTTGCCACTATTACCAAGCCGAATGCGGCCGTAATATCTGCCGATAAAATGAATGTGGTTTACCGTGGGGTTTCCAATCCTATCACCATATCCATTCCTGGTATTCCGGACAATAACGTAAATGCCAATGCACCAGGTCTTTCAAGATCTGGCGGAAGCAAGTATACTATGAACCCTGGAACAGGTAGAACAGTGACCATCAACGCTTCAGGTAAATTACCTGATGGACAGGTTGTTGGTTCCAAAACAGAATTCAGGATCAAGGATATCCCTAGACCAGAAGGTTCTATTAGAGGAGAAAGTGGTAGTGTTAAAATGCCAAGAACAAACTTGGAGATCTCTACTGTAGGTGCCATGTTGGATGATTTTGATTTCGATTTGAACCTTGCTGTTAGCGGATTTAAATTCAAAGTTCCAGGTCAGCCAACGGTTAGTGTTAATGGAAACAAGCTTGATGATAGAGCTAAATCTGCCCTTAAGAGAGCAGGTCGTGGAGATGCAGTTCAAATATTTGACATTGAAGCTTATATTACCAACAATAGGACATATAAACTTAAGAAAGTTTCTCCTGTAGTTGTAGAGCTTACAAACTAGTAAATTTTAAAAGTGTCCGGTAGTGGTATGATGTTGGAATATGTATAACGGCATACCACTAATGGACAAATTACATCTAAGGTGTAATAAATATATAAATCAAAAGAAATGAATTGGAAGAATGTTTTATTAATCGGAGCTGTTGCACTGTTACCAATCTCAATGATGGCCCAGGCAAATATTCTGAATGCCAAAATGCCAGATGAGGTAGGTAAGAAAACAGCCGCGCAAAAAGCGAATGACAATGATGCCCCATTAAAATATGGATACGTGGACGATAGGGATATCCTTTGGTCCAAAACCGTATGGGAAGTTATTGATTTGGATGAGCGTGTTAATTTTCCGTTGTACTATCCTTTGGATACTATTGGAATTGGTTCCGATAGAAGGTCATTGTACGATGTCCTGATGAAAAACATCAAGAGTGGTAAATTGCAGGATATCTATGCCGATGCCTATTTCACTGAAAAACGGACCCTTGATGATCTTGAGGCTACCCTTCAAAAAGTGGATACTACCGATTACGGATACGAGCAATTTAATGCCGGGGAACAAATTTCCCAGGAATACATCAATAGGAGAAATCTTACTGCTGCCGATCTTGAAGAATACCTTATTAAAGGTATTTGGTATTTCGACAAACGCCAAGGAGAATTGAAATATCGTTTGTTGGGTATTGCCCCTGTGGCACCCGATGTGAACTTTATTGACGATGAATCCATGGATATGGCCGAAGCTAAAGTGCCTTTGTTCTGGGTATGGTACCCTAGTGCCAGAGAAATCTTGCACGAGGCCAAAGTATTTAACCAAAGAAATACGGCCCAGCCCATATCTTTTGATATGTTGCTCAATGCCCGTAGGTTTCATGCCACGATCTACAAAGAGGATAACGTTCACGGAGACCGTGAGATCAAGGATTACATAACGGACAACGCTTTGTTCCAAGTTCTCGAGGCCCAACGTATTAAAGAGGTTATAAGAGACAGGGAACAAGATATGTGGGCCTATTAAGCACATAAATAAAACTCCAATTCAATACATATTAGAGAAACGCTGCATTTTACATGCGGCGTTTTTTTATTTTTGCAAGATGGTAGATTACTTGGTCGTAGGTTTGGGATTAGCGGGAATTTCATTTTGTGAGGTTCTGGAACAACATGATAAATCCTTTAAAGTGATTACGGATGATTCACAGACCTCCTCCAATGTGGCAGGGGGCTTGTACAATCCTGTAATCCTAAAACGTTTTACCTTGGCTTGGGATGCAAGGGCCCAATTGGACCAGGCCATACCATTTTACAATAAGCTGGAGCAAAAACTGCAGACTCAATTGGACTATAAACTTCCAGTGCTGAGGCGGTTCGCATCCATTGAGGAACAAAATATGTGGTTTGAAGCAGCGGATAAGCCACAACTGTCCCATTTTTTGTCCACAAAAATCATCACCAACAATAACAGCTCCCTTGATGCTCCCTTTGGATATGGGGAAGTGTTACATACAGGGCGCATCGATACTAAAAAATTACTTTTGTCCTATAAAAACTATCTGGTAGAGAAGGATTTGCTCTTGCAGGAAACGTTGCTATTTGATCAATTGATTGTTGGAAATGATCAGGTCAGTTATAAGGGAATTACCGCTAAAAATGTAGTCTTTGCCACAGGATATGGGCAAAGTTACAATCCCTTCTTTAATTATTTGCCCCTAAATGGCACCAAAGGAGAATTGTTAACTATTAGAGCTCCAGATTTAAAGGAAGAAAAGGTCATTAAATCCTCCGTATTCATCATTCCTTTGGGTAACGACCTTTATCGGGTTGGAGCCACCTACAAATGGAAGGATAAAACCAATATTCCCACAGCCGAAGCAAAGTCGGAACTTCTGGAAAAGCTAAACACCTTTTTAAAATGCGACTATGAGGTAGTGGAGCATGTTGCTGGAATTAGGCCTACAGTTGTAGATAGAAGACCATTGATGGGGAAACACCCTGAAATCAATAACTTATATGTCTTTAACGGATTTGGATCCAGAGGGGTAATGACCGCGCCAAAAACGGCATTGGATCTTTATAATTATATAGAAAATGCCGTGTCCCTCTCCAAGGAGATCGATATAGATAGATTTACTAAAAAATATTATTCCGTTATTTCTTAATGGCGTTCGGATCGTAACCCATAAAGATATTGATCCAAATATTTCTGGACAACCTCATAATGATTGGCATAAACCCGATCATAGTGGCCACAATAGCAATAAACGTATTGACCAAAGTAGTGCCAACAATCAAAAACGCGATAACAAAAGCCGCTACGGCAAAGGCAATTCCCACCCCATAACTTACATACATGGCCCCATAAAAAAAAGAAGGTTCAATTTTGTATTTGGTATTACAATGCGAACAACGCTCGTTCATTTTTAGAAGGTTGCTCAAATGATATGGGTTTTGGTCCAAATACATGCTTTCTTGATGGCATTTAGGACAACTTCCTGTTAAAATGCTGTAGAGTTTGTTTCCTTTTTTTAACATTTGCATAAAATTTGTGCAAAGGTACAAATTATTGATTTTCATATAAGTAACAAGAGTCACAAAACATGCTGAATATACACAATCTTTCTGTTTCATTTGCTGGGGAATATCTGTTTGAGGAAATAGCTTTTAGATTAAATGCCGGAGATAGAGTAGGACTTATTGGTAAAAATGGGGCGGGTAAATCTACCCTGTTGAAATTGTTGTCCAAAGAATTGGAACCCGATACAGGTGTCATCGCTTCGGATAAGGACATTAGAATTGGATTTCTTAAACAGGATATAGATTTTGAAATGGGACGATCTGTTCTGGAAGAGGCCCAACAGGCCTTCAAGGAGATCAAGGAGTTGGAATTTCAATTGGATACCATTAACCATCAATTGGTGGAGCGGACCGATTACGAAAGTGAAGGGTATAGCCAATTGATCATCGATCTCAATGATATTACCCATCATTATGAGATTTTGGGAGGGTACAATTACCAAGGGGAGACAGAAAAAGTACTTCAAGGTCTTGGGTTTAGAAGAGAGGATTTTAATAAGAAGACGGAAACCTTTTCAGGAGGGTGGCGTATGCGAATAGAGTTGGCAAAACTTTTATTGCAGAACAATGATGTCTTACTATTGGATGAGCCTACCAACCACCTGGATATAGAGTCCATCATCTGGTTGGAACAATTTTTAAGGGGTTATACAGGAGCCGTAGTAATCGTTTCCCATGATAAAATGTTCTTGGACAATGTTACCAATAGGACCATTGAGATTTCTTTGGGCAGGATTTACGATTATAGCAAACCCTATTCTGAATATTTGGTCCTGAGAAAGGAAATTAATGACCAACAGATGAGCGCCCAAAAGAACCAGGAAAAACAGATTCAGCAGACAGAAAAGTTGATCGAAAAATTCAGGGCCAAGGCTTCCAAAGCTTCCATGGCTCAATCCCTAATCAAGAAATTGGACAAGATTGAGCGCATTGAGGTGGATGAGGACGATAATAGCGTGATGAAATTGCGTTTTCCCGTTTCTGTAATACCCGGGAAAGTAGTCGTTGAAATTGAAAATCTTTCCAAAAATTACGGCAAGAACGAAGTCCTGAGAGAAATTGACCTGTTGGTAGAGAGAGGCAGTAAAACCGCTTTTGTAGGTCAGAACGGACAGGGAAAATCCACCTTGGCAAAAATAATGGTGGGAGAATTGGACCACGAAGGACATATAAAACTGGGGCATAATGTGCAGATCGGATATTTTGCCCAAAATCAGGCTGAGTATCTGGATGGGAGCAAGACTGTTTTGGATACCATGATCGATGCCGCAAATGAGACCAATAGAAGTAAGGTCAGGGATATTTTAGGTTCGTTTTTGTTTAAGGGCGAAGATGTGGACAAATACGTTAGGGTATTGTCAGGAGGGGAACGCAATAGATTGGCTCTTGCCAAAATGTTATTACAGCCATTTAATGTGTTGGTAATGGATGAGCCTACCAACCACTTGGACATAAAATCAAAGAATGTCCTTAAACAAGCACTTAAGAGTTTTGAAGGCACCCTTATTCTGGTTTCCCATGACAGGGACTTTCTACAGGGATTGACGGGGAATGTATATGAATTTAAAGATGGCAACATCAGGGAATACCTCGGAGACATCGATTTTTATCTGGAAGAACGAAAAGTGCAGGATTTTAGAGCTATAGAGAAAAAGCAAAAGGCTGTAAAGGTCAAAGTAAAAAGCAAGGATAGGGAAGTGACCTTTGAGGATCAGAAAAAAATTAAGTCCCTCAAAAATAAATTGAGCAATGCCGAAAGTACCATTGGAGTACTTGAAAAGGAAATTGCGACAATTGATCATGAACTTCTCATGAATTATGATGCCACTATTGCCCAGAAGAACTTTTTTGATACATACGAAAAGAAGAAGAAAGAGCTTAAGAAGCTTATGGATCTTTGGGAATCTATAACTATGGAATTGGAGGAAATGACAGAAAAGTCCTAATCCCCTACAAATTTTTTAAAGCTACACCACAATATTCGGCACTTTCACAACAAAATTGGAAAGGCCCCTTGTCCTACATCGATTATTTTTGTTATTAGTCTCCTTTTGAGCTTTATTTGTAAGATAATTCCTAGGAATGTCCAACTACAAAGGTTTGACAGTACAATAAAGTAAAAACTACATGAAACAGGCATTTTTTGTTTTAGTTGTAATAGTGTTGACAGGTACTTTGGCAATGGCCAACGTTAGTTCCCAAGAAAAAAAAGTTCTTACAGATTTATATTCCAGTACCAAAGGAGCTCAATGGAAGGTGACATGGGATTTGAATACCCCTGTTTCCGAATGGTATGGGGTTCGAGTGGAGAATGGTAAAATTGTATCCTTGAATTTGTTCAACAACAACCTTCAAGGAGTCTTGCCAAATTCTCTAGGGAACCTACCTTATCTAGAGGAATTGAACTTAGCCTTCAATACGCTACATGGTCATATACCTCAAACCATCACCAAATTAATAAAATTAAAGGTGCTCAGGTTGGGAAAAAACCAATTGAAAGGAGAAATCCCAGCGGATATTGGAAATTTGGAAAGGTTGTCCATAATGGATATGTTCGATAATGGACTGTCAGGTAAATTACCGGCCAGTATTGGAAAGATGAAGAAGTTAAAGATGTTATATCTTTCTTTCAATTCCCTTAGTGGTAAAATACCAACGGAATTGGGAAATTTGGAATCTCTTGAAAGATTGGAATTGGCAGATAATGAAATAGAAGGGGAGGTTCCCAATGGAATGGCCGGACTTTTAAATTTGAAAGCAATGACCTTAGCAGAGAATAAATTGTCCGGTAATTTTCCGGAACGTATTTTTTCAATGCCAAAGCTGCAGCTGTTACAGATGCAGAACAATAATTTTGAAGACGTAATTTTTACCAGTATAAGTGAGGAGCACTCTCAATTAGCTCTATTGGATATAGATGGTAAGGCGGATAGAAACGAAATGAATAATTTTAAGGAATTGTTCATCCCCAGTGCCACCGGTACGGCGGTTACCAAGTTCGAAGATGATGATAATTAAAACATTTAGATTATGATGTTAAAAAATGAATCCTGTACTTTAAAAAGTATCCTGCTATTGGGGATCTTTGCCTTGGCCACCCATTCGGTTGTCCTTGCTGAAGTTGCCCAAGATGATAGGGAAGCATTGGTAGCACTATACAATAGCACCAATGGCGATGAATGGACCAAGACTTGGGACCTTAACCAACCTGTATCCAATTGGTACGGTGTAAAGGTGGTCAATGATCAGGTCGTAGAGATTAATTTGTTCCGCAATAACCTGCAAGGGGTACTTCCGGAAAGTATTGGTGAACTAAGTCACTTGGTGAAATTAAATTTAGCCTTTAATGGAATTAGTGGTGAATTACCCAAAACCATGGTGCAGCTAAATGAACTAAAAGTGTTGCGTTTGGAAATGAACCGTATCAAAGGAGAACTTCCTTTGGATATGGGTAAGATGAAGAACTTGGAAGAAATTACCATGTTCAATAATTTCTTGTCTGGGAGTATCCCGGCCAGCATTGGTGACATCAGCAACCTTAAAATCTTAAACATATCCAGTAATAACCTAAAGGGTTCCATTCCAATTTCCTTGGGCAATTTGTCCAAATTGGAAGTATTGGGCCTTTTTGAAAATACGTTGGATGGTTCCATACCCTCAGAATTAGGGAACTTGGTAAAGTTAAAAGAGTTGGTCTTGGCCAACAATGAACTAGGCGGGGCAATTCCAATCGAATTTGGCCAATTGGCAAGTCTGGAGGTTTTTCAAATACAGAACAATAGATTTAATTCTTTCAAGAACTTGGAGATGATGGATTCCAAACAATTCTTGGTTTTTGACACGGATAAAAATAAAATTAAACCCAATTTTAAAACGGTCGATTTTGATAATACAAGAATGGCCGATACAAAATTTGAGGATAACGAGAATGAATAGTAGATTATAATTTTAGTTAGTTTGGTTAAAAAAGGATGCGTCAAGCATCCTTTTTTTTATGCCCTGAAATGTGGCTTTTAGGATATTTTTAACTTAATGCGTTTAAACTAAAGGGTACTTTTGTTGTCTATACAACAAATATACCTAGCCTAAACTTAATGGATACAAGAAAAATAGTGCTTTCCGTCCTTGGATTATTTCTAATTGCAGGGTCATTTTATGCTGCCTCTGTCATCATCGCAAGTAAGAATACACAAAAACCCATACCCCAAAAAGTAGTAAAAACGGTTTTTGTGCAAACCGTAGAAAATGGGATTGTTCCCATCGTTATTTCTGCCAATGGAAACTTGATGGCAAAACGGAGGGTGGAATTATATTCAGAGGTGCAAGGTGTCTTTAAGTCTGGAAGTGTTTTGTTTAAACCTGGACAAAAATACAGTGCGGGCCAGACCATAATCAGCATTGACGCCCAAGAGTATTTTGCCAGTGTGCAATCGTCCAAAAGTAACCTGTATAATTTGATTACTTCCATCATGCCCGATCTACGATTGGATTATCCAGAAGTATTTCCAAAATGGGAAGCCTATCTTAGGAATTTTGATATACAAAAAACAACCCCCCCATTACCACAAATGGTTTCTGAAAAGGAACGCTATTTTATCTCGGGCAGGGGGATATTGACCAATTATTACAACGTAAAAAATCAGGAACAACGCCTTTCCAAATATAGGATTACCGCTCCCTTTAATGGGGTGGTTACCGAAGCGCTCGTCACTGAGGGCACCTTGGTGCGTTCCGGTCAAAAATTAGGTGAGTTTATAGATACCAGTGTCTACGAATTGGAGGTAGCCGTAAGTAAAAGCTATAGTGATCTTTTAAAACTGGGCGAACAGGTAGAATTAGTGAACCTGGATAATAGTAAAAAGTATATAGGAAAAGTAGCTAGGATCAATGGTAATATAGATCAGCTATCCCAAACCATAAGGGCATTCATTGAAGTTAGAAATGCCGATTTAAGGGAAGGATTGTATTTACAGGCCAATCTGAATACCAAGGAAGAGACCGAGGCCATTGAAATAGACAGAGGCCTGTTATTGGAAGGGGATAAAATTTTTGTGGTACGTGACACCATATTGGATATGATCGCTGTAAAACCGATATTTTTCAGTGATAAAAAAGTAGTTCTCAAAGAAGTACCCGATGGCACAATCATATTGTCCAAGCCAGTTATTGGAGCGTATGCCGGAATGTTGGTAAAAGTATTAAAGGACATGGCAAATTCAGAAGAATAATGAGGGGTATAATAGCATATTTCATAAAGTACCATGTAGCCGTTAGCGTGTTTATACTTGCGTTTGTTGTTTTTGGTATCGCAGGGGCTCTTTCTTTAAAGTCGTCCTTCTTTCCGTTAACGGATTCAAAGAACATAGCCATCAATATTACCTATCCCGGAGCCTCTCCACAGGAAGTGGAGGAAGGTATCGTTCTTAAAGTTGAGGATAATCTTAAAGGTCTGGAAGGCGTGGACAGGGTAACCTCCACCTCTAGGGAAAATAGCGGAACCATCAATGTAGAGATAGAGAAGGGCAGGGATATTGATTTTATGCTGCTCGAAGTTAAAAATGCAGTGGATAGGGTGCCTTCATTCCCTACGGGGATGGAACCTTTGATTGTTTCCAAATTGGAAGCCGTACGGCAGACCATCAGTTTTTCCGTCAGTGGAGATAATGTGCCTTTGGCCACATTGAAACAAATAGGTAGGCAGATAGAGAACGATATCCGTACTATGGAGGGCATATCCCAGATCAACATTTCTGGATATCCGCAGGAAGAGATTGAAATTGCAGTTAATGAGAATAATCTTCTTGCCTACAACTTATCATTCGACGATGTTTCCCAAGCGGTAGCCAATGCCAATATTTTGGTGACAGGGGGAAATATAAAAACAGATACCGAAGAATATCTCATTAGGGCCAATAATAGATCTTATTATGGAGATGAAATCTCTAACCTCATCGTTAGGGCCGATGCATCTGGACAGACCGTTAGGTTGAAGGATGTTGCCGTCATAAGGGACCGTTTCTCTGAAACACCAAATACGTCATTTTACAATGGAAATTTGGCGGTAAATGTGGGTATTACCAGCACCAATACCGAGGATTTAATCTCTGCGGCTGAATTGGTGAAGGAATATGTTGAAGAATTCAACCACAAATACAATAACGTACAGGCCAATGTGGTGAGTGACCAGTCCGTTACTTTGACTCAAAGGACAGAATTACTGACAGAGAATGCCATTATGGGGATGATCTTGGTCCTCATTTTCCTTTCCTTGTTCTTGAATACAAGACTCGCTTTTTGGGTGGCTTTTGGCCTTCCTATTTCCTTTTTAGGAATGTTCATCTTTGCGGGATTTTTTGATGTGACTATAAATGTACTTTCCTTATTCGGAATGATTATCGTAATTGGTATTTTGGTGGATGATGGTATTGTGATCGCCGAAAACATTTACCAGCATTACGAGAGGGGTAAAACTCCAATACAGGCAGCCATAGACGGAACGATGGAGGTAATACCGCCCATAGTTTCTGCCATTATCACCACCATCCTTGCTTTTTCCATCTTCTTGTTTTTGGAAGGTCGTATTGGCGAGTTTTTTAGCGAGGTATCCGTAATCGTAATTCTTACCCTAGTGGTATCTTTGGTGGAGGCCTTGATTATTTTACCTGCCCATTTAGCTCATTCAAAAGCATTACAACCCTTGGATAAGAAACCCAAAAAGGGCCTTGCCAAAGTATTCTCAAAGTTACGGGTGATCAATGATTATGGAGATAAAATGATGGTTTGGATGCGGGACGTTGTATATGGACCTGCACTTCGATTTACTTTGAAGCACAAAATTCTAACGTTCTCATTTTTTATAATGGCATTGGTGCTTACCCTAGGATCTGTAGGTGGAGGGATTATAAGGACTGCATTTTTCCCTTCAATTGCCAGTGACAGGGTGCAGGTTTCTTTGTCGATGCCCAACGGTACCAATGAAAAGATAACGGATTCCATTATTAGCCTAATCGAAGAAAAGGCTGAAATAGTAAACAAAGAGCTTACGGAAACCTATTTAAAAGGGACCGATAAGGTGCTTTTTGAAAATATGATCAGGACCGTGGGTCCTGGTTCTTCCTCAGCTTCCTTGGTCATCAATTTATTGCCGGGAGAGGAAAGACCAGACGAAATACCATCCAATATGGTCACCAGTAGGTTACAGGAACTGGTAGGCCCAGTATTGGGTGTTGAAAGTTTGATCTATGGATCTGGTGGAAACTTTGGAGGAGACCCCGTTTCTGTATCCCTAATGGGTAATAATATACAGGAATTAAAGGCCGCCAAGAAAGAATTGAAAAGTGCTTTGGAAAACAATGCACTCTTAAAGGACGTAGCCGACAATGATCCCGCTGGGATTAAGGAGATACGGTTGGAACTTAAGGAAAATGCCTATTTGTTGGGATTGGATCTAAGGACCATTATGAATCAGGTCAGGGCCGGATTTTTTGGTGTTCAGGCACAACGTTTCCAAAGAGGTCAGGACGAGATCCGGGTATGGGTGCGTTATGACCGTCGAAATAGATCGTCCATTACGGACCTTGATGAAATGCGCATAACTACTCCTTCTGGTAATAAAGTGCCTTTGAAGGAAATAGCTACCTACACCATAGAACGGGGAGATGTGGCCATCAACCATTTGGATGGAAGAAGGGAAATTCAAATATCCGCCGATTTAAAGGATGATAAGACTACCAGTGCCACCGATATTATGACTGAGATCCAGACGCAGATCATGCCAGAGATCCAATCAAAATATCCTACCGTATCCGCCTCATATGAAGGTCAGAATAGGGAGGCCGGTAAATTATTGGGTTCCTTGAAATCCGTAGGGTTTACCGTGCTGTTGTTGATTTACCTAGTTATAGCCTTTACTTTTAGGAGCTTTAGCCAACCACTTTTACTCATTTTGTTGGTACCTTTTAGTTTAACGGCAGTGGCATGGGGTCACTGGATCCATGATTTTCCCATCAATATCCTATCCATGTTGGGTATAATTGCCTTGATCGGGATTATGGTGAATGATGGGTTGGTACTCATCGGCAAGTTCAATTCTAATCTAAGGGGGGGGATGAAGTTCGATGATGCCATTTTTGAAGCAGGTAAATCTAGGTTTAGGGCCATATTCTTAACATCCATTACTACTATAGCAGGTTTGGCGCCTTTACTTTTGGAAAAGAGCAGGCAGGCACAGTTTTTAAAGCCTATGGCTATTTCCATTGCATACGGAATTGGTTTTGCCACGATACTCACCTTATTGATGCTGCCACTTTTCTTGGCTTTTAGTAATAGGTTCAAGGTAGGCTCCAAGTGGCTGGCCACTGGGGGACAGGTGACCAAGGAGGAAGTGGAAAGAGCGATTAAGGAACAAGATCAGGAGAGACACATGCTAGAAAATCATCACCAAATAGAAAACGAAATTCATTCCAACGGTAGTATTGAAGAAAATACCGAAAAGAGCAAATAGGTCCATGAAGAAATTTTATCTACTGTTTATTTTATCGATTTTTTACGGGCAAAACATTGTGGCGCAGGAGAATTTATTATCCAAGGAGGAGGCTGTGGTCACCGCTCTGGAAAATAATTTCAATATTGTTGTGGCCAAGAATATTGTGGAGATTGCGGAAAACAATACAGGAATTCTCAACTCAGGCTATCTGCCTATGGTTACGGGAACAGCTGGAGCCACCTATAATAGGAACAATACCAATACTGAATTTCCTGGGCAATTTACGGAGGACGGAAGTCCAAGACAAGACATAGCTGTGGATGATGCAGAAAGCCAACGTTACAATTCGGCCATCAATATTAATTACACCTTGTTCGATGGTTTGGGTAGGTTATACAATTACAAACGGTTAAAAGAGCAGTATCAGTTGAGCGAATTGCAGGCACGGGAGACCATAGAAAATACAATTCTGCAATTGTTCAGCGTCTATTTTGAAATTGCCCGGTTAACAGAGAACCAAAAGGTATTGCAACAAGCCTTGGAAATTTCTCAGGATAGGATGAAAAGGGCCGGATATTCCTTTGAATATGGACAGAATACCCAGTTGGATATTTTAAATGCCCAGGTAGATGTCACCAATGACAGTATTAATATATTGAACATAAATCAAAATTTGGTCAATGCTAAAAGGGACTTAAATGTGATTCTAAATCAAGATTTGAACAATAGATTCCAAGTGGATACTATAATCCGTTTTATTCCAAGGTTACAATTGGATGAATTTATAGATCTGGCCAAAAATAATAATGTGGCTGTATTGCAATCCGAGCGAAGTCTGGCCATTAACGATTACGATATCAAGGTGAACAGATCAGGGTATCTGCCGACCATTGGTCTGACAGGCTCCTACGGATGGAACCGCAACCAAAGTGCCCCATCGGCATTTTTATCAGGCGCCATATTTCCAGGGATCAATTCAACTACAGATAATATAGCATTGGGAGCAAACCTTACTTGGAACCTTTTTGATGGTGGAGGAACTACCGTACGGGTCAAAAATGCTAAAATAGCCTATGCCAATCAGGAATTGATAAAGAAGCAAATTGAGTTGGAAGTCGATAGGGATATTTTAAATGCCCTGGCCATATATGAGAACAGGCTGAGCATTTATCAGATACAGGAACAAAACGTAGAGACAAACCAAAATAATTTTGAACGTTCCGAGGAGCAATTTAAATTGGGGAGGATTACGTCCATTGAGTTCCGGCAGGCACAGATCAATCTATTAAATGCCCAGACCAATAAAAATTTGGCCAAATACGACGCGAAACTGGCCGAATTACAATTATTGCAATTGACGGGTCAATTATTGAACGTAGAATTATAGCAAGAGACCACAAAAATGTTTGAACACTTTTTTCAATGTCCTTATTGTTGGGAAGAAATCAGTATGTTGTTGGACACGTCCATTTCCAAACAGACCTATGTAGAGGATTGTGAGGTCTGTTGCAACCCAATAGAAGTCACCCCCATATTTCAAGCGCAAGAGCTCATTGGCTTTGAAGCTGAGAGTTTGGAACAATAGCAACATCATAAATAAAAAGCGCCATGGATATCCATGGCGCTTTTTATTGCCCGTTGTTCAGTTTAGTTCTTGGAATTAATATTTCCCCCTACAAATTTAGTTTCTTTAACCTCTTTTGGGTTGCCATATATATTAATGGTGCCTCCGGCCCTTACTGTAGCGTCCACAATATCGGTTGCATTAACATTGGCCGTTCCTCCTGCGTTGACAGAGACATCGGTCTGTTCCGTTTTTAAGCTCTCGTTTTTTACCACCCCTCCCGTATTGACGGAAATATCTTGAACCTTCGAGGTCCCCGATAAGGAAACAATGCCCCCGGTAGTGGCCTTTACGTCCACCTTTTCGGCTTCTATCTCAAGTTTCAATTCACCACCCTCTTGTGCCCGCATTTCCAAACTGACGGATCTTAGCACATCATCGGAAACTATCTTAGCCTTTTCGTTCACATCCAAAAGAACCAACGTTTCTGTATGGTACAGCATAACTGTGGTATTATGGCCATCTAAAAAGTTGCCCAATTCCATACGTATTTTTAAACGACCGGATTTATTGACAAACGCTACCTCGTTTTTATTATCTCCAGTAATAACAGCTTTGTTAACATCACCGCGGACCAACTTTACAGTAATCCCATCATAGGCCTTTACTTCTGAAAATTTATATAGTTCATGGGTAACTTCTTTTTGTGCAGAAGCAGTCCATGATAGTAATGTAATGGCAATAAGTGCAATTGTTGTTCTCATTGATTAATATTTTAAGGATTAACTTGTAATATATACGTTTATAAGAGGCTCTTGGGCTTTTCATAAAGTTCTTAATATAGAAGGAAATAATTGTACTCAATTGCCATTAAAATGAATGTCTTCAAATTTGAAATATATGATGTTTCAACTTAACCCAATGGCAAATCGGGACACGGTATTTTTTGATAAAAACGATTCTATAAAAATGTTGATTGCTAGTGGTTAAATTTCTATTTTTAAAACATCAAATTTGTGGATTGTTCAGCACGGGTGTTAAAATCAGAACAGAACAGCAATTCACATTATAATTTTGCCAATCTTAAATCAACTAATCCATGTCCGAGAAACAAACCAAGGCAAAAGCTTATTGGAAGGAAAACCTAAGGTATTTACTGCTCTTGTTGTCCATATGGTTTATAGTGTCGTATGGTGCCGGAATTTTATTCAAGGATGCCTTGGATACCATAAAAATTGGCGGCTTTAAACTCGGTTTTTGGTTTGCCCAGCAAGGATCTATTTATGTGTTTGTCATTCTCATTTTTATATATGTTAGACTCATGAACAAATTGGATAAAAAATATGGATTTGATGAAAACTAAGACGAGCAGGGACAAAATAATAGGAATATGAGTGTACAATTATGGACCTACATCATTGTAGGGGTAACTTTTGCACTCTATATTGGCATAGCCATATGGTCTAGAGCCGGATCTACCAAAGAATTTTATGTGGCCGGGGGCAACGTTTCTCCCTTGGCCAATGGGATGGCCACGGCGGCGGATTGGATGTCGGCAGCCTCATTTATCTCCATGGCGGGTATTATTTCATTTGCGGGGTATGATGGCTCTGTTTATCTTATGGGATGGACTGGAGGATACGTGCTTTTGGCATTGCTATTGGCACCATATCTTAGAAAATTCGGAAAGTTTACAGTACCCGATTTTATTGGGGAAAGGTATTATTCCAAAACTGCCCGTATCGTTGCCGTTTTCTGTGCCCTGATTGTCTCCTTTACCTATGTAGCCGGACAAATGAGGGGCGTTGGGGTTGTATTTTCAAGATTTCTACAAGTCGATATTACCACAGGAGTGATTATAGGGATGGTCATTGTTCTTTTCTATGCGGTATTGGGAGGTATGAAAGGGATAACATATACCCAAGTGGCACAATATTGTGTTCTCATTTTTGCATTTATGGTTCCTGCCATCTTTATTTCCATACAAATGACCGGTAACCCTATCCCCCAATTGGGAATGGGCTCAACGGTCAATGATGGCTCCGGTATGTATTTGTTGGATAAATTAAACGGACTCTCCGCTGAATTGGGCTTTGCAGAATATACAGATGGCTCAAAGTCCATGATAGATGTGTTTGCCATTACCTTGGCCCTTATGGTGGGTACGGCAGGATTACCACATGTCATTGTGCGTTTCTTTACTGTAAAAAGGGTGCGGGATGCCCGTAAATCTGCCGGATGGGCATTATTGCTCATCGCAATTCTATATACAACAGCCCCGGCCGTGGCTGTATTTGCAAAAACCAATCTCATCAACACTGTTAGTGATCAGGAGTATTCCAAGATGCCCCTATGGTTTAAAAACTGGGAAGAAACAGGACTTTTAGTTTTTGACGATAAGAATAGTGATGGTAAAATACAATATGTAGCCAATACAATGGATAATGAGCTGACCATTGATAATGATATTATGGTCTTGGCCAATCCTGAGATCGCCAATCTACCTGCTTGGGTCATTGCCTTGGTAGCTGCTGGAGGGTTGGCAGCTGCTTTATCAACAGCTGCAGGGCTGTTATTGGTAATTTCCTCCTCTGTATCCCATGATCTTATCAAGAGTATTTTTAAACCTAATATTTCGGAAAAGGGCGAATTATGGGCTGCACGGATTTCTGCAACAGTCGCCGTGATCATTGCTGGGTATTTCGGGATCAATCCACCTGGTTTTGTGGCGGCCGTGGTGGCACTTGCATTTGGGTTGGCAGCTGCTTCCTTTTTTCCGGCAATTGTATTGGGAATTTTTTATAAGAAAATGAACAAGGAAGGGGCCATAGCGGGAATGATCGTGGGGATTTCATTGATGCTGTACTATATGCTGAAATTCAAATTTGGAATTTTCGATGGGGGCAAAAATGCAGTTGCAGGGCTGTCAAAGGATTGGTGGTTTGGAATTTCGCCGGAAGGTTTTGGTAGCATTGCCATGATCGTTAACTTTATGGTGGCCTTATTGGTCAACCGGTTTACCCCAGACCCCCCGGAACACGTTCAGGAAATCGTTGAGGATATTAGGATTCCCAATGGAGCGGGCAAGGCTTCGGCCCATTAAAATAAATTGATAATATAACTTTAGTATTCCATCATGAGCAATTACCATATCAAACATTTAGAAGAGTACTATCAGGTCTATCGCAAATCGGTGAGGGACCCAGAAAGTTTTTGGGAAGAAGTAGCGGAGGAACATTTCCTATGGCGAAAAAAATGGGACAAGGTGCTGAGCTGGGATTTCACTATACCCGAGGTCAAATGGTATGAAGGGGCCCAACTCAATATTACCGAAAACTGTATCGATAGGCATTTGACTACAAGAGGAGACAAAACAGCCATTATCTTTGAGCCCAATAATCCCGAAGAGGAAGCGGAACATATCACCTATAGGCAATTGCACGAACGTGTATGTAAATTTGCCAATGTTCTAAAGAACGAAGGTGTTAAAAAAGGCGATAGGGTATGTATCTATTTGCCGATGATCCCCGAACTGGCAATTTCACTCTTGGCTTGTGCCCGTATTGGGGCGATTCATTCCGTGGTATTTGCGGGTTTTTCATCAACTGCCCTTGCCACTAGGATCAATGACAGTGATTGCAAACTGGTGGTCACATCGGATGGATCCTACCGAGGAGGGAAAGAAATAGACCTTAAGGGAATCGTAGATGAAGCCCTTCAAGGTTGCCCTGGGATAGAAACGGTTTTGGTGGCAAAACGGATCCATTCTGAGATCGTGATGAAGAAGGGACGTGATAAATGGTTACAGCCTTTGTTGGATGAAGCCTATCTCGATTGCGTGCCGGAGATCATGGAAGCGGAAGATCCATTGTTCATATTGTACACCTCTGGATCTACAGGGAAACCAAAAGGAATGCTGCATACCACGGCGGGATATATGGTATATACCGCCTATACTTTTAAAAATGTTTTTCAATATAGGGAGAAGGACGTGTATTGGTGTACCGCCGATATTGGTTGGATCACGGGACATAGTTATATCGTATATGGCCCTTTGGCAAACGGAGCAACCACAATCCTCTTTGAAGGGGTGCCCAGTTACCCGGATTTTGGCCGTTTTTGGGAAATCATAGAAAAACATAAGGTCAACCAGTTTTATACCGCACCAACTGCTATTAGGGCATTGGCCAAAGAGAGTTTGGATTTTGTGGAAAAACACGATCTCTCTTCCCTCAAGGTTTTGGGAACCGTTGGGGAACCTATCAACGAGGAGGCTTGGCATTGGTACAATGTGAACGTGGGTAAAAAGAATAGCCCCATTGTGGATACCTGGTGGCAAACTGAAACGGGGGGTATTATGATTTCTCCCATCCCCTATGCCACCCCAACCATTCCTACCTATGCCACCTTACCTTTACCAGGGGTTCAGCCAGCGCTGATGGATGAAAATGGAAACGAGATTAAAGGCAATCGAGTGGATGGTAGGCTGTGTATCAAATTCCCATGGCCTGCCATGGCTAGAACCATTTGGGGCAACCACCAGCGGTATAAGGATACTTATTTCTCTACTTATGAAAACAAATATTTTACAGGGGACGGGGCACTTAGGGATGAGGTAGGTTATTACCGTATTACGGGTAGGGTAGATGATGTAATCATTGTATCTGGCCATAATCTTGGTACGGCCCCCATTGAGGATGCCATCAATGAGCATCCTGCAGTAGCCGAATCGGCCATTGTAGGCTTTCCCCACGATATCAAGGGAAGTGCATTATATGGGTATGTCATACTTAAGGTCACGGGTGAGTCCAGGGACCAGAATAACCTGAGAAAGGAGATCAATCAAATCATAACAGAGCAGATTGGACCAATTGCAAAATTGGATAAAATCCAGTTTACCAGCGGACTTCCAAAAACCCGATCTGGAAAAATAATGAGAAGGATCCTAAGGAAAATCGCGTGTAATGAGATGGATAATTTAGGGGATACTTCCACTTTATTGAATCCAGAAGTCGTACAGGAAATTATCGAAAATAGATTGTAGCAATTAGCTGCATTTATAATTCATAACAATAAAAAAGCCTTCTCTGCAAAGAAGGCTTTTTTATTACAGCGGGATATTTCCATGTTTCCGGTTTGGCCGTACTGACTCTTTATGTTCCAACATGCTAAATCCTTTGATCAGTTTTCTTCTTGTGTCCTTTGGTAGGATCACCTCGTCTATAAAACCACGTTGTGCCGCCCGATAGGGATTGGTAAATTTATCTGCATATTCCATTTCCTTTTCCGCAAGCTTTTTTGAGGGGTCATCTGCCGCCGAAATTTCTTTTCTAAAGATAATCTCACTGGCACCTTTTGCTCCCATTACCGCAATTTCGGCACTTGGCCATGCGTAATTCAAGTCGGCCCCAATATGTTTTGAGTTCATCACATCATAAGCGCCACCATAGGCCTTACGTGTAATGACGGTAATTCGGGGCACTGTAGCCTCGCTCAAGGCATAAAGGAGTTTGGCTCCGTGTACGATAATGCCGTTCCATTCCTGATCTGTACCCGGTAAAAACCCAGGGACATCCACCAAGACCAAAAGGGGGATATTGAAGCAATCACAAAAACGCACAAATCGTGCTGCTTTTTTTGAGCTGTTCACATCAAGGACCCCGGCCAAATACATGGGTTGGTTGGCAACAATACCGACACTTCTGCCACCTATTCTTGCAAATCCGACAAGGATATTTTCTGCATAGTCCTTATGTATTTCATAAAAGCTATCGTTATCTATGATGCCTTTGATCACATCATGCATATCATAAGGTTTGTTGGCGTTATCGGGAATGATGTTCGATAAGACATCCCTTATTTCGTCGCCGAGCTCAAAAGGAAGGGTTTTTGGGATTTCTTTATTGCTTTGTGGCAAGTACCCCAAAAGTGTTTTTATATCCTCCAAACATAGCACGTCATTGGCTGAGGTGATATGTGCTACCCCGGATTTTGTAGAGTGGGTGCTGGCACCACCCAGTTCTTCGGAGGTAACCTCTTCATTGGTCACTGTTTTTACCACATTGGGACCCGTGACGAACATATAGCTGGTATCTTCCACCATCATGGTGAAATCTGTCATGGCAGGGGAGTATACCGCCCCTCCCGCGCATGGACCCATTATGGCCGATATTTGCGGAATAACCCCAGAGGCTTGGACGTTTCTATAAAAAATATCGGCGTAACCTCCCAAGGAACGCACTCCTTCTTGGATTCGTGCCCCGCCGGAATCGTTTAAGCCCACCAAGGGTGCACCAACTTTAACTGCCAGATCCATGATCTTACAGATCTTTTCGGCGTGGGTTTCTGAAAGAGCCCCTCCAAATACCGTAAAATCTTGTGCAAATACATACACCAATCTCCCATTGACGGTTCCATACCCTGTAATTACGCCATCGCCGTAATAGAGCTCCTTTTCCATTTCAAAATCGGTGGTCCTATGGGTCACGAGGATACCAATTTCCTCAAAGGAACCGGCATCCATCAAATAGTTGACACGCTCTCTGGCGGTCAGTTTTTTCTTTTGGTGTTGTTTCTTGATCCGATTTTCGCCTCCACCCAAATGGGCCTTGGCAATTTTATCCTGTAGTTCTTTTATTTTAGAATCCATATATTACTGAATTGGCAATCTTAGAATATTTTGGTCTGCCATATACTGTTTCAAGGCAATCATGGCTGCAATTTTGGCCTCTTCTTCCTTTGCACTTTTTAGGGCCTCTGGGGAATAATAATTCTTTACAAAATGGGTGTTAAAATCACCCGAGCGAAAGGCTTCATGTTCAAAAACGAATTTTCCAAAAGCCAAAGTGGTCTCCACGCCGGCGACCTGGTATCTGTCAATGGCAGAGATCATCAATTGGATGGCCTCTTCCCTTGTTTTTCCATACGTAATCAGTTTGGCCAACATGGGATCATAATATATGGGGATATCCATGCCTTCCTCAAAACCGTTGTCCACACGTATACCTTCCCCCTCCGGGAGTACATAGGTATCCAAATGGCCCACACTCGGTAAAAAGTCATTTAAGGGATCTTCGGCATATACCCGAAGTTCCAAGGCATGTCCGTTTATTTTTAGATCATTTTGTGCGATAGGTAGTTTTTCGCCCCTTGCCACTCTTATCTGAAGTTCCACCAAATCCATACCCGTGATCAGTTCCGTCACAGGATGTTCCACTTGTAACCTGGTATTCATTTCCAGAAAGTAAAAATTATGGTTTTCATCCAAGAGGAATTCCACAGTGCCAGCACCTACATAATTACAGGCTTTGGCTACTTTTACGGCCGCTTCCCCCATCTTTGCCCTTAATTCCGGAGTAACAACAGAGGATGGAGCTTCTTCCACTACCTTCTGGTGTCTTCGTTGGATGCTGCACTCCCTTTCGAACAGATGAATGATGGTACCATGGGTATCGGCCATTATCTGTATTTCTATATGTCTTGGGGAGGCTACATATTTTTCTATAAAAACAGAACCATCACCAAAAGCAGAAGTAGCCTCACTAATGGCCCTATTCATCTGGGATTCCAGTTCACTTTCCTTCTCAACGACCCTCATCCCCTTTCCGCCACCACCGGCTGACGCCTTGATGAGTATAGGGAAACCAATTTCTTTACCAATTTCCTTGGCTTTATTGATATCGGTAATGGCTTTATCTATTCCAGGTACCATGGGAATACCATAGCCCTTAACGGCATCTTTGGCCGCTAGCTTGCTACCCATTATTTTAATGGCATCCGAATTTGGACCTATAAAAATGATGTTGTTTTGTTCTACTTCTTCCGCAAAAGCGGCATTCTCACTGAGAAACCCATACCCAGGGTGAATGGCATCTACTTGGAGTTCCTTGGCGACCTTGATTATCTTGGAACCCAAGAGGTAGGATTCATTGGAAGGAGGTTCGCCTATGCACACGGCCTCATCCGCAAATCTTACATGGGGGGCATTTCTGTCTATGGTAGAATAGATGGCAACCGTTTTGATGCCCATTTTTTGGGCAGTTTTCATTACCCTAATGGCAATTTCTCCGCGGTTGGCAATCAGTATTTTTTTTATGTTCATCTCTTATTCGAATTCTATTAATAACTCTCCCTTGTCAATAGCAGTTCCTTTACTTATGGGGACCGACTTAATTACTCCTTCTCGTGGTGAGGTGATGATGTTTTCCATTTTCATAGCTTCCAGTATCAGCAAGGGATCTCCCTCTTTTACCAATTGACCAGGGGCTACATGGATGTCCAATATCAAACCGGGCATGGGAGCTTTAATGGAATCTATTTGTTTGGAAGAACCAAGGGCGAATCCCATTTCCTTGATCAACAGATCCAGATCATCGGTAATAGCAACACGATAAGATTTATTATTGATTTTTACGGTATATGCCTTTCGGTTCATATCCGACTTTACCACTTCAGCCTTAAACGGTTTGTTATTTTGGAGAACGTGATATTGCAATGGTCCCGTGGACGTTGCGTCCAGTTGTTCCAAATTTGCAATCGGAATGGTAAAATTGTAGGTTTCATCTACAGTTACTTCAAACTTGTTATTCATCAAACTATTGGTTTAGAAATATCTAGCCCTAAGATTTTCAATTGAAAATAGGGGTAATAGAACAATCAGCATCCATTTTCACAAGGTCTGGATAGCTTTAATAGCTTAAAGATATATTTAATTTTTAAAGTGATGAAACAATACTGTTTTGTTGTGGCCGATAATGGGAAAAGGATGGATTATTTATAATTATCGTTGGGTAGGTTGAGCATGGTATTATGGGTGGTCTTGATTTTTTCAGGAGTGAAACCGGTTTTGAACATCAGAAACAGCACCAAATTCGTAAAATTAACTCGCAAGTAAGAATTGTAATCGTATTTTCTGGCAGAAACCACAAGGTTGTTGTTCACAATTTTATAGGGGATCTTACTTTTCTTGATTTTATGCCAAAACTCAAAATCCTCCATAATCACCTGTTGCTTATTAAAGCCATCCAATCTTATGAAATTAGCCTTGGTAATAAAAAGACACTGGTCTCCCGCACCAGTGAAAAGTCCATCTTTAGTAGTGAAAAATTCGTTTATTTTAAGAAGAAGCCCGCTCTTATCAAATTTATATGAAAAAAGTCCTGCGCCAAAGCCGTCACTTATGGTTTCATAAATATTGTTCAAGAATCCCTTAGGGGGAATACTATCGGCATGTAAAAACGCCAGAATACTTCCTTTGGCCAATTTTGCACCCAAATTCATTTGTACTGCCCTACCTTTATATTGGCATTGGATAATATGAAATGGTCCTGTGGGTTTTAATTGTTCGGCCCCATCCGTATTACCGCCTGAAAGGATAACCAGCACTTCTACCTTCAGGGAAGGGTGTTGTTTCAGCTGTTTAGAAAGTATTTTGAAAAGACTTTCAATATTTGCTTTTTCGTTATGTGCGGGGATGACAATACTGAGCATAAGCTTATTTCAAAAATGATTGATCCTCTAATAATATGCCAAGGTACAAAGGTTAGGGTTCAATTATTTAATGTTCAAAGGAAATAAGCAACGATTCTTTTGAAAGATATTTGGGTTAATACGGACTAAGGATCAAACCTAACACCAAAAATTTGAGTAATTATCTTAACAAACAGAAGTTCACTATTATGAAGGTACTCGGTATATTGTTGCTCATTTTCTTGTTTTTTTTACCTTTTGAACATGCTGCAGACAAAAGCAATCCACTTCAAAAGGTAGATTACAATGAACTGTCGGAGCAATTTCTAAGGAATATTAAAGAAGGGAAGGACACCAAGGACCTACAGGATATATTGGCCAAAACTTCCTTGGCAGAACTGGAGGCACAATTAAAAACAAACAATCAGAAAACAGCTTTTTGGCTGAATATTTACAATGCCTATATACAGGTCATTTTAGCAGACCAGCCAGAACTGTACAAAGACAGGAGCAGTTTCTTTAAAAAAGATCAGATCAATATTGTCGGCAGAATCTTTTCCTTTGCCGAAATTGAGCACGGTATGGTGCGTAAATCCCAATGGGAGTATGGTTTGGGATATTTCAGAAAATGGTTCCCCAACAAGTTTGAACGAACACTTCGGGTAGAAGAAAGGAATTATCGCGTTCACTTTGCCCTTAATTGTGGGGCCAAGGATTGTCCCCCAGTGGCCATTTATGACGCAGATCGATTGGATGAACAACTGGAAAAGGGTACCCAACGATTCTTGACCAAAACATCTGAATTTGACAGTGATAAAAGGGAAGCTGCAGTAACCTCTTTGTTCAGTTGGTTTAGGGGTGATTTTGGAGGGAAGAGTGGAACCAAGGATATTTTAAAAAAGTACGGGATCATAAAAAGCACGAAGGATGTAGATTTAGTTTATAAGAACTATGATTGGACCCTTTATTTAGATAATTTTATTGAACTATAGGAATTTTCCAATAATCTTCTGAAACGATGATTTTATACTATTGATAGAGCAGATTATCAGGAATAAAAAGTGTAGCACTATCGCTTTGGTCTTGGCAGCCGTAACCTTGTTGAGGGGTCTACTTTTCGACTTGCTTTTGTTGCTGGTACTAATCCGAAAATAGTTGTAATTCATAGGGCAGGAACTGCCCATTCAGGAAACTCTTCAAATCATTCAAAAAAATGCCCTGACAGGAAAATTTGGATAGAAAGTATAGGTGTACTAAAATGAGCACCTATGATCTTCGGGCATTTTAGGGCTTACTTTTTTCCTAGATAAAGCCATTCCATGGCAGGGGTAAATTGTTTGCGCCAAAATCGTTCGTTGTGTTCTCCTTCGGGGTCCGAAACCAATTTAAGATTTTTATTTTTTTGGCCGCCATCGAGGATAAGTTGGTACATTTTTTTGGCCGGATCTACCATGCCTTCTTCTTTTTCACCAATCAACATAAATATCTTGGTGTTTCTTGGGAGCGGGTGGTTCTGGGTGAAACCATAGACTTCATCAGCGTACCAATAAGAAGGGGAAAAGATGGCCGCCTTGCCAAAAACATCTGGATATTGGAAAAGGGCATAATGTGAAATCAATCCACCCAAGGAGCTTCCCATCAGGGATGTGTGTTTGCGATCGGGAAGGGTGCGGAAATTACTGTCGATAAAAGGTTTTAACTGGTGTACCATAAATTCTACATACTGCTCACCTTCGGCCTTACCGTATTTCTTGTTTTCCCATGGACTCAACTCATTGATCCGTTTTTCTTGTCCGTTATCAATCCCAACCACAATCATTTTAAGTCCCGCATTTACAGCCAAGGCGTTTAAGCTTTCATCCACGCCCCATTCCCCGGCATAGGCCGTGGCATCATCAAATAAATTCTGCCCATCCTGCATATAGAGCACGGGATAGGAGAGGTCCGATTCATAATACCCTGGAGGCAGGTATATTCTGATCTGTCTTGTGCGGTCTAATTTTGGAATGGTTAGGCTGTGGTCCAGAACAATAGGGTTGGCTTTCCCAGGAACTGCATTATGGCTTGTCTCGTATGATTTACATGAAAAAACCCCTAGAGCGAGCCCTAGACATAGGATATATTTTAGCATAATGGGCTTGATGGGATTATACCATGACTTTTTTAAAAATCTGGCTGAGGTTATGGTTGATAGGTTGATTTTTTACAACTTTGTGACATCAATTTTAAAAAGTTCGGCAGCATTCTTCCAAAGGATGAGTTCTTTCTTATCTTCCGGAAGATCTAGTTGTTTTATAAATTTAAGATAGGAACTCATATTGGAAATGGGCCAATCTGTGCCATACAAAAGATATTTTGGGTCCCCAGCATAGGTGATCATTTCTTCCAGCTCTTTTTTCATATACCTTTCAAACTTATCCGAGAAATTCCCTAGCACCAATCCAGAGAAGTCGGCATGTACATTTTTGTTCTTGTAGACCACTTCCATACAGTCCTTGATCCAAGGGTTGCCCACATGGCAGATGACTATTTTCATATCCGGGTTGTCCACTGCCACATCATCAATATGTAAGGGATGGGAATATTTAACCCTACCCGTTGGGGAATAAGTGTCCCCTGAATGGAACATTACCGGCACATCGAACTCCACAGCCATGTCATAGACCACTTTAAGCCTATTGTCATTGGGATAGAAGGGCTCGTAACCGGGATAAAGTTTTAATCCTTTGATGAGGCCCTGTTCAAGAAAATCGCTGATTTCATATAGATCCCTGTGGTTGTAATTTAAATAGCTGATACCGGCAACAACACCCAAATTATTCCTGTTGCTAATGGCTTCCACAACTTTCTTGGTACTTGGCCTGTGCTCGTTCACCTTATAGGAAGTGAGCACCAAAGAATAATCCACTTTGTTTTCGGCCATAGTGTCTGTAAGTTGGTTGAGGCATTCTTCCAAGGAGACTACGCGGTCTTCATGGTAGTTGTTAATATGAGTATGGACGTCGATGATCATAATTGATAAATTGGTTTATTGGTAAAAGTAAGGAAGCTTTTTAACAAATGGAATAGGTAAAATAAGGATAAGGAAATTTATTTTAGTCGATGTTCATGGCTTTTTCATACTCCAGTCCTGGGCCATCACATTGGTTCCATGTGCTGCTCAACACACCTTTGGATTCTAGGACCAACACCTCCTTTTTGTTTCCAAGGCAGCTTCCAATGATATTGCTCTCAGAGGCATGCGTCAGTTCCAAGATATTCCCTTCTTCAGATTTCATCACTGTAAAGTTTCCAGAAGATTCGGTTAGTGTGCCGTTTTGTTCCCTGGATTTTAAAAAAGTTCCGTTGCTGTTGAACACATAGGATTCTTGCCATTCCATATCGGAGCCCGTGGTTTCAGAATTAGCAATGTTTCCTGACATTTTGGTTAGATCCCAACGCCCTTGATAATCTTGATAGATAGATTTTTCCGAATCCTTGTTACAGGAGGATAAAATAAAAAGAAGCCCATAAATGAATGTTGTAAGTTTCATATATGTTGTTTTCATACTAGGTATATAAACATTCCAATAGTTGCGTATGATTTCTATTTTTCAAAAACCAAGGTTTCTGCTGTAGCCCCAAGTTCCAGTAAAAGTTGGGTTATATTTTTAATAAAGACATTGGGACCGCACAAATAAAAATTTTGGCCAAAGTCCGCAATATTCTTAACGAGGAAATTACGGTCAATTCTAATACCCCGAAACCCGACGACGTTCTCTCGGGTAAATATTTTGATAAAATCAGTTTTGAGCATGGCTTGTAATTCCTCTTCCATGATTACATCTTCAGATGTTTTGTTGGAGTAGATCAATTTGTTGCCATGCAGGTTTCTATGCTTATATAGATCCCTAAAAATTGAGATGAAGGGAGTGATACCAGCTCCCCCTGCAATAAAGACGCCAGGGCCTTTGTATTGTATGGCACCAAAAACATCGTGAAGGATTAATTCGGCACCTGCATTGATACTACCCAATTTGTTAGTTACCCCATTATGATCATCATAGATCTTAATCATAAACTCGAGATGCCCTATGTCCCTTAAGGATGTAAATGTAAAAGGTCTTAATTGGTCCTTCCATTCGGGAAGATTAATGGAGACTTCAGTTGCCTGCCCAGGAATAAAATCATATCCTGCAGGTTTTTCCACGGCAAAACGTTTTACATCATGTGTGATATAATGTGCCTCCAATATTTTTACGATGTGTTGGCTCATGGTCCCTTAAAGGTTAGGTTCAATTACGATTATATGAAGATAATGAATTATTTGCTTGGTCATTTGACTATCAATGGTCGGACGAAATCACTATTAGCCGACAGGGCTATTTTCAATGGGCAATGTAAAATGGAACGTACATCCTTCATTGGGAGTTCCCTCGACCCATATTTGTCCATTGTGATGATCGATTATTTTTTTACAGTGGGCGAGCCCTATGCCAGTCCCTTCATATTCCATTTTGTTGTGGACTCTTTGAAAGATTAAAAATATTTCCCCCTTGTTTTCTTCCAAAATGCCAATACCGTTGTCCTTCACCAGGAAATTCCATTGTAAACTCTCTTTAATACAACTAATTTCAATGATAGGACTTATCTCTTTCTTATGGAATTTAATTGCATTGGATATCAGGTTTTGGAAGAGCAATCTTAGTTCAGTTTCGTACCCATTTACTTGGGGTAAATTTTCAAGGATAAAAGTGGTGTGTGTACGTTCAATGCTATCGGCTAGATCATTTTGCACATCCAATACTAGGGCATTGCAATCCACAAGCGTTTTTTTACTATCATTCCCAATATTATGGTATGTCATAAGACTTCTGACCAATTCCCTCATTCGCATAGAGGATTTGATGATGGTGTTGAGGTATTTTTTGCCTTTGTCATCCAATTGACTCCCATATCTATGTAACAGCAAATCGGAGAAATTGCTAATGGAGATAAGCGGCTCTTGGAGATCATGTGCTGCAATATGGGTAAATTGCTCAAGGTCCTTGTTTTTTCGTTCCAGCTCCAAGTTGAACATATATAATTCTCGAGTCCTCTCCTCGATCATATCTTCCAAAATCCGGACCTTCCGCTCTGCTTTTTCCAGCTTTTTTTTTAATCTGTCCAGGTCGTTCATTCAGCAAATGTTAAATGGAAATCACAGTATTCAATTCCTTCCTTAATGTATTTATTGTGATGCTGTTTAATACCAATATTAAAATGATCGGATACCCCGTTAATGAGACCCTCCATGAGGGTGTACATTTTCCTTTTGCTATAATAGGTAATTACCAATTCTTTCTCATTGGGTTCATGATATTGGAACATAGGCAGTTGTGTGCCATTATAGAGCTTTTTGACTTCAACATGGATTACCTTATCAACCGTTAGCAAGAATTTTTTGGGATGTTCATAATTAGCAACAAAATAAGGATGTCTTTCCGCTAATTTGCCAAAAGTAAAATGCCCCAACTGTTTTAGAAACTCCTCCGGACTAAGTTTTAGTTTTTTAGATGCAACCCGCACAATCTCAAATAAATCGCTATCAGGGTAGGTGCCAGGCCCTACATAGGGATCGTTGGTAATGAGATTGCAGTCTGCAATGATGTTTTCTAAAGTTTCATCACTATATTTTGTGCTGATAAACTGTTCCGCAATGTTGAATATAATTCCCTTCACTTGGTCTTTTTGATTATTCGATTGAGGGCTCAAAAAATTATTAAAGAATTAAAAATGCATACCCATTGATAGACATTTTAATAGGATTTCTTAAAAATCAGGGTTTACCGAAGTAGAAATCAAAGATTTCCACAAGATCATCGCCATTATCGATTTTTAATTTATGGTCTTTTATAAACTTTTTTATTGATTTTGATTGATTCGAGAACAAATCCAAGAAATTTCTGACCTTAAATGGTATTCTGAGAAGTTGGTTAGATTTCCCTTTAAAATCTGTTATATAATATGTCCCTTTTTGTTTTGTAAACATTGCAGGTTTGCTGGCTTGATATCCTTGAGCCTTAACCGCTTTGGAAAATTCAACTTTTTCTTTGAGGTACAGCTTATAATTCTCTTTCTTGGCTATTAATTCGAAAAAGGACATTTTTGGATTGCCATTTTCATCATCGTAATTTTTTGTTTCAAATAATGTATCAGAACCATCCAGCAGGGTTATGGTGTAGAGTTCCGTATCTGGTAAAATAACAACCTTGTTTTTATCTACCATAATTTCTACCCTATCTTCAAAAGCATCAAAGCGCACCAATTTGGTTTCACTGATGTCATTGATTTTTACAGGGGTGAAATTTTCATTTAAATATGGGCTCCCGGCCGGAGAATTGTACTTGGTTTTATACAAATCTGGAGAATAGTAGACATCTCCAAGATTACCTCGAAGTTCAATTTGGCCATAGACAGTAAGATTTAACAATAAAAATCCAAATAGTAATACGTGCTTCATCATGATATTCAAAAGATTGGACTATGAGAGGTTAAGCGGTCCGGAAACATTTTTGTTGTGTTCGTGTTAACGACCTAATTTTTGAATTTTCAACTCAAAGCCAAATTTCATATTTAGGCTAATTTACAAATTCTCCCAAGCTCATAAATTTAGCAATTTTTACATCATGTAGCTCATGTTTTAACTAGTTTATATCTCAGATACTTTAGAGTATTTTTTTCCGTCAGCATCAATAAGAACACCATCTTTTAAAACATAGGACAAGGTCTTGTCTCCAAAGGTAAAGTGGAATCCGGTTTCTGTTCTTTTTGGCCAAAACCGAATGGGTTTGTCATCTCCTTTGATAATATCCCATCTAAGTTCTACATTGCCATCAATTTCGACTTGAAATACCGTATCATCCGATTCGCTTTTCCACCGGCCTGTAAATTGTCCCTTCATGCTTTTGGCTACTGGTATATACGCAACCTTATTAAAAACAAGGATATCTTTTTCAGTATTGAAGGTTAATGGAATCTTCTGATCTTTGAAGAGGGCGTAAGATTTAAGACCTTTTTCAACAATCTCAGTAGAACGGTCATACAAATTAAGCTGTAATTTATCGTTTTCTTTTTCGATGGATAGCAGCACCTTCTCGTTCTCTTTGTCTATCCATTCACCTTCAGTAACCTGGGACTGCGTAACTAATGTACATAGTAAAGCTGCAATCAATAAAATTAATTGTGTTCTCATAATTTTTCTCTGGATTTCAATTTAGACCTTCCTGAACTAAATGTACGAAAACTTTTGAATTGTAGTAAATTTGCTAAACAATGGATTTTAGCTTAGTTCTTTGTGAGCGTTAGTTTCTGCTATTTTAAAACTAAATATTTTCTTAAAACTTTGAGGAAATTCATCTTTTATAAAGACTTGTTTATTTGTAAATGGATGTATAAACTTCAACGAATAGGCATGTAAATACAGTCCCTTGCCTCTTAAAATTAAATTTTCCATGCCATATGCTGCATCTCCTAGTATCGGGTTATCGATACTGGACAGATGTTTACGCAATTGATGCCTTCGGCCTGTTTGAGGTTTCAATTTTACCAAGTTGAGTTTGCCAAATCTTTTTGAGGAAACAGATTCCTTTAATTTATACTTCGATTGTGATTTTTTACCGTCAATTTCTGATTTGATTTTTCCTCTATCGTTCATTTCACCAATAGTAATTGCATAATATGTTTTCTTAACCTTTTTGTCTTCAAACATTCTATTTAAAACACGAATACTACTACTTGTTTTTCCAATCAATAAAACTCCTGTGGTTGCATAATCCAATCGATGAATAGGTTGAGGTTTTGTAGCATCAGGAAGATGACTTCGTTGAATGTTTTGAACTAAGGCATTGGCAATGGTTTTAAAACTATTGCCGCTGACCAAAATACCGGCAGGTTTATGAATCACTGCTAAATGATCATCTTCAAATAAAACTTTAAGTTGAAAGACCAGTTTCTTATTCGGAATGACTTCTTTTGGAATGCATAAGCTTATGCACTCACCTCCATTTATTAAAGTTCCCGAAGTAGCAATAACATCATTAACAGTTATGAACTTTTTCTTTATTGCTTTTTTTAAAGTTGATTTCGTTAAAGCTGCAATGAAAATACCAACGCCATATTCCTGTAGTCGAATTGGAGAGGGTATAGTGGGAACTATATGTATTTCGTTTGGATTGATTATGTTTTTAGTTTTTGCGAATGTATTAATATATGTTTCGGCAGGACCTAGCATCGGTTTTGAGCAAATGCCTATGCGAGAGCAAAACATGCTAGTTTGCGTAAGCAATGCATGGCAGGTGAGCAAAACTGGCTCTTATTAAATCGGCTTCAGGGTATCCTGAAGTTTAAATGTAGCAAAAATTATGAGGTTAATGATTCCACTTGCCGACTTATACTCATTGTCGTGCACAGTTTAATCCTGAATATACTTATCGAGTTCGTTTAATGGGTGCGCTTTGTCATATTCTTTTTCACCTATGGTGGCGCCCTCATTAGAATCATAGTCCATTAAAATGCTCCATTTACCATCCTCATTAGTAAAAACAACATGAAACTGACCGTAATACGTTTGTTTCCCCCCCCTAGGTATTCAATATGATAAGACTATAAATGCCTCTTTCACTTGCTATAGATTCATTATTGATTCTTTCAAAGAATCTTAACGAAATAGTATTTACAACATTATTGTTCTTGGCTTTTTCAAACCTTTTTTATAGTTGTTTATGTAATTTTCATAATCCGTTATCATTTTGCCATCAGAAATACGAATTAATTTTTTTGAATGAATCTCGGCCATTAAATTATAATCCAATGAGTCAAAAGCCATATAAAATTTCTCCCAGGTTTTAATTATCTCTTTTAGATTATTTAGAGATTGGGAATTACCCTGATTTGTTATAAAAAGCAAGAATAGTAAAAAGAGAACAAATTTGTTAAACATAGATATTATATTTTTCTTTAAAATGCTACACAACCTATGCTATGATTTCGTAGCGAAAAATCTAGTCACATAAAAGTGAGAATTTTCAGGTTAGGGAGGGGGTTTATGAATTATAGGTATAGTTACCCAACGTTTTTCTATATCCGGGCTGTAACTTAGTCCCACCTAGTTGGGCTTAAAATACACAAAATTAAGGGGTGCACCTTAAGCCGATAAATACGGGTGAAGGTTATTAAGGGATTGCTATGTTAATAATGACAGATTTTGGAAGGATTATATGTGACTAGCGCATAAAACACCTTTAGTCCCCTATGGAAGACCATTTAAAACCAAAAGGCCTTTTTAAGGTTCAAAAGAGTCCTTCTAAGAGCAGGTAATAGGGGTGTGGCATTATAGGTTTTTAGAGGGTTGCTCTTGGTAGAAAAGCGGAGTTCAGACGTAAGATTATAAAATAGCCCATATGCCCTATTTCATTGGGTTTGGCGGAGTGTTAAACTTCTCCCAACGACGTAATGTCCTGGCTTTTATCACGTCTAGTATGGTGTGTATATAAGGGTGCTTATTGCATCCATCACAAAAGATAATTTAAAGTAGTAAGTAATGAAGAATACAAAGCAGAAACTAAAGGATAATGGCACTAGTATCGATAAGCCATCAACCCGTCACGAGAGCTGGAGAAATCACAGAAGGCATAATGCATTAAAACTAATAAGGTTTTCTTAAGGACTAAGAATTTTTGTAATGGAAAAGGGGGCGAAAGCCCTCTTTTTTTATTTCGCCCAACTAGGGAATTCAAATTCGGGAACTTACTCAAAAGTCCGTCCGAATTGGAACTCTTGTGATTGTTTAAATCGATATTGTTTAAACCGATAGCACTATTTTTCTCCTACTAAATGTTGGATAATGATTTTGTATATGAGCTGTTTAATTACTGACATTAGTTGTTGGCAACTGTTTATCCAATTAGTATTTAGTAAAACCACGTTTTTGCAGCCAATCAGCCATTTTATCCCAATAGCCATCTACGTATTTAGAACTACCATCTTTGTTTTGTAAGATAAAATTATGCTTGACGCCTTTTATTGTAACCACTTGATAATCTTCATTACCAGCTTCTTCGAGAGCTAATTTTATTCTAGGTTCACTCAGTGCGTATGGAACGTTTTCGTCTTCATCTGCCAGAAACCAAAGAACTGGAATTGTGATGTTACGTAAACTGTCAACTGGGTCAATGGGTCCGGTTTCGCGCATTTTAATTCTGTACTCCGGGTCTAAATGGTCCCAACCATTAAAGGCATCCTCAAACCAATCGTATTTACTTCGTGCCATCCTGATAAAACTGTTTATGGAATCGATGGATACATTGGATAATGCCAGATTGTAATATGCTCGTTCCAGCTTTACAGCTTCAACCCATTCTTGTTTTGAGAGATCTTTTTCGGCCAGCTCATTTTTTATTTCATGCATATATGTTTCAAAACCACTTACCCCAGAGCCTACTCGTACCAATAAAAAAGCAACATCCTCTGACCTGGAAGCTGCAATGGAACCTACCCAGCCTCCTTCACTTGAACCTTGAATCCCAATTAGGTCAGGGTTTAATTTTGGATGATTTTTTAGAAAAGCAATTCCAGTCAATACATCACTTGCAAGATCTTCATATCCTGCAGTTTCATATCTGCCCGTTGATTCACCAACCCCTCTTTTATCATAGGAAAGAACTGCAATACCGTATCTCGTGAAAAAAGAAGACCATGGTCCATCGTGTCTATCTTGACGTCCAGAACCGTGAACATTTATTATGACGGGAAATGGGCCTTCACCTTTTGGTAAAATTAATTCACCCGCTAAGGAAATATTCCCATTTTCAAAATTTACTTTGTGAACAATAGGCGAGATTTCCTTTTTAGCATATTTTTTTTCTCCCTTCTCATTTGTCCACCACATGCCCTCAACGGTTTTTTTCTTGTTTATTTTGAATTCGATTTTAGATTTTGAACCAGGAGGAAATGCCGATGAAAAAGTGGTTTTATTTACAGGAATAAAAATACCACCAAGATGACTATTCACGGGATCTAAATATAGTACGCTACCTTTAATTTCACCCATTGGTCCGCCCGTTATATATATGCCATCTTCAAATACAAAATCACCTTGGTATTGGTGATAAAGCTCATGTGTTATGGCAATATTTCCTTGACAGAAACAGTCAAGAAATAGAATCAAAAAATTAAATGTAAGTATCAGTTTTAACTTCATAAAAAGTTTATTTAAGTTTCATTGCTTGTTGTCAACTAGAGGGGTTAGAACCTCTTGTGGGAATCGCCGTAGTCTTTTCCGCTAAGGAAATCAGGTTGTTTTGTGGTGTTTATTTATGCTTATTACATGCTGCCTCTATGAATCATAGCTATTGTTAACTACTCCTTTTTAGATTTGTGGCACAAATTTTTCAAAACTATCTCCGTTCATTTTATATGCTCCTGCATTGTCACTCCCTAACCAAATATTGCAATGGTTATCTTGGTATATTGAAATCAATTTGACATCTGATTCTCCATCTTTGATTGGAATGTTAATAAGTGTTTTTCCATCATACTTCCAAACACCACCACCATAAGTGGTCATCCATAAATTTTCATTATTGTCTATTAAACCAGCGTTGAAATAAGGAAACCGGTTTTCTAAAATTCCACTTGAAGTATCAAATCCTTCGAATTTTTCATATCTGGTGTCGTTTGCATTTACCTTGTATTTACTTATAAAATTGCTCAACCAAATATTTCCGTTTTTATCTTCTATAATTGAACGTACCCCAGGTTCTTGTCCACTTTCAAGTCTTGAAAGCTCTTTTTCTGAAAACCATAAAAATGACTTTCCAATATATCTAAAGGCACCGGCTAAAACGGTTCCAAACCATACATTACCATTTCCGTCCTTGCTTATACTAAAAACTGAATACGGATTATAGGACAAATTCTGTTCATTTATTTCAAACGCCTTTTCTAAATCTTTTCTTGGAAGTTGTAATTGATATAAGTCTTTTCCATCGTATCGATAAACGTCGTTTGCACTGCCATTGCAGGAAAACCATAAATCATTGGCATCTAATTTCCACTCATTTTGTTGAGTACTAATGGGCTTTAAAACTGTAAATTTTTTACCATCGTATTTGTTGATTCCTACTGGCGTTTCGATAAAAAGATTTCCTGATTTATCTTCTTGAATTTTACGAATGGAATTATCAATTAATCCGTCTTTTTGGGTAAACTGTTTCAAGATTTTGCCATCATATTGGAAAATCCCATTTCCTTTACTGCCAAACCAATAGTTATCATCCTGGTCTTGATAGATGACCCAAATTTTATTGTCAATTTCTGAAATGAATTCACCTATTTGCAATGAATTTTTTTGAGGTTGGTTTAATTCTTTATGCTCTCCCTGCCCTTTACAAGAGGATAAAGAAGCCAGAATGCTTAAAAGTGAAACTAATAGTGCTGTTTTCATTTAGGTATAGTCTCTTGTTAAGTGGCCGCAAAAGGGGTGTAATGATATATAGCGAATCAAAAAACGCTAATTTTTCGCCCTGAAAGTTATAGGGATAACGGTCTATATAATTAAACTCAAACCTTTTGGGTTTGCACGGATTTCCATGTTTTATTCTATTGTAAGGGAAGTCATATAAATTTTACTTAAGCCATTATTACTTTCATTAATATATTCTTTAAAATCTGAAATGGTATTGAATTTTCTTGGTTTAATAGTATTCCTTTTGCTTGTAAAATACAATATTTGGGTTTGCTCATCATAAAACGGGCAATATTCCATATATTTTGTATTTACTGGAATTCCTAAATTTGTCGCCTGTTTCCATTTCCCATTTGGATCCTTTTTTGAAATGTATAAATCACCACTTCCTTGACCACCTTCTTCGTTGTATTTTGAATAAATTATAAAATCTTCTTTCTCTGAAATAAAGGCGTTAAACTCATATCCTACACTGTTTATGTTTTCATCCAATAAAATAGGGTTTGAATATTTGTCATCTTCCCATTTACAAAAATAAATACCATCTTTTCCGAAACCGTTAGGAGATATCATTGTGAAATATAGATTGTTGTTTTTACTAACGGAAGGATAAAATTCGTCTAATTCTGAATTAACTGGTTTTCCAATATTCTTAGGCTTTGACCATTTATCGTTTTTGTTATTTCTGTCAACATACCAAATATCAAAATCCTTTTTATCATTACCGGATTCATTTAATGGTCTATCGGAAACAAAAAATAATCTGTTATTGCTAAAAGATAAAAAAGGTTCCAAATACATATACGAATCACAAAAGGGCAATAGTTCCGGTTCTGACCATTCATTTTTTACTTTTTTAATATACGCTAACTGCGAAATATCTTGGTTAGGACTCTGTAGTGTAAAAAACGCTTCATTTCCATCTTTTGAAATACAAAAATCACGTACATTGATAAACTGATTTAATGCTTTGTTAAATTCCTTAATATCAGAGCCACTCTGGGCTAACACTATGTTTGAAATAAAAAATAAAAAAATTGCGTATCCAATTTTTGTCATTATTTAAGTTTTATCGTGAAATTGTTCTAACGTGATTGTGTATGGATCCGTATCGTGTTTAAGTACGTAATATAACAAATACAGCCCGTATTAAATTCCTATAGCTATCGAGATTCGTAATTAGGCTTATACTAGCAATTAACCTTTTTTGTTCTTAGCCTTTTTAATTCATTAAGGTATAGTTATTTTCTTTTTAAGCTTTTTTATCAAGCCTCTTTTGGTTTTTCGCAAGTGTGTTTAAAATAGTATCAAGTTCCATGTTACGCAATTCTAGGCAGCTATTCCTTAATAAATTGGGTGTAATGAGCATAGCGTTCATAAATTTGATTGACGTAATTATAGGGCTCTACACCTCTAACATAACCATATTTTATTATAGGATTGTTATAGTTTTTGGGATGGCTCAAGGCTAAGATCATATCTTCAACATTGCCATCCCAAACAGAGGCATCCAAACCTCTTTTGGCAGCTAACTTTTGAGCATCCTTAACATGGTACAATCCACAATTATAAGAGGCCATCGTAAATTTGGTTCGTTGAATAGAGTCTTTGATTTTGGCGAAATTATTCCAAATCTGTTTAAGGTATTTGGTACCACCTCTAATACTCTGTTTTGGATCACTGCGATCTTGTACACCAAGTTCTTCAGCAGTTTTAGGCATCAATTGCATCAGTCCTTTGGCATTGGCCCAAGAGCTATCGTTGGGGTCAAATCTTGATTCTTGATAAATTAGGGAAGCTACTAGACGCCAATCCCAATCGATATCTTCAGCATGTTTTTGTATTAGCGAATCATAAGGACTAATTTCCTCATTGTTCAAACTGTAGAAATCACTTTTTACACGTCGTCTAAAATTCTTTTTATTTTTAAAGTATTTGTTGTAAATAACGTTATAGTCTACCTCCTTTTTAAAGCCCTCCAGCCATAAGTTTGTGGCTTTTAATAGTTCGGGTGAATTTTTACGTGTGGCCCATCCAATCCGTTGTGAAAAACTTACAGGCACCTCAATATCTATAATTGGATAATAGGAAGCCATCATTTTGGCGATATTATTATCTGCAATTGTATATTTAATATTCCCTTTTGCCACCTCTTTAATGATTTCATCAGTAGCCATTTCACCTGAGAGATTTTCAATAAAAATTTTGCCGCCCAGTTCCTCGCTAAGATTTGTTATGCGCTCGTTGTATGATGAACCTTTACGAATGGACACCGTGTCGTGTAATAATTCCATGGCATCCTGTATCAACGCATTTTCCAATGTGTGCCAATGCATGGCACGCCAATTGTCGGGCTTTTTTTGAACCAATACCTGTTTGGTCAGGTACAAATAGTTTGTAAACGATACGGATTCCTTGCGGTTTCCGGTAATGGCGAGTCCGTGAGCCAAAATATCACCTTCACCTTGATTGAGTTTGGTAATAAGTTCATTAAGATCTTTAACCACAACCATTTCAAGTTCAAGGTCCAGATGTTTGGCAAATCTTTTAAGTAATTCATACTCATAGCCCATGGGTTGTCCCTTGTATAGAAAATAGCTTGTTCCGCTATAAACTGTAAGTGCTTTAAGTTTACCATCTTTTTTAATAGCCTCCAAATCACGTTCCACTATATGCTGTTCACTAATTGTATTCTCTTTTTTAGGCTGCACACAATTGAACATAAGTAGAGATAATACTATGTAGTGTACTTTAATCAAGGAAGATTTCATGCGCATATGTAAATTTGCCTTTAAGATTTCTTGTAAAGTACTAAAATAATGGAACTTACACTAAATGTTATTTATACTTAAAGACGATTGGGTGGCTAATACTTTAAAATTATTGACGATTTATCCCTTAGAAATTGAGTTGAGGATTTTATCAGTTAACATGTATACCTCTCTAATTAAGCAGTAAATAAATTGTCGGTATCAGGGATGTACAGCAATAGTCTATTTTTCATGACATCATTCCATTTTATAATGATGGTTAAGGGCCTTAATAATATCTTTGTATTTCTTTTGAAACAGTTCTTATTTCGTGTTTGTTATTTAAAATAAGGCATTAAAATAATTGGAAGAAACGATTAAATTATTTCCTTTTGTAATCAAAAGTTCTGTAAAACAATGAAGGCCAATGGTTCCCAGCTATGTGTAGTATGGAGTTTGAGCCAAAATTGATTGCAGGTTGATTTATAAACCGAAGGATGAACCCCGAATTATCGCATAGGTTTTGTTTGTGGCTGGGGAATCTGTCCCATGGAGTAAAACTTTCTGCATTAGAAAATAATTTTTATTGGGCGAGCAGCTGTTGTCCTTTATGCTTTTATTACTAACCCAATAATTTTATTATATAATAATTTTTCGTCTATTGGTTTTGCAATGTGGTCATTCATTCCAATTGCTTTGCATTGTGCTAAATCGTTTTCTGAAACATCAGCAGTCAAGGCAATAATTGGGATATTGGATTTCATTTTGTTGCGAATATAGTCAGTGGCTTCAAATCCATTCATTTCTGGCATTTGCAAGTCCATTAAAATAATATCGTAAGTGGTAGTTTGTAGATTTTCAATTGCTACTTTTCCATTCTCTGCAATATCCAATTCAAATCCAAAATCATCCATTAGAATTTTCATTAGTAATTGATTTAAGGCAACATCTTCAACTACCAATACTTTTATGTTTTGAATTGCAGTATTCAATTTCACCATTTCTGAGTCCAATTCAATTTTAGTTTTTGTTTTTTGAAAACTCAATACAAAACTGAATGTCGAACCTTCATCTATTTTGCTTTTAACGTTAATTGTCCCGCCTTGTCGTTCTACTAATTGTTTAACAATAGCAAGTCCTAAACCTGTTCCACCATACAGCCTTGCGGTGCTACTTGTTGCCTGTTGAAAGTTATCAAATACCGTTGAGACCATATCTTCGGCTAAACCAATTCCCGTGTCGGCAACGGCAAATTCAATGGTCACTTTATCTTCATCCGTTTCTAGTAATCGAACGCTTACCGTAATTTTTCCTTTAGCTGTAAACTTTATTGCATTACTTATCAAATTCAAAATAATCTGATTTAAACGTACCGAATCTCCGAGCAAAACTCTTGGAATTTCGGAGTCATATTCTCTGATCAACTCCAGATTCTTTTCCTTAAATTTTAAATCAAATAAACTGAGCATTGCCGAAATATCAGGTTCCATTTCAAATGCAGTTTGCTCAAAACACATTTCACCAGAATCTACTTTTGCTAAATCGAGTATGTCGTTAATGAGAACCATCAATGAATCGCTACTTGTTTTTATTGCGGAGATGTATTCTCTTTGTTTTTTGGTCAATTCTGTTTTCAACGCTACTTTGGAAAACCCTATAATTGCAGTCATGGGGGTTCGGATTTCGTGGCTCATATTTGCCAAAAATTGTTGTTTTGCTTTCATCGCCGATTCGGCTTTTTCTTGTGCCACTTCGGCTAACATTTTCGCCTCTATCAATTTTTGCTCAAGTAGATTTTGTTTGATGATCATAAAAGCGCATATGAGAACAACTATAATAGAAAAGCAACGATTGGTAATTGCAATATAACTTGGGATACTAAGTGGAGCTGATGGAGAAAGCGAATAACCCACTATTATCAACACAATGGCTGTAATGGTTGTAATAATGAAAATTTTTCTGTCATTGGACCACTTAGATAGGAGAATAACACCTACATAAAGCATACCGTCTGCAATACCTAGAGGTGTCAGCAAGTCAATGATAAAAATGGTCAGCAACAATAAAAGGCCTAATGCGCCTATAAGATTAGGATATATTTTTTTATCAAACCTCATTTTTATAATTATTACTTAATAAAATCTAAATGTATGTTTAAGTAATCCCAAGCTTACCGCCATTGGTAATGCTATCATTTCGGTCTGGGAAATCGGACAGGATTTTTCAGGATTTGATTCGGGACGGTTAAAAGTAATGATTTTTATCTTTTGTTAGATAGCTAAGACTGAAATAAAGCCAGGATTAGCTTTTGGTGAGTAGGTTGTCCTCGGCCATGGGCAGACCTGAATTTTTGTATTCTTGCTTCATTGAATTTGCTTATTTGCGGTCCACAAGCCTTAAAAATACAATTGGCCATTCGGGAATTGATAGGTCTCGGAAAATATGACAACAATCCATAGCACGATCCAATGTAAAATTTGGCTGCAGATCATCCTTTTGAAGTACATCAAAAAATTCTCTGAATAAATATGAATACGTTGTGGGGCTCTCACCACCTCACCTAAAGGTCAAATTTTTCCAACAAATTTTAAAAACACTTTTTTATGAAGCTCAAGATCTATATTGGGAGAAAGTGATACACGGGCAATATAATCTTTGTCGCCTTCTTTAGTGGTCCCTTGAGTAGATGTTGCAGGTATCGTCCAGTAGCATCCATTTAACTGCCCATAGCTCACACAGTACTTACTTTCATTGGGGATTTCTGTAATCATTAAATTGATTAATTTATGATTTAACTCCCTTTTATAAGTTTCTTTTTCTTCAGCAGTAATCCCTTTAGTGGGAAGGTCTAATGAAAACACGGATGGGGTAAATCCTTGTTTTGCCAAATCTTCTGAAACAAAATTGATTTTCGCCTCAGGTAAAGTATCGTTGATGAAGTTTACAAATTCGCGTGTATTCTTATAAGCATCATCAATTCTTTGTTTCATTGAAGGTAATTGTTTGGCCAATATTTCAATTTGAAGATTTGTGGCCTCATTATCACAAAGTCTTAGATGTATGTCTATTTTTTCCATCAAAGCTTCGGTTTTTTTATTTCCTACACAATAGCCAGCAGTGCATAGCCCGCCACTTGGAAATTTCGATCCACTAACATATGATATGGTCCTAACCGTTGAGAGTATTTCACCTTCTCCTAAAAAGTGCACATTAGGACAAAATGTTTGATCTAAAATAAAAACTGGATCGATAGCAATTTCTCCAGTTGCAGTTTTACGGGCTGCACTTAAAACAGCCTTTAAATTTATAAGATTTGGAACTTCAACTCTAGGGTTTGTTGGGATTTCAGCGATGATGAAAGGGACAGCATCTTCGTGGGCAATTTTATCTAAAATAATATCAATACTATTGACCATATCATTACCACCATCAACAAGTAAATCCACCACTTCAACATGATCAAGGCAAGCTGCAACTCGTCTGGCTTGGTCATTTGTTCCACCATAACAATTTGGGGGAACAATGAACTTGATAGCCTTTCCTTTATGTTTTTCCAGCGCATCGTGAATTAGCCCCATCATAATCGCATATTGAATGGATAGTCCACTAGAACCAATTAGAGCCTTTGTATTTGTTCCGGTAATAGCGGCAATTGAATCTAGGACACGTGTTTTGTTGGTCTCGACATTACTTTTCTTATTCTCAAAAGAAGATTTCTCTATTAGAACGGTTAAGGCAGTATGAGAATTGGCAGGCGTCATAGCAATGGTCTCTCTTCTTCGGACATGCTGAATTTCTGAGATATAACTTTTATTTTGTTTACCATTTACCAATAAAACACTTCCAAGGTGAGCATGAACATTAATAAAAAAGTCAACCCCGCTTACCATGGGGAGGGTAAGATCAAAATTGCAAATATCGTCTTGTTGTGAAATGAAAATGCAACTGCCGTCAAACATGGAAATGGCTGATATATCCTCTACATGCTTTAACTCAAATTGATAACCATAAACACGCTTTAGTACTTCAACATCAAAAAAATGGGGTAATTCACCACTGTAAATGATTTGGGTATTTTTATTGTCTAATAAGTTTTTTCTTAGAATAGCCAAAATAGGCATCGTCTTAGATGAAAAACTAATTACATTTTCAGGGTTTCGATTATTTAAGTTGGCAGTTACCCATTCCAATAAACATGATAATGGATGGCCTAATCGAATATAGTCGTAAGCAGTGGGTAATGCACTTAGTGCCGATGATTCTGAATTATTGTCATTAAATAAGTTTTCGAACTGTTCCAAAAATTGGGTTTTGGCCAATTTTTCATCATAAATATCTAGTCGATGCGTTGTTAGATTCAACCAGCCAGAGGGCATATTTTCCAATACATCCTTAATATATTGTAGTATTCTATTTTCTTCCATAATCGCCATCTTTAGTGTGGCGGGCAATATACATTAATTCGATTTTTTTAATGGCGTTACAAGACGTTATTTTACATTGTGACCAGGTGTTGTAGTCAGGTAAGTAGTGATTGTTACGCATTGGTTTTCCGGTTCATGACTGACCTTTATTTAATTATTTTTCTTTTAGCACCTAAACCACTATTTTTTATTTATGTTGTTAGTGGTGGTTAATTTTCCTTCCTAGGAATATTTGATTGTGTATTATCTAAAGAATAAATTGTCCAAGCTAAAATCACGGCATTTTTCATAAGATCATCTTCATGAACATATTCCAAAAAGTCAAGATTGGTATGATGGGTAGAAGTGTTATAAGCAAGTTCATCTTGTATAAATTGAAAGGAAGGGATATTATAAAAATCAAATGTTTCGTGATCCGTAGAAAGGGTGTTTTCTATTGTTATGGCACCAGAACTTATAGTAGAAATTGGCTCAAATACTTTTTCAAAAAAAGGCCTTGCCAATTCATTATTCTGCAAATAAACCCCTCTTATTAATCCAGCCCCATTATCTAGATTTAAATATGCTGTTATTTTTGTAGATTCTACGTTCGGTTTTTGATTTAAAGCTCCAAAATGTTGTTTTGCATAGGCAGCCGATCCTAAAAAAGCCTGCTCTTCACCTCCCCAAAGACCAATCTTAATTGTTCTTTTGGGTTCATATCCAATCTGCTTAAGAATGCGTAAAGCTTCTACGATGGCAATACAATTAGCTCCGTTATCGGTAGCACCTGCGCCAGAATGCCAAGAGTCGAAATGAGCTCCCAACATTATACTTTCTGATTTTAATTTAGCATCATTCCCCGGAATTTCCCCAATGATGTTTACATTGTTTTCGGGTTCACTATAAAATTCGGTTTGTAAATTAAGGCGTATGGTAGGAGTTGCATTTAATTCTGTCATGCGGTACAATCTGCCAAAATGTTCAGACATAATTGTGAAATATGGCAAAGGTTTAAAATCACCTTCTCTAAAATAGTAAGTTCCATCAGGATGTAATACACCCAAATACATGGGTCGAGTAGTCAATACGGCCAAAGCGCCTTCAGCTTCTACAAACTTAAGGAACGTTTCATCTGACTTATCTTCAATTTTCCATTTCTCAAATAGTTCGGGCAGTGGAGTTGTCTTAACTTCAGTGGTTATTTGCTGCTCCATTTGCTTCAATTGCTTACCTGAATATCTAGATTCAATGGTATCCAATAAAGATTTCTTTTTTGGTTTTTTTCCTAAAAGGATTATTTTTCCCTTAAGGTTACCTGAAAATTCACTTCGCACCTTATTCATATCAGCAAAACTTTCAATACTGACTATTGTGCCAGAAACGGTGCCATCTGTACTTTTAGACATGGCCAAAGGGTACGCTGAAATATTCATATAGTTTGGAGCAACCATTTCAACGTTAAAGGTTTTAATATTCCAACCTCGACAATCAGAACAATAATTTTCAAAATGTACATTTTGAAGACCAATTTTTTTCATCTCATCAGAAATCCAGTTGGCAGCCTTATAGTACTCTCTAGTTCCTGTAAGTCGTTGACCATAAATGTCGGTGAACTGACTCAACCTGTTCATGGCTTCGGAATTATTAAATCCTTCTTTGCGAATTTCTGATAAGGTGGTTTCCTTACTTGTTAATTGTGAAAAGCTGTTGATAGAAAATCCTAGAAAAAGGAATAAAGCGAAAATAGTTTTTAGTTTCATAATTTTAAGTACGGATTATTATATGTTAATAATTGGTGTAATCACCAGTATCGATAGGTATAAGGAGCGTTTTACAGCGCTAAATTTCATGTTGACTGCTGCTATATTTCTTTTTTATCTCCATTATTGAAAATTCTATAGTATATTTTCCCATCTATAAACAATGCCTCTGATTTTCCTTCTGGCCATAATTTATGGTCATCATTTGGATGTTGAACGTCTATACCAATGACTTTCCGATTGTACCGACTATTCACTTTCGATTGAATAGTATGCCCAACGATTACTGACTTCGCATTGAATCTTTCGAGTGTGCTATCGATTTGTTCCTGACTTAAGCCATCTTTGAAATACCCTCTATACCAACACGGGCCGGTGGAGGTCGAAATTAAAAATTCAATTTGTTTTTCATTTTTTGCCGCCTCAAATGGTCTATAATAATGGAGTCTGATTATTTGATTAATTTCTTCTATACTTAATTTGGAATGAGCCAAATCAGGATGGATTCCCCCATGTACAAATAGATTGCCATTGATGAGTTCTAAAGCATTTTTACTTGCTAACCAATTCCCAATTAGTGAATTTGAGTCGTATAGCTCAATTTGTTTTTTTTCCAAAATTGCCGCAATGTCCGAGTACTTAGGATCTGTAGCATAATAATTGCCTTGCATCATTTTTAACTCGTGATTTCCTAGAATATAATGTACATAACCTCCTAGTTTTTTTGCTTCATATTCTAATTTATATATAAACCAAAGTACCTGTGTGTCAAAATAACCCCTATCAATAAAGTCTCCAATTAATACTAAATGTCCATTCCCAAATGTCCAGTTTAGGTTATCATCAATCACCTGGTTGTTTATAAGAAAATTACGGAACGTTTTGAAATTGCCTTCAATATCAGAAATTGCTAATATCTTATTAGTGTCACTGTATGTGCTTTTTGGAGTCTCAAAATCAGTTTTAATTGGAAAATCGAAACTTGTTGAGTCGATGGGATAATAGCACTTTGCGTATTTAAATGAATCAACAGGAGTGTTTTTTTGTTCTAAAAAAAATCCATCCGTACTATTCCCTTTAATGTAGTTGATGCTTAATATACTGTCATTTTCAAAAAAAACATAAGGCCCATCATTATTCCAATTCAATGCTAAAGGATTATCAGCATAATGCACTCTGGCGTCCATAGAATATCCAATTAATAAAATCACGGGAATGGCGATTAATAGTAAAAGGAATATTCTTTTTAAGTATTTTGATATTTTTCCTTGCATTCCGTCTGTTTTTCCAAGTTGTAGCTGACGTTACGGTTATACTTCGGTTGCCCTAAATGAATTACTGTTGAAGGTACAATTTTTTGATTTGTGCGTGTATTTTCGGTAGGAGTGTAAGGGGGGTAATGAAGTTTAGGTTTTGTTGTGCGTAGCTTTATCTTTAAATCCTTTCAAATCACTGTTTTATTAATTTGGCCACTTCAATCGGTATAAATTTCGGTAAATAACTTGGTGTACATCCCCTTGGAACTATTTCATCCTTGTAAAGACCAGTTTTTTTTCCAATGGAAATACATCTGGCACGATACTCTTCTTGCCATTTTCCTATTTGACCAGCAGTATAGTTCATTGACCATTGAACTTCAGGTTGTTCATCTGCCATGCTTGCTTCTATAGAGGTCAGCAAGTATTCTGTATTTGAGTGGTTGGTATTCCCCATCCATCTTAATCGCGCCTGATAATACCAAAAAACTCTTCTTTGTAATACTGAAGGACTATTTTCCCATGATTTCATCAAAGCAATCGTCTTCTTGTCCTTGGAAAGCTGGTTAGCCATTAGCCAATCAATTAATTGGTTTCGTTCTTCCAATTCATGGTTTTGTATGTCCAAATCAAGTTTATCAATAAACGATTGAGATAGAAGTTTTTTGTCCATTATTAGGATTGCCAATAGACGAGGTAAAAATTGACATGTAGACCAAAGTTCTGCTGCTAATTCATGGTTTTTTTTTATGTCCTTGGCAATTTTACGTAAATCTCCAAGATTAGTTGTTTCTGGGTTTATTTGCGCATAAATGTCTTTGGATTTTGAAGAAAGTTTCATGTCGCTTGTATTTCTTTTCTTTTAAAGTACGCGGTAAATATAAATATCAATATAATAGATATAGAAATAGTCGTAACTCTAAATATATCGAGTACATTATTTTCATTCAAAAAGCGGTTAACTATTACACCTACCCCATAATTAACAATAACTCCGAACAAAAACACTGTTAATGCCACTGCATAAAACTTGTTTAATTTCTTATTGGTGAAGGCAATTAAGGCAACTCCTAATGCCATTAGGGATAATGTCATAATCGGCATTGCCAATGGGACAGCCCAACCCTTTATGGTAACTTGATTTTGGACTAAAAAAATGAAAGGAATGAGAGTAATCGTTAATCCTACAAATAACCCCAATGCTTTATATCTATTCAAAATTAGCATTGGAATCAAAGTTGCCCATATCACAATTAATCCACCAATCGGATAGAGCGACCAGTTTATTGAGTTGTCAATTGAGTAGTTTATTATTAGGCAGATGATTGCTATTAGTAAAAATATAGTGGTAGTAATAAATACCGTCCTATTATTATTTGTAGCATCTTTAATGATGTCCATAATTTGTTCATTTATTTAAATTGGTTATATATTCTCAAATAATAAATTTTTGCTTTGGACTGTTTTAAATGACGCACAACGGTTAGGCTAAGAATCCGTTGTTGAGATTTGATGTTAATCTAATCGAGCTTGGATTCGTGCCGTATTAAATGTACGAAAACTTTTGAATGACAGTAAATATGCTAAACAATGGATTTTAGGCCATGTTGCATGAAGATTTTTTTTCGTTTTGGATAGTCCTTATTTTATTCCGCGTAATACGTAAACCACATAATCCAAAACGCATAAAAAATTATAGGGCATAGTATTGAATTGGTTAAAAACAAAACTGCAATAGGTTTTTTAAGAAAGTAGAGTAGGAGTCCCAAAATCAAATTAATTCCGAATAATAGTAGCGTAATTTGTAATATTCCGAGCGCAGTACTTGTCACAGGCTTTACCATGTAAAACCAAATTCCCGGAACAATCATTTCAAGTATGAAAATTCCAATTCCGTATTTCAGTATATTATTTTGCTTCATACTATATATAATAATGGCAGGGCTAAGAAGTCGTACGGACTGTTAACCAATATATTCCTTTAAGTTAATACTATTTTATTAATCAAGATAGGCAAAACGAAGCTTACACCTGTCTGTTTTAAAGATGGGGTTATGCACTTTTAAAAACTGATTGCATTTCTAATCTTTCTCATGATCAATATGTAATGACTTAGTCAAATGTGCTTTATAGAATTTACAATGTCTGGCCAGATACAAAAGATTGGTCTACATGACTAAATGTACATAAAACTTGTCATTTATAAAAAATATACTATATTTGTGTCAACAAAACTTTACAAATAATCAAATGTAGTTTACTATGAAAGAAGGGACTTGGAATACACAAATTAAAAAAAATACCAAAAAATTAGCAATCTGGACCATGTTATGGACAGGTTCCATGGCATTGGCTACTTTTGGTCCAAAGTTTATTTGGGATGAAAATGTAGCACTTACTTATCTAGCGGTCATTATAAATGTGCTCTTAGGGATAGGAATGATTTTGATGAACATCAAATACATCAATTGCTTAGATGACCTCCAAAAGAAAATCCAATTAGATGCAATGGGAATAGCTCTAGGTGCAGGAATAGTTGGAGGATTAAGCTATACATTACTCGATACTACTAATCTTATCACCCATGATGCAGAAATATCCTTTTTGGTGATTTTTATCGGTGTTACTTATATGATTGCCATATTAATCGGACAAAAACGGTACAAATGAAAAACCGATTGAAAGTACTCAGAGCAGAACGGGATCTGACTCAAGCAGACCTGGCTAATAAGCTAAACGTTTCAAGGCAGACCATTAACGCTATTGAGAAGGGCAAGTTTGATCCAAGTTTGCCATTAGCGTTTAAAATGTCGAAATTATTTGAATTACCTATTGAGGCAATTTTCGAAAACGATGAAATGAAGTAATTCTAAATAACAGGAGTTATTATGTAGTAATTTCCCCTGTTTTAGCTGCAAAGTTTAGATTGATTTGAATGTCCAAAAATCGTTTTTTGGTAAAGGTGCTTCAAAGGTTTTGAATTCTTTGGAACCGGAGACTTGATAGGTTAATTTCCAAGCATGAAGGCAAACAGATAGTGGGTAGTATGCTTGATCTGAACCATATTTTTCATCTCCAATAATAGGGAGCCCTATATTTGCCAATTGGGCTCTTATTTGATGGAATCGACCTGTTTTTGGTTTTATTTCCAAAAGATAACCAAAATCGTTCTTGTCTATGACTTGATAGGAAAGAATACAGTCCAGGGAATCTTTTGATTTTGATTGGACTATATCTGCTCTTTTTTCCAGGTTATTTTTTACGAGAAAATTAACTAGGTTTCCTTTGTTCTTTGGCGGCTTTTTTTTAACAATTGCCAAATACGTTTTTTGAACTTTACGGCTACTAAACAGATCATTAAATTCCACAAGAATGCTTTTTTTCTTGGCAAAAATCAGTACCCCACTTGTCACGCGATCTAATCTATGAATTATTCCTATATAGGGCTTGCGTTTATTTTTTAAAAGGTGATTCAGAACTTGATCCTCAACAGTGCAATCCTCATAGAGACTTTTTTCACTTATAAGTCCAGCCATTTTGTTTACGACTATATAATCGTTGTTTTCATGTACTACCTCAAGGTTCGGCATTTGCTGTTTTCTTTTTCAAATTTCAAAATAGTATTAATACGTTAAAGAAGTTCAGTTGCTATCTGATTATTTAGATTATAGCCGCTTAATTTAATTGATGGTCAGTAAAAGTGACACTAATTATTCCACTTTCTTTTCACGAAATGATTTATTAAATTTTTGGTTTTGTCCGTCAATAAATTGATGAGTCTTTTTATGAAAACCTACTATATTCCCTGAGCTATCTCTTATGAAATGAAACCATTGTTCTGCATCTGTGTCAAAAAATAAATCTTTTTTGTAAGCGTAAATTGGAATAGGGTCTCGAACTATATTTCGTCTGACTATTTGAAATTTCAATGTATCGTTCTCTATTATAATATTATTCCAAAAGACTTTACTTTTTTCAAAAAGAAAACTCCCAACGTATTCTTCTTGGTCGTTATATGATATTTCCTTTATTGGTAGAAACTTATTTCGTTGAACTCGTCTTTCTTTTAGATTGTATTTATCACCATTTTTTAAAACATAGAATTTGTTTTTTCCGGTTTCGAGGGTATCAATTTCATTGAAATAATTTGACCAAAATGTTCCGTCATAGATTGCCACATATTTATCGCCTATAACTTCAAATTCATTTCCTTGAACTATAATAGCGGTATCTTCATCTAAACCTATCCCTAATAAGTTAGGTTTAATTTTCAATAAATCAAACATATCATATTGTCTGTTTCTTTCTAGATGATGTTGGTCAAAAGCCGAGTTTGTTACAAATCCAAAACCGACTTCAGGATTACTGACTATTTTATAATTGTCATTTAATTCTCTTCCACCACGAGCTAAATAGGAACCTTGAATTGATGCTCCTGCTGAATGCCCGCCAATTATTCCACCCCGCTCTAATACATTGTTCAATTCTGTGTGAGTTTTAGTAGTTAGATAGGTATCTGCTGTTCTATGTTGCCTACCTCCTGTAAGCCAAACTGCGGTTGCGGTTTTTAAAGGTTGTACAAAATCATCGCTATCGGCAATACGTGTATCCCTTGTATGCATAAATTGGATGTCATTGAATCCACGAGCTTTAAACTGTCTTTTCAAAATTTTGAATTCGGGGTCATAGTTTATTGAATTTTCATCAAATGCAGTTGGGATTATAACAAGTTTAGCGGATTTTCCGCCGGCTAAATCAAAAAATACTTCCCACATTTCCTCTGTTATTCCTCCGCCACCAATTAATAGTGCTCCCTTTATCGGTCCTATAGACTGACTTTTTGATGAGTTGATTTTCACTTCAGAATCTTGGCAAGAAATAGATAAAATGAGAAATAAGAATATTGATAGTTTTTTGTAAAGATTTAAAGTTGGTTTCCTAATGCTCATAAATAGCAGCGTGTATTTTTAAATATGGGGCAACGTTTCGGATAAACCAACTTTGTCCCAATGGAATTAACGATGAAGGTACAATTTTTTGATATGTGTGTGTATGTTCGGTAGGATTGAAAGGGGGTAATGCAATTTAGATTTTGTTCTGTGTAGGCCTATATTTTTCTTTTGAGGTCCTCTTTAATTTTTGAAGTCCATTCGTTTTTTAAAATACTCATTAAAACAATATCTACTCGGTCTTTCCCATTTATTCCAGGCATAAAACTACGTAGTATTCCTTCTTGTTTACATCCAATGCCTTTCATTGCATTAATACTTTTGATATTTTCTGAACTTGCTCCAAATCCAATTCTTTCAATTTTTAATTCATCAAACAAAAATTCGAAAAGTAGATATTTACAGTTTTTATTTAGACCCGTTCCTTGAAATCGTTCACCAATCCAGGTATGTCCAATTTTTAGAATTTTCAATTCATTATTTAAATCATAAATTCTAGTGACTCCGGCATATTCATTCAATCGTAAATCCTTTATTACAAAAGGATATTCAATTTCATCCTTTCTTTTTTGAATTGCACTTAAAATATATTTGACAAAATTTTCTTTACCTGTTCCATTTTCAAGGAAATATTTCCAAATATTCTCACTTAAAGATTCTTTATACAACGGTTCTATATGCTCTTCTGTCAAAGGGCTTATTTCTACCACATTGTTTTTTAATATATAATCCTTTTTAAATTCAAACATTTTCTTATTTTTTGCTTACATACAATGGTTTGTTTATGAAACGTAGCGTGTAAATAGACACTATATTTTCGTTCCGATAGCTATCGGGATTGCGGTTTTAGCTAAGAAACACAAACCACAAGATTTAGCACTTACTAGCTAAGTTTCATAGGATACGTTGTTGTGCACTGTTTTTAGTATTATTTAACAAAATAGCCAATAGATCACACAGCAAATTATTCTCCATCTCAAACTCTTTCTTTAAATTCCATTCCTGAATAATAACTACAACAGTATTTATTTCAGGAATTACCATTAAGTATTGTCCGCCTTTACCTCTGGCAGTGTAGATTTTATGGCCTTGGTAGTCTAATAACCACCAACAGTATCCGTAACCCACTTCAATATAGTCGTCTAGTGTTCTAAAATCATTACTGGATTCGGTATAGTTGGTAAACGATTTTTCTATCCATTCTTCGCTAACTATTTGTTTTGAATTGACCTTGCCCTTGTTCAGATATACCTGCCCGATTCTTGCCAAATCTCTCGCTGTGTAATATGATTCTCCACCTCCACAGTAATAACCATCTTGTAATCTCCAAAAACCATTTTTTACTCCAATGGGCTCCAGAAAATGTTCACGAGCAAAATCTTTAGTCGTTTGTTTACTTGATTTAGTAATTATGGCAGATAATAGAGCTTGAGATCCCGTAAAGTATTTGAAATTTGTGCCGGGGGTTTTATTTATGTCGATATCAACTATGCATTCTTTTGGTGTTGAGTACGCATCCCAATGAGCAAATCCACCTTTCATTGTTAACAAATGTTTAAGTGTAATTACATTTTTTAGACTATCTACCTGATTTTGATATTCAGGAAAATACTTCATCACCTTTTCCTCTTCTGATGGAATAATTCCCTTATCAATGGCAATTCCAACCAATGCAGAAGTAATAGATTTAGTTACCGAATGTACATTGTAAGCATCGTACAAATTAGCTCCATCAAAATATTTTTCAATTATAAGTTTGTCATCTTGTACAACCAATAAACCTCTCAATCGGTGCCACTTCTCTATTTTTGAATAATATTTGTTTAGTTTAACCGTATCATTATAGATTTCTTCTGGCTTTCCCTGCGGCCATTCATATGGTTCATGATTAATTCTAAATGATTGGGAGGAATTGAAAGGTAAATTTAAACCTACAGGATGCCATTCATTAAAATAGTTCAACACGTTTATTGATATCATTAAAATAACAATAAAACTTCCTCCTAACATTACTTTTTTTTTACGATTCTTTTTCCAAAACAACAAGATGATAGTATAAGCCAGCAAAAAAATGGAGGCTATGTATTCTATGATATTTGGATATGGATGGTTAAAATATTCACTTTTTACTACGAAGCAGCCATAGACTAATAATATTGTTAATACAGAGAATATTGCTAAATGTTTTTTCCAGCTCATTTTCGGGAAATGTAGAGTTAGTTTTCTTAAATATGTCTAATAATCCCATTTAGGATTTTTAAAATTGTGGGTAACGTTGCAACAATGCGGGGTGATGGTGTTTAGCCAGCATAAATGCCTAAGTTATTGTTCTGAGTAGATTTTCATTTCATTTTTTATGTATTGATCAAATTCATCTTTTGTCACACCCAATTTATCTTCAATTAGTAGGTAAAAGTCTGCTTCTGTAGTCCCATATTTTAATGATTCTATTAAGCCTTTTATTCCTTCTCTCCCGTAGATATTCTTCATAAGCAACGCTCCAATTACATAGCGGAAATCCGATTTATGCTCTCCATTGGGAATAGTTTTTTTGAGTTCTGAAATATCAGATAAAGCGTATTCAGGATTTTTAGCTAAAAACACCTTTAACTTTAGCATGTGTTCATGAAAAGAGTAAGTAGAAGTGCCTGCGTAGAAGGTGGCAATACCTTCGCCAACCCAAAGGTGTGGGTCTTTGGGAACAACATGATAAGTATAAAGATGAACCAATTCATGAGGAAAATAAGAATTATTATTCCCTGAATATATTATCATATTTCTCCAACTTGCTATTCCTCCTTTTCCACTTGGGTTGTACATGCGATTCATATATTCATACCCCCAAGTTCGAGCAATATCTCTTGCATTACTCGCCACGAAATAATCAAATTCAAGAGGTTCTACTCCAAATTCTTTTGCCATTTCTAAATTAAATTCGTTCATCTGTTCAGCTTCCGCTAATTTGAATTTGTGAAATGGGTGGACGTAATAATTGATATTTCCTACTCTATGGTGCTCAAATACAGATTTTAAATATTCTGCACTACTAATCAGCAAATATTGCCCATTAATTTTTGTTGCATAGACTGATGATATAACATCAATATGTATTTCTCCAGATTTATCTATATGAGAGAATGAACTTATCAAAGACCAGTAACCATTTTCAACCTCAAAAATTCCAATTATTTTGCATTGAACCGTATATTCCTTTTTCTTGAGATTCACTATATCAATTGCCCAAAGGTTTTCATCGGGAACTTTCATATTTTTGAATGACCAATACGGAGATTTTACATCTTGAAAATTACCATTTGAAATATAATTTTGCCATAATTCAATGAGTTCTTGCTCTACTTCGCCATTTGCATTGGTGACCTCTTTGTGAATATAAAAGTCTATTCCTTCTAGATTTTTTGTTTCAACTGTTTGTGCAATACTCTTGTTGCAAATTGAGAATAGTATAAGGGTGAAAAGTATTTTGTTCATATTCTTTCTAATTACACAGGACGGGTAGGCTAAGAATTCGTTGTTGAGATTTGATGTTAATGAAATCGAGCTATACTTTCGGGCCGTATTAAATGTACGAAAACTTTTGAATGGCAGTAAAGATGCCAAACAATGGTTTTTAGGCCATATCGTAAAACGTTTTTTTGTTTAATGATTTGTCAGTTTTATATAGTATATATTTAGGTTAGACCAAGAGAGTGGATATGATGAAGAAAGGAGATCGAACCAAAAGAATAAAGAAGCCTTGGCCAACCAAAGATGCTATGGAACAGGTTTATGCAATGAAACTTTGGGGAGGTAGCAAATCTGACTTTTATTCAGGTTTAGGATCGCATCACCCTGAGATAGTACATCCATATGTAGAGGTACTAACATCATTTTTGACTTCTTTTAAAAACCCACTTGTGGTATGTGATTTAGGTTGCGGAGATTTTAATGTAGGAAAGGAATTGGTAAAGCATACGGAGAAATATGTTGCGGTAGATATAGTTCCAGACCTTATAGCGCATAATAAGGAAAAATTTAAGGGAGACAATTTAGAATTCCAATGTTTGGATATCGCAATGGATAATTTGCCGTCCGGGGATTGTGCTATATTAAGACAGGTACTACAACACTTATCAAATGCCGAAGTGCAAAATATAGTGAGCAAGTTAACTGATTTTAAATATGTGATTTTGACAGAGCATTTGCCCGAAGGGGATTTTACACCCAATAAAGAGATTATTTCAGGACAAGGGATTAGACTAAAAAAGCAAAGTGGTTTAGACATATTAGCTCCTCCATTTAATTTTAAGGTAAAAGAAGAAAAACAATTATTGTCTGTTATTCTAAATCATTGTGAAGGAGTTATTGTAACAACGCTTTATAGAGTTTTTTAGACTACATCCATATTGATGCCATTGCTGTATTCAAATATGTTACAACCATTAAACTATGAACTCGGCTTGGGATATCCGGCAGGATATTTCAAAATCAGAATTGAAACAGATTCAAGGTAATGAATTTAATCTTTTGAAAAAGGCAGAACAGAATTATAGGCACTATTAGCGCTAATAAAATTTTGTTTCCACATGTTTTACCCCCATTGGACTGACAAATATCATTGTTGTCTCTTTATTAAAAAAATATATTTCAGGACACAGATTTCAATATTCTTAATTATGAAACGAAGAATACTTTGTCCTACAGATTTCTCAAATAATGCTCAAAACGCAATTGATTATGCTATTGACCTATTTAAGAACGAAACCTGTGAATTTTATATTCTCAATACCTATAGGGTAGAAGGCTATACTCTGGAGATTGGCATTAGCAGGGATTTGGAGGAATCGAATAAAAAATCGATCGGCGGCTTGAAACTTACCCTTGAACAGATTTCAGATGGCGATAATGCCAAGAACCATAAATTCCGAAAAATCTCTGAATGCGGGACCTTAATAGACACCTTGAAGAACATTATTGATAAGCAGGACATAGATTTGGTGGTTATGGGCACCAAGGGAGCAACCGATTCCCGATTGGAAATCTATGGAGGTCAAACCGTACTGGCCATGGAAGAAATCAGAAACTGTCCGGTACTCGCTATACCGGCAATGACGAACTATAAAGAAATTAAAGAAATTGTATATCCAACGAACTACAGATCAAGTATTAAAAGACGGCAATTTCAGTACTTGGTCGATATAGCAAAAATCTCCAATTCTTCAATTGCCATAGTAAATGTCATCAAAAAAGATGAACGTCTGGATGCAGACCAAATAAATCATCAAAACCTATTGAAAGATTATTTTGAAGGACTGGACTACTCTTTTCATACCTTAAAAAATAAAGATGTGCAAAAGGGAATTAACTCATTCATACAAAGTCGAGGTAGTGATATGATAGCCTTTAGGAATAAAAAACACAGCTTCTTTGGAATGATCTTATCGCGACCAATGGTAAAGAATCTTGGCTATCATAGCACTATTCCAATACTGGCGTTACACGAATTTAGAAGTTGACGACAATAAATTTTTAAATTCCTTCAGGGACCTGGGCATTGATCTGTGGTGCCAATTTATTCTTTTAATTGGTTTTCTAACTCTGTAAATACTTTTAAAATAGTATAAAAGGGTTATGCCAGACCTACTGGGATTCATAACAATAAAATGGGTTTTTAAGGAGCCCCTATTCAATAAAACGCGTAAAATAGGATTGGTGTATCATGCCCATTTCCCCATACGTGTTCGTTCTATGATGGATGTCATAGGATACAAATAAACAGTAGGATAATTTTAAGTATCGAACCTAAAAACAGTATACTATGAGAATTTTAATACCAACAGATTTCTCCGAATTATCAAAGGTAGCCATCCGGTATGCGGTACATTTTAGTAAGCACACAGAGGTTGCCCTTATTTTACTTCACATAATAGACATCAATGCACCCGGAATGGCTAGAATAGGTTCCAAAAAACTTGGGGAGGCTATAAAAACCAGTTCCGAGGAGGGCATGAAAGAACTTGTGGCGTCTATCAAAAAAGACAATAGCCATAAGATCGATATAAGCTATAAAATTATTCACAGCTCTTCCATAGGAAAGGCGGTAGAAATAGCCGCATTGGAAAATAAGATCAATTTGATCTGTATAGGAACCAAAGGGGCCAGTGGTCTAAAAAAGGTTTTCTTCGGAAGTAATGCCACCGGTATCATAGAAAACAGCAGCATACCTGTCCTGACCATTCCCGAATTTGCGGACTATAAAGGCCTTGGGCATATGGTGTATTCTAGCGACCTTCAGCATATTAAGGAGGAGATTGCTTCTGTTATCCCTTTTGCGAAATTAATGGATTCATGGATACATATCCTTCATATCAATAGGGGCAAGGAGGGTTTTGAAGGAGACTTGGAAGAGGAGGAAGAGCGACTTAGAAAAGATTTTTCCTATCAAAAAATAAAGTTCAGGGAATTTAAAAGCAGCTCTATTATTGAAGGGATCAACAAATTTACTACAGTTGTAGAGGCCGATATGGTTGTGATGTTCACCCATCATACCAACTTATTAGAAAAGGTATTTCAAAAGAGTGTCACTCAAAATACGGCATTCCAAACCAGAATACCGCTGCTAACGTTCCAAAAGGAGTAATAGATTTTTAATCGTGGAATGAAAGGGGTGCGCATATCAGGTTTCTCCACTCACAGGCATAAAAAACCATGTATTCCTCAAGAATGCGATGGCAAAAAATAGGGTGTTGCAGATCTGTGGATTTCTATGATCGAAGATGCTACGATGCCATAAATAAAGTCCAACTGGTTAAAAAACTGACGTGCATTACCTAAGCGAAAGCCACATCCTACTTTTTCTAGTGCAAATCCTTGTTCTCCTTGGGTTGGCACGGACCCTAGGTGTGCTCTGTGAGTCCATGAAGATTCCTGCCATTGCAGGTGAGATTCTGGCCGGCGTCATATTGGGTCCCACATTCTTCGGACGGGTAGCTCCAGAATTACAAAATATGCTCTTTCCCCATAATGAAACTCAGTACATCATGTTGGAAACGGTTTCTTGGCTGGGGGTCTTCTTTCTTTTGCTCTCTTCGGGCTTTCATGTAAATGTACAGCATGCGCTCCGTAGTGGCCGTGCCTCCATCCTTATCGGTATCGTTGGGGTGCTGTTTCCCATCGCTATTGGTTATCCTGTATTCAGTACTTTGGACCCTATCTATTGGGGTGATGCGGCAACGGCACTCTCATTCCCACTATTTTTGTCCGTAGCAGGATCTATCACGGCTATAACCGTGGTGGCCCGTGCCTTAGGGGATCTTGGCATCAACAAAACGCCCGAGGCCTCCCTAGCTCTTTCGGCCTGTGCGATCAATGATATTTTTGGATGGTTATTGTTTACTGTGGTGATGTCCTTGGTAACTGCCCATTCCATGAGTGTTATTGATCTGGGAGGCAAGGCATTAATGGTAATAGGCTTTATCGCCCTAAGTATTGCTATTGGAGCCAATATATTGAATTTTGCCATAAGGCGTGTCCAAGCTACATCGTTACCACAGCCCGCAGCGGCACAGACCCTTATTGTGAGTGTTGGTTTGCTTTGTGGGGCCATCACACAATGGATGGGAATCCATGCCATTCTGGGATTCTTCCTGGCCGGTACCATGGCGGGAAGCGCCAAAAGGGTCACTGAGGATCTCCGCAACAGCGTGTCGGACACCTTGCACGCCATTTTTGTGCCCCTCTTTTTTGCCACCCTTGGCCTTAAGATAGATTTCTTGGTTGGTTTGGAATTGTGGCCTACAGTACTCTTTTGTACAGTGGCTATTTTTGGAAAATTTGCGGGGGCTTGGCTAGGGGCAAAATTGGGCAAACAGTCCCAGAAAACTTCTGTTTTAATGGGTTTGATCTTTATTCCGGGAGGGGCCATGGAGATTGTGGTTGCTACACTCGCAATTGAGTTGGAACTCATAGGGCAGGCTATATTTGTGGCCATAGTATTTTCAGCGCTTTTATCTTCCATTCTCGCAGGTCCTCTGATTGGAATTCAGGTGCGTCGTTTAGGGATAGGGAAACCCAAAGGGGATCTGGGTCCCAAAACTGTAGAATTGTAGTGGATGTGCTAAATAATGGATTTTAGCCCTTCCTTCCATGGCAAGCCCTTTGTTTTTCCGACTTGTTACTTCTGCGACTATTTTATCCGAGCCAACATCTTGCATCTTCCACAAGCTGAAAAACAATCATGAATTATCCAATAAATCTTTGAGATTACCTAAAAAGTTGCTGCCAGCCGCTTTGTTACGGTGCGTAAATAACTGAAAGCTACTATGACATAGATTGAGTATTATAAACTTTTCATTTAAATTGTAAACCTCTCATTTTCAATAATTTTAAATGGGATAAAACTCCGCCCATATAGGTAGTCTGGTTTGGCACGATATTGTTTTTTAGAAGCGTATCATACAATATGAGGTTTAGTTTAGGATAATGATAATGATTGATATGGGGAAATAAGTGATGTGCAATATGATTGTTTACACCACCAAAAATAAAATTTGCAACATCGCTAAAAGGATAAAAATCATTTGAACTTTTTATTTGGTTCATGAACCAAGATGTAGCTATCAAACCTTCATTATCGGCTTTAGGATAGTTGGATCCGGACACATGATGTGTAATAAAAAAAGTGAATAGGGTATATAAAGATTGTATCAAATGCATAAAGACGAAGGCAGCCAATACTATCCAGATAGATTGATGAGAAAACAAAATAGGTAGCATTAGCATATATAAAATGTAGAATGACTTTACGGCAATAAAAGTGGAAAAGTATCTTATACGCTGTTTTAAACTTTGAGGCGCGAATTTTTTAAGAACTACAAAGTCTTTTATAAATACCCAATAAATAGAATAAGACATGTAGGCCAATGGGGCATAGAGATATTGATATTTATGGTACCATTTAAGGTTGCTGTTGGGCAATACACGAATTAGCCCTGTAATGGCCAAGTCTGTATCGAAATGTTCCACGTTTGGCGCAAAATGATGCGAGTTGACATGTCTTTTTTTCCATGCCTCAGGATGTGCGCCCACCAAGGTATAAATAAATTCAAACACCAAATTGTCCCAAAAGGGACGTTTAAAAATTGAATGATGGCTTAGGTCGTGAGCAAAATTGAAACAAAGTAAAACGGCTATAAATCCGAATAACACAAAATTTAAAATAAAGAAAACGGGGTTGGTTATCGTGAAAATCAAAAAGTAGCTGATGGATGCTAGCGAGCAGTAAAATAATGCTTTTAGCATAAAATATCGATTTGCCTTTTTCTTGTCCATAACAAGTGTTGTGTTAATTTGCTTGTAGATGGACTTGAATAGATCAGAATGCGCTGTGACCTTAAGATGCCTTGCTTTCATACGTGAGAGGTGTTATTGATTGCTGGTGCCCCATTTTATATAGGAAACGAAAATATGATCTTAGTGCCTGCCCGTAGGGCATATTCATGTAATTAATATCATGTTTTTTTGCTGTATCAACAAAGATGGGCAGTATATTCAGGTAATGCACATGGCTTATATTGGGCAGGATATGATGCATGGCGTGTGCATTAAATCCTCCTAACGTCCAGTTCAAAAAAGCACTACTGGCATTGTAATCTACAGAGGTGCACATTTGTAACGTAGGCCAACTCATGGGTAATTTTCCGTCCTTATCCGGGGTAGGGTGTTCTACAAAATCGGACAAATGTGAAACGCCCAAAACACTGGTAAAAATAATGGAAACCATAAAGTGATTTAGAATAAAAGCAAAAAGGACATTGGCAACTCCGAAAGGCAATACATACATCGGTAATATCAACATATAGCCTATATAGATCAGTTTAAAAAGAATAAGTTTTACTACCTCTGAAAAAGGGATATTAATTGTGATTGTCCTACTGGACTTTCTAAACAACATTAAAATTTCACGGAAGAAAAACCAATTAATAGAATACAAAAGGCTCAATATAGGGGCATAGAGATATTGGTATTTATGAAACGATTTTAGTGGTTGGGTAGATGTCATTCTCAAAACAGGGTTGTTGAGAACATCAATATCACTTCCCTCAATATTGGTGTAAAGGTGATGTGATTCATTGTGGTTTTTCCCCCAGACATAGGCATTGTTGCCTTGGAGATTAAAACTAAGTGAAAATAACAGTTTGTTCCAATATTTACTTTTTACGGCAACCCCATGTGCGGCGTCATGGGAGACGTTAAATGCCGTAAGTAGAACAGCCAATCCCATGAACAAGTAAAAGATATAAAACGCTATGACCGTTGTGCTTGTAATCATGAAAGCATAAAACAACAGGACCGAACCAAAATAAAGGATAATTTTAAAAATCATGGTATTGTTACCTGTCTTCGATATTCCCTTATTCAAAAAATAATGTTCTATTTTTTCGTTTAACTCTTTATAAAACTCAGACCCCTTATCTTTAGTAAATTTTAATTTGTTCATATTGTATGGGTTGTGAAGACCAATTTAGTCATCAGGATTACTTGATTTTATAAAATGGTCATGATACAGTATTTCCCAGGAAAATCCCCAAATTAGACTAAAGCAAAAGATAATACCGGAAGTTTTATACACCCTACCGGTAACTTCCCAATCGGATTGAGAATTAATTTCATAGGGATTTTTATGATGAATAAGTAATAGGTTGACAGTTTTTGTCATGTACTTATCATTCATTGCCCCATACCTGTCTACTGTAAAGTGAAAGACTCCTGTGACGAAGTCCGCAAGAAAAAATAGACCTACTATTTTTATTAGGATCATTTGAGTTGTTCAACTTTATTTTACCTTCTATTAAAGGGCTCTAGGCTTTTGATTCAAGCCATAACTAGAACTCATAATCGGTTGTTTTAAAGTCTAGCAATAAATGTAATCTTTTATTGCTGTAAAATGTGATTTATTTTATAGGTACTTCATTTTCAATGGTCTGCATGGCAAAGGAAGCATTACTTATACGCTTTTAAAGTTCGTTATTGTTTTATTCATTTTTAGTATAATGAAATACTTGTCCTTGTATATGAAAAACAAACCCTGGAACATCACATTCAGTAGTTTTTTTAAAGGTAAACATCGCATTTTGCACCATAAATTTAGTAGGTGATAAAGAAATCAATTCGGATTTAGTTCCATTATCAGTAACAAATAAACTGTTGGCATCCATTACTATTTTAAAAGTGTCTCCCGACTTGTCTGAATACCTTCCTTCATAACAAAGTAGCATCTCTTTTTTTACAATAAAATTGGTATCCTTTGACGCTATTTCTTCATGTAAATTCAATAATTTGGCAATAGAAAAATAAGATTTTGTAGCCTCAATTCTGAAGGCTTGAATATGATCCCTTTGTTCTTTTAACAAAAAATAATATTGAGAAATATAGTTTTTATATTTGGGATCTTCTATAAAGAAATTAAAAGCGTCATTATTTGGCTGAGCAAAAAAGTATAATTTACTAAACCAGTCATATGTATCGCTGAATTTTGCCACATTGTCGTTTTCCAAGGATTGCATTTTACTGTTCCAATCTATTACAGCTGTTCTATGATGTGAATATACTTTTTCAAGATCCCGGATAATAGGGTAATATTTTTCAGGCACCTTATCTGTGCTTTGACTTAATTTAATAAAACTATTGTTTAAAATAGTTGCTTTTGTAGTGTTGAATATCACGTAGCTCAAGCCTAATCCCCCATCTGTATTTTCATTACTAATTTGAGCATTTTTATAATCATCAATCGTCAAGGTGTCAGCCATTATTGAATAAATAAGGGAGTCCTTATTAAAATAGTAGTTTAAATTTCTAGTTGTTCCTTGAATGTTATTTTCTAATTCTTTATGAACCAGTAATAAATTGGAAAGGAACTTATCTTCATTTTTACCGATCTCGTTTTTATTATTTATATACAGGGCTATTAATATTCCAATAATTACAAGAATAATTTCTCCAACTGCATACATCAGATATTTACTGAATTTGTTTTCAGTCAGTAATTGTTGTCGGATCTTACGAAAGAGTTTTATCATTGCTTAGCGGTTTGTCATGATAAAGAACAACATTAGGTTATTCAATTTTTACTAATATTTTATCAATCTCTCGATGAGTATCTATTAATTGATTTTGATACCAACGCATATGCACAAAATGGTGATACATGTCATCCAAGAGTTCAGAAAGCCGTGAATCGCTCATGTTTTGACTAATTCCAACTCGTCTTTCATGGCTGTATTTTCTACTAAGATAATCCCACCTATCATCACTGATTTTACCATTGTCAATTAATCTTTCATAGGTGGTATTATAAAGCTTGATAAGTGAACTTGAAATAACTTTGTCTTTATAGGAATTAATTTCATTGCCTGAAACGGCCGATTGGAAAGAACCGGAAATTGGATAAAATGTACGCTGGCTGGTAAAATATATTTTAAATAAAGAATCCACGGCTATTTGGTTCCCATGATAGAATTCTGGTAACTCCATGTTTAAGAGATCAAATACCTCAAGCTTTGGTTTCTGTAGTTGAATAATAAGATCAATATATTCTTTGTCTTTTTTTAAGTCAGTTTTGATGCCCTGTAGAAATTCATTTTGAGCAATATTTTGCTTCAGCGACTGATTCCAGTTATTTATTGAGAGCGCAATTAGGATTCCTAAAACAACCAATACAATCTCACCAAGGGCATATGTTAGATACTTTCCTGTTTTGCCTTCGGCAAGCATATTTTTGCGGATTTTCCGAAAGAATTTTATCATTAAAGAGTTGGTTGGTTTCTCTAAAGGTATTATAATAAATTAACTAAGGAGATTTCGAATAATGATGCTAACGGTCTTGGGTAATACAAGTAGCGTGGAGTAGGGACGCGTCCCGAAAGCTATCGGGATTGTCGGCTTAGTTGTTTGTTACTTGATGACTAAAATATCACTTTTCACTGGAATGCCCGCTATTTGCAGGTAACCTATGTTGTGTGTAGTTACTTATCTTGATTATTGCAGAATTTAATCAAATCAGATTTTGTCATTGCACCTGCAAATCTTTTAATTTCATTTCCGTTTTCAACTAATATAAATTGAGGTAGACCTCTTATTTGGTATTTGTCAATTATACTTTTATTAAAGTCAGCATTGACCTTTCCCACTTTAATATTTTTTGATTCGGATGCGAATTTCTCAATTATTGAACTCATCATTACACAAGGGCCACACCATTCAGCCCAAAAATCAATCAATACTAATTCCTCCTTGTTTAAGAATGTTTCAATGTTGCTTTCATCAAGTGTTAGAATCTTGGAGTCACTATTGTTGTGAAATATTTTTTTATAAATATATCTAAATGGAAAAGTCAATGCAGCAAAAAATGTGGATGAAATGAATAAAATAAAAGCTACGATATAATTAGAAATCGTACTTAGATTTTTAGTGTTTTCGAAATTTATTTCAGATTGGTTTTGGTATTCAATTACCTTTTCTATCATTTTTTATTATAATTACACACAACGTGCTTGTATATATTTTGTTTTGCCATAGGACAAACTGGATGGACCAAAAATGCCCATGCAAATTAAGGGAGGTTGTCGCTACGGATTTTTCAGCTGTGACCTTTTTTAAAAGTAGTTAAAATTTCTCCGACAAGAGGAATGGCAAAATAAATACATATGCGTTGTTAGCTACAGTTGTTCTTCACTTTCTCAAGTGCTTTTGGAAATGTCTTTGTCATAAATTCCAGATGCTCATCCAGGACATCTATTTCAACGGTAAGGGTGTTGAAATCTGTTCCTTCAGTAAGTGTATAAATTTCTGTAGCTCCCGACCATTTTTTTGCTACATCATCAATGGGTTGCTCCTTTCCTCCCAATACATTTCCGATATGCCTAAACCGGATAATTTTATTCGGGTTGTGTTTTTCGATAATACTGTAGATACCACTTTCGTCTGGGGCAAGGAAATGTACTTTACTGCCTTCTTCCCAATTGTCAGTTACAGCATAAGACCCTTCAAAGAAAACACTAGCCCATTCGCGATAGGAGCTCTGATTCCAGAGTGCGTTCCAAATCGTGGTTTTTTCAGCCTTGATATCAATGGAAAATTCTAATCTGTTAATCATTATTTCTTTTTTGTAATGCCCTTAAGGCACATGGTTTACACAAGTTAAAGATTAGCCTTTACACTAAATTAGTTTCTAACCTTGTTGCTTGTTCTTTTCATCTCATTTATTCTGAAAGGTTAAGTTGCCATGAAATGCCATATTTGTCTTCACACCATCCGAATTTTTTACCAAAGCCGTAATCTCCTGAACCTTCGTAGTTGTCAAGAGGAACCATAATCTGGCCTCCATTTGAAGAAAGTTCTTCGAATAAAGTTTGTATCTCATTTTCAGAGTTGCAGGAAACGAACAGTGATACCCCAGGCGTAAATGACCAAGCGTGATTAAAATTACTTTCGGAAACCATGTACTCTGAACCATTTAATGTAAATACTCCATATTTGATAAGTTCCGGTGTTCCTCCAGCCTCTCCTTCAGAGTATTTTGTCAAGCTTTTAATTTCCGAATTTGGAAATATAGAAGTGTAGAAATTTATCGCTTCTTCTGCCTTGCCGCATTGATCACCCACAAATGTTAGAAATGTTGTCGTTTTCATTTTTTTGAGATTTAGTTAAAATGAAATTTTACGTATCGAATTACTGCCAACGCTTCGGCTATGATTTCGTTGTGGGGAACGTCGTAGACTTTCCCACTTATGAAATTAGGCCGTTTGATGGTTTCTATTTTCGTTTTTTACATATTGCCACAATGATTTGTAGCCTTTGTTAGGTTTTCGTTCTTATTTCTTTATGAAGTATTCAATACTTGTAAAACCTTCTCTTCCTGAATGATCTTTATAACGTCTATTATGTGTCAATTTTAGTTTCCCTTCAATGATTTCATAAGTTATAACGCTTTCAGCAAATTCGTGATCCCAAAGAAGTTCAAATTTATTGGTTCCTTTTTTCACCTCATTTGACACTTTTTCGCCCCAATCGCAGTCTTGTGGATGACAGGAGCCCCACATTTGGACAACAAAACTGTTGTTTTTATAGGAAATTTTGCATTTTGGAGTACCTTTAGTTTGGTCATCCTCATTAATCCATATACCATTAAAGTCATTATTCCAGTTCTTTTCTAAAACTGAATTAGTAGGCTGCTGTAAACTATTTTGTTTGCTATTTGGAGATTCTACATTAATACTCCAAAAGAATAAGACTAAGGAAATGGTACTGATAAATAATTTCATGATTTTTGAATTTTAGTTTTATTATATGAAACCTTGCGCCTAGGCTATGATTTCGTTCTGTAGAACGTCGTAGACTTTTCCTCTTATGAAAGCAGGCCGTTTGATGGTTATTATTTTAGTTTTTTGCATACCGCCACAATGAATTACAGCCCTTGTTGTGGTGTCGTTTTTTATTTTTTTCTCTTCTCAAATTCTTCTCTAATCAGTTTTTCCAAATCGTCATATTTTATTTTCAATGAATGGGAAATAATCGATAATGGCGAACCGTACGTTTTGTGATTTGCATTCAACGCTCGTTTAGAGATTCCATTTTTAGCTCGTTCAATGTATTTTTCAGGTTTATCCGTCTCAAGCATTAGAATCTTTGTTGATGCCACATGAACAGTTCTGATATTTGTAATGTCAGCCCATTCGATGAGTCCAACGCTTGTCGCATTTGAGTAGTCAGTTATACCATTCTGGTCAATTGTCAGTCCAACCTTGTTATCGAATAGCTTTCTTGCTATGAATATTAAACAAAGTCCGAAAATCGTTACAGATGCTATTCCTGCAATTCTGATAGTTTCGGGATTTCGAAATATTGGGCTTTGAAATTTTTCAGGGTTTAGAATGAATAAAATTCCAAATACTACAAATGCTATCGCTCCGATTAAAAGTAGTAGAATTTTAGTCTTACTTAATTGAATTTCTATTTTGTCTTTCATTTGCCAGTTTTAAATGCACCACAACGTTTCAGCTATGAGTAGTGCGGAGGCAAGGAAACTTTTTTTTCCGTCTTCGCACGTAGCAAAAGCTTTTTGTTTTGATTTATATTTTTTCGCCAGAGCAATCCCGAAACTTCGGGACTAAAGATTTTGCGGACATAGTAAATATACGATTACTTTGGTTTGTACATCAAACTCCGCACTACTTATAGCTATTGTTACTTTTTTTTGATATTTATAACTACAACCTTCAATGCAAATTGGTCCGCTAGTTGGTGTGAGTATAAAGTAATTCGATGAAAACTCTAATTCATATGTTATGAAACCTTCATCATTTTCCGACTGAGTGTCAAATCCGTCACAGTCATATTCCAGGAATAATTTATTTTCTACTATCGAAAATTTACCAATCCTACATTTAGTAAATCTATTCGAAGAAAATGTTCCGTTTTCAAAAAATTCAATTTCTTCTCCATTTTCAACATCCACCCAATATTGAGGCCCACCTGCACTTATAAAAGCCTCGGTTTGTTCCCATTTACCAACCATCAAGGATTCGTCTGCAGTTATTGGTTCATCCTTTGATTTATCACAAGCGATAAAAAACAATAGGGCTGCTATCAAATAATATTTAACTTTCATTTTGCACATTTTATAATTTAAAGATGTGACTATTCTTTTGAGGTTGCTTTTAATTATTGCCAACGTGATTGTATAAGATTAGTTGCGTGTTTAAGCACCTAATTTAGCAAATACAAACCAAATAGAAAATCCGCGAGCCCCGACGCTTCGGGGTTCGTAAGTAGGCGAGAACTAGCCATTAATTTTATACGGTGTTGGCAAATCGTTTTTTATTATCAATAGTCAAGTCAATATTGATTTTCAAAATAAAGTCAAATTAATCATTTGTTTTTTCCTCTTGTTCTTCTATTTCCTCAAATTTGATTAGAGTCAATTTGTTTTAAACTTCAGAACAGTAGAAGTTACATAACCAATTAGTATTCCCAAAATATTCGGTGCGATATCAGTCAATGACCCTCCTCTTGTTGGTACAAAGCCTTGAAGAATTTCAATGAGCAAACCAAGAACTAAACAGAATAGAATCACTTTCTTATGTTCATTTTTACCAAAAGCATATATACCTAACCAATAGGTGATTATGTAATGAAGAATATGTTTCAATTTAAATAATGAATTTAATAGATAATCAAACTTGATTGAAGTACGGAGTTCAAAATTATCAAACATGAAAGGTGCTTCATTATCTTTGGTGTAAATCGCGTAAACAATACTAATCAGACTTATAATAGTTAAGGGTATAAATTTCATTGTTTACTACTTGATTTTGTTAACTATTTAGATAGCTATTCAGTTCGATAAATCTTTTTTATTCTTTGCTTTGATGAAATATTTCAGGATTTCTAATATGCGCAGCGAAAATAGTTGCCATCACAATCAAAATTGCCACTTCATAAGGTTTTCCTTTATACATATGAATAAACACTATAAAAGTCATATACAGAGCTAAAAGAGTAGTTCCGATTAGTATTGTCTAATTGTACAAGAACAATGCTGTCGATATTAAAAGAAATATTCCCGTAGTAATCATTATAGTGCTATTCGCAACAATTTTGTCCGTTTGATTGGAGTTAAGTATTTTGTCTAAAGCATTTGGTATAAAAAACAAAGTAATTACTACAGAAGGTAACCAAGTCAATAGAGTTTTTAAAATTTTATTCATTTTCATTTAGTTATAATTGTTGGTCTAAGTTCGTTTTAAATGTTTGCCAACGGTTTGTATTAGAGCAGTAGCGGATTTATTGCAATTTCTCTTATGTTTAGCAATTTACTTAATAAAAAAATAGCGATTGAGTTTGCACCCGAACCGCTATTGCTTTTATACTGTGTTGTAAGTAGTTTTATTTCAGTTCTTTCAATAAAGTTTCAGCAGCTAGCTTTCCTAAATCATTTGAGGCTAAAGGACTTGCACCGGTAATTAATTTTCTGTCCACGACAACTGTATTATCAGACTCAGTATTAACAATGTTAGCACCTAAGGCTTTTAGTTTTTCGCTTAAGCCCGAAGGCATTTTACCTGGTAAATAACCAATCATTGGAGTCTGTTCATCTACAGCATCTGGGAATACAGCCATGTCGTATCCTTTATAAAGAAATTCTTGACCATTAAGTGTGGTAGATAGAAACGAACCTGGTCCATGACAAAGGCTTATGGTGAATAGATCACTGTCATGTGCCCAATTCAAAATTTCCGAAACATTTTCATCTTCAGGAATACCGATCATGGCTCCGTGTCCACCGGGTATAAAAACTGCCGCATACGATGCTGATTCTGTGAATGATGAGTCAATAAAGCTTTGAAGGCTTAAAGGGTTCTCAAAACTAGACTTGTATTCATCATAGATAGCTTTCATCTTCTCGTCTTTTCCAGGAAAGGCCCACATTTCAAAAACGACAGGCATTCCTGTTTGTGTAGCAATTTCAAAATCAAAGCCAGCATTTTTAAGATGCAACATAGGAACTAGAGATTCAATGGGGTGATTTCCTGTAGAAAACGATTTGCCATTCTTCATTTTCAAGTTTTTGTGTTCTGTGAAAATGACCAAGATTTTAGATTTATCCCCTTCGTATTTTTGATAGGTAATTTTTTCAAAATCGCTTACTTCAACAGTTGCTAAGGAGAGTGCTAATTTTGAGGGACTGTAAGAGCCATCGGCCTCTAATTTTGGTCTACTCGTAAAATACAACACTACAACGGCTAGGGCAATGAAGCTTGCTAATCCAATTAATATTTTTTTCATCATGATTTCTAAGTATTTAATTTAATACACCTGAGTTAGCCTTAAGCTAGTTTAATTACAATTTTGCCTTTAGCTCTACCCGATGCCAAATGTGTGAAAGCTTCTATGCTTTCTGATAATGGATAAACTTTGTCAATAACCGGCTTGATTTTATCGTCTTCCACTAGTGCTTTAATCTGACCTAGATGTGCGCCATTCGGGTGCATGAAAACATACTTGTAAGTCGCATCTTTATCGCTTTTTGCTTTTGCTAAATCTTCCGGAAGTTTGTAATCTGGCATGCCAAACATCTTTGCAGTTTCCACGTCCATAGCACCGATAACACTAACAACTATTCCACCTTTCTTAATGACTTGGAAAGCCTCCGTAGTATAGTTATTGCCTAATGTGTCGAACACGATGTCTGCGTCTTTTACAATGGTCTTATAGTCTTCTGTTTTGTAGTCAATTACTCTGTCTGCGCCAAGTTCTTTAACCCAGCTTACATTGGTTGTACTTGTGGTGGTATAGACATAAGCTCCTTTTGCTTTAGCATATTGAATTGCGAAACTACCCACGCCACCAGAGCCTGCATGTATAAGGACTTTATCGTTCTCTTTTATACCAGCGTATTCCAAAGATTGTAGAGCCGTAAGTCCTGCTAATGGTAAGCTTGCTGCTTCTTCGAAAGAAATGTTACCCGGTTTTTTTGAAACGGCTGCGCTTGTTACAGCTACATATTCTGCTATGGTTCCCATTTGCTCTTGAGGTACTCTAGAATAAACCAAGTCTCCAATTTCGAAATCCATTACTTCAATTCCTTTTTCAACAACAACTCCACTTACGTCGTAAGCGCTCGTGCTTGGTAACGGAATAGGAAGGAAGCCTTGCAAGTTTCCTAGGATAATACTTTTGTCTATAGGGTTAATGGCCGCAGCCTTTACTTCGATAAGTACATCTTTGGCTTGTACAGCTGGTTTGGTTACTTCGTTAATTGCTAAGCTATCCTGAATTTCTCCGTATTTTATTATTTGTAAAGCTTTCATATTTGTATCTATTATTCTGTTCTTAATAATTTGATACAAACTTAGCGTGATGGATTCGAGCAGAAATTACCCTATGGTAAGAAATCTATTTTTTTGCTTTTTCCACTCTAATACGGCTTAAGCTTTGTTGGGTGATGCCCAGAAAAGAGGCGATGTGATAATTACGAGTGTGTTGCTCTATGTCTGGATATTGCTTTAAGAATAAATCGTACCGTTCAGGTGCACTTAATTGGAGTTGATTTAAAATGCGCTTTTGTAAACTAACTACGTGGCGTTCTAAATTATGTCTTTGATAAGACTCGAATTCTGGAAAACGTGCATGAATTCCATCCAGTTCTTTGGCATTGAATTCAATAACTTTCGATTCGGTAAGACATTCTACGGTAAGCGTTGCGAGCTCATCAGTATGAATAGCTATGTAATCGCTGATCCACCAATCCTTAATTGCGAACAGTAGGGTGTGTTCTCTCCCGTTTTTATCAATACAGTAAGATCTTAAGCAACCTTTTGTAACAAAGAATGTTTTCTTTACAACTTGTCCTTGGCGGATTAAGACTTCTCCTTTAGAAAGTGTTTTTTCTTTCGATATGGAATAAAGAAATTCTTCCGCTTCTGAGCTTAGATGTAAACTGCTTTTTATTTTATTGATTAAATCTTCCAATTCAAAATAATGGTGGTTCTAATTACTTACAACGGCTCGGCTATGATTTCGTTGTGGGAAACGTCGTAGATTTTTCCACTTATGAAATCAGGCCTGTTAATAGTTTCTATTTTAGTTTTTTGCATATTGCCACAATGAATTATAGCCATTGTTAGGGTATGTTTTTAATTTTTCAAAAATCGAGTGGTCTTGAAGATTCATTGATATTACTGTTTTAAATGCCTTTCAGATTTCCTTTTGATTGCCTGGCGTGTAAAACCACCCAAAGTTATAAAGGATATCACTAAAAGAAAACTATACTCTTTTATTGGATTATCAGGCCATAAATCGATTAGAGTAACAATTAGGGCGACTGCATTTACTATAAGTAGTATATAAAGTAAAAGTCTAACTATACGATCCATTATTCTTTTTTTTTAAATTTACCCTAACGTCTAGGCTATGGCAAGTAGGGCAGGCAAGGAAACATTTAGTTTCCGTCTTAGCACGTAGCCAAAGCTTTTTGTTTTGTTTTTATCTTTTTCATTTTAAAAGCCAAATCCAAATGATTTGGCGGTCTTTGTAAATAAACCCAAGCCATTAAATATAGCATTTTTGCCCTATTTGCTATAGGTATTGTTAGGCATAGTTTTTTATTTTTTCTTCCAAATTCTTCCAGATTTTTAACAGAATGTTTGTCGTTCCAGAAGCATTTTTATATTCACTTTTTCCCTTAGGTGTCAACGTATATTCTCTTCCATGTTTACTTACCAGGCCTTTATCAAATAGCCAAGAAATTGATGTTTGCATTTCTTTATGAGTTGGTACAGCGTGGTTAATTCCATCTGCAATATCAGAAATCCCTTTGAAATCGGTTGGCTTCGTTTGAGAGGCAATAGCTGTAGCCATGAAAATCCAAGAAATTATCTGTTGTTCTGTCATCTTATAAAATTAATTCAAAATCATCTCGGGATGGAATCGATTTTAGTAATTCTTTTAGTTCTTTTTCTTTTCCTAAGATAATTATCGCAGATTCAATGTGCTCAAATGTTTTGTAATAATTCTCGATTTCAAAGGAATCCAAAAAATCCTTGTAATTTCCGTCCAAATGTGCATAGAATTTATCTCTCGTGTTGGTCAGAGAGTCTAATTCTTTCTGAAAATTAGTTAATTCTATCAGCAAGTTTTGTGCTTGTTCGCTATTACATTCCTTTAAGAGTTTAAAGATATTGTCATGAGAAGTATTATTTTTATTTTTTATGATTTTGTATAGTTCAATATGAAGGTCTTTCAAGAGCAAATATCGACAATGAAATAGCAGTTCATTTTCGTCTGCATATTTCCGAACAGTTGAATTATTTTTCTTTAAATGGATATTATTTAGATAACACCAACCTTCCCAACTTTTGCGAGCGTTGTAATAATTCTTTAAAAGTCTTTCAGTTACCTTTTCGTCCATTTTCAAATTATGCCTAACGGTTTCGTGTATGATTAGTTGCTTGAAGGACTAAGATAATAAAAAGGGGATAGGCAAAGGGATTTCGGCAGAAATCCTCGAGTTAACTTTAAAAGCTCCCAAGCAATTAATTATACACGTTGTTGTGCTTTCGTTATTTCTTTTTAACTTCTTTTTCAAGTAAAATTACTATTTCTTTGAGCGCATTATTCATTCTATTTAAATATTGACCCGTTGTTCTGGTCATATTGTTGGCATTTTCAATTGCGGCATAAGAAGAAGGATTAGTCAAAAATTCACGATAATCATGATCTGATAGAATTAATTTCTCAGGTAAATTTGGATCAGTCTTTGTTAAGACTCTTTTTCCACCGATTTCGCTTCTCATTTCCCACGTTGAACCTAAATACCACATTTCAGCGCCAATTTTTCGATGAAGCTGATGACCTTGAGCAGCGACCAATAAATTTGAATAGCCCAATAATATTTCTTTGTTATTTAATAAGCTTATTCTGCCTGAAGATTTTGCTTCTTCATATGTAGGAAGTTCCAAATCATAAGGTGCGCCAGAAAGTATATAAGTTAACCAACTTCTAAGAGAATCTGATGGAACAAAATTTTCTTTGCTTTCGAGATGAGTAAAATACAATTTGCTTTTTTCAACTTGGGCGTCCGTTTGCTTTATTACCGGCTCAATTCTTTCTTGCGCACTTATTAATTCAACTTTAAGATCTTGAATAAGTTGATTTCTTGTTTTGTTTAATTTTTGATTTTCATTCCAATTATTTAAACTCAACGCAATCAAAATTCCAATAACAACCAAAATAATTTCTCCGATTGCATATTTGAGATACTTTCCAGTTTTATTTTTTTCCATAAGGTCGTATCGAATTTTCCGAAAGAATTTTATCATTGTTTAATGGTTGGTCATAATGAAGCACAACGGTTCGGCTATGATTTCGGTCTGGGAAATCCGTTAGGATTTTTTAGATTCGGAATCGAGCCAGATTAAAAGTAATAAATTTTCTCTTTAGTAAAATGCAAGACTGAATTATAGCCATTGTTGTGCTTTCGTTATTTCTCTAGATCTTGCTTGATTTCTTTTAATATAGTTTTTATTTGAGCCTTTATGCCACGGAATAACCGTGGTCCATTTGTAGCTCTAGCCGACATTTGTAAGGCCAACAGGTAATTTTCAAATTCCACAGACTCAAACATTAGCTTGTTATTTACCTTTTCGGAAATCGACCCATGTTCAAAATCCATATATCTAATATCCGTCGTAATGTTACGCACACTTCCTTCTTTAAATATAAAAATGCGCACACTTTCGTCATAAAAATAGGCTTCATTTAACTGCTTATTTAATAAATCTATTGAACTTTCAAAGGAAGCAAGGTTTTGTCTTAAGTCGGTATTCAAAATGATATTGAGCTTGCCTGAACTTATGATGTCGCTTAAAACTCCTTTTGAAGGTAAATAGTTTAAAGCACTACCAAGTACGGGAAAGAACATTTGGGAAATTGCCTGTTTATTGATTGTGTCAAGGACATTTTTGTCAAATAGGGTTAATAGATTATCAATTGCTTCTATTCGTCGTTCATTTTCTTGAATAGAATTATTAATTTTATTGAGGTTCGATTCAAATTCTGTTTGCAGCGATAATAGATATTCCTGTTCAACGCTTCTTTGTGCTTTGTAATTGTTATTATTGTTAATCTGCAAGGCAATTAATATCCCAATAACCACAAGCACAATTTCTCCTATTGCGTAAATCAGATACTTACTGAATTTATTTTCAGAGAGTAGTCTTTGTCTAATTTTTCTAAAGAATTTTAACATTAGTTAGCGGTTTCTGATAATGAAGCACAACGGTTAGGCTCGTATGTTTGGATTATTATAAAGATACGATGATTGAATATAGTTAATTTAGATTAAAAACTATATCAAAAAAGAGGAGGGATAAAGAGTTTAGGCTAGATACATGAAATTGATATCGCATCTTAGGTTTGTGCCCTGAAGTCCACATTACGTTTAGGTTGTGTTGTGCTTTCGTTATTAATTTTCTTTATCTAAGAGGTTGGCATAGCCCTTCAGTTCTAATATTTCTTATTCGTAATACAAGATTGTTTCGTCAAGAATTTGAAGAATCTGCTTGATATTGTTTGCACCTCTCTCCAATGCTTTTAATGTGTCTTTTGCGTTAGTAATGTTTAGTTTCAGAGAGGTAAGAAAATATTGGTCGGACTTGAGTTGTTCATAATCTGCAGGTATACCTCGATTACTCCATTCCCAATCTAGAAAATGGTTACGAATATATGGAAGGTATACAGTAAAGAATTCGTGTTCATCGTCTGCAGTATCATCATATATTTCTTTAATGGAAGTAGTGTAGTAGTTTATCAACTGATATCTGAGTTCTTTATTATTTAGTCGTTCCAATCCAAATTTTTTCAATATTTGATAACCATTGTCTAAAAGAACTATTCGTCTAGAAATCATAACTCTTCCAAGATGATACTCTAAAGAATCGTATGGAATTTTACCGCCTTCTAACGCATTGATTACCGTAGACTGAATATTTATATCCTCCACTCTTTCGATAAGAGTTTGACGAATGCTTAGACTATCGCTGATTAGGTTACTGCGTATCTCAGTGAGTGCTTTCACGATTTCTCCGTCAACTTTTCTATGTTCATTCCAATTATTTATAGAGAGAGCAATCAAAATTCCAATTACAACAAGTATTATTTCTCCGATTGCATACTTAAAATACTTTCCAGTTTTTCCTTCTGAAAGCAAGTTTTGTCTAATTTTTCTAAAGAATTTCATCATTTGGTTGTTGGTTGGTCATAATGAAGCACAACGTGTTTGTGTATGATTAGTTGCGATTTAGAGCCTTGCTCTAGTTTAGGCTTTGCCGAATCAGCCGACCTTCGGGAGGTAGGCAAAACAGCGTTGGAAGGAGCAAGGCTTTCTCACTCATTTTCCGAGTATTACTAATTTTAAAGAAAAGTAAGAAAAATTCCTCCTCTTTACCAACTGAGCAATTAATTATACACGTTGTTGGGCATAGTTAATTACCATTTCGATTCAATTTTACCAGATGTTCCAATCCCATAAAAACTTGACAGCCTTCCTGTTTCATATGTCCCATTTAGCAATGCAATTATATCAAAAGAAAATTCTGAAAAATTCATTTCAGACCAAGAGTAACTGGGTCCAATGCTAATAACTTTATTTAACTTTTTTGATTCAATTATAGCATGAGAATTTAATAAGGAATCAACCTCTTCAATCGATTTGAACAAGGCGTTATCTCCTTTAATAATCTGAAGCTTACAAGTCAAATCTATTTCATGACCTTCTCCTCGTAAAATGACTCCACCATAAAACCCTCTTAGTTCTAAACCTTTATTAAGTCCTAATAATGCGTCAAAATCTTTTTTGTTTTTCTCTCTTAATTCAAAAAATGCAATTGAACAGAAAAAGTCTGGTGGTAAATACAATTTATACCTTTCGTCATTTTTATCAGTTCCTTTTAATAACTCTTTTAATTTAGATAAATGTTGAATGGCGTCATTAACTGTAGATTTTTCGAAAGAAGATTTGACTTCAATAACTGATTTGACAAATTCGGCTGGTATAGCACGTGATTTTCCTTGGTCAGAAGAGTCTGGGTTATTTTCAATCCATAATGTTGGTGCTTCTAAGTGTTCATAAATTATAACATCGAAATGTGGTAAATTTTGAGAATCAGGAATGCCTTGTGAAATAATATACCCAGACGTTACGGCATATTTTTTTGGTAAAAAATTTTGTAACCACTTTCTAAACTCTCCTTCAGCGACGTTTCCATGAAATGTTTGGACTGCACGTTTTTTGGATAATTCTTTCGCTTTGTCAAAACTATCTAGCATTTCTTTTTTTGCAGTTAAGAACTGCTTCCAGCCTTGTGAAGGAAATTCTATTTTTAAAGGTTTATTTTTTTCCATTTAATTATGCCCAACGGTTCGTATAAGATTAGTGCGGCTTTGTGAGCGTGGATTTCCCATTTCGAAAATCTGCCGTAACAAAGTACGCA